>NZ_CP081294.1:0-2832199 GCF_019711315.1 Qipengyuania gelatinilytica | reverse complement strand
GTGGCCCGTTCGTCTAGCGGTTAGGACGCGGCCCTTTCACGGCTGAAACACGGGTTCGATTCCCGTACGGGTCACCATCGGTGGCGTTATTGCATCTGCAATCCGCGCAAAGCGCCACATTGTGTGGCCCGTTCGTCTAGCGGTTAGGACGCGGCCCTTTCACGGCTGAAACACGGGTTCGATTCCCGTACGGGTCACCACTTCTTCCATGACAATATGCACCGGGTACTAGCGCTCCCAGAAGAGCCTCGCTAAGCGCGGCATCGTAATGAGCAAACGCGATTTTCCCTGGTCGGCATTTGCACTGGCGATCGCGACGGCCATCGGGCTGCTTGCGCTCGGCTTCCCGGTCGTCCCGGTAGCAGCCATATTGCTGGTCTGGGCCGGGTCGCTCTGGCTGGTAGGTGCCACGCCTCCGCCCCCCACACCCACCAATGGTAATGGCGCGATCTCCCGCGATAATATGGGCGATCTCTTCGAGCATTCCGAAACCCCGGTGATCGTGACCGAAGGCGGGCGCGTCATCATCGCGAATCTCGCCTCGCGACGCCTCCTTGGCGCGCATATCCTCGGGCAGGACGTGAAGATGGCGCTTCGCCAGCCCGAAGCGGTGGACTTGCTCGACAGCGACCGTGATGGCGCTGCCGTGGTGCGAGGCATTGCCCGGCGACGGGATATCTGGCGCATCAACCGCAAGAAGCTCGAAAACGGCCTCGCCATCATCGAGTTCGTGAACAAGACTGCCGAGGCGGACATAAGCAGGGCACATACCGATTTCGTCGCCAATGCCAGCCACGAACTGCGTACGCCACTCGCCTCGATCCTCGGATATGTCGAAACGCTTCGTGAAGACGTGGACGACCTCGACCCCAAGGTGGGGGACAAGTTTCTCGCTACGATCCAGCGCGAAGGTAAGCGCCTGCAGGATCTCGTCAGCGACCTGATGTCGCTCTCCCGGATCGAGGCGGAAAAGCACGACCTTCCGAGCGAGTCGATCGATCTGGGCAAGCTGGTAGACCGTGCGGCCCGCGATGCCGCCGGTGATCGCGCTGAGCGGCTCGATATCGAAGCTCATGGCGAGTTCCTTATCAACGGCGACCAGCAGCAGCTCGAACAGCTCGTGCGCAATCTCGTCGATAACGGGCTCAAATATGGGGACGAGGACAAGCAGGTCACGGTCCGTCTCCAGCCACAGGGAGAAAAACGCGTCCTCCTGTCGGTGCAGGATCGTGGTGACGGGATCGCACCCGAACACCTCCCGCACCTGACGCGCCGGTTCTATCGCACCGACCCTGGCCGCAGCCGCGCATCGGGCGGCACCGGTCTCGGCCTCGCCATCGTGAAGCACATCGTCGAGCGCCATCGCGGAAAACTCGCGATCGACAGTACGCTGGGCGAAGGGACGCGCATCAAGGTGACGCTCCCGCTAGCTACGCCCGACGCGTAATTTAATTTTACATTCGAGAAATCAAGCTCTTCGTTTTGCGCAACCTCCTTGCGCACCCCTTGTCACATTCCCGTAATAGAGCAGTCATAGAGGCGACGCCGGATCGTAACGTTGTAAGGGATTCGTAACATGAAGACCGCTTTCCGGCTCTCCGTCCTCGCGGCGGCCATGAGCTGCACCATCGCCACCCCCGTCTTCGCGCAGGATGCCGCTCCAACCACGGAAGAAGAGCTCGCAACCATGCGCGCCCAGCTTCAGGCACTCGTTTCGCGCATCGACCAGCTCGAAGGCGAACTGGCCGAAACCAGGGCTGCCAACGAAGCGCAGGAAACGGCAATCGCCGCCAATGCCGAAGCAGCTGCGCAGCCGGCCCCGGAACCTGTTCCGGCAGCTGCACTGGAAAAGAAGGATGGCTGGAGCTTCAAGCCCCGCGGTCGCCTGATGTTCGACGCAGGCTGGACCAGCGCCCCTGGATCGACCGGCGCGGACGATGGCTTCGGCAACGAAGTGCGCCGCGCCCGCCTGGGCGCATCGGGCGACCTGCCCGGTGGCTTCGGCTACAAGTTCGAACTCGACTTCGCCGGGAACGAAGTCGAAGCAGCCGATGCCATCCTGACCTACGATGCCGGCAATGCCGAAATCGCTATCGGTCACCAGAACAACTTCCAGTCGCTGGAAGAACTGACCAGCTCGCTGCACACCAGCTTCATCGAGCGCGCTGCCTTTACCGATGCCTTTGGCTTCGAGCGCCGGATCGGTGCGTCGGTGAGCTTTAACAGTGGCATCGTCCTCGCGCAGGCGGGCGTCTTCACCGACAATTTCGACGACACGGACACCGACAACCGTAGCTTCGACGGCCGCCTGGTCGTCATGCCGAAGATGGGCGATACCCAGCTGCACTTCGGTGGCTCGCTGCACTACAATGACCTCGGCGAAGACGATGCGACCGTTCGCTATCGCCAGCGTCCGTTCGTCCACTTCACCTCGACCCGTTTCGTGAACACCGGCAACCTCGATGCCGACAGCGAATTCGGTGCAGGCATCGAAGCAGCCGTGATTTCGGGACCGTTCCACGCAGCGGCCGAAGGCTACTTGCAAAATGTCGACATGCCGCTGGCAATGGAAGACCCGACCTTCTTCGGCGGCTATGTCGAAGCCGGTTACTTCCTGACCAAGGGCGATACGCGCGGTTACAAGGGCGGCAAGTTCGACCGCGTGAAGCCGGAAAATCCGCTGGGTGCCGGAGGAATCGGTTCGGTGCAGGTCAACCTGCGCTACGACCACCTCGACCTCAACGATGTCGGCATCATCGGCGGCGTGCAGCACGGCTACCAGGCCTCGCTGATCTGGAAGCCGGCCTCGAACACGCTCTTCAGCGTGAACTATGGCCGCATGGACTACGAAGATGCGGTCCTGCCGACCTCCACCGGCGAAACCGATTACGGCGTCGATGCCTTCGGTGTTCGCGCGCAGGTCGATTTCTGATTTCAATCCCGTTATGGGGCTGCCGAAGAGATTCGGCGGTCCCGTAGCGAAAGTCACACTCTTGTCGTCAACACGTAACAATTCCGCGCTCTTTTGCGGCTAGTTGGACACCAAAGGGGTACCCATATGACCAAGACTTTCAAATTCGCACTCGCAGCCGCTTCGGCTCTCACCCTCGCAGCCTGCGGTGGCAATGAAGCTGGCAGCGCCTCGCGCGACCAGATCAAGGGCGTCGGCTCGTCGACCGTCTATCCGTTTGCCAAGGCTGTTTCGGAAACCTTCACCCGCAACTACCCGGACTTCAAGTCGCCGATCATCGAATCGACCGG
The DNA here is from genome assembly GCF_019711315.1 of Qipengyuania gelatinilytica. Lineage (NCBI taxonomy): Bacteria > Pseudomonadati > Pseudomonadota > Alphaproteobacteria > Sphingomonadales > Erythrobacteraceae > Qipengyuania > Qipengyuania gelatinilytica. Next base: position 2,828,938 of record NZ_CP081294.1, on the reverse strand, counting down.
CACGGGCGGCGGCATGAAGCTGTTCTGCGCAGGCGTCGGCGCTGAAACGCCCGACATCGCGAACGCCTCGCGCCGCATGAAGGCCAGCGAGTTCGAAACCTGCCAGCAGAACGGCGTTACCGACGTCATCGAAATCCAGGTCGGCCTCGACGGTATCGCTCTCGCTTCGGCGAAGGGTGGCATCACCATGAACCTGACCCCGAAGATGGTCTACGAAGCACTGGCCGCTTCGCCCTATGGCGGCGAACAGACCAACCAGACCTGGGCCGATGTCGATCCCTCGCTCCCCGACATCGAAATCCTTGTCTACGGCCCGCCGAGCACCTCGGGCACCCGTGACGCGCTCAAGGAACTGATCCTTGAAGTCGGCTGCGACACCAATGCCGAAATGAAAGCGCTGAAGGACAGCGACAAGGACCGCCACGCGCAGCTTTGCACCGAGGTCCGCAGCGACGGCAAGTACGTCGACCAGGGCGAGCAGGACAACCTCATCGTCCAGAAGATCGAAGGCAACCCGAACGCTGTGGGTATCTTTGGCTATTCCTATCTTGAGGAAAATGCCGACAAGGTGCAGGGCCTCAACATGAACGGCGTTGCCCCGACCTACGAGAACATCGCCAACTTCGAATATCCGGGCGCGCGCCCGCTCTACGTCTATGTGAAGAAGGCCCACCTCGAAGCCATCCCGGGCCTCAAGGAATTCCTCGCGCAGTGGACGCAGATGTGGGACCGCGGCGGCGAACTGGCCAAGATCGGCCTCGTCGCCAACCCTGAGGACGTAATGGCTCGTTCGGTTTCGGCCGCGACCAATTACGACACCCTCGACGGTTCCGAACTCAAGTAAGGAATAGCACAAGCACCATGTCGCCGACCCTCCTGCTTCTCCTGGCCCTCGGGCTCGGGCTCGCCGGTTGGTTGGCGGCTCGTGCGCGTGCATGGACCTTCAGGCGCGCCAGCACCTCCGGGCGGCTGGCGAGCCTTCCCAGCTACCACGCATGGTACGTGGCACTGTGGATCGTACTTCCAGTGCTTGCCTTTGTCGCGATCTGGAGCGCAACTGCGCCCGGTCTCGTGACCCAGTCGGTACTTGCATCGCCTGCGGCCGACCAGCTGCCCGCATTCGGATTCCAGCGTCAGACCATCCTCAACGAAGCCCGGGCAGTCGCCACCGGCGCATCGCAGGCCGTTTTCAATCCGCTCGCCCGTGAATTCGTCGAGCCGTATCGCGAAGCCATTTCGCGCTACAACTGGATCGGCATCATCGTCACGCTGCTGATCGCTTTCCTGGGCGGCGCGTACTCGTTCCTGCGACTCAAGCCCGATTTCGCGGCCCGCAACCGTGTCGAAAAGATCGTCATGGCGATCCTGCTCGGCGCATCGCTCGTCGCCATTCTTACCACGATCGGAATTTTCGCGAGCCTCGTGTTCGAGACCGTCCGCTTCTTCGGCATGGTCAGCCCGATCGACTTCCTGTTCGGCACGCACTGGGCACCGGACCCGATGGCGAATGCGGCGAACCCCGACCCCACCCGCTACGGCGCGATCCCGCTGTTCTGGGGGACGCTGTTCATCGGTGCTATCATCGCCATGATCGTGGCAATTCCGCTTGGCCTGATGAGCGCGATCTACCTTACCCAGTATGCCAATCCCAAGGTCCGCGCCTGGGTGAAACCTGCGCTGGAAATCCTCGCGGGTGTCCCGACAGTCGTTTACGGTTACTTTGCGGCCCTGACGATCGCACCCGCCATCCGCGACTTCGCGGTTTCGCTGGGTATCGCCAACGCCTCGAGCGAGAGCGCGCTTGCTGCCGGTCTCATCATGGGCGTGATGATTATTCCCTTCGTCTCCTCGATGGCGGACGACAGCATCGCAGCCGTTCCGCAGGCGATGCGCGATGGCAGCCTTGCCATGGGCGCGACCACCAACGAGACGATCCGCCGCGTCATCATTCCTGCCGCCCTCCCCGGCATCGTTGCCGGCATCATGCTCGCGATCAGTCGCGCAATCGGTGAAACCATGATCGTCGTCATGGCCGCATCGACCGCTGCCAACCTGAGCGCGAACCCGCTCGAATCCATGACCACCGTGACGGTCCAGATCGTCGCCATGCTGACCGGTGAAGGCAGCTTCGATCATCCGGCCACGCTGAGCGCCTTCGCGCTGGGCTTCGTGCTCTTCATGGTCACCCTCGCCCTGAATTTCATCGCCCTGCGCGTCGTGAAGAGGTTCCGCGAAGCTTATGAATGAGCAAATCGCCCCCACACGCACCCCGGCGTTCGAAGCACGCCTGAAGAAGCGTTACGCCGCCGAAAAGCGGTTCAAGGCCCTCGGCCTGTCGGCCATCGTGTTCTCGATCGCCGTGCTGATCTACCTGCTCGGGTCGATGACCATCAACGGCATCGGCGGTTTCCAGCGTGCAGAGATGGAAGTGCCGATCGACTTCACCCAGGCAGCAATCTCGGTCGACCCGCAGGCGATCGAGGATGGTACTGCCGTCCAGGCGCTGCAGGCGCAGGGCCTTCCGGAAGTCGTTCAGTATTACGCGGTCGAAGCGCTTGGCGAAGAAGGCGCAGAGGAACTCGGCACCCAGGCCTGGCGCGATGTCGCTGCCGCGATCGCCGAAGATCCGGGCCTCGTCCAGAGGCAGGCCACCTTCTGGCTTCCGGCCAGCGCAGACCTTGCCGCCGGCTATGACGGCGAAGGCTCGCAGGACATGCAGGAACTCGCCTCGACCCTTGCGAGCCAGGGCAAGCTGGACGAGAAGTTCGACGCCGGCTTCTTCACCCGCGCCGACGCCACCAACCCGCAGCAGGTCGGTATCTGGGGTGCGCTCAAGGGCTCGATCCTGACCATGATCGTGACCCTCATGCTCGCCTTCCCCATCGGCGTGCTGGCGGCCCTCTACCTGGAAGAATACGCGCCGAAGAACCGCTGGACCGACCTGATCGAACTGTCGATCAACAACCTTGCGGCGGTGCCTTCGATCATTTTCGGCCTGCTCGGTCTTGCAGTCTTCCTGGCGATTTTCCCGAGTTACCGTTCGGCCCCGCTGATCGGCGGCATGACGCTGGCCCTGATGACCATGCCGGTCATCGTTATCGCCGGTCGCAACGCCATCAAGGCAGTGCCGCCGAGCATTCGCGACGGTGCCCTCGCAATCGGGGCATCGCCGGTCCAGGTGGTCTTCCACCACGTGCTTCCGCTGGCGCTGCCCGGTATCCTGACCGGCACCATCATCGGCATGGCCCGCGCGCTGGGTGAAACCGCGCCCCTGTTGATGATCGGCATGCGCGCCTTCGTCGCATCGCCGCCCGACAGCTTCACCTCCCCCGCCACGGTTCTGCCGATGCAGATCTTCCTGTGGTCCGATGAAATCGACCGCGGCTTCGTGGAACGCACGAGTGCGGCTATCATCGTGCTCTTGGCCTTCCTCCTCATGATGAATGGCCTCGCCATCTACCTGCGCAACAAGTTCGAGAAAAAATGGTGACTGTAGTTCACGAAAACCTTGAGAACACCGACGCCAAGATGAGTGCGCGGGACGTTTCCGTATTCTACGGAGACAAGAAGGCGATCGACAATGTCTCGATCGACATCCCGACCGAATACGTCACGGCGTTCATCGGCCCTTCGGGCTGCGGCAAGTCGACCTTCCTGCGTTCGCTCAATCGCATGAACGACACGATCCCCTCGGCCCGCGTCGAGGGCCAGATCATGCTCGACGGCGAAGACATTCACAGTCCGAACCTCGACGTGGTGCAGCTGCGCGCGCGTGTCGGCATGGTGTTCCAGAAGCCAAACCCGTTCCCGAAGTCGATCTACGAGAACATCGCCTACGGTCCCAAGATCCACGGTCTTGCCGAGGGCAAGGACGAGCTTGATGCCGTGGTCGAAAAGTCGCTCCGCCGCGCGGGCCTGTGGGAAGAAGTGAAGGATCGCCTGCAGGACAGCGGCACCGCCCTGTCAGGCGGCCAGCAGCAGCGCCTGTGCATCGCGCGCGCCATTGCGGTCGATCCGGAAGTCATCCTGATGGACGAGCCCTGCTCGGCACTCGACCCGATCGCCACCGCGAAAATCGAGGAGCTGATCGACGAGCTGAACGGCCGCTATGCTATCGTCATCGTCACCCACTCGATGCAGCAGGCTGCCCGCGTCAGCCAGCGCACGGCGTTCTTCCACCTCGGAAAGATGGTGGAATATGGCCGGACATCTGACATATTCACCAATCCGATCGAACAGCGGACTCAGGATTACATCACGGGCCGTTACGGGTAAGGCTTTGAGATCATGAACGAACATACCGTAAAAGCCTTCGACGAAGACATTACCCGCCTGCGCGGCCTGATCGCGGAAATGGGCGGGCTCGCCGAGGTCGCAATCCAGGAAGCGCTCGATGCTCTCGTGAAGGGCGACGACGTGCTGGCGAAGAAAGTCGTCAAGGGCGACAAGAAGATCGACGCTCTCGAAAGCGAGATCGACAAGCTCGCAGTTCGCATCATCGCGCTGCGTGCGCCGATGGCAGACGATCTGCGCGAAGTCATCGCTGCGCTGAAGATCGCCGGCGTTGTCGAACGCATCGGCGACTATTCGAAGAACATCGCCAAGGCGAGCCGCGAGATCGGCGACAATCGCAAGCAGTTCGAACCGCTCACGCTGCTTCCGGCCATGGCCGAAGTCGCCAGCGAAATGGTCCACGATGTACTGACCGCCTATGCTGCCCGCGATCCCGAGTTGGCGCGCGAAGTGATCGCTGCCGACGAGAAGGTGGATGCTTTCTACAATTCGATCTTCCGCAACCTCGTCAGCCACATGGTCGAGAACCCGGCAACCATCTCCAGCGCGGCGCAATTGCTGTTTGTCGCCCGCAACCTCGAACGGATCGGCGACCACGCCACCAACGTTGCGGAAATGGTCCACTTCGCTGCGACCGGCACCTATCCGCCCGACGAGGACGGCTGACACAATTCTGTAGCTTGAGGGTCATACTGCCGTGCCAGACAAACTGCAGGAAGGGGCCAAGGTGCAGGCTGGCAAGCTACTTCTCGTTGAGGACGATCCCGCCCTCTCCGAACTTCTCGAATACCGCTTCTCGAACGAGGGCTACGACGTCCGCACGACTGCGGATGGCGACGAGGCCCTCTTGCTTGCGAGCGAGGAACTGCCCGACCTCGTAATCCTCGACTGGATGATCGAGGGGACTAGCGGCATCGAGGTTTGTCGCCGCCTGCGCCGCGACAAGTCGACCTCGCATGTTCCCATCATCATGCTGACCGCACGCGAGGCCGAGGACGACCGCATCCGTGGCCTTGAAACTGGCGCGGACGACTACCTGACCAAGCCCTTCTCGCCCCGCGAACTGCTGGCCCGCGTCGCCGCTGTCATGCGCCGTATCCGGCCGGTGCTGGCAGGGGAAAGCATCGAGGTCGGCGATCTCGCACTCGACCCCGTGGCTCATAAGGTGAGCCGTAAAGGCCAGACGATGAAGCTTGGCCCGACCGAATACCGGCTTCTCAAGTTCTTCATGGAAAGTCCCGGTCGCGTGTTCAGCCGCAACCAACTGCTCGACGGCGTGTGGGGTACGGAAAGCGATATCGAACTGAGAACGGTCGATGTCCATATTCGCCGGCTGCGCAAGGCGATCGAGATAGAGGGGGCACGCGATCCCGTACGCACCGTCCGCAGCGCAGGGTATTCGCTGGAAGCGGTCGGACAGTAGATGGTCAGCGTAATTCTCGCCATCCTTGTCGGCGGACTGTTTCTGGGCGGGGTTGTGATGGCAGGCGACGCCTTAAAACGGCACTCCCCGGCGAGGGACCTGGACGTCCGACTGGTCGAAGGCGACCAGTTCACTCTTCGCGTGCGAGGATGGGCCGGATATGAGCTCCGCACCATCTTTGCCGACTTCGCGGCAATGTATGACATCGAAGAGCCGCGCATCGTCGAAGGACCGGGCCGCATTTTCTCCATCGACTGGCCCAGTGGCCTCGAGGAGGCACATATCCTCTTCGCGGTGAACTATCTGCATTATCCAAGGGATTTCGACCTCGACAGTCGCTCGATCCTCGGTGCTGCCCGTGTTTGGCCCGGCAACCTCACCGGCATTGCCGACAATCAGTCGGCCTTTGTTTTCGTCCCCGAGAACGATACGCATTTCGACCGGGTCCATGTGATCGATGAGTCCGGCCAAGCCTATCTCGGTGATTTCGGCAGCACCGCCTTCGTTCAGATCGACGATGCACGCATGCCGCGCGAAGTGAAGAAGCTGTTTACCTGATCAGCGACAAACACTGGTCCACCGGTCGTACATGTCGAAATGGAAGTGATTGGCATGCGCAGCATTGTAATCGGGTGACAGGACGGTTGCGAAGACCGTGCAGGCACCATCCCTGACTTCGCGCAGGAAACGCTGTTTGTCGCCCTCGCCCGGCCAGTCGGCCAGGACGGAAATCCGAGTCCCGTCTTCGAGGACGAAACCACCGATATCGAGCGCATTGGCGGTGGCATGCTCGCTCCACGGGCCATCGTCCCGGCCATACATCCGGCGGCAGGAATAGGCGCCCATGTGTTCGACCCGGGCAACCTTGCTTCCGAAGATCTCCTTGGCGACCGGATCGAGGCTGTTTCGCTTCCACAACTCCATCGCGACTGCAACCGGGCACGTGGTTGCAGGAGTATCCGGGTTGAGCGGGTAATCGCCTAGCCTTGTCCGGTCATCGCGCCGGCATTCGCCTTCGCCGGCCGGCTCGAGGGCCGTGAAGGAAACAGCGCTGCGCTCAAGGACCGCGCGACAGGCAGGCACATCGCTTCTCAGGGCGAGCAGCTTCCTTTCGGTCGCCCAGCCCGTAGGATGGTCGAGGCTCAACGGTGCCCAAGGGTTGTGTTCCGGGTGATCGGCGAGCCAGCTGCGGCCAGCCACCAGCAAGCCGATGACAAGGAGCAACATGACCACGCGCCGGTCGAACACGAACTTGCCGATGCGGCGCGATAGGGTGAAGTTCACAGCTGCGTCCCGTAAAGATCGATCGCGATGAACAAGGCGATCAGGATGAATACGATCCCGATGCCCCGATCGATCCAGCGACGCGTGGCGGCGCGCTCCATGGCCCGCGCCATCTGCTTGCCCGCTCCGATATAAAGCCAGCCGATCAACAGGTCGATGACCAGCGCGATGGCTGCGAGAGTGGCGATTTGCCATCCGATCGAACCGGCCGGATCGACGAAGGGCGGGATGATCGCCACGACGTAGATCAGCGACTTGGGATTCCCGATCGCAACGGCAATCCCGTCGCGAAAGGTGTTGGTCGAAAGCTTGCGTTTGAGCTCGCCCGTCTCGTCCTCGCCTGCATGGAACGAGTGCCGGATCGCCTGCACGCCCAGCCATGCAAGATAGAGTACACCCGCCACCGCGAGCGCCTTGAAGGCTAGCGGGTAGGCCGAGGCCAGCGTCGCAAGGCCCAGCGCAGCTGCAATCCACCAGACGATGTAGCCGATCTGCATGCCCATCAGCGCCGCCCAGCCTGCGCGCGGTCCGCGCCAAATCGCCTGCCCCATGACGAACATCATGGAGGGGCCGGGCACGACGCTGGTGAGCGCTGTCACCCAGGCAAAGGCAATGAGGCGTTCCGGATCGAACATGGGCGCGCCAGTAACGCGGGTCTCAGTGGAAGTCGCGCGATTTCGGGATGATACGCACATCGCGCGGATGGCCTTGATGCCAACCGCATTCGCGGTTGCCCGGTGGCGGTTCCTGCCACGGCTCGACGGGCTGGTAGGGATCGTCCTTGCCTTCGCGCAGATTGTCGCGCGGGTTGAACTTGTCGGGCAGCGGCGATGAGACATGGTCGGCGCGGGCGAGCGGGGCGCTCAGCATGTCGTCCGAGAGTTTGTTCAACTCGCCTGTCGCATCGGTCATGTGCTGCGCGATGACATGGATGACCTCGTCGTCATATTCGACGCGGCCCCTCACCTCCATCAGGCGCGAACCCATGACCACGCGGCGCTGCTTTTCCTTCAGATCCGGCCAGACGACGAGGTTGATGACGCCGGTCTCGTCTTCCAGCGTGATGAAGCACACGCCCTTGGCGCTGCCCGGTCGCTGGCGGATCAGCACCACGCCGGCGACATGGACCATGCTCCGGAATTTCTTCGCGCGCAGGTCGCAGGCGCGCACGAAGCCGCGCTCGGCAAGACTGGCGCGCAGGAACGCCATCGGGTGCGCCTTCAGGCTAAGGCGCGTGGTCTGGTAATCGGCCACCACCTCCTCGCTGAGCGGCATCTGCGGAAGCTGCGTGGCCTGCTTTTCCGCCCCCTCGTCCCGCGCAGCAGCGGCCGCGAAAAGCGGCAGGTCAGGCCCGCCGACAAGGCTGCGCGTATCCCACAAGGCCTGCCGTCGCGTGAGTTGCATCGAGCCGAAGGCATCGGCGCTGGCGAGCCGTTCGACATGCGCGGGGCCGGTGCGCGCACGGTCGCGCAGCGCGCGCACATCCTCATATGCGCCATGTTCCTCCCGCTCGGCGACAAGCTGCGCCGCAACCGCTTCGGACAGCCCGTCGATCATCCGCAGGCCGAGCCGCAAAGCGATATGCTTGTCGAGGCGGCCGCTGTCGCCTTCGACCGCTCCGCCCTCGCCCGTTTCTTCCAGCGTGCAGTCCCATTGGGATAAATTCACATCCGCCGGCAGAACGCGCACCCCGTGCTCCGCCGCATCGCGCACGATCTGGGCAGGCGCGTAAAAGCCCATGGGCTGCGAATTGAGCAGCGCGCAGGCGAAGGCCGCGGGAAAGTGGCACTTGAGCCAGCTCGACACATAGACGAGATGCGCGAAGCTGGCGGCGTGGCTTTCGGGAAAGCCGTATTCGCCGAAACCGCGGATCTGGTTGAAGCAGCGCTGCGCGAACTCGCGGTCATAGCCGCGCGTGACCATGCGTTCGACCATCATGTCCTGCAGCTCGTCCACCATCCCGCGGCTGCGGAAAGTCGCCATGGCCTTGCGCAGCCGGTTCGCCTCCTTGGACGAGAATTTGGCCGCATCGAGCGCGATCTTCATCGCCTGTTCCTGGAAAATCGGAACGCCCAGCGTGCGTTCGAGGATGCTGGAGAGTTCGTCGGGCGGACCATGCTGCGGGCTTGGTGCCGGTATCCTCACCTCTTCGGCCCCGCGGCGACGCTTGAGATAGGGATGCACCATGTCGCCCTGGATCGGGCCGGGGCGGACGATGGCGACCTGGATGACGAGATCGTAAAATTGGCGGGGGCGCAGGCGGGGCAGCATGTTCATCTGCGCCCGGCTTTCGACCTGGAACACGCCAAGCGAGTCCCCTTTGCGCAGCATGGCATAGGTTTCCGGGTCTTCGCGCGGGACATTGGCGAGAGTGAGCTGGCGGCCGTGGTGGTCGCCCAAGAGGTCGAGGCACTTCTTGATGCAGGTCAGCATACCCAGCGCCAGCACATCGACCTTGAGGATGCCGAGCGCCTCGATATCGTCCTTGTCCCACTCGATGAAACTGCGCTCGGGCATGGCGCCATTGCCGACCGGCACCGTCTCGGTCAGCGCGCCTTCGGTGAGGATGAACCCGCCGACGTGCTGCGACAAATGGCGCGGCATTCCAATCATTTGTTCGGTCAGTTTCAGAACGCGCTTGAGGTGAGGGTCGGTCACATCCATGCCCGTCTCCTGAGCGTGTTTCTCGCTGATTTCGCGGCCCCACCCGCCCCACACCGTCTTGGCGAGCGCGGCAGTGACGTCTTCGGTCAGGCCCATGGCCTTGCCCACCTCGCGGATCGCCATGCGCGGGCGATAGTGAATCACCGTGGCGCATAGCCCGGCGCGGTGGCGGCCGTATTTGCGGTAGAGATACTGGATGACCTCCTCGCGCCGCTCGTGCTCGAAATCGACGTCGATATCGGGCGGCTCCTTACGGTCTTCGGAGATGAAGCGGTCGAACAACAGCTGGTGCTGCGCCGGGTCGACATTGGTGATGCCGAGGCAATAACAGACCGCCGAATTGGCCGCGCTGCCGCGCCCCTGGCACAGGATCGGCGGGTCGACCTTGGTCCGCGCGAAATCGACGATGTCCTTGATGGTCAGGAAATAGCGCGCAAGGTCCATCTTGCCGATCAGCGCCAGTTCCTTGTGCAGCGTTTCGGTGACGCTGTCGGGCACGCCTTCGGGATAGCGCCACTCCGCCCCCTTCCATGTCTCGCTTTTGAGATAGTCCTGCGGCTCGGCCCCGCCCGGATAGAGTTCTTCGGGATATTCGTATTGCAGCTCGTCGAGGCTGAAATCGCAGGCATCGGCCACCTCGCGCGCGGCGGAAATGGCATGCGGCCAGCGTTCGAACAGGCGGCACATGGTTTCGGGCGGCTTCAGGTACCGCTCGGCATTCCCATGGAGCAGGTGCCCTGCCCGCGCCACCGTGGTCTTGTGATGGATAGCGGTCATCACGTCCTGCAGCGGACGCCTGTCGGGCGTCGCGTAATGCACGTCGTTGGTGGCGAGGATGGAGAGGCCGTTCGCGCGGGCGAGCGCATCGAGCCGCTCGATCCGCGCGACGTCACTATCGGTATAGAGGAAGGCCGCTGCGATATGGCGGAGCGTGGGGAGGCCCGCTGCGAGGTGCGGGATAACATCCGCAAAAGGTGCGGCGACATGGTCCTGCACCTTCTCGCCGCCCATGCCGACCACATTGCTTGCCCATGCCGGGACAGTGAATTCGCACTCGAGGTTGCGTGGCGGGATCAGGATCAGCTGCACGCCTGCGCTATGCTTCGCCAGCATCGCAAGGCTGATGTCGCACGCCCCCTTCTCCTGCCACTCGCCCGACAGCGTGCGCATCCGCCCCGCCGAAATCAGGCGGCACAAGCGGCCATAGGCCTTGCGGCTTTTCGGATAGGCGAGGAAGGCCAGACCCTCGACCGTTTCGATCCGGCAGCCGATGCAGGGCCTCAGCTTGAGCGTCTTCGCCTCGGTATGCACGCGCACCACGCCCGCCATGGTGTTGGCATCGGCGATCCCGATTGCGTCATAACCCAGCGCGCGGGCTTGCAGAACCAAGTCCACCGCATCCGACGCGCCGCGAAGGAAGCTGAAACAGGAAACGAGGCCGAGTTCGACGAAGGCGCTGCGCGGCGGCGCGTCTATGCCGGCAGGATCGATCTCGATCGTGCGCTTGGGTATCTGCTGGTCGTTCTCGGGCATGTCACGCCTGATCCTCCAGCCGCGCGCGAACGGCGGCAAGGTCGGCATCGAAGAGCCGCGCCTGTTCCTCGCGCGCAGGGCCATCGAGGCGCAGGAGGTAGGAGGGGTGCGCGGTGACCCAGAGCTCGCTGCCGTCCTCGAGCGGAATGGGCGCGCCGCGAACCTTGGAAATGCTCACTGTCTTGCCGAGCATTCCGCGCGCCGCGCTGGCGCCCATGGCGAGCACCAGCTTGGGCTTCACGATCGCGCGCTCGCTCTCGATCCACCAGCGGCAGGTGTCGATTTCCTTCGCGCCCGGGTTCTGGTGGAGACGGCGCTTGCCGCGCTGGACATATTTGAAATGCTTCACCGCATTGGTGACGTAGGCGGCGCGGCGATCGATGCCGACCTTTTCCAGATGCGTGTCGAGGAGCTGCCCGGCAGGCCCCACGAAGGGACGTCCGGTCTGGTCCTCCTGGTCGCCGGGCTGTTCGCCGACGATCATCAATGCCGCATCCTGAGGACCCTCGCCCATGACGGCGTGGTTGTCGAGCTGGCCGATAGGACACTTGCGGCAGGCGTGGATCGCCTTGTCGATGGCGGCGAGCGTATCGGGCCGCTCCTCGAACTCCAGCGCGCCCTTCTCGACCATCTTCGCCTCGCGCCCCTGCGCGCCCGCGATGAGGTCCGGAATGAGCGAAGCCTCGGGCATGTTCTTCCAGTATTTCTTCGGCATTTCCTTCAGCATCGCGCCGATCTTCAGCCGCGCAGGGTTGAAGATGGAGGCGTAATAGGTGCGCCAGAGGTCCTCCATCGGATCGCCGCCGGGCGCATCGTGACGCTCGGCGGGCGGGCCTTCGGACATGGTCTCGGTATCCCAGTGCAGCGAGCCGCGCGGCGTCAGGATCGACCAGCGCATGTTCGAAAAGCGCCGCATGAAGAAGCCCGCATTGGCGCGTAGGATGTGATGCTCAGGCTCGAACCAGGCGACGTAATGCTCGCCCACTTCTTCATCCTCGCTCTCGACCAGCCGGAAGCGGACGAAGGCGTGCATCTTGTGGCTGTCGCGCCGGACATTCTTGTCGAGTTCCTCCACCCGCCGCACGTCGAGGTCGGCCTTGTCCTCCATCATCCGCGGATTCGACTGCAATCGCCAGAGCAGGCGGTAGAGCAGCGCGAACCGTTCCGGATCGGAATGGAGGATGGCGTTCTTCGCAAGGCTCACGAAGCGGCGGTTGGCGCGCACCGGCCTTGCGTCCATCGGTGGCACGGGCATGCGCCGCTCGCCATGCGCGAAGAGGTCCCCGCTACCGCCCGGCTCCACCCATGCTATACGGTCGGGCGGCACGTCGCTCTGGACGAGAGCGCGCGCGCGTTCGCGCCAGAAATCGAAATCGTCGGCTTCCGGCAGATGCACCACGTAATAGGTGCCGAGCTTGACGTGCTGGAGCGCGGTCATGCGGCGAACAGCTCCAGCTGCTCGGACTTGGGCGCGAGCAGGCTGCGCAAATCGGCGCGGTCGGTCAGCGTGATGGGGCGCCAGTCGACGGTCACAATGAAGGGCCGCACCTTGGTGATCGACTGGGTGAGCAATGCTACATCGTCGAGCCGCAGCGCGCGGTGGCGGCGGCTCGCTAGGATCTTGCCCACCGCCTTCACGCCCAGACCGGGGACACGCAGCAATTGCTCTTTCGACGCGCGGTTCACATCAACCGGAAAAGCTTCGCGAAACTTGAGCGCCCAGGCCAGCTTGGGGTCGATATCGAGCGGCAAATTCCCGTCCGCCTCGGTCGCCTGCATCACGTCGGCCGGCTTGTAGCCATAGAAGCGCATCAGCCAGTCGGACTGGTAGAGCCGGTGTTCGCGGATCAGCGGCGGGCGCTTCAGCGGCAGCACCGCGCTGGCATCGGGAATGGGCGAGAAGGCGCTGTAATAGACGCGGCGCAGACGGAAATTGTCGTAGAGCCGGCTCGCCTTGCCAACGATATCGGCATCGGTCGCGGCATCGGCGCCGACGATCATCTGCGTCGACTGGCCCGCCGGCGCGAAACGCGGGGCGTGCTTGAACCGCTTGCGCGCATCTTTCGCCTCCACGAGGTCGGCCTTTACCTTGCCCATCGCGCCTTCGATCTGGCGCGCATCCTTGTCGGGCGCGAGGCGGGTCAGGCCGCTGTCGGTCGGCAGCTCGACATTGATCGAGACGCGGTCGGCATAGAGACCCGCCTGGTGCACGATTTCCGCATCCGCCTCGGGGATGGTCTTGAGGTGGATATAGCCGCGAAAATCATGCTCTTCGCGCAATATCCGCGCGACCTCGACGATCTGCTCCATCGTGTGGTTCGAGTTCTTCACGATGCCCGAAGACAGGAACAGCCCCTCGATATAATTGCGCCGGTAGAAAGCGAGCGTGAGATCGACCACTTCCTGCGGGGTGAAGCGCGCCCGCGCCACGTTCGAGCTCTTGCGATTGACGCAGTAATGACAGTCGAACACGCAGTGGTTGGTCAGCAGGATCTTCAGCAGCGAGATGCAGCGGCCATCGGGCGCATAAGCGTGACAGATGCCCATCCCCTCGGTCGAGCCAATGCCCTTCCCGCCAAGGCTGTTCTTCTTCGCCGTGCCGGACGAGGCGCAGGAGGCATCGTATTTCGCCGCATCGGCGAGAATTTCGAGCTTCTGGAGGACAGTTTGCGCGGCCATTTGTTCACTATACGTTCTCAGGTAGGATTCGCCAATATCAAAAGGTATATGCAGGCGGAACCCATCCTCATCTGCAGGGTGATGCGGCGACGGACCGGGCCCGCCTTCATGGTTAAAATGGCATAAAGGCTGAAGCAAAGGTCGGCATTAACCACTGCTCGCCCACACCTGTCTGATCAACTGAGGGGTGCACGTGGCTTTATTCCAGAAACTTCCCACCATGAACGCGGAAGAGCGCCGGACCGTCCAGCGCTATTCGGTCGATTGCGAAGCCAAGCTCAAGATGCTGGGCGGCGATCGCGACGGCCGCCTGTCAGACCTTTCGGAAGCCGGTGCGCGCTTCGAGACCGACAATCCGCCGCAGGAAGGCGTCTCCGGCCTGCTGGCATGGCGCGGCCATGAGTATTTCGGGAAGGTCGTGTGGGCCAACGAGAAGAGCTGCGGTCTCGTCTTTGAACGACCGATCCCGCACAAGATCGTAGCCGAGACCTGCGAAGTGGTCGAAGTCCAGGCCGGACCGGTCGCCAACTTCGGCAATATCCCTGTCGCCAAGCGCGGTCGACGCGCGTCGCTGGTTTCCTCGCAGGACTGACCGTTCACCCCTGCGTCACTTCGCCTGATCCATTCGGGCTGGCGGAGGTCGTATGATGAAACTCAAGCTTGCCCTCGGCGCCATGAGCGTCGCCCTGCCGATCAGCCTTGCGTCCGCACAGGATCGTCCGGTCGACGAAGACGATCGTGGCGCGAAAACCGAGCGCTGCGTGCCAGCGACCGCGCTCGTCCCGCCGTTCAACAATTCTCCCGGTGCGCTCGAGCAGTCGCGCGTTGCCGCCACGACGGTAGAGAACATCCGCGATCGTCGCGGCGAGGCCGCGTACCGCGTCTGCGGCAAGAGCGCTGTGGCGCCCGAGCTTTCCGAGATCGAGGGCGTGGAAGAAGAGCCGCTCACCGAAGAGGAAATGCGCGAACTCGACCCCGAAACAGCCCCCGAAGGCTGAGCCTCACGCAGATAGCCCCTGCAGGTACCAGTCGGGTGCGCCGCCGCGCCCGTCGCCCACGATGCCCAATCGGTAGATCCAGTAGCGCCTGCCGCGCTGGTCCTCGATCCTATAGTAATCGCGCAGCCGCGTGGCACCGCGTTCGCGCCACCATTCAGGCGCTATGCGCTCCGGGCCTTCGACACGGTTGACCTCATGCACCTCGCCGCGCCAGCGGAAGCGCTGCGGATAGCCGTCCGGCGTGGCATAGAGCACCGCAATCCGCTCCGCCTTGTCGAGCAGCTTGAGCGGCCGCTTGTGAAAGGCCAGCTGCCCCTGGCTCGCCGGTTCCGGCTCGAGCGGCGGCTGCCAGCGCTGCGCACGCTCGGGGATGTGGCTGGCAAAGGGGACCGGGCGCGTGACGGCCTGTGCGCCGAGGCGCACGGCCAGCCGGTCGACCAGGGCGGACAAGGCAATCCCGTGGGTCTCTGCCGCCGCCTCGATATCCCCCTGGTCCAGCGCCAGAGGTTCGGCCCAGCTGGCCCGCA
This sequence comes from Qipengyuania gelatinilytica, assembly GCF_019711315.1. Lineage (NCBI taxonomy): Bacteria > Pseudomonadati > Pseudomonadota > Alphaproteobacteria > Sphingomonadales > Erythrobacteraceae > Qipengyuania > Qipengyuania gelatinilytica. The sequence goes on along the minus strand of NZ_CP081294.1, from coordinate 2,813,537 downwards.
GGCGCAACATCTCGATGCCGAAGCCAGCGTCGATGTCGTCGAGCTTGCTGGCAAAAAGGCGGACGATATGCGCCGCTTCCCGCGTTGCGGCCGCAAGTTCGAGACGCCGCACGGTAACTTCGCCATCGACGCGCCACAGGCCGATTTCGAGCCTGCGCGCGCCTTCGCCCCGCCCTTCCAGCTCGCGCGCCATGTCGTCGGCAAGATCGGACACCACCTGGTCGAGCAGCTGGCGATGGCGGATCGGTTCGAGCAGGCGGCGCTGGACCAGCGGCATCTGCTGCGGAACCACCGGGAGCAACGGCTCCGGCACGAGGCCGAGCAACTGGTCGAGCCGGATCAGCGGATTGGCTGCGGGCGACTTGCGATTGCGGAAGCGCCGCTGGATCGCATCGCGCCCGATCGTGGTCAGCTCCCCCAGCTTCTTGAGGCCGAGGCGGCGCAGGACGGTGACGACATCCTGGTCGAGCCGGAGCGCGGCCACGGGAAGTTCGCCCAGCCGCGCCTCGGCATCGTCGCAGGCGCCAAGGATCGTGCCCGAGGCGGCATAATGCGACAGCGCCCAGGCCGCACCGGCTGTGGGAGCGATGGCGCAGCGCACTGCCAGCTCGCGCCTTGCGAAAGCGGCTGCGACGTCTGCGACCAGCTTCTCCTCCCCGCCGAAGAGATGCGGCACTGCGGTGACATCCACCAGCAAGCCGTCGGGGGCATCCATCGCGGACCATGGCCCCCAGCGCTGTGCCCAGACGGCGAGTTTTTCGAGGAAGGCGAGATCCCCTGCCGGATCGGACGGGGCAGTCGCGATTTCAGGACACAGCGTTCGCGCGTCGGCAAGCATCATGCCCGCCCTCGCCCCTGCAGCAGCGCCTGCACGATTGGCGGCCTCGATCCGCGGGCCATGCGCAGTGTCGGCGATCAGGACCAGCGGCGTCTCGTCCAGCTGGCGCCGTTCGGGCGCGCCCAGCCGCCAGCGGTCCATCGCCATGGCCGGCAACCAGATCGAGAGAATGCGGCGGGCCTGCGACGGCGGATGGAATTTGCCCGCCGCCCAGGTATTCACGCGCGGCGGGGCATGCGGCGATGCTGCAGCCCCGCTGTCCAGTTTGCGACCGCACGATCGGCATTTTCGCGGGTCTTTCCGGCCGTGAGCTGCGCGTCCTTCTCGGCAAGGATCCATTCGCCCGGCGCGTGGCTGCGTGCCCGGAAGAGTTCGGCCTTCCACGCCGGATCGCCCGGCGCCTGCGCATTCCATTCGGGCGCAGCGGAGGGCGCGCAGGTCACATCCCAGCGCATCCGTGCCGAAGACAGGTCGCGTGTGGCATCGATGCGCAGCAGGAACAGCGGTACACCATGTTTCTGTGCCGTGAGCGTCAGCCGCCGCGAGGCCGTAAAATCGAGCGCCTTGGGATTGCCCGCAACCTCTCCGATCACGAAGGCGAGTTCGCGGCACCGCAGGCCCTCCTCCAGCGCGAAGAGCGCATCTTCCGCCTTCTCCGCCAGCACGTGGATCACCCGCCCCTGCAGATCCTGTGGCAGTCCGGCACGGTAGGGTCGCCCGCCGAGCCGCGCAGCTTCACGCGTCTGCACCCACAACACACCGCGCCGGTCTTCTGCTTCCTGTCCATCGGCACGGGGGGCACAGCGCCAGTCGTCGAGGGCGAGCGCCAGTGCCGCCCCTGCCCCCGCAGCCTCGCGCGATGAGGCGAAGATTTCGCTATGCAGGGCCTTCCCCTGCATTGCCGCCAGCCCCGGACGCCAGCGCGCGCTGCGCCGCGCAGACAGCGTGGCGACGTCTTCGAAGGCCGTGATCGGCAAGGAGGCAAGATCGGGTTGGGTCATGGGGAATCGACTCGTTTGTTCCCATTATGTTCCAACTGCCGATGATTCGCAATTCATCCTTTCACAGCTGCGGTTTGGCGCAGCGATGGAACAGCGGGCCTTCGAAGTCGTTGATCGGACAAACGCAATTCAGAAAGGCACCGACATGAAATACGCCGAAGGTAATCCCGACGCCCTCAAGAAGAAGTTCTGGCTGGCACTCTCGGACTCGCCCTTCCTCTTCCTCGAGCTCGACGGCCGCTCGGACACCTCGGTGCCGATGACCGCACAGCTCGACAAGGACGCCAACAGCTCGATCTGGTTCTTCACGCAGAAGAACTCGACCTTCGCCCAGCTCGGCAAGGTCAAGGCGAGCTTTGCCGGCAAGGACCATGACATGTTCGCGCGTTTCGACGGCACGCTCTCGGTCGAAAACAGCAAGGAGCGTTTCGACCATTTCTGGAACAACTTCGTCGAAGCCTGGTACGATGGCGGCAAAAACGATCCCGATATCCTCTTCCTGCGTATGGACCTCGGTGATGCCGAGATCTGGAGCGGTGACCTCGGCCTGCTCAACACGGCCAAGATGGCGCTCGGAATAACTGTCCACGACGAGGCGGAAGAACGCCACGTGGACTCGGTCGATATTTAACTCGACCCAATAACGACAATATGAGTCGCGAAGGGCCGCCCCCTCACGGGGGCGGCCCTTTTTTTTGCGTCAGTTCGGCAGAAGGCCGGGGAAGATCCCGACGATCAGAATCCCCGTCAGTGCCAACGGGCAGAGCCAGCGCACAAGGAACAGCCAGAAGCGGTGGAGGCCGCCCGACAAGCCGTTCTCGTTGTCGACCAGACGGCGCTCTGCAATCCATCCGATGAAAATCGACACAAGCAGCGCACCGATCGGCATCAAGAGTTTGGACGTCACACTGTCGAGCGCGGAGAAAACGCCCTCACCCGAGAACAGCGGGATAAAACCGAGCGGATGGAAACCCGACAGCGCATTGAAGGAATAGGCCGAAACCACGCCCAGCAGCGCCGCTGCGACCGCAATGATCGTGGCCGTGAGCGCGCGGCCCATGCGGAACTTGTCGATCGCCCAGGCGGTCGGCACCTCCATCAGTGAAATCGAGCTCGTCAGGGCGGCGAACCCCACCATGATGAAGAAGGCCAGGCCGATCAGCGTGCCGAAGGGCATGGACTGGAAGGCATGCGGCAAGGTGTCGAACATCAGGCCGAGCCCGCCATCCGAGCTCAGCCCGGCAGCCAGCACGATCGGGAAGATGCACAAGCCGGCAATCAACGCGACCGATGTGTCGGCGAAAGCGATGGTCGTGCTGGTCTTGGCGAGGTTCACGTCGCGCCCAACATAGGAGCCGTAGGTAATCATGCCCGCAACGCCCAACGACAGCGAGAAGAAAGCCTGCCCAACGGCCGCCAGCATGACCGGACCGGTCAGCTTGGATGCGTCGAAAGTGAAGAGGTAGGCAATCGCCTCTGAAAACGCGCCAGTGAATGCGCCATAAACCGTAATACCCAGAAGCAGGACGAAAAAGGCGGGCATCAGCCATACAGATGCCTTTTCGATACCGCCCGATACGCCGCGCGCCACGAACATGAGCGTGACTGCGACGAAAATGACGTCGAGGACGCTCATGGTGAAGCCGTCCTGTTGCAGGTTAGGAAAGAGCGCCTTGATCTCCTCCGCAGTCATGTTGGTCAGCGCGCCGCCGGTCACTCCGGACTGCGCGATATCGGCCGCGAACAGACCGATGTAGTAGAGCACCCACCCCCCGATCACACAGTAGAATGCGAGGATCATGAAGGCAGAAACCACGCCCAGCCCGGCGATCCCACCCCACCATTGCGATGCTCTGGATTCCGCGGCCATCCGCTTCACGCTTTCGACGGCGCTCGCCTGTCCATGGCGACCGATCAGCGTTTCGGAGAGCAGAACCGGCAGGCCGATCAGCAAGATGCACGCGATATAGAACAGCACAAATGCGCCGCCGCCATTGTTCGCTGCTTCTGCAGGGAAGCGCACGAGATTGCCCAGTCCGACAGCCGCCCCCACGGCAGCCAGAACGAATGCGGAGCGTGAGGACCAGCCCTCGCGCGGCGTGATCCCGTCGGATCCGGTGGTAATCGGCATATTTGTATCCTTGATCCCGTGTCGGCGCTCCCCGCGCCCGATGCGCGCCTTCCTGCAATGATTTCGCGCTCGCGTCGAGTGCGCTTTGCCTTTGTCCCCACAGCGCGCTAGGCGCTTGCCCCATGTCGACGACTTTCCAGCTCGATACGAGCACCAGCCGAGCCAATCCTACGCCGCAGCCGATGAAGCGGCTGACGGTCCCCAAGATCCGCGCGCACAAGGCGGATGGGGAAACCAAGGACCCGCTCGTCATGCTCACCGCATACACGGCGCGGCAGGCCCAATTGCTCGACGCGCATTGCGATCTGCTGCTGGTGGGGGATTCGCTGGGACAGGTGATCTACGGCCTGCCCTCCACCATTCCCGTCACGCTCGACATGATGGCAAACCATGCGGCTGCCGTGGTCCGCGGAAGCTATCACTCGGTGGTCGTGGTCGACATGCCCTTCGGCTCTTACGAAGGCTCCAAGGAACAAGCCTTCGAAAGCGCGGCGCGCCTGCTCAAGGAAAGCGGTGCGGCTGCGGTGAAGCTCGAGGGCGGCGAACAGATGGCCGAGACCGTCTCCTTCCTCAACCAGCGCGGCATACCGGTGATGGGCCATGTCGGCCTCACACCGCAGGCCGTAAACGTGCTTGGCGGCTACATGGCGCGTGGGCGTGATGGCGCAGAAGCGGAAAAGATCGTCGGGGATGCGAAGGCACTCGATGAAGCAGGCGCTTTCGCCATCGTGCTCGAAGGCGTGCTCGAACCCATCGCGATTGAGGCGACCAAGGCGGTGTCCTGCCCCACGATCGGCATCGGCGCTTCTGCGCAATGCGACGGGCAGGTACTGGTCACCGAGGACATGCTCGGCATGTTCGAACGCGTGCCGCGCTTCGTGAAGAAGTACGAAAACATCGCCGAAGTCATCGAAAAGACCGTCGCGCAATATGCCGAGGAAGTGCGCGGGCGCAGCTTCCCTACCGCAGACCAGACTTACCAGCCCAAGAAGGGCTGAGGGACCCCCACACCCATGGAAACCATCCGCAAATATTACACCTTTTCGTTCGCCTTCACGGCGATCTGCTTCGGCCTTGCTGCGTGGTATGGCTGGGCGAGCACGGGTTCGCTTACTGCGACGCTCGGCATCCTCTGGATCGTGCTCGTGCTGTCGATCCTCGAGGTGTCGCTCAGCTTCGACAATGCGGTGGTCAATGCCACCGTTCTGCGTGACATGGACCCGGTCTGGCAGCAGCGCTTCCTGACCATCGGCATCCTCATCGCCGTGTTCGGCATGCGCATCATCTTTCCGATCGCCATCGTTTCGATCGCGGCGCAGGTCGGCCCTATGGAGGCTATCTCGCTTTCGCTGAACAACCCGGCGGAATACGAAAGGATCGTTTCCGATGCGCATATCGGCATTGCCGGTTTCGGCGGTGCCTTCCTCGCGATGGTGGGCCTGACCTTCTTCTTCGAGGAGGACAAGGACGTCCACTGGATCGCCGCGCTCGAGCGCACGATCAACAAGTTCTCGACCGTCCCCGCCGTGGAGATCGGACTGGTGCTGATCCTCGTCTATTCGGTGTCGACACTGCTTTCGCCCGACGACGCGATCACCTTCCTGACCGCAGCCATACTCGGCCTCGTCACCTTCATCGCGGTCCACGCCATTGCCGCGATTATCGAGGCGCGCGAAGCACGCAAGAAAGCGGCCGGAGAGATCGTGAAGTCAGGCCTCGGCGGGTTCCTTTATCTCGAAGTGCTCGATGCCAGTTTCAGCTTCGACGGTGTGATCGGCGCCTTCGCGTTATCGAACAACATGGTGATCATCGCGCTGGGCCTTTCGGTCGGGGCAATGTTCGTCCGCTCGATGACCATCCACCTCGTGAAGACCGGCACTCTGGCGCAGTACCGCTATCTCGAACACGGCGCGTTCTGGGCGATCATCGTGCTCGGCATCATCATGCTGCTGTCGGCGCGCTGGCATATTCCCGAAACGATCACCGGCCTGCTCGGAGCGGTCCTGATCGGGCTCAGCTTCTTGTGGTCGGTGCGGCATAATCGCCGCCATCCCGAAGATGCGTCGCTGACGACAGACGACTAGCCAGCGGCGCTGCCAGCACCAGCTGGAAGAAGTGGTAGAGCAGCAGGGGCAGGACGACGAAGCCTGCCTCTGCCGGTGCGAACAGGATGGTGGCCAGCGGCACGCCGACTGCGGCACTCTTCTGGCCCCCTGCAAAAAGGAATGCGATCCGGTCGCGGCGGGGCAGCCTTAGCGCGCCAGAGGCTGCCCAGGCCCCCGCATTGCCCACACCAAGGAACAGCGCGATGCCGACGGCAAGCATGCCCCATGCGAGCGCATCGAGCTTGCCCCAGATGCCCTGATCCACCGCCCCCGAAAAGGCGACATAAACCGCCAGTGCTATGACCAGCCGGTCGAGCCAGACGATGCGCATCTTGTGGTGGGCCACCCATTCGCTCGTCCAGCCCTGCACCAGCTGGCCGATCACGAAGGGCAGGAGCAGGATCAGCGCGATCCGCTCGATCGTTCCCATGCCGATCGCGACTTCGCCCGTCCCGCCCAGCAGCAGGAAAATCGGCACAGATACGAAGACGCCGAGGATGTTGAGCAGTGCGGCACAGATGACCGACAACCCGACATTGCCGTCGGCCAGCGTCGTGTAGGACGTCGCCGACTGGACGGTCGAGGGAAGCACCCCGAGATAGAGAAAGCCGGTGGCGACCAGCGGCGGCAGGCCGAACGCAACCAGCTTGCTGAGACCCAGGCCAGCGAGCGCCATCGCGCCGAAGACCCACAGGACCATCGGCAGGATAAAGCGCCAGTTGAGCAGCCCGCGCCCGATTTCGGAGCGTGACACGCGCATGCCGTTCAACAGGAACAGCCCGAAGATGCCGACATTGGAAACCGATTGCGCAACACCCGAATGCGCCGCCGGGATCGGCAGGATTGCGGCCAGCATCACTGCTGCAACCAGAAGGCGCAACATCGGGTCGGCAAGGATCGTACGGAGCGCCATCGGCCAAGCTCCTAGCGCGCGTCCTATCCGGGCTGCAAATCGTATTGCTTGAGCAAGTCGTAAAGCGTCGGGCGGCTGATGCCGAGCAGCTTGGCCGTCATCGAGATATTGCCTTGGCTGCGCGCCATTGCCTGCCGGATCATGCGCCGGTCGGCTGCTTCGCGCGCCTGCTTGAGGTTCAGTGCCATCTCTTCCTCCTCGCTCCCGTCACCGAGATCGAGGTCTTCGGCCCCCACCAGCTTGCCATCGGCCATGATCACCGCGCGCTTCACGCGGTTCTCCAGCTCGCGTACATTGCCCGGCCAGTGCCAGGCATCGATGGCCGCCAGCCCGTCGGGCGCGAAGCCCTTTACCTGCGGGTTCATCTCCTTGGCGAAGCGGGCGAGGAAATGCTTGGCGAGAAGCACGCTGTCGCCCGGCCGCTCGGCGAGCGTGGGGATCTTCACCACGACTTCGGCCAGGCGGTAGAACAGGTCTTCGCGGAATTTCCCCTCGCCGATCATGCCCTCGAGGTCCTGATGCGTGGCGCAGACGATTCTTGTGTCGACAGAGATCGGCTTGCGACCGCCGATGCGCTCGATCACGCGTTCCTGGAGGAAGCGCAGCAGCTTCACCTGTAGCGGCAACGGGATATCGCCCACCTCGTCGAGGAAGAGCGTGCCGCCATCGGCCATCTCGATCTTGCCCTCGGTAGTCTTCACCGCGCCGGTGAAGGCACCCTTCTCGTGCCCGAAGAGCTCGCTTTCGAGGAGGTTCTCCGGAATCGCGGCGCAGTTGATCGCGATGAAAGCGCCATTGCGGCGGTCGCTCGCTTCGTGGACACCCTTGGCCAGCAGCTCCTTGCCCGTCCCGCTCGCGCCCAGCAACATGACCGAGACATTGGTCGGGGCGACGCGCTCGATCGTGCGCGCGACTTTTGCCATTTCCGGCGCAGCGGTGATCATCGTGCCGAGCACGGTCTGGTCCTCGCCGACCTTCTCCGACAGGCGGCGGTTCTCGCTCTCGATCCGGCTGAGCTTGAAGGCGCGCTCGACGATCAGGCCGAGCTTCTCGATATCGACCGGCTTCTGGTAGAAATCATAGGCCCCGCGCTCGATGGCCTGCAGCGCGCTTTCCCGCGCGCCATGGCCGGAAGCGACCACCACCTTGGTGTCGGGCTTGATCTGCATGATCGCGTCGAGGACGGCGAAGCCCTCGGTGGTTCCGTCCGGATTTGGCGGCAGGCCGAGATCGAGGGTCACGACCGCGGGCTCCTCGCTGCGCACGGCAGCAAGCGCCTGGTCGCGATTGCCCGCGATGATCACTTCGTAATCGTCATAGGCCCACTTGAGCTGGGCCTGCAGGCCCTCGTCGTCCTCGACGATCAGCAGCTTGGGTTTGGCATCTGCCATCAGGCGGGTTCCTTGTCTTTTGCGGTACCGTTTCCGGTAATGATCGAGCGGGCGGACTTGAGCGGGATCTTAATGAGGAAGCGCGTGCCGAGCCCCTCGCGCGATTCAACTTCGAGGCGTCCTCCCATCGCGCGGATCATCTCGCGCGCTTCGAACGCGCCGATGCCGAAACCGCCTTCCTTGGAAGAGACGAAGGGTTTGAACAGGCTGTTGCGTACGAAGGCGGGGCTCATGCCGACACCGCTGTCGAGGACCTGGATATTGCCCGACAGCCCGTCGCTGAAGGTTTCGACCTGCACTGCCGAACCGTCTTCGCTCGCATCGATGGCATTCTGGACGATGTGGAGGAGAGCCTGCTCGAGCGCTTCGGGCTGGCCGGAAACGATCACCGGCTCGTGGCGCAACAAGTCCACCTGATGACTGGTGGACAACCGCTCGACCACCGCCCCGGCGATGCCGCCAAGGTCGAAATCCTGCAGGTTCTCCACCGAGCCCGTTCCATAACGCCCGAGACGTGCGAGAAGGATATTCAGCTTGTCGGAGCTGTTCTTCAGCGTGACCAGCATGTCCTTGCGGAATTCCGGCTTTTCCGCGTGCTTTTCGGCGTTACGGAGCAGGAGCGACATCTGGCTGGAGAGGTTCTTGATGTCGTGCATCACGAAGGCCATGCGGCGATTGAATTCATCGAAGCGCGAGGCTTCGGACAGCGCTTCCTGTCCTGCCTGCTCGGCCAGATAGCTCGCCAGCTGCTGGCCGACGATGCCGAGAAGGTCGAAATCCTCCCAGTCGAGCTTGCGCTGCTGGAGCGGGCGGGCGAGGACGATCACGCCCACGAGGCGATCGAAGTGGATCAGCGGCACGGCAGCCCAGGCGCGCGTTTCCTCGCGCAGCCACGGGGGGACGAGCGCATTCTCGCCGTGGTAGTCGATCCCCTCGCGGACTTCATCGAGGTCGAGGATCAGGCCCTCACGCTCCATGATGGCGCACAGCTCGAGCGGGAAGGCATCGGCCGGCACCGCCATTTGCGGCCAGCGCCAGTGCGCCGCCAGTTGCAGCGCGCCTTCATCCTCTCCGGACATCAGGAGGCCCGAAGGACTGTCGGTAATGTCGGCGAGCGCCTTGATCACGCGCTGCTGGAGGCTGGCATCGTCGAGACCGGCGCGGCCGATCGTGTGGGTGAAGCGTATCCACTCGTTCCGGTAGTCGTAGCGATGTTTGAAAAGGTGCTTGATCGCCGTCACGCGCAGCCAGCCGCGCAGCTTGTTCGACGGGAGCCAGATCAGCGCGAGCGCTCCGGCGGCGATCACCAGGCCCACCTGCGTCAGCCGCGCTCCGCTGCCCGTCAGGATGTCGAGCCAGCTGGCAAGGCCCAGCATGACGAGAAGGTATCCGCCGATCACCAACAAGGAGAGGAAACGGAAGGTAACCGCTCGCGATGGGCTGAAGGTCAGCCCTGCCGCGCGCTTGGCGAAGCCCAGTGCGAAGGGGATGGCCACCACAGCCAGCGCAAGGCCGCGGAAAGCGAACATTTCCGTCGGATAATCGCCGGTGAGATAGGCGATCGTGTGATAATTCAGGGTGAAGGCCCAGAGGCCCGCAAGCCCGGCAGCATTCCAACGAAGGATCCTGCGGGAAGATGGCGATGCGCCGACGTAGAGGTTGTGCAGGAGCACGAGAGCCCCGATGGAGACGAGCACCCGGAACAGGTTCGACGTCTCGAAGGTCAGCAGGGCAAGATCGGGCGTCACGGCATAGCGTTGCTGGATGATCAGCAGGACGAATTGCAGGCTCTCTACAAAGCCGAGCGCGATTACCGCAGGCCGGACAATTCGCAGGCTTTCGTCCCGGCCATCATTGGCGAACAAGCGGAAGAGGACGTAGATCCAGCCGAGATTGGCAGTCAGTTCGGTGAACTGGACAAGAACATGATCGGCCGAGAAGCTGGCTGCGGCAAAACACCAATTCGCCGTCAGAGCGAGCGCCACGACGCCGGCCCAGCGGTCGGTACGATCCTTGGCCCCGGCCCTTGCGATCCACAAAGCCGCAAGACCGCATACGATCGCGCCCAGCGAATAGGACAGGTAGGAAAGCGAGCTCGCCCAGGCCATCAGGCACGGCCTCCACGTCCGGGCACCACAATCGTCGGGAACTGGTAGCAGGCGCGGGTCATTGCGAGCGTCCGGAAGGTTTATCGATACCCTTCCTTAACTACCCGCAAAGGGTGAACTGTCGGTAAATTTTACAGCATTTGAATGCAGAAAGGGCGACCCTCCCCTAGGAAGCGTCGCCCTGCCTGACAGTTTTTGCCGATTTCGTGTCGATCAGTTCTCGACCGCTTCCTCGACAGCTTCGCCGGCATTCTGTGCAGCGTCGCCAACCTGGTTGGCAGCCTCGCCGACCTGGTCTGCTGCACCGGCCACGGCGTTGTCCTTGGCGATTTCGGCATCGCTCATCTGCGAGAAGACGACGATAGCGCCGATCGCAAGAACGATGAGGATGATAATCAGACCCCAGGAAGTGCCGCCGCTACGCCCATCGTTATCGGTGACCACGGTATGGGTCGTGTGGGTATTGCCAGCGGTATCGGTAGTCTCGGTAATACGTTCTTCAGTCATGAGAAAATTCCAGTTCTGAACCCTTGAATGTGGCAAAAACGCGGCGTCGGGCGTTCAGGTTCCGGGTAAAGAAGGTTAACGCAGAAAAATCATCGCTCGCCGAATTCGAATGGGGAAGTTCCGCGACGCATCCGGTCGAAGTGCAACTTGCGTCCGCTCGGTGGCAGTGAACGCTGCGAACAGCCCTCCCTGAAGCAGGCAGCACAGCCCGGGCCGATGCGCTGGGCGTCATTGGGCCGCAAGGAAAGGCCGCGCGCCTGCGCAAGATCGCTAGCGAGCACTGCTTCTATCCCGATCGCCACCACGAACCGCGCTTCGCCCGGCGCCCCGCTGCCCTCGACGCTGCGCATCATGGTGAGCCAGCCACCCTGCCCTTCGCCGGCATCGTCGAGGCTCACGTATTGGACAACGAGTTCCCCGCCCCTCTCGAACGCGCGATGCGCATCCCAGAGCGGGCAGGATACGTCTTCCCTTGCGAAGCGTGCAGTACTTGCGCCCATGAAGCTCTTCGAGAACTGACCCGCACGGTCGAGCCGGACCATGAAGAACGGCAGGCCGCGTTGCCCCACTCTCTGCAAGGTCGTCAGGCGGTGCGCGAGTTGTTCGAAACTGACCGAAAAGCGCCGTTCCAGGACCGGCAGGTCATAGCCAGTGGCATCGCAGGCCCTCAGGAACCGGCCATAAGGCATCAACAAGGCGGCCGCGAAATAGCCGTCGAGATGGCGTTTGAAGAGCGCGCGGGCGGCCTCGTCCCCGAACTGCGCCCCTTGCGCGATCGACTGGATGTCGTCGGCCTTCTCGAGCTGCGCGATCTGGAGTGCGAGCTGGAAATTGCGCGATGCGGGCCCCAGCATTTCGGAAAGCTGGACCTGGCGTGCGTGCAAATCGAGCCGGCTGAGGCTGTCGGGCAGGACCTCGCGCGGCAGGATCCGGACCGAGAACTGGTGGCGCTCGCGCAGCCTTTCGGTAAGCGCCAATCCGATATCACCGCGCGACAGGCGCATCTCGTCGGCCAGTTCCTCTGCCGCATGGTCGAGATCGGCGAAATGATTGCGCCATTTCTCGATCTCGCGCCGAGAAGCCGCGAGCGCGCTATCTTCTTGCCGCGATGCACTTCCCGCATTGTCATATAGCCGGGCAAAGGCGGCCGCGACTTGCGGCGAGGTGGCGAGAAATTCATCGAGCTCGTCACGGTCCACCGCGAGGTCCGCGAAGCGTTCGTCGGCAAAGCGGCGGGCCAGTCCGTCGAGCCCCCCGATGGCTTCGTCCTCGCGGATGGAGCGCGGATCGAAATCGAACTGCTCGACCAGCGCCATGACCACCCGCGCGCTGACCGGACGCTGGTTGCGCTCGATCAGGTTGAGATAGCTGGGCGAAATGGACAGCCGGGCGGCCATCGCCGCCTGGGTCAGATTCTCGCGCTTGCGGAGCCGCTTGATCGCAGGGCCTGCGCGGACGGCATCTTTGGCCATTTGTAAATTCCTTTACATCTTTACAGCCGGAATACGCCCAACCCGGGCTTTCTGACAAGATATTTTGTAAATTTCCCTGCCCGAATCGCTCCCTGAAGCGCATTGTCACTGCAACAGCCCGCCAATCGCGGGGCGACACGGACAGGAGACTACCCATGACCTACCAGAGCCACATCGCGCAGATGAACGAAACCATCGCCAAGAACGGCGACAGCTGGGCTGCCATCGACGCTGCCAGCGCTGCCCGCATGGCCGTGCAGAACCGCTTCCCGACCGGGCTCGACATCGCGCGCTACACCGCGAAGATCATGCGCGAGGACATGGAAGCCTATGACAAGGATCCGGCGAACTACACCCAGTCGCTCGGCTGCTGGCACGGGTTTATCGCGCAGCAGAAGATGATTTCGATCAAGAAGCATTTCGGCAGCACCAAGCGCCGGTACCTCTACCTCTCGGGCTGGATGGTTGCCGCGCTGCGCAGCGAATTCGGCCCCCTGCCCGACCAGTCGATGCACGAGAAAACTAGCGTGCCCGCGCTGATCGAGGAGCTCTACACCTTCCTCAAGCAGGCCGACGCACGTGAGCTGGGCGGATTGTTCCGCGAGCTCGACGAAGCCAAGGCCAAGGGCGATGCGGTCAATACGCACCGCCTGCTGAAGGAAATCGACGACCACCAGACGCATGTCGTGCCGATCATCGCCGATATCGATGCCGGTTTCGGCAACGCCGAGGCGACCTACTTGCTCGCCAAGAAGATGATCGAGGCCGGTGCCTGCGCGCTGCAAATCGAGAACCAGGTGTCGGACGAAAAGCAGTGCGGCCACCAGGACGGCAAGGTTACCGTTCCGCACGAGGACTTCCTCCAGAAGATCCGCGCGATCCGCTATGCCTTCCTTGAAATGGGCGTTCCCGACGGCATCATCGTCGCCCGCACCGACAGCCTCGGTGCCGGCCTGACCAAGCAGATCGCCTTCTCGAAGGAACCGGGCGACCTCGGCGACCAATACAACGCCTTTCTCGATTGCGACGAAGTCGATCCGGCCGACATCACCAATGGCCAGGTCTTCATCAGCCGCGACGGCAAGCTGCTTGCACCCAAGCGCCTGCCCAGCAATCTCTACCAGTTCCGCGCCGGAACGGGTGAAGACCGCTGCGTGCTCGACTGTATCACCGCGCTCCAGCACGGCGCCGACCTGCTGTGGATCGAAACCGAGAAGCCGCATGTCGAACAGATCGCCGGCATGGTCGACCGTGTCCGCGAAGTGATCCCCAACGCCAAGCTGGTCTACAACAACTCGCCCAGCTTCAACTGGACGCTCAACTTCCGCCAGCAGATTTTCGATGCGTGGGAGAAGGAAGGCAAGGACGTGAGCGGTTACGACCGCGCCAGGCTGATGAGCATCGACTACGACGGCACCGAACTCGCCGCCGAAGCCGACGAGAAGATCCGCACCTTCCAGGCCGATGCCGCGAAGCGTGCCGGTATCTTCCACCACCTCATCACGCTGCCGACCTATCACACGGCTGCGCTGAGCACCGACAATCTCGCCAAGGAATACTTCGGTGAGCAGGCGATGCTTGGCTACGTCAAGAACGTCCAGCGCGAGGAAATTCGCCAGGGTATCGCCTGCGTGAAGCACCAGAACATGGCCGGCAGCGATATCGGCGATGACCACAAGGAATACTTTGCCGGCGAAGCGGCCCTCAAGGCCGGCGGCAAGGACAACACCATGAACCAGTTCGCTGCGGCGTAAGGAGAGGAAGGATGACTACGATGACCGAAGACACTCCGAAGACCGAACCCGGACGCGCACGCGCCCTGTTCTCGACCGCCGATTTCCGCCTCCTGCGCACCGCTCTCACCAGCTACGCGCGCCAGACGGAAGACCGCGAGGAGCTGGCGAAGATCAACGCCCTGCACCACCGGCTCGGCACATACGTCCCTTCGGACGGCTAACCCGAATTTCCGCGCTCAAGCAGCGTAGCGATAGCGCGGAAGATACTTTCTCCTGGGGAGGAGAAACGGCTGCCGGAGTGCCCCAACACTCCGGCAGCCGTCAATTTATCCGGCCTCAGCCGCCGTTCGCAGGCATCAGGTCGAGCGCGGCGCTCGCCATCGCCTCGGCGCCGGTTTTCACCACCGCTTCCGCATCGGGCGCCCAGAAGGGCGAATGAAGCGAGGGCAGAGGCTTGCCTTCCTCCTCCAGCGCGGTGAGCATTTCGGCAGGGGTTCCGCTGATCCAGAAGATCATGGATTTCACGCCTTCGGGATCGGCCCGGCGGAACTGGCTGAAGTCCTCGCCGCCCATCACCGCAGGCCACTGCATGACGCGATCCTCGCCGAAGCGGGCGCGGAAGGCTGCTGCGCGTTCTTCGCTGAAACCAGGATCGTTGAAGGTCGAAGGCGTATAGGGATCCTCGACCGTGATGACCGGCATGAGTTCTGCCGGGAGACCGGCCGTAATCGCCTCGCCCTGAGCCACGCGGCGGATGCCGTCGAGCAGGAGCTTGCGGCTCTCGTCCGAATAGCTGCGCACAGTCAGCTGCAGCTTGGCCTCGTCCGAAATGATGTTGTGCTTGGCGCCTGCATGGAAACTGCCGACCGTGATCACCGCCGGGTCGAGCGGCGATGAGTTGCGGCTCACCACGGTTTGCAGCTTCATCACGATCGCGCTCGCAAGCACGATCGGATCGACCGTCGTGTGCGGATAGGCGCCATGGCCGCCAATGCCCTTCACCGTGATATCGACGCTGTCGACATTCGCCAGCGCATAGCCGGGCGTATAGCCGATCGTCCCGGCAGGGGCCGGTGCCGCCGCGTCATGGAAGGCAATCGTGTAATCCGGCTTGGGGAAACGCTCGTAGAGACCGTCTTCCAGCATGGCGAGCGCGCCCAGCCCAAGCTCCTCGGCTGGCTGCAGGATCATCACCAGCGTACCCTGCCATTCGTCCTTGCGCTCGGCGAGGAGCTGTGCGGCACCGATGAAGCCGGCCATATGCGTATCGTGACCGCAGGCATGCATGACGCCGGTCGTCACACCGCTGGCGGGCGTCGCAGTACGCTTGCTCGCATAGGGCAGGCCGGTCTGTTCGATGACAGGCAGGCCGTCCATGTCTGCGCGAAGCATGACGACCGGGCCGTCACCGTTGCGCATGACCGACACCACGCCGGTCTGGCCGACGCCTTCGGTCACTTCGAACCCGAGCGCGCGCATCCTTGCAGCGAGCTTGGCTGCAGTCTCGTGTTCCTCGAAGCTGAGTTCCGGATTGGCATGCAGGTCGCGATAGAGTTCCATCAGGCCGGGCATGTCTTCTTCGAGACTGGCGCGCAGGTCGTTCGCCTGTGCAGGGCTGGCAAAAGCGATCGCTGCAGCGGCGCAGGCCGTCGCAAGGTATGTAGGACGCAAGTAGGACATCGTCTGGGCTTCCCCCTCAGGATGGAACACATGGAACCTGGTAAAAGGGGAGGAGCCCCCCGCCCCGCTGATCCCGGTCGTTTCGCGCGAAGACTGGCACGGTCACCGCGAATTGGAAAGCGCCCTAGAGGCTGTAAGTGATCGCGAGGCCGGCCGACAGCACCGTCACCATGATCAGCACCAGTGGCACGCCGGTCTTCACATAGTCGCCGAAGTCGTAACTGCCTTCGGACATGATCAGCATGTTCGTCTGATAGGCAATCGGCGTCGCATAGGAGAGGTTGCATCCGAACAGCACGGCCAGCACCAGCGGCTCCGGCGGCAGGCCGAGCTGCGCTGCGACCGCGAAAGCGATCGGGGTGCCGACCGTTGCTGCGGTCGCGTTGGAGGCGAAATTGGTGAGCAGCGTCACGAAAAGCATGATCGCAGCGAGAACTGCTGCCGGGGAAAGGTGGATGAGGCCCAGTGACAGCAATTCCCCGAGCCACCCCGCCGCACCGCTTTGAAGGATGATGCGCCCGATGGCGATACTGGCGGCCACGAGCACGATGACCTGCGCGGACAGCGCGCGGCCGACACGGTCGAACTTCACGCAGCCGGTAAGGAACATGAGGATCGCGCCTGCCAGCGAAGCGATGGCGATCGGCAGCAGTCCGACCGAGGCCAGTGCCACGCTGCCGCCCATGATACCTGCGGCGAGCCATGCCTTGGAGCGGCGCGGAAGCTCGCGGCGCCCTTCGAGCATCAGCAGACTGTCCCCATTCGCGAAGGATTCGAGGTCATGCTGCAGGCCCATGACGAGCAACACATCGCCTTCCCGCATGCGGATATCGCCGACGTCGCTGTACTGGTCTTTCTGGCCGATCAGCGTTTCGGGGCGATGGATGCCGACCACGGCGACACCATAGAGGTCCGCGATGCCTGACGTCGGAAGCGTTCGGCTGATCAGGCGGCTGTCGGCGGTGACCGTCATTTCGACGACCTGGATATCCTCGCCGGTCTCGTTATGGGCGCGATTGATACGTTCGAGCACCCAGCTCGGCGCAGCCTCGCCGCGCATGACCTGGATCCCCTCCTCGATCGCTTCGTGCGTACCCGACACCTTGATGCGTTGACCCGGCCGGAAAAGGCCCGGTTTCACGTCATGGAATTCGATACCGGCGGGAAGGCGCGAGGCGATTTGCGAGAGTTCGCGGCCGTTGAGCAGGCTGTTTTCCGTGACCCTCAGCCGGGTGAAGAACTTGCGCGATTCGTGCACCAGTTCGACGCGGTTGTCGTCGAGCATCTTGGGCATGGCCAGCCAGATATAGGGCAAGGCTACCAGCGCCGCGGCCAGCACGATGGGGGTGAAATGGAACACGCCCATCATCGGCATGCCGAGGTCGACCGCGATCGAAACGACAAGGATATTGGTGGAGGTGCCGATAGTCGTCGCCAGGCCGCCGATCAGCGAAGCGGCATTCAGCGGCATCAGCGTCTTGGAGGCAGGCATTGCCCCGCGCGCCGCCAAGGTCACGAAGATCGGGATTAGCAGGACCAGCACCGGCGTGTTGTTGACGAACATCGACAGCACGAAGGCCAGCACGAGCGAAAACAGCAGGCCGACCTGCAGGTTGAATTTGAAGATCCGCTCCAGGAACCGCGCCGCAGGTTCCAGCGCGCCCGTTACCACAAGCCCCCTTCCGAGGATCATCAGCGCGCAGATGGTGATCAGCGCGTAGTGTCCGAAACCGGAGAAGGCGAGCGCGATCCCGTCTGTCGGTTGGTCGCCTGCCAGCGGGAAGAAATACAAGCCCACCGCGATAACCGCGATGGTCAGGAGCGAAATGATTTCGATGGACATGCGTCCGCGCGCAAAGGCGACGAACATTGCGACTGTGACGGCCATTGCCGCCATCGCGTGATAGGATGGGATCCCGATCATCCGGAGCGGTAAGTCTCACCACTCGGGCGGAATATCAAGGAGTTTCAGCCCTCCGCGGTGCTTTGTCCCGGCAGAAGGAACAGCACGAATGCCAGCAGTGCAGTCACCGCCGTGCCCGCTGCACCCGCTGCGAAAGTCCAACCTTCGGAATCGATCATGGCCAAGAAGGACAGGACGATGGCGGCAAGGCCTGCCGCAATGGCGAAACCGCCGGATGCCCTGGAAACCAGTCCCCCGGCCCGGACGGCCTGGAAACCGAGGATGATTGCTGCGACCCCGAGCAGGAACTTGGCGAGGAAATAGAAGAAGAAGGCGCCGGCGAGGATCGCGAGGAAAAGTTGCGGCACTGCTTCCTGCGCCTCCATCGCGGGCGCGAACATCGACAGGCCCATTCCGACCTGGACGACGTTGAGGATGCCG
The DNA here is from genome assembly GCF_019711315.1 of Qipengyuania gelatinilytica. Classification (NCBI taxonomy): domain Bacteria; kingdom Pseudomonadati; phylum Pseudomonadota; class Alphaproteobacteria; order Sphingomonadales; family Erythrobacteraceae; genus Qipengyuania; species Qipengyuania gelatinilytica. The sequence goes on along the minus strand of NZ_CP081294.1, from coordinate 2,795,311 downwards.
GCGAGCGTAATGATCGACCAGGCAGCGGCCTGCACCGGGCGCCGTGCAGCCAATGCGAGGGCAAAAACAACGGATGCAGAGAAGGCGAAGAGCTCGGTAAACCACGTCGCCGGGCGGAGGATCTCGTTGGGCGATCCTGACACGACCGTGATGTAGAAAATCTGGCTCGCCACCGTCACGAGGAGTACGGCGGCAAGCCCCTTGATGAGGCCGCGATCGGTCATTGTCAGTCCCTTGTCTGGTTGGTGCAGGATGCACCCTTGAGCCCCAATTCGAAAGGGGGCGGCAAAAGTTACACAGGGACTGGAAAAGTGGTGGTACCCCCGGCCGGACTCGAACCGGCACTTCGTAAGAAACTCGATTTTGAGTCGAGCGCGTCTACCAATTCCGCCACGGAGGCACGTGTTGGAGCGCGGGAGTTAGCCGCGCTCCGGAATTGCATCAACCCTTCAATGCGCCAGCCAGCATCTTGTGGAGGCGCGAGTGAAGCTGGTCGTTGGCAGCGAGCACCTGCTTGGAATGGATCTGCTGCGAACGTCCACGGAAATCGGAGACGAAGCCGCCGGCTTCGCGGACGATCAGGCAGCCTGCAGCCGTGTCCCAGTCGTTGAGGCCGCTTTCCCAGAAGCCGTCGTAACGCCCGGCCGCCAGCCATGCGAGGTCGAGCGAGGCGGCGCCAAAGCGGCGGATACCGGCGACATTGGGGCCGATCGCATTGAAGATCTTGGACCATTCGGCAAAGTCGCCATGGCCGTGGAACGGTATGCCGGTCGCGATCAGTGCTTCGGACGGATTGCGGCGCGACGAAACACGCAGGCGGGCATCTTGCAGCCACGCGCCGCGGGACTTTTCGGCCCAGAAGGTTTCGTCCGTGATCGGATTGTAAACGACCGCGGCCGTGACATCGCCCCAGTCATCGCTGCCCAGCTTGCGCTCCTGCACGGCGATGCTGATCGCGAAATGCGGGATGCCGTGGAGGAAGTTGCTGGTTCCGTCGAGCGGGTCGACGATCCAGCGCGGCATGTCGTCCGCGCCTTCGATCGTGCCGGCTTCTTCCATCTCGAAACCCCAGTCGGGGCGTGCGGCGAGAAGCTCGTCATAGATCGTGCGTTCTGCGCGGAGGTCGGCTTTCGACACGAAGTCGGCGGGACCCTTGCGGCTCGCCTGCAAGTGTTCGATTTCGCCGAAGTCGCGGCGCAGGCGTCCACCCGCCTTGCGGGCGGCCTTTTCCATTACGCGGATCAGTCCGGATATTGCGGCCATTATAGTCTCTTACTCGGTGAGGACGCGGATCGAACGCGCCTGGAGGTGGATGTCGCCCCACTCGCAGGCCATGTCGAACCTGGTGCCCTCGATGTTGAATGTCTGAATCGCAAAGCGACGCTGCATCTTTTCGCCTGCAACTTCGCGGCGGTCGAGCTGGAGCTTGCTGATCCCGGCGAACTTCAGCAGGCCGGGATGCCAGCAGCAGTCCTCGCCTTCCAAAGGTTGCTCGTAATCCTCGTGCTCGGGCTCGAGGCAGAAATCCATCTCCAGCGTAAGCTCGTCGTCGTTGATGATGACGGCACGCAAGGTGCTCTTGGCAATGTCGATATTGTCGAAACGACTGGCGATGGATTTGCCCATGGATGCGACCCTTTTGCTTGACGATGCTTAGCTGGCTTTGCCGACGTAGGTCTGTTCGTAGACGTCGACCACGATACGCGTGCCGCTTTCGATGTGCGGCGGGACCATGATGCGCACGCCATTGTCGAGCACGGCGGGCTTGTAGCTGGACGAAGCGGTCTGGCCCTTCACCACGGCATCGGCCTCGACGATTTCGGCTTCGATGTGCTGCGGGAGTTCGACCGAGATCGGCTTTTCTTCCCACAGTTCCAGTTTCACCTGCATGCCGTCCTGGAGGAACGGGCGTGCATCGCCGAGCAGGTCGCTCGGCAGGGTGATCTGCTCGTAGGTATTCTGGTCCATGAAGACGAGCATGTCGCCGTCTTCATACAGGAACTGGTAGTCCTGTGTATCGAGGCGCACCTTCTCGACCGTGTCGGCGCTGCGGAAGCGGACGTTGGTCTTGCGGCCGTCCTGCAGGTTCTTCATCTCGACCTGCATGTAGGCGCCGCCCTTGCCGGGCTGGGTGTGCTGGATCTTGGCGACTTTCCAGATGCCGCCTTCGTATTCGATGATGTTGCCCGGACGGATGTCCACGCCGCTGATCTTCATGGGAATAAGCCTCGATGTGAAAGAGCGCCACTGCATGCCAGTGGCCGTGTGGAGCGCGCCTTACAGGCTGGCGGTGCCCACGGCAAGGCGGTGGAAATTTTCACCCCTCTCCTCTATATCAGGTGACTGGAGGGTAAGACATGAAACCGGTTCGTTACGCAATCCTGGCAGCTGCGGCCCTCGCCGCTACGCCGTCGCTCGCGCAGGGCCGCCTCGGCCTTCTGCCGCAGGGCGAATATGTGTGTGCGCTGCCGGGTGTTGCCGATGGAGCGGCCTGGAACGAGGTCGAGGGGCACGGCTTCTCGATCACCGGCGCATCCAGCTACACGACCGACAAGGGATCCGGCACCTACCTCCTCGAAGGTCGCCGGGTGACCTTCACCCGCGGCCCGCTCAAGGGACACAAGATGATGCGTGTGTCCTCCGGCCTGCTCCAGGAGCTCGACAGGGACGGCAAGCTTGGCCGCCTGCGCTGCCACCGTGCCGGTCCGGTCCGCGACTAGCGACTGGTCAGCAGCGGATAGGGATTGACCGCATTGGCGGGCTCCCACCATTCCGCATCGGCGGAGGTCTGCAGGATAGCGAAGTGAAGGTGCGGCGCTTCTTCCGAAGCATTGCCCGAAGATCCGACCGTGCCCAGTCGCTGGCCGCGGCGAATCTTCTGCCCTTCCTTCAGGCCCTGTGCGTACTCGTCCAGATGGGCGTAATAGTGGATCGTCTCTCCGTCGTTCGAGCGGACGTAGATCGTCAGCCCGCCAGCATCCGACCGGAACAGCTTTTCTACCGTACCCGGCGCTGCGGCGACTACGCTGGTGCCCTTGGGCGCCATGATGTCGATCGCTTCGTGCAGCCGCTGCCCGCCAGCACGCGAATCGCTGAAGGTATCGGTGAGATCGCTTGCCCTGATGTTCTTGACCGGGATCATTAGCTGGCGCGTCTGTGCATCGCTCGGCGCGGAGACGTCGGACGTGTCCAGCGTGCCCGCATCGGGTACGTCGGTCGCCGCGTCTGCGACGCCGGACGCGGTTTCGCTCGGCGACGGGCTTGGCGCAGCTTCCGCAGGACGGGTAGCCTCGCGCTGGCTGTCGGCAGTGGCGTTTTCGATCAGCGATCCGCCCGCCACGATCCAGATCGCGCTGGTGATCGTGGCGGTGATGACGATGGTGAGCAGTCTGTCGACGAAGTTCATGTCCCCTCCCTAGCCTCTCAGGCCTCGAAAATCACCTGCGTCGACTGGGACACCATTCCCGCAAGGCGGGCAGCATCCCAGTTGGTGAGGCGAACACAGCCACTCGACTGCGCGCGGCCGATGGTCTCCGGGTCCGGCGTGCCATGGATGCCGTAATGCTCCTTGGACAGGTCGATCCAGATCACCCCGACGGGAGAATTGGGTCCGGGCGGCAGCGTATATTCCTTCCCGTCTTCCTTGCCTCCGGAAAGAACTGCGGGATCGTAACTGTAGGGCGGATTATACGCCTCACCCACGATGTCCCATTCGCCCAGCGGCAGCGGGAATTCGCTCGAACCGGAGCTGACGGTGAACAAAGCGACAAGCTTGTCGCCCTGGTAGGCCTTCAGCGTCTTGCCCGCCTTGCTCACGACGATGCGATCGACCTCGGGCTGGTCGCTACCGACACCAAGGCTTGCCAGCGTACGCTGCCAGTCGCGATCGCCGATCTTGCCCTTCTCGATCCGGTCGCCCCCAATGTTGGGTACGCGGATCTGCTGGCCAGCGGTGAAATAGCTCGCCGACTTGTCCTTAGACTGTTCCTTGTCAGGCGTCGGTGTGGCGCTCGGCTCGTCCTGCGCGGAGGTTTCCATCCCCGCCGGACGGCCATCGGGATTGAGCTGCTTCAACACCTCCACGGTCGTATGGAAACGCTCGGCCAGCCGCTCGTCGAGCGATTTGTACCCCATCCGCTCAAGCTCGGCCTTGGCGGCGGTTTCTTCGGGAATGTCGACATATTCGGCTTCAGACCAGCTCGCCGGAATGGTGACCACGCGCGTTGCGGGGATCGAATCCCAGTTGGACAGCGCGGTCTTGGTGGCTTCGTCCAGTTCGCCGGTCACATCGAGACCGTTGGCTTCCTGGAAACCGTTCAACGCGTTCTCGGTGCTCATGCCCATCTTGCCGTCGATGACGCCGGGGCCGAAGCCGATGCGATCGAGCACGACCTGTGCCTGCATCACCGGGCGCTCCTGACTGTCGGGAATATCCTGGTCTTCGCGCGCGACACTGTCGCCCATGCCCTGCGCGTCGTCATTCGAGGCCATCGTATCGGCGAGATTGTTCTCGTCGTAGGTCTCGTAGCCATAGTCTTCGGCAGGCTCTGCCTGCGCGGTGGCGGTGGAGGTATCTTCCTCTGCATCATTGCTGCCACAGGCGGCGAGCGCGAGTGACGAGACGGCGACAAAAATAAAGCTGCGCATTGGGGATCTCTCCTGAATTTCGGGGAGGCGACCCGCCCCGTACAGGAAAGAGAACTCACGCCGAGGCGATTTGCTCCGCAAAGTCTTTGACAACAGCAACTTCGTCACCCGACCAAACCGCACCGGACACGGCAAGGAAGTCCGCGCCCGCATCGATCAGCGGACGACAGTTGTCCGGCGTGATCCCACCGATTGCGACCGAGGGGATCTCGACCATCTCGTGCCACCATTCGAGCAGGTCGGTTTCGGCCTGGTGCTCGGTTTCCTTGGTGTTGCTGGGAAAGAATGCGCCGAAGGCGACATAGTCGGCACCTGCCTCACCCGCTTCCAAGGCCAGATGGCGCGAAGCGTGGCAGGTTACGCCGATCTGCGCATCGCGGCCCAGTTCGTCGCGGGCTTCCTGGACATCGCCATCGCCCTGCCCGAGGTGGACACCATCGGCCCCGAGACGCTTGGCGAGCGCTATCGAATCGTTGACGATGAAGGCCACCTCATGGCGCGCGCAAATTTCCTGCAACGGTTCTGCCAAGGCTGCTGCGTCATGCTGGTTAAGGCCCTTCACGCGGAACTGGAAGGCGGTCAGCACGCCCTTGCCCGCTTCGAGCGCGCGTTCGAGCCTCTTGGGAAAATCACCCGACACGTCGAGCGGCGAGATCAGGTAAAGCTGGGTGGGAATTTCTTCGGCCATATTCGCGCCTTATCGCCTCGTCGCGTCTTCGTCACCCGTTCAGCGATACGAAAGCGCGACACGCGTCTAGCGGGGCCATGAAAACGCTCCTCGCTTCGTTCGCCCTCCTCTCTCTTAGTGCCTGTGCGAACATCCCCGATACGCCGCGGGTCGGGCAGGAAGCTGCTTCGCAAGGAACGGCGGTCGGCCTTGGTAAGGCGGTCTGGGCAGGCGATGTCATCCTGACCCCGCAGGCCGTGAAAGAAGACAGCCGTTGCCCGGCCGACGCGACCTGCGTCTGGGCAGGCAAGCTGACGGTGACGACGCGCATCACGGCGACTCACTGGGCGCAGACCGCACAGATCACACTCGGCGAACCCTACGAGGTCATGGGGCGCACATTCGTGCTCGCCTCCGCCACGCCCGAAAAGCGCAGCGAAGGGACGATCCCATCCGGTGATTATCGCTTCGTCTACGAGCGGCGCTAGGCCGCTCGCAGCCTAAGGTCAGGCCACGCTGGCGGCGTGGATCTGGTCGATCGCGCCTGAAAGCGTGCCGTCGAAGTCGTTGTCGCTCTGCGTTTTGCGCAGGTCCTGCAGCAGGCCGCGGCTGAAGCTGGCGATCATGCCGGGGTTCTTGGCGAGTTCGCTGCAAGCTTCCTCGGTCGAGTAGCCGCCGGACAGGGCGACCACGCGCAGCACCTTGGGGTGCTTGGTCAGGCCTGCATAGAGGCCGGCTTCCTTGGGAATCGAGAGCTTGAGCATGATCTGCTGGCCCTCGGGCAGCGCGTCGAGCCCTTCCTCGATGGCTTCGAGCATGATCTTCTCGCCTTCGGCGCGATCTGCGGCGGTGATGTCATACTCGGGCTCGAGCATCGGCATCAGGCCGCAGCTGAGGATGCGCGCACCTTCGGCAAACTGCTGGCGGACGCATTCCTTGATGCCGACCGGATTGGCCGACTTGATCACGCTGCGCATCTTGGTGCCGAACACGCCCAGTTCCTTTGCTCGGGCGCACATGGCTTCGAGGTTCGCGTTGGGCTTCATCAGCTGCGCGCCTTCACGTTCGTCCTCGAGACCCTTGTCGACCTTGAGGAAGGGCACGATGCCGCGCTCTTTCAGGCGAGCAGGCACGCTCTTGCCGCCGCTTTCGCCTTCCATGGTCTTTTCGAACAGGATCGCGCCGATGACCTTGCCATTGCCGAAGCAGGGTGCCTCGATGATGCGCTGGCGCATTTCGTGGATCAGGCCGAACATCTGTTCGTCGCCTTCCCACTCATTGTCTTCCACACCGTAGCCGCGAAGCGCCTTGGGGGTCGAACCGCCCGACTGGTCGAGTGCGGCGATGAAGCCCTGTCCGGTTGCGATCCGCTCGCGCATTTCATCGAAAGTCATGTGAGAATCCCTTGGGTCGTGCATTCGTATGCGCGGCCCATACAAAAGCCCCTTCGCACCTGCAACAGCGGGGGTGTAACTATTCAGCCCATCGTGCGTATCTCTTGTTGAGCACAGGAGAGACCATGCTGGATGAGACCCAGGAGAAATTGTGTCAGGATAACGAAACGGATTTCTCCGATCTCAGGGCGCTGACCATCAATTGCACGCTCAAGCCCTCGCCCCAGGGGTCGCATACCGACAAGCTGCTGGGCGTGGTCGAAACCATCCTCGTGCGAAACGATGTTCAGCTCGATCAGGTGCGACTGGTCGATCACGACATCGCGCCCGGCGTCTATCCCGACATGACAGAGCACGGCGCGGATCGGGACGACTGGCCCCAGATATGGGAAAAGGTGCAAGCAGCCGACATCCTCGTGGTCGGAACGCCGATCTGGCTGGGCGAGAAGAGCTCCGTTTGCCAGCGCCTGATCGAGCGGCTCTATGGTCATTCCGGCCAAACGAACGACAAGGGTCAGTACGTTTTCTACGGCAAGGTCGGGGGCTGCATCGTCACCGGCAATGAAGACGGCATCAAGCACGTCGGCATGGGCGTCCTCTATTCGCTCCAGCATGTCGGTTATACCATCCCGCCGCAGGCTGATGCGGGATGGATCGGCGAAGCTGGCCCGGGCCCGAGCTATGGCGATGCGAAGGAAGACGGGGACGGATATGTCGGGTTCGACAACGACTTCACCCGCCGGAACACGACATTCATGACCTGGAACCTGATGCACATGGCGCGCATGCTCAAGGACGCAGGCGGCATCCCTGCGTGGGGCAATTCAGTCGAGCTCTGGAAGGAAGGCCGCCGCTTCGACGCGCCGAACCCCGAATATCGCTAGTTCGGCCTTTTCAGCACCGCGACGAGGTTGATCGCGATCGATATCCGCGTCCCCTCGCCCTTGAACGGACGCACTGCATGCTGGAGCCAGCTGGGGAACATCACGATCATGCCCGTCTTGGGACGCAGCGAAACCTCGCTGTGCATCGGCTGGCCGTCGGGCTGCTTGAGCCGGAGATCGGGGGCGCCCATGCGGATCATCGGCATGCGCGGATCCTGTAGCTGGAGCTCACCGCCAAGACCCGGATCGGGATCGCCGTCATAGCCATCGTCGATATAGGCAACCGCCGACCAGAAGCTGCCCGGGTGGAAGTGGTACTGGTTGGCCGCGCCCTTGCCGCTGACGTTGGCCCACATTTCGGGGTGCCAGGTGAAGCGGCTGAATTCCGGGCTCCGGTTGTCGATCGTCTGCTCGTCGGCCATCGTCATGGCCTTGTGCGCCAGCGCCCTCGCCGCCTCGCCGCCCCAGTCGAGCATCTGCGTGTTCGAATGCCAGCCGCCGATATTCGAGATATCGATCCCGGCAGCATCGCGCGCCCTTTCTTCCTCGATCGCATTGCGCAGCATGCGCATCCCCGGCTCGCTCTGCAGCGTGTCGGCGACAAAGGGGGTGGAGAAGAGGTGGCGCGTGGTGGCCATCGGCTCAGGCCGTAAGCGCAGCCACGCCAGGAAGCGCCTTGCCTTCCATCCATTCGAGGAAAGCGCCGCCTGCGGTCGAAACAAAGGTGAAATCGTCCTTCACGCCCGCGTGTGCCAGCGCGGCGACGGTATCGCCCCCGCCTGCAACCGAGATCAGCGAGCCGTCCTGCGTCAGCGCCGCGGCCGTCTTGGCAAGCGCCACGGTGGCAGCATCGAAAGGTTCGGTTTCGAAGGCGCCCATCGGTCCGTTCCAGACCAGCGTGCGGCAGGTCTTGAGCACGTCGCCCAGCGCTTCGACCGCCTGCGGGCCGACGTCGAGGATCATCTCGTCTTCGGCGACCTCATGGACGTTGCAAACGCGCATGCTGGGCGGGTTCGCGGCGAATTCCTTCGCCACCACGACATCGTAAGGAAGGTGGACGGTGCACCCCGCGTGGTCGGCCTGGTCCATGATGCGGTTGGCGGTGTCGGTGAGGTCATGCTCGCACAGCGACTTGCCGACATCGACCCCGCGCGCGGCGAGGAAGGTGTTGGCCATGCCGCCGCCGATAATGAGGTGCTGGACCTTGCCGACGAGGTTTTCGAGCACGTCGAGCTTGGTCGAAACCTTCGCTCCGCCAACAACCGCTGCGACCGGCTGCTCGGGCGTGCCGAGCGCGGCCTCGAGGGCCTTGAGTTCCGCTTCCATTGCGCGCCCGGCATAGGCTGGGAGGTGGTGCGCCAGGCCTTCGGTGGAGGCATGGGCGCGGTGCGCGGCGGAGAAGGCGTCGTTGACGTAGAAATCGCCGTGAGCCGCAATGCCCTTGGCGAATTCAGGATCGTTCGCCTCTTCACCCGGCCAGAAGCGGATGTTGTCGAGCAGGCCGATATCGCCGTTCGAAAGGATGCCGATCGACTGTTCGACCACCGGCCCCATCACTTCGGGGATGAACATGATTTCGCGGTCGAGCACGCGCTCGATGTCGCCCTGCACCATGCTGGTGCTCATGGTCGAATGGCGCTGGCCCTTGGGCCGGCCGAAATGGGCGAGGAGGAGAACCTTCGCGCCCTTGTCGGCCAGCTCGAGGATGGTGGGTTTCACAGCTTCGACCCGGGTGACATCGCTGGCGCGACCTTCCTGCATCGGAAGGTTTAGATCGACGCGCACGAGTGCGACCTTGCCGGTCACATCACCGAGGTCATCCAGGGTCTTGAAGCTGCTCATATCAGGGCTTTCCTTAGAGGAATTTCGCCATCACGCCGGCGGTGTCGATCATGCGGTTCGAGAAGCCCCATTCGTTATCGTACCAGCTGACGACGCGGCAAAGCTTGCCTTCCATCACGCTGGTTTCGAGGCTGTCGATGGTCGAGCTGGCCGGATAGTGGTTGAAGTCCGAGCTGACGAGCGGCTGGTCGGTGTAGTCGAGCACGCCCTTCATCTTGCCTTCTGCAGCAGCCTTGAGCGCAGCGTTCAGTTCCTCGGCGCTGGTGTCGCGGCCTGGGGTGAAGACGAGGTCGACGAGGCTGACGTTCGGCGTCGGTACGCGGACCGAGCTGCCGTCGAGCTTGCCGGCGAGTTCGGGCAGGACGAGGCCGACCGCGCGGGCTGCACCCGTGGTGGTCGGGATCATGTTCTGCGCACCGCCGCGGGCACGGCGCATGTCGCTGTGCATCTGGTCGAGCATGCGCTGGTCGTTGGTGTAGCTGTGGATCGTGGTCATGAAGCCGCGCTCGATACCGACCGTGTCGTGCAGCACCTTGGCCATCGGCGAAAGGCAGTTGGTCGTGCAGCTGGCGTTCGAGACGATCACGTCGTCGGCGGTCAGCGTCTCATGGTTCACGCCGTAAACGATGGTCGCCGAAACGTTCTTGGCCGGAGCCGAGATCAGCACGCGCTTCGCGCCTGCCTTGAGATGAGGCTCGGCAGCTTCGTGGCTCTGGAAGAAGCCGGTGCATTCGAGGACGATGTCCACGCCCTGGGCTGCATGCGGCAGATTGCCCGGATCACGCTCGCTGGTGACGGCGATCGACTTGCCGTTCACGATGATCGCGTTATCGCCCACTTCGACGGTGCCGGGGAAACGGCCATGCGTGCTGTCGTACTGGAACAGCAGCGCGTTCGACTTGGTGTCGGCGAGATCGTTGATCGAAACGAGGTCAAGATCGTGGTCGTCACGCTCGAGAATCGCACGCGCCACGAGGCGTCCGATGCGTCCGAATCCATTGATTGCAACCTTGGTAGCCATGCGAAGAGCTCCTGCTTATCCGTTCAATTTGTTCATGATTTGCGGAACGATGGCGTCCGCCGTGAAACCGAATTTCTTGAAGAGATCGCCCGCCGGCGCCGATGCGCCGAAGCTGTCGATCCCGATGTTGAGGCCGTTTTCGCCAGTGTAGCGTTCCCAGCCGAAGGTGGTGCCCGCCTCGATACTGACGCGCAGGCTCGATGCCGGGATCATGTCCTTGCGGTATGCCTCGTCCTGCTCGTCGAACAGCTGGGTGCAGACCATCGAGACCACGCTGGCGCCCACGCCCTGCTTTTCCAGTTCATCGGCGCAGGCAAGCGCGAGATGCACTTCCGAACCACTCGCAACGAGCGTGACCTTGTGTGCGTTACCCGCCTTCTTGAGGCGATACGCGCCCTTCGAGGACATATCCGTCTCTTCGGGATGGTTGCGCACCTGCGGCAGGTTCTGGCGGCTGAGGGCCAGCACCGCGGGGCGGTCCTTGCTACGCAGCGCGATGTCCCAGCACTCGGCCGTCTCGACCGCATCGGCAGGGCGCATGACGAGCAGGTTCGGGATCATGCGCAGGCTCTGCACATGTTCGACCGGCTGGTGCGTCGGGCCGTCTTCGCCAAGCCCGATGCTGTCATGCGTCATGACATAGATCGCGCGGACCTGCTGGAGGGCCGAAAGGCGGATCGCGGCGCGGCAATAGTCGGTGAAGACGAGGAAGGTGCCGCCATAAGGGATCACGCCCCCGTGCAGCGCCATGCCGTTCATGGCGGCCGCCATGCCGAATTCGCGGATGCCGTAATAGATGTAGCGGCCCGAGTAATCGTCTGCCGTGAAAGGGCCGATGCCGCCGGCCTTGGTGTTGTTCGAACCCGTCAGGTCGGCGCTGCCGCCCATCGTGTCGGGCAGCATCGCGTTGATCTTGTCGAGAGCCATCTCGCTCGCCTTGCGGGTGGCGACCTTGACCGGCTCCTTCATCAGCGACTGGATGTAGTTGTCGAGGCTGAACTTGGCGGGCAGGTCGCCCGACATGCGGCGCTCGAATTCGGCGCCCTGGCTGTCGGCGGAAAGGCGCTCGCTCCATTCGCCATGCGCCTTTGCACCTGCATCGGCGGTGCCGCGCCAGTCCGACAGGACCTGCTCGGGAATTTCGAAGGGCTTGTAGTCCCAGCCGAGCACGTCACGCGCAGCCGAGATTTCCTCGTCACCGAGCGGTGCGCCGTGGGTGGCGCTGGTGCCCTGCTTGTTGGGCGCGCCCTTGCCGATCACCGTGCGGCAGGCGACCAGCGACGGACGCTCGTCTGCCTGCGCTTCATCGAGAGCGCGGCGGATATCGTCGAAATCGTGGCCGTCGCAGCTGACCACGTGCCAGCCGGTCGCCGCGTAACGGGCCTTGATGTCTTCGCTGGTCGACAGTTCGGTACCGCCGTCGATGGTGATCTGGTTGTCGTCCCACAGCACGTTCATACGGCCGAGCTTGAGATGACCTGCAAGACCGATGGCCTCGTGGTTGATGCCTTCCATGAGGCAGCCATCGCCTGCGATCACCCAGGTCCGGTGATCGACCAGTCCGTCACCGAAATCGGCGTTCAGCTTGCGCTCCGCAATTGCCATGCCGACTGCCATTGCAAGGCCCTGCCCCAGCGGGCCGGTGGTCGATTCCACGCCGTCGAGGAGGAAATTCTCAGGATGGCCTGCGCACGGGCTGCCGAGCTGGCGGAAGTTGCGGATGTCGTCCATCGTCGGCGCCGCATATCCCGACAGGTGCAGCAGCGAGTAGATGAGCATCGAGCCGTGGCCCGCGGACAGGACGAAGCGGTCGCGGTCGGCCCAGTCGGGCGCTGCCGGATCGTGCTTGAGGTATTCGCTCCACAACACGGTTGCCACATCGGCCATGCCCATCGGCATGCCTGGATGCCCAGAGTTCGCTGCCTGCACCGCATCCATCGAAAGTGCCCTGATGGCATTGGCCATCTGGACCATGCGAGCAGTGTCGAGACTCATGGGGATTATTCTCCGAAAATGTGTGGCGATTCGACGCGTGGGAACCCTTCGCGGAGGGCGCGCGCAAGGTCAACCCGAGTGGCCGAGTGATCTGCGCCTTCATCGTCTTGGTGCAATTTATCAACAGGAGAGCCCAAGCCTTTGCCGTTGCGGGCCAATCTTGGTATTTGCGTAAGCCTGATGAGTGAAACACGTATCCACGGCGCGCTGGAGCGGCTCGAAAAAGCCCTCGCGCGTATCGAAACACAAGCCGCGCTACCGCGATCCGCACCTGCGGACGACAGCCGACTGGCAGAGGCGCACGAGGCGTTGAAGTCGCGTGTCGCGAGCAATCTGCGCGAACTCGACACCCTGATCGAAAGGCTCGAGCAATGAGCGACGTCAAGCTGCAGGTCGGCGGTCGCGTCTACACCGTCTCGACCGCCAACGGGCAGGAAGACAAGGTGCGCGGCCTTGCGCAGATGGTCGACGAGAAGATCAGCGGCATGGGCAAGAACGCGACCAGCAACGAAGCGAAGAACCTGCTGTTCGCCGCGATCCTGCTCGCCGATGAACTGACCGACGCGCGCAATGCCGCGCAATCGCACCCGCCCGATCCGGGAATCGACACCGATGCGCTGGCGAACAGGCTGGAACGCGTCGCAAATGCGCTCGAAGGTGCCGCTTCTGCACTTGAGGGAGAGGCCTCGGCCTCCTAAGTAAGTGCTCGGCGGGGCTGCTCGGCACGAGCCGCATGAATATCCCTGAGGCTATAAGCAATCCAAGGGAGCTGTCCCTACCGGGTTGGCGGGTTCGTCCTGGCGATCTGGATATACGGCGCCCACCTGACGTGAAGGCGTCAGAGGATTTTCCGGAAACGACCCATAGTGGTCCCGCCACAATCTTTTCGCGCTAACGCTTCGCTGCTTGAGCGCGGTGGCCGAGCATCGGCAATCATTGCGGGAGCAGGCAAGGCGTGACGAAGGACCAACTCCGGAAAATTCTCCGCAGCATGCGACGCGATCATGTTGCACAGCTGCCCGACAGCATGCGTAGGCTGGTCTTCCACCGCCCTCCGGCGCCCCTGCTGGATCTCGTGCCCGAAGGCGCGACCGTTGGCCTCTATCGCGCCGATCCGTTCGAAGCGCCTGCGGCCTCCTATGCCAGGTTCTTTCTCGAACGCGGCCACGAGATTGCCCTTCCCCGCTTCGAGACCCGCAATTCCGCGATGGAATTCGCACAGCATAGCGACCCGTTCGACGAGGAAGACCTCGAGGTCGGCCCCTTCGGACTGCTCCAGCCATCACCCGAAGCGCCCGTCATGGAACCGCAGGTCCTGCTGGTCCCGCTCGTGGGTTTTACCGCCAAAGGCGACCGTCTCGGTCAGGGCGGCGGCCATTACGACCGCTGGCTCGAGAACCGCGAGGATGTTACGGCTATCGGCCTTGCATGGGATTGCCAGCTGGCGGAAGACCTGCCGGTCGAGCCGCATGACCGCCGGCTCGATGCCGTCGTGACCCCAACCCGCCTCTACGGACCGTTCGCATGAGAGAAGAACCCACCTGGCGCATACCGGTCGGCCTGCTGGGTCTCCTGATCGGGCTCCTGGTTTACGGTATCGTGATCGCGCGATACCTGCCAGGTCTCATCGGCGACTGGCCGGCACTTGCGCAGACCGTGATCTACCTTTTCCTCGGCCTCGTGTGGCTGCTGCCCTTGGGCCGCTTCCTGAAGTGGATGGAAACCGGCAACTGGCGCTGATTGCCAAGCGGCCAAGTCATCCCTAGCCTCCCATTCCCAAGGGAGAGAATATGGCGACCATTGCGGGGGTATCCGACAAGCCATCGGTCGGCCTGAAGCTTGCGCACGGTTTCGGTGCGGCGGCTTTCGGGATCAAGAACAACGGCTTCGATTACTTTCTCCTGCTGTTCTACGGCACGGTGATCGGTCTCGAGCCGGGTCTTGTGGGTCTCGCGATCTTCATCGCACTGGTCTTCGATGCCCTCTCCGATCCACTGGTCGGCTATTGGTCGGATAATTTCCGGAGCCGCTGGGGCCGTCGCCACCCCTTCATGTATGCAGCTGCCCTGCCGGTGGCGCTGAGCTATTTCCTGCTGTGGAACCCGCCCGACTGGGGGCAGACCGAACTGTTCCTCTACCTGACCGGGCTCGCGGTGCTGATCCGCACCTTTATCACCTTCTACGAGACGCCCAGTTCCGCGCTCATCCCTGAACTGACGTCGGACTACGAAGAGCGCACCAGCCTGCAGTCCTATCGCCTCTTCTTCGGCTGGACCGGCGGCAGCATGATGAGCATCATCATGTTCGGCGCATTGATGACCGGTCCACAAGGCATGCTCGATCGCAATGCCTATGCGACCTACGGCATCATCGCATCACTGCTTATCTTCCTTGCGATCATGGTTTCGGCCCTCGGCACCCACCACCGCATTCCCTACTTGCACCGCCCTGTTGCAACGGGCGAGCGTTTCGGAGTTCGGCGTATCTTTCGCGAAATGATCGAAACGCTCAGCGAGAAGAGCTTCATCGCCCTGTTCTTCGCCACCGTCCTGTTTGCGATTGCGTCGGGCCTCGCGGCGGCCCTGTCCTTCCTCATGCTGCGCTACTTCTGGGGCTTCGAGGAAGTCCAGATCTTCATCTGGACCTGCACCGTCCTTTTATCCGCGCTGTTCGGCTTCCTGATTGCCCCGTGGAGCGTGAAGAAATTCGGCAAGAAGCGATCGGTGATCGGTCTTGGATTGCTGGCCTTCACCATCCAGCCTGCGCCGGTCCTGCTGCGGCTTGCAGGCCTTATGCCGGAGAACGGCGATCCGATCCTCTTTCCGCTGGTGATGACCATCAACGTGATCGACCTTGCGCTGATCATCGCAACGCAGGCTGTCGCCTATTCGATGATCGCCGACCTGGTCGAATCGAACCAGGTCAGGACCGGACGGCGCAACGAGGGCGTCTACTACGCCGCGTCCACCTTCACGCGCAAAGTCACGCAAGGCATCGGCGTTGCGGCGGCAGGCGCGATCCTGTCGATCGTCGCCTTCCCCGAGGGCGCCGAGCCGGACACGGTTTCGAGCGACACGCTGTGGATGCTGGGCGCCTATTACGCCCCCACCCTGCTGCTGCTCTATCTGGGCGCGCTCTACTGCATCTCGCGCTACCGGATCGACAAGTCGGAACACGAGAAAAACCTGCGCAAGCTGGCCGAAGCGAAGGCCGGATCGCAGGCATGAAAATAGCCGCCCGGAGGCGGCTTTTCGAAGAATAATCCCAAGGTGGCGCGAGTGACGGGACTCGAACCCGCGACCCTCGGCGTGACAGGCCGATACTCTAACCAACTGAGCTACACCCGCGCATTGCGCTGTAGCGCCCCCTTGGGAGCCGCGCATCTAGTGGAGGCTCCGATTCCTGTCAACGCAAATTGAGCGCCTTTTTTCGCTCTTTTTTTCAATGCCGCGCAGGAGGCTGGAATTTACCCGAAATTTACCTTTCGGGTCGAACCTGAACATCGAAATCACGTGGGGCAAACGGGGGTTTCGATATGTTGCAGACAGCATTTCTCGCTGCATCGCTCGCCATGTTGGGCGGCGGCGCAATCGCGGCCAAATCGGCAATCGATATCCAGGAATCGGTGTCGGTCGAACAGGTCGCCGAATAAAAACTCCCGCCGGAGCGGGAGTTTCATAGATCAGTCGACGAGGATAAGCGCTGGCGTTTCCAGCAGCTTCTTCAACGCCTGGATGAAGCTTGCTGCATCCCAGCCATCGACCACGCGGTGATCGCAGCTGATCGAGATATTCATCAGCTTGCGCTTCTCGATCCGTTCGACACCATCGCTGCCGGTGACGTACATCGGGCGCTCGATAATGCGGTTCGGGCCGATGATAGCGACTTCGGGACGGTTGATAACCGGCGTGGTAGCCACGCCGCCGAGCGGTCCGAGCGAAGTGACGGTCAGCGTGCCGCCTTCCATCTCTTCCTTCTTCGCCGTGCTGTTGCGTGCGGCATCCGCAAGGCGCGAAATCTCGTTCGCCAGCTGCCACAGGTTCTTCGCCTGCGCGTTCTTGATGACCGGCACCATCAGGCCCGCGTCGGTCTGTGCGGCCATGCCCATGTTGACCGAACCGTGGCGCGTCACAACGCCAGCTTGATCGTCATAGCGTGCGTTGATCATCGGAAAGTCGGGCAGCGTCTTGCAGATCGCGGTGATCAGCAGCGGCAGGATCGTCAGCTTGGGCTTGTCCCCGCGGCTGGCGTTGAGCTGTGCGCGCAGCACCTCGAGGTCGGTAACATCGCATTCCTCGACATAGGAGAAATGCGGGATGTTGCGCTTTGACGCAGCCATGTTCTCGGCGATGCGGCGACGCATGCCGATGACCTTCTTTTCCTCGTCCTCGCGGGTCTTGGCAGCAGCGCCATAGCCCGAGGTGTAGGAAAGGAACTGGTCGAGATCGCCGTGACGGATGCGGCCTTCTTCGGACGGCTTAACCTGGCTGAGGTCCACGCCGAGTTCCTTGGCGCGCTTGCGCACAGCAGGGGTCGCAAGGACCTTTGCCTGGTGCTTCGGCTCGGGCGCCGGCGTCGGTGCTGGCAGCGGCTCGGGATCGGGGTCGGCAGCGAGTGCATCGTCGGCATCGCTGGCGTCCGAAGTCTCGACTTCGATACGCTCTTCGACTTCTTCCGCCTTGGGAGCCGGTGCGGGCGCAGCAGCAGGAGCAGGAGCCTCCTCGGCAACGTCTTCAGGCACTTCGCCCTCGACCTCGATCACGACCAGCATCGAACCGATCGAGACCATGTCGCCTTCTTCACCAGCGATCTCGAGGATCTTGCCGTCGACCGGGCTTTCCATCGGCACGGTGGCCTTGTCGGTCATCATGTCGACGAATTCCTCGTCTTCCTTGACCGTGTCGCCGACCTTCTTGTGCCACTGGACGATTTCCGCCTCGGCAATGCCTTCGCCGATGTCGGGCATGTTGAATATGAACTTTGCCATGGGGATCAGTCCTTGAGGATCTTGTCGAGGGCCTCGCCGATGCGGATCGGGCCGGGGAAATAGGCCCATTCGAGGCTGTGGGGATAGGGTGTGTCGAAACCGGTCACGCGTTCGATCGGAGCTTCGAGGTGATAGAAGCAGCGCTCGGTTACCAGCGCGGAAAGCTCCGCGCCGAAACCGGCGGTACGGGTCGCTTCATGGACGATGAGGCAGCGGCCGGTCTTCTTGACTGATTCCTCGATCGTTTCGATGTCGACGGGGACGATGGTGCGCAGGTCGACGATGTCGGCCTCCACGCCCTTCTCGCGGCAGACCGCCTCGACCACGTGAACCATCGTGCCATAGGCGAGGATGGTGAGCTCATCACCCTGCGTCGCATAACGCGCCTTGCCGAGCGGGATTGTGTAATGACCCTCGGGCACAATGCTCGCATCGAAGCGCTTCCAAGGTTCGACCGGCTTGTCGTAATAGCCCGAGAACGGGCCGTTGTAGATGCGCTTGGGCTCGAAGAAGATGACCGGGTCATTGTCTTCGATGGCGCTGATCAGCAGGCCCTTCGCGTCATAGGGTGTCGCCGGAATGACCGTCTTCAGGCCGGAGACATGGGCGAAGATCGCCTCGGGGCTCTGGCTGTGCGTCTGGCCACCGAAGATGCCGCCGCCGAACGGGCTGCGCACGGTGATCGGCGCAGTGTACTCGGCTGCCGAACGATAGCGCAGGCGCGCCGCTTCGGAGATCAGCTGGTCGAGGCCGGGGTAGATATAATCGGCAAACTGGATTTCCGGCACCGGACGCAGGCCATAGGCCCCCATTCCCACTGCCGCGGCGATGATGCCGCATTCGGAAATCGGCGTGTCGAACACGCGGCTCTTGCCGTATTTCTGCTGGAGACCGGCGGTGCAGCGGAACACGCCGCCGAAGTAGCCGACGTCCTCGCCCATGATGACGATGTTCTCGTCGCGGCCCATAGTCACATCGAGCGCGTCGTTGATCGCCTCGATCATGTTGAGGCGGCGTTCGGTGCCCGCTTCGCCTTCGCTGGCGGGTTTGTCTTTCACCTCGGTCATTCTGCGTCCCCTTTGCGGGCCGTCGAGGGCTTTTCGAGTGCATGTTGCATGAGCGCGGGCGTCTCCGCCTCGCCCAGCACGTGGGTTGCGATGAAATCGGCAACGGCAGGCCAGACCTGCGTCACAATAGCCTCGTCGCCAACCAGTTCGTGATCGCCGCCGGATACGGAAATGGCATAGGACGGGCCGGCCACACGTTCTGCGTAGATCAGGTGATCGGCAGGATCGGCGACATAGCCGGGTACGACATCTTCGTCGCCGGTCACCAGCATCGTCGGCAAGGCAACAGTAGAGAACGCGTCATCGCCGACCAGTCCGGGGATCTTGCCCGGGCTGGAGAAGGCAAGGACTGCGGAAACCCTGTCGTCCGTCGGAGCATCGAAGCCGGGCAGTCCGCCAGCTCGCACCATGGCATCGAGCGTGCCGAAGGAATGTCCTACCGCCAGCACCGGAAGTCCTTCGAAGCGCTCGCTCACGAAGTCCGCAGTGAGCGCCATGTCGATCATCCGCGATGCAAAGGCCTGCTCTGGTGCAATCTTGCCCTCGACCGACGAGCGCATCGAATCTGGGTGCAGCGGCGCGACAACTGCAAAGCCTTCACCGTTGAGCCGCTCGACAAGCGCTTCGTAGGCAGAGGGCCAAGAATTGTAACCATGCGAGAACAACGCGACACCGCGTTTCTCGACTTGTGGAAGCCAGACGCGAACCGGAAGGACACGCTCATCGGGCGTGGCAATCTCCACCGTTCCCGGCTCTGCGAGCGGACCGGCAAAAGCCGGTTGGGCGGCCAACGCCAACGCCGCGAGGCCGAGTGCAAATGCGGACCTCATGCGCCCTTCCCTCCGTTCGGGAGTCCTTCGGGGAACTTGGTCTCGCGTTCGTGGATCGCCTGCTGCGCCTGTTCCTTGAGATGCCAGGGCAGCTCTTCGAACACGTCTTCGAACATGGTGCGGAACGGGTGGTGGAGGCCGTGGCCGAGAATGCCGTTCTCTTCGGCTTCCTTGGTGGTCTTCTTGACGTATTCGGCCGCCTCGAGGTCCATCTTTTCCTGACGCTCCTCATCCCACTCGCCGATTTCGATGAGGTGGTTCTTGAGGCGCATGACGGGATCGCCGAGCGGCCACTCGTCACGCTCCTGCGCGCTGCGATAGCCGCTGGGGTCGTCCGAGGTGGAGTGCCCTTCCGCGCGGTAGCTGAAGAATTCGATCAGCGTCGGCCCGGCATTGGCACGCGCGCGGTTGGCGGCCCACTGCTCTGCTGCATAGCAGGCAAGCGGGTCGTTACCGTCGACGCGCAGCGAGGCGATGCCGTAGCCCACTCCGCGCGCTGCGAATGTCGCACGTTCGGCTCCTGCAAAGCCGCTGAAGCTGGAAATCGCCCACTGGTTGTTGACCACGTTAAGGATGACCGGAGCGTTATAGACGGTTGCGAAGAGGCAGGCCGAGTGGAAGTCGCCTTCCGCGGTGCTGCCCTCGCCCACCCAAGTCGCGGCAATGCGGCTGTCGCCCTTGATCGCCGATGCCATCGCCCAGCCAACCGCCTGCGGGGTCTGCGTGGCGAGGTTGCCCGAGATGGTGAAGAAGCTGTGCTCCTTAGAGGAGTACATGATCGGCAGCTGGCGGCCCTTCAGCTTGTCGCCCCGGTTCGAGTAGATCTGGTTGATCATCTCGATCATCGGATAGCCGCGCTGGATCAGGATGCCCTGCTGGCGGTAGCTCGGGAAGACCATGTCGTCCGCCGCGAGCGCCATAGAGGCAGAGACGCTGGTCGCCTCTTCGCCGGTGCACTTCATGTAGAACGAAGTCTTGCCCTGCCGCTGGCCGCGGAACATGCGCTCGTCGAAGGCGCGCGTCATGGCCATGTGGCCAAGCATGGTGCGCAGCGTTTCGGGGTCGAGCTTCGGGTCCCACGGACCATGCGCCTTGTTGTCCTCGCCCAGTACGCGGATCAGCCCGTGGGCGAAATCCAGCATGTCCTTGGGATCGGTGGTCTCGTCAGGGCGCGGCTGCGCGCCTGCTTCGGGCACCTCGATGTGCGAGAAGTCGACCGCATCACCGGGCCGGAATTTTGGTTCGGGTACGTGAAGCGAGAGCTTGGGGCGGTTATCGCCAGCTTTCGCGGTACCTTGAGGCCTGTCGGCCATAGAATCGTCTCCCAGACGTAATCTTACGCTTGCGCGTTATTTTATTTCGCGCGGGAGAAACGGTCAAGTACGCCTATGCATACGATTTCGGTCACACCGCGACGGGGGCCTTGATGGGCTCGTGCGGCGTGTAGTCGTGAACCGCGAAATCCTCAATCCGGTAGTCGAAGATAGTCGCCGGACGCCGCAGGATCTCAAGCCGCGGGTGGCCTTGCGGTTCCCGTGAAAGCTGCTCTTTCACAAGGTGTTCGTGGTTGAGATAGAGGTGCGTGTCGCCTCCCATCCATACGAATTCGCCCGGCTCAAGCCCCGCCTGTTGGGCAAGCATGCGCTGGAGCAGCGCCGCCGACCACAGGTTGAAGGGCAGGCCGAGCGCGACATCGCAGCTGCGCTGGTAGAGCAGGCCATTGAGGCGCGCCTTGCCGTCGCTGCCCTCGCTCACGTGGAACTGGTAGGTCTTGTGGCAAGGCGGCAGCGCCATGCGCGGCACGTCGGCAACGTTCCAGCCTTCGATGATGTGGCGACGGCTGCCGGGATTTTCCTGCAGCGATTCGACCACTTCGGCGACCTGGTTGATGCCCCGCCCCTTGCGGAATAGCCCGCCTTTCACCGGCTGGAAGGTCGGCCAATCGACCCACTGCTTGCCGTACACCGGCCCAAGGTCGCCCCACATGGCCGCAAAATGCTCGTCATCGGCAATGCGCTGCACGAAATCGTCTAGCGAAATCTCGTCGCCCGTCTGTTCGACATATTTCGCGTGTGGCCACTCGTTCCAGATCTTCACGCCCTGCAGCACGAGCGGACGGATGTTGGTGTCGCCGGTAAGAAACCACAGCAATTCGCGCGTTGCGGTTTTCCAGTACACGCGCTTGGTCGTGATCAGCGGCATCGCACCATCGGAAAGGTCGAATCGCAGCATCGCGCCGAAGACAGAGCGCGTCCCGATACCCGTGCGATCGCGCCGCTCGTCGCCTTCGAGCCAGATGCGCCGCATCAGCTCGAGATACTGGGTTTCGAAATGTGTTTCTGGCACCGGCTCTTGATCGCTTTTCATTGCTTTGCGGTCCTAGTCCCAAATTAACGCAAAAGCCCGCTTGCGCCTACCGCAATCCACACCTATAGGGCGCGCCTTGCTTCGCTCCCGCAGCGTTTCGACGCAGCGGGCCGATCCGGTCGGGGAGTAGCTCAGCCTGGTAGAGCACTGTCTTCGGGAGGCAGGGGCCGGAGGTTCGAATCCTCTCTCCCCGACCATTTATTCTCTTGCATTCTGACGAGCCGCGCATTGCGCGCGCTCCGGAACAAGCGCAGTTTCGGGCGATTGAATGGCGGAACCCTTCCGTCCTCGCTGAAAGACCGCTTTTCCCATGTCCAAGCCTTCTGTCCTGTTCGTCTGTCTCGGCAATATCTGCCGCTCACCGCTGGCAGAGGCGGCGTTCCGCAAGGCTGCCGAGGAGGCCGGGCTGAATGTCGAGGTCGCTAGCGCGGGCACGGCCGACTATCATGTGGGCCAGCCGCCCGATCCGCGCAGCATCGACGAGGCGGACCGAAACGGGATCGACATCCGCAGCTATCGCGGACGCCAGCTCAAGCAGCAGGATTTCCACGAATTCGACTACATCCTCGGCATGGACCGGTCGAACATGGCGAATATCCGCCGGATCGAACCCGATGGCGGCAAGGCCAGGGTCGCCATGCTGCTCGACCTCGTGCCGGGCCAGCATGGCCGCGAGGTCGGTGATCCCTATTATGGCGGCGAAGAAGGCTTCGCGATTACCTGGAGCGAAGTGGACGCGGGCGCACGGGCGCTGGTCGCCGTCATGATCGACGAACATGGCTGACGACAAGCCTTCGCGGCATCGTTCCGTCCCCTCGTCCCGCATAGGGCGGCTGGGTGGCTTCACGCGGCTGGCCGGAGGTCTCGCCGGCGGCGCATTGAGCGAAGGCGCGAGGCGGCTGGCAAATGGCGAGCGACCGCGCCTCGACCAGATCCTCCTGACACCGGGCAAAGCCAAGCGGCTGACCGACCGGCTCGCGCATCTGCGAGGTGCCGCGATGAAGCTGGGGCAGATGATCTCAATGGATGCAGGCGACCTGCTTCCGCCCGAGCTAGCAGAAATCCTCGCCCGCCTGCGCGACCGGGCCGATTTCATGCCCCCGCGCCAGCTCGACAAGGTGCTGGCTGCCGAATGGGGCAAGGACTGGCGCAAGCAATTCCGCCGCTTCGAACCGCGCCCGATTGCGGCAGCCTCGATCGGGCAGGTCCACCGCGCCATGCTGCCGGACGGACGTCTCTTGGCGATCAAGGTCCAGTACCCGGGTGTTGCGCAGAGCATTGATTCCGACGTCGACAATGTCGCAAGCCTGCTGAAACTGACCGGCCTCCTGCCGAAAGAGCTCGATATCGATCCGCTGCTGGCGGCGGCCAAGGAACAGCTGCGCGAAGAAGCGGACTACAGGCGCGAGGGCGCGATGATGACGCGCTTTGGCGAAATGCTCGCCGGGCGCGAGGAATTCGTCATCTCCAGGCTGGAAACCGAACTGACCACCGACCGGATCCTCGCAATGAGCTACGAGGAAGGCTCGCCGATAGAAGACCTCGCCTCGCAGCCGCAGGACTTGCGCGACCGCGTTGCCGCAGAGCTGATCGAACTGGTCGCGCGCGAGTTGTTCGACAGCCACCTGATGCAGACCGACCCCAATTTCGCCAATTATCGCTGGCAGGCAAAGACTGGCCGGATCGTCCTGCTCGATTTTGGTGCGACGCGCGAAGTCTCTGCCGGTATTTCGCAGGACTATCGCAGCTTGATCGAGGCAGGCCTCGAGCAAGACCGTGAAAAGGTCATGGACGCGGCGATCAAGGCCGGTTTCATCAACCCGCGCGCGCTCGAACGGCACCCCGATGCCATGCGCCATGCGGTCGATATCGTCGTCACCCAGATGTCGAGCGATGAGAAACTCGACTTCGGCGACCGGGCATTCGTGCCGGAAATCCGCGAGACAGTGATGCCGATCGCCCGCGACCGCGAAAGCTGGCACCTGCCACCTGCCGAAACTCTTTTCGTCCAGCGCAAGGTCAGCGGGACTGCGCTGCTCTGTGCGCGTCTGGGCGCGCGTGTCAATGTGCGCGGCATCGTCAGCAAGGTGCTGGCGGAGACGGCATGAGCCAGGATCTTGCCGGATTTGCAGAAGCGACCTGCGGGTCGAAACCAATCGCTGTAACGCGCGTCGCCGGCGGGGACATCTCGGGCGCTTCGCTGATCGAGTTTGCCGATGGCTCGAAAGTCGTTGGCAAGACCGGCCCTGTTGTGGCGGTCGAGGCGCGAATGCTCGAAGCGATGGGGGAAAGCGCCGCTCCCTCCCCAAAGGTCATCGGGTTCGACGAGCGCCATCTTGTGATCGAGTACCTGCCCTCCGATGGCATGCTCGCAGGCAATGCATGGGTTTCACTTGCTGGGGCGCTGGACGCCCTCCATTCCATGCAGGGCGATGCATTCGGTTGGCAGGAAAACTACGCTCTCAGGCATGTGACCGTGGAGAACCAATTCACGGAGAACTGGCCGCAGTTCTGGGGCGAACGCAGGCTGCTGTGCCACGTCCCGCATATCGCAGCCGATCTCGGCAGGCGGATCGAGGAACTGGCAAAAGGTCTGCCCGACCTGCTGCCGGCTGTGCCCAAACCGGCACTGGTGCATGGCGACCTATGGGGCGGGAATGTGCTCGTCTCCGGCGAGCGGATCAGTGGGCTGATCGATCCATGCGCGTGTTATGGAGACCGCGAAGTGGACGTCGCCAGCCTGACGGTATTCGACGCCCCGACGCCTGCCTTCTTCGATGCGCTCGAACTTGAGAGGGGTTGGCGGAACCGGCTTCCCATCTATCGCCTTTGGATGTGGTTGCTGCACGTGCGCCTGTTCGGCGAAAGCTACAGGCCTGCAGTCGAGCGGGAGCTTGCGGCGCTCAGCTTTTAAAGTCCCTTGCGACCGAAACCGCCCGCGCGCATCTGCGGTGCTGCGACGGGCTGTTCGCCGATGACGCCGGTCGACCTCGTATCGGGCATGACACTGCCGAAACCGGTCTGCCGCACAGGCTGCTGCGGGGCGACCTCGGGCGATTCCAGATAATCGGTGATCTGATCCAGCAGCTTGCCGATCGGGCGATGCTTCTTCGCGAGCAGGCGCTCGGTCATGCTGGCATAGCCGAGGAAAGAAAACGGCCCCTTGATCTTGAGGAAGCGGTTCTTGGCGACCCAGTTGTAGGTCTGCTCCTCGATCTCGATGCCGGTCACCTCATCCCAGCGAAGGCGGGTGGTCGAAAGTACGCCGTGAAACGTCACGAAGGTGCGATCATATTCAAGGATCAGCCCGCCTCCCAGCAGGTAGCGCGCCATGGCTGGCAGGCCGCAGATGCCGATAATCGTGAGGATTGCTCCGGCAAAGGCGCCCTTGCCGTAGAGCCCGCTCCACATGAACACACCTACGACGATGAAGCCGAGCATCGCGATGCACATGGCGAAAACGCGAGCGGTCGAATAATGAACAGTCTGCATGAAGTCCCCCTGTTGCGCGGGGGTCTAGCGCCTAATTCTTAGCAAATTCCTAGAATTAGCCCCCACGCAGGGTCTTCACTCCGAAGTCGCGTTCGAAAAGGTAAAGTAAAATGCGGGCCGCTTCGCCGCGCTTTCCCTCCAGCCCGCCATCGCGATCCATCAGCAGACGGGCATCATCGTGGGCCTTGGGTAGGAGCTCGGTGATCTGCTCGAAACTGGCAACGGCAAAGGGCGTATCGCCCGACTGGCGCGTGCCGAGAAGTTCGCCGCCGCCGCGCAGCTTCAGGTCTTCTTCGGCCAATAGGAACCCGTCCTGGCTCTCGCGCATCAAGGCGAGGCGTTTCTGGGCGGTTTCGGACAGGCTTTCACCGTGGAGGAGGACACAGAAACTCTTCTCGCTGCCGCGCCCGACACGTCCGCGAAGCTGGTGAAGCTGGGCGAGACCGAAGCGCTCGGCCTGCTCGATCACCATCAGCGTGGCATTGGGAACGTCGACCCCGACCTCGATCACGGTCGTCGCCACCAGCAGCCGCGCATCGCCGCGCGCGAAGCGCTCCATCGCGGCGTCTTTCATTTCGGGCGCGAGCTGGCCGTGGACCATGACGACATCGTCTCCGAACCGCTCTTTGAGCGAGGCATAGCGCGCTTCGGCTGCAGCGATCTCTTCCGGCCCGTCCATTTCGCGTACCATCGGGCAGACCCAGAAGGCCTGCCGTCCCTGCTCGAATTGCGCAGCCAGCCGTTCGACGAGCGGAGCAACCTTGTCCTGCCCCATGACCACCGTGTCGATCGCCTGCCTGCCGGGAGGAAGCTCGTCGAGCTTGCTGACGTCGAGCTCGCCATATTGCGCCAGCGTGAGCGTGCGCGGAATGGGCGTGGCGGTCATTGCGAGCACGTGCGGTGCGCGCTTGCCCTTGCTCGCCAGCATCAGGCGTTGGCCGACGCCGAAGCGGTGCTGTTCGTCGATCACCACCATGGCGAGGTTCTTGTAGGCGACCTTGTCCTGGAAAATCGCATGGGTGCCGACGACGATATCGATACTTCCGTCGAGAAGCCCCATCAGCGTGCCCTCGCGCGCCTTGCCCTTGTCGCGGCCGGTCAGCAGCGCGACCTGCGCGCCTGTCGGCTCGGCCATGCGCCGCAGGCTCTCGAAATGCTGGCGGGCGAGGATTTCGGTCGGGGCAAGCAGCGCGGCTTGCGCCCCTGCCTCCACCGCGATCAGCATCGCTTCGAGCGCGACCACGGTCTTGCCTGCCCCCACATCGCCCTGCAGCAGGCGCAGCATGGGCGCCTCCTGCGCCATGTCGCCTTCGATTTCGGCAATCGAGCGCTTCTGCGCGCCAGTCAGCGGGAACGGCAGGTCGAGCTTGCCGCGATAGCTGCCATCACCCTGAAGCGGTTGCCCCCTGCGCTTGCGATTGTCCGCCCGCACCAGCATCAGCGCGAGGCTGTTGGCCAGCAGCTCGTCGTAGGCCAACCGGTCGCGCGCCGCCTTGTGTTCGCCCTTGTGAGCACTGCGAAGCGCATCGCGCCAGCAGGGCCATTCGGCTTTCTCGACCTGCGTCGGCTCGATCCATTCGGGCAATTGCGGCAGCTTCGCCAGGACCTGGTCGACAAGTCCGGCGACGCGCGGCTGCGTGAGGCCTTCGGACAGGCGATAGACCGGCTCGCACAGGCGCTGCAGAGTATCGCCGCCCTCTTCCACCACGTGATCGGGATGGACGATCTGGAGCATGTCTCCATAGCGTTCGAGCTTGCCCGCCACCCAGCGCGTCTCGCCGACCGGCAGCTGCTTTTTCGCCGTATAGGACGCCCGGCCGAAATAGGTCAGCGCAAGGACATTGCCCACGCTATCCTGTGCCAGCACCCGGTAGGGCGCGCGTGGAGAGCGTCCTCCCCGATGTTCGGTGACGGTCAGTTTGAGGACGATATTCTCGCCCTCGCCCGCTTCGTCGAGATTGTCGACAGCACGCCGCGTCACGAACCGATCGGGCAGGTGATATGCAAGGTCCCGCAGCCGTGTCAGCCCCAGCTTGTCGAGGGGCTTCTTCAGCTTCGGACCCACGCCTTCCAGCGTCTCGGTCTCGGCAAACAGGGGATTAAGTATGTCGGGCCGCATGCTGGGCAATGCTATAGCCGCTTGCACGGCTTTGGCGAGTGCCCTACCCGCGCCCAATGCCCGAAATGCTCACAACCGAAGGCCGTCTCTCGCGTGCCAAGTTTCGCAGCTGGCACCGCGGTACGCGCGAAGCCGATTACATGATCGGCGGCTTCTTCGATCGCTACCATGCCGAATGGGGCGCGGAAGAACTCGCCTGGTTCGAAGCCCTCCTCGAGGAAGACGACGTCGATATCATGGCCTGGGCGCTGAAGACCCAGCCGACCCCGCCGCGTTTCCAGGGCGAATTGATCGAGAAGATGCAGAAGCTCGACTACGTCGACATTCCGCGTTGACGGGAACAGGGGGAGCGTTACGGCGCTGACCCCATAATGCCCGACCTATCCCGCATCCTCAAAGCCGATACGCAACTCACGCTGGCGCAGATCGCCCGCGGCGCCCAGCCGTTGGTGATGGCCGACCTTGCACGCGCCGGAACCGGCCGCGCGGTCTTCATTGCGCCCGACGATGCGGCGATGCGCTCGGTTGCCGATGCAGCTCAGTTCTTCGCGCCAGAACTGGAAGTGATCGAATTTCCCGCCTGGGATTCGCTCCCGTACGACCGCGCAAGCCCCGCGCTGACGGTCAGTGCGAAGCGCCTCGCCGCCCTGTTCAGGCTCCAGACCGGCAAGGCGAAGGCGCAGCTGGTGGTCACCACCGCCAATGCGGTGCTGCAACGCGTGCTCACCCCGTTCCGCATTCGCGAAAGCGTTCGAGAGTTCAAACCGGGCACCGAGATCGGGCGCGAGAGCCTGTCGCTTTTGCTACAGAAGCAGGGCTACAGCCGCACCGACACGGTAATCGACAAGGGCGAATACGCGATCCGCGGTTCGATCGTGGACGTGTTCCCCTCCGGGCTCGACGAAGCGCTCCGCCTCGACTTCTTCGGCGATGAACTGGAATCGCTGCGCAGCTTCGATCCCAACACGCAGATGAGCACCGGCAGGCTCGACAATCACTTGCTGCTTCCCGCCAGCGAGGCGCTGCTCGACGAAGACAGCATCAAGCGGTTCCGCAGCCGGTATCGCGAGATGTTCGGCGCCAATGCCACGCAGGACCCGCTCTACGAGGCGGTGAGCGAAGGCCGGCGCCTTGCAGGCATGGAACACTGGCTGCCGCTGTTCGAAGAACGGCTGGTGACACTGTTCGACCATCTGGACGACAAGGACACGGTGGTCATCGACAACGCCAGTCTCGCCGCGGCGGACGAGCGCATCAAGGACGTCACCGATTACTTCGACCAGCGCAAGGCGGCGAGCGGACAGGCCAAGGGCAGCTACCGCCCGCTGAAACCCGACGCCCTCTATCTCACGGAGGAAGAGTTCAAGTCGGCGCTGGTCGATGCGCCCGCCCACCGCGCCACCACATTCGATGAACCGGAAAGCGACACTGTCATCGACTTCGGCTTCCGCTCGGGCCGGGATTTCGCGCCAGAGCGTGCGCGCGGCGACAATGTCTATCCGGTGCTTGCCGATCACCTCAAAGCGCTGGGCAAGGCGGGCAAGCGCCCGTTGCTCGCGGCCTATTCGACCGGCAGCCGTGCGCGTATCGCGTCGATCCTGACAGAGGCCGGTGCAGATGTGCAGCTGGCGGACAGCTGGCAGGAAGCGCTCGGCCTATCCGCCAAGGGCAAGCCCGCCGCTATGGTGCTGCCGCTCGAAGCCAGTTTCGCCAACGACCAGATGGAACTGCTTACCGAGCAGGACATCCTCGGCGACCGTCTCGTGCGGCGCAAGAAGAAGCGCAAGGATGCAGACGCCTTCCTCGCCGAACTGCAGGCGCTCAGCGTGGGCGATCTTATCGTCCATACCGAGCACGGTATCGGCAAATATCTCGGGCTCGAACCGGTCAGCGTGGGCAAGTCGAAGCACGACTGCGTACAGCTCGAATACAAGGGCGGCGACAAGCTGTTCATCCCGGTCGAGAATATCGACGTCCTTAGCCGCTATGGGTCATCCGAAGAAGCGGTCATGCTGGACCGGCTTGGGGGCGAAGCCTGGCAGAAACGCCGTGCGCGCCTGAAGGAACGTATCCGCGAAATTGCCGGCGAGCTCATGCAGGTCGCCGCCCAGCGTGCGCTCAGGAAAGCGCCCGTGCTCGAAGTGGACGAGCCGACTTACAACCAGTTCCTCGACCGCTTCCAGTACGAGGAAACGGACGACCAGGACCGCGCCATCGCCGATGTCCTGTCCGACCTCGAAAGCGGCAAGCCGATGGACCGGCTGGTCTGCGGCGACGTAGGCTTCGGAAAGACCGAGGTCGCATTGCGTGCTGCCTTCGTCGCAGCGATGAACGGTCAGCAGGTGGCAGTGGTCGCGCCCACCACCCTCCTCGCCCGCCAGCATTTCGAGAACTTCAGCCAGCGCTTCAGCGGCTTCCCGCTGAAGGTCGGGCGCCTTTCACGCCTCGTTTCCGCCAAGGAAATGAAGGAAACGCGCGAAGGCCTGGCCTCGGGCGATGTCGACATCGTCGTCGGCACGCACGCCATCCTGTCGAAACAGACCAAGTTCAAGAATTTGGGTCTCGTCATCGTCGACGAGGAACAGCGCTTCGGCGTCACCCACAAGGAGAAGCTGAAACAGCTTCGCGCCGATGTGCACATGCTCACGCTGACCGCCACGCCTATCCCCCGCACCCTGCAGATGGCGATGACGGGCCTGCGCGAACTTTCGACGATCCAGACCCCGCCGGTCGATCGCCTCGCGGTGCGCACCTACGTCATGGAGTGGGACGACATGGTGATGCGCGAGGCGCTGCTGCGAGAGCATCACCGCGGCGGGCAGAGCTTCATCGTGGTCCCGCGCATCTCGGATATGGAGCAGATATCCGACTGGCTGCACGAGAACGTGCCCGAAGTGAAATTCGTGGCCGCCCACGGCCAGATGGGCGCAGGCGAGATCGAAGAGCGGATGAGCGCTTTCTACGAGGGCAAGTACGACGTCCTCCTCGCCACCACCATCGTCGAAAGCGGGCTCGACCTGCCGAGCGCGAATACGATCATCATCCACCGCGCCGATATCTTTGGCCTCGCCCAGCTATACCAGCTGCGCGGACGCGTGGGCCGCTCGAAACTGCGCGCCTATGCCTATCTGACCTACGAAAAGGACGTGGCGCTTTCGGAAGTGGCGGAGAAGCGCCTCAAGGTCCTCGGCGACCTCGACAGCTTGGGCGCAGGCTTCCAGCTTGCCAGCCATGACCTCGACATCCGCGGCGCGGGCAATTTGCTTGGCGACGAGCAGTCGGGCCACATCCGCGAGGTCGGTTTCGAACTTTACCAGTCGATGCTAGAAGACGCGATCCTCGCAGCCAAGGCCGGTGAACTCGGCCTCGAGGCCAAGCCGGAAAAGGTCAGTCCCCAGATCACGGTCGATGCGCCGATCATGATCCCGGAAGACTATGTCCCCGACCTCGCCGTGCGCATGGCGCTTTACCGCCGCCTCAACGACGCGGAGAGTCAGGGCGAAATCGAATCGCTGGCCGCCGAAATGATCGACCGCTTCGGCCCGCTGCCTTCGGCTACCGAGAACCTCGTGCGCCTTATCCAGATCAAGCTGCAGGCAATCGAGGCGAACATCGCCAAGATCGATGTCGGCGCGGCAGGTACGCTCGTCACGTTCCATAATGACGACTTCCCCGATGGCCCCGGCCTGATCGCCTATGTCGACCGGTTGCAGGGCACGGCAAAGCTGCGTCCCGACATGAAGCTGGTTATCAGCCGCGCGTGGAATTCGCCGGAGAGCCGTCTCAACGGCCTGTTCCAGCTGACCAAGGGTTTGTCGGGGATCGTCAGGAAGGCGAAGAAGCGGCAGAAGGCCGCAGCCTGAGCGCAGGACTAGCGTGAGGCGAGATTGACGAAAGCGTGCGGCGTCATCGGTTCAGCGCGCAGGAAGCCCTGGTAGAACTCGCAGTCCTCCGCCGCACAGAAATCGCGCTGGCGTTCGGTCTCGATACCTTCGACCAGAACGCGCAGGTCGAGCGCCTTTGCCATCCCCATGATCGCGCGGAATATCGCACGATCGCGCTCATCCTCCAGCACGCCTTCGACCATCGACCTATCCAGCTTGATGCAGTCGATCGGCAGAACCTTGAGATAGCGGAAGTTGCAGAAGCCCGCGCCGAAATCATCGAGCGCGATTGTAACGTCGAGAACCTTGAGCTGCTGGAGCACGCGTCCGACACGTTCGAGGTCTGCAAGCAGCACCTGCTCGGTGATTTCCAGCGTAATCCGGTTGAGCGAGAACCCGATCTTCTCGGCAAGGCGCGCGAATTCGATCGCGAAATTCTCTGCCGCCAGGTCCGTGGGAGTGATGTTGAGCGAAAGCTTCATGTTGGCAGGCCAGCGCGTGGCATGCTCGAGCGCGCGGCGGGCGATATGGCGCGACAGCTGTGCGATGTGGTCGGCCCGCTCGGCAATCTGGAACAGCGTACTCGCGCTGATCTGGCCCACGACGGGGTGGTGCCAGCGCGCCAATGCCTCGGCACCGACGATACGGTCGTCGACCAGCGAATATTGCGGCTGGAAAAGGATTTCGATCTCGTCGCGATCGATTGCGGCAAGCAAGTCGGCTTCGAGCTCGATATTGGAGCGCGGCGATGCATCCACGACGCCGCTGGACCAGTCGATACGGCGTCCATGCGACATCCGCATGCGCGAGGCGACTTCGGCCAGCCGGTCGAGAATACTGTCGGCATTGTCGTTTTCGCCCGAACGCATCAGCGAGATACGCGGCCACAGGCGCAGGCTGCTGCCGCCATCGGGATTGGCGATGGGAGCTGCCAGCGCATCGGCAAGCGCCTCGGCCAGCCATTGCCAGCGTTCGCGCGAACATTCGCCCATCGATATCAGCATGAAGCTGCTGCCCGAGAGTCGCGTGGCGAGCCAGGCGGTGCTTTCCAGTTCGTCGGCCGCGAAATGTCGGATGCGCTGGGCGACTTCGACAAGTGCGCCGTCGCCGGCATTCTCGCCGAATGCGACGTTCACGGTTTCCATCCGTCCGAGGGTGATGAGCATCGCGTGGATCGGACAGGGGCCGGAATCATCCGGCCATTCCGCGCACCAATTGGCGATCGTGCGGCGCAATTGCTGCACATCGCCAAGCCCGGTCAGGGCGTCACGCGAATCTCTATCCACAGTGTCGGGCATGCTTGCCATCGCCCTCCCTTAGCATCGGTTAACGAAATGTTAGCCATGTTTTACCATTTGTTGCCAAATGGGACAGCGGTCCATAGGGATTAGCGAGGCTCCGCAAAGGTGGTGGGGCAACGCAGACGGAACGGATGATGTCCGAATTTGAACGACTGGCGCTGCTCGTATCGGATTCCGACCGCGCACAGGAAGCGGCGGAAACCGTTTTTCGCCCCCTAACCGATTGGGTTTCCTTGGAAGATGCCGATGCCGTGGTGGTCATCGGCGGCGATGGATTCATGCTCCAGAGCCTGCATGCCATGCTCGACGAAGGGCGCATCCTGCCCGCTTATGGGGTGAATCTCGGCACGGTCGGCTTCCTGATGAACAAGAACCGCCAGCCGGACAAACTGCTTGGGCGAGTCGCTCGCGCCAAGCCGCACACCATTGCACCGCTTGCAATGGAAGCCGTCACGCAGGACGGTGAAACACATCGTTTCTGCGCTATCAACGAGGTCTCGCTGCTGCGTGAAACACGTCAGACAGCGAAGATCGAAGTATCAGTGGACGACAAGGTCCGCATCAAGGAACTGGTCTGCGATGGCGTGCTGCTGTCGACCCCTGCCGGCTCGACCGCCTATAACCTGTCGGCGGATGGTCCGATCCTGCCGCTCGATTCCCAGTTGCTGGCCCTCACGCCGATTTCCGCTTTCCGCCCTCGCCGCTGGAAAGGCGCGATCCTTCCCGATCGCAGCCGCGTGACCTTCCGCGTGATCGAATCCGACAAGCGCCCGGTCTCTGCGGTGGCCGACCAGCGAGAATTGCGTAACATCGCCGAAGTACGCCTTGAAATTGCGCGCGAGAACGAGCTCACCTTGCTTTTCGACCCCGGTCACGCACTCGACGAACGGATAGTATCGGAGCAGTTCGTGGTCTGATTGCAACGCTGTTGCCGCGACCACCCAAATTTTTCCAAAAGCCCGCTTGCAAAACCCAAATCACGTCCATATACGCGCGGCCTGCCTTCGGGTTGCTCCCCGATAGCTCAGCGGTAGAGTAGGTGACTGTTAATCACTTGGTCGTTGGTTCGAATCCAACTCGGGGAGCCATTTTTCCAGGCAGCAACCCAAACCAACAAAACGCAGAATTTTCGACATCTTGCCAGCATGGTGAGGTTGGGCGCCTTGTATTCTCTCGGCAGGCTGAATGGCGGCAGGTCGTACTTGCAACGAGCTCACGCTGGGTGCCCTTGAAAAGGCGGAGAGCGGCGCCCGCTTTTGCCCGAATTTTCGGGAGGCCCAAATCGCATGTTCACGGCTGCATTCTTGATGGATCCGCACATGAGATCCGGATCATCTTCCACCTGCCTCGTTCGAGTGTAATCGCAAGCGGAACCCAGCGGGAAATCATGACTGGTCAAGAGATGGGTGAGCCGATACTGCTCTCAACGTTGACATAGCGAAATGTTGCAGCACCGGCTCGACGCTGGGATAGCGCGATGTTCGTCAATGCGAAGGGCAAAGCTAGCGGCTGTCTTGAAACGAAACACAATGCCGAACGACGGACTTTGGCTTTCATACGAATTTTCTTCCGTCCGCTTTAGCTGACGACTTTGCGTACCAGCGGGAGCCAACCACTCCAGACTCGACCGCCGCAAAAATCTTCTGTGCGACGACGGCGACGAAGAATGACACTGCAATTGCTATTGCTACGCGACTTATTTCCGAAAACTGCAGACCATTCGTGATGTAGACCACTACAGGGTGGAGCAGATAAACGAAGAGCGTTGCCGAGGCCAAGGTCGCTGCGTTGCGATACCACGCAAATGGCAATCGGAGCTTTAGCGGGTGCCATATCGCGACGAACGTCATGGCCAGCAGGGCAATCTTCAAGAGCCCTCCGACCACCAAGTAGAAATAGACAATATACGCAGCCGCCAGCAGGAGGGCGACAGTTGCGGACCGATTGCTGCTCGCTGCACTGAGGCACCAGCCGATCAGGAAGATGGGGAGGCATTGGAAGAAGCCGTGCGATGCGATGAATTTGACCGGCCAGACGATATAAGGACCATTCCGCAAGCCGCTCAGGAGATCGAAAATGGCGATGCCGACGATGAGGAAAAAGGCCATCGTGGCGTTCGCTATGAAAGGTGATTTCGCGAAAACGGACCGCAGCTTCGGTATCGCCGCGATAAGTGCGAGCAGGAAAACGACCTGGGCATAGAAGCTTACGAACCAGTACGCTGTGAGGAGGCTTCCCTTTGAGAAAACATAATAGTTGCCGACCAAGAACAGGTACTCGAGCGGCACCTCCGATCGCATCTGCGAGTAAAGCAACAGCAGCAGGAAATAGGCAGGGATGATTGGGTAGAGCATGCGCCAGGCCAGAAGCAGAGGCTTGCCTTCCACCATATGCTTTTTCTGGAATCGCTCGGCCGAGGCGCCCATGAGGGCAATAAGCATCCAGACGCCGCCATAGAGTGGCAGGTTCGATGCATGCTGGGCGACGACCAGAGTGATGGCCAGAATTCGCAGGACGATGTCGAATGGCACGGAGGTAAGCTGGCCAGAGCCGCCTGACTGTTCCGTCGCCAAGGCTTCCAACTGCTCGAGCGTCATGTTCGCCCAGTCATCCGGTACTGATGACAGATTTTCTTCGAGCGTGAGCTGCATCTGGATGTAACTGAGTGAATCCCCGCCAAGTGAATTGAAACTGTCACCCGGCTCGACGGCGCTCTGTTTCGTCGCCCTGGCAAGCGCCGTGCGGATCGATTGATCGCCCACGGCGGTAACTTCCTTCTCGCGGACTACCTGCTCCGCGATCGCGGCCATTGCACGCATGTCGGGCTTGCCGGATGGCGCGAGGGGAACTTCATCAATGTGGGCCGAGAGCACCGACTCAGTGGGCAGCCCGTACGCACCTTCAATCTCATGTCGAGCCTTGGGCCCGTCCTGAGCTTCGCGATGCAGGACTACCAGCGACTCATCGACCGCGATCACGAAGGCGGGGATGCCCTTTTGGCGAAGTATTTCCTCGGTGCGATCAAGGCTGATGCGAAGTCCGAACAGTTTCGCAAATCTCTTCTTGCGGCCGACGATGCGGAAAAGCCCGTCCTCAGTCAGTTCCGCAATGTCGCCGGTATCAAGGGCGGAGACCTCCTTGTCCCTAGCAAGGTCCTCGCGACGCTCGGCATAGCCCATCATGACATTGGGTCCGCGGTAAACCAGTTCGCCAGCCACATTGGGCTCGGTGATCGCCTTGCCGCCAGGTCCGATGAGATCGATCTTGCCGCCCGGAATGGGGATCCCGATCGTGTCGCTAGCCTCGGGAAGCATTCGAGGCGGGACGTAGGACATCCGGGGCGAGGCCTCGGTCTGTCCATACATGATGAAGAGGTCCCACCCATGGCATTGGCCGACCTCCCACATGGTCGTAGCGCTTTCCGACGAAAGTTTTCCGCCCGCCTGGGTAACGTATCGAAGCGAGGACAATGCCAGCCGATCGAGATTCCCGGCAGCAAGCAATTCCACCTGATGCGGGACGAGCGCCAGACTGGTCACCCCCCTGCTCTCGCAAAGCGACCAGAACTCAGGATCAAGAATTTTTCGATCAGTCAGGACGATCGTAGCGCCGACCTGGAGGTACGAGTTCAACACCGACAAGCCGTAGGAATAGAACAGTGGCAGGGAGGTTATCGCACGATCGCAACCGGTTATTCCGAGGTATTCGACGATCGCTTCTGCATTGGAAGCGATGTTCCCGGCTGACAGGCGCACCAGCTTCGGATCGCCGGTAGTGCCTGAAGTCGACAGCAAGAGGCTAAGTTCGGGATGAATTGCGCCCTCATCCTTCTTGTCACGGTCAAGCTTGGGAGACGCAACGATTTCCCCTGCTCTCACGATGATTTCCGGTTGCCAGAACTCTGCAATCCGAGATTCTTCAGTTTCGCGTGATGGCTCGAGAAGTAGAACTGGAATGCCCGCGCGAAGTGCACCTAGATAAGCGCCGATGGACTCCGGTGTGGGTTCGATTTCGACCGCAACGATGGCAGATCGCGTTCCTGCGGTCGATCGCAGTCGATCCGACCAGTCATCCGCCCTGGCGGAGAGTTCTGCATATGTGACGCAGCTCCCGTCTTGGGCGATCAACGCGATCGCGTCCGGGTGCGCTCCCTTAAGTTGCCAAAACATGCCAAGCCTAGATTGAATGTCCCGCCAGTATCGACTGCAAGCTTCGCCAAATAAAGCAGTCGATGCGAAA
Source organism: Qipengyuania gelatinilytica (assembly GCF_019711315.1). Taxonomy (NCBI): domain Bacteria; kingdom Pseudomonadati; phylum Pseudomonadota; class Alphaproteobacteria; order Sphingomonadales; family Erythrobacteraceae; genus Qipengyuania; species Qipengyuania gelatinilytica. The sequence continues at coordinate 2,758,575 of NZ_CP081294.1, read as the reverse complement.
CAAAGTTCTTCGGTGCCACCACACTCGCGTCAATCACAAATTTGAGCAGTTCCAATATGAAACCATCGATGTAATCTGTTCTTGACTGAACTTAACCTCTCAGCATCCAAGCTGCTGAGAGCGTTACCATCGGCAATCGGACTTTGCGTAAATCTTGGCTAAGCCGGAAAAGGTCCGAAGAGTGCGCTGACAACAGCGTCCTGAAACAGGACAGTATTCGGTTCTGATGTCGTCCGGCGGAAAAACGATGTTGCGGGCTATTGTCCCCATGCCTATCGAGGCGTGTGCGAACAGCTGAGCGAACTTCCCAAGCCATTGAGATTGCAAGGATCACTTGCATCTTCTTCGTGATGTATGTTCACGTAGTGTCCGGTTCGAGCGGCTTTCCGGTGACCGGTCAATTCTCGGCCGATGACGTACTTTTCCGGGTTTTCGCTACTACATTGGGGCAGGCGTCTGTTCCGCTCCTGACGGTTTTGTCGGGATGGCTCGCCTACTCGACCACCAAAGCCTATCCCGAGATGTTGCGAGGCAAGGTCGGCAGACTGGTTGTTCCGCTCATCCTCTGGAACGCCGTAATGCTCTTGCTGATGGTTGCCCACGAATTGGCTGGAGGCCGCGAAGACCTGCCGCGCACGTTGAGGGACTGGTTTACTGCGTTGTCGGGCATCGGTGGAAAGCCAGCAAATATCCCGCTCGGCTTCCTTCGTGACTTGTTTCTGACTTTTGCGATCTTCCCGCTGCTTCGCTGGATTGTCGACAAGTGGGGACCGTTTGCGGTCCTGTTAGCATTTGCTTTCACGATCATCGTGCCGACCACGCCGGTACTGCAACGGACCATGATCTTGGCATTCTTCACTTTGGGCCTATGGCTGCGCTCGGTCGAGATATCCAAGATCAATTCGAAGACAGTCGCACTCTGCGCGATCTGGGCTGTCACTTCGCTCAGCTACGAATTCTGGTCGCTAGCGACAACCGAGCCTGCAGCGACCTCCCGCTTGGTACTTGTTGCAGACCGGGTCGCCATCGCAGGTATCATGTGGGCGCTGTGCTACCGGATAGCAGGCACCAGTTTGGGGCAAAACCTCACCAAGATTTCACCCATCGCATTTTTCCTGTTTTGCGTGCATTTCCCTTTGTTCAGGGTGCTGGCCGTGCCGCTCCAACCGATATTCGGAGAGCTTGGTGAACCACTCTTTCCGATATACTTCATGATCCAGCCGATCCTCGGGCTGATTGCATGTTTTCTTATCGCAAAAGTTGTGCAGCCATATGTCAGCCTGCAGAAAATCCTCAATGGAGGACGCCCGATGACGCTTGGGAACTCGCGGACCGGCTCGAAGCGGTCCGAACCGGTTTCTCCCTGACTTGAATGGCGGGAGGCACTGTCCTGTCGTACTATTGCTAGGCGAGTAGGACGCGCGCAGCTTCCCCATCAAGGCTATTTCCCAGATCGCTCAAAAAGGAAGACAGTCTGTCGCTGTCCTGGTCTGGGCTATTAGACACACTCGATGCACGAATGAGCGCACCATCAGGGATGATGCCCCTGAATGCGAACTGGAGCTTGTCATCTCTTTGCGCTGAAGCGGAAGTAGGGAAGCGGTCGCCAATCCGGCTCCAATAGAGAATTCTCTCATATCGACCAGGCGCATGAGCGAGGAGCGACACGCAAGGGATTTCGCGGTCCGCGATCTCGATGGTTTTCAGTTCCCGGTCTAGGATTCGCATACCGACCGCCGGGTAGCAGCTCTCCGGACGATGGATCTGGAGGTCGTCGGTCTGGCTGCCTCCATAGGCAATCAGCAGGAAGATCTCCTCGCGCGAGGATTCATTGCGATAACGCCGCATGAGAAGCTGGTCGTAGAGTCGATCAGTCAGTCCACCTTCCGTCGGTGGCACGATTAGCGTCGGGTCATGTTCCGAGGCCCATGAGCCGAAAGCTTCCGGCACCAGGTCCGCCAATTCCCTGTCCCCGGCCATCTGCATGACCTGTTTCGGACGCAGGTATTCGGCAAGTCCGAAAGCTGTTGCGAATGCAGCGCCAGCAAGGAGGCTGCGGCGATCAATCTGCATTCTTGCCCCCAACCCAAACTCTGCGAAGCGCAGCATCGACCATGAAGGTTATCAATAGCGCCAATGCGAACAGCACCATGCCCGCGGTATTGTGGAACACTCCTTGTGCGATGGCGTCGCCGAAGTGATAGGTCACCAAGATCAGAACCATCACGCGGATAAAGTTGACGAAAATCGCGATCGGCAGGATCAGCATTCCAAGCACCAGTGCATATCGCCAAGTCGCGCGGTGCAGGATGTAGATGTAGAATAGCGTCACCGCGATCAGGCCCAGGATCGAGTTCATTCCCGAACAGGCTTCCTCGACAAGCATGCGGTACTGGGCGACTTCGATCGCGACCCCGCTTCTCATCACGGGGTAGTCGAAGAAGCGCAGGATCTCGGTAGCAGCGTAGGAGATCAGGTGCTGCAGTGGACCGGTGACATAATCGATAACCCAGCCGGGGGGCGGCACAAGAAACGCCATATAAAGCAGCGGGAATGCATTCCGGATCAGGACCCGGTATCCCAGCACGACCATGAGCAAGCCGAGGATTGCGCCAAAAACTCCCGCAGCTTCGAGGGCGAGGAAATCATACGCGCGTCCGAACACATAGACGGCAAGCGATATGATGATCCCCAGCGAACCGAGAATATGGTCGACCATCCTTCCGGTCGGCCCCTCGTGAGACGAAGTCCAATCACAGCGCGACAACAACCACAGCCCGGTCAGGAGCACGATGGGGCCATGGGCACCGATTTCGAGGGTCCAGGATTGCTGAGCCAGCCGGACAATGGTTGGTGCCGCAAACGCAGCACAAACGAGAGCTAGCAACCAGCTTTTGCGAAGGGCGCCCAGTGTCTCCTTCTGGAAGCGGTTATCGTCCAGGATTGAATCGGCTGCTACGTCAGTAGTCATTGAGATAGGTACCGAGCACCTCGCCGCGGTTCTGCTGAATGTCCGCGATCAGTTTGCGCAGATCATCCAGATAGGACTTGTTCTTGCGTGCCAGTACAAGCGCATAGCGGACCATGTTCGCAACGCGGATCGTATCGGCACTCTGGCTCGAAGGCGCAGTGTCGACGATCGTCAGATCGTAATTGCGCAAACACTCTGCAAACAAGGCCTTTGCCGGTTCCGAGGAAAGCAGACCGGCCTCGCGGCTGGTTTCTCCGGCGAAAAGTACGGAGAGGTTCGGAATGACGTTGGTCTGGATGGCATCCGAAAGTTGAGCGGTTCCCTCCAGGACATGAAGAAGCCCCGGAACTTCGCGTTCAGGCCGGAAATATGTCTGTATCTGCGGATCGCGGAAATTCGCGTCGATCACCAAGGTACGGACACCGCCAAGCGCCATCGCGGCGGCAACATTGGCAGCAAGGAAACTGCATCCAGTGTCGCTCGATGGGGCGCAGAACGCCAATCCACGGCGGGCAGCCTGCACGTGCTTGGCAAGAATCTCGGAAACCAGCAGCGAAACGCTTTCGGCTGCGAGCGAGTCCCTGTCGAAAAGCAGCACAAGCTTGTCCGAAAGATCGAAGCTTGCAGGACCTTCCTGGGCATCGCCGCTTTCTGGGATCGAGGGTGCCATGTCTTTTTCTTGATCCGAGACCGGATGGCCAACTTCAGTCACTGGGCTACTGCCTCTCTTTTGCGCCATGGCAATTCGAATATTTGCCGCGCGTTTTTGTTTGTCGGCTCGCTCATCGCGCCAAGAATCGGTGTATCCAAAAGCTTCAGATCGTCGACGACACGTACCCTCCGCCAGAGAAATTCAAGCATGAGGGACAAGAATATCGCGAGCGCAAACCCTGCTGCCAATGCGACGGAAAATATGGCGGGATACCTAGGGAAGGAACGTGTCTGCGGGGCGATCGCATCGCCCAGCAAGGTGAGGCCGCTCTCATTAGACTGGGCCTCCTGCTCAAGCTCCGCAGCTCTCGCAGCTGTCTTTTGGTACTGGTCCCGCAACACAAGGACATCCGTTGCCAGCCGACGCGCTTCACCAGCGGCACCGGCGTTCTCGAGAACCTTTGCCTGTTGCGCGCTATAGAGAGCACCAAGCGAGGGGCCACTGTTCACCAGTCGAGGCTGAGCAGCAGTTTCGCGGGCTACCGCGCTTTGGAGCGCAGCACGCTGGTTGCGGAGCTGCTGAAGGTCCGGATGATTGGGTCCCAGTGTACGGGACGCGCCAGCTATTGCGGCGTCGATTTGAGCGAGTTGTCCCGAGGAAGGAGCAACGGCACCGCCCGCGATGGTTTGCGAAGCAATGGGCGGCGGGGAACTGGCGAGTGCGCGCAATCTGGCTGTGTCGGTATCAACCAGATCATCGGTAAGGATGACTCCGTTTTCGCGTTCGAATGCAGTCTTGCGTTCCTGCGCGGCAGTCAATTGTTCCCGGATCTCGTCGGTCTGCTCTTCAAACCACTCAGCATTGCGTGCCGCAGCTTCCCGGCGAAAGGATAGTGTCTGATCGACGTAGGCGTCGCGGACAAGATCGGCTAGCTTAGCAGCAGGTTCCGGCGATGTGCTGGAGTATGTAATCTCAAGGATGTTGCTGCCAGCGACAAGCTGTGCGTCGGTATTGTCTATAATGCGTTGTGCGAGCCACCGACGGAAATCCATATCGTCGGCGGCACCGCTCTTGCGGTATTCTTCTGCAAGCTCCGCAGATTCGAGCCAGCCTGCTTCATCAGCAGCCTTTCCTGCAACCCGATAGTCGCGGATCAGTTCGATCTGTGTCTTCACATAAGCCCTCGCCCACTGTGAGGCGATGACCTCGCCCGTAACCGGATCGGGCTTCACAATATCCAGCATGACGCGCGAAGTCGCTTCGTAACGTGGCGGCATCACCCAGGACACGAAAAGCGCCATGAATACTGCAGCAGCGGTAGTCACCCCGATTAGGATGCGCCGTGCCCACAGCATTCGGAAGAACTGATTGATACTCATAAGCGCTTGTTGCCCCCAATAGCACCTCAGAAGAAGCGCTGGCCGACCTTGATTACATCGCCAGTACGAACAGTCTGGGAGAGATCCAGCTTGCCGATATCTTCGCCTTCGCGGAATACCTTGACCTTCTTCTCCGAGCCAAGCTTCGTCAAACCTCCGGCGCGGGCGATCGCCATACGCAGCGACATGTTCTCACCGACTGGATAGCAACCTGCACCATTAACCTCTCCGTAGATGCAGAAGGTCGGGCGCTCGCCCTCTTCGACACGATCCACGAAGATCTTGTCACCGGCAGCCACATATGGATCGGCAGCATCACCCCCGGTAGCCATCTGCTCGAGCGTCACATTGAGCTGTTCACCGTTGACGCGCGTAAGCGTAACCGATTCCGATCCATTCGGGCCAATTCCGCCGACCCGGGCAATCACTTCGGAAAGCCGGTAATTGCGATCGATCGGAAGCAGTCCCGGAGTGCCGACCTGTCCCAGGACCACCACATAGCGACTGGCGTATCCGGCAACCATCACGCTCACGACTGGATCGGTGTAGTATCCTCCAGCCTTAAGGCGCGCTGCGACATCATCCTGCAATTGTGCAATTGTCCTGTCAGCAGCCACCACATCACGAATGAAAGGAAGCTGGACAGTTCCGTCAACCTGCACCTGCACCCGAGCCTTGTACTCTTCGCGGCCGACGACTGCCACTTCGATGATGTCCCCGGCACCGAGAATGTAACCTTCGGCGAGCGGAGGGCGCTCGGGAGTTTCAGTCAACTGAGCAGGGGCATTTGCGGCAGCCACCTGCGCCGAAAGCGCAGGGGCCGCAGCAAGCGCGAGCATCGCAGCGGCAATCGTTGCAAATCTCGCATGTACCATTTTGTGCATTCCAATCACTTCCAACTTGCTAGCGCGCCAGAATGTAGCGCAGTTTCAGGCCAACGAAAAATCCGTCGTAGTCGTAAAAATCGTCGTTCGCGTCGCGATTTTCGTATCCACCATAAAGACTTCCACCAAGTCCGCCTTCCGATTGATAGTCGATCGAACCTCTTATGAGGTGAAGTCTGTCTCCCAAGAGCGGGGCAATATCGCTCGGCGGCGTCAATTCGGAATAAACGTAATCGCGCTCACGCATGGAATACGCGAGATTGGCGGAAATCGTCTCACTCATGGCGTAGGAAACATCTCCGCCCCAAGTCTTGGCTTTCGAGTAAAGCGCTTCGTTGTTTAGCACAGGCTGAACGTCCCGGCCGAGATTGATCCCGGCCTTCACGCGAGGTCCAAGCGTGGCAGACAGGTCGAAGTCCCAACCGGCTCCCTGGAATTCCGAACCAACCCCGCCCGGCGTTTCGAGATCGATAAAGAATCCCTCGATCCGTCCGCTGAGGTTCGCTCCTATATCGCGTTCGAAGGACCCGCCGAAGCGCCTGACATCGTACCGGTCCTGTATTCCGTTGACGATCCTGTTTTCATATTCGGTTTCTTCGTGAGCGGCATAGACCTCGACGGTTCCGACAGAAGGATGCTCGTATCCTACCCCTGCCGTGTAAACGAAGCTGTCATAGTCCGAAAACTCGCGAAATTCGTTGCTGTTCTTGCCGGATTGATAGCTAACACCGCCAATTGCTCGCAGTCCGATTTCCTTGCCGCACCGAACATCCACCCGATACTCTTGAACGGTCTGGACGTTATCGGTTGTTCCGTCTGGATCGACGACAAGGAAACGATCTCCGAGCTCGGCCTGCCTGCGCTGAAACGAAGCGCCGGGCTCGATGTCGCAGACCACCACGCGCGTGAGGGCGGAAAGCTCGGCCTGAATACGCTCGGCGTTGAGCTGGCTGTTTTCCATGTAAATGTCGTAGCCGACTGACGCCGAACCACGCAGCCTAGTATCGCCGAAACCCCGGTCGAACGCCATGAATGCAGAAGGCGTTATGATCTGGTCCGATTGAGTAATCCCACGCAGTTCTGCATCGTCGGGCGAGACATTCGACACATTGCTATCGTGTCGAACATCTATCTCGACCCCCAGCTGGAAGCTGTCATCTGACGTGTCCTGCGCCTGAAGTGGTGCGTGCAAGGCTGCCACCGCCAGGACGAGACAGGATGATCGCGTGAACGCATTGGTAATTCGCGGCATTTCGACCAACCTCGCACCTAAGACTCTCGTTTCATGAGAGTTAACCGATGAATGCTTCTCAAATCCAGTAGGAAATCAAATTCGTCCCTGCACGATACGCCTAATCGTACCTGCAAATTCTTTGAGTAGCGCGACGCTGGGCGATTTTTGCGTTGCGCTACCCACCTCGAGGCCGCGCATTTCGGGCGTCGGGCGACCAGCGAGCCTCCATGCGGCCATCCTCGCCGCAATCAGTCGCTTTCGCCGTGCTTGAGCCGGCTGCATAAGATCGATTTCCCGCAAGGCCAGCTTTTCAAGCTCGATCGCACCTTCGCGCACCGCCATGCCAAGAAGTTCTGATCCTGGCCCCGTTCGAGCAAGGACGAGGCTCCGCCCGTCTGCCTCCTCGAACTTCGGATATCCGCTTTCACCCCCATACCAGGCATCCGCGCAGGCAATATCGGCCACCCCGCCGACCGGGTCCGGGCATATCTTGCACCGGAACTGCACCTCACTCGACAGGTGCCTGCCCCAGCTTTCTTCGTAGGACATCTCAGCCCTTTTTCCCGCAGCGTCGCTTACCTGCGTTCGCCCCGGCCAGCCTTCGCCGCGATAGGTGAAGCTTTCTACGTCCTGCGGATCGTAGCCGAGCGATCGCGAAATCCGATCCGAGCCGTGCAGGCTGGGCACCCCTCCGCAAAAGAAGGACAGCTTGTAGGGGAAGATTTGATCGACCCTCGAATCAATCGCTGCATACCTGCGCAAGGCGGAAACATCGCAAGGCTTGCCGATGAAGAGCGATTTCTTGCGAGCGGCCAGCAACTTTTCCACCTCGGCCAGAGGAGATGACGGCGCATAACGAGAGCCGGCGCCGGACAATACCTCATCCTTGGTGCGAGAGATGATCGTTCGGTTGGCCGCAGGGCGATCGGGATCTGCCGCGACATGCACGACCTGTTCTACAAGTCCCCTCTGCAGCGCGAAGATGGCAAGCGAGGAAATCGCGCCACCTGAAGAACAGGTGTGCCGCACACGCGCGTCGACGGCATATCCCGTATGACACTCTCGCCATGGCCCCCAGTACATGTCCAGATGCGGCGCATCCGAAGGCTCCCAAGGTTCGACCGTCAGGCCGGGGCAGGCTTCTTCGATCGCTCGCTCGGCATCTTCCGGGAGCCCCGCGGTCTGTCGAGGCCGCGCAAACCCGTCAGGGGATGTGACCATCTCTACCGCATCGCCAGCGATGCCGGCGCACAGGCCGCATCCCGAGCACAACGAGCCCTTTTCGACTGTCCGAAGCGCCCTCGACGGCTTCATCCGGCCTGTCCGGGCAAGCGCTGGAATAGCGAAGACAGAGTATCTCGGTACGCCGCCAGCATCTCATCGACACGCTGCAAAGCTGCCCCTTCGGCCTCCTTCATGGCCGCGAGCTCTTCGAAGCTTTTCACGATGTAGTTGAAGGCTTCATCCTCGTCCCATCCTGTCACAGGCGTGAGCCAAGGGTATTCGAGGAGGCCGAACAGACCGGAAAATTTCCGGCTATAGGAGATGGGTATCACAGGCGTTTCCGACGAAAACGCAGCGATGCATGCATGCATCCGGCCCGCCACGAGGAAATCGAGGCTCGAGATGAAGCTCTTCGCTTGGCTGGGACCTGCAAAATCCGGAACACGCGTCACGGCGGGAAATTCGCGCGACAGCCGGTCCGCACGCGTCCCGTCGTCGTCCCCTGTATCGCCTGCGCTGTTCGCATGTGTCACGAGGAACACTTCGCAATCGTCGCGCGAAGAGAAATGGTCGATCAGCCGGCGGTGCAATGCGAGGTAGTCGAACGACAGGCCGAAACGGTTCTCGCCGCTTTCGGCCTGCCGGCATAGCAGGCCCGAGGCGTTTATCCCGATCCTGTATTTCCGACCGGTGCAGTCGCTCGACTGGTCGTCGAACGGAAGCTTGAAGGCGACGTCGACGGCTAGTGCGCTCCTGGCAGACGGCGCCAGTTCCTCAATTGCCGCAAGCGACTGTTCATCGCGTGCGACGACGCATTCCGCACGACGCATGATGCGCGATGCCAACCAGCGATAGGGTTGCCGCGTAAATGGTCCGATGGTTTGCGGAGCAAGGATCAGGGGTTTGCCGCGATCGACCGCAAACTTTTTGGTGAGGTAGAGGAAAGCGAAGCGCTTCGCTCCATAGATATCGGCGAAACTGTCGCCCGCACCGATGTCGATGACGCAGTCAAGCGTATCGACCTTCGCCCTGAACCCGTCCGGCGAGAACAGACGCCGCGTGTCGATTTCGTATTGTTCGATCCCTTCGGCAATCGGATCGGTCGAACTTTCGCGCATCGAGAGCACGACGAATTCGACATCGACGCCTGCCGATGCGGCCACTTCCCGTATGATGGCGATATTGCCGAGCGTGAGCGCACCGACACCCAGATTCCCAGCCCTGAGCGAATGCCAGAGCAAACCGACGCGCAAGCGTTTCAACATAGCCCCCTTGGCATTATTTCCGAACTCAAACGGCGGTCCCGCCGCCGGTGTACGATTTCGAGAGCGGCAACCCTATTCGCTCGCGGCGCCCGGCTGGGCAGATCCATTCGCTTCGCCATTGGGCTGCGACGGTGCTGCAAATTCCTCAGAATATCTTGCACCTGCCTTCTTCTCGGTCAAAATACTGCGGAAGACATCCTGTGCCTGACCTTCGGACCTTTGCTTTGACACCAGCTGGCGTCCCAGCTCGAGCGCTTCGCTGCCAGTGATCGGATAGTTCTGTTTCGAGATGACAGCATTGATCCTTGCTCCATCACCTTGAGGGATGATGTAAACTTCACCCACTCCCAGATCTACGATCTGCTGGGCGATCGCTGGCGGCACGGTCAGCGAATCCACGCTGCCCATGGTGGTCTGATAGGCGATATTCTTGCCATCGAGCGCCGCACGAACCTCATCCAGGGTATTGGCTGCCTCGAGTGCGTCGAGATCGGACCTGGAAAGTTTCGGCACTACCACTTGCTCGACGATGCTGACGAAGCGGTCGGCGAAGAGCGCCGGATTTGCCCGGATGAATTGCTGGGCCTCCTCATCGGAAAGGGAAGGTGCTTTCGACTGGATGTCGCGGCGCAGCAGCTCGACCAAGGCCACTTCTTCGGCACGCTTGAGCGTCAGCGCCCCTCCCGGTGTCTTGTCGAGACCCCGGCTTCGTGCCTCTTCTGCAAGGATCGACCGATTGATAGCTGCATCGAGGGCCCGATTTGCGAGCTCCTTATCGCGCACATCCGCACCGATTCCCGAAGCCGAGAGCTCCGCGTTAACCTGGCTGACCGTGTACTCCTGCCCGTCGACGACTGCGGCGACCTGACCGGTCGGCGCCTCTGCAGAATCGCAAGCAGCCAGAAGGATTACGCTGGCAAGGAGAAGGGGGCGAATCGACATGCTGAATTCCTCAAGATTGTCATTTGCGGCCGTTATAGGGCGCATTGGTTCGTCGGCTAGTGACCGTTTCAAGAAAGGCAACGGAAAAGCTTGAAGTGTCCCAATAAGGTATGTAACGAATTAACCACTGTATTTTCCAGCGTTTTCCGTTGACATGGCACGCAGGCTATTTGCGCGGAATGACTAATGACACAAGGTTCAAAACTCAGGATTTGCCTTGCCGCTTCCGGCGGGGGGCATCTGCGTCAGTTACTTGACCTGGAGAGCTTCTGGGGCGGTCACGACTCATTTTTCGTTACGGAAGATACGTCGCTTGGGCGGTCAATCGCGCGCACCCACGAAACATACTTCGTTCCTCACGTAGCGCTCGGTCAAGCGAGGCTTGGCCATACTGCCGCAATGTTCAAGAACGCCTCGCAGAGCGTTTACCGCTCTCTGGAGATCATTCGCCAGACCCGTCCGGACATCGTCCTGACCACGGGCGCTGGCTCAATGGGCTTCATAGTACTTTGGGCAAGGATGCATGGTGCGCGCGTGATCCTTGTCGATTCCTTCGCCCGGTTCGAGGGGCCCTCGAAGTTCGCCAAGCTGGCAGGGCCATTGGCACATCTCAAGATCGCACAAGCCCAGAAGGTTGGCGAAAAGTGGAAGGGATCGCTAACCTTTGATCCTTTCAGAGTTATCGAAGAACCAAGGCCCGAGAAGGAATCACTCCTTTTTGCGACCGTCGGGGCGACTCTGGCATTCCCGAGACTGATCGATCTCGTCTTGCGTGCCCAGCAGGACGGCTTGTTCAAAGAAAGACTTGTCTTGCAGACCGGCAAAGGCGCCACCCCGCAAGCGCCCCAAGGCGTGGAATGCAGCGAAACCTACACTTTCGACAAGATGCAGGAAATGCTTCAGCGCGCGGACATTGTGGTTTGCCACGGCGGCACTGGTTCGCTGATCACGGCTCTCTACGCCGGCTGCCGCGTTATCGCTGTTCCTCGCCGGTGCGAACTTGGCGAGCACTACGACAACCACCAGGCTGAGGTGACCGAGAATCTGCGACAGCGGGGTCTGATCGAGGTTGCGGACACGCCGAACGAGTTCGCCAGCGCGATCAAAAGGCTTCGTAGCCGCGAGCCCATTCGCGCCACTACGGATTATTCAGAGCTGGCAGGCTATCTTGGATCGTGGTCCGGGAGCCCTGCTTGATGAATCATTGCCCTTCGCCGAGCGATGAGCTGGCGATTGTTTCAGTGAACTATCGTTCCGCCGCCGACACGATCGAGATGATCGAATCCGTGTTGGCAGGCTCGGTAATTCCGAGACTGATCGTAGTCGACAACGACTCGGGTGATGACTCGGTCGAAAGAATTCGGGCCTGGGCCGATGCGTATGCAGGTTCCGCTGAATGGCGCGCTATCGAGGCACACCTCGGCAGCGAGTCCTCTCCATTCTTCGAATTCAGGGGACCGAGCTCGGAGGTGCAATCACCGAAGGCCCTTATAACCTTGGTCGCCAGCGGAAAGAACGGGGGATTTTCCTACGGAAACAACGTTGGTCTGCGCATTGCAATGCAGAACCCGGCAGCTTCGTTTTTCTGGCTTCTGAACAACGATACCACCATCGATACTGGAGCCAGTGTCGCGATCATCCAGAAGTGTCGCGAAGTTGCTGACATCGGAATGGCCGGAACACAGATAAGGCTCTATCACAGGCCTTCCGAATTCCAGCTGCTGAACGGAATGCGCTTCAACAAATGGACTGGAGCGGCCGCCGGCATTTGCGCGGGTGAACCGGTGACGAAGAGCTTCGATCCGCAATCGGTGGAGAGCGAAACCGATTTCATTTGCGGCGCGTCCCTGGTTCTTTCGCGCGACTACATCCGGCGTTACGGTCTGCTGGAAGAAAAGTTCTTCCTCTACTATGAAGAGATCGATCTCGCGATGCGGTCCAAGGGCGTGCTTGCGAATGTCTTCGCTTCGGACGCGATAGTATACCACAAGGAAGGCGCAAGCGCCGGTTCGGCCAGCCAGCTTTCCAACAGGGCTCGGTCACCGTTGTCGGAATACCATCATATCCGTTCGAAAATGATCTTCGCACGGAAGCACTTCCCGATGATGCGCCCGCTCTACTTTTTGCAGAACCTGGCCATCGTGATGCGACGTCTCCTTCGCGGTCATCGTCCCCAAGCGGTAGCCGTAGCTCGTGCAACCTTCGGGTTGCCGCTATAGCGACCCCAGATGGCGCAATCGAAGAAACTGATCGACTACCTGAATTCCCACCGCGCTTCGCTCATGTCGATCGGGGTCAGGGGGCTCACGGTCCTTGCCGGCTTCGCGATCGCTTTCCTGATTGGCAACCAGCTGGGGCCGTCTGCGCTGGGAACATATGCGCTAATCACGCAGACCGCGATGTTCCTTTCCATAATTGCCGTTGGCGGTCTCGATCTTGCTGTCGTGAAGCATTATTCGGTTGCTCGCACTCGTGGCATCAAGCCCTCCCGGATCTCTGCCGGAAGGCTGCTGGTCGCGGTGCTGGCCGTTTGCGGACTGATTGCCGCGCTCCTTTCGTGGCTGGGGCCGCTCTACTTCGCGCAGTTTGACGGTGGGAACACCGATGCCTTCTCGCTGACCATTCTCGCACTGATCTTTCTAAGCCGAGCCTTTACTCGTCTCACCAGCTCGTTCCTGCGCTCACAACACCACTATGTATTCTCGCAGATCGTGGAAGGCCTGCTGATCCCACTTCCAGTACTTGCATTGATTGCGATGGGATGGCTGCAGAGCGTCGAGGCGGTCTTGCTGGCAACCGCTATTGCGGGACTGGCAGCTATAGCGATCGGCATCCTGAGCAGCCTGCGCGACACGTCCACCGACAACACGGCCTTGGTTGTTTCGCTTAAAGCGACCTTTGAAGCCTCCCTGCCGCTGCTGGTGGTGGCAATCGTCAAGAATTTCGGCGACTGGTACGGGCTTTCCATTGTCGGATCGCAGCTCTCAGTGGCAGATGCAGGTCTTTATCGGCTGGCAACTCAGATCGCATCCGCCATTCCGATCATCACGATCGGTATTTTCGGGGTATACTCGCCAAAGATCGGCTCGGCGCTGAGCGAAGAAGACTTCGAGGAAGTCGCGCGGCTTGGACATGCAGCAACGAAGCTGTCGGTTGTACTTGTGATTCCGTTGATCACCGTGCTGGCGGTACTGGCCAAACCGCTCCTTTCTGCCGTCGGCACAGAATTTGTGGGTGCCAATTCTGCCCTTCTTATCCTGCTGGCAGGCCAGGCGATCTATGTTGCAACTGGCCCTTCAGGCCTCATCCTTGCCTTGTCGGGCAACCAGCGCATCAATCTGATCTTCGCCTGCATGGCGATGGCAGTGATGCTGATCGCCTTTCCGATGGCAGTTGCCCAACTGGGTATCATCGGTGCGGCAATGGTTCTTTCGATCGTCACCGTGGTTCAGAATGTGGCATACCTGATGGTCGTAAGAAGGACTTTGGGTATCGACCTCATTTCGGGCCGGTACGAGGGTCAAAAGGCTCGCTGAACACCGCGCGGGCCATTGCCTATCGCGGATGAAACGAAGGACTATGAGACCCATGAAACTGTTCTTGCTCGCGGCACTTGTTTCAGTCGGGATTGTCCTGCCGGTCTTCGGCCTCGGCGGACTAGGGGAACAAGCGCAGGAAGAAAATGGCGAGGTGGTCGCTGCTTCCTCGTTGAAGGAACTCGAAACCAGGCTTGAAAACGCACGCGGTCCGATCACGATCGCTTTGGCGCCGGGACGTTACGAGGCACTGCGGCTGCGCGGCCTCAGCTTCGCTGCCGGGACAACCATTACATCGCAGTCGGACGAGAATCGTGCGGTCTTGGCCGGGCTGGTCCTTGACGATGTTGCCGGACTTGCGGTGACCAATCTGGACATTCGTCCAGGCGACGCTGGTCCCGTACGTGGAAGCCGATACGCGTTGCTCGTGCTGAACAGCAAAGCGGTGCGGATAGAAAAGGTCTCGATAGTGGGGACGGACGGCCCAGCCGACCGCCGCTACGTCGCAGGTGTAATGTTGCGTCAGAGCCAGGACATTCACTTGCTCCGATCCTATATCGCCGGGTTCCGCCATGGCATCGCCATGCTCGAGGTTTCCGACACGGTCATCGAGCTGAATGAACTGGAGCGACTACAGACGGATGCAATTCGTGGTGGCGGAGTTGATAGACTGCGCATCGCGTTCAACGTCATGACCGATTTTTCCCCTGCGGAGAAAGACCATCCGGACGGCATCCAGCTCTGGTCGACCAACCAACCGCAACCCGGTCGCGACATCGAGATAGTCGGCAACTTGGTGGCTCGCGGGAAAGGTGGCGCCACGCAAGGTATATTCATCCGGGACACTCATCGACAGATGCCATTTGAAGGTATCCGGATCAGAGGGAACCTTATTCTGGGTAGTCGCTACAACGGTATCACCGTTGCAGGTGCCAAGGACGTGTCGGTCGAAAACAATCGTGTGGTTGCCGAGAGCGACAGGAAAAGTTGGATAAGGCTGACGAGGATCGAAGGCTACGCATCCCGCGGGAACGAGGCGATGCAATTCATCTACAAGGACGTAGGAGGTGAAGAATTCGCTCCACAAAATCGCGTGATCGAACCGAGAGACGGGGCTGCGCCGGAGCTGATCGGGGCGTGGCTGGAAACACAGAGTGGCTTCGGAAGCGACCGAGGGCCAGTGCTGGCGCGCTTGCTGGAAAGCGGTCGATAGCCGCCGTCTCTTAGCCGATCCTAGCTCGCCATCGCCGTCGGGGTTCGCGTTCCCAACACATCGACGCCAAGAAGGTCGAGATCCCTCGTCGACGTAGCCTTCAATTGGAGCAGAGAGAGAAAAAGGCCAAGGAGCGCCGCAAGCAGCGCCCCGAAACCCGCTCCAACGGCAACGGCCAATCTACGGTTTGGAAAATAGACCCCATCGCGCGAAGTCGCTTCACCAGTACTGATCGCGTCTGCCTGAAGGCTCTGACTGTCGAGATCAAAATTCTCGCGCATCTCCGTCAGTTCTGCGAATTGGTCGCGAAGGACATCGAGCTCGTCATGATACCGCTTGGCCTGAGCAATTGCGCCAGCCTTGGCCATGACTTCCTGTGAGCGAATTTGCATGATCGCGGCATTCGAGGGACCGGTAGGCATCTGCGGGATGCTTGCGGCCGATGCTGCTGCACTACGCAACTCATCACGCTGCTCGGTTAGTTCGCGGATGCGGGGATGATTGGGGCCCAGATCGACCGACAGGCGTGCAAGCTCGCTTTCGACTTCTCGCAGCTGGTTTTGCTGTGCGCGAGGCACATCGGCGACCACGGTGCTACCTTGATGAGCCGGTTCCGATGAGGCCGCGGCAAGCCTTAAGCGGATTTCGCTCATCGCCTCGCCATCCTCGTTGATCACTATGTCGTTCGCACGAGCAAATTCGGCGTTGCGCTCTTCCACCCGCTCCATCCTTGACCGCAGTTCCGCGATCCGTTCATCGATGCGCCCGGCGTTCTCCTCCGCTTCCAGCCGGCTGCGATCGCGTCGATAGGCAAGAAACTCGTCGCGGATCAGGCCGGCCATGTAGCGGGCTTCCTGAGGGGTGAAACCGGCATAGCCGATCTGAAACGTCGGACTTCCCTCTTCGAACTGCAGCGAGATGCTGTCGCGGACGCCTCGAGCCAGCCAAGAGCGAAAGTCGAGACCGGTTTGGGCACCGACCTCGTTGTAGCGTTGCGCAAGCTGGTAACTACCGGTCCAGCCCAGCCGGTCGACGACCCTTCCGGTCACCCGGAAATCGCGCGCCAATTCAGCCTCTGTCTGCACGTAGGTGTCGATCTGCTTGTTCGAAATCGAATAGCTGCCCGCTGTCGCATATACGACATTGTTGAACTGCACTCCGGCCTTGCCGAGATACTGGTTGGGCAAGAAGCTTGCGATCGCATAGGCACTGCCGCCGCAGATTATCGCCGAGATGACGATTAGGACCTTGAAGCGCCAAATGCGGGTAAGGATCTGACGAATACTCATGACTGCTCCGTCCGATCTTGCACCGATCGCATCTGCCAACAAATGGCGACGAGCATGCCTAGGAAAATGAATACGAGCGGATGGTTCTCCTGCTGCGCGAAGACCGATTTCACGACGATGAAAATCGAGATCGCGATCATCACAGGTATCAGCAGGACCGCCTTTCGATCCTCCGATTTGAGGAGGTAGTAAAGACCATACGCGAGGGCCGAGAGGAAGATGCCGAAATATACCATGAAACCGAGGACACCGAACTCCAACCCCACCGCGAGATAATAGGTGTCGATCGTCAGCCCTCCCGCCAGATTGCGATATCCAAGCTCGGATGCCGCGCGGCCGATTCCATGCCCCCAGGGCTCGGACCAGATCATCGGCATTCCCATGTCGATCTGCTCCTCGCGGGCTTGGCTACTGAAGGATTGCGCCTTCGTTCCCCAAACCATGGCCCTCAGCCTTCCGACGAAGAATGTTGCCGTCAGGAACCCCGCCAGAAGCACCGGATAGGAAATTGTCACGGCCGGGCCGAATATGCTTTCTCTTTTCTGCGCCCACTGGCGCAAGGCCCACAGTCCGAGGAACAGGAGGAAGGTCATGCAGAACCCGACAAACCCAAGTCGGGAGTCGGTACGAATGATCGACAAGAGGATGAGCGGAAGAGAGCCCATCGCCGCCAGCTTGATCAGCCAATTGCGACCGTAGACTGCGAAATAGAGAATGAATGGCGATGCGAAAGCGAGAAACTCCGCAAACCCCAGCGGCGTCGTGAACTTGCTCTGGACGCGGTAGATGCCTGTCGTCGCACGTGATTTTGCCGACAGGATGTTCTGAACCGCGGGATCCTCGATAGCCAGGAATGAAGGGATGGATCCCGCCCAAGGGATCATCTGCAGCCGCCACTCCTGCAAGCCAATCAGGCAGGTAACGATGGCAAAAGCCCAGATTAAGCCTGCAAAAACGTTCGGGTTCCGACGATGCGAGAAAACCCAAAGAGCTGCGAAGAATGTCAAAAGCCAATAGAGGCCGGCAACCACCAATTTGTTGAGCGAAGCCTCCGGATCGGCCGAAAGCAGCACGCTCATCGTAGCAATGCCGAAGAATAGCAGCAGCAGGACAATCGTCACGGGCGCTACGGAAAGCCGGTCTCTGATCGCCTGACGGAAGCTGGAGGACACCGATATGCTAATCAGGAATACTGCCGCTAGCGGGACTGCAAACAGTCTCAATGCGGTTATCCAGGGCAAGCCGGGAAGGTCGAAGGCCAGATAGTCCGGCCACAGCAACAATGCCACGATGAAGCAGAAAAGTAGCCGCTGCACCCAATTCGTAGGAGGATTGCGGCTATCGGGAAGCGCCCAGATGATCAGAAGAGCAAGAAGTGCCAATGGCACAGCAAGAAGCATGAGAGCGCGCGGACCGAGAAAAACGACTGCAGCCGCCGCCGTCAGCAATGCCGCGAAGTAACCGATCGCCCAGAGCCAAGCCCGGTTACGGTAGAAATCGCGCCTCTGGTATCCAGCCAGCGGCGCGAAGTTTGGCGAACCAAGCCCACGCATTACAGTGTCAAGAAAGCGCGCCACCCGCTCGCTCCTAGGTCCGCACCGGGCAAACGGGCGGGACCGCAGGCAAGAAGTTAAAGCTGAGAGAAATCATGCCGCAAGGATAGCGAGTGCAGCGATTGCTGGGCAAGCTAAATGTCTCGCAATTCCGGGACAGGCCGCAAACAAATCGAGGCCTGTCCCGGTACGGGATTACGCGCTAGCCCGCCGCAATCCCGATCGCATGGCTGTCTCAGAACATGAAGTCCGTGGCCTGGAGGTCGTCAACCCCCTCGACCAGGATTTGCAGGTCGGCCACCCCGTCGCCGTCGATATCGCCTTGGATCACGATGCCGTTTGCGACGTGTTCCAACCTCAGCTCACCAGCCGTGCCGCTAAACGCAGCGGTGCTGATGAAATTGAAGGCATCATTGCCCCAGGTGCCGGAATTGGCGTCGATGTCCTTAAGGTTGATGAGGTCTGCACCAACTTCGAAGTCCAGGATGGTGTCGAAACCGAAATCGCCGGACTGGCTCTTTTGGAACACGAACTGATCCGCACCCAAGCCCCCGATCAGGATATCATTACCCTCGCCTCCCACAAGTCGATCGTTTCCGTCGCCGCCGAACAGGATGTCGTCACCGAGCCCGCCAAACAGCTTGTCATCGCCTTCGGAACCCGAAAGGTCGTCGTTCTCGCTGCCACCGAAGAGCAGGTCGGCACCCTGCCCGCCAACGAGGACGTCATCGCCGGACTTGCCCAAGAGCTGGTCGTTGCCGGTGTTCCCGAAAATCGTATCGTTGCCGCTGGACCCGTTGAGATCGTCATTCCCTGCATTGCCCCGGAGGATATCATCTCCCCAGTTTCCGAGCAGGATATCGTTGCTTGCGGAGCCATCGATAACGTCGTTTCCGTCCTTGCCGAAAACCTTGCTGCCGCCTGGCGCGGCGGTGAGAGTGTCATCGCCCCACGTACCGACTACGGTCGTGAAAATGCCGGATGCTGCTAGCGAACCCGCCAGGTTCGCAACGCTTGTATCAATAATTGGCGCACTGCTCAGGAGCATTTCAGAAAGGTCGGAGAGATCATTCGTCTCATCGCTCGACCATATCGCGTATGCGTCCTGAGCAAAGGTCGTGCCCTCTTCGATCTCGTCATTCAGTCGACGCCGCCATTCATCGCTATCCTGCAGCGAATAGGCAGTTGCAGCATTTTGAGCGACGACAACATTCCAGGCATCGCCAAGCCTGATCCATGAACGCTGGTCTTCGTAACCAGCGACGATGTTGTTGGTGATTTCGCCGCCATTCACACCACCGACGCTGATCCCGTTGTAGAGACCGCCCAGGACGACGTTGCCGGTGATCGAGACATTCTCGAACGGCAGGTTGTCAAAGGTATCACGGATGAAGATGCCCTGGATGGGCGCCCCGTCACCGCGCACGATCAGGTTGTCGGAGATGATGAGGTTGCGCCCCGGCTCATCCTGATTGGTGGACCAGAACTGGATTGCATCGGGGTGATCATTGCCGATCGGGTGGAAGTCGGTGAAGAAATTGTTGGTTATCACCGCATTCGATACACCGCCACCACGAATACCGTCGGTGCGAATATCGTGGAAGTGGCTGCCCGTGATGACGATGCCATCGATATCGAGCAGCTTCACGCCATGCCAGACATTGTAGAATTCGGAATCGACAATGGTGATGTCGCTGCTGGAGCGGATCAGGAGCGGAGAGACTTCATTGCCGGATCCGAGATTGTCCGGGCCGCGGAAAACCACGCCTGAGAATGTGATGTCCGAAACGCTAGAAAACTGGAATGCGTTGGTCACGTCGGCCGGCGACTCGAAGATAACCTCGGAGAACCTCACACCGCTGGTGTCCGACATTGTAAAGCCGGTCAGGATTGCTGGGTTGTCGGGGTCGAGCGACGTGACTGTGACGCCGACGTTCCCGAGACTGCGGACCAGGATACTGTCATAGGTGCCGGGTGCGAGATAGATCGTATCGCCTTCTTGGGCAGTGCTGAGGCTCACCAAGAACTGGGCAGTATTGGTAACGGTATAACTGGTCATCGCTTGCCCCTAAAGATTAGAGAGGATCCGAAACCTGCCTCGGCAAGTTCCGACCTTCCGTCTGAGGAAGCGTAATAGGGCGTGATGGATAGGAAGGGCTCAACAAGCTTGGTTAAGCGCGCAAGCGGACCCGCCCCCCTCCAGAGGCAAAAGTCATGAATAAGCATTTGAATGTTTTGAAAAAAACCTTTAACTGAAATTTAGGCAAGGTTGCCAGAGCGATCCCGGACGATGTTCGTAGGCCAGTTAAAAAACCGACGACATCGTCACATCCGCATGGCTAGCGCACTGCCGTTTTGCAGTTCAAGGGCCGTCAACTCGATACGTCGTAGCCCAAGGGCGTCAGGTCGATTGGACAGTATTTCTGGAGATTGCGGTTCGAGTTCGCAAAGCGGTTCGAGCATTTCTCACGGACAATTTGGCCGAGATTTCCCGATTTCGAATCGCTCCGCCCTTCCAGGCGATAGGAGAGCGACCTGAGCCCTCTCCCCAAGCTTGGGAGCGCGATTGCGGGACGGGGTTGAAACGGTGTGCTGTCGAACAAATTCGCCGCCCTCAACAAGGCAAGCCCGGCTTCGGGCGGGCTTTTGCCGCGACTTCCCTCGTACCCTCCTTCGGGTGGTGAGCCCGCGACGCCCGCGAATTCGAATAACAGTGAGAGGAACTTGCCCTGGTCCTGGCGCAGCAGTTCTTGCGGCAGCACGAGAATGTTTTCCCGTCCGAAAAGCGATGCATACTCATCGACAAGCCGGTCGAAAGAGAGCACCCCTATATCGAACCTGTCGTATCCCGGCTCGGCATTGAAATCGAAGAATTGCGACGGCTTTAACCGCCCTCCCCTCTTCGCATACTGGAGGTACGCCGACTTCATCAACGCCGGCTGGTTACGGACCGTGAAGAGTATCTTCGCGCTCGGAAAAACAGAATGGAGGCGCCGCGCAAGCGTCCGCGAGTCCCTCGCCCCGGTAAGGATGTTTCCCGAAAGCGTCTCGGAACTGAGTACAGGCACCAATGAATTCGGGACCGGATCCATCCGCCTCGCAATCTCTTCGCGTGGCAATGCTTCGTCGAACTCGAGATCATGCGGGCGCAAGAGCAGGCGATCCACGTCACCATGATCCAACAACGAGCGAAAATAGCGCTCATCGGAAAACACGCATTCCTGCAGGAATGTTGTACCGGTCTTGTGGAAACCCGGATGGATCAGGATTTCGCGCGAAGGCTCGGGAGAAGTCATCGATCGATTATGCCAGCTTTCGCCACCAGTCTTCATTCGACAGGTACCACGAGAGAGTCTGCTCGAGACCAGTGTCGAAATCGCGTAGGGGTTTGTAGCCGAGTTCTTCGCGGGCCTTGGTTTCATCTATGGCATAGCGGCGATCATGCCCTGCGCGATCCGTGACGTAGGTCTTGAGCGTTTCAGACGGAACGCCCCGGCTGGCGGGAGCATCCGGATATCTCTCGGCAAGCGCCGGGTTTTCCTCGAAGGCCGCGTCAACGGAACGGCAGATCCGATCGATGACGTCGACATTCGGCAGTTCCTCTCCGCCGCCGATGCAATAGGATTCGCCGATCGAACCTTTGCCCAGGACCGCCTCGATACCACGGCAATGATCTTCCACATGTAGCCAGTCGCGCACGTTCATACCGTCACCGTAGATCGGCAGCGGTTTGCCGGACAGGCAGTTCAGGAGGAACAGCGGGATGAGCTTTTCGGGAAACTGGTATGGGCCGTAGTTGTTCGAACAATTGCTCGTCGTAACCTCCAGCCCGTAGGTGTGGTGGTAAGCGCGGACGATGTGATCGGATGCCGCCTTGCTCGCCGCATAGGGTGAATTCGGGGAATAGGGCGTCGTTTCCGCAAAGGCGGGATCGTCCGGCTCGAGCGACCCAAAGACCTCGTCAGTCGAAACGTGGTGGAAACGATGCGGGCGCCCATCGCCTTCGAGGAAGACGCTCCGCGCCGCCTTCAGCAAGCTGTGCGTCCCGATTATGTTGGTCGAAAGGAATGCATCGGGCCCGGAAATCGACCGATCGACATGACTCTCAGCAGCGAAATGCACCAGCGTTGCGATGTCGTGCTTGCGCAGAAGCTCCTCAACGAGCGGGGTATCCCCGATGTCGCCTCTGACGAGTTCCACTCCCTCACGGCCTTCGACATTTTCAGCGACCCCGGCATAGGTGAGCGCATCGAGTACGATGATACGGTCTTCTGGGTGCTCCCTGCGCCAGTAGTGGACGAAGTTGGTGCCGATGAAGCCGGCGCCTCCGGTAACAAGCATATTCGACATCAGGAGGGCTCCAAAGCTGTCCTGAGAGCCGCACGCCAATGGCGGGCCGGTTCGCCAAGCAGTTCATAGGTAGTGAAACAGTCGAGAACGGAAAAGGCCGGACGACGAGCGGCTGTGGGGAATTCCTCGGTCTTTATCGGCCGTATGATCACGTCCTTCTTGAGCGTTCCGGAATCGGTGGCTTCCTCGAATATAGCGACGGCAAAATCGTACCAACTCGCTACGCCCGCATTGGTATAATGCAGAGTTCCTTTCGCATCGCATGCGATCAATCGCCACAAGGCGTCGGCGAGATCGTTCGCGAAGGTGGGGGTGCCGATCTGGTCGCAGACGACGCCAAGCTCTTCTCGATCCCGCATCAGCCCCAGCATGGTCGTCACGAAGTTGCGGTTCTTCCCATCATATACCCAAGCTGTGCGCACAAGGAGATCTTCCGGGCCCAACTGCAATTCGCCGGCACGCTTGGTACCCCCGTATACGTTTACCGGTTCAGTCGGGTCGCCGGGAGAATAAGGTCGCGAAGAGTGACCATTGAACACGAAATCGGTCGACAGATGAACGCATCTGGCTCCCGTTGCGTGAGCCGTCTCTACAATCTTGCCCACTGCCTCGCAGTTTATGGCGTGGGCGAGACCCGGGTCGCTCTCTGCGTCATCAACCTTGGTATAGGCGGTGCAGTTGACGACGACATCCGGACCGATCTCATGCATTGCCCGCGCCAATCGGTCGCGATCAGTGACATCGAGCGATCGGCGATCGAAGCCGGTAATCGATACTGAGGACGGAGACCGTCCGACCATGGCGCTTCCGACCTGGCCTCCGGCGCCGAGAACAAGGACCTTCATGCGAAAGTCTCGGCATTGGCCAATGGCCGACCGGCGCGATCCTTTTCCGACAGCACCGGTTCCATGTCACCGAGCGGCCACTCGATCCCGAGTTCCGGATCATCCCACAGGAGCGAGTGCTCGTTGGCAGGGTCGTAGAATGCGGTACATTTGTAGAGAAAATGGGTCGCGTCTTCGAGTGTGAGGAAACCATGCGCGAGGCCGGGCGGAACCCAGAGCATGCTGCGATTTTGCCCGCTCAACTCAAAGCCCGCGCTCTTGCCGAAGGTGGGCGAGGAGCGGCGCAAATCGACGACCACGTCGTAGACGGCACCATGTGTTACACGCACGAGCTTGCCCTGCGGATTCGGCTTTTGATAATGCAGTCCACGCAGCACTCCAGCCGACGACATGCTGTGATTGTCCTGCACGAATTCGAGATCTAGGCCGGCTGCCGCAAAACTGCGCTGGTTCCAGCTCTCCATGAAGAACCCACGATCGTCGCCGAAAACTCTCGGCTCAATCAGGAGGCAATCCGCAATCCCTGTTTCCTTGACGTTCAAACGCCTTCTCCGCGGACCAATCCTGCCAGGTATTCTCCATATCCGGACTTGAGGAGCGGCGCAGCGAGCTCTTCCAGCTGCTCGGAATCGATGAAGCCCATACGCCACGCAATTTCTTCCGGACAGCAGATCTTCAGTCCCTGCCGTTCTTCTGTGATGCGCACATACTCCGCAGCCTCAAGTAGGGAGGCGTGTGTCCCGGTATCGAGCCAAGCATATCCGCGCCCCATCAGCTCGACGTTCAGCTTGCCTGCGTCAAGATAAAGCCGATTCAGATCGGTAATCTCGAGTTCGCCGCGTGGTGACGGTGCGAGATCCTTCGCCAGCCTCACAGCATCGCCATCGTAGAAATAGAGGCCGGTAACCGCGTAGTTCGATTTGGGGCTCTTCGGCTTTTCCTCGATTGAGGTAGCATTTCCAGCGTCATCGAAGCTGACCACGCCATACCGTTCAGGATCCTTGACGTAGTAGCCGAAGACCGTAGCGCCGTCTGTCTGCGAATAGGCAGACTGCAGAAGCTGGCTCAGACCGTGGCCGTAATAGATGTTGTCCCCCAGAATGAGGGTCGAAGGTGCGTCTCCGACGAAATCTGCACCGATGTGGTAGGCCTGTGCCAGCCCCCGTGGCTCGGGTTGGATTGCGAAGGTCAGTTGAATGCCTAGTTCCGAACCATCGCCCAAAAGCTGCCGGAAGGCTTCCTGGTCCTGGGGGGTGGTGATGATCAGGATATCCCGGATCCCGGCCAGCATCAGGACCGAAAGCGGGTAATAGATCATCGGCTTGTCGTAGACAGGCATCATTTGCTTCGAGACCGCTTTCGTGAGCGGCCAAAGCCTCGTGCCCGAGCCCCCTGCCAGAATAATTCCTTTTCGCACTAATAACCCCTTGAAGAAAAACAGCAGTGTGGCTTTGGCTTCCGGTGACACGAATTGCAACCGCGCTTGGACCGTTCGAGCCCAATGACTGGCCATAATTTCCAACCCGTTCCAATTCGGAACAAGGCTGACTTCTACGGCGTTTCCGACACAGAAAGCCTTTTAATTTTCCAGAAGCATAAGATACAGTGCCAGTTGTAATGGTTATGCGACAGTTAACGAATCGTCTCACTGGGGGCAGGAAAGCGTGGGCAATGCTAGCGCTGTTCTGCGTCAGTGCGACTGGCGTTCTGGTTGCATACCCTGAAACCGCAGATGTGCCCCTTAGGCTGATGCAGCAAACGCAAGACGCGCTGGACGAATTCCTTGGAAGGTCGCCTGGCGAGCGTGGCGATGCGTCAATCATGAAGGGTAAGGGCAAAGGTAAGAGTGGCACTTTTGCCGATGCCGAAGTTGCGGCCGGCGCGCCTGAGCAGCAGGCACTTGGCAAAGTGTTCGAAGCTCCGAGCGAAGACCCGGAAAGCCTTCCTGGAACCGAACCGGTCGAAACCGTGGCCGCCGATCCCATCGCGCCAGTCGCGGCTCAGCCGGCGGTGCTGGCTCCCCTCGCCTTCACTCCGTTCGGCGGTGGTGGAGGCGGCCTCATTGGTGGTGGCGGCGGAGGCGGCGGAGGCGGCGGAGGCCCCGAACCTCCAACACCCAATCCTCCGGTCGGGCCGGTTCCAGAGCCCTCCACTTGGGCGATGTTCCTCCTTGGATTCATGTTCATAGGCCACGCGCTTCGTCGTCGCAGGAGCGTCCTGACCGGACTGGTCCGTGCTTAAGCTAACCCTCCCGCTCTGCTTTGCTGGCCTTGCCGGTAGTCTTGCCGTTGTTGCATTTGCTGCCTCGCCCGGAGATGATCCGGAGCCGATCGGTGACAAGCCCGGGCAGTCCGTAGCCGCCGAGCAGGCGAGCGAAAGCAAATCCGTTCGATTGCAGTTGTCTCCCGAGGCACTGGAACGCGCGCAGTCGCGTGATCTTCTTCCTGCCGGAGTGAAGTCGCTGCTTAGGGTACCGCGATCTCTAAAGCACGGCGAATACGTGTGGAATGACGACGGCATCCCGGAAGGCGAGATGAACATCCACGTGGATCTTCGTCGACAGATGATTTCGATTTTCCGCGACGGTCACGAAATTGGGACTGCGGTAATCGTCTATGGCGGTGATGGGTATGAGTCGCCCACCGGGACCTTTCCGATACGCTCAAAGCATCGTGACTATCACTCGCGCTCCTACGACGCGCCGATGCCCTACTCGATGTTCATTACCACAGACGGTGTGGCTCTCCACGGCAGTCCCATGTCGGAATTTCGTGCCACCCACGGGTGCATTGGCCTGCCGCTAGAATTCGCCCGCCGGATATTCGATGCGATGGAAAAGGGCGACACCGTTCGGATCGTTCGTTCGACCAACTGACCAGAACGCCCCCTGTAGAGCAAATCCGATTATCCAACGAACCAATCCTTAAGGGTTGGCGACTATTCCTCGGGCTATGCCTGAGAAATCCATCCGCTTTGCGACATCATCGAGGCTGGCCAAGTGTGGTCTGGCCTTGGCCGCATTTGCGAGCCTCACCGGCATGCAAGGCCGTCTGTCGGATTTCGATGACCGGCTGCTCGCCAGTCACAACCGGGAACGGGATCTGCACGGCGTCCCCGCACTTGTATGGGACAACAAGCTGGCGCGCGGCGCTGAGCAATGGGCCACGCATCTCGCGAGAACCGGAAAGTTCGAACATTCGCCCGACGATCCAGAACGCAAGCCCGAAGGCGAGAATATCTGGGGCGGCACGAAGGGGGCATTCGACCCGGAAGCCATGATCGGACTATGGGTCGCTGAAAAGAAGCACTTCCAGCCTGGCCGCTTCCCTTACAACAGCTTGACGCAAAACGTTGCCGACGTGAGCCACTTCACTCAGGTTGTCTGGCGGAAAACAGGAAAGGTGGGTTGCGGTCTGGCGGCAAACGAAAAGCGCGAGATTCTCGTCTGTCGTTATAGCCGTCCCGGGAATATTATCGGGCGTGACGTATTCTGACAGGTAGCGGCGCAGAAGGTCACCGCCTTTTCCAAGAAAAAAGGGCCGTGGTAAATCCCCGGCCCTTTTTCAATCTCACTTCTGCAAAAGCGCTCAGGCAGTAGCCAGTGCGCCCTTGGTCTTCCGGCTGCGCGAGCGCATCGCTGCACCGATCGCGGCAAAAGCCAGGATGAACAGCAGCCAGGTTGCAGGTTCTGGCACCGCCCCGGTGGTGTAAAGGACAGCATTCGAGAAGCCCTGGATATCGTTCAGAACGACGCCGTTTGCACCTTCCGTACCGAAGTCGAAAAGGTAAAACACGGTCACGTTGCCAGCCGAGCCGGCGACATTACCGAAGTGGGCACCAATCACGGTAAGGCCATAAAGCGTGGTTCCGAAATCCAGAACGTTGCCTCCGATAAGACCGGTAATCTTCGTCGGATCGACCGCACCCCAATTGCCATCGAAGGTGTAGGCCGCACCCAATGCATCCACGCCCGCAATCTGAGCGGCAATCTGGGTGCTGCTGCCGCCAAGCAGGTTGCCGCTATAGTAACCGGAACATGCCTGCGCTGTCGGATTGACGAGGGCGGGATCGCACGGTTCGACGACTTGGGCAGCGGAAGCGACTTGCGGAGCAGCAGAGAAGCCGACTGCTGCAAGCAAGGCCGAGAACGCAATCCCGAAACGCTTGAAATCTTTAAACATAATTACCCCCATTGGGAGGCTCGAGGTTCTCATGGGCTAAATGTCCTGAGCGCCCTAAGCATCAATTTGTCGTCAACGTTTGAGTGAACCGATTCGCGGTTTCAAACTACTTAACCGCTCAACGAGAAGATTGGAAGAGAATACACTACCCATCCACAAGTGTTCGATTCTGGCACAGAAGTGTGGTTCCTTGCCCTACCCGCCTAGAAGGGCCGGAAACAACGCGCTACGGAAGCGCCGATCGGAAAAGGGAAACGCAGGTTGATTGCAGACCGTCTAAAGGTGTTGCGGACTTCACTTCACAGGAGAATTGCCGGGGCGCGGCGCACCTATCTGCGATCGGTGTGGGGAATGAATATCGGCTCAGGCGCACGTATCTCCTTAAAGGCGAGGCTCGATTTCACGAACCCTAAAGGCGTGCACATCGGCGAAAATACTATCGTCACTCCATCAGTACAGATTTTCACACACGATTTTGTCCGGGCAAATCACGTCGATACCTTTATCGGCTCCAACTGCTTCATTGGCGCAGGCTCCATTATCCTCCCGGGTGTCCGGATTGGGGATCATTGCATCATCGCAGCCGGATCGGTCGTGACCAGCGACGTTCCCGATCGCTCGATTGCAGCTGGCAATCCTGCTCGCGTCATTAAGAGCGGGATCCGGACGGGTCACTACGGAATGCTCGTGGGCCCCACGGTCAGCTGAGACACACGCTTCAGACGTCACTTGGGCTAGGTAGTGACACTTGCCAATCGGCAAGGATTCGTTAACCTTTTCTCTGCATCCTTGGAGGGAAGGAGTTTTCTGATGAATCTGGCAAACCGTAGCCGCCAATCAGAGGTCGTCTCGCAGGAGACTGCTAACGAAAACGAGCGGGTTCCGAAGACATTTGTTGCGGGTGGTCAGGTGGGTTCGCTCCACGCGCGCTTGCAGCAGGAACTCGGCCTCGACTGGGACGATCCGGTTGCCTCGATGACAGAATAGGCCCCGCCTATCCCGCATCCAGATGCGCGACTGCGCATTTGATGTCCCGAAAAGGGTCATCACACATCGCTCCCCTGTATTCCTTGTTTGGTCTGAGTATTGCGCTAGACCGTCTTTTCAGGTCTGGAGTTGCAGGGGCAGAATACGATGGAAACGGTCTATGACTGGGTTACGGTCCTGATTTTCGCAGGATTAATAACCCTATTTCTCCAGCGCTCGGCGATGGATGAGCCGCCCGACACGATCTGGCAGTATCTTCCGGCTGCTGTGGGCTGTGCCGTGGCCAACTATCTCGGGAACGAAGGGTACGACCTGCTTGCGGTCGCCGCGATACTCGGGGTGCTTGCTTACACTTACGCGATCCTCAAACCATTCCGCCCCGCCTGACCTCGCCCGTTTCGGTTATGTAAAGTTAATGCGAAGCATGTCACTTTGGGACATCAGCATCGAAAGTGCACCATTTCCTAAGAGTTCAATGGTATATGCCCGCGCATAACTTACGTATTGGAAGGCAGCGATGAGCTATTCCGAAAAGCCCGGTTTTTGGTCGAGACTACTCGGCAGGGCGCAGTCCGACCGCATTGAAGAAGGCCATTCCGAGGTCGCAGAGACGTCGAATATCCGCGGTGCGGCCGCCTCCGCCCGCATACTGAGGCTGTCCGGGGAAGCTGACGACGATACGGGTAACGATCCCCTCCCGAGCTTCTCAGGCGGACGGAACAGGGCGAGCGGGACCCCCTTCGCAAAGGCCATCATGGGCCAGCTGCGCAATGCCTTCACACCATCGCACCCCGTCTCGAACGGAAAACGATTTGCCGGGCGGCGGGCTCTCCTCCAACGGATCATCCGTTTGCTCGAGGACCAGCATCTTCACCTGGTGCTTTACGGAGACAGGGGTATCGGCAAGACCTCGATCATGCGGGTCCTTGAGGAGCAGGCTTCTGGCGCAGGATATCACGCCAGCTACAACTCCTGTGGCTCCGACACGACATTCGACTCCCTGATCAGAAGCTTCGCGAGGGAAATCCCGCTGCTATTCCATTCAGGCTTCCAGCCTACGGATGTTGAAGTGGAGCGAGGTGACAGCTTCAACGCACTGTTCGGTGCCAGCCCGGTCACGGTGGCAGATGCCACTACGGCATTCGAACACGTGGAAGGCGCGAACTTCCTGCTCCTGGTAGATGAATTTGACCGTGTTTCGGATGAGGGTGTCCGCGAGCAGATGGCTGAATTGATCAAGAACCTCTCCGATCGCGGCACCCCGATACAGTTCGTGATTGCGGGCGTGGCATCCAACCTCACCGCACTGTTCTCGCATATCCCGTCGATCCGCAGGAACCTCATCGGATTGCCGGTCGGCAGGCTTTCGGAAGACGAGACCCAGCAATTGTTAGATCTCGGTTCGAAAACTGCTTCGCTCATCTTCGATGCTGATGCGAAGGACCTGATTGCTCAATGGTCGCACGGCCTCCCTTATCTGGCACAACTGCTGGCACTTCACTCCAGCTTTAATGCTGTTCGAGGTGGTCGGGCGAAAGTCGGCCTGGACGACGTTCACAGGGCCGGTCAGGAAGCCGAGGAAGAAATTGGCCTCAGGCTGTCAGATCAGGCGCGCGAAACGATCACCCACGAATGTGTGGAAGGGAATTTTGCGGCCCTTAGCGCTCTTGCCAAAGGGGCGCTTGATGGAGCTGAAACGCTGGAAACCGAACCGCTTGATCGTGTGACGCCACAAGTGCGGTCTGCGCTGCTCGTCGAGAAAAACGATCACGTGGTTTTCAAGGAAGAAGCCAGCATCTCCTACATTCTCTTGCTAGGACGGCTTTTAAAGCGTGGTGAAGCACAATTGATCGCCGCACCGGTAGGGCGATAGCAACTGCGGCCAGCAAATTGCGGGCACGGTCGTTAAGTCGCCTGTCAGGAGAATTCTGAATGTTTTCTAGGTTGCTGAACAAGGCTCGCGTTTGGGCCTGGCTTCGGAATCAGGCGACTAGCATTCCGCTCCGGGATCATTTCAGCCGACGTCACCGTGTCGACGTAGGCCTCTATTCCTATGGCTGCTTCGACGAGTGGCGCATGCCCGGACCGATCAAGGTCGGCAGATATTGCTCGATCGCAAAGACCGTTCGCTCGGTACCGATCAACCATCCCTATTCCGCGCTCACGACGCATCCGGCGCTCTATGAACGAAAATTCGGCGTGGTCGACCAGGATATCACGTGGGATGACGCCCTGATCATCGAAGACGATGTCTGGATCGGGCACTACGCGGTCATACTGCCAAACTGTAAGTTCATCGGCAGGGGATCTATTATTGGCGCGGGCGCGATCGTGACAAAGGATGTCGCTCCTTATTCCATCGTGGCCGGAAATCCCGCATCCAAAATCCGCGACCGCTTTTCGCAAGACTTGCAGGAAGCGATAGAGGCCTCCCGGTGGTGGGAACTCTCCACCGAAGCTCTGAGGGAGCTTATTGGGCGCAGCCCGGAAGCCGTATTCCAACCGACACCGGAAAATCTGCGAAAGATCCAACTGGCAAAGCCCAGGCGAGATCCGGAAGTTTCAGCACAGTGAAGCCCGAAGTCAGCATCATCGTTCCGCACTATGACGATCTCCAGAATCTGTCGGCATGCCTGGATGCGCTTGAACGACAGAGCCTGAATGACGGAAAGACGTTCGAAGTTATCGTGGCCGACAATTGTTCGCCGATAGCCGAGCACGAAATTCTCGAGGTCATCGCCGGTCGCGGACGGCTGGTCAGGGTCGAGGAGCGCGGCGCCGGTCCGGCCCGGAATGGCGGGGCGAAACTTGCGCAAGGAGAGGTGCTGGCTTTCACCGACAGCGACTGCATCCCCGATGCCGCTTGGTTGCAACAAGGGGTCGCCGCCCTAGCAAATTGCGATGTCGTAGGCGGAAGAATGGAAGTTCTGGTCGGCAGCGAGAAAAGCAAGAGCGGGGCCGAAGCGTTCGAGCAGGTCTTCGCCTTCGACAACGAGAAATACGTTCACAGTCATGGCTTTACGGTAACGGCGAACCTGTTCTGCCGCGCCGCGACATTCTGGGATGTTGGGGCGTTCCGAACCGGGGTTTCCGAGGATGTGGAGTGGTGCCGTCGCGCCACCTCAAAAGGCTATAAGCTCGCCTATTGCCAAGGTGCGCTCGTCGGCCATCCTGCCCGCAGGAACTGGGATGAGCTGGTGCGCAAGTGGCGCCGACTCGACGAGGAAAGCTTTGCTTTGCACCGCGACGAAGGGAAGTCCGGCCTGCGATGGCTTTTGCGAGCAGGAATGGTAGCATTCTCTATCTTTCCCCACGCCTTCAAACTGGCCATCGCGCCGGAATTGCGAGGGTTCGGCGAACGTGCAAGGGCGTTTGCGACCTTGGTCGCGATCCGACTTTGGCGCGCCATCCACTACGTGCGCTTGGCGATATTACCCAAAAGCTGATCCAATTTCGCACAGTATAAAAAAATCGCCTTAGATTCGGAACTTAGTCCTTGCGTCGTGGTTTCTGATTGGTTAACCACCTCAACGTTGACATAAATTTTTAGTTTATGGTGTGCGCCGGACGTCCCGGTTAAGTCGCTCCAATATTGAAGCGGGGATGAAAGCATGAAGAAACTTGCATTGGCCCTAGCCGGAGGCGCAGCGTTCGCTATTGCTGCGCCGGCTCAGGCCGCCACTGTTATCGATCTGGAAGGTGACGGTTCGGGTACACTGACCGGTGAGTTCACCGGCTCGGTCCGTACTGCGGGCGCGTTCAGCCAGATGTTTACCTTTTTCCTTCCGGAAAATGGCTTCACCGCATCGTCGATCACTACCATCGCCATCACCATGGCAGGTAACATCGACTTCACTTCGGTGACGCTCAACGGCCAGGAATTCACTCTTTCGCCGACCGGATTTGTTGAGAATGGATTCATCCAGCTCTTCACCCGCGCGGGCGAACAGACGCTGATCGTCAACGGCATTTCGGGTACGAATGCTGGTTTCAGCGGCGTCGTCACCTTCACGCCGGGCGTTCCTGAGCCTGGCATGTGGCTGCTCATGATCCTTGGTTTCGGTGCAGTCGGCGGCGCAATG
Organism: Qipengyuania gelatinilytica; assembly: GCF_019711315.1. NCBI lineage: Bacteria > Pseudomonadati > Pseudomonadota > Alphaproteobacteria > Sphingomonadales > Erythrobacteraceae > Qipengyuania > Qipengyuania gelatinilytica. The sequence goes on along the minus strand of NZ_CP081294.1, from coordinate 2,725,988 downwards.
CGCTACCGCCGTCGCCAGAACCACAAAGTTTCGACGAAGTTCAGCTTCGCCTGATCTTCTTGCGACACTATTTCGAAAGGGGAGGCCTCGGCCTCCCCTTTTTTTGTCTACTTTAGGTCGCGTGCTCGGCAGTCTCGTTGAGCAGATATGCTGACTGCAGGGTCCGCGCTACAAATCATTCATCGGCGCGTGCGACGACGGGTCCTGCAAACAGATCTGCCAAGGGCTATCATGAATGGTCCCACGGCAACCGTGGTAACAAACGGCTCATGCATTGCCCGAGGCAGGATGTGTCCTTCGACAGTGGATCAACAACAGTAGTCGATTGGTGCCGCGATGGAGGCAGCATCTCTTACGCACAAGAAAGGGTGCGAAGAGCTCATCTTCGCACCCTCTTTGATAAGCCGAACCAGTTGCCGATTAGAAGATGGCGAGTTCGCTACTCGCCAAATCCTGGACCGGAGCCCACAGGGACTTGTCTGACATCTGGGACTGGCCAGCCGAAATCTCGATGTCGGAGGCCGCGAGAACTGTACCTGCGCCAAGATTTGCGAAGAGCACCTGTTCCTCGGCACCATTGCCGTCTGGATCGTAGTAGAGATCACCGGTTGCCTGATCGTAGATCAGTCGGTCGTCGGCGTCGTCCGCTTCGGTCCCCAGCTGGAACTCATTTGCTTGAAGAACACCCGTATAACCCACCGAGAATATCCATTCTGCAAGAACAAGGCGATCGGCGCCGCTCACGAAGTCGGTAATGTCATCCACGCCGCCGCCCAGAGCATCTTCGAAGGCAAAGCTATCGAAACCTGACCCGCCAGTCAGCGTGTCCGATCCGTCGCCGCCATAAAGGGTGTCGTCGCCGGCACCCCCATTAATGATGTCCGTGTCACGAAGACCATAGATGACGTCGTTGCCGTCACCGCCTTCGAGTTCATCGTCCCCAAAGTTGCCGAAGATAAAATCGTCACCGGCACCGCCCGAGATGAAATCGTTTCCGCTCTCGCCCCAGAGGACATCGTCATCGTCTTGCCCGAAGATCTCGTCATCTCCGGCGCCGCCGAAAATATGGTCCTGGCCAGTGCCACCTTCTACGCGGTCGGCATCGTCCCCAGCGAACACGTCGTCATCGCCAGCACCTGCGAAAATCAGGTCCGATCCGGCGTCACCATTTATCGTGTCGTTCCCCAAATCTCCGGATATCTCGTCATCACCTTCACCACCGTAGATCAGGTCGTCACCCTCATTTCCATTGAGGGTGTCGTTCCCCTGTTCGCCATAGATGGTATCAGCATCGCTTCCGCCGCTGATGAGGTCGTCGCCCCAGCCACCAAAGACCGTATTCAGTCCGGCACCGGCATCGATGACGTCGGATTGTCCGTTACCATAGATGACATCGTTTCCATTCCCGCCAAGAATCGAGTCCACCCCTTGGCCGCCGGAAATGGTGTCATCACCTTCACCGCCATCGATGAAGTCATCATCGTCACCACCGTTGAGCGTGTCATCGCCCAGATGACCATAGAGCGCATCGCTCCCGGCGTCGCCGTTGAGCGTGTCGTTTCCGTTCTGGCCCTCTACGATGTCGTTCCCATTGCCACCCGACAGCGAGTCCCAACCGGCGCCGCCATAAATTGCGTCGTCCCCTTCGCCTCCGTCAGCGACATCACTTCCATCGCCGCCGATCAGACGGTCATTGCCCCAGCCGCCATACATACGATCTACATCGGCACCGCCATAAATGATGTCGGCTCCGCCTTCGCCATAAATGATATCGTTGCCCTGTTCGCCGCGTAGCTCGTCGTCTTCGCTGCCACCGTAGAGCTGGTCATTATCGGTTCCACCGCGCAGCTCGTCCATGCCCGCGCCGCCACGCAAGATATCGTTGCCGCCATTGCCGAAGAGCCGGTCATTGCCTTCGTTTCCCTCGACGGTATCGAAGCCATTGCCTCCATGAATCACGTCATCGCCATCGCCGCCGTAGAGACGATCGTAGTTGCCCTGACCGAAGATGGTATCATCTCCGGCTCCACCGAAGATCGTGTCGTCGTCGAGCCCGCCGTAGACCGTATCGTTACCATCAGCACCGTCGATGCTGTCTGCACCGGCGCGACCAGTGATGGTGTCGGCATCGGGAGTTCCAAGAATATCGTCTGGACCATCCGTTCCGTCGATATCCTGAAAGGACGGCTTCTCTGCTGCGGCGATGAGGCTTCTGAATTTCATTGGAAGGGACCCTTTGAATAACGTCCCCTCCAAATTGCATCAAAAGTAACCGGAGTCCAATGTTTTACCGTTCTGTCGTCCCTAAATGGGACGGTTGCTCCTGAATACTCGCCAAGGCGAAACTTCAAGTCTCGGCGAGAAACCCGATCTTATCCCAAGCCTCCTTCGAAAGACTGTACATCATGCCACTCCCCCAATCCGGCGAAGAAGGCTCAATGAGGTCCAAATGACCTTGAGCATGCAAACGCCTAAGGCTCCGGCACAAGGACGAAGCTGCACTTCGCGATTGCTCCATCTTCAATCCAGCCAATACGTCGCCAAGCCTGCAGGGATACGTGGACTCAATGCCGTGTGCTGACAGCATTTTTTGTTTTGTGAGGAATGCCATGATAAGGCGATCCCGAGGTGCGTCGCCCACCGGAAATCCATCCAAATCAAACTTCATGGAAATTCGCGCCCGTTCTTGCTGTTATCTTTTGCCACCCGACCCGCTCAACGATTAGCTCTAGGAAGTCTCTAGACCTGTTCCGCCGAAAATTTGTATGGCACCCCCAACATCGATGTCTTGCTGACAGAGCTGTACCATCTACGAGCTGAGCTTTTGACCGCACAAATTAGACTAGGGGGTATTGTCCTATCCGGATCCCACTGGAGCAGCAAGTAATATCAAGTCCCTTCAACACGAGCCCTTATGTCCCCGTTTGTTCACTACCAATATTATGGCACGGAACAGACGCATAGGAACGTCGTCGAGCTTGTTTGCGCGATTGGTCGTCTCTCGCAAATCCGCGTCATCCTGTCAGCATGTCTCAAGAGCCAATCACTTCCGAAAAGTGTCGCGTAACGGACCGTTAGAAATAGCGCAAAACGGATCGTGAAAGGTTAGACATCAGCCCAAGGACACGGCGGAAACTCGTGGCGCAATTTCGGGGGGTTAGACCAATTTTCCCGCAGAACTCCGTCATTGTGACGACCCAACTCGGGGAGCCATTTTCTTTCCTACATCGCAAGCAGCAGCCTCAGCCCCACCCATGCGGTGAGAGCGGCCGTACCCACGCGAATCCAGCGCTGCGGCATGAATTTGAGAGCCAGCAGGCTGCCGATCTGCCCCCCGATTGCGACGGCTATCAGAAGCGGCAATCCTGCGTCGATTGCGGCGAGCACGCGCCCCTCCCCGCCTTTCAGGATCTGGCCGGCAATGCCGAAGGCCGAGTTCACCAGAATGAAGAAGCTCGCCGTCGCCGCGATGGCGCGCGGATTGTCCCAGCGGGCAAGGTGCAGGATCGGGGCAAGGAAGATGCCGCCGCCGATGCCGACCAGTCCGGCCAGATACCCTAGCGGAGCGGCGAGGAACGGAATTGCGCGCGCCCAGCGAAGCGGCTCTCCTTCGTGCTTCGCTATCGGCAGCAGCATGGTGACCGCTGTCAGTGCAAGACTTGCGCCGAGCAGGTTCAGGAACGCTCCCTCGCCTATCGGTGTCAGCCCCCCGAGAAGCGCGGCAGGGGCGGCCAGCGCGGTCAACGTGACTGCCCCGCGCCAGGGGGTCACCTTGGCACGGGCGAAACGCAGCGAGCTTCCTGCAACCACAACGATGTTGCAGCTCAGCGCGATGAGCGGGAGGATGCGATAATCGATCCCTGCCAGCGCCAGGAGCGCATTATATGTGGAGCCTCCGCCGAAGCCCACGCTCGCGTAGAGCAGTGCCGTGATAAGGAAGGCGACTATGAGTAGCGGCATCCGGCTTCCCTAGACCGCGTGCCAGCCTGCCGCTAGCCTTGGCGATGCAAGGGAGGCCAGGCGCTGTGGACGATGCGGAAATCACTTTACCGGAAGGGTTCTCGCAGGCCGGCAAGGAAGATGCCTTCGCCATCGGCGAAATCACCGCGGACGCATTCCGCAACGATCCCTTCAACCAGTGGCTCTTCGGCAATTACAAGGGCATCCGCTCGCTCTTCCATATGCAGGCGCGGCGGATCTACGTCCCTCGGGGATTTGTTTACAATATCGGCGATCAAGGGGCGGCAATGTGGATGTTGCCGGGCGGCGATGCCTCGTTTTCGCAGCTGGACTATGCCGCATTCGCGCTGCCGACAGTCTGGCACTGCGGACTGAAAGCGGTGAAAAAAGGTATCAAAACCGGCGAGGCGATGGAGCGCGCGCACCCCACCTTCGAACATGCCTATCTCTTCAGCATCGGCGTCAGGCCATCGCAGCAGGGCAAGGGGCTAGGCCGGAAGCTCATCCAGCCTGTGCTGGACGCCTGCGACCGCACCGGCACCCGCGCCTACCTGGAGAATTCCAACCCCGCCAATACCGGCTTTTACGCCAGCTGCGGGTTCGAGGCGTGCGGGGAGATCCGGCCGACACCGGACGCTCCGCCGCTGGTCCCGATGGTGAGAGAACCGCGCCCGCTCTAAGGCTGGGCGCGGCTCCTTGAATGAGCGATCAGGCCTTGGCGCCGATCGCGCCGTGGCAGTGCTTGTACTTGTTGCCCGAGCCACAGGGGCACGGTGCGTTGCGGCTGATGTCCATCCCCGCATAGGGATTTTCATCGGCAGCGCCGCCCGGTCCCGCTGCAGCGCGCGCGCTGCCTGCAAGCGCGCCGAACAGAGCTTCGCGGCCGCGCGATCCGTCATTGTCGTCCGAATTGTCGACGCCGGTAAGCGGGTCGATATGGCCGGTGAGGAAATCGGGCAGCTCGGGCAGATCGATCCGCGGGAGCGGCGCCGGCTCTGCCAGCTCAATGCGCAGGAGCTTGGCGGTGATGTCTTCACGCAGCTTGTCGAGCATGCGTTCGAACAGGCCGAAAGCTTCCTGCTTGTACTCGTTGAGCGGCTGCTTCTGCGCGTGCGAGCGCAACCACACCACCTGGCGCAGCGCGTCGAGCGTGGCGAGGTGTTCCTTCCACTGGTGGTCGAGTTCCTGCAGCAGCAGGCTCTTCTCGATCCGGCGCCACATGTTCGGGTCGGCCTTCGCGATTTTCTCTTCCATCCGGCGATCCGCTTCCTCGCGGATACGCTCTTCGATGATTTCCGGCTCGATGTGATCTTCCTCAAGCCATTCTTCCATCGGGAAGCGCATGTCGAAGACTTCGTCGACCTTGGTCTTGAGACCTTCGATATCCCACTGCTCCGGATAGGAACCCGGCGGGCAGTGTTCGCCGACCATCGCGTTGATCGCATCGTGACGCATGTCGACCACGACGTCGTCGACGGCTTCGCTGTCCATGATTTCCGAGCGCTGCTCGTAGATGACCTTGCGCTGGTCGTTCATGACATCGTCATACTGCACGACCTGCTTACGCACTTCGTAGTTGCGCGCTTCGACCTTCTTCTGCGCGGTCTCGATAGCTTTCGAGAGCCACTTCGAACCGATCGCTTCGCCGTCTTCCAGGTTGGCGTTCATCATGCGGGCGAACAGCGTGTCCGGCCCGAAGATGCGCAGGAGATCGTCTTCGAGGCAGAGGTAGAAGCGCGACAGGCCCGGATCGCCCTGGCGGCCCGAACGACCGCGCAGCTGGTTATCGATGCGGCGGCTTTCATGGCGTTCGGTCGCAAGGACGAACAGGCCGCCCGCTGCGAGGACCTTTTCCTTTTCCGCCGCGACTTCGGCCTTGATACGATCGATCTCGAGCTGGCGCTTGGGATCGTCCTCGGCGAGGTCGGCAAGCTCTTCCTCGATGCGGAATTCGACATTACCGCCGAGCTGGATGTCGGTACCGCGGCCGGCCATGTTGGTGGCGATGGTGACGGCGCCGATACGGCCCGCCTGCGCGACGATGTGGGCTTCACGCTCGTGCTGGCGCGCGTTGAGGATTTCGTGCTTCACGCCTTCCTGGTCGAGGAAGCTGGAGAGCAGTTCGCTCTTCTCGATCGACACGGTGCCGACGAGGACCGGCTGGCCGCTGTCGTACTTTTCCTTGATCGCCTTGGCGATGGCTTTGAACTTGTCCTGCGTGTTCTTGTAAAATTCGTCTTCCTCGTCGACGCGCTGGACGGGGACGTTGGTCGGGATCTCGACCACGCCCATCTTGTAGATGTCCCAGAATTCGGCCGCTTCGGTGGCCGCCGTACCGGTCATGCCGGACAGCTTGGGATACATGCGGAAGTAGTTCTGGAAGGTGATCGAGGCGAGCGTCTGGTTCTCGGGCTCGATCTTGACGCCTTCCTTGGCTTCCACTGCCTGATGAAGGCCGTTCGACCAGCGGCGGCCGTCCATCATGCGGCCGGTAAACTCATCGATGATGACGACCTTGTCGTCCTTCACGATGTAATCCGTGTCCTTCTTGAACATGATGTTGGCCTTGAGGGCCTGGTCGAGGTGGTGGACCACCTGCGTGTTCTCGACGTCGTAGAGGTTGTCGGTTTCGAGCAGGCCGGCTTCCATCAGCCGCTTCTCGATCTCGTCCGTGCCTTCTTCGGTCCAGGTGATGTTCTTGGTTTTCTCGTCCGCCTCGTACCATTCGGGATCGATGTCTTTCACGATGGCATCGACCGCGACGTAAAGCTCGGACTTGTCCTCGGTCGGGCCCGAGATGATCAGCGGGGTACGCGCTTCGTCGATCAGGATGGAGTCCACTTCGTCGACGATGGCGAAGTTGAAGGGACGCTGCACCATCTGGCCGCGTTCGTGCTTCATGTTGTCGCGCAGGTAATCGAAGCCGAGTTCGTTGTTGGTCGCGTAAGTGATGTCGGCGCCATAGGCGTCGCGGCGGGCGAACTCGTCGAGATTGGGCACGATCACGCCCACGGTCAGGCCGAGGAAGTTGTGCAGCTGGCCCATCCATTCCGCGTCGCGGCGGGCGAGGTAATCGTTCACGGTAACGACGTGGACGCCCTTGCCTTCGATGGCGTTGAGATAGGTGGCGAGCGTCGCCACCAGCGTCTTGCCCTCACCCGTGCGCATTTCGGCGATTTCGCCGCGATGAAGGACGATACCGCCGATCATCTGCACATCGAAGTGACGCATGCCGAGGACGCGAACCGATGCTTCGCGAACGGTGGCGAAGGCTTCGGGAAGGATATCGTCGAGCGTCTTGCCGTCGGCGAGCTGCTGGCGGAACTTGTCGGTCTGGGCGCGCAGTTCCTCGTCGCTCAGTGCCTGGATCTGCGGTTCGAGCGCGTTGATCTGGTTGACGATCTTGCCGATCGATTTGACGTAACGGTCGTTGGACGAACCGAAGATGGACTTCATGATTGTATTGAACATGGGTGGGCGCGGGCCTCGGATAATACGGTGATATATGGAAAATGCCCGCGCACTTCGATCGTGCCGGGCATGAAACGGGGACTGGAAATGTCAGTCTATTCGTAGGCGCGATCGGCGCCGAACTGGACCGTGGGAAGGTAGATTACGACCGGTTCCTGCTTCTTGCAGGGGGTCACCTTTTCGCTGCGAAGCTTTTGCTTTCGCTGCTTTTCTTCACACGAGGACTTGGCTTCGCGGGCGTCGTTCGCGCCTGATGCGGCCTGTTCGAAACCAACGCCAATTTCACCGTCCAGCGCAGCATGCGCAGGCACACCCGCGGCAGCAAGGCCGGTCAGGAGTGCAAGGAGGGCGAGCAATTGACGTCGCATATCGGGCATCGAGATAGCGCAGAATACTTAAGGTTTAAAGTCAGGCGGACCATTTTTCCTGTACTTCGCCACGCTTGCGGCGAGCCCACGCGCGTTCTAGCTGCAAGCACATGGACCTCGAACGCTCCCCTCTCGCCCGACCATTCCCGCAAATGCCCGCGATCGACGGCGCAGTGCTTCGCGTTGCGCGCGCCCGCTACAAGAACTGGGACAGGGCCGACCTGACCTTCGCCGAACTGGCCGAGGGGACCAGCGTCGCAGGCGTGTTCACCAAATCGGCCTGCGCCTCGAGCGAGGTCGAGCTGGGCCGCGAACAGGTGAAGAAGGGTACGGCCCGCGCCCTCATCGTGAACGCCGGCAATTCGAATGCCTTCACCGGCATCCGCGGGCGCGAGGCGGTCGAACAGATCATGGCGCAGGTTTCCGACGCGCTGGGATGCCGCGCAGAGGAGGTTTTCGTCTCCTCTACCGGGGTGATCGGCGTTCCCCTGCCCAAGGACAAGGCCCGCGCCGGGATCGCTGCCGTACTGGAAACACAGCCCTGCGACTGGGAAGAGGCCGCGTCTGCCATCGGCACCACCGATACCTTTACCAAGGCCGCGGGCGCCTCTGCCATGATCGGCGAGACACGTGTCGAACTTGCCGGGATCATAAAGGGCAGCGGCATGATCGCCCCCGATATGGCGACCATGCTCGGCTATATTTTCACCGATGCGAAGGTAGAGCCCGCTTTCCTGCAGGAGATGCTGTCGAAAGCGAATGACGCGACCTATTCCTGCATCACGGTCGACGGAGACACTTCCACCAGTGACACGGTCCTCGCTTTCGCCACGGGCAAGGCAGGAAATGCCGCGCTCTCTTCATGGAAGGATGTAGGCGCGGATGCCTTCTACGCGGCGCTGCTGTCGGTTTGCCGCGAACTCGCCCAGCTGGTGGTTCGCGATGGCGAAGGAGCCCAGAAGTTCATCGAGATCGCGGTCAGCGGCGCAGCAGACGATGCAAGCGCCCGCCGCGTCGGCCTTTCCATCGCGAACTCGCCGCTGGTCAAGACGGCGATTGCGGGCGGCGATGCCAATTGGGGCCGCGTGGTCATGGCTGTCGGCAAGGCAGGCGAACCGGCCGACCGCGACAGGCTGTCGATCGGTTTCGGCGGCACCTGGGCGGCCAGGGACGGGCAGCCACTCGCCGATTATGACGAGGCCCCGGTTGCAAAGCATCTCGAGGGGCAGGACATCAGGATCGACGTCGATCTCGGCATGGGTGACGGCAGGGCGGTCGTCTGGACCTGCGACCTCACGCATGGCTACATCTCGATCAATGCGGACTACCGTTCGTGAGTGCACTCGACGCGGAAATCCTCGCGCTGATGCAGCGGGTCACCGAAGAAGCAATCATGCCGCGTTTCCGCAACCTTTCCGAAGGAGAGGTCGAGGACAAGGGCGGCAACGATCCGGTCACCATAGCCGACAAGGAATCAGAGGCGTTGCTGCGCGAAGGACTTGCGTCCATCGATGCGACCATCGGTTTCGTCGGCGAAGAAGCTGCCCATGCCGACCCGGCTGTGCTCGAGACGCTGGGCGAAGCCTGCTGGATCGTCGATCCCGTCGACGGCACGCGCAACTTCGCACATGGCAAGCCGCCGTTCGGCGTCATCATCGCGCGCGCAGATGGCGGTGTGGCCCAGTCCGGCTGGCTCTATGATTGCCTTTCGGGCCGGTTCTGCGCTGCCCACCGCGGCAAGGGCGCATACGTCGACGGCGAACGCGTCACCTCGCGAGCAACCGGGAAGACGCCACCGGTTGCTGCAATTTCGCTGGTCTTCATGGAGGAAGAGCGCCGACAGGCCACCCGTCGCCATATCTCGCCCAATTACGAATTGGTCGACATTCCCTTCTGCGCTGCCGAGCAATATCCGCGCCTGGGCCTGGGCCAGAACGACGTATCGATTTTCGAACGCACCCTTGCGTGGGACCACGCTGCGGGCGCACTCTGGCTGGAGGAAGCGGGCGGCAAGGTCGCTCGCCCCGACGGCTCGCCTTACCGTGTCGACGAGTGGGAAAGGAAGGGATTGCTCGGAGCGTCGACCCCGCAACTTTGGGACGAACTCTCGGCGCTCTACGCCAAATTGTGACGGCAGTCTGACAAGGCACGAAGGCCAGTGGCAGACGGAAACTCTTTCCAATAGCGACTTCGCGTCCTACCCTCACTTCGACTTAGAAAAGGCTGGCTCGTGACCCTAGGCAATGCGCCCGATACTGGCAGTGATAACGCCGGCGAGGAAATCGCTGCGGACGCCGCTGTGCCCCCAGAGGATCCGGCAGATCGCTACGTCAATCGCGAGCTTAGCTGGCTGAGCTTCAACCGCCGCGTCCTCGCCGAGAGCGAGAATACCGATTACCCGCTATTGGAAAGATTGCGCTTTCTCTCGATTTCGGGAAGCAATCTCGACGAATTCACGATGGTCCGCATCGCCGGCCTTGAAGGCCAGGTACATCGCGGCATCGAAACGCCGGGGATCGACGGTCGATCGCCGCGCCAGCAGCTCGACGCGATCCGCGAGCAGGTTCTGGCGCTCGAGGACCGGCAACAGGAAAGCCTCGACATCCTGCGCGGGCTCTTGCGCGACGAGGACATCCTCATCGCCCTGCCGGACGAGCTCGAAAAATCCCAGCAGGAATGGCTGTTCGACTATTTCGCCACCGACATCCAGCCGCTCATCACGCCGCAGGTCATCGACCCGTCGCACCCATTCCCCTTCGTCGCGAATGGCGGAATGGGCGTGCTGTTTCGCCTAAAGCGCGGCAAGCGGAAGGGCGAGCTTGTCGAGATGGTCCTGATCCCGGGCAACGTCCCGCGCTTCGTGCGCGTGCCAGGCGACAAGGCCATCTACGTCGCGATCGAGCAGCTGGTGACGCGCTTTGCCGACCGCATTTTCCCCGGCTTCAAGATCCTCGGCGACGGCATTTTCCGTGTCCTGCGAGACAGCGATATCGAGGTCGAAGACGAAGCCGAAGACCTCGTGCGTTTCTTCCGCACTGCAATCCAGCGCCGGCGCCGCGGCCGCGCCGTCCTGCTCGAACTCGACGACGAATGCGACGCATCGGCGGAAGCGCTGCTGCGCGACCAGTTCGATGTCGACGCCGCGATGATCGTGAAGACAGGCGGCATGCTGGGCCTACGCGACCTCGATGCGATCTGCAACGAGCCGCGTCCGGACCTCAAGTTTCCGCCCTTCTCGCCGCGCTATCCCGAGCGCGTTCTCGCCCATGATGGGAATGTCTTCACCGCAATCCGCGAGAAGGACATAGTCATCCACCACCCCTACGAGAGTTTCGAAGTAGTGGTCGACTTCCTGCACCAGGCCGCGATCGATCCGCTTGTCGTCTCGATCAAGCAGACGCTCTACCGCGCAGGCGACCAGTCTCCTGTCATCGCGGCGCTGGTCGAGGCGGCGCAGAACGGCAAGGCCGTGACCGCCGTCGTCGAATTGAAGGCGCGCTTCGATGAAGAGCGCAACATCCGCTGGGCGAACGAGCTGGAACGGGCCGGAGTGCAGGTGATCTACGGCTTCACCGAGTGGAAGACCCACGCGAAAGTCAGCCTCGTGGTGCGCCGCGAAGAAGACGGCTATCGCACCTATTGCCACTTCGGCACGGGCAATTACCACCCGATTAACGCGAAGATCTACACCGACCTCAGCTACTTCACGGCAGACCAGGCCCTGGGCCGCGATGCGGCGAAAATGTTCAACTTCATCACCGGCTATATCGAGCCCGAAAAACTCGAGAAGATCTCCATTTCTCCGCTCGGCATGCGCGACATGCTGGACGAGCTGATCGATGTCGAGATTGCCAATGCCAAGGCAGGCAAGCCGGCCGGCATCTGGGTGAAGCTCAATTCGATCACCAACAAGGCGATCATCGACAAACTCTACGAGGCCAGCCAGGCGGGTGTGGAAATCCGGATGGTCGTGCGCGGTATTTGTTCGCTCAGGGCCGGTATTCCGGGACTGTCGGAAAATATCAGCGTCAAATCGATTATCGGACGCTTCCTCGAACACACGCGCATGTGGGCCTTCGCCAACGGCAAGGAACTGCCCAGCCGGCAGGCGAGGGTGTACCTCACCAGCGCCGATGCCATGAGCCGCAATCTCGATCGCCGGGTGGAAGTCATGGTCCCCATCTCCAACAAGACCGTCCACGACCAGCTTCTGGGACAGGTGATGCTGGCGAACATCCTCGATGTCGAACAGAGTTGGTGGCTCGATCCCGACGGGCAGTATCGCCGGATGAGCGATGGCTCGGACGGCTTCAATTGCCATGAGTACTTCATGTCCAACCCCTCGCTGTCGGGCCGCGGCTCGGCCTTGAAAACGCAAGAGGTCCCGCGCCTCAGCCTGTACGGAAACGATAAGTGAGCGGGCAGAAAGTGCGCTCCTCGCGCTGGCAGCGGCGGCTGATCCACCCTCCCCGCGCCGTTGTCGATATCGGCTCCAATACCGTGCGCCTGGTCATGTACGAAGGCACCGGTCGCGCGCCCGAGGTGGTTTGGAACGAGAAAGTCGCCGCACGTCTGGGCCGTGACTTGTCCGAAACCGGCCGCATTCCCGAAGAAGCCGAGCGCGAGGCGCTGGAGGCGCTTGGGCGCTATCGACTGCTGATCGAGGACCGGGGCATCGAGGATGTCCAGACCGTGGCAACGGCCGCTGCGCGCGATGCCGAGAATGGCGCGGATTTTCTCGCCAAGGTGGCCTCGCTGGGCCTTGAGCCGCGCCTGCTTTCGGGCGAGGAAGAGGCCTGCGCTTCTGCTTTCGGCGCGATCGGCGCATTTCCCGGCATGAGCGGCATGGTCGCCGACCTCGGCGGCGGCAGCCTCGAACTGGTCGCGATCGGTGACGGCGAATGCAAGGATGCAGTCAGCCTCCAGTTCGGCACCCTGCGCCTGCCGGCGCTGCGCGCAAACCGCCCCGATTTCGCAGAAACAGTTCACGATGCTGTCTCGAATGTGGGCTGGGCCAAGTCGCACAGGGGACCGCTGTTCATGATCGGCGGGACTTGGCGGGCTCTCGCCTATTACGCGATGGCCGAAGCGGACTATCCGCTGACCGACCCGCACGGATATTCCATCTCTGTGGAGGAAGCGCTCGGCCTCGCCGCAAGGTTGGTCGATGCGAAGCCGGCAAAGCTGATGGAAATTTCTGGCATCAGCGAGATGCGGGCGCATTACCTGCCCGATGCAGCGGCATTGCTCGGCCCCATGCTCGCCGAACTCGAACCCGAATGCCTGATCTTCTCGAGCTGGGGTATCCGCGAGGGCCTGCTCTATTCGCGGCTGACCGATCTGCAACAAAAGCAGGACCCCCTGCTCTCGGGTGTCCATGCCTTTTGCGAGCCGCGCGATGCGCCGGTGACCGATGCGACCCGTGTGGCAGGATGGACCGTCGACCTCGCCAATGGGGGCGGAAAGCGTAACGAACGGTTGCGCCTTGCAGCGGCACAGCTGGCCGCAGCCCTGCAAAGGGTCGAACCCAACCTACGTGTAAATCACGCCACCGAATGGGCGCTGGACAAGCGCTGGATCGATTGCAGCGCGCGCGACCGAGCCATGATCTGCGCCGCGCTTTTCGGCAGCCTCGGTCGCACTGCCCTGCCCGCAAAGCTGCGCAAGATCGCGAGCGACGACGATTTGCGCGAAGGTGTGACCTGGGGCCTCGGTTTCCGCCTCGCCCGAAGGCTCGGAGCGGGCGCGCGCGTGGCGCTCAGCAACAGCAAGCTCAGGCTCAAGAAGAAGTCACTGGTGCTCTACATCGATGAAAGCCGCGCAGCGCTGGCGGTGTGGCCGCTGACCCGCGAGCTGGAAATGCTGGCCGACTGGCTGGGCAAGGAAGCCAAGGTCAAGGTCGGGGAATACCTGTTCGAAGAAGAAGCCGGAGAAGCGGGCATTTAGGCCGCAGGATCACTCGCTGGACGGCGGCTTTTCAGGGCGCTTCCAGTTGATCCCATCGGGCGGCTGCGGTCCCCACTCATTCGCGCCTTTCTCTCCCGGCATCAGCCCCTTCTCGATCCCGATCCGCGCGAGGATCAAGATCGCAAGCAGTAAGTCGCGCGATTGATGCGATAGCCAATAACCCGGTCGAGCAGGGTTTTCACCGCGAAGTGCCCTATTCCGCCGTAGCGGGTGCCGCGAGCGGGAAGAAGGGAATGCGTACTTCGAAGGGCGTGCCGTCTTCGCGATGGAACGTGTAGAACCCTTCCATCGAACCATGCGGCGTATCGAGCGGACAGCCCGACACGTAATCATGGCTTTCGCCCGGAGCGAGAACCGGCTGCTCGCCGACCACGCCATCCCCATCGACATGGGCCACCATGCCCGCACCGTCGGTGATCCGCCAATGGCGGGTCATCAGCTGCACACGCTCGTGCGAAGCATTTTCGATGCGGATATGATAAACCCAGAACCACTTGCCCGCCTCGGGCTGGGATTGCTCGGGCAGGAAATTCACCGACACGCGGACGGTAATGCCATCGGTCATGGCTGAGTGCTGGAATAATTCCTTCATGACCCCTCCAACCTAGGCACTTGTGACGGAGGAGCAAGGGCAGACCCTGCCTCACCCCCAAGAATTCACCGCTATGCGACGAAGCGTTCAGTCGGGCGGGTTGTGCTCTTTCAGGAATTCGTCGAGCGCTTCAAACCAGGCCTCACGGCTCGCAATTTCCGTGAAGCTGTGGCCGTCGTCCTCGATCAGCAGTTCGCTAGCCGGCACACCCTGTTTCTTCGCTGCAGCCAGCATCTGGTGATATTGCCCGACATTGACGATCCCGTCATCGGTCCCATGTGCCAGGAGTACAGGACGTTTGAGATTGCCTGCCTGCTGCACCGGTGAGACATCGGCAAGGCGGAAATCTTTGTCTTCCTTGCCCTCATATCTGTCGCGCCAGCGATTGGTGGTCTGCCGACTGAAGAACTGGCTGTCGTATCGCAGCATGGAATCCCAATCCATGACGCCCGCCCACGAAGCGGCGCAGCGGTAACGTTCGGGATTGCGGACGACGCCCCATATTGCCGCATAGCCGCCATAGCTGCCTCCTACGAGGCATACTCGTGCAGGGTCAGCGATACCCTGCCCGACCGCCCAATCCATTGCATCGTCGAGATCGTCCTGCATGCCGCGACCAATCTGGCCGTAACCCAAATCGAAGAAGGCATCGCCATATCCTCCCGAGCCCCGATAGTTGGGCTGGATCACCGCATACCCGCGATTGGCGAGCAACTGGGCTTGCGCGTCATAGGACAGCGTGTCCCTGATACCGTAAGGGCCGCCGTGGGGGTAGATGATGAGCGGCAAATCCTTTGCGGGAACGCCGCGCGGCAGGGTCAGATAGGCCCTGATACGCGTGCCATCGCGGGCGGTATAGGTAATCGCCTTGGGCTGCGCGAGATGCTCGAACGGCACCCCGGCACTCATTTCGCCAAGCGCCTCAAGCGTGCCCGCTGCAGGTGTGAAGACATAAAGCGCGCCAGGATCGGCGGCACCGCCCGTCTGGATGATCATCCGCTCGTCATTGTGCGAACGAGAGGCGATCAAGACTTTGTCTTCCTCCAATGCGCCCTCCAGCCCCTTCTGGATCGCGCCAAGCTGCTCATCGAGCCAGACCACGTGTGAGCTGTCGTCCGTATAGGTAATCGCAATCGGCTTGCCGTCACGCGAGAAGGCCACTCCATCGACATCATATTGCGGATGCTCGTAGAGCGTATCGACTATTTCGGAGCGGGCGAAATCATAGCGGCGCAAGCCGACCTTGCCTTCCTCGCTTTCCTCGAGGATGTAACCGACGTTCGTGCCCGGTTCGACGCCGAGGATATCGAGATAACGATAGGTATCGTTCTCTTTCTTCAGGTCATCCGTGTGGATCTTATCGACCATGTGCAGGTTTTCTTCGCCGGGACGCCGGTAGAATACGCGCAGTTTCTTGCGATAGAGTCCGGTCCCGATGCGGACGTTGCCTTCCCTGTCGGCATACCAGTTCCACACGCCGACACGGGAGCCCTGAACCTGCTCGCGCTTGCCATCCCGGGTGAGGTCGTAGCTGTAGACCGAGGGATAGTGACGCGGATTGGCCTGGATCGAAACGAGGACGGAAGAGCCGTCTTCTGCGACCCAGATAACATTGTCGCCATCGCGCACCGGCTCTTTCCGGCCAATCATGTAAAGTTCGCCCGTATCGAGTTCGACCACGAAGAGCCGCGTCCAGTAACGGTTGAACTTGTCCCATGCCGATGCGCTGACCAGCAGACGGCGATTGCCTGCCCAGCGCACCCAGTTCAGCCGGTTACCTTCGCCCATCGGGAAATTGCCAACAGGCTCGCCGGACGCTGCATTGAACAGCATGACGTAGTCCATGCCGTTTAAATTCGAGCGGCTGACAAGCTGGCTGCCATCGGGCGATATCTTCGCCCCGCTTAGCTGGCTGCGCGCAGCGAATGCCTTAGCAGGAATTTGCGGCACTGTAGCCGTTTCGGCTTGCTCCTGAGCGGCAGGGCTCGAGGGAATAAGGCCCAAAGCCGCAATCGCAAATAGAGTACGCAAATATCGCATTATCAATCTTTCTCGTCGGCCGGATTATGTGTGTCGAGGAAAGCCAGCAGCCCTTCGAGAAGGCGAGCTTCCTCGCTGCCGTCGGAAAGGTAGTGGTTGTCGGCCAGCTCCAGCATCTCGACCTCCTTACCTGCCGCATCCGCTGCCTCGGCCAGTTGTTCGTACTGGTCGAAGGGAACGCGCAAGTCGCGTGTGCCATGGGCGACGAACAGCGGCCGTTCGAGCCGCTCGATCTGGTCCGCGACCGAAATGCTTGAGAGGTCGAACTTGTCGTCACCGGTGATCCGCGGGGTCCAGACGTCCTTGTACCAGCGCTTCCGCACGCGCCCGCGGGCGAGGTACTGGCTGTCGTAGGCGAGCAGGTCTTCCCAATCGACCACACCTGCGAAGCTCGCGCCGCAGCGATAGCGTTCGGGATTGCGCAAGGTGCCCCACATGGCCGCGTAACCGCCGTAGCTTGCGCCGAACAGGCAAACACGTTCCGGATCCGCGAAACCCTGTGCGACCGCCCAGTCATAGGCGTCGTCGATATCGTCCTGCATTGCGCGGCCGATCTGTCCGTCGCCCAGTCGCTCGAATGCCTCGCCATAGCCGCCAGAGCCGCGATAATTGGGCCTGAGGACGGCATAGCCGCGATTGGCAAGCAGCTGCGTCCAGTCGTCGTAGACCATGGTGTCGCGGACGCCATAGGGCCCGCCATGCGGCATGATGATCATCGGCAACTGGTCACGCCCACGCCCACGCGGAAGGGTGAGGAAAGCCCGCATGTGCGTGCCATCGCGTGCAACGATATCGTGAGCCTCGGTTTTAGACAGCAGCCTTTCGTCCACATGCGGTCGCAGGTTGGCGAACAGTTCGAGGCTCAAGCGCGAGGGCGTGAAAACATAGAGTGCGCCCGGGTCCGCATCGCCCGCCTGTCGCACGAGCATCCGCTTCATGCCCGCCCTATCGATCACGCGCACCCTGCTTCCCGGCAGGGCCGCATCGAGCTGCGACTGCACAGCCGCCATGTCCTTGTCGAGCCACACGGTCCGTGGCTCGTCATCGGTATAGCTGACGCCAATCGGCCCCTCGCCCTTGCGGAACATCGCCTGGTCGATCCCCCATCGCGGGTTTTCGTAGACGATCGGACCGAGCTTGCCATTGGAATAGTCGATTTCGCGCAGGACCTTTCGACCATCGGGCGCATCCACCATCGCATAGCCCGTGTCGCGGCCCGCATAGATACCCATGACGTCCCAGGCATCGAGCGCCTCGTCATCGCCGCCCCTTACCTTGGTCACGCGCCTGAATTTGTCGTCAGGTCCAGAGCGGTAGTAGATCTTGATGTCGGCTTTCGACGTCCAGCTCATGCCGAGGCGAACCACGCCGGCATCGTCGGCGAACCATTGGTAGACATCCTTCTCCGGCCTCTGCACGAGGACGGCGGCCGATGCGCCCCTGCCATCGAGCGGGAAGCGCCAGACCGCTGGCGGGATGCCGCCCCTCTCGCTCAGCGAAAGAATCACATATTCGCCATTCGGGTCGGTGTGGAGCACATCGTCTCCCTCCCAGCCCTGATCCTCGAACCCGATGAAATGCAGCTGACGGGTAGGAATGTCGAAGGCGTGCAGCCGCGATTCCCCATAGCGGAAGCTCGACAGCTTCATCCGGTTGGAAATGAGGATACGGTCGTCACCCGCCCAGTCGAACCAGTTGAACCCATCACGCGGGCCGAGGTCGATGGCAAGCAGCGGTTCGAGCGTATCGGAGTCGTGGACCGCCAGCACCCTCTTGCCACCCTCGACCACGACGAACGCGAAGCGGGTGCCGTTTTGCGAAAGCTTGGCCGAATTGAGCTGGTTGCCGCCAGCAAATGCCGCGACAGGAATTTCAGCCGGACGCTCGGCCGGCTCTTCCTGCGCGTAGAGCGGCGCGTGAAACGCCAGGGCACAAGCTACAAAATGGATAAAACGCACAACGACCCCTCGAAATCCGAAGTCCCGATAGTATTGACCGCGGAAGTAATCGCAAGAGTGGAAGCCGGTTGTTTCAATAGTTTGCGTCTGCTTTGCCATCGCCGTCCAATTGCTTAATGCCGATTTACCTCGTTCGGCAGCACGCGGTTAGGCCCGATTGCTTAGAACCGCGAAAGGGACGCGCAAATCCGCCATCGGGATACGGCAGATTTGCAAGGGATAAACGACCATGCGCCGCGGGATCGGCGCGAGCCGGATGAGGAGGGAAAACATGCTGTTTCATTTCATCCGCAACCTGCGCCGCGACTGCAGCGGTTACGGCCTTATCGAGCTGGCGCTGCTTGCGCCGCAACTGACGATACTCGCCTACTACGCATTCGACCTTTGAGCAGGTTGCATCAGGGCTTTCCGCCCGTCAGGTAATCTTCGAGCTGGCCCAGCCGCTCCTTGCCGAACCACATCTCGTCGCCGACGAAAAAGGTCGGGATCCCGAATGCGCCGCGTTCGACGGCTTTTTCCGTATTGTCGGCCAGCGTCTGCTTCACTGCAGCGTCTTGCGTGGCCGAAAGGAGCCTTTCGGCATCGAAGCCGCCGCTCTCAAGCACTTCGCGCACCACATCTGCATCGCCGCAATCGATGTTCCGCTCCCACACGGCGGGCTGGAACAGGTCGACCAGCGCCTGCATCTCGTTCTGGTCCTTGGCCGCCACGAGGATGCGCTGCAGCAGGATCGAATTGAAAGGCAGGTCCGGATGCATGCTGAACCGGTCCATTGCATGCCGGTCGAGGAAGCGGCAGAACTCCAGCGCTGCATAGGGCACCTTCCCCTTCACATCCGCATCACGCATCATCGGCGGCGAATTGCCCGTTATCTTGTGCATGCCGCCAAGGAATACCGGAGTGACGACCAGCTTCGCGCCGGTCCGCCCGGCAATTTCCTTCAGCGGATACCAGGCGAGGTATCCATTCGGCGCTGCCAGATCGAGGATGAATTCAAGCGTTTGGCTCATCTTGCGTGGCTTCCTCCGGTACGTCCTGCTCGGGCAGCTCGAACATCGAGCGGTCGATCGGCGGGCACCCGAGGGTGTCTGCCGCGACTACGAGCATGGTGAACTGCGGGTCTTCATCCCACTCAACCGTCTCGGATTGCAAGCGCGCGGAGTAATTTTCGAGGTAATCCCTCTCGCGCTCGGTCAGCTCTTCGCCGTAAGTCGCGCCGGTGTAGTTGCACTGCGCCTGCTGGCTGCGCATGAATTCCTGCGCGTCGAAGGCAAAGCCCGCCACCTGCATCGCCGCGTTCACTTCCGCATCACTGGGAGAGATCGGCCACAGCAGGATGTCCTTGATGAAGCCGCCGCGGCGAGACCGCGTGGATGCCCAGTCGTCGTGGCGGAGTGTCTTTTCCAGCGCTTCCGCACGGGCGACCACACCAGCACGGCTTTCGAACGGATCGGACAGGTCGACATCGTTGTAGAACTTCACACCGAAATAGGCGGCGACCGCTATCACGCCGAGTGCGATCGGCGTGTAGCGCACCACCTTGCGCCAAGTCGGGTTCTTCTGGCTTTCCTGCTCGATGCGGGCGACAAGTTCGTCGCGAACGATATAGGCCGGCCCCGCCCAGCCCGGATTTTCCTCGGCGAGCGTGTCGAGATCGCTGACGATATTCGCCTTGATCTGTTCCGGATCGTCACCGGTTGCCAGCGCGTCGTAGACGAAGCGATTGCGGACGCCCGCGAAATTCGCCTGCACCTGCTGGCTGGCCTTCAGGTCATCCCCATCGAGGTAACCAGAATACTGTTCCATCTCGCCTGCTGCTTCGAGCAGTGCGTCGTAATTGTAATGCATGATGATGCGCCCCCAAATTCAGTCCGGTTCGAACCTACCCCGAATAACCATCGGAGCAATGCTTCCGAATACTTCCCCACAGTACAGTCGATGCTAGGATAGCTTCATGAAGAAAGCCTTCCTCCCCTCGACGATGCTGGCTCTTGGACTTTCGCTCCCCCTTTCCGCTCATCCGAGCGAGGAAGGCGCCGAGCGCTGCCATATGCACAAGGAAACCGGCGCGCTTCATTGCCCGAAACGCGAAGAAGCAGAGGCACCAGCGCCGCAAGCCCGCCCGATACGGTCGCGCGAGGTCTACTATCGTGGTTGCAGGGAAGCCCGCGCGGCGGGCGTCACACCGATCCGGCGCGGAGAACCCGGATACCGCGAGGGCCTCGATGGCGACAATGATGGCTGGGCGTGCGAGCGATATACTCGCCCGCGTCGCTAGAGAGCGGCGGCCTTCAACGCCCGGTCGAGGTCTTCCTTCACGTCCTCGACGTCTTCCAGCCCGACATTGATCCTCAGCAGCCCCTCGGTCACGCCCATGGCCGAGCGGTCCTCCGCTGTCATTCCGGCATGCGTGGTGCTGGCGGGGTGGCACATCAGGCTGCGCGCATCGCCGATATTGTTCGAAATATCGACCAGTTCGAGCGCATCGAGGATGGCGAAGGCGCGCTCGCGGCTCTCGACATCGAAAGCGAAGATCGGGCCGGTCGCGCTCATCTGTTCAAGGGCGAGCGCATGGCGCGGGTGGCTTTCCAGTCCCGGATGCAACATGCGGGGCACGCGGCTCTCGATGAACTGGCCAAGCTCGACTGCATTCTCACTCTGCTTGTGGGCGCGCAAGGACAGCGTTTCGAGACCTTTCAGGACGACCCACGCATTGAAGGGCGCGATATTGGGGCCGGTATTGCGCTGGAACGGCAGGAGGACCTCGTCGATCCATTCCTGCGAGCCGCAAACGGCACCGGCAAGCACCCTGCCCTGCCCGTCCATCAATTTGGTTGCGGAATAGGCGACGACGTCCGCGCCGAAATCCATCGGGCGCTGGAGCGCGCTGGTGGCAAAGGCATTGTCGACCACCGTGGTAATCCCATGGGCCTTAGCCACGCCGCAGACATGCGCGAGATCGACCACGTCGAGCGTCGGATTGGCGGGCGTCTCGAAGAAGAAGACTTTCGTATTGGGCCGAATCGCGGCTTCCCATGCGTCGTTGTCGGCGCTGTCGACGACCGTGGTTTCGATCCCGAAGCGCGGCAGCAAGTGGTCGAGCAGCCAGCGGCACGAGCCGAATGCCGCACGAGCGCCGACGACATGATCGCCTGCCGATAGCTGACAGAGCAGCGCCGTCGTCATCGCGGCCATCCCGCTGGCCTGTGCACGGCACGCCTCTGCGCCTTCCATCAGGGCGATGCGCTCTTCCAGCATCGCGACGGTCGGGTTCTGGAGCCGCGAATAGGTCATCCCGTGCGCTTCGCCTGCAAAACGGTCGGCGACGGTCTGCGCATCGTCGTAGGTATAGCCCGAGGTGAGGAACAATGACTCGCTCGTCTCGCCATGTTCGCTGCGCCAGGTGCCCCCGCGCACAGCCTGCGTGGCAGGGCGCCAGTTGGAAGTAATCGAGCGGTCGGTTCCGGTGGTCTTCTTCATGCGCCGACCGATAGCATGCGGAGGCGGCGCTTCAAGCGGGTCAGCCTTCCAAGGCGGCAAGCCCTGCTTCGCCCACCTCGCCAAGCCCGAGCGCATCCATCATCAGTGAACCTTCCACCGCCAGCGCCACCAGCCGCGCGCCGGCCTTCGGGTCCGGGTCGTCGGGCGGGAGATGCGCTTCGAACCACGCAAGCTGGCTGTCCATCATGGCAGCGGCGCTTGCTCGGTAGGCGGCGTCCCCTTTCGCCGCCCCGGCGACGATTTCCCACCACAGCCTCAGGAAGGGCACGAACATGGGCGCGCGGCCGATGCCCAGCAGCCTTTGCGCACATTCGCGGCGCGTAGCGGCTGGCTCGCTCGGCCATGCCATTTCGAGCGCCTGTGCATACATGCCCGCCACGTGCTCCAGCAATGCGGTGACGAGACCGTCCTTCGATTTGAAATGATAGATGAGCATGCGGTCGCTGGTCCCCGCAGCTTTGGCGAGCGGTCGCAGGCTTGCGCCCGCCAGGCCATGTTCGAGCACATGGGCGGCAAGCTTGGGCAGCAGGGTATCAGGGGACTGGCGAGGATTTTCCATTGACTATCTGTAGCGAGTGCTACATTCCGCTTGTGTAGCACTCGCTACATAACTTCGGGAGTTATCAATGACCACTCTGGAAATCCTCTTCCTTCTGGGAGCTGTCGGCTCGGCTCCCGCCATTCTTCTTCTGGCATTGCGCGGGCGAGTGCAAGAGAGCTGGTGGTTGGCCGCTGCCCTCGGCGCCGCCTTCATCGCCTTCAGCGCCATCCCCATCGCGCAGGAAGGCTATCTCGGCTTCCTGCCCAACCACACGCAAGACCTCTGGGGAACGCAGGTGTGGTACGACCTCGTCATCTGCGTTGTCATTTCGCTGGTCTTCATCGTGCCGCGCGCCAAGGCGGTCGGCATGCGTGTGCCCCTGTGGGTCATCGCTGTAGGCCTCACCGCCTCCATATCGCTGCTGCCGATGGTGGCTCGCCTCTTCTGGCTGGAAAGCCGCGCAAAAGCGGAGTGAACACGCTTGTGAGGCGGCGCGAGCTTTCCTAAGCATTCGCGCGATGAGCCGCGCGCCCGAGCAACCGCAAGACCCGATCCTCTGGTGCGCCGCGCTGGCGCTCGGTTTCTGGCTGCTGCTGGCATGGAACCTCGGCATCCCGACCAAGCCCTATTTCGACGAGGTCCATTACCTTCCCGCCGCGCGCGACCTGATCGCGCTGGACACCTTCTCCAACCGAGAACATCCGCTGTTCGGAAAAGAGATGATCGCGGTCGGCATCCTGCTGCTCGGCGACAATGCCTGGGGCTGGCGCATCATGCCCTCCCTCAGCGGCGCCCTGGCGCTGTTCGCGGTCATGCGCGCCGTCTGGTTCGGCACGCTCAGCCGCTATGCGACGCTGGTTTCGGGACTGCTGGTCGCAACCGGTTTTCATCTCTTCATCCATTCGCGCATCGCCATGCTCGACGTCTTCGCGATCGCCGCGCTGTCGGTAGCCTTCTGGCAATGTGCGGCGGCCATCCGCGAGCCGGAAAAGGGCCGCTGGCGCCTGGCCCTTGCAGGCATTGCGCTCGGTCTTGCCATGGCCAGCAAGTGGAACACGCTCATCATCGCGATGGTGCCCGGCCTCGCCTTCCTCGTGCTGCGCTGGTTTGCGGGCCGCCGCCGCCTGCTGCTGAGCCGGCGGGGTATGCCGGTACCGGGCATGACGCTGGTAGAGGCCTTCATCTGGCTCGGCGTCTTGCCCCTGCTTGTCTATGCCGCGACCTTCTGGCCTGCCTACCACTTCGCCAACCAGCCGATCACCGAGGGGTTGGTCGCGCATCACCGCTTCATGCTCGACCTGCAAACGCAGGTGCTGAAGCCCCACCCCTATCAGTCGAACTGGCCCGAATGGGTGATCAACTGGCGGGCGATCTGGTATCTCTACGAGCCCGTCGACGGCGCGCAGCGCGGGGTCATGCTGATCGGCAATCCGCTGACAATGCTCCTTGGCCTCCCGGCCCTGCTATGGTGCGCATGGCAGGGCGCAAAATCCCGCGCGCCGATGCATCGCGCCGTTGCGGTGCTCTATGCCATCAGCCTCGGCTTCTGGATCTTCGCCGCCAAGCCGGTGCAGTTCTACTATCACTATTTCCTGCCCAGCACCTTCCTGCTGGTGGCGCTGGCGCTGGCGCTGGACGATCTGCGCCAAAGTGGCAGGCGCAAGCTGGCGGCAGCCGTCATCGTCCTGAACCTGCTGGTCTTCGCGTTCTTTTACGAGATCATCGCCGCAGAATCGCTTGCACGGCCCAACAGCTTCATGGTCTGGACCTGGCTTGAAAGCTGGAAATAGGCCCTAGTAGCGGCCCCAGACGAAGCGGCTCGACAGCGCGTAGTTCCACACCGAGCCGATCCCGATCCCGACCACCGCCGCGAGCACTTCGTGCAAGCCGCGCACGTAGAGCGCGCTGGCGACCGCAACATTGGCAAAGGCGCCAACCGAACAGGCGGCAACGAAGCTCGCCCAGCCTGCAAGGACCTTGCGGACACTCGTCAGGCGGCGGTCGCGATAGGTGAGGAAATTGTTGAGCCAGAAATTGAAGGTCATCGCCCCGAGGGTCGCGACGGCCTGCGCCCATGTAAAGCCGGCACCGAAAGCCAGCAGGCACAGGTAGAGGATGCCGAGGTGTACCAGCACACCCAATGCCCCGACAGTGCCGAACAGCGCAAAACGGGTCGGAATGATCCGCCCGAAGCTCTTGTCGTAAAGCCCGGCGAGGAAATCGAGCGCGATGGCACGGTCGAGCTTGCTCTCGCCCGTTCGGCGAGCGGCGAAGTTCATCGGGAAGTCCTTGACCTTCAACGGCTTTTCGGAGGTCGCAAGCAGGTCGAGCAGGATCTTGAAACCGATACCGGACAAGCGCGGCACGAGGCTGCGCGCCCTGTCGGTGGAGAGCAGGAAATAGCCGCTCATCGGATCGCTGAGTTCTACCCCGGTCAGGCGGCGGGCGAGACCGTTGGCGAGCGAGGACAATTTCTCGCGATCGGGGCGGCCCCATTCTGCCATGCTCGCGCCTTCGGCGAACCGGCTCGCCACGGCCACGTCCGCTTCGCCCGAGCGGACGCATTCGAGCATGGGCGCAAGCAATTTAGGGTCGTGCTGGTGGTCGGCATCCATGACCGCGACAAAGGGAGCGGCGGTGGCGCAGAAGCCCTCTATCGCTGCGCTGGAAAGCCCACGCCGTCCGATACGCTGGATCGCACGAACACGGGGATCATCGCGGGCGATGCGGCGGGCCTCGTCGGAGGTGCCATCGGACGAGTTGTCGTCCACGACCAGCACTTCCCAGCCGAACGGGCCAAGTGCATCCTCGATCCGCTCTACCAGCGGGGCGAGGTTGTTACGCTCGTTGAGCGTTGGGAGGATGATCGCCAGGTCGAGCGCCATGGCCCTCGCCTGAAGCGAATTGCGTGTAAGATCAAGCCAGCGCGTTGAGCGCGCGAAGGACCGCGTCGCCGATTTCACCGGTCGAGGCAGTGCCGCCAAGGTCCGCCCCGCGCACATCGCTGGCCACGACCGTGGAGACGGCGCGCTCGATCCGTCCTGCCTCGGTCTCCCGGCCGAGCGAATGGCGCAGCAGCATGGCGAGGCTCAGGATCGCGGCGATCGGGTTCGCCTTACCCTGCCCCGCGATATCGGGCGCGCTACCGTGGATCGGCTCGTAGAGGCCGAACGTGCCGTATTCTGTCTGCCGCTCGCCGAGGCTGGCGCTGGCGAGCAGTCCGATCGATCCGACGCATGCGCTGGCCTGGTCGGACAGGATGTCGCCGAAGAGGTTTCCGGTCAGGATCACGTCGAACTGGCCGGGGCTGCGCACCATCTGCATGGCGGCGTTGTCGACATACATGTGGTCGAGCTCGACATCGGGATATTCTGCCGCGACCTCGATCACCGTCTCGCGCCATATGCGGCTCGTTTCGAGGACGTTGGCCTTGTCAACGCTGGTCAGGCGCTTGCGGCGCTTCTGAGCAGCAAGGAAGCCCGTATGTGCGATGCGGCGCACCTCGGCCTCGTTATAGGACATGGCGTCCCAACCCTCGCGCCCGCCGTCGCTGTCACGCTCGCCCTTGTCGCCGAAATAGACGTCGCCATTGAGTTCGCGCACGACGAGCAGGTCGATGCCTCGCGCCACCTCCGGCTTCAGCGAGGACATGTCCTCCAGCCCCGGATAGCCGGCTGCAGGACGCAGGTTGGCGAACAGGCCGAGCTCGCTTCGCAGGCCGAGGATCGCCTGCTCGGGGCGATGTTCGCGCGGCAAATCGTCGCACTCGGGGTCGCCCACCGCGCCGAACAATACGGCATCGGCTGCCCGCGCCATATCGAGCGTTTCTTGCGGCAAGGGATGACCGTGGCGCTTGTAGGCGATCCCGCCGACATCGCCTTCGAACAGCGTCAGCCCCGGCAGTGAAAGTACATCGAGCACGCGCCTCGCCTGCTCAGTAACTTCAGGCCCGATCCCGTCGCCGGGCAAGATCGCGATTTTCATGTCAGGCCATCCGTTCGAGCCGCTGCATCAGGAGAGCCCTAGCGGCTAGAACGTCATTGCGGGTGTCGGCAAGGAGGTATCTGGCGATGAGAGGCTCGGTGCCGCGCATAATTTCCAGAGCCTGCTCAAGTCCCTCTATCTCCGGTCTCGCACCGCCATAGCCGAGCTCGCGCAGAAGCAGCACTTCATAAGCCGCCAGCGCCGGCGCCCAACCCCTCGCTGAGGGCGCGTTGCAGACGGCATCCAGCAATGCGGAGAGCGCGCTGTAGAGGCTGGGATAGGGATTGCGTTCGGGCAAGGCGCTGGCGGTAAGCGCGCAGGTCCAGGCGATCGCGGCTGCTGGCAGCGGCTCGGTCAGCCAAGGCCCGCGGCTCTGTGCCAACTCCAGCCGCGCGAAAGGCAACTGGCTGTCCGACTTGGCGCGGATTTCGGCTTCGACCATGTTCCCGGGAATGACCACGGGCCGCAACTGGCGCCCCCGCCCTCCCGCGACATAGGCCGCGACGACACCGCTTTCCTCGGTCAGCAGGCGCGCAATTACCGCCGTCTCGCCGTGAGGGCGGGCAGCGATCAGGATTGCTGGTGCGCGTAGATGCATGGGGCACCCCTACCGCGCGGCAGGGGCGGAAGTCACTTGTGCTTGGCTTCCAGCGCCGCGACGCGAGTGGCGAGGTCTTCGGCCTGCTCGCGAGCCTTGGCGGCCATCGCCTTGACCGCGTCGAATTCCTCGCGGGTGACGAAGTCCATGCCGCCGAAAGCTTCCTTGGCCCGTTCACGCGCAGTTTCGCGCGCCTCGCGGGTCATGCCCGCAAGGGTACCGGCCGCCGAATTGGCGAGTTTGACGAAGTCGGCGATCATCGGGTTCTGGCTCTGCATGCAGGCTATCTAGGCCGACCGTGCCGCCAGTTCAATTGCCGATGCGCACACGCTCGACCGCTTCGCCCGACGAACCGCCGTCCGCATCCGGATTGAGCTGCAGGAATTCGTAATTGAGCAAGGTCGCGAAACAGACCCATGCGAGATAGGGCAGCAGCAGCAGCGCAGCGAGGCGGCGTACCTTCCAAAACAATGCGATCACTACCAGCAGGGTGAGCACGATGAGCACGATCACGACGAGCGCGGCACCCATCTGCTGCATGCCGAAAAAGGTCGGCGACCACGCAAGGTTGAGAAGGAAGTGCAGCGCGAAGGCGATAAGCGCAGCGGTGCGGCCCCGTGCGCCCCACGCCGATGCGACGAGCGCCACCGAAAAACCGATCATTACGTAGAGGATCGACCAGACGATACCGAACCACTTCGGCTCGGGAAAGATCGAGGGTTTCTCCAGCGACTGGAACCACGCGCTTTCAGGCCCCGGCCCCAATTGCCCGGCAACGAAGCCGAGCAGGACGATCAGGGGCACCAGGAAAAGGGCCCAGCGGATGAAACTCGCGCGCAGCTGTCCGCGCGATGCCAGCATATTCATGACTGCAATTCCTGTCGGCGACTCGTCAATTCAGGATGGTTCTGGCGAGGTGCGCACGGGCTGGCAATGCACGATAGCCCCCCGTCCACTTTCGGGACCCGTCAGGTCTTGACCACGCCGTGCTCGATAAGGGACTTCGCGCAATCCACGATACTCTCCTCCTCGGGCCGGGTCTTCCAGCCCAGGCGTTCCAGCGCATGGCCCGGATCGACATTGCGCGTCTTGCCGATCTCGCTCTTGATCGAGCGCACGCCCGGATTGAACAGCGAAAGGATCGAGACCATCCAGTTGGGCATGATCTTCCTGGGCACCTTGCGGGTATGCTCGGGCGGGAGGCGATCGCGCAGGACATCGGCGATCTCGATGATTTTCATGAACTTGCCGGCGGCAAGGAAGCGTTCGTTTGCAAGGCCCGGCTCTTCCAGGCAGCGGACGTGCAGGTCGGCAACATCGCGCGTGTCGACGATCGCAAAGCCAAGATCGGGGGCCATCGGCATGGAGCCGTCGAGGACCTGTTTCACCGCCTCGACCGAGGGGGAAAAATCGGGATCGTCCACCGGTCCGAGGACCATCGACGGATTGACCGATACGAATTCCATTCCCGCACCGTTCTCCTCGATCCAGTCGCGCGCTGCACGTTCGGCAATGGTCTTGGATTTGACGTAAGGGTAGATGTCGGGATGCGAGATATCGGTCCAGTCGCTTTCATCGACTGTGTAGACCTTGTCGCTCCGGCCATAGGCCACGGCTGCCATCGAACTTGTCTGGACGAACCGCTTCACGCCCGCGTCCTTCGCAAAGCGCAGGGCACGCAGCGTACCTTCGCGAGCCGGGACGATCATCTCGTTCTCGTCCTTGGGGGTGGACGCGGCGATGGGCGAGGCGACATGCGCCATATGCGTGCAGCCGGCGACGGCTTCGGCCCAGCCCGCATCATCCATCAGCTCGGCTTCGAAGACCTTGAACTGGGCCTCGTCAGGATTGCCGAAGCGGCGCTGGAGGATGCCCTTGCTCTTCGCCTTGTTGCGCACGGTCGTGTGAACCGTCCAGCCCTTTGCAAGCAGCTGCCGGATCAGCTCTCCGGCAATGTAGCCGGTGCCGCCGGTGACAAGCACGGTTCCAGTCATCGCAATTCTCCCTTTCGGGCGATGCTATGACCAAAGGTTGCGCGCTGCAACCGACTGGCGCGATCAACGCATCAGGACGAGTTCTTCCGCCATCGTCGGATGGATTGCGGTCGTTGCATCGAAATCCGCCTTGGTGAGGCCAGCCTTCACCGCAATCGCGGCGGCCTGCATCATCTCCGGCGCTTCGGGAGCGATCATGTGGATGCCGACGATCTTCCCGCTGTCGCCATCGCAGACCATCTTGATCAGGCTGCGTTCGTTACGACCGGCCAGCACGTTCTTCATCGGGCGGAAATCGGACAGGTACACCTTCACGCTGCCGAGCTTGTTCTTGGCCTCGCCCTCGGTCATGCCGACAGCGGCGATCGGGGGATGGCTGAACACGGCGCTGGGGATGCAGGAGTGATCCACCGCAACCGGGTCGCAGCCGCCGAAGATCATGTCGGCAAAGGCCTGGCCTTCGCGGATGGCGACGGGAGTCAGTTGGACGCGGTCGGTCACATCGCCGACGGCATAGATGTGGTCGACATTGGTCTTGCTGAAACGGTCGACCTTGACCTCGCCGCCATCGCCAAGTTCGACGCCCGCCTTGTCCAGCCCCAGCCCCTCGGTATTGGGAACACGACCGACGGCGAACATGACGAGGTCCGCCTTTTCCTCGTCCTGGTCGCTGAGCTTGACGAAATAGCCGCCTTCGTCACATGGTTTGATGTATTCGAAGGTCGTGTTGAAGCGGAACTTGATGCCCTTCATCGTGCTGATCTGGAGCAGGCGGTCGCGCACCGCCTCGTCATAGCTGCGAAGCAGGCGATCGCCCCGATTGACGATATGAACATCGCAGCCGAACTCGTTGAATATTCCTGCGAATTCGTTGGCGATGTAGCCCCCGCCGGCGATGATGACCTTCTTCGGCAGCTCGTCGAGGTGGAAGGCCTCGTTCGAACTGATCGCGTGTTCGGCGCCCTGGCATTCGGGCATACGCGGCCGGGCGCCGGTGGCGATCAGGATGTACTTGGCCGTGACCTTGCGCCCGCTTGCGAGCGTGATCTCATGCGGGCCGGTAATCTCGGCACGTTCCTTGAAAATCTCGACCTCGTGATTTTCAAGCGTTTCGGTGTAGGCGCCCTCGATGCGTTTCACATCGTCGAGCACATTGTCGCGCAGCACCTTCCAGTCGAACTTGCGCTCGCCGATTTCCCACCCGAAGCGCTGGCAATCCTCGAGGTCCTCGGCGAAATGCGCGCCGTAGACGAGCATCTTCTTGGGCACGCAGCCACGGATCACGCAGGTCCCGCCGACGCGGTGTTCCTCGGCAATCGCGACCTTCGCGCCATGCGCGGCAGAGACACGGCTGGCGCGCACGCCGCCCGAACCGGCGCCGATGGTGAAGAGGTCGTAATCGTATTTCTCGGCCATTCGGCGCTCCTGTCAGCTTTCGAGCGTGTCTCTCGCCAACCGTGAGCCGATAAGCAAGTTCCGACTTACCTTCCGCTGCGCGGCCGGTTCCGGTTACGGTTGCGATTACGGTTTCCGCCGGGGCGGCCGCCGGGCTTGCCGCCCTGCCCCGCCCCCTCGGGCTTGCCCTTGCGAGCAGGGTGCTTCTGCTTGGGCTTCGGCTTGGTGGCGCCGCCAGTCGGGCGAACCTTTGGCTTGGCCATGCGCTGCTTGGGCTCGCGCTTGGTCGGGCCGACGCCTTCGACCACGGCACGGAAATTGTCCGGCAGCGGCAGGCGCTCGAATTCCGCATCGGTCTTCTTGCGGATGTCCTTCAGGTAATCGCGCTCGTCTTCGGCACAAAAGGCAATCGCGATGCCGTCCTTGCCTGCACGCGCGGTGCGGCCGATGCGATGGACGTACTGCTCCGGCACGTTGGGCAGTTCGTAATTGATCACGTGGCTGA
Source organism: Qipengyuania gelatinilytica (assembly GCF_019711315.1). Taxonomy (NCBI): domain Bacteria; kingdom Pseudomonadati; phylum Pseudomonadota; class Alphaproteobacteria; order Sphingomonadales; family Erythrobacteraceae; genus Qipengyuania; species Qipengyuania gelatinilytica. The sequence goes on along the minus strand of NZ_CP081294.1, from coordinate 2,695,114 downwards.
CGCCCGGAATGTCGATCCCGCGCGCGGCGACATCGGTCGCAATCAGGATCGGCGTCTTGGCGCGCTTGAACTCGTCGAGCGCACGTTCGCGCTGCGGCTGGCTCTTGTTGCCGTGGATGGCATTGGCCGGAATGCCCGCCTGGCCGAGCTTCTTCACGATACGGTCGCAGCCATGCTTGGTGCGGGCGAAAATCAGCACGCGCTCGAACTTGCCGGGGACCTTGTGACGCTCGGACAGGATCAGCTCGATCAGCGTCTGCTTCTCGTCCTGCTGGACCATGAAGAGATACTGGTCGATGCGTTCTGCCGTGGTGCTTTCCGGGGTCACGCTGACCTTCACCGGGTTGCGGCAGTATTTACCCACCAGTTCCTGGATCTGCTTGGGCATGGTGGCGCTGAAGAACAGCGTCTGTCGGTCCGCAGGAACAAGTTCGCTGATCTTGCGCAGCGCGTGGATGAAGCCGAGGTCGAGCATCTGGTCGGCCTCGTCCAGCACCAGCACTTCGACGCCGTCGAGGCGGAAGGCCTTCTGGTCGATCAGGTCGAGCAGGCGGCCCGGCGTGGCGACGAGGATGTCGGTGCCGCGGTGCAGCTTGTTGCGATCCTTGTTGACCGAGGTGCCGCCGACGATGGAGTGCACCTTGAGGCCTGCCAGCGCGCCATAATCCTTGGCGCTTTCCGCAATCTGCCCTGCCAGTTCGCGCGTCGGGGCGAGCACCAGCATGCGGCAGGACTTGAACGGCGTCTGCTTGTCGGCGTCGCGCAGGCGGTCGATGCTGGGCAGCATGAAGGCAGCGGTCTTGCCGGTACCGGTCTGCGCGATACCGAGCAGGTCACGGCCTTCGAGAAGGTGCGGAATGGCCTGTGCCTGGATCGGGGTCGGCTCGGTATAGCCCTTCATGTCGAGGGCCTGGAGCACGGGCTGCGAAAGCCCGAGGTCATTGAATTGTGTCATGGCTAAACTCGCAAAATATGCGGCGCACTGACGGATTCCGGGCGGAATCGTCGCGCGGCGCGGGGGTTGGAACCACCCGCGTGAAAAGGGAAGTCTGGAAAAACTGGACCGAGGCACGGCCGGGGCGATGGATGTATCCGCATCGCCGCTTCACGCTGGCTTGCGCGCTTCGATGGGCGCCATGTGGTCCTAATACTGTGAATAGTCAACCGCACTCGCTGTTTCCAGCAGCCTGCAGAACATATTCGACCTCAAATTGTAGAGGGGAGAATCAGCATGCCGGTATGGGCATCAATCGTACTGCTTGTCGCCGGCATCGGTTTCGTAATGATCGCGATAGCGACTGCGATCCTGCATTTCTTCGTCGGCCTGAGGCAACCTCCAGCCAAAAGGGCTGCTCTCACCGTGGCGGTAGCCTATATCATTGTTGCAGCGTTTTTGGTCCTTTTCGGCCCGTCGGACTATCGCCTGTTCGCGCCTGTGGTTCCGATACCCGGTGCGATTGTAGCCTATTTCTTCTGGTGGCATGATTTTCGTATGAAATGGATCGAAGCAGAAGACATCGGCGATCAGGCGATTGCAGATGACGACTGGCGCGCAGGAATAGTACGGCTTCTTATGGTCCTTATGATCGGCGTGGGGATCGTTCTCTACAAGGCCCTGGTCACGGGAATGCTTAGTTCCGTCTTCTAGTCGGAAAGCCCAGCCGCCTCCAGAAGCCCTTCCGTGCTCGCGTCGAACTCCTCTCCGCGTTCCTCAGTCGCCTTGGCCATCCGCCTGCCCGGCTCGACGCCGTACTGGTCGAAGGGGTTGGTGCCCATCAGGATGGCCCTGGTGAGTTTGGCGTAATGGTGGAAGGCTATCAGCGCACGGTGAATGCGCATCACACCTGCCTGAAGTTGATCGTCGCGTTGAGCGCGAACACCGCCAGCCCCGCGAAGACCGACACGACGACGCGCGCCACGAGGTAATTCATCGGCGTCCATTCGGTGAGCACCCAGAAAAGGCCGACCGTCACGATCAGGCCGACAACCGCGTTGGCGAGGAACAGCGCATAGCCGGTCGAGAGCTTCCGCTCGGACCCGGCGAAGATCCACGTACGCCCGAAAATGTAATGGATCGAATTGGCGACCAGGAAGCTTATGCCCGTCGCCAGCACCGGGTCGACGCCTGCCTGTTCGACCAGCAGCCACAGCACGCCCAGCCCGAGGAGGAACACGCCCGTGCTGACAACCGTGTTGCGCCAAAGCATGCCGCCCGCACGGCGGTTGAAGAACCGTTTCAACATGAAAGGCTCGCTCAGCCGGGCACGGCAATCTTGGGCGTTGGCTTGGGATTGCTCTCGCCCGCATCGCGCCATTCCTTGCGGCGCGGCGCACCGAACCACAGGAACAGCAGCGGCAGCTTGATGAAGAGCAGTTCGGAATGGATCATCCGGTCGATCCACACTTCGCGCCGGTTGGGCATGCGGCGCTGGTTTTCGGCGAGCCACTTGTCATAGGGCAGGAAATGGTCGGGCTCGTCGACATGGACGACCTCGAAGATCTTGTGCAGCGCCTTGTCCTGCTTGACGAGCGGATGGTCGAGCAGGATTTCGACCTGCTTCAGCCCGCGCTTCTCGGTCAGCGAGATGACCCGACACAGCCGCTCGAACAGGTCGTCGCTGGCGATGATGGCATCGGTGTCGAGGCTGTCTATCGAGGTGCCGAAAGTGATCTCGATAAAGCGGTCGATATGGCCGAAAGTCCGGTCGAGCGCGATCGGCATGGTCCCGCGCAGCTGGAACCAGCGCTTGAACATGGTGTAATGCTTGCGCTCGTCGGCGCGGTGCTTTTCGACCGCTGCGATCAGTTCGGTCGCCTCGGGATGCTTCGCCTTCACCGCCTCCAGCACCCGGTCAAGCGCAGTGTAACCGCGATGCTCGTTATAGATGTAGATCGAGCCCAGAAGGTCGAGATAGCGGCGTGCGAACCATTGTTTCATGTCAACGGTTTACCATCTTTCCGCTGACGTTGTCACGACATTCCGGCGGCACCGAGCAAGGCTTCCGTACTCGCATCGAATTCCTCGCCGCCTTTCTCGATCGCCTTGGCCATTTCCTTGCCGAGTTCGACGCCGAACTGGTCGAAGGGGTTGATGCCCATCAGCACCGCGCTGGCGAAGGTGCGGTGTTCGTGGAAGGCGATGAGCGCGCCCAGCGTGGCGGCGTCGAGATCGTCGCACAGCATCGTGGCCGAAGGGCGATCGCCCGGGTAGTTGCGCGCGGGGTCCTTGCCCTGCTTGCCCGCCATCAGCGCCGCGCCCTGCGCAAAGCAGTTCATCAGGAGGATGCGGTGGTGCGCGGGGTCGAGCTCGTCGCCGGGCGCGATGCTGGCGATGAAGTCGACGGGGATGAGGTGCGTGCCCTGGTGAAGGAGCTGGAACACCGCGTGCTGCGCATCGGTGCCCACCCCGCCCCAGGTGATCGGCGCGGTCGGGCCGTCGACCGGCTGCATGTCGGCGGTCACGCGCTTGCCGTTGCTCTCCATCTCCAGCTGCTGGAGATAATCGGGGAACAGGCCGAGCCGCTCGTCATAAGCGAACACGGCGCGGGTCTGGCAGCCGCGCACGCGGGTGTAGTAGAGATCGGCGAAGGCGGCGCGCAGGACGAGATTGTCTGCCAAGTCGCTATCGCGGAAATGCTTGTCGACCTCGGCAGCGCCGGCAAGCATTTCGCGGAAATCGTCCATTCCCACCGCCATGGCGATCGGAAAGCCGATGCTCGACCAGATCGAATAACGCCCGCCCACGCTTTCCTGGAAGGGCAGGATACGCGTTTCGTCGACGCCCCATTCGACCGCGCCTTCGGGGTTGGCCGTCAGCGCAATCACGCGGCCGCCCGGATCGGATACGCCATTGTCGGCCAGCCATTTGAGCGCGCTTGCCGCGTTGGTCATGGTCTCGATCGTGGTGAAGGTCTTGCTGGCCACCGCGATCAGCGTCTTGGCAGGATCGCACTTCGCAAAGGCCGCCTCCAGCGCGACACCATCGATGTTGGAGACCACATGCACGTCGCAGCGCGCGAAATCGCGGCTGAGCGCATCGACACCCAGCGCAGGTCCAAGCGCGCTGCCGCCGATGCCGATATGGATGAGGTGGTCGATTTCGCCCAGCGCCCCCTGGTGGATCGCCTCGACCAGCATGCCCATGCGGTCGATCAGCGCAGCCGCTTCCTCGACCTTTGCCTCGTCACCCACGCCGCGCAGCGTCACATGATCGGCTGCGCGACCTTCGGTCGGGTTCACCACTTCGCCCGCAAAGAGCTTGCGGCGCATTTCGGTGAATTCCATCGCCTCGGCCAGCTCAGCAAACTTCGCCAGCACGGCGCGGTCGAGGTGCGTTTTCGACCAGTCGAACAGTATGCCGCCCGGCGCCATCGGATCGCCCGCAGCATCGCCTGCCAGCTCGATCCGGCCCGACAGCATAGCAACGCGTTCCTCGCCCCCCGGCTCGTCCGTGCCCTCGCCTCCATCGCGCTTGGTACTGAACAGTTCGAGCAAGGTCGGCTGCGGCAGCTTGGCAAGGTCGGTCCAGATATCGGCGGCGGCTTTGGTCATGGCGGGCAAAAATCCTTTCGCAGGGTGTGAATGCGGACTAGGGACTTCGGCGATGAATGAGAACCCCCGCCTGACGCAACCGAACGCCGATTCCGATCCGGAATTCGTATCCCAGCCCGAGAGCAAGCCCGAGAAAGAGGAAAGCTGGGGCGACTTCACCAAGTTCCTGCTCAAGCTGGTGCTGGTGGTCGTGATCTTCCGCAGCTTCATCTTCTCGCCCTTCACCATCCCGAGCGAAAGCATGCTTCCGGGGCTGCGCAATGGCGATTACCTCGTCGCGGCGAAGTGGCCCTATGGCTATTCCAGCCTGTCGCTGCCTTTCGAGGCACCGCTGATCCCGGGGCGTGTGTTTGCCCACCTGCCCGAACGCGGCGACGTTGTGATCTTCAAGCACCCGGTCGACGGCACCGACTACGTCAAACGCGCCATCGGCCTGCCGGGCGACACGATTGCCATGCGCAATGGTGTCCTGATCCTCAATGGCGAGCCGGTGAAACGCGAAGCGGTCGAAGATGCCCAGATCCCGATGAGCGAGAATACCGGCTGCCGCAGCGATGGCGGCCAGGTTTCGGACGGGATGATCTGCCGCTATCGCCAGTTCAGGGAAACGCTGCCTTCGGGGAAGAGCTACATGACGCTCGACTTCGGGCCGCGCTCGCAGGACAATTTCGGCCCCATCGTAGTGCCCAGAGGCAAGATCTTCGTAATGGGCGACAACCGCGACAATTCGCTCGACAGCCGCTTTCCCGCCTCGCCCGGACAGGGCGTGGGGCTGGTCGATGCGGACCTCCTCGTCGCACGCGCCAGCATGGTGCTGTGGTCGACCGACGGGAGCGCCGAATGGCTGCTGCCGTGGACCTGGTTCACCGCTGCGAGGTGGGACAGGATCGGGACCGACATATGAGCGTGCTTAATCCCGACACCCGCAAATGGCTCGAGGATACCGGCTTCACGGTCGGTGACGAGGCGCTGTGGCAAGCCGCGCTCACTCACGGCAGCCTCGGCGAGAAGCGCGATTACGAGCGCCTCGAATTCCTCGGCGACCGCGTGCTTGGCCTCGCCATTGCGCAATGGCTGTTCGAACAGAGCGAGGCGCCAGAAGGCAAGCTTGCCCAGCGCCTCAATGCGATCGTCAGCCGTGAAATGTGCGCCAATGTCGCGCGCGGCATCGAGCTTGCCGATCACATCCGCATTTCGAAGCAGGCCCGCGCCGACGGCGGCCGCGACAGCGACAACATCCTGGGCGACGTGATGGAAGCCCTGCTCGGCGCGCAGTTCCTCGACAATGGCTTCAAGGCCTCGCGCAAGCTGGTGAATGTCCTCTGGCGCCCCGCACTCGAAAGCGGTGCCGGGGAAAGCAAGCACCCCAAGAGCGCGCTCCAGGAATGGGCGGCAGGCAATCGCCGCAAGCCGCCCGAATACGAGGTGATCGACCGTTCCGGCCCCGATCACGCCGCAAAGTTCACGGTCCGAGTTTCGGTCCACAAGGTCGGCGAAGCAACCGCCACCGCCAACAGCAAGGGCGAGGCCGAGAAGGCCGCCGCCAGGGAATTCATGGAGAAATTCGGATGAGCGATCCGAAGACCAAATGCGGCCTCGTCGCCGTGCTCGGCGCCCCTAATGCGGGCAAGTCCACGCTGGTCAACCAGCTCGTCGGCCAGAAGGTCGCGATCACCAGTGCCAAGGCGCAGACCACGCGCGCGCGCATGCTCGGCATCGCCCTGCACAAGTGCGATGAGGCCGACACGCAGATGATCCTGGTCGATACGCCCGGCATCTTCGCGCCCAAGCGTCGCCTCGACCGCGCGATGGTGAACGCCGCGTGGGAAGGTGCGGAAGCGGCCGATGCCGTGCTGTTGATGGTCGACCCGATCAAGCAGCGCCGGCACGAGCTTGAACCGCTGGTCGAGGCGCTGGCGAATAGGCCCGAACGCAAGATCCTCGTCCTCAACAAGGTCGATGCCGCGAAGAAGGAACCGCTGCTCGCGCTGGCGCAGGAGCTGACCGACAAGGTCCAGTTCGAGACGGTCTACTTCGTCTCCGCCCTGACCGGCGACGGCGTGCCCGAAATGAAGGAAGCGCTCGCGGCGATGATGCCCGAAGGCCCGTGGATGTACCCCGAAGACCAGGTGTCGGATGCCAGCGAACGCCTGCTCGCCACCGAGATCACCCGCGAACAGCTCTACAAGCAGCTCCACGAAGAACTGCCCTATGACAGCGCGGTTCGGCCCGAGAAGTATATCCAGCGACCCGATGGCAGCGTGGAGATCCACCAGCAGATCGTGGTCATGCGCGACAACCAGCGCGCCATCGTGCTCGGCAAGGGCGGTAGCCGGATCAAGGCGATCGGGCAGGCTGCACGCGAGGAGCTGTCCGAATTGCTCGGCCAGAAGGTCCATCTTTTCCTCCACGTGAAGACCGACGAACGCTGGAGCGAGGACAAGGAAATGTTCGAGGAAATGGGCCTCGACTGGACCCGTTAGGGCACATCGGGCGGATGGACTGGCTCGGCATCCTTCCCCATCTCGGCGCGGCGCTGGCCGTGGGCCTGATGATCGGGATGGAGCGGGGCTGGAAACTTAGAGGCGCCCAAGACGGACAGCGGGTCGCCGGGATCCGGACCTTCACTTTGCTCGCCGTTTCGGCAGGCATTGCCGGCCTGCTAGCCGACCTTGGATATGAAATCGTCGCGGGCGTAGTGGTCGCGGGCGCGGCTGCCGTCATCGCCATCGGTTATTCGCGGTCGGTTGGCGACAGCGGCAGGCCGGATGCGACATCCGCGGTGGCCGCCATGGTCACGCTCGGCCTCGGTTTCCTCGCCGGGCTCGGGCAAGGCGCATTGGCCGTGGCCGGAGGCGCCGTCGTCACCCTGGTGCTTGCCTTGAGGACGGAAATGCACCGCTTCGTCGGCGCGATGGACGAGGCCGATATCAAGGCCTTCGCGCGCTATGCCGTCATTGCGCTCGCCGTCTTCCCGTTCCTGCCCGAAGGCCGGTTCGGGCCTTACGATGCATGGGAGCCGCGCAACCTCTGGCTGGTGGTGATCGTCGTCACCGGTTTTACCTTTGCAGGTTATGTCGCCAATCGCCTTTTCGGCGCACGCAGGGGCACTATCGCGACCGCAGTCATCGGCGGGCTCTACAGTTCGACCGCCGTCACCCATTCCTTCGCGCAGAAGATCGGTTCCGGAACCGGCGGCGGGGCCGAGAACGCGGGCATCGCCCTCGCCAGCGCTGTCATGTATCTCCGGGTCATCGTGCTTGTCGGCGTGCTCGCGACCAGCCTCCTGCCCCATTTCGTCATCATCGTCGCACCCGCCCTGCTGGTTGGCTTCGCGGCCGCGTGGAGGCTCTACCGGCAGGCGCCCTCGACCACCGGGCCCGCGCCGCCCGGAAACCCGATCGCCCTGTTGCCGGCCCTCACCTTCGTGACCTTCGTCGCAGTGGCAGCGGTAGCGGCACGCTGGGCGCAGAGCGAGTTCGGCGAACAGGGCATCGCAATCCTCCTGTTGCTGATGGGCAGCATGGACGTGGACGCAGCGATCATCACCGCTGGAGGGCTGGAACCGGGCACCATCGCACCCGACCTCGCCGCCCTCGCCATAGCGGGCACCATCCTTGCGAACATGTCGGTGAAGCTCGGCGTTGCGCTGGTTTACGGCAAGCGCGAGGCACGTCCGGCGGGCCTGGCGCTCGGGGCGAGCATGGCCGCTTTGGCAGTAAGCCTGGCCGTCGGGTATTTCCGGCTCTAAGTCCCGATTATCAGCGCTTTTTCGCCACTTTAATATTGTTCTTCTTGGCGAAATCCTTGGTCGATTCCTCGCTGCGTCCCAGCGCCTTGGCGATCTGCTTGAGCCCCTGCCCCTTGGCGGCGAGGGTGCGGAGCTGGCCCGCCTCCTCGCCCGTCCAGGGTTGCTTGTGCCTTTCGAAGCGCTCCTTGCTCATCAGTCGGCCTTCTTCTTGGCCGCTGGCTTCTTTTTCGCTGGAGCCTTCCTCTTGGCCGGGGCCTTCTTCTTGGCTTTCTTCTTCGCCGGGCCCTTCGCCGCACGGGCATCGATCAGTTCGATCGCCTGCGCTTCGGTCACATCCTCGGGCTTCATGTCCTTGGGGATCGTGGCGTTGGTTGTGCCGTCGGTGACATAGGGTCCGTAGCGGCCCGGCATGACCTTCATCTCGCCGCCGCTGGTCGGGTGCTCGCCCAGCGTCTTGATTGGTTCAGCCTTGCCGCGCCCGCCGCCCTTGCGATTGGCAGCCTCGGCGAGGAGCGAGACGGCAGCATTCATGCCGGTTTCGAACACATCGCGGGTGCTGGTCAGCTTGGCATATTTGCCATCGTGACGCAGATAGGGGCCGTAGCGGCCGATGTTCGCCTCGATCTCCTTGCCCGTTTCAGGGTGCGTGCCCACGATGCGCGGCAGGTCGAGCAGTTTCAGCGCCCATTCGAGATCGAAATCGTCGAGGTCCTTGGGAATGCTCGCGCGCTTGGCATCTTTGCCTTCGCCCAGCTGGATATAAGGACCGAAACGGCCCGTCTTGCGCTCGACCGGGAGGCCCGTTTCCGGGTCCTTGCCCATTACGCCGTCATCCGCGCCGTCATCCCCATCGCTGCCGGGCTTGGCGAACTGGCGGGTAAACTTGCATTCGGGATAATTGGCGCAGGCCACGAAGGCACCGAAGCGGCCACCACGAAGCGCCAGGCGGCCACCTTCGCGGCCCTCGGTCTCGCACAGCGGGCAATGACGCGGGTCTTTGCCGTCGGCGCGTTCGGGGAAGAGATAGTCGGACAGGAAGTCGTCCAGCACCTCGGTCACTTCCGAGGGCTTCTTCTCCATGATCTCTTCGGTCTTGGGTTTGAAGTCCTTCCAGAACTCGGCGAGCAGCTTCTTCCACTCCTCGCGCCCGTCGGACACGGTGTCGAGTTCATCCTCCATCCCGGCGGTGAAATCGAACGACACATAACGCTCGAAAAAGCGTTCGAGAAATGCCGTGAGGAGACGCCCCGATTCCTCTGCAAAGAAACGGTTTTTCTCCATCCGCACATAGGCTCGGTCGCGCAACGTCTGGAGCGTCGAGGCATAGGTCGAAGGCCGCCCGATGCCGAGTTCTTCGAGCTTCTTCACAAGGCTCGCCTCGCTGAAACGCGGCGGAGGCTGGGTGAAGTGCTGGTTCGCCTCGACCGCCTTCTTCAGCGGGCTGTCACCCTTGTTGACGATGGGCAGAAGGCCGTCCTCGTCATCCTCCGAAGGCTCGTCGCGGCCTTCCTGATAGACCGCGAAATAGCCGGGGAACTTCACGACCTGGCCGGTCGCGCGCAGCTCGTGCTTGCCGGTGCCGTCGCGCAGCGTGATCGTGGTGCGCTCGAGATTGGCGGACGCCATCTGGCTCGCCATCGCGCGCTTGAAGATGAGGTCGTAAAGCTTGCCCTCGTCGCCCGAACTTACGCGGTCGCGGGTGAAATCGGTCGGACGGATAGCTTCGTGGGCTTCCTGCGCATTCTTCGCCTTGGTCGCATAGAACCGCGGCTTGTCGGGCAGGTAATAGGCGTCATAGCGGTTCGCGATGGCCTTGCGGCAGGCATCGATCGCGCTGCCGTCCATCTGCACGCCGTCGGTACGCATATAGGTGATCGCGCCCGCCTCGTAGAGCGACTGGGCCAGACGCATCGTGTGGCTGGCGGAGAAGCCCAGCTTGCGCGCAGCCTCCTGCTGCAAAGTCGAGGTGGTGAACGGCGGCGCGGGACTGCGCTTGAGCGGCTTGGTCTCGATTTCCTCGACCGTGAAGCGCGAATCCTCGACCGCCTGTTTGGCGGCCTTGGCGCTGCCTTCGTCGCCCAGCGTCAGCTTCTGCAGCTTCTTGCCGTCATACTTGACCAGCCGTGCATCGAACTCGGTGCCGTCCTGCTCGAGCTTGGCGAGGACCGACCAGTATTCGTCCGCCTTGAAGTGCTCGATCTCGATCTCGCGGTCGACGATCAGGCGCAGTGCGACCGACTGCACGCGGCCCGCGCTCTTCGCCCCCGGCAGGCGGCGCCACAGCACCGGCGACAGCGTGAAGCCGTAAAGATAGTCCAGCGCGCGGCGGGCGAGATAGGCGTCGATCAGCGGCTGATCGAGCTCTCGCGGCGACTTCATCGCCTCGGTCACGGCGGCCTTGGTGATTGCGTTGAAGGTTACGCGGTCGACCTTCTCAGGCAGTGCCTTGCGCTTGCTCAGCAGTTCGCGGACATGCCAGCTGATCGCCTCTCCTTCGCGATCAGGGTCGGTCGCGAGGACCAGCCGGTCGGCCTTCTTGGCCGCATCGCTGATTTCCTTGAAGCGCTTCTGCTTGTCGCGATAGAGCTCCCAGTCCATCGCGAAATCCTCGTCCGGGCGCACGCTGCCATCCTTGGGCGGCAGGTCGCGGACATGGCCGTAGCTGGCGAGAACCTTGAAGTCCTTGCCGAGATATTTCTCGATGGTTTTCGCCTTCGCGGGCGATTCAACAATAACCAGTTGCATGGGGGTAAAAGCGGTCCCTTACGTGTGTACGTGTATGTACGCGCGATTTTCGGTTCGGTTTGCGGGCCGTCAAGCGGGCAATTGCTGCTCGGTCTCAATTTGGCTTACGAAGCGGTAGGTCGAGATACTCAGCAGCGTATACCAGACGATCGATGACAGCATCGCCAGATTGGAAACAATGGAAATCACAAACTCGTATCTGGGGGAATAATCCCAATCCTGATCGACCAGATAGACATAGTCGTGATGAAATATGGCAGCGACTGATAGCGCCATAGTGAATACGGGTCCGATCATGGCAACCAGCAACGGCTTGATCAGTCGCTCCGTGCTTTGCCAGCTCCAGACCAGCGCATCACGTTTCGAACCGCCGGCGATAAATACTCTCGGGAAGACAGGTAGCCATCTAGTCAGCAAGAAGATGCCTGGCAGAGCGAGTGCAAAAACACCGAGAATGATGGGTATTCCTGTCACCATTCCGAGAACGAAATAAGTCCCGATCCCCGCTCGCAGTCCGCTAGCGAGCAGCCCACTCCTCCGCAGTAGTTCCAGAAACAGGAGAAACATCGCACCCCAATCAAAAAGCGCGAACACCCAATAAAGGGCGTATGATGACAGCGCTGAGGTCTCGAAATACACATAGCCGCCGGTAAAAACGGCAAGATACAGAACGATTGGTAGGAGGCCCACGCGGAGCAGGCGAAATGTTTCGCTCGCGATCTTTAAGTAGGCTGGGCCAATCATCACGCCAAACTCACCCGACCCGCAGCATGCCGCTCCAGCCGTCCGGCAATCTCCAGCTCCAGAAGCGCCAGTTGCACCGCCGCAGCACTTTCGCCTGACTGGCGGATAAGTTCGTCGATCGACACCGGAGCGGTAGTCAGCAGTGAGGCGATGTCGGCAGGTTCCGCCTCGGCCATCTCCTCATGCGAGAAATCGAATTGTGCGACCGGCTCGCGGAAAGTCGAGCGCGGCTGGCCGTCAAACCCGGTGAGCAGTTCCACCACGTCCTCGGGCGATTGCACCAGCACCGCGCCTTCACGGATAAGGTGGTTGCAGCCGTGGCTCCGCGCTTCCAGCGGGGAGCCGGGAATCGCCATGACCTCGCGCCCTGCCTCGCCTGCCAGTCGTGCGGTGATGAGGCTGCCGGACTTGACCGCCGCCTCGACCACCAGCGTCCCGCTCGCCAATCCTGCGATGATGCGGTTGCGGCTCGGGAAGTGGCTGCCGCGCGGCTCGGTGCCGGGCGGCTGTTCGGCGATCAGCAGGCCCTCGGCCGCGATCCGCTCCTGAAGTTCGGTGTGCTGCGGCGGATAGGCGATATCGATGCCGCTTGCGATCACGCCGATGGTTCTGGGCATCGCGCCTTCATGCGCAGCGCCGTCGATACCGCGGGCAAGGCCCGAAACGACGGTGAAACCGGCCTCCGCCAGCCCCTTGCCGAAATCGCGCGCCAGCTTGACCGCCGCCGCACTCGCGTTGCGGGCCCCGACGATAGCAACACAGGGTTTCGAAGCGAGCGAAAGGTCGCCGCGATAGGTCACGATCGGCGGCGCGCCGTCGATCTCGCCCAACAGGCGCGGATAATCGGGCTGGTCGTGGAAGAGGTATTTCGCGCCCGCCTTGCGGACGCCCTCGACCTCGCGCTCGATTGTGTCGAGAGGCGCGGCGCGATACTGCCGCTTGCCGCCCTTCCCGAGCTCTGGAAGCGCCTCGAGCGCCTTTGCCGCCGTGCCGTAGCGCGCCAGCAGTATGGCGTAGCTGACCGGCCCGATATTGGGCGAGCGCAGCAGGCGGATACGGGCGAAGGCCTCGTCTTGTGACAGCGGCGCGACCCGTGGATGCGTGGCGTCGTTCACCCCTTGGAGCCGACCTTCGGTTCGGTGCCCGCTGCAAGGCGCTTGATGTTCTCACGGTGCAGCCAGAGGACGAGCACAGCGACGACTGCCAGCACCTTCACGAAGGTGGGCCAGCCGAACACTGCGGCGGCTACCGCAGCCGCGATCACGGCGGTCATGCCAGCCAGCGAACTGATCCGCGTGATGGCAAGCATGCCGATCCAGACCACCGCGTAGACCACGCCCAGCGGCCAAGCGAGGCCGAAAGCCACGCCCGCATTGGTCGCCACGCCCTTGCCACCCTTGAAGCCGAGCCAGACGGGGAAGCAGTGGCCGATCACCGCGAACAGCGCAGTCCAGCCCACTTCCTGCCAGAACAGGTTCCACGCGATCAGCACCGGCACCAGCCCCTTCGCAAGGTCGAGCAGCAGCGTCGCCGCAGCGAGTCCCTTGCTGCCGGTGCGCAGCACGTTGGTGGCACCGATATTGCCGCTGCCCTGAAGGCGAATGTCGCCCTTGCCCGCCATTTTCGCCAGGATCAGGCCGAACGGGATCGAGCCGAAGGCATAGCCGAGCAGCGCCGCCCACAGCACGTTGATGGTGAAATCCGTTCCGAAATCCATAGTCCCGATCCCCGGTCGTTGCGCGCAAGGCTTGTGAAAGCCATGGCAAATTGTCTAGCGAGGCATGTAGGGCCCAGTTTGTGATTTGGGCAAGCTTACCGCGAACGGAAGATCCGATTTGAACTCTAAATCCCCGATACTTCTGTTCGATTCCGGCGTCGGCGGCCTCACCGTGCTTGCCGAACTGCGCGAACTGCTGCCCGAAGCTCCCGTGATCTACGCCGCCGACATGGCCGGACTGCCCTATGGCACGAAAAGCGAGGCGGAGGTCGCTGCGCGCGTCGCGGGGCTGCTTGGTCGCATGGCCGAACGCTACGAACCGCGGCTCATCTGCATCGCCTGCAACACTGCCAGCACGATTGCGCTCGGCATGGTACGCGAAGTGCTAGAAACGCCGATCGTGGGGACAGTGCCTGCCATCAAGCCCGCCGCCGCGATCACCGAAACCGGCACCATCGGATTGCTCGGCACGGAGGCGACCGTCCGGCAGCAATATGTCGACGACCTCGAGAATCGTTTTGCCGAGGGCAAGAGGCTGCTGCGCTATGGCGCGAATGGCCTCGTCGCATTGGGCGAACGCAAGCTGCGCGGCGAGGAGGTCACGGTGGACGAAGTTGCCAGTGCGGCCTCGGGACTCGTGCTCCAGCCCGGTGGGGAGAATCTCGACACGGTCGTGCTCGCCTGCACCCACTTCCCGCTTCTCGAACCCGAGCTGCGCGAGGCCTTCGGCAAGGACGTGAAGTTCGTCCACGGGGCGCAAGGCATCGCCCGCCGGATCGATCACCTGCTGAGCGGCCAGAAATTCTCCCGCTGGAGCAAGAGCTTCGCCGTCACTACCGGCGAGCTGCAGGACTTCGAACGGCTGTCCGGAGCCTTCGAACAATACGGAATAAGTTCGCTCAGGCGCTTCTGAATCTTGCGAATCGTTCGCAAAGATCGCGGTGGCAAAACGCAATCGGTTTGCTTATGTGCTCCGCCATATTCGGCCGCTTTTGGACGGCGTTGAGACGGGTGATCCCGGGTGAACTACGACCAGGTTTTTGATGAAGCGATTGGCCGCCTCCACGAGGAGGGCCGCTACCGCGTGTTCATCGACATCATGCGCAACAAGGGTGCATTCCCCAATGCGCGCTGCTTCCACGGACATAACGGCCCCAAGCCGATCACCGTATGGTGCTCTAACGACTACCTCGCCATGGGCCAGCACCCCAAGGTGATCGAGGCGATGGAAAACGCCCTCCACGATGTCGGCGCAGGTTCGGGCGGCACACGCAATATCGGTGGCAACACCCACCTCCATGTCGAGCTGGAGCAGGAACTCGCCGAGCTCCACGGCAAGGAAGGCGCGCTGCTCTTCACCAGTGGCTATGTCTCGAACGATGCGACGCTTTCGACGCTGGCGAAGCTGCTGCCGGGCTGCGTGATCTTTTCCGACGAGCTGAACCACGCCAGCATGATCGCCGGTATCCGCAATTCGGGCTGCGAGAAGCGGGTGTTCCGTCACAACGACCTCGAACACCTCGAGCAGCTGCTGGCTGCCGAAGACGAAGATACGCCCAAGCTGATCGCCTTCGAAAGTGTCTATTCGATGGATGGCGATGTCGCCCCGATCCACGCGATCTGCGACCTTGCAGAGAAGTACAACGCCCTCACCTATATCGACGAAGTCCACGCGGTCGGCATGTATGGCGACCACGGTGGCGGCATCTCGGAACGTGACGAAGCGGCGCACCGCATCGACATTATCGAGGGCACGCTGGGCAAGGCATTCGGCGTGATGGGCGGCTATATCGCGGCCGACAAGCGCGTGATCGACTGCATCCGCTCCTATGCACCCGGTTTCATCTTCACCACCTCGCTCAGCCCCGTGCTGGTCGCAGGCGTGCTCGCTGCGGTGAAGCACCTGAAGGAAAGCTCTGAAGAGCGCGACGCCCAGCAGGCAGCCGCCGCAACGCTCAAGGACAAGATGCGCGCTGCCAAGCTGCCGGTCATGGAAAGCGTGACGCATATCGTCCCCTTGATGGTCGGCGATCCGGTCCGCGCGAAGCAGATCAGCGACATCCTGCTGGCCGAATACGGCGTCTATGTTCAGCCGATCAATTTCCCGACCGTGCCGCGCGGCACCGAACGCCTGCGCTTCACGCCGGGCCCCGCGCACACTCCGGAAATGATGGACCAGCTCGTCGATGCGCTCGTCGAGATCTGGGACCGCATGGACTTGGAGTTGCGGGAAGCCGCCTGATCGGCTTACTTGGCCGCTGCGGCCTGCGATAGAGAACGATCGATCGTTGCACCGGGCCGGATGGAGAGCTGCCCGATGTACGACGTTTCGCTGACCGAAAGCTTCTTTCCCCGCCAGACCGACCTCGAATTGCGCGACACCACCGTCGGCTCCGCCTTGCGCGAGGCCGCCTCGCAGTGGCCGGACGATATTGCGCTGGAAGAGTTCAGCGAAACCGGGGAATCGGGACGCAAGTGGACCTTTGCCGAACTGCTGGCGGATGCCGAGAAGCTCGCCGATGCGCTGCTGACCCGGTACCAACCAGGCGAGCGGATCGTCATCTGGGCCCCGAACATTCCCGAATGGATCCTGTGCGAATACGCCTTCGGCATCGCAGGGTTGGTCCTGGTCACCGCCAATCCGGGATACCAGAAGCGCGAACTCACCTATGTGATCGAGCAGTCCTCCGCCGTCGGCCTGTTCCACATCGGCAATTTCCGCGGCAACCCGATGGCCGAGATCGCCAAGGCGATTGGCGAGGACAATGACCAGCTTCGCGAGCTGGTCGACATGCAGGACCGGGACGCGCTTTTCGCCACCGGATCGCTTTCCTCGCCCCGTCCCGAGGTCACGCCATCGGACATCGCGCAGATCCAGTACACTTCGGGCAGCACCGGCTTTCCCAAGGGCGTCCTGCTGCATCACTACGGCCTGACCAACAATTCGCGTCATTCCTTCGAGCGGCTCGGAATCGACCCCAAGGGCAAGCTCCTGCTGGTTGCGCCGCTGTTCCACACCACCGGATGCGCGGTCTCTGTGCTGGGCGCCTGTCAGTCGGGCACGCATATCGTCCTGCCGCCGATGTTCGAGCCGAACCTTGCGAACAAGCTGGTGGAGTCCGAAAAGATCACCTCGGTCATCGGCGTGCCGACGATGTATATGATGATGCTCGAAGTCGACGATGCGAACCCGCGCGACCTGACATCGGTCGATGTGATCGGCGCCGGAGGCTCGATGGTCTCGCCCGAACTGATCCGCCGCATCAAGGACCGGTTCGGCTGCAAGTTCACCAATGGCTACGGCATGACCGAGACCTCTCCCCTGCTTACCGGAACGCGTGACAGCGACCCGATGGACAAACAGACGCAGACGATCGGCCAGCCCTTCTCGCAGCTCGACGTCTCGATCCGCGATCCCCAGACGAACTCGGTCGTGCCGCTGGGCAAGGTCGGTGAAATCTGTGCGCGCGGTTACAGCGTCATGGCCGGTTACAACGACAATCCCGAAGCCACAGCAGAAGCCATCGATGCCGAAGGCTGGATGCATACCGGCGATCTCGGCATGATGGACGAACAGGGTTTCATCACCATCACCGGGCGGGTGAAGGAGATGATCATCCGCGGGGGCGAGAACCTCTTCCCCGTAGAGATCGAGAACATCCTGCTCGAACATGACACGGTCGCACAGGTCGCGGTGGTCGGCCTGCCGGACGAGAAATGGGGCGAGATCGTCGCTGCTTTCATCCGCACGCCGGAAGGCGCCTCGCTCGACCCTGCCGTCCTGAAGGCGCACTGCCGCGAGCATCTTGCCGCGCAGAAAACGCCGGTCGTCTGGGTCGAGGTCGACGAATACCCGATGACGGGATCGGGCAAGGTCCAGAAGTTCCAGCTGCGCGACAAGTATCTCGCCGGAGACTACGACGCGGCCTGAACGTAGCGTCCTTTGCGCTTCCATCCTGCTCGGCTAGACCTGTGCCGAGACAAGGGAGAGAGTGCACGCGATGAGCGGAAATCCGGACCAGAAATACGATGAAGTCGTCCTCGGGCGACGTTCGATCCGCGGCTATCTCGACAAGCCCGTCCCGCGCGAATTGATCGAGGAAGTGCTGGCGCTCGCCATGCGTTCGCCGTCCTCGATGAACACGCAGCCCTATCACTTCCATGTCATCACTGGCGAACCGCTCGACCGGATTCGCAAGGGCAACACCGAGCGTATCCTCGCAGGCGAACCCGACAGCCGCGAGTTCCGCCGCGGCGAGCCCTTCGCGGGCGTGCACCGCGAACGCCAGATCGGCTGCGCCGTCCAGTTGTTCGAGGCGATGGGAATCGAGCGCGACGACAAGGAAAAGCGGCAGGACTGGGTGCTGCGCGGCTTTCGCCAGTTCGATGCCCCCGCCTGCGTGATCGTTACCTACGATAAGGAACTTTCGGGCAGCGACGATACGCCTTTCGATTGCGGCGCGGTCACCACCGCGCTGGTCAATGCGGCATGGAGCCGCGGCCTCGGCTGCGTGATCAATTCGCAAGGCATCATGCAATCGCCCGTCGTGCGCGAGCATGCCAATATTCCGGACGACCAGGTCATCATGAAGGCCGTCGCCATGGGCTGGCCCGACGAGGATTTCCCCGCGAACCCCGTCAAGATCACCCGGCGGAGCGTCGATGAAGCTGCCCGGTTCGTGGGGTTCGACTGAACCCCTCGGAAACCTGGTTTTAACCAATGACACGGGCGGAATGCCAAGCCTCTCCGCTCACCCCCGCCATGCATCGCCCTGTCGAACTAACCTTGCTCCTTTGAAGGAATTTAAGACGAGTAGGCGAACGAGCTTTCGGCGCGGGTGATCGCTCGCGCCAAGGCTCGATGGAGGGTTGTAATGAAAAAACTTGCTCTGGTCGCACTGCCGACCGCACTGACTATGGCCGTTGTCGCACCTGTCGCCCTTGCGCAGGAAGACACCGGCACCGATACCGACACGACGACCGAAACCGCCGAAACCAACGGCGCGATCGTGACGCGTGAAGCGGTTACCGAGGAACGCGAAGTGCTCGACGAAGACGGCAACCCCGTCCTCGACGCCGACGGAAATCCGACCTTCGAAACGGTCGAACTGGGCTGGACCCAGACGGTGGAAACGCCCTCGGGCAACGTCCACACGATCACCAAGATCGAAGGCGAACGTGCTGTCGTGACGCATGAAAAGGCAGAGCGCATTGCTCGTGCCGAGCGTCCGACCAAGCCCGAACGTCCGGAAAAGCCCGAAAAGCCCGAAAAGCCCGAGCGTCCGGAACGTCCTGACCGCCCCGGCCGCGGCGGCTAATCCGAATACTCCAGCGCGTCGCATGCCCGGTCGTTCAGGAGGCCGGGCATGCGGCGCGCAACCATATCCAGCGGAACCGATCCAAACATGAAAAAGTCCTTCGCAGCCGGCGCGGCAACTGCCTGCCTCATCGCCATTCCATCTGTCGCGCATGCCGATGACGACGATTACGTACAGCTCGCAGTCGGCGCGGACTATTCGACCGGCGACTACGGCCAGGACGAGGACACCGAATTCCTCGCCGTACCGGTTACGGTGAAATGGCAGACCGGCGACTTCAACCTGCGCGTGTCGGTGCCGTATATCAACGTTTCGGGCCCCGCCGATCTCATTCCGGGTGAAGGCGGCGTGCGCGGCGGACCCGGCGGTGGTGGTCCCGGCGGTGGTGGTCCCGGCGGTGGCAGCGGTTCGACGGGTACGGCCTCGCGCTCGGGCATCGGCGACACCAATGTAGCGGCGACCTATTCCTTCGAAGTGTCGGACACGACCTATTTCGACGTGACCGGCAAGGTCAAACTGCCGACCGGTTCGCAGGAGAAGGCGCTCAGCACCGGTACGACCGATTTCACGCTGCAGGGTGAAGTGCTGCAGGTTTTCGGCGATGTCAGCGCAGCCGTGCGCGCAGGGCGCCGCTTCAACGGCCAGAACGACGACTATCCGCTCGAGGATGCGTGGCTCGCCGGTGCAGGGCTCTACTTCGTCTCCGGCGACAGCACCTTCGGGCTCGACTACGACTGGCGCGACGGCTCGCTGCCCACTTCGCCCAATCGCAGCGAAGTGACCGGCTCGCTCACCCACAAGCTCAACGACGACCTGCGCTTGCAGGGTTACGCCTATACCGGCCTTGCCGACGGCAGCCCCGATGTCGGGGTCGGCGCGCAGGTGATGGTGCGCTTCGGGGAATAGCCCACCAGCATCGCCATATTCTTGCGGTCCCGGAAACCTTGCATCCCTCGATGGTTCGCTTTGCAGGAGGCGAATTCATGACAGGCAGACTGACCGAAATTGGCGAAGGCTTCTGGCGCGTAAGCGGCGATTTCAAGCTGGGAGGGGTTGTCAATCTAGGCACCCAGGCCTCACTCGTGCGCCTCGCGGACGGGAATTACGTCTTCCTGGACAGCTATACGTTGCCCGATGACGTGAAGAGCGAGGTCGATTTGCTGACCGACAACGGGCGCAAGCTGACCGCGATCCTCAACCTGCACCCCTTCCACACGCTGCACTGCGAGTGGATGCACGAGGCTTATCCCGATGCTCGCCTCTACGGCACCTTGCGGCACAAACGGAAGCTGCCGCAATTGCCGTGGCAGGAAACGCTGTGCGAGGACTCCGGTCTTGCAGACAAGTTCGGCGTCGATTTCGATTTCAAGGTGCCTGCCGGTGTGCCGCTTGTCTGCGAGGACGAGGACGTCCATTTCTCGTCCGTGCTTGCCCTGCACCGCAGCAGCGGGACGATCCATGTCGATGACACGCTTGTCTATCTCGACAAGGGCTTCCCGCTTTCGCTGCTGTCGATGATCCGGAGGGTCGATTTCCACCCGACATTGGCCAAGGCGCTCAAGCCACATGCCGGTGCAGCCGACGAGTTTCGCGAATGGGCGATCGCGCTGGGCACGGACTGGGCGCAGGCCAAGCGCATTGCCGCGGCTCACAACGCCGTTCGGGAGCTGGATACGGAAGAATTCCCCACGCTCGTCGGAGAAGCGCTCGGGCGGGTAAAATCCGTACTCGAAAGCCACCGCTCCGAGTACGGATGATTTCTGCCTATCGCAGGTTTACGACGTTGTCGGCCTGCGGACGCGAGCGGCTGCCGTCGTAGAGGCTCGCCATCGGTTCGTCGGTCACGAAGATGCGTTCCGCTGCGCCGAAGCCGTTGAAATCGGTCTTCATCGCCGCGCCATAGGCGCCGAGCATGCCGATCTCGACATAATCGCCGGCCTGGATGTCTTCCGGCAGGGCGAAAGGACCCGGCATGTAATCGGCATCGTCACAGGTCGGGCCGTAGAAGGCGAAATCCATCTCCGGCTTGATGAGGTCGTCTTCAAGCGCGCGAACCGGGAATTTCCAGTCCACGTGAGCGGCATCAAACAGCGCGCCATAGGCGCCGTCGTTGATATAGAGTTCTTCGCCGCGGCGCTTTTCCACCTTCACCACCAGGCTGCTGTATTCCGCGCACAGCGCACGGCCGGGCTCGCACCACAGCTCTGCGTTGTAGGCGATCGGCAGCGCGTAGAAGTGCTGGTGGATGATCTTGAAATAGTCTTCGAGCGGCGGCGGTTCCATGCCCGGATAGACCGAGGGGAAGCCCCCGCCCACGTCGATCATGTCGATGACCACCGATGCCTCGGCAATCGCCGCACGGGTGCGGTCCAGCGCCTGCACATAGGCAAACGGGCTCATCGCCTGGCTGCCGACATGGAAGCAGACGCCAAGCCAGTCCGCATACTGGCGGGTTTCCTGCAGCAGAGCGGGCGCTTCGATGAGGTCGCAGCCGAACTTGCTCGCAAGGCTCAGCGCCGCGTGCTCCGACGAGACGCGTAGGCGAACGCACAGGCGCAGGTCGGTGGCGTCTTTGCCGTCTTCATCGCGCGTCGCCTTGACGATCTTCGCCAGCTCTTCGCTGGAGTCGAGGCTGAAGGTCTTCACGCCGTGTTCGAAATAGGCTTCGCGGATCGCGCCGGGCGACTTGACGGGGTGCATGAAGCACAGCGTCGCATCGGGCAGTACCGAGCGCACGAGACGCACTTCCGCGATGGAAGCGACGTCATAATGCGTTACGCCATTGTCCCACAGGATGCGGAACAGGTCGGGTGACGGATTGGCCTT
Source organism: Qipengyuania gelatinilytica (assembly GCF_019711315.1). NCBI lineage: Bacteria > Pseudomonadati > Pseudomonadota > Alphaproteobacteria > Sphingomonadales > Erythrobacteraceae > Qipengyuania > Qipengyuania gelatinilytica. The sequence goes on along the minus strand of NZ_CP081294.1, from coordinate 2,673,462 downwards.
CACCGCATAGAGCGACTTGCCCGGAAACTTCTCGACAAAGAAGCGGGCAGCGCGCGCAGCGGCGTGCGGGCGGTTGAGGATAACAGGTTCGTCCGGCGCAAGTGCGCGGACTACAGCCTTGGCATCAGGAAAATGCTGCAACTCAAGGGACCCCCTAAACGGTCCGTACGGACCATGAAACGACAAGCTGCCTTGCGGTTAGGAAGTCCCCTTGGGGCAGCAGGAGCAGCGCAAATAGTAAGATTCGGCAAAAAATCAAGCCAAATCGCTCGCGTTTCGGCTCCGGACTTACCCTATCAAAACATTGCGCAGCGGGCCGTTCCGACAGCCCGACGAGCACCTCGCACAGCCGGTCGACTTACCGCTCCCGGAAAGCGCCATCTAGAGGCGCGCCCCGGAGCTTCGGACCCTATTCGTCGCCGGTCGCGGTACCTACGGCCCCTGGTGCGAGGCTGAGCAGAACCGAGATGTTTTCGCGCAGGTTGGCCATCGTCACGCCGTAGTCGATCACGACATAACGGGTGACGCCCAGTGTCTCGTTTTCGTAGTCCGCCCAAACATTCAGCGCCGCGTTCTGGAGGTTGGCCTTCGCCAGTCGCGCGTGGGTGACACTGTCGGGCAGGTCGTAGCGGACCTGCGCCATGATGCCCTGGCATCCCGGAACCGACCCGACATCGCACGCGGTGCCGAAGAGAGTATACGCAAGCCCTTCTTCATCGCGGCCGATGACGATGTATTCCTCTTCGATGACCCTGACCTCTTCATGGTCGAACGAAGCCACCAGCGCGCGCAGGTCGGCCGTCGAAACCGACTTCACCACCTTTTCGGGCACGTATTCCTGCGCCGCGACGGGGGCGGCCGCCATGGCGCCAGCCATGGTGATCGAACCAGCAAGGATCGCTGCGCGAAGTGCGTATTTTTTCATAAGAACTACCCCCCTTGGCGGACCGGCGACCTAGCTCAGCCTTCCGCGAAAATCTTCGTAACCGAACTCCTTCACCAGTTCGAGGGAGTCGGTCTCGCTGTCCCACATGTAAATCGACGGCAGCTGCACCCCGTTAAACGTGTTCGTCTTAACCATCGAATAATGCGCCTGGTCGAGGAAGGCGAAACGCTTGCCGACCTCGGCGCCGCCGGGAATGCGGTAGTCCCCGATGACATCGCCGGCGAGGCAGGAAGGCCCGCCGATGCGTACCTCCGGCGACTGCGCGTCCGCGGCCTCGCCCAGCATTGCGGGGCGATAGGGTGCTTCGATCACATCGGGCATGTGGCAGGTCGCCGATACGTCGGCAATCGCGACAGGCAGACCGTTGAAGCCGGTGTCGAGGATGGTGCCCACAAGGATACCCGCATCGAGGGCGACAGCTTCGCCCGGTTCGAGATAAATCTCGGCGTCAGTATCCTCCTTGGCGTCCTTGAGGAATTCGACCAGTTCCTCGCGCTGGTAGTCGGCGCGGGTGATGTGATGCCCGCCGCCCATGTTGATCCACTTGAGCTGGCCGAACCACGGCTCGATCGCATCGAAAACCTTGTCCCACGTCCGGTGCAGCGGCTCGAAGTCCTGCTCGCACAAATTATGGAAGTGAATACCCTCGACGCCTTCCATGATTTCGGGTGTCAGCTGGTCGATCGGAAAGCCGAGACGGCTGCCGGGACTGGAGGGATCGTAGCGCGGCACTTCGCCGGTCGGTACCTGCGGATTGATGCGCAGGCCGACTTCGAAATCCTGTCCGCTCGCACGCGCATTCTCGAGAATGAGCGCAGCGCGCTGCATCTGGCCGGGCGAATTGAAGATCACATGGTCCGACAGGCGGCAGACCTCGTCCAGTTCCTCCGGCTTGTAGGCCGCGCAATAGGTGCTGATCTCGCCATCGTAGAATTCGGAAGCCAGCCGCGCTTCCCATAGGCCCGAGGTGCAGACACCATCCAGATATTCGCCAATGATCGGCGCCGCGCTCCACATCGAGAACGCCTTGAGCGCTGAGAGTATCTTGATCTCCGCCTCGTCGCGGATCTCGGCCAGCACCTGGCAATTGGCGCGCAGCTTCGCCGCATCCACGACGAATGCGGGGCTGTCGACACGGTTCAAATCGAAATGGGCAAAGGCGCCCGGATCGCCGGCTTTTGTTTCCATGGGGCGCATCTAGGCGCGCGCGCGGCAATGCGAAAGGGCGAACTCACTCGCTGTTTTCGAGGCCGGCGGTGGCAAGTTCGAACTTCACCACGCGGTTGGCCTTGTTGTCGACCATGTAGACGCTGCCATCGCGGGCGAGTGCGATGTCGTGGCCGAGGCTTGTGCCGGTCCGCGGGTCGACGCCCGCATCGAAGACGCGTTCGAGCGAACCGTCCTCGCGGTAGAGCCTGCCGATCGCGCCATAGCGCCCTTCCGCGTCGCGCCCTTCGATAACCAGCACATAGCCGCCCCCGATGGGCTTTGCGGCGTAGGGATGGCCCGTCCCTTCCGGTTTCCAGCTTGCAATGGGTTCGCCTGCATGAGTGAGCAGCTGGACACGCCCGTTCTCGCGGTCGGCGACGTAGACGTAGGTCGCATCGGTTGCGACCGAGTGAGGCAGGTCGAACTCGCCCGGACCCCCGCCCTCCTCGCCCCAGCTTTCAAGGAAATTACCATCGCGGTCGAACACCGCGATCCGGTCATTGAGATAGCCATCGGCGACCAGCACCCTACCCGGAAGGAAGGCGATATCGGCCGGACGACCGAAGTGCCCGTCGTCCTGCCCGGTCACGCCGCGTTCGCCCAGCGCAAGCTCCTCCGCACCATCGTGGCTGAAACGCAGCACCTGCTCTCGCGCAACGTCGGTGATCCAGACCTTGTCCTCGTCATCGACCGACAGGCCGTGCGGCATGACGAGCGTATTTGCTCCCCATTTGCCGAGCAGCTTGCCGTTCGCAGCGAACATGAAAACCGTCGGCTCGGCAATCAGGTCGGTCGGGAATGGCTCTTTCCACTCCCGTCCGGCCCGATGGAGCACGAAAATATGGCCGTGGCTGTCGACATCGACCGCGCTCAATTCGCCGTAGGCGGTGCCGTCCGGCACCTGCGCCCAGTCGGCATCCATCTCGACGCGCGGCGCGTCTTCCCTGCCCGGCCCCGAGCACGCGGCAAGTGCCAGCGCGCCCGCGACTGCAAGGGCGTTAGAAGTCGACCGGGCCATCCAGTTCCTTCACCTGCCACGGCAGGCCGTGCTCATTGAGCATGTCCATGAAGGGATCGGGGTCCATCTCTTCCATGTTGAACACGCCGTCGCCCGACCACTTGCCGGTGACCATCATCGCCGAACCGATCATCGCGGGCACGCCGGTGGTATAGGATACCGCCTGGTTGCCGGTTTCCTCGTAAGCCGCTTCGTGGCTGCAGATATTGTTGATGTAGAAGGTCTTCTCGCCCGACCCGTCGAGCGCTTCGCCGGTCGCGATGACGCCGATATTGGTGTTGCCCTTGGTCGTTTCGCCCAGCGTTTCGGGCTTGGGAAGCACAGCGGCGAGGAACTGCAGCGGGATGATGTCCTTGCCCTGGTAGCGCACCGGGTCGATGCGCGTCATGCCGACGTTCTGCAGCACGGTGAGGTGCTTGATGTATTCATCGCCGAAGGTCATCCAGAAGCGCGCACGCTCGAGTTCGGGATTGAACTTGGCGAGGCTTTCCAACTCCTCGTGATACATCATGTACATGTTCTTGGGGCCGACGCCCTCGAAGTCGAATTCGACCTTCTTGCCCATCGCGGGGGTTACGACGAATTCGCCGTTCTCCCAGTGACGCGCGGGCGCGGTCACTTCGCGGATGTTGATTTCCGGGTTGAAGTTGGTCGCAAAAGCCTGGCCATGATCGCCGCCGTTGCAGTCGAGGATGTCGAGCTGGCGGATGGTCTTCAGCTTGTGCTTCTTCAGCCACATGGTGAATACGCTGGTCACGCCCGGGTCGAAACCCGAACCGAGCAGCGCCATCAGGCCCGCGTCTTTGAAGCGGTCGTGATAGGCCCACTGCCAGTGGTATTCGAACTTGGCCTCGTCCTTCGGCTCGTAATTCGCCGTGTCGAGATAGCTCACGCCCGCTTCGAGGCAGGCGTCCATGATCGGCAGGTCCTGATACGGCAGCGCGAGGTTCACGACGAGGCTCGGCTGGACCTTATTGATGAGGTTCACCATCGCGGGCACTTCTTCCGCGTCGATCTCGTAGGTCGAGATATCCACGCCGGTGCGGGTCTTCACGCTGGCGGCGATGGCGTCGCACTTGGACTTGGTGCGGCTGGCGAGATGGATATCGGTGAAGATATCCTTGTTCATCGCCATCTTGTGAACGCAGACCGAGCTGACGCCGCCTGCACCGATGACCAGAACTGTCGACATGGATGAAACCTCTTTTCTTGAAATCCGATTCTTGCGCGCCCTGTAACCGAATGCGCGGGAGACGCCAATCGATCCGCGAAAAGCCGTTCCCTAGCGCGCAAGGCTGAGTCATAGGGAAGGACATGACCACCCTCGCCCCCTGCTCTACAAGGCCGCTCGCAATGCACGCATGCGCGAGCATCATTACGTTCCGACAGGACCGTGTTCCATCCGTTCCAAGCTGTCGGACGGATCGGGGGAGGCTCCAGCAATGAGCGATATGCGCAAGCCCACCCGGGACGGCGTGCTCGAAGCCGCCGCATCGATCGGCGCGATCCTTCCGCCGACGCCTCTCCTGCCGGTCGAGATCGACGGGGTGACGGCCCATGTGAAAGCGGAAAGCCTGCAACCTGTCGGCGCTTTCAAGATCCGCGGCGGCTGGTGGCGCCTGTCGAACCTGAGCGAGGAAGAGAAAGCCCGCGGGGTCGTGGCCGTGTCCTCCGGCAACCACGCGCAGGGCGTTGCCTGGGCCGCCCGCAGGCTGGGGATCAAGGCCGCGATCGTGATGCCGCGCAATGCCCCGAAGGTGAAGCTGGAAGCCACACAGGCGCTGGGGGCTGAGATCGTGCTCTACGACCGCCCTGGCGAGGACCGCGACGCAGTTGCAGCCAAGCTGATTGCAGAGCGCGGCGGAACGCTCGTCCATGCCTTCGGCGATCCGTGGGTGATCGAGGGACAGGGTAGCGCCGGAGTGGAAATCACGCAGCAAATGGGGCGCCAGCCTTCGCGGCTGGTGGTGTGTTGCGGTGGCGGTGGGCTGGCCGCAGGCCTCGCTCTCGCCTGCCCCGAAAGCGCGATCCACCTCGTGGAGCCTGAGGGGTGGGACATGGTCGGTCAGGCTATGGCCGCGGGCGAGATCGTAAGGGTTGGCGATGCTCCGCCAGCGACGATCTGCGACGCATTGCAGCCCGATGCGACCAAGCAGATCAATCTCGACGTGCTTCATGGCCGCGCAGAACCGGGCGTTTCGGTGACCGACGAGGAGGTACGGGCAGCGCAGCGCTTTGCATTCGCGAAACTCAACCTCGTGGTCGAACCGGGCGGCGCCGCCGCCCTCGCCGCAGCGCTGGCGGGCAAGGTACCGGTGGACGAGGACACCGTGATCATGGTCACCGGGGGCAATACCGATGCGCAGAGCTTTGCACGGACCATCGCGCAGGTTTGACATTTGCGGGCCTGCGGGACAGGTCTGCTTTTGCAACTGGGAGGGAATATCCGAAATGCAGGCTCAAATACTCGCACCGGCAGCGGTGCTCGTGCTGTGGTCACTCGTCATGCTGTACTGGATGGCGTTCACCCGGCTTCCTGCGATCAAGAAGGTCAGTGGCGGCCTCGGCGATGCCAAGCCCGGCGGACGCGGGCAGGACCTTGAAGGCGTGATACCCGACAAGGTGCAGTGGAAAGCGCATAACTATGTGCACCTCATGGAGCAGCCGACGATCTTCTACCCGACGGTGGTGATCCTCGCGATCATGGGTGCCGGTGCACTCGATGTGCTGCTGGCTTGGACCTATGTCGCGGTCCGCATCATCCACTCGGTCTATCAGGCGACGGTCAACGTGGTGAAGGTTCGCTTCCTGCTGTTCCTCATATCGACGCTGGTGCTGACCGTGCTCGCTGTTCGCGCGGTAATGGCAACGCTGCTGTTCGATCCTTCGCTCGCCCCTGCCTGATCAGGAGAGAAACACGTGATTCAAGCCGAAATTCTCCAGCCCGTCGTCGTCCTGCTCGCCTGGACGATGGTGATGTGGGTCTGGATGTACGCCACCCGCATTCCCGCCATGAGCAAGGCCGGCATCCAGCCGGACGATGCCCGCAAGACCAAGGGTCTCGACGAGACGCTCCCCGCCGAAGTCCAGTGGAAAGCCCATAATTACAACCATTTGCACGAGCAGCCGACGGTGTTCTATGCCACCGCCCTACTGCTCGCCATGGTCGGAATGGGCGACGGGATGAACGCGTTGCTGGCGTGGATCTACGTCGGCCTCAGGATCATCCACTCGATCGTCCAGGCGACCGCCAACAAGGTGATGGTGCGCTTCGTGCTATTTTCCCTGTCAAGCCTCGTGCTGATCGCGCTGATCTTCCACGCGGCAATCTGGGCGTTCGACATTCATATCTGATCGGACAGGGACCGGCCTTTTGCGGGTCGGTCTCACGCTTCGTTAAAACCCTCTCGTTAGGTCCAGCCTCTCTCGAGCGAGAAAACGACCACAGCTAGGGCTGGTCAATGCAGGAAGACGATCGCGGTTGGTGGAAGTTTCTTGAATTCCTCTTCTCAGGGCAACCGGGTTCGTTCGTCTTCTGGGGGCTGCTCGCCTTTTACTTGCTGACGCGCAAGAACAAGAGCTGGATCGATCACGACGCCTGGATCCCCTTCTACGAGCGGGACAAGGACCAGTGAGCGATCCGGCGATCATGTGGCTGGCGGGACTTGGGCTTGCGGCCTACGTTGTAGGTCGCTGGGTGATTGGTCCCCGCGATCCGGGCAAGCCCCGCAAATGGTGGGACTATCGCCGCATCGACTAGCTGTTGCAGCGCTACTCGGCCGCGTGGGCGTGACCGTCGGCGTCGATTTCGAGGTTCGCGAGGAAGCGCTCTGCATCGAGCGCGGCCATGCAGCCCATGCCCGCTGCGGTCACTGCCTGGCGATAGACCTGGTCGGTCACATCGCCGGCTGCGAAGACACCGGGAATCTCGGTCCTGGGTGAACCCGCTTCGGTGAGCAGATAGCCGCCGTCGTCCATCGGCAGCTTGCCCTTGAACAATTCTGTTGCAGGCGCATGCCCGATCGCCACGAACGCACCGTCGGTGGCAAAAGTGCTGTCTTCGCCCGTCACGGTGTCGCGCAGGTTGAGCGTCGACAAAGCGCCGCTTTCGCCCGCTTCGAAGCTCTCGACGGTCTTGTTCCACAGCACCGAAATCTTCGGATGGTTGAGCAGGCGCTCCTGCAGGATCTTTTCGGCACGAAGTTCGTCGCGGCGGTGGATCAGAGTCACATCGTCGGAATGGTTGGTGAGGTAAAGCGCCTCTTCGACTGCGGTGTTGCCGCCTCCGATCACGGCGACCTTCTTGCCGCGATAGAAGAACCCGTCACAGGTGGCGCAGGCGGACACGCCCTTGCCGCCAAGCTCCATCTCGCCCGGAACGCCGAGCCACTTGGCCTGCGCCCCGGTGCAGATGACCAGCACGTCCGCGATATATTCATCGCCGCTGTCGCCCTTGGCCGTGAAAGGAGAACCCTTCGATACATCGACGTCGACGATCGTGTCCCACATCATGCGGGTGCCGACGTGTTCGGCCTGCTTCTGCATCTGTTCCATCAGCCACGGGCCCTGGATGACGTCGGCGAAGCCGGGGTAGTTCTCGACATCGGTGGTAATCGTCAGCTGGCCGCCGGGCTGGAGGCCCTGCACCACGATCGGCTCCATCATCGCGCGCGCAGCATAGATGGCAGCGGAATAGCCCGCGGGGCCGGAGCCGATGATAAGCATCTTGGTGCGATGGGTAGCCATGTCGAAGTCTCTTGGTACGTCTGGATTGGGATGGAGGCGCTATATGGGCATTGCCCCGCGCAGAGTCACGCCACGAAGCGCGCGCGCAGCCTGTCCTTCAACACCTCATCCACACCTAATGCATCCTCAAGGTAGCGATCGAGCGACCCATGGTCCTCTTCGACCACCCGCCAGAAGGTGGCGAGATAGTCCTCCTGGACTTCGAGAAGCGCCCTGATCGCCTCCTCGTCCAGCTTGCGCCCGAGCCGTTCCTCGATACCCGGAACCGACTGGCTAGCCAGCACCTCCAGCGTTGGCGCATCATTGGTGCGCAGGAATTCCGCCATCTGCTGGTCCCGGTCGGCACCCAGGACGTGCAGCACCAGCATAGCAGCGACGCCGGTGCGATCCTTGCCTGCGAAACAGTGGACGAGGCTTGCCCCCTCGCGGTCGGCCAGGGCCACGAAATAGCGCGAGAACATCTCCGTCATCGCGGGATTGCGCGGCATGCGGGTGTAAACGCCGATCATGCGCTGGCGAGCAAATTCTGCCGTCGTGGTGTCGGGCGCGACGTCCATGTGCGGTGGGCTGGAGCTGGTCTCGCCTTCGAAAGCGATGACCTTGCCGTCCCAACCCGGCGCACGGCGACAGGGGTTGCGCTCGCGTTCGGAAGCCCCGCGCAGGTCGATCACGGTCTTGATGCCGAGCGCATCGATAGCCTGCAGGTCGGCATCGCTGGCGCCGACATGCTGGCCGGAGCGCCACAACAGACCGCTTTTCACCCGCCCTGTGCCGGCGATCTGCCAGCCGCCGAAATCGCGGAAATTGTGAATGCCATCGGTCGGGAGGAAGGGATCGCGAATCATGAAGAGGTCAGTGCCAGTCACAGACCCGCGTAACAATGCGTATTGCCGCAATCACTGCGTTTTGCGACTTCCCCTACCACTTCCGCCAAGAGCCGGAAAAGGAGGAGTACTTGCCGCATATCCTGATCGTGGACGACGACGAGATCATTGCCGAGCTGGCGTGCCAATTGCTGATGGACGCAGGCTATGCCTGTGGGTGGGTAGGTGACGGGGAAAAAGCCCTGGAGTTGCTTCGATGGCGGCGCCCCGACCTCCTCCTGCTCGATCAGGACATGCCCGGCCTAAGCGGAAGCCAGGTCCTCAGGTCACTGCGGTCTTCTGCCGAGAATTACGATCTTCCGGTGATCATGTTCACCGGCATTTCCGGCGTGGAGGACGAAAACCAGGCCTATTTCAACGGCGCGCAAGCCTATGTCCGCAAGCCCTTCGAACCGGGGGCATTGCTGCGCGAAGTCGAAGAAATCCTCCGCCCAAGATCGGACAAGCCGCGCCATCGCGAACTGACCGAGCATCTGGAGTTTGCAGCCGGTCGCTGGCGCGATTCACCTTCGAACCGGGCCGTATCCTGAAAGCCTAATCGCGGCTGCTGTCCAGATCGGCGAGGAAGTTTCTGGTCCAGACCTGCACATTGTCGTCCTGCACGGTTCCGATCAGGCTGTTGTAACGTTCCTTGCGTTCTTCCAGCGGCATATCGAGCGCGATGCGGATCGCATGCGCAAGATCGTCCGGACTGTGCGGGTTGACGAGCAGCGCGTCCTGCATCTGGCCCGCTGCCCCGGCGAAACGCGAAAGGATCAGCACGCCAGGGTCTTCCGGATCCTGGGCGGCGATGTATTCCTTTGCAACAAGGTTCATCCCGTCGCGAAGCGGCGTGACAAGGCCGATCTTCGATGCGCGAAAAAAGCCGAACAGTTCGGAATGGGTGTATCCGCGGTTCACGTAGCGCACCGGCACAAGGTCGACTTCGCTGCGCGCACCGTTGATCTGGCCGGCCTTCTGTTCGAGCGTGGCGCGGATTTGCTGGTAGCTGTCGACATCCTCGCGGCTGGGCGGCGCAATCTGCACGAACACCAGGTCACGCGTCCGTTCCGGATGCTGGTCAAAGAAACGCGATATGCCGTCGAGCCGCTCCGGCAAGCCCTTGGAATAATCGAGCCGGTCGACGCCGATCATGGCGGTGCGGCCGCGTGTGGAATCGTTCAGGCGCTGTTCCGCCTGCCACGCTTCCTTGCTTTGCCCAAGGCTGCTGAAATGATCCCAGTCGATCCCGATGGGATAAGCGCGCGCAATCGTGGTGCGCCCGTCGAGGGTGACCTCGCCGGTGCCCTCATCCACATCCGCGCCAAGCTCGGTACGGCAATAGTGGAGGAAGCTGTCGAGCCATTCCTGCGTCTGGAAACCGACCAAGTCATAGTGCAGCATCGTGCGCACCAAGCGCTCGTGATAGGGCAGCGAGACGAACAGGCGCGTGGCGGGCCAGGGAATGTGCAGGAAGAAGCCGATGCGGTTCTTGCAGCCGCGCGACTTGAGCCGCTCGCCCAGCGGTATCAGGTGATAATCGTGGACCCAGACAACATCGTCGTCTTCGAGCAGCGGAGTGACCAGCTCGGCAAAGCGCTCGTTGACCCGCTCGTAACCCTTGCCGGTCTCGCGCTCGTATTTCGCGAGGTCGAGGCGATAATGGAACAGCGGCCAGAGCGTCGAATTGGCGTAACCGTTGTAATATTCCTCGATATCGCTCTGCGACAGGTCGATGGTCGCCGTGGTCACACCGTCATTGGTCTGTGTCGCGATATTGCCGGTGCGCCCAGTACCGCTTTCCTCGCCCGACCAGCCGAACCAGAGGCCCTTGCGGCTCTTCAAGGCTGAGTGCAGTGCCCCGGCCAGACCGCCTTGCGCCCCTGCCGCACCGCGTGCCTTCGGCACCGCGACGCGGTTGGAGATCACGACAAGGCGGGCGTCGGTACTCACCGTACCTCGCTCCAGTTCTTCGAAAGATGGCCAGCTGAATTGATGATACCTACTAGCGAATAGGTCTGGGGGAAGTTCCCCCACAGCTCGCCGGTGTCATAGTCGAGGTCTTCGCTCAGCATGCCCGATCGGGTCGTATGGCTCAACATCGAACAGAACAGTTGGCGCGCTTCGGCGCTGCGCCCGGTCAGGTGCAGGGCCTCGATGAGCCAGAAGGTGCACACGTTGAATGCGGTTTCCGGCGCGCCGAAATCGTCTTCCGCGGCATAGCGGAGCATGTGATCCCCCCGCCGCAGGTCGCGCTCGACCGCTTGGAAGGTCTTGAGGAAGCGCTCGTCATCGCCCTTGAGATAACGCAGCTCGACCATCTGGAGCAGGCTCGCGTCGAGATAGTCGCTCTCGAAACTGGCGCCGTAATGCTGGCCTTCCTCGCTCCATGCCTCGGCATCGATCTTTGCGCGGATCGCCTCGGCCCGTTCTTTCCAGAAAGTAACGCGATCGCCCTTCCCGAGACGCGCAGCCACGTTGGCCAGGCGGTCGCAGGCGGCCCAGCACATCACGGCGGAATAGGTGTGCACTTCCTGCCGCGTGCGGAATTCCCACAGGCCGGCGTCGGGCTTGTCGTGCTTCGCCCACGCCGCCTCGCCCACTTCCTCGAGATGCTCGAAGTCGCGTTCGTCGGCCATTCGCAACAGGCGGGTGTCGAAGAATGCCTGCGCGGTCGGCATGACGATCTGTCCGTAGCAATCGTACTGGACCTGCTTGTAGGCGGCATTGCCGATGCGCACCGGCCCGTTGCCGCGATAACCGGCAAGATGCTCGGCCTCGCTTTCGTGCAGTTCGGTATCGCCCATGACCGAATAAAGCGGCTGGATCTGCCCGCCGCGCGCCTCGTCGATGATATTGCGCAGGTAGGCGAGATATTTTTCCAGCACATCGAGCGCACCCAAGCGGTTCAGCGCCTGCACGGTGTAATAGCTGTCGCGTATCCAGCAGTAGCGATAATCCCAATTGCGCTGGCTTCCCGGCGCCTCAGGTATGGATGTCGTCAGGGCGGCAACGATCGCGCCTGTTTCTTCATGCTGGCAGAGCTTGAGCGCGATGGCGGCCCGGATCACTTCTTCCTGCCATTCGAGCGGGATGTGCAGGCCGCGAACCCAGTGCTGCCAGTATTTCTTCGTGCTCGCTTCCATCCGGCGCAGTTCGCTGCGAATGTTGCCCACGAATGGTTCGTCGGGGCCGAGGAAGAAATGCTGGTCGCTTTCGACGCGGTAGCTGCGACCCTCGATGAGATAGCCGACCGGCGCATCGGTCGAGAGGCGCAAGGCCTGGTCCCCGACGAGGTAGCGGACATGGTTGGTGCCGTTGGTGGTCTTGGCCAGTTCCTCGCCATAGTTCTTCATCGGCGCGAGCTTTACGCGAAGGCGCGGTGCGCCCGAAACCGGCCTCACGATACGCGCGAAGGCCACGGGGCGATACATTCGCCCGGACCGTTCGAAACGCGGGGCGAAATCGAAAATGTCGAGTGCGCTGCCGTCTTCCGCCTCCAGGCGCGTTACCAGGATCGGCGTATTGCGGATGTAATGCTGGCTGGAGGACACCTGTCCCTCCAGTTCGAAGCGCCAGACGCCTTCGTCGCGCTTGTCGCCGTTGAGGAGCGAGCAGAATACCGGATCCCCGTCGACCCGCGGAACGCATCCCCAGACGAACCCTCCCTCGCTATCGACCAGTGCGCTCACCTGGCAGTTTCCAATGGGAGAGAGTTCGAGGTTTGCTTCGTTCATAGATCCAGCCAATTGTGCACTGCGGCGACGTCTTCGAGGTGATAGCGCGCAGCCTTGCTTGGTCGTTCCCCGACTGCAATGCCGAAACCCGAGAATTCGATTGCGGCGGCCATCCCGTGCTCGTCGGTCACATCGTCGCCGATGAAGACGGGAGTGCTGCCGGAGAACGGCTCGATCCCCATGAAAGCCTCGAGTGCGGCGCCCTTGTTCGCCCCCGGACGGACGAGTTCTGCAACCGACTTGCCGCTGGTCAATTCCAGCCCGTGACGTAGGGCGACCGCCTTGGCGTGGTCGATTGCTGCCTCGCTAGATTCCGGACGCGACCGGAAATGGAGCGCGCCGCCGTGGCTTTTTTGCTCGTAGAGCAACCCGTGCGTTTCTGCGAAGGATCGCAATTCAGCGACTGCATCATCGGGCAAGCCCCGAGGCGCTTGTCCCAGTCGCGAGCCGTCTGCGCGAAAGCGCGAAGCTCCGTGCGATCCGGCGCGTGCAATTTCGAGCGTACCGAGGTGCGATTGCAGGTCGTCCAGCGAGCGACCGCTCACCAGAGCCAGTCGGCCAGCCAGCCGGTCACGCAGCGAGTGGAGGCGCAGGTTCAGGTCGGTCGGGACCGTGATCGCGTCGGGCGTCGGCGCGATGCCCACCAGCGTCCCGTCGAAATCCACGAACAGCGAAACGGGCCCCTGGCCGAGGAGGTCGGCGAGGCCGGGCGGAGATGGGAGCGATGTGGGGCTTGCCATCACAGCCGACTTAACGGCTCTGGCGCTGCGGTCAAACGCTCACTCTGCCGCCTGGTCGCCGGGATCGAGGATAAGGTCGCCATTCTCGACCCGCCAGCCCGCCAGGCGCGAGAGGAAGTTCATGCCGAGCACATTGGTCCGCCCGAGGTTCGGCGCGATTACCGCGTCGAGGCCGCGCGCCTCGATATTGCCAAATTGCAAATTGGTAACCGTGGTGAGCTCTGCCGTAACCGTGCCATTGGCAGTGCCAAGCATTACCGGAAGCCCCCCCGGCCGCGGTTCAAGGCCGGCCCTTGCAGCATCAGTGGAGGACAGTGCGGTCAGCGTGGCGCCCGTGTCGACAAGGAATCGAACCGGAACGCCATTCACCTGTGCCAGCAACCAGTAATGCCCATCGGGAGCGAGCGGGATGACGGTCTCGCTTCCCTCGATCCGCTGCTCGGGCAAGCCTAGGTCCGTCAACACGTCGAGCCGCGGATCGAAGCGCGCCAGTTGCAAGAGAACGGCGAGCAGGATGCCGATAAGGGCCAGCGTACTCAGCAAGCGCACTATCCGGCCGCCGACGATCTTGTTGCGCAGCATGAGCGCGCCGATCCAGCCGACAATAAGCGCGGCGACCATGCCGATCAGCAAGCCCGATCGCGGTACGGCGCGAACGATATCGGCTATTGCATCGAAGGCGGCCTGCAATTCCATGGGACCGATATAGGCAATCGCACCCTGCCCGTCGATGAACTAGGGCGCGTCGCGCTTTTCGGTCGCTTCGGCAAGGATGAGCGAGAAGCGCCCGGCCTCGTCGGTCCAGCGCTCGATCGGCGTCCAGCCGCCTGCCAGCAGTAGGGTGTTGGCGCTACGGCGCGTGAACTTGTGGCTGTTTTCCGTATGGATCGTCTCGCCGCGCTTCATGGTGAAGTTTCGCCCTGCAACCTTGAAGGCAATATCCCGCGTCGCTTCGAGATGCATCTCGATACGTGCGAAGTCGTCGTTCCAGGGGGCGGTGTGCCGCAGGGATTCAACGGGAATGGTCCCGCCCAGTTCGCGATTGATCCGGCGCGCGAGGTTCAGATTGAACTGCGCCGTGACCCCGCGGGCATCGTCATAGGCTGCCTCTAGCACTTCCGGGTCCTTCACCAGGTCCATGCCAATGAGCAGCTGCGGCGTTTCACCTTCTTCCGCACCCAGCGTCGCGCGCATCGAGCGCAGCAGGTCGACAGCAGTCCGCGCGACCATGTTCCCGATCGTCGACCCGGGGAAGAAGCCCAGTTTCTTCATGCCGAGCACGTCTTCGGGAAGCGCAACTTCACGCATGAAATCGGCTTCGACCGGATGGACGTTTAGCCCGGGAAACTTCTCGGAAAGGGCCGCAGCCGACTGGCGCAGGAAATCCCCCGAGATGTCGAGAGGAACATAGGCACCGGGAGCGATTGCATTGAGCAGGAGAGGCGTTTTCACCGAGCTGCCGGAACCGAATTCGACGACGGCGCGCCCCGGACCGATCAACCTGGCAAATTCCTGCCCCCTCGCCTCGAGAATTTCAGTCTCCGCGCGGGTCGGGTAATATTCCTCAAGGTCGGTGATGTCTTCGAACAGCTGCGAGCCTGCATCGTCATACAGCCATCGCGCAGGGATCGCCTTCTGGCGCTGGCTCAACCCTGCAAGAACGTCTTCGCGGAACGCCCGGTCCACACCATCCTCGTCGCGGTCGACGAGCGCTATTCCCTGTTCGGTCTTCATATGTCCTTGGCCAATCTCAGCCCGGTGAATTGCCAGCGCTGGTGGGGGTAGAAGAAATTGCGGTAGCTGGGACGCGAGTGGCCGCGCGAGGTAGCACAGCTCGCGCCCTTGAGGACGAACTGCCCGCTCATGAACTTGCCGTTGTATTCGCCAACGGCCCCTTCGGCGGGCCTGAAACGCGGATAGGGAAGATAGGCGGATCGCGTGAATTGCCAGCAATCGCCGAACAGGCCCTCGCTACCGGTCGGCAGCGGCGGCTCGGCTCCGTCGAGCTGGTTGCCGCCTGCCGGATCATGCGCCGGGGCATCGCCTTCCTGGCCGCGCGCGATGGCTTCCCATTCAAACTCCGTCGGCAGGCGTTTCCCTGCCCAAGTCGCGAAGGCATCGGCCTCGAAATAGGAGATGTGCGTCACCGGTGCGTCGGGCGCACGATTCTGCCAACCGCAATGGGTGAAAGCTTTCCCGTCCTGCCAATAGGACGGTGCGGCAATCTTGTTCTGGTTGAGCCACGCCCAGCCATCGGAAAGCCAGAGGCGCGCGTCCTCATAGCCGCCATCGGCGATGAATTCGGCCCACTCCGCATTGGTTACAAGGCTCGCCGAAAGCGCGAAGGGTTCGAGCAGGACGCGATGGGCCGGGCCTTCATTGTCGAAGGCGAAACCGTCCGCCTGATGGCCGACCAGCGCGATACCGCCCGGGTGCGAATACCAGCCTTGCGGCCGCACAGTGTCTTGAGCAACGCCCTTGTCCCACATCTGCGGGCCAAGCGGGTTCTGGAAAAGCGCATGCTTGATGTCGGTCAGGAGCAGTTCCTGATGTTGCTGCTCATGTGCGAGGCCGAGATCGATCAGCGGATGCAATTCTTCACGCTCCAGCAGCGGCTGGATCGCCTCGTCGACATGCGCACGCCAAGCCAGGATGTCCGCTAATGTCGGCCGGGACAGCATGCCTCGCGAAAAGCGCGCGATGCGTTCACCTTCCGCCTCGTAATAGGAATTGAAAACAAACGGCCAATCCTCGTCATAGAGGCGATAGCCATTTAGGTGGTCGCGCAAGAGGAAGGTTTCCCAGAACCACGTGACGTGCGCGATGTGCCATTTCGCCGGCGAAGCGTCTTCCATCGACTGCAGGGTCGCATCGGCTTCGGACAGAGGCGAGACAAGCGCTTCGCTCAGCGCGCGCACCGCCGAATAGCGGTCAGCAAGCCCATCGGCGGCCAGGTATTGATCGGCTTGAGTGCGGGACACAGTCTCGCCCTCCCCTCTCTGCGGGCGCCAGAAAGTGGCGACCATGGACCATCATGGCGCATTTCGGTGACGGTTTAAAGTCCCGTAACCCCCTCAATACGTTGAATTAGAACACGATCATCGCTCAGGCAGCCTGCGAGACGCGGTTGCGGCCCTTCCTTTTGGCTTCGTACAGCGCCTCGTCAGCACGCGCGAAAAGGACCAGTGCGCTGTCGCCATTGCGCATTTCCGCATGGCCGGCGCTTATGGTGACCGGCGGTAACGGGGCTCCGTGCGTGCCGGCTTCGATGGCCCAGCGCAGGCGTTCGGCCGCGCGAAGGGCGGATGGACCGTCGCAGCCCGGCATGATCCATAAGAATTCCTCGCCACCAATCCGGCCTACCTCGTCGTCCTCTCTCGTCTGTCCGGAGGCGATCTTGGCGACCTCTGCAATGACCCGATCGCCAGTAATATGACCGTGCCGATCGTTCACTGTCTTGAAGTGATCGATGTCGAAAACGATTATCGAAAGCGGCTCACCCGTATCACGCGCCCAAATGATCCGCCTGTCGAGTTCGCCCATGATTGCGCGGCGATTTGCAATCCCTGTCAGCGGGTCGGTATTCGCTTGCCGCTCTGCCTGCTTGGCCCGCTCGATGGCGCGCTCGCGATCTTGATGGAGCGAATATTCCTCGGTCACATCGCGGACAACCATGAAGACCTGCTCGCGCTGGCCTTCGGGTGAAAAGCTGTTCTGTGCGCGCGCCCGCAACACACGACAGCCGCTGGAGCCATGCTCGAGCTCGAATTCGACCGCGTAACTCTCGCGGTCCGCACCATGGGCGCACAGCGTCGTTTCGAGTTGATGCAGCCCGTCCGGCATGATCTTCAAGAGCGTTTGCCGCGTCGGCGCCGTCCCCGGTTCGAGGCCCGCCAGGCGGCACATTTCTTCCGACCAGAGATGCCTTCTGGGTTCCAGTTCGATGCACCAGCGGCCGATCCCGGCGAGCCCTTCGGCCGCCTCGAGCGCTTCGACGCTTCGGGAAAGCCCCTCGGCCTCCCTCGCGAGTGCCCGCCTCAGCCGCAAATGACGGTAGGAGAGTGCTGTCAGTGCCGCGAGCGACGCCAGCAGGAGGACGGGGTACTCGATTTCGCCCGGGATCAGGACTGCACATGCGGCGAGAACAAGGGGTATCGCCCATGCCAGAACCGCAACGAAATCGAACGCTGAACCACTACTCGCACGCACCGACAGCACCTCCTGCAAACGCAGTAGGCGATGGAGCGCGAAGATCAGGTAGCGTGCAGCCTAGCGATTAGCCCTTAGCGGGCTCGATGCTCAGGCAGCGTCGGCCTGCTGTTGCGCCTGTTCGGCATTCAGCGTTTCCGCGATCAGGAAGGCGAGTTCCAGCGACTGCGCCGCATTGAGGCGCGGGTCGCAATGCGTGTGATAGCGATCCTTGAGCGCCTCATCGGTAATTGCAACCGCTCCGCCGACGCATTCGGTTACGTCTTGTCCGGTCATTTCGACATGGATCCCGCCCGGATGCGTACCTTCTGCGCGGTGCACGGCGAAGAAGCCCTTCACTTCCGACAGGATGCGGTCGAAGGGGCGGGTCTTGTAGCCGCTTTCCGATTTGACGACATTGCCGTGCATCGGGTCGCAGCTCCAGACGACCGGATGCCCTTCCGCCTTCACTGCGCGCACGAGCCGCGGCAGGCCTTCTTCGACCTTGTCATGGCCGAAACGGCTGATCAGCGTGATGCGCCCCGGCTCCCGCGCGGGATTGAGTGTGTCGAGCAGCTTGAGCATCGCATCGGTCTCGAGGCTGGGGCCACATTTCATGCCGAGCGGATTGCCGATACCGCGCGCAAATTCGACATGCGCGCTGCCTTCGAAGCGGGTGCGGTCTCCGATCCAGACCATATGCGCGCTGGTGTCGTACCAGTCGCCGGTCAGGCTGTCGCGACGGGTCAGCGCCTGCTCGTAAGGCAGCAGAAGCGCTTCGTGGCTGGTGTAGAAACTGGTTCCTTGCAGTTGCGGAACGGTCGCCGGGTCGATGCCGCAGGCTTCCATGAAGTCCAGTGCCTCGCCGATCCGGTCTGCCACATCGGAGAACTTGTCGGCCCAGGGGCTGCGGCCCATGAAATCGAGTGTCCATTGGTGGACCTGACGCAGGTTCGCATAACCACCGCCGGCAAAGGCGCGCAGCAGGTTCAGTGTGGCCGATGCCTGGAAATAAGCGCGGACCATGCGCTGTGGGTCGTTGTGCCGGGCGGCAGCGTCGAATTCGATGCCGTTGACGTTGTCACCGAAGTAGCTCGGCAACGTCACATCGCCCTGCGTTTCGGTATCGGAACTGCGCGGCTTGGCGAACTGGCCCGCCATGCGGCCCACCTTCACCACCGGCTGCTTGCTGGCGAAAGTCATGACGACCGCCATCTGCAGCAACACGCGGAAAGTATCGCGGATGTTGTTCGGGTGGAACTCGGCAAAGCTTTCAGCGCAATCGCCGCCCTGCAGCAAGAATGCCTTTCCGGCAGCGACTTCGGCAAGGTCGGCCTTCAGGGCACGCGCCTCGCCGGCAAAGACCAGCGGCGGGTGGCTGGCGAGCGCCTGCGTTGCCTCGGCAAGCGCAGCTTCGCTTTCGTAGCGCGGCAGGTGCTTCGCTTCGAAGTTCTGCCAGCTATCGGGTGCCCATTCGCGTGTCATCATTAGTCCACTTGATCAAAAATTGCAGGGCCCTGCCAAGCCCATGCAGACCTATCGCGCAAGCAGGTTAAACTTGGCAAAGGCAAAAGCGCGATTGCCGTGATCGCCTCAGCGACCTGCTGCAGCCCCACCCGGGGGAAGCTGCGTTGCAAGCTCCTGTCCTTCGGGAAGCACCGCCATGCGCCATGCCGGATCAGCCAGATAAAGCTGCGCCAGCGTGAGCATGCGTTCGCTGGAAGGCTGCTGGAAGTCCTGCAGGAAGCCGCGCAGCGCCTGCATCCGGCGCATGTCGGTGGTCGAACCTTCCAGTTCGCTCATGAAGAAGTAATTCCCGCTCGAAAGGCGCTCGTAATAGCTGCGTAGTGGTTCGGCCGCGCGCTGGAGTTCCTCCGCCGTGGGAGGGTTCTTCGTGAGATCGGCCGCGATGCGGTCGGCTTCGGCAAAGAAGACCGGCACGTCTTTCGGCTGCATCTGCGCAAAGGCCAGGATCGAACCGCCGCTCTCGACGTCGGTCGGCCAGTCCATTCGTACAGAGGGCGAATAGCTCGCGCCGAACTTTTCACGCATGGCATCGAGCAGCCGGTTGCTGATGACTTCGGTGAGGATGGCAAGCTGGCGCGAAGTGCGCATGCCGCCGCGCCCTGCACCGGCAGGCCAGGCAATCACGGCCGCGGCCTGATTTTCCTCGCCATTGTGATAGCGCACGACAGTTTCGCCGGGATCGCCCAGCGCGTATTCGCGAGCCAGGACTTCCTGCGGAATGGGCTTGCGATCGGGCAAGGCGCCGAAGGTGCGACGCAGGTCCTCGACCGCTTCTTCGCGATCGAAGTCGCCGAAGATCAGGATTTCGACGGGGCCCTGTTCGAGGATCGGTTGCCAGACTTCGCGGAAGCCCTCGACATCGGCGGCCTCGAGCATTTCGGGCGTCGGGGTGCGGAATACCGGGTTCTGGTCATAGAGATAGTAGTTGAGGTCGCGTGACACGACGCTCCCCGGGCTGGCGGAATATTGCTCGTAGCCGAGGCTCGCCAAGGCCTTTGCGCGCGTGATCGGGTTCGGGTCCCAGTGCGGCATGTTCAGCTTTGCAGCGAAGAGATAGAGCTGGTCGGCCAGATCCTGACGGCGTGTTTCGGAGAAGAAGCTGAAAGTCCCGTCGCCGATTTCGAGCTGCCAGCTGAGCTTGCGGCCGGTGCGCAGACGGTCGAGTTCTTCCTGGCCCAGTTCGCCGAGTCCGGCCGCGAACAGCGCCTGCTGGCCAAGACTGATATAGGCCGCGTCCTCCGGTTCGAAGGCGAGATAGCCCTTGCCGAACCGGACCTTCACATAGGTGCGCCCGGGCTCGTACTCGTTGGCGAGCAGGAGTGCTGTCACGCCGTTGTCGAAGGTGATGCGTTCAACTTCCCCGATCCCATGCGAACCGCGGGAGACGATTTCACCCGGTTCGCCGATAGGCGGAAGGTCGTCGAACGAGACGGTCTGGGCCGCGAGACGGGCATTGCCAGCAGCATCGACATCTTCCAGCAGCTCGGTGCGCACACCCTGCTCTGTCGCGTCGCCGGCATCAGGAGTGATGTAGACTGCGCGGATGACATCTCCGGTGAACAATTCGCGGGTTTCCTGAAGGACGCTTTCGGGCGTCGCCTTGGCGCGCATCGAGTTGAACACCATCAGGAAGGTTTCCGGCGCAGCGATGGTTTCGCGGATATCGACCGCATTCACCAGCTCGTCGGCAAACCGCGCGGCGGGCAGGACCGAGCGCTGTTCCACGAGATCGGTATAGGCTACTTCCATCTCGGCCAGCTCGCGATCCATTTCCTCCCGCGTGGGGGGATTGGTCAGCGCATCGGAAATCACCGCGCGTGCATCCTGCAACGCAGCTTCCCAGTCGTTACCCAGCGGGGCGACCTGCACCACGGTCATGTGGGTGGATCGGCTGAGCTTGATCTCGCCTGCGCCCGCCTGAACGAAGCTGCCGCCCGAGCGCGCACGCGCCTCGAGACGACGGTTGATCAGCTGCAGGGCAAGTTGCTCCTGCAGGCGGCCTTCGTTGTAGACGATCGTGTCGTTCACCTGGCGCCATGGGCGCAGGTAAGCAAGGGTGAGGAACCGCTGGACGTTCGGTTCGGCGATGACCGCGACTTCGCCCACCGGATTGGCCGGATCCGCGCCGGCGGGTGCGACCGGGTCACCGAAATCGGGTGCCGCAACAGGCTCGCCCTCGACTTCCCAGCCGGAGAAATACTTCTCGACCATCGATGCAAGCAGCATCGGATCAAGATCGCCGACAACCGAGATGACTGTGTTTTCAGGCCGGTACCAACGATCGTAAAAATTCTGCACCGAGGCGCCGGTGGCGGAGGTCAGCGTTTCTTCGGTCCCGATGGTGATACGGTCGGCCAGCCGCTGCCCTGCGAACAGGGTGCGCGTGCGCGCTTCGTAGATCCGTTCTGCCACACCGCCGCGCTCGCGCTTTTCGGCCAGGACGATCGGTACTTCTGCATCGACATTGGCATCGGACAGGACCGGAGCGCGCACCATGCCCGAAATAAGCTTCATGCTTTCTTCGAACTTGGCCGGCGTCACATTGGGCAGGTCCAGCTTGTAGACGGTATGCGTTGCGCTCGTCTCGGCATTGGTATCGCTGCCGAAGGTCGCACCCAGCTTCTGCCAGCGCGGGATGGCCTCTGCGACACCGAGATACTGGCTTTCGCGAAATAGCATGTGTTCGAGCAGGTGGGCATAGCCCAGCTCGTCGTCATCCTCGTACAGCGAACCGGCATCGATACGCACGCGGATGGACACCTGGCCCGGCGGCACACCATTTTCGCGCACACCGTAGCGCAGGCCGTTTTCCAGCTTGCCGAAGGCCCATTCCTCGTCGCGCGGAACGTCGCTGCCTTCGTAGATCCAAGGGGTTTCGTCTTCGGCCTGAAGCGATTCAGGGCGTGGATACTGCTGCGCGTCCGGGTTCGGAACGACCGCGACCCTGACGTCTCCCCCGTGCGCCGAACCCTGTGCCGTTAAGCCCTGTGAGGCGAGCAACGTGAGCGGAAGAAGAAGTGCGAGACGCCGAAGAGCGCGCGAAGTACCTGTCATGGCTCGGGATATAGGGACAGGGTGTGTGAAGCGCCAGTGAATGGTCGGGAGGTTTTCGTGCCTTGTGCCTGCCAGCGCCGCCTCCTACATCGCGTCCATGTTCATCGAGACCGAAACCACGCCCAATCCTTCCAGCCTGAAATTCCTGCCGCAGCGCGCGGTCATGGGTCAGGGCACCCGCGAATTTGCCAGCCCCGAAGCCGCCGAGGCGAGTCCGCTCGCCCAGGCGATTTTCGACACGGGTGAGGTTACCAACGTGTTTTTCGGCAGCGACTTCGTAACCGTCACCGCCGCGCCCGGCGTCAGCTGGTCGGATCTCAAGCCGATCGTGCTCTCGGTCCTGCTCGACCACTTCGTCTCCGAAGCTCCGCTGTTCGCGCCGGGCACCGCTGGCGGCATCTCCGTCCCGGCCGAGGACGACATTATGGTCGAGGAAAGCGCGGAAGATGCCGACATCATCGCGCAGATTAACGAACTGCTGGAAACGCGGGTCCGTCCGGCGGTGGCAGGCGATGGCGGCGATATCCAGTATCGCGGCTACAAGGAAGGCGTGGTCTATCTCCAGATGCAGGGTGCCTGTGCCGGTTGTCCGTCGTCTTCGGCTACGCTCAAGCACGGTATCGAGGGCCTGCTGAAACATTATGTGCCCGAGGTCGTTGAAGTCCGCGAAGCCTGACCTCCACCCTCGAACTTCCAGGACTACCATGACCAAGCAATTCCACGACAACCACCTGTCGACAGACGCGCTCGACCAGATTTTCCGCGAAGCGCGCAGCTATAACGGCTGGCACGACAAGGAAGTGACCGAGCAGCAGATCCACGAAATCTACGACTTGCTGAAAATGGGCCCGACTTCGGCCAATATGCACCCCGGGCGCTTCGTCTGGTGTGTTTCGCAGGAATCGCGCGACAAGCTCGCCGAGATGGCTTCGGAGGGTAACAAGGAAAAGATCAGGACCGCTCCCGCCGTGGTGATCATCGGTTACGATATCGACTTTCACGAAGAACTGCCCTGGCTCTTCCCGCACACCGATGCGAAAAGCTGGTTCGAAGGTGATGAAAACGGCCGCAAGGAGGGCGCCGCGCGCAACTCCGCGCTGCAGGGTGCCTACCTCATGATTGCGGCACGCGCGCTCGGCCTCGACTGCGGACCGATGTCCGGTGTCGATCTCGACAAGGTGACCGAGCACTTCTTTGCAGATTACCCGCGGCATCGCGCCGATTGGGTCTGCGCAATCGGTTATGGCGACAAATCGACCATCTTCGATCGCAGCCCGCGTCCCGATTTCGACAAGTTCAACTCCATCGCCTGACTTGCAGGCTGCGTCCGGCTGAGGCAGGGCGCAGCCAATGCGTACGCTTGCAATAGAGACCGCCACTGAGGCCTGTTCCGTCGCCCTCTTCGAGGATGACGCGCTTATCGACGCGCATCACGAAGTTCTGGGTCGCGGCCATGCGGAGCGGCTCGTTCCCATGATTGCGGGTTTGCAGGATCAGGGACACGCCGATGCGATCCGTGTTTCCCTTGGTCCGGGAAGCTTTACCGGCGTGCGGATCGGCCTCGCCGTGGCGCGCGCGCTCGGTATCGCATGGAGCGCGGAAGTCAGGGGTTACCCGACACTAGCGCTGGTCGCAGCCTTCGCACGGGCCGAAGCTGGAATGGCGAACCCCGGCAAGCCGCTGACCGTCTGCATGAATGGTGGTCACGGCCAGTGGTTCGTCCAGAATTTCAATGGCGATGGCACTCCTCGCTCGGAGGCCAGTTCGCTTCAGCCGGCCGAAGCTGCGGCGTCAGACATCCTTGCCGACATCGCCGGCAATCGTGCAGCAGACCTCGCAGCCCTGCTTTCCGATGGCACGGCCGCAGCGTTCGACTGCCTGCCCGACGCGCGCCAAGCGCTGGCTCTTCCCGAAAGCGTCCTCACGACCGACCTCTCGCCCAAATATGGCAGGGCGCCCGATGCGAAAGCGCCTGCCCGGTGACCGATCTCGACAAACTCATGGAAGTGATGGAGGAGGCCTTCGACCCGCATTTCCGTGAAGCCTGGACCCGCAGGCAAGTAGAAGACTCGCTTCTTACTCCCTCTGTGTTCATGCTTCTTGCCAATGAGCTTGGCGATCCCTGCGCAGAAGGCGAGCCCGCCGCAGGGTTTGTCCTTGCCAGACAGGCGCTGGACGAGATCGAGCTGCTACTCATTGCGGTACGCCCTGCGTTGCGCGGAACCGGCGTCGGTCGCAGGCTTCTCGGCCGATTCCTCGATACTGCAGCACAGCGCCAGGCAACCAAGGTCTTCCTCGAGATGCGCGCCAACAATCCGGCGGAAAGTTTCTATCGCAATGCCGGTTTCACCCAGATCGGCCTGCGCCCCGATTACTATCGGACAGTACTGGGCAACCCGATCGATGCGCTGACCTTTGCCCGCGAAGTAGGCTGAAATCGCCGATACACTGCCAGAGTTGTATACACGCGACAGGTATGGCGGATTTTTACAATTTGCAGTAGACAGCCATAAAAACTCCGAATAGGCCTCCTAATAGTTGGGAGTTAGCCTTATGGAAGAATTCGAAGTCGATATGTCCGAAACCCTCATTACGCTCACTTCGGACATCGTCGCTGCACACGTTTCCAATAACAGCGTTGCGGTTGACGATGTCCCCGCGCTGATATCGAACGTTTATTCGGCCCTGTCCGGCCTCGGCGGCAGTGGTGCACCGGAAGAAGTCCGACCCGATCCGGCCGTCTCGATCCGCGCCTCGGTGAAGAAGGATCACATCGTCTGCCTCGACTGCGGCAAGAAGATGAAGATGCTCAAGCGTCACCTTTCGACCGAACACGACATGACCCCCGACGAGTATCGCCAGCGGTGGGACCTACCTTCCGACTACCCGATGGTCGCCCCCGATTACGCCGACACGCGCCGCGATCTTGCCAAGAAGATCGGTCTTGGTCGCAAACCCGGCCAGAAGCGCGGTCGCAAGAAGGCTGCATAAAGCCCTTCGGTTCGCCTTGAGGAAGACGCCCCGGCCCGATAAGGGTGCGGGGCGTCATTCTTTTGGGAAGCCGAATTGCATCAACGTATCGACCTCGAACAGCTCTGCGCCGACAAGGGTTTGCGCATCACCGAACAGCGCCGCGTTATCGCAAAGGTGCTGTCGGAGAGCGACGATCATCCCGACGTGGAAATGCTTCACGAACGGGCCAACAAGATCGATCCCGGCATCTCGATTGCAACCGTCTACCGGACTGTTCGCCTGTTCGAGGAAGCGGGCATTCTCGATCGCCACGATTTCGGCGATGGCCGCGCCCGCTACGAGGCGGCGCCCGAAGCCCATCACGATCACCTGATCGATGTCGAAAGCGGCAAGGTCGTCGAATTCGTCGACCCTGAACTCGAAGCGCTGCAGAAACAGATCGCAGAGAAACTCGGCTACCGTCTCGTA
Source organism: Qipengyuania gelatinilytica (assembly GCF_019711315.1). Classification (NCBI taxonomy): domain Bacteria; kingdom Pseudomonadati; phylum Pseudomonadota; class Alphaproteobacteria; order Sphingomonadales; family Erythrobacteraceae; genus Qipengyuania; species Qipengyuania gelatinilytica. The sequence continues at coordinate 2,647,993 of NZ_CP081294.1, read as the reverse complement.
GACCACCGCATGGAACTCTATGGCGTCCGGCTCGACCGCGAAAGCTGATCGCAAGCTCGCCCGCTATTCGGCAAAACGTCTTGCTGCTGCGCGCGGCGAGAACGTGGCGCTGACGATTGCCGGCTGGATACGCTTCGTCCTGCGCACGATCGGCATCCTGGCGCTGCTGCTGGTCTTCGTGCCGCTGCACTATGCCTATCGCATTTTCGCCTATGGCTCGCCCTTCCCCATGCTGTTCCTGCGCTACACAGCGCGGGTTGTCGGCGCGCGGGTCGAGGTAGTCGGCACGCCTTTGCGTCGCGACGTGTTCTTCATTTCGAACCACGTCTCCTGGCTCGACATCCTCGCAATGGCGGGTGCCAGCGGAACGGCATTCGTCGCCAAGTGGGAATTGAGCCAGGTCCCGGTGATCGGGTGGCTGTGCGGCCTCAACCGGACCGTTTTCGTCAAGCGGGAACACCGCATGGGCGTCGCCGAACAGATCAATGCGCTCAAGGAGGCCTTGCAGGACAATTGGTCGGTCACCGTCTTTCCCGAAGGCACCGTTACCGACGGGCATTCGCTGTTGCCGTTCAAGTCTTCGATGATTTCCGTCCTCGAGCCGCCCCCACCCGGCGTGATGGTCCAGCCCGCAGTCGTAGACTACGGCGAGAATTCCGAAGAAATCGCGTGGGTCGGCGAGGAGAGCGGCCTTCACAACGCCATGCGCGTGATGGCGCGGCGAGGCACATTCAAGTTGCGCATCATCTATCTCGAGCCGTTCAGCCCTGAAGATCATCGTGGCCGCAAGGCCATCGCCGCCAAGGCGCGCGAGGAGATCGAGGAGCAGCTGGTCGCCAATCTCGGCAAGCCGCTGCGCGACTTCAAACATGTGGTCGATGCGGTGCGCTACAAGCCGCCGACGGGCGCGCCCGAAGTTTAGAGGCCGGCTTTCACCAGCCAGTCGTGGAAGAGGCGCACGGGGCGTTCCTCCAGCGCGGTGGGCTTGCAGACGAACCAGTAGCTGTAGGGGCTTTCGACTGCTGCGCCGAACAGGTTCGTCAGGCGATTGTCCGCGGCACGCTTGAGGTGATCATCGTGCATGATCGCGATCCCCAGCCCCTGCGCCGCTGCTTCGAGCATGAGCTGGCCTGAATCATAGTGATCGATCGCCGTCGGCTCGAATTCGTGCAGGCCGAGTTCCGCCTTCCACGCACGGAAGCTTTCGGGAAGCTCGTTGTGGATCAGGAACGTCTGCTTGGAGAGCACATCCAGATCGGGTTCGTCACCCAGCTTGGCTGCCAATTCCTTGCTCGCGATCGCATGGACCATGTTGAAGTCCAGCCGCACTGCATGGAGGCCGCTGGCAGGTCCGCGCGACAGGATGATCGCCGCATCCAGCGTATCGCCCACACGGTCTTCGAGATGGGGTCCCGTGTCGATATCGATATGCAGCAGCGGATGGCGTGCACGCAGTTCCGCGAGGCGCGGAAACAGGCGCTGGCTGCCGAACAGCGGCAAAACGCCAAGGTGAAGGCGCAGCACGGAAAGGTTCTCGGACTGGCTTTCCACCGCCCTCGCCAGCGCCTCCAGCTGCGGGTTCACCGCTTCGTAGAACGCGTGACCATCATCGGTCAGCTGCATCGCCTGGCGTGCGCGCGTGAACAGCTTTTTGCCGACGAAGTCTTCGAGGTTTCCGATCCGGCGCGAAAGAGCCGAGGGGCTCAGTCCCAACTCGTCCGCCGCTGCACGCGCCGAGCCAAGCCGCACGGTGCGAACGAAGGCCTCGAGGGCGCGGAGCGGGGGGAGCCTGCGGACAGCCATGTGAGCGGCCTATTCACCAAACCGCAGGCTGTCGAGGCAGAATGTTCGCTTTCGCGCAACTATCATCGAGGGTCAGTCTGCTTGCGTCTCATCGTCCGGAGCGTGCAGGCGCAGGCGGGTGACATGGGTCTCGTCACCGTCGGTGATTTCGATCCGCCAGCCGCTGGGGTGTTCCAGTACCTTGCCGACCGGAGGCACCTGTTCTGCCAAGACGAAAGCGAGGCCGCCCAGTGTATCGACCGATTCCTCGACCTCTGCGAGGCGCGGATCGATCTTGTCGGCTACGTCGTCCAGCTCGGCACGCGCGTCGCAATCCCACATCCCCTCGCCGATCGACGCGATCCAGATCTCGGGAGCGTCGTCATGCTCGTCCTCGATCTCGCCGACGATTTCCTCGACGAGGTCTTCGATGGTGATGATGCCGTCGGTGCCGGAGAATTCGTCGAGCACGATGGCAAGGTGCATGCGCTGCGCACGCATATCGGCCAGTACGTCCAGCGCATTACGCGTCTGCGGCACATAGAGAGGCTGGCGCATGAGCACCGTCCAGTCGGCAGGCGGAGTCTTCTTCTCTGCGAGGAAAGGGAAGATGTCCTTGATGTGGATCATGCCGATCACATCGTCGAGCTGGCCGCGATAGACCGGCATGCGCGAATGCCCGTGCTCGGAAAAGGTCGCGACGACCTCGTCCCAGGTGGCATCCGCCGACATGGCAATGATCTCACCGCGCGGCACCGCGACATCATCGGCATCATGTTCCGAGAAATGGAGCAGGTTGCGCAGCATCTGCCGCTCGACACCGGAGAGATCGCCCTTGGCGGTATCCGCGGTGTCTTCGGAGCCGTTTTCGCCTTCGTGCTCGTCGATTGCCTCTTCGAGCTGTGCGCGTAGGGACCGCTCGCCACCTTCGGCGTCGAACAATTTGCGGATGGCGGGCCACAGCCCGCTGCTACTCTCCGCGTCTCCGGCGGGGGGGGAAGAATTGGCCATGGGCCGGGTCGTAAACTCCTAAAATTCAGCGGTCCCCATATGGGTCCGCTATACCCAGTTTTGCAAGCGCGTCGATCTCTAGTGTTTCCATCGCCGCCGCCTGCTCGTCGGAATCGACATGGTCATGACCTGCAAGATGCAGGAATCCGTGAATGAGCAGATGCGTCGTATGATCCGCAAGGCTCATGCTCTTCTCCAACGCCTCTCGCTCGCAAGTTTCGAATGCGAGAGCGATATCGCCGAGCATTTCGGGCGGACCGTCCTCGCCCAGTTCGAGCAATTCCCCCCGTTCGAGCATGGGGAAGGAAAGGACGTTGGTCGGCTTGTCCTTGCCGCGCCATTCCTTGTTGAGCTCGTGCACCTGTTCGTCGGACGTGAACAAGACGCTCGTGGTCAGGCGGTCATGGGCCAGCGCCGGCTCGACAGCCGCTATGGCTTCATGGGCCCGCTCGCACAGCGCTTCCCAGTCCGGATCGTCCGGCCAGCCGTCGATTTCAATGTCGAGGTCCACTTACGCAGTCGGCCCTTCGTAGGCCTCCACGATGCGGCCGACGATCGGGTGGCGGACGACGTCTGCGGCTGTGAAGCGGATGGTGCCGAAGCCTTCGACGCCTTCCAGCTTGCCCACCGCATCGGCAAGACCGCTCATGCCGTCGCCGCCGGGAATGTCGACCTGCCGCGGGTCACCGCACACCACCATCCGGCTGTTCTGGCCGAAGCGGGTGAGGAACATCTTCATCTGCTCGCGCGTGGTGTTCTGCGCTTCGTCGAGGATGATGAAGCTGTCCGCCAGCGTACGGCCGCGCATGAAGGCGATAGGCGCGATCTCGATCTCGCCCGAAGCCAGTCGCCGCTCGACCTGTTCGGGCGGCATGCAGTCGTAGAGCGCGTCGTAAAGCGGGCGCAAATAGGGATCGACCTTGTCCTTCATGTCGCCCGGCAGGAAGCCCAGCTTCTCGCCCGCCTCCACCGCAGGTCGCGACAGGATCAGGCGCTGGACGCTGCCACTGATGAGCTGCGCCACGGCCTGTGCCACAGCGAGATAGGTCTTGCCGGTCCCTGCAGGGCCAAGCGCGAAGATGATGTCGTCCCGCACGAGGCTGCGCATATAGGTCGCCTGCATGGCGCTGCGCGGCACAATGGTCTTGCGGCGCGTGCGGATCATGATCGGCGGGCCGTCGGGCTTGCCGTCCATGATGCCGTCGAGCGTTGGCTCGTTCGACATGGCGATCAGCGATTCGATAGCGCCCTGGTCGAGATCCTGCCCCATGGCGAGGCGGTCATACATCTCGTTGAGAACGTCGCGCGCGCGGGCCACGCTGTCCTCTGGCCCCTCGATATGGATGGAATTGCCGCGAGCCGAAATGAACACGCCCAGCCGGTTTTCCACCTGCACGAGATTGGCATCGAACTGTCCGAAAAGCGCGCCAAGCAGGCTCTGGTTTTCGAATTCGAGATCGAGTTGCGCGCGGCGCACTTCGCGCTGCGGTGCGGGCGGTTTGGTCAAGACCGGATCGGCCTGCCGTGCTGGTTTGCGAGCCATCTGCTCCTTTCGCATTAGCTTTCGAGTCGGAAGGTTACTCTTCAACGCGTATCGCGCAAGAAGGGGGCCATGTGATGGCGGTGGAAAGTAACCGGCTTGTCATGCGAAGGGGCTGCGATCACACTCCCGCATCGTTTCGCAGTACCGGGAGAATGCAGATGCTTCGTGTTGCCCTCGCCGCCTCCACGTTGGTTGCCCTTGCAGGATGTTCCTCCGGGACCGAACCCGACGATGCAGCAGAGACCTCCACTCCCGAGACCCAAGCGAGCGAAGCGGCTGCCCCCTCCGGCGAAGACGACATAAGGCACTTCCTGTTGCAGGAGTACCCGGAGGCCGGGGCCATGCGCTACGCGCTGGCATGGAGCGACCTTGACGGCGACGGTGCCGACGAGGCGATCGTTTATCTCGCCGCTCCCTACTTCTGCGGCACGGGCGGATGCCCGACGCTCGTGCTCGCCCCTGCCGGACCGATGTGGCGCAAGGTCGGCGATGTCAGCGTCTCGCGCACGCCGGTGACTGTGATGGAGAGCGAGACGAATGGCTGGAAGGACATTACGGTCGCAGTGTCCGGCGGCGGCGGGCCTTCGGGCAACGCACTGCTGAAGTTCGATGGAGAGGCCTATCCGTCCAATCCCACGGTCGCTCCGGCGGAGATGACAACGGACACCGGAACCGTGGTGATCGCCGAAACGCCCGAATTCATCGACCTCGAGCCAGTGGACACCCCGGAAGGCTGATCAGGCCGCGACAGTCTCGCGCAAACTTCCGGCGAGCGAGTTGGGGCCCGCTTCGACCAGTTCGGCCTGCACCAGATCGCCGATGGCCGCATCGCCTTCGAACCAGACGCTCTGGAGCCACGGCGATTTACCGAGCCACTGGCCCGCGTGCTTGCCCTTGCGTTCGACGAGGACTTCGCAGGTTTTGCCCACGCTTGCCTCGTTGAAGGCCAGCTGGTCGCGGTTGAGCGCGGCTTGGAGACGCTGGAGGCGTTCGTCCATGATTTCTTTCGACACCTGCCCGTCCATCGTGGCGGCGGGAGTGCCGGGGCGTGGGCTATACTTGAAGCTGAAGGCCTGCGCGTATTGGACCTCGTCCACCAGCGCGAGGGTTTCTGCAAACTCGGCCTCGGTCTCGCCGGGGAAGCCGACGATGAAGTCGCCCGACAGCGCGAGGTCGGGCCGCGCGGCGCGGAAGCGCTCGAGCAGCTTGAGATAGCTTTCCGCCGTGTGGCTGCGGTTCATGGCCTTGAGCACGCGGTCGCTGCCCGCCTGCACCGGCAGGTGGAGGAAGGGCATGAGCTTGTCGATCTCGCCATGGGCGGCGATCAGATCATCGTCCATATCGGCGGGGTGGCTGGTGGTGTAGCGAATGCGCGCGAGGCCATCGACCTTGGCAAGGTCGCGGATGAGGCCCGCGAGTCCGACAGCGTGGCCCTTCTCATCCTCGCCCGACCAAGCGCTGACATTCTGGCCGAGCAGCGTGATTTCCTTCGCGCCCGCATCGACCAGTTTCTTCGCTTCGACCACCAAGTCGCTGTACGGACGGCTGATTTCCGCACCGCGCGTATAGGGCACCACGCAATAGGTGCAGAACTTGTCGCATCCTTCCTGCACAGTGAGGAAGCTTGCCGGATTGGTGCGGCGACGTTCGGGCAGCGCGGCGAACTTGGCGATGGCCGGCATGTCGGTGTCGGTCGCGCGCTCGCCCTTCACGGCCTTGTCCAGCATCTCGGGTAAGCGATGATAGGCCTGCGGGCCGACGACCATGCTGACCGCCGGAGAGCGCTTCATGATCTCCTCGCCCTCGGCCTGTGCGACACAGCCCGCGACCGCGATCAGCGGCGTCTTGCCCGCCGCGCGGCCAGCCTTGGTAAGGCGGCCGATGTCGGAATAGACCTTCTCCGCCGCCTTCTCGCGGATGTGGCAGGTGTTGAGCACGACGAGGTCAGCTTCCTCGCCTTCGGGAGCGGGCACGATGCCCTGCTCGCCCAGCATCTCGGCCATGCGCTCGCCGTCATAGACATTCATCTGGCAGCCGAAGCTCTTGACCCTGTAGGTCTTGGGGGAAGTGGTCGTTTTCATGGGAGGAGGCGCTTTAGCGGGGATGTAAAAGCGATTCAATCACCGGATGGCGTCGCAGTGGGCCGAACCACACGTTCAAGAACGCACCCCACTCCCCAGGTAATGAAGAATGGCCAAACGAAGATAAGGCCTGTCCAGAACCATGGCCAATCGTCTTCCTCTGGCCAACCATAGCTCAAGAACCATCCGAAATAGAGCGCAATAGGCACAGAGACGAGGAACAGCGCTCTTCGCCAGCGAGGGCTCGGAAAAAACCGGAAAGCCAAATAAGAAGCGGCGGCCCCTAGAGGAACCGCCGCTATAAGCATCAGGATTGCGATCCCGCTCATTTAGAGCCTTACGACACAGTCGCCTTCACGATCTTGCCCGGGTTTGCCGGCGGCTCGCCCTTGGGCAGCGCGTCGATGTGCTCCATGCCGCTCTCGACCTGGCCCCAGACGGTGTATTGGCCGTCGAGGAATTCGGCGTCGTCGAAGCAAATAAAGAACTGGCTGTTCGCGCTGTCGGGTACCTGGGTGCGGGCCATCGAGCAGGTGCCGCGGGTGTGCGGTTCGCTGTTGAATTCGGCCTTGAGGTCGGGCTTGTCGCTGCCGCCCATGCCGGTGCCGGTCGGATCGCCGCCCTGCGCCATGAAGCCGGGGATCACGCGGTGGAAGACCACGCCATCGTAGAAGCCTTCACCGGCCAGCGTCGTGATACGTTCGACGTGGCCCGGTGCGAGATCGGGGCGCAGCTTGATCACCACGTCCTTGTTGTCGCCATCGCCGGTGTCGAGCGTGAAGGTCAGTTTGTCGGCCATTGTGAGGATTCTCCTGTAATTCGATTGGCGCCTACATAGGGATTGTGGCCGCAGTGTCACCACCTCACTGCCACCATCCGCTTGCTTTATGTGCCTTACTGCCTAGAGCTTTCGCGCCATGGCGCAGGACGATCGCTCCCTCGAAGACGATGTGATGCTGGCGGAAACGCCGGACGAAGGCGGCCGCCCGGACGACCGCATCGACGACGAGCGCATGGACGAGGAGAACACGCTCAAGCGCGAGTTCGTCCGCTCTGTCGAGGACGCCCTCGAAGCAGGCGATACCGGCGAGGTCTACGACCTTGTCGAGCCGCTCCATCCTGCCGACGTCGCCGACCTTCTCGAGCTGTTCGAGAAGGACGAGCGCCACCAGCTTGCCACGGCCATCACTGACCTGATGACCAGTGAAGTCGTTGCCGAACTCAACGACTACGTGCGCGAAGAGATGATGGAGGCGCTGCCCGCCGATGCGGTGGCGGAGATTGCCGAGCAGCTCGAGACGGACGATGCCGTCCAGCTGATCGAAGACCTGGACGAAGATGACCAGAAGGCCATCCTCGCCGAACTCGACCCTGAAGACCGCACCGCGATCGAGACGGCTCTCTCCTATCCGGAGGAGACCGCCGGGCGCCTGATGAGCCGCGATTTCGTGGCTGTACCCGAACATATCACTGTCGGCGACCTGATCGACTTCCTGCGCGACGAGCGCGAACTGCCGGGGGACTTTTTCGAAGTCTTCGTAGTCGACCAGCGCATGCATCCGGTCGGCACCTGCCAGCTCTCGTGGATCCTGCGCACACCGCGTGGCGTCCAGCTGGGCGACGTGATGAAGCGCGACCAGACGCTGATTCCGGCAGAGCTCGACCAGGAAGAGGTCGCGCTGATGTTCCAGAAATACGGCCTGATCAGCGCCGCCGTGATCGACGATGACGGCAGGCTGGTCGGCCAGATGACGGTCGACGACATCGTCCACATCATCGCCGAAGAGGCGGGCGAGGACGCCCTGCTGATGTCGGGTGCCGGCGAAGGCGACATCAACGAACCGATCCGCGAAGCTTACTCCAGCCGCGTGCGCTGGCTGGTGGCGAACCTCGGAACGGCGCTGGTTGCATCGCTTATCATCGCGCTGTTCGGCTCGGCGATCGAGAAACTGGTCGCGCTCGCCGTGCTCATGCCGATCGTCGCCAGTATCGGCGGCAATGCGGGCACGCAGACCATGGCGGTGACCGTGCGCGCTATCGCCATGAACCAGTTGACCAGTTCGAACACACGGCGCATCCTGGGCAAGGAATTGCGCGTGGCCTTCCTCAACGGCGTCACTATCGCCGTGCTGGTCGGGGCGGCGACGGCGTTGATCTTCACACCGCTGCTCGGCCTCGTCATCGCGCTGGCCATGGTAATCAACGTTGTGACCGCGGGCCTTGCGGGCGTGCTGGTTCCGGTAGCTTTCGACCGGCTCGACCAGGACCCTGCAGTAGCCTCCAGCGTCTTCGTGACCATGATCACCGATTCGATGGGCTTCTTCGCCTTCCTCGGCCTTGCCGTGGCGATGCAGGTCGTCTGAAGGGGTTGAGGACCCCGACCGATTGCCTAGATTAAACGCCCATGCCGCTTCACCTGACCAAGATCGCCTTCGGCGCGCAGAGCTTTGCCGATATCAAGAGCTGGTATGCGCAGCGACGCAGCCCTAACCTGACCACGCGCTATCGCCCGACCAAGTGGGAACAGTGCATCGGCGGCTCGCTGTACTGGATCCACCAGCACAGCATCGTTGCGCGCAGTGAAATCCTCGGCTTCAGCGAGACTTCTACGGGCCGCTGGTCGATCGACCTCAAGCCCGAACTCATCCGCGTCCACCCCCGCCCCAAGCGCGCCCACCAGGGCTGGCGCTACCTCAAGGGCGAACCACCGCGCGACCTTGAAGAGGGTGAGGATATCGGCGACGTATTGCCGGGCAAGCTCGCCGGAAAACTGGAGCGGCTGGGACTGATCTGAATCGGGCGGAACCCAAAGCCAAAAACCTGAATTCAAACACAAATGACAACTATGACATTTTGGTCATAGTTTCTAATTCTCGTTAACTGTTAAGTTATTGGGAAGAAAACATTTTTTTGTAAAAAATTGCTTCTAGGCGGATGCCCGAAATCAACTGTGTTGTCCAATCAACGAACACAGACGGGGTCATGGCAGACCGCGCCCTTGCGGCCTCGCAGCTCAACAAGGGAATTGCACAGAGCCGCTACCACGCTTCGCGCCACGCAGTGACCGCCGATCCCGCATCCATCGACGCGGCATTCGCGGCGCTCGAGACGGCCAAGGGAAGGCTCGAGGCGGCGATCGAAAGCGAAACCAACGAAAGCACCTCGCGCGAACGCATCGAATGGCTGCGAGGCCAGGTCGATGCATTCGAGCCGGAGCTAAGGGCCTTGAACCAGTCCGTCGACACCTAAGGACCCACTGAGGCAGCGATGACGCTGTCGGCTGGCATCGACCTGAGCGGTAGCATGTTGTCCGAACAGGTGAGCGAGATCGAAGAGGAACTGACCGCAGCATCGCGAGCGGCGCAGGGCGAGCTGGCCGATCTCAAGCTTTGGATCGTGATCGCGTCGCTTGCGCTGATCGCGGCCTGCATTGCAATCATCCTGCTCGCCGCCCGCGCAATGGCCCGGCAGGTCTCATCCTCACTCGGCAGGATCACCACCGCGATGACCGCCGTGGCCGCAGGCGACAACTCGATCGCGATCCCGGGCGTGAGGCGCGAAGACGAGATCGGCGAAATGGCACGCGCGCTCGTCGTCTTCCGTGAGAGTGCGGAAGCCCTGGCCGACCTCCAGCGGCAGGCTCACGAAGACCACCAGGAGGTCCTGCGTCGTCTCGCCACGAAGTTCGAAGGCGGCATGGGAGAAGTGGTGACCAATGTCGCGGCGGCTTCCGGCCAGCTTGAAGTGACCGCAAGCGGCATGGCCAGCGCTGCGAGTCAGTCGATCGGCTTCGTCGACGATGTTTCGCTCAAGATGGGCGAGACCTCGGTCGGCGTAACCTCGGCTGCGGCTGCGACCGATCAGTTCGCCATGTCGATCAGAGAGATCGGCAAGCAAGCTGGACAGTCTGCGAGCCTTGCGCAGGACGCCCGCGCTTCCGCCGAGCGCCGATGAAATGATGGGCAAGCTCTCAAGCGCCGCCGATGAGGTGGGCGCAGTCGTCGAATTGATCGCCTCGATTGCGGATCGCACCAACCTGCTCGCCCTCAATGCCTCGATCGAGGCTGCCCGCGGCGGCGAGGCCGGCCGCGGGTTCGCGGTCGTCGCGAGCGAGGTCAAGGAACTCGCCTGCCAGACCCGCGAAGCGACCGTGGACATCGCAAGCAAGATCGCCACCATGCAGAGCTCGACCCGCGGAAGTGCCGACGCATTGCTCGCGATCGGCCAGCACATTCGCGAGGTAGAAGTCACGGCCACCGCCATCGCGCAGGCCGTGGACGAGCAATCGCTCTCCAGCCAGGAACTGGCCCGCAACCTCGATCTCGCGGCATCGGGTGTGTACGACATCACCTCCAGCATCGAACAGATCCGCGAGATGGCTCGCAATACTGGCAATTCAGCCGAACAGCTGCTCGAATCGGCGACCGGCCTGAAGGGCGAGGCGAAGAGCCTCGACGGAAGGGCAAAGGAATTCGTCAGAGCGATCATGGCAGCGTAATTCGTGCCGCCGGGTGCAGCGGGGATGATGGTCCGGTCACCGGCCCAACTCCTTGCCGCCCCCCGCTTGGCGCCTTCCCGCCATTCGTGTAGATTGCCACGCAAGGGCCGCTGACCGTCCTGAGGCTACAAAGGCCTCGCGGCAGGAGAGACAGCGTGGCGAAAGTGAAGAGCCCGATCAAGGCAACTGCACTGGCGGCAGCTAGCTTGGCAATGGCCCTACCCGGTATAGCATCAGGCCAAAGCGGTTCCGGCTCCGGACCACATTACCACCTCATCCAATTGTCGGTCGAAAGCTCCAAGGTCTCGCGCGAACGCTTCCGCGAGGAGACACGGGCCATCCGCGATTGCGGCGATGCCCGCGATGTGGCCGAGGCGCTGGGCGCGGACATCAAGAAGAACCGCTGGGTTCCTGCATGGAAGATACCAAAGCGGGTCAGGACCGTGCTGAAGGACGTGAAAACCGGCCACGCGACCGAGGTATTCAGCAATGAGCCGGGCGTAATGCGCGTGCTGGTTATCTGCCACCGTTATTAGCCGCTTGCCCGAACGGGCCATACACGCGACGAATCGCGGATCGTTTTCAGCCGCTTGGCCGTTGATAGGGCAAAGGAGATATTCTCATGCCGGAACGCCAGTCCATGCACCCCGATAACGACCTGATCGACGAACTCACCGAATACCATACGCCCTCGCAGCAAAGCTCGTCGGGCGGCGAAGTGAACCGCCAGGTCGGCTCGCGCGGTGAACTCAATCGCGCCTTCGATCCCGACAACCGAGAGCCCGAAGTGGGTTCTGACAACCCCGCGCAGGACGCGATGAAGGGTCCCAAGACGCGCCAGGCGATGCAGGATAATCGCTCGAGCTAATCTCGCGCCAAGATTCACAGCGAGTGACGCCCCGCCAGCTCATGCCGGTGGGGCGTTTCTGTTGGGACCCAAGCAGGCAGCTTACTTACTCGGCAGCCGCAACGGAGAACCGCTGGAAGAAACCGCTTTCCTTCGCATTCGGAATTTCCGCCGTTATCCCGTAGTCGCCCGGCTCCAGCGTAAGCTTGAAATAGCCGGTGGTGCCTTCCGGCATGTCGTGAATTCCGCCCACGAACCGAGCGGGTGCCGGGGTCTGCTGGCCATCGATAGGGAAGAAATCGGGCCATCTTGCCGCCGCATCGACATCGGTGCCTTCATCGATGCGGAAGACATGGGCATCGTGGCCGACGAAATTGTTGTAGAGTTGCTGCTCTGCAAAATTCACGCGCACCGAGTTTTCGCCGGGGACGAAGGCGCCCTGTGAAATCTCGTAGCCACTGTTCGAGAGCGTCAGCGTCACATTCGCATCGGGCTCGGGCATTCCGCCGTCTTCGGCCACTACCGTGAGCGGGAACACCATGCCGAATTCGCCCGGCTCGGGATTGTAATTATGCTGGACGCCGTTGGTCTTCACATAGCATTCGACGATGTAGTTGCCCGGCTCGAGAAACATGGTCGCTTCGCCGGTAACACCATCCGACATCATGCCGGGGCCGCCAAGCCATGTGAGGTCGCCAACCCATGCCGGCATGGTCGCTGCGATCGCGGCTGCCTTCTCCGTGTCACCGGCGATTGCGGCTGTCAGGCTTTGCTGGATCGGCACGACGACCTGTTCGTCCACCATCTCGGCAGTGATCCCGTCGGGCAATCGATATATGAGCGCGTGGTGCGTCATCCCGCCCTTGTTGATGACGCGAATGGTCGTCCAGCCGGACTTGATCGTATCGGGACCGACAAAGGTAAGGCCCTGCACCTCGAGCTCGAGCACGTTCTCCCGAGGACTATCCACTTGGAGTGTCTCCGGAGAACACCCGGCTAGGGAAAGAGCGAGTACGGCTCCAATTGCGAAATGCTTCATCCTGGTTCCCCTGCATTCTCGACCGCAACAGCTAGAAGAGCAGGAGAACCACGATCTTGCAAATTTGGCTCAGTTCAGGCTCGGGACCAGCTCCCGAACGAAACCACGCCGGACGCAATGAAGCGCCCCAAGACTCGGCAGGCAAAGCTGGACAGTCGCTCGAGCAAACATCTTCCGTAACAACGAGCGACGCCCCGCCGGTTCATGCCGGTGGGGCATTGTTACGTGCCATGCCCCATGCCGATGACCGGCGGCTCGGATTGCGTACCCGGGCGCGTGCCCGATAGCCTGAAGCCAGTACCAAGATTGCCATCGTGACAATCGAGACCGCCCTTGATGCAGGTGTCGAGGATCGCCTGTAGTGCTTCGGGGTGCCAGGCGTTGAACCAGTCACCATGCAACGACATGCCCCCGGGCGTCGCCGTACTTACGTCGTAGCTGTCCGAGGCCATGCGCCAGCCGCGGCTGGTCTCGGTCGCCGGATCGTAAACATCGGGAAGTACGCCCCATGCGTAGTGGAAGCTTACCCGGATAATCGGGACCGGATGGGTCGATGGGCAGACCGTCAGCGCGCCCGTCTCGATCGGGTATGCCAGATGGCTATTGTGATCGGCGGAATCGAGATCGGTTCCGTTCCAGCAACTGGGGAAGAAAATATCCATCCGCAGCCTGTCGGGCGCTGCGCATTCGGGGATCGAGGTGCTCCACTGCGGATTGGTCGCTTCATCGGAAAACCACGATTGGCAGTGCCAGCGAACGATGGACGTGTCCTGCTCCATTCCCGGCTGTCCCATATGGTTGCCGGCAATCATCTTCAGCCCGAGCGGAATGGGCTGGATCGAGCTCAGGTCGGACACGCCAGCGGAATAATAGAAGACCTCGTGCGCGACATCGTCATTCCCGACGACGGCAGGCACCACTTTCCACGCAGGTTCTCCATCGCTGTCCACCAGCCTGCTGCCGGTGCCCGGATCGTATGAGGGAGCGAGCAACGCGGGGATCCAATAGGCAGAGCGGTTCAGGGTATTGCCCTGGCAGCTCGATTCTCCACTGGTGAACAGACTTTCGATCGTGCTGTTCTCGTCCAGCAGGGTGTTGCCATAAAACCGGTGCAGATGCGCCGCTCCGTCCTGTCCGGGAAAGACGATGGGATCGTCATAGTCCGAATGGGCGAAGTCACAGTTGATCCGCAGGATGCCCTTCCAGCTGTTGGGCGCCACCGGTGCTGGATTTACCGTTGTACGGGTGATCTCGGGGTGGAGCGATGCGTCTGCGCTATCGCCGAAGATGCTGCTCACCGTCCAGGATGCGTTGGCGGATGGGCCGGCATTGCCCGCACTGTCATAGGCGGTGACACTGAGGGTGTGCGCTCCTGTCTCGAGTGGAAAGGCAAGGTAGGGACTTTCGCAAGCCTCAGCCGTAGACCCATCGAGGCTGCACTCGTAACGCGCAGCGCCGCTAGCCGAGAAATCGAAAGCCGCGAAGGCTTCCTTGGTCACGGCCTCAGGCTGCGATGAAAAGCTCGTGCCAGGACCGGAAACTGGCGTCGGTGTCGGCGTGCCGCCTCCCGTCGTGGGCGGGGGTGAACCACTATCTCCCCCACCGCAAGCCGACAGAGCAAGCGCAAGCGCCAAGGTACGATATCCCGTTAGGTGGGCAGATTTCGAATATTGCATTTCGACCCCATTGAATGTGACTCCACGACCGTTGGCAGCGGCCGGTAAAGGTCACGTTATGGGAGCGAGGCAAATGCGTCAGGCCTCGATTTGCATCGATTTGTAACGCGGCGATACAGTGATTAAAACACTGTTGAAGCGGTTCTTTTCCGCCCTTCGCTTCAAGCAGCCGCAGTCTTTTCCGCTACCCGCCTGAGCGCGTTCACATAGGCTTCTGGCGGCTGCGCGCCGGGGATCATGAAGCGTCCCTCGACGATCATCGCGGGCACGCCCGTGATGTTCATTTCCATCGCGGCGCGTTCCTCGACGCGGGTCTTGCGGGCGAGTTCTTCGTCGTCGAGCGCGGCGGCGGCGGCAGCGCGGTCGAGCCCGACCTCTTCAGCCACGTCGAGCAGGACGTCGCGTTCGCCGATGCGGCGGCGCTGGTTGAAATGGGCCTTAAAGAGCGCGAGTTTGAGCTCGGTCTGCTTCTCGGCACCATGCTCCTCCAGCGCCCAGGTCAGCAGCCTGTGCGCGGCGAAGGTGTTCCACATCATGGCATCGGGCGCGGGATCTGTATCACCCTCGTAATCGAGGCTGACACCAGCGGCTTCCGCAGCCTGCCGCATCTGGCCCCGGACCTGCTTCGACTGCTCGATAGTACGGCCGTATTTGCGCGCGATGTGCGCGGTGCGCTCCTCGCCTTCCTCGGGCATCTCGGGATTGAGTTCGAAGGCATGCCAGCGGATATCCGCGTCGAGCTCGCCGTCGAGCTGGCCCAGCGCCTGCTTGAGGTTGCCCCAGCCGACAAGGCACCAGGGGCACATGACATCGGACCAGATGTCGATCGTGAGTTTGCGCGGCCCACTCATTTCTCAAATACCTTCATTTGTGGATCCACCAATGCATCAGGTGATGCGCTATAGCATGGGTCGGCGGCGCCCTGAACGGCCCCTCGCCCGCCAGCGAAGCTTTCACCTCGTCGCGCGTGTACCAGTTGATCTCCGCCATTTCGGTTTCATCGATGGTGAGCGCATCATCGTCGGTGTAGCTGTGGCAGCCGATCATCAGCTGGCTGGGGAACGGCCAGGGCTGGCTGGCAATGTAGGACACGTCGCGCACCTTCACGCCGCTTTCCTCCAGCACTTCGCGCGCGACGCCTTCCTCGATGCTTTCGCCCGGCTCGACGAAACCCGCCAGCGCCGAGAATGCGCCTTCCGGCCATCCGAGACCGCGGCCCAGCATCAGCTTGCCATCATATTCGACCAGCATGATCGTGACCGGATCGGTGCGCGGGAAATGGCTCGCGCCGCATACTGTACAATCGCGCTGCCAGCCCCCCTTCGCGAGCCTGGTATCGCCGCCGCACTGCGCGCAGAACCGGTGGCGCGCGTGCCAGTCCACGATACTGCGCGCACCGCCATAAAGCGCAAGGTCATCCGGCTGGAGCGTGGCCATCAGCGACCACAGCTGCGGATTTGCCATGCGCGGGCTGGCGTCACCCTTGGGCGGAACGGCGGCAAAGCAGGCCTTGCCGTCATCGAGCCCGAGGAACACCAGCTCGGCATCCTCGTCCGCATCGGCAAGCGTGCCCCAGGCCAGCCGCCCCTCGTAGTCGAGCGACGGCATCAGTCCGTCCAGCGCGAGCAACCGCGCCTTCCAATTCGTGTAGCCCGCCAGTCGTTCAGGGTCTGCGCGGACGTGGTCGGCGCGGTCCAGTCTCGATCCGGTGAATGCCAGCATCAGGCAGCGGCTTTCGCAGCCATCAGGTCGGTGGCGAGAGCCTCGATGAATTGCTGCCTGATCGGATATTTCTCGGGCGGCATGTACTGGGTGTAGAGGCCGGTGCGCATGTTCATGCGGAAGTCGGCGGCAGCCAGCGTGCCTGCCGCACCGCCCCAGCCGTAGCTGCCGTTGCTCGAACGGCCGCCTGCGCCGAAGCCTTCGCCTTCGATCCACGAACCGGTGGTGTCGACGCCCGCAGGCAGGATGTTGGATACGCCCGTGCGCACCGTGTCGCTTTCCATGACCTGCACTCCGTCGATCTGGCCGTAGCCGAGGAGCATCTGCAGGAAGCGATCATAGTCGCGCGGGCTGGAGACGAGCCCGCCGCCGCCTGCAGGGAAGCTGGGCTTGTCGAGGAAGACGGAGCTCGGTCCCGGATCGATCGGGATCGGCATATCGCCGAGGAAGCCGTAATTCGTGGTCATACGCGACCGTTCGCTCTCGGGGACCGTGAAATAGGTGCTGGTCATGCCGCACGGTTCGAAGATGCGCGAGGTCAGGAATTCCTCGAAGCTCTGGCCCGAAGCGACTTCGATCACGCGCCCGAGCAGGTCGAGGCTGGCCGAGTAAATCCACTTCGTGCCCGGCTGCGCCACCAGCGGCAGCGTCGCCAACCGGTCCGCGAAGACTTCGAGCGAGGGCGCGGCATCGACTTCGGGAAGGCCCGGGATCGGCATGCGGCTGACCCTGCCGCCGACAAGGCCGTTCTCGGCAAAGGCAGCCAGCAGCGGGCCCTTGGCATCGATGATGTAGCTGAGACCGGACGTGTGCGTCAGGAGCTGTCGGATCGTGATCTGCGTTTCGGCCGGAACGGTATCGTCAAGCGCACCGTCGGGCGTCTTGAGGACCTGCATATCCGAGAACGCCGGAAGGATTTCGGCAAGCGGCGTATCGAGGCCGAAGTGGCCGTCCTCGACGCACATCATCGTCGCCATGCCGGTAATCGGCTTGGTCATCGAATAGATGCGGTAGAGCGAATCTTCGCCGACATTGGCATCGCTGCCGAAGGCAAGCTTACCGCCGCCGACGGTGTGCGCCATGTCCTCCTGCCCGCGGCCGAGGTAGACGAGCAGGTTCGCAACCTTGCGCTGCGACACGTAATTGTCCGCCAGCTTGGCGACTTCGGGAAACGCGTGCCCGACATCATGCGCCATGAGCGCCGATGCGCCGGGGACACCTGCCGCAACCGCACCGACCGAAAGCCAGGCACCGGAACGAAACAGCGAACGACGGGAAAGTTGCGGTGCGTCGAATTCACGAAAGGCCATCGGGTATCGTCTCCAAATTTGTTTGCGCGCCTTGATGCGGACGCGAAGCTGAACGGTCAATTGCGAATTGAAACGCTTGCAATCTCACGCTGTGCTACTCATATAAGACACATGCTGAATCTACTCTCTATCCTGTTCGGGATCGTATCGCTCGTCATCGTCATTCCGGCGACCATTCCGTTGCTCGGCTGGGCCAACTGGTTCGCGCTGCCGCTGATCGTTATCGGCATCGTGATCGGCCAGATGTCGTCCAGCAATGGCGGACGCAATTTCTGCCTCGTGGTGCTGCTGATTGCCGCAATCCGCCTGAGCATCGGCGGCGGGATTATCTAAGCCAGAACCAGCCGCGCGGCTTTCGCGAACAAGGTCGGGAGGCCAGCTTCATCGAGCTGGTCTACCGGCCACCATTCGCCCTGGCCCTGCGGCTCTTCACGCGTCGACTGGCATTCCACCGACATTTCCAGCGCGAAATGCGTGAAGGTGTGGCGCACCACGCCTGCACCTTGCCATTCCCCGTCCAGTGGCGGCTCACCCGACCCGTCGCCACCGGCGGACCAGCCATCGTCGGGCAAGGCGCGCATTCCGCCCAGCATTCCCTTCCCTTCGCGGCGGACGAGCCAGACGGCCTCGTCGCGTTCGATCCACCATGCCTTGCCCTGACGTAAGGGCTTGGCCTTCTTCGGCGCCTTGACCGGCAATTGCGCAGGATCGCCCTCTGCCCTGCCCCGGCAAGCAGCCTGAAGGGGACACAGAAGGCATTTGGGGTCGCGTGAGGTGCAGATCGTCGCGCCGAGGTCCATCATCGCTTGCGCAAAGTCGCCGGCACGGCTGTCGGGCGTGATTTCTTCGGCACAGGCGCGAATGGCCTTGCGCGATCCGGGCAGGGGCTCGCGGATGGCGAACAGGCGCGAAACGACGCGTTCGACATTGGCATCGACCACCACCGCCCGCCGGCCAAAGGCAATCGCGGCCACTGCAGCCGCCGTATAGGCGCCCAAGCCAGGCAGTTCGCGCAAGGCCTCTTCCGTATCGGGAAAGCCGCCCTGTCCTGCCACTGCCCGCGCCGCCTTCACGAGGTTTCGGGCGCGCGAATAATATCCCAGCCCCGCCCATGCAGCCATGACGTCTTCCTCTGGCGATGCAGCAAGGTCTTCGACCGTCGGCCAGCGGGTCGTGAACGCTTCGAAATAGGGCTTCACCGCAGCAACCGTGGTCTGCTGAAGCATGACTTCCGACAGCCACACCCGATAGGGATCGGGCGCCGGTTCACCCGGCCGCGCCCGCCACGGCAAGTTGCGGGCATGCGCATCATACCATTCAAGGAGATGTTCGGAGACTATGGCGGCCACGCGAAGCCTATGGCATGAGCGCAACCGAAATGGGAAGCGACAAGCCAACAACTCAGAAAGGTCCGGGGAAGAAATCCACGGCCTCAGCTAGCGCAGCGGCAGGCCGGAAAAAGGCTGCCAAGCCTTACGAGCGCCCACGTGGCGGCGCGGCCAAGCCGATTTCGGATCTCATGCCGCAGATCGGACGCCCTGCATTCCGCCGCTTCGGCTTCGTGCAAAGTTCGATCGTCAGCCGCTGGCCCGAGATCGTCGGTGAGACCCACGCACGCGTCTGCACGCCGGAAATGATCCGCTTCCCCCCGGGCGAGAAGTCGGAAGGCATTCTCGAACTGGTCGTCCTTCCCGCCCATGCGCCGCTGATCCAGCAGGTCCTCCCGGAAATCATCGAGCGCGTGAACCGCTTTTTCGGCTACAAGGCCGTGGCGCGGATCAAGCTGCGGCAAGGCGCGGTTAAGCCTCCGCAAGACAGGAACAGGGCGAAGGCTCCGCCTTCGCTCAAGCCGATCCCGATGGAACTGGGTGACAGCCTGCGCGACATCGGGGACCCCGAACTGCGCACCGTGCTTGAATCGCTGGCGCGCAGCTTTGGCAGTGACGAAGACAGGAAAGACTGAAAGTGGTTGCACTCTCCCGACTGACCCTCCCCCTCCTCGGCGCAGCGGCATCGCTGCTCGCCGTGACCGCCACCGCGCAAAGCAGTGAGCTTCCGTCCTCCCAGCCGAAGGGCAATTGGGCCGCACAAATCGCCGAGACGGATGGCGGTCATGTGATCGGCAATCCCGAGGCCGAAGCGCCCTTAGTGGAATACATGAGCTACACCTGCTCGCACTGCGCGCATTTCGCGCAGACCGGCGAAGGCGCGATCAAGCTGCTTTACGTCCCGACGGGCAAGGTTTCCTACGAAGTCCGTCACCTGATCCGCGACCAGGTCGATCTTACCGCGGCCCTTGCCGTGCGCTGCGGTGCGCCGGACAAGTTCTTCGCCAATCACGAAGCGATGATCTTCAAGTTCGACGAATGGATGGGAACAGCCGACAGGGCGACGCCGGCCCAGAAGGCACGCTGGAATTTCGGCACTTTCCCGTCTCGCGCACAAGCGATCGCGAGCGACCTCGGTTTCTACGAGATCATGGAACGCCGCGGCTATTCTCGCGCCGAACTCGATAGGTGCCTTACCGATTACGACGAGGCCAGGGCTATCGTGGACCGCAGCAACGCCGATGCCGACCGGCTGGGACTTCGTGGCACGCCCACCTTTCTGATGGGCGAAACCCGGCTCGATGCGCATAACTGGGACACGCTCCAGCCGGTACTCGATTCGCTTTTCGAATAGGCATAGAGCGGTCTCCTGGGCGGATTTACGGGGGATAGCCCTGTGGACACGACCCGGGCCGCGCTTCACCTTGCCGCATGCGTGGCATAGTCTTTCCAGTCCACGACAGAGGATTATCGATGACCAAGACCCTTCGTTTCGCCCTTGCCGCTCCGCTGGCGCTCGCACTGGCAGCGTGCGGTGGAAACGCGGAAGAGACCACAGGCGCTATCGAGGGCGATGCCATCGCCGCCATCCCTGCTCCGGAAGGACAGAGCTGGCTCGAAACCGCGAGCAAGTCCGATGACGGCGGTTTCGTGATCGGCAATCCCGATGCCCCGCTCAAGCTCGTCGAATTCGCCAGCCACACCTGCGGTGCCTGCGCCTACTTCGCGACCACCGGCTCGCACGAACTGCAGAACGACTATGTCGAAACCGGCGTGGTCAGCTACGAAATCCGCCCGCTCCTGCGCGATCCTCTCGATGTGACCATTTCGACGCTGGTCCAGTGCGGATCGCCTGAGAGCTTCCATGCCCTTTCGGACCAGGCCTGGGCTTCGCTCGAACAGTTCGGCCAGAACCTCGAGGTGAACGATGCGCGCTATCGTGCCGCCATGGAAGCACCGTATGAAGAACGCTTCCTCGGCCTAGCACAGGCGGCAGGCCTGATCGATTTCTTCGCGGCTCGCGGCCTTTCTGCCGACCAAGCGCGGACTTGCTTGTCCGATAGCGAGAATATTACGCGGATCGCTGAAGTTTCGCGGGACGCTGCCAACGAACTCAACGTGACGGGCACCCCCACCTTCTTCCTCAACGGCCGTCGCCTGCAGGAAAATCAGTGGCAGGCCCTCGAACCGATCTTGCAGAGAGCCGGCGCGCGGTAAGCCGGCGCCAAGAGGGGGACGATAAGACGATGCTCATCAAACAGCTCAGACTGAGCGGTTTCAAGAGCTTCGTCGAGCCGTCCACTCTGCGCATCGAACCCGGGCTGACCGGTGTGGTCGGCCCCAACGGGTGCGGCAAATCCAACCTCCTTGAGGCAATCCGCTGGGTGATGGGCGAAAACTCGCCCAAATCCATGCGCTCAGGCGGGATGGAAGACGTAATCTTCGCCGGAACGGCCACTCGCCCGCCGCGCGATTTTGCCGAAGTCGTGCTCTCCGCGCAGGACGACAATGGCGAAGACCTCGAAGTGGTCCGCCGGATCGAGCGCGGAGCCGGCAGCGCCTATCGCGTGAACGGCAGCGACGTGCGCGCCAAGGATGTCGCGCTGACCTTCGCCGATGCGGCGACCGGCGCGCATAGCCCGGCCCTCGTCAGCCAGGGCAAGATCGCGCAGGTCATCGCGGCCAAGCCGGTCGAACGGCGCATGATGCTGGAAGAAGCTGCGGGTATCGCAGGCCTTCACGTCCGGCGCCGCGATGCGGAAAGCAAACTTCGCTCGACCGAGAAGAACCTCGAACGGCTCGAAGATCTGATGGCGGGTCTCGACAGCCAGATCGCCTCGCTGCGCCGACAGGCCAAGCAGGCAGAGCGGTATCGCAAGCTGTCGGACGAGATAAAGACCGCAGAGGCGCGGCTCGTCTTCGCCCGCTGGCGCGATGCTGCCGCAGCGGCCGAGGAAGCGAAGAAAGCCGCCGCAGATGCGGATGCCCGCGTGGCCGAGGCGCAGAAGGCTGCCAACGAAGCGCAGAAGGCGCAGCGCGAGGCTGCCGAAAAGCTCTCCGAAGCGCGCGAGGAACAGGCCGACCGGCGCGATGATGCCAGCGCGCATGGTCACCGCATGGCTGCGCTCACCAGCCAGCTGGAAGCCGCCGAACAGCGTCTCGCCGATCTTGAACGGCAGAAGGTCCGCCTCGAAGAAGATCGCGGCGATGCAGACCGCATGACCAAGGACGCCGCCGAAGCTTTGGCGCGACTGGAGAAGGATCTGGCCGCGAGCGAGAAGACGCTTGCCGCCGACGAGGAACGCCGCCCGAAGCTGGTCGCGCAGAGCGAAGACGCCGAGCGTGCGAGCCGCACTGCCGAACTCGCGCTAGCCAAGGCCACGGCTGACAATGCCGGTGTCGAGGCCGAATGGCGCGTGGTCGAAGCCGAAGTCCAGCAGGCGAAGGCGAGGCTTGAGCGGGTAGAGGCCGAAGGGCGCAGGATTGCCGGCCAGCGCGAAGCTCTCGCCGCAGAAGACCTGGATGCAGCGGTAGAAGAGGCCCGCAAGGCCGCTCAGGCCGCAACCTCGCAGATTGAGGCCAAGCGATCCGCGATCGAGGAAATGCAGGCGCGCAAGGCCGAGCTGCAGTCGGCCCGCGACGAGGCGGCAAGCGCCTATTCCGCCGCCAAGGCAGAGCTTTCGGGCGTGAGCCGCGAATATGACGCGCTCAAACGCGACCGCGAGGCCCGCGAACGTGCTGCTGCGAAACGCTCGGGACGCCAGCAGGCGCTAGACAGTGTGCGCGCAGAAAAGGGATATGAACGCGCCGTCGCCGCTGCATTGGGCCGGGATGGCAGGGCGCTGCTCGGCGCGCCGGAAGATGGCAGCGATGGTCGCTACTGGACCGGAGCCGATGCCCCGAAGCCGGTTGCCAACAGCCTCGCCGACCACCTCGCGCAATGCCCCGAAGAACTGCGCGCGCGCCTGAGCCTCGTCCACGTGGCCGAGAAGGACGACGGGCGCACCCTTGCGCCGGGCGAGAACCTCGTCACCCTGGACGGGCGGCTGCGGCGCTGGGACGGTCTCGTCGTGCATGGCGAAGGCGCTGCCGAAGCAGCCCGCCTCGAGGCGGAGAACCGTTTCGTCGAGCTCGACGCGCTGGTCCCCGAATTGCAGGCATCGGTCGACACGGCCGAGAAGACGCAGCAGCAGGCAAGCGAGGCCCTGTCCCAGCTCCAGCGCGATCTGGTCGCCGCCGAACGCGAGCTTGCCGGAGCATCCGATACCGAACGTCAGGCCCTGCGCGCGCTCGACCAGGCGGAGGCACAGCGCGAGCGGGTAACCGCACGGCTCGCCGAATTGCAGGAAGCCGAAAACGATCACGCCGATGTGGTCGGACAGGCCAAGGCCGATGTCGCTGCCGCTCAAGGCAAGCGCGATGCCCTGCCCGATCCCGAGGCGGGCCGCGCATCGCTGGAGGCCGCTCGCGCGAAGAACGAGGCCGCCCGCTCGACCCTGCAGGCCCGCGCTGCCGAGCTGGCTGCGCATGACCAGTCGCTCGCCGTGGCCCGCGAACGCACGGCCGCACAGCGCAGCGACATGGCCAACTGGCAGGCCCGTTCGGGCGAAGCGGCACGCCGTCTTTCCGAGATGGCAATGCGCTTCGAGGAGATCGAGGAACAGCGGGCAATCTACGCCGCCAAGCCCGAAGGCCTGATGAAGGAAATCGAGCAGGGCGACACCGTGCGGGAACGCCTCGGCGCGGAACTCGCCGAAGCCGAGAAGGCCGTCGCCGCAGCTGCCGAAGTCGCGCAAGCCGCCGACCGCGCTTTCAACGAGGCGAACGAGGCCCTCGCAAGTGCCCGCGAAAACCGCGCCGGCCTGTCCGAGCGCGCGGAGAACCAGGACGGCCGCCGGATCGAGATGGCCCGCATCTCGGGCGAGCGTTTCCAGTCCCCTCCCCCGCTGCTGCCCGCGAAATTCGAATTCGAGGAAGACAGCGTCAAGGCCGCCGAGGCCGAGACCGAGGAAATGGACCGCCTCACTGCCAGCCGCGAGCGGATCGGGCCGGTCAATCTTGTCGCTGCCGAAGAGCTCGAGAAGATGGAATCCGAGCACGGCACCAATGCTGCCGAGCAGGAAGAACTGCGCGAAGCGGTCAACCGCCTGCGCGGCTCGATCGGCAACCTCAACCGCGAAGGGCGCGAGCGGCTTCGCGAGGCCTTCGAGAAGGTCAACGACCACTTCAAGACGCTGTTCTCGCGCCTGTTCGAAGGCGGCGAGGCGCACCTTGCGCTGATCGACAGCGACGATCCACTGGAAGCCGGTCTTGAGATCTTCGCCCAGCCGCCGGGCAAACGCCTCCAGTCGCTCACCCTGCTGTCGGGCGGCGAGCAGGCACTGACCGCCACCGCGCTGATCTTCGCGCTGTTCCTCACCAATCCCGCGCCGATCTGCGTGTTGGACGAAGTCGATGCGCCGCTCGACGATGCCAATATCGACCGTTTCTGTGACCTGCTCGAAGCGATGGTGAAGGAAACCGACACACGCTACCTTATCGTCACCCACAATGCCGTGACGATGAGCCGCATGCATCGCCTGTTCGGTGTGACCATGATCGAAAAGGGCGTCAGCCGCCTCGTGAGCGTGGACCTCGGTGCCGCAGAAGAATTGCTGGCGGCAGAATAAGTGTCATCGCAGGACATCTACGATCCAGATTTCGTGCGCGACGTCTTCGATCGCTGCTCGGACCGTTACATCGCCTTCAGCAACGCCTGCTCCTTCGGCTTCACGCAGATCTGGCGGCGGCAATGCGTTGAGATGCTCGACCTCCCGCCAGAGGCGCGTCACGGATACGACCTGATGGCGGGTACCGGCGAGGTCTGGCCGCACCTCCTCTCGCACTCGCCACAGGTGGAATCGATTGTCGCAGTCGACATCTCGGCGGGCATGCATCGCCGCGCCATGGATCGCCTCCACACGATGCGCGCCCACAAGATCGAATTCCGCGAGGACGATGTCCTTGCAAGCGCCCTTCCCGATGAAAGCGCGGATTTCGTCGTGTCGACCTTCGGCTTGAAGACCTTCAATCCTGATCAGCACCGGCGCCTCGCGCAGCTCACCGCACGCGTCCTCAAGCCGGGTGGCCGCTTCGCTTTTATCGAGGCATCGGATCCCAAGGACTGGCCGCTGCGCCCGCTCTATCGCCTGCACCTCGACAGGGTACTTCCCATGGTTGAGCGCGTCCTGCTTCGCGGAGCCCACGATTTTGCGATGATCGGACAATATTCAGCCAATTTCGGCGATGCGCGCGAGTTTGCAGGGATGCTGGAGGATGCAGGCCTGAACTCGGGATTCCGCAAGTTCTTCTTCGGCTGCGCAACAGGCGTATGCGGCAGCAAACCGGCCAGTCGAGCAGACAGCGAGGTCACGACACCATGAACCAAGGCAAGCTGGCTTTTGCATGCGTCACTCTCGCAGCACTTTGCGCCCCGCCGGCCATGGCAGGCGACACCGGCCTTTCCGCGGTTGCGATATCGGACACAGAGCTGGCCAATCCCGCCCTGCCCGCGATCCTGCCGCTCAAAGAGCGGGCCGAGGTGGTCGACCGCATCCTCGCAGAGCGTCTCGACACAGTGATCCCCGCGATCATGCGCGAACAGGGCGTGGACATGTGGCTGCTGATGTCGCGCGAGTATTTCGAGGAGCCGGTGCTCGCCACCATGCTCGACGCACAAAGCTTCCATGCCCGCAGGCGGACGATCCTTATCTTTTTCGATCCGGGCGACGGCCAGCCGATCGAACGGCTGACCGTCAGCCGCTATGGCCTTGCCGACCTGTTCGAGCCGTCATGGGCACCCGAGGAAGAGCCCGACCAGTGGAAGGCCGTGGCCGACATAATCGCCGCGCGCGATCCGCAGAAGATCGCGATAAACTATTCCGATGCCACGCGTTTTGGCGACGGGATGACGCTGAGCCAGTACCGGGCCATGACAGAGGCCCTGCCGCAGCAATATGAGAATCGCATTGTCTCGGGAGAGGCGCTTTCGGTGCGCTGGCTCGAAAGCCGCACGCAAACCGAGCTCGACCTCTATCCCGGTATCGTGCGGATCGCGCATGCGCTGATTGCAGAAGCCTTTTCACGCAAGGTCATCACACCGGGCAAGACCACTACGGGCGAAGTGCGCTGGTGGTACCGCGAGAAGCTGGCCTCGCTCGGCATCGCCCCATGGTTCCATCCCTCGGTCGCGGTGCAGCGCGAGGGGACAAAAGGCATCATCTATGACGATACGGTGATCCAGCCGGGCGACCTGTTGTGGACCGATTTCGGGCTGACCTATTTGCGGCTCAATACCGATACGCAGCATCTCGCCTATGTGCTGAAACCCGGCGAGACGCTGGCACCAGAGGGTCTGCGCGAGGGGCTTAGGCGCACCAATCGCGTGGGCGATATCCTGACCGCGTCATTCCGTGCAGGAGACAGCGGCAACACGATCCTTGCCCGGGCGCGCGAGGCGGCGCTGTCCGAAGGCCTCGACCCCTCGATCTACAGCCACCCGATCGGATTTCACGGCCATGGCGCGGGGCCTGCCATCGGCTTCTGGGACAACCAGTCTCCCGACCCGCGCGGCAGCGGCGCGGTCAACGCCGGTACGACGTGGTCGATCGAGTTCACCAATTACTACGAGGTCCCCGAATGGGGCGGCCAGCGCGTCGATTTCCGTAGCGAGGAAGATGCCTGGTTCGACGGCGAAACAGCGCGCTATCTCGACGGGCGACAGACCGAACTGACGCTCATTCCGTCCGATTGAGGCTCAGACAGCCAGAGCGGCTTTCAAATCGTCCCGGATCGCCTTGAGCCGGGGGAGGATGTCGCCCGTATCAGCTGCAGCCATAGGAGCCTGCGCGGCTGCCTGCTGATCAGGCACTTCGCGCAGCGCCGCTTTCGCGCCCTTCAGCGTATATCCGTCGCGATTGACCAGCCGGTCGATCTTTTCGACCAGCGCAACATCTTCCGCGCGGTAATAGCGCCTGCCGCCACTGCGCTTGAGCGGTTTCAGCTGGGGGAATTGCTGTTCCCAATAGCGCAGCACATGCGTCTTGATGCCGGTTGCCGCGGCAACCTCGCCAATGGTGCGCAGGGCACCGGCTTCCTTGTGATCGCTAAACTCGGCCATGAGCGGTCTTAACCGCTAAACTCAGCCCTTTGCAATCCGCTCTTTCAACAGCTGGCTGGCGCGGAAGGTCATCACGCGGCGCGGCGTGATCGGCACTTCGACACCGGTCTTGGGATTGCGGCCGATACGTTCTTTCTTGTCGCGAAGGACGAAGCTGCCGAAGCCGGAAATCTTCACGTTTTCGCCGCGAGCGAGCGCGTCGCACATCTTGGCGAGAATATCTTCGACGAGATCGAGCGATTCCGCACGGCTGAGGCCCATCTTGCGGTTGATCGTTTCTGCTAGGTCTGCGCGGGTCAGCGTCCCCACGGAGCGCATCATATCCATTTACTGTCCTTCCCCAGACGCGACCCTGGGTTATTGCGAGATCAGCAACTTACTGGATTTTTGGGATTTCGGCAATGCGAAGAGCCGAAAAAAACATCATTTGTTACATTCGCGCGAGCGAAGCACCCCAGGTAAAGCCGCCACCCATCGCTTCGAACATGACGAGGTCGCCCTGCTTGATCCGGCCGTCCTTGCGCGCAACGTCGAAGGCGAGCGGAACCGATGCAGCCGAGGTATTGGCGTGCTGGTCGACTGTCACAACGATCTTGTCGGTGGACAGGCCGAGCTTTCGCGCCGTCGCATCGAGGATGCGCGCGTTCGCCTGATGCGGAACCACCCAGTCGACATCGCCCGATTCCACTCCTGCATCCTCAAGGACTTCCTTGAGGACATCGGCAAGATTCACGACCGCATGGCGGAAGACTTCGCGGCCCTTCATGCGCAGCTTGCCGACCTCGCCCGTGGTCGAGGGGCCGCCGTCGACGTAGAGCAGGTCCTTGTGCTCGCCATCGGCATGGAGTTTCGTGGCAAGGATGCCCGGTCCGTCATCGGCCGTATCGCGTACTTCGAGTACCACTGCGCCTGCACCGTCACCGAAAAGCACGCAGGTCGTGCGGTCTTCCCAGTCGAGGATGCGGCTGAAAGTCTCTGCGCCGATGACCAGCGCCTTCTTGGCCATGCCGGTCCGCAGCAGCGAGTCGGCAGTGCCGAGCGCGTAGAGAAAGCCCGAGCAGACGGCCTGCACATCGAAGGCAACACCGCCGCGGCAGCCAAGGTTCGCCTGAACCTGTGTGGCGGTCGCCGGGAAAGTATGATCGGGGGTGGCGGTCGCAAGGATGATCAGGCCGATCTCGCTCGCGTCAACGCCTGCATCTTCGAGCGCCTTGCGCGCAGCTTCGGTGGCGAGGCTGGAGGTGGTCTCACCCTCGGCAGCGATATAGCGCTGGCGGATGCCGGTACGCTCGACGATCCATTCGTCGGTCGTATCTACGCGCTTTGCCATCTCGGCATTGGTGACGCACTGTTCGGGAAGCGCGCTGCCGCTACCGGTGATGACTGCGCGGATCATTTGGCCGAAAGCTCTTCGGAACCCAGTGCGCCAAGATCCTTGGCGATGCGGTTGGTGATGTCGTCTTCGAGCAGGCGCGCGGCAACTTCGACCGCATTGGCCACGCCCTTGGCATTGGCGCTACCGTGGCTCTTCACCACCACGCCATTGAGGCCGAGGAAGACGGCGCCGTTGTGGTTGTTCGGGTCGAGATGGTGGCGCAGCAGCTCCGTCGCGGGGCGCGAGACGAGGAAGCCGACCTTCGACCGGATCGAGGAAGAAAAGGCGCGCTTCAGGAGGTCGGTCACGAAGCGTGCCGCACCTTCGATGGCCTTAAGGGCAATATTGCCGGAGAAACCGTCGCACACGACCACGTCGCATTCGCCGCGGTTGATCTTATCCGCTTCGACATAGCCTTCGAAATCCATCGCGAGGCCCGAGGCAGCACGAAGGCTGTCGGCGGCGGCCTGGATGTCTTCGGTGCCCTTGGTTTCCTCGGTCCCGATGTTCAGCAGGCGAACGCGCGGACGCTCGCGGCCGGTGACGATGCGGGAATAGGCAGCGCCCATGATGGCGAACTGCACGAGGTTGCGCGCATCGCATTCGCGGTTCGCGCCGAGGTCGAGCATGATCACGTCATTGTCGCCAAGCGTCGGCAACAGAGCGGCAAGTGCCGGACGGTCGAGGCCGGGCATGGTGCGCAGCGCGAGCTTGCTCATCGCCATCAGCGCGCCGGTATTACCCGCAGACACGGCTGCGCCCGCTTCGCCGCGCTTCACGGCGTCGACGGCAAGGCCCATGCTGGTGGTCTTGGCACGGCGGAGCGCCCGGCTGGGCTTCTCGTCGCCACCGACCACGTCTTCGCAGTGCAGGATTTCGCTGGCTTCCGCCATGCCGGGGTGATCTTCGAGCGCGGCCTTGATCCGCGTTTCGTCACCGACCAGCAGGAACTTGAATCGATCGTGGCGCCTACGCGCAAGCGCGGCGCCTTCGACCATTACACGAACGCCTTCGTCCCCGCCCATCGCGTCAATGGCGATACGCGGCAAACTCATGACGTCCTCCGAAACAAGTTAGGGTCTTAGAGACCTTCGGGGGCGAGTACTTCGCGCCCGTTGTAGTAGCCACAGTGCGGGCACAGGTTGTGCGGACGCTTCAGCTCGCCACAGTTCGAGCACTCGTGATGAGCTTCGACCTTGAGCGAATCATGCGCACGACGGTTGCCACGACGGTGGGGCGATACTTTTCTCTTGGGGACGGCCATCTCGGCACCTGTTCCTCAAACAATTTCAGTCAATTTCGGTGGCCGCCCTAGGGGACAGTCAGGCATCGCACAAGAGGCGCGATGGCTGGAAAATCCCGACCATGACGGTGAAGGCGCGCGCTATAGCGAATTTTCAGGGTGATGCAAGCGCAGTGGAGGATAATCCTCAAGCCGCGATTGCCGCCCTCCAGCCCAGACCCTAACCAGGAGCGCAAGGGCACGCAAAGGGAGAAATGGGAATGGGTATCGTCCTTCCGGTCACGCTGACCGCCGCTGCGGCTGCGGCAATCATCAATCTCTGGCTCTCGATCCGGGTCGGCCAGATGCGCATCAAGCACAAGGTATCCATCGGTGACGATGGCGCAGGCGGCCCGCTCACAGCACGCATGCGCGCGCAGCTCAACTTCGTCGAGAATACCGCCTTCGTATTGATCCTGATTGCCGCGATCGAGCTTTCGGGCCGCGGCAATCCGTGGCTAGCTTGGATCGCCGGCATCTACATGCTGGGACGCATCGCCCATGGATTCGGCATGGATGGCGGCACGCTCGCCAAGGGCCGCTCGGTCGGCGTCATCATCACCATGCTCACGCAGCTCGGCCTTGCCGCAGTGGCGGTCCTGATCCCGCTCGGCGTGATGTAAGACGCGCTCAGGCCAGCGCCGCGTCGCTGACGAAGGCGTTGGTCTTTCGCTCCTGCCCGAAGGTGCTGGTTGGCCCGTGACCGGGGATGAAGGTCACGTCGTCCCCAAGCGGCCAGAGCTTCTTCGTGATCGCGTCGATCAGGTCCTGGTGATTGCCCATCGGGAAATCGGTGCGCCCGATGCTCCCTTGGAACAGCACATCACCGACGACTGCGAACTTGCTCGGCCGGTGGAAGAAGACCACGTGGCCGGGCGTGTGGCCGGGGCAGTGGATGACCTCCAGCGTGAGTTCGCCCACAGTGACAGTGTCGCCATCCTCCAGCCAGCGGTCGGGCTCGAACACCTGCGAATTCATTCCGTAGCGCGCGCCATCTTCCTCGAGTCGCGCGATCCAGAACCGGTCGGCCTCGTGCGGGCCTTCGATCGGGAGACCGAGTTCCTTTGCAAGGACGCCCGCCTCTCCGCAGTGGTCCATGTGACCATGCGTGATGAGGATTTTTTCCAGCTCGACACCGGTCTGCTTCACTGCCGCCTTCAGCTTGTCGAGATCGCCACCGGGATCGATGAGCGCGCCCTTGTTGGTGGCCGTGCACCAGATCAGCGAACAATTCTGCTGGAGCGGCGTCACCGGCACGATGCCGGCCTTCATGGGCGGGGTCGCAGGAGTATCGGTCATGAAAGGCGAGATGGCCTGCACGCCCTGCGATTGCAAGCATGCACCCGCGCACCGCGCTTCCCGTTTGCCGCCCCTCCGGAAAAATGGCATTATTAGCGCGGTTTGAGGGCGATGGAGGAGAAAGCGCGATGAAGACAATCTTGACGGGAGCCGTCCTGCTGGCGTGCTCTACCAGCCTTTCAGCCGGCCAGGATCCCAAGGTGGACGTGGCCAAACGCTTTGCAGACGCAGTGAAAGGCGAAAGCGCATTCGTCGGTAGCGACTTCGTCCGCGCACCCTCTGTCGAAGAGCAGGAACAGCTCAAGTCGCTCTATGCGAATTGCAGCAACCGCTACCCGCGCCGCGTACTCGACCGGGAGAAGCCCGACACCATCGTCATCCTATGGAAATGCCCCGATGTCGACGGCGATGCGCCGCTCGCGATCTCGCTGGTTTTCGAACAGAACGATATTGCGCAGGTCAGGCTGCACAACACCGACCTCAGGACGCAGGGCGCGAGCTGACTCGGAACGGTCAGGCGCCATCCATTCTTGATCTACATCAATGCGGGGGTGCCTGCTTGTGCTATCCTCGCCCCATAGGAGGATGGATGTGAGGCACTTAAAGGCAATCGTTATTCTCGGCCTGTTCGCCAGTGGGTGCCAGGTCAACGGATCCTCGGTGGAAACGGCAGCGCCCGCCACAACCACTGTAGCTGCGAGCGCGGAGAAGGAGCCGCCGATATTGGTCACCGCGATCTGCGGCGATTGCCACGCGGTGAAGACCAACGAGATTTCGCCCAATCCGCAAGCTCCGGGCTTTGCCGACATCGCTAATTCGCCCGGCGTCACGCGCGAGACGCTGGTCGACTTCCTTTCGGACGCGCACAACTACCCGATGCAGATGGACGTCGATCTGGTCGAGGAAGATATCGAACTGATAGCCGATTACATGCTGACCCTGCAGGACGAGGATTACCACCGACTGCCCAGCTGAATCGTGTCGGCTGCGGAATTACCGCAGGCCCCCTCGTCGCTCAGCGGTCTTCGGCCTTCTCGAAATCCAGTCCGCATCCGTGGCAGATTTTCGGGGCAAAAACTGGTGGCGCTACTGGCGAATATCCAAGCGGCCGGCCGCAGCGCGGGCATTTCACGCTCATCCTTGCCCAGATCGACCAGGCGACCGCCAAAGCGGCCAGGATCAGGAAGATCGGGACATTCGCCTCTGTCCCCAGGCCGATAAGCCAGAGCAGGTACGGAAGAAGGAAGACAACGAAGAGGCACCCACCACAGGAGGCCAGGCTGCGCCGGTTATAGGTCTCACGAAAGTCCCCGGGATCATCTTCAATGGGCGTCACAACCTTCCACCCTTCCAAACGACCCTGCCGATAATCTCGACCTCGCCGCGCTCAAGTTCGATCGGGGCATAGGCATCGTTCGCGCTGATCAGCGCGATCCGGCCCGGTGCGCTGGTCTGGACCTGCTTCACGTGAAGTGCATCGCCGATGCGGACGACGTGGATGCCCTCGCCGCTGCGCTTGTTGCGGTCGACGAATATCTCGTCGCCGCTGCGCAATGTCGGCTCCATGCTGTCACCCTCGACGCGGATTGCGGTGAGGTCGGCTCCTTCGAGCCCCATCTCGCGTAGCCAGCGGCGGCTGAAACGGAAACTGTCGAGGGAAATTTCTTCCGCCGAAAAGGCACCCGGCCCCGCTGAGGCGTCCAGCGCGAGCCTTGGGACGGCCAGGAAATCCCCCGATTCGCGCGCGTGACGAAGATCGGGATCGGCACCGAGTTCGATTTCGTCGACGCCGAAGAATTCCGCCAGTCGTCGGCGGTCGGCCTCTTCCAGCTTGCGCGGGCTGCCCTTGCGAACGAACTGCTGTAAGTAACTGGAATTACGCCCCAACATCGAAGAAAGCGAAGCAAGGCTCGTGCGGCTTTTCTCGGTCAGCTCGACCAGCCTTGCGCGCTCCGGGGTCATGTCTGCCAAGCTATTGCTCCTTCATTGAAGCCCTTCCGGAACGCCGAATTTCGGTATCTGAAGAGGACCCATGCGAGAAAATTCCTATAGCATAGGATTTTTCCTAGACAAGTAGGATTTAGAGTGGAACGAATCAGGAACACGGCGAGCGATTCGCCAGTTGGAACCAGCCATGGGGAGCTTTGCAGATGCTGATCCGCTCAATCGAAAAATTCCTGCGCGCCTACGACATGCCGCCGACCAAGTTCGGCCGTCTTGCCGCACATGATCCGCGCTTCGTACTCGACCTGCGCATGGGCCGCGAACCGCGCAGCGGGACCGAGGCCCGTATTCGCGGCTTCATGATGGGCTTCGAGGCCGCCAGCGGCGCCCCTTCGCAGGAGCCGCTCAATGTCCAGTGAAAGCAAACCACCCCGCCCGCCGCACACCCGCCGCTCGGCCAGCGACCGCCTGCGTACCGCGCTGATGGTCCTTTGCCAGCATCAGGGTCAGGTCATCACCCATACTGAGAAATCCTGGGCGAGCATCACCTTTGCCGGGACGCGGCACAGCCTGTCGCTGCTCTTCGCAGGGGAGAAAGCCGTCGAGGCGGGAGAAAGCTTTGTCGCCTCCCTGCCCGAGCACGAGTTCGCAATCCCAGGCCAGCTGGTCGCAGATGCCGGTATCGTGGAGGTGGAACACCGCCTCTCGCCCAGCCCGCGCATGGTCGTGCAATGTGACCTTCTCCTGCTGGAGGACGCCTGATCAGTAACCCGCGGCGAGGTCCATCTGGGGCTGAACCGCTTCGCCCTTGTGCCAGCGCTCGAGATTTTCGACGAAACGGTCGGCCGAGCGCTGGAACATCTTGGTCTGCGCGCGGCCCGACAGGTGCATGGTGACCTGCGCATTGTCGAGGCTCCATAGCGGATGATCCTCGGGCAGCGGTTCGGGGTCGGTCACATCGAGCAGCGCAGCCTCGATGGTCTTGGCCTCCAGCGCGGCAACGAGATCGTCCTGCTTCACCACATCGCCGCGCGCAATATTCACCAGCACGGCGTTGGGGCGCATGGCGGCAAGTTCGATTTCGCCGATCATGTGGCGGGTTTCGTCGGTGGAGGGCACGGCGAGGATGACCCAGTCGAATTCGCCCAGCTTCTCGCGCCATTCGCCCGGGCGAAGCGCGCCCTCCCCGCCCGAGCGGCGCACCGGAATGACCTTCATGTCGAAGGCCTCGAGCCTTGTCTTGATAAGGCTGCCGATCGCGCCGAGGCCGAGCAGCAGCACGCGCTCGCCTGCCAGTTCGCGCTTGCCCGGACTGTCGAGCAGCCATTCCTGCCGGTCCTGAGCCCGCACGACCTCGCGGTATCCCTTCGCGTGGGCGAGCATCAGCATGACGACATATTCGGCGATAGTCAGCGCGTTGATGCCCACGCCATTGGTCACCGTGACTCCGCGCTCCTGCAGGACGTCGAGCGGCATGAAATCGAGACCGGCGTAGATCGAGTTGAGCCATTTGAGGTTCGTCGCGGCATGCGCGATTTCGACC
Organism: Qipengyuania gelatinilytica; assembly: GCF_019711315.1. NCBI lineage: Bacteria > Pseudomonadati > Pseudomonadota > Alphaproteobacteria > Sphingomonadales > Erythrobacteraceae > Qipengyuania > Qipengyuania gelatinilytica. Next base: position 2,613,555 of record NZ_CP081294.1, on the reverse strand, counting down.
ATCGGCTCTTTTTCGTTGAGGTCGAACCAGCCGATCTCCGCCTCGGGAGCGAACTCCAGCGCCTGCTCCTTGGTCATGAACCATAGGGGCTCGACCCAGTCGGGCAGGCGCGGCTCCACCAGCGGGCGGATCAGGGCGGACATCACGGCTTTGGTCATGGGTGGGACTCTCCTCTTCGGATTAAGTCCCTAACCGCAACTCAGCCGAGCTTCCACTCCCAGCCGAGCGGATCGCCGTCCATCACCTCGACACCCTTGGCGGCAAGGGTCGCGCGGATGGCGTCGCTGGTGGCGAAATCCTTCTCGACCTTGGCTTCCTTGCGGCGGATGAGTTCGGCTTCGATCTCGGCTTCGGTGATCTCGGCTGCCTTGGGACGAATTCGCAGGTCTTTGCGGGTGAGGACCATTAGATCCAGTCCCAAGATCGAGTCGACCGCGGAAACAGCTTTCAGTCGGGCGATCGGACTGACATTTTTTTGGAGGAGGATTGCGTCGAGAGTTACGAGCGCAACAGCCGTGTTGAGATCATTCGATACCGTCGCATCAATTGCATCGATATTTGATACAGGCAGTTGCGAAATATCCTCGTCACCCTGAACTTGTTTCAGGGTCCATCCACCAAGTGGAAAGATGGATGCTGAAACAAGTTCAGGGTGACGGGATTTGAGGTTCTCAACCTGCATCACGATGCGCTTCAACCGCGTGAGCGCCGCCTCGAGTCCCTCCCAGCTAAACTCCAGTTCACTGCGGTAATGCGCCTGCAGGCACATCATGCGGTAGGCCAGCGGGTGGTATCCCTTGTCGATCAGCAGTTGCAGCCGCAGGAACTCGCCGGAGCTCTTCGACATCTTGCCGCTGCGCTCCACGAGGAAGTTGTTGTGCATCCAGATGCGCGCGCCGCTGTTCTCGGCCACGTCGAGGCCATTGGTGCAGCAATGCGCCTGGTTCTGCGCGATTTCATTCGGGTGGTGGATCTCGCGGTGGTCGATCCCGCCGGTGTGGATGTCGAAGGGGAAGCCGAGGAGCTTGCCGCCCATGACCGAGCACTCGAGATGCCAGCCGGGCGCGCCCTTGCCCCATGGCGAATCCCATTCCATCTGGCGCTTCTGGCCTGCGGGTGTTTTGCGCCAGATCGCGAAGTCGGCGGCGTTGCGCTTGCCCTCGACCGTCTCGATGCGGCCCTCGCCCTCTTCGGTAACGGCACGGGCAAGACGCCCGTAATCATCCACCGTCGAGACGTCGAAATAGAGGCCGCTGTCGAGTTCGTAGCAGTGCTTGTCCGCAATGCCCTTCGCGAACTCGATCATCTCGTCGATGTAGTCGGTGGCGACCGACCAATTGGCCGCCTCGGGCTTGCCCGCCTGCATGGGACCGCGGATGTTCAGCGCCTTTACGTCGGCCCAATAAGCCTCGGTATAGTGCTTCGCGATGTCCCAGATCGACTGCGCGCGCTCGGCAGCCATCTTCTCCATCTTGTCCTCACCCTCGTCCGCATCGTCGGTGAGGTGGCCCACATCGGTGATGTTGATGATGTGGGTAAGGTCGTAACCCTTCCAGCTCAGCGTCCGGCCCAGCACATCCGCGAAGACATAGGCGCGCATGTTGCCGATGTGGGGGTAATTGTAGACCGTCGGGCCGCAGGTATAGACGCGCGCCTCGCCCGGATGGACGGGGGTGAAGGTCTCGACCTCGCGTATGAGCGAGTTGAACAGCTGGAGCGGCGTTTCGGTCATGCGCAGGCCATTAGGTCGCGGGACGCTTACTGCCAACCCTCCCAGCGCACGGATTCTTCGAGCGGGGCGCGTTTGACATCGAACTGGTTCACCGGCGCATCCGCATCCCGGTAGCCGATTGCCATGCCGCAGAAAAAGATATGGTCATCGGGAATGTCGACCATCTCGCGCACTTGCGGGCTGTAGGCGGCCCAGGCTTCCTGCGCGCAAGAGTCGAGCCCTTCCTCGCGCAGCAACAGCATGATCGTCTGCAGCCACATGCCGATATCGCTCCACTGCGGCGGGCCCATGTATTTGGGCGTGTGGACCAGCATCAGCACGGGCGCCCCGAAGGCCCGGAAGTTGTTGGCGAACCACATGAGGCGCTTGGCCTTGTCCTCGCGCGTGATGCCGAGCGAGGCGTACATGTCCTCGCCCACTCCGAAACGGCGCTCCTCGTAAACGCCGTCGAGGTCCTTGGGATAGATATCGTATTCGGGCTTGAGCGCCGCGCGCCCCTTGGGAAATTCCAGCGCCACCCGGTCAAACAGCGCCTGCATCGGCTCGCCGGTGAGGATGACGGCATTCCACGGCTGGACATTGCCGCCCGAAGGCGAACGCTGCGCCTTTTCGAGCACGCGGGTGAGGGTGTCGCGGTCGACCGGCTGATCGGTGAAAGCGCGAACGGAGCGGCGGGACTGGACGGCTTTGGTGGGGGTCATCCGATAACTGACCAGATTGAAAGCCCAACTCCGAAGGCAAGCGACAGGTAGCCCAGACCGCGGATGGTCTGTTTGCTGAAGTCCAATTTCGGCGGATAAGCCTCCAATTCGCGACGCTCCTCGAAGTGCCTTTCGGGAGCGCCGGCATCCAGTTCAGCCAAGCGCGCGTTCCTATTGCTCAGTGATTCACGATACTGCCGTTCGGGTCGAAGTATCGCGCCTAGAGACGTGACAATCAAAACCAAACCCAAGGTAAATGTCAGCCAATCCATCTATCCCTCCACTTCGAACAATCCCGCAAGCTGCTCGATAATCGTGCCGCCGAGCTGTTCAACGTCCATGATCGTCACCGAACGCTTGTAATAGCGGGTCACGTCATGGCCGATGCCAATGGCGGCGAGCTGGACGGGGCTTTGCTTTTCGATCCACTCGATCACCTTGCGCAGGTGGCCTTCTAGATAGCCCGCCTGATTTACCGATAGCGTGCTGTCGTCGACCGGCGCGCCGTCGCTGATCACCAGCAGGATGCGGCGGTCTTCGGGTCGGGCGAGCAGGCGGGTGTGCGCCCAGAGCAGCGCCTCGCCGTCGATGTTTTCCTTCAGCAGCCCTTCGCGCATCATCAGGCCGAGATTGCGGCGCGCGCGGCGCCAAGGCTCGTCGGCCTTCTTGTAGATGATGTGGCGCAGATCGTTGAGGCGGCCCGGATCGGCAGGGCGACCATCGGCGAGCCATGCTTCGCGTGACTGCCCGCCCTTCCACGCGCGGGTGGTGAAGCCCAGGATTTCGGTCTTCACGCCGCAGCGTTCGAGCGTGCGCGCCATGATGTCTGCGCTGATCGCGGCGATGGAGATCGGCCGACCGCGCATCGAGCCCGAATTGTCGATCAACAGGGTGACGACCGTGTCCTTGAACTCGGTATCACGCTCCATCTTGTAGGACAGCGCATGGCCGGGGCTGACGACCACGCGGGTCAGGCGCGCGGCATCCAAAAGGCCTTCTTCCTGGTCGAAATCCCAGCTGCGGTTCTGCTGCGCCATGAGGCGGCGCTGGAGGCGGTTGGCGAGCCGCGTGACGATGCCCTGCAGGCCCGCCAGCTGGCTGTCGAGATAGGCGCGCAGACGGTCCAGTTCCTCGTGATCGCACAGCTCGGGAGCCTCGATCACCTCGTCGAACTTGTCGGTATAGGCCTTGTAGTTGAACTCTTCGGGCAGGTCGGTCCACGGGCGGTTCGGGCGGACGGGCTGCATGCCCTCGCCGTCCTCGTCCGAAGGATCGCCATCGGACATTTCCTGCTCGCCCTCGACGTCCTGTTCGGCATCGCCATCGGCCTCGCCGTCCACGACTTCGCCGCGCGCATCGCTTTCCTGCGGCTGGGCGTCGCCCTCGTCTTCCTCGTCGGAATCCTGATCCTCTTCGGGAGCCTCGCCTTCCTCGTCCTCGCCATCCTCGCGGCCCTCATCCTCGGGCGTGTCGGGCAGCGTGAGTTCGAGATGCCGCAGCATGTCGAGCGTCAGGTTCTGGAATGTGCGCTGGTCGTCGAGCGCGCCCGCCAACTCGTCCATGTCGGTGCCGATGCGCGACATGATCTCTTCGCGCACCATGTCGACGCCCGGCTTGGCGCGGTCGGGAATGGGTTCGCCGGTCAGCGCCTCGCGCAGCATGAGCGATAGCGCAGTGGGCAACGGCACGTCCTTGGCAGTCTCTGCCCGCCCGATCGGATCGGTGGCAGTGCGCAGTTCGACGGCTGCGTCGAGATTGCCCTTCATGCCCGAATAATTGTTCGAGCCGAGCGCCTCATACCGCGTGCGCTCGATCACATCATAGCACGCGCGGGCGATAGGTTCGGGCGGCGCGCCCTTGGCGTGCATGCCCTCGTTGTGATGGCGCAGCTTGAGCGCGAAACTGTCCGCAAAACCGCGTGCCTCAGCGGCCTGGTCCTGTGGCAAGGTGCGACCGGGCAGCGGAACGCGGAAGTTCTTGCCCGACTGGGTCGGACTATCCGCGCTCCACGCAACCTCGACCTCCGGCTCACGCGAGATGGCGCGAGCCGTGCCGGTCAGTGCCTGCTTGAATAGGTCGAGGGGGGTCTGGTCTGCCACGTAAGGCTATTTAGGTCGTCGGAATCGTCTGGCCAGTCTTTTCCCAGTCGGCGACGAAGCCTTCGATGCCCTTGTCGGTCAGGACATGCTTGAACAGGCCCTTGATGACGGCCGGCGGCATGGTGGCGACATCCGCACCGATCAGCGCGCTTTCGAGGACGTGCACGGGATTGCGGATGCTGGCGACGAGGATCTCGGTCGTGAAGCCGGGATAGTTGTCATAGACCTGCTTGATGTCGCGGATCAGGTCCATGCCGTTGAAGCCGTTGTCGTCGTGACGGCCCACGAAGGGCGAAACAAAGGTCGCACCGGCCTTCGCAGCCAGCAGCGCCTGGTTGGCCGAGAAGCACAGGGTGACATTCACCTGCGTGCCGTCCGAGGTCAGCTTCTTGCAGGTCTTGAGGCCGTCGATCGTCAGCGGGACCTTGATGCAGACGTTGTCCGCGATCTTCCGCAGGGTCTCGGCCTCTTTCATCATCGTCTCGTGATCGAGCGCGACGACTTCGGCGCTGACCGGGCCGTCGACGATATCGCAGATTTCCTTCGTCACTTCCATGAAGTCACGGCCCGACTTCGCGATCAGCGAGGGGTTGGTGGTGACGCCATCGAGCAGGCCGGTGTCGGCCATTTCCTTGATGTCGGCGATGTCTGCGGTGTCGACGAAGAACTTCATGTGTGCGGCTCCGGGGAAGCGTGTTGCGATTCCCCGAAGGCCTTAGCGATGTGGGTGCCTTGCGGCTAGAGCCGCGCGCCGGTTCCGAACACTCCGATGATCAGCGGATCGCGCGTGGCAGCGGGATCGGCGCGGATTGCGCTCTCCTCGACGCCGATTTCCCGCCAGATCGTGTCGTCGATGCGCGTCGAGACGCGGCTGGCGACCTGAGGGATATCGGTACCCGTCAATGCTGCCAGTGCCTGGCCGACCAGCGGGTCCTGCGCGAGACGCATGGCATCGCCGAGTTCGGGCACCATTGCCTCGATCAGAGAGCCGCCCATCGATCCGCGCAGGAACGCGGTTGCAGCCGTCGGGCCGCCATTCACCAGGTCGATGGCGTTCCGGATGCCGATGGTCCGCACGGCCTCGGTCACCAGCGGAGCGGCACGTTCGGCACCCTCGTAGGCGATGTCGCCGAATGCATCATAGAGCCGGTCCTTGAACAGCGGCGAGGTCAGGATGCTCGACAGCACGCCGCCGCGTGCACCCAGCAGTCCTTCGAGGCCGACGGTCGCGACCTGTTCGTCCCAGAAGCCGTCCGGCTGGAGCATGCGGGTAAAGGCACGTTCGCTCGACAGGAAGAGGATGCGCTGGATCGCATCGACCAGGCTGAAACCGGGTAGGCCCGTGCATCCGGGCAAAGCCAGCGCTGCGCCGCCAAGGCCGATGCCACCGAGAAATGCGCGGCGTCCGGTAGGTCTCACGAGAATATCGGTCATTACTTGTCTCCTCACAAAGTCCCACCCTTGTTTCGTATCGGTTGGACGGCCCATATGAGCCGCCAGATGAACCGCGTCCGTTGCCTCGTCCTCAATGCCGCTCTCGGCCCGCTCGACTACAAGGTGCCCGAAGGCATGACGGTCGAGCTCGGGCAGGTAGTCGAGTGCCCACTGGGTCCGCGCACGGTTGTCGGTATCGTCTGGGAAGCTGAACGGCTTCCGGGTACGGACGTTCCGGCAGAGAAATTGCGCGGCCTCAGGGGCTTGTATCCGATCCCGCCCCTGCCCGCGCCGCTGCGGCGGCTGATCGAGTGGACTGCCGACTATTATGTCGCCTCGCTCGCCAGCGTCGCGCGCATGGCGCTGTCTTCGGGCGGCGCGCTCAAGGGACCGGCCAGCATCACCGAATACCGCCTGACCGGCGGCATGCCCGAGCGCATGACCCCGCAGCGGCTGGCGGCGATGGAGGCTCTCGAAGGCGAGCAGGCAACGATCCGCGAGCTGGCTGGCATTGCAGGTGTGTCCGAGGGTGTGCTTCGCGGGTTGGTAAACCAGGGCGTACTCGAACCGGTCGAGGTCGATTGCGACCGACCTTACGAGGAGGCGCGACCCGATTTCGCGCAGATCGAGCTGAGCGACCAGCAGCGCGAAGCTGCGGAGACATTCTCGGCGGCGGTTCGAGAGAAGAAATTTGCGCCGTTCCTGCTCGATGGCGTGACCGGATCGGGCAAGACCGAGACCTATTTCGAACCCGTGGCAGAGGCGCTGCGCATGGGCCGGCAGGTCCTCGTCCTGCTGCCCGAAATCGCGCTGACCGAGAACTTCCTCCATCGGTTCGAGGAGCGCTTCGGAGTGCTGCCCGTCCTGTGGCACTCATCGCTCAAATCGACCGAGCGCCGCCGTGCATGGCGCGCCGTGGCAAGCGGAGATGCGCAGGTGGTTGTGGGCGCGCGGTCGGCGCTGTTCCTGCCCTTCGCCAAGCTTGGCCTCATAGTGGTCGACGAGGCGCACGAGACCAGCTTCAAGCAGGAAGACGGCGTGCGTTACAATGCGCGCGACGTCGCCGTGATGCGCGCGCATTTCGAAGGCTTCCCGATCATCCTCGCCAGTGCCACACCGGCGCTTGAGAGCCTGCAAATGGCCGAAAGCGGGATCTACGAGAAGGTCGACCTGCCCAGCCGCTTCGGCGGCGCGCAGTTGCCCGATATCGACACGATCGACCTCACGGAGGAAAAGCCACCGCACGGCATGTGGCTCGCGCAGCGGCTGGTGGACGGGATCGCTGAACGGCTTGAGCGCGGCGAGCAATCGCTCCTCTTCCTCAACCGCCGTGGCTATGCGCCGCTGACGCTGTGCCGCAATTGCGGCTTTCGCTACCAATGCCCCAATTGCAGCGCCTGGCTGGTCGAGCATCGCTTCACCCGCCGCCTCGCCTGCCACCATTGCGGGCACGAAGCGCCAAGCCCCGCTGCTTGCCAGGAATGCGGCGAGCCCGATTGCCTCGTCGCCTGCGGTCCGGGCGTCGAGCGGATCGCCGATGAAGTGGCTGAACGGCTGCCCGAAGCGCGCGTCTTCGTGGCAACTTCCGATACGCTCAATTCACCGGGGCGCGCGGCGGAGTTCATCGCTGCAGTCGAGGCAAAAGAAATCGACGTCATCGTGGGCACGCAGCTCGTCACCAAGGGCTTCCACTTCCCCGAACTGACGCTGGTCGGTGTGGTCGATGCGGATCTCGGTCTCGAAGGCGGCGACCTTCGAGCCGGCGAGCGCACCTATCAGCAGGTTGCGCAGGTCGCGGGGCGTGCCGGTCGCGGCTCGAAACCCGGCGAAGTGCTGATCCAGACGCGCCATCCCGAAGCCAGCGTGATCGCCGCACTCGCTGCCGGAGATCGCGACGCCTTCTATAGCGCCGAGACCGAGATGCGCCGCGATGCCGGTGCGCCGCCCTTCGGACGCTGGGCCTCGATCATCGTGTCGAGCGAAGACGAGTCCGAAGCGCGCGAAGCCGCGCGCCGTATCGGCGATACGCGCCCCGATGTACCCGACTGCATGATCCTCGGCCCTGCGCCCGCCCCAATGGCGCAATTGCGGGGGCGATATCGCTATCGCCTGCTGATGAATGCCCGGCGCAGCGTGCAACTGCAGGACGTGATCCGCCACTGGCTCGGCCGTGTGGACCATCCGCCTGGCGTGCGGGTAGCGGTGGACGTGGACCCGTACAGCTTCGTGTGAGGCACACTCGGACGGCTCGCGCATTAAGCGGCTATGTCCGGACCCGTTCTCGTCCCCATCCTCGGCGACCAGCTGACCCGTAATCTCGCCAGCCTGCGCGGAAGGACCAAGGACGACACGATCATCTTGATGATGGAGGTCTGGGACGAGGCGACCTACTCAAAACATCACAAGCAGAAGATCGTGCTGATCTTCTCGGCGATGCGCCATTTCGCAGAGGAACTGCGCGATGCGGGCTGGACGGTCGATTACGTGAAGCTGGACGCCGAGGGCAATTCGGGCAGCTTCACGGGCGAGGTCGCCCGCGCGATCGAGGAGCATTCCCCGCGGCTGGTCAGCGTAGTCGAAGCCGGCGAATGGCGCGTGCGCGAGGCGATGGACCAGTGGGCCGACAAGTTCGCCTGCGAGGTCGAAATCCTGCGCGACGATCGCTTCATCGCCACACAGGCCGAATTCGACGAGTGGGCGGAGGATCGCAAGGAGCTCCGCATGGAGTTCTTCTACCGCGAGATGCGCCGCAAGACAGGCCTTCTCATGGACGGCGACAAGCCGGAGGGTGGCGATTGGAACTACGACAGCGAGAACCGCAAACCGCCCAAGGAAGGCCTCTCTGCACCCGAGCGGCCGAAGTTCGAGCCGGACGACATGACGCAGGAGGTAATCGAACTGGTCGAGGATCGCTTCGGCGACCACTTCGGCTCGATCGAGAATTTCTGCTGGCCCGTCACCCGCGACGAAGCCGAAGAAGCCGCCGATGCATTCTTCGCCGAGCGGATCGAATGCTTCGGCCCCTACCAGGACGCGATGGTCGCGGGCGAGGATGACCTGTTCCATTCGATGCTCTCGACCAGCATCAACCTCGGCCTGCTCGACCCGCTCGAACTGTGCCAGCGCGCAGAGAAAGCCTACAGGGACGGCAATGCCCCGCTGAATTCGGTAGAAGGTTTCATCCGCCAGATCATCGGCTGGCGCGAATATGTGCGCGGTTTCTACTTTAACCAGATGCCGCACTTGCAAAAGGCCAACGCCCTCAACGCCCAGCGCGGCCTGCCCGAGTTCTACTGGACCGGCGAGACCGACATGGCCTGCCTTGCCGATTGCATCCGCTCGACCCGCGACAATGCCCATGCGCACCACATCCAGCGGCTGATGGTGCTGGGCAATTTCGCGCTGATCGCAGGCGTGAACCCGCGCGAAGTGCAGGACTGGTTCCTGGTGGTCTACGCCGATGCCTATGAATGGGTCGAACTGCCCAATGTCGCGGCGATGATCCTCTACGCCGACGGCGGCAAGCTCGCCTCCAAGCCCTATGCGGCCTCCGGCAATTACATAAACAAGATGAGCAATTACTGCTCGGGCTGCAAATACTCACCGAGCAAGAAGACCGGCGAAGGCGCCTGCCCCTTCAACCCGCTCTACTGGCACTTCATGGCCCGCCACCGCGAGCGTCTGGAGAAGAACCCGCGCATCGGGCGGATCTACGCGACCTGGGACCGGATGGGCGAAGAAAAGCAGGCGGAGTATCTCAAGAGCGCCGAGGCATTTCTAGCTACGCTCACGCCGGCGAGCTCTGAGTGGGCGCGACGTTAGGAAAATTTTTCCAGCTTTGCCTCATCAAGCTACTGATTCCTGACGGAGAATGCCCGGTGAGCGTGTTTACGAAGCCCATTTTGCGCGTCGGTGTCGGTTCCAGCGAGACATCATCGCGCATCAAGTTGGCAAGTCTCTCCGACCCAAGAGAAAAGCGGCTCGTCACTGTTCGTGCAGCGCTGCGCGCTTATCCCGGTGTCGGAGATATCGGAAACGGCGCTTGGGGTCTCGGCAGCGATACCGAGCTTCACATCCGCCTCCACAGCCTCAGGGCGATCTTCGTCAGCTGGGCCGAATTCCTGTATGACGGGATCCGGCAGGGTGCGAGGGAGGAAGCCTTTGATGACCTTGCGATACCGCTGGCCCGGCTCGACGAGGGACTGCACGATTTCTACAGCCGCAACATTATGGGCAGCGACGACGCTTGCAACTCTTGGCAGGAAGCAACCCATGCGGCGCGGCGTGCGGTGGCGCTGGTGGAGGCAATTCGGACGCTCGAATTTCGCACCCAACCCTTTCATGAAGATACCGCCTACAGGGATGTTCTCGACACGCTGAGCCTTCAAGGGCCGGCTGGCCATGACAACACGCTGAGGTGGCGCGCAGCCCAGCGATCCGCAATTTCAACCGATTGCGATCTTCTTGCGAGCCAATCGATGACGTTGCCCGATCTGGCGCTGGCGCCATTGTGGCCCAATTTCCGAATGGCTGCGCTGGAAACCAACCTGACCTTAAACGAGACCGCGCGCGATATCCGCCAACTAGGCTCGCGACTTGCGACTTGGCTTCGCGAACGCAAGGATGGGTGTCTGGTTTTAGGCATCGGACCAGAAGAAGCCGCTGAACGACTTTCGCGAACGGCAAACCTTCCGCGATCTTTCTGGACCGCCCGCGAACCCAAACACACGCTGTACGCCTTCGATTACTGCCTGCACGGTGCCCTCGACAATCCCCACTGGGGGAGCGAGACGTCCAATCGCCCAAGCTACCTGCCCGACTGACCGGGGCGGTTCATATCCTTCGAGGCATCACTCGCCCCGCTCGCGTCGCAACAGCTCCGCCTTGATCTCCGTACCATAGGCATAACCGCCCAGCCCGCCGTCTGCCGCGATCACGCGGTGGCAGGGAATGAGGACGGCAATATTGTTTGCGCCATTTGCTCCGCCCACTGCGCGGCTGGCCTTGGGATTGCCGAGCATCGCGGCCTGCTCGCCATAGCTGCGCGTCTCGCCTGCGGGGATCTGGCGTAGCGCTTCCCAGCAGCGCTGCTGGAATGCTGTGCCCTTCACGTCCAGCGGGATGTCGGCAGTCGTGGCCGAGTGCGGCGCTTCGACGGCGTCGGTCACCTTCTCGAACAGTTCGCGGAATTCCTCGCCACCTTCGACCAGTTCGGCCTTGGGGAAGCGGGCGCGCAGGTCTTCCTCACCCTCGTTGAAGCTGAGACAGCACACGCCCTTCTCGGTCGCCGCCACGAGCATGTCTCCGAGCGTCGTCTTGATCACGCTCCAATGGACCGTGCGGCCCTTGCCGCCATCCTTCCAGTCGCTCGCGCTCATGCCGCTGCCCTTCCTGTCCTCGTAAAAGCGCGATGGCGCACCGTAGCCGGCCTCGTAGATCGCATCCGTAACGCTGCTGCCCTCGCCCAGCGCCTGGTCCGCCCGCTCGCGGCGCAGCGCACGCTGGTAGGCAGCGGGCGACAGGCCGACCGCGCGAGTGAAGATGCGCTGGAAATGCGTCGGCGAATAATCGGTGAGCCGGCCCAGCCGCTCGAGCGAAATCGTCTCTTCCGCCTCCCGCAGGACCTTGAGCGCTGCCAGCACCGCCGCCTCTTCGCGGCTCTGCTGGTCGGGAGCGCAGCGCTTGCAGGCCCGCAGGCCCGCCGCTTCTGCAGCATCGCAATCCGAATAGAAGCGCACATTCTCGCGCTTGGGAGCGCGCGCCGGGCAGGACGGGCGACAATAGATGCCGGTCGAGTGCACACCGGTCACGAAGACGCCGTCGAACCGCCGGTCCTTGGCCAGCGCGATGCGCCAGCGGTCGTCGTCGGTCAGGGGTTTCGTTCCGGTCATCGGCCACATCCTTTCATTGCTCGCCGCGGTCTTGCAAGCACACTCCTTGCAAAAGGTGCGCACGCCGGCATCCCGAAGCTTGCGGTCAATGTCGCGCCTTGGCTAAAGGTCGAGCGAATGGGACGGTTTTTCACGATTTTTGCAGCGCTCATGGCGCTCCTCGCCCCTGCCATGGCGCAGGCCGAACCCGCCGATATCGACGCGGCGGCGCGCGGCGTCGTGCGGGTGGTGATCATCGGCAATGACGATGACGAGCTGTTCCCCGTCAGCCACGGCACCGGATTTGCGGTCAACAGCGACCTGATCGTGACGAATGCGCATGTCGTGCGCGATGCGATGGGCGATGACGACCTGCGCGTCGGCATCGTGCCTAGCGGCGGCGGACAGGCGGTCTATGGACGTATCGTATCGGTCAATGCGCGCAATGACCTGGCGCTGGTCAGGCTGACCGGAAACTTGCGCCTCCCGCCGCTTGCGATTTCGGGCCGCCCGATTGCCAGCAGCGGCGAAGTGACCAGCGTCGGCTATCCCATGAATGTCGACCGCGCGCAGGGACTCGACCTTGCCGATATCTTCCGCTCGATGCCGCCGGTGAAAAGCCGCGGGTTCGTTTCGGGCGAACGGCCCAGCCGCCAGTTCGACACGATCCTGCACACTGCACCGATCGCCCGCGGCAATTCGGGCGGACCGCTGCTCGACCCCTGCGGCCGTGTGGTCGGCGTGAACAGCTTCGGCGCGGACAATGAAGGCGGCGATGCCGAGTTCTTCTTCGCCGTCTCGAACCACGAGCTCCTGCCGTTCCTGCGTGCGAACGAGGTCGAGCCGATCATCAACGACACCGTCTGCCGCAGCCTTGCCGACCTTGACGAGGCAGAGCGCCAAAGGATCGAGCGCGAGCAGTTCGAGGCCCGCCAAAGCCTTGCCCAGCGCGCCGAGGAAACGCGTGAACGCCGCGAACGCGCGCTGCTGAAAGCACAGCTCAGCGTGGCCGAGGATCGCGAGGACCGGATGGCCCTCGCCTTCATCCTCATCATGATCGCATTCGGCCTCGCCATGTGGGCGTGGACCGAGCGCGAGAAGATCGCTCCCGAAGGGGAGGATGCCGAACTGCGCCACAAGAAGGTGAAGATCGCTTTCGGCATTGCGGGCTTTCTCGTCATAGTAGCGCTGATCGCCTTCCTGACCCGTCCGGGGCTCGACGAGGTCGACCGCCGGGTGGCGGCAGAGATGCAGTCCGGCGAGAATCCGGACAGCACCGATCCCGTTAATGCGAACAATGGCGGCGATGCGAATCTCGTGTGTCGCCTGCTGCCCGAGCGCAGCCGCTTCAGCGGTGCGAATCCGCCCGATATCGAATTCGACTGGACGACAAGCGGCTGCGTCAACGAACGCACGCAATATGGCTATGCCTCGGGTACATGGTCGCGCGTCTTCGTGCCCAATTCCGAAGATGCGGTTTCGGTGAACAGCTACGATCCCGATCGCATGGTCTTCCGTTCGGAACGCTACCTGCTTTCGCGCAGCGACATGAACGATGCTCGCGAGGCGCGCGGCAAATACACCGCGCCCACCTGCGGCGCGGACCGGGCAGCCAGCCAGCTGGGCGACTTGCAGGGCGAAGTGCTCGGCATGCTCCCGCAGCAGCCGAACGAGCGGCTGGTCTATCGCTGCGAGCCGCGGGAATAGCTCGTGGAGCAGGCGCTTGTTTTCGCTTCAATCGTGCTGGGCGTGGCAGTTGCTTTCGAACTCGGTCACCTGAACACCGTCCTTCGCTCCAAGATGGTGCGCTGGCATTGGGCACAGCCCGCCTTCGCCCTGTTCATCCTCCTGAGCATCATTGCCTATTGGTGGGCTGCTGCGGCCAACAGCGAAGGATCGATAAGCTTCGCGCAGTTCATGCCGGTCATGTTCCAGCTCGTCATGCTGGTCCTCCTTGCAGCAGTCGCCTTGCCCGACAGCATTCCCGAGGATGGCATCGACCTGGCCGAGTATTATCTCGAGAACCGGAAGTACCAGTGGTTGCTCGTCTCGCTATATTTCTGGTCGATCCACCTGGGCTATCTCGGACATGTCTTCACCACCTCCGACACAGCTTTCGACGTATTGCTGCGCGCAGGGCCAGACACCGTCTTCGGACTGCTCTTCATAGTGATGATCTTCGCCAAGCGCTGGTCGGTGATCGGCGCAGGCTTTGCGCTCATATCCCTGTCGCCCCTGATCTGGGCTGCGCGAAGCCTGGGCTAGGCCGCAAGCGCTTCCCCGCTCAGCGTGATGCGATGCATTTCGCGGGCATGGCCCTGATAATCGTTCATCGCATAGTGCCAGGTGGTGCGGTTGTCCCAGATCGCCACTGTGCCCGGTGCCCATTCGACGCGGCACTGATGCTCCGGCTTCATCGCATGGGCGAATAGCTCCTGCAGCAACGGCAGGCTTTCCTCTCGCGTCATGCCGACGAAATTGATCGTGAAACCGGGATTTACGTAAAGCAGCTTCTGCCCGGTGCGGGGATGACGGATGACGACCGGATGCGTCGCTCCGGTCTTCAGGTCCTGACCCCGCAGGGCAGTGCCCTGGTCGGTTTTCGCGTAAACGCCGTCGGGCGCATAGATATGGTCGGCGGTATGGAAGGCCTCCAGCCCTTCGAGGCGCTCTTTCATCTCGTCGGGCAGCGAATCGTAGGCCGCGCCCATATGCGCCCACAGCGTGTCACCGCCTGCAGGAGGCAGCGTTCGCGCGACAAGGATCGACCCCATGGCGGGGATCTGGTCATAGGAATGGTCGGTGTGCCAGCCACCACCGATATTGGTGGTCTGCTCCTCGGTCTTGCGGACCACGGCGATCTCGGGATGCTCGTCGGTGAGCGGGAAGTAATTGTTGATATCGATCCCGCCCCAGCGCTTGGCGAAGGCAATGTGATCGTCGGGCGAGAATTCCTGGTCGCGGAAGACGGCGACGCCGTGCCTATATATAAGGTCGCGGATCGCATCGAGCTGTGCGCCCCCGGCATCGGCAAGCGACACACCCCTCACCTCGACGCCGCAGTGGGCCGATAGCGGCGTAGTCTCCATTGCAGCTCTCCCCTCGCAACAGGTCCCTTTTCCAGACCATCCTACGCCTACAGGGCAAAGAGTCCATCTTTCGAGGCGTGACTCGGGTTGCCTTGCTTCACCCCCTTTGCTAGGCGCGCGCCAATCCTGCCGGAGCGACTCTGTTTCGCTCGCTACAAGGCAGGAAACGACAGACCTTTTTTCCGACCCTTAGAGGACGAGAGACGCGTGGATATTTCCGCCGGTATTCAGGCTAGCCTGGCAGGCCGTTATGCTTCGGCACTGTTCGATCTGGCCAGTGAGGCAGGGACCGTGACAGCGGTCGAATCGGACCTCGACAAGCTCGAGGCCGGCCTGGCCGAATCGCCCGAGCTCAAGATGCTCACCACCAACCCGCGCGTTTCGCGTGGCGAAGCCGAGAAAGCGCTCTGGGGCGTGGCAGCCATCATGGGCCTGTCCGAACTGACCCAGAACTTCCTCGGCACGCTGGCGCAGAACCGTCGGCTTGGCCAGCTTCCGGCCATCATCCGCGCCTTCCGCGCGATTGCCGCTGCGCAACGCGGCGAAGTATCCGCCGAAGTCACCAGCGCCCACGCGCTGACCGACGCGCAGCTCGCCGATCTCAAGGCGAAGCTGACGGCCCGCGAAGGCCGCACCGTCAAACTTTCCACGAAGGTCGACCCCGATTTGCTCGGCGGCCTCGTCGTCACCATCGGATCGAAGCGCATTGATGGCTCGATCCGCACCCGTCTCAATTCGCTCTCCCAGGCCATGAAGGCTTAAAGGAAAACACTCATGGATATCCGCGCCGCAGAAATCTCCAAGGTCATCAAGGACCAGATCGCCAATTTCGGTAGCGAAGCCGAAGTCAGCGAAGTCGGTTCCGTTCTCTCGGTGGGTGACGGCATCGCCCGCATCCACGGCCTCGACAAGGTCCAGGCCGGTGAGATGATCGAATTCGCCAACGGCACGCAGGGCATGGCCCTGAACCTCGAAGCCGACAACGTGGGTGCCGTTATCTTCGGCGCCGACACCGACATCGCCGAAGGCGACACGGTGAAGCGTACCGGCACCATCGTGGACGTTCCCGTCGGCAAGGGCCTGCTGGGCCGCGTGGTTGACGCTCTGGGCAACCCGATCGACGGCAAGGGCCCGATCGTTGCCGACAAGCGCATGCGCGTCGAAGTCAAGGCGCCGGGCATCATCCCGCGTGAATCGGTTAGCGAGCCGGTGCAGTCGGGCCTCAAGGCCATCGACGCCCTCGTTCCCGTCGGCCGCGGCCAGCGCGAACTGATCATCGGTGACCGCCAGACCGGTAAGTCGGCTGTCGCGATCGACACCTTCATCAACCAGAAGGACGCGCACCAGGGCGACGACGAGAAGAAGAAGCTCTACTGCATCTACGTCGCCGTCGGCCAGAAGCGCTCGACCGTCGCCCAGATCGTCAAGAGCCTCGAAGAAAACGGCGCGATGGAATACTCGATCGTCGTCGCCGCAACCGCTTCGGAGCCCGCTCCGCTGCAGTACCTCGCACCCTACACCGGCTGTGCGATGGGCGAATTCTTCCGCGACAACGGCATGCACGCCGTCATTGTTTACGACGACCTTTCGAAGCAGGCCGTTGCCTATCGTCAGATGTCGCTCCTGCTGCGTCGTCCTCCGGGCCGCGAAGCTTACCCGGGTGACGTTTTCTACCTCCACAGCCGCCTCCTCGAGCGCGCTGCAAAGATGAACGGCGACAATGGCGGCGGCTCGCTGACCGCACTGCCGATCATCGAAACGCAGGCAGGCGACGTGTCGGCCTACATTCCGACCAACGTGATCTCGATCACCGACGGCCAGATCTTCCTCGAAACCGACCTGTTCTACCAGGGTATCCGTCCGGCAATTAACGTCGGTCTTTCGGTTAGCCGTGTGGGCGGTGCCGCCCAGACCAAGGCGATGAAGAAGGTCTCGGGCTCGATGAAGCTCGACCTCGCACAGTATCGCGAAATGGCTGCCTTCGCGCAGTTCGGCTCGGACCTCGATGCCGCAACGCAGAAGCTGCTCAACCGCGGTGCGCGCCTGACCGAGCTGCTCAAGCAGCCGCAGTTCTCGCCGATGCCTTTCGAAGAGCAGACCGTGTCGATCTTCGCTGGCACCAACGGTTACCTCGACGATATCGCCGTGGACCGCGTGAACGACTACGAAGAACAGATGCTCAGCTACATGCGCGCAGAGCATGGCGATGTGCTCAAGGAAATCCGCACCAGCGGCAAGTTCGAAGACGACACCAAGAACAAGGTCGTCGACGCACTCAAGACCTTCGCCAAGCAGTTCGCCTGAGACCCACGAGCCTAACAGGGAGCCGTCATGGCCTCGCTTAAAGAACTCAAGGGCCGGATCAACTCGGTCAAGTCGACCCAGAAGATCACCAAGGCCAAGCAGATGGTCGCCGCGGCCAAGCTGCGCCGTGCGCAGGCTGCTGCCGAAGCCGCACGCCCCTATGCCGAAAGGCTGTCGGGCGTGATGGCATCGCTCGCCAGCAAGGTGAGCGGCGACAGCGCGCCCAAGTTGCTGCGCGGTACCGGATCGGACAAGCGCCACCTGCTGGTGGTCGTGAACACCGACAAGGGCCTGTGCGGCGGTCTCAACGCAAACATCGTCAAGGCTGCCAAGGCCAAGGCGCGCGAACTGATCGCCGAAGGCAAGGACGTCACCTTCTACCTCGTCGGCAAGAAGGGCCGCGCTCCGATCAAGCGCGACTATGCCGACAGGATCGAGAAGCACTTCGACACCTCGAACGTCCGCAACCCGGGCTTCGAAGAGGCCGAAGCGATCGCGGACGACCTAATCGAGCGCTTCGAGAAGGGCGAATTCGACGTTGCCCACCTCGTCTACCCGATCTTCAAGTCGGCCCTCGCGCAGGACCCGACCGTCGACCAGCTCATCCCCGTCCCCTCGCCCGAAGGCGAAGGAGACAGCGGTGATGCAGTCGTCGAATACGAACCGGGCGAAGAGGAAATCCTCGAGGAACTCCTGCCGCGCTACGTCAAGACGCAGCTGTTCGGTGCACTGCTCGAGCGTGAAGCGTCCGAGCAGGGCGCTTCGATGACCGCCATGGACAACGCCACGCGCAATGCCGGCGACCTCATCAACAAGCTGACGATCCAGTACAACCGCAGCCGCCAGGCCGCCATCACCACCGAGCTGATCGAAATCATCGCCGGTGCGGAAGCTCTGTAAAGGAAGCCCCGTGAAGAAACTCGCCCTCCTCCTTCCCGTCGCCCTGCTCGCCGCTTGCGGTGAAGAGCCCGCGCCCGAGCCGACCCCGACCGAGGTCGTTACGCCCGAGCCGGTGAACACGCTGCCCGCACCCGATCAGGCGCTGTTCAAGGAAACCTTCGCAGCGACCTGCGAAGGCGCAGAGCCGGTCAACGAAGCAGTCTGCCGCCGCGCGATGGGTGCTGACACCGTCGCCTGCGAATTCAGCCTCGGCGAAGACGAATACCTGCGTCACAAGGCCACCCTCGCCGTCAATGAAGCGAACGACGGCTGGATGCTCGCAGACGCTGAAGCCATTTGTGCCGAACACGGCGCCCACCACACAGAAAACTGAGCCAGTAGGATACCATCATCATGGCCACCGCACCCAAGCTTAACCAGAGCCCCAACGGCACCATCAGCCAGGTCATCGGCGCCGTCGTCGACGTCGCTTTCCCGGGCGAACTGCCGGCAATCCTGACCGCGCTCGAAACGAAGAACGACGACACCACGCTGGTCCTCGAAGTTGCGCAGCATCTTGGTGAGAACACCGTTCGCACCATCGCAATGGACGGCACCGACGGCCTCGTCCGTGGCCAGGAAGTCGTCAACACCGGCGCACAGATCTCGGTCCCCGTTGGTCCGAAGACCCTCGGCCGCATCATGAACGTCGTCGGCGCGCCGATCGACGAGCGCGGCCCGATCGGCGCCGAAACCACCAGCCCGATCCACGCTGAGGCACCGCTCTTTGTCGACCAGTCGACCGAAGCAGCCATCCTCGTCACCGGCATCAAGGTCATCGACCTTCTCGCACCTTACGCAAAGGGCGGTAAGATCGGCCTGTTCGGCGGCGCCGGCGTGGGCAAGACCGTTCTCATCCAGGAACTCATCAACAACATCGCGAAGGGCCACGGTGGTGTGTCCGTCTTCGCAGGTGTCGGTGAGCGTACCCGTGAAGGTAACGACCTTTACCACGAATTCCTCGACGCAGGCGTTATCGCCAAGAACGACGCTGGCGAAGCCATCAGCGAAGGTTCGAAGGTTGCTCTCGTCTTCGGTCAGATGAACGAGCCTCCGGGCGCACGTGCACGCGTCGCTCTCTCGGGCCTGACCATGGCGGAATACTTCCGCGACGTCGAAGGCCAGGACGTTCTGTTCTTCGTCGACAACATTTTCCGCTTCACGCAGGCGGGTTCGGAAGTGTCGGCACTGCTCGGCCGTATTCCTTCGGCAGTGGGCTACCAGCCGACCCTGTCGACCGACATGGGTAACCTGCAGGAACGCATCACCTCGACCACCAAGGGTTCGATTACCTCGGTCCAGGCCATCTACGTTCCCGCCGACGACCTTACCGACCCGGCACCGGCAACCTCGTTCGCCCACCTGGACGCAACGACCACCCTGTCGCGCGCCATCTCGGAGCTGGGCATCTACCCGGCCGTCGACCCGCTCGACTCGACCAGCCGCGTTCTCGAACCGCGCGTTGTCGGCCAGGAGCACTACGAAACGGCTCGCCGCGTTCAGGAAACGCTGCAGAAGTACAAGAGCCTGCAGGACATCATCGCCATCCTCGGCATGGACGAACTGTCGGAAGAAGATAAGCTGACCGTGGCCCGTGCCCGCAAGATCCAGCGCTTCCTCTCGCAGCCGTTCCACGTTGCAGAAGTCTTCACCAACATCCCGGGCGTCTTCGTCCAGCTGGAAGACACGGTGAAGTCGTTCAAGGCAGTCGTCGACGGCGAATACGATCACCTGCCGGAAAGCGCTTTCTACATGGTTGGCGGTATCGACCAGGCGGTCGAGAAGGCCAAGAAGATGGCGGAAGAAGACTAAGCATGGCCCTCCACTTCGAACTCGTCACGCCGGCCAAGCTGGTCCGCTCCGAGGAAGTCCACATGGTGGTCGTCCCCGGCACGGAAGGCGAATTCGGCGTGCTCGAAGGCCACGCGCCCTTCATGTCGACCATCCGCGACGGCGAAGTCCAGGTCTACAAGACCGAAGGCGGCGCGCCCGAGACCATCGAAGTCCGCGGCGGTTTCGCCGAGGTCGGCGATAAGGGTCTGACGGTCCTCGCGGAGCATGTCGAAAGCTGAGCCTTTCGGACAATCGCACAAGATTAAGGGCGGCCCTCGGGTCGCCCTTTTTCTTTGGTCCGTCGCCATACCCCGCTCGTCGAGCAGGACTGTCCTTTCCTTTCCCTATGAGCAGGTTAGAACCGACCCGCTTTATCTGCAGGAGAGGACTGTGAAACGTGTTTCGACGCTGGCATTGGCAGCGACCATGACGATTGCCACCCCCACTTCGCTCGCCGCCCAGAACGGCGTACCGGGCCCCGACGAAGATCCCTATATCTGGCTCGAGGAAGCCCGCAGCGACGAAGCGCTGGAATGGGTCCGCAACGAAAACAACCGCACCATGGCGCATATGGCGCAGGACCCGCGGTTCGACGAACTGACCGCCGAAGCGCTCGCCATTCTCGATGCCGAAGACCGCGTGCCCTATGTCTCGATCCGCAAGGACGGGCTCTACAACTTCTGGCAGGACAAGCAGAACCCCAAGGGTGTGCTGCGCCGGACCACGCTGGAAAGCTACCGGACCGACGAGCCCGAATGGGAAATCATCCTCGATGTCGACGCACTTGCCGAAGCCGAGGGCAAGGAATGGGTCTACAAGGGCAGCAGCTGCCTGCCGCCCGACCAGCGCATGTGCATGATCGCCCTGTCGGATGGCGGTGAAGACGCAACCATCCTGCGCGAATTCGACATGACGACCAAGCAGTTCGTCGAAGGCGGCTTCGTAATCGAGGAAAAGAGCCAGGGCGGCGTGAGCTGGGTCGACGAGAACACGCTGCTCGTGGGCCGCGACTTTGGCGAAGGCACGCTGACGGAAAGCGAATATCCCTTCACCACCCGTATGTGGACGCGCGGCACCGCGCTGGCAGACGCTCCGGAAATATTCCGCGGCGATGCCAAGGACGTGTCGGCAGGCGCCTATCTCCTGCGCACGCCCGACGGCGAGATCCAGGCCCGCATCGCCTATCGCGGCCTCTCCTTCCACGAACGCGCCTACTACCTGTGGAAGGATGACGAGTGGGTCCAGCTCGACCTGCCCAAGAAGGCCGGACCTTATGGCATTCTCGACGGGCACATGCTCTTCTCGACCGATGTCGACTGGGATACGCAGGGCCAGACCTTCCCCGCCGACTCGCTGATTGCGGTCGACCTGGAGGAGTGGAAAGCCGACCCGAACGGTGCGACCAAGACCCTCGTCTGGGCACCCCAAGAACGCCAGACCAAGCGTGGTGGCAACTCGACCGCCAACAGCGCCTATATGTCGATCCTCGACAATGTCGTGGGCAAGGTTCTGAAGATCGATTTCGAAGATGGCGAGTGGGTGAAGCGCGAAGTCGCCCTGCCCGACAATGCGACGCTCGGCGTCTCGACCGCGTCTTCGGAATCCGACGAGATCATGTTCACCTCGACCGATTTCCTCACCCCCAGCACGCTCTGGTACACGGACGGAAGCGGCGATCCCGAAGTGCTCAAGACTTCGCCCAGCTATTTCGATGCGTCGGGCATGGAAGTCGAGCAGTTCGAGGCGACCAGCAAGGACGGGGCGAAAATCCCCTACTTCCTCGTGAAGCCGAAGGGCATGGAAATGGACGGCACCACGCCGACGCTGCTCTATGGCTATGGCGGTTTCCAGGTCTCGCAGCTGCCCAGCTACCGCTCGCTGACCGGCAAGATGTGGCTCGAAAAGGGCGGCGCCTTCATCCTCGCCAACCTTCGCGGCGGCGGTGAGTTCGGCCCCGGCTGGCACCAGAGCGCTATTCGCGAGAACAAGCAGCGCACCTGGGACGATTTCATCGCCGTGGGGCAGGATGCGGTGAAGCGCGGGATCACCAATCCCGGCCAGCTCGGCATCCAGGGCGGCAGCCAAGGCGGCCTGCTGGTCGGCACGGCCTTTACGCAGGCTCCCGAAGCCTTCGATGCAGCAATCGTCGCGATCCCGCTGTTCGACATGCTGCGCTACCACCTGATCGGTCGCGGCGCTTCGTGGATCGGCGAATATGGCGATCCGCGCATTCCCGAGCAGCGTGCATGGATCGAGGGCTATTCGCCCTACCAGAAGATCGTCGAGGGCGTGGATTACCCCGCCCCCTTCCTCTGGGCCTCGACCGCCGATGACCGCACGCATCCGGCCCATGCCCGCAAGGCTGCGGCCAAGCTCAAGGAACTCGGCCAGGATTACTGGTATTTCGAGGACATGACCGGCGGCCACTCGGGCGGTGTCGACAATGAACAGCGCGCCAAGCTGCAGGCCTTGCAGATTTTCTACCTGATGCAGCGGCTGATGGACGACAACGAAGCGGAATAAACCTCGCTAGCGTCAGACATGAGAAAGGGGGCGGATCCAGCGAAGGAACCGCCCCCTTTTTGCGCGCCCGAACAGCTTATTCGACGGGAATCATGACCTCGTTGCGGCGCTTGACGGGAGGCACCATCGGCGCGTCATAGAATGCGTATTCGGGCGGACCGATCGGCGTCAGGTTGTTCTCGGCGATCCATTCGCGCAGGAAGCCTTCCATATCGGCCAGGTCGGCCGACGAACCGCTACCGTTGAACTGGACGCTCGCCATGCGGCGTGCAGGAATCTCGGTCAGCGTGATGTCCGCGGGCGGCTCGGGCAGCGTTTCCATCGTGTATTTCGCCGGCATCACGAACCGCGTGCGCCAGCTGCCGGTCTCGTCGCCCTCACCCACGGTAACGGGAGAGGTCATGGCGATTTTCTCGGGCGGGTCCTGCATGACAGGGCTGGTCATGGCAATCTTGTCGCCCGGCCGGTCCTGCGCGAAGATATAGGCCGCAAGTCGCTGGAATCCGGCACCAAGCGCGCGGCGCCGGTCACCGGTGTGCGTCACCTCGGCGACAATCATGGGCTCGTATTCGCGCAATTCGAATGCGCCTTCGCTCTCGATCGAGGTGTAAGCCGGTTTCTCGATGTCGCGGTACTGCGCATAGGCGACGCCTGCTCCCAGCGTCACCACGCCCGCGCCGAGCGCGATCCATTTGCCGATACCCATTTGCGAACTCCTCAAGCTGTCTTTGCCGATCAACAGTTACGCAGGAGAAAGGTTCACGGATGCACGCCGTTAGCGCCGCGTGGGAGCGTGGAAGTCGGGCGGTTTGTTCGCGATCCAGCGCAGGAATTTTGCAACCGCATCGTTTGCGATCAGTGTCTCGCGATCCTCACCGATCCGGGCCAGCTCGGCATTGGTGAAGTTGGCGTGGATCGCCTGGTGGCAGATCGGGTGGACGGGAACGGTGAACCGCCCCTTCTTCGATTTAGGCACCGGGTGATGACACTGCACCCGCGTGCCGACAGGCCGCTCGCAAAGCCAGCAAATTGTGCGGGCCTCGCTCAGCCCTTCTTCTCCGACGCCTTCTTCTTTTTCATGGTGTCGTGGAAGCGGTCGGCCCAGCCGGGCTTCACCAGCTGCTCGGCGCGAACCATGCGCAACTCGCCGGCGGCAACGTCGCGGCTGACGGCGCTTCCGGCGGCCACGATCGCATCGGCACCGATTTCGACCGGCGCGATCAGCGAGCTGTTGCTGCCGATGAAGGCGCGTTCGCCGATCTTGGTCTGATATTTGAAATAGCCGTCGTAATTGCAGGTGATCGTGCCTGCGCCGATGTTCGCCCCTGCACCGACGGTTGCATCGCCCAGATAGGTCAGGTGATTGGCCTTGGCGCCTTCGCCAAGGGTCGCCTTCTTCATCTCGACGAAGTTGCCGACCTTGCTGCCCTTTTCCATCACGGCGCCCGGACGAAGGCGGGCGTAGGGACCGACTTCGCAATCCTCGCCGACATGCGCGCCTTCAAGATGGCTGAACGCGCGGATGCGCGTGCCGCTTTCCACCTTCACGCCCGGCGCGAAGACGACGTTCGGCTCGACCGTCACATCGGGAGCGAGATCGGTGTCGTAGCTGAAGAAGACGGTCTCGGGCGCCTTGAGCGTAACGCCGTTCTCCAGCGCTTCCTCGCGCTTCAAATCCTGCCACTGGCGCTCTGCCGCGGCGAGCTCCTTGCGCGAGTTGATCCCGACCACCTCATGGGGACGGTCGGTGACCACGGCGGCGCAAGTCCTGCCATCCTTTACCGCGACATTGACGATGTCGGGCAGGTAATATTCGCCCTGCGCATTGTCGTTGTCGACGCGCTCGAGCAGGTCGAACAGGACCTCGGCGCGCGCAGCCATCAGGCCCGAATTGCACAGGCGGCAGGCGCGTTCGGCCTCGTTGGCGTCCTTGAACTCGACCATCTTCTCGATCGTCATGTCGCGATGCGTGATGACGCGGCCATATTGAAGCGCGTCATCCGGCTCGAAGCCCAGCACCACCACGGCAGGCGCATCGGCAGCGCGCAGGCGGGTGAGCATGTCGTTCATGGTCGAGCTCTTGATGAAGGGTGCATCGCCCAGCAGCATCACAACGTCGCCATCGAATCCGGCGAGCGCTTCCTTCGCCTGTGCCACCGCGTGGCCGGTGCCCAGCTGCGGTTCCTGCACTACGCACTCGGCGCGCTCGCCCAGCTGGCCGATGACCTGTTCGCGCTCGTCGCCGACGATCACGATGGTCCGCGCAGGCGAAAGCTCCTCCACCGAGGCCATCAGGTGCTCGATGATCGGGCGGCCCGCGATATTGTGGAGGACCTTGTGCAACCCGCTCTTGAGGCGGGTGCCCTTGCCGGCAGCAAGGATGACGGCGGCGAAATCTCGGCTTTTGCTCATGGAAAGGGGCCATGCCACCAATCGCTTGCAGTTTGAAGAACCATCCTGCACTCGGATGGCGATGACCGGCTTTCCCTTCGATATCGTCGCCTTCGACCTCGACGGCACCCTCCTCGAAACGCACCGCGACCTTGGTACGGCGGTGAACCATGCGCTGGATATCGGAGGCTTCGATCCCGTCCCGATCGACAGCGCGACCGACCTGATCGGTGGCGGCGCAAAGATCATGCTCAAGCAGGCGATCGACATGCAGGGCGGACTGGCGGACGATGAATTCCGCAAGCTCTACAAGGAGATGCTGGGCTATTATTCGCGCAACAACGCGGTCCACACGCGCCCCTATCCCCACGCGGTAGAGACGCTTGAAGCGCTGGGCGGACGCGGCGTGCGCATGGCGGTCGTCACGAACAAGTTCGAAAGCTTCGCCACCGATATCCTCCAGACACTCGGCCTGGCGAGCAGGTTCGAGATCATCATTGGCGGCGACAGCCTCGGCAAGGGGCCTGACGGCAAGCATCGCGCGAAACCGGCCCCGGACCCGATCTGGCACGCCCGCGAGGCCTGCGGCGGCGGGACCATCGCCTTTGTCGGCGACAGCAGTTACGATGTGAAAGCCGCGCGTGCGGCAGGCGTCCCGGTGATCGCGGCCGCCTATGGCTATTGCGATGCCCCTGCTGCGGAACTCGGCGCCGACGCAGCGATTGATTCGCTGGCAGCCCTGATCCCCGCGCTGGAGCGGCTTTAGCAGCCCTCCGCCTGCCCCTACGGCATCGCGGTTCGGCGCGCATACGGTTGCAACGGGCGGTGATAAATGCCAATCCGCGCCCTGAATTGACCTTTACGTAAACGACAAACAACCAAGCAGGAGCCCCCCATGACCATCGACTTCAAGGACAAGGTAGCCATCGTCACCGGCGCAGGCGGCGGTCTGGGCCGCGAATACGCGCTCGAACTCGCCCGCCGCGGCGCGAAGGTCGTCGTCAACGACCTCGGCGGCGCGCGCGACGGCACCGGCCACTCCGACATGGCCCTCCAGGTCGTCGAGGAAATCGAGAAGATGGGCGGCGAGGCGATGTCGAATGGCGGCAGCGTCACCGAATACGACCAGATGGAAAAGATGGTCGCCGATGCCAAGCAGAAGTGGGGCGGCGTGCACATCCTGCTCAACAACGCAGGCGTCCTGCGCGACAAGACCTTCGCCAAGATGAGCCCGGAAGATTTCGAGTTCGTCCTCAAGGTCCACCTGACCGGTTCGGCTTTCGTCACCAAGGCATGCTGGGAAACCTTCCGCGAGCAGGCCTATGGCCGCATCATGATGACCGCGTCCTCGACCGGCCTGTTCGGCAACTTCGGTCAGGCGAACTATGGCGCGGCCAAGCTGGGGCTTGCTGGCCTGACCAAGACGCTCGCGCTCGAAGGTGCAAAGTACAACATCAAGGTCAACACGCTCTCGCCTGTTGCAGGCACGCGCATGACCGAAGACCTCTTCCCTGAAGAAGCTTTCAAGCTGTTCGATCCGGTGAACGTGGTTCCGGCCGCGCTCTTCCTCGTCAGTGAAGACGCGCCGACCAACGCCATCGTCGGCGCTGGTGCCGGTGGCTATCACTCGGCATGGACCGTCATGAACGACGCCGTCTGGCTGCCCGATGGCGAGCGTACCGTCGAAGGCTTTGCTGCCAACTGGGACAAGATCAGCGAGTTCTCGAACCTCAAGGCCCCGCAGTCGGGCAGCGAGCAGTCGGGCGCGATCCTGACCGCAATGCAGAGGGTCACCGGAACCGGCCCGAGCAGCGCCCGCGGCTAATACCGACAACCCCGATTGCTAAAAGCTTCGCCGCATTGCAGTATGCGGCGGGGTTTTTCTTTGGGGGGTTGCCATGGATCTCGACAAGAACTTGCGCATGCTGCGCAAGACGTCGTTCGTTGTTACGATCTTGTCTTTCGTCGTCATAATCGCCGGCCTCGTCCAGCTCGGACTGGGCGGGATTGCGGTGAAGCAGGAATACGAACGGATCGCCGAAGTCGAGGCGATGATCGGCCAGCCCTCGAACTACTACGGATACCAACGTCAGTATCGCGAGCTGCAGGCAAGGTATAACCGCTCGAGCAGCGCCTTCTTCCTCGAGGGACGCTTCCTCCCCTCGGATGAAAGCCTGGAGCCAGATGCGCCCGGGGTGATCACCTTCTTTGTGCTTCTGGCATCGACCCTCGCCTTCCTCATCGCCGCGATGCTGTGGGTGTGGCGCGCACATGCCAATCTGCGCGATGTCGGGATCAAGGCGAAATACGGGCCGGGACGCGCTATCGCCTCCTATCTCATCCCGCTCGCAAACCTCATGCTTCCGTTCGAAGCCATGCGCGAACTCTACAATCGCAGCGAGGGAGAGGGAGACGATTTCGCCCATTCGACCGTAGAAAACGTCACCGCATGGTGGACATCGGTGATCGTCGGATTGCTGATCCTGAGCGCGATGATCGTGAAATTCGCGCTCGATGCGGCGACCAACCTCATCATCATGACGCCGATCTGGATGGAGTTTGTGATCCTGAGCTTTGCAATCGTCCTGCTGCTCGGCTCGGCCTATCTGTTTGCCAATCTGACGCGCAAGATCACGCAGGCGCAGATGGAAATCCTGCCGCAGATCGAGCCACGGGTGATCGAGGCAGAAGCGCCGTCGCGACCGACGGTCAACATCATCGGTCAAAGCTAGGCGTATTGACGTATTAATACAGTAGGCGTATGACCCGCTTATTCTTCAATGGGGAGAGATTGGCATGTATAGCCAGGAAGACCTGAATTCAGCCGTAGCGGCAGGCGTAATCAGCGCCGAAGCTGCGGATGCCCTGCGCGCGCACACTGCCGCGCAGCGCGATGCACTACCCGCCGATGCCGAGCATTTCCGGCTCATCACCGGCTTCAACGACATTTTCGTCTCGATCGGCGTGGTCATCATGCTCGTCGCGATGGGGGCAATCGGACAAGCACTTGCAGGCGCAATCTATCCCGTTCCCCAGTGGACGCCCGATGTGGGCGAAAACTGGTGGATGGAGACTCACACACAGCGCATGATGGCGGAAGGTGTCGCCCTGTCGCTCGCTGCGCTCTTCGTTGCCGGCACGGCATGGTTCCTCGCCGAGTTCTTCACTCGCAAGCGCCGTATGGCACTGCCCAGCATCATCCTCCTGCTCGCCTTCGTCGGCGGGGTCATGGCGACGCTTACCGGCGCGATCATGGGCTGGCTCATCCCCCAGGGTGACGAGCAGGAAGCTCTCGGCTTCTCATTGCTGGCAGTTTCCGCACTGATCACTGCAGGAGCTGCTTGGCTCCACTGGCGCCGCTTCATGGTGCCGATCACCATCGCGGCAGGCACCGGCGCGATCGCCGCAACCGCAGTACTGCTGCTGGTCGCGATTATCGGACCCAATGCCTCGAACATCGAGACCGTGATCCTCAGCCTCGTCTTCGTCGCCGGCCTGGTGATCTTCGCCTTCGCCATGCGCTGGGACATGAGCGACCCGCGCCGCGAGACGCGTCGCAGCGACGTGGCCTTCTGGCTGCACCTGCTCGCTGCCCCGATGATCGCACACCCGATCTTCGCGCTGCTGGGCGTGACCGATGGCGACAATATCGGTGCAGGCGCCGCAGTGGCCGTGCTTGCGGTCTACATCGCATTCGGCCTGATCGCGCTGGCGATCGACCGCCGTGCGCTGCTGGTATCGGCGCTTGCCTACGTGCTGATCGCGCTGGCCTACCTCTTCCGCGAATTCGGCGCGGTCGAGCTGACCTTCGCCCTGACCGCACTGGTCATCGGTTCCGCCCTGCTCTCGCTGAGCGCGCTGTGGACGCCGATCCGCGCCGCAGTGGTGAAGGGGCTGCCGGGTGAGATGCAGGCACGGCTTCCGGCCACCGCCTGACAGATCGCACTATGATAATCGGAGAAGGCTCGCACCGCGGTGCGGGCCTTTTCTTTTGGGCTCAGTCCTCGACAGCCTTCATGAGCCGCCGTTCGATAGGGGCAACCACGCCCGGCAGCTCGTGACCGCGCTTGAGGATCTGGCCGTGCTCTCCGAACAGGGTCCACATGCCCTGCTTTCCGCGTAGCGACGGACGCTTCTCGATCCGCGCCTGCGGGCGTTCTGCATGGCGCACGAAGGCCGCAAAGGTGGCCGCATCCTTGGTGAAATCCATCGCGTAGTCGCGCCATTGCCCGGCAGCGACCATGCGACCGTACACGTCGAGAATGCGGGTAAGTTCCTCGCGCGTGAAACCGATCTGGTCGGGCTTGCGTCCGGGAAAGGATACGACCTTCGCGCTGCCGAAATTCATCAGTCGTCGGTACCGCTTCGTTGGCTGGGTTCGGCGGCGGCGCGCAGTTCGGCGATCTCGTTACGCAGCGACTTCAATTCTCCTTCGAGCTTCTCGATGCAGTCGCGGCCGACCTCGCGCGCTTCCTCGCACGGATCGTCGCAGGGCGTGCCGTAGGGCATGAATTCCTTCATCCACTCTTCCGCCGGCACCAGCGTGCTGCGCGCCTTGAGGCCGATCATCGTCGCGCCTTCCGGCACCTCGTCGGTGACAACGGCATTTGCACCGATACGCGCACGCCTGCCGACCGTGATCGGACCGATGACCTGCGCGCCCGAACCGATGATCACATCGTCTTCGATCGTCGGGTGGCGCTTGCCGCCCTTGCCATTGGTCGGGTTGGTGCCGCCCAGCGTCACGCACTGGTAGATAGTGACGTTATTGCCGATCTCGGCGGTTTCGCCGATGACGGTGAAGCCGTGGTCGATGAAGAAATTGCGGCCGATCTTGGCGCCGGGATGGATATCGATCCCGGTCACCATGCGGCTCCAGTGGTTGATCAGGCGGGCAAGGAAGAACAGTTCGGCTTCGAACAGCCAGTGTGCGGCGCGGTGATAGGCCAGCGCCCAGACACCCGGATAAAGCAGCACTTCCCAGCGGCTGCGCGGTGCAGGATCGCGGGCCTTGATCGAGTCCAGATAGGCGATCAGCCGTTCCAACATGGCCTCAATCCTTCCATTTTAGTGCATTCAAAGCAAGCGGGCCTGCTCCGGCCCCTGAACCGCGTCGAGCGCATCGCGCCAGATCGACATGGTGGCAGGTACCTTTCGTTCAAGGCTGAGCCGGTCGATTTCCGCCACGATCCGCTCGATCGCGGCATAGCTACGCTCCATGCGGGGCACGAGATAGGCGGGCGCCCCTTCACCCAGCGCGAGCCCCCGCTGGGCAGCATGGCTCAGCATGAGCTGTGCCGCCGTATCGTCATCCAGAGGGGCGATTTCGAGCTGGAGAGCAGCTCCCATACGACTGCGCAGGTCGGGCAGTTCGATGTCCCAGCCTTTCGCATCGATCGTCAGCAAGAGCGGATAGCCGTCCTCGCGCGCGCGGTTCCAGGCGTGGAATATCTCGGTTTCGTCCTTGGTATCGGCATCGTCGATCGCCCCGCCCCCGGTGTGCGAGGCAAACCAGCGTGCGAAGAGCGATTTGCCCGAACGCGGCGGTGCCGCGAGGATCGCGGTCCCGAAGGGCCAGTCCTGCGATGCGGCCATCGCCTCTGCCACGGCCCGGTTGCTTTCGCCGATGATGATGCTGTCGGGCCCGTCGGAACCGGAATGCGTAAGCGGAAGCGCGATCTGGCTCATGCAGGCACCGTCTGCGCGATCAGCGGCTGATCAAGAGCGCCGTCGCTCCCTGCTGAACGGTGAAGCCCTGCCCGCGCAATGCCTCAGCGAGCTGGGCGATCGAGCCGGAATAGCTGACCGTCATGACCGAGGTCCCGCCGATCGCGGTGCTGCGCACACCGGTCGAGCGGACGCCGGGCGTGCCCCGGACGGCTGCAAGCACACTACCGAAGCTGGACGCGTCGGGTGTCTGGAACTGGACGGTGTAGAGCGCAACCGAGCCTTCGGGCGGCGGCGTATTGATCGGTGCGGCACTGATTGCTCCACCGCTGGCCTCGGTCGGCTGCGATGCGACCTGCGCCAATGCCTCGTCCTGTGCCTTGAGGCGCCGGCCCAGTTCGACAAGGCGAGCGATCTCGGGATTGAGGTCGCCCGTTTTCACGTTGAGCGTCGGATCGGGTTTGATCGTGCCATCGGCCAGCGCGACCTGGAAGACGGCGTCGAAACGACGGACGGCCTGTTCGAGCATTGCAGGCAACTGCTCGGGGCTTTCCGCGCGCATGGTGAAACTGTCGAGATATGCATTGTCCGGCCCGTGGCGCGCCGTGAAAGTGCCTTCGATCGGCCCGCCGGGATAGGAATAGCGCAGGCTGGCAATCGGGATGAGGACATCGGCGGCACCGAAGGAATCGAGGATGTCACGCCACCACACGCGGCTGCGGCGGTTTGTCTGGCCGTAAGTCAGCAGCAGCGATTCGCCGCCCGCACCGCTGGGGCGCACGTAATTCACGCTGCTCTGCCCGGCCTGGAATTCTGCCCATGCGCGCTGCCACGGATTGCGCTGCTCATAGATGAGCTGCGTCCCGCCCGACATGGTGACCGGCAGCAGCAGCATCGGGGCGCTGCGCCGCGACATGCCGTCGTCGCCGAGATAGGAATTGGCCTTCTGGCGATCGAAAATCACACCCAGCGTCGCGATGTAGCGCTTGGGGCCGAGCCGTTCGCGCTGAACCACGATTGCCGAGACCATGCCGTAGATCTGCGAATCGGAGAGATTCGGGCCGTCCAGCTTCTCCCACGCCTTGACCTGCGCTTCCTTCCAGGCCTTTTCGCGGGCTTCGACGCCGGTGTCGCCGCGCACGTCGACCTCGATGTCGCTGACCTGGATGTCGCGCGAAGCGGCCACTGCGGCGATGCCGCGCTGGCCGCCGACCTGTGCCTGCGCAAGCCAGCCGGCCCCGCCTGCCAGCGCGATGCCGGAAGCGATCAGGGCGTAACGGGCGCGCCGGGGAAGGGAAAAATATGTCCGCATGGGCTATTCAGGCGGGCCTTTTGCCCAATCGGTTCCGGAAATCCAAGCGCATTTGCTGGAAATTCCGGCCGGAATGCGCAAGGGGGCAAACATGAGCAGCGACACGCCTTCCTATACCTACGAACAGGCCGGAGTTTCGATCGACGCGGGCAATGCCCTCGTCAAAGCGATCGGACCGCTGGTAAAGTCCACCATGCGCCCCGGCGCCGACGGCGAAATCGGGGGCTTTGGCGGCTTCTTCGATCCCAAGGCAGCGGGCTACAAGGACCCGCTGCTGGTGGCGGGCAATGACGGCGTGGGCACGAAGCTCAAGCTCGCCATCGACACCGACCGGCACGACCATGTCGGCATCGACCTTGTCGCCATGTGCGTGAACGACCTGATCGTCCAGGGCGCGGAACCGCTGTTCTTCCTCGACTATTTCGCGACCGGAAAATTGGAGAACGGTGTTGCCGAACGCGTGATCGTGGGCATCGCCGAAGGCTGCAAGCAGGCAGGCTGCGCGCTGATCGGCGGCGAGACCGCGGAAATGCCCGGCATGTATGCCAGCGGCGACTACGACCTTGCAGGCTTCTGCGTCGGTGCAGTCGAACGCGGCGAACAGCTGACCGGAGAGCGCGTCGCTCCGGGCCATGTCCTGCTCGGCCTGGCCAGTTCGGGCGTGCATTCGAACGGCTTCTCGCTGGTACGGCGCTTGGCTGAAGACAAGGGCTGGAAGCTCGACCGCCCCGCGCTGTTCGATCAGGACCGCCTGCTGGTGGAGACGCTGCTCGAACCCACCCGCATCTATGTGAAGACGCTGCTGCCGCTCGTTCGCGACGGGCTGATCGACGCGATGGCGCATATTACCGGCGGCGGCTTGCTCGAGAATATCCCGCGTGTCCTTCCGCAGGGCGCGCATGCCGAAGTCGATGCCGACAGCTGGGAGCAGCCCGGGCTGATGGCCTTCCTGCAGGCGCAGGGCAATATCGAGCCGGGCGAAATGGCGCGCACATTCAATTGCGGTGTCGGCATGGTGCTCGCAGTCGAACCGTCCAAGGTCGAACTGGTGCGCAGCCGTCTGGAAGACGCCGGCGAGCAGGTCCTCGCGGTTGGCCAGATCGTCGAGGGCGACAAGGGCTGCACGGTCCGCGGTTCGCAGGGTACCTGGTCGGCCAGGGAAGACTGGGAGGCAGTGCACCTTGGCTAACAAGGCCAAAGTCGCGATTTTCATTTCCGGACGCGGCAGCAACATGGCCGCGTTGCTTTACGCCTCGTTCCTGCCCGGGGCCGCCTATGAAGTGGTGCTGGTGGCCGCCAACGATCCCGAAGCCGAAGGGCTGGCACTGGCGTCTGGCGAGGGCATTTCCACCTTCGCGCTTTCGCACAAGGGCATGCCGCGCGAACAGCATGACGAGGCGATGGAACAGGCCGCGCGCGATGCGGGGGCCGATTACATCGTTCTGGCCGGCTACATGCGGATCCTGACCGATGGGTTTGCGACGCGCTGGGAAGGCCGGATGCTCAACATCCACCCATCCCTGCTGCCGAAATATCCCGGGCTCGACACTCACCAGCGCGCCATCGATGCGGGCGACAGCCATGGCGGCGTATCGGTTCACCTGGTGACGCCGGAACTCGACGCCGGACAAGTCCTTGGCCAGATGAAAGTCTCGATCCGCGAGAGCGAAACCGCGGACACGCTGGCCGAACGCGTAAGATTTGCGGAGCATCAGCTCTATCCGCGCGTTGTCAGCGAGTATGTGGGCCGCGAAAACGATCCAGACTTCCTGCTCGGCAAGGTCCGGGAGCTTGCGCTCGCCCTGCCCCAGACGCATGAACGCGAGAGCCACGGCTCGCCCGGCTGGCGCGCCGGTAGCGAAAAATCGGGCAAGTATTTTGCCTATTTCAACGACCAGCATCATGGCACCGAGCACGTGGCCGTCCTCGTCAAGACGGGCAGCATGGACGAATTGCTCGACCTCGTCGAAGCGCAGCCGCAAGCCTATTTCAAACCCGCCTATTACGGTGCAAGCGGATGGATCGGCGTGATCCTCAACCGGCCGGGCCTCGATTGGGACCACGTTGCCGACTGGCTGGAACGCAGCTGGCGCAGCGTTGCACCCAAGAGCGCGGCCAAGCTGCACGATGCGGCGGACCAGTTCTGATGCGCCGCCTGACACCTTACATCTTCTTCCTGCTGGCGATCATCGCCTTTGCAATGATCGCTTTCGACAAGGATGACAGCTGGCAGACCGAGCAGGTCGACGCGCTCGACGCGGTGCTCATCACAGCCGGGGTACTCATCGGTGCGCATCTCCTGCGCAAGCTCGCCGAAGTGCTCTACGCGCGCTGGAAAACGCCGCGCGAATGAACCCTGCGCGCCCCCACCCATTCACCCGCTCGCGCTTTGCAAGCTGGCTGGACAGCCTGCTCGAGACGGTCTGGGAGAAAGGCTGGCAAGACAAGCCGGAATTCGATCCCGAATACCTCTGGAGCATCGGCAGTCGCGGCTATGAGAGCCAAGACGAGACATCCATCCGCGACGAGGAAGACGTTGCCGACTTCAGGCTGAGGCTCGAGGTGTTGTGCCGGTCGCTTCGCGAAGAGGCCCAGCTCAACGCGCTCGGTCACACGATGGCCTATGGGCAGATCACCTCCGCAATCCGCAAGCGCCATGCGCTCGGCAAGCTGTGGCGCGAGCAGCCTGAACTCGCCCAGACGGAAATCGCGCCGCCCATCGTCGTACTCGGCCAGATGCGAAGCGGGACAACCCGCGTCCAGCGCCTGCTCGCAGCCGACCCGCGCTTTTGCGGCACGCGTTTCTGCAACAGCCAGGACCCGATCCCGGCATCGCCCGATCTCAGGCCGGTAAAGGCCCGGGCAGCCCTTGCCATCGCGCATGCGGTCAATCCGTGGCTCGAAGCGATGCATCCCTTCGGCGCGACCCGAGCCGACGAGGAAATCGGCTGGCTTGCAGCCGCGCTGTCGCCCGCCGCTTTCGAAGCGCAATGGCGCATACCCTCGTTCGTCGCTTTCAGCGAGGCGCGCGATGCGGCGCCCATTTATCGCGAGTTCGCCCGTATCCTGCGCACCGATGCGGCGAGCATGGGCAACGCCGACCGGCCACGGGTGCTCAAATGCCCGCAATTCGCCGAAGACATGCCTGCCCTGACTGCCGCACTGCCCCAAGCCCGCGTGATCGCGTGCGAGCGCGACAGCGAAAGCGTGCTTGCCAGCAGCGTGTCGATGGTTGCGAGCCAGATGGCTTTCCAGAGCGATCTCGCCGATATCGCGGCCCTGGAAGCGGAATGGCGCCGAAAGATGGATTTGCGGGCCTGGCGGATCTCCGCTTTTTCGGCCAATCCCGGAGCCGTTGCGGCGACCGTGCATTTCGAGACGCTCAACGAGGATCCGATTGCAGCCCTGGCAGATGCCTATCGCGCGCTGGGGAAGGAGTTCGCCCCGCAGGCCCGCTCGGCCGCCGAGGACGAATTACAACGGGCGTCACGCGACAGCCACGGCCAGCACAGCCGCCAACTGGAAAATTTCGCATCCTGATTTCGGGAGGTGGCCCTCAGGCCGCAGCAGTCACCGCAAATTGTGGCAGGGTAAGCCGCTGCTGATCGCGCGTTACATCGACACGTGAAATGCGATTGCCATCGAATTCCACCTGCCAGAGCGCCTGACCGGCCACTTCTTCGAAGCGGCTTTCGAAGTGACCGCGAACGAGGACGCTACCGCGATGATTATGCATCTCGTCGACGACCAGCTTACGGTCAGGAAAGCGGCGGGATATCTCCGCCTCAAATTGGAGAAAATTGTCACGGCCGCGGATTTCGCGAAGATTAGCATCGCAAACCTTCACATCTTCGGTGAGGCAAGCTTTGGCCGCATCGAAATTGCGCGCGTTGAAGCTATCCACGCAGTCGCGAATGCACTGCTGGCGGGTCGCCTTTCGCGAGCTGAATCTGAAGACGCTCGAAAACATAATGGGCGCATCCTAACCCAGGATGCGCCCATCACCTAACCCATTAACCTGTCTGCCGAAAAGAACCGGTCAGCGGTAATTTGATTTCAATCAACCGACAATTTCGTTCTCGTCGAAGAAGAAATCGATCTCGATCTTTGCGTTCTCTTCGCTGTCCGAACCGTGGACCGAGTTTGCTTCGATCGATTCGGCATAGGTCTTGCGGATGGTGCCTTCGTCGGCATCGGCCGGGTTGGTGGCGCCCATCACGTCGCGGTTTGCCTTAACAGCGTCTTCGCCTTCGAGGACCTGCACGACGACCGGACCCGAGATCATGAAGTCGACCAGTTCACCGAAGAAGGGGCGTTCCTTGTGAACCGCGTAGAAGCCTTCGGCCTGTTCGCGGGTCATGTGGATGCGCTTCGAAGCGACGACGCGCAGGCCGGCGTCTTCGAGCATCTTGGTGACGGCGCCGGTCAGGTTGCGGCGGGTGGCATCGGGCTTGATGATCGAAAAGGTGCGGGTAACCGCCATGATAGTGTTCCTTGCGAATATCTTTGTAGGGGGAGAATGTTCTCGCGCGCGCCCCTAGCGCCGCGCGCGCGAAGGGGCAAGAATTAGTCGAAACCGCTCGCGATGCTCACCTGCCCTTCGGTCAGCGCGGAGACACGAGTCACCTGCAGGGCGAAACTGGAACGCCGTCCGCGGTTCTCGCCGCCCAGCGTGGTCGTGGCACCGGCCGAAACCTCCACTTCCGGCTCGATCCCTGCATCGCGCGCCTGCTGCCGGTAGAACTCGACCACTTTCTCTCGTTCGTCTGACGTGGTGAATTCGACCGTCACGAAAGCCCCGTCGCCCTGCTCGACACGGGTGGTGTTGGTTACGGACGCACCGGGATAGAGCGTGAAGGGTTCGGGCAGGCGGGCCTCGACCGTCTCGCCGGCCTGCATGGTCGTGGTCACGCCCGCTGCGTCGGTGTGGGTCGCCCGTACTTCGCCGCTTTGCGGATCGATATCGTAGGATCCGAGCGGCTCCTGCGCATCAGCGGCAGCTTCGTTTGCAGCTTCATCGTCCTGTTGCCCGCACGCCGGCAGGGCGAGGATCAGGGCGAGTGAAAATGGGAAAACCTTACGCATAGCCAACCGACGGGTGAAAGCGGCGCAAGTTCCTGAAAGTTCAGCGTCCCTCGCGCCAGCCGCCTTCGGGCGTCTGCTTGAAGATGCGGTTCTCGATATCGTCGCGCGCGGCAAGTTCGCGCCACAGGCCGCGCGCGGCCTCGGTAGCATCGGCATCGAACAGCAGCATGGCCCTGTCGAACCGGGTCGCCTCGTCGCGCCACTGGCCGTCGGCGAGGATGGCCATGCGCGCCTCGTTCGGGGCTGCGCAATCGGCAGAAATCAGGATCGGCTGGCGTGCAGCATGCGGCCCGTCGGCAGGACCATTGGCGAGGAAGCTGCCATTGCCATGCTGCCAAAGGGCCTCGGACAGATGCTCGCGAAGACCTTCATCCGCAGCGACCACCACCAGCCGCTCGCCTGCCTGCATTACTTTGCGGGCAAGCTTGACCACGGTGACGTCGACCGGATCGCTGCTGAGCTGGTAGAAATCGACGAGGATGGCTTGCCCCTTTCCCTACGGCCCTTCAGCCGGCTTCTTCGCCAGCCTGCTTGTTCCTGCGGCAGCGCTCGGAACAATAGCGCACATTATCCCAGTCGCGCGCCCATTTCTTGCGCCAGGCGAAGCTGAGGCCGCATGTCGCGCAGATCTTCGTGGGAAGGTCTGCCTTGCGCCTCATCTTCGCCATGACGCCGCTTTCGTTCAGCCCTCGGCCGTGTCTGCGATGAGACGGTCAATCAGGCGGACGCCGTAACCCGTGGCGCCTTTGCCCCAGGTGCGGCCCGGCTTGTCCGACCACGCCATGCCGGCGATGTCGATATGCGCCCAGGGCGTATCGTCCGCGATGAAGCGCTGGAGGAACTGCGCCGCGGTGATCGAACCTGCGCCCTTGCCGCCAATATTCTTCATGTCGGCGATGGGGCTGTCGATCAGCTTGTCGTAAGCCTTGCCCAGCGGCATGCGCCAGACCTTGTCGCCCACGGCTTCGCCAGCTTCGGACAACTCCTTGGACAGCTGGTCGTCGTTCGAGAAGAGACCGGCGTATTCATTGCCCAGCGAAATGATGATCGCACCAGTCAGGGTGGCAAAGTCGACCACGCGGCTCGGCTGGAATTCTTCCTGCGTCCAGTGCAGCGCATCGGCGAGCACGAGGCGACCTTCCGCGTCGGTGTTGAGGATTTCAATGGTCTGGCCGTTCATCGACTTGACCACGTCACCCGGGCGCTGGGCATTGCCATCGGGCATATTCTCGACGAGGCCCATGACGCCGACCACATTGGCCTTCGCCTTGCGCTTGACGAGAGCCAGCATGCCGCCGGCAACCGCGCCTGCGCCGCCCATGTCCCACTTCATGTCTTCCATGCCGGGTCCCGGCTTGATCGAAATGCCGCCGGTGTCGAAGGTGACGCCCTTGCCGACGAATGCGACGGGAGCTTCGCTGCCACCGCCATTCCAGCGGATGGCGAGAATGCGGCTTTCGCGCGTCGAGCCCTGGCCGACGCCGAGAAGCGAGCCCATGCCCATTTCTTCCATCTGCGCTTCGTCGAGCACGATGAGTTCAGCACCCGTATCCTCGAAACGCTCCATGCAGCGCGCTACGAAGCTTTCGGGATAGATTACATTGGCCGGTTCGGTGACCAGTTCGCGGGTGAATTCCACGCCCTCGGCCAAAGCGGCCGCATGGGCCCAGGCACCTTCGATGCCTTCGGGTGCACCCACGACGGTCACGCTTTCCAGCGTGATCTTCTGCTCGTCCTTCAGCTTGGTGCGATAGATGTCATAGCGCCAGTTGCGCAGGCGCAGGCCGAGCAGCACATGCGCTGCCTCGATCGCGGTCAGGTCGCTTTCCGACAGGTCCAGCACAAGTTGCTTGTCGCCGGTCGACTGGTACTTTCCTGCAAGCGCCGCGCCTGCCTTTTCCAGATTTGCGAGGCGCGCTTCGTCGTTCTTGTCACCTGCGCCAGCCAGCGCCAGCCGCGCCACACCGCCGTCCGTTTCGACGAAACCGTCGAAGGTCTGTCCCGCAGTGCCCTTGAAACGGGCTGCCTCGGCGCCTGCGCGCATTGCGGCATTGGTGGCAGCAGGAAGCTTGCCCTTGTCGACCACATGCGCAATGAGGCGCGCGCCTTGCGGACGGGATTGGCTAAACTGGATGTGCATGGATTCTCCCGAAATATTGTCTGGTCATGGCGGGCCTGTTGCAGCCGGCGCCGTAGGAAACGCGATTGCGATTAGGCGTGGCCGGTGCGATAGGCAAGCCATGGTCCCGAGCCGCGCCAACCGGATTGCAAATGCAACGCACCTTCTCGGGACGGGCGTGGCCGTGCTCGCGCTTGTCGCCGCCGCACCGCTGGCAGCGCAGGAAGGCGCGGCCACCGGAACCGGCACGGTAGAGGAGCCGGACGGCGAAAGCCCGAGCGACCTGCCAGCGCCGCCCGACGCTGTCGTTGTCGCCACTCAGGAAGACGTTCCTCCGCCCCTGCCCGAATTCAACGAGGCGGGCGAGCGGCAGATATCTTTTGCCGCCGATATCCTCAGCTACGATTCCGACGCGGACATCACCACCGCCGAAGGCAATGTGGTCCTGCGTTCGGGCGACCGGTCGCTGCGGGCCGACAGCGTAAGCTGGAGCCAGCGTACCGGCGTGATCGTCGCGAGCGGGAATGTCCGCTTCGTCGACGAGAACGGCAACCAGCTCTACTCCGAACGCGTCGAGCTCACCGACCAATTCGAAGCCGGCGCGATGGACGATTTGCTGCTGGCATTGCGCCAGGGCGGCAGGCTCGCAGCCAATCGCGGCGTACGCGAAAATGACGGCACCATCGCGCTCGAGCAGGCAGCGTACAGCGCCTGCGCGGTGACCGATCCCGAGGGCTGCGACAAGGAACCGAGCTGGCGTATCACGGCCGAGCGCGTCATCTACGATCCGACCGACAGCAAGGTTCGTTTCAAGGGCGCCTATCTCGAACTCTTCGGTGCCCGCATCCTGCCCCTACCGGGCCTTTCCGTGCGGACCGATGGCGGGGCGGTATCGGGCTTCCTCGTCCCGGACCTGCGGATTTCGGAAAGCAACGGCGTCGAGGTTTCGGGCAGCTATTATGTCCGTTTTGCCGACAACCGCGACCTGACCGTATCCGCCTATGCCTTCACCAAGGCGCCGCCGATGGTCTCGGCCCAGTGGCGTCACCTGACCGACAAGGGCGCATACCAGATCACCGGCTACGCAACGCATAGCCGCCGCTTCACCGACGCGACCCGTACCGACACATTCGACAGCGAGCCCCGCGGTTACCTGTTCGCCAACGGCAAGTTCCAGTTCACGCCCGAATGGAGCCTGACGAGCTCGATCCGGCTGGCCAGCGACCGCACCTTCCTGCGACGCTACGATATCAGCCGCGACGATCGCCTGCGGTCGATGGTCGATCTCGAACGGATCGACGAGAAATCCTACTTCTCGATGGCAGGATGGGCGACGCAGACGCTGCGGCTCGGCCAGGACCAGGACAATGTGCCGGTCGCCCTGCCCGTCATGGACTGGCGTTACCGGCTCGACGATCCGATTGCCGGCGGGAATGTCGAGTTGCAGCTCAACAGCCTCGCGATCATTCGCAAGGAAGGACAGGAAACCGAGCGCGCCTTCGCCAAGGCGCAATGGGACCTGAAGCGCATTACCGGCCTCGGACAAGTCGTCACCCTGACCGGCCTGCTGCGTGGCGACATCTACCATTCGGACGGCAACGAGTTCACCGAAACCGCCTCCTATCGCGGCAATCCGGGCTGGGAGACGCGCGGCGTGGCGCTTGGCGCGATCGATGTCGAATGGCCCTTTGTGGGCGAACTTTTCGGCGGCGAGCAGGTGTTCACGCCCCGTGTGCAATTGGTGGCGACTCCCGATATCAAGAACCTCGCCATCCCCAACGAGGATGCGCGCGCGATCGACCTGGAGGATTCGAACCTCTTCGCGCTCAACCGTTTCCCGGGATATGACCGAGTGGAAGACGGTGCGCGCGTCACCTACGGTTTCGACTGGAAGCTACGCCGCCCGGGCTGGGAACTGCTGACGACGCTGGGCCAGTCCTACAGGCTCGATTCGGACCGCGACATCTTTCCCGACGGGACCGGTTTGTCCGAGAAGGTCAGCGATTTCGTCGGGCGCACCCAGATCCGATACCGTGACTTTCTCAAGCTCACCCACCGCTACCGGCTCGACAAGGATAATTTCGCCGTCCGCCGCAACGAATTCGACGCGACCATCGGTTCCAGCCGCACCTATGCCGAGGTCGGCTACCTGCGCCTCAACCGCGACATCACCACCGTGGAAGACTTGCAGGACCGCGAGGAACTGCGCGCAGCGGTGCGCGTGGCCTTCGCCGACTACTGGTCCGCATTCGGGTCGGGCGTGTTCAACCTGACCGATCGCGAGGAAGACCCTACGCTTAGCAGTGATGGTTTCCAGCCGATCCGTACGCGCCTCGGTATTGCCTACCAGGACGACTGCCTCGAAATGGGCGCGACATGGCGACGCGACTATGTTTCGGCGGGGGACGCCCGGCGCGGCGACACCTTCCAGCTCTATTTGAGCCTGAAAAATCTCGGCTTCCGGTAAGAATTGCATCCACAAGCGCCTTGCGCGCGTGTTGGCAGCAGGGGACAAACGCGCTATCCGCGCATCGCTTATCAGCAACGGTTAAGCCGCAGCGCGGCAAGACCGGGGCATTCGGGCGCAACAGAACCGCGCCGCAAGGGAATTTTACAGCGTGAACGCACATTTGGTTTCGAAACTGGCCGGCATGGCAGCGGCAATCGGTATTCTTGCAAGCGCACCGGGCGCAGGCGCACAATCGGCCGTCGGCTCGCAGGATACGTTGAACCTGCCGACCGAGCTGACCATGCTCACCAATCCCGACCCCAATGTCCGCAGGGCAACGGCTGTCGTGAACGGCCACGTCATCACCGGCACCGATCTCGACCATCGCGTCGCGCTGCTCGTCGATGCTAACCAGAGCGAAATCTCGCCCGAGGAAATGCAGCGCGTGCGGGCGCAGGTCCTGCGCAATCTCATCGACGAGACGTTGCAGATCCAGGCTGCGGAAGCCGAAGAAATCGCGATCGATCCTGCAGAGGTCAACCAGACCTATGCGCGCCTCGCTGCACAGTCCAACCGCCGTCTCGAAGAGATGGACGCCTACCTGATCTCGATCGGCTCCTCGCCGGTTTCGCTCAAGCGCCAGATTCAGGGCGAGCTTGCATGGCAGCGCCTGCTGCGCCGCAAGGTTTCGATGTTCGTCAACGTCTCGGCCGAAGAAGTGAACGAGCTCATGGAGCGCCTCAACGCTTCCAAGGGCACCGATGAATACTGGGTCTGGGAAATCTTCCTGTCCTCCACCCCGCAGAATGCCGCGGCGGTCGAAGCGAATGCCCAGAAGATCGTCGAACAGCTTCGGCAGGGCGGCAGCTTCATCGCCTATGCGCGCCAGTTCTCCGAAGCCTCGACCGCAGCAGTGGGCGGCGACCTCGGCTGGATCCACCTGCCGCAGCTCAAGGACCCGCAGCTGGAGACGGTTGTCGGCCAGATGCAGCCCGGCCAGCTGGTGGGCCCGATCGCCATTTCGGGCGGTTACTGGATCGTGTTCCTGCGCGAAAAGCGCCAGGTTCTGACCGCCGACCCGCGCGATGCGACGCTCAGCCTCAAGCAGATCCAGGTCACCTTCGATCCGGCTGCCGATGCGACCGTCAACCAGGCGAAGCTCGATACCTTCATTGCGGGCGTCCAGAACATGCGCGGCTGCGGCAGCGCCGATGAAATTGCCGCGACGCTCGATGCCAATGTCGTCACCAACGACCAGATCAATGCACGCGCGCTTCCCGAACAGCTCCAGAACATGGTGCTGAACATGCAGGTCGGCGAAGTGACGCCGCCCTTCGGTTCGGTCCAGGAAGGCGTCCGAGTGCTGATGCTGTGCGGTCGTGACGATCCGCAGGTCGAATCCGGCCCGAACTTCGACGAGCTCATGGCCGAAATCGAAGACGAACGCGTCAACAAGGCTGCGCAGCGTTACCTGCGCGACCTGCGCAACGACGCATATATCGAGTACAATTGACCCCCGCCTCGCTCCCCCTCGCCGTTTCGCTGGGTGATCCGGCGGGGATAGGACCCGAAATCATTGCCGCCGCATGGTCGCGGCGCGAGAGTGATGCCATACCGCCGTTCTTCGTGACCGGCGGTGCGGGCGTCATCGGCACCGCTGCGCATTCATGCGGCATTCCCCTGCGGATCGAACGCATTTCGAGACCGGAACAGGCACCGCAGGCATTCCAGCGAGCACTCCCCGTGCTGGGCATGGCGGACCATTCCTACGATCCCGGAACGCTGCTCGAAGCAGGAGCCAAGCTGGCCCTCCATTCGCTCGAGACCGCGACGAAACTGGCGATTTCGGGCGAAGCATCCGGTCTGGTGACTGCTCCGATTTCCAAGGCCGAACTGGCCAATGTCGGTTTCAAGCAGCCCGGCCAGACCGAATTCCTTGCCGATGCCTGCGGGCGCGAGCGGCGCGATGCGGTGATGATGCTGGCAGGCCCCAGCCTTCGCGCAGTCCCGCTGACCATTCACCACGCGCTTGCCGATGTGCCGAACCTGCTGACCTCGGAACTGATCCGCCACCGCGCCCGCATCGTCGAGGCTGCGCTGCGCGATGATTTCGGCATCGACGCCCCTCGGCTCGCGGTTTGCGGGCTCAATCCACACGCCGGTGAAGACGGGCGGTTCGGGGACGAGGAAGAGCGGATCATCGCCCCGGCGATTGCGGAACTGCGCGCCGAGGGAATGGGAATTACGGGTCCTTACCCAGCCGACGCCCTGTTCACCCCGCGCGCCCGCAGCGGCTATGACGTGGCGCTCGCCATGTATCACGATCAGGCGCTTATTCCCTTGAAAGCACTGGACTTCGATGAGGGCGTCAACGTTACGCTCGGCCTTCCGATCGTGCGAACCAGCCCCGATCACGGGACGGCTTTCGACATCGCCGGCAAGGGGATCGCCGATCCCGGCGCGATGATCGCCGCGCTGCGCATGGCCGGCGAAATGGCCGCGAGGCGCGCCGCCCGTGACTGACCTGCCACCCTTGCGCGAAGTCATCGCGCGCCATGGCCTCAGCGCGTCGAAGGCGCTCGGGCAGAACTTCCTCTTCGACCAGCAATTGCTCGACCGGATCGCGGCCGTGCCCGGCGATCTTTCGGGCAAGAAGGTGCTCGAGATCGGGCCCGGCCCCGGCGGTCTTACCCGCGCATTGCTGCGCGCAGGCGCCGAAGTGACGGCGATCGAAATGGACACCCGCTGCCTGCCCGCCCTGTCGGAACTGGCGATGGCATTCCCCGACCGGCTCCGCGTGATCGAGGGCGATGCCCTGAAGCTCAACCATGATGCTGTCATGGGGGGCGAGCCATACGCCATCCTGTCGAACCTGCCCTACAATGTCGGCACCGCGCTTTTCACGCGCTGGATGGGCGGCGAAGAATGGCCTCCCTTGTGGACCTCGCTGACGCTGATGTTCCAGCAGGAGGTTGCGCAGCGGATTGTCGCGAAGCCCGGTAGCTCCGCTTACGGACGCCTCGCGGTCCTGGCCCAGTGGCGCGCAGAGGCCAAGATGGCGATGAAAGTCCATCGCAGCGCCTTCACCCCTCCCCCCAAGGTGATGAGCGCAATCGTGCATGTCGAACCTGCGGAAATGCCCGAAGGCGTATCGGCCCGGCTGCTTGAACGGCTGACCGAGGCCGCCTTCGGCCAGCGCCGCAAGATGCTGCGGCAGAGCCTCAAGGGCGTGGCAGGCGCTGTCGAAACGCTTGAAGAGATCGGGATCGACCCGCAGCGCAGGGCCGAAACGCTCGAAGTGGACGATTTCGTCCGGCTGGCACGCGCTCTGGGCTAGTCCTCGCGCAGGGCGAGCTTGCGCAGCAGCTGCGCCGAGATGTCCAGCGACTGCAATTGCGTGGCATAGCGGCTAAAGAGGTCAGGCTCGCCGGCCAGC
Source organism: Qipengyuania gelatinilytica (assembly GCF_019711315.1). Taxonomy (NCBI): domain Bacteria; kingdom Pseudomonadati; phylum Pseudomonadota; class Alphaproteobacteria; order Sphingomonadales; family Erythrobacteraceae; genus Qipengyuania; species Qipengyuania gelatinilytica. The sequence continues at coordinate 2,568,572 of NZ_CP081294.1, read as the reverse complement.
GCATCGGCCAGCTCTTCCAATGCCGCAGCAGAACGCTCCATATCATCGGCGGTGATCTGCGAGCGATGATGCGGAGCGACCACCGGCTCTCGCTTGTCCTGCCTGTTCAGCTCGCGGGCAATGCGCTGGAACGCCTTGTCGACCGAGCTTTGCGGTTCGGCTTCGGGGAACCAGTGTTCGACTTCGGTGCGATCGGAAAACGAGATGCCCGCCTTGTTGCTGGCCCGCCAGATGATGCGTCCCCGCACGGCATTGGCCCCGCGCTGGAGATCGACGGCACGCCCCGTCTCGGGCAGGTCTTCGCCTTCGACCAGCGCGCCCATTGCCGAGACATTGCACAGTCGCACGACACGGCTCGCACCGTCCGTGTGCAAGGTCACGCGGACGAGCAAATCCACGCGATCCTCGCGGCGCTCCCGGATAGGAATTGCAGACACTGTGGCGACCTTCTCTTCGTTCTGGGAAGGCAGCCTATGCCCAAAGGCTTAGCAATTGCTTGCGGCGTGCACCCGCAGTTCTTCAGGCGGCAGCCTTCTTCTTCAGCCGCCACGCATGAAGCAGCGGCTCGGTATAACCGCTGGGCTGTTCGACCCCTTTGAAAATCAGGTCCTTGGCAGCGCTGAATGCAGGGCTGTCCTCGTTTGCCAGCAGGGGCTCGTAAGTCGGATCGCCGGCGTTCTGTTCGTCCACTTTTGCAGCCATACGGCGCAGCGAATCGATCACCTGTCCCTCGGAAATGACCCCGTGGAGCAGCCAGTTCGCAATATGCTGGCTGGAGATTCGCAAGGTGGCGCGGTCTTCCATCAGTCCCACATCGTTGATGTCGGGCACCTTGGAACAGCCCACGCCCTGGTCGATCCAGCGCACCACATAGCCGAGCAGGCCCTGGCAATTGTTGTCGAGCTCCTCGCCGATCTCGTTTTCGGACCAGTTTGTGCCCTCGGCAAGCGGAATGGTGAGCAAGTCTTCGAGGCCCGGCACCTCGCCCAGACCCTTCTGGATCTCGAAAACGTCCTCGCGGTGATAATGGATCGCGTGGAGCGTCGCAGCAGTCGGGCTCGGCACCCATGCCGTGTTCGCCCCAGCCCTTAGGTGACCGATCTTCTCGATCATCATTTGCCCCATCAGGTCGGGCGCAGCCCACATGCCCTTGCCGATCTGCGCGCGGCCGGACAGGCCATGCTTCAGCCCGATGCCGACATTTCGCGCCTCGTAAGCCTTCAGCCAGGCGGAGTTCTTCATTTCGCCTTTGCGCATCATGGGCCCGGCCTGAATCGAGGTGTGGATCTCGTCGCCCGTCCGGTCGAGGAAACCGGTGTTGATGAAGACGATCCGGTCCATAACCGCATGGATGCAGGCGGCAAGGTTGGCGGAAGTGCGCCGTTCCTCGTCCATCACGCCGACCTTGATCGTGTGGCGCGGCAGATCGAGCAGGTCCTCGACCACATCGAACAAATCATTGGTGAAGGCGCATTCCTCGGGCCCGTGCATCTTGGGCTTCACGATATAGATCGAACCCCGCCGCGAGTTGCCGTATTTGCCAAGCCCCGCGACATCCTGCGCCGAGATCGCGCTGGTCATCACCGCGTCGAGGATGCCCTCGGGAATTTCCTTGCCGTCCCAGCGCATCGCCGGGTTGGTCATCAGGTGGCCCACGTTGCGGACGAACATAAGGGAGCGACCGGGCAAGGCGAACTCGCCGCCTTCGGGCGACGTGTACATACGGTCAGGCGCCAGTTCGCGGGTGACCGTCTTGCCGCCCTTGTCGAAGCTTTCCGACAAGTCGCCGCGGATTACGCCCAGCCAATTGCGATAGGCGAGCAGCTTGTCCTCGGCATCGACCGCCGCGACCGAATCCTCGCAGTCGGCAATTGTCGTGAGCGCCGCCTCGAGATTGATGTCCGCGATATTGGCGGGATCGGTCTTGCCGACCGGGTGCTCCGGATCGAAGGCGACCTCGATGTGCAGGCCGTTGTGCTTGAAGAGGCAGGCCTTGTCGTTCCAGCCGACGCATTGCGCCGGATCAGCGAGCGGAATGCCTCTTTCCTTCACATCGGTGAGGTCGGCCCATTTCCTGCCATCGGCCAGTGGCACGGCCTCGTCCATGAAGCGCTTTGCCTCGGCGATGACCGCCGCGCCGCGATCCTCGTCATAACCACCCGGCCTGGCCGCAGGCGCATCGAGCGCATCGGTCCCGTAGAAGGCATCATAGAGGCTGCCCCAGCGCGCATTCGCCGCGTTCAACAGGAAGCGCGCGTTGAGGATCGGCACGACCAGCTGCGGGCCTGCCATGGTCGCGATCTCGGGATCGACCTTCTCGGTGCCGATAGTGAAATCGCCCGGCTCGGGGACGAGGTAGCCGATCTCTTCGAGAAAGGCGCGATAGGCGCCCGCATCATGCGGCTGACCCTTGCGTTCGATATGCCAGGCATCGATCTTCGCCTGCAGATCCTCACGCTTTTGGAGAAGTGCCGCGTTGCGAGGCGCGAATTCGCCCAGAAGGCTCGCGAACCCTGCCCAGAATGCCTCGCCATCGCGGCAAAGCGGCGCGAGAACTTCGGTTTCGACGAAAGTGGCCAGCGCCTGGTCAACCTCGATACCGGCGCGCGTCACGTAATTTGTCATGGAACTCCTCTGGGTAAGCGAATGGCTTGCGATGTGGACCCGGGGAGGAGTGGGTTTGCTATGCCCAGACCGGTTGACGATTGCAAGCGGCGGGGTGGACTTGATTGTCGGCATGTCTAAGGAAGTTGCCGATGAAACCGGATACGCCTGCGCAAGCCCTCCTCGACGCGATCGATGCAGATACGATGCTGCGCGAAGTGCAGGACTGGGCAGCGATCAATACCGGCACCGCCAATATCGACGGACTCAAGACAATGGCGAGTGTCCTTGCCGATGAATTCTCCGCCCTGCCCGGCGACGTCGAGCTGGTCGACCCGGCCACCGTGACGGCCATTTCGGCAGAGGGACGCGAATTCGAAAAGCCGCACGGCCAGCACATGGTCCTGCGCGTGCGCCCCGAGGCGGAGCGCCGCTTCGTGCTGACCGGCCATATGGATACGGTCTTCCCGGTGGATCATCCCTTCCAGGAGGTGAAGTGGCTCGATGACGAGGTCATCAATGGCCCCGGCACCGCGGACATGAAGGGCGGCCTCGACGTCATCCTCCACGCCCTCAAGCTGTTCGAGACTATCGAGGGTTCTGCCCGCGTCGGTTACGACGTGATGATCAATTCGGACGAGGAAACCGGCAGCCTCGCCAGCCGCGGCCTGATCGAGGAACTGGCGCGCGGCAAATATGCCGCCCTCACCTACGAACCTTCGGCCCTGCCCGACGGCACGCTTGCCCACGCACGCGGGGGGACGGGCAATTACTCGATCACCATCACCGGCCGTAGCGCCCATGCGGGCCGCAATCCGCACGAAGGCCGCAACGCGATCGTCGCAGCCAGCGATCTCGTGCTGCGGATCAAGGCGCTCGAGGCAGACGACATCACGGTGAACCCTGCCAAGATCGAAGGCGGGGCGGCCAACAATGTCGTGCCCGATCTTGCGATCCTGCGCTTCAACATCCGGCCCAAATCGACCGATGCGATGAACCGCTTCGACGGCGAACTCGATGCGATCCTCAAGATGATCGAGAGCGAACACGAAGTCGGCATCCACCGCCACGGCGGCGTCACCCGTCCGCCCAAGCCGGTCGACGACAAGGCCCAGCGCCTGTTCGACCTCGTCAAGGCATGCGGTGCAGAGCTCGGCCAGCAGATCGGCTGGAAATCGACCGGCGGCGTATGTGACGGCAACAACATCGCTGCTACCGGCGTCCCCGTGGTCGACACCATGGGCGTGCGCGGCGGCGCCATCCACTCACCCGACGAATTCATGATTGTCCCTTCGCTGCGGGAACGCGCCGCCTTGAGCGCGCTGGTCCTCACGAAGCTATCCACCGGAGACCATCTGTGACCTTCCGCCTGCGCGCTGCGCATATTTCCGATCTCGAACACCTTTACGAGATGGCCAAGCTGACCGGGGGCGGTTTCACGAACCTGCCGGCAGACAAGAATGCGCTGACCAAGAAGCTCGAACGCGCCGAGGCAGCTTTCTCGCGCACCGAAGACACGCTGGGCGATGATGTCTTCACGCTGGTGCTGGAGAATACCGAGACCGGCCAGGTCCGCGGCACCTGCCAGCTGTTCACCCAGGTCGGCCAGCAGTGGCCGTTCTATAGCTACCGCCTCAACACACTGACGCAACATAGCCAGGAACTTGACCGCACCGTGCGGGCCGAACTGCTCAGCCTCGTCACCGACCTTGAGGGGTCTTCGGAAGTCGGCGGACTCTTCCTCCACCCGGGTGAGCGCGCGGGCGGGCTCGGCCTGTTGCTGGCCCGTAGCCGTTATCTCTTCATCGCCATGCACCGCAGCCGCTTCGCCGACCGCATCCTCGCCGAACTGCGCGGCGTGATCGACGACCGCGGCGGTTCGCCCTTCTGGGACGGTGTCGCGGGTCGGTTCTTCGGCATGACCTTCCAGGAAGCGGACTATTTCAACGCAATCAACGGCAACCAGTTCATTGCCGACCTGATGCCCAAGCACCCGGTCTATGTCGCCATGCTCGACGATGAGGCCAAGAAGGTGATCGGCGTCCCGCACCCGACCGGACGCGCGGCAATGCGGATGCTGGAGAACGAAGGCTTTGCCGCCGAAGGCTATGTCGACATCTTCGACGGCGGCCCGACGATGACCGCGCGCACCGACCAGGTTAAAAGCGTCGCTGAAGCGCGTCCGGCAAGGATTTCCGCCATCGACCTCGATATCGGCGAGCGCGCGCTGATCGCCACGGGTACGCTGGATACATTCAAGTCCGCCTATGGCATGCGCGAATTCGGTGATGACGATACGGTGGCGATCGACGAGATCAGCGCGCAGGCGCTCGAAGTAGGCGTCGGCGATACCGTCTGGAGCGTGGCGCGATGAGTCTCGTCGAGATCAATTTCGACGGAATCGTCGGCCCCAGCCACAATTACGCCGGACTCAGCCTCGGCAATATCGCCAGCGCCAGCCACAAGGGCGACCTTTCCTATCCGCGTGCCGCCGCGCGTCAGGGTATCGCCAAGATGCGTTCGAACATGGCGCTCGGCCTTGCGCAGGGGTTCCTGCTGCCCCTCCCGCGCCCCAACGGCGATCTCATCCGCGGCCTTGCTATCGACGAGACCGCGCCGCGCCAGTTGCTTGCCGCTGCATGGTCGGCATCGAGCATGTGGACCGCCAATGCCGCCACCGTCAGCCCCGCCCCCGATACGGCCGACGGACGCTGCCACCTGACTCCTGCCAATCTCGTCACCATGCCGCACCGCGCGCAGGAATGGCAGGATACGCAGGCACAGCTCGCCATCGCTTTCGGCGACGAAGAGCACTTCACCATCCACGACGCCGTCCTCCCCGCTTTCGGTGACGAGGGCGCTGCAAACCACATGCGGTTCTGCGAAGGCCACGGCGCGCAGGGCGTGGAAGTCTTCGTGTGGGGCCGTCAGGGTGGCAAGTTCCCGGCGCGCCAGCATGAGCAGGCCAGTCGCGCCATCGCGCGCCTCCACGGCCTCGATCCGGCGAAGTGCGTGTTTATCGAACAGAACCCCGAAGCGATCGAGGCAGGCGCGTTCCACAACGACGTCGTTTCGGTGGCAAACGAGCGCGTGCTCTTCACCCACGAACGCGCCTTTGCCGACCAGCAGGGCGCCTACGAGGCGATCCGCGAGGCATTCCCCGCACTCGAAGTCGTCGAGGTGCCGGAAAGCGCGGTAAGCCTGGAAGAAGCGATCCGCACTTATCTGTTCAACGCCCAGCTCCTCACCCTGCCGGGCGGCGAGATGGCGCTGGTGGTGCCGAGCGAATGCCAGGAAAGCGCGAGCGTCTGGGCATATTGCGAGAGCATGCTCGCCAGCAACGGCCCGATCCGCAAGGTCATTCCGGTCGATGTGAAGCAGTCGATGGCCAATGGCGGAGGCCCTGCCTGCCTGCGCCTGCGCGTCGTCGCCGATCCCACAACCGTCGACCAGCGCTTCATGCTGGACGAGGCCAAGGCCGACCGGATCGAAGCGGTCGTTGCCCAGATGTGGCCCGAAACCATCGATCCCAGGGACCTCGGCAGCGAGGAATTGGCCGTCCGCGTGATCGAAGCACGCGAGGCTTTGCTGACTGTCCTATCCTTGGACACCCTCGCCTAAATCGGGTGCTTAAAAGTTAACCAACTCGACTCTTCGTCGAGGGTTTTTACACTCGTCCCTGGATTAACCACGCGACTCGGCAGGAACGTGTCACTGGCACGCTCATTGCAGTTGCAGAGGTTAAGAAAGGAGTTTGCGCCACCCATGTGGAAGAAGGTCAAAAGGCTGTTCGTGATCAAGACGCGCTTCGAAGCGTATCTGATCATCTACGCCCTTGCCCTTGGCGCAATGACTCGCGGCGCGAACTACACGCTCCAGTATCCCGGCTTCGGCGGATATCTCCTGATGGCCGCGACCGCAGGCGCAGTGTTCCTCGGCGGGGCGAAGATCCTCGATGCGATCCGGTACGAGCAGGAGGCCGCGAAGGCCGAAGAGGCCGAGGCTGGAGAAATCGACCGCTAACGTCAGGTAACGACCTGATTTTGGACGTTCAGCTGAGTGCGGTTGCTACGGCGCCAAAGACTGCCGCCAATCCTTCGAGCAAAACCCAAATTACGGCAATTACACCGTATGTGGCACCTAGGGCCCAGCGGGTAGTCGCTGCGGCGTAACCGGCAGCAAGACCAGCTCCGAGTGCGCAAAACCACAAGCTCGCGGTTCCAGCTTCCAAATAAATTGCCAGAAGAACAAAGGTCATCGCAAACGCTCCGGTCGAAGCTGCGGCAGCTGCGATTGCCCTCGTCTTGTATGTAGGATTATCGGCTAGGCCTGTAACCTTCGCATAGCGCTTACTGAGACGACCCATCACTGCTTTTAAGCAGGGTTCCTCGGATAGGACAATGTCCGTCTACCACCCAATCGTGGTCCGAAATGCGGAATATTCGAGAAGGTGGGGGTTTCTGTTGCTAGCTACCCCCGGAGCCCCGGAATCCGCTTCTGTTGCCCGGTGGGTCCAACCGCGCTTTAGCTTTGTAAGATCAGGGCGTTAGCCCGTCAGATTACGCTGCGAGAGCGAGTGCTTCGTTATCGTTGGCACTTGTGTGTTGTGAACAGTTTTACGGGTTACTCAGCCCGGGCGAAAACACTGTCTTTCAGCACACGTCGATCCTAGTTCGGCCCCGTCAAAAACCGCGGCATTACCGCGGGTTATGGTGGAGCCGCCGGGTACTGCCCCCGGGTCCGTTGTACCTATTACACAGCGCAATTTATCGCCATATCCGGTCGAAACCGGCAAGCTCCATATAGCGATCAATCGCTTAATGTGAAGTGTACCCCTCTACCGCTGGTAAGAGGGGCAATCCGTCAGCCCATCGGGCCCTTGTCGGGCGCGTAATCGGGACGCGCGGCGCGAAGTTCGTCGCGGATTTCCTTGAGCAGGTCGAGCTCGGTCGGACCGACCGGTGCCGCTTCCTCTTTCTTCTCCTCGAATTCCGCCATCACTTTCTTGGCGTACCGCACCAGCAGGAAGATGATGAAGGCCAGGATCACGAAATTGACGATCGCGGTGATGAAGGCGCCGTAGCCGATCATCGCAGCGCCCGCTTCCTTGAGCGCGGCATAGTCCGTCAGCGAGCCTTCATAGCCTTCGGGCGTGCTCAAGAGGACGAAATAATTCGAGAAATCGGCGCCGCCGAAGATCGTGCCCACGATCGGCATGATGATCTCGTCGGTCAGCGAGGAAACGATCACCCCGAAGGCACTGGCAATGATCACGGCGACCGCGAGGTCGATGACATTACCCTTGGCGATGAATTCCTTGAAATCTTTCAGCATCAGCAGTCCCTCCAGCAACCCGTTTGTCGGTGATGCATTACTGACATGACAAACCTGTGCCCTCAAGTGCGCCTCGCTTGAAAGCAACAGGCAAGCGTCCTATCTCGCTAAGACAGTTTTCAAGGGGAATGCCGACATGAACCGTATCATCGCCTTTCGCACCGCAATGCTGGGGGCTTTCGCCCTCGCCCTTTCCGCCTGCGGCATCAATTCGGTGCCCGCGGCAGAAGAAACCGCCAAGGCCCGCTGGGCCGATGTCGAGGCCCAGTTCCAGCGCCGTGCGAACCTGATCCCGAACCTCGAACAGATCGTCATGTCCTCTGCCGAACAGGAACGACAGACGCTGAACGAAGTGATCCAGGCGCGCGCTTCGGCAACACGTCCGGAGATCAAGCTTGATGGCGACGACCTGACCGATGCATCCAAGATGCAGGAATACCAGCAGGCGCAGAGCAATCTCGGTGGTGCGCTGAGCCGCCTGCTCGTCTCGGTCGAACGCTATCCCGAACTGCGCAGCCAGGAAAACTTCGGCCGTTTCATGACCCAGCTCGAAGGAACGGAAAACCGCATCGCGGTCGCCATCCGCGACTATAACGAAGCGGTCCGCGACTATAACACCCGCATTCGTACCTTCCCCGAAACGATCGGCGCCAACATCATCCACGGTGCAGAGCCGCTGGTGCCCTACGAAGCGGTGTCGGAAGGTGCGGAAGTGGCTCCCGAACTCGACATGCGTAGCGATGGCAACTGATCTGCGCGGGTAGCGCGTTCATGGATAGACTGAGACACCTCCTGGTGATCGTGGCGGTAGCGTTCGGCCTCGCCGTACCTGCCGCCGCCCAGCCGAGCTTTCCCGAGCGCGGGACCGCGCCGGTGCTCGACCAGGCGAATATCATCGACGATGCCACCGAGGCGGAGCTGACCCGCAAGCTCGACGAGTTCGAGGAGCGTAACCAGCGCCAATTCGTGATTGCGACAGTGGATAGCCTGCAGGGCTATGACATTGCCGAATACGGATACCAGCTGGGCCGCTATTGGCAGCTGGGCGATGCGGAAAACGATGATGGCATCATCCTGCTTGTGGCACCCAACGAGCGGCAGATGCGCGTGGAGGTCGGCTATGGGCTGGAGGGCATCATTCCCGACGGTCTCGCCTTCGAATATGTCGAAGGCATGAAGCCCTATTTCCGCGACGGCGATTTCTCCGGCGGCATCAGCTGGGGCGCGGATGAAATCATCAAGCAGCTCGAACTCCCTCCCGAAGAGGCCGCGCAGATCGCGCAGAATGCCGAGCGCACGACCGAAAAACGCGAAAGCTCGGGTGGCTTCCCGCTTGGCGGCATGATCTGGTTCGCCTTCATATTCTTCTTCTTCATCCTGCCGATCCTGCGCGGCGGCGGACGCCGGCGGCGTCGCTATCGCCGCGGCCCGTGGGGCGATACGGCTCGCGACATCATCCTTTGGGAAGCGGGCAAGGCAATCGCCCGCGGCTTCGACGATCGCGGCGGCGGCTGGGGCGGCGGAGGCGGTTTCGGCGGAGGCGGCTTCGGCGGTGGCGGAGGCTTTTCCGGCGGCGGCGGAAGTTTTGGGGGCGGCGGCGCCTCGGGGGGCTGGTAAATGGGATATCTGGACGAAAAGCAGCACCGGATCGTGACCGAAGCGGTCGCCGCTGCCGAACAGCAGACGAGCGGCGAGATCGTCACCGTGCTAGCCGACAGGTCGGACGGGTATACCGATGTCGCCCTGTGGTGGGCGCTCGGCATCAGCTTTACCGTGATGAGCCTGCTCGCCGCCTTCCCGCAGCCTGTCCTCGACTGGATCGATGGCCTCATGGGCGGATGGTCCAGCGAATGGACGCGCGGGCAGGTACTCACTCTCGTGCTGGGCGCCGGGCTCGGCGCGCTGCTGCTGGCGCTCGCCGTGCAGCTCTGGCAGCCGCTCAAGTTCCGCATGATCCCCTCGCCCGTTACCGCACAGCGCGTGCGCGATGCGGCGATCAGGCATTTCAAGGTCGGCGCGGAACGCCGCACCCACGGGCGCACCGGCGTACTGCTCTACCTTTCCATGCGCGAACACCGCGCCGAAATCGTCGCCGACGATGCCATCGCTACGCAGGTCCCGGCGGAAGTCTGGGGCGAGGCCATGGTCGACATGCTGGCCGAGGTTTCCAAGGGATGCGTAGCGGAAGGCCTCGCTGCGGGCGTGCGCGATGTCGGCATCGTCCTTGCCGAGCATTTCCCGCGCGATGCCGACGACCAGAACGAATTGCCCGACCGACTGATCGAGGTTTGATCCCATGAGTATTGCTGACCACGACGCGCCGGAGGAAATCGTCTGGCAGGGCAAGTTCGTCACAGCCAAGAAACGCGGGCGCTGGGAATATGTCTCGCGCAGCCGCGGCATTCGCGCTGCCGTCATCCTCGCGGTAGATGAGGAGGATCACGTCCTTCTCGTCGAACAATACCGGGTGCCGCTGGAGATCACCTGCCTCGAGCTGCCGGCAGGCCTGATCGGAGATGATGACGGCGCAGAGGACGAGGATCCACTTGCCGCCGCCGGCCGCGAGCTCGAGGAGGAAACGGGCTACCGCGCCTCCACTCTCGAGAACCTTGGCACCTTCTATTCCTCGCCCGGAATGGTCAGCGAAAGCTTCACCTTCGTACGCGCACGCGGTCTGACCAAGGTCGGCGAAGGCGGCGGGGTCGAAGGCGAAAACATCACCGTGCACCGCGTCGCGCGCTCGGACCTGACCGAATTTATCGCCGCCAAGCGCCAAGAAGGTTGCGGCATCGACGTGCGTATGCTCACGCTCCTGGGACAAGGATTTATCGAGGGAGAGTGACGATGGCAGCCAAGGCAAGCGGACGCTGCAAGGGTAAGCTGGCACTGGTTACGGGTGCGGCACAGGGACTGGGCGCGGCCCATGCCCGCAGGCTGGCCGAAGAAGGCGCCAAGGTCCTGTGTACCGATATCAACGGGGACGGCGCCGAGGCGACAGCTGCCCGCATCGTCGAGGAAATGGGTGCCGGTCACGCGGTCGGCGTCCAGCACGACGTGACCGATCCCGATGCATGGGAACGCGTGGTCGATGTCGCCGAAAGGGAATTGGGCGGTCTCAACGTGCTGGTCAACAATGCCGGGATCGGTGTCGGCGGCAATATCGAGACCTGCAAGTTCGAGGACTGGCAACGCTGCTTTTCGGTCAATGTCGATTCAATCTTCCACGGTTGCCAGAAAGCCCTGCCGCTGATGCGCGAACATGCGCCCGGCTCGATCATCAACATCTCGAGCATCGCCGGCCTGATCGCCAGCGACACGATGCCCGCCTATAATGCCAGCAAGGCCGCGGTGTGGATGCTGTCGAAATCGATCGCGCTGCACTGTGCGAAGAACCGCATGGATATCCGCTGCAACTCTGTACACCCGACCTTCGTCGATACGCCGATCCTCGACGGGACGGCGATCAATCACAATATCGACAAGGATGTGCTGATGGAAAAGCTTGCCCGTCAGATCCCGCTCAAGAAGGTCGGCGAACCGGACGATATCGCAAATGCGGTGGTTTATCTCGCCAGTGACGAGAGCAAGTTCATGACCGGTGCGGAGCTGAAGCTCGACGGCGGTATCTCGGCCATGTGAGGATTGGCGGGCTTCGCGCCTGCCAATGCGAGGTCCGACCCTTCTCGCCCGATCCCGGACCGTTTGTCCGGGATGTTGCGGAAGGATCGAACTCAGTCTGCGATCAGTCCGATCGCCAGGTAGATGAGGATGAAGCTGCCGAAGCCGAGCAGCGTACCCAGGACGAAGCCGACGCGAACCAGCGTGGTGTCGATCCCGAAGTAGCGGCCGATGCCGGAGCATACGCCCATCAGCTTGCCGTTGGTGCGGTCGAGCCGGAAAGTCTTGCTCGGGCTGACGGCATTGTCATCGCGGAATTTCAGGTTGGTCATGCCAGCACTCCATTGGGCGATGCGGGGACGATAGCGGCTGCGAAGAAAGCTGCCGAGAGGGTGAGCGAGAAGGCGGCTGCGAAAAGCTTGCTGCCATATTTTTCGAGGTCGAACATAGATCCTTTTCCTATAGTGTTATGAGTGGGTGCTGCAGGCTCAGGCGATGAGGCCGGCCGGGCTGGCGGGGACGATTGCCATTGCCATCATGATGGCCGAGGCAGCGAAGGCGAAGACCGATGCGAGGGCCTTGTTGTTGGAAGCGTCGAAAGCGAACATTTGTCTGTATCCCTGAATTATCTTGGCTGTTCACCGGACCATCCGGTGGACACCCCAAGCATTGCAACCCCCGTGCCAAAATCGAAAAACGTCGGAATTCAGCCATTCTTAACTGAATGGCGAGCCCGCCTTCCGTTAATGAAACCGAAAGGTTGGCGAAAATTCCCAACTTTTGGATTTCGCTTTCCGGTGGCGGGGAGCAGAGCCCCGCGCTAGGGCTTGCAGACCCCATGCTCGACCGCATTTCCCTCACCCGTTTCCGCAATCACGAGGTCACCGAACTGGCGGGCACCTCGCGGTTCAACCTGCTTGTGGGGGAGAACGGCGCGGGAAAGACCAATGTGCTCGAGGCGCTCTCGCTGCTGGCACCCGGGCGCGGACTGAGGCGGGCTGCGCTGGCCGATATGGTCCAGCATGATGCGGACACCGGCTTCGCCATCGGCGCGGACCTCAGGCAGGACGACGGCGAGGCGATCCGGCTCGGCACTTATACCGAAAGCGATCACCCGGCGCGCCGGCGCGTACGCATCAATGGCGCAGAAAACAGCGCGACTGCTCTGGGCGAATGGCTCGCGCTGACATGGCTGACCCCGGCAATGGACGGCCTCTTCACCGGCCCTGCTGCCGACCGGCGCAGGTTCATGGACCGCATGGCGCTGGCGCTCGATCCCGCGCATGCCGCCTATGCGTCACGCTATGAAGCCGCGCTGCGCGAGAGGAACCGCCTGCTGACAGACGACCGCGCGCCCGAAAGCGCCTGGCTCGACGCGATCGAGGCGCAGATGGTCGAGCATGGCGGAAAGCTGATCGCGGGACGCGCGATGCTGGTCGATACTCTGATGAGCCGCATCGCCCATATGCCGAGCGAGCCTTTCGCCCGCCCCGCCCTGACCTATGCGCCGGGAGGAACCGACAGTGCCGAAGCCTTGTCGCAGGCCTTGTTCGACGGGCGCGCGAGGGACCGGGCAGCGCAGCGCACCCTCTCGGGCCCGCACCGCGACGAGCTGGAAGTGGTTCACGCAGCCAAGCGCGTGCCTGCCGCCCAGAGCTCGACCGGTGAACAGAAGGCCATGCTGGTCGCCATCACGCTCGCTCACGCGGCGCTCGCGGCACAGGGGCGCGCCGGCGTCCTGCTGCTCGACGAGGTCGCCGCACATCTCGATCCGGTCCGCCGCGCTGCGCTGTTCGACCAGCTTGCGGCCAGCGGCGCACAGGTCTGGATGACGGGGACCGAGCTGCCCCCCTTCGACAGCATCTCTAGCGAAGCGGCAGTCTGGCGCGTGACGGGCGGAAGCGTCGAGCGGGTCTAGCCTGCGTCCGGCAGGGCCGCCTGCACATCGTCTACCGTATCGGCGACCAAAAGATCGATACCCTCTGCCGTGGGATGGATCCTGTCCGACTGGAACAGCTCGGGCGACTGGTAGATACTTTCCAGCCAGAAGGGCACCAGCTGCGCGCCATATTCGCGCGCGAGATCGCCATAGAGCGCGTCGAACTGCTGCTGGTATTCCGGCCCGTAGTTCGGCGGCGTGCGCATTCCCATCAGCAGGACCGGAATGTCACGGCTCTGCAATTCGGCCAGCATGCCTTCGAAATTCGAACGGGTAGCTGCGGGCTGGATACCGCGCAGCATGTCGTTGCCGCCCAGTTCCAGGATGAACAAGTCCGGCTTTACCGGCTGCTGGTCGAGAAGGAAGCCGATCCGCTCCAGCCCGCCGGAGCTGGTGTCGCCCGAAACGCCGGCATCAACCACGGTGGCATTGATGCCCGCCTGCCTGAGGGCACGCTGCAGCCGCTCGGGATAACCCTCGTGTTCTGCCAGATTATATCCGGCGAAAAGGCTGTCTCCGAAGGCGACAATGCGGCGCTCTTCGCCTTCGACGACGATCTCTTCCGGCGCCTCGCTGGCTGCCGCAGCTTCGGCCTGCGGCGGAGCTTCGTCGACCTCGCTGCCGCAAGCGGCCAGTGTCAGGGCGAAAAGAGGTATCGACAAACTACTAAGGCGCATCGGCGAGCTTCCTTGTGCGGCGGTGGTCCATCTGCCATCGCAGCCGCGTGACGACTTCTCAAGATGCGATTTGCGCGCGCGATCTGCGCCTCACCCTCGGCTCTACCGAAGCACCGGTGGAAATCCTGAAAGGGCTCGACCTCACCATCGGCAAGGGCGAGACCGTCGCCCTGCTCGGCCCGTCCGGATCGGGCAAGAGCTCGCTCATGGCGGTCCTGTCCGGGCTGGAGCGTGCCACTTCCGGTACGCTGAGCGTGGCCGGGGCCAATTTCGCCACGATGGACGAAGACGCCCTTGCCCGTGCGCGCAGGGGCCGGATCGGCATCGTGCTGCAGGCATTCCACCTCCTGCCGACCATGACCGCGCTCGAAAACGTTGCGACACCGATGGAACTGGCGGGCGAAACCGACGCGCAGGAACGGGCGAAGGCCGAACTGGAGGCCGTGGGCCTCGGCCACCGGCTCGACCATTATCCGCAGCAGCTTTCCGGCGGCGAACAGCAGCGCGTCGCAATTGCCCGCGCCATTGCGCCGCGTCCCGACCTGATCTTTGCCGACGAACCGACCGGCAACCTTGATGCCGCGACCGGTCACGAAATCGTCGAGCTGCTGTTCAACCGACGCGCAGAAACCGGCGCCACGCTGCTGGTCATCACCCACGATCCAGAGCTGGCCGACCATTGCGGGCGCGTGCTGACACTGGGTGACGGCAAGATCGCAAGCGACACTGCCAGCGCGACCGCCGCGGCATGAGCTGGGGCACCGCCTGGCGCATCGCGCGGCGCGACCTCAACGCGCGCTTCAAGGGGCTGCGCCTCCTCCTCGTATGCATTTTCCTCGGCACGGCGGCACTGGCTGCCATCGGCTCGCTGACAGCGGCGATCGAGCGTGAGCTTGCCGCCAACGGCCAGGCCTTCCTCGGCGGGGATGTGCAGATCGAGTTGTGGCAGCGCTCGCTGAACGAGGAAGAGCGCGGGGCGCTCGAGGAACTCGGCACGGTTTCGGCCGGCACGCGGATGCAGGCGATGGCGCGCAAGGATGATGTCGCCGCGCCCATCGAACTCAAGGCCGTCGACGCCGCCTACCCGCTCTACGGCACACTGATGCTGGAAGGCCGGGGCGAGGCCCCCGCCCCGAGCGGCAACGAGGCCTATATCGCCCCCGGCGCGGCCGACCGGCTGGACATCGGCACCGGAGACAGCATCGCCATCGGCACCGAAACGCTGACGGTCGCAGGGATCATCGAGGACGAGCCCGACCGGCTTGGCGAAGGCTTCCAGCTGGGCCCGACGATCATCGTTGCCGAAGACTTACCCGAACGTGCGGGCCTGCTTGCTCCGGGCGCAATGTACCAGAGCAAGACCCGCGTCGCGCTTTCCACACCGCGCAACCTCGAAGAGATCGAGGAAGACCTCGAGAACCGCTTCCCCGAAGCCGGTTTCGACATCGACACGGCGCAACGCGCAGCACCGGGCACCGACCGCTTCGTCGAACGGATGAGCGAATTCCTGACCCTCGTGGGTCTCGCAGCACTGGTCATTGCAGGCATCGGTATCGGCGGCGGCGTTTCGTCCTATCTCGATGCGCGGCGACAATCGGTGGCGACACTCAAGATCCTCGGTGCGACCTCCAAGGACATCGCGCGCATCTACGCGTTGCAGATATTCGCTGCAGCGGCGGTCGGCAGTATCGCCGGCCTCGCCGTCGGCGTCGCGGTCGTGCCGATCCTGGCGCAGGCGCTGGAAGGTCTCCTGCCTGTCAATGCGGGCTTCGTGCTCGATCCGGCGGCGCTGCTGCTCGCGGCAGCATATGGCCTGCTGGTCGCGCTCGTTTTCGCCGCGCCACCGCTGATGAGAGCGCGCAATTTCCCCGCCATGGCCCTGATGCGCGCGCGCGTCGCGCCGCTCGTCCGCGACAGGGCCGCCATCGGCGTGGTCCTGCTCGGGCTCTCCGCAATCGTGGGACTTGCGCTGATTACTTCGAGCCGCCCGATGCTGGCTGGGGGCTTCCTCGCCGGTGCCGCCGTCGTTTTCGGTCTGCTCGCGCTGCTCGGCTGGGCCATCCGCAAGACGGCGGCTTCGCTCCCCCGCCCGAAAAGCCCGATCGCACGCGCGGCGATTGCCAATATCCATCGGCCCGGTTCGAGCACGGGCGCGCTGGTGACCGCGCTCGGCTTCGGCCTTGCCGCCTTCGTGTTGCTTGCCGCCATCCAGAGTTCGATCGACGGCAATATCGAGAAGCGCGTTCCTGAACGCGCGCCCGACTATTTCGTGCTCGACGTCCCCCGCGACCGCGAGGGCGAGTTCCGCGATCTCGTGGCGGAAACCGATGCCGGTGCGCAGGTGACCACGGTCGCCGCACTTCGCGGGTCGGTTCTCGCATTCGGCCCCGAAGGCGAGCTGACCCGTACCGCCAGCCTGGAGGAAATCCCCGATGGCGCATGGGCGCTGCGGGGCGAACGCGGCCTGACCTATGCCGACACCCTTCCCGAGGGCGACGAGCTGGTCGACGGCGAATGGTGGGGACCCATGCATGAAGGCGAATACCTCGTCAGCGTGGAGGATGATTTCGCCTCCGCCGCCGGCCTAGAAGTGGGCGACAAGCTGGTCTTCGGCGTCCTTGGCGCAGAGATTGAGGCCCGCATCGCCAGCACGCGCACGATCGACTGGGAAAGCATGGGCTTCAACTACGTCTTCGTGCTCAGCCCCAATGCTCTGCGCGACACGCCGCACAACCTTGCTGCCACGATCGAACTGACGGAAGGCACGCCTACCGGCCCGCTCCTTCAGGCGCTCGTCCGCAATTTCCAGTCGACCTCGGTCATCGAGGTCGGTGGTGTGCTCCAGCAGGCGCGCACGATCATCGAGCAGGTCGGGCTGGCGACGCTCGCTGCGGCCAGCGTCGCGGTCCTTGCAGGACTTGCCGTGTTGCTTGGCGCGATTGCAGCCGCCCGCGCTTCTCGCACCTATGACACGGTGGTGCTGCGCGTCCTCGGCGCTGATCGCGGGCAGGTGCTCAAGATGCAGCTGGCGGAATACGCCCTTCTCGCGGGCTCGCTGGCTATCGTCGCGCTGGGCCTCGGCACGCTCACCGCTTGGCTGGTCGTGACGCAGCTGTTCGAGTTCGACTGGCTGCCCGACTGGATGGAAGTCTTCACCGTGCTCGGCCTCGGCCTGTTCGTGGTCCTTGCCTTCGCCATCGGCGGTTCGCTGCCGCTGCTACGCGCGAAGCCTGCACAGGCCCTGCGCGCGCTTTAGTCTCGCCTGACCGGAGCAGCGGGCAGCGGCACGTAATCGAACTCTCGATCCGGCTTTGGCGGCACTTCGACGCGGCCCTTGGGATCGGGTCCGAAGATCGTGTCGAAGGGCTGGCTGTCCTGAAGGAACCAGACCAGCAACCAGATCGTCCCGAGCCACGGGATGAAGATCACGAGATACCACCAGCCCGAGCGTCCGGTATCATGCAGGCGCCTGATCGACAGGGCGAGATGAGCCCAGCCGAAGAACAGGAACAGCGGCAGTCCGACCCACACCACCATCCTGTTCGCGCCTTCGCTGATCGGTGGAGCATCTTCTATCGGGGTTTCGCCCGGCACCCCTTCGGGCAGCGGAAACAGCGCGTCAGCGGCAAGGAAGAACGCCACCCAGAACGCAATCAGCGCCAGTGAGAAAATCCAGAATTCCCGGCGCCGCGAACGACCCTTGAAATCGGTCATCCGCTTGACTGGGCTGATTAGCCAGTTGGTCAAATCATGCGCTCCTGCTGCCGCACGTTCTTAAACGGTCGGCGGGCACAGAAAAGGGGGCCCGAAAGCCCCCTTCCCCGTTTTTCCGATCAGTTCGCTGTCGCGATCAGAATTTGAACTTGACCGCAGCGCCGTAGGTGCGCGGCTGGTTCGTGTAGCCCGAGATCGAGAAGGTCTGTGCGACCGAGTCGAAGATCGTCGTGATGTAGCGATCGTCGAGCAGGTTGCGGCCCCAGACCGAGACTTCGAGACCCATGTCGAAGGCATAGGTCAGGCTGGCCGAAAGTTCGTTCACTTCGCGGCGGAACGGACGGGCGGCAGCGAAGGCCGTTTCCTGGTTCACACCGTCGAAGAAGCCGGGAAGACCGTCTGCCACCTGCACCGGAGCTTCGTAGTAGAAGTTGGTGTTGAAGATCACGCGGTCGCCAGCGGAATTAACTTCCTTGTTGATCTGGCCGCCGATCGACATCGCGTACTGCGAGATCCCTGCAACCGGACGACCCGAAAGGTCACCGATCGAACTGTTGGGGAACTCGACATATTCGGGGTCGAGGTAGGTGAAGGCAGCGTTCAGGGTCAGCCAGTCGGTCGGGCGGACGTTGCCGTCGAACTCGATACCGAAGGTTTCCTGCAGACCTGCATTGGCCAGCGCGAAGCCGGTGCCGGTGAAGATGTTCGACTGGAAGCCGTCGATCTTTTGGCGGAAGATGGTCAGGTTACCCGCAGCGTAATCCCACTGGCCCTTGAGGCCCAGCTCGATCACTTCGGTTTCTTCCGGACCAGCGAAGCGCGAACCCGTGCTCAGGTTCACCGGCGCAATGCCGGCAGCCTGGATGGCCGCAAGGTCGCTCTGCAGAGGACGGCTGTCGCGCGACAGGTTGAAGCTGCTTGCCTTGAAGCCCGTCGCGTAGCTCGCATAGATGTTGAGCGTCGGCGAAATGTCGTAGGCGAGGCGCGCTGTCCAGCTCCAGTCGTCGTCGTTGGTCTTGCCGTCTTCGACCACGTTGGGAACGTTGAGGAAGGGCGGCAGGAACTGCAGCCCCTGCAGCGGAATGAACGGGTTGCCGCCGACATTGAGCGGGTTCGGATCGATCAGGGCCGCGTCGGGCGACAGCGTCGCGTTATAGGCGGCAATTGCCTGGAACTGCGCGAACAGGGCCGGGTTGGCACCTGCGAAAGCCGCGACCTGTGCGGGGTCCGCCGGGTTGACACCAGCGGTGCCGAGCAGGGTCGAGAAGATCGCCGTCTGGCCCGAGGAAATCAGGTCGATGCCCGAGAACACGTCCGTCGAGTTGACGTTGGTCGTGATTTCCTTGCTGTCGTCGGTGTAGTTTGCACCGAGCGTCAGGACGAGACCGTCGGTGACCTCGAAGTCGAGCTGGCCGAAGATCGAAAGTGCTTCGTTCTTGAGCGTGTAGGCTTCGATCAGGCCCTGTCCCGCAGCGAAGAACTGGCCCGTGTAGTCCTGGCCGTTCAGCGCGGAGAGCGTGCCCTCGATCGACTGCACCGCAAAATCGTTCGGCGGACTGGTGATCGGGCCGCCGATCAGGATGTTGGCATATTCGCGGAAGTCCTGGCCGAAGAGGATCTCGTTCGACTGGTCGATGCTCTCATCGAAGTAGTAACCGCCGAGCAGCACGCTGAGACGGTCGCCGATTTCACCCGAAATGCGGAGTTCCTGCGTGAAGGTGTCGATGCCGACATCGGCGAAGTTGCGGCCGATCAGGTCGGCGGTCGTGAAGTCCGAATCCTGGTCGGTGATCAGGTCGCTTTCGCGATAGGCAGTGATCGAGGTCAGGGTGAAGGCGCCCAGTTCGTAGTCGATCTGGCCCGAGATACCCTTGTTCTCGATGTCGTTCGAGGAATCGAAATTGGTGTAGACTTCGTCTTCGAAACGGTCGGCCGGGTCGTTGACCGCGCCGCCGAGGGCGAAGATTGCACCGGTCGCGGCGCTCTGCTGCAGGTTCACGACGCCGCAGCAATTTTCGTCGACCTTGTCGTAGTCTGCGATGAGGCGAACCGTGAGCGGGCCACCGGCATCGAACAGCAGCTGGCCACGACCGAACCAGCGGTCACGGTTGTTGACGTCGTTGCCCGTGCCCTGGTCTTCAAGGTAGCCGTCGCGCTTGTTGATGCCGCCGGCGAGGCTGAATGCGATCGAATCGCTGATCGGGCCGGTGACGAGACCCTTGCCGACGATCGAGTTGTAATTGCCGTAGGAAACTTCGGCGAGGCCGCCGAATTCGAATTCCGGTTCCTTGGTGACGATCGAGATCACGCCGGCGCTGGCGTTCTTGCCGAACAGGGTCGACTGCGGGCCGCGCAGGACTTCGATGCGCTGGACATCGGGAAGATCGGTGATCTGCGATGCGGTACGGCTGCGATAGACGCCGTCCACGAACACGCCGACCGACGGTTCGATACCGGCGTTATTGGCACCGTTGCCGAAGCCACGGATCAGGAAGTTGGTGTTGGCCGAGCTCTGCAGCTGGTTCACGCGAAGCGAGGGAACCTGCGTCTGTAGGTCCTTGAGGTCGCGGATCTGTGCGCGCTCGATGGTTTCGGCGGTGGTCACGCTGACGGCGACAGGAACTTCTTGGAGCGTCTTGGCACGCTTGGTCGCGGTGACGATGATGACATTGGGATCGGGGCTCTCGGCCTGCTCTTCAGCCGTATCGGCGACAGAGGCCTGAGCCTGGGCCTGAGCCTTGTCCTTGTCCTTGTCCTTGTCTTGGTCCTGTGCATAGGC
Organism: Qipengyuania gelatinilytica; assembly: GCF_019711315.1. Taxonomy (NCBI): domain Bacteria; kingdom Pseudomonadati; phylum Pseudomonadota; class Alphaproteobacteria; order Sphingomonadales; family Erythrobacteraceae; genus Qipengyuania; species Qipengyuania gelatinilytica. The sequence goes on along the minus strand of NZ_CP081294.1, from coordinate 2,547,907 downwards.
AGCGGTGGGCAGCGCAAAGGCGGCGGCACCGGTCAGCAGGACAGCACGAAGGCTCGTATTCTTGAAATTCATGTAATGGCTTCCTCTCACAGAAACTTGCGTTGGGGTTGCTGCGCATTCCCCAAAATCACGCAGTGACGGTGAGTTATTCGCCAGCGGGCCGTCCAACAAGGGCGAAGCGGCATACCTATGCAAGACACCATGCAGTGTGCCTTTCGAGTCACACTCCGTGATGCTTGCCGCATTGCACCATTTCGGCTAGGGGCGCGCACGAATTGGCTGCGCCGGAATCACGCGCCGCTACGGCATCCTTACGAAAGCACATATTATGTCCCGCGACCTTCGCAACGTGGCGATCATCGCCCACGTCGACCATGGCAAGACCACCCTCGTCGACCAGCTCTTCCGCCAGTCCGGCACTTTCCGCGAGAATCAGCGCGTCGAAGAACGTGCGATGGATAGCAACGACCTCGAAAAAGAGCGTGGCATCACCATTCTCGCCAAGTGCACCAGCGTCGAAAAGGACGGCGTGCGCATCAACATCGTCGACACCCCGGGCCACGCCGACTTCGGCGCCGAGGTCGAGCGTATCCTGAGCATGGTCGACGGCGTCATCTTGCTGGTCGATTCCGCCGAAGGACCGATGCCGCAGACCAAGTTCGTCACCGGCAAGGCGCTGGGCCTTGGCCTGCGCCCGATCGTTGTCGTCAACAAGATCGACCGCAGCGACGCGCGTCCGCAAGAAGTGCTCGACGAAGTCTTCGATCTCTTCGCATCGCTCGACGCGACCGATGAACAGCTCGACTTCCCGTCGCTCTGGGCCTCGGGCCGCGATGGCTATGCCAGCGAAGACGAAAACGCACGTTCGGGCGACCTCGAACCGCTGTTCAAGCTGATCACCGAGCATGTCCCGGCCCCCGGCCTCGACACCGAAGCACCGTTCAGCTTCCTTGCTACCCTGCTCGACCGCGACAACTTCATGGGCCGCGTGCTCACCGGCCGCGTGCAGTCGGGCAAGATCAACCTCAACGATCCGATCCACGCTCTCGACGCTGATGGCAAGGTCATCGAAGTCGGCCGCGCAACCAAGCTGATGTCGTTCGACGGTCTCGACCGCGTACCGGTAGAAAGCGCTGTAGCAGGCGACATCATCGCGCTTGCAGGCCTTGAAAAGGCGACCGTTTCGAACACCCTCGCCGATCCGAGCGTGAAGACGCCGATCGAAGCGCAGCCGATCGATCCGCCGACGCTCGCCATGCAGTTCTCGGTCAACGACAGCCCGCTGGCCGGCCGCGAAGGCAGCAAGGTCACGAGCCGCATGATCCGCGACCGCCTCTATCGCGAAGCGGAAACCAACGTCGCCATCCGCATCACCGAAAGCTCCGACAAGGACAGCTTCGAGGTTGCAGGCCGCGGCGAACTCCAGCTGGGCGTGCTCATCGAAACGATGCGCCGCGAAGGCTTCGAGCTCGGCATCAGCCGCCCGCGCGTGCTGTTCCGTGAAGAAAACGGCCAGCGCATGGAGCCGTTCGAGACGGTCGTCATCGACGTCGACGACGAACACTCCGGCACGGTCGTAGAGAAGATGCAGCGCCGCAAGGCCGAGCTCACCGAAATGCGCCCCTCGGGCCAGGGCAAGACCCGCATCACTTTCTCCGCTCCGTCGCGCGGCCTGATCGGCTACCACGGCGAATTCCTGTCCGACACGCGCGGCACGGGCATCATGAACCGCCTGTTCGAGAAGTATGACACCTATCGCGGCCCCATCGAAGGCCGCCAGAACGGCGTCCTGATCTCGATGGTCCCGGGTGAAGCTGTCCCCTATGCGCTCAACGCACTGGAAGACCGCGGCGAGCTGTTCATCAGCGGCGGCGCGAAGATCTACGAAGGCATGATCATCGGCGAGAACGCCAAGCCCGACGATCTCGAAGTGAACCCGATGAAGTCGAAGCAGCTGACGAACTTCCGTTCGACCGGCAAGGACGACGCCATCCGCCTCACCCCGCCGCGCGTGATGACGCTGGAACAGGCCATCGCCTATATCGACGATGACGAGATGGTCGAAGTGACGCCGGAAAACATCCGCCTGCGCAAGGCCATCCTCGACCCGCACGAGCGCAAGCGCGCCAAGCGTGCCGCTCAGTCCTGAGGACTATTCCTCGGGGCAGCGCACCACACTGAACCGGTCGTTCTTGTCGTAGCGAAGGCGCATCGCGTCATCGCCTTCGCGCGCCATGTAGAACACGTAGACGGCAGGCGGCGCGTCGCCATATTGTTCGCTCAATGTGGCGGCCGCGTAATTGCCGTCGACGCGCACGCTCTGGACGATGCCGCGCGATTCGAAGAAGCCGACCTCGTCCGCGCCGATGCGATATTGCTGGTGGCCACGGATGGCGCAGGCTTCCGCGTTATCTGCCCATTTGCCGTGGAAGCGCGCAGGGATGGTGTCCTGCGTGGCAGCGTTGGCGACTGCCTGTTCTTCTTCGGAGTTCAAGGCGCTTTCGGGCTGCTGTGACGGCTCTTGAGCAGCGTCAGAAGGCGTGGCTGACGTCGGTTGTGCGTCAGGCTCTTCCAAAGATTCGTCCGCAGCTTGCGAGCAGGCTGAAAGGGCGAGAACGGAAGCGAGAAGGATAGCGTATCTGGTCACGTCATAACCTACGCCGACACAACCTCCACGTTCCGCTCATACTGCGAGATAGGTTTCGCCTAAAACCAGCGCGGCATAGAGAAGGGCACCGGCCAGGAACGGAAAGAAGAAGCTCTTGCGGTCTTCCGGAAGCTCTTCCTTGAGCACCAGCAGGACTATGCCGCCGCCGACGAAAGCGAAGAGGCAGCCGATAACCAGTTCAGGCAGCTCGACCAGGATGCCCAGCAACCAGCCGCCCAGCGTCGCTGCTGCAAGCACCCATCGCCCGCGCGCATCGTAGATCTCCGGATGGTCCGACCTTGTACCGAAATCAGCCGTCACGAAGTGCAGCATCATCGCCGCAAAATAGAGAGCCAGCCCTGCCGGGGTCGGATCCTCGCGGTGGTTCAGCAAGTAAGCGATGAGCAGGACCAGCAGCGCGCTCGCCCCGATATGTAGCCAGAAGACCGGGTGATGCGGGCGGTCTCGGCCCTCGGTCGCCATTCGCCGGTCCCGGGAAATCGCGAGCGAACGCTCCAGGCCATAGAACAAGGCAAGTCCCGCGAGCGCTAGCGCGTAGACCAGCTCTTCCGCCAAGGTTGCATCGAAGCCCGTAGCCTTTTCGAAGGTCTTGGAATGCGCAGCGAGTTCGGGAAGGATATGCAGGAACACGTAACCCACCGCGACACCACCGGCGAAGGACAGCCAGCGGCTTCGCGGATTGCGGTCGAGGAAGCGCAATTGTCCGACGAAAAGATGCACCGCGCAGAATGCGAAGGCCATTAGCAGGGTGATAAGCGTCATAGGCATTACGCCGCCAATACACGAACGCAGCAAAAGGGCAGCCCCCTCGCCTTGCATCGCTCCGGGCATCGCTCCGGGCTCACGGTAGCCAGCACCGGTTGCATTTGTTACCAGCCCGCCCATGCAGACTGGAACACTGATTTCGCTCGGCCTCTATTTCGTGGCCATGATCGCCATCGGCCTCTGGGCCTGGAAACGCTCGACCGATACCAGCGAGGGCTACCTCCTTGCCGGCCGGAACCTGCCACCGGCAGTGGCTGCACTTTCCGCCGGCGCCTCGGACATGAGCGGCTGGCTGCTGCTCGGCCTGCCCGGCGCGCTCTATGCAGCCGGTCTCGTAGAGGCATGGATTGGCATCGGCCTGTTCATTGGCGCCTTCGTCAACTGGGTCGTCGTCGCACCGCGCCTCAGGCAGCAGACCGAGGAGCGCGGCAACTCGCTGACAATTCCCGAATTCCTCGCCAATCGCTTTCCCGACAAGGCTGTCGCGCTGCGCGTCGTCTCGGCACTCATCGTGGTCGTGTTCTTCGCAGTCTATACTGCGGCCGGCCTCGTTGGTGGCGGATTGCTGTTCGAGACCAGCTTTGCCGGAATCCTGCCCGATTGGGGCATGAGCGATTACATGACGGGTATCTGGATCACCGCGCTGGTCGTCCTTGCATACACAATGGTCGGCGGCTTCCTTGCCGTGAGCCTCACGGACTTCGTGCAGGGCTGCATCATGGTCGTCGCGCTCGTCCTGATGCCGCTGGTCGTGATGTTCGGCGCAGGCGGTGAAGGCGGCGGTTCGCTCAGCGATGTGCCGGTCGAGGGCTTCCTGAGCCTGACCCAGGGCCTGACGCTGCTCGGCTTCATCAGTGCCGTTACCTGGGGCTTGGGCTATTTCGGCCAGCCGCACATCATCGTCCGCTTCATGGCCATCGATACGGTCGAGAAGGTCAAGACCGCGCGCAACATCGGCATGACATGGATGGGAGTCGCGCTGATCGGTTCGATCGGTATCGGCATTGCAGGCCGCGCCTATGTCGAGCGCAATGGCCTCGTAATCGACAATCCGGAGACGATCTTCATCGTCCTTGCCAACTTGCTCTTCCACCCGCTCATCACCGGTTTCCTTCTCGCCGCGCTGCTGGCGGCGATCATGTCGACTATCAGTTCGCAGCTGCTGGTCGCAGCCAGCTCGCTGACCGAGGATTTCTACAAGCTGTTCTTCCGTAAGGAAGCGAGCGAGCGCGAGAGCGTGAACATGGGCCGCATCTGCACGGCTCTGGTCGCGCTTGCCGCGATCGCGATTGCAAGCGATCCGGATAGCGAGGTCCTTGGCCTCGTTTCCCACGCATGGGCAGGCTTCGGCGCTGCCTTCGGGCCGCTGATCATCCTCTCGCTGACCTGGGACAAGATGACGGGTGCGGGGGCGGTCGCAGGCCTCGTGACGGGAGCAGGCACCGTCGCTGCATGGATTGCGCTCGGCTGGAACAGCCGGCTTCCTGGAATGGACGCGGGCCTGTATGAAATCGTCCCCGGCTTCATCGCGGCTTGGGTCGCAATCTGGCTGGTCAGCAAGGCGACGGCACCGGCAGGAGTGGCGCAGGAGGCATAGGCATGGCGAAGATTACCGGGCTCGGCGGCGTTTTCTATGTGGCGGAAGATCCCGCCGCCACGCGGGCCTGGTATCGTGACACGTTGGGTATCGACGGGGAATACGGCCCGCAGCTGAACTGGTCGGAGGAGACCGGTGACCAGCCCTATTCGCTGATCAGCCACTTCAAGGATGACGAGTACATCAAGCCCGGCAAGGGCGGCTTCATGATCAACCTGCGGGTCGACGATCTCGATGGGTTCGTCGCGCAGCTCAAGGCCAAAGGCGTGGACGTGCTCGGCAGCGTGGACGAGGGGTATGGCAAGTTTGCCTGGCTGCTCGACCCCAACGGCGTGAAGATCGAGCTGTGGCAGCAAATTGCCGCGCCCGAATAGGCTTTCCCACAAGATTGCCCCTAGCAAGTAGCGCGATATTCAGCAAATCGCTGGTAAGGTCCTGACCATGCGCGGTTCGATTGCCATTAGCTCCGTTATGGCCCTTGCTCTTGCCGGTTGCGTCGGCAGCCCGGAAGAACGGTCTTCGGCCACCACGCGTCCGGTCGAACGGGTGGCCGATCCTTCGTGGGAAAAGCCCGAAGCGCGCACCTGCCTTGCCGAACTGGGATCGAGCGGAGCCTCGTTCGCGCCCCTGCCCGACCGGTTTTACGGCGCAGGCTGCAGCACGGTGAACTCGGTCCAGCTCGACCGCGTCGGCGGGGACCTTGGCGAACTGCAGGTCACCAACCTTGGAGCGGTCGCCTGCCCGCTTGCCAATTCCTTTGCCGGTTGGGCCCGATATGGTGTGGACCGGGCAGCGCGGCAGATATTCGGCAGCCCTCTCGCCCGGATCGAGACCATGGGCAGCTATTCCTGCCGCAATGTTGCAGGAACCGGTCGCCTGTCCGCCCACTCGCGCGCGGAGGCCATCGATGTCGGCGCCTTCGTGCTGGAGGACGGGCGCAGGATCAGCGTGAAAGCAGGTTGGAATGCTTCGCGGGAAGAACGCGAGTTCCTAAGAGTCATCCATCGCAGCGCCTGCAAGCGCTTCGGCACGGTGCTCGGGCCGGATTACAACGCAGCTCACCACGACCACCTGCACCTTGAACTGGGGAGCGGCAGTTTCTGCAGATAGACAGGAAAGGTACTAGCCGGCTTTCAGCAGCTCGGTAGGCCCGAGCCGAGCTTCAAGCCTCAGACGTACGACTTCAGCCGCTCGGTGCGCTCCGAGCTTGCTCATCATGCTAGACCGGTGAACCTCGACCGTGCGCGGGCTGATCTCGAGTTCTTGGGCGATCTCCTTGTTGCTTTCACCAGCAACCACGAGTTCGAGAATTTCTCGTTCCCGCGGAGAGAGGCGTGCAAGGCAAACCCTTGCCTGAGCCATCCTGCGCATGGATTCGCCATAGGCTGCGGCCTCTTGTCGGATTTCCTCGACCATGCGGGTAAGGCGAGACGACTTGAGGGGTAGGCGCAGGAAATCGAGCGCGCCCTTCTTGATTGCGGCCACGACTTGTTTGGGATTTGGATCAGTCCCTGTTGCAACGACAGGTAACCAATACCCGTTCGCGTTCAGCTTTTCGATGACCGCGGCGACCGAACCAAATTCACAGCCATCCCTGGCCAGAACTATGCCCGTTGAAGGAGCGGCATGAACCAACTCATCCGCGTCCGCGTAGACTTCACAATGATAGCCATGGTCGAAACCAAACCTAGCCTGTTCGGCCCGAGAACGACTAGAACCGTCCACGATGTGAAGTTTTTCTTTGTGTTCCATATTGATTCGAATACACTACTCACAATAAATTCTCTAAGTAAAAATACTACGTACAAACACTTAGGTTCCGCATTATTGTCGTTTTTTTACAATCGAGAAGGACATGAGAGTATTCTATAGATTGGTCTCAAATCGAAATTTACTTATGACAATCTATTAGATTATTCTCACATACTCGTAGCAAGCGGCAGGCATTGATACGTCAACGGTGTCGATTTTGGTGCAAAGCAGCTCCGCCAACATTCACCTTCATGTCGTTATACTTGCCTCTATTCGGAGGCGCACGGCCTCGGCAGCGTGAGAAGCGCTAAGTTTGCTCATCATGTTGGCGCGGTGAATCTCGACCGTTCGCGGGCTGATGCACAGCTCGCGCGCGATCATCTTGTTGCTTCGCCCTTCGGCCAGCCAATCGAGCACCTCGCGCTCCCGTGGGGAGAGCGTGGCGATCCGGTTGCGGGCCTCCACGACCCTGCGCCGCGCGGCTGCATAGGCATCGGCCTCGTCACTGATACGCGCCACCATGGTCAGCAGGCGATCATCGCGGAGCGGCAGGCGAAGGTAGTCGAGCGCGCCGGCCTTGATCGCCTCGACTACCTTGCCCGGACGCGGATCGACCGAAGTTGCGACCACCGGGACCCAGGCGGATTTTTCCGAGAGCAGCGAAAGCACTTCGCGCGCGCTGCCCTCGGCATCGTCATCCCTTGCCAGCACGACGCCTCGCTGTGGGGGCGTGGCCATCAGTTCGGCGGCATCGGCATAGACTTCGCAATGGAGGCCGAGGTCGAAGCCTTTGCGGGCCTGTTCGGCCCTCGAGCGGCAGGAATTGTCGACGATATGAAGGACTTGTGTCTGTTCCATGGCCGGAACACTGGCACAATCAGCACGAATACCAATTCCGTACAAATACCGATCCGGCGCTATTTCAAATCATTACCGGGAACCGTCAGAAATATCGGGACTTTTTAGCATCCGAAACGGATTCGATCAGTCCTTCGGATGGTAGAAAGAATAGTCCGGCAACGAATGAAAGGCGTTCTTCAGCGCGTCGCCCCAACTCGACGAGATCGCCTGGAAATACGGGTCCTCATGAGTGATGCGGTGCTCATGGCTGGCCTCGTATGTATCGCGCTTGATCACCTGCAGGTCGAGCGGGAGGCCGACCGACAGATTTGCCTTCAGCGTGGAATCGAAACTGACCATTGTCAGCTTGGCAGCATCTTCGAGGCTCATCGCACTGTCGTAGCCGCGGATGATGATCGGACGACCGTACTTGGTCTCGCCGATCTGGAAAAAGGGGGTGTCGTGGCTCGCTTCGATGAAATTGCCTTCGGGGTAGACCATGAACAGGCGCGGCTCCATGCCCTTGATCTGGCCTGCCACGATGATCGAGGCGGTGAAGCGCCCCCTGCCCTTGGCACCATTGGCGTCCTGCCGACCGGAAATGATATCGCGCATCAGATTGCCGATTTCGGTAGCCACCTGGAACATCGTCGGTGTCTGGAGGAGGATGTTGTCACGCTCGTCCGGAGCTTTCGTGCGCTCTTCCAGCTGGCTGATGACGGCCTGCGTGGTGGCGAGGTTGCCCGCGGTCATCAGCGTGATGATGCGCTCTCCCGGAACCTGCCAGGTGAACATCTTGCGAAACACCGAGATATTGTCGACGCCCGAATTGGTCCGGGTATCGCTCATCAGGACCAGCCCGTCATCGAGCTTCATTCCCACACAATAAGTCATAATGATCTTTCGTTTACTGCTGCACTTGCTGCTGCTCTACCGAGACATCCACCTTGAGCACCTGCGAAGTGTTGCCGAAGCTGATTCCGTTCACCGGCGAGGCATCGCGGTAATCGCGTCCCGTTGCAACGCGGACATAGCGTTCATCGGGGCTGATCCCGTTGGAAATGTCGAAACCGACCCAGCCGAGCCCCTCGACGAAAGCTTCCGCCCAAGCATGGGTCGCTTCCTGGTCGATGCGGTCGTTCATCATCAGGTAGCCGGAAACATAACGTGCCGGGATATCGAGCGCGCGGGCGGCGCCGATGAAGATATGCGCGTGATCCTGGCATACGCCGCTCTTCGCAGCATAGCTTTCCTCTGCCGTGGTTCCTGGATCGGTGGTGCCGATTTCGTACGACACTTGGTCATGCGTCGCGCGCGACAGTTCGTGCAGCTGGTCGAGCCGCCCGCCATCAAAGCCTTTCAGCTCCTTGACCAGCGTTTTCATGCCGGGGCCGGGCTTCGTCAGCTTCGTCTGTGAAAGAAAGCTCCACAGGGGCAGGTGCCCCGCGTGGCGCCCGATCACTCCAGCATGGTCATGCGTATCGACCTTGCCGTGGCAGGTGATCGTGACCTCGGTCGCTTCGGGCTCCACCGCCACCAGAGTGGTCGTGTTGTGGTGCTGGTCTTCGTAGGTGAGTTCTTCGGCCGCATTCTCGTAGTCCATCGACCATTCGAGAATTTCCTGACCCTGCGTTTCCTTGGGAGTCAGGCGCAGCCTCTGCAGGGCATGCACCACGGGCGCATCGAAGTTGTAGCGGGTGGTATGGCGGATCGAGAGGCGCATTAGCTTAAGAACCTGTAATCGCTGGCGATGGCATTGCCGATCGCGGCATTGGAAGACATGAACTCGGTGAGGAATTCGTGCAGGCCCTGCTCGAAGATCTCCTCGATTGTCAGGTCGGTGATCTTCGTATCCGCTTCGCGCATCAGCGCATTGCATTCGCCTTCGGTACCGTGGAGCCGGGCCAGCGCCGCAAGGTTGCTGCGCAGTTCCGAATGGCAGAAGGCGAGACTGCGCGGGAAACGGTCATCGAGGATCAGGAACTCGCAAATACCGCGCGCATCGATGCGCCCCGCGTTGAGCCAACGATAGGCGCGGTCGCCCGAGACCGAGCGCAAGACCGTGTCCCACTGCCCCGTATCGAGGCTCGATCCGACATAGGAGAGCGACGGCAGGAGCAGGTAATACTTGATGTCGAGGATGCGGGCGATGGAATCGGCCCGCTCGATGAACATGCCGGCTTGTGCGAAGTGATAGCCCTCTTCGCGCAACATCGATCCGATCAGTGCGCCGCGGGCCATGGTCCCTGCACGCCGGATGGTCTTGACCGCATCGAGGACCTTGTTCTCGCCAACGGGCTTTGCCAGTTGTTCGTCGATTTCAAGCCAGTTCTCGTTGATCGCTTCCCACAATTCGCCGCTGATCGCATTGCGCGCCAGGCGGGCATTCTGCCGTACCGCGCTGAACATGCAGATGATGCTGGCGGGGTTATCCCTCTCGCGCAGCATGAAGTTCCATGCCTGCATGCCGGTGTAGCTGGAGTGCTTGGCCTCGTAACTCTGGCGCTGGCCGGACGTCTCGATGACCGAGCGCCATTCCTCCTCCGCCGTGACGAGGTCGCGGGTAAGTGCCATGCGCAGGCCCGCATCGAGCAGGCGCGCAGTGTTCTCTGCCCGCTCGAGGTAGCGGAACATCCAGAACAGTCCGTTTGCTGTGCGTCCGAGCATATCAGTCCTTCAGCACCCATGTATCCTTGGTCCCGCCACCCTGGCTCGAATTCACGACCAGCGAGCCTTTTTCCAAGGCGACACGCGTCAGCCCTCCGGGCGTGATGTCGATCTTGTCGGGCGAAACCAGCACGAATGGCCTCAGGTCCACGTGGCGCGGAGCGAGGCCTTTCTTGGTGAAGACCGGGCAGGTCGACAGCGATAGCGTCGGCTGCGCGATGTAATTTTCGGGGTTCTCGACGATCTTGTGGCGGAATTCCTCGATCTGCTTCTTGGTCGAAGCGGGACCCACAAGCATACCGTAACCGCCCGAGCCGTGAACCTCCTTCACGACCAGTTCGGCAAGGTTGTCGAGCACGTATTTGAGGCTGTCTTCTTCCGCGCAGCGCCATGTCTCGACATTGGGCAGCAGCGGTTTCTCGCCCGTATAGAATTCCACGATCTCGGGCATGAAGGAATAGATCGCCTTGTCGTCGCACACTCCGGTGCCCGGCGCATTGGCGATGGTGACGCCGCCCGCGCGGTACACGTCCATGATGCCGGGCACGCCCAGCACGCTGTCGGAGTTGAAGGTCAGCGGATCGAGGAAATCGTCGTCGACCCGGCGATAGATCACGTCGACCGCCTTGTATCCGCGGGTGGTGCGCATGGCGACGCGGCCATTCACGACGCGAAGGTCGCTGCCCTCGACCAGTTCGGCCCCCATCTGGTCGGCGAGGAATGCGTGTTCGAAATAGGCGGAGTTGAAGATGCCCGGCGTTAGCACGGCGACCACCGGCTTATCTCCGGCGCAATCGGGCGCGCAGGCGGCAAGGCTCTTGGCAAGACGGCGCGGATAGTCCGACACGCTCTCCACCTGGCAGCGCAGGAAGAGTTCGGGGAACATCGCCATCATCGTCTCGCGATTTTCGAGCATGTAGCTGACGCCCGATGGCGTACGGGCATTGTCTTCCAGGACGAAGAATTCGTCGGGACCGGTGCGGACAAGGTCGATCCCGACGATGTGGGTGTAGACCCCGCCCGGCGGCGTGAAGCCGACCATGTTCGGCAACCACGCCTCGTTATTGCGCAGCAGGCGTTCGGGAAGCCTGCCGGCTCGCACGATTTCCTGCCGGTGATAGAGATCGTGCATGAAGGCGTTGAGAGCCGACACGCGCTGTTCGATCCCGCGCGTCAGGCGGCGCCACTCGCGCGCATCAATGACGCGCGGCACCATGTCGAAGGGGATGAGGCGCTCTTCGGCCTCGTCCTCGCCGTAGACATTGAAGGTGATGCCCGTCTTGCGAAAATTGGTTTCTGCCTCGGAGTGCTTGCGACGCAGGAGCTTGGGGTCCTGCTCGTCGTACCATTTGCAATAGTTCGAATAGGCAGGTCGCACCGAGCCGTCCGGCTGGCGCATTTCGTCGAAAAATTCGGCGTTGCCGCTCATGTTCCCCCGAGATGGACTGGTCGCGCATGACGCGCGTCGGGCAGCAGGACGCCACCCGTCAGGGAACTAAAGGTTCAGGAGCGGTCCAGTTCCGAAAGAAGCGCGGACATTGCTTCATTGGAGAGCACAAAGCCCATGTGCGAGCAGCGCAGCGCGATCGTACGATCGCGCTCGCCTGCGCGGCCACAGGCGGAACGCGGGTGCACGATGCCGTCACGCGGGCTCCACATGGCTACTGTTTCCACCGGCGGTTTCTCGGCCACGACCGTGTCGATTTCCGGCTCGTCGACGCGATGGCCGGCAATGGCCTGGTAGGCACGCCAGCCATTGTTCGCCCGCGGGCTGCCCGAAAAGGGCGAACCCATGGTGACGACCTTTTCGATCTTGTCGGGATGACGCTTGGCCAGTTCGCGGGCCATCACGCCGCCGAGGCTCCAGCCGACCAGCACGATCTTCTGGCCACGCCTTTCGTATAGCTCTTCCAGCCGTTCCTCGACCTTGGCGAAGCGATCGGCAGTTGCGCCAAGATTGACGCCCATGCCCCAGCTTTTCGCGGTGTGGCCGGCCTTTTCCAGCTGGCGGGCAAGCCACCGCATGCGGACCGGATGCGCCCCGAAGCCCGGCAGCAGCATCACGCGGCGCGGATTGGCGGCGGGCGAAACCTCGACCGGCGAGAAGCGCCGCTTCACAGGCTCCAGCGGCCAGAGAAACTCGCGCAGCAGCAGGAGCGCCCGCGGGCCGCGCGCATCGTCTGGGCAAGGCTCTGCAGCCAGCGCAATGCGCCTGCTCCATTCCTGACGCGTTTCCAAGAAAGGTAGTGTTGCCATCGTCCCGCAATAATGCGCCGGGCCGATTGCGGGTTCCTGAATGTGAGGCGGTGCCCTTAGCTGGCACAGTCCCCGATACGCTCATGCGACGTGCGCACGGTCATCGTTCCCCGTCCCTGTCCGGCCATGTTGCCTTCCATCGTCATGGTCATTTCCGACGCGGTTTCGCTGCCGCTGCCGTCCATGGTCATGCGCATTTCGCCCATGCCGCCATCGGTGCATAGCATGACGGCATCGATATCATTGCCGTCCGCATCGAACTTCTCGAACGAGCAGTCCCCGCTTTGCGAGGTGCGCGCCATCTCCTCGAAGCCTTTCTCGGCGTCTTCGGGCGTCAGGCAGTATTCGAATGTGCGCTCCATCCTGCTGCTGAGCACTTGCTTGGCCTCAGGCGGCGCGCCGGGCGCTTCGAAATCGAGGAGTTCGACCGAGGCGCGGTACTGGCCGGGCTGCGGCTTGACCGCGCCGTTGGCTTCCATGCTCGCCTGCGCCTCCTCCATGCTGATCTTGCCGTCCCCGTCGGTGTCGGGATCGGGGCTGCCGCAAGCTGCAAGAGCCAGGGTGGCAACAAGGGCGGTAAAAGGCGCACGCATAGGAAATCTCCGGTTTTCTTCGTCCCCAAGGCTAGGCAAGCGGCTGGCCTGGCACAAGCCGTCATTGCACCCTCTTGTGGCGTACCCCATATGTGCGCGCATGGCTGAACTCGTAATTCGCAGAGGGCTGGAAGAGCCGGACACAACCGGTGAATTCGTCCCCCACAAGCCCGCGCGTCCTGAAAAGTCCATGGGCGGCCGGCCGTTCAAGCTCGTCAGCGACTATACGCCCAGCGGCGACCAGCCGACCGCGATCGCGGAACTTACTGCCTCGGCGCGCGAGGATGAACAGACGCAGGTCCTGCTTGGCGTCACCGGCTCGGGCAAGACCTTCACCATGGCCAAGGTGATCGAGGAACTGCAGCGCCCTGCCCTGATCCTCGCGCCAAACAAGATCCTCGCCGCGCAGCTTTATGGCGAGTTCAAGAGCTTCTTCCCGGAGAACGCGGTCGAGTATTTCGTCAGCTATTACGACTATTACCAGCCCGAAGCCTACGTGCCCCGGTCGGACACCTACATCGAGAAGGAAAGCTCGGTGAACGAGGCGATCGACCGGATGCGGCACTCGGCCACGCGCGCGCTGCTTGAGCGCGATGACGTGATCATCGTCGCATCGGTCTCCTGCCTCTACGGTATCGGCTCGGTCGAAACCTATTCGGCGATGATCTTCGACATCAAGAAGGACGAGACCGTCGACCAGCGCGAGTTGATCCGCAAGCTCGTCGCCCTGCAATACAAGCGCAACGACGCTGCCTTCGCGCGCGGCAATTTTCGCGTGCGCGGTGACAGTCTCGAAATCTTCCCCTCGCATTACGAGGACATGGCGTGGCGCATCAGCTTTTTCGGTGACGAGATCGAGGAAATCAGCGAATTCGATCCGCTGACCGGCAAGAAGGGCGCCAGCCTCGACAAGGTGCGGATCTACGCGAATTCGCACTACGTCACGCCCGGCCCGACGATGAAACAGGCTAGCGAGGCCATCAAGTTCGAGCTGCAGGAACGGCTCAAGGAACTGCACGAGGAAGGCAAGCTGCTGGAAGCGCAGCGGCTCGAGCAGCGCACCAATTTCGATCTCGAGATGATCGCCGCCACCGGCTCTTGTGCCGGGATCGAGAACTACAGCCGCTTCCTCACCGGCCGCCTCCCCGGCGAACCGCCGCCGACGCTGTTCGAATACCTGCCCGAAAACGCACTGCTGTTCGTCGACGAAAGTCACCAGACCGTGCCGCAGATCGGCGCGATGGCGAAGGGTGACCACCGGCGCAAGATCACGCTGGCCGAGTACGGGTTCCGCCTGCCCAGCTGCATCGACAACCGCCCGCTTCGCTTCAACGAATGGGACGCGATGCGCCCGCAGACCTTCTGCGTTTCGGCCACACCGGGCACGTGGGAGATGGAGCAGACCGGCGGCGTCTTTGCCGAACAGGTCATCCGGCCCACCGGCCTCATCGACCCGCCGGTCGAGATCAAGCCGGTCGAGGACCAGGTCCAGGACTGCATCGAAGAGTGCAAGAAGACCGCTGCCAAGGGCTATCGCACGCTTGTCACCACCCTGACCAAGCGCATGGCGGAAGACCTCACCGAGTTCATGCACGAGGCGGGCGTGAGGGTGCGCTACATGCACTCCGACGTGGAGACGCTGGAGCGTATCGAGCTGATCCGCGACCTGCGCCTCGGCGTCTACGACGTGCTGGTGGGCATCAACCTGCTGCGCGAAGGCCTCGACATTCCCGAATGCGGCCTCGTCTGCATCCTCGACGCGGACAAGGAAGGCTTCCTGCGCAGCGAGACCAGCCTCGTCCAGACCATCGGCCGCGCCGCGCGTAACGTCGAAGGCCGCGTGATCCTCTATGCCGACCGTGTCACCGGTTCGATGGAACGCGCGATGGCGGAAACCGACCGCCGCCGCGAGAAGCAGAAGGCCTATAACGAAGAACACGGCATCACGCCGAAGACGATCAAGCGCAACATCGCCGATATCGTTGCGCATACGGCAGCGCAGGACGGGGTCACCGTCGACACGGGCGATGACGAGCGCAACAACCTCGTCGGCCACAACCTTCGTGCCTATATCGAGGATCTCGAAAAACGCATGCGCGCCGCTGCTGCCGATCTCGAATTCGAGGAAGCAGGCCGCTTGCGCGACGAAATCCGACGCCTCGAGAATGACGAGCTTGGCCTTGGCGACGAGGAGAAGAAGGCTCCGCGCGTCGGCAGGAGCGATGCAGGCCGCCCGGGCACCCGAAAGACCCGCTACGGCAAGACGCGCTACAAACGGATGGGCGGCAAGCCGTAAGACTTCGACCAGCGCCCCCGCGCTCTCGACCAACGTAGGCTGAAGCCCTTCCCACCTCCCTGCGCGAGGTCCAAGCTCCTCCTTGCAATATGCAAGGGGAGAGAACCGTGAAACCGCACCTGATCCTGACCACGGCGCTGGCACTGTCGCTGGCCGCCTGTTCGCAACCGGCAGAAGAGAGCACTGCCCAAGTCGAGGCCGCGCAAACCGTCTCGGCCGATACGCTCGCGGCAGCTGTCGCCAACGAAGCTCGTCCCGAGCAAGCGCGCGCGCTCGACGAGAACCGCAAGCCCGCCGAAGTCCTGGCGTTTCTCGGCATTCAGGAAGGCGATGCGGCTGCCGACCTCATGTCGGGCGGCGGATACTGGGCGGAAATCCTCGCCAAGGCTGTCGGCGAGAATGGCAGTGTGACTGCGCTGGAACCCGACCAGTTCTTCGATGAGGAGGCGTGGACCGCATTGTCGCAACGTGAGCCCGGTATCGTTCTCGAACGCTATCCCTTCGAGGAATTCGCAACGGATGCCGAGCGCTTCGATTTCGCGATCATGAACCTGAATTATCACGACCTTTATTGGGAATCCGAGCAGTACAAGATGTCCCGCACCGATCCCGATGCATACCTTGCCAGCCTGTATAAAGCGATGAAACCCGGCGGCGTTGTGGGTGTGATCGATCATGCCGGCAATCCGGGCGATACCCGCAAGACCGTCGACGATTACCACCGGATCGACCCCGCAGTGGTCCGCGCCGATCTCGAACGGGCCGGCTTCGTCCTCGAGGCTGAAAGCGATATGCTCGCCAATCCCGAAGACGACCGCGAAACCAGCGTCTTCGCGCCGGAAATCCGTGGCAAGACCGATCGGTTCGTGATGAAATTCGTGAAGCCATCTGCGAAGGAATAAGGAATAGCGGCAGAGGGAGCGGACACTTTACCCGCTTCCTTTCCGCCGCCATAGCAGGGCCATGATCACCCGCCTGCTCGCCGCCGCTGCGGTTCTCGCCTTATCCGCCCCTCTCTCTGCGCAGGAGAAGCCCGGCGCTCCCCCGGCCGAACAGATCGAGCCGCAGGTCAAGTCGCGCAGCCTCACCGGCACTTTCGGCGGGCAGCGCATGTCCTATACTGCCACGGTCAGCGAGACGATCCTCGAGGGCGATGACGGCAAGCAGGAAGCGGTCATCGTCACCACGAGCTATGTGAAGAGCCCGCGCGATACCTCGCGCCCCGTTTTCTTCATCTACAACGGCGGGCCGGGTTCGGGTTCGGTCTGGCTGCAGATGGGCGCCTGGGGGCCGAAGAGGGTTGGCATCCCGTCCGATGCGCGCGACGATGGTGCGCCGCCCTACCCGATCCTCGAAAATCCCGAGAGCCTGCTCGACGTTGCCGATCTCGTGTTCATCGATCCGCCGGGCACCGGCTTCAGCTTCCTGACCAAGGGCACCGATCCGGAGAAATACTACGGATTGAGGCAGGACGCGCGCGCCGTGGCGCAGGTCATCAGGCGCTGGATCAACGACAATGGCCGCTGGAACAGCCCCAAATATCTCGGCGGCGAGAGCTACGGCACCACCCGCACGGCGATGGTGGTGGACGAGCTGGAAGGCGGGACCTTCAACGACGTCGCCCTGAACGGCCTGATCCTCGTCTCGACCATCCTCGATCTTGCCGGACGCGAGCCGACGCCGGGCAACGAAATGGCCTATATCGTCACGCTGCCGAACATGGCCGCAGCGGCCTATTATCACGGCAAGGTGCAGGCACCTTCGGTCGAGGCCATTGCCGAGGAAGCGCGCCAGTTCGCCATCGGACCCTTCGCGACTGCACTGCTGAAGGGACAGGATCTGCCCGACGCCGAACGCGCGGCGGTGCGCGCAGAACTCTCGCGCCTGACGGGCCTTTCGGAGGAATATCTCGACCAGGCGAACCTGCGGGTCACAAGCCAGCGTTTCTACAAGGAATTGCTGCGCGACCGAGGGCTGACCATCGGCCGCCTCGATGCGCGCTATACGGGCCGCGACTATGACAATGCAGGCGAGACGCCGGATAACGACCCCAGTTTCTACGGCATCGATGCAGGCTATACGGCGGCGGTGAACAGCTGGCTGCGCGATGGCCTCGGCTTCGAGACCGACCGTGAGTACCAGTCGATCGGTCGCGAGCCGGGTCAGTACTGGGACTGGTCGATGAACAATGGCCGGGGCCGTAATGCCTATCTCAATGTCGCCCCGCTGATCGGCAGGGCCATGCGCGAGAATTCGCAGCTGCGCCTGTTCAACGCGCAAGGTTGGTACGATTTCGCGACGCCGTTTTTCGGCGCGGAATATTCGCTCAATCGCTTCGGCATCCCGCAGGACCGGCTGACGTTCAAATATTACGACGCCGGCCACATGATGTATGTGCGTGACGAGGACCGGGTAAAACTCAGCAACGACCTGCGCGAATTCATCCGGGCGCGTTGACCGCGATGTGTGTGCTGGCATAGCTCGGCACCATGCTTCGCCTCACCGCGCTGTGTGCGCTTACCCTGCTGTCCGCCTGCAAGCCGCCCGCTTCGGACGACTATGTCTCGCGCACGCAGATCACCGACGAGAGGCGCGCACCTGCCACCCCCGTCGCCTCGCCCGATACGCAAGGTGCCGCATGGGTGCGCAGCGAACAGAGCGGGCGCCTGCTCTACGGCAAGCCCGGGGAAATGCCGCTCTTCTCGCTGGCATGCGAAGGAGAGGAACTGGTCTACCGGCGCTATGTCGCGGCAGACGAGGATGCGAAGGCAGTGCTGGCGCTGATCGGCAACGGCCACGTCGAACGCTTCTTTATCGACGCGCATGAGGAAGGCGATGCATGGCTGTGGCGCGGCTCGGTCCGTGCCGACGATCCGAGGCTGGAAGTGCTGACCGGCCCGCGCAGTATCGAGGCGACCATTCCGGGGGCAGGTTCGATGATCCTCAACGCCAGCCGCCAGCCGGCCGAGTTCATCACTCGCTGCGCGGGGACGATGCCTGCCCTGCCAGATCCCGAAGCATCGCCGGAGTAAGCACCTGCGGCAATTGCTGCGCGTCGCCGCCCGGCACGTACCACAGGTAAAGCGGCACGCCCGCCACGCCCTGTTTCGCAAGGAAGCTGGCAATCTCTTCGTCCCGGCGCGTCCAGTCGCCGCGCATCGTGATCACGCCTGCCCTTGCGAAGGCGTCGCGCGTCTCTTCGCGTTCGATGGCGACCTGTTCGTTCACCTTGCAGGTGATGCACCAGTCGGCGGTGAACCAGACGAAAACGGGCTTGCCGCTGGTGCGCGCTTCGGCAAGCGCGCTTTCGGAAAAGGCGAAGGGCTCGTGGATGCTCTGCGAAGGGGATAGCTCGGGAGCTTCCGGTTCCGGCACGATGGACAGCGCGAAGATGGACAGCGCCACGATCCCTGCAAAGAAGATCCGTTCGGCCCCCAGTCCCTTGGCCTGCCGCTGGCCCATCGATGCGAGCAGCGCGAGCATGAGGACACTCACGATCCCGATAATGGTCAGCCAGAAACCGTCGGCAATCCGCCACAAGAGCCATGCGAGCGCCAGGACGGTGAGCCCCATCGGGATCGCCATCCAGCGCCGGAAACGCTCCATCCAAGGACCCGGCTTGGGCAGTTTGCGCCGCCCAGCGGGGATGAAGCCGATGAGCAGGAAGGGGAGCGCCAGTCCCACGCCCAGCGCAGTGAAGATCGCGAACCCCTCTATCGGACGCAGCACCAGCGCCGCGCCCAGCGCCAGCGCCATGAAGGGGCCGGTGCATGGCGTAGCGACGAAGGCAGCGAGCAAGCCGGTCGCGAAGGAACCCCTTGCAGATGGCTTGCCGCCCGCGATCGCCATTCCGGGTACCTGGAACAGCCCGAGGAAGTTGGCGGTGATCGCAATCGCCAGCAGGAATAGCGCGGCCACGATGCGCGGCTCCTGAAGCTGGAAGGCCCAGCCCACCTGCTCGCCCGCCGAACGCAGCAGCAGGATCAGCGCGCCGAGGGCGGCACAGGCCAGCACCACGCCCGCGGTATAGGCCAGCGCATCGCGCCTTGCAGAAACCTCGTCACCGCCCGCCTTGGCGAGCGCGAGCGCCTTGAGGCTGAGGATCGGGAAAACGCAGGGCATGATGTTGAGTAGCAATCCTCCGACCAGCGAGGCTGCCAGCAATATCCAGAGCGGCGGAATATCGACCGGTCCACGGATGGGCTTCACGCCTTCCAGCGGTACGTCGCGCTGTTCGGCCTCGAAGCGAAGCCCCTGTCCGTCACCGAGCGAGAGGATGCCGCCGATCCGCTCTGGCAAGGCGGTGCCTTCCTGTCCGGCGAGCCGGCGAAGCGGGATTTCGGCGACCAGCAAATTGCCTTCGCGAACATAGGTCTGGACCGCGGCATATTGCGGGGCGAACCCGCCGATTTGCGTGTCTGCAAGGAACAGGTGCAGATCACCCAGTTCAAGATCAGCCGGAAGCGGTATGCCAATGCGCAGCCGGTCGCGCTGGATTTCGTATCCTGCAACACTGTCGAGCGGCGGGGCGATGGCTGCCCGCCATGCCCGAAAATCCCCGCCCTCGCTCAACGTAAGACGCGCATCCTGCGGTACGCAAAGCCTGTCGGTACAGGCGAGGTAGGAGACGAAGCCGGTGATCGGCGCGATATTTCCCACTGCCGCATCGGCGGGCACATCGACCGGCACGAGGACCGCATGCTCGCCCTCGTAGATGTGATTCATCAGTTCCGAGATCACGAGGGTTTGCGGCACGGGATACAGCGGCTCACCCGCCACCCATCCCTCGGGCAGGTCGAGGAGAAGCGCCATGCCTTGCCCTGCATCTCCAGGATTCGACCAGTAACCGTGCCATTCCCTGCTGCTGGGCGTAAACTCCAGCGCCAGCATCCAGGTTTCACCAGGGACTGGCGGTCCATCGCTGCGCAATTCGACCGCGATATTCTCATCACCGAAACGTGCTTCCTGCGCGCAGACGACGGCGGGAAATAGCAGCACCAGTGCCGCAACAAATGCAAGCCAGATGCCGCGCGCTGCGTCCAATGTCCTTGCCTCGGTCACACAGAGCGCATTAGGGACTGCCCCCATGACAGACAAGCGCGACTTGCTCATCCTCGGCGGCGGCCTCGTGGGAACCACACTTGCCCTCGCGGCGGCGAAAAAAGGCTTTTCGAGCCACCTCGTCGATCGGGCCGATCCGGCCGACCTGACGGCGGAAGGTTTCGATGGCCGCGCATCGGCCATTTCGACCGCAAGCTGGCGGCTATTCCGCAACATCGGCCTTGCCGAAGCGCTGGAGCCGCATGGCTGCCCGATCGAATCCATCGCCGTACTCGACCAGATGAAACCGGGCCGGATCGACTTTACGCCCGAAGTGCATGAAGGCACGCTTGGGCGCATGTTCGCCAACCGGCAGCTGCGCATCGCCCTGTTCGATGCAGCGAAGAACGAACCGCTGATCACGATGCACGCCCCGGTGGATGTCGTCAGCCGCCACCGCGATGCCTTTTCGGTCAGCGCAACGCTGGGCGACGGAACCGTGCTGGAAGCGGACCTCCTGGTCGGTGCCGAGGGTCGCGGCTCGCCCACCCGCGAGGAAGAAGGGCTGAAAATGGCCAGCTGGGACTATTCGCATCGCGCGATCATCACCGGCCTTGACCATTCGAAGCCGCACGAAGGCGTGGCTTGGGAAATCTTCTACGAGGACGGTCCCTTCGCGCTCCTGCCGCTGCTCGACGGCCCCGAAGGCCAGCACCGCAGCGCCCTTGTCTGGACCGTGGACGAGAAAGACGCCGCCGGCGTGCTCAAGCTCGGCGACCGCGCCTTCCTTGCCGAGGTCGAGAAGCGCATGGGCGATATTCTCGGCACGCTGTCGCTCAACAGTGGCCGCACTTCTTACCCGCTGAGCTTCCAGCACACAGCGCGGATCGTGGGCGAGCGCATGGCGCTGATCGGTGACAGTGCCCACGGCATGCACCCGATTGCCGGACAGGGCCTGAACCTCGGCCTGCGCGATGTCGGGGCGCTGGTGGAGGTGCTCGAAGAAGCCCGCCGCCTCGGCCTCGACCTTGCCGATGCGCAGGTCCTCGAACGTTACGAGAAGTGGCGCGCACTCGACTCCATCATGGTCATGGGCGCAACCGATACGCTTACCCGCATCTTCGGCGTGCCCGGCAAGACCGCCAGTGCGGTGCGCCGTTTCGGCATGGCAGGCGTGCAGCGTTCGGGCTGGCTGAAGAAGTTCTTCATGGACGAAGCGCGCGGCGTATCGGGCGATGTGCCCGAATTGATGAAGGCCTGAGCCGCCTCTTCGTTTTATTCGTCTACGGGGCTTGGCTGCGAAATACGGTTACCCGCACCATCGCGCAGGCGGCGCGGTTCAAGCACGGCTGCGGTTTCGATCAGGTCCAGCGCACGCTGCGTCGAGGCATAGCGTTCCGCATCGCGCAGCCATTGCTCAGCCTGCGAGGCGCCCGGCAGGTTGCGCACCTCGGCCACGGCATCGTCGGGCCGTCCGCTCAGCAGGAACAGGCGCGCCCGCTCGATCCGTTTTTCAGGCTGCGGCGAAGGCGCGCTTTCGCGTCGCACCGTGAACAGGGCGCCAAGTTCCTGTGTGAAGCGTTCGAACCCGCCGCGATCGTCACCCGATTGCAGCTGGGGCGCGAGTCCGTCGAGACGGGCGATGAGCTGGTCGAGTGTGACCGGTTCGCGCGAGAAGGTGATGATCGTGTTGACCGCATTGGGCAGCGCATCGCCGAAGCGCAGACGCAGCTGGTCAGACAAGTAGCCCAATTCCGCACCGCGATCGATGGCGCGGCGGATGGCGAATGCAATCAGCAGGCCTTCGGACCTTGCGGCATTGCCCGCGGCGGCCTGTGCCTGGAGGTCGAGCCGGGTCAGGCGCTGTTCGGCGGCGGCAAGGCGCTGGTCGATGCCGCCCTGCTGTTCGGCCACGCGCTCGACATCCTCGACCGAAACCTCGCTCGGGCTGGCGCTCGGGCTCGGTGTCGGACCGTCGTCGGCGGCTTCCGTCGTCAGCGCGGCCTGCGGCTGCTCGGTCTGCGCGTTACCGGTCTCATCCGCACCGGACGAGCGCCAGGTGAAGTAGCCTGCGACAGCTGCCCCGAGAACAAAAGAGGCCGCCGTGGCAAGCAGCATGGGCCGCATGCTGTTCGGCGAACGCCGATTGCTCGAAAAACTCTCCATTATACTCCGTTCCACGACCCCGCCGCGCCATTGTTTGAAGCGCGTTTCATCCGCTTAGCCTACTGGCACAATCGCTCCGCCAAGGCCAGTAGCTCGGCGTCGAGCGCCTGCGGGGCAATGTGTACACCTTCCCAGCCGTCACCTGCAATTTCCGCGATCCTCGGGCCCAGCGCTGCAATCGTGACCTTCGTCCGGTCGATTTCCAGCCGGTCGCATTCTTCGCGCAGGCGCCTTGCAGCCTCGCCCGAATGCATGAGGGCCACCCCGCCGTTGTTCCGCATTGCTCTGGCCACATCGTCCGCCAGTTCCAGATCCCGCATGCGATAGGTGACACGCGTTTCGATCGAAACGCCTTCAGGCGGATCCAGCTCGACCATTTTTTCGCCGGCCAGCCTGAGGAAGCGGATTTCGCGGCCCTTCACCTTATTGAGCAACGCCTGCAATCCGCCCTTGCCCGTCTGCGAAACGATGAAACCCTTTTCACGGGCGCCCTCGGCTGTGGCCTCGCCGACGGCATGGACCGGCAGGCGTTCGAGCTTTTCCAGATTGTGCCCGCCATGGCGAAACACGTTGCTGCTGCCCACGAGCAGGGCGTCGAAACCGCTTGGGTCGGGGCAATCCCACGCGACCGCCTCGACTTCGAAAAGGGGGCAACCGAGAACCGTCAGCCCGTATGCCTCGGCGGTTTCCATGGTGACGCGAAGCCCGGGCTCGGGCCGCAATATGAAGAGCAGGCGGCTCAAGCCTGTCCTCCGAAAAGGGCCGAGACATGCGTCGGAGCCTTATCGAGAAGCCGGGCGGCCAATTGCCGGGGCGCATCGAGATCACCAGGCTCGAACATCGCCTCGTCGCTGATGCGGATCGCGCCATCGGCGCTGTAGATGGTGGCGGTAAGGCGCAACTTGCCGCCTTCGCGGCGCGTCAGGGCAGCGATGGGACTGTGGCAGGTCCCGCCCAGCCCTTCCAATAGCGCGCGTTCTGCGAGAACTTCCTCATGGCTCGGCTTGTCGTCGATCGCCGCGAGCAGGTCGCACGTACGATCGTCGGCGGCGCGGCATTCGATGCCGATTGCTGCCTGCGCCGGTGCCGGCAACCATTCTTCCGGGTCGAGCCGCGTGCCCACGCCCGTTTCACCCAGCCGTTCGAGACCCGCTGCGGCGAGGAAGGTCGCATCGGCTTCCCCGGCCTGCAGCTTCGCCATGCGGGTGGCGACATTGCCGCGAATGCCGACAACTTCGAGGTCGGGGCGCGCATTGAGCAATTGCGCGGCACGGCGCGGGGCACTGGTCCCGACCCGTGCACCGCGAGGAATTGCCGCGATGGATGCGGCGCCCAGCAGCATATCGGCCTTGTCCGCACGCGGCAGGATGGCGCCAATGGCGAATTCGGCGGGGCGCAGCGTCTCAACATCTTTCATCGAATGGACGGCAGCGTCGATCCGGCCCTCGTCCAGCCAGTTATCGAGTTCGCGCGTCCACAGCGCCTTGCCGCCGATATCGGCAAGCGGGCGATCCTGTATCTTGTCGCCGCTGGCGATGACCGGGACCAGCTCGACCGCGCTTTCATCCCAGCCATGCGCTGCGCAAAGCCGCGAACGGGTCTCCACCGCCTGTGCCATGGCGAGCGGCGAACGACGGGTTCCGAGGCGAATTTGGGTGGTGGAGGTCATGGCGCGCGCTTGCCCTAGCGAGCGATACCGTTAAGGGGAAGCGCACAATGGTTCTGGTCCTCGGCATAGAAAGTTCCTGCGACGAAACGGCGGCCGCGCTGGTCGACGGCGAGCGGCGCATCGTGGCGCAGCGCATCGCCTCGCAGGACGAGGAACACGCGCCCTTCGGCGGCGTGGTGCCGGAGATCGCCGCTCGCGCCCATGCAGAGCGCCTAGCCCCGATGATCGAGGGCGTGCTGGCCGATGCAGGCGTAAAACTTGCCGATCTCGACGCGATTGCTGCCACGGCAGGTCCCGGCCTGATCGGCGGCGTCATGGTCGGCCTCGTCAGCGCCAAGGCGCTTGCGATGGCGAGCGGCGTCCCGCTGATCGCGGTCAACCACCTCGAAGGCCATGCATTGAGCCCGCGCCTTGCGGACGAGCACCTCGAATTTCCCTATGCCCTGCTGCTGGTATCGGGCGGGCATTGCCAGATCCTGCAGGTCGATGGCGTAGGCCAATACCGCCGCCTCGCGACCACGATCGACGATGCGCTGGGCGAAGCATTCGACAAGACAGCCAAGATCCTCGGACTCGGCTTTCCCGGCGGCCCCGCGGTCGAGCGGATCGCGAAGGAAGGCGACGCCAAGGTCGTACCGCTCCCCCGCCCCATGGTCGGAAGCGGCGAGCCGCATTTCTCCTTCGCCGGTTTGAAAAGCGCCGTCCTGCGCGCCCACGAAAGCGGGAAATACGAAGCGCCCGATATCGCCGCGAGTTTCCAGCAGGCAGCGATCGACTGCGTGGTCGACCGGTTGACCATCGCGCTCGCCGAAATGGACGCGGTGAAGACACTGGTCGTGGCAGGCGGCGTCGCGGCGAATGCCTCTGTCCGTGGCGCGCTGGAAGCCGTTGCCGATAAACGCGGCCTGCGGTTCACCGCGCCGCCACCAAAGCTGTGTACCGACAACGCCGCGATGATAGCATGGGCCGGCATCGAACGGCTCGGACTGGACGGGTTCGCGCCCGATCCGCTGGACATATCGGCTCGGCCCCGCTGGCCGCTCGACCCGCAAGCGGAGCCGGTGCGCGGAGCAGGAGTGAAGGCATGAGCGTAGGGGTCCTCGGTGCAGGCGCATGGGGCACCGCCCTTGCGCAGATGGTAGCCAGCGATGGCCACGATGTCCTGCTCTGGGCACGCGAGGCCGAGCTCGTCGAAGAGATCAACACGGCCCACACAAACACCCCCTTCCTGCCGAGCGCCACGCTGTCCGAAAATATCCGCGCCACGAGCGACCTTGCCGAAATGGCTGCGCTCGACGCGATGCTCGTCGTCACGCCCGCACAGCACATGGGCGCGATGCTGGAGGCCATGCCCTCGCACCCGCGCGATCTCATCCTGTGCTCCAAGGGGATCGAGGCAGGCACGGGCCGGCTAATGAACCATGTCGCACGCGATGCTGCGCGGAATAGCGATATCGCCGTGCTGTCCGGCCCGACCTTTGCGCATGAAGTGGCTGCCGGCCTCCCCGCAGCCGTTACGCTCGCCTGCGGTGGGGCAGAGGCGCAATGGGACCGCATCGCGCCGCTTGTCGCCCGCAGCAATTTCCGGCCCTATTACTCTGACGACGTGACCGGCGCGGAAATTGGCGGCGCGGTGAAGAATGTCCTCGCGATCGCCTGCGGCGTGGTCGAAGGCCTGCGCCTGGGCCAGAATGCCCGCGCCGCGCTGATCGCGCGCGGCTATGCGGAGATGATGCGCTTCGGCGAAGCACTGGGCGCCCGCCCGGAAACGCTGACCGGCCTGTGCGGCCTCGGCGATCTCGTGCTGACCTGTTCGTCTACCTCGAGCCGCAACTTCTCGCTCGGCAAGGCGCTGGGTGAAGGCCAGAGCGCGGCCAGCCTCATGTCTGACCGCAAGACCGTTGCCGAAGGCGCGCATACCGCACCTGTGCTGGTCGAACTCGCCGACAAGCACGGCGTGACCATGCCCATCGTCGGCGCGGTGAACGCGCTGCTTTCGGGTGCTGCACCGAAATCGGTGGTGGGCGATATCCTTGCGCGGCCGCTCAAAGCCGAACAGGAATCCGGCGATTGAGCCAGCCCGCTTCGCCAGCGCAGCCCGAACCAGCCAAGGGCGGTGACGACATGGCCACGCTCGCCAAGGGCGGGCGCACCAATACGCTCGGCTTTGTCGTGCGCCTGCTGGGCGGATTGCCATTCCTGTTCGTCGGCTATCGCCTCTACGGTGTAGAGGAAATGGGCCGCTTCGCCATCGCATTCGTGGTGGTGGAGATACTCGCACTGGTCTGCGCGCTCGGAGAAAAGCGCGGTCTTGCGCAGCGCCTCGCCGAAGGAGCCGAAGACGACGGACCCGAAGCTGCACGGCGCAAGGTCAACCTCGTCTTCGACGGGTTGCTTGCCTCGCTGGCGATTTCGCTGGTGGTGTGTGCCGTGCTCCTCGTTTTCCCGGTGATCATCTTTCCCAATGGCGTGAACAGCAATTGGGACATGTGGATGATCGCGGCGATCCCGGCCTTCGCGCTGACCGAAATCCTTCTCGCCGCGCAAGCCTATCGCTACGACATTGCGACGACGGTGCGTGCACGCGCCCTTGTCGAGCCGTGGACGAAATCGATCCTCGTGACAGCGTTGTTCTTCGTCCCCGGGGTGGGCGAAGGCGGTATCGCGCTTGCATTCCTCGGGGCGATCTATGCCGCATTGCTGACCGCAGCATGGTCCTTCTTCCGGACATACGGCAGGCCTGCCGGCTGGCGACCCCGCCCGCGCTATCTCGGCAAGATGAGCCTGCGGGCCCTGCCATTGGTCGGAGCCGACGTGATCGAACGCGGCACACGGCTGCTCGATGTGTGGTTGCTGGGCCAATCTACCTCGGCAGATACCGTCGGCATCTATTGGTTCGCCAAGGAAGTCGTCAGCCTTCCGCAGAAGCTGAAATCCAGTTTCGAGCCGATCCTGTCGCCGGTCATCACCAAGAACCTCAAGATCGGCAACATGACGGCTATCGCCTCGCAGGTACGCCAGGTGGGCTTCTGGATCATCGCGTTGCAGGCCGGTATTGCGCTGGCCCTGGCCATCCCGGGCGAGGCTGTCATGGGCCTTGGCGGCCCCGCTATCGTCGGTGGTACGGGCGCGCTCGCCCTGTTGCTGACGGCAGAGGTCGTCGCATCGATGGCCGTCGTGTCGGAAAGCGTGCTGGTCTATATTGCACGCAAACGGAACCTCGCGATCTCGGTCGGTATCATTACGCTGCAAGGCGCGCTGACGCTCGGCCTGATCGCGCTTGCCGGCCATCTCGGCATGGACGAAGGCTTCAAGGCGGCGGGCGCGGCACTCGCATTGCTGATTGCCCTTGGGACCTCCAGCCTGATCAAGGCGCTGCTCCTTAAACGGCTGCTCAAGGCGCCGGTGAGCAACTGGCGCTGGGCCCTCGTCTGGGCAACAGCACCGGCAGTGGTCGTCGGCTTTCTTGCGACCCTACTTCCGGAATGGGCGGAACTTGCTTTCGGCATTCCCGCAATCCTTGTCACATATGGCTATGTGATCTGGAAACGCGGTTTCGGACCGGAAGATCGGGTCCTTTTCAGCAAGAATGCGACCAAATCGGGCGATACCACGCCTTAATTCGCAAAATTCCTTAAATTACTGTCTTTTCAGAGTATTTCCGCGATCCACGGAATGATTGCGGCCGCATTCGCGCGCCCGAACTTGACTCTGGCCTCATTTTAGCCACATTTTGGACATGATGTTGCCCTTATTTATGAGATAACATTACATAGGAGTAGGGAATCATGGAGAGGAAGAATATGGACAATCGCACCCGTGCAGGAGGAGCCGCATTGTCGCTCCTCGCTACAAGTTCGCTAATTATCGCGATTGCTGGTTGTTCCCAAGACCAGTCGAGCGAAGAGGTCGAATCGATCGCGACCTACGAAATCGCTTCCCCTCCCCCGCCCGTTTCACCAGCACCCCCGGGAGTCGTCGCGGAAATGGCCTCTGTCGATATGGCCATGGCACCGCCGCCCGCGCGCTGGGCAGCGCCTCACATACCGGGTGATGCCTATCCGATGCCGCCGGAAGACCGCGAACGCTATGCGGGCGAGGAAGTCTCGCCGATCAAGCTGGTGGCGGCCGAGCCTGTCTCGACCTTCTCGGTCGATGTCGACACCGGCGCCTATGCCAATGCCCGAAGGTTCCTGACCATGGGCCAGCTCCCGCCGCGCGGCGCCGTGCGGACCGAGGAGATGATCAACTATTTCCGCTATGATTACGCCCTTCCGGAAGATCGCAGCAAGCCGTTCTCGGTGACGCTCGATGCAGCGGAAAGCCCGTGGAACCCGCAAGCCAAGCTGATCCGGGTGGGCCTGCGCGGATACGATTTGCCGCGCGACGAGCGACCGGCGGCGAACCTTGTGTTCCTCGTCGACGTGTCCGGTTCGATGAACAGCCCCGACAAGCTGCCGCTGGTCAAACGGGCACTGTCGGGCCTCGCTTCGGAAATGTCGGGCAAAGACAAGGTTTCAATCGTCGTCTACGCAGGTCGCACGGCAGTCGTGCTCGAACCGACGAGCAATTCTGCCAAGGTCCGTGCCGCCCTTTCGCGGCTCGAGGCGGGCGGATCGACCGCGGGGGCAGCGGGTCTCCAGCTTGCCTATGACATGGCGCGCCAGGGCTTCATCAAGGGCGGCGTCAACCGGGTGATCCTTGCCACCGACGGCGACTTCAATGTCGGCATGTCGGATACCGACCGGCTGATCGAGATGATCGAGAAGCAGCGCGACAGCGGCGTGACGCTGACTACGCTTGGCTTCGGTACGGGTAATTACAACGAGGCGATGATGGAGCAGATCGCCAATCACGGTAACGGCAATTACGCCTATATCGACAGCGCGCTGGAAGCGAAGAAAGTGCTGCACGAAGAAATGAGCAGCACGCTCTTCACCATCGCCAAGGACGTGAAGATCCAGGTCGAATTCAATCCGGCCACGGTTAGCCAGTATCGCCTCATCGGCTATGAAAACCGCGCCCTTCGGGAAGAGGACTTCAACAACGACGCGGTCGATGCGGGCGATATCGGTGCCGGGCACCAGGTCACCGCAATCTACGAGGTAATTCCGGCCGGCAACAAGGGCTGGATCTCGGATCGCCGCTATGGCGCAGAGGCCGGAAGCCCGGCTGCCAGCCGCGCGGACGAAGCGGCCTTCGTCCAGCTGCGTTACAAACTGCCCGACGGGTCGAAATCGAAGCTCATCCAGTATCGCCTGCCCGCAGCCGCGCTCCAGACGCGTCGCCAGCCGCAAGGTGATTTCGCCTTCGCCGCCGCAGTCGCAGCCTACGGCCAGAAGCTGCGCGGAGACGAATTGCTGAAAGGCTTCAGCTGGGAAGACGTCGTGAGCCTCGCCGGTCGCCAGCGCGACTATTACAGGCAGGAATTCGTCGAACTCGCCCGCACCGCAGAGGCACAAATGTAGCCCGCGTCCCCTGCCCTGCGCATCCACCCCTTGAACGCGGCGGATGCGCAGGTAGAAGGCGCGGGAGATGAAACAGCGCCCTTCCCTGACAATTGCGCTCGGTGCCGCCCTCGTGGCGGCGCTTGGCTATGTGGGCAGCCAGGCATCGGGCGCCGCCATGGCCGACCGGCTTGACGCGGCAGCCGGTCCCGCGCTGGCCGAAGCGGGCACGCCCACGGTCGAGGCCCGTTTCGCCAATCGCTTCGGCCACCCCTCGCGCCATCCCGTCCTGAGCGGCGGCGAAACGCTGGAGGATGAAGAACGCACGAAGGCGGCGCACGCCGTTGCCGCCCTGCCGGGTGTCGGCGGCGTCAGCTGGATCGACGGGTCCGTCAACGCGGAGAGCGACGAACCCGATTTCGAACCCCTGCATTGCCAGGAGGATGTCGACGGCCTGCTGCGCACGCGGACCATCCGCTTCGAGGAAGCGAGCACCGCGCTCGTGCCCGCCAGCCGCATCCTGCTCGACGAAGTTGCTGCAGCGCTGCGTCCCTGTCTCGGCTCGATCATTGCAATCACCGGCCACACCGACAGGTCGGGCAACGAGCAGGCCAATCTCGCGCTCAGCATGGACCGCGCGCGCACTGTCCGCGAAGCGCTTGTCCGCCGCGGGATCCCGCGCGACGGGCTGCGCGCACGGGGTGTCGGCTCCAGCGAGCCGGTCGAACGCCTGACGCCCGAAGATCCCGCCAACCGCCGCATCGAGTTTTCGGTCATCCGCAAGGAGCCGCTGACCCCGACGCCCGTCGATACACCGGGACCACGCTGACATGCCGATATGGTTCGAAGTCATCGCACTGATGCTGGTCGCCTACCTGATCGGCCTGACGATCGGCTGGGCCTTGTGGAGCCGCGCACCGGCACCGCCTGCCGATGAAGATTTTGTCCAAGAAGAAAGAGACGACACATGAGCGAATTGCTCGCCGAACACTGGATCCTGCTCGTCATTGCGCTGGTGATCGGGCTTATCGTTGCCTGGTTCCTGCTGCGCACCAATCGCCGCACCCGCGTGACCGGTGCGAGCAAGGACGTGCTCGATGAAGGTGCAGAACGCGCACAGCGCAACTCCGCGCTGGTCGATGCGCCCCCTGCCGCAGCGAAGGACCCCGAGCCCGTGGTCAAGGTGAGCGACGGCAATGGCGACGATCTCACCCGCATCAAGGGCGTCGGCCCCAAGCTCGCCGCATTGCTCGAAAGTCTCGGTGTCACTTCCTTTGCGCAGATCGCCGACTGGGACGATGCCGAAATCGACCGGATCGACGCCCAGCTCGGCCGCTTCGAAGGCCGCATCCGCCGCGACGACTGGGTCGGCCAGGCACGCCTGCTGGCAGACGGCAAGGACGCCGAATTTACAGGCAAGTACGGCGCCGGGGCCTGACCGTGGAACCTTCTCGCGTTTGACCCATTTGAAACAGTTGGGTCGAGCGAACGAGGAGAGGCTGCATGGAACCACAGCTACGCGTACTTGTCGCCGAAGATGAATTGATCGTTGGCTACGATCTTTGCGACACCGTTTCGGAAGCCGGCTATATCGTGGAAGGTCCGTTCGACGACCTGTCCAGCGCCATGCTTGCCTACCAGAAGACCAAACCGGATATCGCCATTCTCGATGTCCAGCTGGGTGACGGCATCGTCTACCCGCTGGCAGAGCAGATGATGGCCGAGAACGTGCCGGTGATCTTCCATTCCGGCCAGCTCACGCCTGAAGAAGTGGCGCACCGTTTCCCGCAGGCCCAGGCGCTCACCAAGCCCTGCCCTCCGGCGGAGGTGATCGAGTCCGTCCAGCGGGCCGCCGCCACCGCCTAGCGCTTTCGAATTTCTGGCTTTTTCGGGAACCGCGCCCCGCGCGGCTCCATTCCTTGCACATACCCCCCCCAAGGAAAGGAATTCCCATGTCGCTCCAGAAAATGATCGATGCCCACCCGCAGGTGGAAGACAAGACCGAAGACCTCGTTCTCGCCGCGCGGCACGCCATGCTGTGCTCGCTGTTCTGCACGAGCTGCGCCGATGCCTGCGTGGCCGAAGACATGGACATGGCCCAGTGCATCCGCAACTGCCTCGACTGTGCCGATGTCTGCGCCGCCACCGCCCGCCTCGCTGTCCGCCGCACGGCCCAGAATATCGATGTCCTGCGTGCCCAGATGGAAGCCTGCATCAAGGCCTGCGAGACCTGCGCCGAAGAATGCGAAAAGCACGACAACGACCACTGCACCTGGTGCGCCAAGATGTGCCGCGAATGTGCAGACGATTGCCGCAAGGCGCTGAGCCAAGTAAAATGAGGCGATCGGGCGGGAGAGTGGTATACTCTCCCGCCTGATGTCCAAGCTTCGCACCTTCCTCGCGCTCGACAGCGTCGACAAGATCGCCACCTTCGAGGCGATCGCCCTGGTGCTCTACGCAAAATTCCTGGTTGCCAGCGTTCCGCCGCGCAGGTGGCGTAACCGCTTCGGCGCCATTGCCACCCACAGCAGGGGCGAGAACGGCGACCTCGCTACCGTCCGCAGGGTCAGGCTGGCGATAGTGCGGGCGCTGAACAACGTCCCCGGCTCACCCAACTGCCTGCCGCGGGCGCTGACCGGACGGTGGATGCTGGAGCGACGCGGCATTGCCTCCAGCCTGTTCATCGGCACCCAGCGCGACGGCGCGGGCAAGCTGCAATTTCATGCCTGGCTGAAAGTCGGCGACGAGTGGGTCACGGGCATTTGCGAGGAGGCCGACTATACGCTCCTTTTGCCGGGCGATGCGGAGACCGCCTGACAGCCCCTTGCGCCTGCATCGGCTGTCTGCCATCGGCAAATTCAAGTTACAAAGGAGACCACATGGCTGGAATGGTGCCATTCGACTGGAACGATCCCTTCAACCTCGACGACCAGCTGACCGAGGAAGAGCGGATGATCCGCGACGCTGCGCATGCATTTGCGCAGGGCGAGCTCCAGCCGCGCGTGATCGAGGGCTTCTCCAAGGAACTCGATGCCCCCGAATTCTTCCCGATGATGGGCGAAGCCGGCCTGCTCGGCGCGACCGTTCCGGACGAATATGGCGGTGCAGGTGCCAGCTATGTCGCATACGGCCTGATCGCGCGCGAGATCGAGCGCGTCGATAGCGGCTACCGCTCGATGGCGTCGGTCCAGTCCAGCCTCGTGATGTACCCGATCCATGCCTATGGCTCGGAAGAGCAGAAGCGCAAATATCTGCCCGGCCTCGCCAGCGGCCAGCTTATCGGCTGCTTCGGCCTGACCGAGCCCGATGCAGGGTCCGATCCTGCCGGGATGAAGACCGTCGCGAAGAAGACCGATGGCGGATATGTCCTCAATGGCTCCAAGACTTGGATTTCCAATTCGCCCTTCGCCGATGTCTTCGTTGTCTGGGCGAAGAGCGAGGCGCATGGAGGCGGCATTCGCGGCTTCGTGCTCGAAAAGGGCATGAAGGGCCTTTCGGCTCCCAAGATCAAAGGCAAGATCTCGCTGCGTGCCAGCACCACCGGCATGATCGTCATGGACGAAGTCGAAGTGGGCGAAGACGCGCTGCTTCCCGAAGTCCAGGGCCTCAAGGGTCCCT
Source organism: Qipengyuania gelatinilytica (assembly GCF_019711315.1). NCBI lineage: Bacteria > Pseudomonadati > Pseudomonadota > Alphaproteobacteria > Sphingomonadales > Erythrobacteraceae > Qipengyuania > Qipengyuania gelatinilytica. The sequence continues at coordinate 2,514,533 of NZ_CP081294.1, read as the reverse complement.
TCGGCTGCCTCAACCGTGCGCGCTACGGCATCAGCTGGGGCGCGATGGGCGCGGCGGAATTCTGCATGCATGCTGCGCGCCAGTACGGTCTCGATCGTGAGCAATTCGGCGTTCCGCTTGCCTCCAAGCAGCTTTACCAGCTCAAGCTCGCCGACATGATGACCGAAATCTCGCTCGGCCTGCAGGGTTCGCTTCGCGTTGGCCGCCTGATGGACGAAGGCAAGTTCGCCCCCGACATGATCTCGATCGTGAAGCGCAACAATGTCGGCAAGGCGCTCGATATCGCCCGCAAGTCGCGCGACATGCACGGCGGCAACGGAATCTCGGAAGAATACCAGGTGATCCGTCACATGGTGAACCTCGAGACGGTGAACACCTACGAGGGCACGCATGACGTCCATGCGCTGATCCTCGGCCGCGCCATCACGGGGATCGCCGCGTTTTGATCAGGCTTCACGGATATTATCGCAGCTCGACCAGCTACCGCCTGCGCATCGCGCTGGAGCTGAAGGGGCTCGAGTACGAGTATGTCCCGGTAAACCTGCTCAAGAGCGAACAGAAGGGAGAGGCTTTCACGAGCCGCAACCCGTTCGGTTCGGTCCCTCTGCTCGAGGCTGGCGGCATGGACCGCGTGCAGTCGATGGCGCAGATCGAATGGCTGGACGAGGCCTATCCGGAAAACCCGCTTCTGCCGAAGGACATCGATGACCGCTATGTCGCGCGCGAACTGGCCTATGCCATCGCGACCGAACTGCACGCGCCGCTCAACCTGCCGGTGCTGAAGTATCTCGCGAACGAATACGGCAAGTCACAGGACGAGATCGGCGTCTGGTATCGCCACTGGCTCGCCCGGACGCTCGAGCCGCTGGAGGCTCGCCTCGCGCAGCTCGGCACAGGCGACTTCCTGTTCGACAAGCCCGGCTTCTTCGAAGTCTGCCTGCTCCCGCAGGTCTACAACGCCCGCAGGTTCGACTTCGATTTCAGCGACAAGCCCCATATCGAGCGGATCGAGGCGGCCTGCCTCGCGCTCCCCGAATTCCAGCGCGCCCATCCGAACGCGCAACCCGACAACCCAGAAAACCAATAAGAGAGAGGACCTCCCATGAAACTCGCCACGCTCAAGGACGGAACCCGCGACGGCAAGCTGGTGGTCGTCTCCAAGGACCTCACCCGCTATTGCGCCGCCGATAACATCGCACCCACCATGCAGGCCGCGCTCGACAATTGGGACGAGATCGCGCCCAAGCTCGAAGCGCTCTACACCGATGTCGAGCACCAGGCCGTGCCGTGCGAGCGCTTCCACGAACGCGAGGCGCACTCTCCTCTGCCGCGCGCCTACCAGTGGGCCGACGGCTCGGCCTATATCAACCACGTCGAGCTGGTGCGTAAGGCGCGCGGCGCCGAGGTGCCCGAAAGCTTCTACCACGATCCGCTGATGTACCAGGGCGGCAGCGACAACTTCCTCGCCCCGCGCGACGACATCCCCCTGAAGGACACCAAATGGGGCTGCGACATGGAAGGCGAGATCGCGGTCATCACCGACGACGTGCCGATGGGCGTGTCGAAGGAAGCCGCCGCCGACCACATCAAGCTGGTCATGCTGGTGAACGACGTGTCGCTGCGCGGCCTCATCCCGGGCGAACTGGCCAAGGGCTTCGGCTTCTTCCAGTCCAAACCCGCCAGCGCCTTCAGCCCCGTCGCGGTCACGCCCGACGAGCTGGGCGATGCGTGGAAGGGCAGCGTCATCCACCTGCCGCTGATGGTCGACTATAATGGCGAAGCATTCGGCCGTGCGAACGCAGGTGTCGATGCGACTTTCAGCCTTGCCGACCTTGTCGCCCATGCCGCCAAGACCCGCGATCTGGGAGCAGGCACGATCATCGGTTCGGGCACCGTGTCCAACCAGGGCCCCGATGGCGATCCGGGCAAGCCGGTTGCAAACGGCGGCCTCGGCTACAGCTGCATCGCCGAAATCCGCATGATCGAAACCATCGCCGAGGGCGAGGCCAAGACCCGCTTCATGGAACCGGGCGATACCGTACGCGTCGAGATGAAGGACGCCGAGGGCCACTCGATCTTCGGCGCCATCGAACAGAAGGTCGTCGAGGCCTGAGCATGCCCTCGCCCATTGCAGGAAAGCGGATTGGCCTGCTCTCCTCGTGGGTCTCGCGCCGCAATGGGGGCGTTTTCGAGGCGATCGTCGCGCAGGCCAGGATGCTGGACGCACTCGGCGCGCATCCCGTGATCCTCGGGCTGCGCGAAGAGGATGCGTCGCAGGATGCCTGGCGGTTCGGCGGGATCGAGGCGCATCTTGTCGATCCGTCGGGACCGGCGGCGTTCGGGTTTGCACCGGACCTGCCACAAGTGCTGGACGAGGCGCGGCTGGACCTGCTCCACCTGCACGGCATCTGGCAGTATCCGAGCCATGCCGCCGCAGACTGGACCAACGCCAGCGGCAAGCCGCTGGTCATCAGCCCGCACGGCATGCTGGACCCGTGGATCACGTCGCGCAACGCCTGGAAGAAGCACCTCGCGCGGGCGCTGTGGGAACGGCGGGCATGGCGCTCCGCCGCGGCCTTCCATGCACTCAGCGACGCCGAGGCGCATGACATCGCGCACGAGACGCATGGCGCGAAGATTGCCATCGTGCCCAATCCTGCTCCCGAACTGTCCACCCCCGACGATGAGCCTCGCGGCCCCGTGGTTCTCTACCTCGGCCGTATTCACGAAAAGAAGAACCTTCCTGCGCTCATCGCTGCGTGGATCGCCGCGCGGCCCGATTTGCCGGAAGGGGCCACGCTTACGGTCGCCGGATGGGGCGACGACGCAGGCATCGACATGCTCGAACATGCGATGCGCGATCATCGGGACGTCGGGATCGAATTCGTCGGAACCGCCTTCGGCTCGCAAAAGGCGGCCCTCCTCGACCTTGCCCGGTTCGTGATCCTGCCCAGCCTCAGCGAGGGGCTTCCGATGGCAATCCTCGAGGCATGGGCGGCAGGCGTACCGACCATCATGACCGAGCACTGCCACCTGCCACAGGGCTTCGCCTCCGGCGCTGCAATCAGGTGCGGGACACGACGCGAGGAAATCCGCACCGCGCTGGTCGAAGCGCTCGGCAAATCCGATAACGAGTGGCAGGGCATGTCGCGCGCTGCCCTTGACCTTGCCGGGGAACCGTTCAGCACCGGCACTATTTCGCAGCGCTGGGAAGATCTCTACGGAGTGTTGCTGGAAGACTGAGCGCCCACGCGCTCTATGCGAATATCGTCGAGGCGTACGCTGCCCTCGCCCGGCCTCAGCCAGATGCCCAGCACCTCGTCAGCGCAGCCCGACGAAGCAACGAGTTGGCCGCGGCCGAGCGAACCGCCAAGGCTGTCCGGCCTGCGGGTCGTGCCACAATCGAGCGATGCGAGAACCCTTCCCGGCCCGCTTCCCGAGACGCGCGCAAAGACGCGGTACTCGCCCGCTTCGAGCACCACCGGCTGGGAAAGCACAAGTCGCGTAACTCCCGCCCGGCTTTCCAGTTCGACCGCCTTGTTGCTATCCCCCGTCACCGCGATGCGCACATCCCCGCTGCCGTGGCGCCGCCAGCCGAAGGCGCTTGCACTGCCCAGCTCTTCGAATTGCGGGTCGGCAAGCCAGCCGCCCTTGCCATTGACGCGGCAATGCGCGCTCGCGAGTGCGCGCGCTTCGGCGAGGTAGTTGCGGTCCACCAGCTCTGTGACCATTGGCTCTACCCTTTCGCAGCCGAGCGCGAGATCGCCGGCGGCTTCGGCGAGGAAGCGGGCACGCGCGCGCAATACGTCGTCATCGGACCTGAAAGCTTCGAGATAGGCGGCGGACCAGACCGGATCGCCCGCCAGGCGCGATGCCAGCTGGCGGCGGCCCTCAGGCGTTCGTTCGAGCGAACCAAAGAAATAGTCGATCGAAGCCATGGCAGGATGCGCACGAAGCAGGATGTCGAGACGCCGCGCCGCTTCGGCATGATCATCGGAGGAGAGGGCCTCGTCGAAAAAGAAAGCCTGGACGAGAGGCTCACGCAAACCGAGACTGTCCGCGGCCTCAAACGCGCTTCGGCTCGCACCACGCTCGCCGGCAGCGAGCCTTGCAGCTCCAAGATATGCAGGCCCGCGGCCATCCAGCGGATCGGCGTCGATTGCCTGGACGGCATGCCGGGCCGCTCCGGTCCCTTCCCGAGATAAAGTCTGGGCGGCGCCTGCACGTGCGGCATTCGCCTGGAATGGTTGAGGGACGAGGCGAGCAGCGCCGGGCTGGTGCTCGCTATACCGGTCAAAGCCCGAGAAAAGGACCAGCGCACCGAAGCCCAGCGATGCCAGCGTCACCCACAGACGGGCCGCCGACCTGCTCATGCCTTCTTGCGTCCGCCGTCCTCGGCATAGGCGTAGTAATCGTAGCCGTAATAGGCGGAGTAACGGTTATCCGCCCGCGACGGATCGAATTTCGCAAGCACCGCGCCGAGAATATTGGGCTCCATCGCCCGCAGGCGGCGAAGCGCTGCCTTGAGCGCGCCGCTACGGCCGCGATCGGCCTCGATCACGAAGATCGTGCCATCGGCGATGGCCGAAAGCATGGGCGCATCAGCAAGGCCGAGCACGGGCGAACTGTCGACGATGACCACGTCATATTGCTCCGAATAGGTCTCGAGCAGCTGGGCCATTCGCGGCGAAGCGAGCAATTCGGAAGGCGATGGCGGGATCGGCCCAGCCGGGATCAGGTCGAACTGCGTTTCGCCATTATCGATCCGCAAGGTCGCGCTTCCAGCCGCGTCCTGCGACACCAGCAGGTCGGTAAGTCCGCGCTCGTTGGAGGCGCCAAACATCTTGTGAATCGCCGGACGCCTGAGATCGGCATCGATCAGCAGCGGAGCGACGCCGATGCGCGCAAAACCGTTAGCCAGCGCATAGCTGGTCGTGCTCTTGCCCTCGGACGATTGCGCGCTGGTGACGACCAGCACCTTCGGCAAACCGCGCGGTGTCGAATAGAGCAACGCGCCGCGCATCGAGTTGTAGGCTTCGGTAAGCGAGGATTTCGGATCGGCCAGCACCTCGACTGGCGTCCCGCCTTCTGCACGAGGCACCACACCGAGGAGCGACAGGCCGAGCTTGTCCTCGACATCCTCGGGCGTGTGAACAACGTCGTCGAGCTGGTCGCGCAGGAATATCGCAATGCCGGCGAGCGCCAGGCCCAGCAGGATCCCCAGCGCCAGGTTGCGGGTCAGGCTGGGCGAGGATTGCGCGCTGGGCACTTCGGCGCGGTCGATGATCGTGATGTTGCTCGACGCGATGCCGGCCGATGCATTCAGCTCGCGATAGCGTTGCAGCAGTCCGTCATAGATCGAACGGGCCGTATCGGCCTCGCGGGCGAGCACGTTGTAACGCACCGACTGGTCCTGTTCCGCCAGCGTCGCCCCGCGGGCACGATCGACCTGGTTTTCGAGCCGTTGTTCGGCGGCCTGGGCGGCACGGTACTCGGCGCGGATCGACTGGCGCACGTCATTGGCGGTCCGTTCGAGCTGTACGTTGACGCCAGCGATATCGCCCTCGAGCCGGGCAATGGCCGGGTGGTTCGGCAGATAGCGCTCGCGTGCAGCCTGCAGGTCGCTTTCCAGCTGTGCACGGCGCGTCATAAGTGACTGGACGGTCGGATGCGACAGGACCGGCTGTGAGGACAGGAGCGCGGTTTCACGTACTGCATCCCAGCGCGATTGGGCGGCAATCCTGTTTTCGCGCGCACGGATGGCCGCCTGGTTGTACTGCAAGAGGCTGGAGGAGGTCACCGAGCCTGCCGCGAGGTCAGGGCCGCTCGGCCCGACCGCGTCGCGCGTACGGATCAGTCCGGTCTCGCGCGCATAATCGTTGAGCGCCGCTTCCGATTCCTCGAGATTGCGGCGAGCCTCATCCAGCTGTTCGGCGACGAAATTGCGCGCATAGGAAGAGCTATCGAAGCGCCGCTGGAGGTTTTGCTGGATGAACTCCTCGGCAAAGGCATCCGCGATGCGTGCCGAAAGTTCCGGATCGGTGCTGGTGAAGGTGATCAACGCAATGCGGGTCGAGCGCCGCAGATCGATGTCGAGATTACCCTGCAGCAGCGCGATCGCCCACTTGCGGGTTTCGGCCTCGGATCCCGTCAGCGAGGTCGGCGCGATCTCCATGGAGGCGAAGAAGCGCGGGTCGTTGGCCAGGTCGAGCGCATCGACGACACGCTCTGCCAACGCACGGCTGCGCAGCACATCGAGCTGGGTATTGAGGAAACGCTCCGTATCCCAGTCGGACGGCGGGGCGATCTGGGTTTCGAAATCGGCTCCCAGGACCTCGTCGCTCTGGTCGTTGATCTGGACGGTGGAGCTTGCCGAATAGCGCGGCGTGTCGAGCATGGTGGCAACCAGCGCCAAACCCACGGTTGCCGCCACGATTGCGAGCGCCATCCAGAAATAGCGCCGGACCGCGGACAGCACGCTGCGGATGCTGGCGCTGATCGCGTTCTCGCCAGCGCCGGGATAGGCGAGCGGGTATCCGGGTGCGGTATGGGTCAGCTGGTCCATCAGTTGATCGGCCTGAAAATGCCGAAGATCGGGATGGTGCGAACCAAATCGAGATAGGCGCCGCGCACCGTCGAATAGCCGACCACCACCACGTCACCGGCCATCAGAGGGACATCGGGCGAACGACCGCCGCGAATATCCTGCAGGTCGAAGCGGCCCGCGCTGCGCTGGCCGCCGATGGTGCGGAAGATGATGACCTCGTCCAGCTTGGCCGTTTCGGTCGGGCTGCGCGCAAGGGCCAGCGCCGTCAGCAGCGTCTGGCCTTCGGAATAGGGGAATACGCCGGGCTGCTCGACCTCGCCTTCGATCGCGATGGTGCGCTGCTGGCCTTCGAGCACGACCACGTTCACGCGCGGATCGCGGACGAAATCGGCGGCGTAGGCCGCTTCCACCGTCCGTGCGAGCTCGCTTGAGCTTTGCCCTGCCGCGCGCACCTGTCCGATCAAGGGCAGGCTGACATTTCCAGCATTGTCGATCGCCAGTTCGTTCACCGACAATTCGGGTTCGCCGTAGACTTGCACGGCAATCTTGTCGCCCGGGGCAAGCGCATAGACCTGGGGAGCGGCTTCACCCGGATCGACGGCAACCGCATCATAACCGGCCTGCCCTGCCGGAACGACCGGATCGAGAGGCGGTTGGCATGCAGCAACAAGCCCCACTGCGCCCAGCGCCGCAACCTTCAGGATGTCTGCCGTTGTTCGGCTACGCATCATGTCTTGCTGTCCCGTCTTTCCCGACCCTTCGACCCGCCCGGAGACGGAGCAAGCAAACCTGCCGCAGTCGCTGCAAGACAGGCAATTGCCACGTTTCTGAGCGGATAGTCGACGACAGAGTGCAGCGCAACGATGGCGAGCGTGCCGATGGCAAAGAGCTGCGCATAGTGCTCCGAGGGCGACACGCGCCATGCCCGCCGGACGAGCGCGCCCAAAGTGATGGCCGCAATGGCAAGCAGGACAGGTGCAAGCAGCCCTGCTTCCAGTACGAATTCGAGATAATCGTTATGGGCCCGGTTGGGAAACGCAGGAACGAGGTGTTCGAGGCTTTCGTGCGGGAGGAAAGCCTTGGTGAAGCTGCCCAGCCCGCTACCGGCCCAACCGAAGCTCTCGATTGCGGCAAGCGTATCGGTCCACAGGGGAATGCGCGCATCCGACGTGGCATCGAAACGAGCGGCAACGCCTGCAAGGCGACCTCCTCCGCCGAGCAGGAACGGCAGGGAGAGCAAAGCCCCTGCCAGCAGACCGGCGCCGGCGATCAAAGCCTTGCTACGGCGCGATGCCTCCTCGCCGCGGATCATCACCCAGTGGACCACAAGCGCCACAAGAAGAAGCGCGATTCCGGCGCGCGATCCGGTCAGCAGGACTGCGACGAGGAACACGATCTGCGCGATAAGGATCATGGGTGAGATGCGCTTGCGGCGGCTTTCGTCTCGCTGGCTGGCAAACCACGCGCCCAGCGCAAGCGAAGCGATCAGCAGGACATCGGCTGCAGCATTGCGATTGGCATGAAACGCCGTCAGCCAGCCGCGGTGGCTCTTCTCGTAAAGGCGGAATGCATCGGGTCCGCCGACCAGCTGGAGGGCGCCGAGGAATGCTGAGCACAGACCCATCACGGCTATTACCAGCATGAGGAAATGCCGATCTCGGCGTGACAGGGTCGAAACCGCCCACATCGTCCCGACGGCAGGTACCAGCACCAGGAAGGCTGCCAGCGTCAGCGGCGGGCTGATCGAGAGTGGTCGCCAGCTGTCTTCGGCGCTGATCACTGCCAGAGATGCGATCTCAAGTTCGCGGCCGGGCAAGGCCTGCCAGATTGCCGGTGGCAGCGGGATCAGTTGCAGCAGGGGTAGCGCGAGGAAGGCCAGACCCAGATAGAGCAGCGGGCGCGATATGCGCGGCGCTTCGCCGCTGGCCCACCAGAGCCATGCCAGAAGAGCCGCCACAAACGCCAGCTGGACGAGCATTTCGGCAGCCGGACTGGGCGAACCGCCGCCGCCGAGCACCATTGCGCAGGCAATGAAGCCTGCTGCAATCCGGCCATGACGGCCGATGCCCATTTTGTCGCGCGATTGCAGCGTCCCGCTCCCCGAATGCGTGCCCTCCCGACCCTATACGGACCGGGAGGTCGTGCAAGCTACATCGAGCGGGCAATCACCATCTTCATGACCTCGTTCGACCCGCCGAAGATGCGCGTGATGCGGCTGTCGCGGTACATGCGCGCAATCGGATAGTCATTGATGTAACCAGCGCCGCCGTGGAACTGGAGGCACTTGTCGACCACTTCGCCCTGAAGTTCGGTGACCCAGTATTTCGCCATGCAGGCGGTATCGACGCTGAGTTCGCACTTCAGGTGCTTGGCAATACAATCGTTGACGAATACCCGCGCCGCTGTTGCCCGCGCCTTCAGGTCCGCCATCACGAATTGCGTGTTCTGGAAGTCCCAGATGGTCTGTCCGAATGCCTTGCGACTTTTGACATATTCCATCGTGGTCTCAAGCGCCTTCTCGATGCCGGTCATTGCACCCATGGCGATGATGAGGCGCTCCTGCGGGAGCTCTCCCATCAGCTGGTAGAAGCCCTTGCCTTCCTCGCCGCCCAGCACGTTCTCGGCCGGCACGAAGACGTCGTCGAAGAACAGTTCGGACGTATCCGCCGCGTCCATCCCGATCTTGTCGAGCTTCTTGCCGCGCTGGAAGCCTTCCGCGCCTTCGGTTTCGAGCAGCATGAGCGAAATGCCCTTCGCCCTCTCGTTCGGGTCGGTCTTGGCAACGACGATGATGAAATCGGCGGTCTGGCCGTTCGAGATGTAGGTCTTGGCCCCGTTGATGCGGTAGCCGTTGCCGTCCTTCAGCGCGGTGGTGGTGATGCTCTGGAGGTCGGAGCCGACACCCGGCTCGGTCATGGCGATCGCGCTGACCAGTTCGCCGGTGACGAGCTTGGGCAGGTACTTCTTCTTCTGCTCCTCGGTGCCGTGGCGCACGAGATAGGGCAGGATCACCGTGTTGTGCAGGCTGGCGGCGAAGCCTTCGACGCCGTGCTTCGCCTGCTGGTCGATGACGACCATCTCGTGGCGGAAGTCACCGCCGTGGCCGCCGTATTCCTCTGGAACGGAGGTGCCGAGCAGGCCCGCTTCACCCGCCTCGCGCCAGAAATCGCGCTCTACCTGGCCTTCTTCGCGCCATTTGAGGACGCGCTTTTCCGGTGCGTGCTGCTGGTAGAACTTGCCCACAGCATCGGCGAAGATCGAAATCTCCTCGTCGTCCATGAACTCCGGCTGGGGTACGTCGATGACGGGCATGTTACTTCCCCTTCCAGTTGGGAGCGCGTTTCTCGGCGAAAGCTGCGGCGCCCTCACGGGCGTCCTCGGAGACGAAGACCGGACCGATCAGCTGGGCCTGCTTGCTGTAGCGATCTTCCATCGCCCAGCCGCGCGATTCCTTCATGATCTGCTTCGAGACACGCACCGCGAGCGGGCCGTTGGCGGCGATGCTGGCAGCGAGCGCCTTGGCACCGTCGAGCGCCGAGCCGTCGGTCACGCGATTGATGAGGCCAATCTCGTAGGCGCGGTCTGCGCCGATGAAGTCGCCCGTCAGCGCCAGTTCCATGGCAACGCGTTCGGGGATCTGGTCGGGCAGCATCATGACACCGCCAGCGGCAGCGACGAGACCGCGCTTGGCTTCGGGAATGCCGAATTTCGCATCCTTGTGCGCGACCACGAGGTCGCAGGCGATCATCAGCTCGAGGCCGCCTGCAAGCGCATAGCCCTCTACAGCTGCGATGAGCGGCTTCTTGGGAGGAGCCTGCACCACGCCGCCGAAACCGCGGCCTTCGATGCTGGGCGATTCGCCGCGCAGGAAGCCTTTCAAATCCATGCCAGAACAGAAGGTGCCGCCCGCGCCGGTCAGGATGCCGACGCGCAAATCGTCGTCAGCGTCGAGGCGGTCCATCGCCGCCGCAATCCCCTCGGCAGCGGCCTTGTTCATCGCATTCTTGGCTTCGGGACGGTTGATCGTGACGATCAGCACACCGTCGTCGACTTCGGTCAGGACGTCATCCGTGGCTTGCTCTGACATGGGCTCTCTCTCCAATTGCAAAACGAAACTGTTCTTGCGCCCTTGCTGCGGGAGGTTTACGCAAACGTCAACCGGCAAAAGCCGCAAGATTCGATCAAACGAGAGAGGAACACGCCCATGTCCGAAGCCTATATCATCGATGCCGTCCGTACCCCGCGCGGGATCGGCAAGCAGGGCAAGGGCGCGCTGGCGGCAATGCACCCGCAGCATCTGGCTGCGACCTGTCTCAAGGCGATAAAGGACCGCAACAACCTCGACACTTCGACCGTGGACGACGTCATCTGGTCGGTCAGCACGCAGGACGGCATGCAGGCGGGCGATATGGGCCGCATGGCCGCGCTCGATGCGGGCTACGACATCACTTCTTCGGGCACGACGCTCGACCGCTTCTGTGGCGGCGGCATCACCTCGGTTGCCCTGGCTGCAGCACAGGTCATGAGCGGAATGGAAGATTGCGTGGTCGCAGGCGGTACCGAGATGATGAGCCTCACTGCACAAATGTCGAAGGACAAGATGCAAGCCGGGATCAGGCCACCCATGATGGGCAGCTATAACGAGCGCCTGCAGGCAAGCCATCCGCAGAGCCACCAGGGCGTGTGCGGCGATGCCATCGCCACGATGGAGGGCTTCACTCGCGAGGAGCTGGACGAGGTCGGATACCGCAGCCAGCAGCGCGCGGCGCAGGCGATCGAGGAGGGCCGCTTCGACAAATCGGTCGTCCCGGTCGTCGATGATGAGGGCAATGTGGTGCTCGACCACGAGGAATTCCCGCGTCCGCAGACGACAATGGAAGGCCTCGCCCAGCTGGAACCCGCTTTCACCAAGATCGCCAATGTCCCGCTCGACAAGAACGGCACGACCTTCGCCGGGCTGGTGAATGCGAAGTATCCCGATCTCGAAATCCAGCATTTCCACCATGCGGGCAACAGCTCTGGCGTGGTCGACGGAGCGGCAGCAGTCCTCGTGACGAGCAAGGATTATGCGCAGAAGCACAGCCTCAAACCGCGCGCACGCATCGTGGCGACAGCGAACATGGGCGATGACCCGACGCTGATGCTCAATGCGCCGGTCCCTGCCGCAAAGAAGGTGCTGGAAAAGGCCGGCCTGACCAAGGACGACATCGACCTTTACGAGATCAACGAAGCATTCGCCGTTGTCGCCGCCAAGTTCGTGCGCGACCTCGAACTCGACTGGGACAAGGTCAATGTAAACGGCGGCTCGATCGCGCTCGGCCACCCGATCGGCGCGACCGGTTCGATCCTGATCGGGACGATGGTTGATGAGCTGGAGCGCCAGAACAAGCGCTACGGCCTCGTCACCATGTGTGCCGCAGGCGGCATGGCCCCTGCCATCGTGATCGAGCGCGTCGACGATTTCGTCGACTGATCGCTTCAGGCAGTCAGGCGGCTTTTCCGGCCGCCTGATCGTCCTTCGCAAATCCCCAAGACACGTTCGCCCAGGCGCGTTCGTGGAAATAGTAGAGCACCATCTTCGTCACCACTTCGGTGACCGCAATGGCGCCCGCCGCCTTGGCGCTGCCGGTAAAGAACCAGCTTAGCGCGAAGGTGTCGAGACTGCCGAGAATGCGCCAGCTGACAGCCTTCGCGAAGCTGCGCGAATGGGCTTCGCGCCCGCGAAACAGGATCATGTGTCTGTTCTTACGCCTTACTTGAGCGGCAGGATTTGCTTGATGATGTAGTCCGCAGCTTCCTCGGGGCTCATCGCCACCGTGTTGACGCGGATTTCCGGCTCTTCGGGCTCTTCGTAGGGGCTGTCGATACCGGTGAAGTTCTTCAACTCACCCGCACGCGCCTTCTTGTAAAGGCCCTTCACGTCGCGCGCTTCCGCCACTTCGAGCGGAGTATCGACGTGAATCTCGATGAACTCGCCCTCGCCCATCATGTCGCGGACCAGCTGGCGGTCGGCGCGGAAAGGCGAGATGAAGGCCGTCAACACGATCAGGCCCGCGTCGGTCATCAGCTTGGCGACTTCGCCGATGCGGCGGATATTCTCGATCCGGTCGCTCTCGGTAAAGCCCAAGTCCTTGTTGAGACCGTGGCGGACATTGTCGCCATCGAGCAGGAAGGTGTGGCGGTTCATGATCGCCAGCTTCTTTTCCACCTCGTTGGCGATCGTCGACTTGCCCGAACCGGAAAGGCCGGTGAACCACAGTACTCGCGGCTTCTGGTTCTTCATCGCGGCGTGATCGTCGCGCGTGATGTCGGTGGCCTGCCAGTGCACGTTCTGCGCGCGGCGCAGGCTGAAGTTCAGCATGCCCGCACCGACCGTGTGGTTGCTGATCTTGTCGATCAGGATGAACCCGCCGAGCGCGCGGTTCTCCGTATAGGGATCGAACACGATCCGCCTGTCGGTGGTGATTTCGGCAACGCCGATCTGGTTGAGGTGGAGCGTCTTGGCAGCAAGATGCTCCATCGTGTTGACGTCGACCTCGTACTTCGGTTCGGCGACGGTCACGCTGACCATCTGCGAGCCGAGCTTCATCCAGTAGGCGCGGCCCACGACCAGCGGCTCCTCGTCCATCCAGACGATCGTGCTTTCGAACTGGTCGGCGACTTCGGGCGGACTGTCGGCTGCTGCCAGCACGTCTCCGCGCGAGCAGTCGATTTCGTCTTCGAGCGTGATGGTGACCGACTGGCCTGCAACGCCTTCCTCAAGGTTGCCATCCATCGTGACGACCGACTTGACCGTGCTGGTCTTGCCCGAAGGCAGCGAGCGCACCGTGTCGCCCGGCTTGACCGAACCGGTCGAGATGAGACCGGAGAAACCTCGGAAGTCGAGGTTGGGACGGTTTACCCACTGCACCGGCATGCGGAACGGGTGGGCAAGGTTCTCGTCCGAGCGGACCTCGACTGCCTCGAGATGTTCCATCAGCGTCGGGCCCGTGAACCACGGCGTATTTTCCGAACGCGAGGTGATATTGTCGCCCGCAAGGCCCGAGATCGGGATCGCGGTGAAGTTCTCGATGCCGATGCTCTCGGCGAAATGTTCGTAATCGGCGATGATCGCGTCATACTTTTCCTGGTCGTAGTCGATCAGGTCCATCTTGTTCACGGCGAGCACGAGGTTCTTGATGCCGAGCTGGTGGCACAGGAAGCTGTGGCGCTTGGTCTGGACCAGCACGCCCTTGCGCGCATCGATCAGGATGCAGGCGAGATCGGCGGTCGAGGCGCCGGTCACCATATTGCGCGTATACTGTTCGTGTCCCGGGCAGTCGGCGACGATGAACTTGCGGTTCTCGGTCGAGAAAAAGCGATAGGCGACGTCGATCGTGATGCCTTGCTCGCGCTCGGCTGCAAGCCCGTCGACCAGCAGCGCGAAGTCGATTTCCTGACCCTGCGTACCGACCTTCTTGCTGTCGTTGCTCAGCGCTTCGAGCTGGTCCTCGAAGATCATCTTGGAATCGTAAAGGAGGCGGCCGATCAGGGTCGACTTGCCGTCATCCACGCTGCCGCAGGTGATGAAGCGCAGCATGGTCTTGTGCTGGTGCTTCTCGAGGTAGGCGTCGATGTCCTCGGCGATGAGGGCGTCGGTCTTGTAGATAGGATCGGTCATCAGAAGTAGCCCTCCTGCTTCTTCTTCTCCATCGAAGCGTCACCGGAATCCTTGTCGATCACGCGGCCCTGGCGTTCGGACGTGGTGGTCAGCAGCATTTCCTGGATGATCTCGGGCAGCGTTGCCGCCTCGCTCTCAACCGCACCGGTCAGCGGAAAGCAGCCCAGCGTGCGGAAACGGATCGAGCGTTCGGTGATCTCGGGACGCTTGCCCATGACCTTTTCGAGGCGCTCGATATCGTCGGCCATGAACAGGCCGCCTTCATATTCGAAAGTCGGGCGCTTGGCGGAATAGTAGAGCGGGACGATCTCGATATTCTCGAGGTGGATGTACTGCCAGATGTCGAGCTCGGTCCAGTTCGACAGAGGGAAGACGCGGATGCTCTCGCCCTTCTTCTTCTTGGCGTTGTAGAGGTTCCAGAGCTCGGGACGCTGGCTCTTCGGGTCCCAGCCGTGGCTGGCCGTGCGGAACGAGAAGATGCGCTCTTTCGCGCGGCTCTTTTCCTCGTCGCGGCGCGCGCCGCCGAAGGCTGCGTCGAAACCGTATTTGTCGAGCGCCTGCTTCAATCCTTGCGTCTTCCACATGTCGGTGTGGAGCGGACCGTGGTCGAAGGGGTTGATCCCCATTTCCTGCGCTTCGGGGTTCTGGTGGACGAGCAGTTCCATGCCTGCTTCTTCCGCGCTGCGTTCCCGCAGTTCGTACATGTCCTTGAACTTCCACGTGGTATCGACGTGGAGCAGCGGGAACGGCGGCGGCGAAGGATAGAAGGCCTTCTTCGCCAGGTGCAGCATGACGGCGCTGTCCTTGCCGATGGAGTAGAGCATCACGGGCTTTTCGGCCTCGGACACCACTTCGCGCATGATGTGGATGCTTTCGGCCTCAAGCCGCTGCAAATGTGTGAGGGACATTAGGGTCTCTTTACGGGTTCTAGTCTGGCGTGCCGGAGAGGCGACCTTGTGGCGCGCACTTCGATCACCGGCAAGCAGCGAAAGGTCGCCAGCCCGATAGGAGAAGTTGGCATGCAGCACAATGGCGCAGGCGGAGTACCCCCGCGCCTCTTGTGCCCCTGCAATCGTATGGTCGGCGTTACTGCGCGGTGCTGCTCAGCAGGCGGTAGCCCCAGGCCGGAAGCTCGACGCTGTCGCCGCTTTCGATGGTCACTGCACTGCCATCGGCGAAATCGGTATAGGCACCCACCGGCAAGTCATCGGAAAATGTCGCCTTCAGGGGCCGGTCGCTCATGTTGAACAGGCCGAGCACCTTGTTGCCGTCCTTCTGCCTCACCCATGCGAAGAGCTGTTCGGGGGCAGAGCTTTCGACCTTGTGCATCACTGCGCCCCACTGCCCGTTTTCGAGCGCGGGATTGGCCTTGCGGAAGGCGATCAGGCGGACGAGCAGATCGCCGTACTCGCAATTCTCACCCTGCTGCCAGTCGATCGGGTCGCGCTCGAAGAACTCGAGCCGCTTGGCGTTGCAGGCTTCCATGCCGTTATGGATCAGCGGCAGGCCCTCGCCGGTGAAGGAAAGCGCAGTCATCGCATCGAGCGCTGCGCCGTAATTTTCCTCCATCGTGCCTTCCCACGCATTGCTGTCGTGGTTTTCGATATAGGTCATGCGCATCGCTTCGCGTGGCCAGAGGCTCTCGTTCTCGGCATAATAGCCGTAGAAGCTGGTGGCGTTGCCCTTGCCCTGTGCGACGTTTTTGGTCGTGTTGTGCCAATCCCATGCATAAGTCGCGTCGAAAGCTGCGTGGTGGAAGCCGCTCTGCTGGACTTCACCCAGCAGGAAGACAGGCTTGATCGCCTCGAGCCGTGCGCGCGCCGTTTCCCAGAAATCTAGCGGAACATAACCCGCCACATCCGCGCGGTAGCCATCCACATCAAATTCGCGGACCCAGTATTCCATCGCTCCGCCGACATGCTCGCGCACGCCCTCTTTCGACCAGTCGAGATCGATGATGTCGGACCAGTCCCACCAGGGCGTGGGGCGGAAATCGCCCTTCCAGTCCTTTTCGTACCAGTCGGGATGATCCTTCGCGAGCGCATTGTCCCATGCCGTGTGATTGGCGACGAGGTCGAGGATCACCTTGAAGCCCTGGCGGTGCGCCGCATCGACGAAGGCGCGAAATTCCTCCTCGGTCCCGAACTCAGGGTTCACGCCGTAATAGTCCTGCACCGAATAGGGGCTGCCAAGCGTGCCCTTGCGGTTTTCCTCCCCGATCGGGTGGATCGGCATCAGCCAGAGAATGTCGACGCCCAGTTCCTTGAGACGCGGCAATTCTTCCTGCGCAGCCTTGAAAGTGCCTTCCTCGGTGAAATGGCGGGTGTTGATCTGGTAAAGCACGGCATCGCGCGACCATCCGGGATGTTCGAGCGTAACCTTGCTGTCCGAAGCCCAACCGGTTTCCTGCGGTTCGTCGGCAGTGCCGCTCATGGCATAGGCCCCACCTGCAAGTGCGAGGGCGGCAGTGGCGGCGATCAGCTTATGCATGGGTATTCTCATGCGGAATGGCTGCCTTCACGCGCAGCATGGAAAGCGCGGCGATCAACCATGCGGCTGCGGCGAACAGCATCGTCCAGATGGGCTCGCCCGGGAACAACCAGAGCATGATCTGCCCCATCACCGTCGCCACCAGCAGCTGCGGGACGACGATGAAAACATTGAACAGGCCCATGTAGATGCCGAGCTTCGCCTGCGGCAAGTTCGAGGCGAGGATCGCGTAGGGCATGGCAAGGATGCTGGCCCAGGCTATGCCGATGCCGACCTCTGCCAAGAGCAACGTGTTTGCATCGCGCACGAAGAAGAACATCAGGAAGCCGAGCGCACCCAGCGTCAGGCAGATCGAGTGAGTCATCACCTGCCCGACCTTGCGGCTAAGCACCGGCAGGAGGGCCAGCGCGGCGATAGCGGCCACGCCGTTGTAGACGGTGAAGAGCACGTTCACCCAGTTTGCGCCCTCGTTATAGGCGGCGCTCGCGGTATCGCTGCTGCCGAAGACATATTGGGTGACTACCGGCGTAGTGTTGATCCACATGATGAAGAGTGCGGACCAGCTGAAGAACTGAACCAGTGCGAGGCGCTTCATGACGTCGGGCATGCCAGCGAAATCACCGACGATGCTGGAAAGCATGTTGGCCGCCTGCCCCTTCTTCGCCATCGAGATCGCGATAGCGCTGAGCAGGCCATAGACAGCGAGCAGCGCGCCGAGCAGCAGCATTTCCTTCTGAAGGTCGAGGGACTGCACAAGCAGTACGACCACGAGACCGGCAGCCATCCAGACGGCACTGGAAATATAGGTCTTGGCCGCAAGCGCACGGATCGGCTGGCCCGTGTCGGTCTCAGCCTGCTCGCCGAATGCGGCCATTTCTTCAGGCGAGAACTCCTTGGTGGTCACGATGGTCCACATGACCGCCGCAAACAGCGCGAAGGCGCCGAACCAGAAGCTGTATTTGACCGTATCGGGAATACCGCCATCCACAGCGACATTCGCGACGCCCATCTGCTCGAGGAAATAAGGGAAGATCGATCCCACGACCGCGCCCGCACCGATAAAGGCAGTCTGCACGGCATATCCAGCGCTGTGCTGGTCGGTCCGGAGCATATCGCCAACAAAGGCGCGGAATGGCTCCATCGAAACGTTCAGCGAGGCATCGAGCACCCAGAGCATGGCTGCCGCGAAGAGCAGCGGCGCGCCGAATGCAGGACTAAGCGGCATTACGAACAGCGCCAGGGCAGCGAATATTGCGCCGGTCAGGAAGTACGGGCGCCGGCGACCGAGCCTGTTCCACGTCTTGTCCGACAGGTGGCCGATAATCGGCTGGACGATGAGCCCGGTGAGCGGTGCGGCGACCCACAAGGCGGGCAAGTCGTCCATGCTCGCGCCCAGCGTCTGGAAAACGCGGCTCATATTGGCGTTCTGCAGCGCAAAGCCGATCTGGATGCCGAAAAAGCCGAAACTGATGTTCCACAGTCCGGCCCAACCCTGGCGGGGCTTCTCGCGCAAAGTCGCGTCCATAGTGCTTATCCTCGTCCCGGCCGGGTCTTCATGCCCGGTCCCTCAATCTGGCGAAGCTGGCACGAAGGGGCCTGCGAGGCCACTACGTATACGAATACGCTTACGGGGTGACGCTGCTTCCGCGAACGATCAGCTTGCCGGGCAGCTTGCGGGGCGGCAGGTCGCGACCCTCGATCTGGGCCAGCAGCGCCTCGACCAGCACCTGCCCTGCCCGCTTGATATCCTGCATGACGGTGGTGAGCGGAGGCGTGGTCATGCTGGCTGCGGGAATATCGTCAAAGCCAACGATGGCGACATCTTCCGGCACGCTGCGACCCGCTTCGGCAAGCGCGCGCATGGCGCCGATCGCGATCAGGTCGCTGGCAGCGAAGATCGCGTCGAATTCCTTCCCGCTCTCGAGCAGTGAGCGTGCGGCGGAAAAACCCTCTTCCTCGGTTGTCAGGGCATCGAACTGGAGCCCTTCGTCCGCCTCGATCCCGGCGTCGGCAAGAGCCGACACCATGCCGCGATAGCGCCCGTTGAACTCGGGATAATGTTCGTCGGCATGGCCGAGAAAGGCGATCTTGCGACGCCCCTGCTCGACAAGATGCTCGCCGGCGAGCCGCCCAGCCTGCACATTGTCGGTGCCGACCGTCACCCCGCTGCTGTCGCTCGATACCGATCCCCAGCGCGCGACATGGGTGCCCTGCCGCGAAAGCTGGTCCATCCGCTCGCGATATTGCGTGTAGTCGCCATAGCCCAGCAGGATCAGGCCGTCGGCGCGGTGGCTGTCCTGGTATCTCACGTGCCAATCGTCTTCCATCCGCTGGAAGGAAATGAGCAGGTCGAGCCCTTCGTCCGCCGTAGCCTTGGTTATTGAACCCAGCATCGCGAGGAAGAAGGGGTTGATCATGCTCTCGTCGGGAGTCGGATCCTCGAAGAAAAGCAGTGCGATCGTGTTCGAGCGCTGCGAGCGCAGGGAGGATGCGTTCTTGTCGACGGTGTAATTGAGATCGCGCGCGATTTGCTTGATCTTTTCACGCGTTTTTTCGCTGACAGACCGGTCGCCGCGCAGCGCACGGCTCACCGTGGGCTGCGAAACGCCCGCAGCATAGGCGATGTCGAAACTCGTGGGCCGACCGGTCGGCTTGCGTCCCATGCTTCCTCCCCAGGCAACGCCTCTTCCGCGCTGCCGGTCCGACCCTAGAAAGGGTTTGGCAATGGCGCAAATATTCAGCGCGTTATTCCCCGCTGAAAGGCACAAAACCGCGCGCTTCGCAGGAATTTCAAATTGTGAACGTTCACTGTTGTTTTTGTGCACCAAGCCGCTCCGCCACGCAGCTTGCGTATACGTATGCCGTCTATGCGTATGACAATCCCAAGACATACTTGAAGGCGCAGAGCACCCGGCGACAAGTCCGGACTCGCAAGAGGATTTTCCGGCCCGGGACTGCCGCTACACGGCGAAATTGGGGCCTTTGGGGAGAGGATTACATAATGGCATTCCGCAAGCATCTTACCGGCGTAAGTGCGTCGGCCGTGGCCCTGGCATTGGCTGGCGGCCTTCCGACTGTGGCTTCGGCGCAGACCACCCAGCCCGCGACTCCGGACATACTCGAAGAAGGCCAGCCCGTGGCCGAAGAGGAAGAGGACAACTCGGTTATCGTGGTCAGCGGTTTCCGTGAATCGCTGGCAACCGCAGTCGCCGAAAAGCGCGGCAGCGACCAGATCCTTGAATCGGTCACCGCTGAAGACATCGGCAAGCTGCCCGACGATTCGATCGGTGAATCGATTGCCCGCCTGCCCGGTGTGACGTCGCAGCGCCTCAACGGTCGCGCCAATGTCATCGCCATCCGCGGCCTTGGCCCCGATTTCTCGCAGACGCTGCTCAACGGCCGCGAACAGACCTCGACCGGCGACAACCGCGCTGTCGAATTCGACCAGTATCCGTCGGAAGTCGTGAACCAGGTCGTCGTCTACAAGAGCCCGACGGCCAGCCTGGTCGGGCAGGGCCTCGTCGGTACGATCGACGTGCGTACGATCCGTCCGCTCGAAGCAAGCGAAAGCATTCTCGCGATCGGCGCCAAGGGTAGCTACGCCGACCTTGGTGCGCTGAACGCCGGTTCGAAGGAATTCGGCTATCGCGTCAACGCGACCTTCGTGGACCAGTTCGCCGATGACACTGTCGGCCTCGCGCTTTCGGCTGCCTATACGGACGAGCCCTACCAGCTGCAGGAATTCAATGCCTGGGGCTATGCGGGCAATGGTGAACCTGGCAGCCCCATCGTCATCGGCGGCAACAAGAGCTTCGTCACCTCGACCCAGCTCAAGCGCTTCGGTGTGAACGGCACGTTCCAGTGGGAAGCCAATCCCAACCTGATGGTCACGCTCGACGGCTTCTATTCGAACTTCGACGATGACCAGTCCAAGCGCGGCATCGAGCTTCCGCTCGGCTTTGGCGCATTCGGCACGACCTTCGATCCTTCGACTGCAACGGTCGTCGATGGCCCGTTCGGTGGCTTCGCCGAAGCCGGCACCTTCGAGAACGTCGAAGGCGTCGTACGCAACGACGTGTTCCAGCGCCAGGCAGACCTCTATTCGGGCGGCCTCAACCTCGATTACCAGGGCGATGATGGCTGGAGCGCTTTCCTCGACTTCGGATACTCGCGTACCGATCGTGAAGAACTGAGCATCGAAAGCTATTCGGGCACCGGTTACGGCGCCGGTGTCGGCGCAACCGATACCATCGGCTTCATCTCGAACACGCAGGGCACCAGCTTCAGCCCGACGCTCGATTATTCCGACCCGGACCTGATCGTCCTGACCGACCCGCTCGGATGGGGTGGTAGCCGTGTTCAGGCCGGTTACTACAACAACCGCATCATCGAAGACGAGCTGTTCCAGTATCGCCTCGGCGTCGGCAAGGAGATCGACAGCTTCATCTCCGGCGTCAATTTCGGCCTCGCCTACACCGACCGCTCCAAGAGCCTTACGCCGGACGAGTTTTTCGTTTCGCCCGCTGGCGGCGCGACCGAAGTCGCAATTCCTTCGGGAGCCCTGCTTCGTTCGACCGACCTCGGCTATCTCGGCCTCGGCCCGATCGTCAGCTACGACGTGCGTGAGTTGATCGCCGACGGTACGCTGGTGCTCGATCCCAACACCTCGAACGACATCCCGGCCAAGGCTTATGGCATCACCGAAAAGCTGATGACCGCCTACCTCCAGTTCGACATCCAGCAGGATATCGGCGGTGGCGAAATCACCGGCAACTTCGGCGTGCAGGCCATCAACACCGAGCAGAATTCGACCGGGGTTGCTTTCACCGATGTCGACGGTGACGGAAACCAGGACCGCGTCGACCTGTCGCTGGGCGACAATTACTGGGACGTCCTCCCAAGCGCCAACCTCTCGCTCCGTCTGGACAGCGGCTGGGTGTTCCGTCTGGCTGCCAGCCGCCAGATCCAGCGCCCGCAGCTGGACGATCTTCGCGTTGCGATCAGCTACGGCATCAATAACAACCAGGCTGACAGCCCGACCGGGCTTGTGCCCTTCATCAGCGGCGGCGGCGGTAACCCGCTCCTGCGTCCGTATCGTGCGAATGCAGTCGACTTCAACATCGAGAAGTACTTCGCCGGCGGTGCAGGTGTCGTGGCAGCGCAGGTCTTCTACAAGGATCTCGTGAGCTACATCGACGGATCGCGCGTCGTCTTCGACTATGCTGCCTTCCCGGTTCCGGCTGGCCAGACGCCCGCCACGACGATCGGCTTCCTCGATTCCGAAGTGAATACCGGCGGCGGCGACTTCTACGGCGCCGAGCTTTCGGCAACGATCCCCTTCGACGCTTTCACCGAAGCGCTGGACGGCTTCGGTGTGACCGGCGGTGTCGGCTACACCAAGACCAAGATCGAGAACGCCAATGGCGATATCGACCAGATCCCGGGCTATTCGAAGTGGGTTGCCAACGGCACGCTCTACTACGACCTGAACGGCTTCAGCGCCCGTGGTAGTGTCCGCTATCGTTCGGAATTCCTTGCCGACTTCACCGGCTTCGGTGGTTCGCCCACCCGTCGCCTTGCCCGTGACGAGACCATCGTCGATGCGCAGATCGGCTATGAATTCCAGCCGGGCAGCGCACTCGAAGGCCTGTCGGTCTATGTGCAGGGACAGAACCTCACGAACGCGCCGTTCGTATCGCAGTTCAACGTTCCCGAACCGCGCGCGGTCATCGACTACCAGGAATACGGTCGTCGCTTCCTCGCAGGCTTCACCTACAAGTTCTAAGTTCCTCCCGGCCGGGCGTTCGCGAGATCGCCCGGCCACCCTTGGAACCCCTGAACTTGCAGCTAAACCGGACCGCTCCTGACGCGGTGAGGTGACCATTGTGAGCGAGCAGAAACCCTTCCGAATAGCCATTGCAGGCGGTGGAACCGCAGGATGGATGGCAGCCGCCCTGCTCGCACGCTTTGCTCCGGCTCATTTCGAAATCGAACTGGTCGAGAGCGAAACCATCGGCACCGTGGGTGTCGGTGAAGCGACCATCCCCCAGATCCGCCATTTCAACCAGGCGCTTGGCATCGACGAGGGCGAGTTCCTCCGCGAGACCAAGGGCAGCTTCAAGCTGGGCATCGCCTTCGATGGCTGGATGGGTGACGGACATACATACATGCATGCCTTCGGCCAGGTCGGCCGCGCTGCAGGAGTGCTGCCCTTCCACCAGCACTGGCTCAGAGCAAAGAAGCTCGGCCACGCACGAACGCTCGATCATTATTCGCTCAACGAGATCGCGGCCCGCGCCCTGCGCATGCCCGGACCGGGCGGCCCAGAACTTCCCTATGCCTATCACTTCGATGCGGGTCTCTATGCGGCCTATCTGCGCCGCATGGCCGAGGGACGCGGCGTTACCCGGACCGAGGGCCTGATCCAAAGCGTCGAGCGCGATTCCGAGAGTGGTGACATTGCCGCATTGGCACTCGACGGCGAGCGCCGCATCGAAGCCGATTTCTTCATCGATTGCACCGGTTTCCGTGCCCTGCTGATCGAAGGCGCGATGGAAGCGGGATTCGAAGACTGGTCGGATGTCCTGCCCTGTGACCGCGCGGTTGCCGTGCCCTGCAGCGGCGGCGGCGATTTCACGCCCTATACCCGTTCGATCGCCCGCGAGGCTGGCTGGCAGTGGCGCATCCCGCTCCAGCACCGGATCGGCAATGGCTACGTTTTTTCCAGCGCGCATCTGTCCGAGGACGAAGCAACCATTACGCTGCTCGCCAATCTCGATGGTGATGCTGATGGAAGCCCGCGCGTCCTCACCTTCACCACCGGCAAGCGCCGCCGCCAATGGGTCGGCAACTGCCTCGCACTGGGCCTTGCCGCAGGCTTCATGGAGCCGCTGGAATCGACCAGCATCCATCTCGTACAGAGCGCGCTCGCGCGGCTGCTGAACCTGCTGAGCGAAGGCCGCCCCGCCCCTGCGCTGGTCGACCATTTCAACGCGCAAGCAGACTTCGAGTGGACGCGTATCCGCGATTTCCTTGTGCTGCATTACTGGGCTAATGGCCGTGAGGGACAGCCTTTCTGGAACGCCATGCGCGCGCTCGAATTGCCCGGCACATTGACCGACAAGCTGGAGCAATGGCGCGCGAACGGACACATCCACCGTGAGCACGAAGAGCTGTTCACCGAAGTGGCGTGGTTCCAGGTGCTCGCGGGACAGGGCGTCGAGACCCAAGGCTACAACCCGCTCGCCGATGCCCTGCCGCAAAACGAGCTGGTCGGCCTGCTCGCCAATACAGAAGAACAGATGGTTCGCGCCGCGAACGCCATGCCGCTGCACGTCGAAGTGCTCGGGAAGCTGGTGTCGCAGGTGCGCGCGAAGGAGAGTGTCGCATGAAATTCCGTACTGCTCTACCCCTGCTGGCCCTTGCGACCGCAGCCTGCGCCCACGCGCAAACGCCCGCGCCCGAAGAGACTGCTGGCGAGACCTCCTTCCGCGATCGCGCGCCTTCGGAGGAGATCGTCTATTTCGTACTTCCCGACCGCTTCGAGAATGGCGACACGTCGAACGACCTCGGCGAATTTACCGGCGGCCCGCTCGATCACGGCTTCGATCCGACCCACAAGGGCTTCTTCCACGGCGGCGACCTTGCCGGCCTGACCCAGCGCCTCGACTATCTCGAAGGCCTTGGCATCACGGCGATCTGGTTTGCACCGATCTTCCAGAACAAGCCGGTGCAAGGCGGTCCGGGGCAGGAATCCGCAGGCTATCACGGATATTGGGTCACCGATTTCACCCGCCCCGACAGCCACTTCGGCAGCCGCGAGGAATTCAAGGCGTTCGTCGATGCCGCCCATGCGCGCGGGATGAAAGTCTATATGGACATCATCACAAACCACACCGCCGACGTGATCCGCTACGCTGAGGGCGATGCAACCGAATACGCCTATCGCAGCCTGGCCGACTTCCCTTATTCGCGCCGTGGCGGGCTGGATGGCCAGCCGATCAACGAAGGCTTTTCGGGACACGAAGATTCGAGCGAGGAAAACTTCTCCCGTCTCGTCGATCCGTCCTACGCGTACACGCCTTACATCCCGGAGGCGGAGCGCGACGTGAAAGTGCCTTCGTGGCTCAACGATCCCATCTATTATCACAATCGCGGCGATACGACTTTTGCGGGCGAAAGCAGCCGGCAGGGCGATTTCGTGGGCCTGGACGATCTGTTCACAGAGCACCCAAGGGTGCGGCAGGGCATGATCGACATCTATTGCGGTTGGGTGCAGGACGCCGGCATCGACGGCTTTCGCATCGATACCGCTCGCCATGTCGATCCAGGTTTCTGGCAAACCTTCGTTCCCGCTCTGGAAAAATGCTCCGAAGAGGCGGGTATTCCCAACTTCCACATGTTCGGCGAAGTCGCTTCGGAAATTCCGACGGCTGGCTATTTCGCCGAGTACACCCGCCGCGACAAATTGCCCGCCGTACTGGATTTCGCCTTTGCCGCAGCCATGCGCGAAGTCCTTGGCCGAGGCGAAGGAACGCATGTCCTGAGCACGCTTTTCGAAGGTGACGTCCTCTACGAAGGCGGCGAAGATACCGCGCTTACCCTGCCCACCTTCCTCGGCAATCACGACATGGGGCGCTTCTCTACGCTTGTTAAGTCGGACATGCCCGAGATCACGCAGGACGAGTTGCTCGCCCGGGTGAAGCTGGGCCATGCCATGATGCTGACCCTGCGCGGTTCGCCGGTGATTTATTACGGCGACGAACAGGGCTTCGTCGGCGACGGCAACGATCAGGCCGCGCGCGAGGACATGTTCCCCAGCCTCACCGATAGCTACAACGACAACCTCCTGATCGGCACCGATGCTACGACGGCGGAAGAAAATTTCGACACCGGCCATCCGCTCTACGAACTGATCGCCGAATTCGCACACCTGCGCCGCAGCCACCCGGCCCTTGCCCGCGGGCGGCAGCAGGTCCGGCATTACGGGCAGGAAGCGGGTATCTTCGCCGCCAGCCGCTTCGACCCCGAGGACGGGCGCGAGTACCTGCTGGTTTTCAACACGAGCGACGAGCCCCAAAGCGCCAATGTGACCTTGGGCTACGATGCGCGTGCCTTCGAAACGCTGGCCGGTTCCTGCCCCAGCGCGCCGACCGCGCCCGGAAGCGCCGCCTTCTCCCTCCCTGCGTTCGGCTGGGCCGTGTGCCGCGTGTCGGAGCGCGAGGAATGAGCCCTACCGACACATCCGGCCCGCTGCCCTGGTGGAAGGGCGCGACGATCTACCAGATCTATCCGCGCAGCTTCCGCGATTCCAACGGAGACGGGATCGGCGACCTTCCGGGCATCACCGAGAAGCTGCCGCATGTGGCGGACCTCGGGATAGACGCCATCTGGATCAGTCCCTTCTTCAAGTCGCCGATGAAGGACTTCGGCTACGATGTCTCCGACTATTGCGAAGTCGATCCGATCTTCGGCGACCTGTCGGACTTCGACGATCTCGTCGCCCGCGCGCACGAACTGGGCCTCAAGGTCCTGATCGACCAGGTCTATTCGCACACCTCCGACGAACACCCCTGGTTCGAGGAAAGCCGCTCGAGCAGGGAAAACCCCAAGGCCGACTGGTTTGTCTGGGCAGATGCGAAACCCGACGGCTCGCCACCGTCGAACTGGCAATCGGTGTTTGGCGGTCCCGCGTGGACGTGGGATGCGCGCCGCGGCCAGTATTACATGCACAACTTTCTCAATTCGCAGCCGCAGATGAACCTCCACAACCCGAAAGTGCAGGATGCTGTGCTGGGCGTGATGCGGTTCTGGCTGGAGCGGGGTGTCGACGGCTTCCGCATCGATGCGCTCAATTTCGCCATGCATGATCCGGAGCTGCGCGATAACCCGCCTGCCCCGGCTAGCGACAAGCAGCGCACGCGGCCCTTCGATTTCCAGGTCAAGAAGTTCAACCAGGGCCATGCGGACATTCCCGCCTTCATCGAGCGTATCCGCGCGCTGACCGATGAATACGACGACATCTTCACCGTCGCCGAAGTCGGCGGCGATGACGCCATGCGCGAGATGCGCCTGTTCACCGCCGGCGAAGACCACCTCAATTCGGCCTACAGCTTCAACTTCCTCTACGCCGAGGCGCTCACCGCGCAGCTAGTCTGCGCTTCGCTCGCCGAATGGCCCGACGAATTGGACATCGGATGGCCGAGCTGGGCTTTCGAGAACCACGATGCCCCGCGGGCCCTAAGCCGCTGGTGCGAGCCCGACGACCGCGAGGATTTCGCCCGCCTCAAGACGCTGCTGCTGGTCAGCCTGCGCGGAAACGCGATCTTCTATTACGGCGAGGAACTGGGCCTGACGCAGGTCGATATTCCCTTCGACCAGCTCCACGATCCCGAAGCCATCGCCAACTGGCCGCTGACGCTCAGCCGTGACGGTGCTCGCACCCCGATGCCGTGGGACCAGTCTGGATGCGCAGGTTTCGGCAGCAAGGAACCGTGGCTACCGGTGGGCGATGACAACCGCTCGCGCCCGGTCGAACTGCAGCTGCGAGACAAGGATTCGCTCCTGTCCTTCACACGTTCGGCAATCTCGCTACGCAAGGACAATCCGGCGCTTCGCCACGGCGCGGTCACAACTTGCCGGCACGACGGCGACCTGCTCGTCCTGACCCGCGAGGCCGGAGGCCAGCGCGTCGAGTGCCGCTTCAATCTCGGCAAGGAAACTCTGGCGACAGAGCATTGCCAAGGCGAAGTGCTGATGGCTATCAATGGCGCGAGCCAAAGCGAATTGCCGGCTTTTGCGGCAATCATAACGGAGATTTCCGAATGAACCGCCTTGCTCTGCTTCTTGGTGCTGCCCTCCTCCCGCTGTCCGCCGCGCAGGCGGAAACGGTGGCCTCGCCCGACGGCCGCATAAAGGTGACGCTCGATGCCGATGGCGAAGGCATCCCCTATTACGAAGTCACCCGCGACGGCGTGCCGATCATCGCCAAGTCGAACATCGGCTTCAATTTCACCGATGCCGACCCGATGCGCCGCAATTTCGAAGTCGTGGCCTTCCGCGAACAGGCGCACAGCAGAACCTGGGAACAGCCCTGGGGTGAACAGCAGTGGGTGATCGACAGCCATAACGAGCTGGCCCTCACTTTCCGCCAGAAGGACGAGGCTGCCCGCGAAATTACCGTTCGCCTGCGCGTCTTCGACGACGGGATCGGTTTCCGCACCGAGTTTCCCGACAATCCGCAGCAGCGTTTCTACAACATCGCCGACGAGTTGACCGAGTTCAACATCGCCAGCGACGGTACCGCGTGGTCGATCCCGGCAGGCGACTGGAACCGCTACGAATATCTCTATGAAAAGACGCCGATCAGCGCGCTGTCGACGGTCCACACGCCGGTCACCATGGTGTTGCAGAACGGCACGCACCTTTCTTTCCATGAAGCGGCGCTGGTCGATTATTCGGGCATGTGGCTGAAGCGGATCAATGGCACGCGGCTGCGTGCGCAGCTGGCCCCAAGCCCGCGCGGCGCCAAGGTGGTGCGCGAAGGTGCCTTCACCACACCGTGGCGCACGATTCAGATCAGCTCGAACCCCAAGGGGCTGTTCGAGAGCGACCTCATCCTCAACCTGAACGAGCCCAACAAGCTGGGCGATGTCAGCTGGTTCACCCCACACAAATACATCGGCATCTGGTGGGGAATGCATCTCGATAAAGAGAGCTGGGCGAGCGGCGAGAAGCACGGCGCCACCACCGAAAACGCGAAGAAATACATCGATTTCGCCGCAGAACACGGTTTTCGCGGCGTCCTGATCGAAGGCTGGAACAAGGGCTGGGACGGCAATTGGTTCGGCAATGGCCGCGAGTTCAGCTTCACCGAAGCCTATCCCGATTTCGATATCGCCGAAGTGGCCCGCTACGCCGAGGAAAAGGGCGTCAAGATCATCGGCCACCACGAAACCGGCGGCAACATCAAGGTCTACGAGGAACAGCTCGAAGATGCGATGGCCTTCTACCAGGACCTTGGCATCGACGCGGTGAAGAGCGGATATGTTGCCGACGCGGGCGGTGTGATCGCACCTGCGGGCGAAGGCGGCTGGGGCGAGACTTTCGTCTGGCACGACGGGCAGGAAATGGTCCGCCACCACCTCAAGGTCGTGAAAGAAGCGGCCGAGCACCAGATCGCGATGAACCCGCACGAGCCGATCAAGGATACCGGCCTCAGGCGCACCTATCCCAATTGGGTCAGCCGCGAGGGCGCCCGCGGTGCGGAATACGATGCCTGGGCGGAACCCAAGAACGATCCGGGCCACGTTCCCGAACTCATCTTCACGCGCCTGCTTGCTGGCCCGATGGACTATACGCCGGGTGTCTTCTCGCTCGAGGGACGCGGTGCGACCGCGCCCGACCTGCCGAGCACGCTCGCGCGACAGCTCGCGTTCTATGTGACGATCTATTCGCCGATCCAGATGGTCGCAGACCTGCCCGAAAACCTGGTCAAATATCCGCGCGCGCTCGACTTCGTGAAGCGCGTGCCGGCCGACTGGGCGGAAAGCATGCTGGTCGACGGGGCAGTGGGCGAATTCGCCGTCATTGCCCGCCGCGATCGCAATACGCTGAACTGGTACGTGGGTGCCGTCACCGACGAGGCGGAGCGCAATGTCAGCGTTCCGCTGTCCTTCCTCGATCCGGGCAAGAGCTATGCGGCCACAATCTGGCGTGACGGCGCGACTGCCGACGGCCAGGGCGAAGACCGCCATGCCATGGAAGTCGAAACCCGCAGCGTGACATCGGACCAGACGCTCGACCTGCGCATTGCACCTGCCGGCGGTTTCGCGATCGAATTCGTGCCGCAGGGGTGAGCGAGCGAGCCCCGCCCCATGTCGTCGTCCTGGGTGGCGGAAGCGCCGGGTGGATTACTGCCTGCCTGCTGCACAAGGAATGGGGCCATCGCGGCGGAAAGGTAACGGTCGTCGAAAGCCCGGCGATCGGTATCATCGGCGTCGGCGAAGGTTCGACACCCCAGCTCAAGGCGTTCTTCGATCACCTCGGCATCGAGGAGAGCGATTGGATGGCGGCCTGCGATGCGACATACAAGCTTGGCATCCGGTTTTCCGGGTGGAGCGAGGTCGAAGGTTACGAGAGCTATTTCCATCCCTTCCCCGGTCCGATCGACCTGCATAGCGAACCCGGTTTCGCGCATAATTGTGCGCTGCGCCGGCGCGGGATCGATGTGCCAGCCCATCCCGACGACTGGTTCCTCGCGAGCACCTTGGCCGATGCCTGCAAGGCGCCGCAGCCGAGCGATACATTCCCCTTCGGTCCGAGCTACGGCTATCATTTCGACGCGCACAAGCTGGGCGGTTTCCTGCGCGAATGGGCGACGGCGCGCGGGGTCGAACATCGTCCGGTGAAGGTCGATGATGTCGAACTGAATGGCGACGGAGATATCGCTGCCCTGCTGTGCGAAGGCGGCGAGCGGATCGAGGGGGATTTCTTCGTCGACTGTTCCGGCTTCGCATCGGTGCTCGCGCAGCAGAAGCTCGGCGCCAAATTCCTTTCCTTCGGCGATAACCTGTTCAACGACCGCGCCGTAGTCATGCCGACACCGCATCGCGCGACGCCGCGCCCGCAGACCGATGCCATCGCCATGAAGGCAGGCTGGCGCTGGTCGATCCCGCTGACCACGCGGGTCGGCAACGGTTACGTCTATTCCTCGCGCCATATCTCCGACGAGGAAGCCGAGGCGGAACTGCGCGAGGCCGTAGGCACCGTGGGAGACGATACCGAGGCGCGGTTCCTGAGCATGAAGGTGGGCCGCGTCGAGACCAGCTGGACCCGCAACTGCCTCGCCGCAGGGCTGTCTCAAGGCTTCATCGAACCGCTCGAGGCGACCGCACTGCATATCGTGATCTACACCGCACTCGATTTCGCCAAGGCTTACGAGAGCGGCGGTTTCAGCGCGCAGCACCGCGACATTTTCAACAAGCGCATCGCCTCACGCTACGACGGGATCCGCGACTACATCGTGGCGCATTACCGGATGAACCGGCGCTCAGACACCGACTATTGGCGCGAGAACGCGGCAAACGATGTCCTTCCCGATGGCTTGAAGGCCATGATGACGGGCTGGTTCACGCACAAGGACATGGCCGAGACCAATCGCGCCACGAATGGCGAGAACCCGGCCTATTCGCCGATGAGCTGGCTGTGCCTTTTCGCAGGTTACGGCGCTTTCCCTCCGCGCGAGAAGCTCCAGCCCCTCCCCGCAGGTATCCAGGCGGCCGATGTCGATGCGACCCGCGCCATGCTGACAGCCTGCGCCGGCAATTTCCCGGATTACGCGCCCATCTGACACGCGAAGGGCGGCCGGATCGCTCCAGCCGCCCTCGTTAGCCTTGATACGGATCAGCTCTGCGGATCGGGCGTGTCGTCTGTCGCCTGCTGGCCCTGGACCACCTCACCCGACTGGAAGATCGGACCCTCGGTAGGCAGAGCCACGACAGGGTTACCATCGGCATCCACTTCGTCGGTTGCGACCACTACCGGAGTCTGTTCGGTCGCGGGCGGGATATCGACGGGCGCCTGCGGCTCGCCAGCGGCGCTTACGGGTGCCGTGGCGGGCATGGTGCCGACCAGGGTTTCCCCGGGTGCGACCTCGACCGAAGGATCGAGCGGGTTGGTATAGCCCTGCACCGTCGTCGAGACGGTGGGCGGCCCGTATTGGGAGTCCCACGCGCTCAGGTCGATCCGGTACTTTTCGTAGGCACGAAAGAAATCCTCGAACACAGCCTCGATACGGGGCAGAGCGGTCGCTGCGAAGACTTCAAGGTCGCCGGGTGCGACACCGACCACTTCGGCAGCGATAGCATTTGAAACATCGCAGAACTGCTTCTTCGCAGGCGGGAGCGCGAAGTAGTTGTAGACCTGCGTCATGTAGGAATCCTGCACGTCGCGAAAAGTCGCACCGTAGCGCTGGCGGAATTCGGCCTGCAACGCGCGATTGGTCGCCGACAGCTCGCGTGCATGGATGCGCAGCTTGGCGGAATAATTATCCACCAGCGATGCATATTCGGGCCCTTGGCAATTGAGTGCTGCGACGTTCAGCGCGCTGCGCAGGTTCCAGGTGGTCTGTGCAGGCGTGAGGTTCGCATTCACCGTCTGGCGCACACCGGAAGCGGCAACCATCGGGATCGTCATGCTGGAGGTCGCACCGCTCGGCGGTGTCGGACGCGGCGGAATGACTACGGCCGGAGGCGGCGGAGGCGGCGGCGGAGGTGGCGGCGGGGGCGGCGGAGGCGGAGCACAGGCTGCGAGTGCAGCTAAAGCCGCGGCGATTGCCGCGACGCGGATAGATTGAGTGGCATTTCGGCTCACGGTGCGCTGACCCTCCTGGAGCGATATCAATTCATCTTCTCCCATCACGCATTGACGGGGGATGAAGCTGACCGAACCCTAGCGCCTTGTGGAGGCAAAGAAAATGCCCGAGGCGAAACTTCCGCCCCGGGCACGTTCAAGCGACTCTTAGCTGCGTCAGGCGGTTGCGATTACTCGCGGCTGCCGAGGAACTGTAGCAGGAAGAGGAACAGGTTGATGAAGTCGAGATAGAGGCTCAGCGCGCCCATCACGACAGCCTTGCCCGCGAACTCGGTGCCGCGGAGATAGGCATACTCTTCCTTCAGTCGCTGCGTATCGTAGGCCGTGAAGCCTGCGAAGATCAGCACGCCGAGGATGTTGATGACCAGACCCATCGCGCCCGACTGGAACACGAAAGCATTCAGCAGCATGGCGACGATGATGCCGATCAGGCCCATCATCAGGAAGCTGCCCCAGCCCGACAGGTTCTTCTTGGTCGTGTAACCGAACAGGCTCAGGCCTGCGAAAGCGGCGGCTGCCGAGAAGAACGCGGCGGCGACCGATTCACCGGTGTAGACCGCGAAGATCGTCGAAAGCGACAGGCCCATCAGGACCGCAAAGCCCCAGAACATCGCCTGGAGCGTGGTCTTGCTGAAGCGCTGAATCCCGCCGAACGACAGGACGAGGATGAAGGCGAGCGGTGCCAGCTTGATCACCCATCCGAGGCCGGTCACCTGCAGCGAACGACCGTAGGGCGTCTGCACGATGGTGAAGGCCGCGTCGAACAGAGCGGTGTTCACGAAAAGCAGCGAGACGATGCCCGTAAGCAGCACGCCCGAAGCCATCATGTTGTAGATCGAAAGCATGTGCTGGCGCAGGCCAGCATCGAAGGTGGTGCCACGCGCAACGGCGTCGCCCGCACGCGGCACGGACGTAGCGTGCTGGCTGCGGTCGGTGTCGTTCCAATCGGCCATTTACAATTCTCCCTAGCGCAGGGAGCGGTCGCGACCCTGCTTCTGCTGACAATATCGTGTTTTACACCGGTAATTTCAAGCGAAACCGGAACGCATGTGGCTAACGCGGTTTAACCGTCTTCTTCGGCGGATTTGCGTGCTTCCCGGCCCATCTCAAGGCCGCGATCGCGTGCCGCAGCAAGGCATGCGGTCATCAATTGGCGCAAGGCTGCATTCTCGTCGAGCACATCCAGCCCTTTCTGGGTCATCCCGCCCGGGCTCGCGACACGGCGCGCCAGTTCGTGCGGGGAATGCTCGGAAGCCGCTGCCAGGGCCGATGCGCCCTCCACCATCTGGACGGCCAGCCGCTGTGCCTGGTCGCGCTGGAGGCCAAGATCGCTCGCAGCCTCGGAAAGCGCATCGATGAATCGGTAGACAAAGCCCGGACCCGATCCTGCCAGCGCGGTCACCAGCTCGAACTGGCTTTCGTCGGCTAGCCATTCCGCGCTGCCCAGCTGGCGCGCCAGCTCGGTCACCGCCGTGCGATCGGCCTCGGTCAATCCGCGCTCCACAAGAGCATTAGGGGACTTTCCCAGAGCGACGGCGAGGTTCGGCATGAACCGCACCCAGCCCCGCGCCGTGGGCAGTCGTTCTTCCAGCGTCGCCAGTTCGGCGCCCGCGAGGATCGACAGGACGATCGCTCCGCGCGTCACCTCGGCCATTTCCGGCGCGATATCGGCGAGCATATGGGGCTTGAAGCCCAACACCACCACATCGAAAGCCGTGTCGGGGACCTCGGTTACAAGGGTCACACCCTCGGCGACCAGCTTGGGTCGCGGGTTGTATGCGGTGATGCGCGCAGGATCCATGCCGGCACGCAGCCAGCCCTCGACCATCGCCCCGGCCATGGTGCCGTAACCGTAAACCAGAATATTCATGGAAGGCGCTTGTAGAGCGACGGCGGCGGGCTTCAAGCCTCGCCAGCGGCGTCCACCATGGCCGCTTTGAGCGCCTCGCGCGGTTCCTTGTCGCCCCACAGGACGAACTGGAATGCCGGATAGAAGCGATCGCATTCCTCGACCGCGATCTCGACCAGAGATTGCGCCTGGTCGAGGCTCAGCAAACCGTCATTCCCGAGCAGGGTACCATTGCGGTAGAGCAGGACATTGCCATTGGACCAGATATCGAAATGGCCGAGCCACATCTGCTCGTTCGCCAGCGCCACCAGCTCCTGCGCGGCAGCCTTTTTCTCTGTCGCAATGCGGATGTCGGGCAGGCAGAGCAGCTGCAGGACACGATCCTCGCCGCGCCAGATCGCGCGCAGCTGGTACTTGGCCCAGCTGCCCTGGATCTCGCCGCTGATTTCTTCCGCACTCGCCTCGCAAGGCCAGCCGCGTGCCTCGAACAGCGCGACAAGCATTTCAAGCGGGGCAGCGTCGTCCTCGGTTTCGAATCTGGCTTCCACGGCGCGCATCAGGTGAGGTTTCTCAGGCTCATGGAAACCATGTGCCGAAGCGGCGGGCCGATTGGCAATCGGTCCGGGCAAGGCTCTTGGGGAGAACGAAAGCGGCTTGTGCAAACCCTGTGCACAAGACCCGATTTACGGATAGGCGCGAAAATCAGTCGAGTTCGACGATCCGCTCGCCATCCTCGCTGGAGAAGGTGAAGGTATCGATTCCGCGCTCTTTCAGCCGGTTGACCATCTCGCGCGCCTCTTCGCGGCTCTCGAAGGGGCCAGCCAGCAGGCGGTTGGCCTCGCCCCAGGGGACGGTGAACGGACCGATGCCGTCGAGCGCTCCCTGCGCGCTGCGCGCGATGCGGCGCCAGTCGAAGCCGAGCGCATCGAGATCGCGGCCGGTAGCCACCTGTACCCAGTGGCGGGCCGGATGGCGTTCGACCGCTGGTGCAGGTCGTGCGCCTTCGAGCGGGAAGATCTCCTCACCGGTGGCGCTCGTGAACGGGAAACTGTCGATCCCGTTGGCCTTGAGGCGACTGACCACCTCGCGTGCCTCTGCAGCGCTATCATAGGGCCCGGCGAGGAGGCGATTGGCTTCGCCCCAAGGGGCCGTGAAGCCGCTCTTGCCCGCAAGTTCGCCGTCGGCGTTACGGGTTATGCGCCGCCAGTCGAAGCCGAGGGCGTTGATGTCCCGGCCCGTCGCAACCTGCACCCAGTATCGTGAGGGGTGAGCTGGAGGCGGCGGCGCGGCAGGCCTTGCCTCGACCTCGCGCGGCACCTCGATTGCGGTGATATCGACCGCACCGCTGCGCGGAGACGCAGAAACGCTGTCTCCGAGATCGAAGCTGCTGAATGCGTCTTCCACGCTCTGCGCTGGTGGGGGCGGAGGTGGAGGCGGTGGTGGTGGTGGCGGCGGCGGAGCGAGTGTCGGCGCAGGCGCAGGTGCGGGCACTGCCGCAGGCGCTGGCGTCGGGGCCTGTTCTTCGCGCTCCACACGCCGTGTCCGCGGCCTTGTGCGCTCGAGCGGGTCCGAAGCGGTAAGCGAGGACCTCGAACGAGGAGGGAGCTCTCCCTGCCGTTCCTGTGCTGCCCTGACGCGGCCAAGCGCGGGCCCGGCAGGCGCGAGTGACGCATCCGCCGTGCGCGCGGCCGGCGCAGAAGAGGTCGCATAGGCGGCGATCGAGGCATCGTCGCGCCCGATCGCGGCAGTGCGCGGGAACACGCCGAGCGATCCTGCAGCCGCCTGCTGGGCGGGCGTGAGGCGCGGCATGTAGCGCAGGTATGGCGCGACCCTCGCCGCCATTTGCTGCGGCATCATGTCGTCGGCAATGGTGACGGCAGCCTCGGTATCGCCAAGGATCGCGAGACCGAAGGCGCGCGTCCTGAAGGCGGCGTTGTCCCCTTCCTGCAGCAAGGGCAGCAGCGTCGCCTCGAAGCCTTCGCGGTTGCCCGAGATTGCCTGGCTCAGCGCAAGGTAACGGCGCGTTTCGGAATTGTCGTCTTGTGCGAGCGCAACGCGGTAGAGCTCCTGCGCGCTCGCGGCATCGCCAACGAGGTCGAAGGCCAGCGCGCGATCGGCTGCCATGGTCGCAACCGGAATGCCGCCTTGTTCTGCCATCGCGAAGAGGCGCAGGGCCTCCACCGGGCGCCGCGATCGCGTGTAGGCGCGCGCAAGCCCAAGGGACACGCGGGCATTGGTTGGCGCGAGATCTTCCGCACGACCGAAGAAACCGATCGCCGCGGGAATATCGCCGAGCAGGAGGGCGGCATCGCCCGCATCGATCAGGGCCTCGATATCGCCCGAATTGCGCGCAAGGCGCTGGAGCGCATCACCCAGCTCCTGCGAGCCGGGTGCCGGTAGCGCCTGAACGACTTCCTGTGAGAGGGCTGGTGAGGCACCGGCGACAAGCGCCAGCAGCGCAACACCCGTAGCCCAGCGTCTGCCTTGTTTTATTGCCATATCGCTCGACCAACGCACCAGCAGGCACGAAGGTTCAGGCTAACCTACTGGTTGTTCTGACGTCCGAGGAAACGCGGGATGTTCAGCGCGCCGCTGCCATCCTCGTCGTCGTCATCCTCGTCTTCTTCGGACGTGCTCGATCCGCGCGACAGGTTGGCCATACGCTCGAACAGCGTGCTGCCTTGTGCCGCACCGCCCGGGGCACCGCCAGCCGGCGCGCCACCGGCACCGCCTGCCGTTGCACCAGCACCAGCACCAGCTGCACCGGCACCGGCACCAGCTGCACCTGCCGCACCGGCAAAGCCGCTACCGGCGTCACCGCCCGCCGCAGGGCCGCGTGCAGGCTTGGTCGCAAGCGGGCTTTCGCCTTCTGCCACCTGGTCCGCGCCGAGCTGCAGTTCATCGCCTGCGGCTTCGTCGACCGGTTCGGAAAGGTCGAGCGGCGGCGGGCCGCCGTCACTATCGTCGGTCCAGCCTTCCTGCTCGGCCGCTTCGCCGAAGCCGCTATCGTCTGCAGGCGGAGGGACCGCGCCGTCGTCCTCGTAATTGTCGAAACGCTCGGTTTCCTCGCTGCGCATGCCGGCCAGCGGATCGACGATACCGTCGACATCGTCGCTGTCATCGCCGAAGTCGTCGGCTCCGGCGGGCGAAAGACCTTCTTCGCGGAAGGGCGGTTCGTCATCGAAGGAATCTTCAACGGCCGCTTCAACCGGCTCGGGCTGCGGTTCGTAAGTCTGTACGGGTTCCGGCTCGGGATCGGCGGAAAGGCCTTCGCTCAGTTCAAACGGCTCTTCTTCACCGGCATCTTCCTGGAGGTCGAGGACCGGACGCTGCGGTGCGCGCTGCGGAGCCATGGAGAAATTGCGCGTCGGCTTTACTGCGGACGAGCCGTCCTGCTCGATACCGGTCGCAACGACCGAGACGCGGATCTTGCCATCAAGCTCGGGATTGAATGCCGAACCCCAGATGATGTTGGCGTCTTCGTCGACCAGTTCACGGATGTGGTTGGCCGCTTCGTCGACTTCGAGAAGCTTCATGTCTTCGCCGCCGATGATCGAGATGATCACGCCCTTGGCGCCGGCCATGCTGACACCGTCGAGCAGCGGGTTCGCGATAGCGCGTTCGGCTGCTTCGAGAGCGCGGTTGTCACCCTCGCCTTCGCCCGTGCCCATCATCGCCTTGCCCATTTCGCTCATCACGCTGCGCACGTCGGCGAAGTCGAGGTTGATGAGGCCCGGCATGACCATGAGGTCGGTGATCGAACGCACGCCCTGCTGCAGGACTTCGTCGGCCAGCGCAAAGGCTTCCTTGAAGGTGGTGTCCGACTTGGCGACGAGGAACAGGTTCTGGTTCGGAATGACGATCAGCGTGTCGACGTGCTTCTGCAGCTCGTCGATACCCGATTCAGCGGCACGCATGCGGCGCGTGCCTTCGAACAGGAACGGCTTGGTCACGACACCGACGGTCAGCACGCCCTTCTTGCGCGCGGCTTCCGCGATCACGGGTGCAGCGCCAGTGCCCGTGCCGCCGCCCATGCCGGCAGCGATGAAGCACATGTTCACGCCGTCGAGCGCGTCTTCGATGTCTTCGAAGGTTTCTTCGGCCGCAGCCTTGCCCACTTCGGGGCGGGCACCGGCACCCAGACCGCCGGTGATGTCGGGGCCGAGTTGGATGCGCTTTTCAGCTGGACTGCTTGCGAGAGCCTGCGCATCGGTGTTGGCGACGATGAAATCCACGCCTTCGATTTCGGAGTCCATCATGTTGGCGATGGCGTTTCCGCCCGCACCGCCGACGCCCACAACCATGATCTTGGGGCGCATGTCGTCGCTTGAGGCGGGTCCGATGTTGATGCTCATTTACTGGTCCCTTTGGGAATAGAATTCGGCCGAAGCCTGTCACTTCGCCTTGTGGCACAAAGCGATTCTCGCATGCAAAGGTTAAATGCCTTTATCCACAATGCCCAAGCCTGCTTTTCGGCAGGTTCTCGCCGATATCAGAAATACTCGCGAACCGCCTGCACGACCCTGTTAACCAGCCCGAGCCCCGAATACCGCCGCGTGGGCTGGTAACTCGGTCCGACCGAGCGGATATCTACCGGATCTTCAACGGCATAAAGGCACAGGCCAGCCAGCGTCGCAAAACCGGGCGTCGCATGGGCTTCGGGCAGGCCGCGCAAAGCGGGCGGCTTGCCGATGCGGACCGGGAGGCCAAGCGCCCCTTGCATGAATTCGGCGATTCCGTGCAATTCCGCGCCGCCACCGGTCAGGACGACCTGGCCACCGTTCGCACCGGAAAAGCCCATCGCCTTCAAGCCCTTGCCGATCTCGCTGGTCATAGTCCCCAGACGGTCTGTGACGATCGAGACCAGTTCGGCGCGGGGAATACGGTTCTGTTCGTCCGCGCCGCGGGCAAGCTGGCCGCCCGGCTCGTCGCCCGGCGCGTTGACCGGGATCATTTCGCGGTGGTCGCTGGGCGTGGCAATGGCTGAACCCGCGACACACTTCAGCCGCTCGGCCTGACCGCGGCGAATGCCGAGCGAGGAAGCGATGGCATCGGTGATATCGTTCGATCCGACGGGGATCGACCTCAGGCCTAGCAGCATTCCGCCCGCATGGACCGAGACATTGGTGACCTGCGCGCCGATCTCGACCAGTGCGACACCCAGATCGCGCTCTTCGTAGGACAGGCAGGCATGCGCTGCGGCAAGCGGGCTCGCGACGACACCTTCGACGTCGAGATGCGCGCTCTGGACCGCTTCGATAAGGTTCCGGACCGGCGCACCTTCGGCCAGCGTGACATGGATATCGACGCCGAGCGCCTCTGCATGGAGACCGGTCGGGTCGGCAATGCCGTGCGCGCCATCGAGCGTGTAGTGAGCAGGCTGCGCATGCAGGACCATGCGGCCATCGGGCTGGATATGGTCGCGCGCGGCAAACAGCAGGTGTTCGACATCGTCTTCATCGATCCTGCGCCCGCCGATAGCGATCTCGACGCTGGAGATCTTGCTGGTCAGGCCGGCACCCGCACAGGCAATCCAGACGCCGTTGACGCTGGTGTTGGCATTGGCTTCCGCCAGCTCGATCGCGCTGCGGATCGCGTGTGTCGCAGCGCGCATGTCGGTGACATAGCCACGCTTGATACCCTCGGCCCGGCGGTGCGAGGAGCCGAGGACGATCATCTCCTCGTCTTCAGCCTGCCCCATGATCATCGCGGATATACGGAACGAGCCGATATTCACCGCAGCAAAGACGCGGGTGACGCGCGGGAGCGGGGCGCTTGAGGGAGTAGCCATTATTCAGCCTCCGCCTGTGCGCTCATGCCCTGCGGACAAGGTCCGTCGGCGCAGCGAAGATAGGCGCGGTCGGGCACACGCATGTCGATGGCGATCGCCTTGCCACCGATCAACCGGTTGCGCCCGTCCATCTCGGCAAACTTGACCAGCGCTGCAGGTCCCTTGTCGCCTTCGGGCAGGGCAAGCAGCTGGTCGGACTTGAAGGTGAGGTTCCAGCGCCTGTTGCCGACCCATTCCGCCCCGGCGATCTGCGGCCTGAGAGCAGGTGCGGCATCGAGCAGGCGGTTCAGTTCCGCAACCTGCTTCTGCGCGCCGGGGCCGGAGATAAGCAGCATTCCCTGCGCTTGTTCGCTCGAGACCGGTTCGAGCTCATGTCCGGTCGCATCGACAAGGATCAGCCGGTCGGGCTTGCGAACCACGGCATGCGGTTCACGCTCGACGATATCGATGCGCAGGAGATCGGGCAGCTGCCGCGAAACCCGCGCATCCTTGACCCACGAAAGTTCCAGCAGGCGATCGCGGATTTCGTCGACTTCGACCAGCGGCATAGGGCGATCCTGTTCGCCGAGCACGCGTTCGTAGACGGCCTGCCGGTTCAGCCGTTCCACTCCGGTAATGCGGACCCTATCGACTTCGAAACCCGCACGGCTCGCTGATTTTGCAATCTCCGTGCGCGCCATGTCCGGAACGCCTGCATAGCTTGCGACCGTCCAGGCAATGCCGAGACCGGCGGCGACGATCAGGAACAGGAAGAACTTGTGCCACTGCTCTTCGGTGAACGGCAATGCGGCCATCGCGCGGTCGAGCAGGCCGGAAGTATGCTTCTTGGCCGCCCGCGCTTTCTGAGTACGGCTGCGCGCCGCGGCAGAGCGCCGCACGCCTGTCGGTTTGCGCTTGACCTTAGCCATCGCGCCCCGCGTCCCGTTTCCTGGCTGCATGGTCGCGCAACGCGGCCGCGATGACCGTCTCGACCAGCTCTGCATATTCGATACCGGCGTGCTTGGCCTGTTCGGGTACGAGGCTGAGCGGCGTCATGCCCGGCTGCGTGTTGGTCTCGAGCACGAAAAGGCCGTCCTCGCCCTGCTCCTCGTCCCAGCGGAAATCGGTCCGACTGGTGCCCTTGCACCCCAGAAGCTTGTGCGCCTTCAAGGCGATCTCGAGGCAAAGGTCGCGGATGTGTTCCGGGATATCGGCAGGACAGATATGGTCGGTCATGCCGTCGGTATATTTGGCGTCGAAATCGTAGAAGCCGCTCTTGGGCTTGAGTTCGGTCACGGCAAGCGCGCGCGGGCCGTCCTCGAAATCGACGACTGCCGACGTCATTTCGCGGCCCTTGATGTAAGGCTCGGCGAGCAATTCGTCGAAATCCTGCCACGGGCCCTTGGCATCACGCGCAATCGGATTGCCGTAATTGCCTTCGTCGGTGACGATGGCGACGCCCACCGAGCTTCCCTCGTTGACGGGCTTCAGGACATAGGGTCGCGGCAACGGATCGCGCTCGAACACATCCACGCTCTTCACGATGCGCCCGCCGGGCATGGGGATGC
This sequence comes from Qipengyuania gelatinilytica, assembly GCF_019711315.1. Classification (NCBI taxonomy): domain Bacteria; kingdom Pseudomonadati; phylum Pseudomonadota; class Alphaproteobacteria; order Sphingomonadales; family Erythrobacteraceae; genus Qipengyuania; species Qipengyuania gelatinilytica. The sequence goes on along the minus strand of NZ_CP081294.1, from coordinate 2,473,277 downwards.
CATGCGGGACCAGCGCCTGCTTGGTCAGCTGCTTGTCGATCGCGATGACCGATGTGGCGAGGCCCGAATGCGTATAGGGTACGCCCATCAGGTCGAGCATGCCCTGCACGCTGCCATCTTCGCCCGGCACGCCGTGGAGCGCATTGAAAACGACATCTGGCGCCGCCTCGGCAATGCGGGCCGCCACTGAACGGTCCATGTCGATCCGCGTTACCTTGTGGCCGCGGCCTTCAAGCGCCTTTGCAACGCCCTCGCCCGACATCAGGCTTACGGGCCGCTCATTGGCCCAGCCACCCATCAGGACGGCGACATGCAGTTTGGGAAGATCGGTCATGCTGTGTTCCTACGGCCGCCCCACGCGCTGGATTTCCCATTCGAGCTCGATGCCCGAATTCTCGTAGACGCGGCGCTTAACTTCCTCGCCCAGCCCTTCGATGTCGGCACTGGTCGCATTATCGACATTGAGCAGGAAGTTGGTGTGCTTCTCGCTCACCTGGGCCCCGCCCATCTTCAGGCCGCGGCAACCAGCAGCATCGACCAGCTGCCAGGCTTTCTCGCCCGGCGGATTCTTGAAGGTCGAGCCGCCTGTCTTGGTGCGCAGCGGCTGCGAATTCTCGCGTGCCTCGGCGATCTCGTCCATCTTCGCGCCGATGACTTCGGGGTCGCCCGGCTCACCCTTGAAACGGGCGGACACGACCACGGCGCCTTCGGGCAGCGCAGAATGGCGGTAGGAATACTGGAGGTCCGATGCCGGCAGCGTATGGCACTCGCCATTGGGCATGATCAGGGTGCAATCCACCAGCACGTCCGCGACTTCGGTGCCGTAGGCCCCGCCGTTCATGCGGACGAAGCCGCCGACCGTGCCGGGAATGCCGCGCATGAATTCGAGTCCTGCGACACCGGCGTCGCGCGCCGCGCTGGCAACGAGGATACCATGCGCACCTCCGCCGCATTCGACGATGCAGTTTTCAGCGTCGATCGAGACGTCGGCAAATGGCTTGCCGAGCTTGATCACGACGCCGGGCACACCGCCGTCACGCACGATCATGTTGGAGCCGAGACCCAGCGCCATGACCGGCAGGTCACCGTCGAGGCGGCCGAGGAATTCTTCGAGGTCGGCACGATCTTCGGGTTCGAACAGCCAGTCCGCCTTGCCGCCGGTCTTGAACCAGACGAGCTTTGCCAGCGGTGCCTGCGGCGTCAGCTTGCCGCGCAGCCCTGCGGTGTCGATCGGCGCTTCGATACCGCCTTCGACGGCGCAATCGGGCGCCATGCCGTTATCCCAGTTCCAGACGTCGTCGGGCTGATCCATTACGAAGCGCGTTCCTTCTCGATGGCATCCGCAAGGCCGGCCGCCCACTTCGTGATATCGCCTGCGCCGAGGCAGACTATTAGGTCGCCTTCCTCGATATCGCCTGCCAGCTTGGCCGCGAGATCTTCGCAGCTTTCGACCGTGGCTGCCGAGCGGTGACCGCGCGACTTGAGGCCGGCGACGAGGCTTTCGGAGCTCACCCCCTCGATCGGGTCTTCGCCCGCGGCATAGACCGGGGTGACATAGACCTGATCGGCCTCGTTGAAGGCGCTCTGGAAGTCGTCCATCAGGTCGTTGAGGCGGGTGTAGCGATGCGGCTGCATCACGGCGATGACACGGTTCTGCGTCGCCTCGCGCGCTGCGGCGAGCACGGCGCGGATTTCGACCGGGTGGTGACCGTAATCGTCGATGACCGTCGCGCCTGCCACGCTGCCGACATTGGTGAACCGGCGGCGCACACCGCTGAAGCTGCCGAAACCGTTGCAGATAACCTCGTCCGGACAGCCCATTTCGATAGCGACCGCAATCGCGGCGAGCGCGTTCTGGACGTTGTGCCGGCCGGGCATCGGCAGCGTCACATTCTCGATCCGGCGGTCTTCCTCGCCGCGCTGGCGCACAATAACGTCGAAGCGGTTCCCGCCTTCATGCGGCTGCACGTTTACGCCGCAGATATCGGCCTGCAGGTTGAAGCCATAGGTTATCACGCGGCGGTCGCGGACCTTGCCGATCACCGCCTGCACCTCGGGATGATCGATGCACAGGATCGCCGCGCCATAGAACGGAACGTTATGGATGAACTCGACGAAGGCATCCTTCACCCCATCGAAATCGCCATAATGATCGAGGTGCTCTGGATCGATATTGGTGACGACCGCAATCGTCCCGTCGAGCCGCAGGAAGCTGCCGTCGCTCTCGTCCGCTTCCACCACCATCCAGTCGCTGTCGCCGAGGCGGGCATTGGAGCCGTACTGTTCGATGATGCCGCCATTGATGACGGTGGGATCGACATCGCCGCTGTCGAGCAGCGCCGCGATCATGCTTGTGGTCGTCGTCTTGCCGTGTGTTCCGGCCACCGCGATGGTCGACTTCAAGCGCATGAGCTCGGCGAGCATCTCCGCGCGCCGGACCACGGGAATACGGTTTTCCAGCGCATGGGCGACTTCGGGATTGGTCCGCTTGACCGCGGTGGAGGTCACGACGACTGCCGCGCCTTCGACGTTCTCTTTCTCGTGGCCGATCTTGACCGAGATGCCCTGCCCACGCAGTCTCTCCACGGTCGGGCTTTCGTTGAGATCGCTGCCCTGCACCGTGTAGCCGAGGTTGTTCATGACCTCCGCAATGCCGGACATGCCGATCCCGCCGATGCCGACGAAGTGAATTGTGCCGATATCTGTCGGAACGCCTCTCATTCCATGCGCTCCCTTTTCGCACCCTGGCCCGCGACCTGCCCCTGAGTGGCGCCGCGAGCATTGTTTCCACCGACACGGATCACGTCCATCATGTCTGCCCCGCCGAAGCTTTCGACGAGATCGGCAAGGTCTTCGACCGCCTTGGGACGACCGCAGTTCCACGCAGCATAGGCCGCATTGGCAAGTCCTTGCGGGTTATCCGCCAGCGCACGGATCTGCTTGGCGAGTTCCTTGCCTTCGAACTTCTCCTGACGGATCATCCGCGCGCCGCCAGCTTTCACCATCTCGCGCGTATTGGCGGCCTGGTGGTCGTCGGTCGCGATGGGCAGCGGGATGAGGATAGCCGGCCGACCCACGGCGGTCAGTTCCGCGATTGTCGAGGCGCCGGCGCGGCCAATGAACAGGTGCGCATCGGCGAGCCGTTCGGCCATGTTCTCGAAATAGGTCGCCAGCTCTGCGGGAATACCGTGATTGCTGTAGCGTTCACGCACCGCATCGAGGTCTTCGGGGCGGCACTGCTGCGTCACCTGCAAGCGCTGGCGGATCGCGGGCGGGAGCATGGCAAGCCCGTCGGGCACGACTTCGGAAAGCACGCGCGCACCCTGACTGCCGCCGGTGACGAGAACACGCAGCAACCCGTCTTCGTCATAGGCGGGGAAAGGCTCGTCGCGCAGCGAAAGCACTTCGTGGCGAACGGGATTGCCGACCAGATAGGTCTTGCCCCGATGTCCCGGCTTCAGGCGTTGGACATCGGGATAGGCGGTGGCGATCGCCTGCACGCGGCCAGCCAAAAGGCGGTTCACGCGGCCCAGCACGGCGTTCTGTTCATGGACGACTGTCGGGATGCCGGCCGAAGTGCTCGCGAGGATCGCGGGCAGCGAGGGATAGCCGCCAAATCCGACCACCGCGCTCGGCTGGAAGCTGTCGAACAGGCGCAGCGCCATCTTGCGACCTTCGAGCACGGCCTTCGTGCCCTTGATCCACTGCAACGGGTTCTTGCCGAAGCGGCCAGCAGGAATGACGTGCGCGGGCATGAAGTCGGGCTTGCCCGGGATCGCCTCACCGCGTTCATCGGTGATCAGCGCGACGTGATGCCCGCGCCGGTCGAGTTCCGCCGCAAGCGCGAAAGCGGGAAGCAAATGCCCCCCGGTGCCGCCTGCGGCCAGTACATAATGACGGGAGGAGCGGGTCACTGGTGAATCTCGCGCGAGTTGCGCGCCTTGTTGGTATTCATGGTGTCCCCCTGCCTGAAGCCCAGCAGGTCGCCAAGTCCCCTTGTGGTGGTTTTGAGGTAGGGATTGCGCCGCGTGATCGCGATCAGCAGGCCGACGGTCATGCAGATGGCGATGGTCGACGAACCGCCATAGCTCACCAGCGGCAAGGTCATGCCCTTGGAGGGGAACAGCTGCAGGTTGACGAGGATATTGATGAAGGCCTGCCCGCCGAACAGCGCGACGAGGCCCGTCCCGGCGAGGAGGGCGAAGAGATCTTCCTCGTCCACCAGCCGCATCAGCACACGCACGACGATCGCAAGGTATAGGGCAACGATTACGCCGCAGACGATCAGTCCGAATTCCTCGCCGATGACGGAGAAGATGTAGTCGGTGTGCGCTTCGGGCAGGCTCATCTTGCGAATGCCGAGGCCATAGCCAGCGCCCGTCCAGCCGCCGGCGACCAGTGTCCGGCTGGCAAGGTCGACCTGGTCGAAAGCCGTGCCGCCGCCGAAGAAGGCATCGATACGGTGCCGCGCATTGTCATAGAGGAAATAGGTCGCGGTCAGCGCGACAGTAACGCCGCCGACGACTGCCCCGAGCTTCTTCACCTCTACACCGGAGAGGATCACCATAACGAACCATACGCCTGCGAACAGGATCGTCTCGCCAAGGTTGGGCTGCAGCATCAGCAGGGCGGCGATGAGTGCGAGAAGGCCGGTGCCGACGGCAAGGACGGGCAGATTGGGATCGCGCATCCGCCACGACAATATCCACGCAAGCGTAATCGCGAAGGCAGGCTTGAGGAATTCCGACGGCTGGAACTGCATGCCCAGACTGATCCAGCGCCGCGCGCCGTTGATCTCCACCCCGATGAACGGGACGAGGAACAACAACCCGATCATGCCTGCTGCCAGCAAAACGCCGAACCGGCGCGCATTCTCCCGCGACAGCAGCGAAGCTCCGAACATGACGCCCAATGCGATGACCTGCCAGATCAGGTGCCGCCAGAAGAAGTACAGCGGGTCGAGCGTTTCGGCAGAGGTCGAAAGGCGGTTCGCACTTGCCGGACTCGCGGCAGCGACTGCGATCGTGCCCAGTGTCATCAGGATGAGGATCAGCGACAGCAAGACGCGGTCGATCTCGCGCCACCAGATTTTCAGCTGGCTCCAGCGCGACAGCTTTCCGCCCGGAATATGGGCGGGCTTGCGCTTGGCGCCGGGGACGAAGGGCTGCATGGCGGTCACTTCAGGCCCTCCACCAGCTCGCGGAAGTGGTCACCGCGCTTTTCGAAGTCCTGGTACTGGTCGAAACTGGCGCAGGCAGGCGAGAGCAGGACGGTATCGCCCGCCTCGGCCTTTGCTGCAGCGGAGGCCACTGCGCGGTCGAGCGTTTCGCACTGCTCCAGCGGCACGCGGCCCTCAAGCTGCGCAGCGAAGTCCGGCCCGGCCTTGCCGACGGTGTAGGCGGCTTTGACGTGGCCGAGTTCGGCCTCGCACTCGCCCAGCCCCGGCTCCTTGGCGAGTCCGCCGAGGATCCAGTGAATATTCTCGAATGCCGCCAGCGCGGGCGCGGAGGCTGCCGTGTTGGTGCCCTTGCTGTCGTTTACGTAGGCGACGCCGGAGATGTCTGCGACCCGCTCCATGCGGTGGGGGAGGCCACCGTAAGTGCGAAGACCCTCCTCGATCTGCTCGACCGATAGCCCCAACCAGGCACAGGCAGACATTGCCGCTCCAGCATTCTCGGCATTGTGCGGCCCCGAAAGCGACGGCCAATCCGCCTGCGCCTCTGTGTCGGCAGCCATGATGCCGTTGAAACCAGCCTTGCCCGAATGGATCACGCCGGAAGCGAATGCCGGCCAGTTCACGAGCGCGTAGCTCTCCTGCCCTTGCATATCGAGCAGGCGATTCTTGCTCGCCGCATATTTCGCGAAATCCCCATCATACCGGTCCAGGTGATCCGGCGTGATGTTCAGCAGCACCGCCACATCGCAGTCGAGCGAATAGGTCAGATCGATCTGGTAGCTCGACAGCTCCAGCACATAGACCCCGCCTTCCGGCAGCGGCTCCTGCTCCAAAATCGGCAGGCCGATGTTGCCGCCCATGGTGGTGGGCACGCCTGCGGTCTTGAAGATGTGGTGGACCAGCGCGGTGGTGGTCGACTTGCCGTTGGTGCCGGTAATGCCGACGACCTTGTGCGGGGGCAGGTCCGCCCTTGCCTGCGCGAAGAGTTCGATATCGCCGATCACCGGCACGCCGAAGCTATCGGCATGCGGCTTGATCGGGTGGGTGTTGAGCGGGACGCCGGGGCTGACCACCACGCCTGCATAGCCGGTGAGGTCCGCCTCCAGCGGATCGCCGATGGCGCAGCGCCCGCTATAGGGCTCGCGCGCCTCGGCACGGTCGTCCCACACCAGCACGTCGGCACCGGCAGCCAGCAGCGCCTCGACCGTCGCCCGGCCGGACCGCGCGAGGCCGAGCACCGCGTATTTCTTGTCCTTCCAGGCGGGCGAGGTGATCATCTGAGCTTGAGCGTTGCCAGTCCCAGAAGTGCGAGCACGATGGCGACGATCCAGAACCGGATCACGACCTTGCTCTCGGACCAGCCGAGCTGCTCGAAATGGTGGTGGATGGGGGCCATGCGGAAAACCCGCTTGCCCGTGCGCTTGAACCAGAAGACCTGGATGATGACCGAGAGCGCCTCGAACACGAAGAGCCCGCCGACGATGGCCAGGACGACCTCGTGATGCGTCGCCACGGCAATTGCGCCCAGTGCGCCGCCAAGGGCCAGCGAACCCGTGTCACCCATGAAAACGGCAGCGGGCGGCGCGTTGAACCACAGGAAGGCAAGCCCCGCCCCCATGATCGCTGCGCACAGGATCGCCAGCTCGCCAGCGCCCGGCACATACGGGATGCCGAGATATTCGGAATAGTCCACGCGGCCCACGAGATAGGCGATGACCGCAAAGGTACCCGCCGCGATGATCACCGGCATGGTGGCAAGGCCATCGAGCCCATCGGTCAGGTTCACCGCATTGCCTGCACCCACGATCACGAAGGCGGCAAATACGAAATAGAGCGGCCCCAGCTCGATGCCGAAGTCGTTGACGAAGGGGACATAGAGGAAGGTATTGATCTGGCTGACGATCAGGTAGCTCGCCACGCCCGCCACGAGGAATTCGAAGAGCAGGCGTACCCTGCCCGAAACGCCTTTGTGGCTGGCCTTGGTGACCTTGTCGTAATCATCGAGAAAACCGATCAGGCCGAAACCGCCGGTCACCGCAAGGCATGCCCAGACGAAGGGATTGGACAAGTCCATCCACAGCAGCATCGACAGCGTCAGGCTGATGAGGATCATCAAGCCGCCCATTGTCGGGGTCCCGACCTTGGCGAGATGCGTCTGCGGGCCGTCTTCGCGGATCGGCTGGCCCTTGCCCTGCCGCACGCGAAGCATGTCGATGAAGCGCGGCCCGATCAGCAGGCCGATCAGCAACGCCGTGAGCAGCGTCGCTCCTGCGCGCGCCGTCTGGTAGCGCACGAGGTTGAAGAGACCTTCGAAGTTGAAATACTCTGCGAGGAGGTACAGCATCGGGGCGCAGCGGCTCCTAGGTAAAGTGGTCCACGAGCTTGCCGAGGCCGACCGAATTGGAACCTTTGACGAGCACGGCGTCGCCGGCGACGATACCGAATTCCTCGATCAGCTCGATAGCCTCGTCGGCCGAATTGCAATGCTCCCACTCGAGCGGCTTGCCAAGCGAGTTGAAGGCCGGTTTCCCCAGTTCACGGGCGAGCGAGCGCATCTCGTCGCCCACCAGCAACGCATAGTCGACATCGGCCGCGATAAGGGGTTCGGAAAGCTGTCCGTGGAACTTGTCGGCGAAGTCGCCCAGCTCCTTCATCGAACCCAGTACGGCGATACGGCGGGTCGATGGCGTCTGGCCCAGCTGCGCAAGCGTTGCGCGCATGCTGGCAGGGTTGGCGTTGTAGCTTTCGTCGATCAGCAGGGCCTTGCCGCCCGGCACGTCGATGCCGTGGCGCGCGCCGCGACCCTTCAGGCCGCCCATTTCGGCCAGCGCGAGGCCCGCTGCTGCAAGATCGCCCCGGGCAGCACGTACTGTCGCCATGACGGCGAGCGAATTGGTGACCCAGTGGTCGCCCGGCTCGGCGACGGTGTAACACAAGCGCCCTTCGGGAAATTCGCAAGTGACGAGGCTGCCGCCATTGGCGCTGGGAATTGCGTCGAGGAGGCGCATGTCCGCATGGCGCGCGCGGCCGAAGCTCACGACCTTTGCGCCGAGCCTTTCGGCGGCGTTGCGAAGCTGCTCGTAATATTCGCTGTCGGCCGGGATGACGGCGGTGCCGCCCGGTTCTAGACCGGCGAAAATTTCCGCCTTGGCGTCGGCAATAGCCTCCATCGAGCCAAGGTTTTCGATATGCGCGGGCGCGATGGTCGTGATGACAGCGACATGCGGGCGGACCTGCGTGGTCAGGCCTTCGATCTCGCCGGCATGGTTCATGCCCATTTCGAAAATGCCGAAACGGCTACGAGCCGGCATGCGCGCAAGGCTGAGCGGTACGCCGACGTGGTTATTGTAGCTGCGCGTCGAGCGATGGGCAGCGCCGCGGCTGGCGCGTTCGAGCGCCGCGAAGATCGCTTCCTTGACGCCCGTCTTGCCGACCGAACCCGTTACCCCGATGATCGTGGCGTCGGTGCGGGCACGCGATGCTGCGGCGAGCTTGCGCAGCGCCTCGGTGGTGTCGTCGACGAGGATGTGCGGGTAATCGACCGGTCGATCGACGATTGCGGCACTCGCACCGTTTTCGAATGCCTTGTCGAGGAAGCGGTGGCCGTCCATCGCTTCGCCCTTGAGCGCCACGAAGAGATCACCGTTCACGACATCGCGGCTGTCCATTTCCACGCCGGAGACCTGGAAATCGCCGCTGGCCGCTCCCCCGACCGCCTCGGCAATGCTTTGTGCGCCCCAAAGGGTGAGCGGCAGGCGGTCGCGCGGATCGGCAGGCCATTCGAGATAGGCAGGATGGCGCAGTATGGCGGCGCTCATGCATCACCTCGGGCAATTTGCGCCGCGCATTCGCGTGCGACTTCCACGTCGTCGAAGGGGTGCACCCGCATGTTCTCTCCCGATCCGATGATCTGACCCGTTTCATGGCCCTTGCCAGCGACGAGGACGATGTCGTCCCTGCCCGCTTCGGCAATGGCTGCATGGATTGCTTCGCGACGGCCCGCTACCTCGCGCGCATCGCCCGCGCCTTCAAGCACCTGGCGACGGATTTCCGCAGCATCTTCGCCGCGGGGGTTGTCGTCCGTGACAATGACGAGATCGCTGGCCTTGGCAGCAGCCTCGCCCATCGGCGCGCGCTTGCCGTGGTCACGGTCGCCGCCAGCCCCGAATACGGTGATGAGGCGGCCGGTTACGTGGGGTCGCAGTGCTGCGATAGCTGCCTCGATTGCATCGGGCGTGTGGGCATAATCGACGTAGACCGGCGCACCGCTGGGCGCGATGACCGCACGCTCGAGACGGCCGCGAACCGGCTGGAGCCGTGCTACCGCATCCCAGACGCGGCTCGCGTCAATACCCGATGCAAGAGCCAGCCCGGCCGAAACAAGCGCATTCGAAACCTGGTAGGCACCGATCAGGGGCAGGTTGATGGTGCGTTCTGTCCCCGCGTGCTCGACCGTCAGCGACTGGCCGAGCTGCGTCGGCTCGCGGCGGGTCAGGCGAATATCCTCGCCCTGCTCGCCCACGGTCATGATCTTGAGGCCGCGCTTTTGTGCGTGGTCGACAACGCGGGCATTCCACCCACTGTCCCCTGCACCCATCCAGACGACCGCCGTCGCATCGTCCGAGACCACCTCGTCGAAGAGGCGCATCTTGGCCGCGAAATAGTCTTCCATGTCAGCATGGTAGTCGAGGTGGTCGCGGCTGAAATTGGTGAAGCCTGCCGCTTCAACGGGAATGCCCTCGTTGCGGTATTGCGACAGCCCGTGGCTGGAGGCTTCGTATGCGACATGGGTCACGCCTTCGCGCGCAAGGCCGCTCATGTTCGACAGGAAGGTGACGATATCGGGGGTGGTGAGCCCGGTGGACACGCTTTCGTCAGGTGTTGTGACGCCGAGCGTCCCGATGCTCGCTGCACGCTCGCCCGACATGCGCCAGATCTGGCGGGTCATCTCGACGCAGGAGGTCTTCCCATTGGTACCGGTGACGGCGACGATGTGGTCGGGCACGGGCGTAAAGAACTGCGCGGCGAGGTCGGCAAACGTCTTGCGCGGCGTGTCGCTCGCGATGTGGATCGCGCCTTCGACTTTCGCCTCTGCGCGCGCGACGACGGCCACGGCGCCTGCTTCGATGGCGGCGGGAATGAAGTCCTCGCCATTGACCTGAGTGCCCTGGAAGGCGCCGAACACGGTGCCGGGCGCAACCTTGCGATTGTCGATGGCAAAGCCGGTGACATTGGTATCGCCGCTACCGGGACATTCCATGCCGGCCTGCACGCAGAGCTTACTCAGCTTCATCCTGCGCCTCCGGGATCAGGGGAGTGATTGCGGAAATATCGATATCTCGCTTGTCGTCGGGGCGCACGCCGATCAGCGGGCCGATGCGCGGGACCAGGCGGCCGACGATCGGCGCCGCGTTCCATGCCGCGGTGCGCTGGTAGGAGCTTGCAAGGGTTCCGCGCGGTTCGTCGAGCATCGCGATCACAACGTAGCGCGGGCGGTCCATCGGGAAGGCCGCGGCAAAGGTCGAAACCAGTGCGGTCTTACGATAGCCTGCCTTGCCCCCCGGCTTTTCCGCCGATCCGGTCTTGCCGCCCACGCGGTAGCCCGGAGCATCGGCATTGCGGCCAGTGCCATAGACCGCGATGGCGCGCATCATCTGGCGCATGCGGCTGGACGTCGATGCCTTGAACACGCGGCGACCCTTGGGCGCTTCGCCCGGACCCAGCTTCTTGAGCGTTGCCGGACGGTAGACACCGCCATTGACCATCGCAGCATAGGCGCTGGCGAGGTGCAGCGGGGTAACCGCAATCGAGTGGCCGAAGCCGACCGTCATATTGGTGAGACGCGGCCATTTGTCGCCCGGCCAGAGGGGGAAGCCGCGGGCAGGAATTTCGATTTCCGGGCGAGCGTTCATACCCAGATCTATCATGTAGCGGCGCAGTCGTTCCGCACCCAGTTCGTCGGCGATCCGCGCGCTTGTCGTGTTGGATGAATGGATCAGCGTTTCGACGGCATTGAGGGTGGGGCCCATCTCGTGACTGTCACGGATCGTGAAACGCCCGACCGTAACCGGCGAAGCGTCGAAACGGCGACCGAGATCACGCAGCATGCCGCTGTCGATTGCGGCGGCCACGGTCAGCGGCTTGAAGGTCGAACCAAGCTCGTAAACCTGGTTGGTCACCCGGTTGAACATGAGCTTCTGGCCTTCCTCGTCGATCTTGTTTGGATCGAATTCGGGAAGGCTGGCAAGCGCGATGACTTCGCCGGTGTCGACATCGAGCACGATGCCCGCAGCGCCCTGTGCGCGGGTCAGCTTCATGCCGCGGCGCAGTTCGTCCTCGAGCGCGCCCTGGACACGCACGTCGATCGACAGCGCCACCGGCGTGCCGCGCGTCAGGGGATCGGACAGGTGCTTGTCGAAGACCTGTTCCATGCCGACGCGGCCCTTGCCGTCGGCACCGACATAGCCGAGCACGTGCGCCGCCATGGCTCCCTGCGGATAGTGGCGGTCTTCTTCGGTCGGCATTTCGAGCGCAAGTTCGCCCAATTCATGGACGCGGTTCGCTTCTTCGGGAAGCAGGCGCTTGCGGATATAGCCGGACTTGCCGCTGGCAAGCTGCGCAGCGACCTTCTTTTCATCGAGGTCGGGGAAGATTTCGGCAAGCTTTGCGGCCACGTCCTCGGGCTTTCCGACCAGCGGTGCCTCGTCCTCGCCCATCGCTTTGGGGTTGAACCAGAGCGCATAGGCCGGGAAGGCACGCGCCATGGGCACGCCGTTACGGTCGACGATCTGGCCGCGCGAGGGAAGCAGCGCATCTTCGAGCGAGGTCGCGCGGGCGCCCTCGCCACCGATACCGAGATAGGTGATGCGCGACAGCGCAAGCAGCGCCACGAAGGCGAAGGCCGCGGCAATCCAGAGAACGCGCCAGCGCGCCAAGTCGAGCGATTGCTGGCGTACCGTCACGAGCTGCACCCGCCCGCTCGCCATCGCCATGCTCACCGCTCCCGGGCCACCATGGAGAGCGGAAAATGCGTTCACTGCGCGACCTCCGCTGCGGCGACAGAGACGCTGGCAGGCTGGCCGAGCCGCTGGGCAAGGCTGGAAGCAATCCGGCGCGACGGATCGGCTGCCCGCGATTTCACCATGCGGACCGGCTCGGCTTCATCATTGCCCAGCCAGTCCTCGAACAGGCCTTCTTCTTCGATGGGGCCGCTATCGGCCATTGCGACACGAATGGGCTGTGGAGCACCGATGCCGCGCGGCGTTCCGAGCGCGGCAAGCTGGCGTTCCTGTTCGAGGTACTGGTCGGCGCGCGGTGCGGAATAGCCGAACTCGACCCGGTTCCAGTCAGCAAGCTGGTGCTGGTTGGCGCGGGTCTGGAATTCGGTTTCCAGCATCTGCTTGGACAGTTCGGCGGCAATGATCTTGCGTTCGACGATGCGCACGTCGCTCTTCACCGCGTTGACCTTGAAAGTCAGCGCGAGGAAACCAGCGACGCAGACTGCAAGCAGGGCAAGCCAGCCGATCTGGCGGAGGCGCGAGGTATGGGTCATCATGCCGCCTCCCTTGCAGGTGTCGCAGTGCGGACCGCGTGGCGAAGCACCGAGGAACGGGCACGCGGATTACGCGCAATTTCCGCCTCGCCCGGCTTGATCGCCTTGGAAACTCCCGAAAAGACCGGATCGACCTGCGCCACCAAAGGGACATGACGCGAGGCGCTCGGGGTTGAGGATGCCTCGCGCAGGAAGCGCTTGACGATCCGGTCTTCGAGGCTGTGGAAGCTGACCACCGCAAGGCGGCCCCCTTCGCGCAGCAGGTGTTCGGCAGCCGACAGCCCCTGGGACAGTTCGTCGAGCTCGCCGTTCACGTGAATTCTGATGGCCTGGAATGTGCGCGTGGCCGGGTCCTTCTTGTCGGTCGGCTTGTACCCCAGCGCCTTGCGCACGACGCGCGCCAGTTCGCCTGTCGTCGCCAGCGGGCGCGCGGCGACGATCGCGCGCGCAACGCGGCGAGACTGACGCTCTTCGCCATACTGGTAGATCACGTCGGCAATCGTGCCTTCCTCGGCGGTGTTGAGGAAATCGGCAGCGCTTTCACCTTCTTGGCTCATGCGCATGTCGAGCGGGCCGTCCGACGAGAAGGCGAAGCCGCGTTCGGCCTGGTCCAGCTGCATCGACGACACGCCGATATCCATCACGACGCCGTCCACGCTTTCGACCCCCGCATCACGCATGACCTCCAGCATTTCGGAGAAGCGGTGCGGGTGGAGGATCAGGCGGGGCGGATTTTCCTCCGTCTTCCGCCAGGTGCGACCCGAGGCAATAGCGTCGGGATCCCGGTCGAAGGCATGCACAGTCGCGCCGCGCTCTAGCAGCGCGCGGGTGTAGCCGCCCGCGCCGAATGTCGCGTCGATCAGCACGTCGCCCGGCTGCGGGTCGAGCGCCTCGATCACCTCGTCGAGGAGGACGGGGATGTGGGGTGCTTCGCTCATTTGCCCTTCGCCTTCGCTTCGGCGAGGAAGCTTTCGCAGGCAGCCTTGGCGCTTGCCCAGTCGTCGCCCATTTCGGCCAGCTGCGCAGGGTTCCACAGGGTGAAGAAGCGGCCACCGCCCTGGAAGTAGAGGCCATCCTCGATCCTGCCGAGCTGGCGCAGGTGTTCGGGCATGACGAAACGGCCACTGTCGTCGAAGGGCATTTCGACGAAGCCGAAAAGCTGGCTGGCACGGGTATCGCGGTCGAAATCGCGCCCGACCTTGTAGGCGAGTTCTTCCTCGCGATCGAGCTGGGCGTCGAGTTCGGTCTTGCGGCTGAGGCCGAAGCCGGTGAGGCAGTTCCAGGTGGGGTGCTTCATCAGGCAGAGCACGCGGCCATCGGAGCTTTCCTTGACGGCCTTGCGGAACAGCGGCGGAAGCACAAAGCGGCCCTTATCGCCTGCAGGCGAATAGGCTTGACCGCTGTACCCTCCGAATTGCACTGCCCTGTCCCCAGCTGGCGTTTATCGTTCTCCTCACCAGACAAGCCTCCCCCGTCCGCAAAAGCACGAGCTTCCGCGGCTCGCATCGCCGATGGCGGTGCGCGCAAAGACAATGGCATGTCCGATGTCTGGATGATTTATCGCGGGAAGCGCGGGGATGGAAGGGAAAATTGCGGGATTTTACGGGAATTGTCCGCAAATCATTGTTTTAACTCGTGAAATATACTTCAATGATCTGTGGATTGGTTACCGAATAGCTAACGCAACCCTCGGAAAACTACCGGGAATCGGGCGCCATCCCGCACAATCCCCGTGCGAGTCCCGCAAAATCCCCGACCGAGTCCCGGGGAATGCGATCAGGTCATTCGGAAAGTACTTCCCCGACCAGCGCGTCCAGCACTTCGCGCCTTTGCGGACTGTCGAAATGATCGTCGACCAGCGCCGCGTCCGCGACCAGCGTCACCTGGCCCGTGCCCCGCTTGCATCGCGCAACGAGTCCGCCGTCGCTCAGCGTGCAGTCCGCCTGCGCATCCTTCCCGGCAAGCGCGAACGCGCCAGCCAGATCCACGGGGATCTCGCCGTCGCCGAAGCCGACGAGGCGTTCGCCCGCGGGCTGGCCATCGTCGAAGCGCAGTTCGAGACCCCATCGCGCAAACAGCGGCGACATCACGACCATGTCGTGCGGTCGGCGAGGATCGCCAAGCGCGTAGTCGCTGTGCTGGGTAAGAAGGGGATCGGCGAAGACCAGCGCGCGCCCGCCTTCGCGCAGCCAGCTGTCGAAGGCTACATTCTCCGACGGCGCCAGTGGTCGCGGCTGCGCAAGGACGACATGGCCCAGGCCTTCGAGCGCCTCCGCTTCAAGCGTATCGAGCGGAACGAGAGTAGCGCGCTGCTCGAGAACCGGGCGCACCCAGCCCGGCTCGCTCGCGCCGCTCAACATCGCGCCGATCTCCGCTCCCTCGCCCCAGTAGATCGGGAGCGTGGTGAACAGGCCGAGGTTCACGGTTTCGGCGGTTTCCTGACCCGTCGCACCCGGCTCGACCTGGCTGTCCGCAGAGGTTCCTCCGCATGCAGCAAGGCACAGGGCCAGTAGCGGGACGAGCGCCTTACTCAGGCGGCGTGGCTGCATCGGAGGAACCCTGTTCCGGCACGACTGCAGGCGATTGCGTCGGTGTAGGCGTCGGTTGTGCAGGCAAGTCGGGGACCACGCCCGCTTCCACGAGCGGATCGTTCTGGACCGGCGCGGCACTGGGTTCGGTCGTGGGCGCTGCGGCAGGAACCGACGAGGCATCCACTTCGCGGGTCCGGTCCTGGATGAGGCTGGCAAGGCCGACCAGCAGGATCATGAGCACGACGCCGCCCACACCCACCTGCAGGCGCTGCATGGCCTGCGCGCGCGTACCGCCGAGCGGCACTTCGGAAAATTCCGTCACGCGCGGCTTGTCGCGGGTAAGGTCGAATGAACGTGGCATGCCGGGAATCTTGGGCATTGCCGGAGCGCTCGTCAATCGCTGTCTTTGAGCCAGTCGAAGACCGGCAGGTTCTTCGAGCGGAGCCAGTCAGCATTGTAGAGCGTCGACAGGTAACGGAAGCCGGTATCGCACAGTATTGTGACGACGCGCGGGTTCTCGCGCCCTTCGGCGACCAGTTGCTTGCCCAGTTCGACCGCGCCGGCGACGTTGATGCCGCTCGACAGGCCGAGGCAAAGCCCCTCTTCGCGCAGCAATCGTGCGACCCAGCCGAGGCCTTCCTCGTCCGAGATACGGAACTGCGTATCGATCGGCGCGCCCTCGAGATTGCCGGTAATGCGGCCCTGTCCGATGCCTTCTGCGACCGAAGAGCCCTCGCCCTTCAGCTCGCCATTGGCGTAATAATTGTAGAGCGCTGCCCCATGCGGATCGGTCAGCGCGATCACGACATTCTCGTCGAATTCCTTGAGGCCCATGCCGACACCGGCAATGGTGCCACCCGTACCGGCCGCGCAGGTAAAGCCGTCGATCCGGCCTTCGGTCTGCTCCCAGATTTCCTTAGCCGTGCCTTCGATATGCGCCTTGCGGTTGGCGGTGTTATCGAACTGGCCCGCCCAGATCGCGCCCTCGGTCTCCTCCGCCATGCGGCGCGAGACGTGCTGGAAATGGTTGGGATCGGCATATTTGGTCGGCGGAACCGTTACCAGTTCCGCGCCGAGGGCACGCAGGGTCGCCATTTTCTCGCTCGACTGGTTGTCGGGCATGACGATGATCGTCTTGTAGCCGAGCGCATTGGCGACCAGGGCGATACCGATGCCGGTATTGCCCGCGGTGCCTTCCACCACGCAGCCGCCTTCTTTCAGCTCACCGCGCGCCTCTGCATCGCGGATGATATAGAGCGCGGCGCGGTCCTTCACCGAGGCGCCGGGGTTGGCAAATTCGCACTTGCCGTAAATGTCGCAGCCGGCCTCCTTGCTGGGGCCTTCGAGCCGCACCAGCGGAGTATTGCCGATAAGGTCGAGCGTACGCTCGTGAACGGGAATTTGTGTCATGCTGGCCGAGGTAGGCGCGGGTGCCGCCTCACGCAAACAAGATCAATCTTCTGGCGCGATAGTAACCTTGAGGCCGTCGAGATCCGCGGTGAAGGGGATCTGGCACGACAGGCGCGAAGTTTCGACGCGGTGATCGCTGCTTTCCAGCAGGTCGTCCTCGTCTTCGCTCATTTCCGGAAGCTTGCCGGTGAACTCGCTATCGACATGCACGTGGCAGGTCGCGCAGCTGCAGCAACCGCCGCACAGCGCCAGCAATTCGTCGAAACCGTTGTCGCGAATGGCTTCCATCACGGTGAGGCCGTCTTCGACCTGGATTTCGGAAGTTTCGCCTTCACGTGTGGTGACGATCAGCTTGGGCATCGATGCATTCCTGTGTTGCGTCGCCCGCCACGCGGGCCGTATGCGAAGGGCTGCTATTCAAAGCGAAGCGGGAAGGCAAGCTCTACTCATGGGTCTCACGACTGCGCAGATACGCGAACATCTCGATGCCGTGGCGGCGGAAGACCGCGTGGTGGCAGGCGCGATCGAACGCGTCGGCTACCCCGAAGAACGCATCCGCCCGACCGGCTATCGCACCTTGCTGCGCACCATCGTGGGCCAGCAGGTGAGCGTGGCGGCCGCTGCTTCTGTCTGGAACAAGCTGGAAGCCGAACTGGGCGAGGACATGCATGCGCATGAATTGCTCGCGCGCGATTTCGACACGCTGCGCGCCTGCGGACTGTCGCGGCAGAAACAGGGCTATGCCCGCAGCTTGTGCGAGCTGGTGGCGGGCGGCGAGCTGGATCTCGAAAGCCTGCCCGAAGATGACGAGGAAGCCATCGCGCAGCTCACGCGGATCAAGGGGATCGGCCGCTGGTCGGCGGAAATCTACCTGCTGTTCGCAGAAGGCCGGCAGGATATCTGGCCTGCGGGCGACCTCGCCGTGCAGGCAGCATGCGGCAAACTGCTCGACCTGCCGGAAAGGCCGAGCGAAAAGGATACTCGGGCGCTGGCGGAAAAGTGGAAGCCCTATCGCGGGGCCATGGCCATCTTCACCTGGCATGCCTATGCCGACCCTGCGCTCTGAATTGGGAGAGAATTGGTGAGCACACGCAAGGCTATCTTCATCACCGGCGGTGCCTCGGGCATCGGCCGGGCAATCGCGCTCTATTTCGGCCAGCGTGACTGGTTCGTCGGGCTGGGCGATGTCGACACTTTCGGCATGGAAGTGACGATGGACATGATCGGCCACGGCTTCGTGTTCCAGCACAAGTTCGACGTGCGCGACCGCGCCGCTTGGGACGAAGCGCTGGAAAGCTTCTCCACCGCCACCGGCGGCAGGATCGACGTGCTCGCCAACAATGCGGGCATCCCTCTCGGCGGCGCGCTGGAAGAGAACAGCGTCGAGGAAATCGAGCGCTGCCTCGATATCAATTTGAAGGGCGTGCTGTTCGGCGCGCAGGCCGCCTACCCCTACCTCAAGAAGACTGCTCCCGGGTCATGCTTGCTGAACACGGCCAGTGCAGCGGGCGTCTATGGCACACCTGGCGCCAGCGTCTATTCGGCAACCAAGTTTGGCGTGCGGGCGATCACCGAAAGCCTCGATGGCGAGTGGGCGGAAGACGGCATCAAGGTCCGCTCGATCATGCCCAGCTTCATCGACACGCCGCTGCTCGACCACAATCCCAACGCCAAGAGCAACGAGGACATCCGCAGCCGCGTGACGGAGGCCGGCCTCGAGATCACGCCGGTCGAGGAAGTTGCCAAGGCTGCATGGGATGCGGTGCATGGCGAGAAGCTGCATACGCTCGTCGGCAAGACCGCGAGGCAACTTGCCTTCGGTGCGCGCTGGATGCCGGGCCGTGTCCGCAAGCAAACTCGCGAATCCGCTCGCCCGCTCGGGAAATAGAGCCTAGACCAGCTTGTCGATCTTCTTGGCCATGTTGACGTCGCGCAGCGACAGCCCGCCGGCGTCATGCGTTGTCAGCGTGATCTCGACCTTGTTGTAGACGTTGAACCATTCGGGATGGTGGTCGCGTTTCTCCGCGATGATCGCAATGCGGGTCATGAAGGCGAAGGCTTCGGCGAAATCGGCGAATTCGAACGTGCGCTCGATCGCCTTGCCTTCACGCGAGAGCGACCATTCGGGCAGTGCGCGCATCCAGGTATCGCGTTCCTCTGCGGTCAGTTCCTCTACAGGCATGCTTCGCGACTCCTCTCTTGCTTGTGGCACGAGAGCCTTTTGCCTAACGCTGCCCGCCATGCAAGCGCAGCTCATCGCAAACGACATTGCCTGCCGACGCGGCGACCGGCTGCTTTTCAAGGGGCTGACGCTTGCCTGCGAGGCAGGCGATGCCGTCCATGTCGCGGGGGCAAACGGTGTGGGCAAGTCCAGCCTGCTGCGGATACTTGCCGGATTGCTGCGTCCTTTTGCGGGCAAGGTCGAGGCATCGGGAGCGATCGGGCTCGTCGACGAGCGGCTGGCGCTCGATCCGAACCAGCCGCTGGGAAAGGCCCTCGGCTTCTGGGAGCAGCTCGACAGCGCGGACCGGCCGGGCCGCGTCCACGACCTGCTCCAGGTCGAGGCATTGCTGGACGTGCCTGTGCGGTTTCTCTCCACCGGCCAGAAGAAGCGCGCCGCGCTGGCCCGCCTGATCAATAGCTGTTGCCCGATCTGGTTGCTGGACGAGCCCCTCAACGGGCTCGACACAGAGGCACAAGGGACTGTCGAAAGGCTGGTAGCCGAGCATTGTGCGAGCGGCGGCATTGCCGTGGTCGCCTCGCACCAGCAGATATTCCTGCCCGGTGCCCGGACCGTGTCGATCGGGGACTTCGTCTGATGCGTGTTCTCCTGACCCTGCTGCGCCGCGATCTCGGCCTGTTGACGCCCGGTGGCAGCGGCGGGAGCGGAGTCTTGCCGCTGCTATTCTTCCTCGCCGTGGCGATGCTCTATCCCTTCGCCGTCGGACCGGACGCAGCGCTGCTCGCGCGGACCGGAGGCGGCGTGATCTGGGTGGCGGCTTTGCTGGCAGCTATCCTGCCGCTCGAACGTCTCGTGACCGGCGATCTCGAAGCGGGCGTCTTCGACCAGCTCCATCTGCGCGGCGTATCAGAAGAACTTGCGATGGTGGTGCGGCTGATCGCGCACTGGCTGGCCTTCGCGCCGCTACTCCTTGTCGCGACGCTGCCCGCCGCCGCCCTGCTCGGACTGTCTGGCGAGACTACGCATACCGTCCTGCTAGGCCTCCTTGCGGGCACCCCCGGACTCGCGGCGGTCGGTCTCGCAGTCGGCGCGCTCACGGCTTCCCTGCGTGGGGGAGCGGCGCTGGCCGGTCTGATGGTGATCCCCTTGGCCGTCCCCATCCTGATATTCGGCGCAGGCGCCTTGTCGCGGCCGGACAGCAGCGGAATACTCCTGACTGCCGCAATCAGCCTTGCCCTGTGCGCCCTCGCCCCGCTTGCTGCCGCAGCCGCGCTCAGGGCGGCAAGGGAAAGCTGACCTGCGTATTACTGACACAATAGCCCTTTTGGGAAAGTGACAGCTGCGATCTATTTGAGTATTAGACGCGAACAGGCACCGCTACGGGGGCAACGGTGGAAGACGACGAAGATTTTGTAGACCTCTACGCAATGCTGCAGGTCGATCCGTTCTGCGAACGCTCGATCGTGGAAAAGGCCTATCGTCATTTCGCGCAGCTTTATCATCCGGATCATTCGGACACGGCGGACGTCGACAAGTTCCAAGAAGTCACGCGCGCCTACAAGGTCCTCAAGGACGCCCGCAAACGCGCCGATTACGACCGTGCCTATGCTGCCGAGAAGGGTATCGATCCCGCCAAGCCGCAGCCGCGCGACGATATTGTCATCGACGGTTCGACCGCGGTCGAGGATGCAGAAATCCATGAAAAGCTGCTGCTGGCACTATACAAGCGCCGCCGCGAGAAGGCGGGCCAGCCGGGGGTGATGCCCTACCACATCCAGAACGACCTCGACTGTTCGGACGAGAGTTTCGACTTCCACATCTGGTACCTGAAGTCGAAGGGCTTCATCGAAATCACGCAGGAAAGCGAGCTCGCGATCACCATCGAAGGCGTCGACCACGTCATCTCGAGCAGCCGCGCCGAGGCCAAGGAAAAGCTGTTCCTTGAGCAGTCGACGCGGGACGAACCCGAATAGACGCTTAGTAGGGCGGCTGGTGCAAGCCCTTGGGGCTGGTGGTGAAGATTTCCACGCCGTCTTCGGTAATACCGATCGAATGTTCGAACTGCGCCGAGAGCGACTTGTCGCGCGTCACCGCAGTCCAGCCGTCGCGCAGCATTTTCGCATGCGGGCGGCCGAGATTGATCATCGGTTCGATGGTGAAGAACATGCCCGGCTTCAGCAGCGGGCCGGTGCCCTTGCGGCCGGTGTGGATCACCTCCGGTGCATCGTGGAACAGGCGGCCGAGGCCGTGGCCGCAGAATTCCTGCACCACGCCATAGCGGTGCGACTTTGCATGCGCTTCGATCACCGCACCGATATCGCCGAGACGCGCACCCGGCTGGCTGGCGGCCTCGATGCCGAGCATGAGGCATTCGTAGGTCACGTCGACCAGCTTGCGGGCCTTGAGCGCAGGCTCACCGGCAAAATACATGCGGCTCGTATCGCCGTGCCAGCCGTCGACAAGCGGGGTCACGTCGATATTGACAATATCGCCGTCCTTCAGGGCCTTCTCGCCCGGAATACCGTGGCAGATGACATGATTGATCGAGGTGCAGCAGCTGTGCGCATAGCCGCGATAGCCCATCGTTGCCGGAACGGCGCCCGCATCGAGCATCATGCCGCGAACCTTGTCGTCGATCTCGCCGGTGGTCACACCCGGCGCGACGAAACCGGTGAGCTCGTCGAGGATCTCTGCTGCAAGGCGTCCAGCCTTGCGCATGCCCTCGAAACCTTCCGGCCCGTGGAGCTTGATGGTTCCGTCTCGATAGACGGTCTGTTCGCTGTCGATTACCTGATATTCGGTCATGCGCGTCCATGTAGCGATGCTGCGCGCGAATTGCGAGAGCGTCAGCGTTTCACCCTGAAAGCGCTGGCATATTCCGGCTTCACGGCATCGATTACCGAAGCGGTGACCGGGAAATTGAGCTCGTAGTCGCCCTCGGCATAGGGGCCTGCAACATAGGGCCCGAAATAGACGCCGATCCGGTCGAACGTCTGGCCATTCGAAGAACCGATCAGGACGCTCGCTTCGTCGAGCCCGGGGCAATCGTTGAACAGATCGCCCGAAGCGCGATCGATCTTGATACCGCGCTTCGCTTCGCGTGCACGGTCGAGCGCGTTGCACAGCCTCGCGCCAAGAGCGTTCTCCAGGGCGACGGGCGATGTGAACAGGTCGATCCCCGCGACGCTGGTCCCTGCCTGTTTGTCCCAGACGAGCGACTGCTTGGTGTAATTGCCATGGGCGCCGCCGGTATATTCATAGATGTCTGCCGAAAGACTCAGCCAGTCGGGGAGGTCGGCCACGACTTGCCATTCCTTTTCATACCCGCGCGCCTTGCAGCTCACGCAGTCGCCTGGAAAGTCGACCAGCGACTGCTCCCACTCCTTCTTTTGCGAAGCGAGCGCTGCGTCGCGTTCCTTTTCGAACTGTGCCGCGAGGGCAGGCTGCGCATTGACCGCCGCGGGCCAGCTATAGGCGAATTCGCGCGTGCCGCCGCTGCGTTTCTCATCATCGTCTAAAGTGACTGCGTCGGGCGACGGCTCGGGCGGGGTCGGTGGGGCGGGCGGAGTCTCGGCCACCGGTGGATCGACCGCGCCTTCGTCTGCCTGTTCGGAACATCCTGCGCTCGACAGGGCGAGCGAAATCAGGAACAGGGGCGCACGCATCGAATTACCTTCGCAAGACCTACTTCGTATTCAAGGGACATATCATGGCCGACAAAGCCGACCTAATCCAAGCGGACCGTGGACAGGAGGCTATCCCCATCCATCTGGTGAACAAGGACGGGTTTCCCGACTGGGTGAAATCGCTTTCCGCCGGACAGCGCGCATCGCTGGCAGGACAGAAGTTCGACGGAAGCGGATACCAGGTTGCGATCGTACCCGATGGCGATGGCTGGTTTGCCGTCGGCGGCGTCGCCAATCCCGACGAGCTTTCCAGCTGGTGCATGGCGAAGCTCGCCGAAGCGCTTCCCGAGGGCACTTATCGCCGCGCCAGCGGTGAACCCGGCCCAGCCCTCCATGGCTGGCAGACCGCGCAATACTCCTTCGAACGCTACAAGAAGCCGACCAACCCTACCGGTCCGCGCATCTTGCTGACCAAGGAAGCGGGCAAGATCGACAATGCGATCGCCGAAGCGAAGGCGGTTTGCCTTGTCCGCGATCTCGTGAATACCCCTGCAGAGGACATGGGTCCGGCGGCGCTGGAAAAACAGTGCGAGAAGCTGGCCAAGGACCACGGCGGCAAGCTGTCGGTCGTTCGCGGCGATACGCTGGAGCAGGATTATCCGATGGTCCACGCGGTCGGCCGTGCGGCTGCCCGCAGTCACGCACCGCGCCTGATGCACCTGACCTGGGGCAAGGAAAGCGATCCGGTGATCGCCGTGGTCGGCAAGGGCGTGTGCTTCGATAGCGGCGGGCTCGATGTGAAGAGCTCCACGGGCATGCTCCTGATGAAAAAGGACATGGGCGGCGCTGCCCATGCGATCGCGCTTGCGGGGCTCATCATGGGTGCCAAACTGCCGGTGCGGTTGCACCTGTTAGTGCCAGCCGTCGAGAACGCGATTTCCGGCAACTCATTCCGTCCCGGCGACGTGCTCAATTCGCGCAAGGGACTGACCGTCGAGATCGGCAACACCGATGCCGAAGGCCGCCTCATCCTTGGCGATGCCTTGACCCGCGCTTCGGAAGAGAACCCGGAATTCATCATCGATTTCGCCACCCTGACAGGTGCAGCCCGCGTGGCGCTCGGTCCGGATTACCCTGCCCTGATGACCCGGCGTGACGAGACTGCGGACGCCCTGATCGCTGCCGGTCGCGCGGTCGATGACGAACCGTGGCGCCTGCCCCTGCCCGAAGGCTATGCCGAGTGGCTGGCATCGGACATTGCCGACACCAACAACGCGCATGGCAACTCGTTCGCAGGGGCGAGCGTCGCCGGCCTGTTCCTCGACAAATTCGTGGGCGAAGGGATCGACTGGGCGCATTTCGACACCTTCGCATGGCGACCCTCTGCCAAGCCGGGCCGGCCCAAGGGTGGTGACGCCTACGGCCTGCGCGCTTCGTGGCACATGCTCCAAAAGCGTTTCAAAGCGGCATAGTCCGTTTCTCGCGCTTGCCCCGGACACCTGCCGGGGTTAAGCGCCCGCATCTGCAACAGGGATTTCAGCGTGAGCGAAGCTGCGAATTACGAATTGCCAACGGGTATCGTCGGACTGAAGGGTCCGATCGTGAAGCCTGCGCCCGGCACGCTGCCGCTGCGCGGCGACCTTGCGCATATCGCACTGGCAGATTCCTTCCTCGCCGCCCACTATGTCATCCCCAAGGTCCGCCAGATCGGCGACCGCGCTGCCACACTCAAGATCGGCATGCGCGACGATGCAGATGACGGCGTGACCCTCGATGCGGGCTCTCCTGTCGAACTGCTCGACCAGGCGGGCGACTGGGCCTGGATCACCTGCGGACCCGAAGGTCCGAGCGGATATGTGCGCGCGAGCACTCTTGCCAGCGACAGTGACGCATAAGGTCTTCATCGACGGCGCGGCCGGCACGACCGGCCTTGAAATCGCCGAGCGCCTCGAGGGGCGCAGCGAATTCTCGCTCATCACGCTGGACGATGCCCGCCGCAAGGACACCGGGGCACGGCGCGAGGCGCTGAACGAAGCCGACGTCGCCATCCTCTGCCTGCCCGATGATGCCGCGCGCGAAGCGGTCGAGCTGATCGATCCGGCTGGTGGCACACGGGTAATCGATGCCTCCAGCGCCCATCGCACCGCCGAGGGCTGGTGTTACGGCTTCCCCGAACTGGTCGGTGCAGCGCGCGTCTCCGATGCCCGTCGCGTCAGCAACCCGGGGTGCTATCCCACCGGTTTTCTCGGCCTTATTGCGCCGCTCGTACGCGAAGGCCTGTTGCCCGCCGACTGGCCCTATACGGTCAATGCGGTCAGCGGATATTCCGGCGGCGGCAAGGCGCTGATCGAGCGCTTCGAGGCCGAGGGTGCGCCCGCCTTCCGTGCCTATGGCTATGACCTTGCGCACAAGCACCTTCCCGAAATGAAGGAACACGCCGGGCTAGAACACCCGGTCCTCTTCGCACCTTCGGTCGTGCCTGCCTATCGCGGGATGATCGTCGAGGTGCCGCTCCATCTCGGCGCCATGGAGAGCGACCCGCATGCCGACGCGCTGCGCGATTGCCTCGCGGAATTCTACCGCGACGCGCCGGTCGTGACCGTGCACGAAAAGCAGGTCGTGGGCGAAATGCTCTTGGAGACCGATAGCGAGCCTAGCGACGGCCTCGAGCTGTTCATTTTCGGCAATGAAGGCGGTTGGAATGCGCGCCTCGTGGCAAGGCTCGACAACCTCGGCAAGGGTGCCAGCGGCGCTGCCGTGCAGAACCTCAACCTGCTGTGCGGCCTGCCCGAAACTGCAGGTCTCAAACTGCCCTCTGCCTAATTTTTAGGCAGCCCGCGTCCAGCCTTTGAGCAGGTCCCGGCAAGCCCGCTCTGCCAAATCCCCGAATTCCGCCATTCGTGCACTTGGCACGTTTCTTGGAACGTCGCGCGCAAGAACACATTAGGCCAGTGTGCGGACTCTTTCCCGCACGGCTCAGACGGGACCGGTGGACACGTGAAAAAGATCGAAGCGATCATCAAGCCCTTCAAGCTCGACGAGGTGAAGGAGGCGCTGCACGAGATCGGCGTATCCGGCATCACCGTCACCGAAGCCAAGGGCTTCGGCCGCCAGAAAGGCCATACCGAACTCTATCGCGGCGCCGAATATGTCGTCGACTTCCTGCCCAAGGTAAAGCTCGAGGTCATCGTGCCCAGCGATATCGCGGAACGGACCGTCGAAGCGATCGCTTCTGCCGCCCAGACCGGGCGCATCGGCGACGGCAAGATCTTCGTCAGCGCGATCGAGAGCGCCCTGCGCATCCGCACCGGCGAAAAAGACGAAGACGCGATCTAATCAATCCCTGCCCGTCACGCGGCGGGCGCAATACGAACAATCCCAACGGAGACAATCAACATGGCAAGTGCGAAAGACGTCCTGAAGCGTATCGAGGACGAAGGCATCGAGTGGGTCGATCTCAGGTTCACGGACCCCAAGGGCAAGTGGCAGCACCTGACCATGGTTGCAGGCGCGCTTGACGAAGACCAGCTCGAAGACGGCCTGATGTTCGACGGTTCGTCGATCGCCGGCTGGAAGGTCATCAATGAAAGCGACATGATCCTGCGCCCCGACCTCGACCGTGTCTATGTCGATCCGTTCAGCGCCGAACCCATGCTGATCCTGTTCTGCGACATCGTCGAGCCGTCGACCGGCGAACTCTATTCGCGTGACCCGCGTTCGACCGCCAAGCGCGCCGAAAGCTTCGTGAAGAGCACCGGCCTCGGCGACACGATCTATGTCGGCATGGAAGCCGAATTCTTCATGTTCGACGATGTTCGCTTCGAAGACGGCTATGCCGGATCGGGCTATGCCATCGACGACATCGAACTGCCGACCAACACCGGCAAGGAATACGAGAGCGGCAACCTTGCCCACCGTCCCCGCGCCAAGGGCGGCTACTTCCCCGTGGCCCCGGTCGACAGCGCCGTCGACATCCGCGGCGAGATGGTTTCGACCATGCTCGAAATGGGCCTCCCCTGCGACAAGCACCACCACGAAGTGGCCGCCGCCCAGCACGAGCTTGGCGTTACCTTCGGCACGCTGGTCGAAACCGCCGACAACCTGCAGATCTACAAGTATGTCGTTCACCAGGTCGCCCATATCTACGGCAAGACGGCAACCTTCATGCCCAAGCCGATCAAGGACGATAACGGCAGCGGCATGCACACCCACATGTCCATCTGGGACGACGGCAAGCCGACCTTCGCCGGCAACCAGTATGGCGGCCTGAGCGAAAACTGCCTCTACTACATCGGCGGCGTCATCAAGCACGCCAAGGCCCTGAACGCCTTCACCAACCCGACCACCAACAGCTACAAGCGCCTGGTGCCGGGCTTCGAAGCGCCGGTGCTGCTCGCCTACTCGGCGCGCAACCGCTCGGCAGCCTGCCGTATCCCTTACGGTGCGGGCGACAAGGCAAAGCGCGTCGAATTCCGCTTCCCCGATGCGATGGCCAACCCCTACCTCGCCTATGCCGCGCTGCTGATGGCCGGTCTCGACGGGATCCAGAACAAGATCCACCCGGGCGAAGCCATGGACAAGAACCTCTACGACCTGCCCCCGGCAGAACTCGCGGACGTTCCGACCGTGTGCGGCAGCTTGCGCGAAGCGCTCGAGGCACTCGAAGCCGACCACGAGTTCCTGCTCAAGGGCGACGTCTTCACCAAGGACCAGATCGACGCTTATGCCGAACTGAAGTGGGAAGAAGTCCTGCGCGTCGAAACGACGCCCTGCCCGGTCGAATTCGACATGTATTACAGCTCCTAAGAGCAAGCTGGAGACACCTCTCCTGCACGCAGGAGGGGCCAGATAGAGGGGCGTCCGGAGCGATCCGGGCGCCCCTTCTCCATTCCAGCAGGTTGCCCCTCTCCCGCCCTACACGCTTTTTTAGGGTGCTGGAGATAGTCGTGAGTCCTCGGATCCTCCGGCAACACGGGAAAGACATGAATTTCTGGCGCAAGGATATCACCGAAAAGGTCGCTGAAACGCGTGCGGACGTGATTATCCAGAAAAAGAAACGCAAACAGGACCCGCAGGCTTCCGGCCTCGGAGCCGTCGCCATCCCGCGCCGGGGCAAGCGCAGCATCCACCAGCGCAATGAAGATCGTCACTATCTCGAAGGCACGAAAGCAAAGGCCCTGATCGACGGTGACGAACACGAGGTGAAGGTGATCAACCTGTCCTCCAACGGCGTCATGATCGGGTATGAAGGCAATGCGCCCATCGGGACCACCGTTCGCCTTGCGATCGACGAATGCGCACCGATCACGACAGCTGTACGCTGGGGGCGGAGGGGCCGCGTCGGCCTCGAATTCATCGCGGAAACCGTGATCATCGCAGAAGCCGGCGTGCAGGACTTCATCGTCAAGACGATTGCGCGCGAACGGGCGATGGAAAGCTATAATGCCAAGCCGCTGATCGGCGCCGAACAGCGCGGCATCCAGAAGCGCCACCCATTGGTTTTCATCGGCAAGCTTCGCTGGAAGGACCGCGACGCGACAGCCCGGCTGCGCAATATCTCCAAGCACGGTGCCATGGTCGCCATCACGCAGGCCAACAATTTGACGAGCGGAGACGAGGTCCGCCTGTCGCTTGCCGCATCGGGCGAAATCGCTGCAACCATCCGCTGGATCGCAGGCCAGCACTACGGCCTTGAGTTCGCCGAAGAATTCGACGTGTCCCTACTCGCGCACGAGCTATGCGCAGAACTTGCGCCGCCTGACGATGCCCGCGTACTTCGCGCTTCGGCGCGTCAAGACAGCTATGTCGACGAGGATAGCGACAGCCTGGTCGTCCGCATGGGCAAGGTCGAGAAGCCGCACGAGCCGCCCGAAATGCACTACGAGCGCCTGACGCTCGACGAAGTTTACGCCACGCTCTATCCACATGGCCGGCCCGGCACGGAGAAGAGTGACGCGGGAGAGGGTGCAGGCACCCAAGGCTGATCCTGCTCCCCGGCCAAGATCGTTTTCCTACGCGATATCCTTGTGCCTATTTGCCGCACCTCGTCCCCTAGCAAGAGGTGCAATCCATGAATCGCAAATCCCTGTTCGATACCGTCCGCGGCATGCTCGGGCGTGGTTTCCGGCAGTCCGAAGTGGATCGCCTGGATGCCGCGATCGAGGCTTCGCTCGAATTGCCCTGGGATGGTGTTCCAGCCGTTCCATCCTGCGGGGTCTCAGAGGCTGGCCTCCAACTGATCAAGACCTTCGAAGGCTGCGCGAAAATGCGCCGCGATGGCATGGTGGAAGCCTATCCCGATCCCGGAACCGGCGGCGACCCGTGGACGATCGGCTGGGGCGCGACTGGTGCGGACATCTCTGAAGGCACCGTCTGGACACAGGCACAATGCGATGCGCGCCTCGACGCGGACATTGCGCGTCATGCAGCTGAAGTGCGCGAGGCTATCGGAGATGCTCCGACGACGCAGGGGCAGTTCGATGCGCTTGTGAGCTTCCACTACAACACCGGCGCAATCGCCCGTGCGACGCTCACCCGCCGACATGTTGCAGGCGACCACGAGGCGGCTGCTCGGGAGTTCGCCAAGTGGAAACATGCCGGTGGCCGCGTGCTGAAGGGTCTGGTTCGTCGTCGACGTGCGGAAGTGGCCCTCTATCGCGGCTGAACAGCCCCCAAGCTTGACGATCGCCCGGAAATGGCCGGAACCCGATGCCTTTTCTCCCCGTTGGGGAAGACAAAGGAGTATTGAAATGCGTCTAATCATGGCTGGAGCGGCGGCTATCGCGCTCGCCGCAAGCGGGGCTTACGCCCAGGGAAATGGCAAGGGTAATGGTCAGGGCAATTCAGGCAACAAGCCCGCTGCCGCCCAAGGCCAGAAGGGCAATGGTAATGGCAACGGGAATGGCAATGCCCGTGCAGATCGTGGCCCCGACCGGAGCGACAAACGGCAGGACCGGCAGGTAGAGCGGCGTGTCGAACGGCGCGAGAACTCGGCCGAGCGCCGGGGCAATGGCCAGGCCCGTCAGGCCGAGCGCCGCGGGAACGGACAGGGTCGCGATAATGCCGCCGATCGTCGCGATGTGCGCGTGACCTATGATGACCGTGACGATCGCCGCGTGATGCGCGGTGATCGCGATTACGGCTGGCTTACAGAAGATCGCTCGCGCGGTCTCATCCAGGGCTGCCCTCCGGGCCTCGCGAAGAAGCGCAACGGATGCAATCCTCCGGGACAGGTCCGCGATCAGTATGAGCGGAGCCTCTTCGGTTCGGCCTATCGCCCGAGCCTTTTCGGCCTGAACAATTACGGCCGCGGAGACTATTACTACAATGACGGGTATCTTGTTCGCTACGGCGATCGGGGCGATGTATCCGGCTGGATCCCCCTGCTCGGCGGCGCACTTGGTATCGGCAATGTCTGGCCGAGCGGATATCGCAGCTACGAAGTGCCGGATTATTATGTCGACTATTATAATCTCGGCGGTCCCGATCGCTATCGCTACGCCGATAACGTGATCTACCGGGTCGATCCCGAAGATGCTGCGATCACCTCGGTGGCAGCGCTTATCACGGGTAACGAAATCACCGTCGGCCAGCCCATGCCGCGCGGTTACGACGTCTACAACGTCCCCTATGCATACAGGGACCGCTACTACGACAGCCCGGATCGCATGTACCGCTATTCGGACGGATATGTGTACCAGATCGACCCCGAAACGCGCCTCGTCGCCGCGGCGATCGACCTGCTCATCTAATCTGGAGAAACAAGATGAAGACCAACTTCACGAAGCCCTTCGTGCTGGCCGGTGCAATTGCCGGGCTGGCCATGCTCCCGGCGTGCAGCAGCGGCGAAACCACCGATAGCGTCGGGGAGACGCAGGACTACACCACGCGGACGCTGGCGGCCGCCCTTGGCGACCTGCCCGAAATGGCGAGTTTCAGTGGCGCCATCTCCAGCGCGCAGCTCAATTCGATCTTCGATGGCCCGGCCAGCTACACGGTGCTGGCACCAAGTGACGAGGCTTTCAACGCGCTGGGCGAAAAAGGCCAGTCCTTGATGACCGAAGAGCAGCGCCCGGTCCTTGCCGGCGTGCTACGCGAACACATCCTGCCCGGCCACCTGACGCCCGAAGACATCACGGCTGCCATCGAAAGCCAGGGCGGCGGGGTGACGATGACCACGTTCGGTGGCGGTGACCTTACCTTTTCGATGGATGGCGAGACGGTCGTTGCGACCAACCCCTCGGGCGAGGTTGCGCGCTTCAACGGAGCGGCCACACAGGCCGCCAATGGCGTGATCATCCCTGTCGACGCCGTCATGATCCCCGGCGACGCAGGCTAACGCCATCAATAGTCGCGGCTGACTTCCACCACCACACTCTCGCGACCGATGGTCGAGACGCTTCCCAGCAGCGATAGCCAGCTGGTGATGCGGAACTCGACCTCGGTCGCGCTGTAACCGCGGCCATCGGTGATGATTTCCACGTAAAAGCGGCGGCCGAAATTCTTGCCCAGCGCAACGCCCGTCCCGCGTTCGAGCGCGGGATCGGCCGAAACGATGCGCAGCCGGTCAAGGCCGATCGCGCTGCGAAGCTGGTTGATCGGATCCATCCCGCCACCGCCACGAAGGCTTGCCAGCGCTGCGCCAAGCTGGAGCGCATCGGTTGCAGAGAGCGTGGTGATCGATCCGCCGAACAGCAGCCGCGCGAGGATTTCCTCCTCAGGCAGGGCAGGATCGGAACTGAAGGTCACTTCGGGCTGCTGCGCACTTCCGGTTACGGTCACGATCACGTCGACCCCGTCCCTTTCGGTCTCCGCACGGATGTCGAGCCGCGGATCGATCGGGACGTTTGCGTCGAAATCGATCTCGCCGCGCGTGAGTTCGAACCGCGTGCCCGCGAAGGTGTAGTCGCCACGGACAACTTCCGCGCTGCCGCCGATGCGCGGGTCGTCGGTCGTCCCGCGCAGGATGATGTCGGCGCCCCATTCGCTGTCGAGGCCCATGCCATCGACGTCGATCCGGCTGCGGCCCTTGGCGTCGATCAGGTAACGCCACGGCCTGCCCGGGGCCACGCGTGCAGCACGGTCTGCGGGCGCATTGATCTCGCGCGTGGGAATGACGGGCAGGCGCATGTCTTCGGCAGCAGATCCCAGCGACCAGCTTGCCCGATCGATCGTCACGCGGCCTGCGATCGTGCCGCCAAGCCCATTGGAGACGATCCTTAGTGGCCCGGTGATCGTCGCGCTGAGACCATTGGCCTGGAGCAGCTGCGCATTCTTCGCGCTGGCCCTCAGATCGAGCGTCGGCCCGCGGATCTCGACCAGCCTGCCTTGCACTCGCTCACCAAGGCCCTCGAGATCGACGATCCCGCTGCCCGTTACCGTGCCGCCATTATCGGTCGTCCCGGCAAAGCGGGTGAGCTGGAGCCGCGAACCGGCAAACTTGCCGCGCACGCTGACACCCTGGATGTCGGTGCCCGACAAAGCACTTCGCACGCGCAGGTCATCGCTGGCGACGGTGCCACGCACTTGCGGCGAAGCGAGCGTCCCGCTGGCATTGGCGGCCAAGGCGACCTGCCCCGTGAGGTCGAAGGCCTCGATCGCGGCAAGGCGCCACAGGCTCTCGGCCGCGCCCTGATAGCGCAATTGACCGTCGAGGCGACCTGCGCGGAGCCGCTGCGTAAGATCGCCCGAGGCAGGCATGCCGGTGATCACGGCCTGCACCCGGCCCCGCCGGATATCCTCATTGGCGAGTACCGCGCGCGCTTCCAGGCTCGTTTCCGTCAGTTCGGCCAGTAGCGAGAGGTCGACAGGCTTGGAGGAGAGAACCAGGCCGGAGCGTGTGAGGTCATCGACCTTCACACGCGCGGTGCCGGTCGGCAGCCCGCCGCGGGGGCTACGGAAGGCGACTATGCCCGACATGGTTCCGCCGAGGCCGAGGTCTTCTACCGCAACATCGACAAGCGAGAGCGGCATGCTGGCAAGCTTGAGCTCCAGCGCAGCCTCATCGGGCGCATACATGCCCGAAGCAATCGCTGCGCCATCGCCAAAGTTGAGCTGGGTGGGAGCCAGCTTCCATCCGCCGCCGTCGAGCGCGGTCAGGACAGCGCGCCTCGGCATGGATATCTGGCGACCAGAGAACTGGCCCTGCGCTGCCACGGCAATCCGCTCGGGCCGGAATTGCGCATTCAGGTCCAGCGCGAAGCGGTTGCCGCGCCTTCCGGCGATACTCGCATCGACACTACCGACGCCGTTTTCGACCTCTCCCCTTGCCGCAAGCCGCCCGATGAACACCGTGCCATACTGGATGCCCTGCGCGCTGGCCGTGCCCGAGAAACTCGTCGAACCATCGCCGATGAGCCCCTCCGCATCGATTTGCGCACGGCCGATCGTCAGGGGTGTATCGCCGCCGAAACTCGCATTGCGGGCTGACAGGTCGAGGCCGATGCCCTGCCTGCCCTGCCTTGGCGCAAGGGCGATGGTCCCATTCAATCCGCCGCCTGCAAGCGCGAGATCGCCGCGCGCGCCGCCGTCGACCAATGTCAGGTCGCCGGAAATGTCGGTATTGGAGACCTCGAGACGCTGGATATCGATGCGCGTGGGTCCGTCTTGCGGTGCCAACAGCGCGAGGACGCCGTCGAACGGGCCGAGGACGGAATCGCCCGCAGTATCGATGGAGAAGCCCTCTTCGCTCGGCGCAATCGCGACACGAACGTTTTCGAGCCCGGTGAAAGGCTTTGCAAACACCAGTTCGGCAGTGGGCGCGCCGTCTTCGATCTGGCCTTCGACGGTGAAGTCGCCATATTGCGTGTGAGTGCCCCGACCGGCCAGAGTCGTGGTGCTGTCGGCAATGGCACCATCCAGCGCCATGGTGAGCTTTTCCGACGACACTGTCATATCGTCGAAGTCGATCGCTGCCCCATTGCTGGTTGCAATTCCCCCGCGCACGCGGATCGCGGGACCGGCAAGATTGGCCAGCGTGTCGTTGCTGACCGGCGAGACGCGCGCGTCCAGCTGTGCACCAATCCTCCAGCCCGAGGGCAGGACATCCAGGTCGACCAGCGCCGTGCCGCCCGCAACACCCACATTGTCGAGAGCTATGCCGTTCGCGCGAACCGGTCCGCGCAGCTGGTAGCGACCCGCATCGAGATTGCCGCGCAAGGCCAAATTGGCTGCGAGGCCGCGGAAGGAGAGGCGAATATCGTCGCCGGTCAGCTGGCTTCCGGACAGCATCAGCCGACCGCGTCCATCGCCATTGACAAGACGCGCGTCGGCCAGCGCATTGCCGGTTCGAACCCGCGATACCGAAAGCGCGAGCGGCAAGCGCCAGGTCGAGCCATCGTAGGAGAGCGTCCCGCGCTGGCGCAGGTCGTCCAGTTCGGCAGTTCCGGCCTGAAGCCTTGCCACGCGCAGGTCGTGAATGATCGCGAGGTCGCTGAACGGACCGTTGAGGGTTGCATCGAGACGCGCGTTCTCGAGCCGTAAATTCTCGCCGAAGATCGCCGGATCGGTAAGGCGAGCCACGACTTCAAAGTCGTCGACCCTGTTCTCGGCAAGATCGACGAGCCCCTCGCCTTCGAAGCGGATACCGCTCCCAACCACGACTGTCCGTCCGTCGAACGCCCGGTTGTCGATCTCCACGCGCGAGGAGATCGCGACGTCCTCGCCTACGGCATTGGCGATCGTGCCACTGAGGAAATCGCTCGGATCGACTTTGCCAACCGCTCCGAACGTGCCGCCCTGGTTTGTGATACGGAGTGCGGCGATCCGCTCGTCTCCGGCCCGCACGAGCAAGCCGCCACGCCACTGCGACCACGTGCCCTCGCCTGCAAGGTCCGCCCGATAGCCGCGCGGAAGCCCCAGCATTCCGACCAGCACGCCATCGTCGGCAGCACGCACCTGCGCGGCAAGATCGAAGCGGTCGCCATCAGGTTCTGCATCGAGCAGCAGCGCCAGGCTGTCGTTTGCACCCAGCGCAGCGTTCCCGTCGACGAAGAGACGCCGGTCCTCGACTTGCACTTCGGCGAGCAGGTCGACCTGTTCGGTTCCACCGCCGGTGATGGCCGGAGCAAGCGTCAGGGCATCGATTTCCAGCCGGTCGAGCGAAATGTCGAAGCCCGGCAGGATCGGGCCCTCGGTCTCGCTCGGCAGGAATTCCGGTAGTCTGGCCAGTGTCGCCCGGCGTGCTACGAAACTGTCGATATCGAGGCGATTGTTGAGCCATGCGCGCGGGTTCCAGTCCACCTCGGCGCGCGGGATCGTCAGGAAAACGCCCTTGGGATCCGAAAGGGCGACGTCGTGAAGCACCGCCTCGCCATAGATATTGCCCTCGATCCGCCCGATGCGGATGTTGAGCCCGTTCGGAAAGGTCTGGCGGGCGATGCGATCGGCAAGGAAACGCTCGCCGATAGGCGTGTTGAGAAGCGCGAGCGCTCCGAGGATCACGAGCAGCAAGGCGCCGACAATGCCGAGCACCCATTTGCCCAACCGGCGCTTGCGGAACCGGCGCGGCTGCACCTCTGTGTCCTCAGTTGCAGCCATCAGAATGCCTGTCCCAGCGAAACATAGACTGCCACCGGCGCATCTTCGGGATCCGGATTGAGCGGGAAACCGACGTCGAGGCGCAGCGGGCCGAAGCCGGTGTCATAGCGCAGGCCCACGCCGGCGCCGTATTTCACGAAACGGAAATCGGGTGTTTCCTCGATCGACACCGCGCCGAGATCGAAGAACGGGACGACCGATACTGCGCCGTCAAAAAAGCCCGTACCGATGCGCGCTTCCACCGAGGCTTCCACGAGATTGCGTCCGCCAGTGGGCTCGCCGAAGTCGTTCTTGGGACCGATCGCCTGATAGCCGTAACCGCGGACAGAACCGCCTCCGCCAGCATAGAGCCTGCGCGACGGCGGGATCGCAAAGATCGGCGCGCCGACGATGCTCGCATAGCGAAAGCGTCCGGCTGCGACGATATTTGAACCGACCGACTGGTAATAGGAGGCGTCGGCCTGGTTCGCGAGGTAATAGTACTGATCGCCCTCAGTGCGCGAGGTCGTGGGAGAAACGAAGCCCGCCACCCTGAACCCTTGCGTGGGATCGAGCAGCGAGTCGGTCGTATCGATCTGTGCGCGGCCGGACAGGGCCGCAACGAGATAGGTCTGGCGCGGCCTCGGCACGCCTCCGATCACGCGATTGCGTTCGTCCGAGGCAAGGACCGTCGCCCCTAGCGACCAGCTGAAGGGTTTTTGGAACAGGAGCGTCGAGAGCCGCTCGTAGGTGCCGGTCAGGGCGACGGTGTTGGCATCATAGGCGACGGTGTCCTGCGCCGAGGCATAGGCGTCGAGTGTGAGAACCTTGTCGCGGCCGCCGAAATTGTTCTTGCGGAAGGTGACACCGCCCAGCTGCTCCTGCGTACCGAGGATTGCGCGCAGCCTGAGCGAGCCCTCGGGCGGGAAGAGGTTGCGATGCTCCCAGCTTGCCTGGAGGCGGAAGCCCTCTTCCGAACCGTAACCGATCGCACCGGCGATGGTGCGCAGCTTGGCCCGCTCCAGATCGACGTCCATCTCGACGACGCCGGGCTGATCGCCTTGCGGCGGGGTAACCTCGCGCGGGGTGACGCTGACCGAGGAAACGAGACCCGTGGCGGTCACGGCACGGCGAAGGTCCAGCGAGAGGCTGCGCTGATAGACGTCGCCTTCCTGGAAACGCGCGATGGAGCCCAGGTGCCGGCCCGAAAGGAACTTCGGATCGCTGCTGACGACACCGCCGAACACATACTTGCCGCCCGGTTCGACATCTAGTATAAGATCGCCTTCCTCGCGTTCGTGATCGATCAGGAGCTGGGGCTCGTCGATCTTGGCGAATGCATAACCGGTCTCGCCCAGCTTGCGATCTAGCGAGAATTGCTCCTGCACGATCGTATCGCTTTGCAAATAGTCGCCCGAATATATTCCGAAGGAAGCGCGCAATTCCTCATAATCGGGCGCAGCGTCGAGATTGCCGAGATTGATCGTCCCGTAGCGATAGCGGTTGCCCGGAATGACATCGAAGCGCACCGTCGGTGTCTCGGTGGCGACGTCCTCTCCGGGCTGGAGCGCGCCGATAGAGCGGATGATCTGCCCGTCGTAATATCCGTAGACACGCAGGAGATCGCCGAGGAGCTCCTCGTCCTCCCGCGCGCGAGCGGCGAGCTGGGCGACGCTCGCATCCTCGTTTTCCAACCCTTCGATCGTCGAAAGGGCGGAAAACCGTTCGACGAAATCACCGCGTTCGGAGAACGGCGGTTCGCTTTGCGGAAAGCCAAGCACCAAATTGTCGGCGAGCCGTTCGGTTTCGGCCTGCTCGATATCGACCTGCGCACGGCCAAGATCGAGATCGGCGAACTCGATATCCCCTTCCGGTTCGAGCGGCTCTACGCCGTCGATCTCGATGTCCTCGGGCCAGGGAAGCGAAAATCCCTGCGGGCTCTCGATCGGCGTGTCGGGTTCGGGGACTGCGTCTCCCACGGTATCGTCCTGCGCGTCCGTACCCTGCGAAGCCCAGTCCTCGGCATTGTCGACCGCACTATCGGGAATGAGATCTCCGAGCGTCTCGGGCGCATCGCGATCCTGCGCAGCAGCAGGCATCCCTGCCAGCGACAGCGCGGCGAGGATTGAAGTCAGCGAATATCTGAAGCGGTCAGTCGGCGAGTTTGTATTCCAGCTGGTTGCCGTCCTTTGCCGGCAGGGCGGTCCCTTCGGCATCGCGGCGCTTTCCGGTTGCGGCGCCGATAAGGCGCTTCTGTTCGTCTTCGGGCATACGCTCCCATCCGCCGCGGGTGAGCCGCTCGATCGGACGATAGCGGACCTTGTACTGCATGCGGTCCGACCCTTCGACCCAATAGCCGAGGTAGACGTAAGGCAGCCCATTATCCGCAGCACGGCGGATGTGGTCGAGGATGATGAAATTCCCAAGCCCGGCGCGATCCTCAATATCAGGGTCGAAGAAGCTGTAGATCATCGACAGCCCGTCACCCTGTACGTCCGTGAGGCATGCTCCGACCAGTCGACCCGGTTCGCAGCCGACTCCCGGCTCCCGATATTCAACGACATAGCTGGATACCGGCGTATGTTCCACCATATCCGCGAAATCGGATTCGTCCATCTCCGCCATGCCGCCACCGGGATGACGTGCCGCAAGGTAACGACGAAGCAGCTCGTACTGCTCCTCGGTCGCCCACGGGCGGCATTCGGACACGACGAGATCGCTGTTCGACTTGATCGTGCGCTTCTGGCTGGAAGAGGGCTTGAACTCGCCGGCCACGACACGGACCGAAACGCAAGCCTGGCAATCGAGGCAGGAGGGGCGATAGGCGACGGTCTGGCTGCGGCGGAAGCCGATGCGGCCAAGCGCTTCGTTAAGCTCGTCGGCACTCTCGCCGCGCAGTTCGGTGAAAACCTTCCGCTCGCTGCGGCCCGGCAGGTACGGACACGGCGCGGGGCTGGTCACGAAAAACCGGGGGAAGCGAATGGGTGCCGTCACGGCTTGCGGGTCCTCTCGTTGCTACGAAGCTCAATTCGTTAACAACTCCTTTATGCATGACCTGTCCCTGCGTTTAAAGACCATTAACCACGAAAAACGGGCGACCCTGACGAGTCGCCCGTTTTGCAGGGGCTTAGCGGTTAAGATTCCTCAAGCGAGCTCGGCCAGCTCGACGCTGTAACCCTTGGCTTCCATCGCCTTGACGAGCCTGTCGATCTGCGCACCGTCGCGCGCTTCGCACTCGATTTCGGTGATCAGGCCCTTCGCCGGAAGCGTGGTGAAGATGCGCTGATGGTAGATTTCGATGATGTTGACGTTGTGCTCGTTGAATTCGCGCATGACCTTGTAGAGCGCGCCGGGGCGATCCTGCAGAGTGATGCGCAAGCGCGCCAGGCGGCCCGAACGGGCGAGGTCGCGCACGAGGACATTTGCCAAAAGGCGCGTATCGATATTGCCGCCGCAAAGCACGAGGCCCACGGTCTTGCCTGCGAACTTTTCGGGATAGGAAAGGACCGCGGCCAGCCCGGCAGCACCGGCCCCCTCGACCACGGTCTTCTCGATTTGGAGCAGCAGCGAAACCGCGCGCTCAAGCCTGGGTTCTTCGACCAGCAGGATTTCATCGACGAGCTGGCCGATGATCTGCCGCGTGAATGCGCCCGGTTCCTTCACCGCGATGCCTTCGGCCAGCGAATCCCCGCCGCATGGAAGGTCCTCGCCGGTGATGGCCGAATACATCGAGGGGTAGAGGGCAGCCTGCACGCCGACCATCTCGATGTCGGGCTTGAGCGCCTTGGCGACGGTCGCCATGCCGCTCATCAACCCGCCGCCACCTATCGGTACGACGAGGCAGTCGAAATCGTCCTTGAGCTCGAGCATTTCGAGCGCGACCGTCCCCTGCCCTGCGGCAACCTGCGGATCGTCGAAAGGATGGACGAAGGTGAGCCCGCGCTCGGCCTCGAGCTCGCGTGCATAGGCATAGGCTTCGTCGAAGGTCTCGCCGTGAAGCACGACATTACCGCCGACGCTTTCGGTCTGCATGACCTTCACGCTTGGCGTGGTCGAGGGCATGACGATGGTGACCGGCACGCCAAGGCGGCGGCCATGATAGGACAGGCCCTGCGAATGGTTGCCGGCCGATGCGGCGATCACGCCCTTGTTGCGCTGCTCCTCGGTCAGCTGGAGCAGGGCATTGAGCGCGCCGCGTTCCTTGTAGGCGGCAGTGAACTGCAGGTTCTCGAACTTGAGCCAGATGTCGGCGCCGGTAATCTCCGAAAGCGTGATCGAGTGCATCATCGGCGTCTTGACCACTGCGCCTTCGATGCGCCGCGCAGCCGTGCGCACATCGTCGAGTGTCAAAAGGTCGGTCGCGCTCTGCTCGGCGCGAAGGGATGCTGCTTCGGTCATGTTCCCGGCCCTAGGCCGCACGCGCCCCCTTCGCAATCGCCGAAAGGGTTTGCTCAGCCCAAGCTATGCCTTATCGCTTGCCCCAACCGATAGTCAGGGGTCACCAGATGAAACTCAAGTTCGCCGCCGCATTCCTCGCCAGCGCCATTGCCATGCCCGCCCATGCCGATGTCCTCATCGACAATGTCACCGGCATCACGATGGATGCAGACGGCAAGGTCAAACGCTTCGAAGCGCTGGTGATCGATGACGACGGCAAGATCGCGCAGGTCATCGAGCGCGGTCAGGAACGGCCCCGCACCGATTATCGCG
Source organism: Qipengyuania gelatinilytica (assembly GCF_019711315.1). Classification (NCBI taxonomy): domain Bacteria; kingdom Pseudomonadati; phylum Pseudomonadota; class Alphaproteobacteria; order Sphingomonadales; family Erythrobacteraceae; genus Qipengyuania; species Qipengyuania gelatinilytica. The sequence continues at coordinate 2,433,574 of NZ_CP081294.1, read as the reverse complement.
AGGACGGCGAAGGCCGCGTCATGATTCCCGGGATCATCGATGCCCATGCCCATGTCATGGGTGTCGGCTTCGGCGCGCTGACGCTCGATCTGTCGGACACCAATTCGCTCGAGGAAGCGCTCGACAAGATCCGCACCTTCGCCGCCGAGAACGAGGCCCGCCCGTGGATCCTCGGTCGCGGCTGGAACCAGGAGAAATGGGGCCTCGGTCGCTTCCCGACGGCAGAGGAACTCGACAGCGCCGTGTCCGACCGTCCGGTCTACCTCGCCCGCGTCGACGGCCATGCAGGCTGGGCCAACAGCCTCGCCATGCGCGCAGCCGGCATCACCGCCGATACGAAGTCGCCGAGCGGCGGGCGGATCGAGAAGCTGGCCGATGGGAAAACTCCCTCGGGCATTTTCGTCGACGCGGCAGAGCAGCTGATGAACGCGGCCGTCCCTGCCCCGCGCCCGATCGAACGCGACCTCGCCTTCATCGAAGCGCAGAAGGTCCTGCACAGCTTCGGCATCACTGCCGTGGCCGACATGGGCACGACGATTGAGGACTGGCAGGCCTTCCGCCGGGCTGGCGACAACGGCTCGCTCACCCTGCGCATCATGTCCTATGCTGCCGGGCCCGACCAGATGACATTGATCTCGGGCGCACGTCCCTCGCTGTGGCTCTATGACGACAAGCTGCGGATGAACGGGGTGAAGCTCTATCTCGACGGCGCCCTGGGCAGCCGCGGGGCCTGGCTCAAGCAGCCCTATTCGGACGATCCGCACAACAACGGCCTGCCGCTCATGGCACCGGCACAGCTGCGCAACGTACTCGTGCGCGCCGCACAGGGCGGGTTCCAGCCCGCTGTCCACGCGATCGGCACCGCGGCCAATGCCGAGGCCCTCGCCGCGATCGGCGAGATCGCGGAAAGCTTCGACGGCGATCGCCGCTGGCGGATCGAGCATGTCCAGATCGTCGACCCGGCAGACCTGCCCAAGCTCGCAGAGCACGGCATTATCTCAAGCATGCAACCGGTCCACCAGACCAGCGACATGTTCATGGCCGAAGCCCGGCTTGGCGAAGATCGCCTGGAAGGCGCCTATGCGTGGAACACGATCCTCGAAATGGGCGGACGTCTCGCGTTCGGCTCCGACACTCCCGTGGAATCGCCCGATCCCTTCGCTGGTTTTGCGGCAGCCATCACCCGCAGCAATGCGGCAGGCGAGCCCTTTGGCGGCTGGCGGGCAACCGAACGGGTCACTCGCGAACAGGCACTTTCGGGCTTTACCGCCGACGCCGCCTATGCAGGTTTCGCGGAAGGGCGTTTCGGCAGGCTGCTGCCCGGAGAACGGGCCGACTTCGTCCTCGTCGATGTCGATCCGCTACTGGCAACGCCTGAGGAAATCCGCGGCACGAAGGTGCTCGAAACCTGGGTGGGCGGACAGAAAGTCTACGACGCCGACTGATCTACTTCGGGCTCGTCCCTTTCGGCGGGCGCCTCCTTGGCGCTGCGCTTGTCGAAGATGCGCATGAGTATCAGCGAGCCTTCGAACAACAGGAGCAGTGGCACGGCCAGCAGGAGCTGCGAGCCCGGGTCGGGCGGCGTGATGATCGCTGCCAGCGCGACGACGAGCACGATCACGTAGCGGCGCGCACCCACCAGCTGGTCGCGCGTCACGATACCCGCGCGGTGCAACAGCAGGAGCAGCACCGGCAGCAGGAAGCTCATCCCGAAAGCGAGGATGAACTGCATGACGAGGCCGAGATACTCGTTCGCCGTCGGCAGCGCCTGGATTTCGACGCCGCCTGCAGACCCCTCGAAGCCGAGGAACCACTCGAAGGCGGTCGGCATGACGATGTAATAGGCAAGGCTCGCGCCGGCGAGAAACAGGAAGGGTGTGGCAAAAAGGAAAGGCAGGAACGCCTTCTTTTCCTTCGCATAAAGGCCGGGGGCAACGAAGGCCCAGAGCTGGTTCGCGATATAGGGAAACGAGATACAGAAGCCCGCGAACAGCGCCACTTTCAGCTCGACGAAGAACACCTCGTAGAGCTTGGTGAAGATCAGCTGGCCCTGCCCCTCGGGAAAGGCCTTCTTGAGCGGCTGGATCAGGAAGCCGAGGATCTGGTCGGCGAAATAGAGGCAGACGCCGAAGGCCAGCACCAGCGCGGCAACGCAGCGCACCAGCCGCGTGCGCAATTCGATCAGGTGGTCGAGCAGCGGCGCCTGCGTCTCGTCGATGTCCTTGACCTCGAACGCCATGTCAGCCGTCCTTTTCCGGATTACCGAAGGGCAGCCCCGGTTCGTCGGCGGACTTCTCGCCGCCGTGTTCGGGGGCCTTTTTCGGCGCGGCCCGCTTTATCGCGGCCTCGGCGGCGGCATCGGGATCCGCGGTTTCGCCGGCAGAAGCAAGAGGCTCCATCTCGGGCGGCAGGAGGTTTTCCGGCGCGCCCCCGTCCGGTTCGTTACCGGTCGGGTATTTCGCCATGATTTCCTTGTTCTTCTGCGACCACTTCTCTTCCATGTCCTCGATCTCGGCCTGGCGGACCATTTCATCGAGGCCGGAACGGAAATGCGAGGACATCCGGCGCAGCTTGCCGATCCAGCGACCGGCGGTACGCATGGCTTTTGGCATGTCCTTGGGGCCGATCACGAGGATCGCCACAATGACGATCACCAGCAATTCGGCCGCGCCGATGTCGAACATGGATCAGCGGCTCTCTGTCGGGCTTACTTCGGGTCGGACGTGGTCTTGACCTGATCTTCCGTCAGGCCTTCGCCCGCAGGCTTCGCATCGTGCGAGATCTGCTTCGCGGGCTCGGAGTCTTCCTCGTTCATGCCCTTCTTGAAGCTTTTGATTCCCTTACCGAAATCACCCATCATTTCGGAAATGCGACCACGACCGAACAGGACGAGGATCACGAGGGCGATAATGATGAGCTGCCAGGGGCCGAGCGACATTGTGAATACCTTTTAAGCGTGAGCTGTTGGATACAATATAGGGACGTGGCAGCGCGAAAGCCAGTCAGGCCGCATCGGAGGCTTCGTCGGCCTCAAGATCGTCCTTTGATGCCTCTTGCGTATCGTCCGTGCCCATCAGGTCCTCATAGGCGTCTTCGACCGGATCGAGCAGGCCTGTGGCGCGCAATTCCGCGATTCCCGGCAGGTCGCGGCGGCTTGTGAGGCCGAAGTGGTCGAGGAATTCCGGCGTCGTCGCATAGATGGTTGGGCGCCCCGGCACCTCGCGCCGTCCGGCGATCTTCACCCAGCCCGCTTCCATGAGGACGTCGAGCGTCCCGCCGCTTGTCTGCACGCCGCGGATCGATTCGATTTCCGCGCGGCTGACCGGTTCGTGATAGGCGATGATCGCAAGGACTTCGGTGGCCGCACGGCTCAGGCGGCGGACCTGTTCGCGCTCCTTGCGCAGCAGGTGTGCGAGATCAGGCGCAGTCTCGAAATGCCAGCGCTTGCCCCGCTCGACGAGATGCACGCCGCGCTTTTCATAGGTTTCGGCGAGCGTTTTCAGCGCCTCGCGCACTTCCGCTTTCTCCGCGTCGCCAAGAAAGCCTGCGAGCGCGTCCACGCTCATCGGTTCTTCCGCTGCGAAGAGCGCGGCTTCTACGGCGCGTTCCAGTTCGGTCACGCGACCCGCCTCAGTCGCATCGGTCCGAAGACTTCTTCCTGCGCAATCTCCGCCTTGCCCATGCGCGCCAGTTCGAGCGCAGCGACGAAGCTGGAGGCGAGCGCCGACTTGCGCAGGCGCGGTTCGGCATGCGGCGGCAGGAAATCGCGCAATTCCATCCACTCCAGCGTCACGCCGAGCATGTTCGATACGCGATCGAGCGCTGATTCGAGCGTCATGACCGGTCGTTCGCGGACCATGTGGACCGCCGGCGCAGTGCGAGCCTTCACTCGGCCGTAGGCCTCGATCAGGGCGAACTGGTCGCATTCCCACTGCGTCTTGCGGACGATGGCGAGGCCTTCGGGCGATCCGCGCAGGAACACGTCGCGCCCGATCCGGTCCCCGCCCATGAGGCGGCCAGCGGCCTCACGCATCGCGCCGAGCCGCTGGAGGCGCAGTTGCAGCTTGAGTGCGAGCTCTTCGGGGCTGGGATCTTCCTGCTCTTCCTTGGGCAGGAGCATGGCCGATTTCAGATAGGCGAGCCACGCCGCCATCACGAGGTAATCGGCGGCCAGTTCCAGCTTCAGCGCCTCGGCCTGCTCGATATATTCGAGATATTGTTCAACCAGCGCGAGGATCGAAATCTCGCGCAGGTCGACCTTCTGGCGCCGCGCGAGGTCGAGCAGGAGGTCGAGCGGCCCTTCCCAGCCATCGAGCTCCAGGTAGAGGGCATCCGTGTCCGCCGTCGCTTCGGCGGCGATGCCGTCCCAGTCTTCGCTGCCCTGCTGGGGCGTGTCGGCAAACAGCATCCCTTCGGTCATGCCGCTTCCTCCGCAATCGCGAGCAGCGCGTCGCGCTTGGCGAGGAGCTCTGCAGGATCGCAATCCTGGGCCGTCGCGCCCATGGCAGCATGGACCCGCTCGAGCCGGGCAGTCGTCGCCTCGGACATCGTCGGAAAGCGGTTCGCGATTTCCTGCTGGTCGTCCATTTTCGCCCAGCAATTCAAAATGATGTCGCAACCCGCCGCAAGCGCCTTCGCGCCGCGATCGGGAATCGTGCCCTCGAGCGCCTGCATGTCGATATCGTCGGTCAGCAGCAGGCCGTCGAAGCCGATCTTGCCGCGGATGACATTCTCGATGACGGTCCTCGAAAGCGTCGCCGGATTGTCCGCATCCCAAGCGTCGAAGACGAGGTGCGCGCTCATGCCGAGCGGGTGCGAGGACAAGGTGCGGAAGGGTTCGATATCGACTTCGAGCTCCTCCTCGCTCGCGCTGACGCGGGGCAGTTCCTTGTGGCTGTCTACCGTGGCGCGTCCATGCCCCGGCATGTGCTTGAGGCAACCGACCACGCCGCCGCGCGCCATCCCGTCGAGCACCGCACGGCCCAGCGCCGCCACCTGCATCGGCTCGCTACCGAGTGCCCTGTCACCGATCACATCGTCGGTCTCGGGCCGCCTGACATCGAACGGCGCATGATAGTCCACGCTGACGCCGACGAGGGCCAGTTCATGGGCCATCGCCTCGGCATTGATCCGCGCCGCCTCGATCGCGGAGGCAGGGGCAATTTCGTAGAGCTTGGCGAAGGCCTCGCCAGCCGGATATTTCGGCCATTCGGGCGGCTTCATCCGCGACACGCGGCCACCTTCCTGGTCGATCGAGACAATCAGCTGATCGCGCCCGTGAATCGAGCGCAAATCATCGGTCAGCGCGCGCATCTGGTCGCGCGTTTCGCAATTGCGTCCGAACAGGATGTAGCCCGCGGGATCGGCCTCCTTGAAGAAGGCGCGTTCGTCGGCCGTGAGTGCAAGGCCGGAAATGCCGAAAATGGCGGGCGTCATAGAGGGAAACTGCTGCTTTTCGCGCGCAATGCCAAGCTCGGCGGAGTCGGCAGGTGTGGAAATTAAGGCAGTCCGAGTCCGCCAGGCGCCCTTATTTGACGAAACAGGCCAATCCGTCGCTCTTGAGACGGTCACACAACGCCTTTGCCGCCGTGCGATCACCGGGCATCGCCTGGAGACGATAGACAGTGCCGATATCGACCTGGGCCTCGACCACGCGGTGACGCACGCCGTTGAGCGCCTCGGTCTGGCGCATCAGGCGACCCCATGCCTCGTTGGCCGCAGTTCGCGTCGGGAATGCGCCAACCTGCACGGCAACGCCGCTCGGCGCAGCAGGGCGCGGACCTTCGTTGAGCGTGCTCGCGAGCGAAGGTCCTGCCACTTCGGTTTCGGGTGCCGGTTCGGGTGCGGGGGGCGTGTCGGCCAGCTTGCCTTCGCGCGTTTGTCCCTCTCCAACGGCATAGCTGGTGTCGCCGGTGCCGGGGAACGTCTTGCCGCCCGCATCCTCGGGCTTGGTTTTGTAGGGTTCGTCGGGCGCTTCGATCAGGCTGCCGTCTGCGATCGGCTCGCCGCTGTTCGATCCCAGCAGGAACCATGCACCAGCAACCAGCGCGCCGACCAGCAGGAGCGAAAGCCCGCCGAGCATGAGCAGTCGCGAGGTAGCGAAACCGCCGCCCTCGTCGTCCTCTTCATCCGCCTCGAGCCAGGGCAGGCGATCTTCGGACTCGATCAGTTCGAGATCCTCGGCCTCGTCCCAGTTGTCGCTCGTCTCGTAGGGCGAATGCGCCATGCGTTACATCTCCTCGACCGCCTCAACACCCAATATGCCGAGACCGTTGCGGATCACCTGGCCGACCTGTGCCGCGACGAACAGCCTTGCGGCGGTAAGCTCGGCGTCGCCTTCCTGGATAATCCGCTTTGCCGGATCATCATTACCCGCATTCCAGAAGCTGTGGAAGGCGGCGGCGAGATCGCCGAGGAAAAAGGCAATGCGGTGCGGTTCACGGGCCTTTGCAGCAGCTTCGACCACACGCGGGAATTGCGCCGCTTCGCGAACGAGCGCCAGTTCGTCCGCACCGAGGCGATCGAGATGTGCATCGCTCGGTTCGACACCCGCCTTGCGCAGTGTCGAACGAATTCGCGCATGGGCATATTGGAGGTAGAAGACCGGATTGTCCTTCGAAGCTTCCACCACCTTGGCGAAGTCGAATTCCATCTGCGCTTCGGGCTTGCGGGTCAGCATGGTAAAGCGGACGACGTCCTTGCCCACTTCCTTCACCACGTCGGCGAGCGTGACGAAAGTGCCCGCGCGCTTGGACATCTTCACCGGCTCGCCGTCGCGCATCAGATTGACCATCTGCACCAGCTTCACGTCGAACGGCACGTCGCGGCCAGCGCCCTTGGTGAGCGCGGCGACGGCGGCCTTGATCCGCTTGACCGTACCGGCGTGGTCAGCGCCCCAGATGTCGATCAGCGCATCGGCGCTTTCGGCCTTCTGGAAGTGATAGGCGAGGTCGGCGCCGAAATAGGTCCAGGCGCCGTTCGATTTCTTGATTGGGCGATCCTGGTCATCGCCGAATTCGGTCGAGCGGAACAGCGGCAGTTCGACCGGCTCCCAGTCTTCGGGCGGGGCCTTGCCCTTGGGCGCTTCTAGCACGCCATCGTAGACGAAGCCATGTTCGCGCAGCCACGCCTCGGCCTCTTCGGGCTTGCCGGCAGCCTGAAGCTTGGCTTCGGAAGAAAAAAGGTCGTGATGGATGCCGAGCAGCGAGAGGTCTTCGCGGATCATGTCCATCATCGCGGCGACCGAGCGTTCGCGGAACAGCTCGAGCCAATCGCTCTCGGGCGCGTCCTTGTAGGCCGGGCCGAATTCCTGCGCGAGGCGTTCGCCCACCGGCTTCAGATATTCGCCCGGATAAAGGCCCTCGGGGATTTCTATCTCTTCACCGAGTGCTTCGCGGTAACGAAGGTGTGCGGAACGGGCGAGAACGTCCACCTGGCCGCCCGCATCGTTGACGTAGTATTCGCGCGTGACCTTGTGGCCCGAAAATTCGAGCAAGCCGGCCAGCGCATCGCCGACCACCGCGCCGCGGCAATGGCCCATGTGCATCGGGCCGGTCGGATTGGCCGAAACATATTCGACATTGACCGTCTGCCCGCCGCCCAGTTCGGAACGACCGTAATCGTCGCCAAGCGCGGCGATCGCTTCAAGTTCGCGCACCCACGCCGTGTCCGACAAGCGGAGGTTGATAAAGCCGGGGCCTGCAATGCTCGCCTCGGTGATATCGGGCTCGCGCTTCAGGTGCTCGACGATCAGTTCGGCGAGGCTGCGCGGATTGGTCTTCGCCTGCTTGGCGAGGACCATCGCGGCATTGGTCGCAAGGTCGCCATGCGAGGGATCGCGCGGCGGCTCTACGGTTACGCCCGAACGGTTGGTCTCGGGAGGAAGGTGGCCTTCCATCTCGAGGGCATTGAGAACCGCGTCGATTTTCGCCGCAAAACCGGCGTGAAGAGTCTGGATGTCAGCCATGCCCGCGCGCCTAGACGAATGGCGCAAAATGGCAAGGTGTCAGAGCATCAAAGCCCGATTAGCGGGTGGCGTTGTAGCGCAGCTGGTCCTCGGTCAGCTGGAAGCCGACGAGCAGTTCGAAGGTCGCACGCTGGACGGCGGCGCGGACTTCGGGATCGGCCAGCGGATCGAGCGCGGCATCGGGATCCCCGGGCTTGCGCTTGCGGGTGATACGCTCGACCACATCGGCAGGGAGCGTTGCTTGCGCGCGGTTGACGAAAGCTCCGGCCTTGCCGCTCGCCTGCGCGCGTTCCTGGCCATCGGCGAAGGTCAGGGTGACGGTGCCGACGCGCTTGGTCACGACTGCGCTACCACCGCGAAGAACAGTGGTGAAATAGGGGAGCTGTACCGTGCGGGAACCGCGAACATCGGTGCGGCGCGCGACCACATCGAAGCTGGCTTCCGAATAGACGCGCTCGCCTTCCTCGTTGCAGGTCGAGGTGAGGTTGGTCATCGCCGCGGTCACATCGAGGTCTGCCAGTGTCTCCGTTGCGCCGCGGAACAGCGTGACATCGCCGGTATAGTCGGGAATGCCGACTGCCGGACAGGCAGTACGCACCGCCGTAATACCAACCGCATTGCCCTGCACCACGAGCTCGCCATCGGTCTTGCAACCGGCCAGTGCGAGACCCATTCCAAGGGCAGTAAGGAGGCGAAAGCGATTGGTCATGTCGGCGACATTCCTCATGTGTTCGTATTCAACTGCCCTTCGGGGCGACGCGTGCCCTAGCTTGGCGCGATGCAAAGCGCTAGAGGGGCGAGCATGAACGCCCCCTTTCCGTCCACGACACAGAATCCCTCCACCTCCGATCCGCGGGTGCCACTGCAGCTGCTGATCGCGGCTCCGCGGGGCTTTTGCGCCGGCGTCGACCGCGCGATCGAAATCGTCGAACGCGCGCTCGAGAAATATGGTGCACCGGTCTACGTGCGCCACGAAATCGTCCACAACCGCTATGTGGTGGACAGCCTGAAGGCCAAGGGCGCGATCTTCGTCGAGGAACTGGACGAAGTACCCGACGACGTGCCGGTGGTCTTTTCCGCGCACGGTGTGCCCAAATCGGTCCCGGCAGAGGCCGACCGCCGCAAGCTGCTTTATGTCGATGCCACCTGCCCGCTGGTGAGCAAGGTTCACCGCCAGGCGGAACGGCAGATCGAAAAGGGTCAGCACATCCTCTTCATCGGGCACGAAGGCCATCCGGAAGTGATCGGCACCATGGGCCAGGTCCCCGAAGGCCGGATCACCCTGGTGGAAACGGTAGAAGACGTCGCGACCCTGCCCTTCTCGCAGGAAGACGACCTTTCCTATCTCACCCAGACGACGCTCTCGGTCGATGACACGGCCGATATCATCGAGGCGCTGGAAGCACGCTATCCGCAGATCGTCGCGCCCAAGGCCGAAGACATTTGTTACGCCACCAGCAACCGTCAGGCCGCGGTCAAGATCATCGCGCCCAAGTGCGATCTCGTCCTCGTGATCGGTGCGCCGAATTCCTCGAACTCGCTGCGCCTCGTTGAAGTCGCTGAGCGGCTGGGTACCGATGCACGGCTGATCCAGCGCGCCGACGAGATCGAACCCGAATGGCTCGAGGGCGTCGGGACAATGGGTCTCACTGCGGGCGCTTCCGCCCCGGAAAAGCTGGTACGCGAAGTCGTCGACCGCCTGTCGGAATGGCGCCTGGTCCAAGAAGAACCCATCGCTGCGGCCGAAGAGAACATGGTCTTCAAATTGCCGCGCCAGCTTACCGACTAGGTGGCGGTCTACACCCATCTCGGTGCCGAGGCGCTTGCGCGCCTCATCGGCGAATATGCCCTTGGCGAACTCATATCCGCCAAGGGCATTGCCGAGGGTGTCTCCAATTCCAACTGGCTGGTCGAGACGACGAAGGGCCGGTTCATCCTGACCATGTACGAGCGTCGCATCGATACGGCGCAGCTTCCCTTTTTCCTCGGCCTGCTCGACCATCTCGCGGCGAAAGGATGCGCCGTCCCTGCGACGATCCATGACCGCAGCGGCGCGGCATTCCGGCATGTCGACGGCAAGGCGGTCGCGCTTATCGAATTCCTGCCCGGCGTTTCACCGAGCGTTCCGACCGCCGAGCAGGCCCGTTCCGCAGGAGCGGCGATCGCGCGGGTCCATCTCGCAGCAAAGGACTTCGACGGGAATCGGACCAACGATCTCGCGCCTGCCGACACACTTGCGATCCTCGAAAAATGCGGCGCGGAAAAGCTGGCGACGATCGATCCGGAACTGCCTGCGATCCTGCCCCTGGCGAGCGATCTTGTCGCACATTGGCCGCAGGACCTGCCCGGCTCGATTATTCACTCCGACCTGTTTCCCGACAATGTCCTGATGCTCGGCGGCGAGGTGTCGGGCATGATCGACTTCTATTTCGCCTGCAACGACGCGATGGCCTACGACCTTGCGGTGACCCATGCTGCGTGGTGCTTCCCCGAAGGCACCTATGACGCCGCGCTCGGGCATGCGCTGGTCGCTGGCTACGAATCGATACGCAGCCTCGAGAAGACAGAACGCGATGCCCTCCCCCTGCTGGCCAGGGGTGCCTGCCTGCGGTTCATTGCCAGCCGCGCGGAGGACTGGCTCGACACGCCACCCGATGCGCAGGTCCTGCGCAAGGATCCCATGGAGTTCGTCCGGCGCTGGCAATTTTACGACGATGCGGGCCGTGAAGCGTTTGAATAAGGCGGCATAGGCGCTAGGGCGGCTGGCATGAAGCGGGTCGAACTGTTCACCGACGGAGCATGCAAGGGCAATCCCGGGCCGGGTGGCTGGGGCGCATTGCTGCGCATGGGGCCTCACGAAAAGGAAATGTCCGGCGCCGAGGCCAAGACGACCAACAACCGCATGGAGATGACGGCGGCGATCCGCGGATTGTCAGCCCTGATCGAGCCGTGCGAAGTCGATATCTACACCGACAGCAAGTACCTGATCGACGGGATCACCAAATGGGTGCACGGCTGGAAGAAGCGCGGCTGGGTCAATGCGAGCAAGAAGCCGGTCATGAATGCCGACCTGTGGCATGATTTGATCGAGCTTACAGCCCGTCACAAGGTCGAATGGCACTGGGTGAAGGGTCATTCGGGCCACCCGGAAAACGATCGGGTGGATGCCCTCGCCAGCGACGCCGCCGAAGCGATCGCCGCTGGCGGGACTTAGAATTACGTATTGTCGACGGTTTCCGCGCCGGGTCCGTTCTTCTGGATCGAGGCGATGGCGTTCTTCGCGCTATCCTTCGAGCTGTAGCCTTCGGTCGAGAACATCACTTCCGAATTGTACTTGAAGCGCACGCGATACTCGCCTGCCTTGTCTTTGTAGATTTCGAAATGGTGACCCATCGTTATTCCTCTCGTCTGCGGTTGGGTTGGTGGATTCGGGCGTCACATTAACAAATGATGCGCGCTTGGCTAGGCGAAGCGCGAAGGATCGTAGATCGCGGCATCAAGCTGTGCGGTCATGTGATCTCTCGGGCGCCCCAACAGGAGCTGGCCAGCAAGCCTTGCTGCCGCTGGCGAGGTCTGAATGCCGTAGCCGCCCTGCCCGGCAAACCACGCGAAGCCTTCGACTTGCGGATCCCAGCCATAGACCGGGCAGCGGTCCGGCGCGAAGCTGCGCAGCCCTGCCCAGCGACGTTCCACTCCGGTGATTTTCCAGTCGACAACCTGCTGCAGACGATCGATTGCAGTGGCGACGTCCAGTTCCTCGGGCGCAGCATCACAGGGTTCGCTCGGCACCTCGTCATGCGGGCTCAGCCACAGGCGCCCCGCTTCGGGCTTGAAATAGAAGCGTCCCGAAATGTCGAGCACGAGAGGCTGATCCGGCAACGGAGCCGGATCGGTACGCAGTTGCACCACGGTCCGGCGGAGAGGCCCGATCCCGACCGGTTTTGCTCCGGCCATCTCGGCGAGCCCATCCGCCCATGCGCCCGCTGCATTCACAAGTGTTTCGGCAGTAATTTCGTCACCGATTTCGGTGCGGATCGTCCACAATCCACTTGCGCGTGTGGCTGACACCACTCTCGAACGGCACTTCAGGATCACCCCGGCCTTGCGTGCACGCGACAGGTAATGGGCGTGTAGACCGGCCACGTCGATATCGGCGCAGGCAGGCTCCCAAATGGCGCCTGTCCATTCTTCCTTCAGTCCGGAAAGCCGTGCCTCCAGCCGGTCGCGGCCCAGCCTCTCGATTGTCGCACCGGTATCGGCGAACCTGTCCATGAAGGCATCGAGTGCGCCCGCATCTTCCTGGCGGCCGATGTAGAGGGCGCCGCGCTTCGTGAGGAAGCCGTTCTCCCGAAGATATGGCCCTGATGCGAGGGTTAGCGGGACAATCTCCGGTCCGCCGTAACACTCTTCCCAGAAGGCGGCGGAACGGCCGGTGGAATGATAGCCCGGCTGGTCTTCTGCTTCGAGGACGCAGACGCTGGCCCCGCCCTCTGCCAGTTCGGCGGCGAGGCTGGCTCCGGCAATACCGGCTCCGACAATGGCGAAATCGAAACCTGTCACGTCGCGGCTGGAGCTACCTTGTCGAGGAATGCGGAAATGCCGTCCATCGCCCGGCCGCGCACGGCATCGACTTCGCGCAGGACCTCGTGATGGGCCTCGGGTCCGAATTCGATCAACTCGCCCCTCGGGAATCGCCCGGCTGCACGCACGGCAGCCTTGTGATCGACCAGCTTGTCGATCGATGTCGACACGATGAGCACGGGGACCTGCACCTTTTCCATCGCGCCCGGCTTTTCGAGTTCGCGCGTGGAAGCATAGGCACTTTCGACCCAGCCCCAGCTCCCTGGCCCCATAGCAAGCTCGGGCCGGTTCTCGCGCCACCACAATTCGTCGGCGTAGCGATCATCGTCATGCGTCAGGAGGTCGCGGCGGCGTGCTGGCATCTCGCCCGGCTTCTCGCTCCACTTCCAGGCGGGGCGCTTGGGAGAACCGATACGCGTCATGACGCGCGCGACGGAATGCAGGACCGCCAGCGGGAGCGGCGGGCCGGCCATCCCCAGCATCGGAGCCGACAGGACCACCGCATCAGGCTGGATCGCCCCGTCGACAAGAGCACGCGCGACGATGTGACCACCCATCGAATGGGCGACCAGCACGTGCGGGCCAGGTGTTTCCTTTACCCAGCTGTCCCAGAAATGCTTGAGATCGGCGACCCAGACGGAGAAATCTTCCACGTGTCCGGTAAGCCGGTCATCCCCCAGCCGCCCGGACCCGGCCTGCCCGCGCCAGTCGGCAGCGGTCACGCGCCATCCGGCCCGGTGCCATTCTTCAAGGCTTTCGAGATACTTCTCGTAGAAGTCACCCCGCCCCGGAAGGAACAGCAAGGACCCCCTCGTTACGCGCGAGGGCATCTGCCAGTCGATCCGGCGCAGTTCGTGGCCGTCCTGTGCTGTCCAGCAACTCTCGGTCGCATTGGCGGGAATAGCCCGGCGATCGATCGGCTTTTCTAGCGTTTCGGTGATGGCAGCCTCCGTTGCACCGCGTGTCATGGTTACTCTTTAGTAAGCATGTTTGTGTAGCCCGATACCGAAGCACATTTCGGAAAGCGGGTCATGGACCAAGAAATTTTCACCTACGTTCTGCTCGGCGCCTTGGCAATCGCGCTGCTGGTCGCCGCATTCACCGACCTCAAGAGCCGCACGATCGGCAACAAGCTGAACATTGCCATCGCTGCGGGCGCCCCGCTGTTCTGGTGGGCCAGCGGCCTGTCGCTGTGGCCGGGTGTTGCGATCCAGCTTGGCATCGCAGCCATTACCTTTGCCGTATGCTGCGCATTCTTCGCGATCCGCCAGATGGGCGGCGGCGATGTGAAACTGCTGACCGCGCTTGCCCTGTGGTTCCCGCCGACGAATTTCCTCGGGCTCGTCCTCATCATGGCCATGGTCGGCTGGGTGCTGACGCTGGCCATGGGCATCTGGGGCGTTGCCCGTTCCAACGTGCTGGGCGGCAAGCCCGTGCGCGATACCTTTATACTGGTGGCCTGCACGCTGATCGCCGGCAACTTCGCCAGCGCCGTGCTCGGCGGGCCGAAGCTGGCAATCCCGTCCAGCGTCGTCCAGTCGCTCGGCACCAGCGAGACGGGCACCATTGCCATCGCGCTGATCCCGATTGCCCTGCTCGCAATCGCGACGCTCGTCTCGATCCGAATCATCCGCCGTCACAAGCACCAGCCGCGTGTTCCCTATGGCCTGGCCATATCGGTCGCGGGCCTCTGGATGCTCGGCGGCAGCTTTCTTGCGGGAATTTCTGCAACTGCCGCGGGCTGACAACCCGATTTTAACCAATCGCCACTTACAGATGGAAACCATAGCTGCCCGCATCCGATTCTGCGCGGGCCAACGAGGGGGCTGAATAGCCATGGATAGGAAGAAGCTTGTTCTGCTGGTAGGTGCACTGGTCATTGCGATCGGTACCGCGCTTGTAGCCCGCAGCATGATCGCCGGAGCCGCGGCTCCGCAGGCAGAGGCCGCAGCGGTTGTCGAACCGCAGGGCCCGAAGGTTCTCGTCGCGCAGCGTGCGCTGCCGACTGGTACCATCATCACCGCAGATGCCATCGGCTATCAGCTGTGGCCGGAAGAGCTCGTCCAGGACGCCTACTTCCTCGATGGTGAAGCCGATGTCTCCAAACTGATCGGTACGGTTGTCCGCCATGCAGTTACTGCAGGCGAACCGGTTACCCAGGGTTCGCTGGTGAGCCCCGGCGACCGCGGCTTCCTTGCTGCAGCCCTCACGCCCGGCATGCGCGCCATCACGGTGCCCGTCGATGCGAAAAGCGGCGTTGCCGGCTTCGTCTTCCCGGGTGACCGCGTCGACATGGTTCTGACGCAGACCGTCCAGGGTGAAGAAGGTGCTCCGCTGAAAACGTCGGAAACCATCCTTCGTAACCTTCGCATCCTCGCAACCGACCAGGCGACCACGCAGGTCACCGTCGACGGCAAGACCCAGGTCCGCCCGTTCCGCACGGTGACGATCGAAGTCACGCCGACGATCGCCGAGAAGGTGGCCGTTGCGCAGACCATCGGTACGCTCAGCCTCGCTCTGCGCTCGCTGGCCGATAGCGAACACGAACTCGAACGCGCCATCGCATCGGGCGATCTCGTGATCCCCGACGACGCGTCGCCGGAAGAAGAAGAACGCCTGTTGCGTGAAGTCGTAGCGCGTCCCGACGATGCCAAGGGCACCTATGTGACCGGCGGCGACGTCTCGCGCTTCCAGCGCAGCTCGATGCCCGCCCAGCAGCGCCAGCGTGGCGGTGGTGGCGGCGGTGACGGTGCAGCAGCACCGGTCCGCCAGGGTCCGAGTGTCATCGTTACTCGCGGCAAGGTGCAGGAACGCGTCACCGTGGGCCGTGCAGGTGCACTCAACTCCTCGGTTGCCTCGGGAACTCGCAACGCCGGAAGCACTGTTCCGGTCGCGCTGAGCACCGTCCGTTAATCCGATGATCAAGTCAGGAAGCCATTCAGGGGGCCATTCCATGAAACGTCGTCTTACCGCAAAACTGCTGCTTGCCGGACTGGCGCTCGCGCCGCTGGCAGCCGCTCCGACCAGTGTGGCTACGGCCCAGGCGGTCGTCAGCCCGACCACGGACATCGTCCTTTCGATCGGTCGCGGCGAACTCGTCAACGTACCCGGCACCATGGCCGATGTGTTCATCTCGAACGATCAGGTCGCCGACGTACAGATCAAGTCGCAGCGCCAGCTGTACCTGTTCGGCAAGTCCGGCGGTGAGACCACGGTCTACGCCAGCAACGCCGCAGGTGACATCATCTGGGCAGCCAACGTCCGCGTCGGCTCGAACATCGGCAGCATCGACCAGATGCTCGCCCTTGCGATGCCCGAAGCGAAGATCAACGTCGCCACGATGGGCACCAATACGGTGCTCCTGACCGGCACGGTCGCCGCTCCGGAAGACGCAGCGGACGCCCAGGCACTGGTCGAAGCCTATGTCGGTGAAGGCACCAACGTCATCAGCCGCCTGCGCATGGCGACGCCGCTGCAGGTCAACCTGCAGGTGCGTATCGCCGAAGTCAGCCGCAGCGTTGTGCGCGCCATTGGCGTGAACCTCGCCTCGGTCGATACAACGAGCGGCTTCAAGGTCGGTGTCGGCCAGGGTTCGGGTTCGTGGATCCCGCAGTATACCCCGGGTTCGCCTGTCGGTCTCGGCGTCGGCCTGACCGAAGGTCCCGAGGGCAGCACGGTTATCCCGGGCAGCCAGCAGGGTTCGACCATCGGCATCGAGGGCAACCTGCTTGGCCTCGACATCGCATCGGCGCTCGATCTTGCGGAAACGCAGGGCCTCGTGACCACGCTGTCGCAGCCGAACCTGACCGCCCTTTCGGGCGAAACGGCAGAATTCCTCGCCGGTGGCGAATTCCCGATCCCGCTCAGCCAGGGTCTGGGTAACATCTCGATCGAGTACAAGAACTACGGTGTGAGCCTTGCCTACACGCCGACGGTTCTGGCCAACGGCCGTATCTCGATCCGCGTTCGTCCCGAAGTGTCGGAACTGTCGAGCCAGGGCTCGATCACGCTGAACGGCTTCCAGGTGCCCGCTCTGGTCACCCGCCGCGCAGAAACGACCGTGGAACTCGGCTCCGGCCAGAGCTTCATGATCGCCGGCCTGCTGTCGAACAACTCGCAGAACTCGATCGAGAAGGCTCCGGGCCTCGGCGATGTGCCGCTCCTCGGCAATCTCTTCCGTTCGACTAACTACCGCAAGGGTGAAACCGAGCTGGTAATCGTGGTGACGCCGTATCTGGTGAAGCCGGTCAATGCGAACGACATTCGCCTGCCCACGGACGGCTATCTCAAGCCGACCGAGTTCCAGCGTCTGATCGAACTGCGCGAAGCCGATGGCGTTTCGGGCGCAAGCCGCCCGATGCCCTCGGCAAACGGCAGCGGTGCCGCACCGCAGCTGTCGCAGGGCACGCAGGCCGAAGGCGAACAGGTCGCCGCACAGGCAGACACCCGCCGTAACGAGAAGACCGCGGCTGCCAAGCCCGGCTTCAGCTTCGAATAAGGGAGACGAGAACAATGCGTATCAACATCACTCGCAAGCTCGCAGCTCCGCTGGCAGCCTCGCTCGCACTCACCCTGGGTGCCTGCGGCGGCGTCAACATGGACAACCGCACGCTCTACAGCGTCAAGCAGCCGGTCGTGGAACGCTCGAACTTCACGCTCGACGTCAGCACCAATGCAGACGGCCTGCCCGTTTCCGAACAGCAGCGGCTCGCCGGCTGGTTCGAAAGCATGGACCTGCGCTACGGCGACCGTGTCTCGATCGACGATGGCAACAACAGCCTCGCCGTGCGTGACGACATCGCCGCACTTGCAGCGCGCCACGGCATCCTTCTGGCTGAAGGTGCCCCGGTGACCGTGGGCAACGCCCAGCCGGGCCAGGCACGCGTCGTCATCACCCGTTCGAGCGCTTCGGTCCCGGGCTGCCCCGACTGGTCGCACACGGCCGAAGCCAACGACAAGAACTCGACCAATCCCAACTACGGTTGCGCCACTTACAGCAACCTGGCCGCGATGGTCGCCAATCCGGAAGACCTCGTCCAGGGCCAGCAGGGCACCGGCGAGACGGTCGTGACCACTTCCACCAAGGCAATCCAGTCCTACCGCGACCAGGCACCGACCGGCGCGGGCGGCCTGCCTGAAACCAATAGCCAAGGAGGCAACTGAGCCATGAGCGCTTTTTCGAAACCCGGCATGCCCGGCAATCGCGATCCGTTTGCAGCCTATATCTGCGACGAAACGGCGCTGGACGTCCTGCGTCCGGTCGTGATCGAACTCGGCTGGCAGCCGGAAAAGTGCAACAAGGGCGGCCTGCGCAACGCAGTGCAGTCCCTGTCGGTCTCTGCCAGCCCGAACATCCTGATGGTAGACCTGTCGGAAAGCGGCGATCCGCTTAACGACATCAACGCCCTCGCCGAGGTTTGCGAACCCGGTACGGTCGTGATCGCCATCGGCCAGGTGAACGACGTGCGCCTTTATCGCGACCTGCTCGCGAGCGGCATCCACGACTACCTCCTGAAGCCGCTGTCGGCCTCGGTCCTGCGCGACTCGCTCAATGCGGCGCAGGCCGTCTTCAGTGCGCCTCGCGGTGGTGAGAGCGAGCAGGTCAAGCGTCACATCTCGACTGCCATCGTTGGCACCCGCGGCGGTGTCGGTGCCTCCACGCTGGCGACCTCGCTGGCATGGTACTACAGCGCCGAAAAGAAGATGCCGACCGCACTGCTCGATCTCGACGTGCACTTCGGTACCGGTGCGCTCACGCTCGATCTCGAGCCGGGCCGCGGCCTGACCGACGCGATCGACAACCCGAGCCGCATCGACGGCCTGTTCATCGAACGCGCCATGATCCGTGCGAACGACAACCTCGCCATCCTTTCGGCCGAGGCTCCGATCAACTCGCCGCTGATGACCGACGGCGCGGCCTTCCTGCAGCTGCAGGAAGAATTCCGCCACGCCTTCGAGATGACTCTGATCGACCTGCCGCGTAACATGCTGATCAACTTCCCCCACTTGCTCAACGACGTGAACGTCGTGACGCTGGTGACGGAAATGACGCTTGCCTCGGCACGCGACACGATCCGCACGCTGTCCTGGCTCAAGACCAATGCCGCACACGCCACCCCGGTGGTCGTTGCCAACAAGGTCCAGCCCGGCGCTGCAGAAATCAGCAAGGGCGATTTCGAGGCTTCGATCGAACGCAAGATCGATATCTCGATCCCCTACGACCAGAAGGGTGCTGCCACGGCTGCCAAGCTCGGCAAGACTTTCCTCGACGCGAACGCATCGGGCAAGGCCACTGCGGGCATGAAGCAGCTCGCCAGCCGCATCATCGGCCTCGGCGACGAGGACAGCGAAGAGGCAGCGGAAGCTGCCGGCAAGAAATCGCTGCTCGGCGGCTTCGACCTCAAAGGTCTGGTGTCGAAGAAAGACAAGGCAGCAGCCGAAGTCGGATAATTTTGTTTCCGGAGCGCTTCGGGCACCTGCCCTTCGCGCTCCGGGACCAACGAACGAACTATGACGGACGGGACGGAGTAGACAGATGAATTTGATCCAGCTCGTACTGGTTGCGGTTGGCATTCTTGCGCTGCTCGTCCTGGGCTATGTCGCATTTGCCGGCCCCAATGCTGCCAAGACCGGCCAGCGTCGCCTGCAGCAGGTACGCTTCCGCCATTCGGAAAGCACCGATGCGAAGGTCGAATCGCAGCTGAAGAAGGCCATCGCGGCCCGCAAGCCCAAGCGTCACAAGACCGCGGGTTCGGATTCGCGCGTCGAAGCCCTCGCCATGCGTCTCGACCGTACCGGCAAGGGCTGGACGATCAGCCAGTACGCCTACGTCTCGCTCGGCATCGGCCTCGTCGTGGCAGTGATCATGTTCCTGCGCACGAGCTCGCTTCCGCTGTCCTTTGCGATCGGCATCTTTGCCGGCGCCGGCATTCCGCACTTCATCGTCGGTCGCGCTATCAAAAAGCGCACCAACGACTTCAACGTGAAGTTCCCCGACGCCATCGAACTGCTTGTTCGCGGTCTCCGCTCGGGCCTTCCGGTGACCGAAACGCTTTCGGTCGTCGCGCAGGAAGTCGATGGCCCGGTCGGCCAAGAATTCAAGGGCATCGTCGAACGCATCAAGATCGGTCGCACGATGGAAGAATCGCTCGAGGAAACGGCCAATCGCCTTGGCATCCCCGAGTTCAACTTCTTCTGCATCACGCTCGCTATCCAGCGCGAAACCGGTGGTAACCTCGCCGAAACGCTGTCCAACCTGTCGGACGTGCTGCGCAAGCGTGCCCAGATGAAGCTCAAGATCCGCGCGATGAGCTCGGAATCGAAGGCCTCGGCCTACATCGTCGGCGCCCTGCCCTTCATCGTCTTCACCATGATCTGGTGGATCAACCCGGACTATGTCGGCAGCTTCTTCGTCGACGAGCGCCTGATCGTCACCGGCCTTGGCGGCCTCGTGTGGATGAGCATCGGCGCCTTCATCATGGCCAAGATGGTCAGCTTCGAAATCTAAGGACCCGAGGGACAAGTCATCATGGAAAGCGGTAACGGACCCACACTCCTCGGCTTCGACGTCATTGTCGTCGGCTCCATCCTGATGGGCGTGGCAGCTCTCGCGGTTCTCTTCGCGATCTACACTGCCGTCACCATCAAGGACCCGATGGCCAAGCGTGTGAAAGCGCTGGAAGGCCGTCGCGAAGAGCTGAAAGCCGGCCTCGTCACCTCGGGCTCGAAGAAGCGCCAGAGCCTGGTGCGCAAGACCGACACCTCCGACAAGGTGCGCGACGCCCTCGGCAACATGAAGGTCCTGCAGGACAGCCAGGTCGAGGAAATGCAGCAGAAGCTGGCATGGGCCGGTTTCCGCAACAAGGAAGTCGCAGTCGTCCTGATCGGCCTACGCATGGTGCTTCCGGTTATTTTCGGCCTCATCGCCGGCGTGCTGCTCTATGTCGTCGAGATCTTCCCCGATTGGGAATTCAAGCGCGTCGCTGCTCTCTCGGCTGCCGTTTTCTTCGGCTACAAGGGCCCGGAAATCTACCTGAGCAACATCGCAAGCAAGCGCACCGATGCTATCCGCAAGGGCCTGCCCGACGCGCTCGACCTTCTGGTCATCTGCGCCGAAGCCGGTCTGACGGTCGACGCCGCGTTCAACCGCGTGGCAAAGGAACTGGGCCGTGCCTATCCGGAACTGGGTGACGAATTCACCCTGACCGCAATCGAGCTGTCCTTCCTCAACGAACGCAAGAAAGCCTTCGACAATCTCGCCTATCGCGTGAACCTCGAAGCGGTGAAGGGCGTGGTCACCACCATGGTCCAGACCGAACGCTACGGTACTCCGCTGGCATCCGCGCTGCGTGTGCTCTCGGCCGAATTCCGTAACGAGCGCATGATGCGCGCCGAAGAAAAGGCAGCCCGTCTGCCGGCGATCATGACCGTGCCGCTGATCCTGTTCATCCTGCCGGTGCTGTTCATCGTCATTCTCGGCCCTGCGGCCTGCGACATCTCGGACTCCTTCATGACCCAGTAGGGTCGGCGAAGAAGCAACCGAATAGCGAACCAGGAAAGCCTGGCCGGCTTACTCAGTCGGCCAGGCTTTCTGCGTCGAAGTCCCCGGCATTTTCGCGCAGGCGCGCCAGCATGTCGCGAAACGCGTCCTGCTCCTCGGTGCTGAGTACAGAGAACATCTCCGCCTCGATCTTGAGTGCCAGCGGCATGATGCCGGCATGGACCGCCCTGCCCTCTACCGTCAGTTCGAGCAGGTGGGAACGGCCGTCTTTCGTATTGGGCGTGCGCGCAGCAAGGCCGCGGCTCTCCAGCGTCTTGCAGGCACGGTTGACCGGCACCTTGTCCATCAGCGTCATCTGCGACAGCTCGCGCTGAGTCAGCGGGCCGCTGTCGCCGAGGACGGCCATGATACGCCACTCGGTCGTCTTCAACGCGAACCGCCTGCGATACTGCTCCGCAATCCGTGTCGAAATCGCATTGGAGGCGATCGACAGCTGGTAGGGCAGGAAATCGGCGAGGCGCTTGGCGGGCTTGCGTGACGACATGACGCCTAGCTGTAACCTTCCCTCCGCTATTGGCAAGGTTTCAGCTGTGACTATCACATGTGCAACTATTCGTATTCAGGCTCGTCCCACCACGGGTAGAAGTCGGGCATGTTCTCGCCCACCGTGTCCGGATAGGCAGGCGGACGCTTCTCGAGGAAGCTCGCGATCCCCTCCTTCGCATCATTGCTGCGGCTGAGGCGATAGATCGCGCGGCTGTCGATACGGTGCGCATCCATCGGGTGTCCGCCCGCGCCGATCCGCCAGAGCATCGCCCGCGTCATGGTAACCGAAACGGCAGAGGTATTGTCCGCGATCTCGCGCGCTATACCCACCGCTGCGTCCATCAGTTCGCCCTGCGGATGGACCGATCGCACGAGGCCGCGATCCTTCGCTTCGGCTGCATCGAAGATCCGGCCGGTCATGCACCACTCGAGCGCAGTCTGCATGCCGACCAGCTTGGGCAGGAACCAGCTGCTCGCAGCCTCGGGCGTAATCCCGCGCCGCGCAAAGACGAAGCCGAAGCGCGCATTGTCGCTGCACAGCCGGATATCGAAGGGCAGCTGCATGGTCGCGCCAACCCCCACGGCAACGCCGTTGCAGGCGCCGATCAGCGGCTTCTTCGAATTGAACAGACGCAGCGTCAGCCTTCCCCCGCCATCGCGTACGCGCGCATCGGAAAGGTCGTCCACCGGATCGGGATCGGAAAAGACATGGCCGCCGCCCTCCGGCGTAAGGTCTGCGCCGGCGCAGAATGCCCGCTCACCCTCGCCGGTCACGATCACCGCGCGCACGCTGTCGTCGGCATCGGTGACGTCCATCGCATCGATGAATTCCTGCATCATCACCCGCGTGAAGGCGTTCATCTTCTCTGGCCGGTGCAGCGTCACGGTGGCGATGCCATCGGCGATATCGAGCTTGATTTGCGTGAATTGGGTCATGGTGGCGTCTCTCTCCAGCTGTCCGGCAAGATGGAACACATGGAACACGGTCCTGACAAGTAAATCAGTACCGGCAGGCGGCTTTCGCCAAGGGCGGCACGAAAAAGCGGGCTGCAGGATTTCGGCATCCTTCCACCACAAAACCTTCGGCAAAGAGCAGGAAATCGGGGCTCCCGCCCGGTTCCCGCCTGCAACAAAAATAGTTTCCGGAACGCCTGAGCGTGAGGGTCCGTTTCAAACGCGACCCCCTATTCATTCCAAGGTGCCCCATGCCGCAGATCACAACCAACAATCCCGCGACCCGCGAGACCATCGAAACCTACGACCTGATGTCGAAGGAAGAGGCCTTCGCCAGGATCGACGCCGCTCACCAAGCCTATCTCGATTGGCGCACCCGCAGTCACGAAGACCGCGCCGACGTCCTGCGCAAGATCGCAAAGGTCCTGCGCGACAATACCGATCGCATCAGCGACCTCATGACCCGCGAAACGGGCAAACTGCTCAAGGACGGCAAGACCGAGGTCGAGATCTGCGCCCGCATCTTCGAATACAGCGCCGACAACGGCCCGTCCGAGCTCGCAGACGAGGAGCGCAAGCATTCGGGCGGCAAGAAGCGCGGCATCGTCACCTATTCGCCGATCGGCGTGATCTATTCGATCCAGCCGTGGAATTTCCCGCTCTACCAGCCGGTGCGCGTGCTGGCCGCCAACGCGATGGCAGGTAACGCCTGTGTCCTGAAGCACGCCTCGATCTGCACCGGCAGCGGCCTGCTGCTGCGCGACCTGTGCCTCGAGGCCGGATTGCCAGAAGGATTGTTCGACGTGGTCCTGGTCGATCACGATTTGTCGGACGAGATCATCACCCATGACAAGATCCGCGCGGTCACCATGACCGGCAGCGATGGCGCTGGCCGCCATATCGGCAAGACTGCAGCCGAAGCGTTGAAGAAGACCGTGCTCGAGTTGGGATCGAACGATGCCTATCTCGTGCTCGAAGATGCCGACATCGACCTCGCGGTGAAGACCTGCGTCGCCGGCCGCCTCTACAACAATGGCGAAACCTGCGTTTCTGCAAAGCGCTTCGTCGTCACGGACGCCGTTTACGACCAGTTCGTCGAAGGCTTCGTCGAACGGATGAAGTCCACCAAGATGGGCGATCCAAAGGACGAGGGCACGCAGCTGGGGCCCGTTTCCAGCAAGGAACAATTCGATACGCTGGTCGAACAGGTCGGCAAGAGCCTCGAGGGTGGCTGCACGCTGCTGTGCGGCGGCGACCCGGAAGAGGATCCCGACGGCTGGTACTATCCCGCCACCGTGCTTGCCGACTGCAAGCCGGGCACACCGGCCTATGACGACGAATTGTTTGGCCCGGTCGCCTCTATCATCCGCGCCAAGGACGACGAAGACGCCATGCGCATCGCCAATGACAGCCGGTATGGCCTTGGCGGCGGCATCTTCACCAAGGATGAGGACAAGGCAATCCGGCTGGCCCGCGACCATTTCGATACGGGCATGATCCGCATCAATTCCTTCGGCGCGGCAGACCCGAACATGCCCTTCGGCGGGGTCAAGGACAGCGGATACGGCCGCGAACACGGCGGCTTCGGCATGAAGGAATTCGTCAACACCAAGGCGATTTTCCTGCCCTCGTAAACAGACCAGAAAACACGGAGCAGACCCATGAAAGTTCTTGTAGCCGGAGCCACCGGCAATACCGGCCAACGCCTTGTCCAGGAATTGTGCGATCGTGGCCACCACCCAATCGCGCTCGTTCGAGACAGTTCCGACACCAGCGGCTTGCCCAAAGGGGCCGAGCAGCGTGTTAGCGACCTCACCGACCTTGCGGATGACGTGACGGCGGATTGCGATGCCGTGGTGTTCGCGGCCGGCTCGGGCGGAGGCACCAGCGCGGAGATGACCGACAAGGTCGATCGCGACGGGGCCATCGATCTCATCGACAAGGCAGAAAAGAGCGGCGTGCGCAGGTTCGTCATGCTGAGTTCGGTCGGTACGCAAAATCCCGATCCCGACAGCGATCTCGCCCATTATCTGCAAGCCAAGCACGACGCTGACGAACATCTCAAGGCCAGCGACCTCGAATATGCCATCCTGCGCCCGGTATCGCTGACCGACGACGGGCCGACCGGCTCGGTCATCCTCGGCGAAGATGTCGATCCCAAGGGCAAGGCAGCGCGCGGCGATGTCGCGGTTATCCTCGCCGATGCGGTCGAGCAGGACGAATGGGCAGGCGCTGTCAGGCTGATGCAGACCGCCTACTAACCACCCATCTTACATACGCAAAGCGCCGCCCGTTCCTTGAGCGAACGGGCGGCGCTTTCACGTTTGGAGCAGGATCGCTTAGCGCGGCGCCATGCGGATCGCGCCGTCGAGACGGACGTCTTCGCCGTTGAAGTAGCCGCACTCGATCATGGTCATGGCGAGCATGGCGTACTCTTCCGGATTGCCCAGGCGCTTGGGGAACGGGACCGAAGCGGCCAGCGCGTCCTTCACCTGCGGCGGGGCAGCGTTCATCAGCGGGGTGTTGAAGATGCCCGGGAGGATGGTGTTCACGCGGATGCCTTCCTGCATGAGGTCGCGTGCGATGGGCAGGGTCATGCCGATCACGCCGCCCTTCGATGCCGAGTATGCCGCCTGGCCGATCTGGCCGTCTTCACCGGCAACCGATGCCGTGTTCACGATCGCGCCGCGGTCGCCGTCTTCGGAAAGCGGGTCGAGCGTCATCATGCCGGCTGCCGACTTGGCGATGCAGCGGAAAGTGCCGATCAGGTTCACCTGGATGACGAATTCGAACGCCTGCAGCGGGAAATGGCTTATCTCGCCGGTCTGCTTGTCGCGCTTGGCGGTCTTGATGGCATTGCCGATCCCTGCGCAGTTGACGAGGATACGCTCCTGGCCGTGCGCCTCGCGTGCCTTGGCGAAACCGGCGTCGACGTCTTCGTCGCTCATCACATTGACCTTGCAGAAGATGCCGCCGATGTCCTTGGCGACGGCTTCGCCCTTCTCTTCGTTCATGTCGAAGATGGCGACCTTCGCGCCCTTGGCCGCAATAGCGCGGGCGGTTGCTTCACCAAGGCCCGATGCACCGCCGGTGACGACTGCGGGGGTATTGCTGCTGACTTCCATGGGGGTAATCCTCTCGTGATTTTAGAAACTTAAAGCGCCTCAACGCCGATAAACGTGAATACGCTTACAGCGATTCAACGATGGTAACGTTGGCGACACCGCCGCCTTCGCACATCGTCTGGAGGCCGTATTTCTTGCCGCGCGCCTTCAGCGCGTGGACCAGCGTGGCCATGAGCTTGGTGCCCGATGCACCCAAGGGATGGCCGAGCGCAATAGCGCCGCCGTTGACGTTGAGCTTTTCCGGATCGGCACCGGTGTGCTTGAGCCATGCGAGCGGCACGGGTGCGAAGGCTTCGTTGACTTCGAACAGGTCGATATCCGAGATTTTCATGCCGGCACGCTCCAGCGCGCGGTCGGTGGCGAAGAGCGGTTCTTCCAGCATGATCACCGGATCGCCCGCGGTGACCGTCAGGTTATGGATGCGCGCCATCGGGGTGAGCCCGTATTCCTTCAACGCCTTCTCGCTCACGACCAGCACCGCACTCGACCCGTCGCAAATCTGGCTGCTGGTGGCGGCCGTGATGGTGCCTTCAGGACTAAGCAGCTTCACGCCGGCGATGCTTTCCAGCGTGGCGTCGAAGCGGATGCCCTCATCCACCGTGTGCATTTCGGTGCCTTCGGGCGTCTCGATTTCCACCGGCACGATCTCGGCTTCGAAGGCACCCGACTTGGTCGCCTCGATGGCCTTCTGGTGGCTCGACAGGGCGAAGCGGTCGAGATCGTCCTTGGTGAAGCCGTGCTTCTTGACGATCATCTCGGCGCCCATGAACTGGCTCCACTGGATGCCGGGGTATTTCTCTTCGAGGCCCGGCGACTTGTAGTTACCGAGGCCTTCTTTCATGTGGAACATCGCGGTCGAGCCCATCGGCACGCGCGTCATGCTTTCCACACCGCTGGCGATCACCACGTCCTGCGTCCCGCTCATCACGGCCTGCGCCGCGAACTGGATCGCCTGCTGCGAGGAACCGCACTGGCGGTCGATGGTGACGGCGGGCACGCCCTCGCCGAGGTGCTTGGAAGCGAGCACGGCATTGCGGCCGACCTGCATGGCCTGTTCGCCGCCCTGGCTGACACAGCCCATGACGACATCGTCGATCACCTTGGCTGCAAGGCCCGAGCGCTCCATCACCGCGTCGAGCGATTTCGCAGCGAGATCGACGGGATGCACACCGGCAAGGCGCCCTCCCCTGCGTCCGCCAGCGGTCCTTACGGCTTCGACGATATAGGCTTCGGGCATGGGGGAGAATCCTCTTTCCGTTTCGATTTGCGACTGGCCTATGGGCGGTTTCCGTTTACGTCAAGTGCAGCTTACAGGGACTCGCGGGCAGCCGTGCTTGCGAGCAGCCGGAGCGCGTCGTAAGGCTGCGTCCATGGCCGCAAAGAAGCTCTTCGAAATCAATCCCGACCTCGACCGCAAGGCTCTGGCAGCGCGCTTTGCCGAGCGCGGGCGCGTACAGGTGCGCGACGTGCTGACTGAAGAAACCGCGCGCGAGATCCAGATGATCCTCGCGCGCGCCACCAAATGGGGCATGGCGGTGCAGGCAGGCGACGGTCCGGGGATCGAGCCGCAGAGCTTCCGGCAGGAGGAAATCCAGGCACCGGGCGGCGCGGAGAAGGTCAATGCCGCCGCGATGGCCGCACACCAGGCCTCCGCCCGCGGCGATTATGCCTTCCGCTTCGCCCAATATCCGATCCTCACCGCGGTGCAGGAAGGCTGGGAGCCGGGCGGCCCGCACGAACTGCTGCTCGAATATATCAACGCGCCCGAATTCCTCGACCTTGCGCGCGACATCACTGCCACGCCAACGTTGACCAAGGCGGACGGGCAGGCATCGCTCTATGCGCCGAACCACTATCTCGGACGGCATATCGACAGCCATGTCGCTGAAGGGTGGCGCTATGCCTATGTCCTCAACTTCGCGCCGGACGACTGGCATCCCGACTGGGGCGGCTACCTCAACTTCCTCGACGAGGATGGCGACATCGTCGAAGGCTTCCGCCCGCGCTTCAACGCGCTGAACCTGTTCGCCGTGCCGACCAGCCACATGGTTTCCTACGTCCCACCCTTCGCACCCATGGGACGCACTGCGATCGTGGGCTGGTTGCGCGACAAGTGACGACCGCGCCGCAGGACTGGCACGCCCGCGCGATCGCGGCAGAGAGGTTGGGAGATCGACCACGCGGCCTCCAGTTGCTGGCCGAAGCGCTTGCCGAGCATCCCGACCATGCCGGCCTTCACAACACTGCCGGATCGATGGCGCTTCGGGGCGGTGAACCTGTCGCCGCCGAAACGAGCTTTGGGCGGGCGCTGGCAATCGAGCCGGACAATCTCGAATACGTGCTCAACCGCACCATCGCGCTCGGACAGCTGGGCCGCCACGAAGAAGCGCTGGCGCTGCTGGCAGAGAATGAAACCGCAGGTGCAATGCAACCGCGCTACTGGTCGGTACGCGGGAATACCTCGCGCATGGCGGGCGATCTGGCGGCGGCGCGCGAGAGCTACGACAAGTGCCTCGCGCTCGACCCGCGCCATGCCAAGGCGCTTCACGGCCGTGCCCGCGTCGCGCTGGCGCGCGGCGAAAGGCAGGCGCCGCAATTCTTCGATGCTGCCCTCGCGGTGGTGAACACCGAGGCCGATCTCTGGCTGGGCAAGGCGCAGGCGCTCGACGTGGCCGGAGAGGCAGCGCAGGCACGCGGCATTGCAGAGCAACTTGTCTCGCAGGCCCCGCAATGGCTCGATGCGCTGCACCTCCTCGCGCAATTGAGGCTGGCACTAGGTGAAAGCGATTTCACCGCACCCTATCGCGAGGCGGCGCAGAGACTGCCTCAAGACCCGTCGATCCCCATGGCGCACGCCCAGACGCTGGCGGGGCTCGACTATTTCGAACAGGCCGCAGTGGTCGCCGCAGATGCCCGCCGCCGTTTCCCCGAGGATCACAGCTTTGCGCTGCTCGAGGCGATCCATGCCGGTGAGGCGGGACAGGCGGAGCGCGCAGAAGCGATCTTCGCTGAGTTGCCGTTGCAGGGCAGCACGCGCAGCCTCCACGAGGCCCGTCACCGCATCAGGCTGGGCGAACTGGACCGGGCTCAGTCGCTACTGGACGAGGCCGTCCGCGATCCGTCGCTGGAGCATTCGGCCTTCGCCCTCCTCGGCCTCGTCTGGCGGCTCAGGGACGATCCGCGCGCCGAGTGGCTGCATGGCCAGGCGGAACTGGTCCAGCTGCGCGAATTGCGCGATGCCGACAACATCCTCCCGCAGGCGATCGAACGGCTCCACGAGCTGCATGACGGATCGCCCCTCCCCCTCGGCCAGTCGCTGCGCGGTGGCACCCAGACGCGGCACATCCTGTTCCAGCGGCATGAAGAGATATTCGCGCGGCTCCACGCGGCGATCCTGGCGACGCTGGAAGACTATCGTGCGTGCCTGCCGCAATCCGATGTCGGTCACCCGCTGCTGAGGCGTCGCGACGATCCGTGGAAACTACAGGGATCGTGGTCGGTACGCCTGCGCGGCGGAGGCGATTATCACACCTCGCATATCCATCCCGAAGGCATGCTGAGCTCAGCGCTCTACCTGATCGTGCCGGAGGATGCGCAAGGTGAAGAACGGCAAGGCTGGCTCGAAGTGGGCCGGCCTCCGCCCGATCTCCGCCTGGACCTCGAACCGATCCGCACGATCCAGCCAATCGAAGCGCATCTCGCGCTGTTCCCGAGCACGCTCTATCACGGCACAACCCCGTTCGGGGATGGGCTGCGAATGACGGTGGCGTTCGACGTCGTGCCTGCGATATAGCGCGCGGCCATGAGCGGGAAGCCACAAGACGAGAAAGCCTGGGGCGAATTCTGGGCGCGCAATGCACGCAAGGGCGGCGGCGGTTGCATGCCGCAGCGCTGGGCCGCGATCGAGCAGGCACAGCAGGCCGCGTGGAAAGGCTTCATTGAGCGGGTACCGGGCACACCCCGCGTACTCGACCTTGCCACAGGCGATGGCCGCGTGCTCGCATGGCTGATGCACATGCGCCCGGGTATCGAGGCGACCGGCACCGACCTCGCCCCGCAGCTGCCTCCCCCGCCTCCCGGTGCGAAGGTGATGGCCGGTGTGGCTATGGAAGAGCTGCCCTTCGATGACGCAAGCTTCGATGCGATCACCAGCCAGTTCGGCTTCGAATATGGCGATACCTCACGCAGCGCGATGGAAGTCGCGCGCGTGCTTGCCAAGGACGGCCGCGTCGGACTGATGGTCCATCGCGGCGACGGCCCGATCCTTGAACACAACGCGGTTCGCCGCGAGCAGATCGGCTGGGTGCTGTCGGAAAAGGACCTCTTCACGCATGTCCGCAATGCACTGGCCAGTGACGATGCCGATGGCGCACTTGCGCTTGCGACGGAAGTGACCCGCGAAGGCAGCGAGCGCTGGGGGCAGACATCTCCCGGCTGGGAAATTCCGGAGGCCGTGCGCCGCACGCTGATCTACGGCGCGCGTGGTTCGCGCCAGCAATTGCTCGGCACGCTCGACCAGATCGAGCATCAGGCAGGCAACGAGATCGGCCGTATCGATTCCCTCGGTCGCGCTTGTGCGGCGGCGGATGATCGCGACATGCTGATGGCCCATTTCCGCGATGCCGGGCTGGCGCTGATCGATACGACAGAGGTGTGCGAGCCTTCGGGCCGCGCCTTTGCGGACTTCCTCACGCTCGAATGGGCCTGAGTTCCACCCCACATCAAATTAGCAGCGCGCACTGGACGACCCGTCACGGCGAATACCGTGCCGCGTCCACTGCGCTGACCCGAGGCAAAGAAAAAGGGCGGCGGACCGAAGTCCGCCGCCCCTCTTGTGCGAGACGTCTCGCGGCTGAGCTTAGAACTTAAGCAGAGCCGAGACGAAGAAGTCGCGACCAAGCACATCGTAGGTGCTCGGGTAGGTGTTGGCCTGCTCCTGGTTGTCACCAAGCAGCGTGCCGTTGTTCACCGACGAGACTTCGATGCCGTTGAAGGTCGGCGTCTGCGGCAGCGTGTCGAAGATGTTGTTCACACCAACGGTCACGGTGACGTTCTCAGTTGCCTCAGCCGAGAAGGTGAGGTCGAGAAGGTCGTATGCCGGGATACGCTCCGAGCCGTTGAAGGCAGCGTAATCGACGCTATCATCATCGTCGTCGACAGCCGACAGGTGACGCCAGCGGATCGAGGTGGTCAGCGGGCCATCGATGAACGATGCACGTGCAGTCCACTTGAACGACGGGGTCGGTTCACCGCAGGTGATGCCGAACTGGCCAGCACATTCAACGATGTCCGCACCAGCGAACGGCTCGAAGAACGAGCTTTCAGTCCAGGTACCGAGGAACGACAGGTTGAAGTCCTGTTCGCCCGTGTCGGTCATCAGCGAGAACGGAATGGTCGTGCTGTAGGTTGCCTGAAGGTCGACACCCGAGACGCCCAGCGTTGCCACGTTCTGACCACCGAGGACCGGCGGGTTTGCAGTGGTGATTGCGCCTGCAGCGTTACGGATCGAACCGTTGCCGAAGAACGCGCCACAAGCTGCAGCATTCGGATCCTGAACCTGGTTGAAGCACAGGTCGAACGAATTCTGCAGCGAGATCGTGGTGATCGCGTTTGCAATCTCGATGTCGAAGTAGTCGGCAGTGATCGCAAGGCCGGGCAGGAAGCTCGGCTGGAGAACAATACCAGCAGTCCAGCTATCGCCGGTTTCTTCTTCGAGGTTCGGGTTACCACCGAACAGTGCAGGGATCTGCGCGTTCAGCTGGATAGCCGGGTTACCGAGGTTGGCGACCGGAACACCGTTGGCGACACAGATGTTGCCAAGTGCGCTGCCGGCGGTTGCTGCTGCGGTACCGCAGGGGTCGGTTGCGCCCGGGAAGCCGATCGACTGACCGCCGAAGAGCTCACCCACGTTCGGGGCACGAACTGCACGCTGGTACTGACCACGGAGCGTAACGTCCGGGATCGGCGAGAACTCGACACCACCTGCGTAGGTCCAGACACCGCCAACGTTCTCGAGCGAGTAGTCCGAATAACGGGCTGCACCGGTGAACTCGAGGCGAGCCGAACCGAATTCGATCGGCACGTTAAGCTCGGCGAACAGTTCCTTGACGTTGTACGAACCTTCGGTCGGGTTACCGGCGTTGAAGCCGATCACGTCGCCCGAAGCCAGTGCGGTGTCAGGAATGAACTGCGAAGCAACGCCGCGGTATTCAGCACCGACTGCGAATGCAACCGGCTCCGAGTCAGCACCGATGGCGAAATCGCCGAAGGTACCCGAAACGGTGGCAACAGCGTTTTCGAGGGTCGAGACGTCGCCGTTCTGTGCACGGATCGAGATCTGGTCGACCATAGCAGGCGTCAGCGTGCCGAGACCGAAGATGTTGATCGGGTCTGCGGTGCCGTCGAGGCCAGCCTGGAAGGCCGAACGCGAGATGTTACCATCCTGGATGTTGGCGTTACGCGTACGGGCATACATGTAGTACGCGTCATACGAGAGGTAATCGCCGATCGGGCCGCTGATGCCGCCGAGGACGCGGAATGCGTTACGCTCGTCGAGCGAGTTACGGGCACCGGTTTCGATCGTACGACGCTGCAGGAACAGCGTGATGTTGTCCGGGTCGCCGTCGGTTTCGGTCGCGTTCAGCTGCTGGAGCTGTGCGAAGTCACCGGCGTCGAGGAACGGCTGGATCGTGTCGAGGTTGACAGTGAACGAGCCGGTAACCGGCGTAGCTGCCAGTTCCTGTGCAACGCGGTTATTCACGAATGCGACTTCGGTGTAGAACGTGTGACCGCCACCGATGTCGTAGTCAGCGTAACCGCCGATCAGGTAACGTTCCTGCGGGATCTGCAGGTAGTTGACCGGAGCGTAGTTGTAGGTGTCGCCCGTACGCGTACGGAAGTCGCCTGCAACGTCGTCGAAGACGACTGCGTTGTTGGCAGCGAAGTCCGTGCCGGTGCGGTCGCCGTCACCGAAGTAACGGATAACGCCGTTCGGCAGGGTCGACGAACCGAACTGCTGCTGCGGAGCGCCGAAGCTTTCACCGCCGAGTGCGAAGTTCGAGAACGCACGGTCGCCCTGGAAGATCGAATCGCGGTTGAAGTACTCGGCGAAGACGGTGGCGCTACCGCGGCCGTCGTCGAACGAGGTACCGATTGCACCGTGGACTTCGTAGCGAGCACCGTCACCGCGTTCGGTGATCGAGTACTGGCCGCCCATTTCGATGCCGTCGACCTGACGCAGGTTGAAGTTCACGACGCCAGCAAGTGCGTCCGAACCGTAAACAGCCGATGCACCACCGGTCACAACGTCGACCGAGTCGAGCAGGAACGAGGGGATCGTGTTAAGGTCGACAACCTGCGAGGTATCGTAGAACATCCAGCGACGGTCGTTCACGAGGACGAGGGTACGAGCCGAGCCGAGACCGCGAAGGTTCAGCGTTGCGGTACCGGTGCCCGGGTTGTTCGAGTTCGAAGTGAAGCCCGGGACAACCTGCGGGAGCGTGTTGACCACGTTCTCGACGTTGACGGTACCCGAGAGCTTGAACTCTTCGTCCTGGATGACTGCGATCGGTGCAGCGGTTTCGACGTTACGACGCGCAATACGCGAGCCGGTGACAACGATCGGTGCAACTTCTTCAGCCTGCACGCCCGGCTGGGTGGCCGGTTCGTTATCCTGGTCGTCGGCCTGCGCCAGAGCGGGCGAAGCAATCATGGCACCTGCCATGATCGTGCCCGTCAGGAGCGAAGCCTTGGTGAAACGATAAGACATTAGTTTCCCCTCAATTTCGGGCACCACACAAACGGTACCCCTAGAAAAGACTGGATTCAGACATGTGTCCGAATGTGGCGCATCTAGGCCGATGGGGAGGCGGGGAGCAATCGCAGACACAAATGATGTAGACGGAATATTGCCGGTGTGACATTCCGGTTACAGTTGAAACATCCTCCGGAAAGGGCGAGCAAAGCCGCCAGAAACCTGCCCGATAAGCCTTCTGGCAGACAGTGTGCACAAGAGGACCAAGCGAGTATGCGATCATGACCACGCTTCGAAAGAATGTTGCCGCCAGCGGTATTATCTTGCTCCTCGCAGCGCCCGCTTCGCTCGCGCTTGCGCAGGATACCGACGGGAACGAACAGCTTGCGGCGCTGAAAAATTGCCAGTCGATCGAAGCGCCGGAAGAGCGTCTTGCGTGCTATGATCGCGAGGTTGCGGCCGTGGTCAGTGCGAGCGACTCCGGCGAGATCCAGGTCGTCGACAAGGAAGACATCCGCGAAACCCGTCGCGGCCTGTTTGGCTTTTCGCTGCCCAAGACCGGCATTTTCGGAGGCAGGGACGAGGAAAACGACGATGCGATGACCTCGCAGATTACCGCAGTTCGTCAGGTGGGGCGCGAGGGCTACCAGATCACCATTTCCGAAGGCAGCGTCTGGCTGGTCAACGACCCGCCCCGCCGGTTCAAGCCCAAGGTCGGCGACGAGGTCGAGCTGGAACAGGCAGCGATGGGTTCGTTCTGGGTCCGCCTCAACGGCCAGAATGGCGTGAAGGGCCGGCGAGTTCGCTAAGGCGCCCGCCTACACCTTTCCATCACCGCAACGAAAAAGCCCGGCGGTTTCCCGCCGGGCTTTCTGTTTGCCGGGTCGAGAGCCTTAGAGGCCGCCCGGTCCGCAATCGTTGGCCAGGAAGTCCAGCATCTTGGTGTAGAACTGTTCCTGGTGCTCGTACATGAGCGTGCTGTAGAAGTGGTCCGCACCGGTCAGAGTGAGGAATTGGGCATCGGTCTTGCCCGCCTTCTTCATCGCCTTCTGATAGTCTTCGAAGTTGAAGTAGAGCACGCGGGCGTCGACGTCGCCATGGACCATCAGCACGGGCACATTGACCTTCGACACTTCGTTGATCGGGTTGATACCGATCATGCCGCGGCGCTGTGCCCAATCGTCGATCGCCTTCGGGGTCCACGGGTTGCTACGCAGCTTGTAGACCTTTTCCGGATCCGCAACGGCTGCACCGGCGATGACGCACTGGTACATGTTGGGTTCGCGAGAAGCGGCCACGAGAGCGGCATAACCGCCATAGGACCAGCCGAACATTGCGACGCGATCCGGATCGACCAGGCCCTGGTCGATGAGGTACTGCGCGCCATCGTCCTTGTCGTCCTGCATGGCGAGGCCGTGCTGGCCATAGGCGCTGTCGAACAGTTCCTGGCCCCAGCCCACCGACATGCGATACTGCGGCTGCAGGACCATGTAGCCGGCATTGGCGAGGAGCTGGCCCCATTCGTCATAGCTGATGACTTCGTTCACGTGCGGGCCGCCGTGCGGCAGGACCACCAGCGGGAACGGACCTTCACCCTTCGGCTTGGTGACGTAACCCGAGATCGTCTTGCCGTCGCGAGCCGGATAACGGATGAATTCGACATCCGAGAGATCTTCCGGCTTGAGCAGCGGGTTGCGGCTGCCGAGCTTGCTCATGCGGCCGTCCTTGACCAGCCAGAACGAACCCGGGTCGCGCGGACCGCGGTTCTGGACGATCATGATGTTGCCATCGAGCGAACGGCTCGAAATGCTGACTTCGTGCGCATGCGGGATCTGGGCTTCAAGTGCTTCGTAAAGCGCCTTTTCCTGCTCGTCGAACCAGATGCGGTTGCGCTTGTCCCAGGGATAGCGGGCTGCGACCAGGGTGTCGTCACCCGGGATCGAGCTCGTCTGGATCCACATGATATCGGCCTGGTCGGTACCGGCAAGCTTCTCGCCATACTGCCCGGTCTCGAAGTTGAACTCCCAAAGGGCAGCCTTGTCTTCACCGCGGTTGTCGATGACGTAACCGATGTTGGGATCGTCGGCCTTGAAGCCGCGCAGCCCCATGAAGCCCGAAAGAACGCGATAGAGGTTCTCGTGCTTGTCCTGGTCGTAACGTGCGAACTCGGTCCACGAGCTATCACCCGGCTTGCGGTAATACGTCACTTCTTCCTTGGTCGCGCGGTCGTAACCGGAAGTCCAACGCGGATTGCCTTCGCTGTCGAAGACCGCGGACGGATACTTCTCGCTACCCTTCAGGACGAGCTGCTTGCCACCCGTCTTGAGGTTGAGCTTGGAATACTCCCGCGGACGGAAAGCCGAAAACGGATCGACTTCGATCGCGCTGCCGACTTCACGGCCGGTTCCAATCAGGATGTGATCGGGATCGTTGGGCAGCAGCGATGCGATGCTGAAGACGCCTTCGACGCGGCGGAACTTCTTCGCCTTCACGTCGAAGATGAATGATGCGTAATCGTAGGTGCCTTCTTCAGGACCATTCACCCTGCTGCGGTTCTGCTGCCAGGCGGTACCGAAGATGTAATCGTCGCCCACCCACTGTGCACCGATGATCTCCATCGGGTCGGCGGCGATGCGGTACGGCTTCTTGCCGAGATCATCGGTGTCGTAGAGTTCCATGAGGTAGTCGCCCTCACGGCTCTCGTTCTTGATGACGAGGATGCTCTTCCCGCTGGGCGAAACCTGGACCTGCGTCATGGTGTCACGAAGAGCCCAGACTTCGATGGGAACGGTAGGCTGGCCGGTGGTCTGTGCAGTGGAAGGCGCGACCCCCAGTGCAACGGTGCAGGCAGCTGCTGCAAGAAATACTGATCTGAACTTCTTCATTTTCGAACTCTCACAAGACGCGTCCCGGAGGACGGATGAACCCCTTGAATGAAATAGGCGGCCCCGCGACTAATCGCGAGGCCGCCCAAACTTAGTACCCTGTTCTGAATGAAATCAGAACTGGATATTGATGCGGGCGAAGAATTCGCGCCCGTTATAGTCGTAGCCTGCGCCAAGCACCGTGTTCGAGATATCGGTGATACCCGAAGCGAAGGGGCTGACCTGCGGCGGAGCGGTGTCGAAGACGTTGCTCACACCGACCAGGAGGTCCCAGGTGTCGGCACGGTAGCGGATCGACGTAGTGTGCAGGAACTGCTCGTCGGCGTAGCCGATCGGGCGACAGTACACACCGTCACCGACGACGACACCGTCCGGAACGCCGTTCGCGTCACGCGAACCGCCACCGAGGCAGGTGCTGCCCGTCTGACCGATGAAGTTGCCATCCGGGTCGTAACCGAAGACGTCGGAGAACGGGTCGATGTTGTCCGGATCCTGGTCGAAGCCACCGATGTAGCGGGTGTTCCAGGTGAAACGCCACTTGTCGATGTCTGCCGTGAACGTGGCACGACCGGTCCATTTCTGGAGACCCACTTCGCCGTCATCGCGGTCGCTGATGAAGTTACCGGTGGTGTCGTCGATGAACAGCGTGCTGCGCTCGATCAGGTGGTTCGCACGAACGTTAAGACCAAGGTCTACGAGCGTTCCGAACGCCTGGACTTCCTTGGCCAGACGACCGTTGAAGTCGAGACCGCGGACGCTTTCTTCGTTCAGGTTGATGAAGCCAGCGAACACGTCGGAGATCAGCTGCGAGCCGGTCGTCGATGCCGTGATACGGTCACAGAAGGCCGAACGTTGCGGATCTTCACGCGTGTAGCAGTCCGAGACGATAAACCCGACCGAAGGAGCGATGATCGAGTCCTTCACCTTGATGTCGTAGTAGTTCGTGCTCAGGGCGAAGTCCCAGCCGTCACCGAAGGTTTCTTCGAAAGCGAAACCGGCAGTCAGCGAGCGCGACGTTTCCGGATCGATGTCGAGTGCACCGCCGCGGGTACTTTCCACGCTGGCCACTTGGATCGGCGAAAGCGACTGACCCGTGGTCGGATCGATCTGCAAACCGACCGTGAACGGGTCACGACCTTCACGGATACAGTTGTCGAGGATGCGCTGGTCACGCGTTTCGTTCGTCGGATCGTAGGTACCGGTTGCAACGTCGAATGCCTGGTCAGGCACGGCGCACGGGTCGGTGACCGAGGTGAAGCCCGACTGCGAACCGAGGAAGTTCTCACGCAGGTTCGGCGCACGGAACGAAGTACCGTAGCTGAACTTGAGCAGCAGGGGCTCGATCGGACGCCAGCCGGCCTTGATCGAGTAGGTGTAGTTGGTGCCGTAGAATTCCTCGTCGGTGATACGGCCCGAGAGGTTCAGGTTCAGTTCCCGGACCCAGGGCTTGCCAGCCTGCAGAGGAATGTCGATTTCACCGAACGCTTCCTTGATTTCCTTCGAACCGGTGGCGCCGCTGTCGGCGAAGAAGCCGAAGAACAGGCCGTTCGAAGCCACATCGCTAGCGATCGAGTTGATCTCGTCGCGGCGATACTCGACACCGAACACACCGCCGACCGGGCCGGCCGGGAGGGTGAAGAGGTCACCGGTGACAAACGCGTTCAGGACGATCTGTTCATAGGTGGTGTCGAACGAACGGTTACCGAAGACGTAGTCACGCTCGGCCTGCGTTGCGAAATCGCCCTGGGCGGAGCCCAGCACGCTGTCGGCGAACAGGTTGACCGCGACACAGCCGTCGAGAAGGTCAGGCATGGCGAGATCGGGGTTGGCGAGCGCCGATGCATCACACGGATCGATCGCCGGCAGACCGCCGGTGACCTGTGCGATGAACGAGTTACCGATGGTCACACCCGAGTTGTAGTCGTCGGCAATGCCGTCGCCGTTGTTGTCGACCACGCCGTCGCCGTCGAAGTCCATCGTCGGGTCGATACCCAGAGCGAAGGCAAGCTTGTCTTCGCGGATACCGCGAACGTTCGACTTACCGTCTGCGTACGAGTAGACGCCCGAAACTTCGAAGCTCCAGCTCGGCGAGATGAAGGGCAGGTCGCCACGAACACCGAACACGCCGCGATACTGCTCTTGCGTGACATCGGTGTTGTTACGGTCGCCTTCGATGGCGAAGACCGGACGGACCGAGATCGGACCGAAGCCGGTCAGACCCGAACCGGGCAGCGAACCTTCGGTGTCGGAACGACAGTCAACGCCGCTAACATCCGTGTTACAGGGGTTGAACGCGTTGTTATCCGGCACATACGGGAAGATCTGCGCGAAGAACTCGTTCTCGCCACGGATTTCCGCACGGGTGTACATCGCTTCGAAGAACGGAGTGATGTTCGCTTCGCCCGGGAAGGTGTACTCACCGTATGCGAGGACGTTGTAGCGCTTCTGCTGGCTCAGGAACGTTTGCTCGGGGTTCGCACCGTTGAGGTTGTAGTCGTTCAGGAAATCGATGTCGCGAACGCCGTCACCATTGGCATCCACCGGACCACCGAAGAACGATTCCGAGTAGCCCGGGATACCCGAGTTACCGGTCTGGCCACCGAAGTAGGTGTTGTCGTCACGGTAGATCGAACCGACGTTGGTGAACGGAATGATGATACGGTTGTTGAAGCCGTCCTGGATACATTCGCTCGTCGAGGTGGTGACGGTGCCGCCCGAGTCGGCAAGCGCGTTGGCCTGCTGGTCGATCGTCAGGCGACGGACTTCACCGGTGTTGGTGATATCGAGGTTGGTCGTACAACCACGGAAGAAGTCACGGTCGCTCAGGCGGATGCTGTCACGGAAATCGTATTCCGCGCCGATGCCGAAGAAGCCGCGGTCGGTGTTGAAGCCCCAGGCTGCGCCGACCGTGTAGTCGTCGCCGCCACCTTGGGGATTGATGTTTCCGAATGCGGTCAGCTCGAGACCGTCGAAGTCCTTGCGGAGGATGACGTTACCCACACCGGCAACAGCGTCCGAACCGTAAACAGACGATGCACCGTCGAGGAGCAGGTCGTAGCGGTCGATCAGCGTGCTGGGCAGCAGGTTGAGCGAAGGAGCGGTCGGTGCGCCTTCCACACCGGCCGGTGCGAGACGACGGCCGTTGATGAGGAGCAGCGTACGGTCTGCGCCGAGGCCGCGAAGGTCGAGAGTGGTCGAACCCGGGCCGTTGTCGAGCACGAAGCCCTGGAAGGTTGCGTCGATCTGGACGCCGGCGGCGCTTTCCGAGCGCTGCAGGATCGAGGTCGGATCGAACAGACCAGCTTCCTGCTCGCTTTCGGTCGTCAGGACCTGCAGCGGCGAGATGCTGGAGTAGGTGTCGCGCTTGAGACGCGAGCCGGTGACGACGATGGCGCCAGCGCTCTGCGAGCCATCGGCACCCGTGCTCGTTACGTCGACAACGTCCTGGCTGCCGGCGTCATTGTTCGAAACGCCGTCTACACCGTCCTTGACGACGCATTTGCCGTCGACTTCTTCCTGGCCCTTGGGGCAGTCAGCGTCGCTGGACTGCGCAAAAGCCTGGCCACCCGAAATGAGCGCCAAGGCGGACGCCGAGAAGGCGAGACCCTTGATCGTGTTGAATTGAATTTTTCGCATTGAATACTCCAGTCGCGACAACCGGAACTGCGCTTTCCATCCACCCGGACTCGCAATGCGACGCTCCCCTAGTGGCGCCTGAATCCATTGCGTTGAATTATTCCGGGAAGACGGACCCCCAGTCCCAACTGCACCGGTTTCTGCGTTAACCGTAGGTACAAGTCAAAGCGCCAGCGGCGGTTTTGGGGGAATTGTTGCCCAAATCACACAACTTTCGCAGCCCCCTACGGCCTACGGGAAAAGCCTGCGTAAGAATCTATTATCCAGCCGCGATATTGGGCTTATTATATTTCACGCGTGATCGCGGCGGCATTCCGGCATTCGAATGCGATATGCGAATCGCCTGTCTTGTCGCGGCCTTATGACAGGGCGCGCGAAGTGCCTTCGCGCGCCCCTGGAGTGCAATCAGGACACCTTCATTTCGAGCGCGCCGTCGCCCTCGTCGATCCGCACGGTCGACCCGTCGGGGACATTGCCCGCAAGGATCATGTCGGCGAGCGGGTCCTGCACGTAGCGCTGGACCGCGCGCTTGAGTGGACGCGCGCCATAGACCGGATCGTAGCCTACCCGGCCGAGCCACTTCTTCGCCCCGTCGGTGAGGTCGAGAACGATCTTGCGATCCTTGAGCAGCTTCTGGACCCGCGCGACCTGGATATCGACGATCGGGGCCATGTGCTCCTGGGCGAGGCGGTGGAACAGGATGATCTCGTCCAGCCGGTTCAGGAACTCGGGTCGGAAATGTCCGCGCACCACGTCCATGACCTGTGGCTCGACATCCTCGACCTTCTGGTCGTCGGTCATGCTCGCAAGATACTGGCTGCCGAGGTTCGAGGTGAGAATGATCAGCGTATTGCTGAAATCGACCACGCGGCCCTGCCCGTCGGTCAGGCGGCCGTCATCGAGCACTTGCAGCAGCACGTTGAAGACATCGGTGTGTGCCTTCTCGACTTCGTCGAACAGCACGACCTGGTACGGCCTGCGGCGAACGGCTTCGGTCAGCACGCCGCCTTCTTCATAGCCGACGTAACCCGGAGGCGCGCCGATGAGGCGGGCGACCGCATGCTTTTCCATGAACTCGCTCATGTCGATGCGGACCATGGCGGTGTCGTCATCGAACAGGAAGCCGGCAAGCGCCTTGGTCAGTTCCGTCTTGCCAACGCCCGTGGGGCCGAGGAACAGGAAGCTGCCGAGCGGACGCCCGGGGTCCTGCAGGCCCGCACGCGCGCGGCGCACGGCCTTCGACACGGCATCGATCGCCTGCGACTGGCCGATCACCCGCTTGGACAGGATATTCTCCATGTCGAGCAGTTTCTCCCGCTCGCCCTCCATCATCTTGTCGACCGGGATACCCGTCCAGCGGCTGACGACGCCGGCGATATCGTCTTCGGTGACTTCTTCCTTGAGTAGCGCGTTTTCGGTGTGACCTGAGGCTTCCTCGAGCTTCTTCTCAAGCTCGGGAATCTTGCCGTACTGCAGCTCGCCTGCCTTCTGGAGGTCACCGGCGCGCTGCGCCTGCTCCAGTTCGATCCGCGCATGATCGAGCTCTTCCTTGATCCGGCCTTCGGCATGGATCTTGTCACGCTCGTTCTGCCAGCGCGTGGTGAGTTCGGAGGACTGCTGCTCGAGCTCGCTCAATTCCTTGCGAAGCGATTCCAGGCGGTCCTTGGAAGCCTGGTCGGTTTCCTTTTGCAGCGCCTGCTCCTCGATCCGCAGCTGGATGATGCGGCGGTCGAGGCCCTCGATTTCCTCAGGCTTGCTTTCCACTTCCATGCGGATACGCGAAGCCGCCTCATCCATAAGGTCGATCGCCTTGTCGGGCAGGAAGCGGTTCTGGATGTAGCGGTTCGACAGCTGCGCCGCGGCGACGATCGCACCATCGGTGATGCGAACGCCGTGGTGCAGCTCGTACTTGTCCTTGATGCCGCGCAGGATGGAGATCGTGTCCTCGACGCTGGGCTCGTCGATATAGACGGGCTGGAAGCGCCGCTGCAGCGCGGGGTCCTTCTCGACATACTTCTGGTACTCGTCGAGCGTGGTCGCGCCGATGCAGTGAAGCTCGCCGCGGCTGAGCGCAGGCTTCAGGAGGTTGCCCGCATCCATGCTGCCTTCCGAGGCGCCGGCGCCGATCAGCGTGTGCATCTCGTCGATGAACAGGATGATCTGGCCTTCAGCGCCCTTCACTTCGTCGAGCACGGCCTTGAGACGCTCCTCGAACTCGCCGCGATATTTCGCGCCAGCAATCAGCGCGCCCATGTCGAGCGACATGAGCGTGCGACCCTTGAGGCTGTCGGGCACATCGCCATTGGCGATGCGCAGTGCGAGGCCTTCTGCAATCGCGGTCTTGCCGGTGCCGGGCTCACCGATGAGGGCGGGATTGTTCTTGGTGCGTCGGGCGAGGATCTGGACCGTGCGCCGGATTTCCTCGTCGCGGCCGATCACTGGATCGAGCTTGCCGTCGCGCGCCGCCTGCGTGAGGTCGCGCGCGTACTTCTTCATCGCATCGTAGCTTTCTTCCGCGCCTGCACTGTCTGCGGTGCGGCCGCCGGTCACTTCCTGGATAGCTTCCTCGAGCGACTTGGCATCCACGCCAGCCGCCTTGAGCGCCTTGCCCGCGTCATTATCAGCGAGCGTCAGCGCCTGGAGGATGCGCTGCACGGGCACGAAGCTGTCGCCCGCCTTTTCGGCAAGCTGTTCTGCCTGGTCCAGCGCTCGCACGGCATCATTGTCGAGGCCCGGCGTCTGCTGCGCGCCGCCGCCCGACACTGCCGGAATCTTGCCCAGCGCCGTGTCGACTTCGGTGATCGCCACTCCGGCATTGCCGCCCGCGCGCTGGATCAGCTGCGCGGCCATGCCTTGCTCGTCATCGAGCAGCGCCTTCAGCAGGTGCGAAGACGTGATGCGCTGGTGGTTCATGCGGATTGCGACCGTCTGCGCGGCCTGCAGGAAGCCCTTGGCGCGGTCGGTGAACTTTTCGAGATTCATCGAGAATATCCCATCAAATTACCGCCTGCATATGGTGTGGCGCTTATGCAACACAAGACCCCGCCTGAAATTTTAGAGAGGTGTGTTAGTCGCATATAGGGGTGCCCTGCCGATTGGCGAGAGGCAAGGGCAAAATTATTCGGCCGGCAGCCCTTCGAGGCCCGGCACCATCACCGTCCTCCCGCCACC
Organism: Qipengyuania gelatinilytica; assembly: GCF_019711315.1. Classification (NCBI taxonomy): domain Bacteria; kingdom Pseudomonadati; phylum Pseudomonadota; class Alphaproteobacteria; order Sphingomonadales; family Erythrobacteraceae; genus Qipengyuania; species Qipengyuania gelatinilytica. Next base: position 2,390,457 of record NZ_CP081294.1, on the reverse strand, counting down.
GAAATCCTCGCGCACGACGATGAAGCCCTGTCGCTCGAGATGATCGAGCAGGCGGCGGATACGCCCCGGAGAACTTGTCCCATAGGCGCGCGCCAGCTCGTTCTCGTCGACCTGCGTTTCGCCAGCATGCGCCGCCTTGGCGATGACGAGGAACGGGCCGAGCAGGTCCTCGTCGACGGCACTGGCGAGCTGCATGATGCGCGCCGTCATTTCTTCGCCAAGATCGCCCAGCCCTGCGCCGGCAATCGCGAACCTGCGGCGGAAGGCATGCATGTCTGGCATCGGGCCGATCAGGCGCTCTCGGCGGCAGGTGGTGAGGAAAGTCTGGTACTGCGCGCTGGCCGACTGGAAAGCGATGCCTTCCTGCGCGGCGAGTTCGCCGATGATTTCCTCGATCCGCATCATCACCGCTGACGGCTCCACCGCTTCGGCGGGTGATTCGACCTGGCGCTCCTCTGCGTGAGCGATGTTGTCGGCGATCTCGTCCATCGAAGGTGCGGGAGGCGGAGCCGGCGGCGGTGCGGGTGTCGCGACATCGCTCGCCAGATCACGGGTGAGCAGGTCCGCCATGTCTTCGGGCGCAGTATCGGGAAGCGCCATCAAGCCTTCGCTGCGCGCCTGGTGCCCGGTCTTCACCGGACCGATCTTGCAGGCGATCGGAAGACGCGTGATCGCAGGACCCAGCGCGAGGAAGTGTCCGCGCTCCAGCTCGCGGATACGTTCTGCCTGACGCCGCTCCATGCCGAGCAAGTCGGCTGCGCGGACCATGTCGATATCGAGGAATGTGCGCCCCATGAGGAAGTTCGAGGCTTCCGCCGCGACGTTCTTGGCGAGCTTCGCGAGGCGCTGCGTGGCGACGACGCCTGCAAGCCCGCGCTTGCGGCCGCGACACATGAGGTTGGTCATCGCCGAGAGCGTCATGCGCCGCGTATCCTCGGCCATCTCGCCGGCAGCGGCAGGCGCGAACATCTGCGCCTCGTCGACCACCACGAGCGCCGGATACCAATGCTCGCGCGGCGCATCGAACAGGGCGGTCAGGAACTGCGCGGCGCAGCGGATCTGCTGTTCGACCTCCAGCCCGTCGAGGTCTAGCACGACGCTGGCACGGTGTTCGCGGATGCGGCGGGCGAGCGCTTCGATCTCGCCCGGCGAATATGCAGAACCGTCGATGACCACATGGCCAAACTCTTCCGCCAGGGAAGGGAAGTCGCCTTCAGGGTCGATCACCACCTGCTGGACCATGCCAGCGCTTTCTTCGAGCAGCCTTCGCAGCAGGTGCGACTTGCCGCTTCCCGAATTGCCCTGGACGAGCAGACGGGTGGCGAGGAGTTCCTCGATGTCGAATTCGACCGGCTTGCCGGACGTTTCGTGGCCGATGGTGATCTGCGCTGTCACGAAAACTTGGCTAGCGGGCCGAATCCGTAATGTGGAAGGGCGCTAACCATTGTTTTGCCCAGCATGATCGCTGCGCTGCCGATTGCGACTCCCGCTCAGCATCGCTAGGCAGGTTTCAAGAGAGGACTGATATTCTATGTCGAAATGGTTCGGGCGGATCGGTTTCGCCCTGGTCGCACTCGCCCTCGTGGCTTTCGTTGCACTGGCAAGTTGGGAGCCTTTCTGGGCCAAGCGCGACGATATAACGCGCAGCACGGAAAGCTATTCGGCTGAAATCATCCGCGATGATTACGGCGTGCCGCATATCTATGGCGAGCGCGATCGCGACGTCGCCTACGGCGTTGCCATCGCCCATGCAGAGGACGATTTCGCCACCTTGCAGGACGTAATCGCCATGGCCCGCGGGCGCTATGGCGCGATCGCGGGCGAGGACGGAGCGGCGATCGACTATGTCTATCATTTGCTCGATGCGCGCGGCACGGCGGAGCGGCACTATCCGCAGCTGCCCGAGGATACGCGCGCCCTGTTCGAAGCCTATGCCACCGGTCTCAACGACTATGCGCAGCAGAACCCCGACGAGCTCAAACTGGCGAACCTCTTCCCGGTCGACGGACGCGATGTCGCGGCAGGCTTTGCGCTGCGCCAGCCCTTCTTCTTCGGCCTCAATGGCGTGATCCAGCCGCTGGTCGAGGGCAGCGACCTGCGTCCCGAACAGGGTCCCGACATCCCCGGATTCCCGCGCCCCGACGCACCGCCGCCTCCGGCGCTGGAAGACAACGCCCCCACCCCGCCCGCCCTGCCCGAGCGCGGGAAACAGGCGCGCGCCCTGCCGCTCCACATGGGCGAGGACGGCGCGCTTTCAGGTTCCAACGCCTTTGCGGTCCGTCCGGAAAAGTCCGGCGGCCCGACCACCCTTATCTCCAACAGCCACCAGCCGCTGCGCGGCGGCGTCGCCTGGTACGAGCTGGTGGTCGAGAGCGATGAAGGCTGGCACTATGCCGGGGCGAACTTCCCCGGATCGCCCTTCCCCTTCCTTGGCCACAACCGGAACCTCGGCTGGACCAATACGGTCAACACGCCCGACATGGTCGATGTCTACGAACTCGAAATGGACGAGAGCGGAACCCGCTACCGTTTCGGCGGCGAATGGCGCGAGCTCGAGAGCAAGAGCGTCATGCTTCCGGTCCGCATCGGCCCCGTCACCCTGCCTATTTCGCGCGACGTCCTGCGCAGCGTCCATGGCCCTGTCATCAAGAACGACAATGGCTATTTCGCTTTCCGTTACGGCGGGATCGACAATCTCGGCCAGCTCGATGCCTATTACCGGCTCAACAAGGCCGAAACGCTTGAAGAATGGGAAGGCATTCTTGCCCGGATGGACATTCCCTCCACCAACTTCATCTACGCCGATGCTCTCGGCAATATTGCCTATGTCTACAACGCCGCCATTCCCGACCGGCCGGAAGGACCGAACTGGCGCGGCGTGCTCGACGGGACGGATCCCGAACTCGTCTGGGAGGGAGCGGTCGATTACGAGGAATTGCCCCGCCTCGTGAACCCTGCCTCGGGCTGGCTCTACAACGCCAACAACACGCCCTTCACCGCGGCCGGTGACGGCAGTGACCTGTCCGCGCAAGACTTTGCGCCGGAACTGGGCGTCGAACTGAAACAGACCAACCGGTCGCGGCGCGCATTCAAGCTGCTGAGTGAGAGCGAGCTCCTCGATCGCGAGGCGCTCAGGCGAATCAAATACGACACCGGCTATGCCCGCGAAGGCTATATCGCGCGGCTGTGGGACGATCTCGAGGCGCTCGACCTGTCGGACAACGCCGAGCTAGCAGAGGCTCGTGACATGCTGCTGGGCTGGGACTTCAATGCCGACAGCCAGGATCGCGCCGACGCGCTCGCCCTGCTGATGATCCGCGAGTTCATGTCCTCGTCCTACCAGAACAAGGAATGGCCGGACGTGCGTGAAGAGCTGGAGGCCCATGTCGCGCACCTGCAGACCCATTTCGGCCGGATCGATCCGCCGATGAGCGACCTGCTGCGCCTGCGGCAGGGCGACATCGACCTGCCTCTCGACGGCGGATCGGATACGCTGCGCGCCTCCACGCTCTGGGACGTGAACGAGGACGGCCGCCTTGCCGTGCGCCACGGCGACAGTTTCATCCAGTGGGTGGAATGGATGCCTGGCGAACGCGTCACTTCGCAGTCGATCCAGCCCTATGGCGCTGCGACGACCCGTCCCGATTCACCGCATTACGCAGACCAGATGGAGCTGTTCGTCCAGCACCGCTTGAAACCGGTCTACTTCTGGCGCGAGGATGTCCTCGCCAATGCCGTCAGCCGGAAAAGGGTGACGCACAATCCGTAATTGCCTAAGCAGCCTGTCTATTCTTCTGGGGAGAGCCACATGAAGCGCCTAATTTCGACCAGTATTATCGCCCTCGCCGTATCGGCGTGTTCCTCCTATTCGTCCGAGCCTGTATCCAGCGCCTCGGTCGCGACGGAGCAGGTTGCAGAGACCGAGAGCCTGACCACGCTGGTCGACCAGGTCGCCATCCCCTACGAAAAGTTCACGCTTGCCAACGGCCTCGATGTGATCGTCCACGAAGACCGCAAGGCCCCGATCGTCGGCGTCGCCGTATGGTACAATGTGGGCTCCAAGGACGAGCCCGAAGGCAAGACCGGCTTTGCCCATTTGTTCGAACACCTCATGTTCAACGGCTCGGAAAACGCGCCGAACGACTATTTCCAGTACCTGCAGGAAATGGGCGCGACCGATTACAACGGCACGACCAATTTCGACCGCACCAATTACTTCCAGACAGTGCCGCGCCCTGCGCTTGAACGTGCGCTGTGGCTGGAAAGCGACCGCATGGGCTACCTGCTCGGCGCGGTGACGCAGGAGAAGCTCGATAACCAGCGCGGTGTCGTGCAGAACGAAAAGCGCCAGGGCGACAACCAGCCTGGCGGCCTCGTCTTCTATGAAATCCTCGAAAACATGTTCCCCGAAGGCCACCCCTACGGCCACTCGGTGATCGGTTCGATGGCCGACCTCGACAGCGCATCCATGGACGATGTGCAGAGCTGGTTCCGCGACAAGTACGGCCCCAACAATGCCACAGTCGTGCTGGCAGGCGACATCTCCGCCGCAGAAGCCAAGCCGCTGATGGAAAAGTGGTTCGGTCCGATCGCTCGCGGTCCGGTGAACAATCCCGCACAAGCGGCAGTTCCGACCCTCTCCGAAGACAAGCGCAGCGTCATGCGCGACAATGTCGCGGCGACAACGATCACCAAATACTGGCCGGTGCCCGGCATCACCAGCGAGGAACTGACCGCGCTGAACGTCGGTGCGAGCATCTTCGGTGGCCTCGCATCGAGCCGTCTCGATGAGGTCCTGGTCCGTGACGAACAGCTGGCTGTCGGCGTAGGCGCCGGCAATTACGACTTCCAGCGCGTCGGCATCCTCAGCGTCAGTGCAACGCTCAAGCCGGGTGTGGAACTCGCCACTCTGGAAGCCCGCCTCGACGAGCTGATCGCCGAATATATCGCTGAGGGCCCGACGGCTGACGAAGTCCGCCGTGCTGCCACAAGCGATCTTGCCGGCACCATTCGCGGCCTCGAACAGGTCGGCGGCTTTGGCGGCAAGGCGGTGACGCTGGCTCGCGGCGAAGTGCTCGCCGGCGATCCGGGCTTCTACAAGAGCCAGTTCGACACGCTCGCCACGCTGACGCCGGAAGAGGTCAAGAGCGCGATGCAGCGCTGGATGACGCGTCCGGCCTTCACCCTCATCCTCGAACCGGGCGAGCGTGACGACAGCTACGAAGAAGCGGCTTCGGTCGCGGCCGATGACGAGAACGCCAGCGAGCGCAACCGCGACGCGGAAGAGCTGACCGTCACCACCGTGCGCCCCGCGCCGCCGATCGACACGATCGCCTCCCTCGACTTCCCCGATGTCGAGCGTGCCACGCTCAACAACGGCATGAAGGTGACCTACGCCCAGCGCGACGCGGTCCCGGCGACCTATGTCACCATGTCGTTCAATGCCGGCAGCGCAGCCGACCCGGTCGGAATGCGCGGTCTGGAAGATCTGACGATGAACCTCTTCGACGAGGGCACCGCCGATATGACCAGCCAGGAAATCGCCGAAGAGCGTGAACGCCTGGGCCTGACCATCTCGACCGGCGGCGGCAGCGACCGTTCGACCTTCACCCTGTCGGCGCTGTCTTCCAACCTCACGCCGTCGCTCGAACTGATGAGCGACATCATCCGCAACCCGGCATTCAACGAAGCCGATCTCGAACGTGTGCGCACGCAGACGATCACCGGCATACGCCAGCAGATGAAGTCGCCCAACGGCATCGCCTTCCGCGCGATGCCTGCCGAGATCTTCGGCGAGGCCAATCCCTATGGCGGGGCGAGCACGGTCGAAAGCGTCAGCGCGATCACCCGCGCCGACCTCAGCGCCTTCAAGGATCGCTGGATCCGTCCGGACAATGGCGAGGTTTTCGTCGTCTCGGACAAGCCGCTGGCCGAAGTCGTCGCTTCGCTCAACGCGGTGTTCGGTGACTGGAATGCACCGGCTGCAGCGAAAGGCACCAAGACCTTCGCGGCGACCGGACAGGCCACGCAGGGCAACCGCATCATCCTCTACAACCGCCCGAACTCGCCGCAGAGCTACATCGTGGGCGCACAGCTCACGCCGCTCGATGCACGCGACGAGAACTACATTGACTTCACCAATGCGAACAATTCGCTGGGCGGCAACTTCCTCGCGCGTCTCAACATGAACCTGCGCGAGACCAAGGGCTGGAGCTACGGCTATCGCGGTGGTGCGCAGACCTTCGAGAACGCAGTGGTCTACTTCACCGCCGGCGGCGTCCAGGCCGACCGTACGGGTGACAGCCTCGCCGAAGTGCGCCGGGAAATCTCCGAATTCCTGAGCACCCGCGGCGTGACCGATGAAGAGCTGGCCCGCAACGTCGCCTCGGAAGTCGGCGAATTGCCCGGCCGTTTCGAAACTTCGGGCTCGGTGCTTGGCGCCCTGCAGAACAACGCGCTCTACGGCCGTCCCGACGACTATTACGAAACGCTGGTCGAGAAGTACCAGGGCCAGACCACGGCCGGCCTCGACGCTGCGGCCCGCGCCGCACTGAACGAGGACAATTTCATCTGGCTGGTGGTCGGCGATGCCGAACAGGTCATGGAACAGCTCGAACCGCTCGGCCTGCCGATCGAGGTTCGCGAACTTCCCGCCGACGAGTAAGCACGGCGTAACCGGGAATAATCGAGGGGCGGGAACACAGAGCGGTTCTCGCCCCTTTTTTACCCATGGGCTTTGCAGTTGAACCTAACTGACACACGTGTAAACAAGCCCGCAGAGTTTGCGCGGTCCACTCAGCTGAGCGACCGCATCAAAAGGAGAATACGCATGTCCGTAGCAGGAACCTATGACACCGTCGTCAAGAGCCCGATGGGCGACCAGAAGGGCACTTTCACTGTCGTTCCGGGTGACGATGGCAACACTTTCACCGGCTCGATGGCCGGCGGCATGGGTTCGATGGACGTCAAGGACGGCAAGATCAACGGCGACGAGCTGACCTGGGCGATGGACATGACCGTGCCGATGCCGATGACGCTCAACTGCAAGGCTACCGTCAATGGCGACCAGCTGACGGGCACCGTCAATGCCGGCGCATTCGGCGACATGGCGCTGACCGGCGAACGCCAGGGCTAAGCCGCCTCACAGCACACAGGAAGGGCCGCCGGAGGAATGCTCCGGCGGCCCTTTTCTTTTGCGTGCCCGTCCCGGCCGGTCACCTCGCCACCCCATTTTCGCCATTTTTCGCCTTAATACATGTCGCATAACGATTTTTCGGGTCGACTCGCATTCTGGCAGCAGCGTCATCCTGACGGTGGCGCAAAGGAGGAAGCATGACCGAAATTTCGAAGATCGTAGTCGCGAGTGTCGCCCTGGGTTCGATGATTGCCGTTCCGGCGATGGCGGAAAAAGCCCGTGAACTCACATTCATCAACGGATCGCTTGGCCGCGATGCCGAATACCAGCTGCGCGATCGCGGCTTCACCCACGTTTCCACGCACAAGCAGTCAAACGGCTATGTCTACAGCTACTGGTGGGATTCCGCGGACGACGATTGCGTCAATGTCGAGGTGTACGATGGCCGGGTGATGACCATCAACGATGCCAGCGACCAGGATTGCGGACATCACAAGGGTTCAGATGCCGCAGCAGCCGTCGGTGTCGTCGCTGGCGCCGCCATCCTCGGCGCGATCCTCGGCCATAAGTCGCATCACCACGAGGACGGCAAGCATTACGACGATCGCGACACGGATCGGCAGTTCGAGCGCGGCCATACCGACGGTCTCTACCACCACCCCTTCCACAACCCGGACAAATCGCAGGCCTATGTCGATGGCTACCATGCCGGTGTGGACGAGCGCAGGGCCAATGCCGAGCATCACTACGGCCGCGGCGGACACGCGCAGGTAGCGCGGTTCAAGGACCTCAAGGATGCACGGGCAGCAGGCGGCATGAGCGAGCTGGAACGCCGCGGCTTCCGCCAGGTCGACAACTTCACCAGTGGTAACACCCGCTACTCGATCCAGTGGCGCGCGCAGTCGAACCAGTGCGTCCAGGTGACGATTGCCGATGGCCGTTTCTACGACCTGCGCGACATCGGTCGCCATCCCAAGTGCCGCTGAACGCAGGAGGTGCCAGCATGAAGTTCAAACTTATTGTGGCGGGCGCTTCGGCGCTCGCCCTTGCCGCTTGCGGTGGCGGGGAAACCGAACCCGAGGCGCCCGCGACCGGCGAGATGGTCGCCATCCCGGACACCCTCGCTCCTTTCGGTGAAGGCTATCCCGATGCAGGCGATCCTTGTCGCAATCTCGGCGAAAGCGCCGCGACCTCCAATTATCTCGACGACAGCGCGGTGCTCGTCGGCTGCCCCGACCAGGCCTCTGCCGAAGCGGTGGGCGGCACGATTGTCGACACCGCAGAGGGCGTGCGCCTCGTCAGCATCCCGATGGGCGATGCCAACGCAGGCATGGGAGAAAACGGTTCGGCACAGCCAGCCTATGGCGAAGGCGATGCCAAGGTCCCGGGCACCGATTACAACGCCACCACGATGTTGAAATGCGGGTTCGACGACGGACCGCCCACACAGACCTGCGACGCGGGGGTCAAGCGCAACTGGGGCGAGGACGGTACGCATCTGGTCGAGGTGACCAAGCCCGACGGTCGCAAGCGCGCGATCTTCTTCAACGGCACCACTCCCTATGGCGCTGACAGCGCGCAGGCGGACGGCTCTGCTGGATGGGAGCTGACCTCGACGCGCGACGGCGACGAGGTGACCGTCAGGTTCGGCCCGGAAACCTACGTAGTCTTCGATGCGCTGATTACGGGGGGGTGAAACACAAAGGGCCGCCGATTTTCACCGGCGGCCCTTCATGTTTTCCGAAGAAGTGGCTTAGTCGACCACGTCCATTTCCTCGATCAGGCCTTGCGCGCCGTCGACCTTGTCCATCACCCACAGCATGTAGCGGGTGTCGACATGGATCGTGCGCGTGGTGCGCGGATCGAAGTCCCAGTCCGAATTGACGCTTTCGAACGTCCCGTCGAACAGCAGGCCGACCAATTCGGCGCGCGCGTTGAGCGTTGCCGAGCCGCTGTTGCCACCAGTGCTGTCGAGGTCGGACAGGAAGTTCACCGGCACCGAGCCGACTTCAGGCGAGTAGTATTTGCCGTAATCTTTCTCGCGAATTTCCTGGAGCTCGCGCTCGGGAGCGTTGAACGGATATTCGCCCGTGTCCTTCTCGAGGATGCCTTCGAGCGTGGTGAACGGCAGATATTCTATGCCATCCTCGGGCGAACCGCCGCGTACGGTGCCGTAGGTCACGCGCAGGGTGGAGTTCGCATCGGGATAGGTCTGGAGGCCCTGGCTGCGCTGCCACTGGGTGATCGCTTCCATATAGGCCGGGCGGAGCGCCTGTGCGCGACCGGCGCGTTCTTCGCCTTCTGCCTCGAGGCCGCGCTCATAATCGTAGAGTGCGACGGCAAGCTGCATGAAGGGATCGTCGAGCGCTTCGAGCTCGGCCGGGGTTGCTTCCATCAGCGCGAGGCGTGTGTCGACATCGCCCAGCGTGGTGCCGGCGTAATAAGCGTCGAGCTTGGCCGAGAGCGCGGCTTCGTCGAGCTCGTCGGTAAGGCCGAGCGCCTCGTCGAACACGGCGACACGGTTAGCTGCAGGCTCGTCCATGTAGGTGTCGAGGAACAGCAGCCACTGCGCCTTGTCGACCGAAGCATCGTAGCGACGGTCGATCGCCTGCATGCCCTGGCGGAAGAAGGTCATGTCGCGTTCCTGGAAGCCCGGATCGCGCAGCGCGTTGTCCTTTTGGCGCTCATGCGCAAGGCGGTAGAGGCGCTGCGCGGTCGAGAGCAGCGTCGGACGGGTCGCGAAATTGTACCAGAAAGCCTGGCGGGCTGCGGTGGCGCTTTCTTCCGACAGCGCCTGGAGGCCGGCAATCGCCTCGCCATAAGCGGCGCGGCTCTCGTCGGCAGCGATCCAGGCGGCGAGCGCTTCTTCACGTTCTGCACGGCGCTCGACGAGGCCGACCCGGCGTGCGCCTTCGAGCTGGCCGCGGGTGTTCTTCTCGAAATTGTTGAGACTGGCCAGCAGCGATTCGTACTTCACGCGCGCGTCCGAACCTTCGGGTGCAGCTTCCTCGATCGTGTCGATCCAGTCGTTCACCAGCGTGACATAGGTCGGGTAGGACCAGCTGAAAGTGTTCTCCACCTCGGCCAGCGTCGCGTAGCGCGAGGTCGAACCCGGATAGCCTGCGGCCATCACGAAATCACCTTCCTTCAGGCCCGATGCGCTTACCTTGAGGTGGTGTTCGGGCTGGTAGGGGACGTTGTCTTCCGAATAGTCGGCAGCCGACCCGTCGGGAGCGACATAGGCGCGGTAGAAGGCGAAGTCGCCGGTGTGGCGCGGCCACATCCAGTTGTCGATGTCGCCGCCGTATTTGCCGATGCTGTCGGCAGGCGCGTAGACGATGCGCACGTCGCGGATCTCGAGACGCTCGATCAGCTTGTACTGCGCGCCGCCATAGAAGCTGGCGACCTGGCAGCGATAGCCGGCCTTCTCTTCGCATTCGGCGGTGATATCCTTGCGGCGCTGCTCGATCGCGTCATAGCGCTCGGTCGGGCTCATCGTGTCGATGCCGTCGCGCACGCGGTCGGTCACGTCCGACAAGGCAGTCGTCACGTAGATGCGCGAGCCGGGAGCCGCGGGCAGTTCCTCGGTGAAGGTCTTCGCGAGAAAGCCGTTCTCGAGATAGTTGTTCTCGGCGGTCGAGTTGAACTGGACCGAGCCGCGCGCGCAATGGTGGTTGGTGACCACGAGGCCGACTTCCGAAACGAAGCTGGCCGAGCAGCCGCCCAGCGAGACGATAGCGCCCATCGGGAAGCCGGTCAGGTCGGACAGCGCTTCGGCATCGATTTCGAGGCCGGTCGCGCGAAGGTCTTCGGCGATTTCGGGCAGCTGGTCGGGCGTGAACATCCCTTCCTTGGCGGCAATAGGTGCAGAAGCGGCGCACGCCAGAAGGGCGGCGACAGTGGCGGTTTTACGCATGGAAAGTGAGTCCCCTAGATTTAGCGCGCGACCCCTCGCGCGGGATGCTTCACTTCCTAGGAAGAATGGTCGAAAGCCGCAAGCAAGGCGGCCTGCCGTTCGTCGAACAGTCGGTAGCGCCCGTCAAACGGGCATGGCGCAACGAAAAAGGCACCGCGAGCCTTGCGCCCGCGGTGCCTTGTGTCTGGCTCGAGTGCCGGAGACCTTAGTCTTCGGTCTGCGCCGTAGCTTCCGTTCCGGTAGCGGCCGCGGCCTCTTCCAGGGCAGCTTCCGCTTCGTCGATAGCTTCGGCGGCTTCGGCGACAGCCTCCATCGCTTCCTCGACAGCTTCGGCTTCCGCTTCCATCGCGGCCAGTTCTTCACGCGCCTTCACGTCGATAATGCGGTCACGCTCGTAAGCGAGCACACCATCGACCGGCGGGTGACGACCGATAAGGATGCCGAAGAAGTTGTTCATCTTTCCCGCAGCGCGCAGATCGGCCTGGACGACATCGTAGTCCGCGAGGCTGGCGAAGTTCGAATATTCAACCGGCTTCGGTTCGCGACCGGTGGGCTCGTAACCCACGGTTGCTGCCTGTACGTCCTCGTCGCTCGCCCATTCCTGCGCGAGGAAAGTGCCAAGGTCGGTAATCTCACCACCCTCGACCTCGAACTTGACCGTACCCATGCAGTAGCAGGTACCCAGGGTCTGGCCGTTGGGCATGTAGAAGATCGGACCGTAATAGGTGTAGGTGCCCGGCTCGACCTCGATCATGTAGGAATAGCTCTTCTCGCCGTCCTTGTTCTTAGAGAACACGTATTGCGGTCCGAAAGATACCAGCATGCGGCGCTCGATATCGCCGATGCTGAAGGTCTCTCGCGTGACGACTTCAGGCGCTTCGGGGCGCGGCGAGCGCTTGGTGCGCTGGTTTTCCCACATCGCCAGCTGTTTTTCGTAACGCGCCTGGCGGCTGAGATAACGCTTTTCCGCCTTCTCGAACTTCTCTTCCCACTCTTCGGTATATTCCGCGATGTCATCTGCATCGGGAGTTTTGACGAAGAGGCCGTTCCCGCGATTTGGAAGCGTGAGAAGGATGTAGCCCTTGTCGGCCGCGATCGATTCCTTGCCTTTGAGGAGGTTCTTTTCCTCGATGGCGTCATATTCGACTTCCTGCGCGATGGCAGGAGCAGCGACTGCGAGTGCTGCGCCCGTGGCAACAGCGGCGATTGCCTTGCGGATCATTTTCATGGTTCGACCCTCCCCTGCTCGGGCTTGGGACCGGATGCGACGCGCGCCTGCATCAGCAGCTTGTTCTCGCGCTCGGTCGCTTCGGTCTTGCCGTTGCCTTCTTCGAAATTGAATTTCTGCCACAGGTCCTTTTCGAGGCCGTAGCGGTCATAGCCCTTGTAGAACATGCAGTTGCGCATGTTCAGGCGGCGCTGCTTACGACGTTCGCCAGAGCCGAAGATGGCATCGGCCATCAGCCCGCCGATCGCACCGCCAATGCCGCCTGCAAGCACTCCGTACTGCAGCATGTTCGATGCCATGTCGCCTGCGGTCGGACCGGCGTAGAAGCTGATCCCGCTCGACAGCGCATCACATTCGGTGATGTCGTAGTAGGCCGTCGCGAAATCGGTGTCTTCGCGGTGGAAGTAGAAATACTTCTCGAAATCGTCGACCTTGGCTTCTGCCATGTCGAATTCGAGCACCGGCATCGGCACGGCTTCGATTTCTGCTTCGGTGAATTCCCGCTGAGGCAGCGGTTCGTCGACATATTGCGCCTGCGCAGCCACGGAAAGCGGCAAGGCAAGCAAAGCTAGACGGGCAAGACCCATTAGCGACCCCCAATACTGATGTTGAACTTACGATCCGGGCGTAGACTTAAACGAACCGCCCGGATCGTCAACTTTATTAGGGCCGCCAAACAGGCAGTTATTAACCGTCCAGCTTCGCTTTCAGGATCTGGTTTACCACCGCGGGATTGGCCTTCCCCTGCATCGCCTTCATCGTCTGGCCGACGAAGAAGCCGAACAGCTTGTCCTTGCCGCCGCGGTACTCTTCCACCTTGTCGGAATTATTGGCGATGATTTCGTCGATCGCAGCCTCAATGGCGCCGGTATCGCTGACCTGCTTGAGGCCCTTTTCATCCGCGATCTTTTCCGGTTCGCCGCCTTCCTTGAGGACGATTTCGTAGATTTCCTTGGCCTGGCCGCCCGAAATCTCGCCCTTGTCCTGCATCGCGAGGATGCTGGCCTGCGCCTCGGCGGTGGCATTGGCCATGTTCGCTTCGTCACCCAGCGATTTCACCACGCCCGGTGCGACCGAGAGCGCCCAGTTGGCGACCTGCGTTGCGACCTTCGCCTCGGGCTTGCCGATCTTGGCGGCGGTTGCAGCGAGCAGCGTTTCGAAGCGGCCGAAGGTCTCGACCTCGGCGGTCAGCTCGCGGGCATTGTACGGCGTCAGGCCCAGCTCGTTTTCATACCGGGCGCGCTTGGCGTCGGGGAGTTCGGGAAGCGAGGCGCGGCAATCCTCGAGGAAGCTGTCTTCCAGTTCGAGCGGCAGCAGGTCCGGATCGGGGAAGTAGCGATAGTCATGCGCGTCTTCCTTCGAACGCATGGTGCGCGTGGTACCGGTGCCCGGATCGAACAGGCGCGTTTCCTGATCCACCGTGCCGCCGTTTTCCAGCACGTCGACCTGGCGGTTCGCCTCATATTCGATGACCTGCATCACGAAGCGGACCGAGTTCACGTTCTTGGTCTCGGTACGCGTGCCGAATTCCTCGCCCGGACGGCGCACACTGACGTTCACGTCGGCGCGCATCGAACCTTCTTCCATGTTCCCGTCGCACGATCCGACATAACGCAGGATCGAGCGCAGCTTGCGCACATAGGCGCCCGCTTCGGCGGGGCTGCGCATATCGGGCATGGAGACGATTTCCATCAGCGCGATGCCGACGCGATTGAGGTCGACATAGGACATGGTCGGGTGCTGGTCGTGCATCAGTTTGCCCGCGTCCTGTTCGACGTGGATGCGCTCGATACCGATGATTTTGTCTTCCGGAATGCCGGCCTTCTCGTCGGCCTCGATGTGAAGCTGCCCCTCGCCCACGATGGGGTGGTAAAGCTGGCTGATCTGGTAGCCCTGCGGAAGGTCGGCGTAGAAGTAGTTCTTGCGGTCGAACCGGCTCCACTTGTTGATCTGAGCCTCGATCGCCATGCCGGTGCGCACCGCCTGACGGATGCACTCGCGGTTGGGAACGGGCAGCATCCCGGGCATCGCTGCGTCAACGAGGCTGACCTGCGTATTCGGCTCTGCACCGAATGCGGTCGAAGCGCCGCTGAACAGCTTGGCGTTGGAAGTGACCTGCGCATGGACTTCGAGGCCGATCACGACCTCCCATTCGCCGGTTGCGCCCTGGATGCGGTAAGTACTCATGTCGTCTGCTCCTCGCGGCGGATGTAGACCAGGTTCTCGCCCCTGATCAGCAGGTCGAAATTGCGCCTGCCCATTTCCGCCTGGAAATTCCTGCTCGTGCCCCGGTCGGGGAAAATGTGATCGTGCGGCTCGATATAGACCAGCGCGGCGCGGTCAAGCCAGCCGGTATTCGCAGCAAAAAGATCGTCCTCGAAACCCTCGATATCGACCTTCACCGCGAAGAGTTCGCCGCCTTCGACCATGGCGACGCAATCGTCGACGGTGACCACGCGGCAGCCGCTGTCGGCGCGCCTGGTGGTTACCGCATAGGCCTCGACCTCGCTGTCGACAGAGACGAAACCGGCTTCGCCGCCGATCGCCGCCTCCACGATCTCGATACGCTCGCGGCTGGCGCAGTTCGTCCGCGCCATGGCGACATTCGCCGCATCGGGCTCGACGGCCACGATGCGCGCTTCGGGCCACTCGCGCGCGAACCAGAGCGCCGCGGCCCCGATATTTGCTCCGGCATCGACGATCACCGGCACCTTGCCGCGCGAACGGATCGCCGCCTCATGGCGTTTCAGCCGTGCGACCTGTTCGTGCTGCGGGATGACATATTGCTCATCGCGCCAGACCTGCCGGACGACTTCGAGATCGCTCGTCCCACGGCGCACGCGGATTGTCTCGCCATCCCCCAGAGGCAGGATGGAACCGACTGCCGCGCGCGCAGTGAACAGCGGACCGCCGCGAAGGAGGTCCTTGGCGGCGTCGAGAGCGCCGCCTTTCAAGCTCACCACCATTTCTCCGGCTGCGCTTCGAACCCGGCGCGCTGCTGGATCGCGAGGCCGGCGTTGAGCACACCCTGCTCATCAAACGGCTTGCCGACCAGCTGGAGGCCGAGCGGCAGGCCGTCCGAATTGGTCATGGCAGGCACGCTCATGGCGGGAAGACCTGCAAGCGATGCGGGAACGGCGAAGACGTCGTTCAGATACATCGTCAGCGGGTCTTCGTTGAGCGAACCCAGCGGGAAGCTGGCCGTCGGCGTCGTAGGCGCAAGGATGACGTCGCACTGCTCGAAAGCCTTCTCGAAGTCCTGCGCGACCAGCGTGCGAATCTTCTGCGCCTGCGTGTAATAGGCGTCGTAGAAACCGGCGCTGAGAACATAGGTACCGATCAGCACCCGGCGCTTCACCTCGTCGCCAAAACCGGCGGCGCGCGTGGCGGCGTACATTTCCTGCAACCCGGCCCCATCGGGCAGGTCGCGCAGGCCGTACCGCACGCCGTCATAGCGAGCGAGATTGGACGAGGCTTCTGCCGGAGCGATGATGTAATAGGCGGGCAGCGCGTATTTCGTGTGCGGCAGGGAGACGTCGACGATTTCCGCGCCAGCATCGCGCAGCATAGCCTTGCCCTGCTCCCAGCTGTCGAGGATCGCCTGGTCGGTGCCGTCCATGCGGTATTCCTTCGGGATACCGATTTTCTTGCCCTTCAGGTCTGCCGACAGGGCCGCTTCCCAATTGGGCACGTCCATCTGCAGGCTGGTCGCATCCTTGGGATCGAACCCGGCCATGGCTTCGAGCATGATCGCGCAGTCTTCGACGCTGCGCGCCATCGGGCCTGCCTGATCGAGGCTGCTGGCGAAGGCGACGACGCCCCAGCGGCTGCAACGGCCATAGGTAGGCTTGATGCCGCAAATGCCGGTAAAGGCCGCGGGCTGGCGGATCGAACCGCCGGTGTCGGTGCCGGTCGCGGCCGGCGCGATGCGCGCGGCGACTGCGGAGGAGGAACCGCCCGACGAACCACCCGGGCTCATCGCGGCGTTGGTGCCGTCCTTCTTCCACGGCGAAGAGACATTGCCGAAATAGCTGGTCTCGTTGGACGAACCCATCGCGAACTGGTCGAGATTGAGTTTGCCCAGCATGCCCGCGCCTGCATCCCACAGCTTCTGCGAGACGGTGCTTTCATACTCGGGCTTGAAGCCTTCGAGGATGTGGCTGGCAGCGGTGGTCTGCACGCCCTTGGTGGCGAAGAGGTCCTTCATGCCGATGGGCACGCCGCCCATCTTGCCGAGGCCCTCACCCTTCGCGCGCTTGGCATCGACCGCGTCGGCGGCGGCGAGCGCATGGTCGGGCGTCGTGACGATGAAGGCGTTGAGTTCGGCAGCGGCGGCAACGGCAGCGTTGAAGCTTTCCGCCACTTCGCGCGCGGTGAAATCGCCGCCAGCCACGCCGTCGCGGATGTCCTTTACGCCCAAGTTGGTGAAGTCGGTCATTATTCGATCACCTTGGGCACGCCGAAGAAGCCGTGTTCGGCAACCGGTGCATTGGCGAGGACATCGTCGCGGCGGCCGCCCGAGGTTTCGGGGATCGCGTCGACCACGTCGTCGCGCAGGCGCAGCGTGTTCGGGATGACCGCAGTCATCGGCTCGACGCCCGAGGTATCGACCTCGCCGAGCTGTTCGACCCAGTCGAGGATGTTGTTGAGTTCGGGGACCATGCGATCCAGCTCCTCGTCGCCCATCTTGATGCGGGCGAGCGAGGCGATCTTGGCCACTTCTTCGCGTGTGACTGACATGGGCAGCGCGTTAGCCGCGCGTGCCCATGTCTTCAAGCGCGGAAACGCCTATTGAGGTGCTTCTTCACCCCCGGGAGCGCCCGGTCCACCCGGACCTGCCCCCATCATCGACTGAAGGGCGGCTGCACGCGCCTGGAAATCTTCCTTGCTCATGAAATCGACGACCTCGACTTCGAACGTGAGCGCGGCGTTGGGCGGGATCGGCGAACCGGGAGGCGGCTCTGCGCCATAGGCCATGTCGCTGGGAATGGTCAGCTCGTACTTTCCGCCCTTCTGCATCTGCGAAAGACCCTCGACGAAGCCGGGAATGATCGCGCCTTCTTCCAGGAGGAGCGGGTTGCCTTCGGGGAATATCCCCGGCGGAATCGGGAGCGGCTGCGAACGGTCAAACTCGGTGCCGTCGGCCAGCCTGCCGACATACTGCACGAAAACGACGTCGCCGAGCTGCGGATTGGGGCCGGTACCTTCAGTGATCGTGTCGACGCTCAGGCCCTTGGGTGCGGCTGCCCATGCGAGGCCAGCGCCCAGCAGGATGGCGACGATGACGCCCAGCCAGAGCTTGGCGAGCGAGCCCTTCTTGAGGGGCTGGAGCGGTACGCGGGTGATTTCGGTCATGAAAATTCGTCCTGATACGCAAAGGGCGCGGATTTCTCCGCGCCCTCATGGCTTAGCTTAGTGCAGCAATCAACGGCTTACTTGATGCCGTCGCGCTCCATGCGCTTGCGCTCGAGCTTGCGTGCACGGCGAACGGCAGCAGCCTTTTCACGGGCGCGCTTTTCGCTGGGCTTTTCGTAATGACGACGCAGCTTCATTTCGCGATACACGCCTTCACGCTGCAGCTTCTTCTTGAGCGCGCGGAGGGCCTGGTCGACATTGTTATCGCGAACCATGATCTGCATAAACTTCAATACCTCGACTTTACGGGCCAGAGCCCGCGTCAGTAGCGGGGTATGCCTCCTTGAATAGGGTGTCGCTTAATCAACGAAAAGCGCGCCGAATCCGTTCCGGACCGGCTCGAATGGCGCGCACATACGGATTCGCGATGAAAAAGGCAAGCGTGCTCTATCGCCTTTCATAGCGGGCCATGAGCGGCTAGGGGCTGGGACGATGTCCACCCTGTCCCCCCTCGTCGCAACCGTGCACGTCGCCCTTGGCGGCGCGGCGGGCGCTGCGCTGCGTTACCAGATTGGGCGCGCCATGACCAATTGGCTCGGCGCCCCCATCGTGACCGCCTTTCCTTTCGCCACCCTCGCCGTCAATGCGTTGGGCAGCCTGCTGATGGGCCTGCTTGCCGGCTGGCTTGCGCGGCACGGGGGCGAAAACAGCGAACAGTTGCGCGTCCTGCTGGGTGTCGGCCTGCTCGGCGGATTCACCACCTTCTCCGCCTTCAGCCTCGAAATGGTACTGATGATCGAGCGTGGCCAGTATCTGTTTGCCTCGCTCTATGCGATTTTGTCATTCGCGCTCGGGATCAGCGGGCTGATGGTCGGACTGGCCGTAATGAGGATTGCGGGATGAAACCCTCCGGCGAAGTACGCAATTTCACCGTGGAAGCGGATGACGACGGCATCCGGCTGGATCGCTGGTTCAAGCGCCACCTCCCGCAGATCGGCTTCGGCACGGTCAGCAAGTGGGCGCGCACGGGACAGATCCGCGTCGATGGCAGCCGCGCCAAGCCCGACGATCGCCTGCAGGAAGGCCAGCAGATCCGCGTACCGCCGGGCGGAGATGCGCCGCACAAGAAGCCCAAGGAGCGGCGCGAGCTGACCAAGGCCGAGCTCGAGCAGGCCGAGGCGATGCTCATCATGCAGACCAAGAGCGCGCTGGTAATCAACAAGCCGCCGGGTCTTGCGACGCAGGGTGGAACCAACACCTTCAACCATGTCGACGGCTTGCTCGATGCCTATATGGAAGAGGGCGACGAACAGCGTCCGCGCCTCGTCCACCGGCTCGACAAGGATACCTCGGGCGTTCTCCTCGTGGCGCGCACTCCGGGCAGCGCAGCGTATTTTTCCAAGCGGTTTTCCGGACGCAGCGCCAAGAAGATCTATTGGGCGCTGGTAGTCGGCGTGCCCGACATCAAGCAGGGCGTGATCGAGGCACCGCTCGCCAAGCAGCCCGGATCGGGCGGCGAGAAAATGCATGTCGACCATGAAGGCGGCGCACCAGCCAAGACCAAGTACCGTGTCGTCGAAACGGCGGGCAAGAAGGTCGCGTGGCTCGAACTCCAGCCGATGACGGGTCGCACCCACCAGCTGCGCGTCCATTGCGCGGCGATGGGCCATCCGATCGTGGGCGACGGCAAGTATGGCGGTAAGGAAGCCTTCCTGACCGGCTCGGTCAGCCGCAAGATGCACCTGCACGCGCGACGCCTGATCATAGACAGCCCCGATGGCGGCAAGCTCGATGTGACGGCAGACCTGCCCGAACATTTCGCTGCCAGCATGGACCAGATCGGCTTCGACGAGAACGCCAGCGACGCGATGCCCATGCGAGACGATCCCCCGCCCGCAACGCGCGAAGAAAAGAAGCAGAAGGCGCGCCAGCACGCGAAGAACTACCGCAAGGCGCAGCGCGGACCGCGCCGCGCGCGCGGCGGTACGGGTGGCAAGCCCAAGGGCAAGAAGAAGTGAACCGCCTCGTCGTATTCGATTGCGACGGAACACTCGTCGACGGGCAGGCGGCCATTTGCGACACGATGGATGAAGCCTTCGCCGCCGCCAAGCTGGGCCCGCCCGATCGCAACGAGGTGCGCCGGATGGTCGGGCTAAGCCTGCCGCAGGCACTCGGTATCCTCGCCCCCGATGCCAGCGAGAGCCAGCGCGAGATTGCGCTCGAAGCCTACAAGGCCGGCTATCGCAGCCGCCGCGAGACGGGCATCCTCGAAGAACCGCTGTACGAAGGCATGGCCGCGCTGATCGAACGGCTCGATGCGGCCGGATGGCTTCTCGGCGTTGCTACCGGCAAGAGCGACCGGGGTCTGCACGCCTGTCTCGACACGCATGGCATCAAGCACCGCTTCGTCACGCTCCAGACCGCCGACCGTCATCCGAGCAAGCCGCATCCTGCCATGCTCGAACAGGCACTGGCCGAGGCCGGTGTCGAAGCGAGCCAGGCGGTGATGATCGGTGATACAAGCTTCGACATGGACATGGCGCGCGCAGCTAACGTGCGGGCCATCGGCGTCGCCTGGGGCTATCACGAACCGCGCGAACTGATCGCGGCGGGCGCTGTCGGCGTGGCTGAAACAATGGAACAACTGGAGGAATTGATAGGTGGCTGAACCCGATCCCGCGGCGCGCAAGTTCTGGATCCTTCAGGCAGCCCGTTTCGGGGCCGTGCTGATGGTTTTCATCGGCGCCCTGATCATCGGCAAGATCCTCGATCTGCCCGAAGTGGTGGGGTATATCCTGCTCGTCATTGGCGCTGTGGAGTTTTTCCTCGTGCCCCGGATCCTGATGCGCAACTGGCAAAAGAATGGGCAATGAAGCGTTTCTACAAGGAAGTTACGACCGCTAGCACCGAACTGGGCTGGACGGTTTCCCTCGATGGCCGCCCGATCAAGACGCAGGGCGGACAGCCGCAGGTCGTGCCAAGCGAAGACCTAGCCGAAATGCTCGCGGCCGAATGGCGTGAACAGGGCGAGGAAATCGACCCGAGCGCTTTCCGCTATCGCGACATGACCGATTATGCGCTCGACGTGATCGCGCGCGACAAGGATGCCGTGGTCGAAAAGCTGCTTGGTTATGCAGAGACCGACACGCTTTGCTACCGCGCCAACCCGGAAGAGGCGCTCTACCGCCGCCAGCAGGAAGTGTGGGAGCCGATCGTCGCGGGAATGGAAGCGCGCGAAGGCGTGGCGTTGCACCGGATCAGCGGCATCCTGCACCGTCCGCAGACCGAGGAAACGCTCGCCAAGCTGCGCAGCCGGCTGGAAGCGCTCGACGCCTTCACGCTGACAGCGCTCGAACAGACGACCTCGCTCGCAGCCTCGCTCTGTATCGGGCTCGAGGCTCTGGAAGACGGTGCCGACGGCGAAGCACTATGGGATGCAGCCAACCTCGAAGAGGACTGGCAAGCGGACCTGTGGGGGCGCGATGAAGAGGCCGAGGAACGCCGTGCAAAGCGCAAGGGCGATTTCCTTGCGGCCATCCGGTTCGCAAGGGCAGCCTAACGTCGGCAGGGCGCCGAATATAGTGGTTCTACTCCCGAAGCCGGAGTTCCGCCTGCTTGCGTTCGCTCATAACAACCATGCAGTTAAGCGGCCCATACCTGCTCTCCAGCTTCGGATCGATGATCAAGCCCATCCAGTCCGGTGAGGTTTCGCCGGCAATAGCGATTTGCTGTTCGGGAGTTGCGGGGCCCAGTCGCGCGCCCTTCACCCCGCATTCGCGAGCTTCCTTCAAATATAGCTCGAGAACGTCACGAGGTCCGACCCCGTACACGATGGGATCGTCGTTCTCGTCGATTTTCACGCCGTAATTGTTTGCCGGCAGGTCGCAACCATCGC
Organism: Qipengyuania gelatinilytica; assembly: GCF_019711315.1. Lineage (NCBI taxonomy): Bacteria > Pseudomonadati > Pseudomonadota > Alphaproteobacteria > Sphingomonadales > Erythrobacteraceae > Qipengyuania > Qipengyuania gelatinilytica. Next base: position 2,368,928 of record NZ_CP081294.1, on the reverse strand, counting down.
GTTTTTCCTTGAGGTCAACCGAAGGCGTCACGCTCGTGGCGGCTGCCCAAGCTGCATCGCGCACCTCGTCAGGCGAGCTTTTCGATGGCCACCAGCCTGGCGCCAGCCTCACCACTGTCATGTCGCCGGAGCGCCCTCGACAATCGATGGCCCAGCCGTGTTCGGAAACGATATCCTCGATCAATGCGATCTGTGGGGGCATGCCGGTTGCCAGCATACTATCGTCGGTATGCTCCCATTTCGACCACACGAGATCGTAGGCGAGGAGCGCGAGGCCCAGCGCACAAATAATCCAGAAGACGTTCTTCAATGCAGCGATCCAGAATGCAGCGTCGCTCGAAAGCGAAACAAGTCAGACCTCGGAGGCGATATCTACCCCACCCACTCCGCGACCTGTCCGGCCACGTCGTTTGCGGCTCGGTTGAGCGCAGGTCCCACGCTGCCGACATCGGCGGCCACGCCCGGCACGATTGCCTCGAAGCGTCGCGTTTCGACTGCGCTCCCCTCGCCCGGACGGACGGCGTCGAACACAACGACCACGCTGCCACTGCGCGCGTCATAGCCGAACTCGCGGAGGGTGCCGGTCAGGCGATTGGTGGCGAGCGCGCCCGGATCGTCGCCATCGACCACCACGCGGTTCGAACGGGTGCGGATCGTTTCGGCGATCAGGCGGCGGAACAGGCGCGCGGGCCTTTCAACCCACACCGCGTCCTTGAGATAGGCGATTTCCGTGTCGGAGACCTGCACCGGCACACGCGTCACGTTGAGCGCCGCCGGAGCCTGGAATTCGACCAGCGAAATGGCCGTGTCCGCCGTGCTCGACCCGCCGGTGCCGGCCGGTGCGGTTGCGGTCGCCGTCAGCGTCAGCAGGCTTTCGGGCGGTTCGCTGCCGAAGGACAGGCATCCGCCCAGCAGCAATGCAGGGGCAAGGACGGCGAGTTTGAAATGCGTGGTCATCGCGGCTTGGCCCCTTCTCACGGCTCGTAATCGGGCAGTGGCTGCCCTTCGAGAAGAGCGCCAGCGCCCCTCTCGTCGATCTTTTCGGTCACATCGCGCAGCGCCTTGCTGGTCGCGCGCAAATCACGCAGCGTCGCCTCGGCCGCCGGAAGCGTGCTTTCGGTGAGTTGCTTCGTGGCAGGTCGCGCTTCGGCGAGAACGCCCTGCAATTCTTCCGAAGCATCGCCGGCCTGCTTCAGCGTGGTGCGAAGCTGGTCGGCCAGCTGCGCGCCTTCCTGGTTGAGCAGGCGGTCGGTCGAAGCCGTGACTTTCTCGAACTCGTCCAGCGCCTCCGATGCTTCGCGCAGGGTCACCTGCAGTTCGGCCATGGTCCGTTCGAACTGCGGCGCGGCCTGCGCGAGGTCGGCGGTCATGCGGTTGGTGTTGGCGAGAATGCCGGCAATCTCGCCCTGGTTTTCCTCATCCAGCAATTGGGTCAAACGCTCGGTCAGCGTGGCGAGCCGTTCGAGCAGCAGCGGCGCGTTGGAGAGCAGTGCATTGAGACCGCCGTCCTTGGGAGGAATAATCGGCACGCCCTCGGTGCAGGCTGTCGTTTCGCAGGAAATCGGCGGAGCTCCGCTACGCGCGCCGTCGAGAAGGATGGTCGAAACGCCGGTGAAGCTGCCCTGGATGGTTGCCGTCGTGCCGACGAGGATGGGCACTTCTTCCTTCACGCTAATGCGAACGCGAACGAATTCGGGGTCCTTGTCCCACAGCGCGATCTGGCTGACCTGCCCCACGGGAACACCGGCAAAGGCCACCTGGCTGCCATTGGCGAGGCCCGACACGCTTTCCTTGAAGAAGATGTCGTATTCCTTCTGCGCGCCTTCGCCCCAGCGCGCGATCCACACGATGAACAGCGCCAGCGCCGCCAGCACTGCGAGCGTAACAGCCCCCACCCAAACGTAATTTGCCCGCGTTTCCATTCGCTAAGCCTTATCCTTGCCCGCAGGCGGTTTGTCCAACGCTTTGACCGCATGCTGAGCGATCGGCAGGTCCATGTGCTTCCTGAGTTCGTCGAGCGCCTGCGCCGTCAGCGCCGCCCGGCCACGTGGACCGTTGAAATATTCCTGTATCCAGGGGTGGTCGAGCTCCATCAGCTTGGGAACCGTATCGACCGCGATGATCTTCCTGTCGGCGATCACCGCCACCCGGTCGCAAATCTCGTGCAGCGTATCGAGGTCATGGGTGATCAGGAACACGGTGAGGCCGAGCGTTTCTTTCAGTTCGCGCGTCAGCCGGTCGAATGCTGCCGCACCGATCGGGTCGAGGCCCGCCGTCGGCTCGTCGAGGAAGAGGAGTTCGGGATCGAGCGCCAGCGCGCGGGCAAGGCCTGCGCGCTTTTTCATGCCGCCCGAAAGCTCGCTCGGATACTTGCGCACCGCCTCTTCAGGCAGTCCCGACAGGAGCACCTTGTAGCGCGCAATCTCCTTGCGCAGCGTTTCGTGAATTTCCGGGTAGAACTGTTTCAGCGGCACTTCGACATTCTCGCCCACGGTAAGCGTCGAGAACAGCGCGCCGCCCTGGAACAGCACACCCCACCGGTCGCGCACGCCGATCTCCTCGTCGGGCTGTGCCTGGATGATCGACTTGTCGAACACCCTGATATCGCCCTCGTTCGGTCTCTGCAGGCCGATGATCGAGCGCATGAGGACAGATTTGCCGCTGCCCGAACCGCCGACAACGCCGAGAATCTCGCCGCGCCTGACCTTGAGGTCGAGGTTTTCGTGCACGGTGATCGGACCAAACCGGTTGGTCAGCCCTTCGACCACGATAGGGTATTCGCCCTTGTAGCGCTCGTGCTTGTGGGTTTGCTTTGCCGCGCTCATCAGCCCCACCCCAGCTCGGTAAAGAAAACCGCGAAGAAGGCGTCGAGCACGATCACGGCAAAGATTGCCGAGACCACCGCCATCGTGGTCCGCGTACCGACCTCTTCCGAATTACCGTGCACCTGCAGCCCGTGATAGCAACCGGCAAGGCCGATGATCAGTCCGAAGACGGGCGCCTTGATGAGGCCGACCCAAAGGTCATAAGTCGGCACGACTTCCTGGATCCGCGCGAGGAAGGTCCAGAAGGGGATGCCCAGCATAACGTCGCCGATCACCGCGCCGCCGATGATCGCCATGCACGAAGCGTAGAAGCCGAGCAGGGGCATCATCAGCACGGCAGCCATGATCCGCGGAATGACCAGCGCTTCCATCGGCGCAATGCCGATCGTGCGCATCGCATCGACTTCCTCAGTCAGCTTCATCGTGCCGAGCTGCGCGGCAAAGGCGCTGCCCGAACGGCCGGCGACCATGATCGCGGTCATCAGCACGCCGAGTTCGCGCAGGGTGATGCGCCCGACGAGGTTGATCGTCAGCGTCTCCGCGCCGAACTGCGCGAGTTGTACCGCACCCTGCTGGGCGATGACGATGCCAATGAGGAAGCTCATCAGGCCGATGATCGGCAATGCGGAAACGCCGACCAGTTCGGCTTGTCTCACCAGCGCGACCATGCGGAAACGGCGCGGATTGCGGATCAGCGACCAGGCGGCGGTCAGCAGGGCACCCAGAAAGCTCAGGACGCCGTAAGTACCCGTCCGCAGGTTGAAGACTTTCTCCCCCAATGATTCGGGTACGCGGCTCCAGATCGGCAGGCGCGGTGCGGAAAGATCGTCTTCGGCATCGATATTCTCGAGCGCGCCGAGCAGCCGCTGCGCACGCTCGCCCGCTCCAGAAACCTCGGCACCGAGGCGCGAGGCGACCTCGCGGGCAAGCCATGCACCGACGGTATCGATCTCGGAAACATCCGAGATATCGACGCTGACGATATCTCCTTCGATAACGCGCAGGTCCTCATCGATCGGGCCGATCGTCGACACGAGGTAAGGTCCGGTGAGCTTCAGCACCGTGCCCCCATCGCCCTCTTGCAGTTCGTATTCCGCGAAACCTGTCATGCGGCTCGCGGTATGCGGGGAAACGCTTCGCTAAACAAGCACGTATCGTTTCCCCTCCCCTACGGCGTTGCATCGCACAAAATGGGCTGGCAAAGGCCCTGATATGACCACCGAGCTTTCAAAGACCTTCGACCCCGCCGATATCGAGCAGCGCTGGTACGCGCATTGGGAAGAAAACGGCCTGTTCCGCCCCGAGCGGCCCGATGCCGAGCCCTTCACCATCGTGAACCCGCCGCCCAATGTCACGGGCTCGCTCCACATCGGCCACGCGCTCGACAACACGCTGCAGGACGTGGTGATCCGCTACGAACGCCTGCGCGGCAAGGATGCGCTGTGGGTGGTCGGCACCGACCACGCCGGCATCGCCACGCAGATGGTGGTCGAACGCCAGATGGAAGCGAAGCAGGACAAGCGCACGAATTACTCGCGCGAGGATTTCGTGGACAAGGTGTGGGAATGGAAAGAGGAAAGCGGCGGCACGATCACGCGCCAGCTGCGCCGCCTCGGCTGCTCGATGGACTGGAGCCGCGAGCAGTTCACGATGGACGAGCATTTCTCGAACGCCGTGCTCAAGACCTTTGTCGACCTTTACAACGACGGCCTGATCTACCGCGACAAGCGGCTGGTGAACTGGGACCCGAAGCTGAAGACCGCGATCTCGGACCTCGAGGTCGAGACTACGGACGTGAAGGGCTCGTTCTGGCACTTCAAATATCCGCTGGAAGACGGCGTAACGACGTCGGAGGGCAAGGATCACCTCGTCGTCGCCACGACGCGGCCCGAAACCATGCTCGCCGACATGGCGGTGGCGGTTCACCCCGATGACGAGCGCTTCAAGTCGGTTGTCGGCAAGCATATCGTTCTGCCGATCACCGGTCGCCGCGTGCCCATCGTGGCCGACGAGCATGCCGATCCCGAACTCGGTTCGGGCTGCGTGAAGATCACGCCGGGTCACGACTTCAACGATTTCGACGTGGGCAAGCGCGCAGGCTTCAAGCCGGCCGACATGCTCAACATGCTCGATGGCGAGGCCAACGTCTGCCAGACCGCCGACGGGCTGGTACCGGACGAATTCATCGGCCTCCACCGCTTCAAGCGTGACGGTGTCGATGGCGCGCGTGAGCTGGTCGTGGCGCGCATGAAGGTGCAGGGCTATCTCATCCCGCACATCGCCAAGACCAAGAAGGGCGAAGAACAGGAACTCGACGCCGAACCGCGCACCATCGCGACGCCCTTCGGCGACCGCGGCGGCGTGGTGATCGAACCGTGGCTGACCGACCAGTGGTATGTCGATGCCGAAAAGCTCGCCAAGGCCCCGATCGAAGCGGTCAAGGACGGCACGATCGAGATCGTCCCGAAGAGCTGGGAGAAGACCTTCTTCAACTGGATGGAAAACATCCAGCCCTGGTGCGTCAGCCGCCAGCTCTGGTGGGGTCACCGGATCCCGGCATGGTATGACGCCGAGGGCAAGGCCTATGTGGCCATGACCGAGGAAGAGGCGCAGGCGCAGGCCGGTGACGGCGTTGCCCTCGCCCGCGACGAGGACGTGCTCGACACGTGGTTCTCGTCGGCGCTCTGGCCCTTCGCCACGCTCGGCTGGCCGGACAAGACCGACCTGCTTGAAAAGCACTATCCCAACGACCTGCTGATCTCGGGCTTCGACATCCTGTTCTTCTGGGATGCGCGCATGATGATGCAGGGCATTCACCTCACCGGAAAGGCGCCCTGGCCGCGACTTTACCTCCACGGGCTGGTGCGCGCCGCCGACGGAGCGAAGATGTCCAAGTCGAAGGGCAATGTGGTCGACCCGCTCGGCCTTATCGACCAGTATGGCGCCGATGCGCTGCGCTTCTTTATGTCGGCAATGGAAAGCCAGGGCCGCGACATCAAGATGGATGAGCGCCGCGTCGAGGGCTATCGCAACTTCGCGACCAAGCTCTGGAACGCCACGCGTTTCTGCCAGTCGAACGGCATCGGCGCGAGCACCAGCATCGCGGCCCCCACCGCCACGCAGGCGGTCAACAAGTGGATCATCGGCGAGGTCGTCGAGACCAAGAATGCGCTCGAGCAGGCGATGGCCGACCTGCGCTTCGACGCCGCCGCGAACACGATCTATCACTTCGTGTGGGACCGTTTCTGCGACTGGTACATCGAGCTCATCAAGGGCAATTTCGACGAGGAAACCAAGGCGGTTGCCGGCTGGGCGCTCGACCAGATCCTTGTCATGCTCCACCCCTTCATGCCCTTCATCACCGAAGAGTTGTGGTCGAAACAGGGCGACCGTGCCGACTATCCGCTGATCACCGCAAAGTGGCCCGATCCGCAGGCTGAGCCAAGCTGGGAAGCCTCAGAAGAGATCGAGTGGGTGATTGGCTTCATCAAGGAACTGCGGTCTGCTCGTGCAGAATTGGATGTCCCCGCAAGTGCCAAGACCGAAATCTTAGTGATGAACGACATCTACTTTGACGGCCTGAAGGTTCAGCAAGGTGAGCGTTATGATCTAATTGATCGCTTCCGCACACACGGGCCGGCTATCGCACGGATGACTCGCTCTGATGTCGTTCAGATCATAATGACAGGCACAGCCTTTGAATTAGCAACAGGCAAGGTTCTCGACCGAACAGAGTATTCTTCTGACAAGAAGAAGGGGTTCACCATGGTTGTCGGGACAGCGACGTATCACATACCCCTTGAGGGTGTAATCGACTTTGGCGCTGCTCGATCAAGGCTTGAAAAGTCATTGGAGGCATCGATCAAGGAAGCAAAGTCGCTCGAGGGCCGCCTCGGCAATGCCAACTTCGTCGAACGCGCCAAGCCCGAGGCGGTCGAGAAGGCCCGTGCCGACCACGCGCACCACACGGCGGAGATCGAACGCTTGAAGGCCGCGCTCACGCGCCTAGGTTAGGCGCATGAAGCTCGATCACATGGTGGTGCTGGTTCGCTCATTGGAGACGAGCTTGCCCTGGTACGCAGCCTTGCTGGACCTGATCGGGTTCACCAAGACGCGCGATCATGTGTGGACGAGCGACGATGGCCTCAGCATCGACCTCAAGCAGGCCAAGGCAAGCACTTCGGATTACGAGCGATATGCGCCCGGCCTCAACCACCTCGGCTTTACCGCGCCCGACATGGCTGCGCTCGACGCGGTGCGCGACGGCATGGCAGCCGCCGGTTTCGAAGTCCCGGAGAAGCAGGAATTCGAAGGCGAGACAGCGACATTCTTCCGCGACCCGGAAGGCATGCGCGTCGAAGTGACGGTGTACAACTGACATGGCACTCGTACTCGCCACCGATGACGACGGCGGGCCGGAGATCTTCGCCTCCGTGCAGGGTGAAGGCCCGAGCGTCGGCATGCCGGTTGCCTTCATGCGGCTATCGCGCTGCAACCTCGCCTGTGTGTGGTGCGACACGGCTTACACGTGGCATTTCGAGGGCGACAACCGCCCGCACCGCGATGGCGTGACTTTCGAGCGCAAGGCCAACCAGGTCACGCTGGACGAGGAAGAGGTCGCCGCGCACATTATGCAGCTAGGGCAGGACCGGCTGGTGATCACCGGGGGCGAGCCCCTGCTGCAGGCGCCTGCGCTGGCCAAACTGCTCGACTTGCTGCCTGATATCTCGGTCGAGATCGAAACCAACGGCACGACCAAGGCGCCCCCGCGCCTCGATGTCCGCATCGACCAGTTCAACGTCAGCCCCAAGCTCGCCCACAGCGGTAATCCGGCCGACCTCGCGCTGCTCCCCGAACGGCTCGACGCCTATGCCACCGACCCGCGTGCATTTTTTAAGTTCGTAATTGCCGAACCCTCTGACGTCGACGAGGTCCTCGAGCTGCACGATCGCTACCGCTTCAAGCCCGGCCACGTCTTCCTCATGCCCGAAGGAACAGACAGCCAGACGCTGCGGACACGCGAGAAATGGCTAGCAGACCTATGCCTGAAGCACGGCTTCCGCATGAGCGACCGGCTGCATATCCATTTGTTTGGCGACACAAGAGGGACGTAGCCCCCTTGTGACCCTCAGACGCCGGGCGCCGCACCTCCGTGCGGCTTGGCTTCGCCGCAGTAGCGGCGGCGCGCAGTCGCGTTTTGACTGCCGTGACCAAGGACCGGGCCGAGGAAGGCCCGGCAAGGCCGACCGGCCGCCCGCAGCGGGTGCGGCTTGCCGCACGTATAGCGAGGACGAACCCGCTGAGGCGGGTTCAAAGAACAAAAGTCAGCCTTGGCTACGCCAGCGCTGCACGGTGCGCTGGACGATGTCTTCCTCGCCGCCGGGGTTGTTCCACATTTCGACGAAGCTCGGGTCTTCCGAAGCCGGACGCTTGACCTCTTCGAGATTGTCGAAGCTCACGCGGATCGGAATAGCGACACCCTCGCCGCAGATGATGCACTCGCGGTTGCGCAGCGCCGGGATCGCGTCGAGGAAACCGCGTGCGCCTTCGGGCATGGCTGCGCGGACGAAGTCCTGGTCCCGGTCGTTGTTCAGACGCATCGAGATGATCGTACCACACTGCGACAGCACGCCTTCTGCAAGGTCGGACGGGCGCTGCGTGATGAGGCCAAGCGAGATACCGTATTTACGGCCTTCCTTGGCGATACGCGAAAGGATGGTGCCCACCGAGTTGCCGTCGGCATTCTTCTCGTTCGGGACGTAGCGGTGCGCCTCCTCGCAAACCAGCAGGATCGGCGTACATTTTTCCTCGCGGCCCCAGATCGCGAAGTCGAAGACGAGGCGGCTCAGCACGGCCACCACGGTCGAGGTCACGTCCGAAGGCACGCCGGAAACGTCGATGATCGAAATCGGCTTGCCGTTCGAGGGCATGCGGAAAATCTTCGAAATGAAGTCGGCCATGGAATCGGCCACCAGCATCCCTGAGAACATGAACTGGTAGCGCGGGTCGGCCTTCAGCTCGTCGAGCTTGTTCTTGATGCGCATGTAAGGCGCGGAATTGGTCGCCTTGTCGAGCTTGCCCATCTGGTCCTGGATCTCGTTGGAGAGGTCCGAAAGCAAGTAGGGGATCGGCGAATCGACGGTGATCTTGCCCATGGTCTGCGCAAGCTTGCTCTTGCTGCGCGCCTTCAAGAGACACTTGGCGAGAATGTCGGCATCGACCTGCCGCTCGTTGCCATTGCTGGTGAGAAGGACCTCGCAGTGCTCCTCGAAGTTCATGATCCAGTAGGGCATCTGCAGGTTCGAAACGTCGAGGATGACGCCCGTCTGGCGGAAGGCTGCCGAATATTCGCCGTGAGGGTCGATCATCACGATGTGACCTTCGGGCGCTGCCTCGCAAATGCGGTGCAGGATCAGCGCGGCACTGGTCGACTTACCGGTACCGGTCGAACCCAGCAGCGCGAAGTGCTTGCCGAGCATGGCGTCTACATAGAGGCCGGCACGAATGTCCTTGGTCGGATAGACCTTGCCGATCGTGACCGCGCTGCGGCCATCGCTCGCATAGACCTGCTTGAGATCGGCGGTGGAGGCGGGATAGACCATCGCGCCCGGGACCGGGTAGCGGGTCACACCGCGGCGGAAACCGTGCAGCTTGCCGGTGAGCTTTTCCTCGATCCCTTCACCGAGGAAGTCGATGTTGGCGAGGATGCTGCCGGCCTTGCGGTCCTGTTTCTGGTTGCGGACGCTGGCGAGCAGCCAGCTGTTGCCGATGCGAATCTTGATCTGCGAACCGACCTGTCCGGCCATGGCGATGGCGGGGTCGGGGTCTTCGCCGCATTCGGTCAGGCGCTGGAGATCGATCGCGATCATCGATCCCGAACCTGCGATTTCCAGCACGACACCGATGGGCTGGAGCGCATTGTCGCTGAGAGGCTGCTCGTCCTCGGGCTCTTCCGGCTCGGGTTCAGGAGCTGCCTTGGGTGCGAGATCCGAAGGGCGCGGCGGCGCTTCGCCAAGTTTGGCGGCCGGAGCAGTAGCAGGAGCAGGCGAGGTTTCGACCGGGGCTTCGGCCTGCGGCTGCGGCTGCGGCATCACGGGCGCCGCGGCCTCGACGGGCTGCTGCTGGGCAGCTTTGGGTTCCGGGGCCTGTTCGCCATGCGGCTGGTGGACATAACCCGAGCGTGACTGGGCCGCCGCCGGTCCCTGCTCGCTATCGGCCGAGCGGCGGATGCGGTCGCGCAGGCTGTTGCTGCGACGCTGCGGCTGTTCCGCCTCCATCTGGCGCTGCGGATCGTAGGAACCGAAATTTCCGTTGCCCATATCGTTCATTAGTCTGCCCTGGCCCTCGTTTGGCGCACATGCGCCTTCGACCAGCGTGATGGCGGAAAACGGTTAAAATCGCGTCAACGATGGTGCGCGAGCGGCCGTTATCAGAGGCGGGCGAAAAGTCGGCCCGCGCCCCAGCCCATCAGGACGGAAAGCATGACCGCAACGAAGCCGTAGAGGAGGCCGTACTGGTTCGCGCTCAGCTCGACGAAGCGTTCGAACCCGACCTTGCGCACCTCGACTTCCGACACGGCAGACGCGATGACGCGGCCGCGGGTGACTGCGAATGTCTCCGCCGAATAGGTGCCGGTCGTCACATTCGACGGCAGCGAGATGCGCGCCTGGTAAAGCACGCCTTCGCTGATCTGCACGCCGCCGAAATCTTCCTTGTAGAGCCCCTGCCGGCGCTTCAGGTCGACGAGCCCGAGGGAGAAGCGCTGCTGTTCCTCGGGGTTGATGCTGCCACTTGGGGACAGCTGGATATAGCCGGTCCCGAATTCGTAGATCGCGGCGGTCTTGGCATCGACGATATCGTCGATCGGTCGCGAGGAGGCGACCGCGAAATAGCTGGGTACGGAGCGGAAATCATTGCTTTCCGCATTGACCCAGACCCCTGCGAACCGTTCCTTCTCGCGCAGGCGGATCGGTTCGGACGGGCCCTTGAGAACCACCACGATGTCATAGTCCTGCCCTGCCCTGCCCGCCGGGTCGAGCACGGCGCCGAACAGGAGCAGTTCGGTGCCTGTGAAGCCCTGTCGGACCTGCACGTCGTGCTGCGAAACCTCCGGCACGAGGACCGGATCGCGCTGGCCGCTGAGCATCAGCGCGGCGAACAGGAGCAGCAGCGCCCTCACAGCGGATAGATCGTGTAGATTTCATCGGGCTGGTAGAACAGTCCGAGGAACATGCGGAAGGCGATCAGCAGCACGATGCTGGCTAGGACCAGACGGAGGACCTCCGGCTTCGCCTTGACCGCAAGCTGTGAACCGAACTGCGCACCGGTAACCGACCCGATCAGGAGCAGCGCAACGAGGACAATGTCGACCGCGCGCGTCGTCAGCGAATGCATGACCGTGGTGGCGATGGTGACGAACAGGATGTTGAACAGGCTGGTGCCGACGACGACATTGGCGCTCATCCCGAGGATGTAGAGCATGGCCGGCACGAGGATAAAGCCGCCGCCCACACCCATGAGCATGGTCAGGATTCCCACGGCGACGCCGACGATCAGCGGCGCGAGCGGGGAAATATACAGGCCCGAGCCGTAGAACCGCCAGCGCCACGGCAGGTTCGCAACCAGCGGGTGATGCCGCCTGCGCGCCGCCTGTTTCGTGCCGCTCGACTTGCGCAGCAATTGCCATGATTCGCGCGCCATCAATATGCCGATCGACCCGAGCAGCACGACATAGAGCGCATTGATGACCACATCGATCTGGCCGATCGCGCGGAAGAAACGGAACAGCAGCGCGCCGATGCCTGCACCGATGATACCGCCGCCAACCATGACGGCGCCCATGCGGTAATCGACCCCCTTGCGCTTGCCATGCGCAAGAACACCCGAGACACTCGCACCGGTGACCTGCGTCGAAGCGGATGCGGCCGCGACGGTCGGCGGAATGCCGTAGAAGATCAGCAGCGGCGTGGTCAGGAACCCGCCGCCGACGCCGAACAGGCCCGACAGGACGCCGGTCAGCGCACCGAGGGCAACGATCCAGAGACCGTTTACCGAGAGGTTCGCGATGGGCAGGTAGACGTCCATGGGGACCGCCCTATCGCAGGGCGACCTTCTATGAAAGCCGAACGATTGTCCGACCCTGCACAACTGCGTTTTTGGAGTGTTGCGGAGACCTTAATCCTGCGAAGCGGACATCCACAGCATGTCGTGACCGGCGGCGACCGAGCTGTCGATGAAACGGCTGTGCTCGTGTGCGCCGGGGACAGGCTCGAGGCCCTCGACAAGTGTGTCAGGGTCGGTGACAGTTTCTGCCTTGGACGCCTCGACCGGGACTGAAACCAACTGTCGTGGTGCGGGCGTCGCTGCCTCGGGTAGCGTCGGAGTTGCCGGCATCTGCCAGGCGATCGCGCGCACGGTCACCCATATCAACGCCACGGTCACAAGGAAGATAAGCGGCCGGCCCCGTGCCGGTTTTGCCTGTGCGCTCATGCCGACTTCTCCTCAGCAAATATCCGGGCCGGATGGGCCCTGTGCTCGGTCTTGTCCCAGACCACCGGCGCGCCTCTCAAGGTACGGATGTAGCCGGCAAGCGCGCGCCTGCCGCTCATGATGGAAATGACGTTGGAGACCACGACGCGTGGGATCGCCCGAAGTCCTTCTGCAAACCCGTATTCGCGAGCCGTGAAGACGGCGCGCAGCCCGGTCCGCCAGACAAGACCGGCGAAGGTCAGCATCAGCAGCCCCTCCAGCGCCGGCGACAAATCTACGGGCTGCACAAGTCCGGCCCTTGATGCGAAGGCGGAGACCGTCCCGGAGACCAGCAGCGCGTAGCCGATGAAAAGCAGCAAGGCGACAAGCGGTCCGCGCCGGTCGCGGAAGGTCATCCAGCGCTGGAGGGCGTTGCCCTCCCAGCCGAGCCGGTCCCAACCCTGCAGCGCGATACCATGCGTCCAGCGGGTCTTCTGGCGCACTGCGGTTACCAGTCGGTCCGGGAAATAGGCGCGCGTGGCGATCAGTCGGCCGTCGTCGGTTCGCAGCCTGAGGAAACGGCTCGAACCGCCCGCCGCGTTTACGCGTATTCCCAGTTCGTAATCCTCTGTCAGCGCGCCTTGCGCGAAAGGCTGGCCCCCAGCTTCTGCGGCAAGCTTGGCCAGCATCTGGCGACCGATTGCACAGCCGACACCTGCGCCCGGGATCGCGCAGCCCAGTGCATCGCGAACGACCATGTGCTTGGCATGCGCTTCGGCGAATTCGTCGGAATAGTGGCTCGCGATCCAGCGCGAATCGGACGGCGGCAAGGCCATGACTGGCAGCTGCACGAAATCCGCATTCCAGATCGCGTGGTCGAGAATGGGGAGCGCCGCTGGATCGACCATGTCCTCGGCATCGTGCAGCACGACCATGTGCGCTTTCGTGCCCGAACGTGCCTCGTCCTGTGCGAGTGCTTCGTGAAGCCGGTTGAGGCAATGCGCCTTGCAGGTCGGGCCGTCCTCGCCGACCACGACGAGCCGGACCCGGTCATCCCCGCGCGCAGCGGCCACGACCGAGGCAATCGTTTCGGCATCGTTGCGATAGCAGCCGACGTAGATGCGCAGGTCTTCCTGCGGCCATGCAGCCAGTGCATGCACGAGGGTGGAGCCGATAACGGCGTCTTCGCGCCAGGCCGGGATGAAGACCGCGGCCATTCCTCTCAGCATGTTTTTCGCAAGCGCCTCTTCCGGCACCCTTTGTGTCCGTGCCCTCCCGGTCAGCCGGCACCACAGATAGGCGATATCGATCGCCAGTTCGTCAGCCAGGCCGATCGCGAAGAAGACGGCTGCGAACAGCAGCAGCTCGGTCTGGACGAGCGCCAAGACCTCCAAAAGCGTTATCTGCGAGATGATTGCGACCCCTTTTTCCCCTGCCCAATCTCTATCGCGCAGAATCCGCCCTTGCAACGGGGCATCTATTGAGAAAAAGAGCCTCTCGACATGAGTGAACGTCCTTCAGCATTCCGCATCGTATTCGCCCCCGTCCGCGCGCTGTTCGTCAGCGACGCTTCGGCAGGCATCCTGCTCATCCTCGTCGCGATTGCCGCGATGCTGGCAGCCAACTCTCCGTTTGCAGACGAATATCATCACCTCTTCCACGGCGAGATGTTCGACGCTTCCGTGTTCAAGCTGAACACGATGCATTTGTGGATCAACGACGGGTTGATGGCGATCTTCTTCTTCGTCGTCGGGCTCGAAGTGAAGCGCGAATGGATCGAGGGGCAGCTTTCGACTGCGCAGCAGCGGCGCATGCCGGTCCTGGCCGCAGCGGCGGGCATGGCAATCCCCGCGCTCGTATATCTCTTCTTCGTCAATGCCGAAGGCGCTGGCGAACTGACGCGCGGCTGGGCGATCCCGGCGGCGACGGACATTGCCTTTGCGATGGGTGTGCTCGGCCTGCTCGGCAGCCGCGTACCCGCGTCGCTGCGCCTATTCCTGCTGACCGTCGCCATCGTCGACGATATCGGTGCAGTCATGGTGATCGCGCTGTTCTATACCGCCAAGATCAAGATGACCTGGCTGATCGGGGCCGCGCTCGTCACCGCGGCCATGTTCGCGATGAACAAGATGAAGGTGAAGGCCTACTGGCCCTTCATCCTCGCTGCGATCGTGCTGTGGTTCCTGGTGCTGAATTCGGGCGTGCACGCGACCATCGCGGGCGTTGTCGCGGCGCTGACCATTCCCATGATCGGCAAGGACGACGAGACCATGGTCGAGATCATGGAGCACAATCTCGCTCCGTGGAGCGCCTATCTGATCGTGCCGGTCTTCGGCTTCGCCAATGCTGGTGTGCATCTTGGCGACCTGGGCGTGGCAGGCATATTGGCGCCGCTTCCGCTGGCGATTGCAGCAGGCCTCTTCCTCGGCAAGCAGGTGGGTATCTTCTCGGCCATCTGGGTGGCCGACCGCTTGGGCTTCGCGCCGCGACCCGACCAGGCGAGCTGGCCCGAAATCTGGGGCGTGTCGATCCTGTGCGGCATCGGCTTCACCATGTCGCTGTTCATCAGCGGCCTGGCGTTCGCCGGCAACGCATTGCTGGTCGAGGAAGCCAAGATCGGCATTCTCATGGGCTCGCTGATTTCGGCCGTGGTCGGCTTCACCATCCTCCGGATGACCACAGATCATCCGGACGATGCCAAGAACCCCTACGTCGAGGAATAGGCTCCTGGCTGCATTACCGGCGGCTTACCAGCTGCCGGTATTTTCCATGCTCGCCCAGGGTTCCACCGGGTCGAGATAGCCGTCCTGCAGCAATTCGATGGAGATGCCGTCCGGCGTGCGCACGAAGGCCATGTGGCCGTCACGCGGCGGGCGGTTGATGGTGTGCCCCGCATCCACCAGGCGCTGGCAGGTGTCGTAGATATTCTCCACCCGATAGGCGAGGTGGCCGAAATTGCGGCCGCCCGAATATTCTTCCGGCGCGCTGCCGTCTTCCGGGGGCCAGTTGTAGGTCAGTTCCACCTCGGCCACGCCTTCCTGTCCCGGTGCGGCAAGGAAGATCAGCGTGAAGCGGCCCTTCTCGTTGTCGAAGCGGCGGACTTCCTCGACGCCGATCAGCTTGAAGAAGGCGACGGTGGCTTCCGGATCGGAAACGCGGATCATGCTGTGGAGATATTTGGCCATACCGGCCATCTAGGCGCGCACCACGCAAAGGAAAAGGGGCACGCCCGAAAGCGCGCCCCCAACCATCGCCAGCGAATTCTCAGAAACTGGCGGTGATCGTCCCGACAAGCGCGTCATCGGTAAAACCGTCGATAGAAGGACCTTCGACGCCGACATAGGCAACCCCGACTTCCACAATACCGGACGAAACGCTCGCGCCGATGGACCAGTCGAGTCCGCTGTCGTCCGCGTCACCTGCCAGAAGCGGCGGAGCGAGAACGCCGTCGGTGTAACCGAGGTGGCCGCTCAGCGAGATCGGAGTGTTCGGCAGGCTGAAGCCCACGTCGGTGTAGAGGTAGAGGTTGTCGTCACCGCCGAGCGAATCCTGCTCGAAGGCATAGGCCGCACCGACCGTGGCTTCAGCCGGGCCGAGGTTGAAACCGACCGAAGCATAGGGCTCCCAGTAATCGGTATCGAGGCCGAGCTCCTCGGTCGGATAGGCGTAGTAGAGCAGGCCGACATCGACCGTGACGCCTTCGGCCACATCGCCGGACCAGCCGCCGTAAATGTCGAATTCCATCTCGCCATAGGCATCGCCACCCTCGATCGAGGAGGCCCAGACGCCGACGTAGAATCCACTTTCATGGCCGACGTCGAGACCGCCCTGGATTGCGGGATCGCCGCCCGAGAGCGACACGCCGCGGAAACGGTAATCGGTCGTCAGCGCGACATTGGCGGAAACGGTATAGGCACTGTCTTCGGTGGTTTCCTCCGCCTCGTCGGCGGATTGCGCCATCGCTGGTGCAGCGACGCCGAGGGAGAGTGCGGTAATCGAAGCGGCGAGAGTGCCGCGAAAGGACGTGAGCATTTCGAACTCCTTAAAGGTTCGGTTTGGTGCTTCGTCCCACCTGCGTTTTCGCCGGGCCTTGGATTTATTGGGAAAGGATCCTCAGGCGAAATCGAAATGATCGTGCATCACTGTCGGGAGTCGCGCAAGATGTCCGGTAAAACTTTTCGCTACTGCAACATATAGCGTGGCTATTGTGCAACTGCGAAACACTGCTGCCCGTCCGGCAAAGCTTGTAGGCTCCGAGCCGGACCACTAAGTGGTCTCCACCCCAAGTGACCCCGCACATAGCAAGCATGCTCGAAACCATCCGCAAACTCTTCGGCAAGGCGCCGCCCGCACGACGCATCGCGCGCGTGCCCGATGGCGAACGCTGGTATGTCATCGGCGACATCCATGGCTGCCGCGACCTGCTCGAGAAGCTCAAGGATGCGATCGAGCAGGACGATGCCGCCGCAGCGGCTGCCGATACGACGGTGGTGTTCCTCGGCGATCTCGTCGATCGCGGCCCCGATAGCGCCGGTGTCATCAAACTGGCCCGCAAGTGGGGCAAGAAGCGCAAGGTGCGCTACCTTGCCGGAAACCACGAGGAGATGTTCCTCCAGGGCTTCGACAACGACGAGATCCTGCGCCACTTCCTCAAGCATGGCGGACGCGAGACGGTGCTCAGCTACGGGCTGAAGCGCAAGGAATACAACAAGCTCAAGGTCGCCGAAGTCCAGAAGGTGATGCGCAAGATCGTCCCGCAGGAAGATCGCGAGTTCCTGGCCTCCTTCGAGGAAATCATCCTCGTCGGCGACTATGCCCTCGTCCATGCCGGGGTAAATCCGGCGTTCCCCGTCGATGCGCAGCAACGCAAGGACATGCTGTGGATCCGCGAGCGGTTCCTGCGCCACGAAGAACCCCTCACCCATGTCATCATTCACGGCCATACGATCTTCGAGAATGTCGAGGACCGCGAACATCGTATCGGAATAGACACCGGGGCATTCCGAACGGGGCGCTTGACCGCAATGGTGCTGGAAGGCGATAGGCGCCGCATCATTCAGGCCGTCGCTAGCGAAGATGGCGAAATCTCTATCGAAAAGGTGGATGCGTAGATGAAGATCGCAATGGTTGGTTCGGGCTATGTGGGCCTCGTTTCGGGGGCTTGCTTCGCCGATTTCGGTCACGACGTCGTATGTATCGACAAGGACCAGTCCAAGATCGATCGCCTGCATGACGGGATCATGCCGATCTACGAACCGGGACTTGCCGAGCTGGTTGGCAGCAACGTCAAGGCCGGCCGCCTGACCTTCACCACCAGCCTTGCCGAAGGGATCAAGAGCGCGGACGCGATCTTCATCGCGGTCGGCACGCCCAGCCGCCGCGGCGACGGCCATGCCGACCTCTCCTTCGTCTATGCCGTGGCCAGGGAAATCGGCGAACATCTCGCAAATGACGCGGTTGTCGTGACCAAGTCGACCGTACCGGTCGGCACCGGCGACGAGGTCGAGCGCATCCTCAAGGACAGCGGCACGAGCCACAAGTTCTCGGTTGTCTCCAACCCCGAATTCCTGCGCGAAGGCGCCGCCATCGGCGACTTCAAGCGCCCCGACCGCATCGTGATCGGTGCCGAGGACGATTTCGGCCGCGAGACCATGCGCGCTGTCTACCGCCCGCTGTTCCTCAATGAATCTCCGATCCTGTTCACCGGTCGCCGCACCAGCGAGCTGATCAAATACGCCGCCAACGCTTTCCTCGCCACCAAGATCACCTTCATCAACGAGATGGCGGACCTGTGTGAAAAGGTAGGCGCGGACGTGCAGGACGTCAGCCGCGGCATCGGCATGGACAACCGCATCGGTTCGAAATTCCTCCATGCAGGGCCCGGTTATGGCGGATCGTGCTTCCCCAAGGACACGCTCGCGCTGCTCAAGACGGCAGAGGATTACGACAGCCCGACGCGCATCGTGGAAGCGGTGGTCAAAGTCAACGACACGCGCAAGCGCGCCATGGGCCGCAAGGTGCTCGATGCGCTGGGCGGTGCAGACAATGCGCGCGGCAAGAAAGTCGCTCTGCTCGGCCTGACCTTCAAGCCCAATACGGACGACATGCGTGACAGCCCCGCTATCGCGGTGGCGCAGACGCTGACCGATGCAGGCGTGACTGTCGAAGCATACGACCCCGAAGGCATGGAACTGGCCAGGCCGCTGATGCCTGAGGTTACCATGGTCGAGGATCCCTATGCCGCGATCAAGGATGCCGACGTGATCGCCATCGTGACCGAGTGGGACGCTTTCCGTGCGCTCGACCTCGACCGCGTGAAGGACCTCGCCAAGGCGCCCGTCCTCGTCGACCTGCGCAATATCTATCGTCCGGACGAAGTCCGCGCGGCCGGCTTCGAATATACGAGCATCGGGCGCGGCTGAACGCCGCCCCGCTCAGCCGAACCAGTGGTAACGGTTGGCGCGCGGCTTCAGGCCGAGCACGACAGCTGCAACCACGAGCACGCCCGAGACGAGGCAGGCCAGCGCGATCGCGCCGCTTTCCTGTCCGCCGCGGAAATAGATCGCCAGTAGCGCCCAGCAGAACACGAGCGCGTACCACGGGTTGCCGCGGCTGCGCGCGACGGCGATCGCCGCGATGACACCGCCGATCGCCACGATGATCGAGGTGATCATCGGATACCGGAACTCGCCGCCGATGCCGTAATAGGCGAGCGTCGCGGAAATATTCACGATGCTGGCGGCCGTCAGCCACGCCGCAAGCGCGCTGAAAGTGACCGCCACGATGATTCGCTCGGAACGGCTCATGGGGCGTTCGAAGGCCACGATCCTGCGGACGATCACCAGCAGTGCGACCAGCGAGGTAAGGATGATGATCGCCGAGATCACTGTGAGGTTCTCGAACTGCGTATAGGTTGCCCAGATACCCTGCATCGAGAGCGCTACCACCGACGGCCAGCCGATCTGGTCGAGCAGGACGTTGTCGCGCTGCCCCGGCAAGGCCTGCCAGATGGCATATACCGCGGAACCGAAGAACAGTGGTCCCCAGATCGCAAAGGCCCATCCCGAAGGCGTGATCAGCGTGCGCACGCTGTCCGAACGATCACCGATCGGCTCGCCGAAGCCGAGCTGCGGCAGGAAGGTGGCGCCGATCTGGACGACGACGGCGAGGATGATGGCGATGCGCTGCAGGGCGCTGCGATGCGTGAGAGTGCTCATGACCGGCCCAATCGACAGAGAGGCCACATGTTCCGGATGATAATGCCAGGGGGCCTGTAAGCCGGGTTCTGTCCCGCACGCGATATGCTTGCACATCAGCCGTGCGGCGGCAGCCATTCGTCTAGGTCCTGGATTGCTCCAGGACTCCAGCAGCCAACCCGGGCGGTCGATACGAAACGCATCTGCCTTTCGGCGCGCCGCCCCTATTTGGCCTTGCTCCGGGTGGGGTTTGCCATGCGGGCCGCGTTACCGAAGCCCCGGTGCGCTCTTACCGCACCCTTTCACCCTTGCCTGATCCCTTGCGGGCCATCGGCGGTATGCTCTCTGTGGCACTTTCCCTGAGGTTGCCCTCGGCGGGCGTTACCCGCCACCCTTGTTTCGTGGAGCCCGGACTTTCCTCGCATAAGCGCGGCTGCCCGGCCCCCTGGCAGCGATGCGAATAGTTGCAGGCTGGCTCAAAGCCAAGGACAATCAGTTTTGCGAACTTGCCTTCACGGCTTCGAGAGAGGGATAGGCGACCGAATAGGAACCTGGAATCGTGTCGCCATCCTTCAATCGGGCGGGCAGGAAACGGGCTTGTGCGAGCAGACGACCGCAGGTCCTGCGGTCAAGATCTGCATCGCCGCTCGGCCACAGCATGCCGCATCCAACCGGGGCGCCTTGCTCGTCGATCGTCAAAAGAAACAGTGCGCTTCCGGTCTCGGTAGCTTCAATATCGGTAACAAAGGCCTCGTCGAACACCTTATTGCGCCACTCCGATTCATCGATCGGAGAGGGGGGCGCGAAATGCATCGGCTTGGCGCCCTCGGGAAGGAGGTAGCGGATCGACTGAGTAGAAGTCGACGCGATCGGATTGCCGTTCTTGTCTAGCGCCGGATTGAACCGGGCATGGATCATCATCGCGCGGCATCCGGCTGCGTCAAGCGACGTCGAACCGCTCGACGTCGTCACCTCACACGCGCTGACCCTGCCCGTAACGTCGATTGTGATCCGCATGGTAACGGTACCTTGTTCGCCGTTCCTCAGCGCCAGGCTCGGATAGTCTTGCTGAACCTTGGGGCCCCAGTCGGCGACCGCAATAGGTGTCGCGGCGCGCGACCGGTCTTCTTCCTGCGCGGTGGCACCGCTGGCGACCAGTGAGGATACGATAATTGGCATCAGGGCTGCGACCCTCATTGAATTCTCCTTAGCGTGTTCTACCCCGGTCGCGGTCCAGCAGCAGCTGGAACAGGATCGCGCGCACCTGTCCGTCGATCATGCCGTCGATCTTTTCCGGACGCCAGCGGCGCTGGAAGGCTTCCACCGCCTTGTGACCGTCTGAAATGTCGTAACCGAAGCGTTCGAGCGCGAGGTAGAAGCTTGCATCATTGTCGAACGGGTCGCCGCGCTCGAGCTTCTCCGGGCGCGGGAGGCACAGGCCGTATTCGGCCAACCGATCCCACGGGAAAAGTTCGCCCGGATCGATCTTGCGCTGCGGCGCGACGTCGGAATGCCCGACCACATTGGCGCGCGGAATGTCGTATTGCTTGACCATGCGCGCCACCAGCGGGACGAGCGCCTCGAACTGGGCTTCCGAAAAGTCGCGGTAGCCGTGGAGGTGGCCCGGGTGGTCGAGTTCGATCCCGATACTGGCCGAGTTCACATCCTTATGGCCGCGCCAATAGGCGACGCCCGCGTGCCAGGCGCGCTTGTCTTCAGGCACCAGCCTCGTGACCGTGCCATCTTCGGCGATCAAGTAGTGGGCACTGACCTTCGCCTCGCCATCGCACATCCGCTTTAGCGCTTTTTCGGCGCCGAGCATCTCGGTGTAATGGATGACGACCATGCTGATCGGCAGGCTGCGGTCGTCGAAATTGGGCGACAGCCGTTCTGCGTGAACCAGCTCGCTGCCGCTCACCCGATCAGGCCTTCTGCTTCGGGCAGGACCGCGCCGAGCACAAGTGTCTCGTCGGTCCTGGCATATTGCAGCCCGCCGCCGGCCTGTTCGGCCAGCAAGGCGATCATATGCGCTGCCGCCGTGCGGCTGGAGAGTTCGGAGCTGGGCAAGCTGCCGTCGAGCGCCTTGCCAATGCTCTCGTCGAAGCCGATTTTCGTGCCGGTAGCGCGCACCACGATCTCGCAGTTCTTGCCTCTTACTTCGGCCCCGATGTCGAGCGAACCGCCGCGCACCAGCGCGTCGATCGCGATCTGCGCGAAGTTGAGCAGGACCTTGACCGCGGGCTTGGCGAGATTGGCCGTCTCGATCGCCCAATTTACCTCGATCTTGTCCTTGTCCGCCACCAGCGCATCGATCAGCGCCTTGGGCTCTTCCACGTCCACGCGGTCGCCGAAGCCACCGGCAGCGCCGAACGCGAGACGGAAGAACTTCAGCTTGTTGGTGGAGGTCTTCGAGCTCTGTTCGAGCAGCTCGATCACGCTCTTGCGCATTTCGGGATCGGTTTCCATCGCCAGCAACTCGAGCCCGTTGCTGAGCGCGCCGACCGGGCTGAGCATGTCATGGCACAGGCGCGAGCAAAGCATTGCCGCGAGGTCGATCGATTCACTGTCTTTCATTAAAAATCCCGTAGATACGCTTTAGGCGCAGCCTTCTAGCTGTCCTGAACTTCATAGGGAAGCGCAGTAAAACCGCCAGCCCCGCTGCGGAAAAAGCGCACTTCACCTGCCGCGATTATTGCCCAGACTGCCTCGTCGCCCGCGACAAGCTCCAGATCGGTGGCCGATGGCTGTGCCCGTCCGTTCGGATGCGAGTGGTAATAGCCGATCAC
The DNA here is from genome assembly GCF_019711315.1 of Qipengyuania gelatinilytica. Taxonomy (NCBI): domain Bacteria; kingdom Pseudomonadati; phylum Pseudomonadota; class Alphaproteobacteria; order Sphingomonadales; family Erythrobacteraceae; genus Qipengyuania; species Qipengyuania gelatinilytica. Next base: position 2,346,653 of record NZ_CP081294.1, on the reverse strand, counting down.
CTGCGGCCCGTCCTGACGCGCCGCGCGATGCGCATCGACGAGCGCCTGCGGGTCGATTTCGAAGTGCGTTTCGGGCGCGCGATGCACATTATCCGCGACCGCTATCGCGGCAATGCGATCCCCCTCGCCCAGCAGGATACCGCAGCATTCGCGCGGGTGCGCACTGCGCGCTTCTGCCAGCAGCCGGTCGACAACTTCGCTTGAGACTTGGAGCGCCATCGCGCATGGCCCTAGCATGTCCACGCCCGATGTCCTCACCGGAACGCTCGAAAATGCCGGACGCCTCGACAAGGCGCTGGCGGAGGCAAGCGGGCTGTCGCGCGAACGGGTCAAGGGGCTGATCGCGCAAGGGGCCGTCGAAATCGGCGGGAAACCGGCAAAATCCGGCTCCGCCAAGCTCTCGGGCGGCGAGAGTTACCGCATCGCGCTGCCCCCGCCCGAACCGCTCGAGGCCGAACCGCAGGACATCCCGCTCGATATCGTGTTCGAGGACGATCACCTGCTGGTGGTCAACAAGCCGGCGGGCATGGTCGTCCATCCCGCAGCCGGTAATCCGGACGGGACGCTGGTCAATGCGCTACTGCACCATTGTGCGGGCAGGCTCTCGGGCATCAACGGTGTTGCGCGGCCGGGTATCGTGCACCGGATCGACAAGGATACGTCGGGCCTGCTGGTGGTCGCCAAGAGCGATGCTGCACATGAAGGACTGGCGAAACAGTTCGCCGACCATTCGATAACGCGGCGCTATCTCGCCGTTTGCGCAGGCCATCCCAATCCGCCGTCGGGCACGGTTTCGGGCCGGATCGGAAGGTCGGACAAGGACCGCAGGAAATTGGCCGTGCTGCCCGACGAGAGCACGCGCGGAAAGCACGCCGTCACGCATTACGAGACCGAGAAGCGCCTCGATCATGCATCGCTGATCGAATGCCGGCTCGAAACCGGGCGCACGCACCAGGTACGCGTTCACTGTGCATCCATCGGCCATGCGCTATTGGGAGATCCGGTTTACGGTCGCACTCCGAAGGCCCTTCGCCCGGTCCTGGAGGCACTGGATTTCAGGCGTCAGGCGCTTCACGCGGCACGACTCGGATTCATACATCCTATCAGCGGCGAAAGCCTGGATTTCTGCGCCGAATTGCCCGCCGACATGCGGGAACTGATCGACGAAACCGCACGTTGATATCGACGAAAGTCAGTGCAAGTTAAGGCGGCTTGCGCTATATGTAACCGCGTGGCCCGAAAGAACGGATGCCCATCAGGGGTCCGGCGAAAGAGGTCGACGCAAGAAAGGTCAGGGTTAAAGTGAGCAGTACCAGAAGTTTGAGCGTACCGGCGCTCGGCGGTGAGCAGAGCCTCAATCGCTATCTCTCCGAAATCAAGAAATATCCCGTGCTGACGCAGGAGCAGGAATACATGCTCGCCAAGCGTTACGAAGAGCACGAAGACAGCGAAGCTGCAGCGCAGCTCGTTACCTCGCACCTGCGTCTCGTGGCGAAGATCGCCATGGGCTATCGCGGCTACGGCCTGCCCGTTTCGGACCTCATTTCCGAAGGCAATGTCGGCCTGATGCAGGGCGTGAAGAAATTCGAAGCCGATCGCGGCTTCCGCCTCGCCACCTATGCCATGTGGTGGATCAAGGCATCGATCCAGGAATATATCCTTCGTTCGTGGTCCCTCGTGAAGATGGGCACGACCGCCGCGCAGAAGAAGCTGTTCTTCAACCTGCGCCGCATGAAGAAGAACCTCGATGCCTATGAAGACACCGATCTGCATCCGGACGATGTGAACGAGATCGCAACCACCCTCGGCGTGCCCGAGCAGGAAGTGGTCAACATGAACCGCCGGATGATGATGGGCGGTGACGGTTCGCTCAACGTGCCGATGCGCAATGGCGAAGAAGGTTCGGGCGAATGGATGGACTGGCTGACGGACGATCGTCCGCTGCAGGACGAAACCGTCGCCGATGCCGAGGAAAAGGAAGTGCGCCACGACATGCTGCTCGAGGCGATGGACGCCTTGAACGAGCGTGAACAGCACATCCTCACCGAACGCCGCCTGACGGAAAACCCGCAGACGCTCGAAGAATTGAGCCAGGTCTACAACGTCAGCCGCGAACGCATCCGCCAGATCGAGGTGCGGGCCTTTGAAAAGCTGCAGAAGGCGATGAAGGCAATTGCTGGCGAAAGGCTGCTGCCCGGCGTCGCGTAAACGCCGACAACCAGAGATAAAGCGGCGCGGGAGGATGGACCTTCCGCGCCGCTTTTGCGTAAGGACCACTCGATGCTGCGCCGCGTGACACTTTTCCTGTTCAAGTTCGCTATCGGGTTCATCGCCCTCAGCTTCGTGTTGGTGGCGCTATTCAAGTTCGTGCCCGTTCCCGTCACTGCGACCATGGTGATGGACGGCAATGGCATCACCAAGGACTGGGAGCCGCTGTCGGACATCGACCGCAATCTCGTGCGCGCGGTGATCGCAGCGGAGGACGGCAAATTCTGCAGCCATGACGGGTTCGATGCCGAAGCGATTGCGAAAGCCATGGCCAGCAATGCCAAGGGCGGCCGGATCCGTGGCGGTTCCACGATCAGCCAGCAGACCGCCAAGAATGTCTTCCTGTGGCAGGGCGGCGGCTATTTCCGCAAGGGCCTGGAGGCCTGGTTCACCTTCCTGATCGAGAATGTCTGGGGCAAGCGGCGGATCATGGAAGTCTATCTCAATGTCGCGGAGACCGGCATCGGGACCTATGGCGCCGAAGCCGGCGCACAGCGCTATTACCAGAAGAGCGCCAACTCGCTGACGAGGCTGGAGGCTGCCAAGATGGCCGCCGCCCTCCCGCTGCCCAAGGAACGTTCGGTGACCAATCCAAAAGGCTGGTTGCGCGGTCACGGACGCACGATCGAAGCGCGGATCGGCGTTGTCGCCCGCGACGGTCTCGACACCTGCGTTTACGAATAGGCGAAGAGCCCCAATCCAAAAGCTGTGCAGTTTCACGGGCTTAATGCTTGCACTCGTCGTGTAATACTATAACATCAAAGGCTTGTTATTCCGTATCATATTGTTTTTACGTGATTTTCCTTGATTGAACGGAGCGCAACGCGCACATCGCTCTGGCGGCTTTGGAAGAGGGGAGAGCCAGATTGGGACTGGGTCACAGCCACGACCACGCTGACGATCATGGCCACGGCCATGCCGGGCACAGCCATGCCCCGGCCGACTTCGGCCAGGCCTTCCTGATCGGCATCATCCTCAACACCGGCTTCGTCATCGTCGAGGCGGCCTATGGCTGGATCTCGGGCTCGATGGCGCTGATCGCCGATGCGGGGCACAATCTTTCCGATGTCCTCGCCCTGCTGCTCGCATGGGGAGCCAGCATTGCGGCGAAGAAGCCGCCGACCGAGCGTTTTACCTATGGTTACAAGAGCTCTACCATCCTTGCCGCGCTCGCCAATGCAGGGCTGCTGCTGGTCGCCATCGGCGCGATCGCATTCGAGACCATCCACCGCATGGCAGACCCAGCGCCGGTCGAAGGCATGACCATGGTCATCGTCGCGGGCATCGGTATTCTGATCAATACCGGCACCGCCCTGCTCTTCCTTCGCGGGCGCAAGCACGACATCAATATCCGCGGCGCATTCCTGCACATGGCGGCCGACGCGCTGGTCAGCGTGGGCGTGGTCCTTGCCGGCATCGCGATCCTGATGACGGACGCACTCTGGATCGATCCGCTGGTCAGCATCCTGATCGTCGCGGTGATCGCCTGGGGAACCTGGGGCCTGCTCAAGGATAGCGTAGCCATGAGCCTGCTCGGCGTGCCCAAGGGTATTTCGGAAAGCGCGGTGCGCGGATATCTCGCAGGCCTGGAAGGGGTGAAGGAAATCCACGACCTCCATATCTGGCCGATGTCGACGACCGAAACCGCGCTCACCGCGCATCTGGTGATGCCCGGCCCGCATCCGGGCGACGGCTTCCTCCGCGAGATTTCGACAGAGCTGAAGCATCATCACCGGATCAACCACGCCACCATCCAGATCGAACAATCGCGCGTGCATAGCGACACGGGTTGCTGATGAAGCGCGCCACCAGCGAAGCCCGTGAAAGGCTGAAGTCGGCCATGGCCCGGCTCGCAGGTGGCGACCGTGCGGCGCTGGAAGAGATCTATCGCGCGACCTCGACGAAACTTTTTGGAATCTGCCTCCGTATCTTGAAGGATAGAAAGGAAGCAGAGGACGCCTTGCAGGACGTCTACCTCACACTCTGGCGCCGCGCCGATCGCTACGACCCCGAACGGGCGAGCCCGATCAGCTGGCTGGCCACCTTCGCGCGCAACCGCGCGATAGACCGCCTGCGCGTCGGCAAGGTGCGTGGCGGCAGCGTGCCCGAAGAAGAAGCCGCGCCCATCAGCGATCCTGCACCGCTTGCAGAAGACATGCTGATCGATGCAGAGCGTGACGAACGTGTCCACACCTGCCTCGAGAAGCTCGACGACAAATCGCGTGACGCGATCCGCACGGCGTTTTTCGACGGTTCCACCTATGCCGAGATCGCCGAGAACACCGGTACGCCGCTCGGCACGATCAAGAGCTGGGTGCGCCGCGGGTTGATGAAACTGAAGACATGTCTGGAGGTCGGACGATGACAGACGATCCGCATCCCGACACCGTGATGGCGGCCGAATATGTGCTCGGCCTGCTCGAAGGCGAAGACCTGCTGGCTGCGCGCGCACGCGAGGCCTCCGACGCTACCTTCGCAGCCGATGTCGCCTTGTGGCAGGACCGCCTTGCCGCTTTGCTCGACGAGATTGCCCCGCAGACCCCGCGTGAAGAAGTCTGGCAGCGCATCGCTTCCGAACTCGATGGCGCGTCGGACAGTGCAGAGGTTATTTCACTCAACGCGCGCATCAAGCGCTGGAAGATGGCGACGGGACTTGCCGCGGCAGCAGCCGTCGCAGCCATATCGCTGCTGGTCCTGTCACCTTCGCAAACGCCCGCACCGGTTGTCGGCCCGGACACTATCGAAGCCGCACCGCTCGCCGCCTCGATCCCCATCGGCGACACCGCGTTGCGCCTGGCGGTCACTTACCTGCCCGAGCGCGAGGAGCTATTCGTTTCGGCCAGCGGCCTGACCGCCGATGGCGTCCACGATCACGAATTGTGGCTCGATCCGCAGGACGACAGCCCGCTTATGTCGCTCGGCGTGATCGCCCCGGGCGAAGAGCGCCGCGTCGCCCTCTCGCCCGAAGTCGCGGCCAAGATGGCCGACGGCTCTCCACTGCTTCTCACGCGTGAGCCGTTGGGCGGAAAACCGCCCGAAGCAGCCGCCGGACCGGTCGTCGCACAAGGGCGCCTGCAGAAAATCTGAAAATCTTTGCATCCGGCCTGCGATGGCCTGCGTAACTCCCTGCACAAGTTGGACGGGACTTGTGAACACAAGGAGTTACACAATGTCGTTTTCCAATCCGCTCAAGGCCGCCGCGGTCGCTTCCGTCCTCGCTATGGGCAGCTTCGCACTGGCCACCGCCACCCCGGCTGTTGCCGATCATCACAAGTCGAAGCCGGCGCAGGCGCAGAAGAACATCGTCGAGACCGCAGTCGGCACCGGCGTGCACGAAACGCTGGTCGCAGCGGTCCGGGCCGCCGATCTCGTCGACACGCTGTCCTCGCCCGGACCGTTCACGGTCTTCGCGCCGACCGACGACGCATTCGCAGCGCTGCCCGCTGGCACCGTCGACACGCTGCTCCTGCCGGAAAACAAGCACGACCTGCAGGACATCCTGAAATACCACGTCGTTGCCGGCCGCGTGCCTGCAGCCAAGCTGTCCGCAGCGATCCAGCAGAACGGTGGCAGCTACACCTTTGAGACCGTCGCCGGCGAGGAACTGACCGCCAGCTTCTCGGGCGACAACAACATCGTGATCACCGACGGTGTGAACCGCACCAGCACGGTGACCATGGCCGACGTGAAGACCACCAACGGTGTGATCCACGTCACGAACGGCGTCTTCCTTCCCGGATAACGTCTCCTTCCCCTCCCCGTCGCTCCGGTCACCAACATCCGTAGAGCGGCGGTCCTGGCCCCGCCCGACCCACCCCATCGGTCAGGCGGGGTCTTTTTTGTCGTCCCGAACGAAAAGCGCCGCGAAGTCGGTGGACTGCGCGGCGCTTGGATAACTCTGCGAGGAAGGCTGATTAAGCGGCTTCTTCCTTCGGACCGTGGACCTGGATCGGGTCCTTCTTGCCTTCGACCACATCGGCATCGATCACGATTTCCGTGACGCCGTCCATGTCGGGCAGGTCGAACATCGTGTCGAGCAGGATGCCTTCGACGATCGAACGCAGGCCGCGGGCACCCGTCTTGCGGGCGATGGCCTTCTCGGCGATCTTCTTGAGCGCGTCCGGCTTGAAGGTCAGCTCCACGTTTTCCAGCTCGAACAGTTTTGCGTACTGCTTGCACAGTGCGTTCTTCGGTTCGGTCAGAATTGTGATCAGCGCGTCCGTGTCGAGATCGCGCAGCGTGGCGATAACCGGCAGACGACCGACGAATTCGGGGATCAGGCCGAACTTGAGCAAATCTTCCGGTTCGCCCTTTTCGAGCAGCTCGCCGATGCGGCGCTTATCCGGGTCGGCGACATGCGCGCCGAAGCCGATCGAACGCTTCTGAAGGCGGTCGGCAATGATCTTTTCCAGACCCGCGAATGCGCCGCCACAGATGAACAGGATGTTCGTGGTGTCGACTTGCAGGAATTCCTGCTGCGGATGCTTGCGGCCACCCTGCGGCGGGACGGAAGCGGTGGTGCCTTCCATCAGCTTGAGCAGCGCCTGCTGCACGCCTTCGCCCGACACGTCGCGCGTGATCGAGGGGTTTTCGGCCTTGCGGGTGATCTTGTCGATTTCGTCGATGTAGACGATCCCGTGCTGCGCCTTCTCGACATTGTAGTCGGAAGCCTGCAGCAGCTTGAGGATGATGTTCTCCACGTCTTCGCCAACGTAACCGGCTTCGGTCAGCGTGGTAGCGTCGGCCATGGTAAAGGGCACGTCGAAGGTGCGCGCGAGCGTCTGCGCGAGCAGCGTCTTGCCGCAGCCGGTCGGGCCGACGAGCAGAATGTTCGACTTGGCGAGTTCGACGTCGCCAGCCTTGCCGCCGTGCTTGAGGCGCTTGTAGTGGTTGTGCACCGCAACCGAGAGGACGCGCTTGGCGCGATCCTGGCCGATCACATAGTCATTCAGCGTTTCGAAGATTTCCGCAGGGGTCGGCACATCGCCGTCCTTGCGGCCCGAGATACCGGCCTTCGTTTCTTCGCGAATGATGTCGTTGCACAGTTCCACGCATTCGTCGCAGATGAACACGGTCGGGCCAGCAATAAGCTTGCGCACTTCGTGCTGCGATTTCCCGCAAAAGCTGCAGTACAGCGTGGACTTATTATCGGTTCCGCTCAACTTGGTCATTTCCTGCTCTGCCCCCGCCAGCCCTTGAATACAGGGATTCGCCGACTCTAGGCCGGTGCGGGATTCGGTCAATATGTACCTACCAGCAACCCCTTGCCATAAGCTGAAGGCGCAGGGTTGCCGAATTCCTAGGACATTAATGCAACAGTCCCGTCATGGGACGCTGATTTGACTGGATTATTCGGGCGCGCCGCCCGAACCCTTGTCTTCGTCCTTGGTCGGTTCGTCGTCGCCTTCGGTTTCCGGACGCGCTTCGAAGACCTTGTCCACGAGGCCGAACTTCATCGCTTCTTCCGCTTCGAGGAAGGTGTCGCGGTCCATCGCCTTTTCGATCTCATCGAGGCTCTTGCCGGTGTACTGGACGTAAAGGTCGTTCATGCGCTTGCGGATACGAAGGATCTCGCGCGCCTGGATTTCGATGTCCGACGCCATGCCGCGGGCACCGCCCGAGGGCTGGTGGACCATGATGCGGGCGTTCGGGAGCGCGATGCGCATGCCCGGCTCGCCGGCGGCCAGCAGGAAGCTGCCCATCGAGGCGGCCTGGCCGATGCAGACGGTCGAAACGCGCGGCTTGATGTACTGCATGGTGTCGTGGATCGCCATGCCGGCGGTCACCACGCCGCCGGGCGAGTTGATGTACATGCTGATCGGCTTGGAGGGGTTTTCGCTCTCGAGGAACAGCAGCTGGGCCACGATCAGCGAAGCCATGTTGTCTTCCACCTGGCCGGTGACGAAGACGATGCGTTCGCGCAGCAGGCGGCTGAAAATATCGAACGCGCGTTCGCCGCGGCTCGACTGCTCGACCACCGTCGGAACAAGCGCCCCGGTGAGGGGATCGCGGTCAAACTGGCCCTGGCTGCCGTGTGCGTCGCTTCCGAACAGGTCGATCATGAAAATCCTTCCGTAAAAATATCGTGCGCCTATGTCGCGATAGGCGGCGCGATGTTCAAGGGGGTTAAGCATCACTTTGCCCAAGGATGCGGAACACATGCTGTCGGCGGCTGTTATCGCAGCGAAGCCGGACTGCCATTCATCGGTTCCGGATCGGCATCTGTCGAACCGGTCTTCACATCCTGCACGGCAAGCACGAGGGCGAAGCTCAAGAGGACTCGCAAACCATCGCTACAAGCCCTGCCAGACTGCTGCTTCTCGCAGCCCCCGTCGTTTCGTGCGCTGCGCTCGCGCTGGCTGCGCCCGTGCACGCGCATGCAGCGGATGATACCGACGGCCAGATATCGGGCAATGTGAGGACCGATGAAGAGGGCAATGAAAAGCTCTCGGCCACGATGGATGGCCGCACATTCGAGCCCTCCTATTTCGAGCAGTTCGCCCCGCGCAACGCGCTGGACATGGTCGACCGCCTGCCCGGTTTCCAGATTTCCGGAGGCGGTGGCGGCGGTGGTCGCGGTTTCGGCCAGGCCGATGAGAACGTCCTCGTCAACGGTTCGCGCCTGACCTCCAAGTCCGACAGCGTCCGCGACCAGTTGCGCCGCATCCCTGCAAGCAAGGTCGTGCGGATCGAATTGCTCGACGGGACCGCGCTCGACATTCCCGGCCTGGTCGGGCTGGTGGCGAATGTCGTGGTGCGCTCGGGCGGCTTGACGGGGCAGTTCTTATGGGAAGGCGCGGTGCGCACGACCGAGGTCGATCCCGAATGGTACGGCGGCGAGATCTCCATCTCGGGTACCAGCGGCGCGCTCGGCTACACTTTCGCGCTCGAGAACAACAACAACCGCTTCGGCGCGACCGGGCCCACCATCTTCCGCGATGCCAGCGGCGCACAGATCCTGCGCGAAGACACGGTCTTTGTCGGCGCATTCGACGTACCGCGCGTGAGCGGCGCGCTTAGCTACGATTTCGGCGGCGGCACAACCGCCAATCTCAACGGCTATTTCGCCCGCAGCTTTTTCGACCGCGTGCGCAATGAAACGCGCACCTTTGCCGATGGCACGGTGGTCGACCGCTTCAATGCGCGCGACGGCGGCTCTCCCGAATACGAGATTTCCGGCGATTTCAGCTTCCCGCTCGGCCCCGGCCAGCTGAAGCTGATCGGGCTGGAGGCATGGGACGAGGAAGTCTCTTCTTCCACCCTGATCGACACGCCGCGCGATGGGACGCCGGCGACCGGTAGCCGCTTCGCGGTGGGCGGCGGCGATGGCGAGCGGATCGGCCGTTTCGAATACAACTGGCCGATGCTCGGCGGCGAATTCCAGCTGGCGGGCGAAGCCGCCTTCAATCGCCTCGAACGGATCAGCAGCCTGTTCGAGCTCGATGCGAACGGCGAATTCGTCGAGATCCCCTTCCCCGAAGGAACCGGCGGCGTGACCGAGGATCGCTACGAGGCGATCCTGAGCTACAGCCGCCAGCTGACTTCCAGCCTGGCGCTTCAGGCTTCCGTTGGCGGCGAATATTCCAAGATCCGGCAGACCGGATCGGCAGCCAATTCGCGCAGCTTCCGGCGCCCCAAGGGTTCCGCCTCGCTTGCATGGCAGCCGGAGGATGGGCTCGACATCTCGCTCGCGCTCGAGCGCCGTGTCGGCCAGCTCGACTTCGAGGACTTCCTCGCCAGCGTGACGCTGGAACAGGACAATGAGAACGCGGGCAATAACGAGCTGGTCCCCTCGCAGACCTGGGAAGTCACACTCGAGGTCGCCAAGACGCTGGGCGAATGGGGATCGACCACCTTCGTGGCCGAGCAGCGCTGGATCGAAGACTATACCGATCTCGTCCCGCTTGCAGGCGGCGGCGAGGCGCGCGGCAATATCGACGAGGCCCGCCGGACCGAGCTCGAATGGACTACGACCCTGCGCCTTGCCCAGCTGGGCTGGAAGGGTGCGCAGCTCGACCTGCGACTGGAATATGAGGAAGGCGAGGTGCTCGACCCGCTGACGGGTGCGCTGCGCGACTTCTCCGGCCGTGCGGACCGCGAGCTGGAGATCGACCTGCGCCACGATGTGCCCGGCACCGATTTCGCATGGGGCGCCAGCCTGAATTACAATCGCATTCGCCCCAGATTCCGCTTTTCGGAGGTCTCGCGCGACTACGAAGGCCCGGTCTTCGCCGACCTGTTCATCGAGCACAAGGACGTGTTCGGCCTGACCGTGAACCTCACCGCTGCCAATTTACTCGGCGGGCGCAGGTATTTCGACCGCACTGTCTTCGACGGACCGCGAAGCGACGGCCTGATCCTGTTCAGCGAAGAGCAGGATGAGCGGCTGGGTCCGATCTTCCGGTTCAGCGTCGCGGGCAGTTTCTAGGGCGCGCTTGCAATTCACCGGGGCGCTGTCACTGTGCCGCGGTGGAATTCGACCCGCGCATCTTGATGTTCGTCATTTTCGGGCTCGGCCTGATGCTGGCAGTGCCGCTGGAAAAGTGGCTGGCGCGGTTCTGGCTGTCGCTGCCCATCGTCTATGTCGCGGCCGGATATGCGCTTTATTCGCTGCCGTTCGACCTGCCCCATATCAACCCGACCTTCGACGGCTTCGACGCGCTTGCCCTTGAATACATCACGGAGTTCATCGTCATCGCCTCGCTGATGGCGGCGGGTATTGCGATCGACCGGCCTGTCAGCTGGAAGAACTGGCGACAGATCTGGCCGCTGCTGGTGATCGCCATGCCGCTCACCATAGCAGCCGTCGCCTTTCTGGGCTGGTGGGCGCTCGGGCTACCCGTTGCCAGCGCGCTGCTGCTGGGTGCGGCGATGGCGCCGACCGATCCGGTCCTTGCGCGGAGCGTGCAGGTCGGGCCTCCGGGCGAGAACGAGCGGCACGACGTGCGCTTTTCGCTGACGGTCGAGGCGGGCCTGAACGATGGGCTCGCCTTCCCCTTCACCTACCTCGCCATCGCTGCGGTCGGCATGACCTCGCTCGGTGCGTGGACGCTCGAATGGGTGGCCCTCGATCTCGTGTGGCGGATCGCGGCAGGCGTGGCTGTCGGCTGGGCGGTCGGCCGAGCGGGCGCATGGTATGTCTTCGAACGCGAGGCCGATGCGGCGGTCAAGGATATCGAAGAGGATAGCGAGACCCAGCCGAAATACAGCACCAGCGAGGGGCTGATCGTGCTCGGCACGCTGCTGCTGGGCTACGGGCTGGCAGAACTGGTGGAGGGTTACGGTTTCCTCGCGGTGTTCGTGGGCGCTGTGACCGCACGCCAGCGCGAGAACCGCAGCCGCTATCACAAACTCAGCCACCATTTCATCGACCAGATCGAGCAGATCGTGCTGGTCGCCGTCCTCTTCGGCTTCGGCGCCATGCTGGCAAGCGGCGTGCTCGATGCGCTGACCTGGCCGGCCGCGCTGGTCGGGATTGCGCTGGTTTTCGTGATCCGCCCGGTCGCAGGGCTGATGTCGGAGGCGCTCAGCGACCTGCCGACCATCGGCAAGCTCGCGGTCGCTTTCCTCGGCGTGCGCGGGATGGGGTCGATCTACTACCTCGCCTACGGCCAGAACCACGCGGCATTCGAGGGGCTGGACGTGCTCTGGGCTACCGCGAGCTTCACGATCCTGCTTTCGATTGTGTGCCACGGCATTATCGCCGGCCCCTTCATCGCCTATGTCGAAAAGCGCCGCGCGCATATCCATGACGGGCAGGAAGAGGAAATGGACTGCCTCGCACCGGACGAAAGCCGGTTGGCCGTCGAGCCTCACGCCAAGCCGGAATAGCAAAAGGGCGGCAGGATCGCTCCCGCCGCCCTTTCGATATTCGGTCTAGCCAGCCGGAAGCTTACTTCTTGGCAGCAGCCTTCTTGGCCGGGGCCTTCTTCTTGGCCGGAGCCTTCTTGGCTGCGGGCTTCTTCTCGCCCTCGTCCTTCTTGGCAGCGGCCTTCTTTGCCGGAGCCTTCTTGGCGGGGGCCTTCTTTGCAGCAGGCTTCTTCTCGTCCTTCTTGTCGTCGGACTTCTTGGCAGCCGCCTTCTTGGCCGGAGCCTTCTTCGCAGCAGCCTTCTTCTTGGCCGGCTTCTTGGCTTCTTCGCCTTCGTCCGCTTCGATTGCGGCTTCGAGTTCCTCGCGCGTCACTTCGCGGTCGGTGATCTCGGCCTTGTCGAACAGGAAGTCGACGACCTTGTCTTCATAGAGCGGTGCGCGAAGCTGTGCAGCAGCCATCGGCTCCTGCTGGATGTACTGCATGAACCGCTCACGGTCTTCCGGGCGATACTGCTGTGCAGCCTGCTGGATCAGCATGCTCATTTCGTTCGGGGTGACCTGGACGTTGTTGGCCTGGCCGATTTCCGACAGCAGCAGGCCAAGGCGCACGCGGCGTTCGGCGATGTTGCGGTAGTCGTCCTTCTCGGCGTCCATTTCCTTGAGCATCTCTTCGGGGTTTTCCGAACGAGCGGCTTCCTGCTGGAGCTGGGCCCAGATCTGGTCGAATTCGGCATCGACCATGCTCTGCGGCACGGCGAAGTCGTGGCCGGCAGCCAGTTGGTCGAGCAGCGAACGCTTCATCTGCGTGCGGGTGAGGCCGGCAGTTTCCTGCTCGAGCTGGCCGCGCAGCAGTTCCTTGAGCTTGTCGATACCGTCGAGGCCGAAGTTCTTGGCAAAATCGTCGTCGAGCTTGGTTTCGCCTTCGACCTTCACCTGCTTCACGGTGACGTCGAATTCCGCCTTCTTACCGGCGAGGTGGGTCGCCTGGTAATCTTCGGGGAAGGTCACTTCGATGGTCTTGGTGTCGCCGGTCTTCACGCCGGTCAGCTGGTCTTCGAAGCCGGGGATGAACATGCCCGAGCCAAGCACGAGGGCTGCGTCTTCGGCCTTGCCGCCTTCGAATTCCTCGCCGTCGACACGGCCGACGAAATCGATGATCAGCTGGTCGCCTTCGGCTGCCTTCTTGGTCTTGGCGGCGTCCTTGTAGCTCTTGTTGTTCTCGGCAAGCTTGCCGATCGCGTCCATGACTTCCTCGTCGGAAACCGGAACGGTCAGGCGCTCGATCTTGAGATCGTCGGTGCTCGGCGCTTCGACTTCGGGAAGCACTTCGAGTTCGACGGTGAGGGTGGCGTCCTTGCCTTCCTCGTAGCCTTCGCCCAGCTCGACCTTCGGCTGCATCGCCGGCTTGAGCTTGTTGTCGGCCATGGTCTTGTCGACCGATTCGCGAATCATGTCGTTCACGGCCTGGGCGTGCATCTGCTCGCCATGCATCTTGCGGATCAGGTTCGCGGGGACCTTGCCGGGGCGGAAGCCAGGCATCTTCACCTGCGGGGCGACCTTCTTCACCTCGCCATCGACGCGGGCTTCGATTTCCTTGGCCGGGATGGTGATGGCATAGGCCCGCTTGAGGCCTTCGTTGGCGGTTTCTTTGATCTGCATGGGTGTAGAACTCGTAAGTTTGTACTGTCTGTCTGTGCGAGAGTTTGCGATGAGCGGAACTGGTGCGGGCGAAGGGACTCGAACCCCCACATCTTTCGATACTGGTACCTAAAACCAGCGCGTCTACCAATTCCGCCACGCCCGCAAACTTGAAAGCGAAGCCCTGCGCTAACGAGGGTTCGCCGCGCATATAGGCGCGTGCCTCTAGTCGGATGCGACCAAAAGGGCAAGCGCGGCGAGGGTTCAAGGAACAGTGTTATGCGTCCAATCGTTTTCCACGCGAAAGGACTACTCCGATGAGCGACTACGAAACCCCCAAGATCCCTCCGGCAACGCCGCCCGTCATCGCGCCCGATGTCTCCCCCAAAACCGCCGCCGAAATGGAAGCCGATGGCGAAACCGAGGGCGATGTCCTTGCCGACCGTTCGGCGCCGGATGAAATCGACATCGAGACGGAGCGCGCCTTGCGCCCCGCAATGGAAGGCGGGCGCGACGGTGAAGGCGAACTGGCAGCCGATACCGCAACCATGCTTCCGCCCGACTGAGGAGAGACAACCATGGCTACCCAGCCCGATCCGGACATCATCAATCCCGGTGCGCCGCCGGAAATGCCGCCCGGCACCCAGCCGAACGAGGCACCGATGGAAGAACCGCCTTCGATCGACCCGACGCCGCCCGATTTCGACGAGCCCGGCCCCTCGCCGCTCGAAACGCCGCTGCCGCCCGATTGATCTTGCCGCGCCGCCCCGCGCGCATTACAGGCGCGCGCCATGACCGAAGAAACCAAAGCCCAGACCCCGCCCCTGCACCTCTCGGTGAACCCGAAGAGCAAGCATTTCGACGTCGACGTGCTCCAGCGCGGCGTGGGCATCCGGTTCAAGGGCCGTACCCGCACCGATATCGAGGAATACAATATTTCCGAAGGCTGGGTACGCGTGCAGGCCGGCAAGACCATGGACCGCCACGGCAACCCGCTGACGCTGAAGCTCAACGGCCCGGTCGAGGCTTGGTTCGAAGACATGGGCGACGAACCGCCTGTTGCGAAGGCCGACTGATCCGGCTTTCCCGTTTTCTTCCGCCCGTGCCAATGCGGGCGGCTTGAGAGCTTTCCGGTCCCGCAAGCCGCGTATTTCCGCTCTCAGGGCACGAAATGCGCGCGGCGGGACTTTTCCGTTCAGGACCGTGTTCCAAGCGTTCCGCCCCGCAGGACCACCCCAGCAAACTTGCATAAGCCGCGATTTGCGCCCACCTGCCCGCAAGGCACCATCATGACAGCAATCGAAAAACCCACCGTCATCATCATCGGCCGGCCCAATGTCGGCAAGTCGACGCTGTTCAACCGGCTCGTCGGCAAGAAGCTCGCGCTGGTCGACGACCAGCCGGGCGTCACGCGTGACCGGCGTATGGGCGATGCCGAGATTGCGGGCCTGGAATTCACCATCGTCGACACCGCCGGCTGGGAAGACGAGGATCCCGACAGTCTTCCGGGCCGCATGCGCAAGCAGACCGAAGTCAGCCTCGAAGGCGCCGATGCCGCGCTGTTCGTGGTCGATGCGCGCGCCGGCCTCACCCCGCTGGACGAGGAAATCGGCCGGTGGCTGCGCGGGCAGGACGTGCCGGTCGTACTCGTGTGCAACAAGGCGGAGGGCAAGGCTGCCGAACCGGGGATCCTCGAAAGCTACAGCCTCGGCCTTGGCGAGCCGCTCGGCATTTCCGCCGAACATGGCGAAGGCATCGCCGACCTCTTCACCGGCCTGTGGCCGATCATCGGTGCGAAGGCAGAGGCGGCGGAAGCCGCAGCAGAGCTCGAAGCTGAGATGGATGACGAAGACCTTTCCGGTCCGCTTAAGCTCGCCATCGTCGGCCGCCCCAATGCGGGCAAGTCCACGCTCATCAACCGCCTGCTCGGCGAGGATCGCCTGCTGACCGGCCCCGAAGCCGGGATCACGCGCGATTCGATTGCGGTCGATTACGAATGGCACGATCCCAAGACGAACGAGACGCGCGAGATCAGGCTGATCGACACGGCCGGCATGCGCAAGCGCGCCAAGGTCACCGAAAAGCTGGAAAAGCTCTCGGTCGCCGATGCCCGCCGTGCGATCGATTTTGCCGAAGTCGTCATCCTCCTGCTCGATGCCACCAAGGGACTCGAGCACCAGGACCTCAAGATCGCCGCCCATGCGCTGGAAGAAGGTCGCGCGCTGATGGTCGCGATCAACAAGTGGGACATCGCGGAGAATGCCTCCTCGCTGTTCAACGGCATTCGCGAGGCGCTCAACGAAGGGCTTTCGCAGGTTCGCGGCGTTCCGCTGTTCGCCGTGTCGGCGAAGACCGGCAAGGGCCTCGACACCATGCTGTCGGCCGCCTTCGAAATCCGCGAGGCATGGAGCCGCCGCGTGCCGACCGCTGCATTGAACCGCTGGTTCGACGACGCGCTGGCCGCCAATCCACCGCCTGCACCGGGCGGTCGCCGGATCAAGCTGCGCTACATCACGCAGGCGAGCGTGCGCCCGCCGCGCTTCGTGGTCTTCGGCACGCGCCTCGACGATCTGCCCAAGAGCTACGAGCGGTATCTCGTCAACGGCATCCGCGCAAAGCTCGGCTTCGATGCCGTGCCGGTGCGCGTCGTGCTGAAGAGCCCCAAGAACCCCTACGATTCGAACCGCGGAGGTGGCGGCAAATTCAGCGGCGGTGAAGGCCGTGACTGACGCGCTCCTGCTGATCCCGGGGATCGAGCTGCTCGAACGCACCAGCTCCTCGATCCGCGTGCAGAACGTGGTCCAGCTGTCGATGGCCCCGGCTTTCCTGCTCGCAGGCATCGGCGCGGTCATGAATGTCATGACCAACCGGCTCATCTGGGTCGCCAACAAGATCGAGAAGATCCTCAAGGTCGGCGGCGACGATGAAACCAACGACCTGCTGGTCGAAATCCCCGCGCTCGAAAAGCGGCGTATCCATGCCCAGCGAGCTGTGATGCTGAGTACGGCATCGGCTTTCACGATCAGCATCGTCATCATGCTGCTGTTCGTAAGCGCCTTCGTGAAGGCCCCGCTCGGCACCTTCGTCGCGCTCACATGGCTCATCACCATGGGCCTGCTGATGGCCGGCCTAGCATCCTTCCTGCTCGAGACACGGGTGGCAGCACGGCGCAATCGCGAACGAATGGCAGAGCGCACCTACGGCCCGTGAATCTGGCCGAATCGGCGGGTCGGTGCTAATCTCGCCGCACAACAGAACAGAACAGTATCCACTTTCATGGGTCGCGGACGGAGACCGACCATGAAAACCCCCATCACCTTGGGCATTGCCCTCGCCGCTCCCCTCGCGCTGTCAGGCCCGATGAGTTCGCCCACGTCTGCCGCGCTGAGCGAGGCCCAGCTCGCGGCACTCGACCCCACCCTGCCCGGCCGCAACGCCTGCAGGGGCTTCTTCACAGGAGCCGCTGCGCTAGACCGGCGGCTCGAGCTGGCAAGGTCCTTCGGTGCAAGCCAGCTTGCGACTGCGGCCACCATCGGCCTGATCGGAAACACCGGGCGCTACGACATTCCGGTCACCGGGCTAACGGGCGAAGCGCGCAGCTATTTCGACCAAGGCATCGCGCTGACTTACGGCTTCAACCACAAGGCCGCGATCCGCTCATTCCGCGAAGCTGCCCGTCTCGCACCCGACTGCGCCATGTGCTGGTGGGGCGTGGCGCTTGCCAATGGTCCGAACATCAACGCCGGGATGGACGACGCCGCGAACCGCGATGCGCTGGCAGCGCTCGAACGCGCGACCGAACTCGCCGCGAATGCAAGCGAGACCGAGCGGGCGATCATCGCTGCGCAAAAACAACGCTATTCGCTTAATGCAGATCGTGCCGCGCTCGACGCGCAATATGCGGATGCGATGGCAGCGCTGGCCGATGCCAATGCCAGCAACGACGACCTCCAGATTCTCGCAGCAGAAGCGGCGATGAACACGACGCCGTGGAACTACTGGACGGAAGGCAAGGAAGCGCAGCCACGCATCGGCAAGGCGGTCGAACGCATAGAGACCGTTCTCGCGCGCAATCCGCAGCATCCGCAGGCTTCGCACCTGCTCATCCACCTGCTCGAAAACGGACCCGATCCCAAGCGGGCGGAAGCGGCCGCGGACGAGCTCAATCGCAGCGGACCGCGCGCGCTGGGCCATCTCGTCCACATGCCCGCGCATATTTACTACCGGATCGGACGCTACGGGGATTCGATCGAGGCGAATATCGCCGCCGCGCGCGCCGATGAGGCCTATCTCGCCAGCGCACCCGAGGACGCGCTTTATCGTTACGGCTACTATCCGCATAACGTCCATTTCCTGCTGACCAGCGCGCAGATGGTCGGAAACATGCAGGCGGTGGCGAGCGAGACCGCACGGCTGGAAGGGATCCTCGATGCCGATATCGCGCGCCAGCTAGCCTGGGTGCAGGCGATCCATGCCGCGCCGCATTTCGCGCTCGCCCAGACGGGTTCGCCGCAGGCAATCCTAGCCCTGACCAGCGAGAAGTCCGACCTCGCCTATGTGGACGCGATGCGGCTCTATGCGCGGGCCGTCGGCCATGCACTGGCGGGTGACGAAGCTTCGGCCGAGGACGTGATCGGCCAGATCGACGCGATGATCGACGCACCCGAGGTGCAGGCCATGACCGAGCAGGGCTTCCCCGCTCCCGATATCGTCAAGCTGGCGGGCCTTGCCGCGCGCGGGCGACTGGCGCTGGCAAGCGGCGATGCGGCAGCGGCAGTGCGCTATTTCGAGCTGGCCGAGAGTATCGAGGCGACCATCCCCTATTCCGAGCCGCCCTTCTGGTATTACCCCGTCGCGCAATCGCGCGGCGCGGCGCTCTACAAGATGGGTCGTCACGAAGACGCCGTCGCCGCCTTCCGCAAGGCCTTGTTCCTGGCCCCGAACAATGGCTGGGCGCTCTATGGCCTGTCGAAAGCGCAGGCTGCGGCAGGCAACCGGCTGGAGGCCCGCGCAGCCAAGGCCAAGCTCGACGAGATCTGGCAGGGCGAGACCGACTGGCTCTCGATGGACCGGCTTTAGAGAATTCGGTTCGCCGTTAAATAGCGCCCGAACAGGGGCAGGAGGTTCCTGCGGCGAGACCGTAGGTGGGCGGTTGCGTCCTGTTCATTCGACCTGCGCATCAATGCGCCCCAGCAAGACAGGAGAACGCCATGACGCGCATTCACGTGTCGATTGAAGAACGGCGCTCGAGCAGTGGCGGCCCCATGATTGTCGAGGCACTGGACGTGCCCACTGCCCTCGCCATTGCGGACATCAACATGCACGAGGGGTGTGCGGAGCTGTGGGAGGGCGAGCGCCGGCTTGGCCGGCTGACGAAGCACGGCGGCGATCATGCAAGCTTCTGGGCGCTGGGGCCGAACTAGCCCTCGTCGCCCTCGCCGGCAGCCTTGGAATTGAGCTGCACGTAATTCTGCAGCCCCATGCGTTCGATCATGTCGAACTGTGTTTCGAGGAAGTCGACATGCTCTTCCTCGCTTTCCAGGATGCGCTCGAAGATTTCGCGGGTGGTGTAGTCGCGGACTTCCTCGCAATGGGAAATCGCGTCTTTGAGTAGCGGGATCGCTTCCATCTCGACTGCGAGATCGGCCTTGAGAATTTCCTCCACCGTCTCGCCCACCTTGAGCTTGTGGATGGCCTGGAAGTTGGGAAGGCCGCCGAGGAAGAGGATCCGCTCTGCCAGCACGTCGGCATGCTTCATCTCGTCGATCGATTCGTGACGTTCGTATTCGGCAAGCTTGGTCACGCCCCAATCGGCGAGGACACGGTAGTGCAGCCAGTACTGGTTGATCGCGGTCAGCTCGTTGGTGAGTGCCTTGTTGAGAAACTCGATGACCTTGGGATCGCCCTTCATGGCTCACTTCTCCGCTTGGATATTGCTTGCGAAGCTATGCGCGCTCCATGCGGCGGAAAGAAGGCCGGACAGCGAGAAAATGGCGGAATTCCGCCAGTTGAGAGCGATTTTCAGTAGCGGAAACTAGGCTGCGACAGTGGTCGGTTCGAAGGCCAATTCGCGCTCTTCGAAGATGATCGCATCGGCTTCGTCGAGGCAGGTCCCGCAAGCCGGGCGCTTGCCCAGGGCAGCGTAGCAAGCCTCTGCATCGCCCGGACAACGGCGCGCCACGTTGCGCAGCTCGCTTTCCCGAATGGCATTGCAGATGCAGGTGTACATGCGCCGTAGAATCCTTTGCGATTGATCCGCAAAAGCAGGTATAATGCGACTTATTCGCAATAGCAAGCAATCAGCGGCGGAGCTGGAACACCCTGCCGTAGGTCAGGCAGCGCCACAGCCACTCGAGCGGGCCGTATCGATAATGCTCCAGCCAGAGGCGCGACCAAAGGAGCATTACGATCCAGGCCAGGGCCACGACACCGTAGAGCGAGGTCCGTGACAGCTCGCCGAACAGGTCCAGGCCCCAGTTGCCGAAGACGAACAGCATCACGATCGAAGCGCCAAGGTAGTTGGTGAAAGCCGTCCTGCCCGCAGCCTTGATGCTTTGCCCGATCCGCCCGCTTGCCTGCGGCGCGTAGCTGACCAGCAGCCCCAGCATGCCGAGCATCATGACGAGGCGCGGCAGGGGCGCCCACCCGGTTGATGCGGCGAGACCCTCATAATAGCCGATACCGCCTTCGAGAGTGTCGAGGGCAATCCAGAGCAGCGCCGCGCCACCGACGAGAAAGCCTGTCCACGAGGCTGCAAGCAGCCTGCGGCCATTCATCCTGCCCTCGAACAGGCCGAAACGATAAAGCGCCATGCCGATCGCCATCAGTGGCAGGGCCTCCATCGCCCCGTCGAGCAGGCTGGCGAACGGCTCGGTGGCGTGCACCTCGAAAGTATGCGCCACGAAATCGAGATAGGTGCCATGCTGCCGGATCGCTGTTTCGACCTGCGCATCGTAGAGCCCGTATTCGGCTGCCTCCATGAAAGCGCCCCCCATGCCCTCGAGCGTTCCGTCATTTGCAATGGCACGCATGGTGATGAAGTTCACCAGCGCAAAGAACATCGCGCCTGTCAGGTAGCCGATCACGCCAAACGCCAGCTGCAACTTGGCCGACAGGCCCGAAAGCGCGATCACGCCGAAGCCGCACACTGCGTAGAGGAACAGGATGTCTCCCGCCCAGATGAAGTAGTAATGGATGAGGCCGAAGCAGCCGAGCCAGAACAACCGCCGCGCCTGTAAGCCCAGGGTGCGTCCGCTTTCCCAGCTCTTTTCGAGGAAGAGGTACAGCCCCGCCCCGAATAACAGGCTGAAGAGCCCGCGCATCTTTCCGTCGATCAGGACGAATTGTCCGACCCACAGCTGCATATCCAGATCGGTCGGCGTCAGCGTGAAGGCACCCGGGAAGAAAGCGGCCTCGAACGGCTGCCCCATGGCGATGATATTCGCCACGAGGATGCCCAGAACCGCGACCCCGCGCACGAAGTCGAGGCTTTCGATCCGTTCGCCACTTTCGGCGATAGGCTGGATCATGTCGGGTGTCGTGTCGCTCACGAGCGGGCTGTGTCCTGCATCATCCCCCTCACCCATAGCGGTATCGACGAATCAGGGAAGGTGGCTGGATCACCGGGTCACAAGACAATCATGTCCTCTGCGCTTCAGCGCGGCGCAGGCGGCATTCGCCTCCGAACGGCTTGCATAGCCGCCCGCCTGCAAGATCGTGAGCCGCCCTGCCGGCTTCTCGATCCGCTCGCGCCCCTCGATCTCGGGGAGCGCGGCGACACTGTTCCACATGCGTCCGACATTCCCCGGCACGCCGAAGGCGCCGAGTTGAACCTTCCACTGACCCGCCGTCCTGTCGGTAGCTGCGGTACGGGTAGGTGTCGCAACCGCAGGCGGAGCCGTGGCGGGTGCGGGAGATGCGGTGCGCGCAGGGACTTGCACTTGCCGGGTCGGGTCGGCCGCGGCACCAGAAGCAATGGCCATGAGGGCGATGTCGCGCTTTGGGGCGAGCTCGCTCTCGCCGATCTGCTCTGCCAGCATCAGCGCCTCGCGCTTCTGTTCGGCGGAAAGATAAGGATCCATGCGACCGAGCGCGCGGGTGGCTTGCGTAAGGCCTCCGACATCGGCGAGCGACGCAAGGGCATAGGCAAGCGGCCAGTCCTTTTCAGCCACGTCGCCATTGAAATGCGCGAGCGAGAGAAAATACCGCGCCGCCGTATTCCCGCGCCTCGCGGCCGTGCGCAAATAGGGGAGCGCCTCTGCCTCGGCTCCACGCTGGAACAGCAGGATACCATAAAGATCGGCCGCATCCTCGTGCCCCGATGCGGCTGCGGCGGCATAATATTCCTCGGCGCGGGTGAGGTCCTGCGACACGCCCCGGCCATACCGATAGGCCTGCGCGAGGTTGAATTGGGCATTCGCATCGCCTTGCGCGGCGGGCGCCTGCCATTCGCGGACCGCGGCACTATAATCGCCAGCATTCCAGGCGATCACGCCGGATCGTGTGTCCGCAAGCGCGGGCCCTGCGCATACCACCGCGATTGCCGCAGAGCCCAATGCCACCAAATATTTACCCGCCATCATCATAAGTCTGCCCCGATCCAAGTGGGAGCGGGACCCGTCCCGCCTCGCTCCACGGAATAGCAGGCCGTGCGTTAACATCTCGCAGCCACCCGGGCGATGCGGAATGTTTAACAGGATTAACCTTAAATTAGGGGTAGTCTGCGATCCCCTCAATTCGAGACCGCCGCACACCAGCGGCATAATGATTGTTACAGGCGCTATAGGGGGACCTAGCCTTGCGTGTACTGGCTTTGGCATCGCAGAAGGGCGGATCGGGTAAAACCACGCTCTCCGGACATCTGGCCGTTCAGGCCCAGCGAGCGGGCGCTGGCCCGGTCGTCCTGATCGACATCGACCCGCAGGGGTCGCTTGCCGACTGGTGGAACGAACGTGAAGCGGAATTGCCCGCCTTCGCCCAGACCACCGTCGCACGGCTCGCAGCCGACCTGGCGATTCTCCGCCAGCAGGGCTTTAAGCTTGCCGTCATCGATACGCCGCCGGCGATCACCATGGCGATCCAGTCGGTGATCTCGGTTGCCGAGCTGATCGTGGTTCCGACTCGTCCCAGCCCGCACGATCTTCGTGCCGTTGGCGCAACGGTCGACCTGTGCGAACGCGCCGGCAAGCCGCTGATCTTCGTGGTCAACGCTGCAACGCCCAAGGCCAAGATCACTTCGGAAGCAGCCGTCGCGCTCTCGCAGCACGGCACCGTTGCCCCGATCACCCTCCACCATCGCACCGATTTCGCTGCCTCGATGATCGACGGCCGCACGGTGATGGAAGTCGACCCGGAAAGCCGTTCGGCGGCAGAGGTCACCGCTCTCTGGAAGTATATTTCGGATCGGCTCGAAAAGCAGTTCCGCCGCACCGTCTTCTCTGCGCCGAATCAGCAGGCGCAGCAGCCCGGTGCATATCGCCCCGCCGGCGGCTTCGGTCGCCGGGTGGCCCAGTAAGAGCAACTAAGGAAAGGCGGAGGCCAGCCGGATGTCAGACGCCAATTTCGCATCTCTTTCCTCGACCCTGCTTGCACGCAAGGGCGGCGCGAAGCCTGCCATGCGTCCGCAGTCCGCGGCCCTCGGCCCGGTCGACGGCGTAGCGGCAGCTGCCAATCTCGAGGACCTGGGGTGGAACGACATGGGTGAAGATGCCCCGTCGCCTGCCTACCCCGAAGCCGCAAGCGTTGCAGGCGAAGCGCGCCGCATCATGCCCAAGGCGCCCTCGCTGTCCGAATCGAGCCTGATCCAGGCCGGTCCGGTCGAGCAGGTCGAAGAGACCGATTTCGCACAGGACAATGACGAGCAGCCTTCCGAGGGTGCCGATATCGTCCCGATCAACGCACGCCATGGTGAAGAATCGCCGTCTGCGAACCAGGTGCGCGAATCGATCGACAAGATCACCAGCCGGCTCGCCAGCCGGGACGAAGGCGACGCCGCCGAACCGGAACAGAAGACGGGAGTCCGTTTCGATGCTTCGGCGATTGCTGCGCCCAAGAAGAACAAGACAAAGCCCGCCACGCGTAGCAGCGCGGCGAGCAAGGGGAAGCGCGCGGCCTTCACGCTGCGTCTCGACCCGGAACGTCACCTGATGCTGCGTCTTGCCTGCACCGTTCGCGGCAGCAGCGCGCAGCAGCTGGTGACCGATGCTCTTGACGGCCTTTTGGCCGAAATGCCGGAAATCGCCAGCCTTGCTGCCCAGGTGCAGCAGCGCTCACATTGAATTTGAAGGACGTGGGATCGCCTTTTGAGGGGTAAAGTAATGACCAACAGGAACACCTTGATCCGGCTTGCCGTCACCACGGCACTTGCATCGACCGCCCTCGCCGGCTGCACGGGCAAGGTCGCGCCCACTGCCGCGCATTCTGCCGCCAAGGCCGAAACCGCGCTGAAGAAGGGCAAGGGCGACAAGGCGGTCGACCACGCGGAAGCCGCAGTCCTTGCCAGCCCGCGCGATGCCTACACCCGCACCCTTCTGGGCAATGCCTATCTGGAAGCCGGTCGCTTTGCGTCGGCAGCCCAGGCATTCTCGGACGCGATCGAGCTCGGCGACACCTCGCCGCGTACGGTCATCAGCCTCTCGCTCGCACAGACCGGCATGGGCGACCGTCCTGCCGCGATCTACACGCTCGAGCGTCATGAAGCTGTGATCGATCCGGCCGACTACGGCCTTGCCATCGCACTCGCCGGCCAGCCGCAGCGCGGCGTGCATGTCCTGTCGAACGCCCTTCGCGGCGGCCAGAACACGCCCAAGGTTCGCCAGAACCTCGCCTATGCCTATGCAATGAGCGGCCAGTGGCGCGAAGCGCGCATCATGGTTGCCGAAGACGTTCCGGCCGACAAGGTTGGCGATCGCATGGCCGAATGGGGCGCAATCGCGCGTCCCGAACAGTATCGCACCCGCATCGCGAGCCTGCTGGACGTCGAGATCCAGAACGATCCGGGCCTCCCGACGATGCTTGCGCTCAACAACAACCCCAGTGTCGACATGCTCGCTTCGGAAAACGTCGAACAGGCGGACAGCGGTTTCGCATTCGCAGCCGAACTTCCCGCAGCCGTACCGGCTGAGGAAGTCGAGAGCTTCGACGTCGATGCCGAGGCAACTTTCGCCGGTGCAGCGCCTGCTGCTCCGGCCGCAGACGAGCCGCGTTTCGTTCCGGCCAAGCCGGCTGCGGACAAGCCGGTCGTGGTTGCGTCCCTTGATAGTGAAGATGAGGTTTCCAAGCCGATCGCGAAACCCGCTGCAGCTTCGAAGCCGGCACCTGCCGCAAAGCCTGCGCCGCGCCTCGCTGTCGCCAAGGGTGACTACAACATCCAGCTCGGTTCCTACTTCACGATGGAAGACGCGCTGGCTGGCTGGGACAAGTTCCAGGCCATGTATCCCGAACTGGCCGATGCAGAGCGCACCATCAGCCGCGCACGCGTCAACGGCCGCCTCTACTTCCGCGTAGCCGCCACCGGATACGCCAAGGACACGGCGCGCTCCATGTGCTCCAGCGTCAAGGGCAAGGGCGGCGGCTGCATCGCCTACGCCCAGGACAACCCGCTGCCGGGCGCACTTCTCGATAACGGTGCCGTAAGGGTCGCAGCGCGCTAAGCGCGAACCAGAAATACCACCGAGCCTTGCCCCTTCCGGTTCCGACCGGGAGGGGCTTTTCTTATTCGCGAGGGGTCACAGCGCGACTTCGACGCCGCCCTTCCACAGCTTGAGCACGCTGCCCTGCGTCGGCTGGCCATCGAAAGGCGTGTTGCCCGCGCTGGCTTCCATCTTCGCGCTCTGGATGACCCAAGGCTTGTCGGCATCGATCAGCGCGATGTCGGCTTCGAGCCCTGCCTTCAGCTCACCGGCTTCGACACCCAGCAGGCGCGCAGGATTGCGGCTGACGAGGTCGAAGGCGCGCGGCAGGTCGATCACCTCATCGCGCACGAGCGAGAGCGTCATGGCCAGCAGCGTCTCTGCCCCTGCCATGCCCGGTTCGGCATCGGCGAACGGCAGTCGCTTGTCTTCCGGCCCGCGCGGATCGTGCCCGCTCGCGATGACATCGATCGTACCATCGGCGATCGCTTCGCGCACAGCCTGTCGGTCGTCCTCGCTACGCAGCGGCGGAGAGAGGCGCGCAAAGGTGCGGAATTCTGCGGTCGCAAGGTCGGACAACATGAAATGGGCCGGCGTAACGCCCGCAGTGATCTGCTGGCCTGAGGCCTTGGCCTTGCGAACGAGTTCGAGGCCGGCACGTGTCGTCACCTGCCGGAAATGAATCCGCGCACCCGCCATCCCGGCAAGCGCCAGGTCGCGCGCAATGGCGATGGCCTCTGCCTCAGCCGGTGCGCTCGGCAGGCCCCTGCGCGTGGCATATTCGCCTGCCGTGGCAACAGCTTCGCCCACGAGAGCCGCATCTTCGGCATGGGTCACGACGGGCATGTCGAGCATGGCGGCATATTGCAGCAGCCGCAGCATGACGCCGCTATCGGCAATCCATTGGCGTCCGGTAGAGACGCCCCTCGCCCCGGCATCGCGCATCAGCGCGATCTCTGCGATTTCGCGCCCTTCCAGACCGCGGGTCGCCGCGGCCAGAGGGTGAACCCAGAAATCGGGCTTCCCGCTCTTGGAAATATACGAAACGCGGCTCGGCAGATCGAGCATCGGCGACTGGTCGGGCATCAAGGCGGCACGGGTAATCCCGCCGAAATGGAAGGCGGGCTTGTCGACGGCGAAGACGCCCAGATCGACGAGACCGGGCGCGACCAGCTTGCCGCGTGCATCGAGGCTTTCACCCTCGCTTGCAGCGGCATAGCCGACCGCGGCGATCTTGCCATCCTCGAGGCGCAGCGAGCCTTCCTGCACGCCATCGGGCGTTACGATGCGGGCGTTCGTGATGGTGATGGGGTTGGGTTGTTTCATGCGACGTCTCCCCATCCCTCGACCCCGCGTGCACGGCGCGTGAGCACGTCGAGGCAGGCCATGCGGATCGCCACGCCCATCTCGACCTGCCGGGTGATGATCGAACGGTCGATCATGTCGGCGACCTCGCTATCGATCTCCACACCCCGGTTCATCGGTCCCGGGTGCATGACCAGCGTATCCGATTTCGCCTTTTCGAGGCGCGCTTTCGTGAGGCCATAGAGGTGGTGATACTCGCGCGCCGAGGGAATGAACTGGCCGCTCATCCGCTCGGTCTGGAGACGCAGCATCATCGCCACGTCCGCCCCGTGAAGCGCGGCGTCGAAATCATGGAAGACCTCGGCTCCCATGCCCTCGATCCCGCTCGGCATGAGCGCGGGCGGTGCGCAGAGGCGTACCGTCGCACCGAGCGCCTGGAGGCACAGCAGGTTGGAACGCGCCACGCGGCTGTGCAGGATATCGCCGCAGATCACGATGACGAGGCCGGTGAAATCGTCGGCCGTCTCGCCGCGGTCGCGCAGGGCGTGGCGCAGCGCCAGCGCGTCGAGCAGCGCCTGTGTCGGGTGCTCGTGCTGGCCGTCGCCCGCATTGAGGACCGGGCAATCGACCTTGTCCGCAATCAGCCCGGTCGCCCCGCTCGATCCGTGGC
This sequence comes from Qipengyuania gelatinilytica, assembly GCF_019711315.1. Classification (NCBI taxonomy): domain Bacteria; kingdom Pseudomonadati; phylum Pseudomonadota; class Alphaproteobacteria; order Sphingomonadales; family Erythrobacteraceae; genus Qipengyuania; species Qipengyuania gelatinilytica. Next base: position 2,319,331 of record NZ_CP081294.1, on the reverse strand, counting down.
GGATCACGATGGCATCGGCACGCATGGCATTGAGCGTAATGGCCGTGTCGATCAGCGTCTCGCCCTTCTTCACGCTCGACTGCGCGGCGTGCATATTGACCACGTCGGCGCCCAGCCGCTTGCCTGCAATCTCGAAGCTCAGCAGCGTGCGCGTCGAGTTTTCGAAGAAGGCATTGATGATCGTCAGGCCGGCCAACGCATCGCTGTGCTTGGTGCGCTGCCGGTTGAGGGCGACCCATTGTTCCGCCTCGTCCAGCAGGAACAGGATTTCGTGCCGCTCCAGCTGGCCGATGCCGAGCAGGTCGCGATGCGGAAAGGCCAGCGCACCCGCAGGATAGCGGGCCGCGTGGGGCGATGTGTCCGAACTTGTCATTAAAGCCACGCCCTTAGTCGAGTGGTTTCGCACCCTCAAGCATATTCCTGTGGCACATTGCCCTCCCCTTCCCTACGTCAGAGGGCAAGAACGAAGGCAAAGGACGAGATTTCATGGGTTTTGCAGGCAAGGTCTGGCGCTTGCTGGTCGGCATCAAGGACGGCCTCGTGCTCCTCTTCATGCTGCTGTTCTTCTGGGCCCTATTCGCGGTCCTCACCGCACGCCCCAGCCCGGCACAGGTTCGCGAAGGCGCTCTCCTGCTCGATCTCGATGGCGTTGTCGTCGAAGAGCGCACGCCGATCGACCCGATCGCGGCTCTCCTTTCCCAGTCGGCGCCCGTTGGCGAATACCAGGCGCGCGATCTCGTCCGCGCAATCGACAAGGCAGCAGAAGACGACCGGATTACCGCCGTCGTGCTCGACCTCGACGGTTTCCTCGGTGCAGGCCAGGTCCACCTGCAGGATATCGGCGAAGCGCTCGACCGGGTGCGTGCGGCTCAAAAGCCCGTGCTCACCTATGCGACCGCCTATGCCGATGACGGGGTGTTCCTCGCCGCGCATGCCAGCGAGGTCTGGCTCAATCCGCTCGGCGGCGCGGTCGTCGCCGGTCCCGGAGGCAATCGCCTCTATTATGCGGGCCTGCTCGACAAGCTGAAGATCAACGCCCGCGTCTACAAGGTCGGCACCTACAAGAGCGCGGTCGAACCCTACACCCAGACCGGCATGTCCGAACCCGCGCGTGAGAATGCGAATGCGCTCTATGGCGCGCTGTGGGAAGAGTGGCAGGCCAATGTGAAAGCAGCCCGTCCCGCAATCGATCTGGATCTCGTGACCAAGACCCCGGCCGAATGGGTCGAGGCCGCCAATGGCGATCTTGCAGCAGCCTCGCTAAGCGCTGGGCTGGTCGACAAGCTCGGCAGCCGCGTAGACTTCGGCAAGCGCGTGGCTGAACTGGTCGGCGAAGACGATTGGAGCGACCTGCCCGGCGCCTATCCCTCGACCCCGCTCGATGCCTGGCTCGAAGCCAATCCGTGGGACAGGAGCGGCAAGGCAATCGGCGTCGTCACCATCGCCGGCGAGATCGTCGACGGCGAGGCAGGCCCGGGTACGGCAGGCGGTACGCGCATCGCCGACCTCCTCGACGAAGCGCTTGATCGCGACTTTGCAGGGCTGGTGGTCCGCGTCGATTCCCCGGGCGGTTCGGTGCTCGCTTCGGAAGAAATCCGCGACGCGATCCTGCGCCACAAGGAACGCGATATTCCTGTCGCCGTATCGATGGCCAATGTCGCTGCGAGCGGCGGTTACTGGGTCTCCACCCCTGCGGACAGGATTTTTGCAGAGCCCGATACGATCACCGGCTCGATCGGCATCTTTGCCGTGCTCCCGACGTTCGAGGAAGCAGCGGCCAGCATCGGTGTGAACGCCGATGGCGTGCGGACTAGCCCCCTCTCGGGCCAGCCCGACCTGATCGGCGGCTTCACGCCCGATGTAGACCGGATCCTGCAGGCTTCCATCGAAAACGGGTATACCGACTTCATCACCCGCGTCGCCGAAGCGCGCGGCATGACGACCGAGCAGGTCGATGCCGTCGGCCAGGGCCGCGTGTGGGACGGCGGCACTGCTCGCCAGCTTCGTCTTGTCGACGAGTACGGCGGCGTGGACGAAGCGCTGGCGTGGGTTGCCGGCCAGGCGGATCTTGCAGCCGGGGAATGGCACGCTTCCTATCTGGGCGATCAGGCCAGCACCGCCGACACGATCCTGCGCCAGCTGCTCATGGGCGAGGAAGAAACGGGCAGCCGCGACGTCTTTGCCATGCTTGCCGAAGGCGAAAGCGCGCGTGCAGGCATGATCGTGAACGATGCGCAGCGACTGCTGACGACGCGCGGCGCGCAGGCCTATTGCCTCGCCTGCCCGGCCCCGGCTTCGGCGAGGGCACAGGGGGCACGCACGGTCGATGGCTTCTTCGCGCGCCTGGCGGCATTTTTCGCCGACTGAGGTGCTTGCAACCTTGCGATTCGCAGCGTAAAGGCCCGCCCCTGCCCGGCGCTCTGGCGCCGCATTCGGGCGGGCGCGTAGCTCAGTGGTAGAGCACACCCTTCACACGGGTGGGGTCGCAAGTTCAATCCTTGCCGCGCCCACCATTTCCCACCCCATACCGGATCGCCAGGACGCTCTCCTCGTCCGCGTGGAGGCCGTTCGCGGCCGTTGGCATTTGCAACGCAACGCCCTTGCGCAAAAAGCGGCCGTTCGTGTGGAACGATTTCGAGGCTCCGCGCGTTCGGACCGCACGAATTGGGAATAAACCGGGGAAGCATTCGAGAATGGCCGATGTGATGATCGTCGATGACGAGGCACTTGTGCTTTTCGATCTCGTAATGACAGTGGAAGATCTCGGTTACGGGGTGCATTCGGAATCCACCACCATCGAAGATGCCATTTCCGCCATCGAGTCTGGTTCTCCTCCCGATGTTGCGCTGCTCGATATCGACGTTGGTGGCAGTCCGGTGTGGCCGCTCGCGCGCAAGATCGTGGAGCATGGCAGGCCGGTGGTTTTCGTCAGCGCGAACCTGAACCACGAGGAATTGCGCGAGGAATTCGCCTCGTGTGGCCGCATCGACAAACCCGCATCCCCCGACGAAATAGCCGCCGCGATCGCGGGCGCTCTCAACTAGGACTACTGCAATAGCCTCACTGGGATGAGGTAGGGTAGACGAGTGTCCGCCGGTATCCCTCGTCGGTCGCTTCGCCTGTGGCCTTGCCATGTAGCTGGCGCGCCGCGGTTTCGATGAGGCGCGTTCCGAAACCTGCGACATCGTCGCCTTCCGAAGCTGGCCCTTTCTCGATCCACTGAATTGAGATTTCGCCGTCATCGACAGTCCAATCGATGTCGATCGATCCATACTCGCTCGACAGGGCTCCATATTTGGCCGAGTTCGTCGCCCATTCGTGGAAGATGAGCGCCAGCGAAGTCACCTGCTCGTCGCCGACCTCCACGATGCTGGAGGGCATCGAGATTTTCTGTCCACCTCGGCTCGGCTCGAGTACCGTTTCGACCAGGTCCTTCAGTTCCACTTCGCCCGGCCGCCCTTCGGGCCGGGGCGTGGTGAGCGCATGCGAGCGCCCGAGCGCATGGATACGGTCGCGAAGTGCGGTCGCGAATTCCTTCACATCGTCCGCGCCGCGCGACGAAATGCTGACCATCGCCGAGATGACCGAGAACAGGTTCTTCACCCGGTGGTTCATCTCGCGGATCATGAGATCCCGCTGGGCCAGGATCGCGCGCTCCGGCGTGATGTCGAAAGTCACCCCGATGAACTTGCGTTCGCCAGCGATTTCGATCGGCTTGCCAAGCCCGTGCAGCCAGCGGAATTCGCCATCGGCTAGCGGGAGACGGAAAGTCTCGTCGAAAATCTCGCCGCCGTCGATCGCAATACGCAGGGCACGGTTGATACGGCTGCGGTCGTCCTCCGACAGCAGATCGAGGATCGGCTCCATCGAATCGCCGGGGTCGTCATCCGAAAGATTGAGGAGCTGGCGCTCCGTCCCGTCTAGGACCGTACGATCGGTCTTGGGCTCGTATTCCCAGATGCCGATTTTCGCGACCTCGAGAGCCAGCCTCAGACGTTCGCGTTCCTCGCGCAGATCGCGCTCAAGCGACAGCGCCTGGGTGACATCCGTGAAGACAAGTGTCGCACCTTCGACCTCCCCATCTAGCAGGCGATAAGGGATGACGCGCAGGATAAGCTCTGCATCGAGCTCCTTCGAATGTAGGCTAATTTCGCGTTGCCTGCCCGAGCTGGCAGCCTCGCGCGCGAGATTGACGAACTCGGTGGAAGCCAGCCGGTGCGGCAATTCACCAAGCTGCTGGCCGATATAGCTCTTGTCGATGGGGAAAAGATCGAGCGCTTCGTCGGTATAGCTGCGCAGACGGAGATCGGGGTCGACAACGAGCACCGCGAGCTGAGTGCTGTCGAAGAAGTTCTTGAGATCGGAGTTGGCAACAGTGAGCTGGTCGACCTTGTTTTTGAGCTCGTCGTTGACGGTGGTGAGCTCCTCGTTGGTCGACTGGAGCTCCTCGTTCATCGACATCATTTCTTCGTTGGAGCTCTTCAGCTCCTCATTCGTGGTCTCGAGTTCCTCGACGGTCGAACGGAGGCGATGCCGCGTTGCCTGCAGCTCCTCTTCGAGAAACTGCCGCTGCCCGTCTTCCAGATCGAATTCGTCGAAATCATCGACTTCCGAAAGCTGCAGCGCACCGGTCTCCTGGATGACCAGCAGGAAACCGGAAGACTGGACCTCCTCACAAACGATGCGGGCCTCGATAGTCCCGAAGTCGGTACGTATCTGGATGTTCTTGGCAGCCGCTCGCCGTCCGGTTTCCTTGACCTTGCGGATAAGCGGCGAAATGACTTCACGCAGTCCGGGCCGCGCAAGCGTCGGGACATGCACGTTCCGCTCGATGCGATCGGGAAATTCTAGGTAGCGTCCTGCCGACCCCCAACGTTCGAGCAGCATGCCTTCATGGTCGACGAGGAGGCTCACGGGCGAGTAGCGATCCGCGAGAATCTTGAGCGCCTGAAGTTCGTTCGGACGGTTGTTGCGCGGCGCGCCTTCTTCGGGATTTCTCGTCCGCAACTTTGAAGTGCGGGCCATCTCACCTGGAAGGCGGAGCGTGTAATTGCCCTTCACGTTCTTCTTGCGGAATATCCGCGTGCTCTGTTCCGCTGTCTCGAAAAGATCGTCGTGTCGTCCGATCGTTTCAGACGAGCCGAGAAACAGGTAGCCGTCCTCGGCAAGGGCGAAATGGAATAACGGCAAGGTCAGCTTCTGCAGGTCTTCGTTGAAATAGATCAACAAATTGCGGCAGCTGATAAGACTGATCTTGGAGTAGGGCGGATCGCGAACAACGTTGTGTTCGCTGAAGCGAACCATGTCCCTGATGCGCGGCGAAATCGAAAAGCGGTCTGTGCCGCCGAAGACGTATTTTTCCTGATAGCGGTTGGGGATGTCATTCAAGGATGACAGCGAATAGGTCGCCGATCGGGCGATCGAAAGCATGCCCTCGTCGATATCGGTGGCGAATATCTGGACATAGGGACGCTTGCCCTGCCGCTCGCTGGAATCGGCGAACATCATGGCAATGGAGTAGGCTTCCTCACCGCTCGAACAACCGGGCACCCAGACGCGGATATCCTCTCCATCCCTCGCCTGTGCCACGAGGCTGTCGATCACCGTTTCTTGCAATACCTCGAAATGCTTGGGATCGCGGAAGAACTGCGTGACGTTGATCAGGAGATCTCGCAGCAGGGCGCGGCACTCGCTCTCGTTTTCCCGCAGATGGTCGACGTATTCCTTGCCCTCGTCGATGCCCAGAACCTGCATGCGGCGCGCCACCCGGCGATTAAGGGTGCTACGCTTGTATCCGCTGAAATCGTGGCCGACGCGGTCGCGCAAGATCTCGCACAGCTCGATCACGTGGTCTGCGATTCGGCCGTCGTCGGTTTCAGCAGCTTCGGCCAGATGTCCGCGCTCGAAGAAGTCGGCGAGGTATTTGAGTATCTCGCTAGGGGGGCATTTGATGTCGACCAGCCCCGTGCCGATGGCCGCTGCGGGCATTCCATCATAGGCCGCGGTTTCCGGCTCCTGTACGACGCAGATGCCGCCACGCTCCTTGATGAGCCTGAGTCCCCTGCTGCCGTCGGCTCCTGTACCCGACAGTATGACGCAGGCGGCATTGTTGTCGCGGTCTCGCGCCAGGCTTTCGAAGAAGTCGTCGATCGGGCGACGCATCCCGCGCGGATCTGTGAATTCCGTAAGTTTCAGGACACCGTCCTCCACGGCCAGGCCATGGCCGGGCGGGATAACGTAGATATGGTTGGGCTCGATCTTCTCGCCGCCCTCAGCCTGCTTCACCTCCATCGGGGTATAGCGCTCGATAAGCTGGGCCATCAGCGATTCGTGCGTCGGGTCGAGATGCTGGACCACCACGAAGGCCATCCGAAGCTCTTCGCTGTATCCGCTGAACATCGACCGCAGGGCTTCGAGGCCACCCGCCGAAGCCCCGACACCGATTATCGGAAAAGTAGTCTTGCCAGCATTCTCTTCGGCCACAGCTACGCCCGCCCTTATTCAATGGCTAAGGATCGATCCTCGCCTGTGCTATGATCGCATGGCTCGAAGCGAGCGCCTCGAGGCTGGTTACAAGACTCCAATTCGTTTTTTCAGTCAATAGTTTGAGGTTGATCAAATCTTCGTGCAAGGCGCGGTCATAGATCTCGCTGTCGTTAGCGTTGGCCCTGCTGATATCGAATTGCGATCCCAGGATCAGCGCCGTGCGCCCGTCCCGCTGCAGTTTCGACATGTAGAGCAAATTCAGGAACGGCGTCCCGTCCTTGCGCACATTGGGCACGACGAAGCGGGAGTGATCCTTTTCCTCCTCATGCAGGAAGGCCCGCATTCTCTCGCGTACCGGGCCGGCTCCGCCCTCGGGCTGGAGAAACCTGCAGTTCCTCCCCAAGCATTCCGAAGCCGAATAACCGGACAGCTCGGCGAAGCGCGCATTAATCCCGATCAGCGGGCAATCGTCCCGCGTGTAATCGGCCAGGGAAAGCGATATCTTGCTGTCCCTGAACAGGTCGCTCATCCCGCCAAGCGGGTCCTCGATCGAGAAGTGCGCGCTCATCTGATCGAACTAGTCCCAATCATTCAGCGCGGCAAGTTTGCCGCATGCGTCCCATATGGAAAGGGCCGCCCAAGCGGACGGCCCTTCAGTCCTGTTTGGCAGCCTCGTTATGCTGCCTTGCGCGCCCTGGCCTTGCTTGCCGGCTCGCTTGCGGTCGTCGTACCGCCCTGCTCGGAACTCTTCTTCTCGAACACCTTCTTCGCGACATAACCGCCTGCGCCAAGCGCAAGCATTGCGGGCAAGCTCATGCGGCGAAGCACCGATGCCGCGACCACGCCGAGCGCGGCGCCGCCGGCACCGCCGAGGCCACTGGTCTGCTTGGCGAGTTTGTCGCCCACGAATGCTCCGATTACCTTACCGATCATATGAAATCTCCTTTGCCCTAACAACGGCCAGGAGCTTCATCCGTTCCGTGATCGGCTACCGCGCGACACCCTTGGCGAGCATCGCATTCGCAGCACGGGCGACACCCTCGCTGTCGGGATCGCCCTCCTCGCGCCAGATGGCATAACGAAGGCCGAGGAAGACGTTCATTCCCATCAGTGCCCAGGCCTCGATCTCGCCGAGACCGTGGCGCAATTCGCCCTTTGCGCCTCCCGTCTCGAGACGCTCGCGAATGCGTGCAGCCACGGTTTCATAATGGTCGCGATAACTTTGCGGATCGACGAATTCCGCCTCGTCGATGATCCGGTAGACTTCCTTATGTTCGCCCGCGAACTCGAGGAAGGCCTGCAACGCTGCACGCTCGATTTCGAGCGGCTGCATGTCAGGCACGATCGCCTCGCGCGCGGCAACCTTTACCGCCTCGCTCATGTCCTGGACCAGCGCGCGGAAGATCGCGTCCTTGCTGTCGAAATAGGTGTAGAAACTTCCCAGGGCCACGCCGGCCCGCCGCGTTATCGAACTGATCGATGCCTCGTGGAAGCCGTGATCGCCGAACTCGCCAGCCGCCGCATCGAGCAACTTGCGCAGCGTCTTGCGTCCCCGTTCGGTACGCGGTGCCTTAGCGGCAGCAGGCGGCTGTGCAGCGATAACCGTTCCCCTCTCTCGGCCTTGGCTAATCGATCACGGTGGCTAATTGCAAGTTCAAACTTGAAAGGTGGTTCAGTTTTCAATATTGGGGGTGGCGAGAGATAATCCGGGAGGGAAAATCACATGCAATTCGAACGACGCCACCTGTCCGCCATCCTGCTGGCAGGCACCGCCACCCTGGCATTCGCCACTCCGGCTGCCGCGCAATCGGAAGATGTCACCGAGACGGATACGACCGTGGTCGAGACGGACGAAAGTGACGTTATCGTCGTGACCGCGCGGCGCAGGGAAGAACGCCTCGTCGACGTTCCGATCGCCGTTACCGCGATCAGCGGTGAAGAGCTGGCCCAGCGTGGCGCGCTCGATATCACCGACATCGCCCAGTCGGTGCCGAACGTGACGCTCGAAGCGAGCCGCGCGACCAATTCGACCCTGTCGGCCTTCATCCGCGGCATCGGCCAGCAGGACCCGGTATCGGGCTTCGAACAGGGCGTCGGCATCTATCTCGACGACGTCTACCTCAACCGTCCGCAAGCGGCGGTGCTTGACATCTACGACGTCGAGCGGATCGAAGTCCTGCGCGGTCCGCAGGGTACGCTCTACGGCCGCAACACGATCGGCGGCGCAGTCAAATATGTGACGAAGCGCCTGCCCCTCGAGACCGCGATCAGCGCCCGCGCCACCTACGGCACCTATGACCAGGCCGAAGGCGTGATCACCGCATCGACACCGCTGGGCGATCAGGCGCGTATCGGCGGTTCGCTGGCTCGCCTTTCGCGAGGCGGTTTCGGTGACAACCTCACCACGGGTCTCGAAAACTACAACAAGGACATCTGGGCCGGCCGCCTGAGCCTTGAAGTCGGCGGCTATGACGAGCCCGGCTTCATCCGTATCCAGGGCGACTACACCCGCGACAAGAGCAATCCGCGCGGCGGCCACCGCCTCATCCCCGGCCTTTCGTCGGGCGCCCCGGTGCTCGACAACGTCTACGACACGCGCGGCGCCCTGAACGATCCGGAACAGGACGTCGAAAGCTATGGCGTCTCGATGCATGCCGAACTGGAACTGGGTGAAGCCCTTACGCTGCGCTCGATCTCGGCATGGCGCAAGGATGACAGCTATACGCCGATCGATTTCGACGCGCTTCCCGCCGTCGATCTCGACGTGCCCGGTGCCTATCTCAACGAACAGCTGAGCCAGGAAGTGCAGCTGCTGTGGGACGATGGCGGCGCGCTGACGGGCCTCGTCGGCTTCTATTACCTCGATGCCAAGGCCGACACGCTGTTCGACGTTCGCATCTTCACGACCTTCCCCGGCCTGACCGCTTTCACGCGGGCCGATGTCGACACCCAGACCTATGCCGTCTTCGGTGACTTCACCTTCGACCTGACCGAACAGTTCAGCCTGTCGGTGGGCGGTCGCTACACCTGGGACGAGCGTAGCGCGGACATCCTGCGCCAGAACTACCTCGGCGGCGGTTCGCCGATCTTCGGCGGCGCGGGCGTGCCCTTCGGCGCCCCCAGCACCGATTTCAACGGCAGCCGCGAGTTCAAGAAGTTCACCCCGCGCGCTTCGATCAGCTACATGCCGACGCCGGACCACAACATCTACGCAAGCTATTCCAAGGGCTTCAAGGGTGGCGGTTTCGACCCGCGCGGTGTCGGTGCGAACGCTCCGGCAGCCATTCCGGGCGCGCCGACCGATGCCGAGGTTGCATCGTTCCTGAGCTTCGCACCCGAAGAGGTCGACAGCTACGAAGTCGGCTACAAAGGCGACCTGGGTCTGCTGAGCATCGCGGCTGCGGCCTTCTATGCCGATTACACCGATGTGCAGATCCCGGGTTCGGTAGCCTGCACGGTGGCCGGACTGCCCACCTTCTGCGGTGTCGTGTCCAATGCGGGTAAGGCGACCTTCAAGGGGCTGGAGCTGGAAGCACGCACCAACTTGAGCGGCGGGTTCAACCTGTCCGGTTCGCTCGGCTATATCGACGCGGACTACGACGAATACATCACGAATATCGGCAATACGCCTACCGATGTCGCCGACTTCCGCGTGGTGCAGAACACACCCGAATTCACCGGCAGCATCACCGCCAGCTACGAAACCATGCTCGGCGAAGGCGATCTCTATTTCGGCACGACCTTCTCCTACCGGAGCAAGACGAGCCAGTTCGAGATCCCCAACCCCTATCTCGACCAGGACGGTTACGGCCTGCTCGATGCCAGCGCGGTCTACACCGCGCCTTCGGGCAACTGGAGCCTCGGCATCTACGGCAAGAACCTGCTCGACAAGGAATACAAGACGAGCGGCTACACCTTCGTCGCGACCGATCCGGTGACCGGCGAGATCGTCAACGGGGCCAATGGCTTCCCGATCCCGACGCTTGGCCCCGAAGGCACGCTGACCGCCTTCTACGGCAATCCGCGTCAGGTCTTCGCGACGGTGACCTTCAACTACTGAGGCTGGCCTCATCCAAGACTAGGGCGGCAAGCGGTACACCCGCTTCGCCGCCCTTTTTCTTGACTGGAAAAGCGCCCGCACAATCGGCATAGCGCGGCCCATGCACGATATCGCTTTCATCAGAGCCAATCCCGAAGCCTTCGATGCCGCTATGACGCGGCGCGGCGGCGAGCCCGTTGCCGACCAGATCGTGGCACTCGACGCCAAGAAGCGCGAGGCGCAGACCCGCGTCCAGGAAGCGCAGAGCCGCCGCAACGAGGCCTCCAAGGCGATCGGACAGGCCATGGGCCAGGGCGACAAGGACAAGGCCGAGGCGCTCAAGGCGGAAGTCGCCGAGATCAAGGCGAGCATGCCCCAGTGGGAAGAGGCCGAAACCGCTGCCGCTGCGCAGCTCAACGACCTGCTCGCCCGCCTGCCCAACATTCCGGCAGACGATGTACCCGATGGTGCGGACGAGGAGGACAATGTCGAAGTGGCCGTGTGGGGCGAAAAGCGCGACTTCGCCTTCGAGCCCAAGGAACACGCCGATATCGGCCTGGCGCTGGGGATGGATTTCGAAACCGGCGCGGCGCTGTCGGGTGCGCGCTTCACTTTCCTGCGCGGCGACATGGCGCGCCTACACCGCGCCCTCGCCCAGTTCATGCTCGACCAGCAGACCCGCGAAAACGGCTATACCGAATGCAATCCGCCGGTGCTGGTGAACGACAATGCCATGTACGGCACAGACAAGCTGCCGAAGTTCGCCGAGGACAGCTTCCAGACCACCGATGGCCGCTGGCTGATCCCGACATCGGAAGTCCCACTGACCGCGTCGGTTGCAGGGCAGATCATCGACGAACCCACTCAGCCCATCCGTCTCACCGCGCACACGCTCTGCTTCCGCAGCGAGGCAGGCTCGGCAGGACGCGACACGCGCGGCTTCATCCGCCAGCACCAGTTCGAAAAGGTCGAACTCGTCAGCATCTGCCGCCCGGAGGACAGCGAGGCAGAGCACGAGCGCATGACCGGCTGTGCCGAGAGTATCCTGCAGGCACTGGACCTGCCCTATCGCAAGGTGCTGCTATGCGTCGGCGACATGGGCTTCGGCGCGCGCAAGACCTACGATCTCGAGGTCTGGCTGCCCGGACAGGGTGCCTATCGCGAGATTTCCTCCTGCTCGAACACCGGCGAATTCCAGGCTCGCCGCATGAACACCCGCTACAAGCCCGAAGGCGAGAAGAAGACGCGCTTCGTCCACACGCTCAACGGCTCCGGGCTCGCGGTAGGCCGTACGCTCGTGGCGGTGATGGAGAATTATCAGGAAGAAGACGGCAGCGTGACCGTGCCCGATGTCCTCGCCCCCTATATGGGCGGCGTAACCAGGCTGGAGCCGCAAACGTGAAAATCCTCCTGACCAATGACGACGGCATCCTTGCCCCCGGCCTCGAGGTGCTGGAGGCGATCGCGCGGCAGTTCTCGGACGACATCTGGATCTGCGCGCCCGACGAGGAACAGTCGGGCATGGGTCATGCGCTCACGCTCACCAAGCCGGTTCGCCTGAGGAAGCATGGCGAGCGCCGCTACTCGGTCACCGGCACGCCGACGGATTCGGTCACCATGGGCCTGAGGCAAGTGATGGACGGCGCGCCCGACCTTATCCTGTCGGGCGTCAATCGCGGCGCCAACCTCGGCGACGACATCACCTATTCGGGCACCGTTTCCGCCGCCATCGAGGGAGCGCTGGCGGGTATCCGCTCCATCGCGATGAGCCAGGTAATCGGCCGCGACGATGCGGGCCACGACATGTCCTTCGCCGCTGCCGAAGCGTGGGGAGCAAAGGTCCTCGGCCCGCTGCTCGAAACGCCGCTGCCCGACCGCACGCTGGTCAATGTCAACTTCCCGCCACGTGCGCCGGACGAGGTAAAGGGCATCCGCGCCGTGGCACAGGGCTTCCACGACTATTCACGCGGCACGGTGGTCGAGGGCCGCGACCCGAGGGGGTTCAAATATTACTGGTTCGGCCTGCAGGCGATCGAGCACACGCCCGATCACGGCACCGATCTCGAAGCGATTGCAGACGGTTACGTTTCGGTCACTCCGCTGCAGCTCGACCTTACCCACCATGCGTCGCTACAGGCGCTCGGCGAGCGTTACAGCGATTGAAGGTGCTTGACCGCACAGGCGCCCTCGCCCAACTGAGGGGCGAATGAGCGAGAAAAAGCAACTCGACCAGATTACTGCGGGTGGCGGGAGTGGACGCGTATATCGCGGGCCGCGTTTCCAGCCGCTGCGTCGCGCGACAAAGATTCCCGTCTGGGGGGACCTCGGCATTCGTCTCGGGGCCGCGCTCTTCCTCATCAGTATCGTCGTGATGATCCACTGGTGGGACCGCGAAGGGCTGGTCGACAACCTCGATGGCGAGGTCAGCTTCCTCGACGTGATTTACTTCACGATGATTTCCATCACCACCACCGGCTTCGGCGATATTGCGCCGATTTCGGACCGCGCTCGCCTGGTGGAAGCCGTCATCGTCACGCCCATTCGCTTCGCCGTGTTCTTCATCTTCGTCGGCACGGCGTATAATTTCATCATCAAACGCAGCTGGGAAAAATTCCGCATGGCCCGCATCCAGGAAAAGCTATCCAACCACATCGTGGTGCTCGGTTACGGGGTTTCGGGTTCCGAAGCGGTGGCCGAGCTCATCGAGCGCGGCACCGACCCCAGCTGCATCGTGGTCATCGACCCCAGCGAGGAGCGTTTGCTGGCCGCCGAATCGCTCGGCTGCAATGTCATGGCCGCGGATGCCACGCGCGACGAGACACTGAAGGCGGTGCGGATTGGCGAAGCGCAGAACGTGCTGATTTCGGCAGGCCGCGACGACACGACCATCCTGATTACCCTGACTGTCCGCGCGCTCGCGCCCAATGTCCCGATCAGCGTCGTCGTGCGCGCGGACGACAACGAATCCCTCGCCAGGCAGGCGGGTGCGAACAATGTCATCAACCCGGTACGCTTTACCGGCCTGCTGCTGGCAGGCAGCGCGAAGGGCGAACATATCGCCGATTATCTCGCCGATCTCGCCAGCGTTTCGGGCCGCGTGCAGCTGGTCGAACGCGAGGTAACCAAGGACGAATGCGGCTGTGCGATCAGCGACCTGCACAGCGGCGGTCGGGGCCTGCGCATCTATCGCGGCGGCCGCGCGATCGGTTTCTGGGAAGAAGAATGCCAGAACCTGCAGAAGGGCGACATCATCGTGGAGATCGTCGCTACGCCCAATGGAGAGACCAAGGGCGACGGGCACGAGAACCGCTCCACCTAAGACGCGTTCCCGTGCCGCTTGGCACCAGCTACGGTTAGGGCCCTGCCGGTCCGACGAAATCGGTTTCGGGCGGCAGGCCCTTGCCTGCGTTGTTCCACTCGCGGTTCATGTCCTCGAGGGAAGCGACATAGGCGATCCATTCTTCCTGCGGCATGCAGATGCGCTGGAAGCGAACGCGGCTGCCAAGCTGCTTCTGCCGCACGCAAATACGCGCGTCCTTGTTCTCGTCCGAAAGCTTCAGCTTGGCGGCACGATGCGCGTCCTTGGCGTAGACATACTGCGGTTCATCGTCACCTTCGTCATCGCCGGCAAATGCGGGAACGGCCAGGAACGACACGGCAAGCGCCGCAGAAAAACCAAGTTTAAGCATCGCAGGTCTCCTTGTTTCAGGAACTTGCCAAGGCTGCCATAGAGGTGCCTGCCGGTCAAACTGGCCGAGCGGGCAAGGACGGCAGCTATTTGATCAGTTCGCCCTTGGCAGCATTGTTCCACTCGTCATCCATCGCATCGAGCGACACGAGATAGGCCTTCCATTCATGCTGCTGCATGCAGATGCGGTTGAAACGGACGCGGCTGCCGAGCTGTTTCTGGCGCACGCAGATCCGGGCATCCTTGTTCTCTTCCGACAGCTTCATCGATGCAGCCTGGTGCGCGTCCTTGGCGCGCAGCATCTGGGGCTTCTCGTCGTCGCCTGCGGAGGCAGGGGTCGCCGCCAGAACCAATCCGACAGCTGCGCAATAAAATGCTTTCGACATATTTCTTCCCCTTTGGCTGAAACTTGCCGAAAACTCTAAGCACTCTAGTCCAGCCAGGTCAAATCAGCGCGGCCACTGATCACAATTCACGCAAGAAACGCATGAACCAGTCCCATGGCGATATAGAAAAACAGCCAGTAGCCGCCGTCGATCCAGTAAAGCGGCTTCTTGGCATCCTGGAAAAGATAGTTCGTCCAGAGCGCAGGAAGAATGAAACCCACAGCGACGCCGACTGCGGTCAGCACCTTGACCATTACCGAGAGGTCGACGGCGTAGCTCGCGAAGGTATGCGCCAAGGTCCAGCTTGCCAGCAGTGCCAGCAGGAAGGTCAGGCCGTAAGTCTTGAGCGGGTTGACGCCCTTCAGGTCGTCCTCGGTCTTGCCGACGGCCACCATCCAGCTCTTGCCCATGACCGGCCCGTACCAGATGCCGCCCACGACAAAGCCCGCCAGCGCTGCCAGGACAACGGCCAGCCAGTTTACGTCCAGAAGATCCATCTCATCTCTCCCTCCCAGAACCGACCCACGCTTGTGCTAGCGCAAATGCGCGAAGGCGTGTAGGGGCGCGCGCAAATCCACGGACATTGGCATGAATACCACCACCACCCCGATCCCCGACCAGAAGAAGGTCGGCATGGTTTCCCTCGGCTGCCCCAAGGCGCTGGTCGATAGCGAGCGCATCCTCACGCGCCTACGCGCCGACGGCTATGCGATGAGCCCCGATTATGCCGGCGCCGACGTGGTGCTGGTCAACACCTGCGGCTTCCTCGACAGCGCAAAGGAAGAAAGCCTTGCCGCCATCGGCGAGGCCATTTCGGAGAACGGCCGCGTCATCGTGACGGGATGCATGGGCGACGAGGCCGAAGCTATCCGCGCGGCACATCCGCAAGTGCTCGCAGTGACCGGTGCGCACCAGTACGAACAGGTCGTCGAGGCAGTCCACGAACATGCCCCGCCCAGCCAGGGCCCCTATATCGACCTTATCCCGCAGCCCGACGTGAAGCTGACGCCGCGTCACTACAGCTACCTGAAGATTTCCGAAGGCTGCAATCACTCCTGCGCCTTCTGCATCATCCCCGACCTACGAGGAAAACTTGCCAGCCGCCGGATCGATGCGGTGCTGCGCGAAGCGGAAAAGCTGGTTGCGGCGGGCACCAGGGAACTGCTCGTCATCAGCCAGGACACGAGCGCCTATGGCGTAGACACGCGCCACGAGAGCCGGATGTGGAAGGGCCACGAGGTCCGCGCCCACATGACCGATCTCGCCCGCGAACTGGGCCAGCTGGACATCGGTAACGGGACCCCGCCGTGGGTGCGGCTGCACTATGTCTACCCCTACCCGCATGTCGATGCGGTCATCCCGCTCATGGCCGAGGGGCTGCTGACGCCTTATCTCGACATTCCCTTCCAGCACGCCAGCCCCAAGGTCTTGCGCGCGATGAAGCGTCCCGCCAACGAGGCCAAGGTCCTCGACCGGCTCAAGGGCTGGCGCGAGATCTGCCCCGAGATTGCGGTCCGCTCCAGCTTCGTCGTCGGTTTCCCCGGAGAGACCGAGGAAGACTTCCAGTACCTGCTCGACTGGCTCGAGGAAGCGCAGCTCGACCGTGTCGGGGCGTTCCGCTTCGAACCCGTCGAGGGCGCTCAGGCCAATGCCCTGCCCGATCACGTGCCCGAGGCCGTGAAGGAAGAACGCTACGCGCGCATCATGGAAGTGACAGCGCGGATCAGCGCGGAGAAACTCGCTGCCAAGGTCGGCATGACCATGCCGGTCATCATCGATGAGGTGGGTGAGCCGGACGAGGACGGCGATATTGGCGCAACCGGCCGCAGCCAGGCCGACGCACCGGAGATCGACGGCGCGGTCTATTTGCGCAACGTACCCGAAACCCTTGCCGCTGGTGAAATCGTTTCGGTCAAGGTCGAGGACGCGGACGAACACGACCTTTTCGGTGTCATCGCCTGAAGCGCATAGCCCACACGGACAGGTTAACCCTGTTGAAGCACGCCGTAGGGTTTCATCCAGCCGACTGAATCCAAACGGTTAATCGCGCGCCGGATTTCGTCGCTGCGGGGAAAACGGCGCGAGCCGTTAATACAATATCCTACCCCGCCTTTAACCATTGTGAGGCCAGCTTTCGGGCGCATCCCGTGAAAAAAACGCGGCCGCGTCAAAACATTCTTAAACTTAATGAGCGCATAAGCGCCTCGGATGAACGACCGAAGCGCCTTTGTAGAAGGCCCCGGCCCAAGCGAAACGCCGACTTCCGGCATTTCGAAGGGCTTGCTGGGACGCCTGCGCCACCTGCTCTATGCAGGTGCGGTTTCGCTCGCCTTGCTGTTTTTCGTGGCCCTCGAACCCCTCGATCAGTTCAGCTGGCTGTTCCAGTCGAAGCTCGCGAACCACTCCCCGTCGGGGGAAATCGTCTTCATCGGCGCACCCGGAGATATGGAAGATCCTGCGCTGGATCACCGGCGCATCGAACTGGCCGAAACGCTCCGCGACTTGGAACGCCAGGGCGTAGGCAAGATCTATATCGATGTTGTATTCGACCAAGCCTCGACCAAAGAAAGCGATCAGGAGCTGGCGGAGGCGATCGCTGCTCTCGGTCCGCGCGTGGCGCTCGTCGATCTCGTAGAGCGGTCTACCACCCTCGGCCTGAGGACGCGGCGTACCACCGATGCGATCGGCGGAAACAGTGCCCGGGTTGTCACGCGCAGGGCGACAAACTGGCTCGGCTTCGCGTGGACCGATGAATACGGGCATACAGTCGACGGCAAGCGATATCCCTCGCTTTCGGCATCTCTTGCCGGCATTGATGATGCGCGCCCCGGCGAGTTCCAGATCGATTACACCATCCCTTCGGAAGATATTGCTGGGTTCGAGCTCGCCGGGTTCGCGGAAAATGGAGCGAACCTCAATCTTGCCGGCCGCACGGTCATTATTGGTGAAGGTGAAAGCGTTGCCGATACCCTGATCAAGGTCCCGGGCAATTACGGCGTACCGCCAAGTTACGTCAGTATCTATGCCGCCGAGACTCTCTGGGCCGGCCGGACCGGCTTTGTCGGCGGGCTGCGTGCGCTGACAATCTTCGCCCTCCTGCTGGGCGCGATGATCATCGCAGTTCGCAAACGCAAGCGCCGACAGATCGGCTATGCTGCACTTGTCCTGTGTATCCCGGCAGCTCTCTACCTCGGCAGCCACATCGGCGTTCGGATGGAGCTGTCCTACTGCCTCGCGCTTATCGCGGTCTACGGCCTGTTCCGCTCGCGTGCCCAGCTCAAGGACCGGCTCGCGCTGGTCGACAACGAGACCGGCCTGCCGCGCCTGCGCGCGCTCGAGGTCAGCGCGCTCAAGAACAATCTGACGCACGGCCACATCGTCGTGGCCCGCATTCATGGATACGAACACGTCCTCAAGACGCTCGCGCGCGAGGACCGCTCGCAATATATCCTCAAGCTTGTCGATCGGCTGCGGGCTTCCGACAGCGAATTGGCGATCTTCTACGAAGGCCACCATCTGGCCTGGCACACCAAGGAAGACGATACCGAGGCGCTGGTAGATCATCTGGAAGGCCTGCGTGCAATCTTTGCCGCGCCCATCAGTGTTGCGGGTTCGTCGGTCGACGTCGGCATCAGCTTCGGCGTGGCCCGCCTCGACGGCGATCCTTCGACCCGCCTGGCCGCCGCGCTCGCCGCAGCAGAGGAAAGTTCCGAAGCCCTCAACCCGATCAAGATCGCGGAAACCGGATCGCATTTCGACCAGCTGTGGGACATCTCGCTTCGCGCACGCATCGACGAAGCGATGGAGGCTGGCGAGATCTACTGTGTCTACCAGCCCAAGATCGATACCATGCACAACACCATGACCGGGGTGGAGGCGCTGGTGCGCTGGCATGATCCGGCACGTGGCTTCATTCCGCCGATGCATTTCATCGCCCAGTGCGAGAAAGCCGGACGCATGGAGCACCTGACCCGATATGTGCTGCAAAGCGCCTGCAGCGCGGCAAGGCTCATGCATTTCCGCGGCCGCACGGTATCGATGTCGGTCAACATGTCCGCGACACTGCTCGGCGACATGCGGATCGTCGGGATCGTACGCAACGCATTGCAGGCCTCGGGCTTCGATCCGCGCTTCCTGATTCTGGAAGTAACCGAAACCTCGCGCATCGGCGATCTTGCGACGGCCTCCACCATCCTCAATGAATTGAAGGCCCTTGGCGTCCGCATTTCGATGGATGATTTCGGCACCGGTGCGGCCAATTACGAGACCTTCTTCGAACTGCCGTTCGACGAACTGAAAATCGACCGACTATTCGTTTCGAACCTGGCCAAAAGCCAAAAAGCAAAGGCGATTGCGGCAAGTGTCGTGGCAATGGGTAAAGAAGCGCGAATCACTATCGTCGCAGAGGGTGCCGAAGACACGGAAACCCTGAAAATCCTTAACGAAATCGGCTGCCACTACGTTCAGGGCTATGTTCTGTCGCGACCGTTATCTCTGACTAACCTATTGAAATTCAACGCTTCCGATAAGGATGATGCGCTTGAAGCATAGTTAACACTTTACAAACAGTTATG
This sequence comes from Qipengyuania gelatinilytica, assembly GCF_019711315.1. Taxonomy (NCBI): domain Bacteria; kingdom Pseudomonadati; phylum Pseudomonadota; class Alphaproteobacteria; order Sphingomonadales; family Erythrobacteraceae; genus Qipengyuania; species Qipengyuania gelatinilytica. The sequence goes on along the minus strand of NZ_CP081294.1, from coordinate 2,300,158 downwards.
GTTAATGAAAAAAGGCTCCTGGAAATCAACAGGAGGCCTACATGTTCAATATCTGGGAATGGCTGATGGGCAAGTAAGCCCAATCGAGCTTATATCATACGAGAGGGTCCCTTCGCGGGGCCCTTTTTCGTTTCCGGGCTGAGGTTTTTCTCCCAGCCTGCTGCCCGCCGAAACTTTAGGCTGTCTGCGACGTTTGTGGACCATGCCTATCGGGATTGAAACGCGCTTCACCTTCCACCTACCGCGCCCTACCGACGTGTTGCTGCAGTTCGAAGCTGCGACGATACCCGAGCAGGCGATCCTGTCATCGAAGACGCACCTTTCGGATTCCCAGCATTGCGCGCGCGTGCCGGCACAGGACGATATCGGCGAGCGCATCTGGATCCGCGCGGAAGGCGATTTCGAGGTCGCATACGAGGCCGAGGTCGAGCCCCAGCGGCAGCTGCCCGACCTCGCCAGCTTGAAGCGCCTGCCTCCGCATGAAATGCCCGGCGAAGCCGTGGAATACCTCTTCGACAGTCGCTACTGCCCGGCAGACCGCTTCCAAACCTTTGTCGAGGATGAATTCGGCGGTACCGATGGCGGGGCGCGCATTGCCGCCATCCGTGACTGGATCCGGCAGAACTACCAATATGTGCCCGGCGCTTCCGGTTCGCACACCACTGCCCTAGACACCTTCATCGAACGCCGCGGCATTTGCCGCGATTATGCGCATACGCTCGTGACGCTGGCCCGCGCGAGCACGATCCCCGCCCGCTATGTCGCCTGTTATGCTCCCGGCGTCGACCCGCCCGACTTCCACGCGGTCGCCGAGGTCTTCCTCAACGACCCCGAAACACCCGGCGGCGGTACCTGGCAACTGGTCGATGCAACCGGCATGGCCGACCCTGCCCAGACCGCGAAGATCGGCGTCGGTCGCGATGCGGCAGACGTGAGCTTCCTGACCAGCTTCGGGGCAAACGACTTCAAGTCGAGTTCGGTCAGGGTGCGAACTCTCGACAAGTGAATAGGAATGCGACGCTATGGCGCATGATGCGGGGCACTGATAGGCCAAGCATCAAAGGGAGAGCTACGCCGATGAAGGCACCATGCAAGAGCTGACATTCACCGCCGACCGCCTGCTCCTGTTCGGAGCCACCGGCGACCTTTCGCAGCGCATGCTCCTGCCGTCGCTTTGCGCGCTTCACGCGGACAACCTGCTCGATCCGAACCTTCGCATCGTCGCGACCGCGCGTTCCGAGATGAGCACGAAGGAATTTCGCGATTTCGCGCGCAAAGCGCTGGAGAAATACCTTCCGAAGAACCGCCGCGGTCCGATGGCCGATTTCCTCAACCGGCTGAGCTACGTTCCGGTCGATGCGACGACGCCCGAAGGCTATGACGAGCTGGCCAGGGAAGTCGGCGAATACAACGGCCTCGCCATCTTCCTGTCGACTGCGCCGAGCCTGTTCGAACCGACAATCGCCGGCCTTGAACGTGTCGGCCTGACCAGGGGCAATGCCCGCATCGCGCTTGAAAAGCCGCTCGGCACCGATCTCGGCTCGAGCTGCGAGATCAACGATGCGGTGGCCAAGGCCTTTACCGAAGACCGCATTTTCCGGATCGACCATTACCTAGGCAAGGAGACGGTGCAGAACCTCCTGGCGCTGCGCTTTGCCAATATCCTGCTCGAGCCGGTCTGGAACTCCAACTATATCGAGCATGTGCAGATCAGCGTGGCCGAGACGGTCGGGCTTGAATCGCGTGTTGCCTATTACGACGACAGCGGCGCGCTGCGCGACATGGTGCAGAACCACATTCTCCAGCTGCTCGCACTGGTCGCGATGGAACCGCCGACAAGCTTCGACGCCACGGCGGTGCGCGACGAGAAGGTCAAGGTCCTACGCGCCCTTCGCCCGATCAAGGCGAACGAGGTCGTGACCGGCCAGTACCGCGCTGGTGCCGTCGATGGGAAAAGCGTGCCCGGCTATGACGAGGAGCTGGGCAAGGACAGCGACACCGAGACCTATGTCGCGGTGAAAGCCCATGTCGACAACTGGCGCTGGCGGGGCGTGCCCTTCTACCTGCGCCACGGCAAGCGCATGCCGCGCCGCGTGACCGAAATCGTCGTGCAGTTCCGCTGCATCCCGCATTCGATCTTCGAGGGCCGCGGGGCGAAGACCGAACCCAACCGGCTGGTGATCGAGATCCAGCCGAAGGAAAACATCCAGCTTTCCATGATGGCCAAGGTGCCGGGCCTCGGCAGCGACGGGCTGCGCCTGCGCCCGGTCCCGCTCGACATCGCCATGCCCGATGCCTTTTCCGACGTGGTGCGCCGTATCGCCTACGAGCGCCTGCTACTGGACCTCATCCACGGCGACCAGACGCTATTCGTCCGCCGCGACGAGGTGGAGGCGCAATGGGACTGGATCGACCACATCCGCGCCCTGTGGGCCGAAAACGAAATCAAGCCCAAGACCTATGCAGCCGGTACTTGGGGGCCGAGCGCGGCAGTAGCGCTGGCCGAACGCGACGGGGTTACCTGGCACGATGACTAAGCCGCTGAAAGACACGATCCACCGGGTCACGCAGCGCGTGATCGAAAACTCGCGCAAGTCGCGCGGGGACTATCTCGAGTTGATGGACCGCGAGGGCGACAAGCAGATCAACCGCCACTCGCTCTCCTGCTCCAATCTCGCCCACGCCTTCGCGGGGGCAGAGGAAGACCAGGATGCGATCAAGGCGGCCCGCGGGCCCAACCTGGGCATCGTGACCGCCTATAACGACATGCTTTCGGCCCACCAGCCGTACTATCGCTATCCCGAGCGGATGAAGATCTGGGCGCGCGAAGTGGGCGCCACGGTCCAGGTCGCAGGCGGCACACCGGCCATGTGCGACGGGGTGACGCAGGGTGAGGCCGGCATGGAACTGTCGCTTTTCAGCCGCGACACCATCGCCTTGTCCACGATCGTCGCGCTCAGCCACGCCATGTATGATGGCGTTGCGCTGCTGGGCATTTGCGACAAGATCGTCCCGGGCCTGCTTATGGGCGCGCTGCGCTTCGGGCACCTCCCGGCCGTATTCGTGCCCTCGGGTCCGATGGGAACCGGCATTTCGAACAAGGAAAAGCAGCGCACCCGCCAGCTATACGCCGAAGGCAAGGTCGGGCGCGACGAATTGCTCGCGAGCGAAATGGGCAGCTACCATTCGCCCGGCACCTGCACATTCTACGGCACCGCCAATTCGAACCAGATGATGATGGAGATGATGGGTCTCCACATTCCGGGCGCGGCCTTCGTCCCGCCAGGTGCGAAACTGCGGCAGGAAATGAGCCGCAAGGCCACGCACCGCCTGGCCGAACTCCGCAAGGACGGCGACGACTTCCGCCCGCTGGGCCGCGTCGTCGACGAAAAGGCGATCATCAACGCGGCGATCGGCCTGCTTGCCACCGGCGGGTCGACCAACCACGCGATCCACATTCCCGCCATGGCCCGCGCAGCAGGCATCAAATTCGACTGGACCGACTTGTCGGAACTGTCGTCGGCGGTTCCCTTGGTCGCACGCGTCTATCCCAACGGATCGGGCGACGTGAACCACTTCCACGATGCCGGCGGCATGGGATATGTCATCGGCACGCTGCTCGACGAAGGGCTTGCCCATGCGGATATCCTGACCGTCGCGGAAGGCGGCTTCGAGGCCTATTCACGCGAACCCGGCATGGATGGTGACGAACTGGTCTGGCGCGATCCGGGTCCGAGCGGCGATACCGAGATGCTTCGCCCAGCCTCCGATCCCTTCCAGGCCGATGGCGGCATGCGCCTCGTCGAGGGCAATCTCGGTCGAGCCTGTTTCAAGTCCTCCGCGGTCGAGCGCGAACGCTGGACGATCGAGGCTCCGTGCCGGATCTTCGAAGACCAGCCGAGCGTGAACGAGGCCTTCAAGAAGGGTGAACTCGACCGCGATGTCGTCGTGGTCGTCCGCTATCAGGGGCCCCGCGCCAATGGCATGCCCGAGCTGCACAAGCTCACCCCTGCCCTCGGCGTCCTGCAGGACCGCGGCTACCGCGTGGCGCTCGTCACCGACGGGCGCATGTCCGGCGCGAGCGGCAAGGTGCCCGCTGCCATCCATTGCACTCCCGAAGCGCTGGGCGGCGGACCGCTGTCCAAGCTGCGTGACGGCGATATCGTGAAGGTCTGCGCCGAAACCGGTACGCTATCGACCGACGCCGACCTCGATAGCCGCGATGCCGCGCCCGAGCCGCAGACCGAGACCGGAATGGGCCGCGAATACTTCGCCATGTTCAGGCATGGCGCCGACGGCGCCGAACAGGGCGCGTCCTCGATGCTGGCAATTGCGGGGCTGTAAGATGGAACTGGTAAGCGTAGATATCGGCGGAACCCATGCCCGTTTCGCCATCGCGACGATCGCCGATGACGGCTCGATCAGCCTCACCGAACCCGAAACGATCCACACCAAGGATCACGCCAGCTTCCAGACCGCATGGGAGGATTATCGCGACCGTATGGGCGGTTCGCTCCCGCCGCGCGTCTCGATGGCCATCGCAGGCCCCGTGGGCGGCGACGTCATCCGTTTCACCAACAATCCCTGGATCATCCGTCCGGCGCTGGTGCAGGAAAAGCTGGGCGTAGAAAACTATTGCATCGTCAATGACTTCGAAGCCGTGGCACATGCGGTTGCGCGTGTCGGCGAAGACCAGTTCATCCACCTCACCGGTCCGGACAAGCCGCTCGCACCCACGGGAAGGCTGAGCGTGCTCGGCCCGGGCACGGGGCTCGGCGTCGCGCATCTCTATCGCGAGCCCGACGGCACCTACCGCGTCTCGGCGACCGAGGGCGGCCATATCGATTTCGCCCCGCTCGACCAGATCGACGACGCGATCCTCGCCCGCCTTCGCAAGCGCCATAACCGCGTTTCGGTGGAGCGAGTGGTGGCGGGCCCCGCTATCTCGGACATCTACCAAACGCTCGCCGCGATGGAGGGCAAGCCCGTCGCCGAGGAAGACGATATCGCGATCTGGACGCGCGGACAGGATGGCAGCGACAGCCTGGCTGCCGCAGCGGTCGACCGTTTCTGCATGTCGCTGGGCAGCGTCGCCGGAGATATCGCGCTGGCCCAGGGCGGTTTCGGCGGCGTCGTGATCGCTGGCGGTCTCGGCTACCGCATTCGCGAGACCCTGCTCAAATCGGGCTTTGCCGAAAGGTTCAAGGCCAAGGGGCGCTTTCAGGAGCTGATGGCCTCGATCCCCGTCAAACTCATCATCCATCCGCAGCCGGGCCTGTTCGGCGCCGCTGCCGCTTTCGCAAGAGAACACACATGACCGCTATCGCCGACATCATGCAGACCGCGCCGGTCATTCCGGTGATCGTGGTCGACGAGGTGGAGCATGCCGTCCCCCTCGCCCGTGCACTGGTCGCAGGCGGCTTGCGCGTTCTCGAAGTGACCTTGCGGACGCCCGCGGCGCTCGACGCAATCCGCGCGATGAAGCAGGTCGACGGGGCGATCGTCGGTGCGGGTACGGTCACCAACCAGCAGGAACTGGCCGCCGCAATCGATGCGGGCAGCGAATTCATCGTGTCGCCTGGCCTGACCGAACCACTCGGCAAGGCAGCGATCCGCGAGGGCATCCCCTTCCTGCCCGGCATCGCCAATGCCGGCGACATCATGCGCGGGCTCGACCTGGGGCTCACCCACTTCAAGTTCTTCCCGGCGATGGCTGCTGGCGGACTTCCCGCCCTCAAAGCCCTTGCTGCGCCCTTCGGCCAGTGCCGTTTCTGCCCGACCGGCGGGATTACGCTCGAGAATGCACCGGAGTGGCTCGCCTTCGATCCCGTACTGTGTGTCGGTGGAAGCTGGGTCGCGCCGCGCGGTGCAGTCGACGAGGCAGCAGTCGAAAAGGTAGCCCGCGAAGCTGCCGCGCTGGGCGGCTAGCCGGTCCGCCGCGGATTTTCGGGCGCGAAAGTCCACACGGGTTCTTCGCTATCTGCACACGACGATGCGTGAATACCGCCGATGTTGATCGGTTCGCCATCCATGAGCGCTTCCGCCATTCGCACCGCATCGCTGCGTGAGATACTGCGTCCGAATTCGTCGAAGATCAGGACGATAATCTCGCCCCAGACGGAAGGGCGGTAAACGGCAGATCGCGCCAGCGGGCGATATAGGTAACGTTCGCCATCGAGCTTGCCCGCGAGTTCAAGATCCTCTGCTGCAAGGCCTAGAATGTCGTCTTCCATATCGGCAAGGACCTTGGCGGACCGTGCGATTCCTTCAAGCTGCAGCCAGTCTGCCTTCGCCAGAGCCTGACGCATGCGCACGCGGTCGTATGCGGGGTCCTCGTTCGAAGGGTCGGTGACTGCCGTGAAGTCGCTTGCCGCAACAATGGCGGCGAGTTCCTCGCGGCTCCAGTCCAGCAATGGCCTCAGCACGACGCTCTCACCATGCGGCGCAAGTCCGGCAGCACGCACGCCGGCGAGGCCGGACAACCCACTGCCCCGATTGAGCCGCATGAGCAGCGTTTCGACCTGGTCGTCCCTGTGATGTGCCGTGCAGATGGTGTCTATCCCGCGATCCGTGGCCCAACCGGAAAGCGCGGCGTAGCGAGCCTCGCGGGCCCGACTCTGGGTATTGCCCTCGGCAAGCTGCACCGCGAGCGTTGCGTGAGGCACATCCAGCTGCGCACAGATGGAAGCGCAATGTGCAGCCTCTGCAGCGCTTTCCTCCCTCAAGCCGTGATCGACGGTTGCCGCCTCTACCCGCCCGGGAAAAGCAGCAGCAGCCAGCACGAGAAGGGCAAGGCTGTCGGGACCACCCGACAGGGCAATCCCGAGCTTCGCCTCTGGCTCATCGTCATCGAGCCACAGGGCAGAAAGATCGGCCCGGAACCGCTCCAACAGTTCCGGGTCGATGCCCATCTTAGTTGCAGGTGACCTTGCTGCGGGCAGTTGCATACTGACCCTGCAGGCGACCCGTCGCGAGCGCCGGATAGGTCTCGCCGAATTCGGAAAGCGCGATGCAGGCACGCTGCGTGTCCTTGAGCGCGATCATCGATTCCGCGAGGAACAGCAGGCTGTCACCGGCGCGAGCCGCGTTCTTGTCGGCCTGGTAGTTGCGCAGGAACCAGGGCGCGGCATCGCCCGGCTTGCCATCGTCGAGATAGGCGCGGCCAAGCAGGTTGCGGCCGTAGGTCGCACGCGAATGGTCGGGGTAACGCTCAACGAAGAGCGTCAGCTGCTGCTGCGCTTCGGGGAAGAAGCCGGCCTCCCAGAGGCGGAAGCCATAGGAATATTCATCGTCACCCGCATCGTCGGTCTGCGGCTTGGTGATCTGCTGGACGGCAGCGACACGGGCAGGATCGGGGCGCTCTGCTGCAGGAGTGGTTGCAGCAGGCGTCGATGCGGCCGGAGTTGTCGCAGCGGGCGCAGGCGGAGGTGCATTTGCCGCTTCGAGCGCTTCGATCCGCTCTTCGAGCAGGCGCATGGCATTGCCGCCGACCTCATATTGCGCGGTCAGTCGCTGCAGCTGGGATTCCAGTGCATCGAGACGGGTCAGGATGTCGGTCACCGCAGTGGTCGAGGGAGCAGCGGTGGTCGCCGGCTGCGTTGTCGCAGGCGCGCTGATCTCTGGCTCGAAATAGCGGCCGTCCGCGCCGGGGAAGACCTTGCGCTGCAGGGCGCGGACTTCGGATTCCAGCTTGCGGATACGGGCTTCGGAATTGTCCTGCGCGGCGACGGGCATGGAAGTCGCGGCGAGAGCCAGGGCGATGCCGCCGAGGCCGAGCGCGCGTGCACTGCGTGCGATCATGGTTCGGGATGCTCCTTTGAAGGGCTTCGTTATTGCGGAATCTGCCGTACCCCCGCGATCCTGTCGAGGGGATGAAGGCTGCTTATCCGCCGTGGATCAGGTGGAGGTGTCGTTTGCGTCGGCGGCCGGAGCCGGATCGGCTGCGGGACGGCTATCGCGCGCCAGCAATGCTTCGGCAGTTACCGGCACATCGCGCACGACGGTATCTTCCTCGGTCAGCTTGGGCACCGGCTGCCCGCCGACCGTGATTGCCAGCGCATAGGGGCGACCGGTCCAGATCTGCGGACCATCCGCATCGGCGGGTATGGTGTAACTGTCGCCCGCCGCCATTTGCGCTTCATAGAGGCGCGTACCGCTGGCGTCGTAGAACTTCACCCAGGTTCCATCCATCTCGCTGGTGAAGACGACCGGCCCGCCGGTCGGCTGGGCCGGAGCCGTAGCCTCGGCTTGCTGCTCGGCCGCCTCTTCCCCGGCGACCTGTTCCGCCGGGTCTTCGAGCGGTGCCGGCCCCAGGCCGGGCGCGAAGTAGCTGGAGTAAAAGGCGTAGACACCGCCCAGCAAGAGGATTGCGGCGAAGACGGCAAACCAGGCAAGCCCGCGTCCCGGGACGCGTGCCGGATCGCCCGGTTCGAACTTCGCCGGCTTTTCGGCAGGAATGCCGTCGGCCTCCGCCAGTTCGGCGCGGACCTGGTCGAGAATCTCGTTCTCGTCGAGCCCCAGGGTGCGCGCATAGGTGCGGCTGAAACCGATCGCATATGTACGCGACGGGAGCGCCGAGAACTGTCCGGCCTCGATCGTAGAGAGGTGTCGCTGGGGAATACGGGTGTCGGCGGCGACCTGCTCGATCGACAGCCCCTTGGCCTCGCGCGTTTCGCGCAAGCGCTCACCCGCGCGTTGCACGCGCGTTTCCTCGATTTCGACGGCGTCGTCTTCTTCCATGCGATTCCCGAATGTTTGACCCTACGCGGGTGTTCCCGTCCCTGGCTGGACGCGAAAAGAGGGGTTGCGGCAATTCCTGTCAAGTGCAGTGCATGGGTGCGGCGGACAGCAAGCGGACGAAGCGCACCGCAGGAGCGACTAAATCACTCGATTTCAATGTCGTTGCTCAAAGCCCACTCGGTAAGCGCCGCGCGCATGTCGGCAGGAGGCGAAATCAACCACCGCTGCATCTGGCTGGTCAGGTCCGGCAGGTAGACCTTGCGCACCAGTTCCTTGATCGGCCCGACCGCGGCCGGGGTGATCGACAAACGAGTGAAGCCGAGCCCCAGCAGGGCAAGTGCCTCGAGCCTGCGTCCACCCATCTCGCCGCATACCCCGATGCGCACATTGCTGCCGACCATATTGGCGGAAACACGGGCGAGGAACCGCAGGATCGAGGGACTCAACCAGTCATAGCGCGCAGCCAGCTTCGGATTGGCGCGGTCTGCGGCGAACAGGAACTGCGTGAGATCGTTCGTCCCGATCGAAATGAACGAGAGGCGGGGCAGAAGCTGGTCGAGCACTTCGGCAAGCGATGGCACTTCCAGCATGCAGCCATATTCGATCGCTTCGGGCAGGACCTTGCGGCGTTCGCGCAGGAAGTCGAGCTGCTCTTCGAAGATCGCCTTGGCGGCATCGAATTCCCACGGCTCGGAGACCATCGGGAACATGACCGAAAGCTGCCTGCCCGAGGCTGCTTCGAGCAGCGCACGGGCCTGCGCCTTCAGGAGGCCCTCCCGCTCGAGCGAGAGGCGCAGGGCTCGCCAGCCCATGGCCGGGTTCTCATCCCGTTCGGCAGTAGCGTTGTCGAGGTAAGGCACAGCCTTGTCGCCGCCGATATCGACGGTGCGGAAAATGACCGGCTTGCCGTCTGCCGCGTCCAGCACGTCGCGGTAGAGACGCATCTGGCGCTCGCGCGCTGGCAGGGTGGAGGACACGAGGAACTGGAACTCGGTCCGGAAGAGGCCGATCCCGTCCGCGCCGGTCAGCTGCAATGCGCTGACATCGTCGCGCAGGCCCGCGTTGATCATGACCGTTATGCGCGTGCCGTCGCGCGTGAACGGCTCGACCTCGCGCAATTCCGCATAGGCTGCCGCACGTTCGCGGCTCTTGGTGAAGCGCGCATCGAAGGCCTCCAGCAATTGCTGCGAAGGCCGCAATGTGACGACGCCCTTGTCGGCATCGACCAGCACCTCGTCGCCTTGCGAGACCCGCGACCGCACGCGTGCGACACGGCCCAGCACCGGCACGCCCATCGCCCGTGCCACGATCACGACATGGGCGGTGAGGGAGCCTTCCTCGAGAACGACGCCCTTGAGGCGTCGGCGGTCGTATTCGAGCAGTTCCGCCGGTCCAAGATTGCGCGCGAACAGGATGGTGTCCCGCCTCAGGCCCTGCGTCGCCGCAGTGCCGAGTTGCCCCGATACGATCCTGAGCAGGCGGTTCGAAAGGTCCTCCAGATCGTGCATCCGGTCGGCGAGCAGGGGATCGTCGATCTCGCGCATGCGCATGCGGGTGCGCTGCTGGACGCGCTCGATCGCTGCTTCGGCGGTCAGACCGCTGTCGATCGCCTCGTTGATGCGGCGGCTCCAGCCTTCGTCATAGGCGAACATCTTGTAGGTCTCGAGAATATCGACATGCTCGCCGCCCTTACCGAATTCCGGTTCGCGGCCCATCGCATCGATCTGGTCGCGCATCTTGTCGAAGGCCCGGTAGACGCGCTGGCGTTCGGCCTCGATGTCCTCGGCCACGACCTGGTCGATCTCGACCCGCGGCTGGTGGAAAACCGCCCGCCCGGCGGCCAGTCCCTTCACCAGCGTCAGACCTTCAAACACCTCGCATTCGGTCGGCACCTCGTCGAGGTCGATCGTATCTTGGTCGTCGACGAGCTCCTTGTGCGCGATCAGTTCGGACAGGACCATTGCGGTGGTCTGGAGCGCCTCGATCTCGACGTCTTCATACCGGCGCGGCTCGACATGCTGGACGCACAGCACGCCAACGGCCCGCTCGCGGTAGACGATCGGAACGCCGGCGAAGGAATGGAATTTTTCTTCGCCCGTCTCGGGACGATAGAGGAAGTCCGGATGGGCCTTGGCCTCGGCCAGGTTGAGCGTTTCGATGTTCTTCGCGATCATCCCGGTCAGCCCCTCGCCCACGCCCATGCGCGTGACATGGACGGCTTCGGGGTTGAGGCCGCGGGTCGCGAACAGCTCGAGCTCGCCCTCGCGCAGGAGGTAGATCGAACAGACCTCGCTCGTCAGGCTATCGGCGATGATCTCGACCACACGGTCGAGCTTGTGCTGGGCATGATGGCGGCCAGCCATGACCTCATGCAGTTGCGTGAGAATCTGGCGGGCGGATGCAGCTGCTGACATGACCAGCGGCTATAGCAAAAATGCGAGGGTGTGGAAGCGGGGCGAAGAGAGGAAATCCTTCTCGCCCCGCAATCTAAGAGGGCCCGCCCTAGTGGGCGGCGATCTCTTCCTTGAGCTTGAGCTTTTGCTTCTTGAGCTGCTGGATCATCGAAATGTCGGGCGACGGCCGTGCCTGTTCATCATGCAGGCGGGCTTCCAGTCCTGCGTGCTTGGCCTTGAGTGCGGCGACATGGGATGATTGCATCGATGCGTCTCCTTCAGAGTGTGACGACCCCAAAGCGACTCGTGCCATGCGGAACGAGCCGCAGACCGACTATCAAATCACAGCTTTGCGAATTTACAAAGCCCCTCTCACAGGCCATGCGATAAAGCGAGATTCAAGGACGACGACGGTGAACGAACAGGAATTGCGCAAGCGACTAGAATCGCTGAGGAGCGAGCATCGCGATCTCGACGCCGCGATTGCTGCGCTTACCCATGCGGGCGATGACGGTGGCTTCGTCGACCAGCTCCAGATCGCCCGGCTGAAGAAGCGCAAGCTGCAGTTGAAGGACCGCATTTCGGCGATCGAGGACAATCTCATTCCCGACATCATCGCCTGATTGGCGCACACCGCACTCGTCCCGGATCGGGACGCGGGTCAAACCGGCAGTGGGCGGCGCGGATCGATAATGGTAACACGATGTTCACCATGGACATGGACCGTACGATTCACGAGCAGGTCGTCGAAGACCTCTATGCCGAAGCCCTGGCGCTTGCCGACGAGGCACGCGCCGTTTTCGATCTTCGCGACGAAGCAAGCCACGGCAATTCTCCCAACGAGGTGCGCATCGCCCTGTCGGTCGAAGGACTGCGCACCACGACCCGCGTCATGCATGTGCTCGCCTGGCTGCTCAACCAGCGCGCCTATCACTCGGGTGAACTCAGCAAGTCGCAGCTTCGCCGCCATGGCACGCTCGGCGAAGAGCGTCCGTCCGATCCCGCGAACATGGCATTGCTCGAACCGGCCACGCGCATGTTGATCCGCGAGACCGAACGCCTGCACGCCCGCATTGCCCGGCTCGACGAGGAAATGCGCGCCGGTGATGAAGCCGAGAGCGATCCCGTCAGCGCGATGCAAGGCCGTATCGCGCAGGCTTTCCGCGTCGCCTGATCAGGCTACCGAAAGCGCGCGGGCATAGCGCGCAAGGCGGTCCTTCCTGACTTCCGCAGACATCGAAGGCGTAAACGTCCGCGTTGCACCGCGCATGGCGCTGGCCGCGTTTCCGAGATCGGGATAGAGCCCCGCTCCGACGCTTGCGCATATCGCGGCTCCGAGCGCCGTGGTCTCCACGAAATCGGGTCGTTCGACCGGAAGGTCGAGGATGTCGGCAAGGTCCTGCGCCATCCAGTCGTTCGCGCTCATCCCGCCGTCGATCTTGAGGCTCGTCCAGGGCGCGCCGTCGGCTGCGAATGCCGATGCAAGGTCATGCGTCTGGTGCGCCATTGCTTCCAGCGCCGCGCGGGCGATCTGCGCTCTTCCGCTGGCAAAGCTGAGGCCCGAAATCACGCCGCGCGCATCCGGCTTCCAATGCGGCGCGCCCAACCCGGCAAGGGCGGGCACGATTACGACCTCGCCGCTGTCCTCGATCGACCGGGCGAGATCTTCTGTTTCCGACGCACTGCCGATCAGGCCCAACTGGTCGCGCAAGTACTGGACGAGGCTGCCTGCCACGAAGCAGGCGCCCTCGATGGCATAGGTTCTGGTTCCGCCTTCCTGGTGCAGGACGGTACCGAGCAGCCGGTTTTCCGAACGCGGCAGGTCGGTGCCTTTGTTGGTCAGCACGAATGCGCCCGTACCGTAAGTCGCCTTGGTCTCGCCGAAAGACAGGCAGCCCTGCCCGATGGTGGCCGATTGCTGGTCGCCGACGAGGCCGCAGATCGGGACTTCGCTGCCCAGCCATTGCGCATCGCATGACGCAAGCTTGCCGTGAGTATCCACGACCCGCGGCAAGGCCGCCTTCGGCACGCCGAAAAGTTCGCACAGCTGTTCATCGAACTGATCGCCATCCAGCGCGAGCAGCAGGGTACGGCTGGCATTGCTCGCATCGGAAATATGCTCGCCGCCCGAAAGCTTGAAGACCAGCCAGCTTTCGACGGTTCCGAATGCCAGCCCTCCGTCTTGCGCAGCGGCGCCGACCGCATCGTCATTGTCGAGCATCCAGCGCATCTTCGTGCCCGAAAAATAGGGATCGAGCAGCAGGCCGGTCCGTTCCTGCACAGTAGCCTCGTGCCCGGCCTCTTTCAGCTCGGCACAGAAACCGGCCGTGCGCCGGTCCTGCCAGACGATGGCCCGTGCAAGCGGTTCGCCGGAATTGCGATCCCACGCAACGACCGTTTCGCGCTGGTTGGTGATGCCGATCGCCGCAATCGAGGACGCATCGTCTCCCACCACTTCGCGCATGCAGGACAAGGTCTTGTCCCAGATCTCGCTCGCATCGTGTTCCACCCAGCCGGGTTTCGGATAATGCTGCGTCAGCTCTTCCTGCGCGACGCGCTCCATGCGCCCCTCGCGGCTGAAAAGCATGGCTCTCGTCGAAGTCGTCCCCGCGTCGAGGACCAGAATTTTCTCTCCCATGCGTCCCTCCCTATCGACAAGCCGCGCCATCCGCTACAGGCTTGAGGCATGGCAGGAATTCCCCCCAAGCCCTGGCCCACGGGCGAAGCGATGCAGCTTGAGCCGCTGGTGCGCCGCGTGCTCGCTCCCAATCCCTCGCCCTACACCTATACGGGCACGCAGAGTTACATCGTCGGCCTGGGCGATGGCTGCGCGGTGATCGATCCGGGGCCGGACGAAAAGGCGCACCTGCTCGCGCTCGATGCCGCCATCGGCGAAGAGCATGTCTGCGCGATCATGTGCACGCATACCCACCGCGACCATTCGCCCGCTGCGAAGACACTCGCCGCGCGCACCGGTGCGCCCATCGTCGGTTGCGCACCGCTGGTCCTCGACGACAGCGGTCCTCGCGCCGATGCGAGTTTCGACCGCACCTACGAGCCTGACCGCGTGCTGGAAGACGGCGAGGCCATGACCGGTCCGGGCTGGACCCTGCGCGCCGTTGCAACGCCCGGCCATGTCTCCAATCACCTGTGTTTCGCGCTGGAGGAAAGCGGGGCGGTCTTCACCGGCGACCATGTCATGGGCTGGTCGACCAGCGTGGTCGTCCCGCCCGATGGCGATATGGCCGACTACATGGCCAGCCTCGAGAAACTCTATTCCCGCGAGCAGGACACGGTCTATTACCCCGCCCATGGCGAGGCGATAACCAAGCCGCGCCAGCTGGTTCGCGGCGTGATCGGCCACCGCCGCCAGCGCGAAAACCAGATCCTGCGCCACCTGCGCGAAGGCCCGCATGAAGCGGCCGACTTCGTGCCCAAGATGTACAAGGGTCTCGACGAGAAACTGCACGGTGCGGCGAAGATGTCGGTGACCGCCCACCTGATCGATCTCGAACGCCGCGGCCTTGCCGGTCGTGACGGCGATGTGTGGAAAGCCGCCTGACGCTTCTCCACATGTCGGCGATTGACTGCGCGCGGAAGCGGTAATAGCCAAAAAAGAAAACGTGAAAACGGTCGCTCGTTCTTGGGGGAGTTACGAGTATGGCTACTGCAGCCGCATCACCAGATAGCGCAATTCGCGGAAACACGCGTTTCTTCACGATCATGGCATTCGTCATGTCGTTCATCATCGTCGCCGGATTTTCGGTGAATCTGGCGATGGGGCGTTCGAGTTTCGACGTGCCGCTGGCCTACCACATCCATGGCGTGATCTTCATGAGCTGGCTGGGCATTTACTGCGGCCAGCACCTTACCGCATCCAGCGGCAACTGGTCGCTCCACGCGAAGTTCGGCAAACTCGCCTATCTGTGGGTTCCGCTGATGGTGATTTTCGGCACGGTCATCATGGTCGTGGTCGCACGCCGCACGGGCGGACCGTTCTTCTTCCACGTCAGCGAGTTCCTGTGGAGCAATACCGCGCTCGTCTGGCTGTTCGGTGGCCTGACCTTCTGGGCGCTGCGCCGCCGCCGTTATACCGGCTGGCACCGCAGGCTAATGCTGTGCGGCATGGCGATCCTGACCGGCCCCGGGCTTGGCCGCCTGCTGCCGCTGCCGCTGATGATCCCCAATGCCTGGCTCATCACGACGCTGTGCACGATGATCTTCCCCGTCATCGGCATGATCGCGGACAAGCGCAGCCAGGGCCGCGTCCACCCGGCCTATTGGTGGGGTCTCGGCCTCTATATCGCGGTCTTCGCGATTTCGGTCGCCATCTCTCACACCTCATTCGGCATGGGCATTACCGAGCAGTTGATCGCGGGCACGCCGGGGGCAGAGCGTCCGATGGAGGCCTTCCTGCCGCCCGGCTTCACCATGTAAACCGGGAGCGGCAAGGAACCCCCTCGCCAGCCGGCTCGTTCCGTCTATAAGCGCCTCAAAGCAATTCAGACGGGACACGAAACATGACCGCCGAAACCAGCCTTCCGACAGGCGAAGACCTGCTCGCCGAGATCGCTCGCCTCCGTAAAGAGAAGAACGCGATCATCCTCGCGCATTATTACCAGAGCCCGCAGATCCAAGATCTTGCGGACTTTGTCGGCGACAGCCTCGAACTGTCGCGCAAGGCGGCGGAAACCGATGCCGATGTCATCGCCTTCTGCGGCGTGAAGTTCATGGCCGACACGGCCAAGATCCTCAGCCCTGAAAAGATCGTCGTCCTGCCGGACATGGACGCCGGGTGCAGCCTCGAAGACAGCTGTCCGCCCGAAAAATTCAAGGCTTTCCGCGAAAAGCATCCCGATCACATCGCGCTGACCTACATCAATTGCTCGACCGAGGTGAAAGCCTTGAGCGACATCATCGTCACCTCGTCCAGCGCCGAGACGATCATCAGCCAGATCCCCGAAGACCAGAAAATCATCTTCGGCCCCGACCGTCACCTCGGCAGCTATATGAGCCGCAAGTTCAACCGCGATATGCTGTTGTGGCCGGGCGTGTGCATCGTCCACGAAGCTTTCAGCGAAACCGAACTCCTGAAGCTCAAGGCGCAGCATCCCGATGCCCCCGTCGCGGCGCATCCCGAATGCCCGCCGACCATCGTCGAACATGCCGATTATGTCGGTTCGACCAGCGGCATCCTCCAGTTCGCGCAGACCTTCGAAGGCGATACGCTGATCGTCGCGACCGAGCCGCACATCATCCACCAGATGGAAAAGGCGCTGCCCGAAAAGACCTTCATCGGCGCGCCCGGTGCAGACGGCAACTGCAGCTGCAACATCTGCCCCTACATGGCGCTCAACACGCTGGAGAAGCTCTACAAGTGCCTCGACACGCTGGAGCCGCGCATCGAGATCGAAGAAGGCCTGCGCCTGCAGGCAAAGCAGAGCCTCGACCGCATGCTCGAAATGGCCAGCGGCACCATCGGCAAGGGTGATCTGGGTCGGGTTTAATGCGCCGCCTCACCGCATTTCTGCTGCTGTTTGTATTCGCAGCTCCACTCGCTGCCAAACAGGACCGCAACTATGAAATCGGTCAGGTGTGGGCGTTCGAAACTGCACCGGTCGACGACGGAGCCCTGATCAAGATTCAAGAGATCGAATTTATCGGTCCGGATGACGCGCCGATGGAAGTGTTTCACATCTCCATGATCGGCGTGAACTATTCCCCCGTTCCGGGCAACGACGTGGTCCAGCATCTCCCCGTGTCACGGGAAACTCTCGACATGAGCGTCACGTCGCTCGTATCGAGTGACCGAGATTTTCCGGACCATGGCGAAGGGGTCGCAATGTGGCGCGAGGCGAATGGCGGCGTGTTTACGATCTCGCTAGCCGAGATCGCGGAGGTACTCAGGGAGAGCTATGCGCAAATGTAGCAAGAGCATGCCCAGGACCAGAGGCACTCGTCGGACTAGGCAACCCTTTGGCCGGAAGCGCGTTTAGGCCTTCATGACAGCGGAATTGCGATTTTTCTGGGCGCGCCTGAACGCCAATTACTGGTTCTATCCGGCGCTTTTCTCGCTCCTTGCGGCGGTGCTTGCACTGGTCATGGTGTGGCTCGACCGTTCGGGCTTTGCAGAATTCCTGAACGATGTTGAATGGATCGTCCCGTCGCGTCCCAAAGGGGCGGCGGACATGCTTACGGTGATGGCCGGCAGCATGATCGGCGTTGCCTCGACGGTCTTCTCCATCACCATTGCCGCGGTTGCCTATGCCAGCGGAAATTACGGCCCGCGCCTCCTGACCAATTTCATGGAGGACCGCGGCAACCAGATCAGTCTCGCCACCTTCATCGGCAGCTTCGTCTATGCGCTGATCGTGCTGCGCGCAGTGCGTGCGGAGGACGAGACTCCCGCGACCAGCGGAGATGCCGTCGCCACCGCGCTACCCGGTTTCACTCCGCAGCTATCGCTGCTGGTTGCCTATGTGCTGTTGGCGTTCTGCGTGGCGGTGCTCGTCTTCTTCCTCAATCACATCCCGTCATCCATCCGCATCAACAAGGTGCTCGAGGGGATCGGCCGCCGCCTGCTCGATGCCATTCGCGAGACATATCCGGTCGAGGACGAGTTTTCCGACGCGATCGAACCCAAGGGCGGCAAGCCGCTGACAGCGTGGAATACCGGCTATGTCCAGCTGATCGACTTCGAAGATCTCGAGAAAGTGGCGCGCGATCGCGGCTGCACTTTCTCCCTCAAGGTCCGTACGGGTGACTTCGTCCACCGCGATATGCCCTTCTTGGAGGTCGATGGTTGCGAGCCTGAGGATGTCGAGAAGGAAGTGCGCGACTGCTTCACCCTCGGATCGACGCGCACGCCCGAGCAGGACCCCCATTTCCTGCTCGACGAGCTGGTGGAAATCGGGCTGCGGGCGCTTTCGCCCGGGATCAACGATCCTTTCACCGCGATCACCGCCCTGCACTGGCTCGGCGCGTCGACTTCGGAAATCGGAAGGCGCGATCTGCGCAAGGACATCTGCGGCGAAGACGCGGAAGACTGCCCGGTCATTCCGCTTCCCGACAATTTCGATCACTATGTGAAGCGCGGTTTCGGTGCGATCCGGAGCGCAGTCGCCACCTCGCCGGTCGCCTCGGAAGTCATGCTCGATACGCTCGCCAAGGCCGCGGGACCGATCAAGGACGAGCGCAGGCAGAAGGTCATCAAGGACGAAGCAGAAAGGCTTGCCGCGCAGGCCCGCCTGAGCCTGAAAGGGCCCGATCTCGAGCAGTTCGAGGTGCACCACGCCGAATTCAACCGGGAATTCTGGTAGTCAGCCTCCCGGCCGCGGCTGCACTCTGGGAGGGCTGCTGCGGGCAAGGAGCAGGGCGGTGCCGACCAGCACCATCCCGAGAATGTCGAGCGGCACCAGCAGCTCCCCGAAAACGACCCACCCGATCGTCGCAGCCACCGCCGGCTGGGTCAGCAGCGCCATGCCGATGATCAGCGGCGGGAAGTGGCGTAGCGAATAGACCAGCAGGCCCTGTCCGATGACCTGGCTGCTCAGGGCGAGCAGCAGCACCGGCGTCCAGCCCGCCTCGCCCGGCCACACCGGCTCGCCTGCGAGCACGGCCATGCCGAGCAGCAGGGGCGATGCTGCGAGGCTGACCAGCAGCAGGACGCTCCACTGGCCCAGCACCGCGCGGGCGCGCTGGGCAGGCAGGAGGTAGAATGCATAGCAGACGCCGGCGAACAGGCAGAAGAGATCGCCGATGAAGGTGGCGGTCGAGATCTCCAGGCTGCGCCCGAGCAGGATGGCCGCTCCGACCAATGCAGCCAGCACCCCGCCCCCTTCACGCCAGGATGGTGCACGGCGCAGCGCGATCAGGCCCCAGACCATCAGGATCACGCTGCCTGAATTGCCGAAGAGCACTGCATTGCCCAGCCGGGTCTGTTCGATCCCGATGTGCCAGCTGGCAAGGTCGAGCGAGAAGAACACGCCTGCCGCCATAACCAGCAGCGCGAGCCGCCAGTCGAGATTGCCGGGCGACCTCCCGCGCCATGCCAGGAAGGCGATCAGCGGTATGGGCAGGAACAGCCGCCAGAACGCGACAGACACCGGTCCCGTATCGGCAAGGCGCACCAGCCACGGCCCCAGCGCCAGCGCGACATTGCCGGCAATCAGCGCGGCAAAGTGCCATGCACCGGCATGAAAACCATTCTTGCCTGCCTCTGCGCTTGTCTCTCCCATGACCGCCCCCTAGCTCTTGTCGCACACAAGGACATCCAAAAAGGACTTCGCCGCAATGCACGAAAAACTGTTCGATCCGCTCAAGTTTGGCGCCATCGAGGCGAAGAACCGCATCTTCATGGCCCCGCTGACCCGTGGTCGTTCGACGCAGCCCGGCTCGATCCCGAACGAGATGATGGCGACCTATTACCGCCAGCGAGCAGGTGCGGGTCTCATCATTTCCGAAGCCACCGGCATCAGCGTCGAAGGCCTCGGCTGGCCCGCAGCACCGGGTATCTGGAGCGACGAACAGGTCGAAGGCTGGAAGCTGGTCACCGATGCCGTTCACGAGGAAGGCGGCCAGATCGTTCTGCAGATGTGGCACATGGGACGCCTCGTCCATCCCGACTTCCTTGGCGGCAACCCGCCGGTTTCGGCCAGCGCGACCAAGGCGCCCGGCCATGCGCACACCTTCGAGGGCCGCAAGGATTACGAGCAGTCACGCGCGCTTTCGAAGGACGAGATCACCCGCGTCGTGGCCGATTACCGCCATGCTGCCGAGAATGCGAAAAAGGCCGGTTTCGACGGCGTCCAGCTGCACGGCGCGAATGGCTACCTCGTCGACCAGTTCCTGCGTGACAGCACCAACCTGCGCGAAGATGAATATGGCGGCAGCCCCGAGAACCGTACCCGCTTCCTGCGCGAAGTGCTTACCGCGCTGGTCGATGTGTGGGGCGCAGGCCGCGTCGGCGTGCGCCTGTCCCCCAATGGCGAAACGCAGGGCTGCGATGATAGCGATCCGCCCGCGACCTTTGGTGCCGCCGCCAAGGTGGTCGAAGAACTCGGCCTTGCATTCCTCGAACTGCGCGAACCCGGTCCGGAGGGCACTTTCGGGGCAACCGAAGTGCCCAAGCAGAGCCCGCTGATCCGCCAGCTCTATTCGGGCACACTCGTCCTCAACAGCGACTACACGCCCGAACAGGCGGTGGCCGATATCGAGGCCGGACGCTGCGATGCGGTGAGCTGGGGCCGTGATTTCATCTCGAACCCCGATCTGCCCGACCGGTTTCGTATCGGTGCTCAGCTGCAACCCAATGTAAACGTTCCGCAAAGCTGGTACCTGCCGGGTCCCGAAGGGTACATCGATTACCCGATGCTAACCAAGACGAGCGATATTGCTGCCGGGTGATTCGCGCGAAAGGCGCTGTCGGACACCCGCAGGGAGATCTGTTCGCATGCGCTCGTGGTTGCTTGCACCAGCCGACAAGGAGAAGGCCCTCACGCAGGCCTCGACGGCTGGTGCCCATGTGGTCGTTGTCGACCTGTCGCGGGCGGCTCCCGAAGAGCGCAAGCAGCAGACCCGTCTGGCTGCCCGCGACTTCCTGATGTCGCACCGCGAACAGCTCGTCGCTGCACGCAAGTTCGCCCGCTGGGTCCGCGTTGGGCCGATGGTCGGGATGGAGTGGCGGCAGGACCTTGCCGCCGCCCTCGAAGGGGGACCCGAAGGGATCGTCCTGGCCGAATGCCACGGTCCCGAACAGGTCAAGGAACTGGCAGCCGCTCTCTACGAAATCGAAGGCCGCGTGGGCCTGAAGACGGGTTCCACGCGGATCGTGCCCGAAGTCGGCGGATCGGCCGCATCGGCGCTGCGTCTGCACCATTTCGCGGACGAATTGCACGCACGCGTCTCCGGCCTGCTGTGGGATTCTGCCGCCCTGGCCCGTTCGCTGGGCGCGCGCAGGATGCGCGGCCCCGGCGGCCTCTGGACCGACGCGCTGGCCCATGTCCGCGCGCAGGTCCTGCTGGCAGCCCATGCAAGGGGCCTCGATGCGCTCGAAGCGCCATTCCGCAACTTGCGTGAGCCCGAGGGCATGAAACGCGCGGCCCAAGCTGCCGCAGCAGACGGTTTTTCAGGAATGCTCGCAATCAGCGATACCCAAGTGGCCGACATCAATACGGCGTTCCGCCCCAGTCAGGAGGAAATCGCGGAAGCGCGAGAACTGGTCGGGTTGTTTGCGCTCAATCCCGATGCCGAACGCATTGCTTTCAGAGGGCGCTATGTCGGGCAGGCCGAACTGGCCAAGGCGAAAGCGCTCACCGGGTAAGGCTGAGCTTTACTCCGAAGCCTCGGCTTCCGGTTCTGGCTCTGGGGCCGGTTCGGGTTCGGCTTCGGGTTCAGGCTGCGGATCCGGTTGCATGGCCGGCTCGCTGCTCGAACTCTCGTCATCCACGCCGCCGGCATTGCTGTCTTGCCCCGCTCGCGGAGGCGATTGCGATTGCACCGCGTCGAGCGGGAGCATGGCATCGCTGATGGTTCCTCCCAGCACTTCGCCGCGGGCGGTACTGTCGGAATTGCGCTCGTCAACCTCGGCGGCGTCCTGTCCGCAGGAAGCCAGCACCAGCGATACGGCCAGAACACTCACGAGACGCTTCATGGCAATGCGCAACCCTTCTTATCCAGCGCGTCGAGGAAATCGCCCGCGCGGTTCTTCAATGCCTCATCGAATTCCTCCGGCGCAAGGGCGATCCCGAGCTTTTCGAGACTGGTGACACCGAATTCCTCGATCCCGCAGGGTACGATACCGGCGAAATGGGACAGGTCGGGCGACAGGTTCACCGAGAAACCGTGCATCGTCACCCAGCGCCGCACGCGCACGCCGATCGCGCCGATCTTCGCCTCGCGCCCGTCCACGTCGCGCGTCCAGATGCCGATCCGTCCCTCGCTCCGCCAGCATTCGACCCCGATGTCGCCCAGCGTGGCGATCACCCAGCCCTCCAGCGAGTGCACGAAGCAGCGCACGTCGCGGCCGCGCTCCTTGAGGTCCAGCATCGCGTAGCCGATGCGCTGGCCCGGCCCGTGATAGGTGTAGCGGCCCCCGCGACCGGCCTCGACCACCTCGAAGCGCGGATCGAGCAGTTCGGCGCCATCGGCGCTGGTGCCCGCGGTGTAGACCGGCGGGTGCTCGAGCAACCAGATCAGCTCGCGCTCGCCATCTTCCGAAATCGCCCGGTTGCGCTCATCCATCGCGGACAACGCTTCGCGATAGGGCACTTGCCCTACCTCAGCGCGCCATTCGATATTTTCGGGGAGTTGCCGGGTCATCGGAGATTGCGTGGCGATAGAAGCTGCGCTTATCAAGGGGGCAGAAGGGAAAGCGGCATGAAATTCGATCTCGACACAGCATGGAAAGACACTTCGCGACTGCTGCGCGACAATTTCGGCTTGCTAGCGGTAATCGCCGGGGTCTTCTTCTTCATTCCCTATGCTGCGATCATGATCGGGATTCCGGGCATGGCGGAGATCGGCCAGATGCAAGGCGATCCCGGCTCGGAAGCCATGGAGGCTGCGATACTGGATCTCTATGGCAGCTATTGGTGGGTGTTCCTGCTGATGGCCATCGTCCAGGGCATCGGTATGCTCGCGCTGCTGGCCCTGTTGCGACATCGCGACCGGCCGACTGTGGGCGATGCAATCAAGACCGGCGTCTCCGCCTTCCTGGCCTATTTCGGTGCCCAGATACTGCAGACCCTCGCACTGATTGGTGTTGCCTTTGTTCTGGTCGGCGTTCCTATTGCTGCCGGGCTTGGTGCAATCGCTTTCCTGACCGCTATCCTGGCCATCGTGGCAGTCGCTTATATCGCCACGAAATTTTCGCTCGCCTCGCCAGTCATCGCGATCGACGGAGAGCGCAATCCCATAAATGCGCTTTCACGCTCGTGGCGGCTGACCAAAGGTAACAGCGTGCGGCTGTTTTTTTTCTATCTGCTGATCCTCGTGGCATTCATCATTGTCTCGGCGGTGTTTTCACTTGTCGTGACACTGATCTTCGCTTTTGGCGGGCCTGATGTGATGCTCTTCGGGACCTCGATCGTGTCATCGGCGGTGAATGCGTTCTTCATCATGCTGATGGCTTGCATCTTGGCCGCAGTGCACATGCAGATGACCCGACTGAAGAACACCGGCGGTGTGGAGCCGGAAGCCTAGTCCCTCGGTTCCTTCCAGCCCCAGAACAGCTGGCACGGCAGGATATTGAGCGCTTCGAAGCCGCTCTCGATCCGTTCGAAATTGCGCGCCATGTAGTCGCGCGCCTTGGCCGAGAACTGGTAGACGAGGAATGCGCCGCCTGGGCGGATCACGCGGTAGGTCGCATCGGCAATCGCCGGGCCCACACCCTCGGGCAGGGTCGAGAACGGCAGGCCTGACAGGACATAGTCCGCATGCTCGTGACCATGCGCCCTGACGATTTCCTCCACATCGGCGGCAGAGCCGTGGACCGCCGAGAAGCGGCTGTCGCGGAAATGCTTCGTGAGATAGTCGATATAGAGGGGATTGGTGTCGATCACGATCAGCTGGCCGTCGCGCGGCAGCCGGTCGAGGACTTCCTGGCAGAAGGTCCCGACACCGGGGCCGTATTCGACGAAGACCTTGCACTCGTCCCACTTCACGCGGCCCAGCATCTTGCGGATGGTGAAGCGCGAGGACGGAATGATCGAGCCGACCATGCGCGGCTCTTCCAGGAAGCCCCTGAAGAAGACACCCCACTGCCCGAACAGCCGGGCGGCCTTCTGCTTCAAACTGCGGCGTTCGATGGCGCCAATACCGTTCTGACCGGTCAAACTTCTTCCCTCGTGCGACCCAAGATAGGCCTGCAGGTCTGACAGCCCCACCCGCCCATTGCAAGCATGCGCGCGCAGGACTAGCGCATGCATCATGTCGGAGCGTGATCCAGCAGTCCTGACCGAAGCGCCGCCTGCGGCGTCGCGCAAGGCGATCCCGCGCGGGCGCATGGCGCTGCTGTTCGCGGTGATGCTGACCACGGCAGCCGGCAATACGGCGATGCAGTCGGTCATGCCCTCGATCGGCACCGCGCTGGAAATCGACGATGTGTGGATCAGCCTCGCCTACAGCTGGTCGGCATTGCTGTGGGTGATCTGCGCACCGCTATGGGCCGAGCGATCAGACCGTCGCGGACGCAAGGCCATGATGGCGCTTGGCATGATCGGTTTCATCTCGTCGATGGCGCTTTGCGGCCTCGCGCTATGGCTGGGCCTCGTCGGAGTTCTTGGCGGGACGGCTGCCCTGATCGCCTTCGCCATCGCCCGCAGCCTATATGGCGGGTTCGGAAGCGCTGCCCCGCCCGCCGTGCAGGCCTATGTCGCCAGCCGTACGCCGCGCTCGGAACGCACGCAGGCGCTTTCGCTGATCGCATCGAGCTTCGGGCTTGGCACCGTCATCGGTCCTGCGCTCGCGCCGCTGATGGTCCTGCCCTTTGTCGGGCTGACCGGCCCCTTCATCATCTTCGCACTCATCGGCCTCGCGACCCTGATTACGCTGCGCCTCAGGCTGCCCAATGACGAGCCGCAGTTTGCCGCGCGCGGACAGACCTATGATGCACCGTATGCGGGTGGAGCGACATCTTCCCACGAACGGGAGGAAAAGGAAGAGGACGAGGACGAAGAAGCGGTCGAACCGCACAAGCTGCGCTGGTTCGAACCGCGCCTGCGGCCATGGGTGACTGTCGGCCTCCTGGGCGGGCATGCACAGGCCATGGTGCTCGGCATCATCGGCTTTCTCGTGCTGGACCGGCTGGGCCTTCGCGCGACACCCGCCGAAGGCACCGGCCCGATCGGCCTCGTCCTGATGTGCGGTGCGATTGCCACCCTGCTCGCGCAATGGGGACTGATCCCGAGGCTCGATCTCGGTCCGAGGGCGGCGACCCTGTCGGGCATCGTGATCGCCGCAGCGGGCGTGCTTTATCTCGGCGTTGCGGACGACCTGCACGCAATCGCGCTCGCCTATGCCATCGCCTCGCTCGGGTTCGGACTGTTCCGCCCCGGAAGCACGGCGGGCACCTCCCTGGCGGTAACCCGCGCAGAGCAGGGGCAAGCCTCGGGCATTACCGCTTCGGTGGCCGGGGCAAGCTTCATCTACGCCCCGGCGCTTGGTGTCTGGCTATACAACCATTCCGACTGGCTCGGTTTCGGTCTCATCGTGGCGCTGTGCGCCGCCGTGTTCGTTTACGGCTGGCTTGCCTTGCAGGCGGATAAGAAGCTGACCCGCGACAAGCGTTAGAGGATTTCCAGTACCGTATCCTGAGGACGGCAAAGGCGAACGCCCTTGTCGGTTTCCACCAGCGGACGCTCGATCAGGATAGGATCGGCCACCATGGCCTCGAGCACGGTCTGCGCATCGGCATCGGGCAAGCCGCGCTCGGCCGCGTCGGTACCGCGGATACGGAGGCCTTCGTTCGGGGTGAGGCCCGCATCCTTGTAAAGCTGTGCAAGCTTGTCCGCAGTCGGCGGATCCTTGAGATATTCGATCACCTCCACGTCGACCTTCGACAGGTTCTCGAGAATGGCGAGCGTCTTGCGAGACGTGCCGCACTTCGGGTTGTGCCAGATGGTGGCCTTCATTCGGTATCTCCTTCGCGCCAGCGTCTAATCGGCTGTTGCGATGAGTGAAAGCGGCTCTTGCGATTTTTTCACCCCGGAAAGCCCGATTGGGGGTTGCTATTGCGAATAGGTCTCAATAGCAGGGGGTCATTAATTGATAATCATTCTCAATAAGAAAGATTCGTATGAGGTCCCTCGCCACTCTCGCAATCCTGCTTTCGGGAACTGCCCTCGCGGCCCCCGCAGCGGCTTCCACGCTCGCTGCCGATGCGCAGCCGGAGCGCGACTACTTGCCCACCGATATCGTGGTGACCGGCGAACGCGCAGACGGCTATGACAATGAAGACGGCTCGACGGCGACGAAGACCCCGACCCCGCTGATCGATGTCCCCCAGGCCGTCAGCTTCATCACCGAAGACCAGCTTGAAGACCAGTCGATCCGCCAGCTCAATGACGCACTGCGCTACATTCCGGGCGTCAGCATGGAATCGGGCGAAGGCCACCGCGACGAAGTCTTCATTCGCGGCCAGGAAACCACGGCCGACTTCTATATCGACGGCCTGCGCGACGATGCGCAGTACTATCGCTCGCTCTATAACATCGAGCGTGTCGAAGTGCTCAAGGGTGCCAATGCGCTGATCTTCGGCCGCGGTGCCGGCGGCGGCGCCATAAACCGTGTCGCCAAGCGCGCAGACCTGTCCAACGCATTTGTCGGCGGCGAAGCTTCGGTCGACAATTTCGGCGCATTCGCGCTGCTCGCCGATGTGAACCAGCCGGTCACCGACGATCTCGCCCTGCGCCTCAACGCGACTTACGAGGAATTCAACAACGACCGCGATTTCTACGATGGTCGCTTCATCGGTATCTCGCCCACGCTGACCGCAGCGCTCGGCCCCGACACCACGCTGATCGCCAGCTACACCTATGACAATGACGAGCGCGTAACCGACCGCGGCGTGCCCTCGCTCGATGGCGGCCCGCTGACCGGGTATGACAGCACCTTCTTCGGCGACCGCGATTTCAATTACTCCGAAGCAGAAGTGCATATCGGCCGCGTTCGGCTGGAGCACGATTTCAACGGCGGACTTTCGGCCAATGCCAGCCTCCAGTTCGCCGATTACGACAAGGCGTACCAGAACATCGTTCCGGGCGGCACCGACGGCACGACCGTTTCGCTGGGCGGCTATCGGGATACGACCGAGCGCACCAACTGGATCGGCCAGGCCAATGCGATCTGGGAGGCCGAAAGCGGCGATCTGGAATCGACCTTCCTTTTCGGTGTCGAAGCCAGCAGTCAGGACACGCAGAACGCGCGCCAGACGGTCAGCTTCGACACGACCAACGAAACCGCCCTCGATGACGTAATCTTCGTCCCGGCGTTCTCGCTCAATCCGACGTCGCGTTCGCGTGACAGCCAGCTCAAGACCCTGTCCTTCTACGCTCAGGAACAGCTGCAGATAGGCGAGTATATCGAGCTGGTCGGCGGCCTGCGCTGGGATCGCTTCGACCTCGAAACGCTCGACCTAATCGGCGGCGTTGCGGGTGACCGGGTGGACGAGCAGTTCAGCCCGCGTGCCGGCCTGATCGTGAAGCCCACCCCCGACCTCTCGATCTACGCCAGCTATGCGGAAAGCTTCCTCCCGCAGGCGGGCGACCAGTTCCTGGTCCTCTCGCCCGACCGCAGCCAGTTCGAGCCGGAGAAGTTCACCAATTACGAGATCGGCGCCAAGTGGGCACCGCTCGACAAGGTGCTCGTGACCGCAGCCATCTTCCGCCTCGAGCGGACCAACATCCGCGCAGTCGATCCGACCGATACGACGCTGACCGTGCTTGCCGGCGAAAGCCGTGCGGAAGGCTTTGAAATCGGAGCGGTGGGCGAAGTCGCAGATTTCTGGAAGGCCAATCTCGGCTACACCTATCTCGACGGCGAGCTCCTCAACGACAACGCGTTCGGCACCGCCGGACAGCGCCTGCAGCAGCTGCCCGAGCATTCGATCAGCGCCTGGAACCGCTTCGACCTGTCGGAACAGCTGGGCTTCGGCCTGGGTGTCATCCACCAGTCGCAGCAGTTCGCCAGCTTCTCCAACGATGTCGTCCTGCCGAGCTACTGGCGCGTCGATGCAGCCGCCTATTACACGGTCAGCGAAAAGCTCAGCCTGCAGCTCAATATCGAAAACCTGCTCGACGAGGACTATTACCCAAGCGCGCATGGCGACAACAACATCCAGCCCGGCGATCCTTTCACCGCCCGCATCGGAGTGCGCTTCGAGATCTGATCCGCATAGCGGACCCGAAAAACGAAACGGCGGCCCGGAAGGGTCGCCGTTTTGCGTTAGGGGCTAGTCGCGTTCGGGCGTTTGTTCGGGAGCACTCAGTGCCGGGACGTCCTGGGCGGCATCCTCGGCGCTGATTCCCGGTGCGGGCGCTGCGCTGATACGTTCCTGTCGCCGCGCGACACGGCCCGCACGCTGGATCGCCCGCACCAGCCGCGGATAGACACCGCAGCGGCAGATATTGGGGATCGCTGCCTTGATTTCCGCTTCGCTTGCGCCCGGATTGCGGTCGATCAATGCGGCAGCCGCCATGACGAAGCCGGGCGTGCAAAAGCCGCACTGGATCGCCTGTTCTGCAACCATGGCCTGCTGGACCGGGTGCGTCCGGTCGCCCGACAGCCCCTCGATGGTGGTGATGAAGCGCCCTTCGGCCTCGGCAATCGTGACGAGGCAGCTACGCAGCGGTTCGCCGTCGATGTGTACGATGCACGAGCCGCAATCGCCCTCGCCGCAGCCGAACTTGGTGCCGGTAAGGTTGGCAGCATCGCGCAGCGCCCACAGCAGGGGTGTTTCCGGGTCCATCAGGAATTCGATGGGACGTTCGTTGACCGTCATGCGCGACATGGCGGCGCTTTCGCTTCGAATGGCGGGAATGTCGAGTGGTCTTACGACTTCCAGCTGTCGTCGATCTTCGAGATCCGGCGCTTCCACGCCTCGAAATCGAACACGCCTGCCCCGCCCTGTGTCTGCATCACCGCGAGGTCGCGCTGGTGGGTGTCGACCACCTCCTGCTTCACGATGTTGGGCTCGCCCTGGCTGAGCGTAGCAATCTGGATCTCGCAGGCGCGCTGGAGGGCCCACATCTTCACGAACATGCCGGGAATGGTCTTGTCCATCACGACCGGGCCATGATTGCGAAGCATGAGGATCGAATGGTTGCCGAGGTTCTCGACGAGCCGGTCGCCTTCGTCGGGCCTGACGGTGACGCCTTCGAAATCATGATAGCCGATCTGGCCCTGGAAATTGCAGGCGTAGAAATTGGTCGGGACCAGCCCGTCCTTGTGGCTGCACACCGCCATGGTGGCCGTGGTGTGCACATGGCAGATCGCGGTTGCCCGCTCACCCAGATGCTTGTGGAAATGCGCGTGCTGGGTGAAGCCGGCCTTGTTCACCATATATTGCGACTGGCCGACATTGTTGCCCTCGACATCGATCTTCACGAGGTTCGATGCGGTCACCTCGTCATAGAGCAGGCCGAACGGGTTGATGAGGAAAGTGTCTTTCTCGCCCGGCACAGCCACGGAGATGTGGTTGTAGATGCTTTCGCCCCAGCCAAGGTGTTCGAAGATGCGATAGCATGCGGCCAGGTCCTGGCGGACTTTCCACTCTTCTTCGCTGCATTCGAACTTTGGTTCGCTTTGGGGCTTCATCTGCGTTGCCATGGCGGTCTCTCCTTGGGTCTCTATTTGAAACCTCTATCGCACGAGCGCCCCCTGTGCGGCAAGAAGCACGAAGCAACATGGCGCTTTCCAAGAGCAGCTTGCCCCGCTAGCGCCGCTTTTGCATGAGCGAGACGGCCAAACTGACCAAGGGCAGCATCCGCGGCCATCTCGTCACCCAGACTTTGCCCATGATCATCGGGGTCGCCGCCATCATGTCGGTCGGCCTGATCGACGCGTATTTCATCGGCCAGCTGGGTTCGGCCGAACTGGCCGCAGTCAGCTTCATCTTTCCGATCACGATTGCGCTCTCGAGCCTCGGCGTCGGCGTTATGGTCGGCATCAATTCGGTGATTGCCCGCGCACTTGGCGAGGGCGACGAGGAACGTGCCGAACGCCGTGCGAATTTCGGTGTCGTCTTCGCCCTGACGACCGGCATCGTGCTGGGGCTTGCCCTCTACCTCCTGCTCGACCCATTGTTCCGCCTGATGCAGGCGAGCGACGCGCTGTTGCCGCTGATCCGCGACTACATGCAGCCCTATTCGCTCGGCATGCCCGTACTGCTTACACAGATGGGCCTGCAGGGCGTTTTGCGCGGACAGGGGGAAGCGCGTTACGTGTCCCTGATCTCGATCACCTATTCGGTGCTCAACTGGATCCTCGACCCGATCCTGATCACCGGCGCGTTCGGGTTCGGCGGCTTCGGTATCGCGGGCGCTGCCTATGCGACGATTGCCGGGTTCCTGGTCGCGATCCTTGTCGCCCTCTTCTTCATTCGCCGCACGAGCATCGCCATCCACCCGACCCGGATCCGCGAATGCGATCTCGCCGCGTCGAGCAAGGCCATCATCGGTGTTGCAGGGCCTGCCGCCTTCTCCAACGCGATCAATCCCATCGGTCTTTCGGTCCTTACCGCCCTGCTTGCCAGCCAGGGCGAAGACGCTGTCGCGGGTTTCGGCGCAGCGGGCCGCCTGCAAAGCTTCGCGGTCGTACCCCTGCTCGCCCTTTCCGGGTCGATCGGCGCGATCGTTGGGCAGAACTGGGGGGCGAACCGTGCCGACCGCTCGCGCCTGGCGATGTACTGGGCTGGCCTGTTCTGCGTGGGATACGGCATCATCACCGCACTCATCCTGTTCCTGTTCGGTGACTGGTTCGCCGACTTCTTCACCGACGATGAAGCGGTCATCGCGCAATTCTCGCGCTACCTCGAAATTTCGGTCTGGGGCTATGCGGGATTCGGCCTCCTGATCACGGCCAATGGCGCGCTCAACGCAGTCGATCGCGCATCCTTGGCCCTCGCCCAGAGCGCGGCGCGTGTCTTCCTCGTCATGCTGCCGTTCGGCTGGCTGTTGCGCAGCGCCTGGGGCGAAGATGCGATCTATGGCGCCGAACTGGTCGCCAACCTTGCCGGCGGGGTATTGGCGGCGCTGGTCGTATGGTGGGTCCTCAAGAATGGCCCGCAGGGCGCCGGGTCAGGCCAAACGAAACGTTAACCATCTTAGCCCATAGCGGACCCTAACGAGAACTGGGGGTCCAAGACCGATGGATGAACTGCTGGCCGACTTTGTCGCCGAAACCCGTGAAATGCTGGAGCAATCCGGCAGCGAACTGGTCGCATGGGAAGCCGATCCGTCCGACAAGGCGAGAATCGATACCATCTTCCGCTTCGTCCACACGGTGAAGGGCAATTGCGGCTTTTTCGACTTCCCCCGTCTCGAAAAGCTGAGCCACGCCGCAGAAGACGCGCTGGCGGAATGCCGCGCCGGTCGCCGCGAACCCGACAGCGCCCTGGTGACCGCAGTGCTCGCCATCATCGACCGCATCTCGGAAATGACCGACGCGATCGAAGCGGGCGAGGATCTGGGCGAAGGTGGTGACGAAGCGCTGATTGCCGCGCTCAACCCCGACGGTGAAGTCGAAGTCCAGAGCGATATCGAAATTTCCGTTCTCGAGACGAAGTCCGCCGAAGCGTCCAGGACCGACGATGGCGGCGAGACCCAGAAAGCCGCACCGCGCCAGGGCGTTCAGCGATCGATCCGCC
Source organism: Qipengyuania gelatinilytica (assembly GCF_019711315.1). Classification (NCBI taxonomy): domain Bacteria; kingdom Pseudomonadati; phylum Pseudomonadota; class Alphaproteobacteria; order Sphingomonadales; family Erythrobacteraceae; genus Qipengyuania; species Qipengyuania gelatinilytica. Next base: position 2,268,664 of record NZ_CP081294.1, on the reverse strand, counting down.
TTCCCGTCGACCTTCTCGACGAGGTCATGAAAGGCGTTTCCGACATGGTGCTGGCGCGCAACGACCTTGCCCGCCGCCTGCGCGAAGCCGGCGAACAGCCGACCATCGACGGCCCCTTCGAGCGCCTTTCGGCCATTCTCGCCGATGTTCGCACCTCGATCACCCGCATGCGCATGCAGCGCCTCGAGCATCTCTTCTCCTCGCTTCCCCGCCTCGTCCGTGACCTCTCGAACGAGCTGGGCAAGCAGGTCATGGTCGACTTCGAAGGCAGCGAGGTCGAGCTCGACCGCGAGATGATCGAAATGGTCCGCGACCCGCTGACCCACATCATCCGCAATGCCATCGATCACGGTGTCGAAACACCCGCGCAGCGCCTCAAGAACGGCAAGCGCGAAATCGGCATGCTGAAGTTCGCAGCCCGCCAGTCGGGCAACCAGATCAGCCTCGTCATCACCGATGACGGCGGCGGCATCAACGTCGAGAAGGTTGCTGCAAAGGCGCTCGCCAACGGCCTGTATTCGCGGTCCGAACTCGACGCGATGTCCGAAGGCCAGAAGCAGAATCTCATCTTCGAACCCGGCCTGTCGACTGCCGATGCGGTCAGTTCGGTTTCGGGCCGCGGCGTCGGCATGGACGTGGTGCGATCCAATATCGAGCGCGTCGGCGGTTCGATCGAAGTTACCAGTAAGCCGGGCGAAGGCACGAGCTTCCACCTGAAGCTGCCGCTGACCCTGTCGATCATTGCCGCCCTGACGGTCGGCTCGGGCGACCAGCGCTATGCAATCCCGCGCAGCTATGTCGAGGAAATCGTCTTCGGCAATTCGAGCCATGTGGAATTCGCCCAGGCCGGCGACCGCCGCCTCGTCACCTTCCGCGACAAACGCGTCCCCTGCCTCTCGCTTGGCGAAGTGCTCGGCAGCGAGACCAACGACAATTGCGAATGGGGAACCAAGACGCTCATCCTCGTTCGCCTTGCGAGCGACGATGTCTTCGCCCTCGCCGTAGACCGCGTGTTCGATCACGAGGATGTGGTGGTGAAGCCGATCGCACCGGCGATCATGGAAACGCGCCTCTATGCAGGCACGACGCTGCTCGACGACGGGCGTCCGATGATGCTGATCGACCTGCCGAGCATTGCGCAGATGCGCGGCATGGCGGGCGGCGTTCGCGCCAAGGCGGCTCCGGTCGAGCGCGAGAAGGAAGTCGAAGCGAAGAAGGCCGTTCCGGTCATGCTCTTCGCAGGTCTCGACGGGCGCCACCGCGCGGTTCGCCTCGAACTTGTCCGCCGCATCGATACGATCTCGCGCGACGCCATCGATATCGAGGGCGACCGCGCCCAGGCGATCATCGACGGCGAAATCCTCACGCTGGCAGGGCACGATACGGGCGAGCTGCCCGAAGAGCGCTGCCGCCTGCTGCGCCTGTCCGACGGCGAGAACGAGCTGGTCTATGCCGTTCGCGAGGTCCTCGACGCAGCCGATGTCACCGACGATGTCGTGCCCAGCGAAGCCGACCGCAACATCGAGGGCGTCACGCTGATCGGCGGCAAGCCGATCCCGCTGCTCGACGGTCATGCGGTCTTCTCGCGCTACAAGGCGGCACGCAAGGTCGATCACACGCTGACCTGCCGTATACCTTCGGACAGCGAATGGGCCCGTACCATTCTCGAACCGCTGGTCTCCGCTGCAGGCTACCGCATCGCAACCGATGATGACGAGGTCGAGGCCGATCTCGACATCGCGCTGGCCGAAGATAACGATGGGGCCAGGGGCATCGCCCGCGAAACCATCCGCCTTCGTCCGGACCCCGAAGATTCGGGCGACGACACCATCTACCGCTACGACCGCGACGGCCTGCTCGCAGCGCTCAAGCGTATCCGCACCGGGAGGGCGGCATGAACGAATTGCTTCTGATGTGCACGATTGCCGGACGCCGGGCGGCGATCCCTGCAGTCGCTGTCCAGTCGGTCATCGAGGTGGAGAACATCACCCCGATCCCCGGCACGCCCGATTTCATCTGCGGCCTGACCGCATTGCGCAGCCAGGCGCTGACCGTGATCGACAGCTCGCTTGCGCTGGGTATCGACCAGCCTTGCGTCTCGCGCGACCAGCGCGCCGCCGTGGTGGAAGTCGAAGGTCATCTCTACGCGATCATGGTCGACGAAGCACATGACGTGGGCGAAGCCCGCAGCGAACCGGTCGCCGTGCCGGGCGGTTTCGGCGATGGCTGGCAGCGCGCCGCTAGGGGCATGGTGGAGACCGACGGTGGTCCCGCACTCCTCGTGGATATTCCGCAACTCGTATCGGGGCCGATAGCGGCCGCAGCTTAAGCGAAAAGTTACCGCCTGCCGTTATGACGGTCTGGCAAGTGAAGGGATCGTTTCAATGAAAACCTGTCTTATCGTCGATGATTCGCGCGTTATCCGTAAGGTTTCGCGTCATATTCTCGAAACTCTCGGCTTCTCGGTCGATGAAGCTGAAAACGGCCAGGAAGGCCTCAACAAGTGCATGGAAAACATGCCCGACGTCGTGCTGCTCGACTGGAACATGCCTGTCATGACCGGCATCGAATTCATCACCCAGCTGCGCCAGCGCGATGGCGGCGACAAGCCGAAGGTCGTCTTCTGCACCACCGAAAATGACGTTGCGCACATCCGCGAAGCGATCAGCGCCGGTGCCGACGAATACGTCATGAAGCCCTTTGACCACGAAACGCTGCAGATCAAGCTCCAGCTCGTCGGCATGGCCTGAACCGGAGGGTCAGAGCCGTGGTGACCGCGCTCCGCTCAGACAGATCAGAGGCGTCACAACGCAAGCCCGCTCCGGGTACCGTACGCGTCATGCTGGTCGACGATTCGTTGACCGTGCGCACGGTGTTCACGCGCATGCTGCAGCGTGCGGGCGGCATGGATATTGTCGCCAGTGCCAGCACTGCGGAAGCGGGGCTGAACAAACTGCGCGAACATCGCGTGGACGTGATGCTGCTCGACCTCGAAATGCCCGGAATGGGCGGCCTCGAGGCGCTGCCGAAAATCCAGCAGCAATCGCCCGAAACCAAGGTCCTGGTGATTTCCTCGCTGACGGCGGAAGGGGCCGAGCACACGGTCGAGGCGCTGCGCATGGGCGCTGCGGACACCATGCTCAAGCCGCGCCCCGGCGGTTTCAATGACGATTATCGCGACCAGCTGATCGGGAAGATCCGCGCGCTGGCGGGCCTTGCCCCGCATGAACTGCCCAAGCGCAGTGCGCCCGAACCCGCCAAGCGCCGCGCCGGCAAGCGCCCGCAGGTCGTCGCTATCGGTGCATCGACCGGTGGCATCCACGCGCTCAACCTCTTCCTGCGTCAGGTCCCGAAGAATTTCGACCTGCCGATACTCATTACGCAGCACCTGCCTGCCAGCTTCATCCCGGTCTTTGCCAAGCAGATGGAAATGGCATCGGGGCGTGAAGCGGTGCTCGCGGATGAAGGCGTCGAGATTCGCCGCGGCCAGATCGTCATTGCGCCCGGAAACGGCCACATGGTGGTACGCAAGACCGCAGGCCGTTACCTCACCGGCCTGGCCTACAATCCCGTGAAGAGCGGCTGCACCCCATCGGTCGATCCGATGTTCGAGACACTGGCAGAAGCCTACGATGGCCACGTCGCCGGCGTCCTCCTGTCGGGCATGGGCCGCGACGGAACCGACGGGGCCGATGCGATCATCGATGCAGGCGGCTCGGTCTACGCACAGAACGCGGATAGCTGCGCCGTCTGGGGCATGCCACGCGACATCACCGAACGCGGTCTGGCGACTGCCGTTCTTCCTCCCGCAGAGCTTGCGGACAAAGTCCTTTCCAGCGTGGGAGCTGATGCATGGCGATAGAAGACGCCTCTCACAAGATTATTGCCGACCTGCTCGAATCGCGGACCGGACAGACCCTGAGCGAGAGCCGCCGTTGGCGCATCTCGACCGCGCTTTCGGGCCTGTTCCGCGAGTTCGGCATCCAGAATGTCGACCAGCTCGCCTGCATGCTGGAACGTCCCGGCGAGCACCAGCTTGCGACCCGCGTGGTCGAGGCAATGCTCAATAACGAGACCTACTTCTTCCGCGATCACGCCTATTTCGCGACGCTCGCGAATACGGTGCTGCCCGAACTCCAGCGCAAGCGCGCGGACAGCAAGCGGATCTCGATCTGGTCGGCAGGCTGTTCGACCGGGCAGGAAGTGCTCAGCCTTGCGATGACGCTCGCCGAGCAGCCGGGCCGTTGGCAGGACTGGAAAATCGACATCCTCGGCACCGACGTATCGGGCAAGGCGATCGCCCAGGCGCGCACGGGGACCTATTCGCAGTTCGAGATCCAGCGCGGCATTTCCGTGGCGCAAATGCTGAATTTCTTCACCGAAACGAAACAGGGCTGGAAGGTCGCCGACAAGGTGCTCGACATGACCCGCTTCGAGCAGCAGAACATTCTCGATTTCCCGCCGATGCCGGGCCGTTTCGACCTCGTGCTGTGCCGCAACGTCCTGCTCTATTTCGACCCGGACACCCGCCGCCGGGCATTCGACCGGCTCGCAAGCGCGACAGCGTCCGATGGCATGCTGATGCTCGGAGCGGGCGAGACCGTGGTTGGCCAGACCGACAAGTTCGAACCGGCATCCTGCGGCTCGGCGATGTACTCGCCCAAGACCGTCAGCGGTGTCTCATCCATACTATCCAGTACGACCTCGAAGGTCGCCTGAGAACCCGGGGCATGCAATCCGAACGAGGCGCTGAGCCGCAGCGCGCCTTGTCTTTCAAGGTAAAATTTCGGTTTACCGTTCTTTAGCGAATGCCCGTTAGCGATTGGAAGCCCGGCACGACTGTCGGCTGCCGAGGAGGTATTGTGCGAGTTCAGTCCGACAAGACACAGCGCGGGACGCAGTTCGCCATTTTTGCGCCCCTCGCCGCGCTGGCCGGGATCGTGCTTGCGACCGCCATCCTCGGCGTGGTCGGACCGCAAACCGGCACGGTTTCTCTCACTGCTGTTCTTGGCGGCGGTCTCGTCGCCTTTTTCGCGAGCATCGTCGCATTCTCGCTCATGGGGATCCGCCATCTTCGCGCACTCGACAGGCTTTCGAACAACGACGCGCTGACCGGCCTGCCCAATCGCCGGGCGCTGCACCGCGACCTGCAAATCGAATTTTCCAAGGAGCAGGAGACCGCTCTGGCATTGGTCGATGTCGACGGCTTCAAGGTCGTCAACGATCACTATGGCCACATCCTCGGCGATGCGGCCATCAAGCAAATAGCCGCGATCATCGCGGATATCTGCGGAGAAGAGGCGCGAGTTTACCGGCTGAATGGCGATGAGTTCGCCGTTCTCATGTCTGGCCAGCTTGCCGGCACCCTGCTGGAGGGCCAGTCACGCCGGGTCATCGAGCGCATGTCCAAGACCATCAAGGTCGAGGACCGCCGCCTGACACTGGGAGCCAGCATCGGGCTTGCGCGCAGTATCCCTGGACAGGAAATCGATTCCTCCGAGCTTCTTCGCCGGTCGGATGTGGCGATGTATGCATCCAAGCGCGGCGGCAAGATGCGCTGCACCTGGTTCAACGAAGCCTTCGATCGCAGCCGCGAACAGCTCAAGGAACTGGAAGATGACCTTCGCGCCGCGCTCGCGCTGGGGCAATTCCATCTGCATTACCAGCCGCTGCTCGACAGCCAGAGCCAGCGTATCACGGCGGTCGAGGCCCTGCTTCGCTGGGACCGCCCGGACGGCAAGGACATCGGACCGAGCGCCTTCATCCCGGTGGCCGAGGAATCGGGTCTGATCAATCCGATCGGTCTTTGGGTGCTGCGGCAAGCCTGTTGCGATGCCGGGCAGTGGGAAGGTGTCACGCTGTCGGTGAACATTTCCGCCGCCCAGCTGCGCAATCCGGAATTTCCGATCCAGCTGGGTCATATCCTCGAGGAAACGGGTTTCGAACCCGAACGGCTCGAGCTGGAAATCACCGAGACCTGCCTCGTGCTCGACCCCGTCGTCGCCGAGCGCAGCCTCGCACTTATTCGCGGCTTCGGCGTTCGCATCGCGCTTGATGATTTCGGCACGGGATATGCTTCGATCGGTTTCCTGCGACAGTTCCGCTTCGAAAAGCTGAAGATCGACCGCAGCCTCGTGGCACAGGCCAGCGAGGACGAGGGCAGCCGCGCAATGATGCTGTCCAGCATCACCGTCGCGCGGGCGATGAAAATGGATGTGACCGCAGAAGGCGTGGAGACCGAAGAACAGGCCGCGATGGTCCGCTCGGCAGGCTGCGACCAGATGCAGGGCTGGCTCTATTTCAAGGCCATGCCCGCCGACGAAATCACCAGACAACTCGCAAAGAGCAATGACGGCGCGAAAGAAGGCGGCCGTCCGGATAAGGGAAGCAAAGTAGCATGAATGCGCCGACCGGGGCCGCCAGCGAACTGATGGCGAACGCCGTACTCCTGCAGGACCATGACGCGGAATTCGAAGCCGAGCCCCGGTTCGATCCTTCCGAAGGAGCGCATCGCGAGGGCGTGCTCGGCTTCTTTGCGGACATGTCCCTCGGGTCGAAGCTGCGTTCGCTCTCGCTCGCCAATATCGGCGCGGTCGTCCTGATCCTGTTTTCCGTCCTCGTGGGTGGCTGGCTGGCGCTCGATCTTCGTTCGGAACGCATGGAGCTTTCGGATGCAATCGCTTCTGCAAGCGAACTGAAGGTGAATGCGACCACCGCGGTCGTCGAGGTCCAGCATTATGCACTGAGCGGAAACCGCGAAGCGCTCGAAAATGGCCGGACGGCAGCCAAGGATGCCCGTCGCAACCTCAATGATCTCGAAGCAATTGCGGGCACTCACCTGCCCCAGCATCTCGACACGATCGAAGCGCTTCGCGGGCAGCTCACCACATTCGAAGGCGATATCGAGCGATCGCGTGCAGCCACCGATGGCGAGCAGTTGCGTGATATTTCGCTGGCTGCCGTGGCTGACGGAAATGCCTTCAATGACGCGAGCACCGAACTGCGCTCCGACCTGATCGCCTACGCCGCCGAACACGACGCCTATTCGCGCACCGTCATCGGTTGGCTCTTTGTCGCCTTCTTCGTGGCGGCTGGCGCAGGGATCGGCCTGATCCTTGTCACAACCAGGATCATCGCACGCGACGTGACCCGGACGGTCGGCCGCCTGACCGACGTTTCGCAGCAGCTGGCCGAAGGCGACAAGCATGTCCACATCCCCGCCCTCCAACGCAAGGACGAGCTGGGCGACCTGGCCCGTTCGCTGGACGTGTTCCGCGAAGCTGCCTTCCGGATCGAGGAACTGGCCAGCGAACAGAACGCCATGCGCAGTGAGCGCAAGGCCGAACTCCAGCGCCTTGCCGTGACTTTCGAAGCGACTGTCGGCGAAGTGGTGAACGGCGTTGCCGCTGCCTCATCGCAGCTCAACACCACCGCCTCGAGCATGGCGTCGACTGCGGAACAGGCGACCCAGCAGAGCGGCGCTGTAAGCCAGTCGATGGAAACGGCTTCGGGCGGCGTGACCGCAGCGGCAGCCGCATCGGACGAATTCGCCATGTCGATCGGCGAGATCAGCCGCCAGGCCTCGCATTCGGCGGAACTTGCCCGCAAGGCCGCGGACGATGCCGAAGGCGCGGACGAGACGATCTCCACCCTCGCCGCTTCGGCGGAACAGGTCGGCCAGATCGTCGAACTGATCCAGTCGATCGCCCAGCGCACCAACCTGCTCGCACTCAACGCCAGCATCGAAGCCGCGCGCGGCGGCGAAGCAGGTCGTGGCTTTGCGGTCGTGGCCAGCGAAGTGAAAGAACTGGCCGCACAGACCAGCCGTGCGACCGAAGAAGTCGCCGACCAGATCCGCAACATGCAGAATTCCACCGGCGCCAGCGTCAACGCGCTGCGTTCGATCGGTGACCAGATCAAGCAGCTCGAAACGACTGCCATCTCGATCGCCAGCGCAGTCGACCAGCAATCGGTCGCGGGCCAGGACCTTGCACGCAGCATCGACCTTGCCGCGCGTTCGACCGACGAAGTGTCTTCGAACATCGTCCAGGTGCGCGAAGCAAGCCTCGCCACCGGAGCTGCCGCATCGCAGGTCCTGGGCAGCGCCGACGCGCTCGAGGCGCAGGCTTCGATCTTGCGCAACCAGGTCGATCAGTTCTTGCAGCAAGTAAGGGCCGCATAGCAAACTGTTAACTATAGGCGGCTATGACAGGAAGACTGGTTTGGGGAGCCGCCTGAAATGAATGCTCAAAGCAATATTCTGGCTGAAGAATTGAGCCGCGAAATCGCGGCAGTGGAAACTGGCAGCACGGCTGAAGGTGCCGAACTCAAAGGTATTTCCGCCTGGTTCATGGCCAAGTCGCTACCGGAAAAAGCGAAGATCACTTCGATTTTCACGCTTGGCGGTGTGATCACCGTTTCGATTGCCGGCCTGGTCGGCATTTCCTACGCCGAATATGCCGGCGCGGCGCGCACGGTTATCCTCCTCGTCGCGATACTCTCGCTGCTTGGCGGCTATTTCAGCCTGCGGTTCCTGCTGAACAATGTGATTGCGCCCTTCCAGCATGTTGCGGGAGAAATGCGGCGCCTTTCGCAGGGGGCACGCGATATCGAGATAGGTGACACTTCGCGCGTCGATGAAATCGGCGATCTCGCCCGCTCGCTGCTGGTCTTCGCCAAGTCCGGAACCAAGCTCGACGAACTCTTCGCCGGTCGCAAGGAGGCCTCCGAAAAGCGCAAGCAGGAACTGCTGGCATTCGCCCAAGGCTTCGAGAACACGATCGGTGAAATCGCCGGAAGCGTCGCAAGCGCTTCAAGCCAGCTCAATTCGACCGCCTCGGGCATGGCAGCCGCTGCCGAGCAGTCTGCTTCGCAGGCCAGCGACGTCTCGGGCGCCATGGAAAAGGCCTCGGGCGGCGTGACCGCAGCCGCAGCCGCGTCGGACGAATTCGCCATGTCGATTGGCGAGATCAGCCGCCAGGCCTCGCATTCGGCGGAACTCGCCCGCAAGGCCGCTGACGATGCCGAAGGCGCGGACGAGACGATCTCCACCCTCGCCGCTTCGGCGGAACAGGTGGGTCAGATCGTCGAACTGATCCAGTCGATTGCCCAGCGCACCAACCTGCTCGCACTCAACGCCAGCATCGAAGCAGCACGCGGCGGCGAAGCGGGCCGCGGCTTTGCCGTGGTGGCGAGCGAAGTGAAGGAACTGGCGGCACAGACCAGCCGTGCGACCGAAGAAGTCGCCGACCAGATCCGCAACATGCAGAATTCCACCGGTGCCAGCGTCAACGCGCTGCGTTCGATCGGTGACCAGATCAAGCAGCTCGAAACGACTGCCATCTCGATTGCCAGCGCGGTCGACCAGCAGTCGGTCGCGGGTCAGGACCTTGCGCGCAGCATCGACCTGGCCGCCCGCGGCACCGACGAAGTTGCCAGCCATATCGGCCAGATGAAGGAAGCCAGCATCTCTGCCGGCGCCGCTGCCAGCCAGGTCCTGGCATCGTCGAGCGAGCTCGAGCAGCAGGCCGGGATCATGCGCTCGGAATGCGATAAGCTCATCGCCCGCATCCGCGCAACGTGACGCGCATCTAGAAATACCCCAAGGAAAAGGGCGGCCCGGGATGACCGGGCCGCCCTTTCGCTTTTCAGCGGGGTCGCTTTCACTCCCACCAGTAGGGCAGGCGCTCCTCGTCTCCGGTCTCGACCTCGTTCATGGTCCTGGCGTCGTAGAGACGGCCCCCCAGCATCACCTGCGCGATATCGTCCGAGTTCCGGATGTTCTCGGCCGGGTCGGCGGTAAGGATGACCAGATCGGCCAGCTTGCCGACCTCGAGGCTCCCGATATCGCGGCCCATGCCGAGTGACTTTGCCGGCTCGATAGTGCCCGCACGCAGCGCCTCGACCGGCGACATGCCGCCGCGCACGAAGCTCCAAAGCTCCCAATGCGCCGCCACACCTGGCTGCTGCCCATGCGCACCGATGCTGACCTTCACGCCGCGATCGGCGAGCTTCTTGGCTTCGCGAGCCGAATTGTCGTCGACGAAGGCCCAGTCGGGTGCCTTGGTCCGGCGTGCAGTCGATGCGAGCAGCATCTTGGGCGGCGTGTGGACCAGCAGCGGGTTGTCGAACACATCCGTCGCCTGGCGCCAGTAGGGATCGCCCGCAAGGCCGCCATAGGTCACCGTCAGCGTCGGCGTGTAGTTCGTGTCGGAGCCTGCAAACATTTGCAGCACATCCTCGTACATCACGTCGACCGGGATATTGTGCTCCACGGTCGAATTGCCGTCGGCGATCAGGTTCATATCCATGCCGAACAGCGAACCGCCCTCGGCCACGACCAGCATGTTCTCGTCACGCGCGGCGGCCACGACCTGCTGGCGTTGCTCACGCCGGGGCTGGTTGTAGTTCTTCACGCTGATACCGCCCTGCGCCTTGATCCGGCGCACGTGGGCAAGAGCATCCTCGTAGCTGTCGATCCGCGCGTAGACGCTGGGCGCCTTGGCGCCGTAGATGATCTCGCCCGTCGAGAATGTGCGCGGAGCGAGCAATGTGCCCGCCTGCTGGCGCTCGGCAGCGGCAAAGATCATGCTGGCGGAGGACGAAGGATCGTGGATCGTCGTCGTGCCCATGGCGAGGGCCTGGACCTGCGACCAGTTCTGCTGCGGGACCAGGTCGCCCGTGCCTTGCGCGCCATGCGCATGGGCATCGACGAGCCCGGGCATGATCACGCGGCCACCTGCATCGATAACGGTCGCGCCGCTCGGCACCTGCACACTCGATGCCGGACCGATCGCGGCAATGCGGTCGCCTTCGATGATGATCGTGCCGTTCTCTATGGTGCCGGCACCCTCGCCCGCCATCGTATGGATGCGCGCGCCGGTGATCGCTACCGTGCCGGTCGCCTTGTCGGCCGCGATCGTGCGGGCCAGCGAGGTTCCCGTGTCGGGAGGCGTGAACTTCGGAGCTTCATCACCCGGTGCATTGGGCGTCAGCGCGCCGGTGCTGGCGCGATAGAGCACAGGCCCCATCGACCAGTGAAGCGTCGACCCATTGTCGGCCCAGCCGATATAGTCCGCACCGCCCTTGCTGACCTTGGTCACCGGAAGCGAGCTTGCCGTTTCACCAACGGTCACGGTCTGGCCGCCGGGAAGCAGCGGCATGGCGAAGACCTCGTAGTTCTGGCGGAAGGCGACGTAGTCCCCGCGCGGTGAAACGCGGAAATCATTGGCCAGATCGCCCTGCGCATGGACGCGGCGTTTCTCGCCATCGAGATCGGCCGAGATCAGCTGGAGATTGCCTCCTGCCCGAGCGAGCAGGAAGACGCGGTCGTCATCGGCGCCGAATTGCGGGGTGGCCGTGTCGCGTGCCACCAGGCGCGGCGTGCCGCCGCTGGCGGAAACCGCGTAGACGCCCTGGCTTTCTGAAAAATCGGGTGAGGTCAGGTAGCCGCCGCCACGCTTTTCGAAAACGATCGTATCGCCATCGGGCGAGAACTGCGGCACCGCATAGTGGCCGCGCTGGCGCGTCACGACGCGTTCGCCGCGACCGCGCGGATCGACCGTCACGATGTTGCCGAGACCGGCATCGGTCCAGCGTACGAAGGCAATGCGGTCGCCGTCGCGCGACCATGTCGGCCAGAGTTCGAGGCTGTCACCGCCGCCCGAAGTCAGGCGACGCGGCTCGGCACTGCTGCCGACCGGCTTGGTGTAGAGCTTGCCGAGACTTTCGAAAACCACGGTGCGCCCGTCGGGCGAAACGCTGGCGAAACGCGGGATCTTGGCAGTGAAGCTGTCGGGCGCGACATCGATCACCGGATGCGGCGCTTCAGCGACCATGCGCGTATCGGTGATGCGGAAGGGGATGTCCTGCGCACCAGAACCATCGGCTGCAACCCGGCGCAGCTTGCCGCCCGCCCAGACGACCATGCTCTGGCTGTCGGGCATCCAGTTCATCATCGGATAGACGCCATAGACCGCCCAGGTCTCCTGCAGGTCGAGATCGAGCGCGCCATAGATCATGCGCTCCTGCCCGCTGGACAGGTCCTTTACCCAAAGCTGGGACTGGTCCTTGTCGCGGCGAACGAAGGCGATGCTCTTGCCGTCGGGCGAAGGCGTCGGGCGGACCGCGCCGCCATAACCACCGACCGCCGTCGTCACCTCGCCGGTGTCGATATCGTAGCGCTCGATGTTGAAGATGCCGGCGTTGGAATCCTGCGCATATTCGAAGATCGGGCCGGAAGTGACGTTGCGCGTATAATAGATCGCATTGCCATCGGGCGCATAGATCGGTTCGCCCAGTTCCTTCTGCACGGCGTCGCTGGCGCGCTTGACGAGCTGGACGCCGCCACCGCCCGAAACATGGTAGAGCCAGATTTCGCCGGTACCGGCGCTGCGCTGCGTGGTGAAATGCTTCTTGGCGACGATGTAGCGTCCGTCGGGCGACCAGCTGGGCTGGTTGAGCAGGCGGAAGGTTTCCTTGGTGACCTGCTGCTTGTTCGAGCCGTCGACATTCATCAGCCAGATATTGTCGCCGCCCCCACGGTCGGAGATGAAAGCGATACGGGTGCCATCGGGCGAAAAGCGCGGCTGGATTTCCCATGCGAGGCCCTCGGCGATGCGCGTAGGCGTGCCGCCGGAAATCGGCATGGTGTAGATGTCGCCCAGCATCGAGAATGCGAGCATGCGGCCATCGGGAGAGACGTCCACGTCCATCCACGTGCCCTCGTCGGTGTCGATCGCGACTTCGCGCAGGACCGACCCGCGCGGGGCGGTGACGTCCCAGCCCTCGTCCTTCTTCTCCGATCCGGGAATGGGGACAGTCGCTGCCGCGGCATCGACTTCCTCGCCGCTGCCTTCGGGCGGAAGTTCGTCCTGCGAGGCATCGACCTCCTGCTCCTCGACCGGGTTAGGGCTCGGTTCGGGCTCCTGGTTTTGTGCGTGGGCCGAGCCTGCGCACAATACGAGCGCGAGGGCGGAAGCGATGCTGGTCTTCATGAAAGTCTCTCCCCAATGAGATGTGGGGGAGGCTTAGACGCGGCGGGTGGCGATTGGCAAACCGCCAATCGACGAAAGGCTTCAGCGAGCGCTCGAACGCTCTACCAGCCGGACAGGAACGCGCCTTTCGGCCTGCTCCTCGCCGGCGGCAAGTGCAGTCTCCACCAGCAAGCGACCGGCTTCGGCAAAATCCGGCTCGACCGTTGTGAGGGGCGGATTGCTGAATTCGCCCGATCCCAGTCCGTCGAAACCGACGACGCCGACCTTGCCCGGCACATCGACGCCGCGCGTTGCGAATTCTTCCAGCGCACCGAGAGCCATGGCGTCGCAGGCGAAGAAAAGGCCGTCGAAGTCGGCGCCCGACTCGACCAGCTGGGCGGCCGCATTGCGGCCTTGCGAAACGCGGTCTTCGCCATCCGAAACGATCGGATCGCGGACTTCGAGACCAGCCGCAGCAATGGCTTCCTGATAGCCTTCGAAACGTTCGCGGAATTGTTTCTGCGACGAGTTGGTGTCGCCGACGAAGACGATGTCCTTCGCACCGCTGGCGATCAGGCGCTCGACTGCAATCCGCCCGCCATCGCGATTGTCCGAGCGCACCCAGACCGCATCGTCGAAGGGCGAGCCCCAGAAGGCGATTGCCCTGCTCGACCGGGCGACATCGCGGAAATAGTCCCATGCAGGGCCATTGGTCGCAGTGCCGATCACGACGACCCCGTCCGCCTGTCGGCGCCCGACGTAATGGCCGAAAAGTTCGTCTTCCTTCGCCTGGAAGGACACGAGCGCTTCATAGCCCCGTTCTGCAGCGGCCGCGCAGGTGCTGCCGAGCAGGCTGTAATAGAAGGGGTTGATCGCAGCCGGACCCTGCCCCTCGCGCCCGATGACGACGATGGCGATGGTGCCGGTCTCGCCCTTGCGCAGTCCCGCTGCGCGCATGTTGACGTGGTAGCCGAGCTCCGCTGCAGCCTGCTCGACGCGACGGCGGGTTGCCTCGGTGATCGTTTCCGATCCCGACAGCGCGCGACTGACCGTCGACTGGCTTACTCCGGCACGTTCGGCGACATCGATGGAAGTAACCCTGTGCGGGCGCTCGTTCGCGTCTTTTGTCATATTCGCTGCAATCTCCCCGCCCGCCCCTAACCCAAGCCAAACAAGATTGCGAGAGGCCTTGCGCACCGCGGTTCCGCATGAAAAAAGACGGGTTCAATTCGAAGGTGGGGATCAATGGAAAACCGTCGTAGCGAACGGCATGAGGTCAAGGTCGCCGGAGCCTGGCGCCAGCGCAACAATTACGCGCGCGAGATCTGGATCAAGGACATCTCGAAGACCGGCTGCCAGTTTTACGACCGCTTCTCGATCCTGGAGGTCGGCAAGGAAATTTCGGTCAAGGTCGGCAAGATCGGCCCGCTCCCGGCGATGGTCCGCTGGCGCGATGGGCATACGGTAGGTGTGTCTTTCGACTACAAGCTGCATGACGGCGTGCTCGATCACATCGTGAAATTCATGTCCGAAAAGGGCGATGAAGAATAACCTCGCTGTCTGACAGGCCATGAGCGGCACCACAGTATCACAGGGCGATCGGGATCTGGGATCGAAGGTCCCCGTCCGCTTCGTGCACAATGACAGGTTCGGCGCGCGAGAAGCGATCGCGTCGGAGATTTTCGAGGCCCTGCTCCTGCAGCGTCCGGACATCATGAGCTCATTTGCCGAAAACGGCGACCTGTGCTGGACGGTGCAGACATGGTGCCGGCTGCGCGATGCCGGATTCGGCGGAATTGAAATCGCAACAGAGCCCGCCGAAGGCCGCATCAACATCGCCAAGGCCAAGACACTCAGCCGGTCCGGACCGGGTAAGGGGCTGTTCCAGGTCTCGATCCAGGCCGACTACCCGCGCGTCCTTTGGGCGCAGTTCCACATCCAGCAAAATGCCGATCTCCTGTGCGACGACGCCGCACTGCAGTATCTCTGGCCGCAGGCAGGCATCATTCCGCGCGATCCGGCCCGCGAAGGCGTGAAGCGGGTCGGCTTCCTTGGTAATGTCGACGGAAATCTCGCCGCCAGCGAAGACGAATGGCGAGGCCTGATGGCACAGCGGGGGATCGAATTCGTCGCTCGCCCGGCCGAGCGGTGGCACGACTTTTCAGATATCGACGTTGCCGTCGGCTTGCGCAGCTTCGGCAATTCGCGCCATTCGCGAAAGCCTGCCAACAAGATGATCAACGCCTGGATTGCCGGCGTACCTTTCGTTGGCGGCGCGGATTCTGCCTTTGCGCAGGTCGGCACCGCGGGCATCGACCATTTGCTTGCCACCAACCGGCAGGAATTGCTGATGCAGGTCGAAAGGCTGCGGAGTGACGCGTTTCTCTATCAATCGATCGTAAGCGCCGGGCACCAGAAGGCCGAAGCCTTCGCGACCGACAGGCTGGTCGAGCAATGGGTCAGCCTGCTCGAAGGGCCGATTTCCGCGCGCTACAATCAATGGGCCGCGCACCCGCGCCGCGAACGCACTCGCACTCTCGCATACGGCGCCGCGCAATCGACCGTAGAGGCGGCCAAGGTCGTCGGCAGGAAACTTTTGGGCCGTGGATATGAAGAGTGAGTGATCGTCGCCGCATCCTGCGCGGGGTTGCCGCAAATCTCGCTTCGATCGCCACCCGCATTCTCGTCCAGTTCGCAACGCTGCCGATCTTCTTCGCCAGCTGGAGCGCGGAGCGGGTCGGGACGTGGCTGATCGTATTCTCGGTCCCCGCGTACATTGCCCTTGTCGGGACGGGCTTCGCAGGCGCCGGCGGCGCAGCCGCACTGACCGCCGCCCGCAGCGGCGACATGCCGCGTGCACGCAGCGACTTTAGCACCTCGTGGTCGATCGGAGGGGTAGCGACCGCCATGCTGGCCCTGTTTTTTGCTGGCACCGCCATGTTTGCCGCACCGGCCTTCATCGATCCCGGCGATGGGGTTGCGATCATGGATGTCGCGGCAGCCGCGGCATGGCTCGGGCTCTATATCTTCGCGACCAGCCAGATGGCGGTGTTCGATATCCCGTTTCGCGTGGCCGGGCGCTATCCAGATCATATCTTCCTCTACAATGCCGCCAGCCTGGTCGAGATCGTGGTGATTGCCGCCGCCGTCACCTTTTCGGACAGCCTGGCCACGCTTGCCATGTGCCTAGCGCTCACCCGATGCATTGCGGCCGCCGTCATCTATTTTGCCGCGCGGAAAGCCAGCCCCGAATTGTTCGCCGGCCCGCGCAAGCCGGCGCGCGAAAGCCTTGCCGAGATCTGGAAACCTTCGCTCGCCTTCATGCTGATGCCGCTGGTCTTCGGCATCAATTTGCAAGGCTATGTGCTCGTGGTCGGAGCAGGTTTCGGCGCTGTCGTGCTCGCAGGCTTCGTCGCCACACGAACGCTGACGCGACTGCTCGACCTGTTCACCAACATGTCCTTCGCGATGCAATATTACGAGAGCGGCTATCTGGAGGGCGACCGGCGAGACCTGCAGCGCCGCTTGCTGGCGACCATGACCCTTGTATCGCTTGTCGTCTCCGTGCTGTTCGGGGCCGCCCTGCTGGCCGCAGGTGCGTGGCTGCAAAATCTCTACACACTGGGCCAGACGGCCTTCAACCCTGCCGTTGCCGTGATCCTGGTCGTGGCCGCTACCTTGCGCGCCTTGTCGGCTGCCCCCGTCGCCGTGCTCGCAGCAGACAATCGGCATGCGCGCCTGATCGGCATCTACCTGACCGGCTCCGTTGCCGCCCTGATATTGGGGATCGCGCTGATGGCCGTGGACGTGCCTCTCCATATCCTCGTCCTTCCGCTCATCCTTGCCGAGGCCAGCCAGCTCATCCCGGCTCTCACGAGGGCGCTCAGGACACTGGAGTGGAGCTTTCCCGATTACTGCGCGCAGGTCATCTCGCGTGAACGGGCAGAGGATGTTCGTAATCTGATCGGCCTGCTCAAGGCAAAGCCATGACGGGCCTGTTTTCTCGCCACTCCTGGCGCTAGAAGCTTCGCCAGTGTACGATTTCCTGCTCCTCGCCTCTGTCATCGTCTTCATGGCGACAGTGATCGCCTATCTGCGCCACCCGGCGGCGGCGCTGGCACATCCGGCCAGCTTCTACCTCGTCTTCCACGGCTTCATCTTCGTTTTCCGGCCGCTGGTCGCACGCTGGTACGATTTCGACTTCGTCTATCGCCTGTACGATTTCCAGCCGTCGATGTCCGACAAGATCACGGTCATCCTTGGCGCGAACCTCGGCATGCTGGTTTTCATCGCGCTGACCCTCGGCATCGGCTCAAGAGCGCCCGACGCACAACCGCGCGAGGCTTACGACCGGATACGCGCGGTGGTGTTCAAGCCGTTCCTCGCCGCGATAGCGCTGCTCACTCCGATCGCCGCCTATTCGCAGATCGGCAACTGGGTCCTGCGAGTGAACAATTTCGAGACCATGGTACGCGATGCAGCAACCGGGAACATGGTCAACATCCAGGGCAATGGCTGGTTCACCGACGCCGCGCTGATGATGGCGCCAATGGCCGTCATGACGGTCTGGCTGTCGCGCTACCGCTGGTGGGGATGGGCCTATTTCGCCGGCTTCGCATTCCTCCAGGCAGGCACGGGAACACGCCACGCGATCATCTATGCGACCGCTGCCGTCGCCATCTGCTGGCTGCTGGAGAAAGGCCGCAAGTGGTTCGACTGGCGCGCGGTTGCACTCGCGCTGGTCGCAGCCGTCGCCTTCAACCAGATCGTGATCGACCGCGGCGGCGCGGTCCGCTCGATCGTGGCCGAGGACCTCGGTGATGGATATATCGACGAACAGACGCTCGATCCGCTCGAACACATGGACTTCGCCAGCCTCGAGTACTTCGAATACCTTGTTTATGCGGTTCCCCAGCGCACCGGCACTTACGATTATTTCGCCCATGTCCTGCAGGTTTTCACCGAGCCTGTCCCGCGTGCGATCTGGGAAGACAAGCCCGTCGGGTCGCCCATCCAGCACTTCTCGCTGTGGGATTATGGTCGCCCGATCGGCATGACCGCCTCCATGCCGGGGATCGGCTGGATGAGCCTCGGCTATCCGGGCATCGTGATCCAGGCTTCGATCTTCGCGATCATCTTCGGAGGGATTTACCGATTTCTGCTGATGCGAAGGGGTGGTCCGCTCGCAAGGCTGGCTTATGCGCTGGCCATTGCGATGACCGTGCTGGGCTTTCGCGACGGCACCTTGCTGACCCTCCTGCGGACCCTGCCCTTCTATTTCGGGCCGTTCCTGCTCGCCTTGGTTTTCATGCGAATCTCGCGGCCGACCGGCATTCGGGATGCGCTGCTCCAACAGGAAGCCAACACGCCCCGCTTCCTCGAACAGACCCCTGCCGAAAGGCGCCGCGCGCTCGCCGCAAAGGCCCCCTGAGACAGCCGATAGGTTGCACCGCGCAACTTACACTTTCCCTCGCCGCGCGCTTGGGGTAGTCTGGTGCTCATGGGAGAGAGACCAACGAGCAACCGCGCCACCGATTTCGATGTGCTGATCGTGGGTGCCGGCATTTCCGGCATCGGCATGGCAGCGCACATGCGGGAGAAGGCGCCCGATCACAGTTTCGCGATCGTCGAACGGCGCGAAAACCTTGGCGGCACTTGGGACCTGTTCCGATACCCCGGTATCCGCTCGGACAGCGACATGCACACGCTGGGCTTCGATTTCGAGCCATGGAAGCACGAGAAATCGATCGCCGACGGGCCGTCCATCCTCGAATATCTCGACCGCATCGTCGATGAGCGCGATATCCGCCGCCACATCCGCTTCGGCCACAAGGTCATTTCGGCCGACTGGCGCGGGGCAGACGCGCGCTGGCACGTCACTCTCGAAACCGACGATGGCGAGCGTAAGATGCTCACCGCCAACTGGCTCTATCTCGGCTCGGGCTATTACGATTACGATGAACCCTATGACCCGGGCTTCGACTTCGGCGACTTCAGCGGACAGGTGATCCACCCGCAGTTCTGGCCCAAGGACCTCGACTATGCCGGCAAGAATGTCGTCGTGATCGGCTCGGGCGCGACGGCCGTCACGATCGTCCCCTCGATGGCGGACAAGGCGGCCCAGGTCACCATGCTCCAGCGCACGCCGACATGGATGTTCTCGCGTCCGGCGAAGGACGGGCTGGCAAACTTCCTGCGCAAGATCCTGCCCGAAAAGCTCGCCTATCGCATCACCCGCTTCAAGAACATCAAGCTGCAGGACATCGGCTTCAAGCGGGCGCGCAACAAGCCCGAGAAGGTCAAGCAGTTCCTGCACAAGAAGATCAACAAGATCATGGGCGAGGACTTCGACCTCACCCCCTTCACCCCGCCCTATGACCCCTGGGACCAGCGCCTGTGCCTTGTGCCCGACGATGACCTGTTCGAGGCGATCAAGAGCGGCAAGGCCGAGGTCGTGACCGGCCACATCAAGGCGTTCGAAAAGGGCGGCGTGCGTCTCACCGACGACACTTTCCTGCCAGCCGATATCGTCGTCACCGCGACCGGGCTCAAGCTGGCCGTGGCGGGCAAGATCCAGCTTTCGCAGGAAGGCCAGCCGGTCGATCTGGCCGATCGCTTCTATTACAAGGGCTGCATGTTCTCGAACCTGCCCAACCTCGCGGTGGTGTTCGGTTATCTCAACGCCAGCTGGACGCTGCGCGCCGACATCAATTCGGACTACGTCTGCCGCGTGCTGAACGAGATGAAGGCAAAGGATGCGGATGTCGCCGTCCCCGTCCTGCCCGAGAACCACAGCCTGGAGGAAGACGACATTTTCGACTTCTCGTCCGGCTATATCCAGCGATCCAAGCACATCATGCCCAAGAACGCGGTCAATTATCCGTGGCGGCTCAACCAGGAATATGTGCTCGATCGCAAGCGGATGAGCACAGACCCGGTCGATGACGGCATCCTGTCGCTGCGCCGCAAGGGTGCCAATGCCCGCGGGGCGGAAGAAGAACTCGAAGCAGCAGAGTAGCTTTCCGCTGCCAGCCGCATTACGAGTTCGGGCATGACTGATCGCATCTATACTGCGGGCCTCGTCGTCATCGGCGACGAGATCCTCTCGGGCCGCACTCACGACAAGAACATCGCGCAGGTCGCCAGCTGGCTTCAGGTCCAGGGCATTCGCCTGTCCGAGGTGCGCGTGGTGCCCGATGTGATCGAGCGGATCGTCGAAGCGGTCAATGCGCTGCGCGAAGCCTACGACTACCTTTTCACCACCGGCGGGATCGGTCCGACGCATGACGACATCACCGTCGATGCCGTGTCGCAGGCGCTCGGCGTGCCGGTTATCATCCATCCCGAGGCGCGCGCGATCCTCGAGAAATACTATGCCGACAAGGGTGGCCTTACCGAAGGGCGGCTGCGCATGGCGCGCGTTCCCGATGGCGCGGAACTGATCCCCAATCGCATGTCGGGCGCGCCGGGAATCCGGATCGGCAATATCCACCTGATGGCAGGCGTGCCGCACATCACCGCGGGAATGCTCGATGCGCTTACCGGCAGCCTCGAAGGCGGCGCTCCGCTGATTTCCGAAACCGTGGGCGGTTTCATTCCCGAAAGCGAGGTTTCCATCCTGCTTCGCGATGTCGAAAACGCCTACGAGAATTGCCAGATCGGCAGCTATCCCTTCTTCCGCGACGGGCGCGTGGGGTCTAACTTCGTCGTGCGCTCCACCGACCGGGCCGAACTCGACAAGTGCCTGAAGACATTGTGCGAAGGCCTGACGGAAGCGGGCTTCGATTTTACCCACGGCGGAATCTGACCGCAGCTTGCGCTGGACGCGAAGCGCGCTAGCCTTGCCGCACCATGCTCTGGATCCTGGTCCTCGGCCTCATGGCTGCCTGCGCTGCGCTGTTCCAGCGCCTCTACAAGGCCGAGCTGCGCCTTGAAGAACTGGAACTGCGCCAATCGGATACCGATGCCCGCCTGATGGACCTCGCGCTGCGCGGCGTGAAGCCGCCAGCCGATACAGAGGTGGCTGTCGCAGAGCCGCCCCTGCCCGACGAAGTGGAGGAGGAGCGGGAGTTCGCGGTCGCAGCCGAACCGGCGACGCCGACAGTCACGCTCTCGACCCGCTCCGCAGAGCCGGAAGGGGAAGTGGTTGCCACCCGCGAGGCTGCATTCGAGCAGGAGGACGAAAAAGTCGTCGAACCCACGGATTTTGCGGCCCGCAGTTTCGATTTGGAGGAGATCTTCGGCCACCGCCTCCCGATCTGGGTCGGCGGGATCACGCTGGCAGTCGGCGGCATCTTGGGCGTTCTCTACTCGATCGAGGAAGGGCTCCTGACCCCGCCTGTTCGCGTGGCACTCGCCTTCCTGTTCGGCCTCGTCCTGCTCGCCGGCGCGGAGGTAGCCTATCGCTTCCGGGAGCGCGTGGGTGACGACCGAGTGCGACAGGCGCTATCGGGTGCCGGCCTTTCGACGCTTTATGCGGGCTTCTACCTCGCCGGGACGCAATACGGGCTGATCGGGCAGAGCTTCGCTTTCCTCGGCCTTGCCGCGGTCACCGCACTGGCGATCTTCGTGTCATTCCGCTTCGGCTTGCCCAGCGCGATCCTCGGCCTGATCGGTGGCTTCATGGCCCCGCTGCTGGTCGGCGGTGACGAAGCGAACCTGCCGCTGCTCTCGCTCTACCTCGCGCTGATCACGAGCGGGCTGACCTATACCGGCAACCGGCAGGGACGCCCTTGGCTGGGACTTGCCGCCCTCGTCGCGGGTCTCGGATGGGGCTTCCTGCTGCTGATGGATGGCGGGATGAGTTCTGCGGACATCGCGGCAGTCGGCGTCTATGCAATCGTTCTCGGCGCGATCCTGCCGACCATGCTGGTGTCCAAGGTCCATGAGAACCCGGCGCGACTGATCTCGGCGGCAGTGGCGAGCATCCAGCTGGCGATCCTCGTGGAATCGGCCGGCTTCGGGCTGCTGGCCTGGGGGCTCTACCTCCTTCTCGGCGCCGCGCTTGCCTTCTTTGCCTGGGAGCGGCCCGAGATGCGGGTCGGCAATGTCATGGCGGGGATCATCGCCGTGATCCTGCTCTCGCTGTGGCCCGACTTCGGCACTTTCGAGTTCTCGCTCATCGCAGCTGCCATCGTCATGCTGTTTGCAGGCGTGCCGCTCCTCCACCTGCATCGCGACCGCGAAAGCCTCGTCGAACCGGCCATGGCCGCGGGCATCCCGCTGGCCGTCGGCATTGTCCTGTTGAGCCAGTTCGGCAGCCTCGCGACCGACGCACTCCAATGGCCCGAGGCACTGGGCCTCATCGCGCTCGCCGGCATCCCGCTCTACGCCGCCCGGCTGCTTTGGAGCGAGACGCGCCCGTTCGAGACCGTCGCGGCACTCGCATCGGGGGCAATCCTCCTGTTCCTTGCCGCGCTGTGCATCCTTCCCGACTGGATGACGTCACTTGCCGCAGCGGCAATCACGCTCGGCCTTATCGCCGTGATGCGCCCCCGCCTCGATGCCAGCCATGCCTATGGCGCGCTCGCCATTCTTTTCGCTGTCGTCACGGCCATCAGCCTCGTGCCGAGCGATGGAGGCTGGAGAGAGATGGAGCGTCTCTTCACCGGTAGCGGCGTCCCGGATTTCATCTCGGCATTGCGCTGGATTGCAGCTGCAGCGGTCTTCGCCGCGCTGGCGATTGTCGACCTGGCCGAAAAGCGGCGCCACGCGGCGGAGTTCTTCGCCGCGCTGCTTGGCTTTGCGACCTTCGCTCAACTCCTCCCGCCGATTGCCCTCGTCTGGCTGGCGCTGGCCTCGATCCTCGCGCTGCGCTGGCGCCTGCCGACGCGCGAGACGGCGATGGTGGCGCTGACGATCTGCATCGCGCTCTGGGCGCTCGATCCGTTGTTCTTCTGGCTGGAGCATGGGCTCGAAGCCTTCGCCGGCAACCCGATGATGCTCTCCGACCTGCCGAGCGTGCGCGAAGCTGCCGGTTTCCTCCTGCCGCTCGCCATTGCGATCGGCGCGATCCCCAGCGTGGTACGCCTGGCGGGCGACCGCACCCTGGCCCTGTTGCCAGCAGCCGTCCTCCTCGTGGTCATTACGCTGCATGTGTTCTTCAAGCAGGTCTTCGCTATCGACAGCATGACCGACTTCCGCGATCTCGGCCTCGCCGAGCGGACGGCCTGGCAGGCACTGTTGCTCGGCGCGGCCTGGCTCGCAGCGCGAGGCGTTGCCGGAATAGGGCCGAACATCCGGGCAGCGACTGTCCTGGGCAGCCTGGCGCTCATACACTTCGCATGGTTCGCCCTGTTGCTGCATAACCCGCTGTATGACGCACAGGCCGTAGGTCCTGCACCGCTGGCCAATCTGGCCCTGCTTTCTGGTGCCATCGGAATTGGGGCGCTGGTATCGCTGCGCATCTGGATACCGCGCTTTCGGGTGGCCTTCGACGGGGCGATCATGGTTGTCGCCCTGCTGACGGCGCTTACCCTGCTGCGGCAGGTCTTTGCCGGTTCGATCCTGCCACCCGAACCGATGACGCAGGCGGAGGACCTGCTCCGCTCGCTCGTAGGGATCGTGATGGCGATCGTGTTCCTGCTGATCGGCAGCCGCCGTGAAGAAAGGACATGGCGCGTGGGTTCGCTGGTCCTGATGACCGCGATGGTGATCAAGGTATTCGCCTTCGATACAGCCGGCCTCGAAGGACTGATCCGCATCGCCAGCTTCGTGGCACTGGGCGCCAGCCTGATCGGGATCGGCTGGTTCTATTCGCGGCAATTGAAAGCCACGCCTGCCGCACAATGAGAAAGGGCCGGAGGTTTCCCCCCGGCCCTTTTCATGCCCTACCGAAGTAGGAAAGCGTCTCCGCGCTCAAGTAGCGCGAAGCGCGGTAGCGCAGATATTAAGCGCCTTCGACTTCGCCGAGATCGACCTTGAGGCCGGGGCCCATCGTCGAGGTCAGCGTGACCTTGCGGACATACTTGCCCTTGGCGCCCGACGGCTTCGCCTTGACGATCGCGTCGGTCAGGGCCTTGAAGTTGGTCTTCAGGTCTTCGTCCTTGAACGACAGCTTGCCGATGCCGGAGTGGATGATGCCCTGCTTCTCGACGCGGAATTCGACCTGGCCGCCCTTGGCGTCCTTAACAGCCTGTTCCACATTCGGCGTGACGGTGCCGAGCTTCGGGTTCGGCATCAGGCCCTTGGGGCCGAGAACCTTACCGAGACGACCGACGACACCCATCATGTCCGGGGTCGCGATCACGCGGTCGTAGTCGAGGTTGCCGTTCTGCATGTCTTCCATGAGATCTTCGGCACCGACCTTGTCTGCACCGGCAGCAAGAGCCTTCTCGGCATTGTCGCCCTTGGCGAACACGGCGACGCGCACGTCCTTGCCGGTGCCGCTCGGGAGCGAGACCATGCCGCGGACCATCTGGTCGGCGTGGCGCGGATCGACGCCGAGGTTCATGGCGACTTCGACGGTTTCGTCGAACTTCGACTTGTGCTCGCGCAGCGTGGCGAGTGCTTCGTCCACGGTGTAGAGCTTTTCGCTGTCGAGCTTGGCGACAACCTGCTGCTTTTTGGTCTGCTTGGCCATGTTCTTAGCCCTCCACCACTTCGAGGCCCATCGAACGCGCGGAGCCTTCGATGATCTTCATTGCCTGGTCGATATCGTTCGCGTTGAGGTCAGCCATCTTGGCTTCCGCGATTTCCTTGACGGCGCTCTTCTTGATGGTGCCGGCCGAAACCTTGCCCGGCTCCTTCGAGCCCGACTTAAGCTTGGCGGCCTTCTTCAGGTAGAACGAAGCAGGCGGGGTCTTGGTGGTGAAGCTGAACGAACGGTCCGCGTACACCGTGATCACGGTCGGGATCGGAGCGTTCTTTTCGAGGTCCTGCGTGGCGGCGTTGAACGCCTTGCAGAATTCCATGATGTTCACGCCGCGCTGACCCAGAGCCGGGCCGATGGGGGGCGAGGGGTTTGCAGTGCCCGCGGGCACCTGCAGCTTGATGTAGCCTTCGATCTTCTTGGCCATCACTGGCCTCCTTTCACACTGTCGGCTGCCTCTTTCGAGAGAGCCTCATGTTGAGCGGTCGAGCGGCTTGCCGTGAGGCATTCCTCCCGCGTGGAATCCCGAACTGTCGCTTGGGAAGGCGCGCACATAGCGATTCTGCGCGCAAATGCAAGCGTCGGAGTGCCCTGTAGCACGCAGCTTGGAAAGGGCCACGAGCGGTTCCTTCGGGATAAATCACATGGAACACGGTCTTGGCTTAAAAACCGCTCCGGCGAGCGTTGTCCCGGCATGCTGGGACAAGCGGCTTCGCTTGGCGCGGCCAAAGTCAATCGCATGCGATACGAAAGTCCTCGCGCGCAGGAAATCGGGCTTTACCCCATTTGATGGTTAAAACGGGCCTATCTTTCCGGTCTCAAAGCTTTAATACATTGTCGTTAGGCAAGTATTTGACTGCAACAGGGGGACGCAAACATGTTTCGCATCGCCATCCAGGTGAAAGAACTCATTTCCAGCAATGTGACGAGCGCGCTCGACGGCGCGTCGAACCCGGCCAAGATGCTGGCCCGGCTCCAGGCTGAAATTGAAGAGGCCCTGATCGGGCTGTCGGGCGAAATGTCGAAGGCCCGCCGCCAGAAGGATCGGCTCGAAGCAGAGCTGACGCAGGCGGAACTGCGCGAAGCCGACTGGGGCGACAAGGCCAGGATCGCGATGGACAACGGCCGCGAAGATCTCGCCCGCCAGGCGCTGATCGCCCGCGAAGATTGCCGCGGCGGCATCGATCGCCTGAAGCAGGACATCGACAAGCTGGGCGCAGACATGGCTGAAATGGAAGCGGCCGAGCGCGAACTGGAAACCAAGCGCGAAGAGGTGAAACAGCGCCTCTCCGACCAGCGCGCCTCCGACGGCAATGCCAGCGGACGGGCATCGGGCGGTGGCTACGCAAGCCGGACCGAACGCCGGATGGACCATATCGAAACCCTCGAGAAGCGCACCGCCTTCGCGACCGAGGACAGCGCCGCCTGCCGCGGCAATGCGAGCGTCGAACGCGAAATCGAGGAAATGCGCCGCGAACGTACGGTCGAGGAAGAACTCGCCGCCATGCGCTCGGGCAGTTCGGCCAAGGCAACGAAGGCGCCCGCAAAGAAGGGCGGAAAACGCGCCAAGGCATCGTGATCGTAAAGCCATGAGTTGATAGGGCGGTGCCGGGGGGCGCCGCCCTTTTCCTTTGCGAGCGCATTTTGGGGGCAAGTTCATGACGTCCAGCGATCTGAAGAATACCGAAGAACAGGTCCCGTCGACCGGCGGCGCAAGACAGCTTGGCTGGGGACGCTTCACGCTCCAGTTCCTCACTGTCGTGATCGCCTATTTCATGGCTGGCATCCCCGCGATCGCCATCTGGGGCGAGACCTCTACCGGCGCTGCCGTGTCGGTAGCGACAAGCATGGCGGGCGGGCTGTTCGTATCGTGGCTGTGGTTGCGGGCCGATGGGGCGCTAGGCGAGGCATGGAACCTGCGCACACCGCAAAGCTGGCCAAAAACCCTTCTCTGGGCGGTGATCGCCACGATCGCGATCGTTATCTGGTTCACCGTCGGCGCGATGCTGGTCGAGGCAGCAGGCTTCGGTCTGCCCGACGTCGAGCAGGTGATCGGCTGGGCGACGGAGAGCCACTTCGCGTTCCTGATGTGGATTGTACTGGTGGCGCTATTCGCAGCAGGCCTCGGCGAGGAGCTGCTTTGGCGCGGCTTCCTGATGGACCGCCTGTTCCGCCTGCCGGGACTGGCCGGGAAGATGTGGCCGGTAATCCTGATCCAGGCCGCGCTATTCGGCCTCCCCCATCTATACCAGGGCTTTGGCGGCGTGATCATCACCGGGGTGGTGGGTATCGGCTTCGGCTGGCTGCGGATTCGCTTCGGTGGCAATCTTTGGGCCTGTGTGCTGGCGCATATGGCCGTCGACGTCCTGATGCTCAGCCTGGCCTATTCCGAGAAGCTGGGCCTGATTGCCGCCTAGAGCGCCTCTCGCCTGACATCGCCCGGTCGCTTTCCGAAGCGGTCGCGAAACCGGCGGTTGAAATAGGACAGGTCTCCAAAGCCCACCGAATAGGCGATTTCGCTAATCGAACTGGCTGCATGATCGGGGCTGCCCAGCAACCGATAGGCCTGCAAAAGACGTCGCTCCCGCACTTTGCGCGTAAAGCTGGTCCCGTGCTCGGCGAACAGTGACTGTATCGCTCGTCGGCCGAGCGCAAACTGCACACAGCATTGCTGGATCGACAGGGACGGATCGAGATGATTGCGATCGATCCATTCGCAAATCGCGGCATAGCGCGCCGCCTTCTGGCCTCGCTCGGCAGCCATGGCGTGACCGTCTGCACTCGCCCCGAGCGCCAGGATTACGAGATCGTTGATCTGGTGCGCGACCATGCCCGCCCCCTCGGGGCCCGACTGGCGGGCGTATTTCAGCGCTGGGTCGAGGTATTGGCGCAGTAGCCGGAAGGCGGGATCGTTCGCCGCGATCGTGCGACCCAGTACATCGTCCCTTTCCAGCATCGGCAGGACGCTCTTGCGCGAGAGCTTGATCGTCGTGGGATAAGCCACGGCGTCGTTGCGACCCTGCATGCGGTCCGCGCAAGAGGTGAGAACCGCCTCGCCGCTCTCCAGTTCGCGCAGTTGCGACAAGTGGTCCAGTTCGAAGTTGCCCGGCGTCTCGACCCAGCACAGGGCGACGTCGTCATCGCCAAGCGATCCGTCCGCCAATGTCCTTGCTCGATGCGGCGAGTAGCTGCCCCGGGTGATCGAAACCCCGGGCAGGAGGTCTATTTCGGCGGAGATTGCAGGACGTGCGTCATAGGCGTCGAATTCGACGTTCAGCCATCCCCGGCCAAACACTTCACGAATGGCGACATGGCGATCCGGCTCGTCGACATCTGCCAGCCTTACGCCGAAATGCTGCGGAATTTGTGTCGAGCCCTGCAACCAAGCCACCTCCTTTCGGAAGTTGTGCAAATAAAGCGTCGCGCGGAGTCGCAATAGGACAAGTCCGGCACACTCTTGTCCAAGCAATTCCCAGTGAAGAGTGAAAGCCTCGCATCCTCTTATCAACGGAGGATATGGGAATGAGCATCAAAGTGAAGAAGACAATGGGCTTTCTGGCGATCTTCGCCGTGGCCGGCGGTGCCTCGGCGGCAATAGTCGCCAGCAGTTTCGGGCCGTGGAGCGCGCCCGAGAATGCCGAAGAATACTCCGGCAATGACGGCTCACCCAACAGCCCTCAGGGTGACGGCTGCCCGATCCTCGATCCGATGAGCAACGATCTCTACATCGCTTCCACGCGCCCGGGCGGGTTCGGCGGCCTCGATATCTGGATCGCCCCCTGGGAAGGGGACGGTTGGGGCGAACCTGTCAATGCCGGCTCCAACATAAACTCGGTTGCCGATGAATTCTGCCCCACGCCCACGCGCGGCAACCGCCTCTATTTCGTTAGCAAGAAAGACGAACCCAATGGCGACATCTATGTGGCCCGGCGCAGCCCGAATGGCGGCTTCGGAAGTGCGCAAAGACTTGCCGGGCCGATCAACAGTCCGGCGCAGGAATGGAGCCCGACCATTGTGGAAGGGGCCGGGGGGCGTCCGGTAATCTACTTCTCGAGTACGCGCGACGGTGGCCAGGACATCTATGTCGCGGACAACCAGGGGCAGGTGTCGAAGGTGGAATCGCTGAGCACGGAATATAGCGACGCGCGTCCGAACCTGAGCCGCGACGGGCTGGAAATCGTCTTCGATTCCGATCGTCCGGGCGGCAAGGGCGCGAGCGATATCTGGACTGCGACCCGCGCCACTATCAACGATGACTGGAACGAGCCGCAGCCGATCGAACAGGTCAATTCGGATGCCGGGGAATCGCGCGCATCGATTTCCTGGGACGGATCGATGCTTGTGTTCGGCTCGAACCGCGCCGGTGGTGAGGGGAGTTCGGACGTCTATGTTTCCGAGCGATCCAAGGGCAGCGCCTTCAGGGTCATCCGCTT
This sequence comes from Qipengyuania gelatinilytica, assembly GCF_019711315.1. NCBI lineage: Bacteria > Pseudomonadati > Pseudomonadota > Alphaproteobacteria > Sphingomonadales > Erythrobacteraceae > Qipengyuania > Qipengyuania gelatinilytica. The sequence goes on along the minus strand of NZ_CP081294.1, from coordinate 2,239,667 downwards.
CCCCCGTTCATCGGACTAGGACAAGAGCTTGTCCCAACGAAAAAAGGGCGCCTCGCGGATCGCGGGGCGCCCCTTTTTCGTGGGTTCGGAAGACCGGTCTTACTTGACCAGCTCGACCTGTTCGAATTCGAGTTCGACCGGCGTTGCGCGGCCGAAGATCGAGACCGAAACCTTGACCTTCTGCTTGTCGAAATCGAGTTCCTCGACGAGGCCGTTGAAGCTGGCGAAGGGACCGTCGAGTACCTTGACCTGGTCGCCGATTTCGTAATCGACCGAAACCTGCTTCTTCGGAGCCGACTTGGCTTCTTCCACACCGCCGAAATAGCGTGCGGCTTCCTTTTCGGAGATGGCCTGCGGCTTGTTGTTGTTGCCGAGGAAGCCGGTGACCTTGGGCGTGTTCTTCACAAGGTGGTACACGTCGTCGGTCATGTTGAGCTTGGCGAGGACGTAGCCCGGCATGAACTTGCGTTCGACCTGGACCTTCTTGCCGCGCTTGACCTCGGTCACGGTCTCGGTCGGGACCTGAACTTCTTCGACGCCTTCGGACAGGCCCAGACGCTCGGCCTCGGCGATGATCGAATCGCGGACCTTGTTTTCGAAGCCCGAATAGGCGTGGATGATGTACCAGCGTGCCATAGTGTTCTCGTTACCCCTGGAAAATCAGGCCAGCGTCATCAGCCAGCCGACCACGACGTTGAAAAGCGAATCGACGCCGAGGAAGAAGAGCGAGAGGATCGTCATCATGATGAAGACGAAGATCGAGATGCGGATCGTTTCCTGGCGGGTCGGCCAGACGACCTTGCGTCCTTCGGTCTGGACCTGACGGACGAATTCGGCGGGCGACGTCTTGTTCGCCTTGGCTGCCTTGGGTGTCTTGTCGGGCGTTTCGGCCATGATCTGCTCGTGCTCTCGCGTTGAAACTTATGTCTCTTCCGGGATGGGGGTTTCGCCGCCCCGATACAAGTTCGGGAGGGGCTTTTCCTTCATCGATGTCGGAAGACGCAGAGGCATTTAGGCGGCACGCGCCCAAAAGGCAAGCGGTGGAGAGCGGCGTTTTTGCGCCTTTCCAAGCTGGCGCGACGTGGCTAGCTTGCGCGCTTTACCAAATACGGGACGTTTGAGGGGAATATAAGAATGGCAACCAGCCAACCGGCCACGCTGGACGAACGTCTGCTTGGCCCCGTTACCAATGTGGCGGATTTCATCTGGGGCGGGACATGGGATGGTGCAGCCGTCATTCCCTTCCCGCCATTGGCAATTATCCTTCTGGGCGCCGGCCTGTGGTTCATGATCGGCCTAAGGGCCTATCCGATCACCAACCTTGGTGCAGCGGTGAAGGGCCTGTTCGCCGGCCGCAAGAGCAAGGGGGCAGGTGAAATCTCGCCGTTCGCGGCCTTGTCGACCGCGCTTTCCGGACAGGTCGGCACCGGTAACCTCGCAGGTGTGGCGACCGCAATCGCGCTGGGCGGTCCGGGCGCCATCTTCTGGATGTGGATCACGGCCTTGTTCGGCATGGCGCTGGCCTTCGCCGAGGGCGCGCTGGCTATCCGCTATCGCGAAACGACCAGCGAAGGCACCTATCGCGGCGGCCCGATGAGCTACATCATGATGGGCCTTGGTCCCAAGTGGACCTGGCTCGCCATTTTCTTCTGTATCGGCACGCTGATCAGCGGTCTTGTCACCGGCAACGCCATCCAGGCAAACGCCGTGGCAGACGGCCTCAACGAACTGTTCGGGATCGAGGAATGGCTTGGCGGACTGATCGTCGCGATCCTTGTCTTCATCGTCATCATCGGCGGGATCAAGTCGATCGGCAATGTGGCCGAGAAGGTCGTACCCTTCATGGCGGCGACCTACATCGTCATGGCGATCATCGCGATCCTGCTGAACATCCAGGACATCCCCGAAACCTTCAGCCGTATCTTCGGCGGCGCGTTCAACGCGCAGTCGGCCAGCGGCGGCTTCGTGGGTGCAGCGGTCATCCTCGCCATCCGGGCCGGTGTGGCTCGCGGCCTGTTCTCCAACGAAGCGGGCCAGGGTTCGACCCCGATCGCCCACGCCGTTGCACAGACCGACGATCCGCAGTTCCAGGGCCGCATGGCCATGCTTGGCACATTCATCGACACCATCGTGATCTGCACCATGACGGCGCTGGTAATCCTGACGGTTGAAGGTGACTTCACCCATGCCGGCAGTGCCGTGAAGCATGCATGGCAGGCGGACCTCGATGGCTTTGCCGTGACCAGCGGTGCGTTCGCCGCCGCCTTCCCGTTCGAGATCGGGGCGATCCCGCTGGGAACGCTGGTGGCATCGGTGGCGCTGCTCCTGTTCGTGTTCACCACGCTGCTGACGTGGAGCTATTACGGCGAACGCGCGATCACCTTCATCTACGACCGTATTCCGGGTTCGAACCTGAAGGGCGAGAAGGTGCTGCATATGGCATGGCGCGTCCTGTGGTGCGTGGGTATCTTCGTTGGCGCGAGCCGGGAAAGCGATTTGATCTGGCGCATGGGCGACATCGCCAATGCCGTGATGGTCGTGCCCAACCTGCTGGCGCTGGTCCTGCTTTCGGGAGTGGTGTTCGCACTCGCCCGGGGCGACAAGACCGCAGGCAAGAACTACACCGCCGATACGCCGGAGGAACCGGAGGAGTACTGACCTCCTCCGCCTCCAGCGACGGACAAAGATAAGGGGCCGGGAGTCGATACGACTTCCGGCCCCTGCCCTTTTACGACTGAACCCTCAGCTTACCGCCGGCCGAAGAGACGAGCCAGGAAACCTGGTTCCTCCATCGGGATGATCTTGCCGTGGGCCTTAAAACGCAGCGAGGCGTCGCTATAGGCCTTGGGCTTGATCCACCCGTCGGGGCGGCTGCTGCGGAAGGACATGCTAGACATGGTATACCTCCATGAACTCATTCCCTCCGTCCTGACCGGTAAAACCACCTATGCGGCGAATAGGTTCCCCAATCGCCGCGATTGCGCAGCTAACGTCCCGATTTGAAACAGTTTCGCGCAGGCGCAGGGATGCTGTCGCCCGCGACGTGGACGGATTCTGGCAGGAAAAACCGGCTTTTCGAGGCGAGGCGGTAGTCCCGCTCGCCGGGAGCGAGCCTCAGGCGCCGCCCCCTGCAATCCAGCGATCGATCTTGGCTTCGAGCACCGGCAGCGGGAGGCCGCCGGTATCGAGAACCTGCGTGTGGAAGGCCTTGATGTCGAAATCGTCGCCCAGCGCTTCTTCGGCCTTTGCGCGCAGTTCCTGGATCTTCAGCGCGCCGACCTTGTAGGCGAGTGCCTGGCTGGGAATGGCGATATAGCGTTCGACCTCGGCCACGACCTCTGTGCGGGTCATGCCGCTGTTTTCCAGCATGAAGTCGATCGCCTGCTCGCGGGTCCAGCCCTTGGCGTGGAGGCCCGTGTCGACCACGAGGCGCATGGCGCGCAGCTGTTCGTCCTGCAGCGTGCCATAGCGGTTCCACGGGTCCTCGAAGAAGCCCATCTCGTAACCCAGCGTCTCCGAATAGAGCGCCCAGCCCTCGACGAAGGCCGTGGTGCCGCCGAAGCGCATGAACGCAGGCAGGTCGGTGTTTTCCTGCGCGAGGCTGATCTGGAAGTGATGCCCCGGTGCGCCTTCATGAAGGTAGAGCGTGACATTGCCGGTCGTCAGGCGGCTCGGCAGGTCATAGGCGTTGAAATAGAAGGTGCCCGGGCGCGAGCCGTCGGGCGCCCCGCTCTGGTAGGACCCGCCGGCGGAGAACTGCTCGCGATAGGGTTCGTAAGGCTTGATCACGAGCTCGCTCTTGGGAACGAGCGAGAAGTAGTCGCCGATCTTGTCGTCGACCGCTTTCCCGATGTCGTAATAGGTCTGCGTCAGCGCTTCGCGGCTTGCAGGCTTGAACTGCGGATCGGTGCGGACGTAGTCGAAGAACTCGTTGAGCGTACCTTCGAAGCCGACCTCGGCCTTGATGTCCTCGAGCCCCTCCTTGATGCGCGCCACCTCGGACAGGCCGAGGTTGTGCAGGTAGTCGGGTTCGAGCGGCAGCGTGGTCGTATTCTCGATCAGCTGGCGGTACAGCGCCTCGCCGCCCTTCATCTGCGCAAGGCCGACGCTTTCGCGGGCCTTTGCGTAATAATCGTCGCGCAGGAAATCGCGCAGGCGGGCATGGGCTGCGTAAATCTCGGAGATCGAGGCACGATATGCGCCTGTCAGGCGTGACTGGTCGGCTTCGCTGAAGTCGTCCGGGAAATTGGTCACCGGCATCCAGAAAGGCGATTCCTCGATATCGAGCGCAAGCTGCGTATCGAGCTGGGTGATGACATTGCCGATCGTCAGCTGGGTTTCCAGCACGCCGCTTTCCATGCCTTCCCGGAAGCGGGCAATCGAACGATCCGTCAGCTCGACGTAGTTCGCGTGGCGCTTGAGGTTGTTCTCGTAATCCTCGACCGTCTTGAACGGCGCTGCGCTCTGCCCGCTGGCGAAGTCGGGATAGAAAGTGTGGAAGCCGGAGAAATGGTTCACCGGGCGCACATCGGTAACCGCGAGGATTTGCGGCGTCAGCGCCTTCAGCGTCTGGCTCTGGTTGTACTCGAACACGTCATAGGCAAGCTGGTCGGTCGGCGAGAGCGCGGCGCGGTTGATTTCCTTCAGCTTGGCAAGGTTGAGCTCGGCATCGGCGCGCGAGAGATCGTTGTACTCGTCGGTGAGGAAATCGCCGATCCGGTCCGCATAGCGCATGTCACCGCGGAACAGCGCGCCGATGGGGTTGAGTTTCAGATTGCGCTCGTCGGCATCCTCGAACAGCGCGAACAGGGCGTCGTGGGCAGACTGGTCGTCGGCATCGGGAATTTCCATCGTCCCGCTGAGTTCGTACTCCCCGGTCTGCGTCACGGTTACTTCCTCGCCTGGCGTCGAAGCACACGCGGCAAGCGAAAGTGCGGACACACCAAGCAGCGCACCGGTCACGATTTTCATTTCTGGAACCCCTGTTAACTATTGCGAGCCTTGTAGGCGCGTCGCCGGAAATTGGAAATCTTCCCCGATTGCTGCGGTATCCGCTTCGACGAACGGCGCGATTGCGACCTGTCCCGGTTGCCAACATGGGCCCGCTCATCCATGCTTTTACGCTGCTGGAGAGAGAACGCATGAAGACAGCCCTCGCCCTCGCGGCTTTTGCCCTCGCCCTTCCGGCCGGTGCCATCGCGCAGGACGCCGGCGAGACGGAGGAAGAGGGTACGCCTCCCCCGCCGATCATCGTTATTGCCGATCCCGACGAGAAACCGCGCCGCGTCGCGCTGGGGTCGCGCGTGCCGAGGACCGCGCATTTCGCCAACAGCGGCATCGCCTCCAATGTCGGCACTCCCGGCCTCACCCCGCAATCGGGCATGACGCCGCACACGCACAAGTTCATCATGCGCAAGCGCAAGGGCTGCGAATCCGAAGACCCTTTGCTCAGCAAGACGGTGGTCTGCATCCTCGCCTCGGGCGACGACCTGGCCGCTGAAGGCGATCTGGCGGGCGCCATCGATCACTATCGCCACGTCGCCTATACCGAGAGCTATTCGGCGCGCGAGCGGCACGTCGGCAGTGAAAAGCTGTTTGCCCTTGCGCAACATGCCGATGATGCCGGTTTGCGCGAAGAAGGCCTGCTCGCGCTGCTTTCGACCGGCGAGCTTGCGCCTGCGAGGGCACAGGAAGCGCGCCGGTCGCTGGTCGCGCTGGCACTCGCCAAAGGTGACGACCGCTCGGCGATGAAGCGGCTCGAAGAGGTTGTCTTGAACGACGCAGAGGATGCGCGCAGCCTCGCCAATCTCGCCGCGATCCAGGAACGCAACGGCATGGCCGCCGCGCGCGAGACCATTCGCCGCGCCATCGCGGTGCAGGAAGCGAAGGGCTATTCGGTCCCGAGAAGCTGGCGGCAACTGGCCGCAGGCGAATAGCGCCTCAGTCGAGACAAATCCGCTCGCCGCGCCGCGCGACATTGAAGCCGCGCGCCTCGACCTCGCGGCTTTCGGCGCTATCCGGATCGCGCAGCGGATTGGTGTGATTGTAATGGATGAAGTGCACCTTCGATCGCATGTCAGCCGGATAATGCTGCAGCAGGTCCATCGTCTCAGTGACGCGCGGGTGCGGAATTTCGCTCATGTCGCGTCCGGGAAGCTCGTTGTCGTCCCAGAAGGTTGCGTCGACGAAGATATGATCCGCCCCGGCGAGCATGGTGGCCAGCACCGGTCCGTCTGGCCCGCTCCATTCGTCCCAGCTGTCGATGTCGGAAAGATAGAGGGCGCCGCCGCCATCTTCCGGCATGATGTAATATCCGACCGCTTCTGATAATTCGTCCCGATGCGGCACCGGCAAGGCAACCACCACGAGGTCGGGCGCTAGCGACACGGCCTGGAGACCCTTCCCGTCGCCCAGCGCCACCAGTTCAATCTGCCCAAGCTCGACCAGCTGGCTCCATGGGCCATTCTCGCGCAGGAATTTGGCCATACGCGGCATGGCATAGACCGGCACACCATTTGCGCTCGCGGCTTCGCGCCCGAGATAGGCGAGACCGAGGTAGTGTCCGATATGCGCATGAGTCAGGAAGATACCGTCGAGGCCCAGACCCTCGGCGGGCTGCTCGATGCGGTCGAGCGCCGCCAATTGGCCGGTGATCTGTGGATACGCATCGAAGAGATAGCGCGCACCCGCCTTGCGGTCGATCAGCGCGAGCGAACTCGCTAGCAATTGCGGGCCATCGTCCTGCGCATTGCCGATCTGCGGCGTGCCGGCATCCTGCCCCGCGCCAAGGACGACCAGCTCGCGCTGGCATATCCGGGGTTCTTCGGCGCCCAACGGACCGCCTGCAAGCAAGGCAAGCGTGCAGGCGGCAAGACTGGCGCGGATCACTCGATCACGCGCCCGCGCACCATGACCCAGTCGACATCCTCGAGCACGGTCACGTCTTCGAGCGGATTGCCTTCGACCGCAATGATATCGGCCGAATAGCCCGGCGCGATACGGCCGATCTCGCCCTCCATGCCGAGGATTTGCGCAGCGCCCGTGGTGGCGCTGGCAAGCGCGTCGCGGTCGCTCATCCCGTTGGCCTTGAGCAGGGCGAACTCCCCTGCATTCTCGCCATGCGGGAAGACGCCGGCATCGGTGCCGAAAGCGACGTTCACGTTCCAGCGGCGGGCGCGCTCGACGATGGTGCCCGCATATTCGCTGACCGCGCGGATCTTGTCCTCCACAACCGGCGTGTAGAAGCCTGTGCCAAGGTTGTCCTTGATACCTTCGAACGCCATCAGCGTGGGCACCAGCGTGGTGCCGTTTTCACGCATGGCCTTCGCAGCCGCCTCGTCGAGATAGGTGCCGTGTTCGATGGTGTGCACGCCTGCACGCGCTGCGGCCTCGATCCCGCGCGCGCCATGGGCATGGGCGGCAACCTTGAGGCCGAGCGATTCCGCGGTGGTGACGATGGAGCGCATCTCGGCATCGGTGAAGTGCGCCTCAAGGCCGCGACCCTGCTGGCTGAGCACACCGCCGGTGGCCGTGATCTTGATCAGGTCCGCGCCGTATTTCGACGCTTCGCGCACCCGCTCCGCACATTCGACCGGCCCGGTGCAGGAGAAGGAGGTGCCAAGCGAATCGTTCACTTCGCGGCGGAAGCCGTTGATGTCGCCATGCCCGCCGACGATCGCGATGGTCCGGCCGCTGGTGACCACGCGCGGCCCCGGCAGCATGCCCTGCTCGGTCGCGCGGCCAAGCATCTGCATCACCTGGTCGGTGCGCGAACCGACGTCGCGGACGGTCGTGAAACCGGCCTTGGCGGTGATATGCGCATTCTTGGCAGCGACGAGCACGCTCCATTCGGGCGGCGTTGTGGCTGCGCGCCAGAATTCGCCGCTGGGGTCGCCCGACAAATGCGTGTGCAGGTCGATCAGGCCGGGGACGAGCGTCTTGCCCTCGAGATGGATCATCTCCGCACCGTCGGGAACGCCCTGCCAGCCATCCTCGACACTGACGATGCGTCCGTCGGTCACCGTAACCGTCACGCGCCCCTTCACCGGCTCGCTTGCATCGGTGACGATACCGTCGGCGTGGATGATCGTGGTCTGCGCCAGAACCGGCGCGGCAGTCGCCATCAGTCCGGCTGCAATCCCTGCAAGCAATGTACGCATCGAGTCTCTCCCCTGTGTCTCTCGCGGGAGGTGATGCCCGCTCGGCCCGGCCATGCCAAGCCCCCGGTTTGCCATGCGCCGCTGCATCGCTATGAATGCGCCCGACCAACAGGAGAGGATCGCAAATGCTATTTCGCACCACCGCCGTCGCCGCCAGCCTGCTCGCGGGCGTCTCGCTCGCAGCAACCGCACAGGCACGGCCGATGACGCCCGAAGACGTTGCCAAGCTGGAAAGCGTCGGCACCATCGCCGTCTCGCCCGACGGCACCCGCGTAGCCTATACCACCGCCAGCCTGCCCGACATCACCGACGGCGAGGAAAACGGCAGCACCACGCAGCAGCTCAAGATGGCCTATGCGCCCGGCAATGCGCGCGACTTCCTGCCCGACGACATGGCCGTTTCGGGCATCGCCTTTTCGCCCGACGGCCGCATGGTCACCTTCATGTGGTCCGATGGCGAGGAAGACCGCGCCGTCTGGGGTATCCCGGTTGACGGCGGCGCGCAGCGCAAGCTCGCAGCGGTCGACGGTGCCGCTGTGCGCTCCTACGCGTGGAGCCCCGACGGATCGCGCATCTGGATGCTCGCCTCGGCAGAGAAGGACGAGGCGCGCGACAAGGAATCGAAGGCCGGCTTCAACGCCATCGTCTATGAGGAAGAGGCCCGCCTCAACCGCCTGTTCTCCGCCAATGTCGGCGGCGAGGTCGATGGCGAGCCGGTGGCCGTGACCATTCCCGGCTATGTCAGCGCCTTCAAGATCGCCCCGGGCGGCAAGACCGCCGTGGTCGACAGCGCCCCGACCCCGCAGATCGACGACGCATATACGTCTAAGCGCGCCCACGTGATCGACCTCGCCAGCGGCAAGGTGCTGCGCGTGGTCGAAACGCCGGGCAAGCTGGGTGACATCGAAGTCTCGCCCGACGGCAAGCAGCTTTCGATGATCGCAGGCGTCGACATGAATGATCCCGCCGCCACCACGCTGCACCTCGTCGACGTGGCCACGGGCAACTACCGCGCGCTCAATGCAGGCGCGCCGGAAGCCGCGGTCGATGCCGAGTGGCTCGCCGATGGCCGTCTTGCTCTAGTGGTCCACAAGGGCGCCCAGAGCGCACTGCGCATCTACAATGCCGATGGCACCGTGGCCGAAGAGCATGACGGAGGCGATCTCATTCTCTCCACCGTCGAGGCTGGCGGCAATACGCTCGCGGTCGAGGCCAGCAGCCCGAAGCACCCGACCGAACTGTTCGTGTGGCAGGACGGCAGCTTCAACCGCTGGACGCAGCACAACAGCTGGCTGTCGGAAATCGACTTCGGCAAGCAGCGCACCTTCCGCTACACCGCGCGCGACGGACAGGAAGTCGAAGGCGTACTGATCGAGCCGGTCGGCGGAGCCCCGCGCGGCGGCGCACCGCTGATCCTCAACGTGCATGGCGGCCCCGAAGCGCATGACAGCAATGGCTGGCAGACCGCCTATTCCAAGCCCGGACAGGTCGCTGCCGGACAGGGCTATGCCGTGTTCCTGCCCAACTATCGCGGCTCGACCGGTTACGGCACCGCTTTCTCCAAGCAGCACACGGGCAATTACACCGATCCGGAATTCACCGACCTGGTCGATGCCAAGCGTGCGCTGGTGGCCGAAGGCATCGCCGATGCGGACCGCGTTGGCGTAACCGGTGGTTCCTATGGCGGCTATGCGACCGCGTGGAGTTCCACCGCGCTGAGCGACGAATTCGTTGCAGGCGTCATGTTCGTCGGCATTTCGAACCAGATTTCGAAATTCGGCACGACCGACATTCCCTACGAGATGTACAATGTCCACTCGGGCAAGTGGCCGTGGGACGACTGGCAGGCGATGCTCGAAGTCTCGCCGATCTACCATGTCGACAAGGCCAACACCCCGCTGCTGATCATGCACGGTGCCGAGGACACGCGCGTCGCGCCGAGCCAGAGCTACGAGCTCTATCGCTCGATGAAGGTGCGCAAGCCCGATGTGCCGGTGCGCCTCGTGCTCTACCCGGGTGAAGGCCATGGCAACCAGAAGGCGGCCGCGCGCTACGACTACAACCTGCGCATGATGCGCTGGTTCGACACCTACCTGAAGACGGGCGACCGCGATGCGCCGCTGCCCGACACGCGCCCCGACCTGCCCGAAGGCACGACCGGCGCGACTGCAAAAGAAGACTGAAGGGATTAAATCTTAATCCAGTCCAGCTATAACCCGCCTTCCGGACCATTTCGGGAGGCGGGTTTCTTGCGGGCTTTATTGGGCTTTCTGGTCGGTTGCGTCATGCTGGCTGCCGGACTGCGCATGTTCCCCGACCTGGAGGACATGCCGACCGCCATGGCGGTGATCTTCGTCATCTTCGGCGTGGTGACCATCCTTGCATCGATATCCCACGCAAAGCTGCGGTTCGACCGCCGCCGCGCCTATTCCGGGGGGCGCGAACGGACCGGCACCGTGCGCTATTTCAAGCCTCTCGGCGAAGACGATGCGACTGCTCACCTGCTGTTCGCCAACAACCATTCCGAATGGATCCTGTCGGTCGACCTCGGCAGCATCCGCAAGGTGGAGGGCGACCTTGAAACAGGTGTCCCTGCGCGCGCCTACCTCGGAAATAACGACTGGATCTATGGCCTCGACATCGGCCCGGTGAAGGCTTTGCCCATTTCCTCTGGCGTTCCTTACGAGGGCAAGCTGCGCGAACGCGTAGCTTGGGCCGAGAAGAAAAAGGCCGAATGGGCCGTGCGTCGCGCCAAGGACTAAGCGATCAGCCCATGGCCTGCCATTCGCGGATGAATTCGAACGGGTAGACCAGCATGATCACGTTGAGCGTCAGGTTGTCGCGCACCACCAGCGCCGCGACGATCTCCATGATGATCGCCAGTGCAATCGTGACTTTCACCGGCAGTTTGAGAGCGAGATAGAAGCCGAAGCTCATCCAGCCGATATCGGCCAGAGAGTTGATGATGCTGTCGCCCGAATACCCCCAGTTGACCGTCACCGATCGATAGCGGTCGATGACCAAGGGAGTGTTCTCGACGATTTCCCAGGCCGCCTCGATCGCGACGGCAAGCGTAAAGCTCCACTTGCCCGCTGACTTGCCGCCCAGCCCCCACTTCGTGAACAGCAGCCAGCCGAGCGCATAGAAGATCATCCCGTGGATGATGTGGCTCGGCGTGTACCAGTCCGACAGGTGCTGGCTGTTGCCCGAGGCGTTGATGTCACCGTACCACAGGCTGACATAGCCGCATGTGCAGATCGGCGGGCGATCCATTGCGAACAGGATCGCCAGCGTGACGAGCGTAATGACTAGCGCGGCAATAACGGCCTTGCGATGCGGGGAGAGCGGATTTGCAGTCATGCGGGCGAGACTGCGCAGCTCTGCGCCAAGCCCGCAAGATGCCTCCGAATTCTATCCGCTAGAAAGTGTATCCCACGCCAAGGGCCACGAAATACTGGTCGTCGTCGCCGCGAATCGAAGTAAACGGCGTGTCGGCCGCATCACCCACCAGTTTCGACCATCCGCCGATGCCGACCAGCGACAGACCGCCATCGGTCACATCGCCACTGAGGTCATGCGCGAGCAGCAGGTTGACGCCGTAGCTCTGCATGCCGCCCTCGGCCTGGAAGCCGGGCAGGACGTCGGGATCGGGCAGCAGCGTGTTGATGGTCGGCACTGAGTAGTAATAATCGGCGAAATTGTCGTCCACGAAGGTGGTGCTGAGCGATAGCGAAGCAGCCGTCGCGCGGCTGAGCGGTGTGAAATAGGTGACGCTCGGGCTGATCGTCATGCCATCGTGCGCTCCGGCCACGTCCCATGTCGCATCGAGGTTGAAGCTCAGGCTGTCGAAGGGGTTGAGCAGCTTGGGGAACTTGACGCCGACGCTTCCGCCGATCTCGAAGGCGCGGTCGAGTTCGCCATAAGCGGCCACGATATCGTCGTTGATGTCGTCGACATCCGTGCGGTCGCTGCGCAGGCGGAACATCGGACCTGCCGAGAACGCCATCCCCTCGTCGGGATCGGGCACGAGATCGAGCGCAAGACCCGCGGGCCGCGGATTGATGCCGATTCCCCCGAGCGAACCCTGCACGATCGGCAGGATATTGGTGTTATAATCGTCGCTGCCCGAATAGCTGGGATTGTAACCGACACCGACGCCTACGCTCAGGTAATCGCCGTCGAACACGGTTTCAGGCGGTCCAGCAGATGCCGGCGGTTCCGCCTCGACTTCTTGCGCCATGGCGGGCGCGGCGAAAGCAATTGCGGCAACAGCCACGGGCAGGAAGCGATTCATTCTGGATTTCCCTCTGTTATTGCGTGCAAACGACTTGGTCGCCCGCGCGTTCCACAAGAGGCAAGCACACGATTGCGCCATGCCTCCTTCCGCCGTAGAACTAAGCCTATGAAACAGCTTTTGATTGCAGCCGCATCGCTCGGCCTGGCCTTCGCCCTTCCCGTATCAACCCTCGCGCAAGATAATGCCGCCAGCCAGCCGGCCCAGCCGACAGCCTATGCCGACTTGGTCGCGGCAATGCAGGACGGGATCGACCAGGAAATGGTCATCGACAACCAGCTGGCCGTGGTCCGCTCGCTCTGGCAGGCGGATCCGAACATGGTCGCCGCTGAAGCCGCATACCCCGGCCTGTTCGATGCAATGATCGACGCGGGCCGCCCGATTATCACGCGCCATAGCCAGGAAATCCAGGATGAATACCGTCCGCGCTACGTGGCAGCGCTTGCCGAAGCCCTGACCGAGCAGGAGGCTGCAAGGATTGCCGAATTTTATCGCTCGCCGCTTGGCGCGAAAATGCTCGGCGGACTGAGCCGTACGATGGACGGTCGGGCCATGATCGAGGGCGGAATTGCCAATGGCGAGATCGACATGAGGGACTTCGACACGGATATCAGGAAGAGCGCCGGCCAGATCGTCGGTGCGCTCAGTGCCCAGGAGCAGGCCGAACTGGTTAGGCTCTTCACCACCGACCCCGCCCTCATGAAGATGAACGGCCTGCAGGCCATCGTCCTGCCGATCCGCGCCGAGATGGAAAAAGCGGCAATGGCTCCCGCGCGCCAAAAGGAAATAGAGGCCGCCATCGAGACCGCCGCCGAGCGGCATATCGCGGGAGGCTGAGGCGCGGCAGGACGGCGCGATGCCCGATATTGCCATCATCGGCGGGGGCCTTGCCGGAGGCCTCACCGCGCTCGCCATTACCCGTGCGGCACCGCAGCTGTCAGTCCGCCTTTTTGAAGCCGGTGACAGCTTTGGCGGCAATCACCGCTGGAGCTGGTTCGAAGGGGATCTCGACCCACGGGAAACTGCGCTGCTCGACCCGTTCCACAAGACGCAATGGAGCGGCGGCAACGAGGTACGCTTTCCCGCCCACGAGCGGCGCCTCGAAGGCAATTACCGCTCGCTCGACAGTCGCGATTTCGATGCAGCCCTGCGCCGCTTGCTCCCGCAGGAAGCGATCCGGACCGGATCGCGCGTCGTCGGTCTCGACGGTCAGGGCGTGACGCTGGAGAGCGGCGAACGCATCGCCGCAAAGGCAGTGATCGACTGCCGCGACGCTGTTCCCAGCGAACACCTGGAAGGCGGCTGGCAGGTCTTCCTCGGCCAGCATCTTCGAACCGCCGAGCCTCATGGCATCGACAGGCCGGTCATCATGGACGCGGCAGTCGACCAGCCGGGCGCCTATCGCTTCGTCTACCTGCTCCCGCTCGGTGCCGACGAGATTTTCGTCGAGGACACCTATTACGCGGACAGTCCGGTGCTCGACGCCCCCGAGCTGCGCGAGAGGATCGCCGTATATTGCGCGGAAAAGGGCTGGCGGACCGAAACCCTTCACGAAGAAACCGGCGTCCTGCCGGTGATAACGGGCGGCGATTTTTCGGCCTATCGCGCATCGCTGGCAAGTCCGGGCGTTGCACTGGCCGGTGCGCGGGGCGGCTTCGTCCACCCGCTGACCAGCTACACCCTTCCGATCGCCGCAGAAAACGCGCTGGCGATTGCCGGTGCTTGCGCCAAAGACCTCTCCAGTCTGCCCGATTTCGTGGAGGAGCGCGCCTACGCGCACTGGAAACGCACAGCCTATTACCGCCTGCTGGGAAAAATGCTGTTCGAAGCGGCGAAACCTGCGGAACGATACAGGGTGTTCGAACGCTTCTACCGTCTGCCCGAACCACTCATTTCACGCTTTTATGCCGCCCGCTCCACTCCGCTCGACAAATTGCGCATCCTTACCGGAAAGCCGCCCGTACCTGTCGGTCGAGCAATCAAGGCGCTGCTTGGCAAGGGCGCGCCCCTCGTCCAAGGATAATCCATGAACGCCGAAATCATGTCCTCTCCCATTGCCGCTTCGGGCGACGGCCCGATCATTCCCGAGCCTACGGGCAAGACGGCCTGCGTCATCGGATCGGGCTTTGGCGGGCTTGCGCTTGCGATCCGCCTGCAATCGGCCGGCATCGCCACCACAGTGATCGAAGCGCGCGCAAAGCCGGGTGGCCGTGCTTATTACTGGGAAAAGGACGGACACACCTTCGATGCCGGGCCGACCGTGATCACCGATCCGGATTGCCTGCGCGAACTATGGGCGCTGACCGGTCACGACATGGCGGACGACATCGAGATCATGCCGGTCATGCCCTTCTATCGGCTGAACTGGCCCGACGGCACGAATTTCGACTATTCGAACGACGAAGAACAACTCTTCCGCGAGATCGCCGAGCTCAATCCTGCGGACGTCGCAGGCTACCAGCGCTTCCTCGACTATGCCGCGGGCGTCTACGAGGAAGGCTATGTGAAGCTGGGCCATGTCCCCTTCCTCGACTTCAAGTCGATGATGAAGGCGGCACCCGCGCTGGCAAAGAAACAGGCATGGCGCAGCGTCTATTCGATGGTGTCGAGCTACGTCGAAAACGAGAAGCTGCGCGAGGCGCTGAGCTTCCACACCCTGCTGGTCGGGGGCAACCCGATGAAGACGAGCAGCATCTACGCGCTGATCCACAAGCTGGAGAAGGACGGCGGCGTCTGGTGGGCAAAGGGCGGCACCAATCGGCTGATTGCCGCCATGGTGAAGCATTTCGAACGAATCGGCGGCACCTTCCGCCTGCATGACCCGGTCGTGCAGGTCCACACGCTCGGCAACAAGGCCAGCGAGGTGGAAACCCATTCGGGCTTCAGGCAGCGCTTCGACGCGGTCGCCAGCAATGCCGACATCATGCACAGCTACAAGGACCTCCTGGCCGGGACCAAGCGCGGCGAAAGCTATGCCAAGTCGCTGTCGCGCAAGAAGTTCTCGCCCAGCCTCTTCGTGGTCCACTTCGGTGTCGAAGGGACCTGGCCGGGCATCCCGCATCACATGATCCTGTTCGGCCCGCGCTATAAGGGCCTGCTCGAGGACATCTACGACCACGGCGTCCTGCCGCAGGATTTTTCGATCTACCTGCACCACCCCAGCGTGACCGATCCCAGCGTGGCACCCGAAGGCATGAGCACCTTCTACGCGCTGGTGCCGGTGGCCCATATGGGCAAGCTTTCGGTCGACTGGGAGCAGATGGGCCCGGTGCTGGAAAAGCGCATCCTCGACGAGATCGAACGCCGCCTGATCCCCGGCCTGCATGGCCGGATCAGGACCAAGTTCCACTATGCCCCGCGCGACTTCGCGCATGATCTCAACGCCTACAAGGGCAGCGCCTTCAGTCTCGAACCCCTGCTCACGCAGAGCGCGTTCTTCCGCGGGCATAACCGCGACGACGTGATCGACAATTTCTACCTTGTCGGTGCAGGGACGCATCCGGGCGCCGGGATTCCCGGCGTGGTCGGCAGCGCAAAGGCGACTGCCGGATTGATGGTAGAGGATTTGATCGAAGAATGAAGCGACTTGCGGTTTATTGCGGTTCGGCATCCCCCGAGGACCCGCGTTATCTCGAACTCGCACGCGAAGTCGGTGCCGGCCTTGCGGAACGCGGCATCGGTGTCGTCTACGGTGGTGGCCGTCTGGGGCTGATGGGCGCGGTCGCGTCCGGCGCGCTCGATGCGGGCGGCGAGGTGATCGGCATCATCCCCGAAGCGCTGGCCAACAGCGAGGTCTCGAACCACGACTGCACCGAACTGCACACGGTTTCGGGCATGCATGAGCGCAAGCAGAAGTTCACCGACCTGTCGGACGGGTTTGTCACCATTCCCGGCGGTGTCGGCACGATGGACGAATTGTGGGAAGCGGTCAGCTGGGCCCAGCTCGGCTATCACGACAACCCTGTCGGCCTGCTCAACGCCTTCGGTTTCTACGACCACCTGATCGCCTTCAACCGCCATATGGCCGAGGTCGGCTTTGTCCGGCCCGCGCACCAAGGGATCATCATTGCCGAAGAGACGTTAAGTGCGTTGCTGGAGAAAATGGAAAGCTACCAGCCGCATACTCCGATCTTCAAGATGAAGGCATCCGACCTCTGAACAAGCCCCGCCCCCTCACCACGCAGAACATGAGGCCGACCGTTCCCAGGGCGGGCGGCGGCCGCGAACGGCGTGCATTGGTGGAAAAGGCGCATGAATCGATCGAAGTCGGTTCGCACAGCTTTGCGGCCGCCTCTAGGCTGTTCGACAAGGCCACGCGCGAGCGCGCCTGGCTGCTCTATGCCTGGTGCCGCCGCTGCGACGATATCGCCGACAACCAGGACAAGGGCGGCCCGCTGGGCGACCAGGGCACGCCTAAGGAAGCCGAAGACCGGATCCAGGCGATCCGCGTGCTCACCCGCCGCGCGCTCGAGGAACAGCCAACCGCCGACTTCGCCTTTGATGCCTTCGGCCTGGTGGCCGACGAATGCGGCCTGACCTACGAGATGGCGAACGACGTCATCGGTGGTTTCGCGCTCGACGCGACCGGGTTCAGTCCGAAGAACGAGCGCGACATGCTGCGCTATTGCTACCACGTCGCGGGCGCGGTCGGGATCATGATGGCGCACATCATGGGCGTGCATCCCGATGACGGCGAAACGCTCGACCGGGCGAACGATCTCGGCCTCGCATTCCAGATTGCCAATGTCTCGCGCGATATCGTGGAAGATGCCGCTGCCAATCGTGTCTACCTGCCCGCCGAATGGCTGGCAGAGGTCGGTCTTGCCCCCGGCGAGCATGCCAAGCCGGAAAACCGCTTCATCCTAGCAAGCCTGATGCCGCGCATGATCGCGCTGATGGAAAAGCACGAGGCCGCAGCAAGGCTGGGTGCGAAACGCCTGCGCTTCCGCCATCGCTGGGCCGTGCTCTCGGCCGCCAATATCTACGGCGCGATCGGGCGCAAGGTATTGACCCGTGGCCAGCTGGCCTGGGACAGCCGAACCCGGGTGAGCGGTCCGGAAAAGGCATGGCACATGACCACCGCTCTCTTCCAGGCGATCTGGAACCGGCCTGCGGGCCCGCAGGAACCGATCATCTGGTCGCGCCACGATTTCCGGCCAGTAGCCGGTTGGTAGCTTGATGCGGCACGCCGCTACGGCTAGCGCGCATTCGTATGATTTCGAAACTCCTCATCGCCAATCGCGGCGAAATCGCCTGCCGTATCATCCGCACCGCCCGCGAGATGGGTATCGCCACCGTGGCGGTCTATTCCGATGCCGATGCCAAGGCGCTGCATGTGCGTTCAGCCGACGAGGCAGTGCATATCGGCCCCTCGCCCGCCGCCGAGAGCTATCTCGTGGGCGAGAAGATTATCGCCGCGGCCAGGCAGACCGGCGCAGAGGCGATCCATCCCGGCTACGGCTTCCTGTCCGAGAACGCAGGCTTTGCGCAGTCGGTGATTGATGCGGGACTGATCTGGGTCGGCCCCAAGCCCTCGAGCATCGATGCGATGGGCCTCAAGGACGCCGCGAAGAGGCTGATGCGCGACGCTGGTGTGCCGGTCACTCCGGGCTACGAGGGCGAAGACCAGTCGGCCAGCCGCCTCAAGCAGGAAGCCGACGCCATCGGCTATCCCGTGCTGATCAAGGCTGTCGCGGGCGGCGGCGGCAAGGGGATGCGCAAGGTCGACAATGCGGAAGACTTCGAAGCGAGCCTCGAAAGCTGCCGGCGCGAAGCCAAGGCCAGCTTCTCCAATGACGAGGTGCTGCTCGAAAAGTGGATCACCTCGCCTCGCCATATCGAAGTGCAGGTGTTCGGCGACAGCCACGGCAATGTCGTCCACCTGTTCGAACGCGACTGTTCGCTCCAGCGCCGCCATCAGAAGGTGATCGAGGAAGCTCCTGCGCCGGGCATGGACGAGGCCACCCGCGAGGAAATCTGCGCCGCCGCCGTGCGCGCCGCCAAGGCGGTCGATTACGAAGGTGCAGGCACCATCGAGTTCATCGCCGACGCCAGCGAAGGCCTGCGCGCCGACCGCATCTTCTTCATGGAAATGAATACGCGGCTTCAGGTCGAACACCCGGTGACCGAGGAGATCACCGGTGTCGATCTCGTCGAGTGGCAGCTGCGCGTGGCAAGCGGTGAGCCGATCCCGCTTAAGCAGGACGATCTCTTCATCGACGGCCATTCGATCGAGGCGCGCCTCTATGCAGAAGACCCCGCAGGTGGCTTCCTGCCCTCGACCGGCAGGCTCGACCATTTCGACCTCGGTGTCGAGGGCCGGATCGAGACCGGCGTCGAGGAAGGCGACATGATATCGCCCTTCTACGACCCGATGGTCGCAAAGCTCGTCGTTTGGGGAGAGACCCGTGCCGAGGCCATCGACCAGCTCGCCGAGATCGCCGAAAACGTCGAAATCTGGCCGGTGAAAACCAACGCGGCCTTCATCGCGAATTGTCTGCGCGACGAGGATTTCGAGGACGCCAATCTCGACACCGGCTTCATCGAAGCGAAGATCGACACGCTGGTGTCGGCAGACGAGGCCGATAACGATATCTGGCAGACCGCTGCAGATTTCATCGCTCTTGCCGAGACCGAAGAGCACGAGGACCTCCCGATCGGCCTGCGCCTCAACGCGCCGGGCGTTCTCAACGCAACGCTCACCCACAAGGGCGAGACACGCACGGTCAGAGCAGCTCGCTCGCATGTCGACAGCCTCGCCACCGGTTTCGTCGATCCCGAGCGTGCAGTGGTCTTCGCGGACGGGCAGAGTTTCGTCTTCGAACGCCAGTCCCGCGGCTCGGGCGCCGCTGCGGCGGGCGACGGCGCCATTCTCGCCCCCATGCCGGGCAAGGTCATCGCGGTCGATGTGGCAGAGGGCGATGCGGTCACCGCAGGCCAGCGCCTCATGGTACTCGAGGCGATGAAGATGGAGCACGCGCTCACCGCACCCTTCGACGGGACCGTGACCGAGCTATCGGCCAGCGAAGGCGGGCAGGTGCAGGTCGAGGCGGTGCTGGCGGTTGTCGAGCCCAAAGAAGAATAGGGCTTCCCTTTCCGCCGGTTGCTTGCAAGCGTGCCTTTTCGAGGAGTGAGGGCACGAATGAGCTGGGAAAACGAACTCGAGGAATTGCGCCGCCGCGAGGCAATGGCCGAAAAGATGGGCGGGCCGGACAAGCTCGCGCGCCAGCACGGACGCGGCAAGATGGATGCCCGCGCGCGACTCGCGGCGCTGGTCGACGACGGCTCGTTCCGCGAGATCGGCAAGATCGCCGGCAAGGGCCATTATGACGAGGACGGCAATCTCACCGGTGTCCTTCCCGCCCCCTTCCTCTTCGGCAAGGCGCTGATCAATGGCCGCCCCGTGGTGGCCACGGCGGACGATTTCACCATTCGCGGCGGCGCGGCCGATGCGGGGATTTCCCGCAAGATGGTGCAGGCCGAGAAGATGGCGCACGAGCTCAAGCTCCCGCTCATCCGCATGATCGACGGCACAGGTGGCGGCGGCTCGGTGAAGACACTCGAACAGATCGGCGCGACATACATTCCCGCCGTGCCCGGCTGGTCCGACGTGGTGAAGAATCTTGACACGGTGCCGGTCGTGGCGCTCGCGCTTGGACCCACCGCTGGTCTCGGCGCAGCGCGCACCGTTGCCAGCCATTATTCGATCATGGTGAAGGGCCTTAGCCAGATCTTCGCTGCCGGTCCCGCTGTGGTCGATGGGCTGGGCGAAAGTTACAAGGGTTCGACTGACCACAGCCAAGCCAAGGAAGACCTCGGCGGCAGCGGCATCCACACGCGCAACGGCGTGGTCGATGACGAGGTCGGCAGCGAGGCAGAAGCCTTCGCCCGGGCGCGCCACTTCCTGTCTTTCATGCCCGAACATGTCGGCCAGCTTGCCCGCCGTTCGAATTGCACCGACCCGGTCCATCGCCGCGAGGAAGAACTGCTCAGCCTGGTCCCGCGCGAGGACAAGCAGGTCTATTCGATGCGCCGATGCATGGAGATGGTGTTCGACCAGGGCACGGTGTTCGAGATCGGCCGCATGTGGGGCCGCGCCTGCATCACCGCCCTCGCCCGGCTGGACGGATGGCCGGTCATGGTGCTTGCCAGCGACCCGTCCTATCTCGGCGGGAGCTGGGAGGCGAAGACATCGGAAAAGGTCGAACGCTTCGTAAAGCTCGCCGACCAGTTCCGCCTGCCCATCGTGCACCTCGTCGACAACCCCGGCTTCATGATCGGACGCGAGGCGGAGATGGCGGGCACGATCCGCTACGGCGTGCAGGCGATGAATGCGATCTACAAGGCCAGCGTCCCGCTCGCCTCCATCGTGCTACGCCGCGCTTATGGCATTGCCGGCAGCGCGATGAGCAATGCCGAGACTTTCCAGTACCGCTATTGCTGGCCCTCGGGCGACTGGGGTTCGCTCCCCATCGCGGGCGGTCTGGAAGTGGCTTACAAGTCCGAGCTTGAAGCCGCAGAGAACCCCGCTGCAGAACTCGCTGCCATTCGCGAACGGCTGGACAAGGTCACCTCGCCCTTCCGAAGTGCCGAACGCTTCAATGTCGAGGACATCATCGACCCGCGCGACACGCGGCCGCTGCTGTGCGAATTCGCCGGGCTTGCATGGAGGCGGCTGGAGAGCGAGGCCTAGTTGTCGTCCATCTTCTCGCCGAACAGCTCGCCGCGTTCGGAGAAGAGCACGAAGACGAGGCTCAGCACCGCCGTGCACAGAAGCGCCAGCGCCAAGGGGCGCGCCGTACCGTCATACATATAGCCGATAAAAGCGCCCAGCGCCGCGCCGCTGGTCATGCGCAGGAAGCCCTGCGCGCTGGAGGCTGCACCCGCGATATGCCGGAAGGGCTGGAGCGCGATGCTGCCGAAGTTCGCACCGATAAAGCCGAGCAGGCTCATGTTTGCCGCCATAAGCGGGACGAAGGTCCACAGCGTTTCGTTCGGGTCGTTGGCGAACCACAGCTGCAGGGCGGCCACGAAGATGAAAGCGAAAAGCGCCGCATGGCTCACCTTGCGGGCACCGAAGCGCTCCACGATGCGGCTGTTCGACCAGTTCGCGATTGCCATGCAGCCGGCACAGATCGCGAAGATCAGCGGAAACTTGTCGCCTGCGCCGAAAGCCTCGCCGATGAGCTGCTGCGAGGAATTGATGAAGCCGAACAGCCCGCCGAATACCAGCGCACTGCCGAGCGTATAGCCGATGGTCTCGCGCAGGGTCACAGCGCTCTTCATGTTGCGCGTGATGGTCGGCAGGTGGATCTCCTGCACGTCTTCCTCGTGCAGCGTTTCGGGCAGGCGGAAATAGACCCAGGCAGTCATCGCGCAGCCGAGCACGGCCATCGCCGCGAAAATCCAGCGCCAGTCGTTGAATGCCACCAAAACCGCCTGGCCGATGCTGGGCGCGACGGCTGGAACGAGCAGGAAGATCACGAAAATGAGGCTCATCATGCGCGCCATCTTGTCGCCTCCGACACGGTCGCGAATGATCGCTGGCGGAAGGGCAATGATGCCCGCTGCGAAAAATCCCTGCGCTGCCCGCAAGGCGACCAGCATATCGTAGGTCGTCGCCAGCGCGCAGGCGATCGAAAGGCCGATGTAGAATGCCAGCGCGGTAAACAGCACGGGCCGCCGACCATAGCGGTCGGCAAAGGCGCCGGGCACCAGCGTCCCGAAGCCTGCGGCCAACAGGTATGCGCCGACCACGAACTGGCGGTCATTACCAGCCGCGCCGAGATCGGTCGCGAGTGCGTCGAGGGCAGGCAGGATGGCATCGATGCCGAAAGCGTTGCACGCCATCAGCAGCGCCATCATCCAGATCAGCTCGCGCTCGCCGATCGCCGCGCGCCGGGCGCGGTCGGGAAGCGGGCGTTCGCCACCGGCAAGTTGATCGTTTCGCATCTGCACAAAATGGCGGGTGAACCACAAGGTTCCGATTTGCAACCCGCATCGCTATCTAGCGCAGCATGAGCGAGACAGACGACAGCGATGAAGGCGAGGCCGATGGCCTGCGCAAGATCATCCATGTCGACATGGACGCCTTTTTCGCCAGCGTGGAGCAGCGCGACAATCCGGACCTGCGCGGAAAACCGGTCGCCGTAGGCGGCTCGAGCGGGCGCGGGGTGGTCGCGGCGGCAAGCTATGAAGCGCGCAAGTTCGGCGTGCGCAGCGCGATGCCCAGCGTCACGGCCAAGCGCAAATGCCCCGATCTCATTTTCGTGAAGAGCCGCTTCGATGCCTATCGCGAAGTCAGCCAGCAAATCCGCGCGATCTTCCGGCACCACACCGACCTCGTCGAACCGCTCAGCTTGGACGAGGCCTATCTCGATGTGACCGAAGACAAGCTCGGCATCGGCAGCGCGACCCGCATTGCGGAGCTGATCCGGCAAGAAATCAAGGCGAAGACCAAGCTGACGGCGAGCGCCGGGGTAAGCTACAACAAGTTTCTCGCCAAGCTGGCAAGCGACCAGAACAAGCCGGACGGGATGTGCGTGATCCGTCCGGGCCAAGGTGCGGATTTCGTCCAGTCGCTGCCGGTCAGGCGCTTCCACGGCGTCGGCCCGAAAGCCGAGGAGAAGATGGGCAGGCTGGGAATTGCCACCGGCGCTGACCTTGCCGCCAAGGACATCGAGTGGTTGCGGGCGCATTTCGGCAGCTTCGCCGACTATCTCTATCGCGCTGCACGCGGGATCGACTTGAGGCCAGTCCGGTCGAGCCGTATCCGCAAGTCGGTTGGCGGAGAGCGCACCTTCAGCCGGGACCTGTCGTCGGGCAGCGAACTGCGCGAGACACTCGAAGACATCATCGAAATCGTCTGGGGCTACATCGAGCGTGCCGAAGCCAAGGGCCGCACGGTGACGCTGAAGATGAAATATACCGACTTCCAGATTTTCAGCCGGGCGAAGACGCTCGACCAGCCGATCGCGAGCAAGGACGAATTTGCCGAGGTCTCGCGGGTGCTGCTTGAAGAGGTTCTGCCCCTGCCCATGCCAATCAGGCTCATGGGCCTCACATTATCGAAGCTGGAACGCGATGGAGAGGAGCCCCCCAAGCGGCCCGATGCGCAATTGAGCCTGCTCTAGCTCTTGCGCGCCTGCCACATCTTTAGCCGCAGCCGCGTTGTCGGGGCGAGCGGTTCGGGAAGAGAGTGGGTCGGGAACATCCGGGCTTCGAGGATCTCGCGCCCGTCGGCCTTGGGCATGTCTTCGATCACACCTTCGAACAGATGCGCCTTGTGGGTGGCACCGGACAGCTCTTCTTCGACCAGGCCGACCAGCTTGAGCCCCATGATCTCGCAGCCGGTTTCTTCCATCAGCTCGCGCCTGGCCGCGTCTTCCGGGCTCTCTCCGGACTTGATGCCGCCCCCCGGGAAGTACCAGCCTTCCGGCCCGTAGCTGTGCCTCACCACGAGGATCTGCCCCTCGATGTCGCGGCCGATCACGCTCACGCCATCACGCGCCGTACCTGTCGTACGGCGCATCCGCTGCTGCAGCTTGTATCCGATCTTGAGGGCGAGCCGGTGAAGCGGCGCAGGTATCAGGTGAAGCATGTGACAGGCTGTTTAGCGCCTGCCAGCAGCCGGGCAACCGGCAAATCGCTTTTACCCGCAAGGGCTTGGTCGAACACGGTCCGCTTGTCCGAACCGCGGATCACGAAGAGGATCTGGTCGCTCGCGAGGAGCGAGGGCAGCGTCAGGCTGATCCGGTCGAAGGGCGCTTCGGGCGGGAGCGGATCGGGCGTGAGACGCAGGATGCTGCGCGGTTCGTCCAGCTTGGGATCAGTATTGGGGAAGAGCGAGGCGATGTGCCCGTCGGCCCCCATGCCGAGCCATGCGAGGTCGAAATGCGGGACCTGCTCCATAATCGTGAGGGTCACGACTTCGGCGCCTGCCGGTTCGAACAGCTTGCGCAGCTTGCCGGTGTTCGATGCCTCGTGATCCTCGGGCACGATGCGGTCGTCGCCCGGCCACACCACCAGCCGCGACCAGTCGAGATCGCGTGTCAGGAGCTGCTCGATGATGGGGAAGGGCGTCGAGCCACCCGGCACGGTGATGGTCACCGGGCCTTCGGTTGCGGCGAATGCTTCGCCAAGCCGCTGCGCGAGCCAGTCGGCGATGTCGCCGTCGGTCGCATTCTCGATGATCGTTGCGTCTGCCATGGCACCACCAGATACACGAAACCCGCCGGGGTTTAAGAGGCCCGGCGGGTCTGAATTGCTATTCGCTTGAATTACTTGGCTGTCTGGTTGAGGAACCAGATGCGTTCCTCGCACTGGTCGATCCAGTCGTCGACGATGCCGCTGGTGGCGTTGTCGCCCACGGATTCGGCTTCTTCCTTCACCGATCCCAGACGGTCGTGGAGCTTCTTGTTGTCGTCGCGCAGTTCGGCAACCATCGCATCGGCGGTGATGGTGACATCGTCCTGGTCCTCGATCTTGGTCTCGCTATGGATCGTTCCGATCGAGGTCAGCGTATATTCGTCATTCTTGCGAACGCGTTCACCGATCGCATCGACTGTGCCGATCAGCTGTGCAGCCTGCTCGTCGAACAGCAGGTGAAGGTCGCGGAAGCGCGGGCCTGCGACATGCCAGTGAAAGTTCTTGGTCTTGAAATAGAGCGCCATCGTGTCCGCCAGCGCGCCGTTCAGCGCCGTAACGAGACCAGATTTCGCATTGTTGCCGAGTTCGGCCATTGTCAATTTCCCTTCTTGAATTCGTTCACCCTACCAACGGCAGGGAGGCGAGAGAGTTTCGCGAAGGGTTTCGAGCGCTGTAATCGCGTTAGTCGATCAAGGTCCGGACCTTGTTCGCCTAATGCGATTAATTATCAATCGCGTCAGCCGTACCAAGGGCCGGTGATCGCGAAGGTCCGCGTCGGCGAATAGGCGTTGACGAAGAACCACTTTCCATCGGGCGAGAAGCACCCGCCCGCCAGTTCCGTCTGCATCGTCAGGCGACCGAAGACATGTGGTTCGCCCTTGGGCGTGATCAGGATCAGGCGGTTGTCGACGACATCGGTATACTGGTCCTCGCACACGATCAGGTGTCCGTTCGGCGCGACCACCAGATTGTCGCCGTAATTGAACTGCTCCTTGCTCCCGCTCTCGAAGAACAGTTCGACCTCGTCGGCCTTGCGGTTGCGTCCCGGGACGAGCTTGAAGATCTGGCCGAGCTTCATTGCCCCGCCGCTGGTCGAGCAGATGTAAAGTTCGTCCAGTCCCATGTGGATACCTTCGCCGCGCGCGATGATCGCCGCGCCCTGCGCCGCGGCGCGCGTGCGCAGATCGTCCTTCGGTGCCTCGACGTCGTCGAGCGGAAACCACTCGACGGTGTAGCGCTTGCCAACCGGCATCGCCTCTTCCGACCAGTTCCGCGTATCCGCGAGGTCGACGATGCGCATGGCCTGCAACTGCCCGCCCTGCGCAAGATCGCCGGGCACTTTGGGCGCGAAACGGTAGAGGACGGAGTCGGGCCGGTCTTCGGTGAGGTACACCAGCCCGGTCTCCGGATCGACACAGGCCGCTTCGTGATTGAAGCGCCCCATCGCCTTGAGCGGCTCTGGATTGATCTGCTTGCCGGCATCGGCAGGAACTTCGAAAATCCAGCCATGATGCTTTGTCAGCTTGTCTGGCGCGATCTGGTCATCGGTGGTAACAAATTCCTCGCAGGTCAGCCAGCTGCCCCATGGCGTCACGCCGCCCGCGCAATTGCGCATGGTCCCTGCGAGCGAACGGTATTCGCGCTTCTTGCGCAGCGTTTTCGCATCGAGCACGATCGTGGTGGTGCCGCCGGGCAGCACGGCCTGGCCGGCGACCTTGTCGAAGCCAGTTTCGAGAAATTCAGAGCCGCCGTCACCGGGCATCAGCTCGTGGTTGCGCACAAGGGCAATTTCCCTGCGCGACAGCGGGATGCAGCCCATGCCGTCGGCAGCGTCGGGCACAGGCTCGCCGTCGTCCATTTCAAGGCCGAAAGCCGAAATCAGGCGATAGGAGAAGCCCTCCGGCAAATTGAGCATGCCGTTGGGATCGGGCACGAGCTCGCCATAACCGGTGAATGGCAGCGGCGTCGAACCTACACGCGTCTGGCAACCCGACAGCGACAGCGCGGCAAATGCGCTTGCCGTTGCGGATAGGAACTGGCGGCGGTGCAGGTCGGCGGTCATCACTTAACTCCTTGGCGTGTCAGCCTGCCTCATGCGATAGCAATGTGGAAGCAAAATGACACCTTGGGAGAGACTTGATGAAACTGACCGAAGGCATGGCAGCGGTGGTAACCGGGGGGGCGAGCGGCCTCGGCAAGGCGAGCGCAAAGGCACTGGCCGATCTCGGCCTAAAGGTGACGATCTTCGATATCGACGAGGAAGGCGGCCGCGCCCATGCCGAAGCAATCGGCGGGATATTCGCCAAGGTGGACATTACCGATGAGCAATCGGTCGTCGAAGGGTTCGACCGTGCCCGCGATGCCCATGGCCAGGAGCGCGTCACCGTCCATTGCGCAATGACCAGCCGGCGCGGCAAGACTTTGGGCTGGGACAAGGAAAAGGGCGGCTACAAGCGCTTGTCGACCGAAGACTATGCCTATGGCGCGCAAGGCATCCTCGTTTCGTCCTATCGCGTCGCCAGCCATTCCGCACTCGGCATGGCGAACAGCGAACCGCTGAACAACGATGGTGAACGCGGATGCATCACCCTGACGGCGAGCGTCGCCGCGCAGGACGGCCAGATCGGGCAGGTCATTTACGGCAGCTGCAAGGCAGGCGTGAACGGCCTCGTGCTGCCGATGGCGCGCGACCTCATGGACCTCGGCATCCGGGTGAATTCGGTGATGCCCGGCATCTTCGCGACGCCGCTGATGCTGGGAATGAAGGACCGCAATCCGCAGATGTGGGACCAGCTCAATGCCAGCGTGCCCTTCCCCAAACGCCTCGGCGAACCGGAGGAATTTGCCTCGCTGATCTGCGAGATCGCGCGCAATTCCTATATCAATGCGCACCAGTTCCGGCTGGACGGCGCGATCCGGATGCCGCCCAGGTAACCCGGCAAACTCCTGACCGGCTGTTCAGATACACCAGTCGATCTGTTCGCCCTTGGGCGCATTCCCGTCATAGCGCTCGCGCCCGTGGATCATGCGATCGGCCAGCTGGCGTACCGCGCGGCTTCCGGTGGTCTTGCACAAGAAGGGAAAAATGCCGTGCACGAGGCAGGCGAAGCCGGCTGCGATCAGGCTGACGCCGAAACTGCCCGCAGTCACGAGATGCTGAAAATAGCTCTCGCCCACCGAATGCGGGTGATCGGTAAAGATGCTCATCGCTGATTCCCTCTTCGCAGATGCGGCTTTCGGGTAGCGCAAAGCCCAGCGGCGTTCAATTCGCGGGCAGGCCGGCAAGCGCTGGAGCGGTGAAGGGAAGCCAATAGGCAAAGTAAGCAATTGAACTGATTTTATTTTCCATAGCCGGAGAAATAAAAGGCCCCCATTCTGGCCCCCACTTGCCCGCGCTTCTGTGGAAAAACCCGGGATTGAGAGGGACAATTGCGTCACAATTAGCCTGCTAGCTATCGGTTGTCACCGGTAAGATTGGCAACTCGAATGTGAGTAGAGTGCAGCTTTAAGAGATAACTGGCACAAGAATTCAATGGATCGCAAACCACTCGCTCGTCGATCAAAATTTATCGTCTAATTGCAATACTTTAAGAGAATCTGAGTTGTCTGCGGCTCAGCGCAAACCCGCTCTACTCGTAGACGGGTTGATTCCGCCCAAAACGTTATTCTGGAGAAATATCAATGATTTAGTTCCCGAATTCGCGGGGTACGGTGTGCTCGTCAGATTTCCATTTGCGCGGTTTACCCACCATTTGCTGAAACCTCGGTTCAGTCATTCCGGAAAACATCTGACGTGAAAGAGCCGCGCGGCGATTGAGCGCTCAAGGTGGCAGCTTTGCGCCCCAATTGTCGCCGTTCACAGGTTGTGCGCTATTGCCCGAAAGCGGTCGCGCGCCAATCAGACTAGAACCAGGCACGCAGCCCAACAACGGCTTTTAGCCCATCGGGGTCTTCTCCGTTCGCGCGGGCAATATTGGCGGTCTCGCCGACCTTGGCCTCGTATTCGATCCCGACATAGGGCGCGAATTCCGGCACGATTTCGTAGCGCAGGCGCAGCCCCGGCTCGACCTTGCTGACACCTGCGCCGATTCCTCGCTCTGGAATGTCTTGGGCGGAGAATTCGGCCTCGATGCGGGGCTGGAGGATCAGGCGTTGGGTGATCTTCTGATCGTATTCGGCCTCGACCCGCGCGGTCAGGTCGCCCCGGTCGGACAGGAACAGCGCGCCGTCCACATGGAACATATACGGCGCGAGCCCTTGGACCCCGACGACGAGATGCGTGCGGCTATCGGGTTCGGGATCGAACCGCACCCCGGCCTGTAAATCGAAGAACGGCCCGATAGCGCGGCTGTAGAGTGCTTGGAACTCGGCGTCTTCGAGCCCACCGCCAAATTCCCCTTCGCCTTCGGTCTTGAGGACGAAGCGGTTGATATCCCCGCCATACCAACCTTGTGCGTCCCACAGGTAGCCATCTTCGCCACCATCGGTTGCAATGCGCGTTTCGAGGCGCTCCACAAGGATCATGCCGGTGGTCATGCCGCCGTTCTCGCGGGCGAGCTGCTGGCGCGACGGCTCCATCGCACCACTCCCCCAGATGGCATCTGCAGCATGGCGAGGCCCGTCGAACGCTCGCGCAGGGATGGCCTCTTCGGGTGCTGCACCGGGCACGGACTTGTCGGTCATCCCTCCGTGCGAGCCATGATCCATGCCCGCCATGCCGCCGGCCGTGGGCTTGTCTTCCTCTTGGCGATCCTTCGGGGGGCATTGCTCCGGCGGAAGATGGCCCATCGCACAATGGTCCATTTCCGGTTCACGCGCGGGTTGCGGCTCGTCCTTTGGCGGACATTTCTCGGGCGGCATATGGCCCATGGCGCAATGATCCATCTCCGGCCGCGCGCCAGGCTTTTCGCCATGTGCCGAATGATCCTGCGCGGCGAGCGGAGCGGCGGCGAGCATCGACCCGGCCAGTAGTGCGGCGCGGATCATGCGCCGTCTCCTTCGGGGAACGGCCGCACCGTCACTACCTGCATCATGCCCGCATGCATGTGGTAGAGCAGGTGACAGTGGAAGGCCCAGTCGCCAGGCTCGTTCGCGGTGAGATCGAAGGTCGCGGTGCCGCCCGGCTGCACAATCACCGTATGCTTTAGCGGCTGGTGCATATGGTCCGCGCCATTGACCAGCTCGAAGAAATGACCATGCAGATGGATCGGGTGAGCCATCATGGTCTGGTTGACCAGTTTGACGCGCACCCGCTCGTCATAACCGAAGCGGATCGGATCGTCGGTGACGGCAGTGAACTTCTTGCCGTCGAAGCTCCACATATACCGTTCCATGTTGCCGGTGAGGTGGATTTCCATCTCGCGCTCGACCATCCGGTGCGGGTTCATCCGCTTGGCCTTGAGGTCGGTGTAGCGCAGCACGCGGTGACCGACCTTGTCGAGGCCGAGACCCGGGAAATCCATCCGGTCCATCGGCATCGGCGCGATCATGTCCACGCCGGGGCCGATCTCGACATCATCCGGCACGAGCGACTTGTCCCGCATCGAGTGGTCCATGCCACCCATGCCTTCCATCCCGCCCATGCCGGAATGGTCCATCATGCCCATATCGGCCATAGTCAGCGTCGGGATCTCGCGGAGCGGCGGCGGGGTGGCGCGGTGGCCCTTGTGGCTCGTGAGGCTGGCAACACCCATGCCGCTCCGATCCATCGCCTCGGCGACGATGGCGTAGCTGCCATCGGGCGGCGTGACGATCACATCGTAAGTCTCCGCGACGCCGATCTGGAACTCGTCCACCTGCACCTCGTCCACGTCCTGCCCGTCGGCCTGGATCACCGTCATCGGCACGCCGGGGATGCGCACGTTGAAGAAGGTCATCGCCGACCCGTTGATGACGCGAAGGCGGACTCGCTCGCCCGCGGCAAACGCGAGTTGCAGGTCGTCCTGCGGACCGTGACCATTGATGAGGAAGGTATAGGTGCTGCCCGTCACATCGGAGATGTCGCGCGGGTTCATCCGCATCTTGCCCCACATGCGGCGCATCTCGCCCGACATATCGCCCTCGGTCGCGGTCTGCATCTGGCGCTGGAAATAGTGCTCACCGACCTTCAGCTTCCGCATAATCTCGTGCGGATGCATCGGGGTGAACTCCGACAGCAGCACCACGTAATCGCGGTCGTAGCGCGGGTCCGGCTCCGCGCTTTCGACGATGATCGGGCCGTAATGCCCCGCCTGCTCCTGCAAGCCGGAGTGTGAGTGCCACCAGTAAGTTCCGCTCTGGCGGATCGGGAATTCGTAGGTGAACCGCTCGCCGGGGCGGATGCCGGGGAAACTGACGCCGGGCACCCCGTCAAACTGGAACGGCACCAGCAGGCCATGCCAGTGGATCGAGCTGTCCTCGTCGAGATCGTTGGTTACGTGCAGGCGCGCGGTCTGCCCTTCGCGCAGGCGGACCAGCGGGCCCGGCACGGTGCCGTTTACCGCGACGGCGTGGCCCGAGCGACCGCCGGTCGTGAAGTGATGGTTGCCGATGGCAAGCTCGATGTCCTTGCCCGACACCTCGCCGAAACCGTTCTTCGCATGGGTAAGCGATTGTCCTTTCGCCCAAGCCGGCATGGGAAGCGCGCTGGCGGCGGCGAGCGCGGCGGTGCTGCGGATCAGATTTCGGCGGGAGAATGAGACCATGGGGCAAGCTTCCGATTGAACTTCTGTGGGAGGCTGTATATACCCCCGCAGGGTATTTCAATCGGACTTTGAACCATGGCAGACGCGAAGACCGCGAAGATCAATAGGCTCAACCGGATCGAGGGGCAGGTGCGCGGTGTGGCGCAGATGATCGAGGACGATCGCTACTGTATCGACATCCTCCACCAGATTCAGGCGATCCGCTCGGCACTCGGCAAGGTCGAGACGCAGGTGCTGAAGGACCACGCCGCCTGTTGCGTGGCTGAAGCCATCGCCAGCGGTGACGAGGCCGAACAGCGCGAGAAGTTCGAGGAGCTTGTGACGCTGTTCGAGAAGGCGAAGCGGTAGAAGCCGCGAAGCCGCATCGCCGGTCCCGACGCCAACCCCAGATCAACACCCTTATTCCATTGAGGAGACTGCGATGATTTCCCTGCTCCGTTCGGCCATTGCTCGCCGCACCTTGGCCGGCTCGCTCATTTTGGGCACAGCGCTGACGGCCTGCGCTGCACAAGCGGCCATCTTCACCATGTATCGCGACGCGAATTGCGGTTGCTGCCTCGCATGGGCGGAGCATGTCGAAGGCAGCGACGGGCACGATGTGAATGCGGTTGATCATCCCGACATGGCGTCGGTGAAGGCCAAGAACGGCGTGCCGGGCGAACTGCAATCGTGCCACACCGCGATTGTCGAGGGCTACGTGATCGAAGGTCACGTGCCTGTCGCCGATATCGAGCGCCTGCTCGCCGAACGTCCGGCAGGCGTGAAGGGCCTCGCGGTCGCTGGGATGCCGATGGGCTCGCCGGGAATGGAGCACGGCAACCACCGCCAGGCGTTCCAGGTCATCGCCTTCGGCCCCCAGGGTCGCAGCGTCTGGGCTAGCTACCCCGCGAGCCATCGATGAGCACGACGAAAGCCACCGTCTATCGCATGGTCATGCCCGACCATCTGTGTCCCTACGGTCTGAAGACCGTGGACCTGCTGAAACGCGAAGGGTTCGAGGTCGAGGATCATCACCTGACCACGCGCGAGGAAACCGACGCCTTCAAGGAGGAGCACGGCGTCGAGACCACGCCGCAGACCTTTATCGATGGCAAGCGGATCGGCGGCTACGACGACCTTCGCGGACACTTCGGTAAGTCGCGCAGCCAGCCCAAAGAGGGCGAGACGAGCTACCAGCCGGTCATCGCGATCTTCGGCGTTGCCTTCCTGCTCGGCCTCGCGATCAGCTGGTATGTCTTCGATACCGTCTTCACGGTTCAGGCGATCGAGTGGTTCGTCAGCCTGTCGATGGCCTTGCTGGCCATCCAGAAGTTGCAGGACGTGCGCAGCTTCTCGACGATGTTCCTAAACTACGACCTGCTCGCACGACGCTGGGTCCCCTACGGCTTCGTCTATCCGTTTGGCGAGGGGCTCGCCGGGGTCCTGATGGTCGCGCACACCCTGCCTATTATCTCGGTGCCGGTATCGCTGTTCATCGGCACGGTCGGCGCGGTCAGCGTGTTCAAGGCCGTCTACATCGACAAGCGCGAACTGAAATGCGCCTGCGTGGGCGGCAACAGCAACGTGCCGCTGGGCTTCGTCTCGCTGACCGAGAACCTGTTCATGATCGGCATGGGCCTGTGGATGGGTGCCAAGGCGCTCGGTTGGATCGCGATCTGATCAGCGCGAGGAGTCGAGCTCCTCGCGCAACTCGGGCGTCACTTCGCGACCGGTCGCGGCCTCGGCTTCGGATTGCAGCTTCGGGGTAAGAACGGCAGTGCGTGCCGGCAGGGGCGTTCCGTCGCCCATTTCTCCGTTGGCCTCGATGTCTTCCAGAAGCATCTCCATCTGCGCGATCTCTTTCACTTGAGCCTCGATGATCGCGTCGGCCAGCTCGCGCACCCGCGGATCGCTGATGTTCGCGCGACGGCTGGTAAGCACCGCGATCGAATGGTGCGGGATCATGGCCTTCATGTAGGCTTGGTCGTCCACCGTCGCCTGGCTGCGAGCGAGAAACAGGAACAGCACAAAGCCGATCACCGCGCCGACCATCACCAGCACCTTCGTCAGGAACGTGCGATACATTCCCCACATGAAGCCGAGCATGATGACGATCATGGCCATGCCCATCATCAGCGCCATCCACATGCGGGTCTGGCTGAACCAGATGTGCCCGGCCTCGTAGACGTTGGAATATTTGAGCACGAACATCGTGACGATCGACGTCGCGATCATCGCCGCGAACGTGGGCCATTTGCTCTGGTGAGTTTGATCGGTTGAGATCGAGTTTTCGTTTGCCATTTGCGCCTCCTCTATCGGAACCTACACCCCCCGGGGGTATGTGGTTCCGAGAAAGGCCGCCGCGCTGCGTCTGGTTCGTGCGCGCAATGTCCGGTCTTAAAGAATCTCCCGCACAAAACCGGACTGGCCGCTAACGGCCCAGAAACAGCCTCAAACGCCACCTTGGCTCAGTATCCATCGGCACGAAATGGCTTTGTCCCATCGGCATCTTTTCAAGCTTCTCCTGGATCATTCACCGTAGGTGGAAACAGGAGCACACCGTACGCAGCGGTAGCTGCATGGAATGGCAAAAAAGCGCGAAGAGACAGAGACCTTAATTGTCCAAAAGGGCGAGCAATCAGGTGGTAGCCAAGGCACAGGAGTATCCCGCCGCAGGCAGTCCTATCGCCTCAGATTGACAGGCCATGTTGCCCGGCGAAAGTCGCTTCCAGTCGGCATCACATGGGATACAGAGCTTCCCGGTTTCGGACTTCGGAAGCGCAAGTCGGGACACTTAACCTGGATCGTGAAGCACAGGCCGCGAGGCGTGCAGCGAATGGTGACGCTGGGAAGCGCGGGAGTGGCGGCAGGAGCGCTGGGCGCACCCGCCGCGCGCGCTGCCGCGCGCAGATTGCTCATAAAGGCAACGCTTGCCGATCTTCCTACCGTTCCGGAGAAGCTGAAAGCTCCACTCTTCGCAGAGTACGCTGAGGAGTTCTGGCTCGACTATTCGCCGCATTGGAAGCCTTCGACGCGCGATGCATCGCGGGCCTATATCGACAAGCGGCTGATCCCAAGGTTTGGAACACTCTCTGTCGATGCGATTGAAAGGGCTGACATCAATCGCTGGCGAGACAGCATGGCTGATGTAGGAGGAGCCTTCAATCGCAGCATCCCGGTCATGTCGGTGATGATGCAATATGCTGAGAAGCTTGGATACCGCGAAAAGAACACCAACCCCTGTCGCGGGGTCTCTCGCTTCAAGCGGGACTTGCCGGAACGATATCTATCAGCCGATGAATATCGAAGGCTCGGCAAGGTGTTAGGAGAACACGATGGCGCAAATGAGTTCGTGGTCCCAGCTCTGCTCATGCTGATCTATACAGGCGCGCGGGTATCAGAGATTGCGACATTGCGCTGGCGCTACGTCCAGTTGCCACGCCTCGCATTGCCTGACAGCAAGACCGGACCGAAGACGATCTACCTCAACCCGCAGGCAATCGTTGTGCTGGATGGGCTGCAACGGCGCGGAGACGATCAACTCGTCTTCCCGGCAATGTATTGCGAGGTGCCGATCAACCTGGGCCAGCATTGGGAGAAGATCAGGCGCAAGGCAGCTTTGCCCGATGTGCGCCTGCACGACTTGCGGCACAGCTTCGCGTCGGTCGCCATCGCCAAAGGCATACCGCTTGCGACCATTGGCAAGCTGCTCGGTCATGCGCTTCCCGAAACAACGGCGCGGTACGCGCACCTCGCTGACGAGGTGATTTCGGAAAGCGCCGACCGCATCTGTTCTAGCCTCGCAAACTCAATGGGGATGACCGCATGACTAGCTATGATCTCAAGCGCATCCTCGCCGAAGAGCTCGCGCGCGTCGTGCCAGGTGATGCAGGTAAGCGCCGCACGAGGTTCGATTACGTCCTTCCCGGCTTTGGCGAGCGTATCCATCTGTCCGGCAGGAAGAGCTACGTCTTGCAGCGCACAATGGGCGGAAAGCAGAGGCTCATTACAATCGGCGATGCGGCCATTCTGACCGAGCGGATTGCCAAGGATGTTGCACGCCGCCTCATCCTGAGGGTCGAATTGGGCCAGAATCCGGCGGACAAGAAGCAACGCGGTAAGAAGACGCCGACCTATGCTTCCTTTCTTCGGCACTATTGGGAGGTCGCTGCTCCGACCTGGAAGCCATCCACTCTTGAGATACATGACATCTACCGGCGAACGCACTTGGAACATGCATTCGCCGGAAAGTTCATCGACGAGATCGGCCATGCTGATGCCGTGCGCTGGCATGCAATGCTGACGCGTTCCGCAGGTCCGGGCGCGGCCAACCGCGCTATGGAAATCCTGAAAGCCATGTTCGCAAAGGCAGAAGCATGGGGCTATCTCCCCGAGCACTCTAATCCCTTTCGTGGCGTGAAGCGCAACAAGGGGCGGAAGATTGAGCGCTTTTTGAGCCAAGCCGAAATGGCCTGTCTCGGAGACGCGCTTGCGCGCCATCGCGCTGCCAAGCCGAACGAAGTGGCCGTGATTTCTCTCCTCGCTTTGACAGGATGTCGGCGTGGCGAAATTCTCGATCTTACGTGGGGCGAGGTTCAAGGCCGTAAGCTCAAGCTGACGGACTCGAAGACGGGACCACGTGTGGTTTGGCTTGGTAAGGAGGCGAGGGCAGTCATTGATCGCTTGCCGCGCAGAAGGAGCCATGAGCGCGTCTTCCAGTTCGATGTGCTGCCCGTCTCTGCAATCGAATGGTTCTGGCGCATGCTGAGGGTCGAAGCGGGCATCGAGGACGTGAGATTGCACGATCTGCGGCACAACTATGCGAGCCTTGCCGTTCGATCATCCGAAACGCTGCCGATGATTGGGCGCTTGCTGGGCCACAGCAACTCTTCGACTACTGCACGTTACGCTCACTTGGATGACGGGCACCTACTTTTGATGTCAGACCTGATCGGAAGTGAGATTGGCGGGAAGATTGCTTTCCAACCTCAATCTCGACAATGACAGGTTCTCAAGAGCAACCGTGCGAGCAGCGACCGTGTGGATAACCTCCAATGCAAGGAATCTGGCTGCTGAGTCGAATCACGCAATATGCTTTAGTCACCAAGGGGATGCTGAGCGCATCTATTGCTGAAATAGAAAGACTAGAAACAGTATATGAATGCGGTTGAGATTGAAGAAGCCATATCAGAGCTAGCGGAACAGCCTTTTGACAAGGCTGAATTCCCCTTCCAATTCCTTGCCGCATTCGGAAATAAAGCCACCACAATCAAACGCCTTCGCTCTGGCGCATCCAATAGCTCCGACCTTGAAGGCGGGGTGCTACAGCGAAACAACATTCACATCGCGACATGTACACCTGGCGAAGTGGACGCAACACTTCAGGCGTTACGGCATAGCCCCCAAACTGCGAGCGCCCGCGCCAAGTTCATTCTAGCAACCGACGGCGAGACGCTCCAGGCCGAAGAGGTTGGAAGCGACGAAGCGCCTATCGCATGCGAATATGCGGACTTCCCTGACCACTTTGGTTTCCTGCTCCCGCTCGCTGGCATCACGACGGTCAAGCAAATCCGTGAGAGCTCGTTCGACATCAAGGCCACAGGGCGGCTCAATCGTCTCTATGTCGAGCTCTTAAAAGACAATCCCGATTGGGACACGGATGAGCGCCGCCCCGACATGAACCATTTCATGGCGCGTCTCATCTTTTGCTTCTTTGCCGAAGACACAGACATCTTCCACGGCGAAGACCTCTTCACGCGCACCATCGAGCAAATGAGTGAGCGGGACTCGTCCAACACACATGAGGTGATTAGCGAGATTTTTCGCGCGATGGATTGCAAGCTCACTGAGCGAGACGCCAACGAGACGCCACGTTACGCAAACCAGTTTCCGTATGTGAACGGCGAGCTGTTTTCGGGCAGCACGGAAGTTCCGACATTCAGCAGGATTGCTCGGTCTTACCTCATTAACATCGGCAATCTCGATTGGAAGAAGATCAACCCCGACATCTTTGGCAGCATGATACAGGCCGTCGCCGACGACGAAGAGCGCGGCGCGCTGGGTATGCACTACACGAGCGTCCCCAATATCCTGAAGGTGCTCAATCCCCTCTTTCTCGACGACCTGCGTGAGAAGCTAGAAGAGGCTGGAGACAGCCCTATCAAGTTGCTGAATCTCAGAAAGCGAATGTCAAAAATCAGGGTGTTTGACCCTGCCTGCGGCTCAGGCAATTTTCTTGTCATTGCTTACAAAGAGATGCGTGCGATTGAGGCGGAAATTAATCAGCGCCGCGACGAGGAAGATAGGCGCTCCGATATACCTCTCACAAACTTTCGCGGGATTGAGCTAAGAGATTTTCCAGCCGAGGTGGCCCGCCTCGCCCTGATAATAGCCGAATATCAATGTGATGTTCTGTATCGGGGGCAAAAAGAAGCCTTAGCCGAGTTTCTTCCGTTGGATGCCGAAAATTGGATCACAAGTGGCAATGCCTTGCATCTTGATTGGCTGAGCATCTGCCCACCCACAAGCACTGTGGTAAAACATCACGCCGATGATCTCTTTCATTCTCCATTGGATCAAGCTCAAATTGATTTTGAGAATGAAGGTGGAGAGACGTATCTTTGCGGGAATCCCCCTTATATTGGGACGAAATACCAAACTAAGACCCACAAAGAAGAAATCTCTAAAGTCTTTTCGGGTGAAAAGATTAAATTCGGGAATGTCGATTACATAGGCTGTTGGTTTTTGAAAGCGGCTAAGGTCGTGAAGCAGTATGCCTCAGGATCGTTCGCGTTCGTAAGCACCAATAGCCTCTTTCAAGGCGAACAAGCCGAGATTATTCTTCATATTCTACAGAAATATGGCGTCGACATATCGTGGGCTCATCCTAGCTTTCCATGGTCGAATAATGCCGCAAAGAATGCAGGTGTCATTTGTTCGATTGTCGGATTCACTCTTACATCCGAGGGAGCCGAAAAGTTTGTCTTTGAAGATGGAGTGAGGCGTAAGGTTGGCAATGTGGGGCCGTATCTCGTTCCAATGCCAAACGTGGTAGTGCGAAAAAGCTCAACGCCGATGTTTGGCCTGAACGCGATGAGCTATGGAAGCATGTCCAACGACAACGGCCTGTTCGGCATCTCTTCCGAACAATATCGCCAACTCGTTGCTGACGATCCCGCCAACCAGGACCTGATAAAGAGAGCAGTTGGTGGAGCGGAGTTCATTCGAGGAATTGTCCGCAGAAGTGTCTATGTTTCGGATGCCGCTTCCTTGTCGGCGAGTCAGAAAGACACTTTCAGAGGAGTGTTCGAGGGGGTGCGCGCCTACCGTGCAGCCAGCAACAGAGAGGCCACCCGAAAGCTAAGCAAAGTGCCAATGCTCTTTGCAGAGAGGAGGCACGTCCAAAAGCGGAAGCTATTTGTGCCCCAAGTTCTATCAGAGCGTCGGGAATACGTAACGGCAGGGATTTTGGGCCCGGACGATTTGGTAATCGCTCCTCACATGCAAGTTATAGAAGGGGAGCTTTTCGAATTCTCAATTCTCTCCAGCAAGATGCATCACGTATGGGTGGCTACCGTATGTGGTCGGCTGAAGAGCGATATCCGTTACTCTAATTCTCTGGGCTGGAATACATTTCCGATCCCCCAATTGACCCAAAAAAACCGTGATGACCTGAGTCGCCGAGCTGAGGAAATTTTGCTCGCACGGGAGGCCCATTTCCCAGCGTCAATCGCCGAGATTTATGATCCTGAAAATATGCCAGTCGAACTGCGCGAGGCGCACGAAAAGAACGACGAAACTTTAGAAAGAATATATATTGGAAGGCGTTTCCAAAACAATAGCGAGAGACTTGAGAAATTGATTGAGCAATATGCGAGAAAAAACAAAAGAAAGAAATCTTTAAATGAAAACTGAAGCGCCGAGAGATAGGTTTACTGAAAGTGATACGATTGTGGTCCCTGCTCACCCCAAGGGTTTTCATGATGTGTTTCTTGAGGAACGGCGCTGGCCAAATCTCAAAATAGATAAGCGCAGGCTGGACTCGTTGAAATACATAGCTGTCTATCAAACAGGCCCCGTTTCAGCGATCACCCACTATGGGCGCATAAAGAGCTTCAAGTCTGGAGAGAAAAACGGGCGCTACGATGTTCATTTGTCTGGTGCGCCCAAAGAGCTTCGGCACGTTCCCTACACAATCGCAGACATATGCGCGCTTCAAGGCCCCAGATACACTTCGTTAAAACGCATTCAAGCCGCCGACCATTTGTCCAGCGCATTTCCAACATAACATTTTGAGAGAGAGGTAATTGATGAATTCGCCGTCCCATGTTCCTTCCGTATCTGTTTCCTACGCCCAGACTGGTGCTTCGACCAAGTCGAACGAGCTGGGCATGAGGGCGATGCAGGAGCGGGCATACGAAAAGCGCGGTGAGCAATATCTTCTCATCAAATCTCCGCCTGCGTCGGGTAAGAGCCGCGCGCTCATGTTCATTGCGCTCGACAAGTTGCGCAATCAGGACTTGGCACAGGCCATTATCACCGTCCCTGAAAAATCCATCGGATCGAGCTTTGCCGACGAACCACTCAGTAAGTTCGGCTTCTGGGCAGATTGGGAGGTCGAGCCCCAATGGAATCTCTGCAACGCGCCTGGCACGGAAGGCAGCAAAGCTGATTCAGTCGGAGCGTTCTTGAAGAGCGATGCGCGCGTCCTGGTCTGCCCGCATGCGACATTCCGCAACGCCGTCGAGAAGTTCGGCGTCGAAGCATTCGACAATCGCTTGATTGCGGTGGACGAGTTTCACCACGTCTCAGCCAACCCCGATAACAAGCTTGGCGCACAGCTCGCCGAGCTAATCGAGCGCGACAAGGTTCACGTTGTTGCGATGACAGGCTCTTACTTCCGTGGCGATGCCGAGGCGGTCCTCGCTCCGCAGGACGAAGCCAAGTTCGATAGTGTTACCTATACCTATTATGAGCAGCTCAACGGCTACAAATGGCTGAAGACACTCGACATCGGTTATTTCTTCTACTCAGGCTCCTATGCCGACGACATTTTGAAGGTTCTCGACCCCGACGAGAAAACCATCATTCATATCCCGAGCGTCAATTCTCGCGAGAGCACGAAGGATAAGCACCGCGAAGTTGAACACATCATCGACGAGCTTGGCGAGTGGAAGGGGACCGACCCTAAGACAGGCTTCCAACTCGTCCATACCTCAGACGGCAAGGTTCTGAAGATTGCTGACCTTGTCGATGACAGCGATCAAGGCCAGCGGTCCAAAGTGCTCGCGGCGCTCAAAGACCCCGCGCAGAAAAACAATCGCGATAACGTCGATATCATCATCGCTCTCGGCATGGCGAAGGAAGGCTTCGACTGGATTTGGTGCGAGCATGCTTTGACGGTTGGATATCGCGCTAGCTTGACCGAAATTGTTCAAATCATTGGGCGAGCAACGCGCGATGCTGAAGGAAAGACCCGCGCCCGCTTCACAAATTTGATCGCTGAGCCCGACGCTTCGGAAGAGGCAGTGACGGAAGCCGTCAATGATACCCTGAAAGCCATCGCTGCCAGCCTTTTGATGGAGCAGGTTCTCGCCCCACGCTTCGAGTTTAAGCCGAAGAAACCCACCAACGTCGCCACCGACGGGTTCGACTATGGGGAGGGCGGCTATGATCCTGATGCCTGCAACGTCGGTTTCAACGAGGAGCGCGGAACATTCCAAATCGAGATAAAGGGACTTGCCGAGCCAAAGTCGGAAGAGGCCGAGCGCATTTGCCGAGAAGACCTCAACGAGGTCATCACCGCTTTCGTCCAGGACAAATCCTCAATTGAACGCGGTCTCTTCGATGAGGAGCTTGTGCCCGAGGAGCTCACTCAGGTTCGCATGGGCAAGATTATAAAGGACAAGTTTCCCGAACTCGATGACGAGGACCAGGAAGCCGTTCGCCAACACGCCATCGCAGCGCTCAATCTTACTCAGAAGGCCAAGGAGATCGCCGTCGGGGGTGATAACGAGGAGAAAGGCAACACGGCTCTGATTGATGGCGTCCGCAAATACGCGATGGACGTGCGAGAACTCGACATCGACCTTATCGACCGCATCAATCCTTTCGGAGAAGCATACGCCATTCTCGCTAAGACCATGAGCGAGGAGAGCCTGAAGCAGGTTGCCTCAATCATCTCTGGCAAGCGCGTCAATTTGACACCTGAAGAGGCTCGCGACCTTGCCAAACGCGCACTGAAATTCAAGCAGGAACGCGGTCGCTTGCCCTCCATCACCTCAGCAGATGCTTGGGAAAAGAGAATGGCAGAAGGTGTGGCCTTCCTTGCGCGCATGAAAGCCGAGGCAGCCAATGGCTAATTTCACTCAGGAAGATGACGCTCTACTCGAAGAGCTAGGCGTTGAGGTAGAAGCCAAAAAGGTTGTCAGTCGCACACCGCGCGAAGAGCGCACCATTGCGGGCTTTGAGGAAATTCAGCGCTTCGTCGAAGAGCATGGCAAGCGCCCACGCCACGGCGAAGACAATGATATTTTCGAACGCCTGTATGCCGTCAGATTAGAGCGCATCCGAGACCAAGACGAGTGCCGTAATCTTGTCGAGCCGATGGACCATCAAGGCTTGCTCGCCACCACCATTGAGCAGCCAGTCGAGGTTGACGAACTCGACGATGATGCACTTCTCGCTGAGCTAGGCGCGGAAGCTGAAACGGCTGACATCACTGAGCTGCGTCATGTCCGTTCCAGCGCCGAAAAGCGCGCGGCCGAAGAGATTGCCAATCGTGACAAATGCGAGGACTTTGAGAAATTCGAGCCCCTCTTCGAAAAGGTTCAAAGGGAAATCAAAGACGGCACTCGCCAAACCCGCCCTTTCGTCAAAGACGCGGGCTTCCTGAAGGCCGACATCAAACAGGGTGAGTTCTTCATTCTAGGTGGACAGACCGTTTACGTCGCCGAGGTTGGAGAGACCATCAAAGCGCCTAACGGTGAAACAGACGCTCGCCTTCGCGTAATCTATTCCAACGGCACCGAAAGCAATCTGTTGCTTCGCTCACTTCAAAGGGCGCTCTATAAAGACGAGGCAGGAAGGCGGATAAGCGAACCCGCCGCCGGCCCTCTCTTCACCGACAATGAAGACGAAGATGACCAGGCAAGCGGCACGATCTATGTGCTGCGCAGTAAGTCCAATCATCCGACCGTTGCCGCTCATCGCGAGGTGCTTCACAAAATCGGGGTAACGAGCGGGAAGGTCGAGCGGCGGATCGCGAATGCCAAGATTGACCCGACCTTCCTCATGGCGGAGGTGGAAATCGTCGCCACCTACGAGCTGTTCAACATCAATCGAACCAAGCTCGAAAACATCATACATCGCGTTTTCGGCCCTGCGAAACTCGACATCGAAATCATGGACCGGTTCGGTAAACCGGTCGTACCTAAGGAGTGGTTCCTAGTTCCGCGGTTCGTCATCGACGAGGCGGTAGAGCGTATAAAGGATGGCACAATTAGCTCTCTAAAATACGATCCCAACTCAGCGAGTTTGATCGAAAGAGAGTTCAGATCGTGACCTGCAGGTACAAACTCTTATCACCGGACTCGGCAGGAGAGAGCGCCGACCTGCTCGCAGGTAAGAACTCGGAAGATGGACTGCGCCGAATTCAGGCTTTGTTGGCTGACTGGCTCCGTATGGAGAATGTAGTAGTCCTGACAGCCGCTGGCTGCTCGGTCGGCGCAGGTGGGCGATTGATGGCGGGGCCTGCTGCCAACAACCTTGAGTGTCTAGTGCTCGATGCTGTCGAAGAATGCCCCCTCTCAGATGACGCCAAAGCGATCATCGCATGGAAAAAGGCGAACGGTTTCGGCGCTGGCGGCTTTGAAGATTGGCTCAGCTACCTCTTTAATGCCTCAGGTCTCACACAATCGAAC
This sequence comes from Qipengyuania gelatinilytica, assembly GCF_019711315.1. Lineage (NCBI taxonomy): Bacteria > Pseudomonadati > Pseudomonadota > Alphaproteobacteria > Sphingomonadales > Erythrobacteraceae > Qipengyuania > Qipengyuania gelatinilytica. The sequence goes on along the minus strand of NZ_CP081294.1, from coordinate 2,196,484 downwards.
GATTCACCGGTCGCGTCTGTGACCTGGAAAAGAGGCGCAAGCATGAGCGTAGAGGGGGAAGCCCAAGAAGACGTCTCCCTTGTGCTGAGCGAAGATGATGAACGAACGCTCTGTCGCTACATCGAAAAGGCAATATATGCGGAGTGCGCACTTGAAATTGACCCTGCGGAGCTCACGGCCGAATGCAAAGGTAGCTCGTCCGGACACATTCCGTTTCTTGCGAAGCTCATAGCTCGAGACACGAACCTCGGCCGCACTCACCTATTCACACTCAATTACGATACGTTGTTTGAGCAAGCGCTTGAAGAACTTGGCATTCAATATTTCGACGGCTTCTCTGGCAAAACGACCGCTCGCTTTGACCCTGCCGTGTATGGGCTGGATATTTATTATCCTGGTGACGTTGCGGAAGGCAGGGTCCGTCGCTTCGACAAATTTCTCCAGTATTATAAGCTCCACGGCTCCCTGCATTGGTTCGTAGATCATGATGGAACCTATCGGGCGCGCCACAGGGATTTGTCTTTTGCTCGAGCATATCGCGGTAGTGATGTTGCCGAAAAGGCCGTCCAGCTCCAGTCCGATGAGTTCAAGCAGATTGGTTCCTTTGGCATTCTGCCCACGTCCCAGAAATTCACTCAAACTCTGGGCATGCCGTTCTCGCATCTTTTTCGGCTTTTCCAAGCGAGGCTGAATCAGCCGCAAACATTTTTGCTCGTGCTTGGATATGGTTTCGGCGATGATCACGTCACCCGCATCATCGAAACGGCCTTGATGAACCCATCTCTCGTGATGCTCGTTGTTGAGCCGAATCCTGATAGCAAGATCGTCGAACGGATTGCCGCATACCAGAGCTTAGGCCAACGTGCATTCGTGCTCACGGAGCGGCTTGATCCTGAGACTTATTGCTCCTTCGAAATCGCTACGTTTGCCGATTTCGCGCAAAACGTCATGCCAGACGTCAAGTGGCTGGAAGACTTTAAGCGCCTGCGCCAATTCGAAGAACAAATCCGTAAGACCGAAGAGAAAGGGTCAGACCAGGCGGCAGGTGAAATATAATGGAGCAGCCGCGCGTCATAGGCCATGTGGTGTCCGTCAATGGCTTCCGCCTGAAGGTAGAGCTTTCGACCGAAGCCAAGTCCTCATCGCGCGCGACCCCCGACGGCGTGCAAAGAGCTGTCGCCATCAATTCCTTCTTGACCTTCGATCTCGGAGCAGGGGCTCTCGCAATCGGTATTCTCAGCGATCTTGAGGCCCGTGAAGCGTATGATCCGACCACTGATGATGAGCTGTCTTTGGAGCTAACCAAGCCCAGACGCATAGCGTCAGTTCAATTGCTAGGGACTGTAAAGCAGGCCGCGAAAGGCAATTGGAAATTCGATACAGGCATCACCATTCTGCCGACACTTGATACCCCTGCTGAGGTCGCCAACCCAGATATTCTCACGGGAATTTTTGGTCGCCCTCCGTTGCGAAATAGGCCGAGAGGCTGGGGTGAAGGAGATTTCGATTTTCCTTTAGAGATCGGCCATCAAACGGGCGACGAAAACACAAAAATCAGCGCTTCGTTCAACGACCTCTTTTCAAGGCCACTCGCTGTCGTCGGCAACACGGGGTCCGGCAAATCTTACACGGTCGCCAGCCTCATTCGCGGCGTCTTGGAGCACGAAAAGATGCAATCCGAGGATGGCTTTGATCCTCACATCTTTATTCTGGACATCAACGGAGAGTACGCGAACGCGTTTCTTAGTCCCGAGCAAGCAGAATATCAGCGAGAGCCAAACAGGCTCTACCTCAATGGAGAGGAGTTCTGCTTGCCTGCGTGGCTCATGAACGGCGAAGAAATCTGTGACTGGCTGCAAGCTTCGGAAGCAACCCAAGAGCCTGTTCTCAAAGACTGGTGGGCGATCGCCAAAGCCTCTTCGGTAGGAGCCGGAACTTATGACCCGCTACAAGTAGCTATTTCAAAGATCGACAATGCAGTCGGGTGGCTCGACGACCCTCGACAGCCAGCCTCGGGAACTTTCGAAATCTATGTGAGCCATGCAGAGCAGTATGCCACAGACGTAGACTGGGACGCTTTTCGAAACCTCATCACTTGGTCTCCAAGCAACACGGACCAATGGCGTAAAATTGCCAACGACAAAGCTGTTAGAGACCGCCTCGGAGAAATCCGAACTGAACTATTGTCCAAAACATCGCAGCGCCAGAATGAGGGAGTGAATTTCGCGAGATCCGCGGACGCCCCGCGCTTTGTCGGTGTCCAGGAGTTTCGCGATCCGAACCTTGTGGATCGGTCTACCGACCAGGAAGGTAGTAAGAGGCTGGATCAGTATCTTCTGACGCTCAAGCTTCGCATGCGAACGCGTCTTGATGACCGGAGATGGCAGTCGTTCTTCAGCTTTGAAGAGCAAGGTATCAACTCGTTTCAAGCGTGGATGGATAAGCTGGGCATCGGTCGCAAATCACCGTCCCGCGTTTCAGTCCTTGATATGTCGATGCTCGCCTCGGAAGTCCTTCCCTTCGCTTGCGCCTTACTCGGTCGCATTTTTTTGGAGACCCGAGAATTGCTAAAGCCAGACATTCGGAGCCGTTACCCGTGGCTGCTCATACTCGAAGAGGCCCACAACTACGTCAGACCGCCACGCACTTTAGAGGAACGTAGTCAGAGCCTTTCTCGCCGTGCGTTTGAGCGGGTCGCAAAGGAAGGCCGCAAGTTTGGTCTATCGCTGATCGTCGCCAGTCAAAGGCCGAGTGAAATCAGTCAGACAATCATAAGTCAGTGCGCCAACTTCTTCTCGCATCGCCTCCAAAACCCCGACGACATTGATCATTTCCGCCGCATAATTCCCAAGCAAGCGCAGCGCCTGCTCGACCAGGTGACAGTTCTGGCTGCGGGTGAAGCGATAGTTTTCGGCAGTGCCCTTCATGTGCCGGTGCGGGTGCAAATGAGGATGCCTGCAAGAGAGCCCTGGAGTGCGACAGCAGCACCATTTGTTGATTGGGCGAAGGGCGACATCTTTCCTCTCAAAGATGTCATGTCTGACTGGGGATTGGATTCGAAAAAAGGAGAAGGCGAAGAGGAGGTACCTGCGGCAATCGGTGAGGCTGCGGAAGCTCCAATGATCTAGATGATGACATCCCCTTCTAGGACGAACCTATGCATCCTAGACCGAGACAAAGTGAACTTCTGGAAGGGGACTTGCTCACGGTTGTCCCATTTTGATGGTCGCGCAACCGGCGCGTCAAGGACGGCAGGGTCCCACCATTTTGTCTCCTCTTCGCTGCGCTCCGGTCCGACAAAATCGTTACCCCTACCGCCGCTGCGCGGTCGCCCGCGAGGGCGATCCCTGACCCGCCGGCCGCACGCCCATCCGTCCTGCTCCTGCCGTCAACGGCAGACATCAGGAGGATATTATGGCTTCAATTGCTCAGCACAATTCGAACTCGGATCGCTACTTTGCCGCATTGGCTGTTGCAGAGCGTCGGGCGCTACACAGCTTCTTCGATCAGCACATCGTTGCGGACCGAGAACTCGGATACTTCGCCTTGGACGAGGGCGACTACAACGCACTTCCGGCACACCTTGCAGCGCGCGTAGTTCATACCGTCCAAGGGGCAATGTCAGACGAATTCTGACCATAGGATCAGGGGAGGGGCCGGTGACGGTTCCTGCCCTTCTTTCGTGTTCGCAGTGAAAGCGGTTGACCTTCCGCTCAGCGACCGAGCTGATTCTCGCTTGTTGATTGATCGGCGCCAGTCTGTGCAATTGTTCTATCCAGAAAGGCGGCGCGAGGCTGTGCACATCAATTCGACTGACGAGCATGTCGATAGCCTCTTCCCGACACATGCGAACAGTGGTCGAGAGCCAATACTCTGCAAACGGCGCGCATAAGTCGCCTCATGAAGAGCGTCCCTTCAGCTGGCCATTTGTCACCAAACTAAGGCCAGTTGGTAGCCCAGAGCCGATTCCGCTTAGAATCTCGCTCTGTCCCATGAAAGCCAACCTGCTCCCGCTCCAAAAATAAGGTCGAAAATTCAGTGTATTGAACGGTTGCTCCAAGTTGCCGGAAACGCCCGCGCACTTTGGAACTTGACAGCACACCCTACCCCGCGATTTCGGGAGATAAGTTCATGTTTTTATGATGCAATATCGTTTTGGGCGGAATCAACTCGCCTACGAGTTGAGCGGGTTTCCGCCGAGCCGCAAGCAACTCACGTTGCGATAAGCAACGGTAATTATGAGAGATTTCGCCGAGTTCTCGCGGGTCGCAGAAAAGTTGCGATTTCTGGCGCGATCCGTCAGCGTTTTGCTGCCTTGATTGGCACCACTTCGGCACCTTGGCGGAGCTGGTCAAGGTAGTCGCTCCACCAATTCATCATCTTCACACGCTCTTTCCAGTGGGCACCGCGATGGTACGCTGCGCGGACCTTATCGCTGTCTCCGTGCGCTAGTGCGCGCTCGATTGCATCAGGGTTCCACTTGCCGCTCTCGTTCAGCAACGTTGAGGCCATCGCGCGAAAGCCATGGGCGGTCATTTCGTCGGTTGTGTAACCGAGGCGGCGCAGTCCAGCGTTGATCGTGTTATCGCTCATGGGACGCCTGCGGGTTCGGACTGACGGGAAGACATAGCCGTCGGGCCCCGTCAATCGGTAGGCCTCTTCCAGGATCGCAATGGCTTGACGTGAGAGCGGGACAAGGTGATCCTTGCGCATCTTCGTCTTGCTCGCCGGGATGGTCCACAAAGCGCCATCGAAGTCGATTTCACTCCACTCGGCGTGGCGGAGCTCACCCGGCCTTACGAACACATGCGGAGCAAGCTGCATTGCCAGTTTGGTGATAGGTTGACCTTCGTACCCATCGATAGCCCTGAGTAGTTCACCGGCCCCTGCTGGATCGAGCACCGCTCCATAGTGCGTCACGGTTGGGTTCATCAGCGCACCTCTCAAGTCGCGTGTCGGATCGGACTTGAGGCGCGCTGTAGCGACCGCATAGCGGAACACCGATCCTGCCAGTTGCAAGGTTCGCTTTGCGCTTTCCAGCTTGCCCTTGCTTTCGATCCGGCGAACGGCTGTCAGGATGTCGGCAGGCTCAATATCGGCGATGGGCAGATTGCCAATCGAACTGTTAAGGACAGACAAGAGGTATTCGCAGCGCTTAGCCGTTGCGGGTGCCCAGGCCCTTGACCCATCCTGCTTGCGCTTCTCGCAGAACTCAGCGGCAATTGAGGCAAAGGTATTTGCGGCACCAAGCTTCTTACGCGCCTTCTCACGCTGTTTCTCGCGCGAGGGGTCCTTTCCCTGCGCCAGCGTCTCGCGCGCGGCATCGCGCCTTCTACGGGCCTCAGCCAGCCCAATTTCCGGGTAGGTTCCGAGCCCCAGTTTCTTCTCGCGTCCGTCAACGCGGTACTTCATCCGCCACAATCTGCCGCCACTTGGTTGAACCAAAAGGAAGAGCCCTAACGAATCGCCCAGTTTGTAAGCTTTCGCCTTAGGTCTAGCCTTGCGAACTGCAACGTCTGTTAGTGCCATATTTTCAGACCTTTACCCGGTACGTGGCCCCCAATCTGGGGGCCACTCGAATTGACGGAAACCTGCATGGCCCCCAATGTGGCCCCCAAATCAGCGAGATTTAGCGAGACCAACCGGGCAAATGCAGGACAACCGAACCGCGAAACCCCTCGGATTTCCAAGGGTTTTATAGCGTTTTCGGGATGTCTTGGGAAGGTGGCGCTGGAGCGGGTGAAGGGAATCGAACCCTCGTCGTCAGCTTGGGAAGCTGCTGCTCTACCATTGAGCTACACCCGCGAGCGGTGCGCCATGTGCCGTCTCGCCGACCGGCGGTCAATGGCGCGCTTGTCCTGCGAGCATTCCACGCCCGATGACCTGCGCCTGGATTTCCCCCGCACCTTCGAAGATGTTGAGGATGCGCGCATCGCACAGCACCCGGCTGATCTGGTATTCGAGTGCGTAGCCGTTGCCGCCGTGGATCTGCAGGGCGTTGTCCGCATTGCTCCACGCGACGCGCGCGGCAAGCAGCTTCGCCATCCCCGCCTCGATGTCGCAGCGCTCGCCCTTGTCCTTGTGACGCGCCGCAGAATAGGTGAGCTCGCGCGCCAGAACCGTCTCGGTCGCCATGAGCGCCAGCTTGTCGGCGACACGCGGGAATGCGAGCAGGGGCTTGCCGAACTGCTTGCGCTCCAGCGCATAAGACAGGCCGAGGTCGAAGGCATTCCATGCCACGCCGATTGCGCGGGCAGCGGTCTGGATGCGCGCACCTTCGAAGGTGCGCATCAATTGCTTGAAGCCCTGCCCCTCGGCGCCGCCGAGCAGGCCATCGGCTGCAACCGTGAAGCCATCGAAGCCGAGCGCATATTCTTTCATGCCGCGATAGCCCAGCACCTCGATCTCGCTTCCGTCGATCCCGTCATCCGGGAACGGGATTGCATCGGTGCCGCGGGTCTTCTCGGCGAGGAAAATCGACAGGCCGGAATAGCCCGGGCTGTCCGGGTCCGAGCGGCAGAGGACGGTCATCAGGTCCGCTCGCGCGGCATGCGTGATCCACGTCTTCGCGCCGTCGATCGTCCAGCTGCCATCGTCCTGTTTCCTCGCGCGGGTGCGAACGGAGGCGAGATCGGAACCGGTGTCCGGCTCGGTGAAAACAGCAGTCGGCAGGATCGAACCATTGGCCAGTTTGGGCAGGTACTTCGCCTTTTGCTCCGGCGTACCGTTCTCGCCGATCAGCTCGCCCGCGATTTCCGAGCGCGTGCCGAGCGAGCCTGCACAGATCCAGCCGCGCGAGAGCTCTTCCGAAACGAGGCACATCGCGGTCTTGCCAAGGCCGAGGCCGCCATATTCCTCGGCGATGCAGACGCCGAAGACGCCCAGCTCGGCCATTTCATCGACCACTTCGATCGGGATAAGCTCGTCCGCGAGGTGCCATTCGTGCGCCTTGGGTGCGATGCGATCGGCGGTGAACGCGCGGAACTGCGCGCGGATCATGTCGAGCGTCTCGTCATCGAACGCCTCGTCGGGACGCGCTCCTTCGGCGAGCATTGCGGCAAGCCGCGCACGGTTCGTCGCCGTATTGCCATTCTCGAGAAAAGGCTTCGCAGCAGCGGAATGCGCAAGCTTTTGCGCCGCATCGCCCACCGAGAGCTCCGCAGGACGGACATATTCGTTCTGGCTCATCGCGAGTGCCGAAGTCAGCTGGTGGAGGTATTCGCCAAAACCGATCTTGAGGACGAGTTCCTCGACCTCGCCGAACCGTCCTGCCCGCTGCGAACGCGCTGCCCAATCGGCAACCGCCTCGAGCGCTGCGACACTGGTGCCGATCCAGGCAAATCCGTGAAGACGGCGCTGGTGCTGTTCGACAAGGTCCGCTTGCGGCTTGCCGTCGGGGGCAACAAGCTGCGCACTCGCCGCTCGAACCGCATCCAGGTAATCCTGCGCTTCGCCGCATGCGTCGCGCGCAAGTTCAATCCAATCGCCCATGCCTGCTCCGTCTCCTCGGCACCCGCTTTCGTGCTGGGGAAGGCGCGATTGCGGGTCAACATGGTTTTTCTTATCGCAAGCCGCTAGGCAGGCCTGCGAACATCCGATTGGTAGCGGGACGCACACATCATGATCAGCGACGATCGCATTATTCTCGGCATTCTGGCCGCACTTCTGGCCTTCGTTTTCGCGACGCGCGACAGGCCCGGGTGGAAGAAGTTCTATGTCTTCGTGCCGATCATCCTCGTCTGCTATCTCGTGCCCTCTCTCTTCGTGACGACCGGGCTGATCGATACCAGCGAAAGCCAGCTGTGGCCGGTCGCCAAGGACTATTTCCTTCCCGCCGCGCTGTTCCTGATGACGCTCAGCATCGACATCAAGGGCATCCTCGGCCTCGGCAGCAAGGCGATCATCATGTTCCTGACCGCGACGGTCGGGATCATCCTGGGCGGACCGCTCGCGCTCTGGATCGTCGCTCAATTCGACCCCACCGTGATCGGATCGGGCGATACCGCCGCATGGCGCGGGCTGGCAACTCTGGCCGGCAGCTGGATCGGTGGCGGCGCGAACCAGACCGCCATGCTCGAAGTCTATGGCTATCCGCTCCAAGGTTTTGCCGCCCTGCTCGCGGTCGACATCATCGTGGCCGAGATCTGGATGATCTTCCTGCTTTATGGCGCAGGCGCGCATGAGCGGGTCGACAAATGGCTCGGCGCGGACAGTTCCTCGATCACCAGGCTGCAGGAAAAGATGCAGGACTATTCGGACAGCATCGAGCGCGTGGCCAAGGCGAACGATTACATCCTGCTGTTCGGGGTCACTTTTGCGGTCGTGGGCCTGTCGCACCTGCTCGGCGGGTGGCTGGGCAACTTCTTTGCAGAGCTGCAGGGCGAGGATGCGACGCTCGCGAGCAGCTTCTTCTGGGTCGTCGTGGTCTCCACCACCGCGGGCCTCCTTGCCAGCTTCACCCGTGCCCGCGAGCTCGAAGGCATCGGGGCGAGCAAGTTCGGCGTGCTCTTCATCTTCCTGCTGGTGGCGATCATCGGCACGCGGATGGACGTAACCAAGATCATGGACGCACCCGCCTTCATGGCGATCGGCGCGATCTGGATGCTGTTTCACATCGTCCTGCTGCTGGTGGTCGCGAAGATCATCAAGGCGCCGTTTTTCTTCGTGGCCGTGGGCAGCAAGGCCAATGTCGGCGGGGCAGCTTCGGCACCGGTCGTGGCGGGCGCTTTCCACCCTGCCCTGGCACCGGTCGGGGTCTTGCTGGCGGTGCTCGGCTACGCGCTCGGTACCTATGGCGCGATCCTGTGTGCGCAGTTGATGGCGGGCGTCGGCTAGGCTCCGAAGACAAAGGTTTCATCTGAAACCGGTTGATTTCGGACCTCTCGCTTGCCAAGGCCGTTGGCAAGGAAAGAGAGGAATACTCCCATGCGTCAGGTTGACCATTTCATCGCCGGTGGAGCCGCAGGTTCCGCAACTCGCACCCACAAGATCTGGAACCCCTCGACGGGCGAAGTCCAGGCCGAAGTCGCGCTTGGCGATGCGGCTCTGCTGCAGAAAGCGGTCGACGCGGCCAAGAAGGTCCAGCCCGAATGGGCAGCCACCAACCCCCAGCGCCGCGCCCGCGTGATGTTCGCGTTCAAGGAACTGGTCGAAGCGAACAAGCAGGAGCTCGCCGAGCTGCTGTCGAGCGAGCACGGCAAGGTTGTCGACGACGCGCATGGCGATGTGCAGCGCGGGCTCGAAGTCATTGAGTTTGCCTGCGGCATCCCGCAGGCGCTGAAGGGCGAGTACACGCAGAGCGCAGGCCCGGGCATCGACGTCTATTCGATGCGCCAGCCGCTCGGCATCGGTGCGGGCATTACCCCGTTCAACTTCCCGGCCATGATTCCGATGTGGATGTTCGGCATGGCGATCGCGGCGGGTAACGCTTTCATCCTCAAGCCCTCGGAGCGCGATCCCTCCGTTCCGGTCCGCCTCGCCGAACTGTTCCTCGAAGCGGGCGCCCCTGAAGGTCTGTTGCAGGTCGTCCACGGCGACAAGGAAATGGTCGACGCCATCCTCGACCATCCCGATATTCCCGCAATCAGCTTCGTCGGTTCGTCCGACATCGCGCAGTACATCTACTCGCGCGGCTCGGCGAATGCGAAGCGCGTGCAGGCCTTTGGCGGCGCGAAGAACCACGGCATCGTCATGCCCGACGCCGACCTCGACCAGGTGGTGAACGATCTTGCCGGTGCCGCCTTCGGCTCTGCTGGTGAGCGCTGCATGGCTCTGCCCGTCGTCGTCCCTGTAGGCGACGACACCGCAGACAAGCTGCGCGAAAAGCTGATCCCTGCGATCAACGCGCTGCGCGTCGGTGTCTCTAACGATCCCGATGCGCATTACGGCCCCGTAGTCACGCCCGAGCACAAGGCGCGCGTCGAAGGCTGGATCGATACGGCCGAGAAGGAAGGCGCCGAAGTCGTCATCGACGGTCGCGGCTTCAGCCTGCAGGGCCACGAAAACGGCTTCTTTGTCGGCCCGACGCTGCTCGACCGCGTCACCACCGACATGGAGAGCTACAAGGAAGAAATCTTCGGCCCCGTGCTCCAGATCGTGCGCGCCAAGGATTTCGAGGAGGCCGTGCGCCTGCCGAGCGAGCACCAGTATGGCAACGGAGTCGCGATCTTCACCCGCAACGGCCACGCCGCGCGCGAATTCGCCAGCCGCGTCAACGTCGGCATGGTCGGCATCAACGTGCCGATCCCCGTGCCCGTCAGCTACCACAGCTTCGGCGGCTGGAAGCGTTCTGGCTTCGGCGATATCGACCAGTACGGCATGGAAGGCCTCAAGTTCTGGACCAAGGCCAAGAAGGTCACCCAGCGCTGGCCCGACGGCGGCGGCGACGGGTCGAACGCCTTCGTCATTCCGACGATGGGGTGACGGCCATGCGTTGGAGCATCGCCCTACTCGCTGTCGCCCTAGTGGCCTGCACTCCTTCGCCAGTTCTTCCCACAGGCGGAGTGGACGCAAGCGACCTCGATGGCGATGGTGCCTGTCAGGCTGCTCCTGCGCAAACCCTTCTTCATCAGGCCGCCAGCGACGAGCTCGCAGAAGCGATTCTCAAAGCCAGCGGTGCCCGAACCCTGCGCTGGGGAGGGCCGGATACGGTCTTCACCATGGACTATCGCGAGGACCGGGTGAACGTGATCTACGATGCTGACGGCACCATTACGCGGATCACCTGCGGGTGAGCGAGCGCCGGCGCACCACCAGCGGATCGCCCTTCGAGGAGCAATTCGGCTTCTGCCGCGCCATTCGCGAAGGCAATCGCATCATCGTGGCGGGCACCGGCCCGATTGAGCCCGACGGCTCCTCCACCCAAGGCGATGCCGGCGCACAGGCCGCGCGCTGCTGCGAGCTGATAATCGCGGCGATAGAGGATCATGGCGGAAGCGCAGGCGACGTCGTGCGCACCCGCATGTTCCTCACCGACTTCGACGAGCAGGCAGCCGTGGGCAAAGTCCACGCGCGCTTCTTTGGCGCCGCAAAACCGGCCGCAACAATGGTCGGCGCACCATGGCTTTGCCGCAAGGAATGGAAAGTCGAAATCGAGGCCGAAGCAATCGTTCAGCGCTAGGTTCTCGCGCCTCTTCACTTGCCTGCCTTAGCGGTCTAGAGCGCAGCCCATGACTACGAATTCAGGACAATTCCAGCTCACCGAAGAGCAGCTCGCGATCCAGGAAATGGCGCAGCGCTTCACCGCCGACAACATCACGCCGCATGCTGCGGAATGGGACGAGAAATCGCACTTCCCGCGCGAAGTGATCCAGAGCACTGCCGAACTCGGCTTTGGGGCGATCTACGTCTCCGAAGAAAGCGGCGGCATTGGCCTCGGCCGGCTTGAGGCGGCGTTGATCATGGAGGCCATGGCCTATGGCTGCCCGACCACCAGCGCCTTCATCTCGATCCACAACATGGCGAGCTGGATGATCGACCAGTTCGGCAGCCAAGACGTGAAAGACCGTTACCTGCCCGACCTCGTCAGCATGGAGAAGATCGCCAGCTATTGCCTCACCGAACCCGGCAGCGGGTCCGACGCAGCAGGCCTCAAAACCAATGCGAAGCTCGACGGCGATCACTATGTCCTGAACGGCACCAAGCAGTTCATCTCGGGCGGCGGCGTCAACGATGTCTACGTCACCATGGTCCGCACTTCCGAGCACAAGACCAAGGGCATCACCTGCCTCGTGATCGACAAGGACACGCCCGGCGTATCCTTCGGCAAGCCGGAGAAGAAGCTGGGCTGGAACGCCTCGCCCACCGCACAGGTCATCTTCGAAGATGCGCGCGTGCCCGTCGCCAACCGCGTCGGCGATGAAGGCGAAGGCTTCCGCTTTGCGATGATGGGCCTCGACGGCGGTCGTCTGAACATCGGCGCCTGTTCGCTTGGCGGCGCGCAGCGCTGCCTCGACGAGGCGGTGGCCTATACCAAGGACCGCAAGCAGTTCGACACGCCGATCGCCGACTTCCAGAACACGCAGTTCATGCTCGCCGACATGGCGACCGATCTCGAGGCGGCGCGCGCCCTGCTCTACCTCGCGGCGGCCAAGGTCACCGACAACGCGCCCGACAAGTCGCGCTTCTCGGCCATGGCCAAGCGCCTTGCGACCGACAATGGCAGCAAGATCGTCAACGACGCGCTGCAGCTGTTCGGCGGCTACGGCTACCTCAAGGAATATCCGATCGAGCGTTTCTGGCGCGACCTGCGCGTCCACTCGATCCTCGAAGGCACCAACCAGGTCATGCGCATGATCGTGGGCCGTGACCTGCTGCGCCAGTAAGGACCTGCGCGATGACCGATGAAGTGAACATTCATACCCATGGCCGCACCGGCCATATCTCGCTCAATCGCCCCAAGGCGCTGCACTCGCTTACGCTCGACATGTGTCACGCGATGAGCAAGACACTCACCGGCTGGGCGGGTGACGATGCGGTCGAGGCGATAATCCTCGACCATGCCGAAGGCCGCGGCTTTTGCGCGGGCGGCGACATCAACCTGCTGCGCAACTCAGCGCTCAACGACGGCGGTGAGAGCGGGCGCGCCTTCTTCCATGACGAGTACCAGCTCAACCACCAGATGATGACTTATGACAAGCCGATCGTGGCTTTCATGGACGGCATCACCATGGGCGGCGGCGTGGGCATTGCCCTGCCCTGCAAGTACCGCGTCGCGACCGAGCACACGCGTTTCGCTATGCCGGAAACAGGCATCGGCCTTTTCCCCGACGTGGGCGGCGGCTGGCACCTGTCGCGCCTCGGCGGACGCCTCGGCCAGTTCCTCGCGCTCACCGGCGCGCGGCTCGACGGTGCGGAATGTGTCTGGGCGGGCATCGCCACGCATTACCTGCCGAGTGAGAAGCTCGCCGAAGCCAAGGCGCGCATCACCGAACACCCCGACCGTATCGCGGGCATCCTGTCCGAACTCTCGGTCACTCCGCCCGCAGCGCGGATCGAGGGTAATGCCGAGCTGATTAAGAAACACTTCGCCTCCGACCGCTACGAGGACATTCTCGCCAGGCTCGAGGCCGACGACAGCGATTGGGCGGCGAAGGAACTTGCCACCTTGCGCACCAAGAGCCCGCAGACCTGCAAGGTCGCGCTGCGCCAGCTGAGCGAGAGCGAGAAGCTCGACAGCTTCGCCGACAACATGGTCATGGAATACCGCATCGCATCGCGCGTCCTGACCCGCCCCGACTTTGCCGAAGGCGTGCGCGCAGTGATCGTGGACAAGACGAACGACCCAAAATGGGATCCGGCAACGCCCGAGGGCGTGAGCGAGGAGCTGATCGACAGCATCTTCGCCCCGCTTCCCGCCGATGAGGAATGGAAACCCCTATGACTTTCGAAACCATCACCGTCGAACAGCGTGACGCGGTTACGCTGATCACCCTGAACCGCCCCAAGGCGCTCAACGCACTCAACTCCAAAGTGCTCGAGGAACTGATCGAGGCCTTTGCCGCCTATCAGGCCGACAGCAGCCAGCTGTGCGCAGTCCTGACCGGCTCGGGCGACAAGGCCTTTGCCGCCGGCGCCGACATCAAGGAAATGAGCGAGAAGGAAGCGGCAGACTTCTATCTCGACGATTTCTTCAGCCCCTGGACCAGCGAGATCGTGAAGAAGACCCGCAAGCCGTGGATCGCCGCGGTGAACGGCTTCGCGCTTGGCGGCGGGTGCGAGCTCGCCATGATGGCAGATTTCATCATCGCTTCGGAAAACGCCAAGTTCGGCCAGCCCGAAATCAAGCTGGGCGTTGCGCCCGGCATGGGCGGTTCGCAGCGCCTGACCAAGGCCATCGGCAAGTCGAAGGCCATGGAGATGTGCCTGACGGGCCGCATGATGGGCGCCGAGGAAGCCGAGCGCAGCAATCTCGTCGCCCGCGTTGTGCCGCATGACGAGCTGCTCGACGATGCCATGAAGACCGCCGCGCAAATCGCCGCGATGCCGCCGATGGCTGCGATCGCGAACAAGGAAATGGTCAACGCCGCTTTCGAGACGTCGCTGGATCAGGGCCTGATCATCGAACGCCGCATCTTCCAGATCCTCACCGCGAGCGAGGACAAGAAGGAAGGCATGGCCGCCTTCGTCGAAAAGCGCGAGGGCAAGTGGAAGGGGCGCTAGAAGCGTGAATATGCGCAGCTACTTTGCCGGTATGGGCACCTACCTTCGGGTAATGGTTGTCCTGTTCTGGATTGTGGTTGGCATTATCATCATCTGGAATCTCGCGAGCGGCGTTCCCGCCGCACCGTGGTGGATTTACGCCTCTTTCGCTGCCGTTATCGTCCCAATGTGGTTCGTTGGTAAGTGGCTTCAGTCTTTCAAGGAATAGAACAATGAAAATCGCTTTCATTGGCCTCGGCAACATGGGCGGCGGGATGGCCGCGAACCTCGTGAAAGCGGGGCACGAGGTGAACGCCTTCGACCTTTCCGAAGAGGCGCTTGCGACGGCCGGGGACAACGGATGCGAAACTTTCACAGACGCCAGCGAAGCCGTGCAGGGCGTCGACGGCGTGGTGACCATGCTGCCCAATGGCGGGATCGTGAAGTCCGTCTACGAAGGCAGCGTGATCGGCAAGGCTCCTGCGGGCGCGGTGCTGCTCGACTGCTCGACCATCGACGTCGCCACCGCGAAAGAGGTGATCGCCAAAGCCGAGGCCGCCGGTTACGACATGGTCGATGCGCCGGTCTCCGGCGGGATCGCGGCGGCCAATGGCGGCACGCTCACCTTCATGGTCGGCGGAACCGACAAGGCCTTCAAGCGCGCCGAAGAGGTGCTGAACGCCATGGGCAAGGCGGTGATCCATGCAGGTGACGCGGGCGCGGGCCAGACCGCCAAGATCTGCAACAACATGCTGCTGGCCATCACCATGATCGGCACGACCGAGGCGATGAAAATGGCCGAGAAGCTCGGCCTAGACCCGCAGAAGTTCTACGAGATCAGTTCGCAAAGCTCGGGCTATTGCTGGCCGCTCAATGCCTATACGCCGATGCCTGGCGTCGGCGTCGAGAGCCCGGCGGACAATGGCTACAAGGGCGGCTTTGCGACTGCACTGATGCTGAAGGACCTGCGCCTCGCGATGGAGGCAGCCGGCAGCGTCGATGCCAAGACCGCGCTCGGCAAGCATGCCACCGAAATCTACGAGGCTTTCGCCGAAGAGAACGGCGGGCTCGACTTCTCGGCGGTGATCAAGACGCTCTAGGATCGGGTTGGTATCGCACTGCCGCTCAGTAGGGCGACTGGCCGAAAGGCTCGGAACAGCAATGCGATACCGAGCCTGAGCCTAACGACAAAAACCCTGCGAGTCCCGCGGCTGAAACCGGATATTCGCAGGATTAATCGCGCAACTCGGCCAGAATTCGGTCCAGCCAGCGCTTCGGACCCTGCCTTCGTCCGATGTCGGCGACGAATTCCTGGCCCCTAGCGACGCTCCTGAGCCTGCCGCCGCGCAGCCAGCGATCCGCGCGGTCGTGATAGGATAGCCCGCCCTTCTTCAGCCAGTCGGGCCGCTCCCATAGCGAGGGCGGGCCGCCGGACACCGTGAGGCGCAAGGCGGCACTTGCCCGCGGCGCGGTGCCGCCCGGACCGACATAAATGCAATCGTTGGAGCCGTGCATTTCGAGCGCATGCGGATGAGCGTGAGCAGCCAATGCCGTGCGCTCCTGCTCGGCGCATTCGGCAAGGTGGACCATGCGCTCCACCTCCATCCAGCCGAAGATGCGGTGATGGGGTTCGCCGCTGTCTTCCTCGCGGAAGAGCCCGAAGAAGAGGAATACATCGCCCTCCCCCACGCCCTGGTTGGCGAGATGGGTCTGCGCGGCCCCTACCTGACCGAACAGGCAGGTGCCGTCCGCGAGGAACATCGGGTCATGATGGCAGAGGTCGCCCGCGCCGAGCTTGCCGCGGCTGGAGAGCGATGCATGCTCGCCCAGCCCAAGCTCGCCATAGGTCGTACGCGAGGCAGTACCTGCCGGGATCGGCAGGCTCAGTGGCCTGCCGTCCACGATCGGCGACGGACCTCCGCCCGCCGCGCTGTCGAAGCCCTTGCGGCTGAAGATTATCCTCATGGCCGCTTCGGACAGGCTTACCGCCCGCCCTGCTCGCTCATCGTCGGCTCGCCAGCAGGAGGATTGGGCTCTTCCCAGGCGAGGATCGGCTTGCGCGCGGCGAGCGTCTCGTCGAGGCGGCGGCGCGGCGCGTAATGCGGCGCGGTCTTGAGCGTCTCGTCGCCAGCCTTGGCACGCTCGGCAACGCTGCGCAGGGCCATGATGAACTGGTCCAGCGCCGCCTTGCTCTCGGTCTCGGTGGGCTCGACCAGCATCGCGCCATGCACCACCAGCGGGAAGTACATGGTCATCGGGTGGTAGCCCTCGTCGATCAGCGCTTTGGCGAGATCGAGCGTCGAGATATCTTCCGCAAATCCCTTATCGCTGAACAGCGCCTCGTGCATGCAGGGGCCGCTGTGGCCGAAGGGCGCATCGAGCACATCGTCGAGGCTGCGGAGGATATAATTGGCGTTGAGAACCGCGTCCTCGGCGACCTGGCGCAGCCCGTCCGCGCCGTGGCTGAGGATGTAGCTCAGCGCGCGGGTGAACATGCCCATCTGCCCGTGAAAGGCGGTCATCCGGCCGAAGCTCTGCATCACGCCGCCGAAGTGTTCTTCGGAGAATGCGTCGGCATCCTCTTCCTCGATCAGGTGGACGACGCCATCCTTGGTACGCGCCGTGTAGGGCAGCGGGCCGAAGGGGCTGAGCGCTTCGGACAGGACCACGGGGCCCGAGCCCGGACCGCCACCGCCATGCGGGGTGGAGAAGGTCTTGTGCAGATTGATGTGCATCGCATCGACGCCGAGGTCGCCCGGGCGCACCTTGCCGACGATGGCGTTGAAGTTCGCGCCGTCGCAATAGACGAAGCCGCCTGCCTCGTGGACCGCGTCGGAGATTTCCTTGAGGTCGCGCTCGAACAGGCCGAGCGTCGAGGGGTTGGTGATCATCACGCCCGCAACATCTGGGCCGAGACGGTTTTTCAGCGCATCGAGATCGACGCGCCCGTCCGAATTGGCAGGGATGTCCTCGATCTTGTAACCCGCAAAGGCAGCAGTGGCGGGATTGGTGCCATGCGCGCTTTCGGGCACGAGGATAACTTCACGCGCATCGCCGCGCGCTTCCAGCGCGGCACGAATGCAGAGGATACCGCACAATTCGCCATGCGCGCCCGCCTTGGGGCTCATGGCGACGCCGTGCATACCGGTGAGGTCAATCAGCCAGTGCGCCAGCTCGTTGATGACTTCGAGCGCACCGCGCACGGTGTCCACCGGCTGCAGCGGATGGACATCGGCAAAGCCGGGCATCCGCGCGACCTTCTCGTTGAGCCGCGGGTTGTGCTTCATCGTGCAGCTTCCGAGCGGGAAGAGGCCGAGGTCGATCGCGTAGTTCTGGCGGCTGAGGCGCGTGTAGTGGCGCACGGTTTCCGGCTCGGAAAGACCGGGCAGGCCGATCTTTTCGGCACGCTCGAGCCCGCCAAGGCGGTTGGCGCCGCCCGTCGGTTCGGGCAGGTCGACGCCGGTGGTCTCGGTGGTGCCGATCTCGAAGATCAGCGGCTCTTCGAGCATCAGCGCGCGGTTGCCGGTGACGGTGTCGGGGCCGCTCATCGCATTGTGATCCTGAACGGGGCTGCCGGGCTTCCAGCCGGATGCGTTGGGACTGCTCATGCCAGCACCTCCTTCAAAGCGGAGGCAAGTGTCTCGATGTCCTCCTCGGTGGTGGTTTCGGTGACCGCGACGATCAGGCCGTCGGACAGCTCTTCGTGCTCGGGGAACAGGCGCCCGAGCGAGACGCCTGCCAGAATGTTGTCCTTGGCAAGCTTACGCACCACCGCGCGGGCATCCTGGCCGAGGCGGATGGTGAATTCGTTGAAGAAGCTGTCGTTGAGGACAGAGACGCCCGGCACTTCGGCCAGCTTGTCGGCGGCGAGGCTGGCGAGGCGGTGGTTTTCCATCGCCAAGGCACGCAGGCCCTTCTCGCCCAGCAGCGTCATGTGGACGCTGAACGCCAGCGCGCAGAGGCCCGAATTGGTGCAGATGTTCGACGTCGCCTTTTCGCGGCGGATATGCTGCTCGCGGGTCGAGAGCGTCAGGACGAAGCCGCGCTTGCCCTCCGCATCCTGCGTTTCGCCGCACAGGCGCCCGGGCATCATGCGAACATGCCTGGGATCGCGCACGGCGAAGAGGCCGAGATAGGGCCCACCGAACTGGAGGCCGACGCCGATCGACTGGCCCTCGCCCACGACGATGTCCGCGCCCATTTCGCCGGGCGACTTGATCGCGCCCAGCGCCACCGGTTCGGTGTTGACGACGATCAGCAGCGCGCCCTTTTCATGCGCAGCATCAGCAATCGGCTGCAGGTCGGTGACGCGGCCGAGGATGTCGGGATATTGCACCACGACGCAGCTTGTGTCGCCATCGATGCGCGCGATGAGTCCGTCCGTATCAGGCGAGGCCTGCATGGCGGGCTTGGCATGCGCAATCTCGTCGTCGGTGAACTTCGCCATGGTCTTCACGACCTCGGCGTAATGCGGGTGCAGCGCGCCCGAGAGCACGACCTTGCGCTTCCTGCCGCGCGCGATGCGGCTCGCCATCGCCACCGCTTCCCAGCAGGCGGTCGAACCGTCGTACATCGAGGCATTGGCCACAGCGCAGCCATAGAGATGCGCGACCTGGCTCTGGAACTCGAAGAGCATCTGCAGCGTGCCCTGCGCGATTTCCGGCTGGTAAGGCGTGTAGGCGGTCAGGAACTCGCCGCGCTGGATGATATGATCGACGCTTGCGGGCACGTGGTGCTTGTAAGCGCCTGCGCCGAGGAAGAAGGCCGCATCGGAGGCCGCGAGGTTCTTCTTCGACAGCGTGCGCATATGCTTTTCGACCGCCATCTCGCTGGCATGCATCGGCAGGCCATGGATCGGACCGTCGAGCCGCGCCTCTTCGGGCACATCGACAAACAGCGCATCGACGTCAGGCGCGCCGATCTTCTCAAGCATCGCCGAACGGTCGGCATCGGTCAGGGGTAGGTAGCGCATCTTAGTAAACCTTGAGTATTTGGAGCGGGACGATGTCCGGTCCGCGATCTGTACAGATTTGACGAGCGCATTCGTCTGTCACGCGGGCACGCAACAAAATCTCCCTCCCCGCAACTGCGGCCAGTTGAGGCTCCAGTTCGGGGGCGAAATCGATAATCAAAACTGAACGTTTGTCATCCGAAGGACCGCTAAACAAAACGCAGCCCCAGGCTTCGCCTTTGCAGCCCTCGATTGTGCCGCGAACATTTACCGTGCGACCGCTCCATTCCAAGCGTTTCTCTCTCACTTCTGCCAGTGAGGGATCATCGAATACCGGCGTCGATTGGCAGGCAGCGACAAGGGTTGCAAGAATCGCCACAGACGGATTCACCCTTGTCGCGATCAAAATCAAAGCTCGTCGCAGAAGCTCTTGTAGGCCTTGTCGTCCATCAGCCCTTCGAGTTCGGACTTGTCGGAGACGGTCATCTTGAAGAACCAGCCGTCTTCTTCCGGAGAGGAATTGACCAGCGCGGGGTCTTCTTCGAGACCGTCGTTCACTTCGACGACTTCGCCCGAAAGCGGCGCGTAGACGTCGCTCGCGGCCTTGACGCTTTCGACCACGGCGGCGTCCTTGCCCTTCTCGACCATGGTGCCGACTTCGGGCAGTTCGACGAAGACGATGTCGCCCAGCTGGCCTTGCGCGTAATCGGTGATGCCGACCGTGGCGGTGTCGCCTTCGAGGTCGATCCATTCGTGTTCATCGGTGAAATAACGGGCCATCAGGTCACTTCCCTCTGTAGTAGCGGTGGGGGACGAAGGGCATGGGTGCGACCTTCGCCGGCAGTCTCTTCTTACGAACCTCGACCTCGAGTTCGGTTCCCTCTTCGGTGAGCTCGGTGTCGATGTAAGCCATTGCAATCGGGCGCTGGAGCGTGGGCGAGAAGCCGCCGCTGGTCACGCGGCCGACCTGTTTGTCGCCGGAATAGACGAGCGCACCTTCGCGCGCCGGCAGGCGGCCTTCGATGTCGAGGCCGACGCGCTTTTGCGCCGGACCATCGGCGAACACCTTGGCGACCGCTTCGTGGCCCATCCAGCCCCCTTCCTCGCGGCGCTTCTTGGTCAGCGCGAAGGTAAGATCGGCAGAAACCGGGTCGGTTTCTTCGGTGATGTCATGGCCGTAAAGCGGCAGCCCCGCCTCCAGGCGCAGGCTGTCGCGCGCACCGAGGCCGATCGGGCGCACCTCGATTTCGGCGCACATGCGGTTGCAGAAGGTCTCCGCATGCTCAGCCGGAAGTGAGATTTCGAAGCCATCTTCGCCCGTATAGCCCGAGCGCGTGATGCGCAGCGGCCATTCGCCGAAATCGTGACAGACCGAATCCATGAAAACCATGTCGTCGATCACATTGCGCATGACGCGGTTGAGCGCGGTGGCGGCATTGGGACCCTGCAGCGCGAGCAGCGCGTGTTCGTCCATGTGGGTAAGCGTCACATCGTCGTCGAGATGTTCGCGAAGATGCGCGATATCGTCCCACTTCATCGCGCCGTTGACGACGAGGTAATAGGCAGGCTCGCCCCAGTGGCCTTCGGTGCCGGCTTCCTCGTCCGCTTCGATCCAGGGCGTAGCATTGGTGACCATGAGATCATCGAGGATGCCGCCGTCCTCCGCCATCAGCAGCGAATAGCGCGTACGGCCGGGCTTGAGCGAGGCGATGGCGCCGGGAAGCAGCTTTTCGAGTTCCTCGGCGGCCTTATCGCCCGTGACCATCAGCTGTCCCATGTGGCTCACATCGAACAGGCCCGCCTGCTCACGCGTCCAGTTGTGTTCGGCGACGATGCCTTCGTACTGGATCGGCATTTCATAGCCCGCAAAGGGGACCATGCGCGCGCCCTTGCCGCGATGCCATGCATCAAGCGGCAGCGTCTGTACTTCGTCGATGGTTTCGTTGTCTTCGCTCAAGTCCCGTCCTTCAAAAGCATGGGAGCGCCCGCCATCGGGACGCCCAACCAACCCATGCCCCCTCTGTCGGGAAACCTGAGAGACTGACGCGCAGATGAGCGCGCTTACCCCTTCGGTGGCCACGCGCAGGAAGCGGTGGCGCTTTCCAGAGTGTCGATGGTGCGCACGGTCCGTGTGCCTGAGAGTTTCCGGGGCGGTTGCTCCTTCGGCGTCGGGCAACTGTCCTGCCCGAACTCTCCCGTGCGCGCCCGCCGCAGAATCGCTTCCACAGCCGACGGATATGCCCTGCGCGATAAGCCCTGCGGGGTCAATCCAGATTGGGCCGCAGCCAGCGCTCCGCAGTTGCGATATCCACACCGCGCCGCGCCGCGTAGTCCTCCAGCTGGTCGCGGCCAATGCGCGCGACACCGAAATACTGTGCTTCGGGGTGCCCGAAATAGAACCCGCTGACGGCGGCCGTGGGATACATGGCGAAGTTCTCGGTCAGTTCCAGCCCGACATTCTTCGGCACATCGAGCAGGTCGAACAGGATCGGCTTCAGGCTGTGATCGGGACAGGCGGGATAGCCCGGTGCCGGACGGATACCGCGGTATTCCTCCTTGATCAGCGCCTCGTTGGTGAGCTGCTCCTGCGGCGCATAGCCCCACAAATCGGTGCGGACGTGCTGGTGCAGCCGCTCGGCAAAGGCTTCCGCAAACCTGTCGGCCAGCGCCTTGAGGAGGATATCGGAGTAATCGTCCTTGTCCTCGATGAATCGCTTCGAATGCGCCTCGATCCCGTGAATGCCGACGGCAAAGCCGCCGATCCAGTCGCCCGCCGGATCGATGAAGTCGGCAAGGCACATGTTCGCACGCTCGCGGCTTTTCTTCACCTGCTGGCGCAGGAAAGGCAGGATCACCCGCTCCTCGCGATCGGCGAGGTGGAGCGTGACATCGTCGCCATCTCGGGCGCAGGGCCAGAAACCCGCGACACCCTTCGCGGTCAGCCATTTGCCCTCGATAATCCGGTCGAGCATGGCGTCAGCATCGGCCTTCAGCTGGCGCGCCGTCTCGCCGACCACCTCGTCGTCGAGGATCTTGGGATAGGTGCCGTGCAGTTCCCAGGCGCGGAAGAAGGGCGTCCAGTCGATGTAGTCTCGCAGGTCTTCCAGCGACCAATCGTCGAAGGCGTGGACGCCCGGACGCAGCGGCGGAGCGGCGCGGTTGGAATAGAACGGGTCGTAATGGTTCGCGCGCGCCTCTTCGATGGAGAGGAGAACGCTCTGCGACTTGCCTTCGCGGGCTTCGCGAACCTTCACATATTCGGCTGCGGTGTCGGACACGAAATCGTCGCGCTGGGTGTCCGACAAGAGGCGACTGGCGACGCCAACCGCGCGGCTCGCGTCGAGCACATGGATCACGGGCCCCTCATAGGCCGGGTCGATACGGAGCGCGGTATGGACCTTGCTGGTGGTCGCGCCGCCGATCAGCAGCGGCAGGTCCATTCCCGCTGTCTGCATTTCCTCGGCCACCGTCACCATCTCGTCGAGCGAGGGCGTGATGAGGCCGGACAGGCCGATCATATCCGCCTTTTCCTCGCGCGCGGTCTCGAGGATCTTGGACCATGGCACCATGACACCAAGGTCGATGACGTCATATCCGTTGCACTGCAGCACCACGCCGACGATATTCTTGCCTATATCGTGCACATCGCCCTTCACGGTCGCCATCACGATCTTGCCCTTGGCTTTCCGCTCTTCTTCCGGAAGCAGGTCCTTTTCCGCCTCGATGAAGGGGATGAGGTGGCCGACGGCCTTCTTCATGACGCGCGCCGATTTCACCACCTGCGGCAGGAACATCTTGCCGCTGCCGAATAGATCGCCGACGACGTTCATGCCGTCCATGAGCGGGCCTTCGATCACCTCGATCGGGCGCCCGCCGGAGGCTGCGACAAGTTCGCGCGCTTCCTCGGTATCGGCGACGACATGCGCGTCGATACCCTTCACCAGCGCGTGTTCGAGCCGCTTTTTCACGTCCCAGCCGCGCCACTCCTCGGCGGCCTTCTCGTCGGCAGCGGACTTGCCTTTGTAGCTTTCGGCAAGGTCGATCAGCCGCTCGGTCGCATCCTCGCGGCGCGTGAGGATCACGTCCTCGCACGCCTCGCGCAGGGTCGGGTCGATCTGGTCGTAGACGTCGAGCTGGCCCGCATTGACGATCGCCATGTCGAGCCCGGCAGGGATCGCGTGGTAGAGGAAGACAGAGTGCATCGCGCGGCGCACGGTCTCGTTTCCGCGGAAACTGAAGCTGAGGTTCGACAGGCCGCCGCTGGTCTTCGCATGCGGACAGCGCTGCTTGATCTCGGCCACCGCCTCGATGAAGTCGAGGCCGTAGCGGTCATGCTCCTCGATCCCCGTTGCGACGGCGAAGATATTGGGATCGAAGATGATGTCTTCGGGGGGAAAACCGATGCCGGTGAGCAGGTCATATGCGCGGCTGCTGATCTCGACCTTGCGCTCCTTCGTGTCGGCCTGCCCGGTCTCGTCGAAGGCCATGACGACCACGGCTGCGCCATAGTCCATGCACTTGCGCGCATGCTCGAGGAACTGCTCTTCGCCTTCCTTCATGCTGATCGAATTGACGATCGGCTTGCCTGAAACGCATTTAAGACCCGCCTCGATCACGTCCCATTTCGAGCTGTCGATCATCACCGGAACGCGCGCGATATCGGGCTCAGCGGCGATCAGCTTGAGGAAGGTCGTCATCGCCTTTTCGGCGTCGAGCAGGCCCTCGTCCATATTGACATCGATCACCTGCGCGCCGTTCTCGACCTGGTCGCGTGCGACCTCGACGGCGGTCTCGTAATCGTCCGACAGGATCAGCTTCTTGAACCGGGCCGAGCCGGTCACATTGGTACGTTCGCCGATGTTGACGAAGCGGGCAGTTGTCAGGTCACTCATCAGGCAGCAATCGTAAAGGGTTCAAGGCCGGCAAGGCGCATGTCGGGGTCGATCGTGGGCACTGTGCGCGGCGCAATGCCCTCGACAGCCTTGGCCATCGCAGCGATGTGCTGCGGCGTAGAGCCACAACAGCCCCCCAGTGCATTGACGCGGCCATTCTGCGCCCAGACCTTCGTCAGCGCCGCCGTGGTTTCCGGAAGTTCGTCATATTCGCCGAGGTCGTTGGGCAGGCCCGCGTTGGGATAGGCCATCAGGTAGGTATCGGCGATGTCCGACAGGATCTGAACATGCGGTCGAAGCTGCTCTGCGCCAAAGCTGCAGTTGAGCCCGATGGTCAGCGGCTTGGCGTGACGCACGGTATACCAGAACGCTTCCACCGTATGGCCCGACAGGTTGCGGCCGGACAGGTCGGTGAGCGTGAGCGAAATCATCAGCGGGATGTCGCAGCCGAGCTCGCGCTCCAGCTGCTTCACCGCCATGATTGCGGCCTTGCAGTTCAGCGTGTCGAACACGGTCTCGATCAGGATGAAGTCGGCCCCGCCCTCGACCAGCGCGCGCGCCTGTTCGACATAGACCTCGACAATCTCGTCATAGGTCACTTCGCGAAAGCCCGGGTCTTCGACATCGGGCGAGAGCGACAGCGTCTTGTTCGTCGGTCCCATTGCGCCTGCAACGAAGCGCTGGACGCCATCGGTTCGCGCATCGACGGCTTCGCGGATGATCCTTGCAGCCGACACGTTGATATCGTGCACCAGCGCTTGCGCCCCGTAATCGGCCTGGCTGATGCGGTTGGCGTTGAAGGTGTTGGTGGCAAGGATATGCGCGCCTGCGTCGATGTAGCTGTCGCAAATGGCGCGGATGACCTGCGGCTGGGTCAGGTTGACGAGGTCGTTATTGCCCTTCTGGTCCGCCTCCAGCCCGGTCTCGCCCGCATAGTCCTCCGGCGCGAGGCTCGCGCGCTGGATCTCGGTGCCATAGGGCCCGTCCTTGATCAGGATGCGCTGGGCAGCGGCGGCTTCGAATTCGGCTCGCTTCGACATGGGCTACGCTTTCGGGCGCAGGCCGAGCATATGGCAGATCGCATAGCTCAGCTCGGCGCGGTTGAGGGTGTAGAAGTGGAACTGGCGGACACCGCCGGCATAAAGGCGGCGGCACATTTCGGCGGCGATGGTGGCGCTGACCAGCTGGCGCGCCTCGGGGCGTTCATCGAGACCGTCGAACAGCCCTTCCATCCAGTCGGGGATCGCGGTGCCGCACAGGCCCGACATGCGCTGGACTGCGGCAAAGCTCAGCACCGGCATGATGCCGGGCACGATCTCGCCCTCGATCCCTGCAGCGGCTGCCTTGTCGCGGAAGTCGAAGAAGCATTCGGGGTCGAAGAAGAACTGGGTGATGGCGCGCGTCGCACCGGCGTCGAACTTGCGCTTCAGATTGTCGAGGTCGGCCTGTCGGTCGGGCGAATCCGGATGGACTTCGGGATAGGCTGCGACCGAAATCTCGAAATCGGCGACCTTCTTGAGCCCCGCGATGAGATCGGCAGCATTCTCATAGCCACCGGGATGCGGCGTGTAGGTCCCGCTTCCATCGGGCGCATCACCGCGCAACGCGACAATGTGGCGAACGCCTTCCTCCCAGTATTCGCGCGCAACCTC
The DNA here is from genome assembly GCF_019711315.1 of Qipengyuania gelatinilytica. Lineage (NCBI taxonomy): Bacteria > Pseudomonadati > Pseudomonadota > Alphaproteobacteria > Sphingomonadales > Erythrobacteraceae > Qipengyuania > Qipengyuania gelatinilytica. The sequence goes on along the minus strand of NZ_CP081294.1, from coordinate 2,170,850 downwards.
GTCGACTTCCTCGCGAGTCGCATCGACGCAGGTCAGGTGCGCCGCAGCCGGGATATCGGTTTCGCCCACGATCCGGCGCACGGCCTCATGCGTGCGCTCGCGGGTCGATCCGCCGGCACCATATGTCACCGACAGGAATCGCGGGTCGAGCGGCTTCAAGGTCTCGACGCTCTGCCACAGCGTTTCGGCCATCTTCTCGGTCTTGGGCGGGAAGAATTCGAAGCTCACCTCGATATCGCCGGGCAGGCCGGAGAAGAGCGGCGTCTCAAGCGCCCGCTGTGCCTCGCGCATCTGGTCAAGCGTGGGGCTCATGCCGAATTCCTTTCCTGTATGCGCCGCCGCGCGGCGACCCAGATTTTCACCACCAGTTCGCCGTCTTCCAGTGACACGGGATCGCCGACGTCGAAACCGGCATCGTCGAGCAGGTCGCGCATGTGCGAATCTTCAAAGCCGAGGCGCGCGTGCGCATGGCGGTCGCGCAATTCCTCGCGCTGGTGGGCGGCGAAATCGACGATCGCGATCCGGCCCCCGGCACGCGTCACGCGGGCGGCCTCGTAGAGTGCGGCAGCTGGGCTGTGCGCGAAATGGAGAACCTGATGGAACAACACCGTGTCGAAGCTGGCCGGCGGAAACGGCAGGCCGGAAAAATCGCCCTGAACGAGTTCCACGCGTTCGGCCGGCAGGTGCTGCAGCTTGGCGCGGGCGACGCGAAGCATGGCAAGGCTCTTGTCGAGCGCGACGATGTGGTCCGCCCCTTCAGCAAAGAGTTCCGCCATGCGGCCGGTGCCCGTTCCGATATCCAGCAGGCGGCCCAGACGCTTGTCGCCAAGCGCCCTGGAAAGCGCCGCTTCGACCTGTTCGTCGGAGGAATGGAGACGGCGTAATTCGTCCCAGTCATGAGCATGGTCGGCGAAATACTGTTGCGCCTGTTCCTCGCGTGCATCACGGATTTCGGCGAGTTTGCGGCGATCGGCCTCGCATTGTTCGCCAAAGGCAGGATCGGCGGATTCGGCCCGGGTCAGGAGGCGGGCGACATCCGATCGCAGCGGGACCGCACCCTGTCCTTCGGTTTGTGCGCGAAGGAATATCCAGCTTCCCTCACGCCTGCGTTCGGCGAGTCCCGCGTCGCACAATATGCCCACATGGCGCGACACGCGCGGCTGGCTTTGCCCGAGGACCTGCGCGATTTCGCCCACCGCCAGCTCCATCGAGCCAAGCAGTCGCATGATCCTCAGCCGGGTCGGGTCGGCCAGGGCGCGGAAGAGTGTTTCGGTGCGCATCGCCTGACCTACATATAAAGATATTGTTATGTCGTAAATCGTCTTGTCGAAAGCTTTGCTTCGGCCGCCCCAATGACCCGTTCCTGCGCAGGCTTACGTGAAATTTACCATTCGGGCGCAGGATCCCTCGCTTCGGGGCACCGATTGCCGGCCCATCCGGCTTTCGATCGGCGCGCTCTTGAGGGGACGTGCCGATCCACATCCTCTCGCATCGACTGGGAGGTTTTGTGCTCGGGCAATCGCTCGCCGGCATCGGGATCAGCGAAGCTGCACGCTTGTGCGGGCGCGGGGGACTGCGCGCATGAGCCGGTTCCATGCCGATCCAGATTGCGAGCGCTTCGTCAGCGACATGCTGGCGCATATGACCCTGCTCGAGAAGGCGGGCCAACTTGCGATCAGGCCGGCACCGGACTCCGACCAGCCCGAAGCAGCGGAAAGCTTCACCCGCGCGCTGCGTGCAGGCCGCATCGGCATAGTGCGCGGCGTCGCCGACCATGCTCAGGCCCAAGCGCTGCAGCAGATGGCGCAGGAGGAAACCCGCCTCGGCCTGCCGCTGCTTTTCACTGGCAGGATCGCGTCGGGCTTCGACACCCAGTTCCCCGCACCGGCCACCATGGCGGCGAGTTTCGATCCCGAAGCGCTTGCCAAGGCAGGTCGGATCATCGCCAGCGAAGCAGCCGACAAGGGCGTCAACTGGGGCCTCGGCCCCGAGGTTTGCCTTGGCGAGGGATGCGGGAAGCAGAATGAAGCCTTCCACGCGGATCACGATCGGCTCGCAAGCATCCTTGCCGCAGCTTTCATCGACGGGCTTCAAGGCGCGGATGACAAGGACGGTGCTGCAATACTCGCCTGCCTCGACCTGACCCAAGCGCAAGCTCAGGGCGGCGAGCCTCTCCACGAAGCGGCCCTTACCCTGTGCTCGGAAGTCTTCGCGCGATCCGGTGTCGGTGCCATCGCCCTGCACCGCCTTTCCGAAGGCACACGCACCGCGATAGCACCGCATCTGGCAACAGTTTCCCGTCCGGGCGGCTATGACGGTATTGTCCTGCCCGAATGGGATGCGCTGGCCAGCGAGGCGAGCTTCTCGATGGAGGGTGTGTCGCATTCTTCGATGCCGCTGGATTCCCTGGTCGAGGCGGTGACGACGAACCGGATATCCGAGCAGCGCTTCGAAGATGCGGTGGCGAGAGTTTTGCGCGCCAAGTACAGGACCGGCCTGTTCGGCCAGGCACTGTCCGGAAAGCTGGCAAAAACGCGCGCCAAGCCACCCATGCCCGCCCACAATCGCGAGGTCGCGCTCGACCTGGCGCGGCGCTGCGCGGTATTGCTTCGGAACATGCCCGCCACGCTTCCGCTGGGCATCGATTCCGGCGAGATCCTGATCGTCGGCCCTGCAGCGAGCGACCGGCAGATCTCGCTCGGCGGTCGGGAAGGCCTTGCAGCAAGCGTCATCGACGGGCTCGAACAGCTCGGTGTGCCGCATCGCTACGTTCCCGGCCTTGCCCTGCGCAACAACGGAACACCGGTAGACAGGCTGATCGACGCGGATCGCATGGCGATCGGCATGGCCTGCGAAGCGGCAAAGCGCGCCGGGACCGTCGTCGTCGTGCTGCCCACCGGCCAGAGTGCAACCTTGGGAGAAGCGCAGCAGCAATTGCTCACCTCGCTGTCACGATCCAACGGCCAGACCGTGCTGGTCACAATCGGAACGACGGCAATCGACCCTGTCATCGAAGGCCGGAACCTGCCGAGCGTCCTGCATGCTGGTGAACTCGGCGCAATGGCCGGCCACGCGATTGCCGAGCTCCTCACTGCAGAGGCCAGTCCTTCGGGCAAGCTTGTCCATGGTCTTCCCGGCACCAAGGATCGGCCAGGCCTGCCGTTCGGACATGGTGAGTCCTATGCCGATTTTGCGATGACCGACCTTGCCCTGGATTTCCATGCGGGCCGCATCCGGGTCAATGGAGCCTTGCGCAATGTCGGTGATCGTGAAGGTACCGAGACGGCCCAGCTATATGTCCGGCACCTTGCGGAGAAGGGTACCAAGCCACGCCTTGTCGACATCTCGCGGGTCAGCCTCCGCCCTGGCGAGCGGCAATACTTATCCTTCGAGATCACGCGGGAAGATATCGGGAAGCGCACGTCGGGCAGCACATTCGTGGTACCCAGCGGGGAATATGAGATTTTCCTCGGCACCAGCATGGTTCGCACGATCAGCGAGACCGCACTGATCGATGAAGATTTCGCCCGGCTCATGGCCCGGGGCGATGGCTCCCGTCCATCTGCCCACGCTGGTCGCCGGACAGCCTGACCAGCGACCAGATCGCGGAGCCCCATGCGGGTCATCGCGCGCACTTTAGGCACGCGCGATGGTCATGGAAGTGCTCATCAATGCAGCTTTCAGCCTATTCGGCTGGAGCAACTACCCGCGGGGTGACGGTCACCGTGACACCTTCGTCGAAATTCGCCGTGAAGCTGCCGCCTTCTCCCGTCGCCCCCTCGGTCCAGCAGACCCCATCGCCGCCTTCGGGAGTGAAGCAGGACTTGCCGTCGGTCACCACCCATGTGCCGTTGATCACAGTGCCGTCGGGTGCGGTGGCAGTGTAGGTCCCGTCGGCCCGGGTCTCCATCACAGAGGCCGTTCCGTCTTCCCAGCTGACCTCGTATTTGCCCGGCTCGATGCCGTTGGCAGCAGTGACTGCGGGTTCTTCGACGGCTGCCACCGTTTCCTCGACGACAGGCTCTTCGGCTTGCTGGCCAGAGCAGGCTATCAGGACGAACGGCAGGGCGATTGAAGCAAGCGTGCGCATATGGTCATTCCATTCGCTTGGTCGACCGCGCACGCTGCTTATCGCGCAATTATCCGAGTCGGGACCCGGAATCGGAAATCCCTGGCCTTTGTCAGACGACGGCGTCGCGCTTGACCGTGATCACCTGCGCATAGGTGAATTCCTTCAGGCCATCGATGCCGTATTCCGCGCCTATGCCCGACTGCTTGTGCCCGCCGAAGGGCGCAAGCGGCGAGATGTGCAGGAATTCGTTGATCCACACGGTGCCCGTTTCGAGCTGTTCGGCGATCTCGACGCCCTTGTCGGTGTCCTTTGTCCAGACAGCGCCGGCAAGGCCGTATTCCGAATTGTTGGCGCGCTCGATCGCTTCTTCGACGCTGCCGAACTTCATCAGCGGCATGACCGGACCGAACTGTTCTTCAGCCACGATGCGGGCATCTTCGGGCGGATTGTCGAGAATGGTGATCGGCACGTAATAGCCGGTGCCCGAAGGGTCGACCTCGCCGCCGGTCAAGAACTGGTAGCCATTGTCCTTGGCATCCTGGATGAGCTCGCACACGCGGTCGAACTGCTTCTTGTTCTGGATCGGGCCGACACCCGTCCCCTGCTGCGAACCGTCGCCAACGACCACGGTCTTGGCGTATTCCGCAATGGCCTTCGACAGGTCGTCGTAAATGTCCTCGTGGATGTAGATGCGCTTGGCCGCGACGCAGATCTGGCCCGCGTTCGAGAAGCTCGACCAGAAAAGCTGCTGCGCAACCGCTTCGACATCGGCATCTGGCAGGACGATCGAGGCGTCGTTACCGCCGAGCTCCAGCGTGATGCGCTTCAGGTCGCCCGCAGCGCCTTCCATGATCTTCTTGCCCGTTGCGGTCGAGCCGGTGAAAGTGATCTTGTCGATATCGGGGTGCTCGGTGATCATCGGGCCGAGTTCGTCGGGGCCGGTGATGATGTTGACCGTTCCGGCGGGCACGACATCCTTGATCAGCTCGGCAATCCGCAGCGTGGTGAGCGGAGTGAAGGGCGAAGGCTTCAATACGATGGTGCAGCCGGAAATCAGCGCGGGCACGATTTTCTGGATCGCCATCATGACGGGGAAGTTCCACGGGACGATGCCGCCGACCACGCCCACCGGTACACGGCGCGTACGGCTGAGGCGCGTGTCGTCATCCTGATTGATCACGTCATCGAGCGTCAGCGTCGACTGCGCGGCGGCGAGGCCTGCTGCGCCGTAGATTTCCTGCTGGGCCTGCGCATGCGGCTTGCCCTGTTCGGTGGTGAGCAGGCGGAACAGCTCGTCAGCGTTTTCCTTGATGGCGGCCGAAATGCCCATGACGACCTTCTGGCGCTCTTCCGCGCTGGTCTTCTTCCAGGTCTTGAATGCGCGGCGGGCAGCGGCGACCGCACGGTCGAGCTCGTCCTTACCGCAGGAGGGGACGAGACCCACGACCTCTTCATTGGCCGGATTGACGACTTCGAACGTATTGCTCGTCGTCACCATCTCGCCGTCGATCAGGTTCGCATATGTGGTGGTCATGGCTCTCTCTCCTCAAAACGCAGAATCGGTTTCGGAGAGAAACTTAGGCATGCTGGACGGAATCGCAAACGGGATTCGACCACAGGCCCGCGGCGAGCGGTGCGTCAGAGCACGAAGTCGCTCGCCTGCAGGTCGGTGAGATCGGACAGCAGGAAGTTGAGATCGGCGGCGCCGTCCCCGTCCGTGTCCATCAGGACGCGCAGGCCGCCCGCCCCGTCGGAGACATAGCGAAGCTCGCCAGCAGTGCCGCTGAAGGCCGCCGTTCCAATGAAGGTGAAGGCCTGGTTGCCCGCCGCATTCGTGTCGGCGTCGATGCCCCACAGGTTGATTGTGTCACCCGCCGCGCGGTCGAAATCGGTGATGCGGTCGGCATTCCAGGCCTTGTCCGACAAGTCGGCTGCGCTGCGGAAGAAGAACGTGTCCGCACCCTCGCCGCCGGTGAGAATGTCGGTACCGGCACCCCCGTCGAGCCCGTCGTTGCCATTGCCACCGAGCAGGATGTCGTTGCCCGCGCCGCCCCACAGGACGTCGTCCTGGCCGCCGCCGTCGAGCATGTCGGCATCATTGCCGCCAAACAACTCGTCCAAGCCGGAGCCGCCGAACAGGTCGTCCCGGCCGTTGCCGCCGATCAGGCGGTCCGCCCCGCCGAGGCCCGAGAGCGTGTCGTCGTTACCGCTGCCGATGATGACATTATTGCGAGCGTTGCCGGTGCCCGAACTCGCGGCTCCGGTGAGGAACAGTTTCTGGATTTCGTCGGGAAGGATGAAATCCACGCTGGCGCGCACGATATTGTAGCCGCCAAGCTGGTCGATCACGACGTCACCCGCATTGTCGACGACGTAAAGGTCATTGCCCGCGCCACCATCCATGATGTCCGCGCCTTTGCCGCCGTAAAGCCGGTCGTTCCCATCGCCGCCTTCGAGGACGTCGTCGCCGTCATTGCCGAAGAGCGAGTCGTTGCCGGAAAGGCCGATCAGGACATTGGCATCGAGATTGCCGCGCAGCTGGTCGTTGTAAGCAGATCCGGTGAGGTTCTCGAACCCGAGCAGCGTATCGATACCGGCGCCTTGCGTATTTTGCGCCGCCCCGACCAGGAGGTTGACCCGGACGCCGCTCGTCGCCTCGTTGTAAAGGGCGGTATCGATACCCGCGCCGCCGCGCATGGTGTCGTTGCCCGCGCCGCCGTCGAAAATGTCGTCGAATGCGCCACCCAGCAGGGTATCGTCGCCGTCCATGCCGTAGACCGTGCCGACGATTTGGCCGTTCCTGCCGTCATATTCTTCGGCCCCGCCGACAAGGAGGATGTCGCCGTCCATCAAGCCATTGTTGACGACGCCTCCGCCGCTGCCGCCGAACAGGACGAGCGAATAGGTGCCCGTGATGTCGCCATTGTTGGTGAAGGTATCGGAACCACCGGCCACCACGCCTACGGTGTGCGCACCTGCGACCGCATCGGGCGAAAGCGCGGCGATGATCGTCCCGTCGTTGATCGCGTCCTTGAAAATGCGAAGGCCGATCGCGGAGGAACCCACGACCGGGTTCAGGTCGGGAATGTCCTCGTTCCAGGGATCGCTGATGTTGCCGCCCTCGGCGTAAATCAGGCCGGTGTTATAGAAGATCCGGTCACCGTTGAAGTCCACGCCGGTCGCAGTGACACCCACCGCAAAACGGGTCGCCGAGATTGCGAACACCTCGCCCGTGTTGTCGAACAGGCTGGACGGGCTCCTGCTCTCGACAGCTTGCACATTGCCGAATTCGGAAAAGATAGAGATCGTGCCGGTATTCAGCGTGTCACCGTAAACCCCGACGCCAATCGAGACTTCCAACAGATCGCCGAGATCGGTCAACGGCGCCGTCGATTCGACTGCGATTAGTCCGTTGTTCGTGAAGTCGATGAACCCGCTGTTGCTCAACGACAGGCCGTTTACGGTCACGTACCCATCGTCGAAAGCGTAAATCTCGCCATTGTTCGTGAAGGCATCAAGGCCGTCCCCGGCCCGGAAAACGGGATCGATGCCGGCGGTGTAGAATACCTCATCGGCATCGACGACGAACTCGTCATATTCTCCTGAATCCAGCCGGGAATCGTATGCTCCATGTGCCGTCAGGACGGTTTCACGCGGAGTGTAATCCACTCCGGCCGCTTCGCTCGCCCGCAGGGCTGCTCCGCCTCCGGCCACGGCATCGAGTCCCGCAAAACCCGGCGTCGAATTGACCTGGACTGCCGAAACCGCGGTCACGAGTACGGTGTAAGCCCCCTTCTGCCAGACTGCGTAGTCGACGCCGTCGAAGGTGACATCGTCGCCCCGGGTCCACTGGCCTACGAGATGGACGGTATCGCTTGCGGTCGCATCGACCCACAACGTGGTCGCGTCGTCGCTAAGTTTCGCGATCGAAGCAGTGTCGATGGCCAGCTGCTGGTCGCCCTGAAGCTCGATGGCGTCGATCCCGGCCAGACGTCCGCCAGAGACCAGCGCCGCAAGACCGAAATTGCGCGCGCCCTGCGCCATGGCGAGGACGTCGAAACCGGACCCGCCGTCGATCCTTTCGAAGCTGTAATCGCCCAGCTCGATGCGATCGGCGCCCGAGCCGCCCTCGACGTAATCGCCGCCTTCGGTGAGGATCGTATCGTTGCCATATTCGCCGAACAGGCCGTCATTGCCCGAGCCGCCGACGAGCACGTCGTCACCGAAACCGCCGAGGAGCAGGTCCCCGCCGGCAAAGCCGTTGAGCGTATCGTCGCCGCGTCCGCCCGTGGCCCGGTCGGTATTGGCCGAACCGTCGAAGAGGTCGTCGTGCCAGCCCATGTCGACATAGCCGTCGATCGTGCCCGAGCCGAAGTAATAGTCGTCGCCCTCACCCATGAGCACGCGGCCGATGATCTGGCCGTCATTCTGGACCGTGTCCGCGCCCCAATCGAGAATAATCAGGCCATCGATGATGCCTGTGTCGGTGTTGATGATTTCCTCGATCGCATTGGTACGAGGGCTGCTGCCATCGGTCCCGTAGATCGCGAATTCAGCGCGAATGGTCCCGTGGTTGACGATGGTCGTCTGGTTGTAGGACGGCGCGCCGGGTCTCGCCCCGACATGCGTGGCGTAGATGCCGAAGGAAATGCCGTCCGGGGTTGTGGCATGGGCCTCGATCAAGCCGTGGTTGGTGAGAGTCGGATCGCCGGAGTCGCCGTCGTAGCTTCCGATGCTGACGGCAATCGCAAGATCCGGAGCCTCGGCAAGAATCTGGCCGGTGGATGCATTGTTGATGATCCCGCCACTGGATGCCGTCACGGCCGTGGCGTTGCCCGAGTTGTCGAAAAAGGTGGATTGCAGCGTTTGGGCAGCGATGAGCCCGGAGTTTTCCAGAAGGAGGAAGCCTCCACGGATTACGCGGGCCCAGCCGGCTTCGGAAATGCCGTAAATTTCGCCCGTATTCGTGATATCGGAAGAGAGGGCGAGCTGTACCTGGCTTTCGCCCCGCAGATAAATCAGGCCGTTATTGATGATCTCGGGAAAAACACCCACGGAGAAGAATACATTCCCGGCGTCGGTTTCGAGCCACACAGTACCATTATTTTCGACGACGTTGCCCTGTCCATAACGAAACAGGGAGCTGTACACTGTGGAATAGTAAATCTCGTCGGATGCGATGACTGTGTCGCCGGTCGGCTCTATTTCCCCGGTCATCTCGGGAACATCGGGCGCAGGGCCGGGATCGGGAATAATGGTGGTGGGCGAAGAATTTTGCGGCTTGGCTTGCCACGAATTCCTTACCCAGAATTCCTTTTCGAAATCGAATCCAATTGCGACCATTACGAGACCCTCAAATACTTCGGGGACAGTAGCATAGGGACTTAATTGCGCAACCGCCTCTTGAGCGCGCAGTGGCCGTCAAGCGCCGCTTTTCTTCCACGATTACAATACGAAATCGCTGGCCTGCAGGTCGGTCAGGTTCGACAGCGAGAGGATAAGGTCGGCAACGCCGTCGCCATTGGTGTCCATTTGGACCCGCAGTCCGCCCGCACCATCCGACACGTAGCGCAGCTGGCCTGCCACGCCGCTGAAGGCAGCCGTCCCGATGAAGGTAAAAGCCTGGTTGCCTGCCGTATTGGTATCGGCGTCGATGCCCCACAGGTTGATCCTGTCACCAGCCGCGCGGTCGAAGTCGGTGATCAGATCGGAAGTCGCGTTCGTGATGCCCATGTCGGATGCGCTGCGGAAGAAGAAGGTATCCGCGCCCGCACCGCCGGTGAAGACATCGCGGCCCGCGCCGCCATCGAGCTGGTCATTGCCGTCGCCGCCGCCCAGCGTGTCGTCGCCGGAGCCGCCCCACAGCACGTCGTCCTGTGCACCGCCGTCGAGGATATCGGCATCATTGCCGCCGAACAGCTCGTCCATGCCATTGCCGCCCGACAGATTGTCCATGCCGGAACCGCCCAGCAGTCGGTCCGCACCGCCAAGACCCGACAGCGTATCGTCATTGCCGGTGCCGATGATGACGTTGTTGCGGGCGTTGCCGGTACCGGTGGTCGCCGCGCCGGTCATGATCAGCTTCTGGATGGTGTCGGGCAGGACATAGTCGATGCTGGCGCGCACCGTGTTGTATCCGCCAAGCTGGTCGATCACGACATCGCCCGCATTGTCGACGACGAAGAGGTCGTTCCCTTCACCGCCGTCCATCGTGTCGGCGCCGGCGCCGCCATACATCTGGTCGTTGCCAGCACCGCCGATGAGGATGTCGTCGCCGGCATTGCCGAACAGCCTGTCGTGCCCGCCAAGACCCTCGATGGTGTTTGCCACCATGCTGCCCGTCAGGCGATCGTTGAACTCGGAGCCCGTCAGGTTCTCGATCCCCGACAAGGTGTCGACGCCAGCGCCGAACGTATCCTGCGCGGCGCCGATCATCAGGTTGACGACCACCGCTCCGCTGGCCTGCGAATAGGAAGCGCGGTCAATGCCCTCGCGGCCCCGCATCGTGTCGTTGCCATCACCGCCTTCGAAGCTGTCGTCGAACGCGCCGCCGAGCATGATGTCGTCGCCGCCCATGCCGTAGACCGTGCCGGTGATCTCGCCGTCGGTGCCGTGGTATTCGTCATTGCCGTCTTCGAAGCGGACGTTGCCGATCAGCAGGCCGTTGTTCTCGACCCAGTAATCATGGTGCTCGTAATAGCCGTTGTAGAGGAAGAAGCTCTCGTGGTTGAGGTTCTTGAAGACGATCGCATCGACGCCCTCGATTGTGCCGTTATTGGTCACGCCGTAGCTGCGGTCGAACTGCTCGTAGAGCGGCATCAGGAAGACGCCGATCGTTTGCAGCGTCTGGTCGGCGTTGGCATTGAGCACCGCTACAATATCACCGTCGTTCACCAGCGAACCCTGCGCGGCCACGCCTGTCGCGGCGACATCGTCCGGGACGCGCGAATCGTTTTCGACGTAGATCTGCCTACCTGTACCTCCGGCTTCGGCATAAATCAGACCGGTATTGAAGAAGGTCTGGTAATGCTCGGTAATGTGCTCTGCATAGACACTATTGACGCCGATGGCGCGCGAACTTGCGGAGATCGCGTAAATTGCGCCAGAGTTTTCGAACCAAGACCCAAGGTTGCTGCCAATGGCGCTACCGGTGTTGGAATAGGCGAGGATTTCGCCCGCATTGACGATCTCCGAGTACGTGCCCAGCTGGAGAGCGATGGTCGGGTAATAGAATACGTCCTCGCCCAACTCGGAATACTGTTCTGCGGTGATGATGCCGTAATTCTCGACCCGCGAATTGCCGGTCGAATCGACCGCAACTGCCGCTGAATACAGCTCTTGGATGCTGTAGATCTGGCCGTAGTTGACGAGAGTGGACTGCTGGGAAGAATCGGTCGCCTGCAGGTTCACGACTTGCGGACCTGCCGAGAAAAAGATCTCCTCTGCCTCGATCGCAAATTCGCCATTCAGCACGTTATAACCCTGCAGGAAATTGACCTGCGAGCTGTAATCCAGACCTGCCGCCTGACCCGCCCGCGGAGCGGCCCCACCGCCGGCAACCGCATCGAAACCGCCATAGCCGGGGTTCGAATTGGCCGTTACCGTTGCCGTTTCGGTGACGAGGATGGTCGCATTGCCAAGCGTCCAGGTTTCGTAGAGCACATCGTCGATGGTCTGGTCCGCGCCGCGTGTCCACGCGCCTTCGAGGTGGATCGTATTGCTCGCATCGGCATCAATGCGGAGCGGATTGAGCCCGGCGAGGTTTACGGCAGACTTGTCGTCGATCGAGAGGTTCTGGTCGTCCTGCAGCTCGATCTGCTCGAAGCTGGTAATGCGGTCGCCTGCGACCATCTGCGACAGGCGGAAATTGCGCGCACCGCTCGCCATGACAAGCGTGTCGAAACCGGTGCCGCCATGCGCGGCTTCAAAGGTGTAGTCGCCGAGGATCACGCGGTCATTGCCCGCTCCTCCCTCGACGTAGTCTCCGCCCAGCGTGTGAATGGTGTCGCTGCCCCACTCGCCATAGAGACCGTCATTGCCCCAGTCGCCCATCAGCACGTCGTCGCCGAAGCCGCCGGTCAGGATGTCGCGGCCACCCTTGCCCGACATGACGTCGTCGCCCCTACCGCCGGTTGCCCGATCGGCATTGGCAGAGCCGGAGTAGTTGTCGTTGCCGAAGCCCATGTCGACGACGCCGCTGACCGAGCCGTTGCCCGAGAAGACATCGTCGCCGTCTTCCATGATAACGTCGCCGATGATCTGGCCGTCGTTGGTGATCGTATCGTTGCCGCGGTCGAGCCAGATCAGCCCGTCGATCACGCCGCTCGAAAGGTTGTTGATGGTGAACGAAGGGTCGGCAGAGATGTTGTTGCCGGACACACCGTAGATCGCGAACTCGGCGCGGATCGTGCCGCCATTGTTGATCGGCGTGATGCCGTAGCCATTGTTGACAAGGTAGATGCCGAAGGACGCACCGTCCGGCCCGGTCGAATTGGCTTCGATCAGGCCCCAGTTATTGATCATCGGCACGCCCGGGGTCGGGTTCGCCGACTGCGAGGCGTAGACCGCGATCGCGCGCTCCGGAGCCTCGACCAGAATTTGCCCACCGACACGATTGCGCAATTCGAGGCCGGCCACGTCAATGGCTGTCGCATTGCCGCCGAACAGCGGCTGGCCGTCATCCATCAGCGACTGAACCGCGATGATACCGGAATTGTCGACGAAGCTGTTGCCGTAGAAGTTCTTGACGCCTCGTGCCCAGCCCTCGTTGGAAGTCACGAAGATCGACCCGCTGTTTTCCAGCAGATCCATTTCGGGAGACAGCTCGACCTGGGAATCGCCGTGAATGTTGATCAGGCCGGTATTGGTGAGCTGAGTGACGCCGCCGGTGACCAGCCAGCCGTGAACCTCGTTCGCTCCGAGGTTTTCCAACCAGATCGTACCGTGGTTGTAAACGTGGAGGTTCCAGCTCTGGAATATCACATCGAGGTCGTCGGCGAAAATGACCTCGCCCTCGGCAACGACATACTCCGGCTCGTACGATTGGGGTTCCTGCGCCAGAGGCTCGGTAATCGGCGCGACCGTCGGTCGCGGCCCCGGATTCGGAATGATCGACATGGAATTGCGCCCCCAAGTAAAACCCAAGAAAAAGAAATACTCGGAATCTACTAACACCGCAACGAATTACTCGGCGCTGAATAGGGGCGGCTAGGCGTCGGCCGAAACACCGAATTCGGCGAGCGCTTTTTCTGCTCTCTCGACATTGCCGCGGTAGGCGATCGACCGGGTCTCTTCGATGATCCGCGCCGCCTCTCCTACGTCTTTGGCGACATCTTCCAGCGAGGCCTTGCCATCGCGGCAGAGTTGCGCGTGCGCCCTCAATGCAAGCGAACGGGCGAAGATCGGCTTGACGTTGCAGCGACGCGCCACCATGCAAGCCTTGTCGGCCTTGGCGAAGGCCCCTTCGTAATCGCCCTTGCCGAGCAGCGCGTTCGCATGGAGGGCCATCGCGAAGCCTTCCCAATGCTGGTCGAGGCGGGAGAAGAAATCCTCGGCGCGCCGCGCCCATTCGACCGCCTCGTCATAGCGCTCTTCGTATGTCGCCAGTTCCGACTGGGCCAGGTAATGATGCGCCATGTTGAGCGGGCCGCCGGTCTCTTCACACAGCTTCTCGAGCTTCGCTGCGCTTTTGGAAGCCAGCTCGTGGTCTCCCTTGTAGAGCGCGAAGATGCAGGTCGAGAAATTGACCCAGCCGTTCACCTCGTGGGTTCCGTCCTCTTGCACCAGCGCGGTGACCTTCTCGAAGCCTTCGATCGCCTCGTCATACCTGCCGGTCCAGCCACAGGCTGCGGCGGCCATGAAACAATGGAAGGTGTAAGGATTCACTCCGGTCGCCCATTGTTCGCGGGGGAGATCGCGCGGATATTCCTCCGCCCATTCCTTCGAGCTCTCGATCACCTCGTCATAGTTGCAGGAGTAGATGCAGGCATCGAGGACCATGACGCGCGCCGCCATGATCAGCCCCTCGTCGCCCGAGGCCTTGGCCTTTTCGAGATTGGCACGGGCCATTTCCCGATAGCCGTCGAGATCCCCCGCACCGCACCTGATGCGCGAGAAGAGGATCGACAGCTGCAGCTTGAGACCCTCGTTGCCGATCATGTCGGCGATCGCCTGGCCTTCCTCGACCAGCGTCCGTGCAAGTTCGAGGTTCACCGCCACCCGGAAATTGAGGTTGAGCAGCTGCATGATCGCCTCGAGCTTGAGGCCGATCTCCTCTTCGCTGGCAGGCTCCGCACCGATCAGGTCGCGAACCTTCGACCAGCTGGTATTCGAGGCCGATTGGTTGGTCAGCATGACCCAGCGTCCGGCCCTCGCATACCACGTGGCGGCCTTGCTCTTTTCTCCCGCTTCTTCCCAGTGGTGGGCGACGAGGCCGGCCTGTTCGTCCAGCTGCTGCGGATCACCTTGTTCGAGGATGGCTGCGACCTTGCCGTGAAGCGCGCGCCGCCTTTTGCGCAGGAGGCTACCCAGCGCAGTCTCGACGACAAGCGGATGGCGAAAGGTGAAGCGGGCAACCGGGAAGATGTCGGTCTCTTCGATGAACTCGCTGCGCTGGAGGTTGGTGAGCGCGTCGCCGATCTCGGCAACGGTGAGACCCGAAATCTGCTCGAGCACCGGCTCTTCGAAATCCTTGCCGATGACCGAAGCCGCCTGCAGCACGGCCTTGTCCTGTGGCGCAAGGCGATCGATGCGGGCGGCCAGCACCGATTTGACCGTGTCGGGCACGCCGAGGTTATCGATGTCTCCTGCAAAGCGGTAACCGCCCTTCTCTCCGGTCAGCTGGCCGGTTTCGGCAAGTGTGCGGACGATTTCCTCGATGAAGAAGGGATTGCCCTTGGTCCTTTCGAGGATCGGTGCCCGCAAGGGATCGGTCGAGGGATCGGTCCCGACAAGATTGGCAAGCAGCGCGTTGACGTCCTCGCTGCCGAGCGGCTGCAACGCGATCTGCCGGCAGTGGCTGGCCTGCATGAAAGGTCCGCGAAATTCGGGCCGGTAATTGAGCAGCAGGAGCGAGCGCGAGCGCGGCTGCGCTTCCACCAGCGCCTCGAGGAACTGGTTCGAGGATTCGTCCAGCCAGTGCAGGTCCTCGACCAGCACCAGCGCAGGCGCGTCCTTGCTGACAAGCCCGACAAGGTGGCGAAGCATGCCGACAAGCTGGCGCTGGCGCACTTGCGGATCGATGCCGCTCGGCTCTGCGCCTTCCTCGGTGATCGAGAGGAATTCGAACAATAGCGGCAGCGCGCTCTCGAGCTTTGGTTCGTGGCTGGCGACCCATCCCGAGATACGTTCGCGTGCTTCCTCGGGCTTTTCCTGGCCGGTCAGGTCGAAGAAACTGCGGAACAGTTCCAGCACGGCATGCAGCGGCACATTGCCCGCATTCGATCGTGCCGAGCCTTCGATGATCCGCATGCCGGAAAGGCGGCATTCCTGCTTGAATTCGTGGCACAGGCGCGACTTGCCGGAGCCAGCTTCCGCGACAAGGCCGACCACGCGGCCCTCCCCGCGCGCTGCTGCATCGCAGGCTTCGCGAAGGATGGCGAATTCCTCCTCGCGCCCGACGAAGGTGGTCAGCCCGCGCGAGCGCGACAGTTCGAACCGCGTCTCGGCCGAATGCGGCCCGTCGACCCGCATCGTGCCTTCGTTGGTTTGCGAGAGCGGGAAAAAGCCTTCGACGAGGTTGGCGGTGACCGGACAGACAAGGACTTCGCCCTCGCCGGCGCGCATTTCGAGCCGCTGGGCCTCGTCGATCGCCCCGCACAGCGGTTTGGAGTTCTCGTTCTCGATGATGACGGTGCCGGTGCGGATACCGCAACGCAGATGGACTTGCTCGCCGGTCCTCTTGGAGAGGCGGGCGATGGCGTCCTTGCCCGCAAGCGCGGCATCGACGGCGAGGATGGCGTCATCCTCATGCGTGTGCCGAAGACCGAACAGGGCCGTGAAGCTTTCGGTTGCGGATTCGATCACCCGTCCGCCGAAGGGGGCCATCGCCTGGCCCAGCTCCTTGTGGGCTGCTTCGACCAGCTCGATCCGGTCCTCCGGATCCTCTGCCAAATCCTCGGGCAGGGTGAAGTTGCAGTTGACGACCGTGACCTGCCGCCGCTCTCCGCCAGGAACCGCGCTGCGGGTGGCAGCGGGGGCCGCAGCGGCCGGGGGCGGACGGCGTATATGCCCGCCCGACTGCTCGACCTTGGACATTACATCGGACAGGAATGCCCGCCACTTCGGATCGTCCTCGCCTCCCGACCAGTGCGACAGGTCGGCGGTCTGGGTCATTTCGAAAATGATCGGCAGATCGCACGGCGCGATCACGGCGGGGACGAGGCTGCCCTTGCGCTGCGCGACGGTTGCCTCTGCCCTCACCCAGCGGGAGTTCACCGCGTCCGGCGACCACAGCACGACCACTGCATGGGCAGACCGCAGCGCGTCCTCGATGACCCGGTCCCACTCCTCGCCCGAGCGCAGGTGGCTGTCCCACCATACTTCCATCCCGGCCTCGATGAAGCGGTCGGCATAGCGCCGCGCCACCGCCTCGTCAGGGCGAGAGTACGAGATGAAAATATCGGGCATTATGCGTTGCAGCCCTCCTCCGCGGCGCGTCCCTGTTGTCATCATTAACCACAAATCGAGCAGCCGTCGATTCCAAGCTAGCCCTTGACTCCGCGCCGAAAAACGCGCCGATTGCCGTTCAGGGACGACAGTTCGGGTCGAAAGGAGGGGGCATGGCTCGACTTTCGGTAGCAATTATCGGTGGCGGAGTTGCCGGCATGAGCGCGGCGCATGAACTCATGCGGCGCAGCGGCCACGGCGCTGACTACGAGATCACGGTTTACGACGCGAATCCGGTCCGCTGCGGCGGCAAGGCGCGTTCGATCCCCGTTCCCAATTCAGGGACCGACGGGCGCGACGACCTGCCGGGAGAGCACGGGTTCCGTTTCTTCCCCGGCTTCTATCGCCACCTGCCCGACACGATGGCGCATATTCCGTACGGCGATCCGA
Source organism: Qipengyuania gelatinilytica (assembly GCF_019711315.1). Classification (NCBI taxonomy): domain Bacteria; kingdom Pseudomonadati; phylum Pseudomonadota; class Alphaproteobacteria; order Sphingomonadales; family Erythrobacteraceae; genus Qipengyuania; species Qipengyuania gelatinilytica. The sequence goes on along the minus strand of NZ_CP081294.1, from coordinate 2,153,722 downwards.
AAGATGACTGGAACGTCTTCAAGAACCTGGCAGTGGCCGACCGGCTCGAGATCCCGCGGCACAACCAGCCGCCACTCGTGATCTCGGCGCGGTTTCCCAGGACGCTGGGAGACCTGGTGACCGACTTCAAGGCGATCTTCCTCGAGCATACCGACCTTACGGTGGAAATGATCGAGTTCTTCGCCGAACGCATCTGGCAAATCCTGACCAGCTGCCACGAGCGCAGGCTCAAGCAGTATGAGGGGATGACCTGGCGCGAATTCCTGCAGCCGGAAAAATTCGATAACGACAAAGCCTATGTCGACCTCCTGATCGACGGGCTGTCGCGCTCACTGCTTGCGAACGATCCCTCGATCGCCAGCCTGCGTACGACCGGCGATACCAATATCCAGCTGATCCTCGGCATGGTCGATCCCGGTCACCCGACCGACCGCCTGCTCAACGGCCCGACCAGCAAGGTCTGGCTCGACCCTTGGTTCGATTACCTGACGAGCCACGGCATCACCTATCACCTCGGTCACAAGGCGACCGAGATCACCTTTGCCGGCGGCCAGGTCGAAAGCGTGACGATCGAAAGCGACAATGGATCGCAGGAGGTCAGGGCCGACTATTTCATCTTCGCCCTGCCGGTGGAGCGCATGGCAGACCTGCTCGACGCGAGCCCCACCGGCGACGGCCTCGTGAGGGCCTTCGACGACATCAGGGACCTGAAGAGCCAGGTGCGCTGGATGAACGGCGTACAGTTCTTCCTCTACGAAGATGTGCCGATCACGCATGGTCACATGCTGTTCGCCGACAGTCCCTGGGCGATCACCGGTATTTCCGAAGCCCAGTTCTGGAGCGATGAGCATCTCCGGAACGCAGGCGACGGCACGGTGAATGGCGTGCTGTCCTTCTGCATCTCCGAATGGGACGAGAAAGGCCGTTTCAACGGCAAGATCGCACGCGACTGCACCGACCAGGAACTGGCAAAGGAAGTCTGGGAAGAGGTCAAGCAATCTGTCAACGCCGGCGGCAAGGAACTGCTCGAGGACAGCAACCTTCACAGCTGGTTCTTCGATCCGGACATGATCGACAGCGAGAACGGCGGGAAGCTGAAGCTGGCCGATTCAGAACCGCTGTTCATCAATACGAAGAACAGCTGGCAGAAGCGGCCCGACGTCACGATCGGCGTGCCCAACATGCTGCTCGCCTCGGACTATATCCGGACCTACACCGATGTGGCCTGCATGGAGGCGGCGAACGAAGCCGCCCGGCGCGCCGTCAATGCCCTGCTGCAGATGACCGGATCGCGCGCGACGCAGTGCACGCTGTGGCCGCTCCACGAACCGATAATTTTTGCCCCGTTCCGCTGGCACGACAAGCACCGGTTCGAGCACGGCAAGAAATGGGACGGCAAGATCTAGGAGAACGAGCGGTCGCGGGAAATTTGGGAGGAGAACCAGAATGGGAAGCAATTTGCCCGAATATGTCGTGCGTCCGGGAGAACCTTCCCGCAAGCCTCCGTTCGCCTGCATCGGCATGCAGCTCTACGGTTTCTACATCGAGGCAGACCGCGCGACGATTCAGGAGAAGCTGATCGACCCCGTGCTCAATGCACCGCGCGGTGACAGCCACGAGCAATACCGCACCTTCACCGACTACGTGCTGGTCACCTATTCGTGGACCGAGAAATGCGTGTCGACGACGATGCCGGACAAGGACTTCGGCTACGTCCCCGAATATTGCTGGACGGTTTGGGTGCCGTTGTTGCTCGTGAAGAAAGAACTCGACATGCATGTCGCCCAGCGCCTCGTCATGTCGCCTGCCTTCATCGAGGTCGACAACGAATGGTCGCTGGTTGCCGGACGCGAAGTCTACGGTTTTCCCAAGAACCTCGGCCCCTTGACCATCCCGCTCAAGGGCGAGGACCCGGCGCTGTTCTCCAACTCGACGCTCGCCATCGACACGCTCGGCGCCGACAAGAAGGCAAGCGTGCAGGAACTGATGCGCATCGAACGTACCAGGAAGCTCAGCCAGGCAGGCGAGGCGTGGGAAGATATCGATGACGCGATCAAGGCGATCGCGGGATTCCTGCACAAGTCAGGCGGCCTCCCGGTGCCCGGCTTCAACCTGCTGGTCGACCTGCTGCACCTCGCCAGGCACAAGGAAGTACCTGCCGTATTCCTCAAGCAGTTCCGCGATGCGCTGTTCGGTGACCGCGCCTGTTACCAGGCCGTCATCGAGGCCGGCTGCGAGATTACCGGCTTCCACGGCGGCGGCCTGCTCGACGGCGAATACACCATGACCACCGCCGACTTCCAAAGCATCCCGATCGCCAGCTCGCTCGGGATCGATCCGGCCGGCATGAAGTGCGAATTCCCCTTCTGGGCGAATATCGATTTCATCGTCGAGGACGTGAAGGAAGTCTGGAAGGCGGGCGGCAATGGCTGAGGGTAAGACCAGGATCGCCGTCCTCGGAGGCGGCGTCGGTGCAGTCACGGCCGCATTCGAGATTACCGAAAGTCCCGGCTGGCAGGACAAGTACGAAATCACCTTCTACCAGCTCGGCTGGCGGCTGGGCGGCAAGGGCGCGAGCGGGCGCAACCGCAAGGCGGGCGACCGGATCGAGGAGCACGGGCTCCACATGTGGTTCGGCTATTACGAGAATTCGTTCAACGCCATGCGCCGCTGCTACGAGGCACTGAACCGCGATCCGTCTGCACCGCTATCGACCTGCCTTGGAGGCGATAACCCGGCCTTCAAACCGCACGAGCTGTTCATCATCTGCCAGTTCTGGAATGCCAAGTGGAGCCAGTGGGACCTCAAGCCCCCGGCAATCGGGCACGAAGTCCCCGGTGACGGCCAGATCCCGCCGCTATGGGAGGCACTCGACCGGCTGCTCGACTTTCTTCACCGGCACTATCTCGACCATGTGCCCCCGAAGGTGATGGAGCTGATGATCAAGGGGCCGCCGCCGCACGATATCCGCGGCTGGCTCGAACGTTTCGGTCTGCTGCACCACCACGACAAGGACGGTGCGGGTGAATTCCTTGCGGCACGCGCGACGCTCCAGAAGATCGGCACCCAGTCGAGCATCGACGACGTGCTGCGCCACGAGCTGATGGAAGCCGTCGCCGGGATCGAGAGCTTCCTCAACCGGCTCAATGAAGCGCTCACCTCCCACTTCGCCACCAAGATCGAGGACCTGTTCGGCATCGAGCCGGTCGTGCACCGGCTCCTCTCGCTGCTCGATCTGGGTTTCTACATGTTCAAGGGCATCGTGATCGACGACGTCTTCGAAAAGGGTTTCGACCACCTCGACGACCAGGACCTGCGCGAGTGGCTGCACGGCCACGGAGCGCGCAAGTTCGCGATCAATGCCGATGCGCTGCGCGTCGCCTATGAAAGCATCTTCGCGTACGAACAGGGTTCCTACGAGCTGCCCAATCTTGCAGCCGGCACTGGCCTTCGCGGCCTGCTGCGCCTGTGCTTCAGCTTCAAGGGCGGCTTTTCCTACAAGATGCAGGCGGGCATGGGCGACACGATCTTCGCCCCCTATTACGAGGTGCTCAAGAAGCGCGGCGTGAAGTTCGAATACTTCTGCCGGGTGAAGGACATTGTCCCCTCGCCCGACGGCACCGAGATCGATCGCATCGAGATCGGCCGGCAGGCGACCGTCAAAGGCGGGCCGGACAATTACGATCCGCTGTTCGACGTGAAGGGCCTGCCCTGCTGGCCGAGCACGCCGCTCTACGAGCAGCTCGAAGAGGGCAAGGAGCTCGGGAAGGAAGGCTACAACCTCGAGAGCTTCTGGACCGCGTGGAAGGACGTGGACGAATTCACGCTCGAGAAGGGCGCACATTTCGATCACGTCATCATGGGTATCTCGCTCGGCGCAGTGCCCTATGTCGCGGCAAAGCTGATGGACCAGAAACCGCAATGGCTGGCGATGCAGCACAACGTCCTGACGGTGCAGACTCAGGCTTTCCAGATGTGGACGCGGCACTCGACGCCCGAGATGCGCGCGCTGCCAGGCCAGGAACCGAGCGCCAGCGATGATGTCGAGCATCCGGTGTTCGGCGGGTTTGCGCAGCCGCACAACACCTGCGCCGACATGTCGCACCTGATCCCGCGCGAGAGCTGGCCGGAAGATTGCGAGCCCAAGGGAATTTTCTATTTCTGCGGCCCGATGGTCGATGGCGCCCTGCAGCCGCTCTTCACAGACACCAATTTTCCGGCTCAAGCGAACGCGGCGGTCAAGGTCAGGGCTGCGCAATGGCTGCGCACCAATGGCCAGTTCCTGTTCCCGAGCGCAGTGGCATCGGGCGACTATCACGGCGGCTTTCCGGACACTTGGGATTTCCGCACCCTCTACGAGGATGGCCTCACCGGGCCGCTGGAATCCGAAGTGTTCGACGGCCAGTTCTGGCGGGCCAATATCGATCCGTCCGAACGCTATGTCCTGTCGGTGAAGAACAGCACGCAATACAGGATCAAGGCGAGCGACACAGGCTACAGCAACATGGTCTGCGCAGGCGACTGGACCTACACCGGCCTCAACTACGGCTGCGTGGAAGCGGCGACGATGTCGGGCATGGAAGCTTCGCGAGCGATTTGCGGCTATCCGAAGATCATCTTCGGCGAAAACTACCCGAAGACCTGAGCGCAAGGGAATGGCGGAGCAGGAGGGATTCGAACCCTCGATACGGGGTTACCGTATACACACTTTCCAGGCGTGCGCCTTCGACCACTCGGCCACTGCTCCGCGCGCCCTGTCAGGGAACGCGGGCCTCTAGCGAGGTTCGGTAGGGGGTGCAAGCAGACTCCAGCGCGCAGGCGTCGCAAACTATTCCCGCGCTCAAGCAGCGCGAAGCGCGGTGGCGCCGATTTAGTGCGTGAGACAGGTCCGCATGCGATAGCGGCCGTTTTCGAAATCGCCGAAGTACTGGTGCACGTCGGGATGCGACACCGGCCCTGCCAGCGAATCGCGGATCAGGTTTTGCTGGCTGACGTAGGCGACGTAATCGCTCTCATCGCTTTCGGCGAGCAGGTGGTAGAACGGCTGGTTGCGGTCGGGCCGGATCTCTTCGGGGATCGACTGGTACCATTCGTCGCTATTGGCGAAGACCGGATCGATATCGAAGATCACGCCGCGAAAATCGAAGGCGCGATGGCGCACCACGTCGCCGATGGCGAAGCGCGTGCGGATGCGGCTGGGCGCCTCGATCGTGCGACCTGCCGTTGCGGAGAAAAACGTAGCCCTGTCCATGAGTGGGCAGGATATGGTGCGCTGCGGCGAATAGACAAGGGGTGGCGGGTCGCCGTCCCCCGATTTCGGCATCAAAAGGGGTTGGCAAGCCAGTCGGTGGCGGCTAATGGGCGCGCTCGCTTCGACCTGCGGGCCCTGCCCGCTCAAGCGCACCCGACATGCGGAGAGGTGGCAGAGTGGTCGAATGCGCTGCACTCGAAATGCAGTATACGGGCAACCGTATCGAGGGTTCGAATCCCTCCCTCTCCGCCAGTCACCTCCTTCGCTGCAATCATCCGTCTCCCGGTTTGCGATGAACCGTGGGAACCCGTTCGCGGTATCCGGCGTATCTGTGCTACACCCCCCAAGTTGCGGTGCTGCGCGGAATGGCATTCCCTGCGAACACTGCATCAGAGCCCCTTCCCGCCCATCAAAACGCGCGTGAAGGGGCTTTTCTTTTGCGAGCATGCTGGCAAGTTGCCCGCCCATGACCAAGCACCTGATTTCGCTCGCCGCAGCGCTCGCGCTCGCCACTCCCTCGATTGCGCAGGAGGAGTCCTCGCGCTCAAGTAGCGAAGCGGTGGCGCAGACCAGTGAACCCTCGCCCAGCCCTAACGAGATCGTCGCCCAGGCCGAGGCAGACGAATGGGTGGCAATCGCGCCGGAAGACCTGCTGGTGATGACGCTCGCCCCCGATGCCGAGGGCAACGAGCGCAAGGTCGTGATCCAGCTGATGCCCGCGCCCTTCAGTGAAGCGTGGACCGCGAACATCCGCACCTTTGCTCTTAGTGGCTGGTTTGACGATATCACCGTCAACCGCGTTCAGGACAACTATGTCGTCCAATGGGGCGATGCGAATTACGACAATCCGGAAGCAAGCGGCGAGCCGAAGACTTTGCCGGATGGTCTCCTCGCCACGAACGAAGCCGATTACGAAGAGCCGCTTTCGGCACTTCCCCGCCGCAAGGGCATCGACATGAAACGCCTCATGGAGGCATGTCCGGAAGGAAAAATGTGCAAGACGGACGAATTGCCGACCGACTTGCTCGGGATGTTTAGCGCGGTCACGCGCAAGCAACTGTATCAAGATGTTTACGCCAGCTCGGCGCGCTTCAGCGCCGGATGGCCGCTGGGGTTTGACGAGGCCAAGCAGACCGTCTGGCCCGTCCACTGCTACGGCATGGTCGGTGTCGGTCGGAACCTAACTCCCGATGCGGGGACCGGCGCCGAACTCTACACGGTCATCGGCCACGCACCGCGTCATCTCGATCGCAACATCGCATTGGTCGGGCGGATCGTGGAAGGCATTGAGCACCTGTCGTCGCTGCCGCGCGGCAAGGGCGTACTCGGCTTCTACGAGGACGAGAGCCGGCGTACGCCGATCCTGACCGTCCGCGTCGCGAGCGACCTGCCCGAAGGCGAGCGTCCGGCGTTCGAATATCTCGATACAGAGGGTGATACCTTCGCGGCCTATGCCGATGCACGCGCCAACCGCCGTGATCCGTTCTTCAACGTGCCCGCCGGCGGCGCGGACATCTGCAACATTCCCGTACCAGTTCGCCGTGTGGCGGAGTGACTGAAAGCCTGTCCTGCACCCTTCCCCTGCGCCGCTGGCAGGGGGATCGCAGGACCTATCACCTCGTCACCATCGGCGGCGAGACCGCGGAGGCTATTGCCGCGCACGCGTTGATGCACCGGCTCGAATTCGGGATTCAGCGCGGCTTCGGATCGGTCAAGGTGATGGCCGAAATCGGCTGCTCTCGCTGGAAGACCTCGGTGTTCCCGCAGAGGGAGAAAACGTCCTCAAGCAGCGAAGCGGTAGGACAGAAAAAGACCGAATGGGTGCTGCTCGTGTCGAAAAAGGTGATGCGCGCGGAAGATCTTGCCGAAGGCGATCCGGTCGCACTCGAACTCGAATTGCTCTAGAGCTTTTCCATCAGTTCGATGCGGTTACCGAAGGGGTCCTTGATGTCGCCGCGGCGATAGCCTTCCAGCTTCTTTCCCGGCTTGAAATCGACGCCGGATGCTTCGAGCTTCGCCACCAGCGCGCCGAGGTTTTCGACCAGCAGGGCCGGATGCGCGCGGCGCGCGGGCAGGAACCCGTCCTCCACGCCGCAATGGATCGAGATGCCTTCGCCTTCGAACCAGCAGCCGCCGTTCAGCGCGAGGTGCGCGGGCTTGGGAACCTCTTCCAGCCCCATGACCCCGGTCCAGAATTCGCGCGCATGCGGTTCGCCGCCATGGGGCATGGCGAGTTGCACATGGTCGATGCCGGTGATGAGGCTCATGCGCGCTCCGCCTGTGCAACGGCATCGCTGGCGCGAAGGGCGCTGAGGATGCGGGTGAGGTGGGCGAGGTCGGCCACTTCGAGATCGACCTCGTAGGTCGTGAAGGGATGGTCGAGCTGTGTCTGCTCGAGGCTTTTCACATTGACCGCGTTCTGCGCGAAGATGCCCGCCATCTCGGCCAAGGTACCGGGGCGGTCGTAAAGCGTGACGCGCAAACGGCCGACGGCACCGCGCGAGCGGCGACCCCATGAAAGGTCCAGCCAGTCGTTGTCGATGCCGGTCGCCAGCTGGTGACAGTCGATGGCGTGAACCTCTACCGCCTTGTCCTGCTGGCGCAGGCCGACGATGCGGTCGCCGGGCACCGGGTGGCAGCATTCGGCGAGCGTATAGCCCACGCCCGGGGTGAGGCCGCGGATCGAGAGCGACTTGCCGCTGCGTAGCCATTCGTCATCCTCGTCGGCCATGCCCTCGGTGCAGCCCGGAACCAGCGCCTCCATCACGGCACGGTCGGTGATCTTGGCTGCGCCGATCGCGTAGAAGAGGTCTTCCGGCTCTTCCATGTCGAGCCGCTTCAAGGCCTCTCGCAATGCCTTCTTGCCGATCTTGGCAGGCACGCGGGTGACTATCTCGTCATAAAGCTTCTGGCCGAGATCGGCGATCTCGCCGCGCTCCTTTAGGCGCACTGCGCGGCGGATTGCGGCGCGCGCCTTGCCGGTGACGACAAAGCCCAGCCAGCTCATCTGCGGCTCGGCATTCTTGCCCTTGATGATCTCCACCACGTCGCCGTTGTTGAGCTGCGTGCGAAGCGGCATGTGGCGTCCGTTGATCTTCGCGCCGACCGTCTGCGCGCCGAGATCGGTGTGCACGGCAAAGGCGAAGTCGACCGCGGTCGAACCCTTGGGCAGCTGGTGCAGCGCACCCTTGGGCGTGAAGGCGAAGATGCGGTCCTGGTAGATCGCCATGCGCGTATGCTCGAGCAGTTCCTCGGCATCGTGGCTGGCATCGACGATCTCGATCAGGTCGCGCAGCCAGCCGACCGCACCATCGGGACGGTTGCCCTGCTTGTAGGCCCAGTGCGCGGCGAGGCCGAATTCGTTGGTGCGGTGCATTTCGCGCGTGCGGATCTGCACCTCGACACGCATCGACTTGCCGTAGATCAGCGAGGTGTGGAGGCTGCGATACCCGTTGTTCTTGGGCGTCGAGATATAGTCTTTGAACTTGCCCGGCAGGAACTGCCACGTGGTGTGCAGCACGCCCATCGCGCGATAGCAGTCGGACACATCGTCGCAGATGACGCGGAAGGCCATGATGTCGGTCACCTGTTCGAAGGACACGTGGCGCTCGGCCATCTTGCGCCAGATCGAATAGGGATGCTTCTCGCGGCCCGACACTTCCACGTGAAGGCCGGCTTCGGCGAGCGCATGCTTCATGTCGAGCGCGATGGCATCGACCTGCCCGCCGTCCTGATCGCGGATCTGTTGCAGGCGGTTGGTAATGGTGGCGAAGGCTTCGGGCTCGAGCTGCTCGAAGGCGAGAAACTGCATCTCGCGCATATATTCATACATGCCCACACGCTCTGCCAGCGGGGCATAGATATCCATCGTCTCGCGCGCGATGCGCTGGCGCTTTTCCGGCTTCGTGATGAAGTGGAGCGTGCGCATGTTGTGCAGCCGGTCGCCCAGCTTCACCAGCAGGACGCGGATGTCCTCGCTCATGGCGAGCAGGAATTTGCGCAGGTTTTCCGCCGCGCGCTCGTTCTCGGGCATCTGCTCGATCTTGGAGAGCTTGGTCACCCCGTCGACCAGCCGCGCGACGTCGGGCCCGAAGTTGTTCTCGATATCCTCGATCGTTGCCAGCGTATCCTCGACGGTGTCGTGGAGCAGCGCGGTGGCGATGGTCTCCTGGTCGAGTTTCAAATCGGTCATCAGACCGGCGACTTCGACCGGATGGCTGAAATAGGGATCGCCGCTCGCGCGGGTCTGCGTGCCGTGCTTTTGCACCGTATAGACATAGGCACGGTTCAGCATCGCCTCGTCGGCGTCGGGGTCATATTCGAGGACCCGCTCTACGAGTTCGTACTGGCGCAGCATGGTTCGGTCACGATGTGAGCAAACCTTGCTGCATTGCAACGGGAAAATCTCAGATTCTGTGTTCGAGTGCCTCGAAAAACGGCGCTGGCTGGTCGAGACGGAACGCAACACGCTTGATCATCCGCTTCCGGCCGAGAAATCCGGTGTGTTCGAGCGGACGGGCAAGCGTCAGGACAATGTTGGGATGAGACAGGATTGCAGCGTTCAACACGTCGCCCCGTTTCGTTTCCGCATCACTGATTGCTCCCCCTATCCCTTCGATCGCGTCGAAAGGGACGTAGAGGTCGATGATCGTCCCCGAACGGACCCTGACGCCCGCCCCATCGATCAGAATGGGCTTCAGGCGAAAGGCTCTCATCAGAGCGACCAGGAACAGCGCGCCCCATATGCCGAGCGCCAGCAGGACCAGCGCAGCGCGCTCGCTCCAGTGGCTGACGAGCAGGTGGACCACGAGGATCTCGATAAGCTGAAGCACGAGGAAGGCCGCGATCATCGGGTTGACGACGCGGTGATATGCGAAGGCCTTCGCTCCGGGCGGCACATCGGGCGCCGCTCCCCAACTGAAGAGCGCGAGCCGCATCATGGCGCTTTCATGCATGGCAAAGGTGACCAGGCGAGCAGGCAGGATTTCGCCGAGCGTCTGCTCCAGCGAGCGCGTGGCGCGCCAGCGGCGCAACGCAAGCACCATGCTCCAGCCCAGATAGGCAGCAAGCGTCAGCCCCATTGCCGCTATCACCGCATGCATATCGAGCAAGGCGTTTCGAACCGGGCCGGCCGCGGCCAGCGTGGCGACGATGCACCCGGCCGCAATCGCCCCCAGCAATGCGCGCAGGCCCGGCTTGTTCGCCGGAGCCTTCGCGATCAGGGCGAGCGCCAGCGCATCGGCGCATAGCCACAGGAAAAGCAGCGCCGCAGTCCGCGGATTGCCTGCCGCAAGCTCGCTATGGGTCGCGAAACGCCCCGCGGTTATGGCGAGCAGTGGAGCGAGCAGGAGCAGGACCGGACCTGCACGCGAAATTAAGCGAAGCTGCATTCGACATCTCCCTGTCTTCAGGGACGATTATCGCGCCTGCCTTTACCGATCAATCGCAAGGTCTGCACCGGCAAGTGCAGGCCGCGCAATCAATCTTCCGCCATCACCCTGTCGACACCGGCGCGGGTTACCGCATGGTAGCTGTCACGGGTCTTGGCATAGATGCGCGTTGCAATCGGCCTGCCCCATTCGCCTTCGTTCCACAGCACGGCGAACAACGGGCGCACGAACTTGGCGCGCCCGACTTCCGACAGGAACTCCTCTGCCTGTGCAACCGCAGGTTCGTACCGGTTTTCCAGCGCCATCTCGAGCCACAAGAACAGGATTTCGTTATTGCCCGTCGCCGAAAGGCCGAGTGCGGTGTCGAGCGCGGCCAGCTGGGCGTGCGATAGATCGGCAGGCAGGTTGTCGAGGAAGCGCATCTGCTCGGCGGCGGTCCAGCCTGCATAAGCGGCAGGGATGGTGCCATCGGCTGCGTAGGCCGCAACCGCACCGTCCACCTCGGCAAAAGCTGCCGGATCGGGCTTTGCCACGTTGGACGGCAGGCCCGGCTCGAAAATCCAAGCGCGCAGCATGAGCGCCTCTTCCTCGGCGTCTCCGCTCACGAGGTTTGCGAGCATGTCCTCGTAGAACATCTCGCTGGTCGCGGGCTGGAAGGCGTGATTGTCGAACCACTGGCGCAGCCAGGCATCGAAGCGCTCGCGGCCGACAATGCGCTCGACCGTACGCAGGAAGAATGCGCCCTTATCATAGGCGATCGCGCTGCCGAGCTCGTATTCGCCTTCGGTGCTCAGCGCTGTGCCCGGCGCATCCTCGCCCACTTCGGCCAGAGTTTCCTGTATATTGGCGAACATCAGCGCGGCTTCCTGCTCGGCGCGCTTCTCGCCGTAGACTTCTTCGACGATGCGGTTTTCGAAATAGGTCGTCACCCCCTCGTTGAGCCAGCTATCGCCCCATACCGCATTGGTGACGAGATTGCCCGACCAGCTATGCGCCAGTTCGTGCGCGACGAGGCCGTTGTTCGACCGGTCTCCGGCGATGAAGGTCGGCGTAAGGAAGGTCATCACCGGGTTTTCCATCCCGCCATAAGGGAATGCCGGCGGCAGGACGATCATGTCGTAGCGGCCCCAGCGATAATCGCCGTAGAGGCCTTCTGCCGCGACGACCATTTCCTCGGTGTCGGCGACTTCGCGATAGGCGCGTTCGAGGACGGAGGGCTCTGCCCAGACGCCGGTGCGCGGGCCGATTGCCTTGAAGTCGATGTCGCCCGCAGCGAGCGCGATCAGGTAGGGCGGGACCGGCTTGTCCATGACGAAGGTGAAGGCGCGGCGACCGTCGCCGAGGTCTTCAGGCTCGCCCTGTGCGACACCGCTCATGACCACGTCGAGGGGCTTGGGCGCAGTGATGCGCGCCTCCCACGTCTGGCGGATGCCCGGGCTGTCCTGCGTCGGGATCCAGGTCCGGTTGAGGATCGCCTGCCCCTGGCTGAAGAGGAAGGGATGCTCGCCGCCAGCCGTCTGCTGGGGCGTGAGCCACTGGAGCGCGGCTGCGTCCGGGGCAGCTTCATAGGTCAGCGTGATCCGGCGCGGGTTACCGGCCTCTTCGCTGATGGCGATCGACACGGGCAGGCCATTGCCGTCTTCACCCGTGCCGTCGCCGGTGTGGAAGTAGAGCGGCTGTCCTTCGGCATCGGTTACCGAGGTGATCTGCAAACCGTTGCTGTCGAGGACCAGTTCGTCGGCACCGTCGCGGGCAGCGATGTCGAGCGTTGCCGTGCCTGCGACACGCTTGGCATCGAAATCGAGGTCGAGGTCCAGCGCGACATGCGTCACTCGCGCGACCTGCGGCTGCGCGTAGGTCAGCGTGTCGAGAGCCTCGGGACCGGTCAGGATCGGTGAGACCATCGGCTCCGGAATGGCAGTAGACAGTTCGGGTTGGACGGCCGTGCCGGAACAGGCGGCGGTGGCGAGGACGATGGCAAGGCTCGAAACAAGGTTGAACGCGTTGCGACGCATGTTTTTCTCTCCGGGTAGGCCATGACCGACGCATGGTCGGCATGAGCGGGTGTGCCGCGTCCTATCGACGATCTCGCCGCGGCTTTCCACCCCGGGCACTGAAAACGTACCCACGGACTCGCCAAACGCGCTAGAATGCGTATTGATAACGTTCACAAGAACACTGGGAGGCCCCGATGAACCGCTTTTCGACTTTCGCACTGACCTGCGCGCTGGGCGCCGCAGGCATGACTGCAGGCTGCTCGGCGAATGGCGACGCCGGCCCGAGCCAGGCTGGCGACACCGCGATCGACCGCGAATTGCTGTTCGCCGACGAATTCGACGCGGACACGCTGGACCGCGACAAGTGGAACGTCATCGGGACCGACTTCTGGGTCAATAACGAGCAACAGGCCTATATCGACGATCCTTCCGTCATCGCCTTCACCGACGAGGCAGAGGGTGCGGACGGCGGCGCCTTGATCCTGCGCCCGGTATTCAAGCCGGGCGAAGACCCGAAGGCAGAGCGCAATGCCCCCTTCGTATCGGGCCGCATCGAGAGCCAGGGCAAGTTCGACTTTACCCATGGCCGCGCCGAAGCGCGCATCAAGCTGCCCGACAATGTCGGAGTCTGGCCCGCCTTCTGGCTGCTCGGCAACGACCAGTGGCCGGGCACGGGCGAAATCGACATCATGGAATATGTCGGCGAGAAGGACTGGATCGGCGTAGCGCTCCATGGCCCGGGCTATTCGGGCGAAACCCCGCTCGTGAACAAGTACTTCTTCCCCGAGGGCGAGGACGTGACCGACTGGCACGTCTATGCCGTGGAATGGACCAACAAGCAGATCGATTTCATGGTCGACGACCACGTGCTCTACCGCGTGACCAAGCCGATGGTCGATAACTACGGCGAATGGCGTTTCGACAATGACAAGTACCTCATCCTCAACTTTGCGATGGGGGGCGCCTATCCGTTCAAGACCAATGGCATCGAAGAGCCCTACAACGGCATCCCGCAAGAGACCGTGGACGCCGTAAAGGCGGGCGAGGTCGAGATGCTGGTCGACTGGGTCAGGGTCTACGCGCCGGAGTAATCTTGCACCGCGCGCAACAGTTGGTGCGCGCTGTCGATTGGCAAAGCCCGCATTCCTTGATTAGAAAGCTCTCATGTTCGAGGCTTTCGACGCACTGACGCTCGCTCGCATCCAGTTCGCCTTCACGGTGAGCTTCCACTTCTTTTTTCCGGCCTTTTCGATCGGGCTCGCGAGCTACCTCATGGTGCTCGAAGGGCTATGGCTGAAGACCGGCAGGCAGCTTTATCTCGACCTGTTCAAATACTGGCTGAAGATCTTCGCGATCGCCTTTGCCATGGGCGTCGTCTCGGGGATCGTGATGAGTTACCAGTTCGGCACCAACTGGTCGGTCTTCTCCGACGTGGCGGGGCCGGTGATCGGGCCGCTGATGGCCTACGAGGTGCTGACCGCCTTCTTCCTCGAAGCAGGGTTCCTCGGCGTGATGCTGTTCGGCATGAACCGCGTCGGCAAGAAGCTGCACTTCGCGGCCACCTGCATGGTCGCGCTGGGCACATTCGTATCGGCCTTCTGGATCCTGTCGGTAAACAGCTGGATGCAGACGCCGACCGGCTTCGAGATGGGCGCCAACGGCCAGTACCTGCCCGGCGAAAGCTGGTGGGACATCGTCTTCAACCCGAGCTTCCCCTACCGCCTCGTCCACACGGTGATGGCAGCCTATCTCACTACGGCCTTCGTGGTCGGCGGGGTCGGCGCCTGGCACCTGCTCAAGGACCGCGCAAACCTGCATGCGCGCAAGATGTTCTCGATGGCGATGTGGATGGCAGCGATCGTCACGCCGCTGCAAATCTTCGCGGGCGACCTGCACGGGCTCAACACGCTCGAGCACCAGCCGCAGAAGGTCATGGCGATGGAAGGCCATTTCCAGAGCCATCCGGACGGCGCGCCGCTGATCCTGTTCGGCATCCCCGACAGCGAGGCCAAGACAGTCCGTTACGCCATCGAAATTCCCAAGGCCTCCTCGCTTATTCTCAAGCATGACCCCGACGCGCCGCTCGCCGGGCTCGACACCATTCCCGATGACGAAGAGCCGCCGGTCGGCATCGTCTTCTGGTCCTTCCGCATCATGGTCGGCATCGGTTTCGCCATGCTCGGCGTGGGTGTGTGGAGCCTGTTCGCGCGCTGGCGGGGCAAGCTTTACGAGTGGAACTGGCTCCATCGCGCGGCGCTGGTCATGGCGCCGTCGGGCTTCATCGCGGTGCTGGCCGGATGGATCACCACGGAAGTCGGCCGCCAGCCCTATGTCATCTACGGCCTCCTGCGCACCGCCGATGCGGCCAGCCCGCTCGACGCGCCGGCAGTCGCGGCTTCGCTGCTCGCCTTCATCGTGGTCTATTTCACCGTCTTTGGGATTGGCGTCTGGTACATCCTGCGCCTGATGAGCCACACGCCGCATGTCGGCGAGCTGGGCGTGAAGCGCGGCGATACGGGACCGATCCGTACCGCAGGTATCACTCCGGGTCCGACCCAGAATCCGGGCCACGAAGAGCCTCTGCCCGATAGCAAGGAGGACGCGTGATGGATCTCACCACCATCTGGGCCTTCATCATCGCCTTTGCGGTCTTCGCCTATGTCGTGATGGACGGCTTCGATCTTGGCATCGGCATCCTCTTCCCGACCTTCGATCCCGGGCGTGAGCGCGACCGCGCGATGAATTCGATCGCGCCGGTCTGGGACGGCAACGAGACCTGGCTGGTGCTGGGCGGAGGCGGATTGTTCGCTGCCTTCCCGCTGGCCTATGCGGTCGTGCTGCCCGCGACCTATCCGCTGATCATCGCCATGTTGCTCGGCCTCGTATTCCGCGGGGTTGCCTTCGAGTACCGCTGGCGCGATCCCAACCACCGCCGGTTCTGGGACTTCGCCTTCACCGGCGGCTCGCTCATGGCGGCGATGGCGCAGGGCATGACGCTGGGCGCATTGCTGCAAGGCGTGGAAGTGGTCGACCGCGCCTATGCGGGTAGCTGGTTCGACTGGCTGACGCCCTATACACTGCTCTGCGGTTTCGGCGTGGTCGCCGGATACGCGCTGCTAGGCAGCACGTGGCTCATCTGGAAGCTCGACGGAGAGGGGCAGGCGCATGCGCGCAAGCTGGCGCTACGTTCTGCGCTCGCAACCGTCGTGCTGATGGGGGCGGTCAGCCTCTACAACGTCTTCCTCAACGCCGAATATGCCGCACGCTGGCTGACAGCGCCGGAAATCTATTTCGCCGCGCCGGTGCCGATCCTCACTCTGCTGATCGCCGCTTCGCTGGTCCGCGCGATTACGCGCGATCGTAATTCCAAGCCCTTCTGGTTGTCGATCGCGCTCTTCTTCTTCGGCATGGCGGGCCTGGGCGTGACCATGTGGCCCTATGTCGTCCCGCCCGACATGACGATCTGGGACGCCGCTGCGCCCGAGCGCAGCCAGGTCTTCATGCTCATCGGGGTCGCGATCACCATGCCGCTGATCCTCGCCTATACCGCCTGGGCATACTGGGTGTTCCGCGGCAAGGTCGGCGACGATGGCTACCATTGATGGAAGAACCCACCGCCCCGCTCTGGAAACGGCTGGCATGGATGGCCGGGATCTGGGCGGCGAGCGTCGCCGTGCTGGGCGTGGTGGCGTGGCTGCTCAGGTTGTGGATCGCCTGACACCAGCAGGGGCTGCCACCAGCCGACCGTCTTTCTCTTCCAGCCTGACAAGAACTGGCAACTTGCCGCATCGCCGCCGCTCCTCCTCGCCGTCGGACAGCGCGAAACGGTAGCCGTGCCAGGGACAGACCACCGCGCCGTCTTCGACAGATGCGCTGTCCAGCGGCCCAAGCATATGGGGACAGAGCGCCGAATGGGCGATCCACTCCCCCTCGTGCCAGCGAATAACGATAGGCGCACCTTCATGTTCGAGACGGTTCGGCAGCTCGCGATCGAGCTCGGCGATCTCGGCGAGAGCGGTGCCTGCCGGGATGCCGGACGCAGCGCGATTGCGAAACCTATCGAGGGCAGCCTGCCTCCCCGTCATCAACGCCTCGTCCTCGTTATAGAGCGTGGCATATTGATGGGTCAGCGCTGCCAGCAGCATCTGTCCTTGCGCTTCGCTTTCGGGCGGCTGCGGAAGGTAGAAATTGACCGAGACGACAATGCCGCCAGCGCCGTTCTCGCTCGCCTGCGTGTGGATTTCGACACCCTGCCCGAACCCCTCGACGACCGTTGTCGCCCAATAGTGGCGGGGCTTGTCGACGAGGAGTTCGACCGCCTGCGTCCCGCCATTATTGGGAAGCGCGGCCTTGCAACGCCAGCCCCAGCTACCCTGCTCGATGAGCTCGATATCCGCAAAGCTCGTGGGATGTACGAAGGGAAGATGCTCCCAGTCATATGCGTTCTCCATCATCCGCTGGAGGTTGTTGGGCAGCTCGCGGCGGTATTCGCCAAGGTAGTGCAGCTGCTCGCGCCGATCGTAATCGATCTCGCGCGGACGGCCGTCGAAGGCCGCGCGGTCTGCTGCGGTCAGCTCCACGTCGCTTCGGGCGGCAGGCTCATCAGGATCGCATCGATATTGCCGCCGGTCTTGAGGCCGAACAGAGTGCCCCTGTCATAGACGAGGTTGAATTCGGCATAGCGCCCGCGCCATTCGAGCTGCTGCGCCTTGTCTTCCGGCGTGAAGTCGCTCTCCATCCGGCGGCGGACCAGCTTGGGGAAGATGTCGAGGAAAGCCTCGCCCACGTCTTTCGTGAAAGCGAGATTACGCTCGAAACCGGCATCGTCCTCGCATTCGAGGTGGTCGTAGAAAATACCACCCACCCCGCGATGCACGCCGCGGTGGGGGATGTAGAAATAGTCGTCCGCCCACTTCTTGAAGCGTTCGTAATAGGTCGGGTTGTGCGCGGCGCAGGCGGCGCGGAAGCGCGCGTGGAAATCGTCGGTGTCCTCTTCATAGGGAAGCGGCGGGTTGAGGTCCGCCCCGCCACCGAACCAAGCGGCCTGCGTGGTGAGGAAGCGCGTGTTCATGTGGACCGCGGGCACATGCGGGTTCGCCATGTGTGCGACGAGGCTGATGCCGGTGGCAGTGAAGCCGGGGTTCTCTGCCGATGCGCCGTTGATGGAAGCCGCGAACTCGGGCGCGAAATTGCCGCGCACGGTCGACACGTTCACGCCGACCTTCTCGAACACCTTGCCCTTCATCAGGCCCCGCGTGCCGCCGCCCGGATCCTCGTTACCCTCTTCCTCGCGGCTCCAGCTGTCGTACTGGAACGCGGCATCGCTGCCCGCCTCGCGCTCGATACTCTCGAACTCGGCGCAGATACGGTCGCGCAGGGTTTCGAACCAGGTGCGGGCGGTGTCGGTTTGGCTAGTCCGGTCGGTCATGGTATCTCTTTTCAGTCTGTCCTGCGCGGCGGCGAAAGCCCATCGCGGCGCGCATCGCATTGATGCAGGTCAATTCGTCGCAAGCGGCCTTGCCATTGCTGCGCGCAGGCGGCAATAGCGGCGCATGGTTCCCCTTTCGTTCGCTGGCGAGGAATGGCTCCTCACCGAAGGCCGTGCGCTTTACTGGCCGCGCGAGCGCGCGCTGCTGGTCGCCGACCTGCATCTGGAAAAGGGAAGTTTTTTCGCGGGACACGGGCAGATGATCCCGCCCTACGACAGCCGCGAAACGCTCGAACGCGTGGCGCTGGCCATCCGCGAAACCGGCGCGCGGCGGGTGATCACGCTGGGCGACAATTTTCACGATTCGGAAGGCTCGGCGCGGCTCGAACCCCACGCCTGCGGCATGCTGGAAGCGCTGACCAAGGCGGTCGACTGGGTCTGGATCACCGGCAACCACGATCCCGACATGGAAGCCCGCTGTGGTGGCACGCTCGCCGAGGAACTCGAGATCGGCGGCACGATCCTGCGCCACCGCGCCAAGAAGGGCGAGACGCGTCCCGAACTGTCGGGCCACTACCACCCGCGCCTCCAGATAAAGGTCCGCCAGCGCATGATCCGCCGGCCCTGCACCGTGGTGAGCGCGAACGAGGGCGCCGATGGCAAGCCTTCGGGCCGCATGATCCTGCCCGCTTTCGGAGCCTATACCGGCGGGATGAATGCGGCGGATCCGGCGATCCTCAAGGCCCTGCAGCCTGCGGATCGCATCGATGCCGTGGTTCCGGCGAAGGGAAAACTCGCCCGCTTTCCCCTATGGAAGGCCGCCTAGTTATAGCCACTAGCGGTTTGCGGTGTTTCACCCTACATAGCCACCGATACAAACGGCAGAATCAGGAGATTGCCCCATAGCCCGTCCACCCCGGCGCAGCATGCAAATGCCCGTGAAAAGCGGCCCGCGCTACGATAACATGATCAATGTCCCCAAGGTCCGCGTGATCGATCACGAAGGTGAGAACCTGGGGGTGATGTACACCCGCGAAGCGACCGAGCAGGCCAACGAACTGGGCCTCAACCTCGTCGAAGTGAGCCCCAATGCGGACCCGCCGGTGTGCAAGTTCCTCGATGTGGGCAAATATCGCTACGAGGCGCAGAAGAAGGCGAACCTCGCGCGCAAGACGCAGAAGACCCAGGACATCAAAGAGGTCAAGATGCGCCCCAACATCGACACGCACGACTATGAAGTGAAGATGCGCAACGTCGTGAAATTCATCGAAAACGGCGACAAGGTGAAGTGCACGCTGCGCTTCCGTGGCCGCGAAATGGCGCACCAGCAGCTGGGCATGGACCTGCTCAACCGCGTGCGCGACGACGTGGAAGAAATCGCCAAGGTGGAAAGCTTCCCGCGCCTCGAAGGGCGCCAGATGCTCATGGTGCTCGCGCCGAAGTAAGCGCGCTGCAAATCAAGGACTTGTAGAAAAGGGCGGGCCCGATGGTCCGCCCTTTTCATTCGGGAGCCCGGGAATCTCCGCAGAACTGTCTCTCCGACGAACGTCATCAATTCTTGGGCTGCATCGACGAAATGCATCCAGTCATCGGCAGGCCACATTGAGGGCCTATTGATGGCCAAGTATACTTGCCGCGTTTTCTAGAAGTATTTGCGACATTAGCAATCACAGCAATTTACCAGGGACTGCATCATGAAACTCCGTTCGATCGCAACAATGGCAGCGGTTGCCGCACTGGCCAGCGCCGCTCCCGCACAGGCGCAGGTCGAACAGACCACCATCGTGGCCGGCACTGCCGCCGATGCGGAGTTCGACCGGTTCGTCCCACGTCCCCTCGATGAAACCACCCAGATCGACTACAGCTTCTTCAACGATGCGCTGGAATTCATGGTGCTGCGCATGGGCCCCTCGACCCGTCAGGGCGAGCGCCGACCCGACGCCAATCTCGGCACCCGCCGCGTGTACGGCCACGATTCCCGCATTCGCCTCGAAGGCAACCGCGTCGTTTTCTCGTTCCTCGACGAGGCAGCCGTCGCACCTCTGGCTGAATACCGCCGCGACCTCGAGCGTATTGCCAGCGAAACCGACATCGCACGCCTCTCGCGCAATGAGCAGCTCGCCTTCTGGATGAACCTGCACAATGTCGCGGTGATCGAGCAGATCGCGCTCAACTATCCGGCGCCCTCCCCCTCGCGGCTCAAGCTCGGTCCAGACAAGAGCCCGCTCGACACCACGCGCTTCATCAATGTTGCCGGCGTGGCGATGAGCCCGCGCGACATCCGTACCAAGATCGTCTTCCCGAACTGGAACAGCCCGGACGTGATCTATGGCTTTTTCCGCGGCGAAGTCGGCGGCCCGTCGATCTGGCGCCGTGCCTACACCGGCCAGAACATCAACGAAATGCTCGATATCTCGGCGAAGGAATTCGTGAACTCGCTGCGCGGCGTGGAGGCCTATGGCAGCAACCTGCTCGTCTCGGCGATCTACGAGGAAGCAGCACCGTTCTACTTCCCGCAGATGGGCGCAGACCTGAAAGCCCACCTTTCGCGCCATGCCCAGGAAGATGTCCAGGGCCTCATCGCGAGCAAGCCCGGCGTGAAGGTCAACACCTATGTCGACACCGTCGCAGACCTTGCGGGCGGTGAGCGTGAGCCGATCTACAACACCATCCTGCGCGACGGAAACGCGCAGGGCACGCGCATCACCCCCTCTATCGCGCGCCTCATGGTCGAACGCGGCGAGAAGCTCGAGAAGCTGCGCCGCGAAGGTCTCCTGCGTGGCCGGGTGATCATACTGCCGCCGACAGGGGTGGAAGAAACGCCGCCGCCTGCAGAAGAAGTCGAATAAGCGAGGCAGAGCCGGAAGGGTTCAAAACCGTATCAGCCATGGCGGGCGCCGCTCCCGCAGGCACCGGCCCCAACGCCATCGCATGGCCGACCGGCCGCATCCGGATCGAACCTATGGTGAAGGCGGGCATCCTGCTCGACCTCGTCGGTATTTTCATAATCGTCGCAGTCGTGTGGGGAATGGCTGAGCTGCTCTGAACACGCGGTTGAATCCAACTCGCTTCCAACATAACAGACGTGCCACATCCAGCCGGTGGAGAGGCGTTCCTGCGGAGGTTAGGAACGGGTGCCAGCGGACAGGCAACAACGGCCCCGGCCTTCCTCGGGGCGATATGCAGGAAGGATGCTCTTCACGATGAGCGACAAGGATATCGACCCCACCAGCCCCCGCATGGCTCCCAAGCGCGAGGTCCCCAAGATCAAGGGCCGCGAACTCAAGCCCAGCACGCTGATGATGGGCCACGGCTTCGACCCCACGCTTTCGGAAGGTAGCCTCAAGGCGCCGATCTTCCTCACCTCGACCTTCGCCTTCCCCAGCGCTGCCGACGGCAAGCGCCATTTCGAAGGTATCACCGGCAAGCGTCCGGGCGGTGCGGACGGCCTCGTCTATTCGCGCTTCAACGCGCCGAACCAGGAAATCCTCGAAGACCGCCTCGCGGTGTGGGACGGCGCGGAAGAGGCGCTCTCCTTCTCCAGCGGCATGACCGCGATTGCCGTGCTGCTTCTGGCAGCGTGCAAAGCGGGCGACGTGATCGTCCACTCGGGCCCGCTTTATGCAGCCAGCGAAGGCTTCATCGCCAAGACCATGGCGAAATACGGTGTCAGCTTCATCGACTTCCCTGCCGGCGCGACGCGCGAACAGCTCGACGAGGTCATGACCCGCGCCAAGGCGCTGGCCGAGGAAAAGGGCGGCGAAGTGCCGATGATCTACCTCGAAAGCCCGGGCAACCCGACCAATGCGCTGGTCGATATCGAAGCGGTCAAGGAAGCGCGCGATGCCCATTTCGACCCCGACAAATGCTCGATCGCGATCGACAACACCTTCCTCGGCCCGCTGTGGCAGCGCCCGCTCGACCATGGCGCGGACCTCGTGGTTTATTCGCTGACCAAGTATGTCGGCGGCCACTCCGACCTCGTGGCGGGCAGCGTATCGGGCAGGAAGCGCTTCATCGATGCCATCCGCATGCTGCGCAACACGATGGGCGGCATCTGCGACCCCAACACCGCATGGATGCTGTGCCGCAGCCTCGAGACCGTCGAACTGCGCATGCAGCGGGCCGGCGAGAATGCGGAGAAGGTGTGCGAGTACCTTGCCAAGCATCCCAAGGTCGAAGGCCTCGGCTATCTCGGCATGATCAAGGATGCGCGCCAGCAGGACATCTACTACCGCCACTGCAAGGGCGCAGGCTCGACCTTCTCGCTGCTGCTGAAGGGCGGCGAGGCTGAGTGCTTCCGCTTCCTCGACGCACTCAAGATCGCCAAGCTCGCAGTCAGCCTCGGCGGCACCGAAACGCTGGCGAGCCACCCAGCCTCGATGACCCACCTCTCGGTCGCCGAGGGGCGGCGCGCAGAGCTTGGCATCAGCGACAACCTTGTGCGCATCAGCATCGGCATCGAGGACCCCGACGACCTCATCGCCGACTTCGAACAGGCGCTGGAGCAGGTCTGAGCATGTACGACCGCGCTGCCGCGTTCGAAGCGTTCTTCAAGCGGGTCGAGGGTGGCTACATCTTCTACCGGCACCGCTTCGCGCGCGGCATTAGCGTGACCGAGGCCGAGCACGACCGGATGGTCGAGGCCTATGAGGACCTCTGCGATCGCAAGGCACTGTTTGCTCTGGTCCTCATCGTGGTCGCATGTTTCTTCGTGGTAATGGCTGTAGTTGATGCATTCATACCTGACGATAGCGAGTACCTCAGCTTCGTCGTAACTTCTGCAATTGCAGCTTTGTTACTCGGCCTGTTGCATATTCGGGGTCGCTCGGTGCGCGAGCCAATCCAGGGACGGAAAGCTGACCAACCGCGCCGCGATAGCTTTGAATTTGATGTCGCAATCGGGCGATCCAAAGCAGGAATGAAGAGGTTCTACTTGCTGATGTTTGGCCTCCTGACCGTATTCAACATGGCGCGAGCGCTCATGGAAGGATCGATCATGTTTGGCGCCGCTGCGATATTTTTCGCTGCGGATTTTCTGTTCGTCCTGCGTGTGAGTTATCGCACATGGCAAGCGGACAAGGTGAAACAGCTCTGACCCGCATCGGTTTCCTTGCCAGCGCAGATACCCTACCGGGGGATGGCCCGCGACGGGGCGATGCGTTCGAGCATGATATCGAGGTCGGCGCTCTGCGGCCTGCGTTCGAGGAGGCCGGTCTCGAACTGGTGGAGATCGACTGGCGCGCGCCGATCGACGATTTCGAGGGGCTGTCGCTGGTGCTGCTCGGCACGGCTTGGGACTACCAGGACCACCCGCGCGAATTCGTGAGCAAGCTCGAAGAGCTGGAGGCGCGCGGTATCCTTGTCTGCAATCCGCCGACCGTCGTGCGGTGGAATGCGGAGAAGCGATACCTGCGCGAACTGGAGCGGCGTGGTGCGGCCATCGTACCGACGCTCTGGCTCGACGATGCCGGGCATGACGACGTGGCGGCGGCGATGGACCGGTTCGGCTCCGACAGGGTGGTGGTGAAACGCCAGGTCGGTGCAGGCGGCCTCGGCCAGCACAGCTTCTCACGTGACGATATGCCTGCGCAGGACTGGCGCATGGGCAGGCCCTGCATGGTGCAGCCTTTCCTTCCCAGCGTGGTCGAAGAGGGGGAATACACCTTCCTCTTCATCGACGGGGAGTTCAGCCACGGCGTCCTGAAGCGCGCTGCCGAAGGCGAATACCGGATCCAGTCGCTCTACGGCGGATACGAGACCGATTTCACCCCCTCGCAAGCCGATCTTGCAGGCGCGGAGGCAATCGTGGCTGCCCTGCCCTTCGACGATCTGCTCTACTGCCGCATCGACATGGCGCGGCTGCCAACCGGCGAACTCGCCGTCATGGAAGCAGAGGCGATCGAGCCCTATCTCTATCCGGAGCAGGGCCCGGGTCTGGGTGCGCGACTGGCAAAGGCTATCCGCGCCCGACTGTGAGGAGACGGAGATGGCGGACAAGGTATTCCTGGTGATCGGCGCAGGCGCAGGGATCGGCGGCCATGCCGCAGCCCGCTTTGCACAAGGTGGCTATCACGCAGTCCTCGCAAGGCGTTCGGACGAAGAGGGGTTGGCGAAGCTGGTCGCGCAGATCGAGGATGCCGGTGGCAAGGCTTCGGGAACGCTGCTCGATGCCTCGGCGGATGGTACTATCGAGGAACTGGTCGAGCGGACAGAAAGCGACATCGGGCCGATCGAGGCTGTGCTTTACAATCTGGGAGCGCAGATCGGGAACCGCGACCTCGCCAACACACCGCATCGCACCTTCGAACTCGGCTGGAGGCTCGGATGCTATGGCCTGTTCCGCCTCGCCCATGCCCTCACCCCTCGCATGGTGGAGCGCGGGAGCGGGACGATCCTCGTCACTTCGGCGACTGCGGCGGTCAGGGGCAATGCAGGCCAGCACAGCCATGCGGCCGCCATGGGCGGGCGGCGGATGCTATGCCAGACGCTCAAAGCCGAATTCGGGCCGCAGGGCGTCCATGTCGCGCATGTCGTGGTCGACGGGTCTGTCGATGCGCCCGATACGCTGGGAAAGCTGCTCGGAGACAGGTTCGAGGAATACAAGGCATCCAAGGGCGAGGACGGCGTGATCGACCCTGCCGCGCTGGCTGAGACCTACTGGCACCTCGCGCACCAGCCGAAGAATTGCTGGACGCATGAGATCGACGTGCGCCCGTTCAGCGATGTCGCGTGGTGGAACGACAATCCCGATCCGAAAATCAGGACCTGAGCATCAGTCCAGTTCGAGGACCTGCATTGCCGCCGGGCTGAGACGGTGCATGAAGCGCACGCCCGCCTCATTGCCGCGAACCCAGACGATCTGGCCGGCAAACTCGTTCTTCTCGTCGATTTCGAAGAAGACGGTCGAACCCTTGTTGACGTGGGAATCGAACAATTCGATCCGGCAGCCCGTCAGCGAGATATCGCACAGCAGGGCCTGCGCGCGCTGCACCGGCACACGGCAATTGAGGACGATGTTTGTCCCCTGTCGGTTGGTCGTACGTGTCTGCATGAAAACTCCAGGTCGCCGGGGAGCATTAGCGAAGAAATCCGCAAAAATTGGTTAATGTCGCGTTGTCGCTTTCATACAAGCGGCGCTAGTCCGGTTCCCTCAGCCCTTCCATTCGCGGCGCTCTTCCGCGGCCTTGAGAACTTCGTAGGCGAGCTGGTATTTCTGGAAGGCGTCGGCCGCTTCCTTGTCGCCCGGCTTAACATCGGGATGGACCGCCTTGGCCTTCACCCGCCACGCCTTCTTGATTGCGGCAAAATCGGCATCCGCTTCGAGCTCGAGAACCTCGAGCGCGCGCATTTCGTCGGCGCTGCGCGACCCGTCGCCCGAACCGCTCCAGCCATAGTGCTGCGCCTCGGCATAGCCGGCGTTCTCCGCCCTTTCGGACTTGGCCCGCGCCTCTTTCTCCGCCTTGTCGAGACCTTCGAAATAGTCCCAGCCCCGATTGTATTCAGCCGCATGCTTCTGGCAGAAGTACCAGCGATCCGGGCTGTTGGGCGCCTTGGGAGCGGGGCAATCGCCCTTTTCCTCGCAGCCGTGGCGGTCGCACAGGCGCACGGTCGCCGCCTCGCGGCTTTCGTCATAGCCACGCCAGCGGGGAAAGCCCCAGTCGTTGGACCGGCGGGCCTTAGGCATAACAAGTTGTTGGTCGAGCTGGCATGGCGGTCAATCTAGGGACGCTGGCGGTTTGCGCAAGGATGATGGAACCAGTTTCAATTCGAAATGTTGCATTGCAAACATTGTTTAACGAATTTTGATCTACAGGCCCCGACATGAGCAAGCAGCTTACCCTTTCCGCCACCGTCGCCGTGCTGAGCATGGCCGCTTTCGCGCTTTCGACCAGCATCGGTGGCAATGAAAAGGCCGAGCACGGCGTGCACGCCGCCTCGGCCCCTCAGGTCGTAGAAAACGCCGCCGGCTAAGCGGCGCTCAGGGCAGGCACGCCAGAGCGCCCCTGCCCTCTCGACAATCAGTTGATCGTGACCGTCGCTGCGCGGCGGTTCTGTGCCCATGCGGCCTCGTTTGAGCCGAGTGCCACGGGGCGTTCCTTGCCATAGCTGACAGTGCGGATCCGGCTCGCCGGGATGCCGAGCGAGACGAGGTAGTTCTTCGCCGCATTCGCACGACGCTCGCCCAGGGCGAGGTTGTATTCACGCGTGCCGCGTTCGTCGGTGTGGCCTTCGATGGTGAAGGTGATGCTAGGGTATTGGCTGAAGTACTGCGCCTGCGTCTGCAGCTTGGCGCTGTCTTCGGCATCGATGTTGTAGCGATCGGTGTCAAAGTAGACGACCGTGTTTGCGCGGCCGACGGCTTCGATGAAATGCTCCATGCTACCGACGGCGGGGCCGGTAGGCGTGGGCGTAGGCGCCGGAGCCGCAGTGGCTTCGGGCGCGGGCGGAAGTTCCTCGGGAGCCTTCTTCTGGCATGCTGCCAGTGCGAGGGCCGAGGTGAGCATTACAGCAGTTGCAATACGGGTATTCATTTTGCTGTCCCCTTTTAAACAGCGGTGAAAATCGGTTTGCCCCCGATTTCTGGGGCCACTCTCATCCGGTGTGAGAGTGACGCCAAACTTCGTCCCCACGAATTCTTCAATGATCTTAAGGCAGGATCGGTCCCCAGGCCGGGTCCGAGGCGTCGACCGGCGTAGGCAGTCGGCGCTCGTTCTCACCGGTCAAGTCGACCTGCCACAGCGAGGTCGCACCGGTGTTGCGCGCCGTGCGGAAGAACTGGATGATCCGGCCGTTGGGCGCCCAGGTGGGGGCCTCGTCCTGCCAGCCATTCGTCAGCTTGCGAAATCCACGACCGTTCGGGTTCATGACGGCGATATTGAAGTCGCCGGCAATGTGCGTGAAGGCGATCTGGTCGCCGCGCGGGCTCCACTCGGGCGTTGCCGACCGGCCGCCGAAGAAGGTCAGGCGGCGCTGGTTCGAACCGTCGGCGTCCATGATGTAGATCTGCTGGCTGCCCGAGCGGTCGCTCTCGAAGACGATCCGGCTGCCGTCGGGCGAATAGGAACCGCCGATATCGATGCCCGGCGTGTCGGTAAGCCGCTCGCTGCGGCCACCCTGCGCCGAAACGCGATAAATGTCGGTGTTGCCGCCCACTGCCATCGAATAGAGGATCCAGCGGCCATCCGGGCTCCAGCGCGGCGCGAAGGTCGGATTTTCGCTCTGCGTCACCAGCGTCTGCTTGCCGGTGCCGATGTCGTAGACATAGATGCGCGGATTGCCGTCGACATAGCTCAGGTAGACGAGCTGCTTGTAGTCGGGCGAATAGCGCGGCGTCAGCGCGGTCGAGCGTCCGTTGGTGATGAAGCGGTGGTTGGCCCCGTCGCTATCCATGATCGCGAGGCGCTTGGTGCGGTTATCCTTGGGGCCCGTTTCGGCGATGTAGGCGATGCGGCTGTCGAAGAACGGGCTTTCACCGGTCAGGCGGGCATAGATGAGGTCCGAGCATTTGTGCGCCGCGCGGCGCCAGTCGGCGGGCGAGACCACCCAGCCCTCTGCCACGAGCCGCTGCTGGAGCGCCATGTCGTAAAGATAGCAGCCGACGGTCAGGCGATCGTCGCTGCGCGCACGGACGTAGCCATGCACCAGCATTTCCGCGCCGCGCACGCCCCAAGTCGACCATACAGGCGAGGTGATGTTGGCGAATTCGGGCTTGGGCAGCGAATCCGGACCGGTCGGCTTGAACAGGCCGTTGTTGCGCAGGTTCGCGGTGATGACGCGGGCAAGCTCCTCACCCAGCGCAGCAGTGCCGTTCGCATTGGCGGGCGTGCTCACATTACGGTCGGTCGCGAAGGCGGGGATCGCGATGCCGAGATCGTCGAGCGAACTGTCATCCGAAACCGTGCCGCGCAGCGGACCGTCGCCGTCATCGCCCTCGACAGCGACCGCCTCGACTTCCTGGCCTTCGCCCATCGGTTCGCCGAGATCCTGGTTCTGGGCGGCCACCGGCGCAGCGACGAGCGCGATCAACGGGGTCAGGGCTATAAGAAATTTCATCGTTCAGAGCCTTCTGTCGAATTGCCATTCGAGTTCGTCCCACTGATCGTAGAACCTCTCGTCAAGCTTGAAAGGTTGGGCGAGCTGGATCGCCCGGATTGCGCGTTCGGCGTGTAGAGCAGCCTGCGCACGGTTGGAATCATTGATGCCGCTCTGGCTGACCAGTCGCGGTCGACCATTCAGCGTCCCGTCGGGATTGAGGCGCCATGCGACAACGCTCACCAGCAGTTCGCTATCGACGCCGGAAGGCACGCTCCAGTGCGGGCGCAGCGCGCGGGTGATCGCCGAGGACAGGGCTGCCCGTTCCGAACGGCCGAATGTAGCAGCTGGAGCGCGGGTCTCGTTGGTATTGGCGCTCGAACCACGTCCCTCAAGGAAATTGTCACCGATACGCGAACCGCCCGCCTTCTCGGTCGGGCGCGGCTGCGGTCGCTGGCGCGGTTGTTCGGGTCGCGGGCGCGGCGTGTTGTCTCGCACCGCGGCGCGGTTTTCTATCGGTTGCGGCGGCGCTTCGGCGACCGGCGGGGTCGGCGTATCGGTGAGCTCCGGAGCGATCGCGGCGCGGCTTTCGGGCACCGGATCGGGCGCGGTGGCCTCGAGGCCGATTTCATCGACGAGGCTGACCGTCATCCGCTCGGTCCGGTCGATCTGCGGGGCAGGGAAGAAGCCCTGGACGACCATTGCGGCGAGCAGCAACAGGTGAAGGGTCACCGCGACGATAAGTCCGGTGCGCTCCTCTGTCCTGATGCCTGTCCTCTCCATGACCCCTGGCTATTCCCCGGAAGGTGAACCCGCGTTGACCGGCGGGCTTGCCTGCCCGCCGTTGGTGACGAGCGAAATCCGGTTGAGACCGGCACGGTTCAATTCGCCCATGACCGCCATCACGCGCCCGTAATCGAGCGCACGGTCGGCGCGCAGCGTCACATCGGGACCTTCGCCTGCGCGAGGGATCGCCTCGAGCGCTTGCGGCAGGCCGCCGACGGGCACCTGCGCATCGTCGATATAGACGTAGCCTTCGCTATCGATGCTGATCGAAACCTGCTGCGCATCCTGCGGCAGCGCATTGGCGCGGCTGTCGGGCAGCTGGATCGGCACGCCGGCGGTCAGCAGCGGCGCGGTGACCATGAAGATGATCAGCAGCACCAGCATGACATCGACGAAGGGCGTGACGTTGATTTCGGACATGGGGCGCCGGCCACCGCGACCGCGGCGCCTGCGTGTCCCTTTGCCGGATCCCAGCGCCATCGCCATCTCAGCGCTGCTCCAGCTGGCGGCTGAAGCTGGCGTTCAGCTTGTCGGAGAAGCGGTGCAGGCGGCTCTCGAAACGTTCGACCGAATGGCTGAAACGGTTATAGGCGATGACCGCCGGGATAGCCGCAAACAGGCCGATGGCAGTCGCGAACAGCGCCTCGGAAATGCCCGGCGCAACGACCGCGAGCGAAGAGCTTTCCTGCGCGCCGATCTGGAAGAAGCTGTTCATGATACCCCAGACCGTGCCGAACAGGCCGACGAAAGGTGCGACCGCGCCCACGGTCGCAAGGAAGTTCAAGCGCACCGCAATGTCGTCAGCTTCCTGCGCGACCTGGCTTTCCATCGCAGTCGTGATCCGGCCTCTCAGCGCCTCGCGGTCCCGGATTTCGCCCTTGGCCGAGCGGCGCCACTCGGTCACGCCTGCCTGCGCCACGCGGGCAGAAGGAATGTCGCGATTGCCACGCTCGGACATGAAGCGGTCGAAGCTTTCCGCCTGCCAGAATTCGCTTTCGTAATCGCGCGTGGACCCGTTGAGCTTGTGCATACGCAGGCTGAAGGAAACGATGATCGTCCAGACCCAGATGCTGGCGAGGATCAGGCCGAACATGACGGCCTGCACCACGATATCTGCATCGAGGAACAACTGGATCGGATCGAGCCGCGTGGGCGCGCCGATGGAAAGCAGGGGGAGGTTGGTCATTGATCTCCGCTCGAATTGACGAAGCGCGCGAAAGCCTCGCGCCATTCTTCGGGCTGGCGAATGGGCCTGCCGCTTGGTGAAACGAAACCGACGCGCAAGTGTGCCTCGGCAAGCAATTCTTCTCCGCGCATGGCGCGCTGGTGCATCCGGCACGAGGCGGCCTTCAGCTCGGTGCAGCGCGTCTCGATCAGGACATCGTCGTCGAGCTTCGCCGGGCGGAGGTATTTGAGGTTGATTTCGGAAACGGCATAGGCGCCCTCGCCCGCCTCGATCGCGGCGCGCTGGTCGATTTCGAGGCGGCGCAAGAGGTCAGACCGGGCCCGCTCGAACCAGCGCAGGTAGTTCGCATGGTAGGTGATGCCCGAAAGGTCGGTGTCCTCGTAATAGACGCGCACGGCATACAGGTGCCGGTCGCCTTGGATGATACCGTCGGGGGAATTGGGCAGTGACATTCGGCTTGGCGCTCTAGCGCAGCGGATATTCACTGCAAAGCCGCCATTCGGCTTCGCGACATGAACGGCGGTGAAACGAGTCCTGCGTGCGGCGAAATTATCGTGCGATCATCGGACCGAGGAACTGCCCGCCGAAAATATGGACATGGAGGTGCGGCACTTCCTGCCCGCCATGCGCGCCGATATTGGCCATCATGCGATAACCCGGTTCGACCAGCCCCTTGTCCCGCGCGACCTTACCGACGGCGCGGATAAAACCGGCAATTTCCTCGGCACCGGCCTTTTCGCTGAAGTCGTCCCAGCTGACATAGCGGCCCTTGGGGATCACCAGCGTGTGCACTTCGGCCTGCGGATTGATGTCCTCGAACGCAAATGCCCACTCGTCCTCGTAGACCTTGGTCGAGGGGATCTCGCCGCGCAGGATTTTCGCGAAGATATTATTGTCGTCGTACGGCTGCGTCGGATCGATCGGCATGACTATTCGCTCCTGCTCGCTTTTTCCTCGAGACCCGAGACGCCTTCGCGCCTGTCGAGTTCGGCCATGACATCGGCCAGCGGCACATCCTTGACCTGCAGCAGGACCAGAAGGTGCATCAGCAGGTCGGCGCTTTCAGAAACCAGTTCCTCGCGCGAGCCGGACATTGCGGCGATAACCGTTTCGACCGCTTCCTCGCCGACCTTCTGCGCCATCTTGCCGAGCCCCTTCGCCTTCAGCGCGGCGACGTAGCTTTCGTCCGGAGAGGCGAACAGGCGCTGGGCGATGGTGGCCTCGAGGCGGGTCAACGTATCCATGTGGGCGGTCCTAAGGCGATCAGCCGCGCGCAGGCAAGCCCGCGGCTCGCAATGCGCGGTGCGCTTCGCCGATCGAATGCTGGCCGAAGTGGAAGATCGATGCGGCCAGCACGGCGCTTGCATGGCCCTGCGTGACACCCTCGACGAGGTGGTCGAGCGTTCCGACGCCGCCGCTTGCGATCACCGGAACAGAGACCGTGTCGGCAATCGCTCGCGTGAGTTCTAGGTCGTAGCCCTGCTTGGTCCCGTCGCCATCCATCGAGGTCACGAGCAGTTCGCCCGCACCGAGTTCGGCAAGCTTCTGCGCATGTTCGATGGCGTCGATGCCGGTCGGCTTGCGCCCACCGTGCGTGTAGATTTCCCAGCCGCGAAAGCCCTCGCCCTCGGTTTTGGCGCGGGCATCGACGCTGGCGACGACGCACTGGCTGCCGAACTTGTCGGCGATCTCGCGCACCAGTTCGGGGCGGGCCACCGCTGCGCTATTCACTGCGACCTTGTCTGCCCCTGCAAGCAGGAGCGCGCGCGCATCCTCGACGCTGCGGACACCCCCGCCAACTGTCAGCGGCATAAAGCAGACAGCCGCAGTACGCTGGACGATGTCGAGCAGCGTCCCTCGCCCTTCGTGGCTGGCAGAGATATCGAGGAAGCACAGCTCGTCGGCGCCTGCGCGGTCATAGGCCTGCGCCTGCTCGACCGGATCACCTGCGTCCTTCAGATCGACGAAATTGACGCCCTTCACCACGCGCCCATCGGCGACGTCGAGGCAGGGAATGACACGGATACGGACGGTCAACGGAGAACTCCGAAGAGAAGACCAAGCAGATAGACTGCGCACATGAACAATCCGACCGTCTCAAGCAGGAGGACTATCCAAAAAAGCTCGGGATTGCGATCTTTCGAGTAGGTGAAACGGCCGGCTCCAGCCACCCGGCTCTTGACGGCATTCCTCACGATCCGAAATTGTCCGAGCACGAGCGCGCCGAGGATCAAAACGAACGGGATGGCAATGACGTACTTCATGCCCGCGCCGCCATCGCCAAAGCCGCCGCGAGGTCGAGGCGACCGTCATAGAGCGCACGGCCGGTTATCACACCCTCGATGCCGTCCTTGGCGTGAAGCGAGAGCACGTGGATATCGTCGATCCCCTTTACGCCGCCGCTCGCAATCACGGGAATGTCCACTTGCCGGGCGAGTTCAACCGTGGCGTCGAGGTTCACGCCCTTGAGCAGGCCGTCGCGGCCGATGTCGGTGAAGAGCAGGCTGGCAACCCCCGCATCCTCGAACCGGCGGGCAAGATCGATTACGGGCACGTCGGACACGTCGGCCCAGCCCTCGGTCGCGACCATGCCGTCCTTGGCGTCGACGGCCACGACAACCCCGCCTTCGAAAGCGCGCGCCATGTCCTTGACGAATTCCGGGTCCTTCAAGGCCGCCGAGCCCATCACCACGCGCGATACGCCCGCATCGAACCAGCCTTCGACATCTTCACGTTTGCGGATGCCACCGCCCAGCTGGACGTGACCGGGAAACGCCTCGACGATCTGCTCGACCGCCTCGCGGTTCTGCGCCGAACCGGCGAAGGACCCATCGAGATCGACCACATGCAGATGCCCCGCGCCAGCCTCGGCAAACAGCTTGGCCTGCGCGGCAGGGTTGTCGCCGTAGACGGTGGCGCGGTCCATATCGCCCTCGGCGAGGCGAACCACTTGTCCGGCCTTGAGGTCGATTGCGGGGAAGACGATCACGGTTTCCACTCCAGGAAGCGGGAAAGAAGATTGAGCCCGTAGCTCTGGCTCTTTTCGGGGTGGAACTGCGCCCCGAGAATGTTGCCACGACCGACCGCAGCCACAAGCCCGCCACCATGGTCGGTCATGGCCAGCACGTCCTGCCCGCTGCTGGCGTGGAAGTGATAGGAATGGAGGAAATAGGCCTCGCCTTCCTCGATCACCTCATGATTCTTGGCATGCGGGGTAGAGGCGACATCGTTCCAGCCCATGTGCGGCACTTTTACGCTCGTGTCGGTCGGTGTGATCAGCCGCACTTCGCCCTCGATCCAGTCGAGCCCCGGCGTCTCGCCATGTTCCAGCCCGCGTGTTGCGAGCAGTTGCATGCCGACGCAGATGCCGAGAAACGGCGCACCGCCCACGAACACCCGCTCGCGCATGGCCTCGATCACGCCTTTCTCGGCGCGCAAGCCAGCAGCGCAGGCATTGAAGCTTCCCACGCCGGGCAAAACGATGCGGTCCGCCGCACGCAACACGTCGGGATCGGCGGTAACCTTCACTTTGGCCCCGACCCGCTTCAAAGCGTTCTCGACCGAATGCAGATTGCCCGCGCCATAGTCGACAAGGGCGATAACCTCAGCCACCCAGCTGCCCCTTGGTGCTCGGGATTGCGCCACCCTTGCGCGGATCGATCTCGACCGCGGCACGCATGGCGCGCGCAAAGCCCTTGTAGATGGCTTCGCAGATGTGATGGTTGTTGGTGCCGTAAAGCAGCTCGATATGCAGCGTGAGGCCGCAGGTCTGCGCGACCGAATGGAACCAGTGCTCGATCAGCTCGGTGTCCCACTCGCCCAGCTTTTCCTGGCTGAACCCGGCCTTCCACACGAGATAGGGGCGGCCCGAGATATCGAGTGCCACGCGCGCCAGCGTTTCGTCCATCGGCGAGAAGGCGCTGCCGTAACGCGCGATACCACCCTTGTCGCCGAGCGCGGCGGCAAGCGCCTGCCCCAGAGCCAAAGCGCTGTCTTCGGTGGTGTGATGCTGGTCGACATGGAGGTCGCCATCGACCTTCATCGTCACGTCGATCAGCGAATGCTTGGAAAACTGTTCGACCATGTGATCGAGGAAACCGATGCCGGTGGAGACATCATAGCTTCCGTTCCCGTCGAGGTTCACCTCGACAAGGATCTTGGTTTCTTCGGTGTTTCTTTCGATACGGCCTGTACGCATGGGTCGGAGCCTATAGGCGGCTGACGCGCACGCGCAAGAAATTGCCGCTTCTTGCAGGGTAAAGACTGGCTTAAAGCGCTTGACCGCAGGCCCCGGCAGTTCCACTTATATTGCATGAGCGAAGATACGCCCGATAGCCTGATCCCATACGACACCATCGTGCAGGAGGCCCTGCGCGCAGTGGTCGGCCGGGTGCTCGGCGAAATCGAGCAGGGCGGCAGCGAGCTGCCCGGCGCGCATCACTTCTATATCACCTTCAAGACCCACGCTCCCGGTGTGTCGATCCCGGCCAGCCTGCGTGAGCGGTTCCCCGACGAGATGACCATCGTGCTCCAGAACAAGTTCTGGGACCTCAACGTGCGCGAAGATGGATTTTCGGTCGGCCTGTCGTTCAACCAGATCCCGGCAGAGCTCGACATTCCCTATGCCGCGATCACGCAGTTCGTCGATCCGGCGGTCGATTTCGGGCTGCAGTTCCAGGCCACCGTCGCCGATATGGCCCCTGCCCCGACCGACGAAGCGGGCAATGACGAGGAACAGGGTGATGGCCTGCCCGTTGAAGGTTCGGAAGACGGCTCCAACGTCGTCACGGTCGATTTCGGCCGCAAGAACTAACCCGCGGGGCAATGCCTCGCTGACAAGCAGGGGCAGGCATGGGAATTTCGAAGAAAGTAGGGCTCTCCGACGCGGAAGCGCCCAATCATCTCACCGATGTGGTGAGCGACAAGATTGCGGGCGCAAAGAAAGATGCGCGCGGCGATAAGGTCATTCCCGGACCCAGCACGAACCCTTCCACCAACATCATCATCAATGATATCCTTCTTCGTAGCGCCGGCCGATTGACGCGCCAGACGCTCGAAAAGGCACTGCTTGGCCGCCAGTACGGCAGCAAGTTCGCCAAGGATGTCGTCGAGAACCGTTCGCTCGTCCAGACCCTCGCCGCCTATGGCGTGACCAAGGTGGCGACCAAGTCGGTGCCGGGCGCTGTGCTCGTTGGCGTGGGGCTCCTTGCCAAGACCATTTTCGACCGCAGCCAATCGCGCCGCAGCGCGCGCCGGAGCGGGGAAAAAGCGCTGCGCAAGCAGTCCAGGGGCGAGACGGCGGTCTGAAACTCCGGTGGACGGGGGTTGATTCCGCCCTTCCGGATGCGCCACTAGCGCGCATGGCCGATTCCGCACCCGACAACGACAAACTCGCCCGCCGCGGGCTGATGTTCATCCTTTCCTCGCCCAGCGGCGCAGGCAAGACGACGATCAGCCGCATGCTGCTTGGCGCCGATGACGAAATCAAGCTCTCGGTCAGCGTCACCACCCGCCCGCCGCGCCCCGGCGAGGTGGACGGCGTGCACTATTATTTCGTCGACGATGCGGAATTCGATCGCATGGTCGAGGAAGACGATTTCTACGAATGGGCACATGTGTTCGGACATCGCTACGGCACGCCGAAGGGCCGCATTCGCAACGCGCTGAAGGAAGGTCAGGACTTCCTCTTCGATATCGACTGGCAGGGCACGCAGCAGCTGTTCCAGAAGGACCAGCAGGACGTCGTCCGCGTATTCATCCTGCCCCCCAGCATCTCCGAACTCGAACGGCGCCTGCGCAGCCGCGGCACCGATGCCGAAGACGTGATCGAAGCGCGGATGGAACGCGCCCGTAGCGAGATCAGCCACTGGGACGCTTACGATTACGTGGTCATCAACGAAGACGCGGACGCCTGTTTCTCGAAGGTGCGCGAAATCCTCGATGCCGAACGGATGAAGCGCCAGCGCCAGACCGGCCTCATCCCCTTCGTGCGCGAGCTGATGAGCTGAAAACTTTACCCGCTGCGCTCCCGAGTCTTTGCCACGAGGACAAGCAAAAGCGCCCTACGAGTTTGCGAAACGCCTTCGGGCAAGATATCAATGCGGCGCATGGGTCAAAAGGCAAACAGCGCCGTATTCGATATGCTGACCGAGAAGCAGCGCGAAGCGCTTTTTCTCGCCGCGAGCGGCCTGACTTCTAAAGAGATTGCCCGAGATCTGGGAATCTCTCCGCACTCCGTAGACAAACGCATCGACATGGTGAGGGCGCAGCTTGGCTCGATCCCAAGACATCAGCTCGTGCGCGAGTTTCGACACTGGCATGCGAGGTGTGAATCGACCACCGGTGAGCCGTCCCCTCTCGATGCCGAGATTGTATTCGATCCAAAGATGGCCTCGCAGCCAGCGGGCGATATGCTTCTATTTGAAGATGCTCTGACCTTCGGGGAGCAGAAGGGTTGGGAGAGGCACGCCAGCTGGTTGCACCCGGGGATCAGACCCTCTGATCTGAGTGTGGGCTGGCGTCTCATGCTAGTCTTGGCCGCTTCGTTTCTGGCCGCAGCAGCCTTTGTTCTAGTGGCCGCGGCAGGAAACGTCTTGGTCGACCTACTCAGATAGCGCGGCCTCAATCCCCGGTGTCCGACACCACTTGGGAGATGACCGTGCTTGATCGAAACACTGCTACTGTTCGCCTATCTCGTCAGATGAAATCCACCGAAAGCGCTGTTTCCAACGCGCTGATCGAGACGCTCGCTCTCATGCATTCAGCTGCCATCGCGCAGCGTGATGTCGCGCCCGGTTCGCAAAAAGGCCAAACCGCACTGCTGCGGCTAAGCAAGCTCGTCGACGGCCTTGTCTCCGCCCAGTCTGATACGATGCGTGCCCACGGGCAACTTGCTGAAATTTCGCGTGAAGTGAATGGCCCCGAAGAACCCACCTGTCCCGATCAGGAATTCTTCACAACGGGACGCGCCGCCAACGCTGACTGATTGCTTTTCGCGGAGAGTTACTTCAGCGCAAGGCGATGGTCAGGTTTTCGATCCAGGTCGCCTTGCTGCTGTGGGTAGCCCTCTACGCATGGAAAAAAGGGGGGAGACCTGAACGACATGTCGCACTCGTCTTACTGGGCATGCTGCTCGCAAATGTCATTTACGCAGGGATCGTCGGCAACTGGACCGACTACCGCGTCATGCCGTGGTTCCGTGTCGTTCTCGATATCGTCGGCTTCGCCTTCATTCTCGGGATTGCCCTCAGAGCCGATCGCTGGTGGCCGCTATGCGTAAGTGGGGTTCAACTACAAGCCATTCTGGCTCACGTGCTGCGCGCCATCGACGCCTCCCTGCCTCCACTCGTTTACGCGATTATGGAGCGGTGGCCGTTTTGGATTGCGGTCGTACTGACAGGTCTGGGAACGTATCTTCACGCCCGGCAGGAGAGCACCGCCTCACGCAACTGACAAGGCTTCTAGACGGCAAGTGCCCGGACGCCTCGGAAGTGGCGGAACGCTTGCTGTGTGAGTGCATAAACATTCCGCGGATTGGGACATCAGGAAGAGAACAATCAGTCCGAAGCCACGTCAATTGTGAAAGATGGACGGTAGGGTTTGTTCTTGCGAAATGGTTCATGCGCTTCGGGTTCGAGAAGCCGAACGACGCAAACGAAGTGGGCGAGAAGCGAGCGAGAGCCAAACTTGTCAAGCTCCCCGATGGGTTAATCGCATCAATGCGGCGGCTGCGGACCGAGAGGATGGTTGCCATCTTCGCGGACTCACATGGGAGGCTTCTCTCGCGCGAGCTCGTCGCAGAAGGAGGCGTGGGCCAGCTGAGGCTGTCTCTACGCCGCATATTCTCGCAGGCCCTGAAGCGCGACGCGCATCGGATGATATTAGCTCACAACCATCCGTCCGGCTCTTCCAAACCCAGCGATGCCGACGTTGCGAACACATTACGATTGCAGGCATTTGCGAAGAGCCTTGGCATCAGTCTCGACGATCATCTCATCATTGGAAGAGACGACATTTCGAGCATGCGCGGGTTGGGGCTCATTTCGTGACCGCGATACTTTGCAAAGCTCGAGCCTAGGAAAATGGAAGGATTCCTGTTCGTGGTCGAACCGGAAAGCAGCCGCTTGGTGAGCGGGCGAATTTCCCTGCGCAATTGCCGAACGCAAACCGAGGCGCATATTTTCCGGAGAAAGCTGGAAGAGAGGGTCGGCGAGAGTTTCGTCGTCCTAGACAGCCAAACGGCAAAGGACTGGAACGTCCCCGGTCCTCAAAACGAGGACCGGGAAGATTATTCATAATCCCTTGCGTTAGGAGATTAGCGACCGCCTGCCGGATCGGCGAAGTGGGTCGGCAGGTGCGCGTTCACGATGCCGCCGTCGACGGTCAGCGTTTCGCCTATCGTGTAGTCGCCAGCGCGGCTCGCGAGATAGACGGCGCTTCCGCCCATGTCGTACTTGTCGCCCACACGCTTGTTCGGGATGCCCGCGGCGCTTTCGGCTTCCATGTCGCGCGCGACCTTGTTCATGTTCGAAGGGAAAGCGCCGGGCGCGATATTCGTCATGTAGATGTGGTCCTTCACCAGCCGTGCCGCCATGCGGCGCGTCAGGTGGATGAGCGCGGCCTTCGATGCCTGGTAGGAATAGGTCTCCCACGGATTGATGCGCTGCCCGTCGACCGAGGTGATGTTGATCACCTTGCTGGGCTTGTCCTGGCTGGCGTTGGCGGTCAGCAGGCCGTGAAGCTTCTGCGTCAGGAAGAACGGGGTCTTGACGTTGAGGTCCATGACCTTGTCCCACCCCGCCTCGGGAAAATCGAGATATTCCGCGCCCCATGCGGCCCCGGCATTGTTCACGAGGATGTCGAGGCGGTCTTCACGCTCCGAAATTTCCGCGACCAGTTCGTCGATCCCTTCGAGCGTGGAAATATCGCCCTGGATCGGGACCACGCGTTCGCCGAGCTCCTCGGCCGTTTCATGCAGTTCGCCGCCCTTGCGCGCGGTGATGTAGACGCGATCGCATCCTGCGGCGAGGAAGCCTTCCACGATCATGCGGCCGATGCCGCGGCTGCCGCCCGTCACGAGGGCGATGCGGCCCTTGAGGCTGAACATATCTTCAAGTGTCATTGTCTCTCTCCCGCTCAGTAGCCGCTCATTTCGGCCACCCGGCCTGCGTGGTAATACATATCGCCAAGGAACTCCTGCAGCGCACGATCGCGCTTCATGTAGAGGCCGATGTCGTATTCGTCGGTCATGCCGATACCTCCGTGCATCTGCACGCCTTCCTTGACCGCAAGGCCGGCAGCCTTGGCGACCTTGGCCTTCGCGACCGAGGCCATGAGATCGGCCTTTTCGCTGCCCCCATCGAGCAGCTGTGCCGCCTTGATGGTGACAGCGCGGGCGATCTCGACTTCGGAATAGAGATGCGCGGCGCGGTGCTGCAGCGCCTGGAATTCGCCGATCAGCTTACCGAACTGCTTCCTCTGCTTGAGGTAATCGACGGTCATGTCCATCGCCCCGCTGGCGACGCCGACACCTTCGGCAGCGGCACCGACACGGCCCGCCATCAACATGGCGTTGAGTACGTCACGGCCGCCATCGACTTCGCCGATCACTGCGTCGCCATCGAGTTCGACGCCATCGAAGGTGACATGGCTCGCCATCGAACTGTCGACGAGGCGCACGCTGTCGTGGCTCATGCCACTGGCGTCCTGCGGCACGGCGAAGAGAGTGATGCCGTCGCTGTCGCTGTCGTCACCCGAAGTGCGCGCGGCGACGACGATCATTTCGGATGATGCGCCGTAGACCACGAAGTCCTTCTTGCCCGAAAGCCGGAAGCCGTTGCCCGACTTTTCCGCCTTGCAGGCGATCGTCTCGGGGCGGTGCTTGGCGCCTTCGTCGATCGCGACGCTATAGACCTTCTCGCCTTCGATCAGGCCCGGCAGCCAGCGGCCGCGGACATCGTCACTACCGTGCTTCAGCGCTGTCGCTGCGAGAACGGAGGAAGACAGGAAGGGCGACGGGGTGAGATTGCGCCCGATATTCTCGAGCACGATGCCCGCTTCGACATGGCCCATGCCGAGCCCGCCGTCGTCTTCGTCCACCAGCATGCCGGTGAAGCCCATTTCGGCAAACTGCTTCCAAAGCCCATGGCCGAAGCCGTCCTTGCAATCGCGGTCGCGCCAGTGGCGCAGTTGCTTAGCGATTGCGCCCTCTTCGGACATGAACGCTTGCGCGGTTTCGGCCAGCATCGCCTGGTCGTCATCGTAATAAAGAGGCATCGATCAGGCTCCCGGCAGGTCGAGGATACGTTTCGAGATGACGTTGAGCATGACTTCGCTCGTTCCGCCCTCGATCGAATTGGCCTTGGTGCGCAGCCAGTTGCGCGCGGGCTTGCCGCCGCTGGTTTCGTCGCTCTCCCATTCGAGAGCGCGGCTGCCGCCGGCGGCCATCATCAGTTCGTGACGGCGCTTGTTCAGCTCGGTCCCGGCGTATTTCATCATATTCGGCTGGGCGGGATGGCCCTTGCCGACCTTCATCTCGTCGAGGAATTTCTCGCCCATCGCGGTGTAAGCCAGCGCATCGACGTCGAACATGGCAAGCTCTGCGCGCAGGACCGCATCGAGTTCGCCGGCATTGCGCTTCATCGCAGCGCCGATGGCCGCCGTGCGGTCGCCGCCGCCAGCGCCCGAGATCATCTCGCGTTCGTGGCCGAGCAGGTACTTCGCAACGTCCCAGCCGCGATTGATCTCGCCCACATAGCCGGGGCAGTCCTCGCCATAGCTCTTGGGCACGCTCACATCGTCGAAGAAGGTTTCGCAAAAAGGGCTGTTGCCGCTGATCAGCTTGATCGGCTTGGTGGTGACACCGCTGCCCGCCATGTCGAACAGCATGAAGGTGATGCCCTGGTACTTGTTCTGCTTGTCGGTGCGGACAAGGCAGAAGATCCAGTCGGCTTCGTCGGCATAGGAGGTCCAGATCTTCTGGCCGTTGACGACCCAGTGGTCGCCCTTGTCCTCGCCATAGGTCTGCATCGACACGAGGTCCGAGCCGCTACCCGGCTCCGAATAGCCCTGGCACCAGCGGATTTCGCCAGCTGCGATTTCGTTGAGGAAGCGCTTCTTTTGCCCTTCGGTGCCGAAGTGCAGCAGCGCCGGGCCAAGCATCCAGATACCGAAACTGGAAAGCGGTGGGCGCGCGCCCATGCGCGACATTTCCTGGCGCAGGATCTTGCCTTCTGCAGGGCTCAGGCCTGCACCGCCATATTCCTTGGGCCATTCGGGCACGGTGTAGCCCTTGTCGCGGCAGGCTTCGAACCAGGCTTTCTGGGCATCGTTCTTGAAGGTGGCGTTGCGGCCACCCCAGTAGATATCCTGTTCGTCGCGAACGGGTTGGCGCATTTCGGGGGGGCAGTTGGCTTCGAGCCACTCGCGCGTTTCGGCGCGGAAAGCTTCCAGATCGGACATGACCGACTCCTCTCTCATATCTCTCCAGTTGACGTTTACGTTAGGGTGATTCGCACAGGACTCGCAAGGGCGATCACGACGACGCGCCATGCCGTAGCGTCAGGCGGATTGCGTTGACGTAAGGGGCAGTGCGCCTAAGCTTGAGAGCGAGGATTTCCGGGAGAGAGACATGCGATTCAGCGGCAAGACGGTGATCATCACCGGTGCGGCATCGGGCATCGGCGCGGAAGCTACGCGCCTTTTCGCGAGCGAGGGTGCGACGGTGTTCGCCTCGGACATCGACGATGATGGCGGCAGCAAGCTCGAAAGCGAGACGGACGGGGACGTCCGCTATCGCCATTGCGACGTCTGCTCACCCGAAGACATCCGCAAGCTGATGGATGGCGCGGCCGGTGAAACCGGCGGGATCGACGTGGTCTTCAACAACGCCGGCGCGGGCGGCGCACGCCCGGGCATCGACGAAATCGAGCCCGACGAATGGGATCGCACGATGGACCTGCTGCTGCGTTCGGTGGCGATGGGCATTCGTTATGCGGTTCCGCACATGAAGGGGCGCAAGGGCGCAAGCATCGTCAACGTGTCGAGCGTGGCGGCGGTCGGTCCCGGCTATTCGCCCACCGCCTATGCCGTGGCCAAGGCGGGCGTCCTGCACCTGACGAAGTGCGCGGCGACCGACCTTGCGCAGCACGGCATTCGCGTGAATGCGGTCCAGCCCGGTTTCATCAACACGAACATCTTCACCTCGTCGCTCGAAGTGCCCGAGGAGATGGTCGATACGGCCAAGGCGGCAATCGCGCAGATGTCTTCCAATGCACAGCCGGTGATGCGGGGCGGGCAGCCGCGCGACATTGCCGAGGCAGTGGCCTTCCTTGCCAGCGATGCCGCCGGCTTCATGACCGGCGCATCGATGATCGTCGATGGCGGCATCACGCTCGGACCGAGGCACAGCTGGGATCCGGAAACACCGGGCATGTTCGAAGCCCTTGAAGCCATGGAGAAACAGGCTCAAGGCAACGCCTGATGGCTTTCGTCACCGGTCCCCTGCCCCAACGCCTCAAAGTCATTCACGGCTTTGGCGCTGTTGCATTCGGGGTGAAGGATCTTGGGTTCAGCTTCTTCCTGCTGATCTTCTACAACCAGGTACTCGGCATGGACGCGCGGCTCGTCAGCCTCGCGCTGCTGATCGCCTTGCTCGTCGATGCAGTCGTCGATCCAATCATCGGTAATCTCTCCGATCGCACTTATACGAGGTGGGGCAGGCGCCTGCCGTGGCTCTACCTCGCCCCGGTACCGCTGGCGATTATGTGGGTGCTGCTCTGGCATCCACCCGGCGGCGAGGCACCCAGTTTCCTCGGGCTCATCGCCATTGCGGTTGGTGTGCGTATCCTGCTGTCGGCCTGCGAAGTCCCTTCGATCAGCCTCGTCCCCGAAATCACGCAGGATTACGACGACCGCACCACCCTGTTCCGATACCGGTTCCTGTCCGGATGGCTCGGCGGGATCGTGATGATGATCCTCGCCTACACGGTGTTCATGTCCGGACCGGACGGGTTGCTCCAGAAGGAAGGCTATCTCGGCTTCGGTGCTTTCGGGGCGGCGCTCATGGTGCTGTCGGTCATGGGGTCCGCGCTGGGGCAGCACCGCCTGATCGCGCAATGGCCCGAAAGGCGCCCGCCGCCATTTTCGCTGAGGAACGCCTTCCAGGAAATTTTCGACGCCTTCTCCGAACGCAGCTTCCTGTTCTTCGCGGCCGGAGCGCTGGCAGCATACGTCAACCAGGGCATGACGTTTTCGATCTCGAACTACCTCAATGTCTTCGTCTGGCAGCTCGACCAGCCGCTGATCACAGGCGGTCCCGACTGGTTCACCGGGCTGCTCGGCTATGCGCTGACATTGTTCCTGTCGGTGGTGCTCATGTTCTTCGTGGTTGGACAGATGCACCGCGCATTCGGCAAGGCGAAGAGCGCTGCGATCGGCGCCTATGGCAGCATCGTTCTGGGCCTTGCACCTTATCTCCTGCTGCTGATGGGACTATGGCCGGAGACGGGCAGCGCCGTGTCGACTTTCGCCTTTCTCGGCATGTTGCTCTTTGCCAACATGTTCGGCGTCATCATGATGGTTTCCGCCACCTCGATGATCGCCGAAATCGTCGAGGCATTCGAAGAAAGAACCCACCGGAGGGCGGAAGGCGCGTTCTATTCGGGCAATTGGCTCATCCAGAAATGCGCCACC
This sequence comes from Qipengyuania gelatinilytica, assembly GCF_019711315.1. NCBI lineage: Bacteria > Pseudomonadati > Pseudomonadota > Alphaproteobacteria > Sphingomonadales > Erythrobacteraceae > Qipengyuania > Qipengyuania gelatinilytica. Next base: position 2,109,957 of record NZ_CP081294.1, on the reverse strand, counting down.
GGCCTCGGCATCTTCCTGACCGGCCAGATCGTGGCCGCCTCGCAATTGCCCGACGGAGCCCGTGCAGGCGATGTCGACGCATCGGTCCTGACACACATGATCACCTATTACGGCGCTGCGGCCATCGTGCTCGCGATCGTCGCGGCCTTCTGGCTCGGTCGATTCCCGATCAGTCGGGCCGAACACGAGGCGCGTGTCGAGACTTTGACCAAACGCCGCAAGCAGGCGCTTGACGCTGCGGCACGCGGGGACATCGACGCAGGGACCATCGTTCCCTGACAAACTGAAGCAAGAATCCGCTTGGCGAGGCGCTGGCTCCTATGCCAGTTTCGTGAAGCAACCGATTTAGAGAGAGGATTAGAAGATGGATTTCCAGCCCACAGAACGGCAAGCATACTGGCGCGACCGGGTGAAGAGCTTCATCGAGGATCATGTCCGCCCCGCCGTCCCGACCTACAAGGCGCAGGACGCCGAAGGTGACCGCTGGAAGGTCATCCAGGTCGTCGAAGACCTGAAAGCCAAGGCCAAGGCCGAGGGCATCTGGAACCTCTTCATGCCGCCGCGCAACGACGGCCACCACCATGTGGAAGAGACATTCGATTTTGAAGGCCCGGGCCTGACCAATCTCGAATACGCGCTGTGCGCAGAGGAAATGGGCCGCATCGGCTTTGCTTCCGAGGTCTTCAACTGCTCCGCACCCGACACCGGCAACATGGAAGTCTTCCATCGCTACGGCACGCGCGAACAGAAGGACAGGTGGCTCACCCCGCTGATGAACGGCGAAATCCGTTCGGCCTTCCTCATGACCGAGCCTTTCACCGCCTCCTCGGATGCCACCAACATCGAAACCCGCATCGAGCGCGACGGTGACGAATACGTCATCAACGGCCGCAAGTGGTGGTCCTCGGGCGTTGGCGATCCGCGCTGCAAGGTGGCGATCGTCATGGGCAAGACCGATTTCTCGGCAGGTCGCCATGCGCAGCAGTCGATGATCCTGATGCCGATGGATGCGCCGGGCGTGAAGATCCTCCGCCACCTGCCCGTCTTCGGATATGACGATGCACCGCACGGCCATATGGAAGTCGAACTCACGGACGTCCGCGTTCCGGCCACAAACATGCTGCTGGGCGAAGGCCGCGGTTTCGAGATCGCGCAGGGCCGCCTTGGCCCGGGCCGTATCCACCACTGCATGCGCACCATCGGCGTCGCCGAGGAAGCGCTGCACAAGATGTGCAAGCGCCTCCAGGAGCGTGAGGCATTCGGCAAGCCGATCTACAAGCACTCGGTCTGGGAAGAGCGCGTCGCGCGCGCCCGTATCGATATCGACATGACCCGCCTGCTCTGCCTCAAGGCCGCCGACATGATGGACAAGGTCGGCAACAAGGCTGCCAAGCAGGAAATCGCCATGATCAAGGTGCAGGCGCCGAACATGGCGCTGAAGATCATCGACGATGCCATCCAGGCCCATGGCGGTGGCGGCGTGTCGGACGATTACGGCCTCGCCAATGCTTACGCGCACCAGCGCACGCTGCGCCTCGCCGATGGTCCGGACGAGGTTCACGCCCGCTCGATCGCGCGCATGGAGTTTGCCAAGCACATGCCGCAGGAAGGCCCGACCGCCAACGCACTGCGTGACGGCAAGGCACCGAACGACGGCAGTTCGAACCTGAGCTCGGGCGACATGGGAGCGACGCGCTGATGGCTAAGGCTGCAATTCTCGAGCAGGTCGGCGGCCTGACGATCGGCGAGGTCGAACTCGCCGATCCGGCCCCGCACGAGGTCCTCATCGACACCAAGGCCTGCGGGCTTTGCCATTCGGACCTCCACTTCATCGAAGGCACCTACCCGCATCCCCTGCCCGCCATCCCGGGTCACGAGGCTGCAGGCGTCGTGCGCGCGGTCGGCAGCGAAGTGAAGACCGTGAAGCCGGGCGACCATGTCGTGTCGTGCCTCTCCGCCTTCTGCGGCCACTGCGAATTCTGCGTGACCGGCAGGATGGCCCTTTGCATGGGTGCGGACACACGGCGCGGCCAGACTGCGCCGCCGCGCATCACGCGAAACGGTGGCGAGCCGGTTGGCCAGATGCTCAACCTGTCGGCCTTCTGCGAGCAGATGCTGATCCACGAGCACGCCTGTGTCGCAATCGACAAGGATATGCCGCTTGATCGTGCCGCGGTCATCGGCTGCGCCGTGACGACCGGTGCGGGCGCAATCTTCAACGCTTGCTCCGTCGTTCCGGGCGAGACCGTCGCCGTGGTCGGATGCGGCGGCGTGGGCCTTGCCACCATCAACGCTGCCAAGATTGCAGGGGCTGGCAAGGTCATCGCCATCGATCCGCTGCCCGAGAAGCGCGAACTCGCGCAGGTTCTCGGCGCAACGCACACCGTCGATGCCATGGCCGACGATGCCGTCGAGCAGGTGATGAAGATCTCCGGCGGCGGCGTGCATCACGCGATCGAGGCTGTCGGCCGGCAGGCGTCCGCGGACCTCGCGGTCAAGGTCCTTCGTCGTGGGGGCACGGCCACGATCCTCGGTATGATGCCGCTCGACTGCAAGGTCGGCCTCGGCGCGATGGACCTGCTTTCGGGCAAGAAGCTGCAGGGTGCGATCATGGGGATGAACCACTTCCCGGTCGACCTGCCGCGCCTCGTGGATTTCTACATGCGCGGCCTGCTCGACCTCGATACGATCATCGCAGAGCGAATCCCGCTCGAGCAGATCAACGAGGGCTTCGAAAAGATGAAGGGCGGCCATTCCGCCCGCAGCGTGGTGGTGTTCGACTGATGAGCGAAACAGGCATGCCCGAAATCGATTTCGACAAGGAAATGGTCGGCACCATCGACGTGCCCGAGCGCGACCAGCTCGACATGGACAAGCTGACAGCCTGGTTCGAAGCCAATGTCGATGGCTTCGAAGGCCCGATCTCCTATTCGAAGTTCAAGGGCGGCCAGTCGAATCCGACCTACCGGATCGACACCCCCGGCCGCTCTTACGTCCTCCGGCGCCAGCCCTTCGGCAAATTGCTGCCGAGCGCGCATGCGGTGGACCGTGAATACAAGGCCATGCACGCGCTCGGGCCGACGGGCTTCCCTGTGCCCAAGACTTACGGGCTTTGCGAAGATCCGGAGGTCATTGGTTCGAAGTTCTTCGTCATGGGACTGGCCGATGGCCGCTCGCTGTGGAACGGCTCGCTGCCGAACAACACGCCCGAAGAACGCCGCGAAATCTACAATGCCATGATCGACACCATGGCCGAGCTCCACCTGCGCAAGCCGGACGAGATCGGCCTCGGCGACTACGGGAAGCCGACCGACTATTGCGCGCGCCAGATCGCGCGGTGGTCGAAGCAGTACAAGCTCTCCGAAACCGAGCACATGCCCAAGATGGAGCGGCTGATCGAATGGCTGCCGCAGACCATCCCGCCGCAGCATGAAAGCAGCGTCGTCCACGGCGACTATCGCCTCGACAACATGATTTTCGAGAAGGACGAGAACAAGGTCCTCGCCGTGCTCGACTGGGAGCTGTCGACGCTCGGCGATCCGATCGCGGATTTCAGCTATCTCATGCTCAACTGGCACAACCCGCATGACGGGCGTGCCGGCCTCGAGGGCCTCGACCTGGAAGAGCTTGGCATCCCTTCGCAGGACGAGGCGGTCGAGCGTTATGTCGCGAAGACCGGCTATCCGGTTCCGCCGATGGACTGGTATTTCGCCTACAACCTCTTCCGGCTTGCAGGGATCATGCAGGGCATCAAGAAGCGCGTGATCGACGGCACCGCGTCTTCCGCCCACGCCAAATCGATGAGCGAACGTGTCGGACCGCTGGTCGACCGCGCCTATGAATTCGCGGTCGCGGCAGGGATGGATTAGGGTCCAGAGTTCCGGCCCGCAGTGGTCTAGACGGAGCGAATTTGGTTGCGCAGCTAGGCGCGAGAAGCGCGCGATGCCTTAGCATCGTTAGCGACGAGCAACGCTGCTGCGTAAGCAAATTCGCCCGCCGCCTTCGGCGGTCGCCCGGAAAAACTTGTTGGGCAGCGTCGTTTGCTTGCGCGTAGCAATTGCTACGCGACAGCGCAGCACTCCTTGCCAACAAGTTTTTCCGGGCGATCTAGATCATTGCGGGCCGGGGCTCTGGACCCTCGCGCGCCCACGCTGCTAACGACCGCTCCGCAAGTTCAAACGGAGACCAGCATGAGCGCCGACCTCGAAAACCGCATCGAAGCCGCGTGGGAAGACCGCGCCAACGTCACGCCGCAGTCGAGCGACGTGCGCGAAGCGGTCAATGCAGCGCTGGCGATGCTCGACAGCGGTGAAGGCCGCGTGGCCGAGCCCGACGGCAAGGGTGGCTGGATCGTCAACCAGTGGCTCAAGAAAGCCGTGCTCCTGTCGTTCCGTCTCAACGACAACCGCGTGATGGACGGCGGCAGCGCAGGCCATCCGGCCTTCGACAAGGTGCCGGGCAAGTTTGCCGGTTGGGACGATGCCCGTTTCCGTGAGGCGGGCTTCCGCGTCGTGCCGGGGGCCGTGGCCCGCGAAGGCGCCTATATTGCGCCGGGCTGCGTGCTGATGCCCAGCTTCGTCAACATCGGCGCCTATGTCGGCAAGGGCACCATGGTCGATACCTGGGCCAGCATCGGCTCCTGCGCGCAGATCGGCGAGAACTGCCATATCTCGGCCGGCGCAGGCATCGGCGGCGTGCTCGAACCGATGCAGGCCAACCCCACCATCATCGGCGACAATTGCTTCATCGGCGCGCGCAGCGAAATCGTCGAAGGCGTGATCGTCGGCGAAGGCTGCGTGGTCTCGATGGGTGTCTTCATCACCCAGTCGACCAAGATCGTCTACCGCGACACGGGCGAGGTCATCCGTGGGCACCTGCCGCCTTTTTCGGTGGTCGTGCCAGGCACCCTGCCCGGCAAGAACGGCGGCCCCGGCCTTGCCTGCGCCGTGATCGTCAAGACCGTCGATGCGCAGACCCGCGAAAAGACCGGTATCAACGATCTTTTGCGCGATTGATTGTGGTCAGGGAAGGCGGAACATTGTACCTTCCTGGCCGTAGGATTGGCTAAACGCTGCGGGATCGCGGCCATAGGGAGTATTTTACGTGCACAAAGAAGGCGATGAAATTCACGTCACCGACACCGAAGCAAGCGGCGGCTCGAAAGAGGGCGTGGTGCGCTGGGTGTTGGCCGGTGGCCTGATCCTGGCTGTCCTCCTGATGTCGATCGTCTGGATCATACCCGCCATGACCCAGGGCGATGTAGAGGAAGAAGCCACGGTGAGCGGCGAAATCCGGTCGATGGACGAAGAGGCTGACGGCACGGACAGCATCGTCGGAGTGCCGGACGAAGGCGACGATGCTGGCGTCGACAATCTCGAGGACAAGACCACCACCCGAGACGGTATCAGCGTCATCGAAAATTGAACTCTGCGACTGGCAGGGGCATAGCTTCGCCAGTCTGCGGAACACATTCAGGCATCATCGGGTTACTATTGCAGACACGATTGCAGGAGTAACCCGATGAGCAATTCCAACAGCTTCCAGACCGACCAATACGTCAAATGGAACTGGGGCGACGGCGAAGGCAAGGGCCAGATCAAGGAGCGTTTCGAACGCGAGGTAACCCGCACCCTTCAGGGTACCGAGGTCACCAAGGACGGTGACGGAGACAATCCGGCCTACCTGATCAAGCAGGAAGACGGCGACGAAGTGCTCAAGCGCGGCAGCGAACTCGAAGCGCAGGACTAACGCCATGCCCAAAGCGACCAGCAAGGCGCAGCAACAGGCTGCAGGAGCTGCCCTGTCGGCTAAAAGGGGCGAGACTTCGAAAAGCGACCTTCAGGGCGCCTCGAAGCAGATGTACGAATCCATGACCGAGGACGAGCTGGAGGAAATGGCCTCCACCGACCGTTCCGACCTGCCCGAAACGGCCGATGACGACTAATCCCAGCTGCGCCTAGCGATCAGTCCTTGGGGTCGCGGTCTGCGCCTGCCGGATATTCGATCGGCGCCGCACCCGACTGGCTGGCGGCATAGGCTTCCGCCTCGCGCATCACGCGCAGCATGTTGCGCATCGAGATCTTTTCGAGATCCGCCTGCGAATAGCCGCGCCGCGCAAGCTCTTCGAATAGAGCCGGATAGCCGGTGACATCTTCCATCCCGACCGGCCCGTGCGGCATGCCGTCATAATCCCCGCCGATGCCGATGTGATCGATCCCCGCTACTTCGCGGATGTGGTCGATATGATCGGCCATGTCGGAAATCGTCGAGACGGGCTCGCGGTTCTCGGCATCCCATTTCGCCATGAGCGCTTCGACTTCGTCCGGGAGGCCGGCGTAAAGCGCCTCGAGCCGGGCCTGTTCGGCGGCACGGTTGGCGGCGTGGTTGCGCAGGTCTTCGTTGATGAACCACGGCAGTGCGACGACCATCACGATACCGCCATTCAACGGGAGTCGCTCGAGCACGCTGTCCGGTACGTTGCGCAGGTGACCGGTCACGGCGCGCGCGCCCGAGTGGCTGAAAATCACCGGTGCGCGGGCGACGTCCAGCGCGTCGTGCATCGCTGCTTCGCTGACATGGCTCAGGTCCACCAGCATGCCGATGCGGTTCATCTCGCGCACGACGTCCATGCCGAATTCGTTCAATCCGCCATGGCGCGGCGCATCGGTCGCGCTATCCGCCCAGTCGAGTGTGCGCCCGTGGGTCAGCGTCATGTAGCGCGCGCCAAGATCATACATCTGGCGCAGCACGGCGAGGCTGTTGCCGATCGAATGGCCGCCTTCCATCCCCATCAGCGATGCGATCCTGCCATTGGCAATGGCGTCCTCCACATCATCGGCAGTCAGCGCGAGCTGCAGCGCATCGGGGTTCTGAGCGATCAGGCGCTTGGTGACGTCGATCTGTTCCAGCGTCATCTGGACAGCCTCGGGCTCGTCCAGCGATGCGCTCACATAGACCGACCACCATTGCGCCCCGACCTTGCCCTGGCGCAGGCGGACGATGTCGCTGTGCATGGCCTTGCGCTCGGCAGTCTCGGTATCCAGCGTGTCGACGAAATCGAAATCGCCGATCTCGTTGCCAAAGCGGGCGCGCAGCTGGATCGGAACATCGTTATGCCCGTCCCAGACGGGTGCGGCTTCCAGCGCGGCCGCCGCGACTTCTTCGGGCGTTTCCTGCGCGGCAAGAGGGGACGCAGCGAGGCCGAAGGCGGCAAGTACGGCGAAACGATAGCTGGTGGACACGCGAATTCTCTCCCGTTCGGAACCCTGGGGCTTTTCGATGGCTCTTCTAACGAAAGCGCTGGCAATGGAAAGGGACAGCACATGACCGTCGTGGCCCGGTGGAACGGGGAAGAGATCGCCCGCAGCGACAACACCGTCGTGGTGGAAGGGAACCACTATTTTCCCGCCTCCGATGTTGCCCGCAGCGCCCTCACCCCAAGCGAGAAAACCACATTCTGCCCATGGAAGGGAACGGCGCAGTATCATTCGGTGAATGCGGGCGGGGCGATCAACGAAGACGCCGCCTGGTATTACCCCTCGCCCAAGGAAAAGGCGGCCCAGATCAAGGATCGCATAGCTTTCTGGAACGGCGTCGAGGTCACCGAAGAGTGATCCGTATCGCGCTGTGCTGGCTGCTGGCGGCCTTCTATGCGCTGGCAGGATATGCCCATATCGCAAATCCCGAGCCCTTCCTCACGATCATGCCGGAATGGGTCCCCGCTCCTGAGGCGGTCGTGCTGTGGACCGGAATAGCAGAGCTGATCGGCGCAGCAGCGCTGGTCCAGCCGTGGTCCGTGAATTTGAAGAAAGCGGGCGCAATCGGCCTCGCGCTGTACGCATTCTGCGTCTTCCCCGCGAATATCAATCATTTCGCCATGGATATGGCGCGCGATAGCGGGGGACTTGGGCTTGCCTATCACATACCGCGCATGATCGCGCAGCCCGTGCTTGTCTGGCTGGCCCTGTGGGTCGGCGGCGTCACGGACTGGCCGTGGCGCCGCCGCTCCGCATAATTACGACATGTGCTTCGAGACGGCACCGGTCATCTTGAACATGGAAATCTGTTCCTTGCCGATGACTGCGCCGAGCTTGTCGTCGGGATTGATCATGCGCTTGTCCTTCGAATCCTGAAGGTTGTTCGCCTTGATGTGATCCCACACTTTCGACGTGACCTGGGCGCGGGTCATGGGACCCTTGCCGACCACGTTCTCAAGCTGCGGCGAAAGATTCACCGGCTTCTGCAGTGCGTTGTTCTTGCCAGCCATTTCAGGTTCCTTTCAGTTGGCTAATCTTATCATTAATCTTCGATATCGAAGTCTTCTGCGTCCAGCTCCTCGACCTCGTGCCCTTCGAAACGGGCAGCAAGGATCGCGGCAGCCGTGACGTGTCCCTTGATGTTCTTGACCAGCTCTTCATGCGTCGCGCCGGGCATCAGCGTCATCGGCAGGTCGAGCGCAAAGAGCTGGAATACGTAGGTATGTTCGACGCCCAGCGGAGGATCGGGCAGGAGCCATTCGGAATTGCCCTGGCCATTCTTGCCGGTGCGCGGCGGAGCCTCGCCTTCGAACAGAGCGCCCTTTTGGCCCTTGAGGCCCCATACGAGCCAGTGGACCTTGCCGTCGGTCGTGTCCTCGACGACCAGTGCGAGCTCCTGCGTACCCGGAGGGGGAGCGGTCCATTCAAGCGGAGGCGCGACCGCATCGTCTTCAATTGCGGTGAAGCTGGGATCGAGTTCGCCGCCGTGGCGGAAGGCCGGACTGCTAAGCGCGAAACCGGATTTGCCGAGCAACTTTTCCTCGGCGACTTCGCCGAAGGTAAGCGGCTTTGCGACTGCGCTTCCGACTGCCTGCTGGACCCAAGAGGGTACACCCGTACTCAATTCTTTACTCCAAGATTCTCGCGCCAATCTGCGCATTGGGTGGGCAAGCTAGGCATAGCGATCCGCAAATTGCTATGGCGCAGGGGGCAATTTGCACCGTTTTCACGTCGAAACCGCCCTGTTTTCCACCGAAAGCACCCAGGAGAGGGCATCATTTGACAATTCGGTTGCTCACCATGTGTTCATTGGGCAGTCTTATCCCACCGAATTCCTCCGTGAAAACCAGGCGCGGAGAGGGGAGAACAGGTATGAAATCGGGTCGCGCATTCCTTTCAGCAACGCTTGCCCTGTCGCTTGCCGCCTGCGGTGGCGGAGACAGTTCCGGAGGGGGAACCTTCGGCGGCGGTAGCGGAGGTGGCGGTGTCGGCGGCGCAGCCTGCTCCTTATCGGAACGCCAGGACTGGGCACTTTCGGTGCTGGAGGATTGGTATCTGTTCCCCGACCTGCTCGATACCAGCGTCGATAAGTCGGCCTACAACGACCTGCAGAGCTACCTCAATGCAGTCACTGCGCCGGGCAATGCGGTGTTCGATCCGGACGGCATCGGCAAGACTTTCACCTTCATCACCTCGATCGAGGAAGAAAACGATCTCATCGCCAATGGATCGAACGCCGGCTTTGGCATCCGCCTGATCTACGACACGGTAAACAATCGCGTTTTCGTCGCCGAGGCCTTCGAGAATGCGCCCGCGTTTTCGCAGGGTTTCGATCGAGGCACCGAACTGCTCCAGATCGAAGGCCAGTCGGTTTCCAGCCTGATGGCAAGCGGTGGTCCGGCAGCTGTCAGCCAGGCGCTCGGCCCCTCCGATCCGGGGGTGACGCGTAGCTTCGTGATCCAGAGCCCGACCGGCGTGCAACAGAATGTCACGGTAACCAAAGCCGAATATTCGCTCGACCCGCTATCCGACCGCTATGGCGCGGTCATCCTGAACGACGGGACCGAGGACGTGGCTTACATCAATTTGCGCACATTCATTGTGCGGGATGCCGGCCCCCAGCTGCAAGAAGCCTTCCAGCAGTTCCGCAACCAGGGGATCGAAAAGGTGATCCTCGACTTTCGCTACAATGGCGGCGGCCTTGTCGATGTGGCAAATCTGCTTGGCGATCTCTTGGGTGAAGGTCTCGAGGGGCAGGTATTCTCCGATACCAATTACCGCTCTAGCAAATCGAGCAATGATCGCAGACATCTGTTCCAGGAACGCCCCGAACAGATCCAGACCATGAAGCTCGCCGTGATCGGACGCTTGGGCACGGCTTCGGCCAGCGAACTCGTTGCGAATTCGATGATCCCCTACCTGGGCAACAATATCGCTCTCATCGGCGAAGATACCTATGGCAAACCGGTGGGCCAGGATGGCTTCGACCGCTCTGCTTGCGATGATCGCCTTCGCGCGGTCACCTTCCGTACGGTGAATGCCGATGGCGATGGTGACTATTATGGCGGCCTGGCGAGCGTCATGCCGAACACCTGCCGGGCGGGCGACGATATTTTCACGCAGCTCGGCGATCCGAACGAAGCTTCGATCTCGGTCGCACTCGATTTCCTTGCCGGACGCAGCTGCACGGCCATCACCGCCAAGGATGACACCGCTGCGCAGCGCACGAGCACAAGGCAATTGTTGCAGCCTGCAATTCCCAATGTAGTCCAGCACGAGAACCCTGGCGTCTATTAAGGTTAAGGGCCAGACTGATGCGCGAACACACGAGCTTTGCCCAGTTCTGGCCCTTCTACCTGCGCGAGCATTCGAAGCCCGCGACACGGGCCCTGCACTACTTCGGCACCTCGCTGGTCGTCGTGATCGCGATCGCCGCGGCGCTGACCGGCACGTGGTGGATGTTCGTCGCGCTGCCGGTGGCAGGCTACTTCTTTGCCTGGATCGCGCATTTCGGGGTCGAGAAGAACCGTCCCGCGACCTTCACCTACCCCTTGTGGAGCCTAGCTGCGGATTTCCGCATGTGGTGGCTGTGGCTGACCGGACGGCTTGGCCCCGAACTCGAAAAGGCGGGCGTCGAAAGCTAGCCCAGCGCGATCAGGAAGGTCAGCACGCCCAGCCCGATCGATAGCGGCACGCGAAGGCTGAGCCACCAGCGCGGGGCGAGGCTGCTCAGCCTCCCGTCGACCGCGAGCGCGACGAGCAGCGCACCTCCGAGCATCATCAGCGACGGTTCCGCGCCCGTATAACCGAGTGCGAACGGCGCGAGGGCGGCCAGCGCGACGAGGCTTGGAAGCACGGCTGCGAGCCACAGCCAGCCAAGCGCGGACCGTCTCTCGGCAGCGGGCGCTCCGGCGGCGAGGCCCCACCATGTGCCGCCCAGGAAGCTGAGGATCAGCGCAGCATAGAGCGCAGCTGTAACGAGTGCCGTCTCCCGCCACTCCGCCGGACCGAGATAGACCGCGAGCAGGCAGGCGATCTGCGGCAGCAGGCCGGCAAGCCCGAGCAATCGTGCACGTGAAGGGACCTCACGCATTGCGTTTCTCCTTCAAGAGGAACCAGGCGAAACCGATGGCGAACAGCAAATCGCCTGCGACGATAAGTCCGATCGCGGCCTCCCCGTTCCCGAACCAGTTCTGGGGTGCGAGCATCGCGACCACCATCCCCTTACCGACGATCCCTGCGACCAGCACCGGCGCAAACCGCCTCGGGTCGCGCGCCACGAGGGCGTAGACGATGCCGAAGCAGAAGATAAGCACCGCCCCCACCGCGTCGGGCGAAGCCCAGCGGGCATCGAAGAATGCGCCGAGGCCGATCACGATATTGTACGCGGAAGCCGCCCAGAAAAACGCCTTCCAGCCTGGCCCGGCCGGCGAAGCTTCGCTCACGGGTTCTCGGGTCCGGCAATACCCTGAACGTCGGTATAGGCACAGCCATTGCGCTGGTTGCCGCCAAGCAGCAGGGTCGCGGTATAGGGATAGGTCCGGTCGCTCATCCCGTCGGAGCAGTCCCCGGGCGTAATGGTAAGATCGAACGGAGCGCCCATGATTGCGCCAGTAAAGCCCAGTCCGTTGTTGCCCGCGAACCTTTGGACAGCGAACGCGGTGCCATCCGGGTTTTCCGGTGTCGAATAGCGCGCCTCGGTGCCGGAAATCTCGCCTCCCCAGAACGGTTCGGTTCCGGTGAAATGGATTGTCTCCTCCGCGCCGATCGCATCGAATGCGTCGGTCGGGCCGGAACCCGGCTCTCCGTCGCCAGACTGGCATGCCGAAAGCGATATGGATGCGGCCGCGAGGACAAGGGCTTGTCTGATCATTCGCTGTGGTCTCCGTGGTGTTTCCTGATGAACGCGGCCGTCTCCTTCAGGGCCTTCCGCCCCTCGGGGACGGGTAGCAGCATCCAGACATGGAACATGCGCTCGTACTCGCGGTAGATGTAGTCCCTGTGGCCGACTTGCTCCAGCCTTTGGGCCAGCCGTTGCCCGTCGACCAGCAGGATGTCGGACGTGCCGGAAAAGATCGCCATCGGAGGCAGGCCGTCGAGTTTGCCGAACAGCGGGCTGACGCGGGTGTCGTCGAGCGGGAGCGAGCCTGCATAGAGCCTGCCGCATGCTTCCAGCCCCGCGACCGCCAGCATCCGGTCGCGCTTCTCGATTTCCTTCTGCCCCTCTCCCGACGCGGTCGCATCGACCCAGGGCGAGAATAGCACGAGGCTTGCCGGAAGGTCGCCGCCGTCCGCGTCGATCTTCTGCGCAAGCGCGAGCGACATCCCACCGCCTGCACTGTCTCCCATGACAGTCAGATTGTCTGCGCCATAGCGTTCCGCCAGCCCGGCATAGAGCGAGCGCATGGCGGCCATCGTCCGCTCGGCCGTGACCTCGGGGGCCAAGGGATAGATCGGGACGGTCGCCGAAGCTCTCAGCTCTTCGCACAGCCACGCCACGGCGTCCCAGTGAACCGCCGCGATATCCATGACGTATCCGCCGCCGTGCAAATACATCAGATGCGGCGCGCCGGGCCGTGCGCCGCCCTTCGGTGCAATCGTCACCACCGGATAACCGTGCGAGCTATCCTCGGAAATGTCGAAGGTCTTGTGCCACTTGCCGCGCGGGCGGATCGGTTTCTGCTCGCGAAGTTTCGCGATACGGCCGAGGAGCTTGTCGGGCTCGGCGAAGAACTTCCTGATGCCGAGCAATGGCAGGGCGAAATCGACAAGGCGGGCGCGGATGCTGACTATGGCTGGTCTCCCTTTGCGCGAGCGCAACCTAGCGGGACGCGGCGCGCGCGCAAGCCGTCCAGCGCTAGGAGAGCAAAGCCGCCTGCTTCTCGCGAATGCGATCGAGCTGTGCCGCATGAGGTTCAAGATGCTCGGCATAAGGCGTGCTCCCTTGCGACACGCCCTCGCGGATGGGTTCGCGCACCTGCGCTGCGCTGAAGGTCGGCACCGGTGTCTTGCGGCTTTCAGGATCGAGGTAGTCCTGGCGCCACTCGACACCCAGCCAGTCGAAGAGGTCCTGCGATTGGCCTGCCGGGTCCGCGACAAGCGCTTCGTGCGAAAGCGCTCGGATTTCCAGCCCCTCCCCGCGCCAGCCTGCCACTGCATCGGCGAGCAGTTCGAGATGGTCGATGATCGCGCCGAGGTTGGTCGCGTAATCGTAGAACGGGGAGAAGCCACGAAGGAAAATGGACACGGCAACATCGCCCGGGTCGCGGAAGTTTGCCGCGAAGACGGCGCCGGGATGGATGCGTGCCAGCGAACCGGCGACGACCAGCTGGACGGGGTTCTTGTCGACGATCCAGCCCGATGAGGCGGCAAGGCGCGCGATCCCGCGTGTATCGGCCTCGGACAGCTGTGAAAACAGGCGCTCGCGCTCTGGCCGGGGCATTGCGGCGAGTTGCCGGCTCGGGTCGAGCAAATGGGGCAGCAGCGCGCCGCGTTCGCCGACCGAGGTGACGTCCAGAGAAGCTGCCAGGATCGACTGGACGAGGGACTGTCCCGATCGCGGCGCGCCGCACAGGTAGAAGTGGCGCGGGTCGCCATCCGGTTGCGGAACATCGGACGTATCGCGGTAGATCGCCAGCTGGGCATCGAGCAGCCCGCGCCAGTCACGCCGCGCCCCCGATGGCGACAAGCGGTTGCCGGTTACCGCGTGTTCCCAAGCCTTCCCGGCATCGACCTTCTGGCCGTAATGCTGGGCCAAGGCCATGTGTAACTGGGAACGGTGATAGGGGTGAAGCCGCTCGTTGCCAGCCATCTCCAGCGCAGCATCGACCGAGCTCTCCGGCACATCCTTTCCGAAACCGAGCAGTTGGATCAGGAGCTCCGGGCTCGGTCCCCCTGCCGCAATCGCTTGCTCGATCACTCCGCGAGCGGCCTCGCTGCCCTGCGACCAGAGAACGAGCGGCGCAAGGACAGCCGCAGCCGCAGCGTCCCCCGGGGCTGCGGCGAGGAGACCGCTCGCCAGCTCTTCCGCCTGATCGTAATACTGGGCATCGGTCGCAATGCGCGCTGCCAGCAAGGCTGCCGAGCGCTGCGCGGCGTTGGCGGAGCCGAGATCCTCAGCCAGCAGGGGCTGGACCGCGTCCCATGCGCCATGCAAGTCGCCGCTTCCGCGCAGCGCCTCGACATGAAGCTGGCGCACTTGCAGCGGTGCCGAGGGTGCAGCGGCAAGCGGGGCAATCCGCTCGGCCGCTTCGGCGAAGGCTCCACCCTTGAGTAACGCCCGCACCAGCGCGATCACGAGCGGGCCCATTCCGTCCGATAGCCTCACCGCCTCGCGGTGTTCTGCGATCGCCTCGGCTATCTTGCCTGCGGCCTCCAGACCCATTGCGTGATTGTAGCGGAACATGCCCTCGCCCGGGTCGAGCGAGACTGCTTCTGCCAAAGGTGCCAATGCGTTTGCGGGATCTCCGCCGGACAGGCGGGCCATGCCGAGCATCGAGAGCGCCTCGGCTCTCTCGCCCTGCGAGAGTTGGTTCGACAACGCGCCTTCAAGGATCGCGCAGGCTTCGGCGACCTTACCGGAGCGAAGGGCCAATTCTGCCTTGTCGAGAGCCGCTGTCACGAAGTCTGTCCGTCCGCCATGCACCCGCTGGTGCGCAGCACGAGGTCGGCTGTCAACGTCGCGGGGTCAGCCTTTGCGGAACAACCTGCCCACGAGGCTCTTCTTTTCCGGCACTTCCTCTTCCGGCTCGGCTTCGGCCACGCGGCGGCGAAGGTCGAGGCCGGTCGGGGCCTTCTCTTCCACCACTTCCTTGCGGCTGATCATGCTTTCGGGAAGCATCTCGGGCATTTCGGCGCCTGCCAGCGCTTCCGCATTTGCGCCCAGTGTCTCGCGCCATTCGATGCCGTGAACCATCATCACTTCGGGGCGCATGTCGACCATGCCGGCCAGTACCGGGACACCGCCGGGCAGCGGCCGCGACCGGCTCGTATGCTGGACCGCTTCGTGGAAGAGCAGCGCCCGCCACCAGCAGGCGAGCACGAACTCGACATAGCGGCGCGGCGCCTGTTCGGGTGCTTCGTCGCGGAAGAAGTGGCGCTCCTTGTGAAAGACGAGCGCGGTGTTGAGCGCGTCGAGGCCCTCGCAATCGAGAAAGACCTCGATGTCCTCGTCATAGCCTGCCCATGCCGGACCTTCCGGATTGGCGGCTTCGGCCAGCAGCTGGGGCGTGTTGGCCTTGCTGAAGGAGAAAGGTTCATCGCCATAGATGCCGAGCAGCATGTAGGGACGGATTTCCTGACCCTTGTCGAAGGCCTTGTCGGGATCGTTGGCGATCGCGATGGTCACGCCGGTGATCGGATCGCCTTCGTTGATTTCGATCGCATCGGCCAGATCGTCCCAGCCTTCGAATTCGATGCTGCGCGAATTGGTGGCAAGGCACTGCTGCGCGAGCGGCGTGTCGAGGGCCTCGAGCGACATGACCAGATACTTGCGCAGGTTCTCCAGATCGCCCTCGTGGAACGACTGGCGCATTTCTGCTTCCCAGGCCTGTTCACCCTCCTGGGTCGCGAAAAGTCTCTGTAGCTCGTGCATCGCTCGTCCGTACTCTGAATCTTCCCCTGAAGGGGCTCACGCGCATTCCATAGCGGCAATTTCTCACTGTGGCATTAACTGTGACGGCAAACCATTGCATCGCCTTTACCGCGCGTCCTTAAGGAGGGGTGAAACCCGGGGAGCCGGTGCCGCAGGAACGCCTGCCAGTGGTCGAGCGTTTGGACAGCAAGACGCATCTTGCGGAGACAGACGATGAAATACGCCCCCCATGTTGCGGGTGCGGTGGTCCTGATTACCATGGCAGGCGCCCTCAGCGGCGCTGCAATCGGCGACAGCCGCATCCTCGAACGCGATCGCTACGATACGCTACCCGAAGCGCAGGTGGTGACCGCCGGCAATGCCGATTTACGCACCGGCGAACGCCCGCCCGACCACTATCCCCTCAAAACGCCCGACGGCACGATCGAAGTAGCCGAGCTTGCGCTTCATGGCCGGATGCGCGGGTCGCGCGACGATGCCTGGTGGGACGAGCGTGGCGGTGACCGCGTCGAAATGGCGGGCGAGTATGGCGAATTTTATGCCTCCGCCGATGCCGAACGGCTCGCTCGCGAAGAAGCGCTGCTCGCCTTCACCGGCAGCCGCGCCGAATACCAGGTCCGCCTGGAAGAGCGCCAGCAGGCTGCACCGCCAGCATACACCGGCCAGCGTGCAACGCGTGCCGAAGCGCCCATGGCGCTTGCCGAGCCTGCCGTGATTAACCAACCGGAAGCACAAGCCTCGCCGCGCGAGCCGAGCACCGGCAATGCCAAGACCATCGATGTGACCGCTGCCCTGGCAGCACGCGAATAAGGTCGGTCGCAAACACATCTGCCCAAAGAAAAAGGCGGCCCCGCGAAGGGCCGCCTTTCTTTTGGCGTCTATCAGCCGCGATTACTGCGGCATCAGGACGGTGTCGATCACGTGGATCACGCCGTTCGAGGCTGGAACATCGGTCGCGGTGACGGTCGAGGTGCCACCTGCTGCATCGGTCAGGACGACGTTGCCATCGACCACATTGGCAGTCAGCGTTCCGCCACCAACGGTATCGATGGTGTAACCACCTTCACCGGCTTCGGTGATGGCCTGCGTCAGCGTGGCTGCGTCGACGTTACCCGGGACAACGTGGTACTGGAGGATTGCACCCAGCGTTTCGGTGTCGTTGGTCGTAAGTTCGGTCAGCGTGGCTTCGTCGATCTTGCCGAACGCTTCATTGGTCGGTGCAAAGACGGTGAACGGGCCTTCACCCGACAGCGTTTCGCCAAGGCCAGCTGCCGTGACGGCGCTCACGAGGGTCGAGAAATCTTCGTTACCCTGGGCGACTTCGACAATGGTGCCGGTTTGCGCTTCGGCGTTCGCGGTCGTGTCTGCAGTGGTGTCGTAATCTTCTTCGGCCGGTGCTTCACCGCAGGCAGCAATTGCCAGCGATGCGGCAGAGGCGAGCGCAATGGTCAGCTTGTTCATGATAATTCCCTTTTGCGTGTATTTTTAAGCATAACGACAGCCGGCTCACCCGGCTGGTGCTTCAAGATACGAACGCTGGGCCGCTGCGGATGTTTCGAATTTCGGCAATATTATGTCGAGACGAGCCGCTGGCGAGATGAGGCGCATTTGCGAGAAGCCGGAACTGCGCCTGCGAGCTGCGGTTGACCCGTCATGACCTTGCCGAAGCGCGCCTATCTCGCCCTCCTCGCAACCAGTATCGCTCTGGTAGCATGCGTCGGAAAACCCGGCCCCGTCGGGAACCCGGCCGTCCCCCAGCCAGCCAAGGCAGTGGCCATCGATGCCTATCTCGGCAAGTGGTACGAATACGGCCGCTACGAGGCGCCCTTCCAGCGCGACTGCGAAGGGGTGACGGCAGACTATTCGCTCCGCGATGACGGAAAGATTCGCGTCGTGAACTCATGCTTCAAAGGCTCGCTCGATGGCGAGTTCGAGCAGTCGACCGGGCGCGCGAAGATTGTGGAGGACAGCGAAGGTGCGAAGTTGAAGGTCAGCTTCTTCGGACCCTTTTATGGCGATTACTGGGTGCTTGACCGCGGTCCGCTGGATGCCGACGGCATGTACAGCTGGTCGATCGTCGGTGAGCCCACTGGCCGATATCTCTGGATGCTGACCCGCGAACCGCAGCCTTCGCAGGAAATACGCGCCCTGCTGGAAAGCCGGGTGAAGGAATTGGGCTACGACTGGAGTTTGGTTCGGCTGACAAAGCAGCCGTTTTCCTAGTGGACTATGAGGTAGGCTGAAACTTCCAGGATCAGTTGGCTTGCGCTTCCAGTGCAGCGCGTTCTTCGGCCTTCTTTTCCTCGATCTTCTGGCGCTGCTCGGCAACCGCCCGTGCCTGCTCGGCAAGCCCGCGCCATGTCGCTTCCGATCTCAACGCACGCTCACGTACATTCGCTAGCGTTGCAGCCTCTGCGTCTGCAGCTGCTTCGTCCGCGCGGCTGCAGTAGAATTCGTAGGATTGGCTCATGCGTGGATGGCTCCGCTGGGAAATCGGGAATTCAAAAGCGCACCGGAACCGGGAGGCCCGGCCCGGTGCGCATCATCGCATGCGGGGTCAGTCCGCAGCCGAGAGGTTCACGGCGCTTTCCTTGCCGTTGCGTCCCTGCTCGACTTCGTAATTGAGACGCTGTTCCTTATCGAGCGTCTGCATGCCCGCAGCCTGCACCGCGGTGATGTGCACGAAGCTGTCGGCCGAACCGTCGTCGGGCTGGATGAAGCCATAGCCCTTGTCGGCGTTGAAGAATTTTACGGTGCCAGTCTTGGCCATAGGATGTTCCTTTCGAGAACGTAGAGTTTCCGCCGCGCGACATGCGCTTGCGGTCGTGCTTAAAATCGTCCGAAGAAAGGAAGTCGTCGTCTGGTTTTCGCCGGGGCCATGAGCGCGAAGGCTCTGCGGCAAGCGGCGTCGTCAAAATCCGAAGTCCGTCGCAAATTTCGACGTCAGCGGCGGCGCGGTAGCACGTGCGGCGCGAAACGCCTAACGATTGCTGGATGAGCGACCCCGTCACCATTCTCGTCGATGCCGATGCCTGCCCCGTGAAGGAGGAGATCTATCGCGTGGCCCAGCGCTACAAGGCACATGTCCGCGTGGTCAGCAACTCGCCTTTCAGAGTGCCGGTCAGCGAGCGCGTGAAGCGCGTGGTGGTGAGCGATAGCTTCGATGCGGCGGACGACTGGATTGCGGAGAATGCCGGTCCGCGCAGCGTGGTGATCACTGCCGATATCCTGCTGGCAGAGCGTTGCCTGAAGGCAGGGGCGACGGTCCTTGCGCACAACGGCAAGCCTTTCGACCTTGCCAGTATAGGTTCGGCAGTCGCGACCCGCGCGATCATGGAAGACCTGCGCGCCGGAATGGACGGTATCGGAGGCGGCCCGCCGCCCTTCAGCAAGGCCGACCGCTCGCGCTTCCTGCAATCGCTCGACCGAATCGTGGTGGACCTCGAACGCGCTGGTTGACTGCTCGGGTGCATTACCTTAGCAATACACCATGACTCCTTCCCTCGCGTCAAAGTGGCTCCGCATCCTTGCCGTCCTGCTCGCATCGGGCTTTCTCGCCTTCGGGCTGGTACGCCTTGGTGTCGGCAGCGCCATGCTGGGGGCAGAACTCGGCTGGTGGCCGGCAATGGGCGAAATGGCTGAAGCGCTGGGCGAAACCAGGACCTTCCTCGCACAACACGAACCCCAGGCGTTCATGGCGTGGAGCGTTGCCTTCTATTTCGGCCTGATCGCCGTGATGGGCGTGATCCTGGCGTCGGGCGCTGCGCTCTATCTCGCCGCGCGGCGCAAGGCGGGGCTGGTGCTGATCGCGATCTACCTCGCGCTGCACGGCGCCATGTTCCTGAACTACCAGGTGGTGAACCCGAAGATCGGCCTGCTTGCCCTGACGATCGCGGCGTGGGGCATCATGTGGTGGAGGCTCCGCGCCGAAGCGTAGGCAGGCAGCGCCGCACCAGGGCGGCGCCACCCTGCCCTTTGCTGTTTACATCACCTTGTCGGGACGCGGATCATGGCCGTGGCGGCTTTCCTTGCCGAAGTGGCGCTCGAGACGCTGGGCGAGCGTGCGCGCGGCCTTGCTCGCCGCATCGTCCACCTTGCTCGCATGCTCGGTCACGCCGATGGCACGACCACCACGCGGGCGCGCCTCGATCATGCAGGCCTTGTCGTCGGCCCCGTGCTTGGGCCCGTTCTCGTCACGCACGTGGATTTCCACCCGCGTCAGCCGTTCGGAGAAACGCGACAGCTTGTCACGGACGTTGGCTTCGATACGTTCGGCGACGTTTGCCGTCCCCATGACACTGCTGTCGGAATTAAACTGGACCTGCATAGCGCTTCGCTCCTCTTTCTATTCTCTCTCCAACCGACATGGGGACGATCGGGCGGGATGGAAGGGGGCAAGGCGCGCAAGTTAAAGCCCCAAGCGCTTGCGCCAGTCGATATGTGCCAGCAGCACCAGTGCGGCAAGCATCGCCACCTGGATCGCGATGCCGAATGCGCTGCCCAACCCTTCGCGCAACACCTCGCCCATGCTGGTCGAGCGGATGCCTTGCGCGGTGTAGCCGTAGATCGAATAACTCACGATGCGGCCCGCAAAGAAGGCGGCAGTAAACGGCAGGAGGCGAAGGCGCGTCAGTCCCGCCGCTTCGAACAATTGCGCCGATGGCACCGGCGACAGCGCAAAGAGGCCGAGCGCGAGCAGGCTGTTGCGGCGGCGTTTCTCCAGCGCCTCGCGCGCGGCATCGAGGTTCGCCTGTATCCTGTCCGACAGGTATCGCGCGCCAAGCAGCCGTGTCGCATGCGCCAGCAGGAAACGCCCGCTTGCAGCGGCAATCGCGCCGAGCAGCACCAGCGGGACAAGTTCGAGATCGCTGTTGAAGGCATAAAGCGCGATGATCGACCAGGTCGGCGGCCCGAAGGCGGGCAGCAGGTTGATGCCCAGCACGAGGGCGAAAAAGATCAGATAGTCGGCCATCGTCTACTGGCCGCGCAGCCTAGTCTATCGCGGCCCGATTGTCGCCAATTCGCAGCAGCGAAGTTGACACAATTGACACCCTTTCACCCGGTCCTCCCCGGCTGAAACCCACACAAATCCGGCCTTTTTGCAGGGCCATGCGAAGTTGACACGCGCGCAAGATCAATCCGCCTCCCAATCCTCGAAATCCTCATCCTCATCCTCGTCCACCTCCGGCAGATTGTCTTCGAGGCGGGCGTAGATTTCATCCTGCCAGGTCTCGGGACCGCTCTCCACGCGCTCGAGCAAGGGGCCGAATTCCTGCGGTTCGAACATGGCGGCAGGATGCGAGCTGTAATGCTGCGGCCCGCGAAACCGCTCCTGCATGGCGAGCAGCGCCACCGTCAGCCGCTCGTCATAGCGGCGCGAGATGTGGACCAGCTCGCCCTTGTAGAAATGCGGCACCTCCACCCCGTTGAGGGCCCGGTCCATCGCCGCTTCCGCCAGCGCATCGAAGCGGCAGCGCAGCGCGGCATTCCACGCAAGGTCGAACGGCTCCCCCTTCAACCGCGCGCGCAGGCCATAGGCCGATTGCCGGCTCATCCCCGCCGCCTTGGCCGCCTTCCGGACCGAATGCGAGGCAGCCAGCTCGCGCAGGAATGTGGTCTGGCGCTCGACAGTCCAGCCGTCGTGCCTGTGCTTTGGGCGAATTGCGGGCGTGGTGGTGAGGGCGGTGCTTTTGTCGGTGCTCATCCGGAAGGATAAGGCAGATTTTGGCGGAGTAGGAAAGCGTTCTCCGAACGAAATATCCTACCGGATTGCTTCCCAACGTCCCTGCCGGAAGCGATAGATATTTGGCGAGATACAGCGCTGCTGCATTCGACAATCGTCGGCCACCGTCTGCCGGAACGAAGCGAGGTCTGGGCCATCGGGCATAGTGCCAAACAGGACGAACTGATCGGAAACCACGGTCATGACCATGTCCTCGCCCACCTCGTCCGAAATTGCGGCCCAGCTTTTCAGGTCGAGTATCAGGCTGCCCAGATATTCGAAATCCTCGAATGCAACGCCGGTATTCCTGATGTCGTCGGCCTTGGGCAACTTCGGCAGGACGTCGGCAGTCTGCCGTTCAGCCATGTCCCACGCTTCAGCTTCCGAGAGCATGAGTTCTTCAAGATGGTCCTGGGTTACCAGGGCTATCGTTTCAGGACCGTCATTTGCGAGAAGTGCAAAAAGGTCCGAACCGATCTGGCGATAAATAACCGATGGGGACTCTCCGGTTTCAGGGTTTTTGAGACTATTGACGTATCTAAAATATTCGCGGTCACGCACGATCAGACGCAGGGTTTCCCTCGACATCTCGGGAACTGCCGCCGTTATCTTCTCGAGAAACTCTTCTTTCACGGTCGCGCAATCCGCCGCGGTATTGTTTTGACAGAAGGTCCAAATCCGGTGGAGGTTGATCAGTCGTTCATTCCCGTCAGGATCCACCAGCTTCAATTCCAGCGGGTCATCCTCGCGGGAAGTAATGGCGCCATCGATACCCTCCAATGAGGTGACCCGACTTCTCATCTCTGCGGCAAACTGGTCTTCGGTTTGCGCAGATGCGGAGCAAGCGGTTACTCCAAGAGCCACAGGAAATGCGAACAGAAAAACGGAACTCTTCATAGTCGTCGCCCCCCAAACGGAGCTAACGCCCTAGATCAAAGCCGCACCGGATTTCAACAGGGGCCTATGTTGTTTGAGTGACGTGGGGGCAGGGTCGCGCGTGTCGCAAGAAGTCGGTCACAACGAAGGCCAGCGCTGCGCCGGTGAAGAAGGAAGTTGGTCCTCAAGCAGCGCAGCGGTAGGACGAAATGCCCGCAAGGCAGGCATCGGCTATCGCGAGATCGTCGCCGGCCACACCACGCCGAGCGAGCTCAGGGCGCTGGTGGAGAAGCTGGTTCCTGCGGGTTAGCTCACGTCCTGTATGGGCATTGCAGCCTCCGAATATCGGGCTTTCCTCAGTCCGTGTCTGCTATGCGTTTTGCCATCTCAAGACGAAAAAATGAAACCTTCTAAGGAGTTACTGCCTCACTTTACTTATTCGAACCTCGACAAACCTGCCTCAAGGCTTGCGTTAAGATCACGGCTCCAATTCTCATCGAAAATCCATCGCACGATGCCATCTTTATAGCTGAACTCAAACTTTTCTTCGATTTCGGTCATATCCAGAGATCGCGATAAATAGGTGTGAAGATGCTTACCATCTCTAACCTTGTCGTGAACCTTGCACACTATCGTCAGATTTACCCACTCGGGCGTCCATTTTGACCAATCAAATTCTTCCACGTCAAAAGGTTTCTCACCAGCTTCTTGAGCCGGGGACAAGATAAATTCGCGAAAGGCTTCTGGGGCCGTCGACAGGATCCGCCCCGAATCGTGTCCGGGTTCGTACATGATGCATTTGGCTACATTGCCACCACCGATAATCTTACCTTCGTCTGCCTCCAAAAAGCGAAAAAGGTTCAGGGTCCTTGGCCCCCGCCTCCATCCTTCTGGTGTATAAAACGCCCATTCCAAATAGCCGCCCCAACTATTTCGGTGCTGCCCCACAATTTCTTCAGCCAGCCTAGTTCCATTCAAAGCTGCAACGAGACCTGCTGTTTTGTAGAATGGGGATACGTAGGTCCAATCCTCATGGTCTAAATCGTTAGCATAGCCCTCAACCTTAGCTGTGAGATCCGCCGCCCCTGACCCGGTGGCTTCGTACATGCCAATGTTCCGGTGATGCCTCCTATCGATGTTTGGCGTTACGACATTGATTTCCCCACCCCGAACATGAGCACCAACCAAACTCACGACCCCAAGTGAGTTAACGATATCCCCGAGTCTCCGCATTGGTCTCTCAAGTTCGGTCAAATCTGCTGATTGATGGATTATTTCTTTTCGAAGTCGCGCGATATTTTCACCATCCCCAGCGCATGCCCAAGCAAACCGCTCATGGACGTTTAGCTTTCGCACTAGATGTACACGACTGGTAGAGCCGGGCTCAGCAGCTTCAAATCTTGCCGGTGTCGTCTCCGATCCAAGGATAGGTTTTCGAGTTTGAGGATCGACAAGGGTGGCCAAAGTGTCAGCGACGACCACGGGCAACACTCCACTTTTTTCCGCAACCACCAATGGGGGACTTAGGTACATACAAGCGGTCACGAAATGAGCCTCCTCGCATATAAAATTTTTCAGCCGACGAGCCGTGCTCAAATTACTCAGACTTCGGCATATAGAGATCGCCGCCTTCGCGGTATTTCTCGGCCATTTCCTCCATGCCTTCCTGCGCCACCTCGCGTTCGTCCGCGCCGGTCTCGCGCTTGATGTTCTCGCTCGCGAGGTAGCTGTCCGAGTTCTGCTTTGCCGCGAAGTCGCGCACTTCCTGCGTGATCTTCATCGAGCAGAATTTCGGGCCGCACATGGAGCAGAAGTGGGCGGTCTTGGCGCCTTCTGCGGGAAGGGTCTGGTCGTGATATTGCTCGGCCGTGTCGGGGTCGAGGCTGAGGTTGAACTGGTCGCGCCAGCGGAATTCGAAGCGGGCTTTCGACAGCGCATCGTCGCGGACCTTGGCGGCCGGGTGGCCCTTGGCAAGATCGGCGGCGTGGGCGGCGAGCTTGTAGGTCACCACGCCCACTTTCACATCGTCGCGGTCGGGCAGGCCGAGGTGTTCCTTGGGCGTGACGTAACAGAGCATGGCGGTGCCGTACCAGCCGATCTGCGCCGCGCCGATGCCGCTGGTGATGTGGTCGTACCCCGGCGCGATATCGGTGACGAGGGGGCCGAGCGTGTAGAAGGGCGCTTCGCCGCACGCTTCCAGCTGCTTGTCCATGTTCTCCTTGATCTTGTGCATCGGCACGTGGCCGGGGCCTTCGATCATCACCTGCACGTCCTGTTCCCAGGCGCGCTTGGTGAGTTCGCCCAGCGTGTAGAGCTCGGCGAACTGGGCTTCGTCGTTGGCGTCGGCGATACTGCCGGGGCGCAGGCCGTCGCCCAGCGAATAGGCGATGTCATAGGCCTTCATGATCTCGGTGATCTCGTCGAAGCGTTCGTAGAGGAAGCTCTCCTTGTGATGCGCGAGGCACCATTTCGCCATGATCGAGCCGCCGCGGCTGACGATGCCGGTGACGCGCTTGGCGGTCATGGGCACATAGGGCAGGCGCACGCCGGCATGGATGGTGAAATAGTCGACGCCCTGTTCGGCCTGTTCGATCAGCGTGTCGCGGAAGATTTCCCAGGTCAGGTCCTCGGCAATGCCGCCGACCTTTTCCAGCGCCTGGTAGATCGGCACGGTGCCGATGGGGACGGGCGAGTTGCGGATGATCCATTCGCGCGTGTCGTGGATGTTGCGGCCCGTCGAAAGGTCCATGACGGTGTCCGCGCCCCAGCGGATCGACCAGACCATCTTGTCGACCTCGCTCGCCACGTCGGATGCCACGGCGGAGTTGCCGATATTGGCGTTGATCTTGACGAGGAAGTTGCGCCCGATCGCCATGGGTTCGGTTTCGGGGTGGTTTATGTTGTTGGGGATGATCGCGCGGCCCCTCGCCACCTCGTCACGCACGAATTCGGGGGTGACGTAATCGGGCAGCTCGGCGCCCCAAGGCTGACCGTCGTTGCGCGCGGTGAGGCGGGCGGCTTCCTCGCGCAGCATTTCGCGGCCCAAATTCTCACGTTCCGCCACATATTCCATTTCGGGCGTGATGATGCCGCGGCGGGCGTAGTGCATCTGGCTGACGTTCATGCCGGCCTTGGCGCGCAGCACCTTCTTAGCCACGTTCGGGAAGCCGGGGACACCGCCCGAACGGTCGGGACCGAGCTGGCCGTTGTCTTCGGGCTTCACTTCGCGCGCATCGTATTCCTCGACATCGCCGCGGGCGAGGATCCATTCGCGGCGCTTCTGTTCGAGACCCTTGCGGATGTCGATGGTCGCATCGGGATCGGTGTAGGGGCCGGAGGTGTCATAGACCCGCACGCTCGGCTCGCCGCCCTCGAGGTCGATCTCGCGCATGGCGACCTGCACGCCGCTGCCCGACTTCGCGCCGACATGGACCTTGCGGCTGCCGCGAATGGGACCGGTGGTGACGCCGATGTCGAATTTGCTGTTGATGTCGGCCATGCGTGCTCTCTCCATAAGGCGGAGGTCGAGCGGTTTACTGGCGCCGCTCCACTCCCTCCGCCGATGCTAATCGGTTCAGGTTCGACGGGTCGGAGGGTGCGAGACCTCCCTCTCAGCCAACGCTGGCTCCCCGGGGATGCGGTGCTGTCTAGGCGTTTTGCGCGAAGCGGTCCAGCCACGATCCTGCAATCATTGACGCGAGGCGGCTGAGCGGGCAGCCTCCGCGCGATGCAAGCCCCCGACCAGCCCGAGATCACAGTTCACCGCTTCGGACGCGAGCGCGAGCCGGTAGTCGTCATCGACAATTTCAGCGGCGATGTGGACCGCTTGCTGGAGAGGGGCCGCTCGGCCGAATACCAGGCGGCGGGTGCGTCCTATCCGGGCCTTCGCGCATGGGCGGAACCCGATTTCCTCGACCGGCGGCGCGACCTCATGTTCCAGGCGCTGCAGCAGGTGTTCGGTTTCAGGAAGGGCGTGAGCCTTGAAGTCTCGACATTCTCGCTGGTCACGCGCGCCCCCGAAGAACTCTCGCCGCTCCAGCGCATTCCGCATTACGACCATGCCAGCGACGAGCTGGTCGCGATCATGTTCTACCTGCTCGGGCCCGAGACCGGCGGGACCGCCTTCTATCGCCATCGCCGCACCGGCTTCGAAACGATTACAGATGCGCGCGAGCCGGCCTATGATGCGGGCCTTGGCGAAGACGAGCGCGAATACGGCATGCCGGACAAGGCCTACTGGTACGGCGACGGGGACCGCTACGAACTGATCGGCGAGGTCGAGGCGAGGCCCGACAGGCTCGTTCTGTATCGCGGAAGGCTGTTGCACTCGGGCGTGATCCCGAGGCCGGATGAGCTGACGCAGGACCCGGCCACAGGGCGGTTGACGATCAACATGTTCCTGCGCGGGCGCTGACGTCCCGCACGGATCAAAGTAGCATCATGTCCGCGCTCGCCAGCATCTCCGCCCCGGCCGCCTTGGCCGGTTCGTAAAGATAGATGTCGTCCGCCGCGAAGGCGGTTCCTGCACCGAGGTTGGCGATCAGCAACTGCGCACCTGCCCCATTCCCGTCGGCATCGAAGAACAGGTCCCCGCTCGCCTGGTCGTAGATGAAGCGGTCGTCGGCATCGTCGGCGCTGGTGCCAAGCTGGAAAGCCGAAAGGTCGAGTTCGCCGCCCGCAGCAAAGCCGAAAGCGGCTGCGTCGAATTCAATCGTGTCCTCACCGCTGGTGAAGTCGGTGATCGTGTCGCTCTCACCGCCGATCGGCACGCCGCCGTAGAAGAAGGTGTCGAAGCCGCCATTGCCGGTCATCTCGTCATTGCCGCGGCCGCCGATGATCAGGTCATTGCCCGCGCCGCCGATGAGCCGGTCATTTCCGTACTGGCCGAACAGGATATCGTCGCCATTGCCCCCGGAGACGAAATCATTGCCGAATTCGCCATAGAGCGTGTCGTTCTGCTCCTCGCCGAACAGGCTGTCGTCGCCCTCCCCGCCATAGAGCGTGTCGTCGCCGTAGCCGCCGTAGAGCGCATCGCGGGCGGAATCGCCGTAGATGAGGTCGAAGCCCGAACCACCGACGAGGAAGTCCGCGCCATTGCCGCCACCGATCACGTCGTCGCCCGAGCCGCCATCGATCCGGTCGTTGCCGCCCTCGCCTTCGAGCGCGTCGTCCTGCGCCTCGCCGAAGATGATGTCGTTGCCCCAGCCGCCGAACACGGTGTCGGCATCCGCGCCTGCGTAGATTTCGTCCGCACCGTCGCCGCCGTCGATTTCGTCCGCGCCGGTGAAGCCGACGATCCAGTCGTTTCCGGCCCCGCCGAAGATGATGTCGTCGCCATCGCCGCCATAGAGGCTGTCGGCACCCGTGCCGCCATCGAGGTCGTCATTGCCCGCGCCGCCTTCGAGAATGTCGTGCCCCCAGCCGCCGGTCAGGATGTCGTCGCCCGTGTCGCCGTAGAGCGTGTCATTGCCGCCATCGCCGAACAGCGCATCGGAATCGGCGCCGCCGTACATGGTGTCGTCATTGCCGCCGCCGAAGATGAGGTCATCGCCGTCTCCGCCGAACATGTCATCGGCGCCGAGGCCGCCCGCGAGATAGTCTTCGCCCGTGCCGCCGATCAGCGTATCATTGCCCTCACCGCCGAGCAGGTCGTCCCAGCCGTCGCCGCCGACGAGGATATCGTCGCCCGCCTCGCCATAAAGGAAGTCGTCACCCGCCTGGCCTGCCAGCCGGTCCCAGCCCCAGCCGCCGCGCAGCACGTCGCTGCCATTGCCGCCGAACAGGTCGTCGTCACCGTCCTCGCCCAGGATCAGGTCCCAGCCATCACCGCCATAGATCTCGTCCGCGCCGGTGCCGCCATACAGCAGGTCGCTGCCACTATCGCCGAAGATCAGGTCATCGCCCGCACCGCCATCGATCAGGTCGGCCCCGCCCCCGCCGCTCACATTGTCGGCGCCGTCGAAGGCATAGATGTCATCGGCGTAGAAGGTGCCGAAGATGTTGTCGGCAAAGTCGGTGCCGAGAATTTCCTGGTGCGTCGTTGTCTTTGTCATGGTGCGCTCCTTTGAAGTCAGAGCATTCCAAGTCGCCGGTGAACGGGCAATGTATCACGAAAAAGGGCGACGGTTTCCCGTCGCCCCTTCCGGCTCAAGAGCCCCCACGTCTGGGCTCGATCACACGATAACAGCGTCCGCGCCGAGCAGCGGATCGACCTTCGGAGCGTCTGCGAAGGTCGGCGAGTTGCCGGTCGCATAGAAGTCGCTGGCCGACAGGATCGTGCCGGCGGCGACCTGTGCGAACAGGACCTTCTCGCCTGCGCCGCTGCCGTCGGCATCGTAATAGATATTGCCGGTAGCCTGGTCGTAGATGATGCGGTCGCTGACGTCCTGCGCCTCGGTCCCCGCGACGAAGGCCGATTCGTACAGCGTGCCGAAGCGCACTTCGGTGAAGGCCGGACGCGCCAGCTCGATCACGTCGACACCGCTTTCGAAGTCGGTGATCGTGTCGACGCCGTCGTAATTGTCGAACACGAAGGTGTCTGCATCTTCGCCGCCGGTCAGCATATCCGAACCGATACCGCCGACGATGCGGTCGGCATGACGGCCGCCGTCGATGATGTCATCGCCCGCGCCGCCGATCAGGAGGTCTTCGCCATTGAAGCCGATCAGCGTGTCATTGCCTTCCTTGCCATTGAGGAAGTCGAAGCCGAAGCCGCCGTCGAGGATGTCGTTGCCGAGGCCGCCGGTGATCTGGTCGTTGCCGCCCTCACCCATCAGCACATCGTCGCCGTCGCCGCCGCGCAGCTTGTCCCAGCCGTCGCCGCCCAGCATCGTGTCGGCGTGCGCGCCGCCGAGCATGCGGTCGTTGCCGATGCCGCCCTCGAGATAGTTGACGCCATTGCCGCCCATCATGAGGTCATCGCCTGCGCCGCCGAACATCTGGTCGTTACCTTCGCCGCCGAACAGCTTGTCGAATTCGACACCGCCCAGCAGGACGTCGTCGCCGAGGCCGCCGAACATGCGGTTGAAGCCGCCAGCAGCGGTCAGCGTGTCGTTGCCGTCATTGCCATAGAGCCAGTCGTCGCCGTCACCGCCATCGACGGTGTCGTCGCCCAGCCAGCCGCTGATGATGTCGTTCCCGGCAAGGCCCTGCAGCACGTTGGCCTGGTAGTTGCCGCCGATCGTGTCGTTGCCCGAGCCGCCGATGGCGTTCTCGATGACGGTGCCGGCTGCGATCGCGACATTGCCGACAAGGCCGCCGATGTTCATGAAATTACCCGCGAACAGCGAGATCACCTGGTCCGCGCCGAACTGCGAATAATCGAGCGTATCGACGCCCGCGCTATCGACGATGGTATAGGCCGCATTGCCGTGGACCGATGCATCGAACAGGGCGCCTGCCGTGCTTCCGAAGCCATAGGTGTCGTCGCCCGTACGGGTGTTCGACGGTGCGCCGTAAAGCAGCTGGATTGCGGCAACATCGGCCATCATCGGCGTAATCGCGGCGACGTTGGAGAAGCCGCTGGCTGCGAACAGCTCGTTCGTGGCATTGCTGAAGCCCGACATCACCGACCACGCGCTGCTGTCATTGGCAAAGATCAGGTCGGCCGCAGTGTAGGAGACCGCATCGCCATTGGCATAGCTGCCCGCATGACCGAGGCCCAGCGCGTGGCCGATCTCGTGCATGATCGCCTGGTAGACAGCGTCGCCCGTACCCATCGTAGCGGCATTGAGCGACACGAGGGCCGAAAGGATTTCGCCGCCTGCGCTGTTGACCAGCGTTTCGGTCGAAGCGCCGTCCGCAAAGGTCAGCGCGCCGCCGACTTGCTCGACAAAGGTGATGCCTGCCGCATCGCCCCATGCGCCGAGCGCGTCGCGCACGGCGTCCTGCATGCCCGCATCGAGCCCGCTGAGGTCGAAGGTGATCGTGCGCGTCGCGTCGAGCGACCAGATCGCACCGTTTGCGCCCATGTCGGCAAACCAGGTCGAAGCGATGTATTCGGCCATCTGCGAGACATCGCCGTCGCCCGCTTCGCGGCTGAGGTCGGCGGTCAGCGCGTAGCTGCCCGACACGCTGTCCTGGTAACCGCTGACGGCTACGTAATAGGTGCCAGCCGAAGCTGCGAATTCGAGCGTCGAATAGAAGTCGGTGCCGTTGTCGTCGTTCGAGGCAAGGACATTGCCCGCCGCATCGTAGATCGTGATGACCGTATCGCCGGCGCCTGCGCCCACACCTGCCGCTGTCGAGAAGGTGATCGCCTGCGTCGAGGTGATATCGAAGGCATACCAGTCCTGGTCGCCGGTAAAGTCGAGCTGGTCTGAGATCGTCTGGCCGATCGCGATGGTGCCAGCCGTGGCCGCGTCGGCTCCGAAGGTATCGTTGAGATTTACTTCGGTCATCGTGAGATCGAAGGAACCGGTCAGGTCGGTGTAGCCCGACACCGCGATATAGAAGACGCCGTCGGTCTCTGCCGTGTAGAGCAGGCTCGCCTGGAGCGAGCCGTTGGCATCGTCATTGCCGGTAATCAGATTGCCGTTGGCATCATAGATGGCGATCACACTGTCGCTCAGCGGCGAGACTGCACCTTCGGCAGTGCCGAACTGGTAGGTGGTGCCGGCAGTCAGCTCGACGCGATACCAGTCCTGGTCGCCGCGGGTGTCGATGATGTCGGAAACCGTCTCGCCAGCCGCCAGGGTCGCGGTGGTGGAGATGTCGCCAGCGGTTACGTCGACGGTGGCTGTGTTGCCATTGCCGTTTCCGTTGCCGCCGCCATTGCCATTGCCGCCGCCGTTGCCGCCACCATTGCCGTTGGTGGAGCCGTTGCCGTTGGTCGAGCCATTGCCGTTAACGCCGCCGTTGCCGTTGCCGTTGCCGTTGCCGCCGCCGTTACCGCCGCCATTGCCGCCGCCGTTACCGCCGCCATTGCCGCCACCGTTGCCGCCGCCATTACCACGGCCGTTGCCGCCGGTCGGTTCGACCGTCTCGGGCGTGAAGGGCTTGTGCTCTTTAACCTGTACCATTTGTCCAGTCCGTCCCCGTGGCCGTTCGGCTTTTCCGCCCCTTGCGGATTCACCCCCCAGCTATGGTTTTCGTCACTGTCGCTTTTGCCTCCAAATTCTTAACGACCCCCTACGAAAACACCGAAAACGGGCCAAAAATGCATTATTTTTCACGCATTTGCGTCAACTTATGGTTAACAGGGAATTGAGCCGCCGCCCTGGGTTAATACGCGGGTTAGGATTCGCGAATCGCTTTTGAATGATTGGTGCGAAGCTTACCGGCCAAGAGATCGCGTCTTTCGACAGGCAGAAACCGGCCCCAAAGCTGTCACCCGTCCCTGAACCACCTGCTCTGTGCGTTCTATGACTCGGGCGATCCACCCACAGCCTGGTAGAGTCCGATCACTGTAGTTAGCTCATCGGCCCTTACCTGGATCAGCGCCAGTTCCACGCCAAGCAGGGCGCGCTGTGCATCGACCTGCTCGATATAGGGTGTGTAGCCCGCGCGGTACCGGTTACGCGCATGGCGCAACGCGTCGGCCACGGCCAGTTGCTGGGCTTCGAGCGCAGCTTCCTGGTCCTGCAGGTTGGCGAGCACCGCCATGCGGTCTTCGACCTCCCTGAACGCATTGAGCACGGTGGAGCGGTAAGCCCAAGCTGCCTGGTCCCGCTGCGCCGTGGCTCCGTCGAGCTGCGCCTGCAGCTTGCCGCCCTGGAAGATCGGGGCAAGGATGCTGCCGCCCAGCGACCAGACGCCCACGGGATCGGCGAGCAGGTCGGATAGCACCAGCCCCGCCGCTGCGCCCAAATCTATCGAGGGCATGAAGTCGGCGCGCGCCATGCGCATTTTCGCGTCGGCCGCGGCGATGCGATATTCCGCCGCTGCCACATCGGGACGACGGCGCAGCAGCTCGGACGGCAGGGTCGCAGGTGCAGGTGGCCTGCGCAAATCCTCCAATGTCCCGCCGCGCGTGATCGCGCCCGGCAGTTCGCCGGTCAGCACCGAAAGCGCGTTTTCCTGCCGCGCGATCTGCGCCTTCAATTGCGGGACGAGCTGCGCGGTGGCCTGGTACTCGGCTTCGGCCTGCCTGAGGGGAAGCTGCGAAGTATAGCCGACCTCGGCCCGGTCGCGGGCGAATTTCACCGCCTCCTGCCGCTTGGCCAGCGTTTCTTCCAGCACCGAGAGCCGCCGGTCGAGCGCCAGCAGGGTGATGTAGCCGGTAGCGGTTGCCGCGCTCACCGACAGCCGCGCCGCCTCCGCGCCCGCAGCGCTGGCAGCGACACCCGCCTCGGCGGCATCGATGCGGGCGGCGTTCTTGCCGAACAGATCCACTTCGTAGGAAGCGCGAAAGGCAGGCTGCGCAGCGACGGACGTCTGCGCCTGCCCGAAGGGGGAAACCTCGCGCCGGACCCCGCCTTCTACGCCCGCACCCACCGAAGGCAGGAGGTAGCCTCTGGAGCCCCGTTCGGTCGCGCGCGCCTCTTCGACGCGGGCTGCGGCGACCTGCAGGTCCGCATTGTTGGACCGCGCCTTTTCGACAAGGACCGAGAGCTGCGGGTCGCCGAAAGCGTCCCACCAGTCACGCTCGATGGGGGCGGTCACACCGAGGTCTGTGCGCCATTCGGTCGGCGGGGCGACGGCGCTACCGATCGGGGCCTCCTGCAGCGCGGGTGCGCAGGCGGAGAGGGCAAGCGCGGTGGTGGCCAAAAGGGCAAACGATATGCGCTTCACGATCAATCCTCCGTATGGACGGTGGCGATAACCGACATGCCCGGGCCGAGCCGCCTTGCCGCCTCCTGCCCCTTGTCGAGCACGATGCGCACGGCGATGCGCTGCGGCACCTTCACGAAATTGCCTGCTCCCGTGTCGGGCTTCACGAGGCTGAATTCGCTGCTGGCCGCCGGCGCGATGCTCTGCACGCGGCCGGTGAGTTCCACGCCGCCCAGCGCATCGATCTCCAGCGTGGCGCGCTGGCCGACCGCCATGTTCGCGGTTTGCGTTTCCTTGAAATTGGCGACCACCCACAAATCGTCGGGCACGATATACATGAGCTGGGTCCCGGCAGTGACCAGCTGACCCACGCGCGCGCTGACCTCGCTCAGGCGTCCGGCCCGCGGCGCGCGGATCTCGGTGCGGGAAAGCTCGAACTCGGCGAGGCCTTTGGTCGCCTCGGCGCCAGCCACCTGCGCTTCGAGCGCGCCGCGCCCGACGGTGACCGAGCGCACGTTTTCCGCCGCGATGGCGCGCTGCGCCTGCGCCTGCCTCACGCCCGCCTGAGCCTGTTGCAGCGCTGCACGGGCCTGGTCGCGTTCGCGTAAGGACACCGAGCCTTCATCGACCAGTTCGGCGATGCGGTTCATGTCGGCCTGCGCTTTCTGCAGCCCCGCGCGGGCGGCAGCTACGGCGGCATCCTGCGCTTCGAGCTGCGCCTGAGCCGAGCGCAGGCTCTGTGCGCTGTTGGCCAGCGTGGCTTGCTGCGCTGCCGTGTTGGCCGCGCCCTGCTGGAGCTTTTGCTGGTAGGGTGCATCGTCGATCCGGGCGAGCAGATCGCCCTTCTCCACGCGCTGGAAGTCCACCACCGGCACATCGACGAGGTAGCCTGCAACCTGCGGGCTGACGACCGTGGTGCGCCCGCGGACATAGGCGTTGTTCGTTGTCTCGTCGCCGCCTGCGAAAGGTGGCAGGCCCCAGGCAAACAGCGCCACGAGCACGCCGATCAGGATCGCTCCGACAGCCACCACGATGCGGCGGCGCGAGGGATTGGGCGACCACCCGGTTTCCTGCTCAGGCGCGGGCGCGTCTTCGGTCATGGTTTCGGTTTTCGAAGGGTTCGGGTCGGTCATTGTCTGGTCCTTGCGAGCATGGCCTCCATGAAGGCCAGTTCCTTGGCGAGCGGGTTGCGCCCGCGGATCTTGTTGATGAGCCACGGCACGAAGACGAAGGCGAACGTCACCGCCGACAGCGTGCCGATGAGGAAGAAAACATCGTTGAAGGCGAGCACTGCGGCCTCGCGGCCGACTTCCTGCGAGACGCTCGCGGCGGCGGCCTGTTGCTGGAGCGCAGGATCGCCCTGGAGCGGCGCGGCGCGCTGTGCGGCATTGCCGAGAGCCTGGCCGAGCTGCTGGTTGGCGAGCGTGAGAGTACTGCCCGCGTCGATGAGGTGCGTCTTCAACCGCACGGTATGGAAGGCGGAGAGCAAGGAAATTCCCGCAAGGCCGCCGATCGATTGCGAGAGCGAAAATATCGCGATGAAGCTGATGACGTAGCTCTGACCTGCCGCGAGCGCGCGCAGCATGCCCTCCATCATGATCGGCCCCATCGCGAAGACCGCCGCGAAGGCGATGGCGGCCTGCGTGAGGTAGAGGTCCTGCGGCCGCGTCATTACGCCGGTGCGCGTATCGGCAAAGGCGGCGATGCAGATGACGAGAATCGCGAAGAGCACGGGCCGGGTGAGGTCCTTGGGGTCCAGCCGCACAACCGACAGCGCCATGCCGCCGAATGTCGCACCGGCAAGCACCCAGAAATAGCCTGTCAGCTGCTCGTTGCCGTAACCCAGCGCGGTGAACATCCCGCTCGCCCCAAAGCCCTGTTCGGCAACAAGGATGCGCACCGTCGCCCCGATCAGCGCGAGCGCGAGGATGGAGCGGCTCGACAGCCAGCTGAGGTCGAGCATGGGGCTCTTGCGGTTGGCCTCGATCAGGAAGCACCCGCCCAGCGCGAGGATGCTGGCGGCCAGCGCGTAGCCGAGCCACGGCGTGTCCCACCACTGGATGCGGCCCTGGATGAGGAAGGCGCAGAGCGCGGCGACACCGACGACAAACAGGGCGATGCTCGGGATATCGAGCTTCTCGAAGGTCTGCTTGCGGATGCCCGGCGGCAGGCGCAGCCAGTAGACCATCCCCAGGCCGAGCAAGGAAAGCGCGAACTGGAACTGGAAGATATGGCTGATGTCACCATCGACCAGCAGCGCTGGCGACAGCGCACGGGTCAGCGGGAAAGCGACCTGTGTCAGGCCGAGCGAGATGACCAGCCCGCCGACGCGCATGGCGGGGGGCAGGCCCTGCATGAGGTAATAGATGGCGAGCGCCGACAACCCGCTGGCCGTGATGCCCGCAACCGCACGCGCGGCGAGTTCGGGATAGTAGCCGGGACCGATCATTTGCACGAAATTGGCCGCGACCAGTCCCGCCATGGCCCAGCGCACGAAAGGCTGGATGCCGAATTCCTGGCGCACGCGGAACAGCAGCATGCTCATCGTGGCATAGGTCGAGTAGAAGGCCACCGTCAGCCAGCCAGCCTCGACCGGGGTCAGCGCAAACTCGGCCTGTAGCGCCGGGGAATTGGCGAGCAGAAAGCCGTTTTGCGCACCGCCCACCAGCGCCATAAAGACACCGATGGCGAGATAGGCCGCGCGGCGCGCAGGAGGGTGATCGGGATTGGCCGGAGAGCCGGGGAGGATCGGCATCTCGTGCGGCTTGAACCGATAGCCGCCCACATGGTCGACGAGGGTATCGCGTTCGGTCACGGCATAAGCTCTCCCTCGACGAGAACCTCTTCCAGCGCGGCTGCAAACTGCGCATCGTCTTCCATGCCGCCGACCAGCTTGCCGAGGCGTTCGCGCCGGGCGACGGTGCTGGCGGCGGAGTAGATGAAATTCGCCACGCGGAACTCGAGATGCGCGGGTGCGTCACCCCGCTCCTCAGCCGCCGCCTGAGCCAGATCGATGAAGTGCCGGTGCAGCGGCAGCGAAAGCGTTTCGAGCAGCCATTGCGAGCGGTCGCTGTCGATGGTGATATCGCGCAGCAGCAGGCGGGGGACCTCGGGCCGGTCGAGGAGGTAGGCGAGAAACGCGCGGGCCGAATGGCCGAGCCGCTGCTGCGCGCTTGCCTCGTCGCTATTGCCGGGAGCCTGTTCGAGCGCCTCGCGCAGGTCGGCTCCGGCCTGCGAGACGATATCCTTCCACAAGCCCTGCTTTCCGCCAAAGCGATAGGAAATCAGGGCAACGTCGACCCCGGCATCGCCGGCGATCTCGCGCAGCGAGGTGGCCTCGAAACCCTGCGCGGCAAAGCGCTGCAGCGCGGCGCGAGATATCGCCGCACTGGTGTCGGTATCGGTATCCTTGGGGCGTCCCCGCCCGCGTCGCTCAGCCATTCACCGCTCCTTGTGCGTTGCAACATAAGGCCCGGCGTCAGATTATTCAATGCCTGTTGAATAAATCGACATGGGCCTGCTGCCAACCGCGCGGAGCGACCCATTCTCCTTGGATAAACACCGTCACGCGAAGGGTTCCGCACGATAGGGAAAATTGCGTTTCGAAACCGAACTGCCGCTGGCGTGTTCACATCACGAAGCCCGCTTCGATTGCGACGGGCGCAATTCCCTCGATAAAAGGACTACGCGCATGAAAATCCTCATGGTTCTCACCAGCCACGACAAACTGGGCGATACCGGCAAGAAGACCGGTTTCTGGCTCGAGGAATTTGCGGCGCCCTATTATGTGCTCAAGGATGCGGGCCACGACATCACGCTGGCAAGCCCGGCCGGCGGACAGCCCCCGCTCGACCCCAAGTCCGACGAGCCCGACGCGCAGACCGATGCGACCAAGCGGTTCAAGGATGACGAGGAAGCGCAGGCCCACCTCGCATCGACCCACAAGCTTGCCGATATCGACGTCTCCAAGTTCGACGGGGTGTTCTACCCGGGCGGCCACGGTCCGCTGTGGGACCTGGCCGAAAGCGCCGAATCCAAAGCTATCATCGAAGGCGCGCTTTCGGCGGACAAGCCGGTGGCGCTCGTTTGCCATGCCCCTGCCGTGCTCAAGAATGTCGCCACGCCTGAAGGGGACCCGATCGTGAAGGGCCGGAAGGTCACCGGCTTCACCAACGAGGAGGAAGAAGCGGTTGGCCTGACCGACGTCGTGCCCTTCCTGCTCGAGGACGTGCTGAAGGAGCAGGGCGGCGAGTTTTCCAAGGACGGTGTATTCGAACCCTATGTCGTGCAGGATGGCCTGCTGATTACCGGCCAGAATCCGCCTTCGAGCGAGCCGGCTGCGGAAAAATTGCTCGAAGCGCTCGCCCGCGCGGAGTGAACTGCCCGGCCGTGAACGGCCATGAAATCAAGCCGTAAGCAAGCTGGCTGGTTTCGGGAGAAGCCAGCCAGCAGCTGCCACTATTTCCTTTCACCTGCCGAATTGCCTCACCATCGCTCAATCGGCGGACCTTAGCCGCTGAAGATCGCAAACCTCATCGACATCGACAAGCTGTCGTTCGTGAGGTGGCGCGATGAGCTCGGCGTCCCCCAGGTCGAGGCTTCGCGCCCCCCGATCACCGGATAGAGATTCGAGCAGCGGGAAGACAGAACGCGGGAAAATTGCCGGACATCCCGCACTGCGATCGGGATAGAGCGTGAAAGCTACGCCCTGCGCTTCGAGGAGCAGGCCAAGATGGCTGCGCGAGACAAGCGGCATGTCGGCGAGCATGATCACGACGCGATCACTATCGGCCAGCGCGCGCACTCCTGCAGCGATCGAAGTGCCCATACCCCTCTCTGCCACGGGGTTCTCGACCAGCCTCCATCCTTCGCGGCTCTCGATCGGGCTCTTGGGGCCAATCACGAGGAGGCGCTCGCTGGAATCAATACTCTCTGCGGTTTGTGCGGCCCATTCCCACAAGGGGCGTCCGCGAAAATCGGCGGTGAGCTTGCCGCCACCGAACCGTCTCCCTTGCCCGGCGGCAAGGAGCACCACGCCGGTCTTCGGCTCAGGCGAAGGCACGCATTTCCTCATAGCGACCGACAATTTCGGATAGCGCCGACAATGCGAGAGTTCGCGGAGATTTGCAGGCCGGCATCAGTCCGACCGGGCTGGTCAGTCGTGCGATCTGCTCTTCCGGAACGCCGCGCGCGGCAAGCGCCAATGTCCGGTCGGACCGCGCCTTTTCCCCGCCTTGCGCCCCGATGTAGAAAGCGTCGCTCGCCAGCGATTGTTGGAGCAGGGCCAGTTCCCACTCGTGATCATGGAACAGCAGCAGGCAGGCCGTCCAGGGATCAAAGTGCACATTGCGAGCCGCTTGGCCAAGGGTGAGGTCGTCCTTGGAATACACCTCGACATCGACCTTCAGGGCTGAACACAGCGAAGCCATGGCGTCGAGCTCCGGCCCCTCCCCGAAGGCGACAAGTTTCAGCGAAGGGAGATATGTGCGGTCCAACCGGTGGTCTCCGCAATCGAACGGCAGCCGGACCGGGCGACGCGCCCTCAGCGCTCCGAGAGCGGAGCGACAGGCCGCACGATCCGGCGATGGGTCGATGAGGATATCGAGCCCGCCTCCACAAGGCAGGCGGAAGTCGATTGTCCGTGATCCCCGCCCATAACGCTCGACACGCCGATCCGCGCATTGCGCCATGTCACTCGCCAGCTGGTTTTCCAGGCAGCTATCGGCAAGATCGCCGACGGCAGTCCCGTCAGGCAAGACCGCCAGTTGCGCACCGAGACGCCGCGAGAAGCTGCCTTCTATCCCGACGATGGTGCAAAGGCCCACACCCGGCTGGCACGCTGCGGCCAGCGCGAGGTGGTCCTCGTCGCGCACCGCCTCAATCGTAATATCGACCAGCATCAGTCGGGCATTGCTGCGAGGACACGGTCCGGTGTCATCGGGTAATCGTACAGCCGGGCCCCGCAGGCGTGGTAGATCGCGTTGGCGATGGCTGCCGCTCCGCCGCACATGCCGAGTTCACCGATGCCCTTGGCCTGGATCGGGCTGGCCGCGCCATCGCGCTCTTCCACTAGCACGACATCGAGATCGGGCACGTCGCGGTGGACCGGGACATGGTATTCGGCAAGGTCGCAATTGACGAGATGTCCGTCGCGCGGATCGAACTCCAGCGCCTCGGTCAGCGCTACTCCGATGCTCCAGGTGATGCCGCCGATGCATTGCGAACGGGCGGTCCTGGCGTTGAGCACGCGCCCGAAGCCGAAGGCGCCGAGCATCCGATCGACGCGCGTTTCACCGGTGTAGTGGTTGACGCGCACCTCGGCGAAGAAGGCGCCGAAGCCGGACGCAGTGTAATCGTCCTCGATATCGCCGGGCTCGTAATGCCCTTCGCGGGCAAGGTCCTTGCCGCCGAGAAGGTCCGTCAGCGTCTCGCCGCCAGCGCTCTTGCCTTCGCGCAGTTCGAGTTCTTCCTCACTCGTGCCGAGCTTTGCGGCCAGTTCTTCGCGGATCGCCTTGCACGCGATGTACACAGCCGAACCGATCGATGCCGCGCCCCAGCTGCCGCCCGAGCCGGGGCCGCGTGGATGGCGCGTGTCGCCCAGTTCGACAAGAACCTGCGCTGGATTCAGGCCCAGCATCTCCCCGGCAACCTGCGCGAGGATGGTGTAGGTCCCGGTGCCGATATCGGTCATGTCCGTTTCGACCAGCGCCGTGCCATCGGCTTTCAGCGTGACCCGTGCCTTTGCCTCGGCGATATTGTGGACACGTGCAGCGCTGGCCATGCCGGTGCCGATCCACCACTCGCCCTCGCGCCGCTGGCGCGGCTTTCGAGGACCATTGTCCCAGCCAAAAGCCTCGGCCCCTTGCTTGAGGCATTCCGCGAGCTTGTGAGAGGAGAACGGGAGGCCTTCCTCGGGATCCTGCTCGGGAATGTTGCGCAGGCGCAGTTCGACCGGATCGATACCGGCCTTCTCGGCGAGCACATCCATCGCGCCTTCAAGGGTCGGCATCCCGACCGCCTCGCCCGGAGCGCGCACCGATCCGGCCGTCATGCGGTGGATGCGGGCAACATTGAGCATCAATTCGCGGTTCTCGCCGCCATACATGAAGTGCGACGATTGCAGCACGGGCTCGGCAAATGTCTCTCCGGGCAGGTTGGACACCAGCGCCTCGTGGCCGAAGCCGGTGAGCTTACCGTTTTCGTCAGCCGCGAGGCGCAGGTGCTGCGTGGTTTCACTGCGGCGCATGACCGTCTGGAACACCTGCTGGCGCGACTGCACGACACGGACAGGGCGACCCACCTGTTTCGCCGCCAGCGCGGCTGCGACGACCTCTTCGCTGATCCCCAGCTTGGACCCGAACCCGCCCCCGACGAAGCGGGCTATAAGGCGGATGTTCTCCTCCTCCATATCGAGCGCATCGGCCAGTTCGGTGATGTTGTAGTTGAGCATCTGGAGCGATGCGTGGACCGTCAGCTTGTCGCCGTCCCACTGGGCGATTGCGGCGTGCGGCTCCATCGCGGCAGAGGCATGGCCCTTGGTGGTATAGGTTACATCGACGCTGTGCGCGGCCTCGGCCATCGCATGCGCCAGATCGCCTTGGTGAACGGTCTCGTCTTCCTGCTCTTCGGGCTCGACCGCTTCGGGATCGATGGGTGCGTCAGCATCTTCGCGGTATTCGACCTTGAGGTGCTTGGCAGCGTCGCGCGCCTGTTCGAAGGTTTCAGCGACTACCAGTGCAATCGGCTGACCCCAGTAGCAGACCTGCGCCGGCCCCTGCATGGGCGCTTCGTTCGCCGTTCCCTGCGCCGCGCGGGTGCAGAGCTTCTCATCATCCACCACCGCAATCACGCCGGGCATGGAAAGCACGCTTGCCCGGTCGATGGAAGTGACCTCGCCGCGCGTGATGGTCGAAGTGACCAGCACACCTTCGGCGCAATTCTCTATCCGATATTCTGCGGCATAGGGTGCAGTCCCGGTGACCTTGGCCAGCCCCTCGATGCGCGGAAGGGGCTTGCCAATCACGCCCTGTTTCATCCCGTCGAGACGGTTGGAATTGTCGGGCTCGTCCTGCTTGAAATGGACCGTCATGCTGCGTCCTCCGTCGCCTGGGCCAGGACGGCGCGAAGCGTCCGGCGCGTAAGCGGTATCTTGAAATCGTTCTCGCCATAGCCGCGCGCGTCTTCGATCAGGATATCGGCAGCCTTGTCGAACAGCGCATCCGAAGGAGGCTGGCCCAGCAGGGCTTCACCGACGCGCGGATCGAACCACGGCTTGTGCGCGAGACCGCCAAAGGCGAGATCGGCGCGCGAAAACTTGCCGTCGGTCAGCTCGATTATGGCGGCGACGGAAACGAGCGCGAAGGCGTAGGACGAACGCTCGCGCACCTTGCGGTAGATTTGCGTGCCCCTGACGGGCGCCGGAAGAACGATGCCGGTGATGATCTCGCCCGGTTCGAGGACATTCTCGATCCACGGCGTATCGCCGGGCAGGAGGTGGAAGTCGCGCACAGGCACGCTGCGCTCACCCTTGTCGCCCGAAATCTGCACCTCCGCGCCCAGCGCGCTCAGCGCTACGGCCATGTCGCCCGGATAAGTCGCAATGCACTGCTCGCTCGTGCCAAGGATCGCGTGAAGCTTGGCGATGCCGTCGATCGCACCGCAACCGCTGCCCGGCTCGCGCTTGTTGCACGGCTGGTCGATATTGGTGAAGTAGAAGCACCGGGTGCGCTGGCACAGATTGCCGCCATTGGTGGCCTTGTTGCGCAATTGCTGCGTCGCCCCGGCCAAAATGGCGCGCGAGAGCACGGGATAATCGGCCCGCACACGCGGATGGACGGCGGTTTCGGTATTCGTGGCGAGCGCGCCGAGGCGCAGCCCG
Organism: Qipengyuania gelatinilytica; assembly: GCF_019711315.1. NCBI lineage: Bacteria > Pseudomonadati > Pseudomonadota > Alphaproteobacteria > Sphingomonadales > Erythrobacteraceae > Qipengyuania > Qipengyuania gelatinilytica. The sequence goes on along the minus strand of NZ_CP081294.1, from coordinate 2,067,922 downwards.
CCGTCTTCCGTGCCCTCGATCTCCGCAAGGCCCAGCTGGTTGATGTCGGCCAGCTGATCGGGCGTTTCCACCTGCAGCTTCATGAGGTCGAGGAGGTTGGTTCCGCCCGCAATGGCAAGCGTATCTTCCGCTGCAGTCAGGTTGGAAGCTTCGGCAAGCGAGGGCGCGCGGGTGTATTGGAACGGCCTCATGAGCGGTCTCCCGCCGCGACGTCCTCGATCGCCGCGATGATATTAGCATATGCGCCGCAGCGGCACAGATTGCCGCTCATGCGCTCGCGTATTTCTTCGCCGGAAATAGCGATGCGGCCTTCGAGGCTTTCGCTGGCGTCGCTCGGCCAGTCGGCGGCAATTTCCTCCAGCATGGCGGTGGCGGAACAGATCTGGCCCGGAGTGCAATAGCCGCACTGGAAACCGTCATGCTCGAGAAACGCGCGCTGGAGAGCGGAGGGCTCGTCGGGCGTGCCGAGACCTTCGATGGTCGTTACGCTGTCGCCATCATGCATCGCCGCCAGCGTCAGGCAGCTGTTGATGCGAATGCCGTTCACGATCACCGTGCATGCCCCGCACTGACCATGGTCGCAGCCCTTCTTCGTGCCGGTAAGACCGACGTGCTGCCTCAGAAAATCGAGAAGACTGACCCGCGGGTCTTCCGGCATCGGGTGAGCGGTTCCGTTAACGGTAATTGTATTAGCCAAGCGCGCCTCCTTTGCCCTTAAAACCGTCAGGCGGCCAAAGGTGTCCGGAAGCGAAAAATTATAAGTCCGGATGGCGCTGGTCCGCAAAACTTGGGACTTCGAGCGCGTGCCGATTGGTGCTGGAATACCGTGGTGCACTGAGCACCACACTCCCGATTCTCTTTGGAAAAGCAGTGGATGCCCCGTGAGGATTCGAACCTCAATTGACGGAGTCAGAGTCCGTAGTCTTACCATTAGACGACGGGGCATCAGCTCATGCGGGCGGGCCAGAATCGCCTCACGCCTGCATCAGAGGCCGCGCATCTAGTTTCACGCGCTCGCAAGGTCAACCCCGAGCTTGCTCCTTGCGCAACCTCCCGCTAGCATCGGCCCCAGGTCCCCGCGCGAGGTGGTTTCGCGCGGGAGGAATAACGAAAGATACCCCATGGCGGATCAGATTCCGCCGGACACAAAACGGGGCCAGGAAAGACAACGGGGCGGCACGTCCGGCAAGGTAGCCGATTTCCGCTACAAGCGCCCCTCCAGGTCCAAGGGCCGAAAAGCCCCGCAGCGTGATAATGCTGCGCGTCCGAACGGCGCAGCTCCGCGTCCTCAATCCCCGCCATCGAGCCCTCAACGCGCAAGGCGGCAGGCCTATGCCGCGCTCGACCTGGGCACCAACAACTGCCGCTTGCTGATCGCACGCCCTTCGGGCGAAAATTTCACCGTGATCGATGCCTTCAGCCGCGTCGTGCGCCTTGGTGAAGGGCTTGCCGCCAGCGGCAGGCTGTCTGACGAAGCGATGGAACGCACACTCGCCGCGCTTCACGTCTGCGCCGAGAAGCTGCGGCGCCGCCATGTGCACCTTGCGCGCTCTGTCGCGACCGAGGCCTGCAGGCGCGCGTCCAACGGCGCCGAATTCATCGAGCGGGTCCAGCGCGAGACGGGCATCATGCTCGACATCATTTCCGCCCAGGAAGAAGCGCGACTTGCGGTCCTTGGCTGTCACGTCCTGCTGGAGGACGGCGCAGGCCCGGCGGTCATCTTCGACATCGGCGGCGGCTCCACCGAACTGGTGCTGGTCGAGCCGAGCGGCGCGGTACCGCGCATCCTCGACTGGATGAGTGTGCCCTGGGGTGTCGTCTCGCTGACCGACACGGTCACCGGCTCCGACGATAATAAGGAAGAGCGGCTCGACCGGTACAAGCGCATGCGCCAGACCGTACTCGACAGCTTCAAGCCTTTTGCGGAACGCATCCGTGAATTTGCCAAGGGCCCCGACCCGATCCGCCTGCTGGGCACCAGCGGCACGGTGACGACGCTGGCAAGCCTCCACCTCGAACTGCCGCAATACGACCGGCAGGCAGTCGACGGGTTGATCGTCAACAGCAGCGACATGCGCGAAATTTCGGTCAAGCTGTCGCATATGAGCGGCCCCGAACGCCGCCAGCTCCCCTGCATCGGCGATGACCGCGCGAACCTCGTGGTGGCGGGCTGTGCGATCCTCGAAAGCATTCTCGACATCTGGCCGTCACAGACACTGGGCGTGGCCGACCGCGGCATTCGCGAAGGCATTTTGCGCAGCCTGATGGCCGCCGATGCCGACGGCGATCGCAGCCGCGCCGCCCTGCAACGCATGAGGGAACAGGATGTCTAGATCGGGCAAGGACAAGGACACGCGCGTCCGTACCGCGAAAAAGCGCAGCGAATCCTCGACCCGCTGGCTGCAGCGGCAACTCAACGATCCTTACGTCAAGCAGGCCAAGGCCGATGGCTATCGCAGCCGCGCGGCTTACAAGCTGATCGAGATGGACGAGAAATTCGGCCTGCTGCGCGGGGCGAAGCGGATCGTCGACCTCGGCATTGCGCCGGGCGGCTGGAGCCAGGTCGCGCGCAAGGTCGTACCCAAGGCGCATGTCGTCGGCATCGACCTGCTCGAAGTCGAGCCGATCGAGGGCGTCACCATCTTACAGATGGATTTCATGGACGACGATGCCCCGCGCGTGCTCGAGGAAGCCATGGGCGGCAAGGCCGATCTCGTGATGAGCGACATGGCCGCCAACACCGTCGGCCACAAGCAGACCGATCACCTGCGCACGATGGGCCTCGTCGAGGCCGGCGCATGGTTCGCGATCGAGAACCTCGAAAAGGGGGGGACCTTCTTGGCCAAGGTGCTCGCCGGCGGGACCGACAAGGACCTGCTCGACCTGCTCAAGAAGCATTTCAAGACCGTGAAACACGCCAAGCCGCCCGCCAGCCGCAAGGGCTCGAGCGAGTGGTACGTGATCGCGCAGGGTTTCAAGGGCTGAAGCCAGGCACAAAAAACCCCGCTCGAAGGCGGGGTTTTTCGTTTCAGCATTCAGACGAAGATCAGTCGACCTTGGTCGCGCCTTCGTTGTCGCCTGCAGCGTTGGCCGATGCGACCGGCTCGTCGGCGCCCATTGCGCCAGCGGCTTCGGCTTCGCTCGGCTCTTCGCCTGCGACGGCTACGCCCTCGGCGCCTTCCTCGGCGGCAGGAGCGGCCGGTTCCGGCTTGGCCGGTGCGCCGCCATAGGTCGACAGGAATTCCATGAGATTGGCACGATCTTCAGCCTTGGACAGACCGGCGAAGCTCATCTTGGTGCCATTGGCAAAGCTGCGCGGGCTGGTGAGCCACGCGTCCATGTTTTCCCAGGTCCATTCGCCGCCGTGGCCCGACAAGGCCGACGAATAAGCGAAGCCCGGAGCATGGCTACCGATGGCCGCGCCCATCACGCCGTAAAGGTTCGGACCGATGCCGTTGGCACCGCCCTGGTCGATCGTGTGGCAAGCGGTGCACTTGGCGAAGACACGTTCGCCGGCAGCCGCATCGGCCGAAGCGAGCAGCGTACCGAGATCGGGCCCTGCGTTGGCGCCGCCATCTTCTTCTTCAGCTTCCACGAAATAACCGAAGTCCTTGTCTTCGGGATATTCGTAGCTGTCGGCATGGAAATACATGCCTGCGCCGATCGAGGCGGCGAGTGCGACGATGCCGGAGAAGAGAACCCAGCCGGATGCGGTGTTGAAACGGTCGTCCATTGCGTGATTGCCTGCGAGAATCCGAGTGATCTGTTGGTTGCGCGTCGCTCTAGTGCCGTGGGCGCGCTCGCGCAAGTGCAAGGCTCGCAATTACGCTTGCGGTGCCGGAAAGCCGCCGATAGCAGCAGCCTTAATGCGTACTTTTGCAAGACCCGCGATCGAAATGGTCGACAGCATGCGGCAGGCTGCCGCAACCGATCCCGCACGCGCCATCGCCTTTGGCGGCGCCCCCGGATCGAATTCGCACCAGGCCGCGATGCAGTTCGATCCCGAATGCCTGCCGCTTCCCTACATGGGTTTCGAGGACGCGCTCGACGCTGTGAAACAGGGCCGTGCCGGTTGCGCCATGATCCCGATCGAGAACAGCCAGCACGGGCGCGTGTCGGACATCCACTTCCTGCTGCCCGAAAGCGGGCTGTCGATCGTGGCCGAACATTTCATGCGCATCACCCACGCGCTGATGGCGACCGGACCCGGCCCGTTCGAAGCCGCCTACAGCCACCCGCAGGCCCTCGGGCAGTCGCGCGCGTTTCTGCAGGAGCGCGGGATCGTGGCGCTCGCCCATGCCGATACGGCAGGTGCCGCGGCCTATGTGGCCGAGATGCAGGATCCCAGATTCTGCGCGATCGCTCCGCCGATGGCTGCCGAGCTTTACGGTCTCGATATCATCGAGAACGAGGTCGAGGACGCCCATGACAACACCACGCGCTTCGTCGTGCTGGCCAAGGAACCGCGCGATCCTGCGGGGATCGAGGCTGAAACCGCGATGACCACCTTCATCTTCGAGGTGAAGAACGTGCCCGCCGCGCTTTACAAGGCGCTGGGCTGCTTTGCGACCAACGGCGTCAACATGACCAAGCTGGAAAGCTACCAGAAGGGCGCAAGCTTTGCAGCGACCCGGTTCTACGCAGATATCGAGGGCGCGCCGGGCGATCCGCGAGTGGATACCGCGCTCGAAGAACTCGAATTCCAGACCAATGACGTCCGCCTGCTCGGCAGCTATGCACAGGCAAGGAAGCGCGGATGAGGTTCGACCGGCGCAGCGTGATCGCAGGTGCGGCAGCGCTGGCCGGGGCGGCCTGTGTCCCGTTGGACCAGAGCACGCAAGGCAGGATCACTGCCAAGCTGCGGATCATTGAGCGCGCGCTAGGCGGACGGCTTGGCGTGGCCTTTCTTGCGCCGGAAGCTGGCGCAAGCCTCGACTATCGCGGCGCGGAGCGGTTTCCGCTGGCCTCGACCTTCAAGACCTCGCTCGCCGCGCTGGCGCTCTCGCTGGAACAGCAGGGCAAGCTCGACCTGTCGCAGCGAGTGACATGGACGAAGGACGATCTCATCTTCCACACGCCTTTTACCGGCGAGCGGATCGAGACGGGCGCCACCTTGCGCGAGCTGGCCCAGGCTGCGCAGCAAAGTTCGGACAACCTCGCGGCCAATCTCGTCCTCGACCGGGTCGGCGGTCCTGCCGGACTAACCGAATTCTGGCGACAGCTTGGCGATAATTCCTCGCGGCTCGACCGGGTGGAAACGCGGCTGAATTACGTGCCACCCGGCGAAGAGCGCGACACCACCACACCGATCGCCGTGGCTTCGACGCTCTCGAAAATACTGGTTTCGGGCAGCGGCAACCCGCTCGATAGCGCGCGCGCAGCCGAATTGCGCAGCTGGATGGTGGACAGCACAACCGGCCTCGCCCGCGTGCGTGCAGGCCTTCCCGACACGTGGGTCGCTGGCGACAAGACCGGCAATTCGAGCGACTGGGGCGGCACGATGGGATATCTTCGCGGCGATATCGGCTTCGTCGAAAGCCCGACTGGCGATCCCGTGTTCTTCGCCGCCTATCACCAGAGCCCGCTCGGCGACACGATCGACGGGGATCGGGTCGATGCCGCATTTGCCGAAATCGGCCGCACGCTGACCGGCTGGGTCCGGCGGCTCTATAGGATCGTGCTTACCTGATCGGGCAGGTTATTCGTCGCCGTAGATCGCGACTTCGTTGACTCCTTCGCTGGTGGCGCGACCGCGGTACATGCCGCTGGTGTTGAAGCTGTAGAGCGCATGGCCTTCGGGGGTGACGAGGATGATCCCCCCGTCGCCACCGAGTTCCTTTACTTCGGCCATCACTGCGTCGGCTTCTTCCTGCACAGCGCTTTCTTCCAGCATCATTTCCGAGGCATGGACGAAATATTCCGGATTACCGTCCCGATCGACCGGGGTCGTCACACGGGCCACGACGACATCCATGTCGAAGCGGTGCCTCAGCCGCGTGCAAATCTCATGCGCCACTCCGACGCGGATGAAATATTCGCCCCAGCCGGTCGCCGAGACGGCACAGCTGCGGTTGTCGGCATAGGTGCCCGCCCCGATCACCGGAGCATCGCCGATGCGGTTCCAGCGCTTGCCGGTCATCCCGCCGGTCGAGGTGCCCGCGGCAAGATTGCCATGTGTATCGAGCGCGACTGCGCCCACGGTGCCGAACTTGATGTCGACGTCGATCGCCGAAAGCTTGTCGGCCTTCATCCGCTCGAGCGCTTCGCGGCGGCTTTCCGTATCGAAAAATTCGCCCGGCACGAGGTCGAGGCCCTGTTCGGCAGCGAAAGTCTCCGCGCCCTCGCCCGAGAGCATGACGTGCGGGCTGTCGGTCATCACCTTGCGTGCGAGCAGGATGGGATTGCGCACGTTGGTAACGCCCGCCACCGCGCCTGCATCGCGGTCGCGCCCATCCATGATCGAGGCGTCGAGTTCGTGGCCGCCCTCCCACGTATAGACCGCGCCGCGCCCGGCGTTGAACTTGGGATCGTCTTCCAGGATCAGGATCACCGCCTCGACGGCATCCATTGCCGTGCCGCCTTCCGACAGCACCTTTGCCCCGGCATCGAGAGCGACCTGCAAGCCTGCGCGATATTCGGCTTCGGCCTCCGCGCTCATGTTCTCGCGCGCGATTGTTCCCGCCCCGCCGTGGATCGCGATGGACCATTGCCCACCCTGATCATCGGCCAGGGCCGGTACCGGACAGGCGGCAATCGCGAGCGCGAAAACAGCGGCGAGCTGGGTGAAAAATCCTCTCATTCCGCCGGGATAGCACCTTGAGTTATCCACTCAATCCCCAAGCGCCGTTTTGGTTAAATCCGACACGCGTGTTAGCCCTGACGCTACGGAAACCAACGGGGAGAGGTTTCATGATCTTTGATAGGTATCGCTTCGACCAGCAACTGGCGATGGAGCTTGGAGAGAAGCTCCTTTTCGCAGTGATCGCGCTGGTCGTCACATGGCTCGCCGCACGTGCGGCCAAATGGGCTTTTGCCAAGCTTGTCGACACGGTCGACTTCTTCAAGCGCGGGACCGGCAACGGGACCTCGCTGGGTGAATCGCTCGGCAAGATCGTGTCCTTGCTGATCTGGCTGTTCGGCCTGCTCATCGTTCTCAATATCCTCGAACTGGGCGGGGTCGCAGGACCGATCAACAGCCTGCTCGAGAATGTCGTCGACTTCCTGCCGAACCTTCTGTGGGCCGGACTGATCTTCTTCATCGGCATGATGGTGGCGCGGATCGTTCGCGACCTCGTGGTCACCACGCTGCAGGCAGTCGATTTCGACAAATGGGCCAATCGCGGCGGGGTGGACAATGTCACCGGCAACACCGCGATCAGCAAGACCATCGGCACCATCGCCTATGTCCTGATTGCCATTCCGGTGGCGATCGCGGCGCTCGAACAACTGCAGATCCAGTCGATCAGCGATCCGGCATCGGACATGCTGCGGATGATCTTCGCGGCCATTCCGAACATTATCGCAGCCGCGATCCTGCTCGGCATCGGTTACCTGATCAGCAAGTTCGTGGTGCAGATCGCCAAGGAAGTGCTGCCGGGCCTCGGTGTCGACCGGGCGCTGGCTGAAAGCGGACTGGTTGCAGACGGCACGACTGCGAGCGGTATCATCGCCCGCATCGCGCAGGTGGCGATCATCCTGTTCTTCGCCATCGCTGCGACGCGCCTGCTAGGCTTTCCCGAGCTGACGGCCATTCTCGACACGGTTCTGGAAACCGGCAGCAAGGTAATTCTCGGTGCAGTCGTTATCGCTGTGGGCTTCCTCATCGCGAACCTGCTTGCGCGAGTGATCGCCGGTGACGCGGGCAATTCGACCGCGGCGACCATTGTCCGCTGGGCAACGATCGTCCTGTTCGTCTTCATGGGACTGGAGTTCACCGAGCTTGGCGGCGGCATTCCGCAGGATGTGGTAACCATCATTGTCGCCGGCATCGCGGTGGCAGGCGCACTCGCCTTCGGCCTCGGTGGCCGTGACTGGGCGGCGCGCAAGCTCGACCAGATGGACAGCGACCTTGGCGGGGGCAGCGCTTCTGCGCCCAAGCCCAAGCGCCGCAAGGCAGCCGCGCCGACAAGCGACGATCCGCTGCCGCCGGGCGCCTGACACAGAGCCAACAACCCCAGGGAGATGGGGGGTTCACTGGGGCGCGGGACGAAAAGTCTCGCGCCCCTTTTTCTTTGTGCTACCCCGACGCCAAAGGGAGACAATGCATGAAGGCATGGATCGGTGCGCTCGCGATTGCGGCGGGCGCTTGGGGACCGGCGGCGCTTGCCCAGGACGAAGGCGGCGAGAGCGAAAGGCTGTTCACCTCGCTCGACGTTTTCGACCTCGAATATGCGGACGATCCGCGCATTTCGCCCGATGGCCGCCATGTCCTCTACACGCGGCGCTCGAACAACATCATGACCGACCGGACCGAGGGCGCGCTCTGGCTCGCCGCGCTCGACGGGAGCAGCAACCGGCTCGTCCTGGACGGCGCGAGCGGCGGCGAATGGTCGCCCGACGGCAGGCGTATCGCCTATAGCGGCCGCGACGAGGACGGACGCAGCGCGATCTTCATCCGCTGGATGGACAGCGGACAGGTCCAGCAGGTCGCCGCACTCGATAGCGGTGCCGGCAATCTCGCATGGTCGCCCGATGGCCGGCAGATCGCGTTCACCAGCCGCGTCGACGGCGACACGAAGCCGCTCGCCAAGGCGCCGCCCAAACCCGAAGGGGCGAAATGGTCGCCGCCGGTCAAGGTGATCGACCACGCCCGGTATCGCAGCGACGGCTCCGGTTTCATCGACGTGACCTTCAGCCACGTCTTCGTAGTGCCCGCCGACGGCGGCACCCCTCGCCAGCTGACGACGGGCGAATTCGACCATGCGGGCCCGCTCGCCTGGACGCGTGACGGCGGGGCGATCCTCGTCTCGGCCAATCGCAACGAGGGCTGGGAATTGCAGACCATCGAGGGCGATATCTGGCGCGTGCCGCTGGCTGGCGGCGCGATGCAGCAGGTGACCAGCGGAGGCGGTCTCGAAGCTTCACCGCAAGTCTCCCCCGATGGCCGCAGCGTGGCTTTCATCTGCATGCCCAACGTCAAGCGTCCGGTGTGGCAGGTGGATGTCTGCGTGCGCGGCCTTGATGGCTCGGGCGGCCAGAACCTGACCGAGAGCCTCGACCGCGAGGTGAGCGATATCCGCTGGAGCGGACGGCACATCTACTTCACTTACGACGACCGCGGCATCCGCAAGATCGGCCGCGTGTCGCCTTCGGGCAGCAGGGTCGAAACCGTGGCCGACGGTCTGGGCGGAACGACGCTCGGCAGGCCCTACACCAGCGGCACATATGATGTGCATGCCAATGGCGCGCTTGCATGGACGCAAGGCTCGCATGATCGACCGGCTGATCTTTATGCAAAGTCGGGACGCAGCACGCGCAAGCTGACCGCGCTCAATGAAGACCTGCTTGCCCACCGCGATCTGGGGCAGGTGCAGGAAGTCACCTACACCTCCTCGCATGACGGTACCGAGATCCAGGGCTGGTACGTGACACCGCCGGGCTTCGATCCGTCGAAGAAGTATCCGCTGATCCTCGAAATCCACGGCGGACCCCACGCGGCATATGGGCCGCACTTCTCCGCCGAAATCCAGCGCTATGTCGCCGAGGGCTATGTCGTATTCTACGCCAACCACCGCGGCAGTTCCTCCTACGGCGAGGATTTCGGCCTGCTGCTCGAACACAAATATTCCAGCCCCGACGATGCGGCCGATCACATGTCGGGCGTCGATGCGATGATCGCCAAGGGCTTCATCGACGAGGACAACCTCTTCGTGACCGGCGGGTCGGCAGGCGGCATCGCAACCGCATATCTCGTCGGCCTGACCGACCGGTTCAACGCCGCTGCGGCCGCCAAGCCGGTGATCAACTGGTTGAGCAAGACGCTGACCGCGGACAGCTATATCTTCCAGACCTACCACCAGTTCCCCGGCCTGCCGTGGGAAGTGCCGATGCATTACTGGGAGCGTTCGCCGCTCAGCCTCGTCGGCAATGTGACCACGCCGACCATGCTGTTGACGGGCGAAGAAGACCAACGCACCCCGATCACCGAGAGCGAGCAGTTCTACCAGGCGCTGAAGCTGCGCGGGATCGACACGGTGCTCGTGCGCGTGCCGGAAAGCCCGCATGGTATCGCCTCGCGCCCATCGCGACTGGTGGCCAAGGCCGACAACATCCTCGCCTGGTTTGAACGCTACCGGACCGACCAGACCGCAGACGATAACGGGAGTGACGATCAATGAGCGAATTCGGATTTTCGAGCACTGCAGACGAAGTCCTCGCGGACAAGGACCTGAAAGGGCGCACCGTGCTGGTGACCGGCGGCTACTCCGGGCTGGGTCAGGAGACCGCGCGGGCGATGGCGGCCAAGGGTGCGCATGTGATCCTGTCGGGCCGCGATGCCACCAAGCTCTCCGCCACGGCCGATGCGATCGCCGAAGGCACCGGTGCCAAGGTCGACACGTTGGTCTGCGACCTCGCCTCGCTCGACAGCGTGCGCAAGGCCGCTGCCGAGGCGAATGACCGGTTCGAGAGGATCGACCTGCTGATCAACAATGCAGGTGTCATGGCCTGTGACGAGGCGAAGACGGCCGACGGGTTCGAGATGCAGTTCGGCACCAATCACATCGGGCACTTCCTGCTCACCAACCTGCTGATGCCTCTGGTCGAAAAGGGCGATCGCCCGCGCATCGTCAACCTGTCGAGCCGCGGCCACCACATTGCCCCGGTCGATTTCGACGATCCCAATTTCGAGAACCGCCCCTACGAGAAATGGCAGAGCTACGGACAGTCGAAGACCGCCAACGTGCTCTTCGCCGTCGGACTGGAAGAGCGGCTCGCCGACAAGGGTATCCACGCCTATGCGCTCCATCCGGGCGGTATCCACACGAACCTCGGTCGCCACATGACCGAGGAGGATATGCAGAACCTTATGGCGCGCATCCAGAAGGCGGCAGAGGAACGCGGCGAGAAGCCGGATCCCTTCAAGACCATCCCGCAAGGCGCGGCGACGACCTGCTGGGTCGCGACCGCCGAAGAGCTTGAAGGCGCTGGAGGCCTTTACTGCGAAGACTGCCATGTCGCCGACGAGGACAATGAGGACACCGGCGGCGGTGTGCGCAGCTATGCGATCGACAAGGACAAGGCCGAACGCCTCTGGACGATGAGCGAGGAAATGGTCGGGCAGAATTTCGCCTATTAGGCGACCGCCTCCACCATCCCTTCGAACAGCCAGCGCCTGAGCATCGTGCCCGCAAGCTCGATGCCTGCGGGCCCTTCCTGCTCGACCAGCGCCTCGCAGGCTTCCCCGTAACTCGCGCCGTCCATCATCGCGGCCAGCGCGCGGCCTTCCGCCTGCGACACGGAAATGAATACGGGCCTCTCGCCCTCGCGCCAGACGATGGTGGTTGAAGCTTCGGAGACGGGTACGATGTCGGGCGAACTTCCGGTCGTGGCAAGTGAGGACCACAGCCGCTTGAGATCATGAGTCGTGTCGCTCTGCGTGAGGCCGGGCATGAAGACCAACCGCAAGTCGCCCCAGTCCTCCTCGGTGAAATCGGCCGCCAGTTGAAGAAAGCCTTCGCTCGACAGCGCGTTCGCATCGCGTGCGACGAATGCGAGGTGCATCGACCATCCGAGCCAGGCCAGTTCGGCCACTTCGGGATCGGCGGGAAACAGGTCCTCGCAGGTCTCGGCAAAGCCAGCACCGGCCAGGTCCAGCGTCCAGCTCGAGGGTGGATGCATGATCAGGTGATGCGCGGCAGCCCGCGCAAAGCTTGCTTCGCCCACCAGCCGCTCGGTCCGCTCGAAGGTCGAACGCAGCGCCTCGACCAGCGCGCTGCGGTAATTGTTGCGATAGATATCGAGGCCCGCCGCATGACGCGCAGTCCATCCCTCGGGCAAGGCGCGCTCGTCATCGAGCAGGCTTGCCATGAAAGCGGACTGGCGGGCAGCGAGCGTGCTCATGCCGCCGCCTGCAGCGTACGACCGACAACGCTGCGCGCGCGGTCCAGCTCATCGAGCAATTCGCCGAGCGGCGGAATGCCGTCGTCGCGTTCTATCATCGTCGCGACCGGCCCCGTGCGGGCCACCGTCCACTCATAGAGGTCCCAGACTGCATCGCAGACTTCGCGGTCATGTGTGTCGATCACGATGTCGCGTTCGGGTGTCGCAGGCGTGTGTCCGGCGAGATGGACCTGCCGCACGCGATCGAGCGGCAGGCCGGCAATATACTCCTGTGCGTCGAAGTCGTGGTTCTGCGCGCTGACATAGACGTTGTTGACGTCGAGCAGCAGGTAGCAGCCGGTTCGCTGCGCCATGGCGGAAAGAAAGTCCCATTCGCTCATCTCGTCTTCGGGGAAGGTGAGATAGCTCGACGGGTTTTCGAACAGCATGACACGCCCGAGCATGTTCTGGGCATGGTCGATATTGTCGCACACCGTATCGAGCGCTTCGCTCGTCAGCGGCAGCGGGAGAAGGTCGTGGCTGTTGTGCGCGCTGGTGCGCGTCCAGCACAGATGGTCGGAGACCCAGAGCGGATCGATCCGCTCGGCGAGCGTCCTGAGCCTCGCCAGGTATTCGTCATCGAGCCCGGCGGCCGAACCTACCGACATCGAGACCCCGTGGAGTATGACGGGATGCTTCGCGCGAATTTCCTCAAGGATGCGCAGCGGCTTGCCGCCTTCGACCATGTAGTTTTCGGAGATGACCTCGACGAAATCGACCGGCATATCGCCTTCGAGGAAGTCGGCGTAATGCGGACGGCGAAGGCCGAGGCCGTAGCCGTAAAAGGGGTCGATGGAGGTCATGTCCTGCGCTTTCCTTGATCGAAAGTGATGGCGGCCCGGCGCCGGGAGGGACGAAAGGGGGGGGTGAGCCCCGGTCACCGGGCCGCCAAGCCGGTCAGCCCAGATCGCCGATGGTGCCGCCCTTGGTCAGGCATTCGCCGGCCTTCATGGCCTTGAAGCCGTGGCCCTTGCATTCGTTCTGGCCCTTGCAGGCATTTTCGGATGTCGCGCAGTCGGCCTGGCCCTTGCAGCTGTGGACGCCGTAACAATGGACGGTGTCGTCGGCATTGAGCGCGCGGCCGCTGCTGCCTGCGGGCGGTTCGGCGGCAAAAGCGCTGAGCGAGCTGAGGGCGAAAGCGGCAGCTGCAGCGGCAGTTGCGGCGGTCTTGCGAGTGGCGGTGTTCATGGCATTCAATCCCTTTGGTTGTGTGCGCATCGGCGCGGATGGGTGTGCGGGGGTGCACGAGGGATCATTCGCCGCAGCGGCCAGCGCGGTTACAGGAAAAGAAATTTTCAGGATGCCGTAACCAGCCGCACATCGCTCCCGAATGACAGGCCAGTTCCGGCGCCCCCATCACCGGACAGAGTCTGAAAACCCATTTGGAAGAGTATCGCCATGAACAGCAAATCGATCGCCAGCCTCGCCGGCCTCGCCCTTACCGCCGGTGTCGCTACCGGCCTCGCCGCCACCCCCGCTGCCGCCCAGGGCAAGCCCGCGATGGAAAAATGCTACGGCGTCGCCAAGGCGGGCGAGAATGACTGCGCCGCCGGTCCCGGCACCAGCTGCTCCGGAACCTCCACCCGCGACTATCAGGGCAACGCCTGGAAGCTCGTGAAGAAAGGCACTTGCGAGAATATCGAGACGCCCAAGGGCAAGGGCTCGCTGACGCCGATCAAGCGCTAGGCGCTCACCCTCTTCGCCAGCACCACGCGAGGTGACGCAGATGCAAAACGTACTGACCCTATACGACCGCCTTGCGGGATGGCTTTCCTCCAGGCTGCCCGAAGGCATTGTGCTGCTCGTCACCCGCGCGGCGCTGGCGGGGATCTTCTGGCGATCGGGCCGGACCAAGGTGGAAGAAGGCACTGCCCTGTCGATCAACGACACGACCTACTTCCTGTTCGAACACGAATATAGCGGCCTTCCCCTGCCGGTGGACCTTGCCGTCCCGCTGGCCACCTATGCCGAGCACCTGTTCCCCATCCTCCTGGTGTTCGGGTTTTTCACCCGCTTCGCCGCGCTCTCGCTTCTCCTCATGACGCTGGTCATCCAGGTCTTCGTCTATCCCGACGCATGGTGGGCAACGCATATCCTGTGGGTCGCGCTTGCCGCGATCCTCGTCAGTCGCGGCGGGGGCCTGTTCTCTCTCGACGCCCTGCTCGCCTCGCGGCGCGCGCAGTGATAGGCAATAGCCGACGGGAGCGGGTGCCATGATCGCCGACGAGAAAGAAATGGCCGCCATGATGTCCGCTGCGCAGAAAGGCGATGCGGGCATGTACCGTGCGCTGCTCGCCGAAGTGCAGATCTGGCTCGAACGCTATTACAGGAAGCGCGTCGCTCCCGCGCAGCTCGACGATTTGGTGCAGGAAGTGATGATGGCGGTGCATGCCAAGCGCGCCACCTGGGATCCGGCCCGGGCATTCTACCCCTGGCTCGCCGCGATCGCGCGCTATCGCTGGGTCGATCACCTGCGCAAGGTCTACCGCTCGGCGGAAGACGAGCTGGGCGATCACGATGCGCCCGAAGACAGCGAGGAAGAGGCCGTGATGGCCCGGATGAGCCTGGAGCGCCTGTTCGTGCACCTGCCCGACAAGCAGTCCGAAGTCATCGAACTGGTCAAAATAGAGGGGTTGTCGATTGCCGAAGCCTCGAAAATGACCGGCCAGAGCGAGAGCCTGGTCAAAGTGAATATCCATCGCGGACTGAAGAAGCTGTCCGCGCTCGTAGAGAAGGCAGAATAGTAATGAACCGGGTTCCCAATTCCCTGATCGACGAGCTCGCGAGCGATCTTGCTCCCGTCAAGCCGATCCGCCTGTGGGACGGCATTGCGCTGGTCGCCCTGTCGGCGGTGACGACGGTGATCCTCGTCGAGCTGCTCGACGGTCTGTGGCGCGGCATCGTGCAGGGCCGCGCCTCGGGCATTTTCTTCATGGCCAACGGGATGTTCGCGGTCGTGGGCGCGGCGGCTGCCCTTGCCGTCGTTCGCATGGCCAGCCCCAGCGTAGGCAACAGGCAGGACGGCGCGCGCTGGTCTGCCGGAATGCTTGCGCTACTGCCCATTTCCGCTGCGCTGATGCTGGGCATGACCGGACTGTTTTCGGCAGTTTCGAGCGATATCTACGGCCTCCACTGCTTCCTTGCAGGAACGGGCTTCGGCCTCGTTACCGCCGCCGCGCTCATCCTGTGGCTGCGCCGCGGTGCGCCCGTTTCGCTTGGTGCGGCGGGCACGCTCACCGGACTTGCCGCCGGCGCGATCGGGACTTTCGCCTACGGGCTCGCCTGCCCGATCGACACGATCGAGCACCTCGCCATCTGGCACACCGCCCCGGTGGCATTGCTCGCAGTGGTCGGACGGTATGTGGTCCCGCCGCTCGTCCGCTGGTAAGGCGCGTTCGTCTAGCGACAACTTGCAATAGGCGCGGCGAAGGCGCACCCCTGCTCGCAACACAGAGGGGAGAAATCCATGAAGACCTTCGCCGCGGCCATTGCGCTCGCCACCGCCACGACCATCGCCCTGCCCGCCACCACGGCCATCGCGCAGGAAGCACCCGCCACGCCGGACTGGGTCGAAACCAGCAACGCCTACACGCAGAAAGTCATTGCGATGCAGGCGCAGTTCTTCCCGACTGGCGCCTCCTCGGCGGGCTATGAACAGTACGACGGTCTGGTCAACGACATGTCGGCAGACCGCGACGCGCGCTATATCGCCGCTGCCAAGGCCCTGATCGCCGAATTCGAAGCCGCCAAGGCCACCGAGACCAACCCCTATGTCCTGCAGGACCTCGACATCCTCATCGGCTCGTTGAAGCAGGACATCGAGGGCATCGAGCTTGGCAACAAGTACATGCTCGATTTCTCGCAGGTACCGCAGGGCATGTTCGGGAATATCGGCCAGCTCCTCTCCGACCAGACCGCCGAACACCGCCGCGCCAAGGCTCTCGAACTGCTACAGCGCTACACCGGCACCTGGCCCGATACCGAACCGATGACAGAGCTTGCCAAGCGTCGCTTCGAAGCAAGCCGCGGCGAAGGGAAGATGGGCCCCTATGTGGTCGAAGTCGAGGAATCGATCGGCAAGATCCCGACCTTCGTCGCCGGCATTCGCGACCTCTTCGGCAAATACGAGATCGAGGGTGCGGACGAGGCGCTCGATGCGATGGAGGCGCAGCTCACCGACTACGGCGAATGGACGCGCTCCACCGTGATCCCCGCCAGCCGCGATAGCGCGCGCCTGCCGGAGGAACTCTACGCGCTCAGCCTCAAGCAGGTCGGCATCGACATGGCGCCGCGCGAATCCATGCAGCAGGCCCGCCGCGGTTTTTATGAACTGCGCGCCCAGATGGAAGCGCTCGCGCCGCAGATCGCCGAGAAATACGGCTGGGAGGAGACCGACATGGCCTCGGTCATGGCGAACCTGAAAAAGCTGAGCGTTCCTAACGACGAGATCGAGGAATTCTATCGCGGGGTGAACCGCGAGCTTGAAGCCAGGATCCGCGAGAACGAGATCGTCTCGCTGCCCGACACCGAATTGCAGATGCGCGTTGCGTCGCAGGCCGAAAGCGCCGCCCAGCCCGCCCCGCACATGCGCCCGCCGCGCCTGATCGGGAACACCGGCGAACAGGGCACTTTCGTCCTTACCGTGGGCAATCCGACCGCCGGACCGGATGACCGCTACGACGACTTCAACTTCCCCGCCGCCAGCTGGACGCTGAGCGCGCACGAAGCGCGTCCGGGCCATGAAATGCAGTTTGCTGCACTGGTCGAACAGGGCGTCAGCCTCGCTCGCATGCTCTACGCCTTCAACAGCGTGAACGTCGAAGGCTGGGCGCTTTATGCCGAAGCCGAAATGCTCCCGCACGAGCCGATTGAGGGCCAGTTCATCGCGCTGCAGTTCCGCCTGCTGCGCGCTGCCCGCGCCTTCCTCGACCCGAGCCTCAACTTGGGCCTGATGACCCGCGACGAGGCCGAGCGCGTGCTTCGCGAAGAAGCGCTGTTCTCGCCCGGCATGACGAAGCAGGAACTCGATCGCTACGAATTCCGCATGCCCGGCCAGGCAGGTTCCTATTATTACGGCTATCGCAAGCTGATCGACCTGCGCGTCGAGACGGAACTCGCGCTGGGCGCGGACTTCAACGAAAAGGCGTTCAACGACTTCCTGCTCAGCCAGGGGATCATCCCGCTCGAATTGATCGCCAAGGCGGTGCGCGAGGAATTCATTCCCTCGCAGCGCTCTGGAGGCTGACGGCTAGAGCCAGCGCAATCGCCTGAACACCACGATCAGCGCGACGAAAAGGAGAAGGCACAGGGCGACCACGGCCCAGAATGCATCCGGGTCGTTCACGCCTGGCATGCCGCCGACATTGATGCCGAGCAGCCCGGTCAGGAAGCCGAGCGGCAGGAAAATGCCCGCCACGATGGTGAGCATGTAGGTTGCGTGCTCGCTACTGGCGAGGCTGCGGGCACGCAGTTCGTCCTGCAGCACCAGCGCGCTTTCCTTGCTGATGTCGATATCGTCGAGATAGCGGCGCAGGCGCGCGATACTTTCTGCAATCTCGCGCCGGTCCTCCTCTTCGAACCACGCGGGCGAATCGCGGCTGATCTGCTCCAGCGCCTCGTGTTGCGGGGCCATGTGGCGCTTCAGGCTAAGGCAATTGCGCCGGATGGTGGAAATGCGTTTCAGCATGCTTTCCGGATCCTTTTCGGGATCCTCGTCCTCAAGCGCGTCGAGCACGAAGTTCATGTCGACGATCGACTGGCTCATCCGCGCGATCATGAGTTCCGCGAGCAGCGTGATCGTGGCACCCGCATCCAGCGGCCCTACACCATTGTCCAGTCGCGCAACGACTTCGCGCGGGGTCTGCAGCGGATGCCGGCGCAGCGTGACCAGCCGCCGCCCGTCGCACCATAGCTGCATGGAAATCATGTCTTCCGGTTCGGCACCGGGATTGAAGTTGATCCCGCGCAGGGTTCCGACAAGCGTCTCACCGTCGCGAAAGGCACGCGGGCGGGTCTGGTCGCTGGTGAGCAATTCTGCCGTGGGTTCCGGGACCTGTAGCTGATCTTCCAGCCATGCCTGCACACCCGGGCGATTGCGGCATAGGTGTAGCCACATGACCTCGCCCGGCGCGGCCGGCTCCCAGCCCTGCGCTTCCTCCCAGCCAATGTCTCGCGCCCCGCCCTTGCCGTCCAGTATGCGTCCGAAAAGAAGCGCGCTGTCGGTGATTGCTTCGTCTGTTGCTTCGTTCATCGGATACTTCATGCCGAATGTTGGTGCGCCTGTCATTGCCCCTTCATCAAGCCTCCCCTATATCGCGCGCCATGTCATCCGTACGCCCTTGGCGCGATATCGAGCGCCGCCAGTCCCGCCAGATCATGGTCGGCAATGTCCCCGTCGGCGGGGATGCCCCGATTTCGGTGCAGACCATGACAAACACGCCGACCGAGGATGTGGCCGCGACCATCGACCAGATCCGCCGCTGCGAGGATGTGGGCGCGGACATCATCCGCGTGTCCTGCCCGACCGAGGAATCGACGGCGAATTTCGACAAGATCACCAGGGCGGCGAACGTCCCGATCGTTGCCGACATCCATTTCCACTACAAGCGTGCGCTCGAGGCCGCCGACAAGGGTGCGGCCTGCCTGCGCATCAATCCGGGCAATATCGGTTCGAGCGAGCGCGTCGCAGAAGTCGTGCGCGCCGCAAAGGCCAATGGCTGTGCGATCCGCATCGGCGTGAATGCAGGCAGCCTCGAGAAGGACCTGCTCGAAAAATATGGCGAGCCCTGCCCCGAAGCTCTGATCGAAAGCGCGCTCGACCATATCAAGCTGCTGCAGGACCACGATTTCCACGAATACAAGGTCGCGGTGAAAGCCAGCGACGTGTTCCTGGCGGTCGCCGCCTATCACGGGCTGGCCGACGCGGTGGATTGCCCCTTGCACCTTGGCATCACTGAGGCGGGCGGGCTGATCGGCGGCACGGTCAAGTCCTCCATCGGCATCGGCAGCCTGTTGTGGGCAGGCATCGGCGACACGATCCGCGTATCGCTTTCCGCTGAACCCGAACAGGAAGTGAAGGTCGGCTTCGAAATGCTCAAGGCCCTCGGCCTCAGGACCCGCGGCGTTCGCGTCGTGTCCTGCCCCAGCTGCTCGCGCCAGGGTTTCGACGTGATCCGCACGGTCGAAACGCTGGAAAAGCGCCTCGAACACATCAAGACACCGATGAGCCTCTCGGTCCTCGGCTGCGTCGTCAACGGCCCCGGCGAAGCGCGCGAGACCGACATTGGCCTGACCGGCGGCGGCTCGGGCAAGCACATGGTCTACCTTTCGGGCGTAAAGGACCATCATATCGAGAGCGACGACATGCTCGACCACATCGTGAAGCTGGTCGAGGAAAAGGCCGCAGCGATCGAAGCCGGTGAAGCGACTGCCTTCGATCCGCATGCGGAGGCCGCGGAATGAAGGATATTCTCGCCCGTTTGATAAACGGGCTAAAGGTCACCTTTCTCGGGGGGATCTCGCTCCTCTGGCTCGCGCCGATCATCCCGCTGATTTCGATCGTTCCCGAGTTTGCGCAGCATGTCGCGGAAATCCAGCTTGGCATGTTCGACAGCAAGGAAGCTTTCAGCGCGAAGGCAATGAGCGAGGAGCGCTGGTTCTTTGCCTATTTCAAGATCGCCGGCCTGCTCATCGCCATTCTCGCCGCGGCGCGCTTTCTCGGCGGAGCAGGCAAACGCTGGTGGGATCCGCGCACCGTCGACTGGAAGCGCTTCCTCTTCGCTCTCGCGCTCAATATCGCGGCGGGCGTGATCGGTTTCCTTATTGCTGGCAGCGTCGAGAGCGGAGTGCCGGATGTCGTGAACATGGCGTTCCAGATCGCCACACTTCCGCTCCTGATCTACCTCGTCGGCCCACTCTATGGCGACAAGTCGATGACGCTCAAACGCGCTTACACCGTGGGCTGGTTTTCTGCAGCGATGGCGGGCTTCTTCTCACTCGCGGCATGGCTCCCGGCCCAGCCGCTGCATGAATACAACCACACGCTCGCCATGGGCCAAGGCGACTTGGTTGTCTGGGCGCTGATGATCTGGGACTCCGTATTGGTCGGCCTGATGGCCTGCTGGCTGGGCGCAGGCCTTGCTGCAGGCTATTGGCTCGGCCGTCCGCCGGAGCCCGGGACTCTATCGGAGAAAGCATGAAAAACGCCGTCGTTCTTGTAGCAGCCCTGCTCCTTTCCGCCTGCGCCAGCACGCCCGAAGCGCCGGTCGCCCATCATCCCGAAGCGCGGTCGTTCGCGGTAACGGCCGATGCCTCTGCCGATGTCGACGCGGCGCTCGAGCGCGCTTTGTCGAGCGGCAAACACGTCATGCTCGTGATGGGCGCGAACTGGTGCCACGACAGCCGCGCGCTGGCGGGCTGGCTCGAAACGCCGCGGTTCCAGAAACTGGTCGAAGCGGAGTACGAGCTCGTCTTCGTCAATGTCGGCATGCCGCAGACGGGCGATGGGCATAATCTCGAGATTGCGCGCCGTTTCGGGCTGGAAGAGCTTCCGGGCACGCCGAACCTTCTGGTCCTCACGCCCTTCGGAACTCTGGTAAATGCCGATACCGCCACCACATGGCGTAATGCAGCCAGCCGCAGCGAAGACGAAATCTACGACGAGCTGGTGCGGCTCGCCAGCTAAACAAAGGGAGATACGCCGATGACCCTCGAAACCGATTATCTGGTCATCGGCGCGGGCGCGACCGCCCTGTCCTTCGTCGATACCCTGATCGCCGAAGATCCAGAGGCCGATGTCGTCATAATCGACAAGCATTCCGCGCCCGGCGGGCACTGGAACGATGCCTATTCCTTCGTCGCCCTCCACCAGCCCAGCGCGACCTATGGCGTGGAAAGCGTCCCGCTGGGCCACGACCGGGTCGATCAGGCAGGCCCCAACAAGGGCTTTTACGAATTGGCCAGCGGCGCAGAGGTGCTCGCTTACTTCCAGTCGGTCATGCGCGACCACCTGCTGCCGACGGGCCGCGTGCGCTATTTTCCCAATTGCGAGTATCTGGGCGAGACCACTTTCCGCAATATCTTCTCGGGCGAGGAGACCACGGTGAAGGTCCGGCGCAAGCTGGTCGATACCACCTATTTCGCGACCTCGGTCCCTTCGACCCACAAGCGCAAGTTTGCCGTGGCCGATGGGGTTCGCGTGGAAGTCCCCGGCAAGCTGCCCGAACTGTGGCGCGCCGAGGAGGGGCTACCCTCGCACGTCGTGATCCTCGGTGCAGGCAAGACCGCGATGGACGCCGGCGTCTGGCTGCTCGAGGCGGGCTTTGCGCCTGATGCGATCACCTGGGTCAAGCCGCGCGAAAGCTGGCTCATCAACCGCATCATTACCCAGCCGGGCGAGGAATTCTTCGAAGGCACGGTCGGCGGGCAACTCGCGATCATGAAGGCTGCGGCAAAGGCCGAAAGCGTGGCCGGTATCTTCCACCAGCTGGAGAAAGACGGCGCGATGCTGCGGATCGACACGGGGGTCGAGCCCGAGATGTTCCACTATGCGACCATCTCCGAAGGCGAAGTCGAGCGCTTGAGGACGATCGGCAATGTCGTTCGCAAGGGTCGGGTCGAGAGCATCGAGCCGGGACGTATGATCCTCGCTGAAGGAGAGGTCGAGGTCCCCGAAAACGCGCTGTTCGTCGACTGCACGGCATCGGCAGTCACGCCCAAACCCGTCTCGCCCCAGTGGCAGGACGACAGGATCGTGTTGCAGCTGCTCCATGTCCCGCTTGTCACGCTGAACGCGGCGGTCACTGCCTTTGTCGAAACCAATTTCGACACCGACGAAGAAAAGAACGCGCTGTGCAAGCCGGTCACATTCGTCGACGATATCGACGGCTATGCCGGCACCCTGCTGGGCACGGGCCAGAACCGTTTCCTGTGGGCGAGCAATCCCAAGATCTCGCAATTCCTCTCGCAATCCCGGCTCGATCCGGCAGCGCCCACGGTTCGCTGGCTCAAGGAAAATGCGCCCGAGCGCCTTGCCATCGCTTCCGAAATGCCCGCCGCGACCATGGCGGCTGTCCCGAACTTGCAGAAACTGGTCGCAGAGGCGACTGCAAAGCGCGGGTAGAGCCATTCTCCACGTCGTCCACCACGCCGACTACATGGCGCCCGCGCCGACGCGCGGGACGTTTCGCTTCGACAAGTACATGGCGGTCATGGTGGCGTTGCGCGAAAGCGGATATCCGCTGACCGAGCACGCGCCTGCCCCGATGCCGCGCCGCTGGCTGGAGGCGGTTCATTGCCCCGACTATGTCGAGCAGGTGTTCACCGCCAGCGTCCCGCACGAGAAGGAACGGCGGATCGGCTTCCCCGTAACCCCGCATATCGCGCAGCGCGTGGCGCATACCAATGGCGGGACATGGCTCGCCGCGCAGCTCGCGAAGCAGCACGGCTATGCCGCAAACTCGGCGGCCGGCAGCCATCATGCGCTGCATGATACGGGCGCGGGATACTGCGTCTTCAACGATCTTGCCGTGTGCGCGCACCGCCTGATCGCGGAAGGCGATGCGGCGCGTGTCCTCATCGTCGATCTCGATGTCCACCAGGGCGACGGTACGGCCAGCCTGACCGCGGGGCGCGATGACATCTTCACCCTCTCGCTCCATGCCGAGAAGAACTTCCCGGTCCGCAAGGCCCGCTCCAGCCTCGACGTGCCGCTTGGCGACGGGGTCGATGATGACGGCTACCTCGAAGCGCTCGAACGCCACCTTCCGGGTATTTTCGATGATTTCGCGCCCGACATGGTGCTCTACCAGGCAGGCGTCGATGTGCACGGGGCCGACAAGCTCGGCCGCCTGTCCCTGACCGATGCTGGTCTCGAGCGCCGTGACGCATATGTTATTGAAGAGACACGTAAACGCGGCCTTCCCGTCGCCAGCGCGCTCGGCGGCGGATATGGCAAGGACCCGCGCGAAGTGGCGGATCGCCACGCGCGTTCGATGCTCGCCTGTGCTCGCGCGAATGCTCGTTCAGCTTCCGCTAGTGTGTCGGATGTTATAAGATAGCCGTATGAATCGCCGCGACCTTCTCAAGGGCACCCTCGCCGCCACTGCCGCAACCAGTTTTGCGGGACGGGCGTTTGCGCAGGTGAACCCGACTGCCAGTCGCGACGCCCAGCTCTTCGCAATAGCGCGCGAGCAGCTGGCGCGGGTCGGTGATACGATCTGGAAGAAGGATGTGGTCGGGATCGCCGATTTCGGTCTGCACTCCTCCCAGAAGCGCTTCCACTTTGTCGATCTCGCCAACGAGCGCGTCGAGAGCTTCCATGTCAGCCACGGCACCGGTTCGGACAGCGAGCATGACGGCTGGCTCAAGCGCTATTCGAATATCGAGGGCAGCGAGGCGACCAGCCGCGGCGCCTATATGACGCGTAGCTGGTACACCGGACGATACGGTACTTCGATCAGGCTGGACGGGCTCGACCCGACCAATGACCTTGCCATGCCCCGCGCCATCGTAATGCACCAGGCGGACTACGCCCGTCCCGAACATGTCTCGCGCTGGGGCCGTCTTGGCCGCTCGAATGGTTGTTTCGCGCTTGGACCGGACCAGTTCGACAAGGTGTTGATCGACCTGAGCGGCGGCCGCCTTCTCTATGCGGAAAGCCTCGGCCTTGCCGAAGACGGCAGCCGGGAACGTCCGCCGATCACGCAGACCGAATTGGTCATGAACGAGAACGGCGGCACGTTCGAACGCACCAATCCGGGCGTATTCTAGTCAGGCAAATCCGCCGGCTCAGGCGGTAATCTGCATGTCGTCGATGATTTCGACGGCTTCCTCGCTGGTTTCGCGGGCACGGTCCGAAACGCGCGGTGCATCGAGTGCCTCGAGCACCGGCTTGTCGCGGTCGTAGATGTCCTTGAACGCCTTCATCTCCCCGTTCACGTCGGTCGCCATGGTGAAATAGGTGATGTAGACCGGCCACTGCTTCGCCATCGGGTAACGCGTGTATTCCCGGCTTGCGCTGATTTCCGTCACTTCCTGCTGGATGTCGGGCAGCTCGGCCTTGCTCGTGGCATTGCCGAGCATTGCCATCGTCATGGCGACTTCGAGAGCGCCTTCCACACGAATACATCCATGGCTGAGTGCGCGGTTAGCCTGGTTGAACAGGTGGCGACTGGGCGTGTCATGAAGAAAAATTGCATGCTCGTTGGGCATGTCGAGCTTCATCAGTCCGAGAGCATTGAGTGGACCGGGCTGCTGGACGACACCGATCCATCCGCCTGCACCCTTGGTCGCCTTGTAGCCCTGCGATGCGGCCCACTGCGGGTTGCTGAGAACCTTATTGCCCAAACCTTCGCCGACGACGATCGACTGCGGAACGGTCCAGGTCGGATTGAAGATAATGGCTTCAACCATTTCGGAGAGTTGCGGAGTGGCCGTGCGGCCGGGCTTGCCGACCACCGTGCGATAGCTCTTGATGATGCGCCCGTTCACCGTGAGGCGAAGCATGTATTCGGGCACATTGGTCATCAGGTACTGCTTGCCCAGATCCTGCGGCAGCCAGCGCCAGCGATCCATATTCGCACGGATCAGCTTGATGCGGGCGGGATCGGTCGCAGTTACGAGCTCTTCGCGCAGGGCCGCGTAATCGGGATGGACGGGATGCAGTCCGGTGAGCGTGCCGGCGATCTCGCCACTAGCCAGTGCATCCTCGAGCAGTTTCCACGTCGGCATGCGATCCGCATCGGGATCGACAACGAACCACTGGCGACGCGATTCCATCGGAGTGCGGCCGTCGCGCAGGTCCTCGACCAGCCAGACAAAGGTCTCGCTGGCGAGCACATTGAGCGCTTCGCTCTCGCCCTCGGCGGCAAGCGCCTGCAGTTCACCGAGACGGTAATCTTCGGGACGCAGGCCTTCAGCAGTCAGCGTCGGGATGAAGTCGATGAGCTGCTGGACCTGCTCGGCGGTCCAGACGCCTTCTAGCGAGGGCACTTCCTGTACCACCTCGCCGCTCTGCATGCGGATATCGCCGAAAGCTTCTTCGACGGTCTGCGGCGCCTGGCTGACCGGCTCTTGGGACTTTTCGGGCTTTTCGGCCCGGGGCAGGATGCTTTCGGGCGCAGCATCCTGCGCCGAAGCTGCCGTGAACAGGCCTGCCGCGATCAGCGCGGCGCCAGAAAGAAGGATCGGTTTTCTCATTCAGTCCCACCAGTAAGTATCGGCAGCGTAAATAGCTGCGCTGCGCGCAGTGCGCCATTGCTGTTTGAGAACATATTCGCCGAAAGCTGCTTGCGGATCGCTGAACCGTGATGACCTGCCGCGTTCACGACCCTATGGTCCCTCGCGATGAGCAATTCCGCCGAGCATTTGCGCCCGATTCTGGCGACCATGGCGGGAATTGCGCTTTTTTCCGCGATGGATGCCGTGATGAAAAGCGCCTCGATCGCGGTCGGGGCCTATAGCGCCTACTTGCTGCGCTGCCTTCTGGGCTTTGCCATGATCGCGCCATTCTGGCTGTGGCGGAACCGCCGGGTGCCCGAAAGACACGTCATGCGGGTGCATGTCATTCGCGGCGTGGTGGTTGCCTTCATGGGCTGGACCTTTTTCGCCTCGCTCGTCCGCCTCCCCCTCGCCGAAGCCATCGCGATCAGCTTCGTGGCCCCGCTGGTCGCGCTGTTTCTCGCGGCATGGCTGCTGGGCGAGAAGATCGAGCGGCGAGCGATCATCGCGGCCATACTGGGCCTCGCGGGTGTGGTGGTCATCGTCGGTGGCAGGATCGGGCAAGAACGGATGACCCAGGATGCCGTTACCGGCCTGGTCCTCATCGGCGTGTCTGCCCTGCTCTATGCGTGGAATCTCGTTCTCCAGCGCCAGCAGGCACTGGTGGCCGGCCCTGCCGAGGTCAGTACGTTCCAGAACGGCATCGTCAGCCTTGCTTTGCTCGCCGGAGCACCGTTCCTGCTGGTCTGGCCCGAAGGACGCGCATGGCTCGAAATCGGCGCAGGCGCGGCGCTCGCTGTCGGCGCGGCGCTGTTCCTCGCATGGGCCTATGCCCGCGCCGAGGCGCAAAGGCTTGTGCCGATCGAATATACCGGCTTCCTGTGGGCCTCGCTTTTCGGCTGGCTCTATTTCGGGGAGAGGGTGGGACCGACCACCGTTGCAGGGGCCGTCCTTATCGTCATCGGGTGCTGGATCGCCACTCGCCGGCGACCCGAGCAAAGCGCTGTCTAGCGCTGCGCGGCAACCGCGACCTGCGTCGGTTCGCTTGCCTGCGCTTCATCGCCGGCAAAGGTGAATGCGGCGGTGAACATGGCTGCTACACCGAGAACGGCAGCTGTAACGGCGACATGAAGGGTTCGGCGCGACGCCTGCGTCGCTTTCCGCGGGTTAGACATAATAAACTCCTCATCGGGCCGCGCGCTTCCGGCGGTTTGTGGCCATGCGCTATGGTTGCCCAGATTTTGCCTTAATAACCCCTGAAGAGCTTTCTTGGTTCCCGATGAAGCGTTCCCGAAGAGCGCCCACCCTTGATTTTTTCCCCGTCACAGCGCACAGGCGCGGCACATTTTGCCGCCCTGCCCATTGGTCAGGTGACGGCTCCATTCAGAAAGGACTAAGCCCCGCATGACCCAGGTCGGCCAGGACACGCTCGGAACACGCTCCACCCTTACCGTGAACGGCAAGGATTACGCCTATTACTCATTCAAGAAGGCGGCCGAAAAAATCGGCGACGTGTCGAAGCTCCCGTTCAGCCTGAAGGTCCTGCTGGAGAACATGCTGCGCTTCGAAGACGGCGGTTTCACCGTCTCGACCGACGATGTGCAGGCGATTGCCGACTGGCAGAAGAATCCCGCGACCGGCAAGGAAATCCAGTACCGCCCGGCGCGCGTGCTGCTGCAGGACTTCACCGGCGTTCCCTGCGTGGTCGACCTTGCCGCGATGCGTGATGCGATTGCGAAGCTCGGCGGCGATACCGCCAAGATCAACCCGCAGGTCCCCGTAAACCTCGTGATCGACCACTCGGTCATGGTCGATGAATTCGGCCACCCCAAGGCGTTCGAACAGAACGTCGAACTCGAATACGCCCGCAATGCAGAACGCTACGACTTCCTCAAATGGGGTTCGAAGAGCTTCAAGAACTTCACCGCCGTGCCTCCGGGCACCGGCATCTGCCACCAGGTGAACCTGGAATATCTCGGCAAGGGCGTGTGGAACAGCGAAGGCACTGACGGACAGCTTGTCGCCTATCCCGACACCTGCGTCGGCACCGACAGCCACACCACCATGATCAACGGCCTCGGCGTGCTGGGCTGGGGCGTCGGCGGCATCGAAGCCGAAGCTGCCATGCTCGGCCAGCCGATCTCGATGCTGATCCCCGAAGTCGTCGGCTTCAAGCTGACCGGCGCGATGGCCGAAGGCGTGACCGCCACCGACCTCGTGCTGACCTGCGTGCAGATGCTGCGCGAAGTCGGCGTGGTCGGCCGTTTCGTCGAATTCTACGGCGAAGGCGTTGCCAACCTCACCCTCGCCGACCGCGCGACCATCGCCAACATGGCCCCCGAATATGGCGCGACCTGCGGCTTCTTCGGCATCGACGACAAGACGCTCGAATACATGCGCCTGACCGGCCGCGACGAAGAAACCATCGCGCTGGTCGAAGCCTATTCGAAAGAACAGGGCATGTGGTTCACGCCGGAGAACGAGCCGGTCTTCACCAAGACGCTCGAACTCGACATCTCCAAGGTCGTGCCCAGCCTCGCCGGCCCCAAGCGCCCGCAGGACCGCGTCGCGCTTCCCGACGTGGACGAGCTGTTCAACTCCGATCTCAAGTCGATCTACAAGAAGGATGCGCCGCTGCGCGTCGATGTCGATGGCAAGGACCATGACATCGGTGACGGCGACGTGGTCATCGCGGCCATCACCAGCTGCACCAACACCTCCAACCCCGATGTCCTGATCGCCGCCGGTCTCGTCGCCAAGAAGGCGCGCGAGAAGGGCCTCCAGCCCAAGCCGTGGGTCAAGACCAGCCTCGCACCGGGATCGCAGGTGGTCACCGACTATCTCGTGAAGTCCGGACTGCAGGACGATCTCGACGCCATGGGCTTCGACCTCGTCGGCTATGGCTGCACCACCTGCATCGGTAACTCGGGCCCGCTCGCGCCGCCGATTTCCAAGGCGATCAACGGCAACGATATCGTCGCCGCATCGGTCCTTTCGGGCAACCGCAACTTCGAAGGCCGCGTGTCGCCCGACGTGCGCGCCAACTTCCTTGCCTCGCCCCCGCTGGTGGTCGCCTATTCGATCCTCGGCACGGTCACGACCGACATCACCGAAACCCCGCTGGGCCAGGACCAGGACGGGAACGACGTGATGCTGGCCGATGTCTGGCCGACCAACGAGGAAGTGCGCGAACACCGCGCCGCCAATATCGACCGCGAGATGTTCCTCACCCGCTATGCCGACGTCTACAAGGGCGACGAACACTGGCAGGCGATCAAGGTCGACGCTTCGGACACCTACACCTGGAACCCGACCAGCACCTATGTCGCCAGCCCGCCCTATTTCGAAGGCATGGGCATGGAACCGGCCCCGCTGACCGACATCACCGATGCGAAGCCGCTCGCCATCCTTGGCGATTCGACCACCACCGACCACATTTCGCCCGCCGGTTCGATCAAGGAAGATTCGCCTGCCGGTGAATATCTCAAGAGCCACCAGGTCTCGAAGCAGGACTTCAACTCCTACGGCTCGCGCCGCGGCAACCACGAAGTCATGATGCGCGGCACCTTCGCCAACATCCGCATCAAGAACGAAATGGTCCCGGGCGTGGAAGGCGGCATCACCACCTACAAGGGTGAGCAGATGCCGATCTACGACGCGGCGATGAAGCACAAGGCCGACGGCACGCCGCTGGTCGTCATCGCAGGCAAAGAATATGGCACCGGCTCCAGCCGTGACTGGGCGGCCAAGGGCACGATCCTGCTGGGTGTGCGCGCCGTAATCGTCGAAAGCTACGAGCGTATCCACCGCTCGAACCTCATCGGCATGGGCGTGCTGCCGCTGCAGTTCAAGGACGGCGACACCCGCCAGAGCCTTGGCCTCGGCTCGGATGACACCTTCAGCATCAAGGGCCTTGCCGACCTGACCCCGGGCCAGGACGTCGAAGTCGAAGTGACGCATGAAGACGGCTCGAAGGCCACCTTCACCGCGCTCTGCCGCATCGATACGGCGAACGAGATGGAGTATTACCGCAACGGCGGCATCCTCCACTACGTGCTGCGCAAGCTCGCCGCATCGTGATCCGGAAAAGCATCCTCGCCGCACTCGCGCCGCTTGCCCTTGCAGGCTGCGCGGGTGCCGGCGGGTATGCCAGACCCGACAGTGCCGACATCGCGAGCGCGCGTGTCGCCACCGTCAATGCGCAGCAGCTCGCCACTCTGGTCGAGGCGGGCGAGGTCGTGCTGATCGACGTGCGCACGCCTTATGAATTCGCCGACAGCCGGATCGCGGGCGCGCTCAATGCGCCGCTGACTCATTTCGACCCGGCCTCCATTCCGGTCGACACGACCCGCGAGGTCATACTCTATTGCGGATCTTCGCGCCGTTCGGGCATCGCTGCCGAGCGCCTCGCCGAATATCGCGGCACGGTGGTGCGTCATCTCGAAGGCGGCATCCGCGCCGACGCGGGCTACCCCACGGTTTCCAACGATCCGAGCGACGATCCGCGCCGCTGAGGCGTTACTTGTCGAACATGTCCGATTGCGGCTTGCTCGGCGGAGCGATGCCGAGATGCGTCCAGCCGCCATCGTTGAGCATGCGACCGCGCGCGGTGCGGGCGATGAGGCCCAGCTGGATCAGGTAAGGCTCGATCACTTCCTCGACCGTATCGCGAGGCTCGCTCAGACCCGCCGCGAGCGTTTCCACGCCCACGGGTCCGCCCTTGTAGGTGGTCGCGATCATGGTGAGGTAGCGGCGGTCCATCGCATCCAGGCCGAGGCTGTCGACCTCGAGCCGGGTCAGCGCCTCGTCGGCAACCCTGGTGGTCACGGTCGCCTCACCCAGCACGGACGCGAAATCGCGAACGCGGCGCATCAGGCGACCTGCGACACGCGGGGTGCCGCGCGACCGGCGGGCAATCTCGCGCGCGCCGCCCTCGTCGATACCCATGCCAAGCAGCCCTGCACCGCGGGATACGACCTTCAAGAGCTCGTCCTCGGTGTAGAAGTTGAGCCGCACCGGAATGCCGAAACGGTCGCGCAAGGGCGTGGTCAGCAGTCCTTGCCGCGTGGTCGCCCCGACCAGCGTGAAAGGCGGCAGGTCGATGCGCACGCTGCGCGCCGAGGGGCCCTCGCCGATGATGATATCGAGCGCGCGGTCTTCCATCGCCGGATAGAGCACTTCCTCGACCACCGGATTGAGGCGGTGGATCTCGTCGATGAAGAGCACGTCGTTTGGCTCGAGATTGGTAAGCAGTGCGGCAAGGTCGCCCGCCTTGGCGATCACCGGGCCGCTGGTAGCGCGGAAGCCCACGCCCAGTTCCTTGGACACGATCTGCGCCAGCGTGGTCTTGCCCAGCCCCGGCGGGCCGAAAAACAACACATGGTCCATCGCCTCGCCGCGGTTCTTCGCCGCCTCGATGAACACCCGCAAATTCTCGCGCGCCGCCTTCTGCCCGACGAACTCGGCGAGCGATTTCGGGCGCAGCGCCGCATCCGGGTCTTCCGGCTGGCGGTCGGGCGAATGGAGGGGGACGGATTCGGTCATTGCTTCCATCGTTGTCCCGGCATGATGACTTTGCAATGCAAACAGGCCGAATTCACATTGTCCAAGTTATACCAACTGTGCTCGGCACCAAAAATCTCGCAGTCTTCGCCTTTGGGAAACAGCCCATTGAAGAGCCATGGCGAGTATCTTCTAACAGTCGTTCGCCAACGATAGGGTTCGCCCCAGCCAGCCTTAAGTTCAGATAAGAAGCTCAAAACGGGTTCACCGTATAGCCGCGCTGCTGAAGCTTCGCATGGGCGGTCATGGCGGAGAGGTCCATTTCGACACCCTCGGTCAGCTCGTCCTTGGTCACGCCATAGGCCGCCGCGCTCTGGCCGCAGACGATGAACCGCACGCCGTGGTCCAGCATCGCGCGGACCATGGCAGCACTGCCGTTCTCGCCTTCCAGATCGTGCGCCGCCCAGCCCTCGGCCGAGAGCAGGTCGTGGACCGCCTTGCCATGCACCACCACGGCGACGCGGATGTTTTCTTCGGCCACGCCATGCGCGACATGCATGTTGATGAAGCGCGCCGCGCTCTCGAAGCCGCGATTGCGGCCGCCGTCCTTGGCAGGCTCGGCGACGTCGAAGCTGTGCGCAAATTCGGTATCGGTCGCAAAGGTCTCGACGCCTTCGACCGGAGCATGCGGGCCGAAGTCCTCGAACACCGGACCGGTCCTGAACGCACTCATGTCCTGCGCGCTCACCGCCGTCGCCAGCAGCGCCGCAGCTGCGCTCATCAGGCCAAGTTTCAATGCCGTCACTTTCATCCTGCTGCCCTCTTCAATGCGACGCGGATGAGGTCGCCCTCGCTTGCGCCTTCGCCCAATTCGCCCTGTGCCGCCGCAACCGCGCGTGCTGCCACGGCAGGCTTGAAGCCGAGGTTTTCGAGCGCGCTCACCGCATCGGCGCTTGCGCCACCTGCCGGGGTCACCGGAGCCATGCCTCCCGCAGAGCCTCCGCCCGGAAGCGCGCCGGCCTTGTCCTTCAGCTCGTTGACGATGCGTCCGGCCAACTTGGGTCCCACGCCCTGCGCGCGCGCCACGGTGGCTGCATCGCCATTGGCGCAGGCCTGCTGTACCTCGCCGGTCGACAGCGCCGAGAGGATCGCGAGCCCGACCTTGCTGCCCACACCCTGTACCTGCGTCAAAAGGCGGAACCAGTCGCGTTCGGCTGCTTCGGCAAAGCCCAGCAGCCGCATATCGTTCTCCGAGACTTGCAGGTCGGTGTAGATGGTGCAGGCTTCGCCCTTCTCGCCCAGCGCGGCGAGTGTCTTGGTCGAGCAATGGACCAGGTAACCCACGCCCGAGACGTCGATCACCGCCCAGTCCGAGCCCGTTTCGTCGAGCAGGCCTTTCAGCTTTGCAATCATGGTTTGTTCTTGGGCGAGAAGAAGGAATTGGTCCAGCGCGAATGGACACGCGCCCACAGTTGCGACAGGAAGAGTCGCATGAGCTGGAACACATTCGGACGCGTGCTTCGCTTCACCACCTGGGGGGAAAGCCATGGCCCTGCCATCGGCGCGGTTGTCGACGGGTGCCCGCCGGGTATCGAACTGAGCGAGGCGGACATCCAGCCCTTCCTCGATGCGAGGAAACCCGGGCAGAACAAGTT
Organism: Qipengyuania gelatinilytica; assembly: GCF_019711315.1. Classification (NCBI taxonomy): domain Bacteria; kingdom Pseudomonadati; phylum Pseudomonadota; class Alphaproteobacteria; order Sphingomonadales; family Erythrobacteraceae; genus Qipengyuania; species Qipengyuania gelatinilytica. Next base: position 2,035,448 of record NZ_CP081294.1, on the reverse strand, counting down.
CACCACGCAGCGGCAGGAGCCGGACGAGGTCCGCATCCTGTCGGGCGTGTTCGAGGGCAAGACGACCGGCACGTCGCTCTCGCTGCTGATCGAAAACAAGGACCAGCGTTCTAAGGACTACTCCGAGATCGCGAACACCTATCGCCCCGGCCATGCCGACTATGCCTATGACGCGAAATACGGCTTTCGCGACTATCGCGGTGGCGGGCGGAGCAGCGCGCGCGAGACGGCGATGCGCGTGGCGGCAGGTGCGGTGGCTCGGCTGGCGATCCCCGAGGTCGAAATCCTCGCCTATGTTGCAGAGATCGGCGGCGACCGGATCGATACGGCCAAGTTCGACCGCGATGAGATCGCACGCAATCCCTTCTGGTGCCCTGATGCCGAGGCCGCAAAGCGTTGGGAGGCGCTGGTAGACGATGCGCGCAAGGCAGGCTCCTCGCTCGGCGCGGTCGTCGAATGCGTGGCTACGGGAGTGCCCGCGGGATGGGGCGCGCCGGTCTATGCCAAGCTCGACAGCGACCTTGCCGCAGGGATGATGAGCATCAATGCGGTCAAGGGCGTGGAGATCGGCGACGGTTTCGATGCCGCGCGCCTCACCGGCGAGCAGAACGCCGATGCCATGTCACCCGGAGAAGAGGGCGTCGAGTTCGCCGCCAACCACGCGGGGGGTATCGCTGGCGGGATTTCAACCGGCCAGCCGGTGGTTTGCCGCGTTGCGTTCAAACCGACCAGCTCGATCCTCACGCCGGTTGCCAGCGTTGACCGCGAGGGCAAGGCGACCGAGGTTCGCACCAAGGGCCGGCACGATCCCTGTGTCGGCATTCGCGGAACGCCCGTGGTCGAAGCGATGATGGCGCTGGTGCTGGCGGATCATAAGCTGCTCCACCGCGCGCAATGCGGCTAGGCAGCGTTCGTCCGGAAGTCTGCCCGAAATGAAGACCCTCGCCAATTCGCGCCCCTTGCTGTGGCTGGTGCTCGCCCTGCCCGGGATTTGGATGAGCTGGCGCTGGATCATGACGCCCGATCTTTATGGCTACGGCCATGCGATCGCCGATAGCGGAGACTGGGCGGCGTGGCTGTTGCTGGCGACGCTGGCAGTGACGCCGATCCGGCTCGCCTCCCGCAAGCAGAAGTGGGCCGTCTGGCTGATGCGGCGCAGGCGGGACATCGGCGTGGCGAGCTTTGGCTATGCTGCGTTCCACACCGCGATCTATCTCTGGAAGAAGGCCTCGCTTTCCGCAGTGCTGGCGGAAATGGGCGACGCTTACCTGCTCGCCGGCTGGCTGGCCTTTGCGCTGTTCGTACCGCTCGCCGCGACATCGAACGACATCGCGACGAGGGCACTCAAGCGGTCATGGAAGACGCTGCACCGGCTCGTCTATCCGGCAGCGGTGCTGGTCTTCCTGCACTGGGTCCTGTCCGCTTTCGATCCGACCACCGCCTGGATCCATGTCGGGATCCTGGTGGCGATCGAAGGGGCCAGGGTCGTGCTGCAATATCGTCAGAGAGTGACGTAGTTGCGGAAGCGGGCCACTTCGGCCTCGTCCACATACTTGCCGATCTCGCGGTTGAATTCGCCCATGTCCGCATAGGGACGATATTCTTCGAACTCGTGGACCATCTTGTCGGTCATGCCCGGGATCAGGCGGATCTGCTCTTCGGTGGCCTCGTTGAGATTGACCGGCACGAACACGGTTTCGAGCACTGCAGCGGCTTCGTCCGGCGACAGGGTTTCAAGCAGCTTGGCGTTGAATGCGGTGACATCGGCATAGGGCTGGCCCGCAACGATCGCGGCAGCGAGTTCCTCGGATACGGTGTCGATGGCAGCAAGCTGCTCGGCCGTAGCGGTGCTGGCGTCGAGGACGCCGGCAGTCTCGGTTTCGGTCTCCACGGTGTCGGTCGCCGCAGCCTCATCGGCGGCAGGGGCCGCTTCTTCGGCGCCCGAGCAAGCGACGAGAGCGAGGGTGCTGGCGGTGAAGGCAGCGACGGTAACAAGCTTACGCATTTCGAATCCTTTTATTGCTAAGAATTCGCATTAGCAGAAATGCGCTGCGAGCGAAGCGATTTCTGGGACTTTTCTTGCGGATGCCGCTGCGTGGGGGACCCGTTCCGGCTGAGCGCCGTCCGACAGGCTTCGGTCCGCTGCGTCGGAACCAGAAATGGGAGTCAGGTTTTCTGGTCTCAAACTAACAGTTTGAAAAGGAAGACACTGCATGCCGCATTTCGCCACACGCGACGGGACCAAAATTCGCTTCAAGGAACTGGGCGAAGGTCGTCCTGTCATCCTGATCCACGGCTGGCCGCTGTCGGGCGACAGCTGGGATCCGGTGATGATGCATCTTGCTGACAAGGGCATGCGCGCCATTGCCTATGACAGGCGCGGCTTCGGACGCTCGGACCACGCGGCGGGCGGTTACGATTACGACACCTTCAGCGACGATCTGGCAGACCTCATCGCGCATCTGGGCATCACGGAGAATATCGGCCTCGCCGGGTTCTCCATGGGTGGGGGCGAGATCGCCCGCTATATGAGCCGTCACGACGGCAAGGGCGTCAGCGCAGCGGCGCTGGTAAGCTCGGTCGTGCCCTATATGCTCAAGACCGACGACAATCCCGACGGCGTGCCGGACGAAACCTTCCAGGAAATGACCAAGGGCATGAAGGATAACTTCCGCGCCTTCTTCATCGATTTCTTCAAGGATTTCTATGGCGTCGGTGGCCCGGGAACGCAGGTCAGCGACGAAGAGCGTCACTGGGCCTGGCTGACCACGATGAAGAGCGCGCAATATGCCACGCTCCAATCCGCCGCGGCCTTTGCCTACACCGATTTCCGTCCCGACCTTCCGCATTTCAAGGTACCGACGCTGGTCATCCATGGCACCGAAGACAAGACCGTGCCGATCGATGCCACGGGCCGCCAGGTGGCCGAAAAAGTCGAAAGCGCAACGCTGATCGAATATGAAGACGAACCCCACGCCGTCTTCGCCACGGTGACCGACCGACTGGCAAAGGATCTCGGGGAATTTTTCTCCGCTAACTAAGGCTCTTGAAAGCGTAACAAGGGGCTGGCGTGCACTGCACTCCGGCCCTTTGTTGCGTTTTTAGCAAGCGAATGACGCGTTCGTTGCGCTTTGCGAAAGTTCCAATCGATTGATTGAAAATTCCGATGTTCGCAATCGCAACATATCGCTTTTGTGCATCGCAGCACACCCTATCTGGGACCCATCAGTTTCAACCCGAACAACGGAGAACAACCAATGGGTATCATCGGCAGCACCATCAAGCCGTTCAACGCCACCGCCTTCCAGGCAGGCAAGGACTTTTTCGAAGTCACCGACGAAGATGTGAAGGGCAAGTGGGCCGTCTTCTTCTTCTATCCGGCCGACTTCACCTTCGTCTGCCCGACCGAACTGGAAGACCTGGGCGAACAGTACGCCATGCTCCAGAAGATGGACGTCGAAGTCTATGCCGTGTCGACCGACACGCACTTCAGCCACAAGGCATGGCACGACACCAGCGAGAAGATCGGCAAGCTGAACTTCCCGTTCCTCGGCGACCAGAACCACGTCCTTGCGACCAACTTCGATGTGCTGCGTGAAGGCGCAGGCCTTGCCGACCGTGCAACCTTCGTCGTCGATCCCGATGGCGTGATCCAGATCATGGAACAGACCTGTGAAGGCGTCGGCCGCAATGCCAACGAACTCGCCCGCAAGATCAAGGCTGCACAGTACGTCCGCGCCAATCCCGGCCAGGTCTGCCCGGCCGCATGGGAAGAAGGCAGCGACACGCTTGCACCCTCGCTCGACCTCGTCGGCAAGATCTAAGCTGACAGTTCCTGTTAAGGTGGGGCTGCCTAGTGGCTCCACCCCCAGCCCGAGAATATAATCTCGGGTCGCTGGAAGACCCGGGAGCATCCTCCCCCCCTTAGCTCCCGGGTCTTTACTCCCCTTATTTTTCGAAACCCGTCACCGCCCAACGCCCGGAGTCCGTCCATGCTCGATGCAAACCTGACCCAGCAGCTCAAGACCTATCTCGCCAACCTGCGCGAGCCGATCGAGCTGGTCGCTTCGCTCGGCGACAACGAGAAATCGCGTCAGACGCGCGAGCTGCTCGAAGAAATTGCCGCGCTGCACGACATGGTCAGCGCAAGCTTCGACGGCACCGATGATCGCAAGCCGAGCTTCGTGATCCGCCGCGCGAGCGATGCGGAAAAGTGGGTCCGCTTTGCCGGCCTGCCGATGGGACATGAATTCACTTCGCTGGTGCTCGCCCTGCTGTGGGCCGGCGGCCATCCGCCCAAGGTCGACGCCGACCTGCTGGAACAGGTCCGCGGCATCGAGGGCGATTTCAATTTCGAGATGTATTTCTCGCTGTCTTGCCACAACTGCCCCGATGTGGTGCAGGCGCTGACGCTGATGGCGCTTGAAAATCCGCGCATCACCGCAACGCTGATCGAAGGCGGCACCTACCAGGAAGAAGTCGAGAAGCGCGACGTCATGGCCGTGCCCGCGACCTTCCTCAACGGCGAGCCTTTCTACAACGGCAAGATGGAATTGGCCGAGATTCTCGCCAAGATCGACACCGGCGCCGACGCCAAGGCAGCCGAAAAGCTCGCCGCCAAGGATCCGTTCGAAGTCCTGATTATCGGCGGCGGCCCCGCCGGTGCGGCTTCGGGCATCTACACCGCGCGCAAGGGCTTTCGCACCGGTATCGCGGCCGAACGCTTCGGCGGCCAGCTGCATGACACGCTTGGCATCGAGAACCTGCCCGGCACGGCCTATACCGAAGGTCCGAAGCTGGCCGGACAGCTCGAAAGCCAGGTCGGCGAGAACGAGATCGACCTCATGAACTTCGCCAAGGCCGTTAAACTGATCCCTGCCAGGGAAGAGGGCGGATTGCACACGGTCGAACTCGGCAATGGCGCGTCGCTCAAGGCGCGCAGCCTGATCCTTGCGACCGGCGCGCGCTGGCGGAACCTCGGCGTTCCGGGCGAAGCCGAATATCGCAACAAGGGCGTTGCCTATTGCCCGCATTGCGACGGTCCGCTGTTCAAGGGCAAGCGCATTGCCGTGATCGGCGGCGGCAACTCGGGTGTCGAAGCGGCCATCGACCTTGCCAAGATCGTGGGTCACGTGACGCTCATCGAATATGACGACAAGCTGCGTGCCGACGAGGTGCTGCAAAAGAAGCTTCGCAGCATGAGCAATGTGGAAATCGTCACCAGCGGCCAGACAACCGAGATCACCGGCAAGGACGGCAAGGTCGACGGCTTGGTGGTCAAGGACCGCAAGAGCGGCGAGGAACGCCGCATCGAGCTTGAAGGCGTGTTCGTCCAGATCGGCCTCGTGCCCAACACCGAATGGCTCGAAGGCAGCGGCCTCGAACTCACCAAGTTCGGCGAGATCGTCACTGACGAGGAAGGCCGCACCAACCTACCCGGCGTCTTCGGCGCTGGCGACGTCACTGATGTGCCCTACAAGCAGATCGTCGTGGCCATGGGTGAAGGCTCGAAAGCCGGTCTTTCTGCGTTCGATTACTTAATCCGCACCGAGCCTGCCGAGGACATCGCCGAGGCGGCCTGAACTTGATCCAGGTCAGCAGGAAAAGCGCCGTCATTCCAAGCGAATGGCGGCGTTTTTCGTGCGCGGAGCACGCCTCGTCGTAAAATCGCCTCAGCCAATCAATTTGAACCGTTTAATCGATTGGACGAATTAGAGGGGCGGGTTCATCTTCTCGAATGTCAACTCGGACGGGAGACCCGAGTCTATATACGAGAGGAGAGCGATTAGATGGACGCCAAAACCGGAGATATCAGCGGCTGCCCCTTCCATGGAAATGCGGGCACGCGAGACCTTTTCGGTCGTCGTAACCGCGACTGGTGGCCCGACCAGCTCGACCTGGAAATCCTGACCGAAGGCGGCCGCAAGGCCGATCCGATGGACGAGGATTTCGATTATTGCGAAGCCTTCAACGCGATCGACTACCAGGCGCTGAAGAAAGACCTGACCGACCTGATGACCGACAGCCAGGACTGGTGGCCGGCCGACTATGGTCACTATGGCCCCTTCTTCATCCGCATGGCCTGGCACGCCGCCGGCACCTATCGCACCGGCGACGGTCGCGGCGGCGGCGGCAGCGGCCAGCAGCGCTTTGCTCCGCTCAACAGCTGGCCCGATAACGGCAACCTCGACAAGGCGCGCCGCCTGCTGTGGCCGATCAAGCAGAAATACGGCAAGCACATCAGCTGGGCCGACCTCTTCATCCTCACCGGCAATGTCGCGATCGAGAGCATGGGTGGACCCGTGTTCGGCTTCGGTGGCGGCCGCAAGGACGTGTTCGACCCCGAAACCGTCTATTGGGGCACAGAAGAAAAGTGGGTCGATACCGGTGCAGAAACGCGCATCCAGCCCGACGAGGGCATGGCGCTCGAAAACCCGCTCGCCGCGATCCAGATGGGCCTCATCTACGTCAATCCCGAAGGTCCGGGCGGCAATCCGCACGACGCCGAGGGCATGGCCCGCGACATGCGTGAAACCTTCACCCGCATGGCCATGAACGACGAGGAGACCGTTGCCCTCACCGCTGGCGGGCACGCCTTCGGCAAAGCACATGGTGCCAAGCCCGCCGACACATTCGGCAGCGCGCCGGAAGGCGAAATGCTGCACCGCATGGGCTTCGGCTGGCTGACCGACCCCGAGGAAATCGGCAAGGGTCACATCACCACCTCGGGCATCGAAGGCGCCTGGACCCCGAACCCGACCCAGTGGGGTAACGACTACTTCCGCCTGCTGTTCAAATATGACTACGAGCTCGTCCAGAGCCCCGCAGGCGCGAACCAGTGGCAGCCGATCAACCCGGACCCGGAGGACATGGCGCCCGACGCGCGCGATCCGTCCAAGAAGGTCCCCACGATGATGACCACCGCCGACATGGCGCTGAAGCGCGACCCGGAATATCGCAAGATTTCCGAACGTTTCCGCGACGACCAGGCGGCGCTCGACGATGCCTTTGCCCGCGCATGGTTCAAGCTGTGCCACCGCGACATGGGCCCCAAGGTCCGTTACCTCGGCCCCGAAGTGCCCGAAGAAGACCTGATCTGGCAGGACCCCGTTCCCGCCGGCACGCAGGTTTCGGACAGCGATGTCTCGGCCTTCAAGTCGAAGGTGCTCGATAGCGGCCTGACCGTTCCCGAACTGGTCAAGGCGGCCTGGGCCTCGGCCTCGACCTACCGCAACTCGGATCATCGCGGCGGCGCCAACGGCGCGCACATCCGCTTCGACGAGATCAAGAACTGGAAGGTCAACGATCCCGAGGAACTCGGCAGGGTGCTCACCAAGCTCGACGAGATCCGCGGCGGCATCTCGATGGCCGATGCCATCGTCATCGCCGGTTCGGCCGCAGTCGAGAAGGCAGCCAAGGATGCTGGTTTCGACATCTCCGTCCCGGTCACCACCGGCCGCGGCGATGCGAAACGCGAAGACTTCGATGCCGAGAGCTGGGAACCGCTGGAACCGTTTGCCGACGGATTCCGCAACTACCTCAAGACCAAGGCTTCGGTGAAGACCGAGGACATGCTGGTCGACAGGGCGCACCTGCTCGGCCTGTCCATTCCCGAGATGACCGCACTGGTCGGCGGGATGCGGGCCATGGGCGCGGTGACCAAGCACACCACGCATGGCAACCGTATCGGCGTCCTTACCGAGACTCCGGGCAAGCTGGACAACAGCTGGTTCGTCAACCTGCTCGGCATGGGCGTGATCTGGGAAGAAGTCGACGACAGCGGCGACGAGGAATTCGTCGGCACCTGCCGCAAGACCGGCAAGGAACTGTGGCGCGCCACGCGCACCGACCTCGTCTTCGGCTCGAACTCGCGCCTGCGCGCAGTTGCCGAGGTCTATGCCGAGAACGGAAACGAGGAGAAGTTCATGCGCGACTTCGTCAAGGCCTGGACCAAGGTCATGGACGCCGATCGCTTCGACCTGACCTACGCGAAATACCACAAGTAAGGGGGCGAGCCCCTTCGGGACCGCACCAAGCCCCCCGGCAGCGATGCCGGGGGGCTTTTTCATGAGCCGGACAAGCGATCAGGCTGAGCCGTTTTTTTGGAAGGACGCGACGCGGAACGTTACCGACTGTCCAGCCGTATGAGGTTCACCCTCATAGAAAAAAGGCAAGTTGCCATGGCTGACCGTAAAGTTCCCCCCACCACCACCGACGCCGGTATCCGCGCTCCCAGCGACGAGCATTCGCTCACCCTCGGCCGTGATGGCCCCATCGTGCTCAACGACCACTACCTCATCGAGCAGATGGCGAACTTCAATCGCGAGCGCATTCCCGAGCGCCAGCCGCATGCCAAGGGTTCGGGCGCCTTCGGTTATTTCGAAACCACGCATGATGTGTCGCAATACACCAAGGCCAAGCTGTTCCAGAAGGGCGCGAAGACCGACACCGCCATGCGTTTCTCGACCGTGGCGGGCGAGCGCGGGAGCCCCGATACCTGGCGCGATCCGCGCGGTTTCTCGGTCAAATTCTACACCGAGGATGGCAATTTCGACATGGTCGGCAACAACACGCCGATCTTCTTCATCCGCGATCCGCTGAAATTCCAGCACTTCATCCGCAGCCAGAAGCGCCGTGCCGACAACGGCCTGCGCGATCACGACATGATGTGGGATTTCTGGACCCTGTCGCCCGAAAGCGCGCACCAGGTCACCTACCTCATGGGCGACCGCGGCGTGCCGAAGAACTGGCGCGAAATGAACGGTTACGGCAGCCACACATACATGCTCATCAACGAGGCGGGCGAGAAGTTCTGGGTCAAGTTCCACTTCATGACCGATGTCGGCGAGATGAGCGGCAACGCCCATCTGACGCAGGAAGAAGCGGTCAAGAAGGCGGGCGAGGACAGCGATTACCACCGCCGCGACCTGTTCGACGCGATCCACGAGGGCGATTTCCCGAGCTGGACGCTGAAATGGCAGATCATGCCCTACGAGGACGCCAAGACCTATCGCATCAACCCGTTCGACCTCACCAAGACATGGCCGCATGCCGATTATCCGCTGATCGAGGTGGGCAAGCTGGTGCTGAACGAGAACCCGGTCGACTGGGACACGCAGATCGAGCAACTCGCCTTCGAGCCCAACAACATGGTGCCCGGCATCGGCCTCTCGCCCGACAAGATGCTGCTCGCCCGCGGCTTCTCCTATGCCGACGCTCATCGCCACCGGCTCGGGGTCAATTACAAGCAGATCCCGGTCAACTCGGCGAAAAACGCGGAGGTCAATTCGTACTCGCGCGCGGGCGCCATGCGCGTGACCAATGCGGTGGACCCGGTCTATGCGCCCAACTCCTATGGCGGTCCGGCCGCACAGCCCGAAGTGGGCGGCGAGGCAACCTGGCATGCCGATGGCGACATGGTGCGCCAGGCCTATACCTTGCGCGAGGATGACGACGACTGGAGCCAGGCCCGCGCCCTCGTGAACGAGGTCATGGACGACGCGCAGCGCGAGCGTTTCGTGTCCAATGTCGCCGGTCACCTTGCCGACGGGGTGAGCGAGAAAGTCCTCATGCGCGCCTTCGACTACTGGAAGAATGTCGACGAGACGATCGGCGGGCGGATCGAGAAAGCCGTGCGCGACAAGCTGGGCGGCAAATCGACCGCGCCGGGTATGGGTTCGGCCAAGTCGACCACCGACGAGGCGACGCTCGGGCCGGACGTGGTGGACGCGAAAGCGCGCGAAGCCGAACCCGCCGAATAAGGCGGCACGAAGCTCTGGCATTACGCAGGCGGTGCGTTAGGAGGCGGTCATGGACACCGCCTTCTCTCGCACCGCACGCGTTTGCGCTGCACTCATCTCTCTCATCGCCATCGTCTCGCTGGTTGCGCAGTCGGTCGGCAACCTAGAACGCGACGGGACCATGTGGGCGGCATGGGGCGCGATGCTGCGATGGTTCACCATCTGGGGCAATGTCGCGGCCGGCATATTTTTCGGCTGGATCGCGCTTCGCGGGCGGATCGAGCCACGCATTCCCTTTGCCCTGGCCGCCGCGCTGGTGATTATCGCGGCGGTCTACCACCTGCTGCTGGCCTCCGCGCATGACCCGCAGGGTGTCGACTGGTGGACGAACATCGCGCATCACACCGTGGTCCCGGCAGGCGGCGTGCTGTGGTGGCTGGCCTTCTCACGCGACGGGCTTGCCGGCTGGCGCTCGCTTCCGATCGTGATGCTGGTGCCGGTCGTCTACGGCGGCTTCGCGCTGGTGAATGGCGCGCTTACGGGGTTCTACCCCTATTTCTTCCTCGACCAGCCGAGCCTCGGACTTGGCACGGTGCTTCTCAACATGGCCGGGCTAGCAGTGCTGTTCCTGCTCGTGGCCGCGCTGCTGCTGGCGATCCGCAGGCTTATCCGCGTTCCCGCCTGAGCACGATGTAAAGCGCGCCCTCGCCCCCGTGGCGGATATGGGCGCGGCGCACGGCGGCGATGGCCGCGTGGTGGCTGGAGGCCGCGAGCCAATCGAGCACCTTGGCGCGGATCGCCCCGCGCTTCGAGCCGCGGTCCGCCGGATCGACCGGACGCGGCTTGCCCGTCACGAGCAGGATCGTGCGCGCGCCCATCGCGCGCGCCTGCGACACGCCGCTCATCAACCGGTCATAGGCTGCATCGAGAGTATGCCCGTGCAGGTCGAGCGTGAAGTCGGGCTGGATCGCACCGGACTTGAGGCGCTTGTCCCACTGCCCGTCGAGATTGTTCTGCGGCGTCCTGGCAGGTGGCGGAGCGGGCTTGACCGGCGGCCTGGGCTGCTGCGGCTTGAGCAGGACTTTCTTCGGCAACACCGGCGCGGGCGCGAGATCCTCGCTTGTCGGCTTCTGCCGCCTATGCATCGGCTTCACCGTCGCGGCGACCTTTTCCCAGGCTTGCGCTTCTTCGGCCGAGAGTCCTCGCGGCGCGCTCATTGCTTCAAGCGCGCGAGCGTCCCCTTGGGCAGCAGCAGGTAAGCCTTGCCGCTAGAGCTCATCGCTCCTGCAATCTCGCGGGCGTCCGCGCCATTGCCCCAGAACGTGTCGAAGCGGTTGGCACCCCGGATCGCGCCGCCCGTGTCCTGCGCGATCCACAAACCGTCGGCGACGTCGGCTTCCATGTCGAGCCAGACCGGCGCGCCATAGGGGACGAACTTCGGATCGACCGCCACGCTGTCGCGGGCGTAGACCGGCACTTCGAGCGAGCCGAGCGGACCGTCGGTGTCGAGATTGCGGAAGAAGATCCAGCTCTTGTTGAGGTTCAGGATCTCATCGGCGCGTTCCGGATTTGCGCGCAGCCATCCCATCAGGCCCTGCATCGAGGTCGGGTATTCGGTGCCCTCGCCGATCAGGCCCTGCTCGCGCATGGGCCGACCGATGGCGACATATTCGCGCCCGTTCTGACCCGCGTATCCGATGCGCATGACATCGCCATCAGGCAGGCGCAGCAGGCCGCTGCCCTGGATCTGGAGGAAGAAGAATTCGACCGGATCGGCGGCCCAGGCAATCACCGGCACCTTGCCGTCCAGCGCGCCCGCTACGATCTCGGAACGCTCGAAATAGCGGACGAACTCGCCCGCCTCATTGTAGCGGCCAAGCGGCGGACGGCCGGTGCGCTCGTCTTCGGGAACATCGGCGGGCCAAGCCCGCTCGAGATCGTCGGGAAGTGCATAGACCGGCACTTCGTAGCCGGGCTGGCGCGTCCGGCTGCCGAGGATTTCGGGTTCGTAATAGCCCGTGGCGAAAGCCGTCCCGTCACCGACGATGACCGTTTCGAACTGGCTGCGAAAGAATTCTCCCGCATCGCCCGACCAGTTCACCGCTGCGCCGCAGGGCGCCTGCCAGTCCACGCGGCGCGTGAGGCCGCTGGTATCGTCACGGAACAGGATCTTGTCGCACGAGCGCTTGAATGCCTCGAGCGCGGGCGCGGCATCGAAACCGACGAAAGGCATGGTCTCGATATCGGGCCCCGGCATGAGCATGGCCGCAGAGGCCGTCTCCACCGGCGCGGCTTCAGGCGCCTCGACCACACCGAGATCTTCAGGGGGGCGCGCATCGGGATTGGCCGCGCATCCGGCAAGGGCAAAGGCTGCAACCAGCCCGGCTAGACGTTGCATGCCTTTCTCCAGCTTGGCGGGTGGCTTAGGCCTGGTCGGTCTCGTCGAGCACCCAGTTGGGGTCCATAGCGTCGACATTGCGGGTGAAAGTCCAGATATCGCGGCTTTCGACGGCATCGTCGAGCGAACCGGCAACGACATTGCCGTCCTTGTCGCGCGTGACCGAGGCGATGTCCGAGACGAACAGCACGGCAATGCGTGCGGTGCGCTTGTCGAGTTCGGCCGAATGGATGGTCGCGTCCTCGATCCGGATCAGGCGATTGTCGAGCGTTTCGCCAGCCGCTTCGCGCGCGTCGATGGCAGACGAGAAACCGGCGTAGACATCGTCGTCGGTCAGGTCGCGCAGGGTTTCCTTGTCGCCATTCCAGAAGGCTTCGAGGATCATGCCGTAGGCAGCCTTGGCACCTTCGAGGAAGCCGAGCAGGTCGAAACGCGGGTCGGCCGAGGCGATGGCGCGTACGCCCGCTTCATTCGCGCTCGAGCCATTGTCGATGCTGCGCAGGCGGACGGGTTCGCGCACAGGTTCGCTCGGCCGTTCGGTCGCGGGAGCGATGCGGTTTTCCGGCGAATCATAGCGTCGGGAGATCGGCTCTTCCTCATGCTCCGACCGCTGGCCGAGCACGGAATAGAGGCGCAGGCCCAGAAAGGCTGCGATGGCGGCGAGGATGACGATCTCGGTGATCACGTGAAATTTCCGTTCAGCTTGTATGAGGGCTACGCTTGGCGCGCTCTCGAAGTTCCAGTCCTGTCTGCCCTAGATAGGGTCGAATTACAAACGGGCAATGCACCATTCTCGGCGCATCGGCTGGTGGTTGCGCCAGGGCGCAGCCTGCCAGCCGCATTGCCCAGCGCGCAAGGCGGTGCTAGGCGCGCCAGCGAACCGTGAGGCGGCGATCGCGCTTCCCTCGCGTAATTTTCCAGATTCTCGACAAGAAGTGACCAAAATGGCTGACGACAACAATGTTCTGACCGACCTCGACATGGATCCCGCAGCCGGCGCCAATGGCGCCGACAACCGTCCCTCGGTGGGCCTGCTGAACCAGTATGTGAAGGATTTCTCGGTCGAGAACCCCAACGCGCCCAAGTGCTACCAGTGGAATGACCAGCCCAAGGTCGACATCCAGGTGAACATCGGTGCCAGCCAGATCACCGACGAAGTGCACGAAGTCGAGCTGAAGCTGACCGCCCGTGCCGATGCCGAACAAGGCAATCTCTACATCGTCGAGCTGGCCTATTGCGGCCTCGTCGGCATCCGCAACGTGCCTGAAGAGCATGCTCACGCATTCCTCTTCGCGGAAACGCCGCGCCTGCTGTTCCCCTACGCCCGGGCCATCATTTCCGACGCCGTGCGCGACGCCGGTTTCCCGCCGCTGCTGCTCGACCCGATGGATTTCGGTGCGCTCTACCAGCAGCAGCTCCAGGCCCGCGCGGCGCAGCAGGGCGAAGGCGCCCCGGCCGCGCCGACCGGCGACGCCTGATAGCGAAAGCCAAGGCTAGGCCATGAGCCTGCTCAAGCACGTCGGAACGATCGGCTCGCTCACCATGGTGAGCCGTATCGCCGGCATGGCGCGCGAGATGATCTTCAGCCGCGTGCTCGGCGCCAATGCGGTGACCGATGCGTGGTTCCAGGCCTTCATCATCCCCAACGTCTTCCGCCGCCTGTTCGCGGAAGGCGCCTTTTCGGCCGCTTTCGTGCCGATGTTTTCCAAGCGCCTTCACGGCGAAGGCGGCCTGGAAAGCGCGCGGAGCTTCTCGGACGACGTTCTGAGCATCTTCCTGCCGGTGCTGATCCTGCTGTGCGCGGTCATGATGATCGCCATGCCGGGCGTGATCTGGCTCCTCGCCGACAAGCCGATCGACCCTGTGAGATTCGATCTCGCGGTATCATTCGCGCGGATCATGTTCCCATACATCCTGCTGGTCAGCCTGGTGACCCTGTTCACCGGCATGCTCAATTCGGTCAGCCGGTTCGCGCCGGGCGCCAGCTTCCCGATCATCCTCAACCTCGTGCTCATCGCGGCACTGCTCGGCGGCGAATATGCTGCCGGGAAGCTGGGCTGGAGCGTGGAACAGACCGGCTATGCAGTCGCATGGGCCGTGCCCGTGGCAGGCGTCATGCAACTGGCGTGGCTCTATATCTGGACGCGGGTGGAAGGCTTTCGGCCTCGCGTTCTATGGCCGCGCATCACGCCCGAAGTGAAGCGGATGTCGGTCATCGCCCTGCCTGCGGCAATCGGTGGGGGTGCCTACCAGATCAACACGCTGGTCCAGCTCTACTTCCTCAACCAGCTTTACGAAGGCTCGGTCAGCCACATGAATTACGCCGACCGGCTGAACCAGCTGCCGCTCGGCATCATCGGCATCGCGCTATCGACCGCCATCCTGCCGACGCTGTCGAAATTCATCGGGAGCGACAACAAGGAAGGTGCGGACCGCATCCAGTCCGACGCGATCGAGCTGTCGATGCTGCTCACGATCCCCGCAGCGGTCGCAATGGCGATCTGCGCGACGCCGTTCATCACGATGATCTTCCAGGGCGGGCGCTTCACCATGGAAGACGCCGCCGCTGCCGGCGCAGTGCTCGGCGTGCTGGTGCTCGGCCTTCCCGCCTATGTGCTGGTCAAGGTGCTGGTGCCCAATTTCTATGCCCGCTCCGATACCAAGACACCGGTCGTGGCCGCCTTCATTTCGCTCTTCGTATTCGTGGCCAGCTGCGCATGGAACATCGGCTTTTCGCTGCCGGGCCTTGTGATCGAGCCGCTCGGATACGGCGTGCCGGGCATTGCTGCGGCCAGCGTGATCGGGGCGTGGATCAATGTCGGCTATCTCTACCTGATCCTGCTGAAGCGCGGGTATTACACGGTCCCGCTCGCCCTTGTCGGCCGTATCGGTCGGCAGCTGGTCGCAGCAGCCGCCATGGGCGCTGCCTTGTGGTTCGCGCGCGATTTGCTAACCGGCTGGTTCTCCGCCGGACTGTTCGAGCGCCTCGGTGCCCTGCTGGTTCTCGTGCTGTGTTCGGCATTCGTCTATTTCAGCGTGGCCTTCGCGGTCGGCGCGATCGACAGGCAGCGCATAGCTGCCCTCACCAAGAAGAAAGTACCCTGATTCAATGCGCGTAGTCTCCGGCATCCAGCCAACCGGCAATCTCCACCTCGGTAACTACCTGGGGGCGATCCGCAATTGGGTGCGGATGCAGGACGAGATGGAGGAAGGCGGCCAGTGCCTGTTTTTCCTTGCCGATCTCCACGCAATATCGATGCCGCACGAGCCTGCGGAATTGCGCAAGGGTACGCTGGAAATGGCTGCAGCGCTGGTTGCCTGCGGGATTGATCCGGCGAAGAGCGTCGTCTTCAACCAGGCGCAGGTCCCGCAGCACGCAGAACTGCAATGGCTGCTGGGCGGCACCGCCCGCATGGGCTGGCTCAACCGCATGACGCAGTGGAAGGACAAGGCGGGCAAGAACCGCGAGGGCCAGTCGGTCGCGCTGTTCACCTATCCGGTGCTGCAGGCCGCCGATGTGCTGCTTTACCAGGCGACGCATGTGCCGGTGGGCGAGGACCAGAAGCAGCATCTCGAGCTCGCACGCGATATCGCGCAGAAGTTCAACAACGACTTCGCGTCGGAAGAGGCGCCGGTCTTCACCCTGCCCGATCCGATCGTGCCGCCGCAGGCCGCACGGATCATGAGCCTGCGAGACGGGGCGAAGAAGATGAGCAAGTCGGACCCGTCCGACATGAGCCGCATCAACCTTGCCGACGATGCCGACGAGGTGATGAAAAAGGTCAAGAAGGCGAAGACCGATCCTGAGCCGCTGCCGAGCGAGGAAAAAGGTCTGGAAGACCGCCCCGAGGCGCTGAACCTCGTGACGATCTACGCCGCGCTTACCGACGGCAGCGTCGAAACCGTGCTCAAGGATTTCGGCGGCGAAGGCTTCGGCAAGTTCAAGCCCGCGCTGGGCGAAGTGCTGGTAGAGACGCTACGCCCGATTTCGGAACGCTTCACCGGCCTCCTCGAAGACCGCGAGGCACTCGACGCAATCCTCGCGCGCGGGGCAGCCCAAGCGCGCGAGATCGCGGTTCCGACGCTTGAGAAAACCTACGAGGCGCTGGGCCTCGTAAGGGGCTAGGTCAGACCTTGACCGCAGTGCCGCTGGCCGAGACCATCAGCATAGAGCCGGTGTCGCCGATCACTTCGTAATCGAGGTCGACGCCGACCACGGCATTGCCGCCGCGGGTTGCGCACTCGGCCTGCAATTCCTCGATCGCCTGGTTGCGCGCATCGGCAAGGATGCGCTCGTAGCTGCCCGAGCGGCCGCCCACGATGTCGCGGATATTGGCAAAAAGATCGCGGAACAGGTTCGCGCCGACGATCACTTCGCCGGTGACGATGCCCAGATATTCCTGGATCGGCTGGCCTTCGATCGTAGGCGTGGTGGTGACGGTGACGCCGCGTGCGTCTTTCCAGGGTCCGGGCATATGCAGTTCCTCCTATCTCGATTAGTGTATTATCGAGATAGGACGGATGCCTGCAAAATCAACCCATTCCGAGCGCGGCCTTGTAGGTATCGAGAATGGTTTCCTGCTCGCTACGCTCGTCGGGCTTCATCTTGCGAAGGCGGATGACCTGCCGCATGATCTTGGTGTCGTAACCCACGGCCTTGGCCTCGGCGTAGACGTCGCGAATGTCGTCGGCGATGCCCTTCTTTTCTTCCTCGAGGCGTTCGATGCGCTCGATCAGCAGGCGCAGGCGGTCGTCGGTGGCTTCGGCCATTTTCAGGTGTGCTCCAATGAATTGAGAATCGGTTGAGGCGTTCGATAGCCACCCGCCCCGACCAGGTGAAGGTGGCGACTCGCTAGTCCACGCGATTTTTCGCGATACTCGCTTCCATGCGCGCCAATTGCTCTTCGGTGGCTGGCGTCTGGCGAGTCGCCTTCCACTCGTCCTGCGGCATGCCGTGGATCAGTTCGCGTGCCGCCAGCTTGTCGCCTTCGAAGCCCGCGTCGCGGATCCAGTCCGCAAGGCAGTTCCGGCAAAACCCGGCAAGGCCCATGAGATCGATATTCTGCGCATCGTGGCGATGCTGCAGGTGGCGGACCAGCCTGCGGAAAGCCTGTGCCGCTACGGCATCGTCGAGTTGGTCGAGCGGGTCTGTATTCGTATCCATCGTCAGCTAGTCCTTGAGTTGCCACACGGCTCTGCCATAGGCGGTGTCCATGCAAAAGCTCGAACCCAAGCGCATTGATCCCCGCGGCCGCAAGGTCAAGATCCTCGCCACGGTAGGCCCGGCCAGCCGCTCTCCCGAAATGCTCGCCCGCCTGTTCAAGGCCGGCGTCGATGCCTTCCGCGTCAACATGAGCCACGGCGAGCATTCCGACCACGAGAAGACGATCAACGCGATCCGCGCGATGGAAAAGGAATTCCATCGCCCGATCGCGATCCTCGCCGACCTTCAGGGTCCCAAACTGCGTGTGGGCAAGTTCAAGGACGGCCAGGCGGTGATCCGCCATTCGGGCCATTTCACGCTCGACCAGAATCCCGAGCCGGGCGACGAGACGCGCGTCCAGCTGCCGCATCCCGAACTGTTCGGCCTGCTCGAAAAGGGCCAGCGCCTGCTGATCAACGACGGCAAGATCCGCCTCAAGGTGATCCGCGCGGACGACAAGGAAATCCTGTGTTCGGCAGAGGTCGGCGGCGTCATCTCGGACCGCAAGGGCGTCAACGTGCCCGATGCCGAAGTCCCCATTCCCGCACTCACCGACAAGGACCGCAAGGACCTCGCCTTCGCGATGGACCGCGGCGTCGACTGGATCGGCCTGTCCTTCGTCCAGCGCCCCGAAGACCTCGCCGAAGCGCGCCGCCTGATGGGCGGCAAGGGTGCGCTTTGTGCCAAGATCGAAAAGCCGATGGCAGTGCGGCGCCTCGACGAGATCATCGAGCTGAGCGACGGCATCATGGTTGCGCGCGGCGATCTTGGCGTCGAGCTGGAGCCGCAGGAAGTCCCGCCGCTGCAGAAGAAGATCGTCAACAAGGCGCGTATGGCCGGCAAACCTGTGATCGTGGCGACGCAGATGCTCGAGAGCATGATCGAAAGTCCCGCCCCCACCCGCGCCGAAGTCTCCGACGTCGCGAACGCCGTCTATGACGGTGCGGATGCCGTGATGCTGTCGGCCGAAACCGCGGCAGGCGACTGGCCCGAAGAAGCCGTGACGATCATGCACCGCATCGCGCGGCAGGTCGAAAGCGACGAGGCCTATCTCGCACGCGTTCGCTTCCTCGACACGCCGCCCGATGCGACGACTGCAGACGCGCTCGCCCATGCCTGCATGACCGTGGCCGACACGGTCTCGATCGAGGCGATCACGGTCTTCACCGGTAGCGGCTCGACTGCGCGCCGCGTCGCCCGGGAGCGCCCGAACGTTCCTGTGCTGGTCCTGACCCCGAGCATGAAGACCGCCCGCCGCCTCGGCCTGCTCTGGGGTGCCCACGCAATTGCGACCAAGGACATCGGCAGCTTCGAAGAGATGATCGCCAAGGGCAAGCGCATGGCATTGCGCCACGGCTTCGGTCGCGCCGGCAGCAAGCTGATTGCGCTGGCAGGGGTTCCTTTCGGCACGCCGGGTTCGACGAACCTGCTCCACGTCGTCACGATCAGCGGCGACGAGCTGGAGAAACACGAAGGCTGAGCGGAACTAGCCGCTCGCGGCGGCCCTCAGCCTGTCCCGCGAACGGTCCTCGCCGATCAGCGGCAGCAGTTCCTTCATGTCCGGGCCGTGGTCCATCCCCGTCAGCGCTCGGCGCAGCGGGAGGAACAGGTCCTTGCCTTTTCGACCCGTGCTTTCCTTGAGGCTGGCGGTCAGGTCCTGCCATGGCGTGTCGCTCCAGGTGAGCGCATCCACCGCTAGTGCAAGGAACGCGCGGTCCTCGTCCGAAAAGTCCGGCTGTTCGACCGGGCCTGTGACAAGGCGCCACCAGTCTGCAGCCTCGGTGACATGGGTGAGGTTCGGACGCACGGCATGCCATCCAGCCTCGTCCATCCCATCGGGAAGCCTTCCCTCGACTTCGGCGAAATCAATCTGGTGGACGATGGCCGCGTTGAGGCGGTCCAGTTCGGTGTCGTCGAACTTCGCCGGCGCGCGGCCGAAGGTCGAAAGGTCGAAGGTATCCACCAGCCGGGCGCGTTCGGCAATCGGTTCGACCGGCTGCGAAGTGCCCAGGCGGGCCAGCAGCGCGATCACCGCTTCGGGTTCGATATCGCGCTCGCGAAACGCGTCGCAGCCGAGGGAGCCGAGCCGTTTCGACAGCTTCCCTTCCTTCCCGACGAGCAAGGCCTCGTGCGCGAAAGAGGGCATTTTTGCTGCAGCATATTGTGCAGCAATAAGCGCGGTAAACATCTGAATTTGAACAGCTGTATTGCTTACATGGTCCTCGCCGCGCAGCACGTCGGTCACGCCCATGTCGAGATCGTCGACTGCACTGGGCAGCATGTAGAGCCAGCTGCCGTCGGCACGACGAATGACCGGATCGGATAGCTGTGCAGGATCGAACTTCTGCGCACCGCGGACACCGTCTTCCCAGCCGATTGGCTCGTCATGATCGAGCTTGAAGCGCCAATGCGGGAGCACGCCTTCGGCCTCTTTCGCGCTGCGTTCTTCACTTGTCATCTTCAGCGCACCGCGATCATAGATCGGCGGCAACCCGCGGCCGAGCTGGATCTTGCGCTTCAGTTCCAGTTCCTGCGCGGTTTCGTAGGCAGGGTACACGCGCCCAGCAGCCTTCAGCGCCTCGAAAGCCGCTTCGTATTTCGCGAGCCGCAACGACTGGCGTTCTTCGCCGTCCGGTGACAGGCCAAGCCAGGCCAGGTCCTCGCGGATAGCGTCGACATATTCCTCGCGGCTACGCTCGGCATCGGTGTCGTCGATGCGCAGCATGAAGCGTCCGCCGGCCTTGCGGGCGAGCATCCAGTTATGGAGCGCGGTGCGGATATTGCCGACATGGAGGCGCCCGGTCGGTGACGGGGCAAATCGCGTGATCGTGGT
Organism: Qipengyuania gelatinilytica; assembly: GCF_019711315.1. NCBI lineage: Bacteria > Pseudomonadati > Pseudomonadota > Alphaproteobacteria > Sphingomonadales > Erythrobacteraceae > Qipengyuania > Qipengyuania gelatinilytica. The sequence continues at coordinate 2,015,274 of NZ_CP081294.1, read as the reverse complement.
CATGCGCGCGCCGATAGCAGCCAGTGCAGCCTATGGCGAGAAAAGGGTTAGGCGGCGCGGCCGCCGCGGCGCTTCACAGCCGATTCGCGACGCTCGCGATAATCGAGATAGCTTTCGCTGAGCTTCGGATCGGGAAGGCACAGCAGCCCACTGTTTTCCTCGTCCAGCTCGAATTCCTCCAGCGGCATCGGCTTGCCGACGAGGAAACCCTGGGCCTCCTCCACACCGAGCTTACGCAGGATGTCGAGCTGTTCGCGATTCTCGATGCCTTCTGCGGTCGTCTGCATGCCGAGCGCATCCGCAAGGCGGGTAATGCTCGAGATGATGGCCTTGCTGTGCAGGTCGTCGATGACATTCTCGACAAAGGCGCGATCGATCTTGATGCGGTCGAACGGGAAGCTGCGCAGGTAACCGAGCGAGGAATATCCGGTCCCGAAATCGTCGAGCGCGATGCGGACACCGAGTTCGCGAAGGCGCATGAGCGTGGAGCGGCTGGCGTCCGTCTGGTCGAGCAGGACGTGCTCCGTAATCTCCAGCTCGACCCGCTCGGGCGCGAAATCGTGCTTGTGTATCGCCTGCGCGACAGTGGCGACGAGGTTCGGGTTCTTGACCTGCGTGGGCGAGAGATTGATTGCGAGACGGAACTCGCCCTCCACCTTCGATGCCTCCGCCAGTGCTTCGCGGATCGCCCATTCTCCGAGCGCGGTGATCATTCCCGTTTCCTCGGCAACGGGCAGGAAATCGAGCGGCGAGATGATGCCGCGCTGCGGGTGGTACCAGCGCATAAGCGCCTCGACCCCGGTAGTCGTGCCCGTGTCGAGATCGATGATCGGCTGGAAATGCAGACGCATTTGGCCGCGTGCAAGAGCGTCGCGAAGATCGTTTTCGATATCCCGTCGCTCGCGTGCCTTGCGGTCCAGTTCGGGCTCGAACAGGGCTAGGTGGTCGCGCCCTTTCTCCTTGGCTGCATAAAGCGCCAGATCGGCACGGCGCATCAGCTCGTCAGCATCGCAATCGCCGTCGATACAACGGGCAACGCCGACGCTGGTCGAGATGCGATAGCTCTGCCCGTCGATTTCATAGGGTGCGCGGATTACCGACAGGAAGCGGTGCGCGCGTTCGATCAGCAGGCCGTCGCCCGCACGCGTCTCGATCAGAACGGCGAACTCGTCACCGCCGAGGCGCGCGACCAGGTCCTCGCTGCGAATTTCCTGCTCCAGTCGCGTACCGACTTCGCGCAGGAGGCGGTCGCCCACGAGGTGGCCGCGGGAATCGTTCACCGCCTTGAAGTCGTCGAGGTCGAGATAGAACAGCGCAATGCTGGCACCGTTCGAGCGGGTTTCGCCGGCAAGGCCGCGCAGCCTTTCGTTGAAGAGGTAGCGATTGGCGAGCCCGGTGAGATTGTCATAATGCGCCATGAAGGCAACGCGCTCTTCGACCAGCTTGTCCGTGGTGACGTCGCGCGCCACCCCGCTCATGCGCCCATCGACGCGAGGCCGGGCGGAAAGACGCCAGTAGCGCATCTCGCCATTGATCCGCAGCTTGACCAGGAGATCGCGAAAGGCGCTGCGCTCGACGATATGGCGGGCCAGTTCGTCACGTTGTTCGCCGTGCATGAACAGGTCGAGCAAGGGGGAGCCCTCGAGCCGGCCTGACTCATGGCCTGTCGCCCTTGCAAGCCGCTCGCTCACATCGCGCAAATTGCCGCGCGGTCCGACGGTCCAGAGCCAGTCCGATGACTGCTCCTCGTAATCATTGAGCAGCATGCGCACGGTCACCGTGCTTTCGCGGCGCTCGATCTCGGCGGCGCCTGCAGCGATGAACTGGCGATCCTGCGTCCGGATCGTCATCAACAGCGCGAAAGCGAAGGACAGGATGAGAAGCATTGTCGGCCATGCTGCCACCCCGCCGATCATCCACGCTGTCAGCAGCAAGGAGGGCGTCATGGTCAGGACGTGGAAGGTGGCTGCCTGGGGCACGGTGCGGTGGACCAGCAGCACACCGCAAAGCACCGCAGTTCCCACGATACCGAGGACTGCGATGTTCAGCCCCTCGGCGAACGGAGCGAGAAACGGGAAGACGACGACATAGATCGAGCTACCCACCCCTTGCAGGAAGACGAACCTGCGCCAGTGGCGTTTCAGTTCCTCGAGCGGCGCTGTCTCGATGTCGAGCTGTCGGTCGAGAAAAACATAGACGCTCAATTGGGCGATCTGTGCCGCCGCCCAGCCGAGCAGCAGCGCCTTGGGTGCCGCGTCCCAGAACGTGTAGGCGAGCGTCAGGATGGCGCCCAGCGCCGGGATCAGCGAAAGGGTGGCGCCGGATGTGAAGCTGCGCAACCTGCGGGAGAGAAGCAGGTGTTCGAGCATGTCGGCAGGCAGGGCCTGCACAGGCTCAGAAGACGAATCGTTATCTAGACCTGCAAACTGCACGGCCTTTCCCCCTTGGGCATGTCCCGGGTGCGACTTTCCCCTTTGCCCGTCCATGATGGTGCAATTTTGGCAAACGGGGGTCAAGCGCGGTTTTCGGCGCGCGATCCACTCATTCTTCAGCGGCCTATAGAAAAAGCCCCGCCGGATCGCTCCGGCGGGGCCCTTTTCTCGTCAGAGGTCAGTCAGGCTTATTCGCCGTCCTTCGCCTCTTCGTTCAGGTAGTCACCCGCATCGGCATCGGTGCCGTGGGTTTCACCTTCCATGGCTGCCAGCGGATCATCGCCGATCGCAGCTTCCGGGCCCTGGGCGAGTTCCGCCTCGTGCTCTTCTTCTGCGGTGTTGGCTGCGATGATCGCTTCTTGGGCCTTCTTCCACTGTGCACGCAGCGCAGCGTCGCGGCTGGAGGCGGTCACGCGCATGCGGTTCATGCCCGCGCCGGTACCTGCCGGGATGAGACGGCCCACGATGACGTTTTCCTTGAGGCCGACCAGCGTGTCCTTCTTGCCCTCGACCGAAGCCTGGGTGAGCACGCGGGTGGTTTCCTGGAACGACGCAGCCGAGATGAACGAACGCGTCTGCAGCGAGGCCTTGGTGATGCCGAGCAGGATCGGAGTGCCGGTGGCGTGCTCCTTGTTCCGGCCGAGCTTCGCATTGGTCTCGTTGAGTTCTTCCAGGTCGACCTGTTCGCCCGGCAGCAGCACGGTGTCGCCACCGTTGGTGATCTCGACCTTCTGCAGCATCTGGCGAACGATCACCTCGATGTGCTTGTCGTTGATCTTCACGCCCTGCAGTCGGTAGACTTCCTGGATCTCGTTCACGAGATACTCGGCCAGCGCCTCGATCCCGAGGACATCGAGGATGTCGTGCGGGTTCGGCGAGCCCGAGATCAGCGTGTCGCCCTTCTTGACGAAGTCGCCTTCCTGGACGTCGATGATCTTGGTCTTGGGGATCAGGTATTCTACCGGATCACCCTCCTCCGGAACGATCGCGATCTTGCGCTTCGCCTTGTATTCGCGGACGAATTCGATCTTGCCCGAAATCTTGGCGATGATCGCATTGTCCTTCGGCACGCGGGCCTCGAACAGTTCGGCAACACGCGGCAGACCACCGGTGATGTCGCGGGTCTTGGCGGCTTCACGCGAAGCACGGGCGAGGATGTCACCCGCCTCGACCTGCTGGCCGTCGTCGACCGAGATCGCAGTGCCCGGTGCGAGCATGTAGCGCGCGGCATCGGTCTCGTCGGTCTGGCCTTCACCCAGGAGGGTCAGGCGCGGACGGAGGTCTTCCTTCTTGGCACGGCCGCTGGTGCGGATCTCGGTGACCACACGCTGGGCGATACCGGTGGCATCGTCGACGCGTTCTTCCATCGACGTACCGTCGATGAGGTCCTGGAACCGGACGACGCCCGAGGTTTCAGTGATGATCGGCAGCGAGAACGGATCCCATTCTGCAAGGCGATCGCCTTCCTTAACCTTGCCGCCATCCTTGTGCATGAGAACCGTACCGTAAGGCACCTTGTGGATCTCGCGCTCACGGCCTTCGGCGTCGATCACAGCCAGTTCGCCGTTGCGGGCGAGCGACAGGATACGACCCTTCTTGTCGACGATCGTCGGCATGTCGCGGTAAACGACCTTACCATCCGAAATCGCTTCCAGGTGGCTCGTTTCGTTGAGCTGTGCGGCACCGCCGATGTGGAAGGTACGCATGGTCAGCTGCGTGCCCGGCTCACCGATCGACTGAGCGGCGATAACGCCGACAGCTTCACCGATGTTCACCGGAGTACCACGGGCAAGGTCACGGCCGTAGCAGGTCGCGCAAACGCCCTGCTTGGCTTCGCAGACCAGCGGGCTGCGGATCTTGGCGACCTGCGTTTCCGCTTCCTCGATGACCTTGACCATCGGTTCGTCCACCAGCGTACCGGCCTTGACGATGACTTCACCGGTCGCCGCGTTCACGATGTCTTCGGCAACCGTACGGCCGAGGATACGCTCACCGAGCGAGGCGATAACGCTACCGCCCTGCACGATCGCACGCATTTCGAGCGCATTGTCGGTCTTGCAGTTTTCCTCAACGATGACGCAGTCCTGCGACACGTCGACGAGACGGCGGGTCAGGTAACCCGAGTTTGCCGTCTTGAGTGCCGTGTCGGCCAGGCCCTTACGTGCGCCGTGGGTCGAGTTGAAGTATTCAAGGACGTTCAGGCCTTCCTTGAAGTTCGAGATGATCGGGTTCTCGATGATCTCGCCCGACGGCTTGGCCATGAGGCCGCGCATGCCGGCCAGCTGTTTCATCTGGGCCGGGCTACCACGCGCACCGGAGTGCGACATCATGTAGATCGAGTTGATCTGCGCTTCCTTGCCGTCCTTGTCGATCGGCTGCGACTTGATCTCTTCCATCATGGCGTCGGCAACCTTGTCGCCGCACTGGCTCCAGGCGTCGATGACCTTGTTGTACTTTTCCTGCTGAGTGATGAGACCATCCTGGTACTGCTGCTCGTAATCGGCAACCAGCGCCTTGGTTTCTTCGACCATGCCTTCCTTCGATTCCGGGATGATCATGTCATCCTTACCGAAGGAGATGCCGGCCTTGAACGCGTGGCGGAAGCCCAGCACCATGATGGCGTCGGCGAACAGCACCGTGTCCTTCTGGCCGGTGTGACGATAGACTTCGTCGATCACGTCGGCGATGTCCTTCTTCGTCAGCAGGCGGTTGACGATGTCGAAGGGAACCTTGTGGTTCTTCGGCAGGCATTCGCCGATCAGCATGCGGCCCGGGGTCGTGACGAAACGCTTCATCTCAACCTTGCCGTTTTCGTCGGCCTGCGGGACGCGCGCCATGATCTTCGAGTGAAGCGTAACCGACTTCACTTCGAGAGCCTGGTGCACTTCGGCCATGTCGGCGAACATCGGCAGACGCTCGTGCTTTTCGCCCTTGGCATCGCCGTCGATGAACTCGGGGTTCTTCTCCTGACGTTCCATCGACAGGTAGTAGAGACCCAGCACCATGTCCTGCGAAGGCACGATGATCGGCTTGCCGTTTGCAGGCGAGAGGATGTTGTTGGTCGACATCATCAGGACGCGCGCTTCCAGCTGCGCCTCGAGGCTCAGCGGAACGTGGACGGCCATCTGGTCACCGTCGAAGTCGGCGTTGAAGGCGGCGCAGACCAGCGGGTGAAGCTGGATCGCCTTACCCTCGATCAGGACCGGTTCGAAGGCCTGGATGCCGAGGCGGTGAAGCGTCGGTGCGCGGTTGAGGAGGACCGGGTGCTCGCGAATGACTTCGTCGAGGATGTCCCAGACTTCCTTGCGCTCCTTCTCGACCCACTTCTTCGCCTGCTTCAAGGTCATCGAAAGACCCTTGGCGTCGAGGCGGGCGTAGATGAACGGCTTGAACAGCTCGAGCGCCATCTTCTTGGGCAGGCCGCACTGGTGCAGCTTGAGTTCCGGACCGGTCACGATGACCGAACGACCCGAATAGTCGACGCGCTTACCGAGCAGGTTCTGACGGAAGCGGCCCTGCTTGCCCTTGAGCATGTCGGACAGCGATTTGAGCGGACGCTTGTTGGCACCGGTGATCACGCGGCCACGGCGGCCGTTGTCGAACAGCGCGTCGACGGCTTCCTGCAGCATGCGCTTTTCGTTGCGGACGATGATGTCCGGCGCGCGCAGTTCCATGAGGCGCTTGAGGCGGTTGTTACGGTTGATCACACGACGGTAGAGGTCGTTGAGGTCCGAGGTCGCGAAGCGGCCACCGTCCAGCGGGACGAGCGGGCGCAGTTCGGGCGGAATGACCGGCACGACTTCGAGGATCATCCACTCGGGACGGTTGCCCGATTCGATGAAGCTTTCGACGACCTTGAGGCGCTTGATGATCTTGGCGGGCTTGAGCTTCGACTTGGTGGTCGCAAGCTCTTCCAGCAGGTCTTCCTTTTCCTGCTCGAGGTCGAGATCCATGAGCATGGTCTTGACCGCCGATGCGCCGATGTCGGCCGAGAAGGCGTCTTCGCCATACTCGTCCTGCGCTTCGAGCATCTCGTCTTCGGTGAGGAGCTGGTTCTTTTCCAGAGCGGTCAGGCCCGGCTCGGTGACGATATAGCTTTCGAAGTAGAGCACGCGCTCGAGCTGCTTGAGCTGCATGTCGAGCAGCAGGCCGATGCGCGAAGGCAGCGACTTGAGGAACCAGATGTGCGCGACCGGAGCGGCGAGCTCGATGTGGCCCATGCGCTCACGGCGAACCTTGGTCACGGTGACTTCGACGCCGCACTTTTCGCAGACGACGCCCTTGTACTTCATGCGCTTGTACTTGCCGCACAGGCATTCGTAGTCCTTCACCGGACCGAAGATGCGCGCACAGAACAGGCCGTCACGTTCAGGCTTGAACGTACGGTAGTTGATCGTTTCCGGCTTCTTGATTTCGCCGAAGGACCACGAGCGGATGCGCTCGGGGCTGGCGATGCCGATCTGGATCTCGTCGAAGGTTTCGGGCTTCGCGAGCTGGTTGGTGAATTTGGTCAGTTCGTTCATGACTTAATTCCCTAAGGGGTATTTCTAATGGGCGGAAAGCGGTGGGGAGCGGAGCGCTCCCCTATTCCGCCGCGATCGCGAGGCCGTCGTCGTCTTCGTCGTCGCTGAGCGACTTGAGTTCGACGTTCAGACCCAGGCTGCGCATTTCCTTGACGAGAACGTTGAAGCTCTCCGGAATGCCTGCCTCGAACGTGTCGTCGCCCTTGACGATGGCTTCGTAGACCTTGGTACGGCCGATCACGTCGTCCGACTTCACGGTGAGGATTTCCTGCAGCGTGTAGGCTGCGCCGTAGGCCTGGAGTGCCCAGACCTCCATCTCACCGAAGCGCTGGCCGCCGAACTGCGCCTTACCGCCCAGCGGCTGCTGGGTGACGAGCGAGTACGGACCGATCGAACGGGCGTGGATCTTGTCGTCGACGAGGTGGTGCAGCTTGAGCATGTAGATGATGCCCACGGTCACCTTGCGGTCGAACGCTTCGCCGGTACGGCCGTCGAAGAGGATCGACTGGCCGTCCGCATCGAGGCCGGCACGCTCCAGTTCGGTGGTCACGTCGCCTTCGCGCGCACCGTCGAACACCGGCGTACCCATCGGGACGCCGCGCGACAGATTGCCGGCGAGTTCCACGATTTCCTCGGTCGAACGGGCCTTGAGATCTTCCGCGTAACGATCGCCATAGACGTCGTTCAGACGCTCGATCACGGCTTCGGGCGGCTTCGCCTTCGCGTAGTCTTCCGAAGCGTTCGGGTTGGCCCTCTTCCAGTCCTCGAGCTGCTCGCCGATCTGCATGCCCAGGTTACGGGCAGCCATGCCGAGATGCGTTTCGAAGATTTGTCCGACGTTCATGCGCGAAGGCACGCCCAGCGGGTTCAGCACGATGTCGACCGGCGTACCGTCGGCGAGGAACGGCATGTCCTCGATCGGCAGGATACGGCTGATGACACCCTTGTTACCGTGACGGCCGGCCATCTTGTCGCCCGGCTGGAGCTTGCGCTTCACGGCAACGAAGACCTTGACCATCTTGAGCACGCCCGGTGCGAGTTCGTCACCACGCTCGAGCTTTTCCTTACGGTCTTCGAACTTGTCGTCGATGACCTTAACGCTCTCGTCGTACTGCGACTTGACCGCTTCGAGCTGTGCCTGGCGGTTGTCGTCAGCCACGGCGAACTTGAACCACTCGTGCTTGTCGACGCCCTCGAGCACCTCTTCGGTGATCTCGCTGCCCTTCTTCACGCCCTTCGGAGCTGCCGAGGCAGTCTGGCCGGTGAGCATGTCGCGCAGGCGGTTGTAGGTCGCACGGTTGAGGATGGCGCGTTCGTCGGCCGCGTCCTTGCGGAGGCGTTCGATTTCCTCGTTCTGGATCGCACGCGTACGGTCGTCGATCTCGATACCGTGACGGTTGAAGACACGCACTTCGACCACGGTTCCGGCAACACCCGGCGGCAGGCGGAGCGAAGTGTCGCGCACGTCGCTGGCCTTTTCACCGAAGATGGCGCGCAGGAGCTTTTCTTCCGGCGTCATCGGGCTTTCGCCCTTCGGCGTGATCTTGCCTGCGAGGATATCGCCCGGGTGCACTTCGGCGCCGATGTAGACGATGCCCGCTTCGTCGAGGTTGCGCAGGGCTTCCTCGCCGACGTTCGGGATGTCGCGGGTGATGTCTTCGGGGCCGAGCTTGGTGTCGCGGGCCATGACTTCGAATTCCTCGATGTGGATCGAGGTGAAGACGTCGTCCTTCACGATACGCTCGGAGATGAGGATACTATCTTCGTAGTTGTAGCCGTTCCAGGGCATGAAGGCGACGAGCGTGTTACGGCCCAGTGCCAGTTCGCCAAGGTCGGTCGAAGGACCGTCGGCGATCACGTCGCCGGCTTCGATCGTCTCGCCCACCTTCACCAGCGGACGCTGGTTGATGCAGGTGTCCTGGTTCGAACGCTGGAACTTCTGCAGCGTGTAGATATCGACGCCCGACTGGCCGGGTTCGACATCGCCGATCGCACGGATGACGATACGCGTCGCGTCGACCTGGTCGACCACGCCGCCACGCTTGGCGGTGATGGCCGCGCCCGAATCGCGCGCAACGGTTTCTTCCATGCCGGTGCCGACCCACGGCGCTTCCGCCTGGACGAGCGGCACGGCCTGGCGCTGCATGTTGGCGCCCATCAGCGCGCGGTTGGCGTCATCGTTTTCCAGGAACGGAATGAGCGATGCACCGACCGAGACGAGCTGCTTGGGGCTCACATCCATCAGCGTGATGGTTTCGCGCGGAGCCATGAGGTTGTCGCCGGCCTGACGCGCCGAGACCAGCTCTTCCACGAAGCCACCCTTGTCGTCGAGTTCGGCCGAAGCCTGTGCGACGGTGTGCTTCTGCTCTTCCATCGCCGAGAGGTAGATCACCTCGTCGGTGACCTTGTTGTCCTTCACGACGCGGTACGGCGTTTCGATGAAGCCGTACTTGTTGACGCGCGCGAAGGTCGAGAGCGAGTTGATCAGACCGATGTTCGGGCCTTCCGGCGTTTCAATCGGGCAGATGCGGCCATAGTGCGTCGGGTGAACGTCGCGGACTTCGAAGCCTGCGCGCTCGCGAGTAAGACCGCCCGGGCCAAGCGCCGAAACGCGGCGCTTGTGGGTGACTTCCGACAGCGGGTTGGTCTGGTCCATGAACTGCGAGAGCTGCGAGGAACCGAAGAACTCGCGCACGGCAGCCACGGCGGGCTTCGCGTTGATGAGGTCGTTCGGCATCACGGTCGACACGTCTACGCTGCTCATGCGCTCCTTCACGGCGCGTTCCATGCGGAGCAGGCCGACGCGGTACTGGTTTTCCAGCAGCTCACCGACCGAGCGGACACGGCGGTTGCCGAGGTTGTCGATGTCGTCGACTTCGCCCTTGCCGTCCTTCAGGTCGACAAGTTCCTTGACCACGGCGAGGATGTCTTCCTTGCGCAGCGTGGTGACGGTGTCTTCGGCATCAAGGTCGAGACGCATGTTGAGCTTGACGCGGCCGACGGCCGACAGGTCGTAACGCTCGCCATCGAAGAACAGGCCTTCGAACAGCGCTTCTGCGGTTTCCTTGGTCGGCGGCTCGCCCGGACGCATGACCTTGTAGATCGCTTCCAGACCTTCATCACGGTTTTCGGCCTTGTCGACCTTCATCGTGTTGCGGATCCACGGACCGGTGGTGACGTGGTCGATGTCGAGCAGGTTGAGGCTGTCGACGCCGGCAGCGTCGAGCACTTCGAGGTTCTCTGCCGAGACCTCGTCGCCCGCTTCGATGTAGATGCGGCCGGTGCTTTCGTCGATCAGGTCTTCGCTGGCGTAACGGCCGAAGACTTCTTCGGTCGGGAGCAGCAGGGTGGTGAGGCCGTCCTTGGCTGCCTTGTTGGCAGCGCGCGGGCTGATCTTGGTGCCAGCGGCGAAGACTTCTTCACCGGTCTTGGCATCCACCAGCGGGAAGGCCGGCTTCTGGTTGCGCCAGTTTTCCGCGACGAAGGGCAGTTCCCAGCCGTCCTTGGCACGCTTCCAGGTCACCGTCTCGTAGAAGTGCTCGAGAATACCTTCGGCATCGAGGCCGAGAGCATAGAGCAGCGCAGTGACCGGCAGCTTGCGCTTGCGGTCGATACGCACGTTGACGATGTCCTTGGCGTCGAATTCGAAGTCGAGCCAGCTACCGCGATACGGAATGATGCGGGCAGCGAAGAGGAGCTTGCCCGAGCTGTGGGTCTTGCCGCGATCGTGGTCGAACAGCACACCCGGCGAACGGTGCATCTGCGAGACGATAACGCGCTCGGTGCCGTTGATGATGAAGGTACCGTTGTCCGTCATCAGCGGCATGTCGCCCATGTAGACGTCCTGCTCCTTGATATCGAGCACGGAGCGGGTCTCGGTTTCCTGGTCGACTTCGAAGACGATCAGGCGCAGCGTGACCTTCATCGGCGCGGCATAGGTGATGCCGCGCTGCTTGCATTCGACGATGTCGTGCTTGGGCGCTTCGAGTTCGTAATGGACGAAGTCGAGTTCGGCGGTGCCGGCGAAGTCGCGCAGCGGGAATACCGAGCGCAGCGTCTTCTCAAGGCCGGAAACGTGACCCGCTTCCTTGTCCGAGCGCAGGAACTGTTCGTAGCTCTCGCGCTGGACCTCGATCAGGTTGGGCATGTCGACGACTTCATGGATGTCGCCGAAGATCTTGCGGATACGCCGCTTCGCAGTGCCCGACGCGGTGGTGCGGGTTGCCTTCGCCTTGGTAGCCATAAGGGGTAAGTACCTCTTCTCGTGTGCATCTGGACCCGTCCGCTTGCGGGCGCGGACAGGGCCGGAAATTCATGTCTCATGCGCGTGAGAGCCATATCGGTGAGACGCAAAAAGGCCGCAGCGAATGCACACCGGTAGCGGCGGCAGCTGCAGCTCATGAAAAGCGTCGCGATATGGAAACGCCGCTTCCATCCTGTGTCCGATCCCCGCGCATGAATCAGACTCGCTCGAAGCGTGCGGTCGAGGGGGCATGTAGGAAGTCACCGGGGTTAAGTCAAACACCTCTTTGACCTCGCGAACGGCGGGCACTGCCGGGCGGCGGCAAGCTGTGTTATGCATGCCGCAGATCGGGAGGGAGACCTGATGGAGAATCGTTGGCTTTTCCTTGGTGTGGCAGGCGCGCTTTGCGCCGCTGTCCCGGGCAGCGCGCATCAAGGCGCCGCGGGCGAAGTCACTCCCCTGTTCGCCGACGATTCGATCATCGTCGTCACACTGACCGGCCCTGTCAGGGGCATTGCCCGCAGGGCGCAGCGTTCGACCAAGCCGCACGACGCAAGGCTGGATGCGGCAGGCGAAAGCCACGCCATCACGCTTGCCGCACGTGGCAAGTCCCGCCGCGAACGCGACAAATGCCGCTTCCCCCCGCTGCGCATTGCCTTTCCCGACAAGCCCGGCAAGCAATCGCTGTTCTACCGCCAGGGTCGGATCAAGCTGGTCACCCATTGCCGCGATGTGGATGCGGCGGAACAGACGGTCCTGCGCGAATACGCCGCCTACCGGCTCTATAACCGGATCACGGCGGAAAGCCTGCGCGTCAGGCTCGCGCGGATCCGCTATGTCGATGATGGAGAAGTCGTGGCGACGCGGCTGGGCTTCTTTATCGAAGATGGCGATGATGCCGCGCGCCGACTGGGAATGAAGGAGATCGATACGGGCGAGATTCCCGTGGCCAGCCTCGATCAGGGCGATGCGGCGCGATATGCGCTGTTCCAGTACATGATCGGCAATACCGACTGGTCGATGGTGATCGGCCCTCAGAAGTCCGACTGCTGTCACAACTCGCGCCTGCTGGGGGCCGGAAGATCCGCGCGCACCGGGCTTACTCCCGTGCCCTACGACTTCGACGCAGCAGGGCTGGTGGACGCGATCTACGCCGAACCGAACGAGCGCCTGAAGACGCGCTCGGTCAAGACCCGCGTCTATCGAGGCTTCTGTGCTTTCAACGCGCTCCTGCCAGCCGAGGCGGATCGCCTGCGCACACTGAGGCCCCAGCTAGAGGCCGAGCTCGCGGCCACACCCTATGCCAGTGCCACAACGAAGCAGGAGATGCTGAGCTACCTCGCCGGCTTCTATGACGACATCGGCAATTCCGAAACCTTCAAGGCAAGGCTGACAGGCCGCTGCCGCTAGCTGCGGGGAGCTCCACCCTCGCCCGATTGGTCGCGTCCCTGCGGATCGTCCTCCGCCTCTTCCTCGAGATGCACGTGGTTGGGTCGCAGATAACGATGCGTGCCGGTCAGCCCGCCGTAATCGGCCACCCACAGGAAGGCGAAGGTGAAGTTGAACAGCACGGTCATGACGAGCGCGATTTCCAGCGCGCCGATCCCCGCGGCAAGGCCGATGCCCGTAGCGAGCAGGATGTAGATTGCATCGCCCGAACTCTTGAGCGTGTTGCGGAAGCGCACGCCGCCGACGATCCCTGCCAGCGAGAAGGCCAGCGCGAGCGAATTGTGAACCATCACCACGATAGCCGTGACCGCGATGGGCAGGACGATCATCGTTTCCACCAGCGCCTGGTCGTATTCGGTCCGGCTGCGCGACGCCATGTAGACCCATGTGACCGGCAGCGTGGTCAGCACGGCGCCGCAGACAGCGATGAAGAGCCAGGCGATCGACTGGCCAAGATTGCCGACCTGGGTCGCCCCGATACCGATGCCCTGGAAGGGATCGCCCGATTGCGCGCTCAATAGCGTCTGGGCACCGCCGATCGGCATGTAGTGGAGCATGGAGGGGAACAGGGAAACGAACCCCACGACTGCCCCCGTGACCACGAGATAGAAAAGCGTGAGACGTAGGAACAGGCTGCGGACTCTCGTCATGCTTTCCCCTTCAGAAGCAGGCCGGAATTCATCCCATAGCCGCATTTGCGGCCCAACCAAAATCCTCATCCGCAAGCGAATTATCGTTTTTCGATATTATCGATTGACAATAAGTCCGACCCGCCTTATTGATTATCGATATTAAAGATCAAGGAGTTCGATAAATGCCCCGTCTCACTACCCATTTCGCCGCCGCTTTCGCAGCCCTCGCGATCACCGTCATGTCGCTCCAGACCGTGACCAGCGTGCCCGCCGCGCAGGTCGCGATCCTCGCAGCGCCTGCCATCGCCTGACGCCATTCTGGAGACTTCCATGTCCAATCCACTCGCCAATGACGCCCTGCTCAAATTCGGGCGCATCCTGACCGTCATCGTCCAGGCCTTGCTTGGCTTGGGAGCCATCGCTCTGATCATCGCCATTCCGGTCATCTGGCTGAGCCAAAGCCATATCGCCGAGGCAATGTCCGCTGATTCCTCACTTTCCCTTGGCGCAACGTTAGGAGCCATCACTGTCGTCCTGCTATTGTGCTTCGTGATCGTCTCGCTCGCCTTCGTATTCTTCCGAAATCTGAAGCACATCATCGATTCGGTAGGCGAAGGCGATCCCTTCGTGCCCGAGAATTCACGTCGGCTCAGCGTGATGGGTTGGATTACCCTCGGCATCCAGGTCGTTGCGTTGCCGGTTGCGGGAATTGGTCTCTTGGCAGCCAAGGCCTTCGAAGAGCAGAATTTCACAGTCGATGTCGACCTCGACCTAGGCGCCATTATCCTGGCCGTTACACTCTTCATCCTCGCCCGCGTCTTCCGTCACGGAGCCCTGATGCGCGCCGACCTCGAAGGGACCGTGTGATGCCAGCCGAAGAAGGAACCCGGATCATGGTCAAGCTCGATGACCTCCTCCACGAACGCCGCATGACGCTCACCGAGCTGGCAGACCGTGTCGGCCTCACCCTCGCCAACCTCTCGATCCTCAAGACGGGAAAGGCCAAGGCGATCCGCTTCTCCACCCTCGAGGCGATATGCCGCGAGCTCGACTGCCAGCCGGGCGACCTGCTCGCCTATGAGGGCCGGCCCGGCTGAGTGACGGCGGAACAGGCGCAGCCCGGCGGCGTTGGAAAACCGATCCGGGTGCGCCCTGCCCCGGCAGATATTGGGGACATATCCATGAAGAAGACTATCCTGATCGCCGCCCTGCCCGCAGCTCTCTCGCTTTCGGCCTGCGGCGACCCGATCGACGGCAGCGACACGGCAGACATTACGCCCGACGCCACCACGGTAGAGACCGGCGCGGAAGACGCCGAAGCCTACAACCCGAGCGAAGACGGCATGCTGGAATCCGAAGGCCTCGTCGACGACACTCCGGTCACGACCGAGGAATCGCTCGAAGAGTATCAGGAGGACACGCAAGAAGCCGAGATGTGATTGTCGCGTCCGCACCCCGCGCGGGCTTGACAGAATCGCTGAAATCCTTAGAGGCCCGCCACCGAAGGCGGGTCTCTTTGTATCCGCCCTCATCCGTCCGAGACAGTTGGCGACCGGGATTTGCCGGTCTTAATTTCCAGCCTAGGCGGGGAAAAGAGATTTTCAGGTGGGCCCCGGCCCGCCGTTTCGCGTCAAGTGGCGCACTCCTTCCCCATCAACGGACCCGCCCGTGCCGAGCTATCGGCATGGACAAACGTAGCCGATCCCGGCGGAGCATTTCCGGCGGGGTCATAGTGAAGGAGTATGGCATGGATCGTTCGCAGAAAGCCGATGCGGTCGCCCAGCTCAGCGAAGTCTTCAACCAGGCTGGCGTGGTCGTCGTGACCCGCAACCTGGGCCTTACGGTCGCACAGTCGACCGAATTGCGTACGAAGATGCGTGAAGCCGGTGCGTCCTACCAGGTTGCGAAGAACCGTCTCGCCAAGCTCGCCCTCGAAGGTACCGATTACACCGGTATCGCCGACCACCTGACCGGCCCGACCGCCCTCGCCTACAGCGAAGACCCGGTTGCAGCTGCAAAGGTGGCAGTGGAATTCGCCAAGACGAACGACAAGCTCGAAATCGTCGGTGGTTCCATGGGAGCGACTGCACTCGACGAAGCAGGGATCAAGGCACTCGCCTCGATGCCGAGCCTCGACGAACTGCGTGGCACGATCGTGGGCCTTGTCAACGCGCCGGCAACCAAGGTTGTCCGCACGATCAAGGAACCCGTTTCGATGCTCGCTCGCGTCTTCGGTGCCTATGGCGCCAAGGAAGCCGCGTAAGAGCCGGTTCTCGCGTAAGAACACATATTCATCGGGGCAGAGCCATCCGGCACCCCGGCCTATTTATTGGAGTGAAACATCATGGCTGATATCGCCAAGCTTGTTGAAGAACTGTCGAAGCTGACCGTCATGGAAGCCGCTGAGCTTGCCAAGGCACTTGAAGAAGAGTGGGGCGTGAGCGCCGCTGCTGCTGTTGCTGTTGCTGGCCCGGCCGGCGGTGGCGACGCAGGTGCCGCTGCTGAAGAAAAGGACGAATTCGACGTCGTCCTCACCGGCGACGGTGGCAAGAAGATCCAGGTCATCAAGGAAGTCCGCGCCATCACCGGTCTCGGCCTTACCGAAGCCAAGGCTCTTGTCGAAGGCGCACCGAAGCCGCTCAAGGAAGGCGTTGCCAAGGCAGAAGCCGAAGAAATCAAGGGCAAGATCGAAGCAGCCGGCGGTACCGTCGAGCTCAAGTAAGCTTTTCGCTTACGCTTCGATCTCTCACCCGAGAGATCACGAAAGGGCGGTACCGCAAGGTGCCGCCCTTTTTGCATGCGAAACCGGGGCGCCGCGGCGATAAATCGGGTTTATTCCGGAATTCTTCGCTTCGCTTCTTGCGCGAGGCATCCCGCCGCAATAACGGCACCGCACACCCGTAAGAGGTGCTCCCGAAAAGAGGAAAAAATGGTCGCTTCGATCGCAGTTCTCTGCGCCTACGTTTGCGCGTGCCTTGTCCTGGCCGCGCTCCACTCCCGCCTGCTCCCGGACTCCTTCACCGCCTGCTGCCTCGACGGCCGCCCCTGGATGGCGGTCGCGTGGCCGTTCCTGTTCGTCTTCGACGCCTGCGACTTTGCAGGTTGGGTGATCCTGCGCGCGAATGACGCCGTGAAGTCGATCACCTACCGACTGCCCGGTCGCTCCCGGAAACGCAGGAAGCGCGTCACGCACTCCTATTTCAGCTACGGCTCGGCGCTTCCCGACAAGCGCCACAAAGCACGCCGGGCACGTCAGCGCCCGCTTGGCCGCTATTCTCGCCGCACGAAGTCGCAGCGGCGCAGCGCCTGATCGTCAAGCACGATCGTCTGAACACAAGACCCCCGCAAGACATCGAAATTCCGCCGAAGCAGATCTTCGGGCGGACCAATCCTTGCGGCCGCGTTAACCAGAACGCGAAACCGAACCTTGAGGCAAGGCCATTAGCCATGCCCCATGGCCGGAAGCTCTCACACCGCCCGCATGGCACGATCCGCGCTGCGCTTTGCGCTTGCCGGTGCCGCCACCTTCGCACTTGCGCCTGCCGCGCAGGCAGCCATTCCCGGCGCCGCGATGGTACCGGCGGCGATCGCCATCGAAGCCACCAATTGCTCCTCGGCATTCGCTCCGAGTGCTCCGGTCTCGATGTCCGACAGCGCGCCCAGCAAGGGATCACAGATCCTTGGCGGGACAAGCGCGCTCGACGCGATCCGCGCGCAGCAGGAAGCGCCCTCGTCGCATCCGCTGCTATCCGGAACGCCTGCCAAGTTCGAACCCGCAGCCGCACCTGCTCCGCGCGACGCGCGGACCTGCGCGCTTGCTCCGCAACCTTTCAAGCTCAATCCGAAGCTTGCCGCCAAACCGGCAGGCTTCGTCGCGCAGCGCCCGGGCTTTTCCGTTTTCGCACCGCGTACGGAGCCGCGTGACGGCCTCATCCTCGGCAGCCGCATGGTGCCGATCGGCCGCACCAGCTTCGATGCCCAGTGGAACCGCGTGAGCGGCGCCCGCACCGACCTTGCGCCCACGCTTGCCTCGATTTCCGGCCCCAAGGCTGACCGCGCGGACCTGATCGCCTCGGTCAATGCGTGGGTCAATCGCAGCATCGGCCATGCCGAGGACCGGGACCTGTTCGGCCGCAGCGACTATTGGGCAGATGCAGCCACGACGCTGCGCCTCGGGCGCGGCGACTGCGAAGACTTCGCCCTGCTCAAGATGGAACTGCTCGCTGCGGCCGGAATCAAGAGTGAAGACATGATGCTCACGCTTGCACGCGACCTGATCCGCCGCCGCGATCACGCTGTTCTCGTGGTGAAGACCGAAGACGGTTTCGTCATGCTCGACAATGTCGGCAGTGCCCCGCTCGACGGATCGCAGAGCCACGGTTACCGCCCGGTCATGAGCCTGGGCGCAAAGCAGAGCTTCCTGCACGGATATTGAGAGGCGGGTGCTGCTGCACCCTTCCCCTCTCCCCCAACCTTATCGCTCGGTCATCGCCCGGTCGAAGGCGCGGTTCACCGGCTTGAACAGATAGGACAGCACGCTGCGGCGCGCGGTCAGGATTTCCACGTCGCAAACCATGCCGGGCACGATCGGCAGGCGTACCCCGCCCTTCTCGATAAAGGCGCGGTCGGTTTCGATTACGACCGCGTAATAGGCTTCGCGCTCGACCTCGTCGAAAATGCTGTCGGCGCTGACCTGCACGACGTTCCCGCGCATGCCGCCATAGATCGAGAAGTCGTAGGCAGTGACCTTGACGTTGGCCTTGTCGCCGACCTTCACGAAGGCACGGTCGCTGGGTGAGATGCGCGCTTCGATCAGCAGCTTGTCGCCCACGGGGACGATCTGCATGATCTGCTCGCCTGCATTGACGAAGCCGCCCTGCGTGGTGACTTGCAGATCGTTGACGACACCGTCCGACGGCGCGCGCAATTCGTTGCGGTCGCGCCTTGCAGAAGCACCGCGAATGCTTTCCTCGTTCACCGCGATACGCGTGGTGATCTCGCTACGCTCGGCGAGCGCCTGCTGGCGGAAATCGGCACGTGCCTGGCTGAGGTCGGCCTGTGCCTGACGGATCGCTGCCGAAGCGCGTCCTGCGGCCTGGCGGGCAGCCGAGAGGCGGCCCTGCAAATCGACGACTTCGCGCTGGGCCGAAAGCAAATCGGTCTGCGGGACGATGTTCTTTTCTGCCAGTGGGCGGAGCATGTCGACCTGTTCGCGGGCAAGGCGCAGGCTGCTTTCGAGGCTCGACGCGGTGGCCTGCGCTTCGGACAGGTCGCGGCGGCGCTGCTCGACTGCCGAGGCGAGTGAGGATTCTCGCGCGCGGGCCGTATCGGCGCGGGCCTGTGCGAGCCGGCGTTCCTCCGCGCAGGCTGTTCCTTCCCCGCATCCGGCGGACGAACCGCCAGCCTCTGCATCGAGCCGCTGGGCGCGTGCCGTCAGGCGCTCGTTCTCCGTCTGAAGCTCACCGAGGGCGGACGCGCTCTGCGAATCGTCGAGGCGGACCAGCAGGTCGCCCTTCTTCACGCTCTGGCCGTTGCGCACGAGGATCTCGGACACCACCGAAGGTTCGGCGGGCTGGACCAGCTGCGCCTTGCTCGAGGGAATTACCTTGCCGGTGCCGCGCGTGATCTGGTCCACCTCTGCGACGGCGGCCCATGAGAACAGCAGCGCAATCCCCACCGCCGCGACGATGATGAGGCGGCGCGAGGCAGTCATCGCATTCCAGCGCTGGGTCACGCTCATTGCTCTTGCTCCGAAACTGTTGCGGGCGCGGTTATTGCTTCGCCCTGCCCGCCGACCGTCGAGCGATAGCTTGCGCTCAGCTGGACGGGATCGGGAATGCTCAAGCGCCAGGTCTTCGTGGTGTCGATCCGCCCGCCGACATCGGCAGCGGCATGACGGTCCTTCACGTCGGGAGCGACGGTGAGACCGGGCGTATATTCGGGCACTGCGCTGGCTGCGAGTTCGACCGCGTCATCGTCTTTGCGGAAACGCGCGAAGTCGATGGCCGGCTTGTATTCGCGGCCACCCCAGCTGCCGTAGAAACTGGCCGCGCGGCCCGGGGACCCGGGAAAGCGGTAGAAGATGTGACGGCCGACCTGCGCGATCTTGCCAAGACGAAACGCCCAGTAGGGCACGACGTAATCGGCGTGGTAATGCGTCGCAGTACCCACCTCGGCAACCTCGTAGCCGGACAAGGCATCGCGCGCGATGGCCTTGGCATTGCGCCACAGGTCTGCACGCGGCTTGCGCATCAGTGCGCCGTCGCAAGTGAAGCTGAACTGGCAGACGGGCTGGTTCCACCCCTGGTAGACCACGCCGCAGACGGTGTTGGGATAGGCGGGATGGCGAACACGGTTGAGCACCACCTGCGCAACCGCGCGGCGGCCCTTTTCCGGTTCCAGGGCGGCTTCGTAATAGACTGCCTGCGCAAGGCATTCGGTTGCCGTGCCATAATGCGCCGACGACATGGGAATGCCTGTGAAACGACCTGCCCGCTCGATACCGCTCTTCATGGTCGGGATCGCAAGGTTGCGTTCGATCGCACCTTCGGGATCGGTATTTGCGAGCGTTTGATCGGCCTCGCTCGATGTGGTCATCGCTGCGAGGTCCTGCTGCAATTCCGGCTCGAGCACTGCCATCGCGGCAACGGTTTCCTGCGGTACGAGCAGAGAGGATGTGCCGACAAGGAAGCTCGCGCCAGCCAGCAGGCCAATAGCACCATAGCGGCGGGCCTTGTGGGTCGCAGCCGAAGTCACGAGGCGCCTCCGCGCGCCGCACCGGCCTTGGCGAGCACGTCCTTCACCGGGCCATCGGCAGCGATGCGGCCACGGTCGAGCACGATCAGGCGGTCGCAGATCGCAAAGAGTGCGGGACGATGGGTCGAGATGACCAGCGTCTGGTCAGGCGTGATCGACTGCGAAAGGCGCTCGACGAAGAGCTTTTCCGTATCGCTGTCCATTGCGCCGGTGGGCTCGTCGAGGAACAGGAGCTCGCGCGGTTCGACCATGGCGCGGGTCAGCGAGAGGAAGCTGCGCTGGCCGCCCGAAAGCTGGCGCCCGTCTTCGCCCACTGCGCGGTCGAAACCGCCTGCATCGCGCGACAGATAGCTATCGGCACCGGTGGCGCGCATGGCGGCGACCAGTTCCTCTTCGGAAATGCCCATCTTGCCCAGCGTGAGGTTTTCGCGAACCGAACCGGAGAAAAGCGCGGCATCCTGTCCGACGAAGGCGAGTGCATCGCGCAGCTGGTGCGGACGGTACTGGCGGCTGTCGATCCCGTTGACGGTCATCGAGCCTTCGGTCGGCGCATAGAGGCCGCACAGGAGGCGGCCGAAGGTCGACTTGCCCGATGCCACGCGCCCGACGAGTGCGATGCGCTCACCCGGCTCGATGGTCAGGTTTAGGCCTGCCAGCGCCACCGGCGATTCCTCGCTGTAGCGGAACTCGGCATCCTGGAAGACGATGCGCGGCTTCGTGATCGCGCTGGGTGCGACGCTCGCGCCCAATTTGCGCTCGTCCCCACCCTCGAACATCCGCTCGATACTGCCGAGCGTTTCCTTGGCCTGGCGGCCGCGGGTCAGCAGGAAGGCGATCTGGCCGGCCGGTGCGAGCGAACGCGATGCGAGCATGACGATGGCGATGATCACGCCCATGGTGATCTCGCCGGCGGCGAACAGATAGTAGCCGCCAATGATGAGCGCCACGGTCGAAAGCTGCTGGAAAACCTGTGCAAGGCCGACCGCAACCGAGTTGATGTTGCGCAGGCGCAGCTGCGAATGCCCGCCCACTTCGGCAAGCCGGTGCCAGCGCGAGAGCATGCCGCCCTCGCCGCCCATGGCTTTGAGCGTTTCCGCACCGGTGAGCGATTCTACCAGCAGCGTCTGCTGGAGGCCGTAATCGGCCTGCGCATCCTGCGAGGCCTCGACGACCTTCTTCTGCAGGATGAATCCAGCAATCGTCATGGTGAGGATGATCGTCAGCGGGACGAGCGCCAGCCACCCGGCGATGATCGCGATGACGATGACGAAGATGACGAGGAACAGCGCATCGACCACCAGCACGACCGAGGTCGAGGCGAAGAAATCGCGCACGGTCGCATATTCGGCGACACGCGCGGCGAGCGAGCCGGTGTGTCCCTTGCGCTCTGCCAGCGGCACGGCGAGCAGGCGCGAAAAGATCTTCTGGCTCAGCTTGAGGTCGAGACGCTGGGCGATCTCGTCCACGATCGAGGTCCGCGCACGGCGCAGTGCGAATTCCAGCGCGAAGGCCAGCAGAACACCCGTGCCCAGCACCCAGAGCGTTTCCTGCGCCTGGTTCGGGATCACGCGGTCGTAGACGTTCATCGTGAAGATCGGCAGCGCGACGGCGAGCAAATTGATGAGCAGCGATGCCAGCAGCACCGGCATGAACGCCTTGCGCTCGCGGCGAAGTTCGCCCCAGAACCAGTGCGAACGCGCCTTGGCATGCCACGGCGCCTCGTCGGCGCGCATGCGATCGGGATCGCCGTAGATCGGGATCAGGCGACCGGCGTAGACACCGGAAATCTCTTCGCGCTTTTCCCAGATTTCATTGCCCGTCTCGGGTCGCCAGACGAGCAGTTCGCCGTCCTGCGAATCGAGGACGATGACATAGCGCCCCTCTTCCAGCGCGACGATCGCGGGCAGTTGCGTCGCGCTGGCCGGCAGGCGGCTGCGCTCGACGACGTCGTAATTCAGCCCGGCAAGGTCGAGAGCAGCAGGCGCCTGGTGATAGGGCAGCAGCCCTTCGGCGTTGCGGGGCAATTGCGCGAGCAGGTCACGCGCAAAAGGGAGCCCGTAGCGACGCGCTCCCTCTCCAATGCATTCGACGAGCGGGTCCAGGACCCGCCCGTCGATCTGTTCGGCAATTGCTTGTTCCATAGCCGTTATGGCCCTTGCTCCGCGCGATTAATCTCCGTCGACGCGCCTCTGGAGCTCGGCTTCCGCAGGCGGTCCGTAGTTGAACCGTGCACGTTCAGCCTCGCCCGCACCGGCACCCGGTGCGATATTGAGGGCGTCCAGGAAATTACTCGTAGCAGCTAGCGTTTGGTACTGCGCAAATAATTGCGAGAAGCGTGCCGTTTCGAGACGCACCTGCGTATTGAAGCGGGTGTTCTGCGCGTCGAGCACGTCCAGCAGCGACCGGCGGCCGATGTTGAACTGGCTGCGATAGCTCAACAGCAGGTCGTCGCTGACCTGGCTCTGGCGGCCCAGCTGCTGCGTGATGCGGCGCTGCGTATCGAGCTGCTGCCATGCGAGTCGGACATCTTCTTCCGCTTCGCGCTGGCGATCGTGCAGGGCGTAGCGTGCGAGGCTGGCCTGACGAACGGTTTCCTGCAGCTTGGCACGGTTGATGCCGCCGTCGAAAACGTCCCAGCGCAGCACGACGCGAGCCTGTACATCGTTGGTATCACCGCGGAAACCGTCGATGTCTTCACCCACGCGGCCGCGGGCTTCGACGCCGATGGTCGGCCACAGGTCGCCTTCAGCCGAATCCACCAGCGCATTGGCGGCATCGACATCGGCCTGTGCTTCACGCACCAGCGGGTTGTTCAGGCGTGCCTGGCCGATGGCCGAGGCGAGATCGGACGGCATTGCCGCCGACAGGTCGGGCGGAAGCGTTCCGGCCGAAATATCGAGACCGGTCAGGCGACGCAGCGAGATGTATGCGTTCTGGAGATCCAGGTTCGCTTCCTCGCTACGGACCAGTGCCGACTGCAGGCGCTCTTCGGCCTGCTGCTGGTCGGCGATCGAGATCGAGCCTTCGTCCACGCCGCGCGACAGGTCGGTGACCAGCGACTGGTGGAACATGGCATTGTCCTGCGCAGCGGCAGCAACGCGCTGCTGGAGCAGCACGTCGAGATACTGGCGGGCGATCTGCAGGGCGACGAATTCCGAACGCTCCACGACGCGCAGCGAAGCACCATCGACGCGGGCGGCCTGGCGCAGCAGTTCACCCCGGCGGCGACCGAAGTCGAACACGGTCCATTCACCGGTGATACCGGCTTCGAGCGGATAGAGTTCGTCATCGGCAATGCCGAGCTGGCGACGCGTGTTGTTCTCGAGACGGCGGATACCCGCGCTTGCCTCGATGTTGACGCGCGGCAGGAAGAGACCCTGCGCCTGGCGGCGTTCGAACTCGATCGCCTCCTTGTTGTACTGCGCCTGCAGGATTTCCGGATTCGACTGCATCGCGATTTCGATCGCTTCCTGCATCGTTACCGGTTCCGCCTGGGCGGTCTGTGCCATCACGGCCGGAGCCGAACCTGCGAGCAGGATTGCGGCGGCGGTTGCAAGGGTTTTCTTGTACATTGTCTTATCCCCCTCTCTTACTCGCTGACCAGGATTTCGACGCGGCGGTTCTGCAGCTCGCGTACGCCATCGGCGGTCGGGACACGCGGCGATTCCTCACCCTGTGCCTGAGTAGTGATGACGCCTGCCGAAATGCCGCGGGCGGTCATCAGTTCTTCGATTGCCTCGGCCCGGCGTTCGGACAGGCCGATATTGTAAGCATTGCTGCCCGCACGGTCGGCATGGCCGACGACGGTGAAGCTGCGCCAGTTACAGGTCGGAGCGTTTTCGACGACATATTCGACCGTCTCGACAGCATCCTGCTGCGGCGTGGCGGAATCGAACTCGAAGAAGATGAGGCCCGGTGCTTCTGCGTTGCAGACTTCCGGCTGCGGCGCAGGCGGTGCCGGCGGCGGCGGCGCGACATAGGGCGTCGGCTCGCGGTTCATCATGTCGTAGGCCAGCGCGCACTTCGACAGGCTGGTCTCGTCCTTGGTGTTCGACTTGAGGAAGCCGAGCGCGATGCCGCACTGGGCCTTCGCCTCGCTCGCCCAGGTGTAACGCGGGTCGTTTGCGTTCACGATGGCCGAATTGTTGGTCATCGCGAGAGCAGCGTCATAACGCCGCTCGACTTCGCCGCGCAGCTGGCTGCCTTCCATGCTCATCAGATCGTCCTGCGCGAAAGCCGCAGCGGGTATCATGCCCACCACCGCTCCGGCCAACGCGATAATCGCTGTTATGTTCTTCATTGCAAAGGTCCCCTGTTGCAAAATCCCGTTTATTTTCAAGCGGAAGCTGCGACAAGCGCCGCTTCGTCGGTCTGGTCCGTCTGAGCAATGCCGACGGTGTGGAAGGGAAGGTCGTTGCCGATCATCCCGTCGAGAAGGCCCTCGACCGGGACGCTGATCGCATCGCCGTTGCCGGCTCCCGTATCGTTGGCGGCGAAGTGCGCGACCACATCGTCGACCTGTGCCTCGGCAGCAAGTTCTGCCACCGCTTCACCCAGTGCCTTGCCGGCATCGGCCAGCTCTGCTG
Source organism: Qipengyuania gelatinilytica (assembly GCF_019711315.1). Classification (NCBI taxonomy): domain Bacteria; kingdom Pseudomonadati; phylum Pseudomonadota; class Alphaproteobacteria; order Sphingomonadales; family Erythrobacteraceae; genus Qipengyuania; species Qipengyuania gelatinilytica. The sequence goes on along the minus strand of NZ_CP081294.1, from coordinate 1,990,653 downwards.
CGTCCGCTGCGGGCGCGTTCGCCTCGAGCATCAGCAGGGCTTCCATCGCGCTTCCGGTATCGCCGATGGCGAGACCGTCGAACGCGCTCGGCATTCCAGCGAAGCCTTCGTCGGCTGCGGCATATTCGAAGCCGCCCATGTCCGGCGCGGCAACCGCGTCGCCCATGGCTGCCTGGAAGTCGCCGCCATCACCGAGGATGTTCGCCATGGCGAGATCCTGGCCGGCCCCGGCATCGATTTCCACGCGGCCGTCGAATGCGATCGCGTAACCTTCGGGCATCTGCGGCGCTTCGAGCGTCGGCGCAGCCGCAAACTCGAAATTAACCATAAGATCACCGGCGGAAGCGGTCTGTCCGAAGTCCTGTTCGAAGCCCGCTTCGATGGTCGGCATGACGAAGGCCGCAGCGCTTGCCGCAATCGCCGTCGCTTCCGTGGCGCGAGCCATCATGCGCGAACCGTCCTGCTGGGCGGTGCTCGTCGAACCGAACATCGCCATGTCCAGCACTTCGGCGTCGGCCATCAGCGTGTCGTCGAGCGTCTTGATCGTCGCTGCCGAGGTGATGTCGGCATCGATGAAGACCGAGAGGTCGGAAACGCTGGTGACGTCGCCATCGGAGTCGGTTGCGCTGATGTCGAAGTCGAGCGTGAGATCCTGCGGGAGGATCGAGCGTTCGACCGTGACGTCGGCGCGGAAGCGGACGCTGCCTGCGGTGTCGATGTTCTCCATGGTCAATTCGCTAAACGAGATGGTCGCGGGGATCACCAGGTCACCGGCGCTGGAGATGGTAATGATACCGGTTTCGGTCTCGGCCACCGTGCCATCGTCATTGTAGCGAGTGACCGTCCAGCGGAAGTCCACCGGTCCGGAACGGACCTGCTGGACGTTCAGCGTGATACCCGTGAGGATATCGGCATCGGTTTCGGGATCGTCGTTGACACCCAGGTTGCCCGGAACGTGGAATTCCATGGTGAAGAATTCCGTCGGGTCGGTCCACTGGTTGCTGACGCCGAAGCCCTGCGTCGACGCGTTCACGCCGTTGCCGTTGGACGAGAACTCGATCCGGCCATCTTCATTGATGTCGATCGTGCTCGGGTCGTCTTCCAGCTCGCGGAAGCCCGGGCCACCTGCCGAAAGGTTCAGCAGCGAGATCGATTCGGTCGAACCCGTATCCGGTGCCAGCAGCGTATAGGTGTAGTTGCCGTCGACATCGACTTCGAGCGTGTAGACGTCGGTGCCATTGGCCGAAGCCGTCAGGATCGCGCCGTCGTTCTGGCCGTCATTGTCGTTGTCGAGCTGCGTCAGCGTGTAGGTCAGACCGTCGATCGGCGTGCCGGTGTAGGTAATCTGGAATTCACCATGTCCGTCGCCGCCAGGCGAGTAATCGAACGTACCGGTACCGGTCGCATTGTCGAAGTTGCCGACCGTGATGCTATCGGGCGTCATGTCGCCGATGATCGGGCTGTCGTCCTCGACCACCACCGTGATGCCCGCGGGCAGCGTCGTGGTCGTGGTGCCGTCGTTTACCGAAACGTCGATGCTGAAGCCAAGGATGTCTTCAACCGACGTGTCCGAGTGATCCACCGGACGGTTGAGGACAACGTCGTAGTTGCCATCGTTGGCGATCGAAACGGCAATGATCACACCTTCCGAAGTAGCACCGATCAACACATTCTGATCGGCATTCAGGCTCCACACGATGGCTTCGCCACCCGACGTCAGGCCCGGCGTGGTCGGAATGCCGAGTGTCACCGTGAAGGTATCATTGTCGGGGTCGGAAATCCCGATCGTGCCGCTTGCCGAACGACTATCGGTCATATCGTCCGGGGTACCGACGGTGTCGGGATTGCCGATCGGATTGCCGAGCGAATCCGTCAGGCCTTCTTCCGAAACAACCACTCCGCTCGGCGTAAGGACCGGGGCGTCGTTCGAACCCGTGATCGTGATCGTCAGCGTCGTCGTGCTGGTATCACCGTCGCTGTCGACGATGGTGTAGGTGAAGGTGTCCGTCTCGCTGTCGCCGTCGTTGAGGTACTGCACCGAAGCGTTGTTGAGCGCATAGGTGTAAGTGCCGTCTGCGTTGAGCGTCAGGGTGCCGAACTCGCCGGAGGTGGAGCCGCCGATCGTTCCTGCAGCGCCGCCGAAGCCGGTCACTGCGGTTACAGCCGGGCTGCCTGCGCCATCTGCACCGAAGTCATCGGCGTTGGTCAAGACGACGTTTCCGCCAACCGAAGCTGTATCTTCGGTCAGGGTGTTGGTGTCGGCCACTGCAATCGGGCCATCGTCGGCGAAGCGGATGTTGCCGCCGAGGTCGAGGACCACGGTTTCTTCATCCGTGTCGCCATCACCATCGGTGATGGTCGCGGTGCCCGAGAGAGAGAGCACGCCGTCGGCAAGCACTGCCAGCTGGCTGTCGTAGTTCGAGCTGTCGCCCGGCAGATCGTGGTCGATCGCTTCATACTGCGTCAGCGTCACTTCGCCGGTCGACGCATCGACCGAGACGCTGAAGACCAGCACGCCGTTGGCAAAGCCTTCGACTTCCGAACCGTTCATGCTCAGCGTGATCGGGTTGCCGCCGCTGGTAAGGCCCGAAACGGCGTTGTCGATGACCAGCGAGTAGGACCAGGCGGTCGAACCCGCGCCGTCGGCACCATAGTCGCTCGAGGCGATCGAGAAGGCACCGCCGAAGTTGGCCGTCGACACGTCGGTGTCGCTGGCAGCGCCTTCGGTATCGGCATCCTGCGTGGTCAGAGTGATCACGTCGCCATCGGTCACGGTCGCATCGATGGCCGGGCCATCGTCTGCGAAGCGGACGTTGCCGCCGAGGTCGAGAACGACAGTCTCTTCAGCCGTATCGCCGTCGCCGTCGGTGATCGTCGCGGTGCCGGTCAGGTTGACCAGGCCCGAGCCGAGCACTTCGAGCTGTGCGTCATAATTGCTGTCCGAGCCCGGAAGATCGTGGTCGATCTCTTCATACTGGGTCAGCGTGACCACACCGGTGGTGTCGTTCACTTCGAGGGTGAAGACAAGCGTGCCATTGGCGCGGCCTTCGACCACATCGCCGTTCATCGAAAGTTCGATCGCAACACCGTCGCTGGTGAGGCCCGAAGCCGAGCTCACGACCGAGAGGCCATAATCCCAGGCAATCGAACCTGCGCCGTCTGCGCCGAAGTTGAAGCTGTCGACTGCGAACGCGCCGCCGAAGTCTGCGGTCGACACATCGGTGTCGATGCCACCAACCGTGTCGGCGTCCTGCGTGGTCAGCGTGACCGCGTCACCATCGGTGACCGAAGCGTCGATGCTCGGGCCGTCGTCGGCGAAGCGGATGTTGCCGCCGAGGTCGAGCAGGACGGTTTCTTCAGCCGTGTCGCCGTCACCATCGGTGATGGTTGCGGTGCCCGAGATCGAGAGCACGCCATTGGCGAGCGCTTCGAGCTGGCTGTCGTAATTGCTGTCCGAACCCGGGAGATCATGGTCGATCTCTTCATACTGGGTCAGCGTGACCACACCGGTGGTGTCGTCGATAGCAACGGTGAAGACGAGGACGCCATTCGCGCGGCCTTCGACCACATCGCCGTTCATGGTCAGCTCGACCGGAACACCATCGCTGGTGAGACCCGAGGTAGCATTGTCGATGACGAGGCTGTAATCCCAGGCGATCGAGCCAGCGCCGTCTGCGCCGTAGTCGCTCGAGGCAACCGAGAAGGCGCCGCCGAAGTCGGCAACCGAAACGTCGACGCTGGTGCCGCCGACGGTTTCCGCGTCGAAGGTGGTCAGCGTGACTGCATCGCCATCGGTGACCGTGGCATCGATAGCCGGACCGTCGTCGGCGAAGCGGACGTTGCCGCCGAGGTCGAGGACCACGGTTTCGTCGGCAATATCTCCATCGCCATCGACGATCGTTGCCGTGCCCGAGAGGGTAACGAGGCCGTCACCCAGCACTGCCAGCTGCGCGTCGTAGTTGCTGCTGTCGCCCGGCAGAGCATGGTCGATCTCTTCGTACTGGGTCAGCGTCACGACGCCGGTCGCGTCGTTCACTTCGAGGGTGAAGACGAGCACGCCACCGGCGCGGCCTTCGACCACGTCGCCGTTCATCGAAAGTTCGATCGCAACGCCGTCGCTGGTGAGGCCCGAGACCGCATTTTCGACATTGAGGCTATAGGTCCAGGCGATGCTGCCTGCGCCGTCCGCACCGTATTCGCTACTGTCGATCGAGAATGCGCCGCCGAAGTCGGCGACCGAAACGTCGGTGTCGGTACCGCCAACCGTGTCGGCATCCTGCGTGGTCAGCGTGACCGCATCACCGTCGACCACCGAAGCGTCGATCGAGGGAACATCGTCGATGATGTTCACGTCGATGGTGCCGGTGCCGATCAGATTGCCAAGATCGTCATAGACTTCGTAGTCGAAGCTCTCCTGGCCGGTGACCGTGTTCGCACCATTGTCGCCGCCCTGGCTGGGGACGAGGCTGTCGCCATCGACATTGGTGGTCAGTTCGTAGGTGTAGGCACCCGTGTCCGGATCCAGCGTCAGCGTGCCGTAGGTGCCGGTTGCCGGGCTCACCAGCACATAGGTGAAGGTGCCGGTGGCATTGGTGACCGTGATCTGGCCGTTGCCGAACTCGCTGTCGCTGGCGGGATCGCTGCCGAAACCGAGGCCGGCTTCGTTGACGGTCGCGCCGTTGTCTTCGACCGTACCTGCGACATTCGTGATGTCGATTTCGAGCGTGGCCTCGGCGACATCGCCGTCTGCGTCCACGATCTGGTAGGTGAAGACGTCGCTGACATCGGCATTCGTCGCATTGGCGAAGCTTTCGTAGCTGTAGCTGCCGTCCGCATTGACGGTCAGTTCGCCATAGGTGCCGGTGACGACGAAGGGCGCGCCATTGTCGGTGCCGCCGGTGCCCGAAACGCTCAGGATGGTGAGCGAGCCGTCGGCGCCATTGGCATCGACGCCGAAGCCGTCGTCATCGGTCAGGATGTTGCCGGTGACGGTGTCGCCTTCGGTGACCGAATTGGTGTTGTCGGTGGCGGTCGGCGCATCGTCGTCGAAGGTGATGTCGAGCGTGGTGCCGACCGTGTCGCCCTCGCTGTCGGAGACGATGAAGCCGATGCTTGCGAAAGCGTCGTTTTCGTCATTGCCGGCGGTGTGCAAGACGTTCTGCAGCAGGGTAACGGTGTAGGCACCGGTCTGCGCATCGGTCAGTTCGACGGTGAAGATATCGCCGCGGCCGCTCGATGCGGTCAGGACGTTACCGTTCAAGGTGAAAGTGACCATTTCGCTGCCGAGCATGGCCGACGTGCCGTCGAGCGACGGATCGAAAGTGATGGTGGCCGGGCCGTCATTGCCGACGTCGAAGGTCAGCGAACCCGTGAAGCTGGCTTCGCTGGTGTCGGCCGGATCGTCGCCCACGTTGGCGTCGAGGTCGCCCGTATCCGAATCCGGGTTGCCACCGGCAAGCCCGTCGTCATCGACGGTCGCGGTGACGGTGCCACCGGTCGGCTCGCTGTCGGGAAGCAGATTGACCGTGACGGTCGCAGTCGAGCTGTCGCCGTCATTGTCGATGATGGTGTAGGTGAAGCTGTCGGTCAGCTGGCCGTTGCTGCCAGCCCCCGGAGCGGGCGTGTAGGTGAACAGGCCGGTGTCCGGATCGTAGGTAACCGTACCCTGGGTGCCCTGGGTGGTGACCGAGACGCTCGCGATGTTCGAGGTATCGACGCCATCTGCACCGAACACGTCGTTGTCGAGCGCGTCGATGACGATCGGATCATTCTCGACGGCCTGGTCGGCGCTGTCGTCATTGGCGGTCGGGACATCGTCGATCACTTCGATGTCGAGCGATGCGGTATCATCCGAGCCGTCGGTATCGGTTGCAACGACATCGAAGCTGTCGACCAGCGAGTCTTCGCCTGCGACCGAGTGGTCGAGCGTGTTGTCGCCGAGCTCGTATTCATAGGAAACCGTTGCAGCGACCACGTCGCCATTCGCATCGAGCGTGACGTCGACTGCAGTGATGCGGACATCGCCATAATCGCCGGTGATGGTGAGCGGGTAGGTTTCGCCGCCACCCCACACCTGGACGCCGCCAACGGTCAGGACGCTGAGCCCGTCAGGGCTGTCCACGGTGAAGCTGCCGCTCTGCACCAGCGCGCCTGCATCGGGCGAGGAGCCGTCGGCCAGATCGTCTTCGTCGACGGTCAGTTCGGGCGTCTGGAGGTCGAGACCGTTGATGGTCACGATATCGTCGTCGCCATTGATGGTGATCGTCAGCGTGGTGGTGCTGGGATCGCCGTCGCCATCGGTGATGGTGTAGGTGAAGACCTCGGTCAGGCTCTCGGTGGAATCGAGACCCTGGACGAGCGGATTCGTGTTGTCGAGCGTGTAGGTGTAGCTTCCGTCCGCGTTCAGGACGAGCGAACCGTACATACCGTCGAGCGAGCTGCCCACGGTGCCGTCGGTCGCGCCGAATGCAACGCCGGTGACGCTGGCACCGTCGGCACCCTGCGTATCCGCGCCATTGTCGCCATTGGCTTCGGCATCGGTGATGACATTGCCGTCGGCGGTCAGCGGGCCGTCTTCGGTAACGCTGTCGGTGTCGGAAACCGCGGTCGGGACATCGTCGATAATTGCGATCTCGAGATCGCCCGAGGACGTGTCGCCGTCCTGGTCGGTGACGACGACTGCGAAGCTGTCGAAGGTGTCGTCGCCGCTGGTGTTGGTGGTCAGCTCGTAAGTGTAGCCGATCACGCCGTCGGCAATCGAGGTGATCGTCAGCGTGCCGAAGCTGCCGGTGAAGGTCTGGCCGACAGCGGTGACTGCAACGCCGTCGATCGTGACCGAGGCCGGGCCGTCGGGCGCGTCATAGGTGAAGGTGCCGCTGGTGAACTCGCTGTCGCTGGCCGCATCCGAACCGGCCGGAAGGCCTGCTTCATCGACCAGCGTACCGTCTTCGCCTGCAACCGGCAGGTCGAGCACGACCGGGCTGTCGGCAATCGCGATCACGAGTGTGGCGGTCGCGGTGTCGCCGTCGCCATCGGTGATGGTGTAGGTGAAGGTGTCCGAAACGCCGCCTTCGGTGCCTGCATCGCGGGTGTAGGTGTAGCTGCCATCTGCTTCGATGGTCAGCGTACCGTATTTACCCTGGATGGTGTCGCCTGCAACGCCGCTGCCGTTCGCACCGGTATAGGAGGTGACGGCTGCATCGTCTGCGCCGACGGTATCATTGTCGAGCACATTGCCACCGACCGGACCGTAGTCGCCGGCCGCGATGCTGTTGGCATCGTCTGCTGCCGACGGATTGTCGTCGATGATATTGATGACCAGCGTCGTCTGGGCGGTGTCGCCGTCGCTGTCGGTCACGACCAGCGTAAAGCTGTCGCTGTCGGGGTCCGAGAGCGTGTTGTCGGTCAGCTCGTAGGTATAGCCATAGACGCCATTGGTGAGCGTAACCGTCAGGACCCCGTCGGCAGTCGTGACGGTGCCGCCGGCAGTGACGTCGACGCCGTTGATGACCAGCGAACCGACGGTATCCCCCCGGGTCACGAGAATGATTGAGCCGCTGGCAAATTCTCCGTCGCTATCTTCGTTGGATCCGGCCGGCTCACCACCGCGGGCAGGCAAAGCCTCCTCAAAAACTTGATTCTGACCACCGACGAGGATGCCCGGCGTCGAGTCGTTGTCCAGGATGATCGTGACCGTGGCGGTCGAGACGTCGCCGTCGCCATCGGTGATGGTGTAGTCGAAGGTTACGGTGCCTTCTTCGCCCGGAGCAGGCGTGTAGGTGAAGGTGCCGTCGCCATTGTAGGTGACGGTGCCGTTGCCACTGAGCGTACCGTCGACCAGCGCGATCGCGTCGAGCTGGACCGAATCGGCGCCCTGTACGTCGTTGGAGAAAACGTCGACCGTGACAGGAGCATCTTCGCTGTCCTGCGTTTCGCTGTCGTCATTGGCGGTGGGTACGTCGTCGGTGACCGAGATGGTGAAGGTACCGATTGCGGTATCGCCATCGAGGTCGGTCACGGTCAGGTCGACGTCATAGGAGACGTCGTCGCCCGAGGTGTTGTCCTCGAGCGTGTATTCATAGGTGATGGTGCCGGCGACCGGATCGTAACCGGTGATCGTCAGCGTGCCCTCGCCCACGTCGAAAGTCTGGCCGGGGCCGGTGACTTCGACGCCGTTGATTTCGACGCTCGCAACGCCATCGGGCGATACGAAAGTAATCGTGCCCGCAGCCGTTTCGCTGTCTGCCGGTTCGTCCGAACCTTCCGCCTCGCCGATACGTGCGGGAAGGCCTGCTTCGTCGACGAGCGTTTCGGCATCGCCGCTCGGCAGGCGGGTGATTTCAGGCGTGCTGTCACCGATATTGATGGTCAGGGTCGCCGTGGCGGTGCTGCCGTCTGCATCGGTGAGCGTGTAGGTGAATTCGTCCGAGACGCCGCCGGGGGCATCGTCGAAACGGGTGTAGGTGTAGCTGCCGTCGGCTTCGAGGGTCAGCGTGCCGTATTCACCGTCGATGGTGTCGCCGGCCGAACCCGAACCGCCTGCGCCGGAGAAGTCGGTGACCACCGCGCCGTCGGCACCTTCTTCGTCGGCACCCGCTGCACCCGTGTCGGTGCCGGCGCCGGTCATGACGTTGCCGTCGATCGGGCCGTAGGTGCCAGCATCGACGCTGTCGATATCGTCATTGGCGATCGGCGCGTCGTCGATCACCTGGATGAGCAGGCTTGCATCGGCGCTGTCGCCGTCGACATCGACGACGGTCATGGTGAAGAAGCCGTCTTCGGTACGGCCAACGAGGTTGTCCTCGAGGGTGTAGGAGAAGCCGATTTCGCCATTTTCCAGATCGATGCTGGTGATGGTCAGCGTACCGTCGTCGCTGGTGAAGGTCTGGCCGATGGCGGTGATCTCGACACCGTTGATCAAGACAGCAGAAACGCCGTCGGGCGCTTCGAAGACGATGGTACCGCTAGCCGTTTCAGCATCGGTCTCGTCACGCGTACCTGGGGTTTCGCCGATGCCGTCAACGGTACGAGCCGGCAGGCCGGCTTCGTCCACGGTAGCGATGGCATTGATGACGCCGACGGGATTGTCGGGCGTCTCGATCACGATCTCGGGATCCTGATTGACGTTATAGGGAATGACTTCCTTTTCTTCGGGCTGCGGGAACTGCAGCTCGGTGTATGGAAGGAGATCGCCGAGGCCATAGGCAGCCTGGATGTTGCCCGGATCGACTTCGAAGTTGCCGCCCGAGCTCTGCGGATCGCCGGCAGCGGGCTGCGGCTCGTTGCCGGTCAGCAGGGCTGCAAGGTTGGCAGCAGGAACGGTGACGCCGTCGATTACGATCTGCGGGACGATGATGGCGCCTTCGGGGATGACCACCCGGCTGCCGTCTTCGAGGATGAGGACGAGGTCCCGACCTTCTGCGCGCAAGTTGTCGAGCGAGGTCCCTTCGGGAAGCACAACGACACCGTTGGCGTCGGGCAGGAGAATGATATCGCCGCGCGAGCTGGGCTGGGCTTGGTTGGCATTGCCCTGCATCTGCTCATCGGAGCCTTCGGTGCCAGCCTGGGCTTCGGAGAAGTCGTTGCGCGTTTCGAAGCTATCCATGTCTTCCGTCCTTACTAATGCCGGGCGGTCAGCGGTTTCCCCCTGGCCGAGCGAACAAGTCCGAAAGCGCCTGCCACGTCATGTGGCGTCTGGCTGATCGCGCGAATGGAAATGCCCCCATCGCCTGCGATCCTTCCGTCATGTCCGCGACCCGGCTTCAATTGTCTCCATCCCACAGACGAATCGCGCCTGTAGTCGGATGAGCCGTTGCATGGAAAGAAACCACTACTTGCGGGCGCATGCAAACCAATTAACTGTTGTTCACCCCCTGCGCAAAGCCGACCTGCCCAAAAGGGCCATCGAAAATCCATTATAGCACTGATTTCGAAAGATAAACGAGAACGGTCCAGAGTTGGGACAAGGCCCAAGCAAATAGCGCCGCTCGCTGCCGACAAGTGAGCCTGCAGAAATTGTGAGCGTTAACGTTGCTCCCAGCCTGCGACCTGCGTGCGAATCCAAGGCCAGCTATCAACCGACCGAACTGGCCGCCGCATGTCCGCCTGGCCAACTCGATCCGAACTTGCGAATCGGTGATTCGAGGAAAATCAGAAGGATAGGAAACCCCGATTCGCCTGCGCCACGCAAACCACCCCTCCCCTATAGGGAATCCCGCGCGCACTCCCCTCGCGTCGGCGCCAGGGAATCACTTTGCTCACCAGCTCGACGAATTGAGCGGCAACTGCGACGATTCGCGCAGAGAATTTCTCGAAGCCTTTAAGAATTAACCAGTTTTTTTATTATTTGGCAGGCAATAAGCCCCTGATTTTCCGAGAAACTGCATAATCGTTGCAAGAAAGTTGACCGGAGGGCCCGTTTCAGTGATTTTTAAATGGCTTCGAAGGGAGCCAGCGTGCAAGGACCGGCGCAAGGCCGGATATAATAATCGGGCCGCGCCGGTTCCACAAAGACCCCCTTCGAGCGGTCAGTCGGAAATAGATGCCGGCGACCTTGTTGAAAGATCGGACATTCCCTTGGGGGGACGTCTATTTAGACTTGGGGTAATACATCATGTTCAAGGCTTTTCTTCGTGACGAATCGGGCGCTTCGGCTGCCGAATACGCTCTGATCCTCGCCGTTGTTGGCGCCGGCATCGCTGCCGCTGCTTTCTTCCTCGGCGACGCAATCGACACCGCAATCGGCGCTGCCGAAACGGAAGTCGAAACCTGCTCGGCTGGCAACACCACCGGCTGCCAGTAAGCCGCAATTGAAAGACCGCCCTGGCCCAAAATGGGTCGGGGCGGTTTTTTACAATGCAACTCCTGTTAAATTTGATGTATACGGGGTTGTGAGGCGGAATTGGATCGCCTTGTACATTTATGGGGGGAAGTAAGATGCGGGGGCGTAATCTTATAATCCTAGGCATCGCGATCGTGGCCGGCCTGTTTGCCGTCTATCTCGCCAATACCTATTTCAGCAGTGCCGAAGAGCGTGAAGAACGCCTTGCCGAAGAGCGGCAAATGGCACGCATCGCCGTTGCGACGCAGGACGTCGCATTCGGCCAACCACTCACCGACACGAACACGCGACTGGTCAATTGGCCGGCAAGCTCGGTTCCCGTCGGTGCCTTCAAGAGCGTAGAGGAAGCCACGGCCGGCGGCCGCGTCGCGCTTCGCCCGATCACGGTCGGCGAACCGATCCTTGCCAGCAAGGTGAGCGGTAGTGATGGCCGCGCCACTCTCGCATCGAACCTTCCCGAAGACATGCGCGCAGTTGCCATACCGGTGAACAACGTCGCCGGCGTCGGCGGCTTCGTCCGTCCGGGCGACGTGGTCGATGTCATGCTGACCCGCCAGATCCCCGGTGACGGCGCGCAGACGACCGACAAGATGACGACCGTCGTGCTCGAGAACGTCCTCGTCCTCGCAGCAGACCTGATTGCCGACCCGAACGAAACGGCACCTGCCGTGACGCAGACCGCCACGCTGCAGACCGACCTGTTCGGTGCGCAGAAGCTGGCGCTTGCCCGCGAGGTCGGCACATTCACCCTGGCGCTCCGCAATGTCGAAAACCAGACCGTCGGCGGCACCGAAACGGTTGTCGTCACCGACCTTGGCGGCGGCAATCGCCGGATCTACGCAACCGGCCGCGGGGGCAGTATCCGTGATGCAGGCGGCGGCGCCCAGCAGGTAATCAATCTCGCTTCGGCACGTACGTCCGGTGGCGCTGCTTCGGCTGCCCCGCGTCGCCCGCGCGGCCCGACCATGAGCATCGTCCGCGGCACCGAAGCCGAAACCTATGAAGTGGAGCGTTAAGATGGCCCACGCATTCAATAAACCGCTTGTCGCGCTCGCGCTGGCACTTGCCGGCACCACGCTGGCCCCGGTCCCCGCACAGGCGCAGGTCCAGGGACAGGACGGCATGTCGATGCATGCCGGCACGGTGGAGATCGCGGTCAACAAGAGCCAGGTGCTCACCGCAGACACCGCGATCGACAGGGCCATGATCGGCAATGACGCGATCGCGGATATCCTGCCGGTCTCGTCCAACTCGATCTACGTGCTGGGCAAGGAAGTCGGGACCACCTCGCTTACCCTTTACGACCGTTCGAACCGCGTGATCGCCGTGATGGATATCTCGGTCGGTCCGGACGTCGCCAGCCTGCGCGACCAGATGGACCAGCTCATGCCGGGCCAGCCGGTGCAGGCCCGCACGTCGAACGGCGCCATCGTGCTTTCGGGAACGGTCAGCGATGCCGGCGTGGCAGACCGCGCCGTCCAGCTTGCCCGCGCTTATGCTCCGGAAGACAAGATCGTGAACCTCATGACGCTTGGCGGCAGCCAGCAGGTCATGCTCGAGGTCCGCTTCGCCGAGGTTTCGCGCAATGTCGGCAAGGACCTCGGTGTCAGCAGCTTCATTTCCGGCGGCCGCCTGCAGGGCGCTACCGGCAATGGTGCAGCGCTTCCGGGCGGTCCCTATTCGCTGAACAACAACAACCCGTTCACGATCGATCCTATCACCGGCGGGTTCGGCATTATCGGCCGCGCTTTCAGCGATGTGCTGGGTGCCGATATCGACCTGTTCATCGATGCGCTCGAGGAAAAGGGCATGGCCAAGACCCTGGCCGAGCCGACGCTGATCGCCCTGTCGGGTGAGCGTGCCTCCTTCCTCGCAGGTGGTGAATTCCCGATCCCCGTCGTCCAGAGCGGCGGTGGCGGCGGGACCGACGGTAACAATGCGGTCACTGTCGAGTTCAAGCCCTTCGGCGTGAGCCTCGGCTTCACCCCGACCGTGCTGTCGGACAAGGTCATCAACCTGATCGTCGAGCCGGAAGTCTCCTCGATCGACCCGACCGCCTCGATCACGCTCAACGGCTTGCAGATCCCGGGTCTCCAGACCCGCCGGGCCAGCACCGTGCTCGAACTGCGCGACGGCGAAAGCTTCGCCATCGCCGGTCTCCTGCAGCAGGACTTCAAGACCACGGTCAACCAGGTCCCGCTCTTGGGCTCGATCCCGATCATCGGCTCGCTGTTCCGTTCCTCCTCCTTCCAGAAGGGCGAAACCGAACTGCTGATCATCGTCACGCCGCGCCTCGTCGCACCGATCCGGCCCGAGCAGGTCCGCCTGCCGACCGACCGTGTCTACGACCCGAGCGAGGCAGACGTGCTGATCATCGACGGCGAGGCCTACAAGCCGCGCCCGATGGAACCGATCACGGGCCCGGTGCCCGCCGATGCCGAAACTCCTGCAACCGGAGCTAGCGATTATGATTATTGAGCGCACCCGCATCCTGCTGGCCAGCGCGGCCATTCTCGCCGCTTCGGCCTGCACCAATAACGACGGTCGACTCGACCTGTCGCAAGGCGACCCGACCTGGGGTGATGCCAACCGCGCGACCATGGCCGCGCAGGTGATCGATCCCTCGCCAGAATACGATACGCCGATCCCGCCCACCTCCGCATCGAATGCGGTACGCGCGGCCGACGCCTATCGCGAGGGGCAGGTCGAGCAACCTGAGCGCATCCGTACGACGGACAGCGGCCCGAACTAAAGGTATGAACCATGAAGGCGACCAACACTAAGCGGTTCTTCGGCGACGAAAGCGGGGCGGTTGCGGCCACCTACGCGCTCGCGCTGATTCCGCTGGTCGCCTTCGCCGGTGTCGCATTCGACTATGCCCGCGTGATGGGCATGGACAGCGAACTCCAGAACGGTGCCGACCAGGCTGCGCTTGCCGCAGCGAGCCAGCTCGATGGCCGGGCTGGCGCCTGCGCCCGCGCCTCGCAAGCGGCATCGGGTATGCTCAACAACCTCGTGGTGCTGGCATCGGACAGCGACTTCATCACTGTCGGTGCCGAAGAGGCCTGCGATGCCGCGGGCCAGATCCGCTTTTATCAGGACAAGGCCAAGACGACCGCCGCGACTGACGATGAAAACGCCAATTACGTCGAAGTCTATGTCGACGCGCGGCAGGTGAACTACGCCCTGCTGCCGATCACCGGACGGCTTGCATCGGACGCACTGGAAGGCGTTGCCTTTGCCGGCCTCGGTTCCGCGATCTGTAAGGTCCCGCCGGTGATGATGTGCAATCCGCAGGAGGCGGCGGATCCCGATTTCACGACCGCGAATTATGCGGGCCACGGCGTCCGTCTGATCGCCAACGACCAGGGCGGCCTCTATGGCCCCGGCGTCTTCGGCTATCTCGAGACCAATGCCGGAAACGGCGCGATCGCGACCGCACGTACCCTTGGCCGCGAAGTTCCTCCGGGCGACTGTATCTCGACCGACGGTGCGGACATCAAGCCGGGCGAACAGATCAGCGTGCTCGATGCGCTCAATACGCGGGTCGGCGTTTATGCCAATGGCCTCAACAACGTTTGCGGTACGGGCGATGCACTTTGTCCGCCGCCGGCCAATGCGCGCATCGACCTCCTCAAGAGGGGCGGCAGCTGCGCGATCGGCAATAGCGGTTTCCAGGTTGGTCCGAACCCCTACCGCCCGACTTCCCCGGTCAACGATCTTACCTCCACGGAATGGTCCGCGCTCGATCCGATGGGCTTCCCGCGCGACAAATGTCACGCGATCAGCCAGCTCGGTGCCTGTGCGCTCGGCACCATGGGTGACGGCAACTGGGACCGGACGGCATATTACGGCACCAACGGCCTCGGCGCGATGCCCACATCGTGGTCGAATTACGGATATTCCGAGCTTTCCGGCCGTTCCACCCCGACGCGTTACCAGCAGTACCGCTGGGAATACGAACAGCATGCTGCCGGCGGCGGCCAGTTGACCAATCCCCCCGACGTAACAGGTGGATACAAGGTTCAACGCTCTCCGCTGTGCAATGGGCCGGGACTTCCGCCGGCCTCTACGCCGGATCGCCGCGTGCTGAGCATCGCGATCATCAACTGCACCGCCGAAAGCGTGGGCTCGAGCACGACCGATGCCCGCATCGAGAAGTTCGTCGACGTGTTCCTCGTCGAACCGTCCGCGCGCCGCGGCAGCGGTTCTGCGCTCATTACCGAGGCGAGCGATGTCTATGTCGAGATCATCGGCGAGACCACTCTGGGTGGCGGTGCCAACCAGGGGCAGGAGATCCGCAAGGATGTCCCGTATCTGATCGAATGACCCGCCTGATCCGCTTCATTCGCGACACACGCGGCGCGGCAGCGGCCGAAATGGCGCTGATGGTCCCGCTGCTGCTCACGCTCATGTTCGCCGGATTCGAGGCCGGACATTACTTCTATACCGAACAGCAGGTGATCAAGGCCGTGCGCGAAGGCTCGCGCTACGCCGGAAGGCTCGGGTTCGATGCCTTTCCCTGTGGCGGAGCCGCCGATGCCACGGCGGTCGCACAGATCCAGCAGGTGACTCGCACAGGAACTGTGACGGGGACCAACCCGCGCGTTCGCGGGATGGCGCTTTCCGACATCACGGTCACGCATCGCTGCGATGCGAATTTCGAGAACGACGGCATTTTCAAGGGCACCACCGGCGGCGCGCCGATCGTGCTCGTTGAGGCGGAAGCCGGATACAATTCGCTGTTCGAGGCGCTCGGCGTGATCGACAGCAGCGCAATCGTCCAGGCCAGCTCCGAAGCAGTGGTGAACGGCATATGAGACGCATTACCGCCTTCATCCGGAACACAAAGGGCGCCATCGCGGCCGAATTCGCGCTCGTCCTGCCAATCCTGATCCTCTTCCTGCTCGGCATCATGGACGTGGGCTATTACGCCTGGGCACTGAACCGCGGCGAGAAAGCTACCCAGATGGGTGCGCGCTGGGCGGTGGCGACCGACCTTATTCCTTCCGGCCTCGCCAGCTACAGCTTCGCGTCCGACGGCGGGATTCCGCAGGGTAATCCGGTGCCTCTCAGCGCATTCCCCGGGGTTACCTGCACGAGTACCGGCTGCACTTGCGCAGGAACGTGCACTTTTGGCACAGCTGCCAATACAACCTCCTTTAACGCGATCGTTTCGCGTATGCAGGATTTCAAGTCCAACATCACTCCGGCGAATGTCGAGGTGGAATATAGTTGGTCCGGACTCGGCTATGCCGGTGATCCGAATGGGCCCGATGTGGCCCCAATAATAACGGTTCGCCTCGTGAATATGGAACATCGTCCACTCTACGGCATCCTCATCGGATCCGTGGACCTACCCGATTTCGCCTACTCGCTCACAAGCGAGGACGGTGAGGGAACATTTTCGCATTGAACGGCAAGAACATGACAAGCTTCGAAAGCATCTTCAAAGTGGCAAGTAACGCCGAAACGGGCCTCCCAGACAAGGTCTTCGTATTCGCGCGCCCCGGTGAGCTGGACGGCCTCGGCTCGCTGGCAGACACCGTCTCGCTCATCGAAATCGAGCCGAGCGAGATGCTGCCCGACGAATGCACTTCGAAGGCTCGTATCGCAGTGGTCGAAGTCGACCCTGCCGACAGCCGCTCGATCGCCCGACTCGATGCGCTGCGCACCATGCAGCCCAACCTTCCGATCATCGCCGCGCTGGCCGAGGTCGATGTGAAGACCACCCGCCTGCTGCTGCGCAAGGGCATTGGCGACGTGGTCGAAATGCCGTTCACGGTCGACGACCTGCTCACCGCGATCCTCGAAGTCGAACGCGAGACGGGCGGCGCCCCGATCGAACAGGAAGTCACCCTCGCCCCGGTCATTGCCGTGCAGAAGTGCCTCGGCGGTGCCGGCGCCACCACCATCGCAACCCATCTGGGCGACGCGATGGCGCGCGAGATGGGCGGCTCCTGCCGCGCCTGCGTGATCGATCTCGACCTGCAGAGTGGCGATGTCGCATCCTATTTCGACCGCCAGTCGCCCCTGTCGATCAACGATCTCGTGGAAGCCGGCAGCAGGCTCGATGACGAACTGATGCGCGCTGTCGCAACCGAAGCGACTTCGGCCTGCGACATCATCGCAGCGCCAGCCGAAATCCAGCCGATCGAGGAACTGGAGCTCGCAAAGCTCCAGCAGGTAATCTCGATGGCACGCCGCCGGTACGACGTAGTAATCTTCGACATGCCCGGATCGCTAACGAACTGGGCAATGTCGGTCATGCTGGCTGCCGATGCCGTGCTGCTGGTCGGTACGAGCTCGATCGGTGCACTGCGTCAGGTGAAACGCAAGCTGCGCCTGCTGCAGGATCTCGATTACAAGCTGTCGCGTGTCGCGATCGCGCTGAACAATTCGGCTTCGGGCCTGTTCAAGCGACTGGACCGCAGCAGCATCGAAGATGCGCTGGGCCATTCTGTCGCCGCCACGGTTACGTCCGATGCCCAGCTGATCGAACAGGCACAGACGCAGGGCGTGCTTGCCCGCAAGATCCAGCGCAAGAGCCGCTTCTCGCGCGATATCGAGAAGCTGGCCGACCATGTCCTGACTATGGTCGAAGGGGGCGAATAACATGTGGAAGGTGAAAACCGCAGCCGAACCGGTCAACGATGAAGACAATGCCATCGTGCCGACCGCCGACGAACAGGAGCGCATCCTGTTCGGCGAGAAGGACAAGCAGCGCGAAGCGATGCTCGACCTCAAGGTCTCGATCCACAAGGCCCTGCTCGACCGCCTGAACCTGGGCATGCTCGACAAGACGCCGGTCGAACAGATCAAGTCACAGATTGCCGGGCTCATGCCCGAGCTGGTCAGCGACCACGAGCATCCGCTCAACCGCCAGGAACGCGAGAACCTGATCCAGGACGTGGTCGACGAGCTGCTCGGCCTCGGCCCGCTCGAGCCGCTTCTGCAGGACGAGACGATCACCGATATCCTCGTCAACGGCTACAAGACGGTCTTCGTGGAACGCCGCGGCCAGCTGGAGGCTGTGCCCACCCGCTTCCAGGACGAAAAGCACCTGATGCGCGTGATCCAGAAGATCGTGAGCGCCGTCGGCCGCCGTGTCGACGAAAGTTCGCCCTTCGTCGATGCGCGTCTCGCCGACGGCAGCCGCGTCAATGCGATCGTCGCACCGCTCGCGATCGACGGTTCGCTGCTCTCCATTCGCAAGTTTGCGAAGAGCCCGATCAGCATCGAGAAGATGATCGGTCTCGGCTCTATTCCAGCGCAGATGGCACAGGTGATGGAAGCCATCGTCGCCTCGCGCCGCAACGTGCTCATCTCGGGCGGTACCGGTTCGGGTAAGACGACGCTGCTCAATGCCATGTCGACCTTCATCGACGAGCAGGAACGCATTGTCACGATCGAGGACTCGGCGGAACTCCAGTTGCAGCAGGCGCATGTCGCCCGCCTCGAGACCCGCCCGCCCAATATCGAGGGCACCGGCGAAGTCACGCAGCGCGATCTCGTGAAGAACGCACTGCGCATGCGACCCGACCGCATCATCGTGGGCGAGGTTCGCGCCGGCGAGGCGTTCGACATGCTCCAGGCCATGAACACGGGCCACGACGGTTCGATGACCACGGTCCACGCCAACACGCCGCGCGATGCGCTTTCGCGTGTCGAGCAGATGATCGGCATGAGCGGCATCGATATCACCTCGAAAAGCTCTCGCGCGCAGATCGCTTCGGCCATCAACGTTGTCGTGCAGGTGGGCCGACTTTCCGACGGTCGACGCAAGGTGAAGAGCCTGTCCGAGCTCACCGGTATGGAAGGCGACACCATCACGATGCAGGAAATCTTCCGCTTCAAGATGACCGGCCGCGAAGACGACGGCACCGTGAAGGGCCATTTCGAGGCGACCGGCATCCGGCCCAAGTTCCTTCAGGATGCAGAAGCGCACGGCATCGTGCTTCCGACCGACCTGTTCCGTCCCGACCTGAAGATCGACTGAGCCCATGACCGCAATCGTCATACGCGTCCTCTTCCTTATCGCGGTCTTCATGGCCGTGTTCATCGTGGCACAGTTGATTGCGCGCTCGGCCGCACAGCGCCGTTCCTATGCCAGCGCAGTCAATCGCCGCATGTCGATGATCGAATCCGGTGCGGACCGGGACAAGCTGATCGAACAGCTGCTCAAGAACAGTCCGAAAAATCATACGCACCTGCCCCCGATCATTCGCGGACTGGTCGAGAATTTCCAGCGGGCGGTTTTCGCCTCGGCGGTTCCCTATAGCACCGGCACGCTCGGCATGATCATGCTGATTGCCGGCCTCGTCATCTTTGCGCTGGTCATCCTCGGTGCGGCAGGTTTCGGCGCCTCGCTAGGCTTCGGGGTTTTCTGGCTTGCGCTGCTCGTGGCCGTGGCCCTTGCCTTCGTGCTTCCCTACCTCATCCTCCAGCGGATCGCGGCATCGCGCCGCAAGAAGGTCGAGAAGCAGTTTCCCGTCGCGCTCGACATCTTCGTGCGCGCGCTTCGGTCGGGTCACCCGGTCGCCTCGGCGATCGAGCTGCTGACCAAGGAAATGGAAGATCCCATCGGCACCGAATTCGGCATCGTCGCCGACGAGGTGACCTATGGCTCGGATCTTGTCGGCGCGCTTCACGCCATGGCGGAACGCTGGGACCTGGAAGACATGCGCATGTTCGTCGTCTCGCTTGCCGTGCAAAGCGAGACCGGCGGCAACCTTGCCGAAATCCTGGAAAACCTCGCCGACGTCATCCGTGCCCGCGCTTCGATGTTCATGAAGGTCCGCGCACTCAGTTCCGAAGGCCGCATGACCGGCTGGATGCTGACCGTGCTGCCCGTCTTCGCCTTCGTGACCGTGTTCCTCGGCAACCCGGAATTCTACCTCGCCGTCATCGAGGATCCGATCTTCATCTTCGGCTCGATCACGCTCACGGTCCTCTACATCATCGGCGTCTACATGATCCGGCGAATGGTGGACATTAAGGTCTGACATGCTTGAACTAGCCATCTCCAACACCTTCGTGCGCCTGCTGGTCCTGGCGCTTGTCTTTGCCGTGGCAGTCGGCACGGTGCTGGTTCTCGTGAACTGGATTGCTGCCCGTGCGGACGCCGGGCGCCAGCTTGCGAAGCTTGGCGACGGTGCGCGCGGCAGGACGGAAACGGCCCTGCTCGACCAGGAACGGGAAGGTCGCTGGGCCAAGATTGCAAACTCGATCGAGAATGCCGGCATCAATCTGACCGACACCGGCAACGACAAGCTGCTGCAGAAGCTCAAGGCTGCTGGTTTCCGCAACGCATCCGCACCACGCGTCTATACGCTCGTGCGTATCCTGCTCACCTTCGGCCTGCCTTCGATCTGGTTGCTGATGGTCGCCAGCTCGGGTGAAGAATCGAGCGTGATGAAGATTTACGTGGTCTCGGCCATTGCCGCGGCCTTCGGGTTCTTCCTGCCCTATCTCTTCATCGAGGCGAAGGCTGACCGCCGCCGCGAGGCGATCATCAACGGCTTCCCGGATTCGCTCGATCTCTTGCTGGTCTGCGTCGAAGCCGGGCTCGGACTTGAATCGGCGCTGGACCGTGTGGGCCGCGAGATCGCCACCACCCATCCGCTGGTCGCTGAACTCTTCACCGAGACCACGCTGATGATGCGCGCCGGTGCCTCGCGCGAAGACGCGATGCGTCGCATGGCCGACGGCGCCGGGGTCGACGAGATCCGCAGCTTCGCCACGCTGCTTATCCAGTCGGACAAGCTCGGCACCAGCATTTCGAACACGCTGCGGGTCTATGCGCACGAAATGCGCGAAGCCCGCCGCATGCGCGCGGAAGAGAAGGCGCACCGCTTGCCGGTTCTCATCTCGATCCCGCTCGTGACCTGCATGCTCCCGACCATGATCGGAGTGCTCATTCTTCCCGCGGCAATTGCCGTCATTCGGGAAATCGGACCGGCTCTGACAGGAGGATAACATGAAACCTGCAACCACTCTCGCCCTCGCAGCCCTCGCAGTCAGCCTTGGCGGCTGCCAGTCGATCGTCGACACCTTCGGCTTCTCCGGGAAGTCCTCTGCTTCGACCTACCAGCTCGGGCAGTCCGACCTCGACGAAGGACGCGAGCATTTGCGCGCAGGCCGCCTGGGCAATGCGATCGCTCCGCTTCACCGTGCCGCGCTTAACCCGCAGACGAGCGGCGATGCGCTCAATGCGCTCGGCGTGACCTATGCAAAGCTCGGCCGTGCCGACCTTGCCGAGCGGTATTTCGTCGCTGCGGTCAAGACCGATCGCCAGAACGAACGCTACGCTGCGAACCTTGCGCGCTTCTACAGCAGCGATCTCGCCAGCGACATGCGCCTGGCCTACGCACAGCGCGAAAAAGCTGCGGAGAGCTACGCAGCCTATGCCAGTGCGGCACCCGAAAAACCGTTCGAGCCCGAGCCCGATACGCGCCTCGTGCGCAGCGGCGGCGAAACGCGCAGCATCACCATTTCGGGCGCAAGCCAGTCGACCCGCGTGAGCCGTGGCAGTGCCCCTGTACAGCGGGCACTACCCGAACCGGCACCGGCACGCGTGCGCGTTTCCGGCGGCACGATCCGCCCGGCAAGCCCGGCGTCTCGCCCTGCAGAGATTTCTATCGGCGGCGGCAGCACGAGCGCGCCCTACCCGGCACGTGTGCGCATCGGCAGCGCCGATACCGGCAGCCGTTACCCGCTGCGTGTCCGCCTGCCTTCGCCACCGGCAACCTCTTCGGACGACTAAGCACCCCGCATGGCGCTGACCTCGATCTGGCTCGCAGTGCTTGGCGCCACGTCGGGTCTTGGCGCCCTGCTCGACGCCTTCACCCGGAAGCTGCCGAACTGGCTGTGCATCGCAATGGCGATTGCCGGCCTTACCTTCGGCTTCCTGCTCGACGGATGGACCGGGCTCGGCCTGCATGCGCTCCACGGTGTGCTGGCGTTCGGCATCGGCTTCCTGCTGTTCAGCTGGGGTGTTTTCGGCGGCGGTGACGGCAAGTTCTATGCCGCCAGCGCTACCTTCTTCCCTGCCACCAAGGTCCTGATGCTGTTCGTGGCGATGACCTTTGCCGGTTTCGTGCTGGCGCTGGTCTGGTTCGCCGCCAAGCGCGGCTTCAAGGTCCGCCAGCGCTCGCAGGACGATTTCGCCAAGCTTCCCTATGGAATAGCCATCGCGATCGGAAGTATCGCGCTGGCGATCTACACGCTGCAATGACAAGCGCAGTGTACCATGATCGCGGTGGAACCGCGCTGGTCCTAAAAGTCCTCGGGCAGGCAACCCTGCTTATCGCAGGCTTGTGCTTGGCGATTGCGGTTGCAGCGCTCATCCATGCCGAGCTGCAGAACCGCGCGGTGGTACGGATCGCGCTTGACCAGGTCCCGGTCGAACGAGTGGTCGAATTCGGCCACGAGGATAGCGCTTTCGCGATGGTACTGCCGGTGCCGCCTTCGGCGGTCGAAGTGAAGCAAGGCGGCGAACTTGATCGGACTGCGACGAGGGGATCTGAGCGGCTTCAGCCAGCCGTCGCCTATGTCGAGCCCGACGGCGACGGCATCTTGCCGATCGACTTTTCCATCGAGCAGGGCTTCACCTCGGCATCGGGCGGGATCGGTGTGACCAAGACCGTCGCCACGGACCAGGGCGCCATGACAGGCCTCACCATCTTCCTTGTGGGCGGGTCGATCATCGAGATCGAGCGCAGCGAACTGGCAGGAGCCCTTGCTGCGATCGGTGCGAACGAACGCTCGCAGGCGTTGCCGCCGGCAGGTGCAAATGGCCGCCTTTCGCTCGACCGTGTCAGGCAGGCCGGGCTCGATCTTCGCTATGACGCTATTCGCGACAGGCTGGTACTCCACCCCTAGGTGGTCGCGTCTCCGTCGCGGTCCCAATCGATATTGATCTCGACGCAGGCCGTATCGACACCGGCTGCCTTTGCTATGCGCTGGCGACACGCGCGCACTATGTCGGCAAGCGAGGCGTTCGTATCCTCGTTCGGAGCTGGGTTGCTCCGCCCTGGAGCGCCATAGACCAGTTCCAGTTCGGTGACGCCAAGCTGGCTTGCCAGCCGCTGCATCGTTTCATGGCGCGGGCGAACCTGGTCGCCCTCCCACTTCCACAAGGTCGGCTTGCTGACGCCAACGAGTTCGGCAAAGGCGCGCATCGAATTGCCGCTGGCAACGCGAAGGCGCTTGATCCGCTGGCCCAGTGTTTCGTGGTCGACACCGAAGCGCGCGGCACCTCCGCCATCCTCGATCGAGGCGACATCATTGGCCGCCTGCATTTCTTCTTCGGAAATGGGCTCTGGGAAGCTGCAGCCATAGAGCTCGTCGGCGAACCAGACGACTTTCGCCCGTACAGCGCCGCTTTGCGGGAGGACGACTTCGAGCGGATCGTCGAGCGAGAGCTCGGCACCGGTGCGCACCAGCATACCATTACGCGAGAGGTTCAGGACTTCGGCGTCGAACGCCCGTCCGGCCTGTCCAACGCCGGTATTGAGCCGCAACACGAGTCGCGGCTGCCGGCGTCCTCGGTCGCCCAGACTCTCTACGGTAGTTTCCTGCATATCCCCTCGCTTCAGCGAATCGCCTTGCCTCCCCCCGAAGGCTGCAGGCACTTGCTCAACTTTCGGCAGAGCCGCCATGCGGATGCCAACGGCCCGACCCTTAGCGACCGAAATCCAAACAATCGCCAGCCCGCACGGTTAATATCCGACAAAATCGACGATGCGTCCCATTGTGGCACCCTCCGAGCCAGATGCCAAGTTTGATGCGATTCAACAACTTGGCTCGAAAAGTGCGCGATTCTGCGAAAAAAGCGTAAACTGGTAGCTTTCGGTTTACCCTTAGGTGGCAAAAGGAGACCCAGAAAAAAGCCGGAACAGGGTCAAAGCATGTTGAACGCATTAGTCATGGCGGTTTGCTATCTGGGCGCAGCCTACCTCGCCAGCGCATTGTTGGTGAGGTTCTTCCCAAGCAGCTATTCTGCTCGCCAGATTCGCAAGAACCTTGTTCTGGTCACGGTCCTGCCGTTGCTTCTCGTGGTCGACGTGCTGACCAGCATCGATGCGATCGGTCGCGGCCTGCATGCAATCGTCGGCCGCGGTTTCGAGGTGCTTTCCGGCCGCAGCCTGATCACGCGTGATAAATATTCCTACTTTGCCTACGGCCGCCGCCGTCGTGCTCCGCGCAATCGCCGCCGCACCGACCGCAGCCCGCAGATGCGTTCGCAGGGCACGCGCCGCTCGACCATCCGCGCCTGATCAAGGGACAAGGAGGCTCAGGCCCGCCGACGGGCGACAAAGGCCTCGCAATTGTTTCAAGGAGCCGATCCGCCTAAGCGGGTCGGCTCTTTCCGATTCGGGGGGAGCTCTAGACGATGAGCCAACCTGCTCCCTCCAGGCCCCTGCCCGAAAGCAGCGACGGCTGGCGCGAAGAATTCCGCGCGACGATGAAGCTCAGTTGGCCGCTGGCCGCGGCCAACCTCCTCCAGATGCTGACCTATGCGATCGATGTGATCTTCATCGCGCGCCTGGGCGAGGCACAGCTTGCTGCATCCGCACTTGCCATCGCTCTCTTCGGCCTCGTCATGTGGGCCTTGTCGGGCCTGACAGGTGCAGTGGCGCCCGTCGCCGCCGCGGAGCTCGGCGAACGCGCGCCTGCACTGCGCCCGGTGCGCCGATCGGTCCGGATGGCATTGTGGCTCGCAGTGATATCCGGAGTGGCAGGGATGGGCCTTTGCCTCATGCTCGGCCCGCTCATGCGCGCGACCGGCCAGGAGACGGCGATCATCGGCATGGCGCTCGAGTACAACACGATCCTCGTCATCTCGATGATCCCGATGCTCATCAACAACGTGCTCCGGAGCTTCGTGTCGACACTGGATCGTCCGATCTTCGCGACTGCCATTACGGCAGCGGGCATCTTCGTGAATGCACTTGCGAATTACGCCTTCATCTTCGGCAATCTAGGAGCGCCCGAGCTCGGCTTGCGGGGCGCAGCGGTAGCGACAATCATTACCTCGCTTTTCGTGACGGCGGCTTACATCATTGCGATCAGGCTCGATAAGCGCCTCCACCGTTACCGGATCTTCGGTCGCTGGTGGTCGCCAGACTGGCACCGCCTGTGGCATATCACCCGTATCGGCACGCCGATTGCGCTCACGATTACCGCCGAAGCGGGAATTTTCGGCGCGGCGGCTTTCCTTATGGGGAATATCGGTGCAACCCAGCTGGCAGCCCACACGGTGGCTCTGCAAATCGCCGCGCTGGCATTCCAGGTTCCCTTCGGCGTGGGGCAGGCTGCCACCATCCGCGTCGGCTATTTCTACGGTGCCAGGGACAGCGAAGGGATGAAACGCGCCGGCTGGGCAGGCATTGCCGTGGGTACCGGCTTCATGCTGCTGACCGCCATCGCCATGATCGCCATCCCCAAGCCGCTGCTCGCGATCTACATCGACCCGTGGGATCCGAAGAACGCCGTGCTGGTCGCCTTTGCGCTCAAATACATCGTTATCGCGGCTGCCTTCCAGCTGTTCGACGGCATGCAGGCGGTGGCGGCAGGCGCGTTGCGCGGGTTGCAGGACACGCGGGTGCCGATGTGGATCGCGGCCTTTTCCTATTGGGTGCCGGGCATCGGCCTCTCGCTTTATCTCGGCTTCTACACCCCGCTTGGAGGCGTAGGCGTGTGGATCGGTCTGGCCGCGGGTCTCACGGTCGCTGCCCTGCTCCTCACTTCGCGCTGGGCGCGGCGCGACCGTCTCGGCCTCACCGCCCGCCCCTAGCTCCTTATGCGGCCCGCTGCGTGACCTCGCGCTGCGGGAACGGGATCGAGATACCGACATCGTCGAAGCGCGCCTTGGCGGCCTCCGTGATGGCCCAGCCAAGCGGCGCGAAATCGGCAGTCGCGCACCATACGCGAAGGCCGATGCCGACCGAACTGTCGTCGAGCGATGCGACGAAGGCGACGGGCTCCGGATCGGCAAGCACGCGCTCGTCAGCAGCGGCGATCTCGAGCAGTTCCTTGCGCGCCTGCTCCATCGAATCGCCATAGCCGATGCCGACGACAAGCTCGAAGCGGCGGATCGGGTGGCGGTGGAAGTTGATGATCGCCTGGTTCCACAATTGCGAGTTGGGCACCATGACGAAGAGCCCGTCGAACTGCTTCAGTTCGGTCGTGAACAGGCCGATCTGCTGGACGACCCCGGTGACCGAGCCCGCCGAAATCGCCTCGCCGATCTTGAAGGGCCTCTGCACGAGGATCATCACGCCCGAGGCGACATTGCTGAGCGTGCCCTGCAGCGCGAGGCCGATCGCCAGCGCCATGCCGCCGAGCGCCGCCAGGATGCTGGTCGTCTCGACCCCGAACTGGGTCAGTACGGTGACGATGACCATCGCCCAAAGAGCGTATTTGACGAGGTTCGAGAGGAAGTTGGCCACGGTCGCATCGAAACGGGGCGACCGGTTGAGTGCGCGCTCGACCCAGCCCGATATCAGCTTGGCCGCAAGCAGGCCGAAAATCAGGACGGCGAAGGCGCCCGCGATGTCCATCATGTTCAGTCGCAACCAGAGTACGGCCTGCTCTGGAATGGTCAGGGCCGAAACGGCCTTGTCGGTCTGCATGGAGTTAGCTCCTGTAATCTTCGCGAATTGGCGTGTTTGTGCGGCGCGATAGGGTGTCCGGCACGCTCTGGCCACCCCAGCGCACGGCTCGCCCCGGACGATGGAAATTTTTTGCACTCCCACCCGTTGACTCCGGGAAGGCGCATCAACATATCCGCGCCACTGGCACTCTCACCCCGGGAGTGCCAACGAACATTCAAACCCAGTAGAAAGGTCATCACTATGGCATTTCGTCCGTTGCACGACCGTGTGCTCGTGCGCCGCATTGAAGCAGAAGAAAAGACCGCCGGCGGGATCATCATTCCCGACAGCGCCAAGGAAAAGCCCAGCGAAGGCGAAGTCGTCGCTGTCGGTTCGGGCGCGAAGGCCGAAGACGGCACCGTCACCCCGCTCGACGTGAAGGCTGGCGACCGCGTATTGTTCGGCAAGTGGTCGGGCACCGAGATCAAGCTCGACGGCGAAGACCTGCTGATCATGAAGGAAAGCGACATCATGGGGATCATGGGCTGAGCCCGACCCGCATAACGCTTCCAATCACTCAATAGAATTCCAGGAGAAACACACATGGCAGCCAAGGACGTAAAGTTCGGCCGCGACGCGCGCGAAGGCATTCTGCGCGGCGTCGACACCCTCGCCAATGCCGTCAAGGTCACGCTCGGGCCCAAGGGCCGCAACGTCGTGATCGACAAGAGCTTCGGCGCACCCCGCATCACCAAGGACGGCGTTTCCGTCGCCAAGGAAATCGAACTCAAGGACAAGTTCGAGAACATGGGCGCGCAGATGCTCAAGGAAGTCGCTTCGAAGTCGAACGACGCCGCCGGTGACGGCACCACCACCGCAACCGTTCTTGCCCAGTCGATCGTGACCGAAGGCATGAAGTCGGTCGCAGCGGGCATGAACCCGATGGACCTCAAGCGCGGCATCGACCTCGCTGTCGAGAAGGTCGTCGCAGACCTCGCCGGCCGTTCGAAGGAAGTGTCGGGCAGCGAAGAAATCGCACAGGTCGGCATCATCTCGGCCAATGGCGACCGTGAAGTCGGCGAAAAGATCGCCGAAGCCATGGAAAAGGTCGGCAAGGAAGGCGTGATCACCGTCGACGAGAGCAAGGGTCTCGAATTCGAGCTCGAAACCGTCGAAGGCATGCAGTTCGACCGCGGCTACCTGTCGCCCTACTTCATCACCAACCCGGAAAAGATGACGGTCGAACTCGAAAACCCGTACATCCTGATCCACGAGAAGAAGCTCTCGAACCTGCAGGCGATGCTCCCGGTTCTCGAAGCGGCTGTCCAGTCGGGCCGTCCGCTGCTGATCATCGCGGAAGACATCGAAGGCGAAGCGCTGGCGACCCTCGTGGTCAACAAGCTGCGCGGCGGCCTCAAGGTTGCAGCGGTCAAGGCACCGGGCTTCGGCGATCGCCGCAAGGCTATGCTGCAGGACATCGCGATCCTCACTAAGGGCGAGATGATCAGCGAAGACCTCGGCATCAAGCTGGAAAACGTCACGCTGGGCATGCTCGGTGAAGCCAAGCGCGTCACGATCGACAAGGACAACACGACCATCGTCGACGGTGCCGGCTCGGAAGACGACATCAAGGCCCGCGTTTCGGAAATCCGTACGCAGATCGACAACACCTCGAGCGACTACGACCGCGAAAAGCTGCAGGAACGCCTTGCCAAGCTTGCTGGCGGCGTGGCCGTCATCAAGGTCGGCGGTGCGACCGAAGTCGAAGTGAAGGAACGCAAGGACCGCGTCGACGACGCGCTGCACGCAACCCGCGCAGCCGTTGAAGAAGGCATTGTCCCGGGCGGCGGTACGGCGCTCCTTTACGCCTCCAAGGCTCTCGACGGCCTGACCGGCGGCAACGACGACCAGACCCGCGGCATCGACATCGTCCGCCGCTCACTGACCGCTCCGGTCCGCCAGATCGCTGCGAACGCCGGCCACGACGGTGCGGTTGTTTCGGGCAAGCTGTTCGACAGCAATGACGAAACGCTCGGCTTCAACGCCGCAACCGACACCTACGAGAACCTCGTAGCTGCCGGCGTCATCGACCCGACCAAGGTCGTCCGCACCGCGCTGCAGAACGCCGCTTCGGTCGCCGGCCTGCTGATCACGACGGAAGCTGCCGTCGTCGACAAGCCGGAAGACAAGGGCGCCGCGCCTGCAATGCCCGATATGGGCGGCATGGGCGGTATGGGCGGCATGGGCTTCTAAGCTCGCGCCAACCAGCCGACAGGCTACACAGAAAGAGGCCCGGCGGGAGCGATCCTGCCGGGCCTTTTCTTTGCGTTCGCGCGAGCGGGTCAGCCGCCCTTACGGCTATCCTCGGCAGCACGGACCACTTCGTAAGGCCAGGTGACCTGCGTCTGTGTCTGCGGGTTGAAGAGATTGCCTTCGTACTGGGCCGCTTCCGCCGCAGCGATCTCCTCCGCGGTCAGGTACTCGCTCGGCTCGAGTGCGAAGACATCGAGGCCGCGCGCAATCTCGGTCGCGTAGATGCGGCCGTTGTACCAGTAGGCCGACCAGTAGCCGCCAGTGACCAGCTGGTCCTTGTCGACCGGGCCGCGGTCGAAATAGGCGATCTCGAACGGGTTCGCGGCATCGGTAAAGTCGATCACCGAGATGCCGCCCTGGTACCAGGCCTGCACGAAGATATCGCGGCCAGGCACCGGGATGATCGAACCGTTGTGCGCGACGCAGTTTTCCTTGTCGCCCTGCGGTGCGGGCAGCTTGTACATGCCGCGATAGGTCAGCTTGCCATCCTCGATCGCGTAGAATGCATCCGCGCCCCAGTTCTTCGGGTCGCCGGCCTGGCAACGCGGACGGCCGCCCCCGCCCCATTCGTCGGTAAACAGCACCTTGGTGCCGTCATTGTTGAAGGTGGCCGAGTGCCAGTAGGCGAAGCCCTTGTCGGTTACGTCGTCGATACGCACCGGCTTCATCGGGTCGGTGATGTCGAGGATGATGCCATTGCCCGAACACGCACCCGCGGCGAGGTTTTTCGCCGGGAATACCGTGATGTCGTGACACTGGTTCGTGACATATGTGCTCTGCGTGCCTTCGCCATGGTCGCCGCCACGCCACAGGCCGGCGATCTGGTCGCCGGTGGCAAAGACGCGCGGACTGTCAACGACGCGCGCAGCTGCCGGATTGGCGACCGGGATCTCGACCACGTCGATGCTGAATAGCGCAGTCTCGTCACCGGCAGTATCGAAACAGCCTTCCAGCTCCTCGTTGTCGCGCACATAGCTGGTGCCCGAATTGTAGACGATGATCGTCTCGTCATCCGCGCTTACGATCGAGTGCGTGTGGCTGCCGCGACAGGTCTGGACGAGGCCGACCTGCTTGGGACGAGTAATATCGGAGATGTCGAAGATGCGCAGGCCGCGGAAGCGTTCCTCGTTGACGCGTCCGGCAACGCCCTGGAGGCCGCAATCGATACGTGCGCGGCTGTCCTGCACGCTCATCACCAGCAGGTCGCCCACGATCGAGACGTCGCCCTGCCCGCCCGGGCAGACCGTGCTCGATACGAGCTGCGGTACGCCATCCTCGCCGAGGCGATAGGCGTTGAAGCCGTGGTAGCTGCCCGCCACCATGAGGTCGCCCGAGAAGGCGATATCGGTGTTGGCGAAGCTGAGCAGAGACCCGCGCTGGCCGAAGCGCGGCTTTTCTTCCTCTTCATCCTCGTTGGAAGTGTCTTTCTTCTTTTCCTCGCCCTCTTCTTCGTCCTTCTCGATCCGCGGCTGAAGCTGTGCGGGGTTGGCAGGGTCGAAGAAGCCGGTCGGCTTGGGCTGCGAGACGACGAGGCGCAGGTTCGAGATCGCTTCCTCGGCATCGCGGAAACCGGCAGCCAGCGTGGCGCGCGGGTCCTGCGACAGCTCTGCAAGGACGCTGTTCATCCGGTCGATCTCGGCCTGCTGGTCGCTGACCACCTCGTTGGTAAACTCGAACATCACCGGCTCGTAGGCACTGCCCGGCGAGCGATGCAGTTCGCGCACCATGTCGAGCGCCCCCTGGTGGTGCGCGATCATCAGCTGGAGGAATAGTTCGTCGAAGGCCGTGCCGTTGGCAGCGGCAAGCGCAGCCATCTGCTCCTTGCTCGCCATGCCCTTCATCGCGCCATGGCCCTCGTGGCCCATATGCATCGAGTGCGGCATTTCGACCTGTTCGCCGCGCGCCTCGAGCCATTCACGCATGAATTTCATCTCGTCCTTCTGGCCTGCCTCGATCCGATCGGCGGTCTTCAGGATCGCGTCGTTATTAGTGCGGGCCTTCACCAGCCGGGCCATTTCGACGGCCTGCTGGTGATGGACGATCATGCCCTGCATGAAGTTTACGTCGGCGGGCGAATAGCGCGTATCCGAAAGCGCGATGGCCTCGGCCTCGCCAATGACGCGAGGAGCCTCGCCCGGAGCGCCGGGAAGGACGATCGGAACTTCCTGCGCGATCGCGGCAGTAGAGGTCGAGATAAGCAGGCCCGCAGCGATTGCGCGCATCGAATGTGTCATGTTTTGAGTCCCCAAGAATTTGCAGCGTGATTGAGAATGTCGCGGTTCGTCAAGGTCAAGCACCTGTTCTGCGAACGACATGAGCGCAGGGACTAACCGGAAGCGAACTTGCCTTTTCGCGGACCGAGATAGCCGAACAGGTATGCACCCACCTTGCGCATCTGGATTTCCTCTGCCCCTTCGGTGATCCGGTAGCGGCGATGGTGGCGATAGATATGTTCGAAGGGTTTGTGCCGCGAATAGCCGATGCCGCCGTGCACCTGCATCGCGCGGTCGGCCGCTTCGCACACCAGCCGGTTCGCCCAGTAATTGCACATGGAGACCTTGTCGGAGATCGTCTTCTCGATCTCCTCATGCGGCATGTTGTCCATTTCCCAGGCTGTCTTGTAGATCAGCAGGCGCAGCATCTCGCACTGGGTGGCGAGCTCGACCAGCGGGAACTGGATGGCCTGGTTGCGGGCAAGTTCCTCGCCGAACGGCTTGCGCTCGCGAGCATAGCGCACGCTTTCCTCGACACAGAACTGCGCTGCGCCGAGCGAACTTGCAGCCTGCCGGATGCGGTTCTGGTGCACGAAGCTCTGCGCCAGCGCGAGGCCGAGGCCCTCGCGCCCAAGCATCGCGCTTTCGGGCACCCACACATCCTTCACCGAGAGGCGGGGATGATCGGTGGGCATGTTGAAGGTCCACATCCACTCCTCGATCTCCAGCCCCTCGGTCGGGTTGGGGACGAGCAGGCAGGTGATCCCGCGCGCATCGCCCGCGTCTCCCGACGTGCGGCAGAACATGGCGCAGTGCGTGGCGACATGCATGCCGGTGATCCACATCTTCTCGCCATTGATCAGCCAGCCGTCGACACCGTCGCGCGTTTCGCGCACCGCTGTAGTCTCCATGTGGGTGGCATCGGAGCCGTGGTTCGCTTCGGTCAGGCCGAAAGCGACGCGGCGCGTTCCCTCGAACCCGCCAAGGATGAACTCCTGCTTCTGCTCCTCGGTGCCCCATTGCTCGAACATGGCGACGAAGGGGAAATTGCCGACGATCGAATGTTCGTTCTGGAGATCGTTGTGGAGGCCCAGCCCGCGCTGCGCGAACCGGTCGCGGATCACCGCCATCCAGAGGTTCGAGCCATCCTTGCCGCCGTATTTCTTCGGCGCGGAGAAACGCCAGTGGCCCGCCTTGTCTGCCCCCTTGCGTGCCTGCCGCAGCAGGTCCTCCCACTCGTGATTGGGCAGGCCTCCACGCTCCCAGTCGGTCCGCGCATTTTCGCGGCGATGGTCAAAGAAGCGGATATTGTCGTCCCTGGCGACCAGCGGCTCGATCTCGGCCTCGATGAAGGAGACGAGTTCGGCGTAATAGTCTTCGAGGTCCTGCGGGATGGTGAAGTCCATCAGCTTTCCTCCTTCGGAATGGTCCATTTATCGAGCGCGACCTGCAGCGAGGAATACTTGGGCGAGTCGACTGTGATTTTTTCAAGCGCCGCCTGCCGGAGCCTGCCGATGACGCCGCGCTGGTCGAGCCGCTTTTCGCCCGCCATTATGTCCTGCGCCATTCGTTCGTTTGCGTGGAGATGCGGAAGGTAGCGGTCGTCCCTGATGGCAATCCCCAAAGCATTTCGAGCGACTGCGAGCTGGAACCTGTCATGTCCTTCGACGCGATCCTTCATGCTTGAGAGCCACTCCGAAATCGCAATGAGAATTTCCTCCATCGACGCGTCACCAATGTCCTCGTCCGGTCGCGGCTGCGCCTCCCAGCGCTGTTGCCTCTTGCAGTCTTCGGGAGCATCTTCTTCGAGAAGCAAGAGCAGGTCCACCTCCTGCTCGCTGGTCCGGCGCGAGATCACCACCCGCTCCAGCATCCGATCCTGTCCGTCGCGCCAGACCCTTGCATTCTTCAGGCAGCCAAGCGCCCACCAGACGGTGCGGTAGATGGTCCAGAAGCGGAAGCGCGACGGATCGACCTTTCGACCGCCCGCCGCTTCGTAGGCGGCGAAATAGTCCTCCAGCGACCCCAGCCCCAGCGCCGGCCTATCATAGGCCCCGAACCGCCAGACGGGCATGCAACCGAAAGCGAGGTCTTCGTGAGGATCGCCCAAATGGGCCAGCTCCCAGTCGAGCACGCCGGTAAGATGGCTGTCCTCGCACAGGATATTGCCCAGCCGATAGTCGCCGTGGTTGAGCACCGGATCGACCGGCTCCGGCAGATTGTCCATCAGCCAGCGCAGCCCAAGCGCGATGATCGGACGGTCGCCGCCCGCCTCCTCGAATTGCTCGCGAAGCTTCGCCACGCCCTCTGCATAATCGAGCGTCGGGACATCGCCGGGCAGGTCGGCAGGGGAAATCGCATGGATGCGGGCCAGATCTCGCGCTGCTTCGCCAAGAAGCTGGTCGGGCGACTCCATCGCAAGGATGGCGCGCGGGTCGGGTGTCCCGGGAAGCGCACGCATGACGAAGCCGCTGCCGATCCCGTCGGCCTTTTTCAGTTCCACGATAACCTCGGGTGCGGTGACGCCTGCGCGTCGCGCCACGCGGATCGCCTCGGCTTCGGTATCATGCCCGAATGGTCGGTCGTCGAGGAAGGCGAGGCTGGGTGCACGCCGCAACACGAAGGCGGCTCCTCCCGTTTCGAATCGCCAGCTCTCCATGGTTGCCCCGCCGGTCAGGCGGACGAGGTTTTCGGGCGCGCCCAGAGACACGCGGCCAAGGGCGCGTTCCAATCCGTCGTGCAGGCGGCTCGCGCCGTCGCTCTCTCCCATGGAAACACCCTGCCCGAGGCTTTCCGCGCGAGCAAGAGCCGGACCTCTCGGGCGCTTCGAACGTTGGTCTTGCAAGAACACGGAATAGAACAAGGAGACCCTTCATGAAGCTGCCGCACAAGGCCCACGTTGCCATCGTCGATGGCGAGCATTTCACCGTTATGCAGAACAGCGGCCAGCCCTTCGAGCCCAAGCTCGGCGGCGCGCAGAAGCCCGATCTCACCGCCACCAATTTCAGTGCCGGAGTGAAGCACCAGGACGATATCGGTCAGCGGCACGGATCCACCGATTTGAACGAACTGGCCCATGGCGCGGCGGCCGCCGAATGGCTCAACGCCAAGGCGATTGCGGGCGAAATTACCGATGTGCTGGTGATCGCCGATCCCAAGACACTCGGCGAGATGCGCCGCCACTACCATTCGGAGCTCGAAAAGCGTCTGGTTGGCGAAATCGACAAGACCGTGACCGGCGAGACTACATCGCAGATCGAAAAGGTGATTGCTTCGGCCTGACAGCCCTTAAGAAATTTCATTGCGCTAAAAGCATCGGGCGCGGGCGAGACACAATTTGTCGCGTCCGCGCTTGCGCATGATTCCGCAATCGCGTTAATGTTTGAACAACCATGAATTTGGTATGTGAGGGGCATGCGGATGAAGTCGATCGGAACATTGCTTGCAGCAGGCGCCATGGCGCTTGGCCTGCCGGGCGCGGCCCATGCACAGGCGCAGCAGTCGACATACCAGTCGCAATTCGACAGCCTTCTTGGCACCGAGATGCGTGCCCCGCAGGATTTCGATGCGGTTTACGACAACGAACTCGAAGAGCGCATCGCGCAGCTCGCCGAGGGTTCGCGCGGCCGCATCGGCGTTTATGCGCTCGATCTCACCAGCGGTCTCGAAATCGACGTCCTGGCCGACCAGCGTTTTCCGATGGCCAGCACCAGCAAGGTCGCGATTGCGGCGGTTTACCTGGCCGGTGTCGATGCAGGAAAATGGACGCTGACCAGCGAATGGCGCCTCCCGCGTCGCGGCGGGGCCTATCTGACCGCTCGCGAACATATCGACCTGATGATCAGCAAAAGCTGCAATGCCTGCACCGATGCGATCCTCAATGCAGTTGGCGGACCGGCCGTCGTCAATAAATGGATGCGTGATGCCGGGATCGAAGACTTCACGCTCACGCGCGATATCGCGACCCTGATCCGCGAAGACGGACGTGTCGACCCCGCATCCAGCGTCGACACAAGGGACAGCGCAACGCCCCGCGCCATGGGCAAGCTGCTCGCCGGCATCTACCAGGGCAAGTGGCTCAGCGCGTCCTCGCGCGCCGTGATCATGGACGCCATGCGCGCCACCACCACCGGCAAGAAGCGCATGCGCTCGGCACTGCCCGTCAGTGCGGGCCTGGCGCACAAGACCGGGACCCTCAGCCGGACTGCCAGCGACATCGGCATTTTCCATACGCCCGATGGCCGGGCCATCGCCGTGGCAATCTATGTCACGGGCCAGAGCCCCTCGATGGCCGTCGAGAACGGCAATCGCGGACGCAAGCTCGAGGCTCGCCAGATGCGCGATGCGCGGATTTCGACGATCACCGAAGCGCTCTATCGCGGCTTCACGCGGCCCGAGGACAATCGCCGAGTATGGGCCGACGCCGACTACGGCGGCTAAGAATTTCTCCCGGGTCGCACATCGGCGGCAGGCAAAGGAAAAGGGCGGCACCTCGCGGTGCCGCCCTTTGCTTTTTCGAAACGGTAGACCGTTGCGAAGCTAGCTGAATTAGTCAGCCTGTGCTTCTGCTTCGGTTTCGCCCTGGACCGAAGCTTCAACTTCAGCAGCAGCATCGTCAGCTTCAGCCGAGACTTCGTCACCAGCAGCTTCGACTTCAGCAGCAGCTTCGTCCATGTTGGTTTCAGCGTCAGCCATAGCTTCTTCAGCGGTTGCTTCAGCAGCGTCGCCGGTCGATTCCGAGCAAGCGGCGAGCGAGAGAGCGGCTGCCGAAGCGGCGGCGACGAGTGCGATCTTGCGCATAATGATAATCCTTAAACAGCGAGTTCTTGATGCGAAGGGAAAGTCTGGCTGTCCCCCCGCGCAAGGTCCGACAATTGGGCCTTACAGTGTCTAAATAGTGGCGGGATTGTGGCCTAGCAAGCGAATTCGCGACATTTTGCCATTATCTTGCCTCATTTCGCCGCAATTCCGCCATTTTTCAGCCCAACAAATTTAGAGCCCTTTCTGCTCCCCAAGGCCGCGACTCGCTGCTAACCCCACTGGCGATGGCCGATAAGAAGCACCTCTACCTCGTCGATGGCTCCGCCTATATTTTCAGGGCGTACCACCGCCTGCCGCCGCTGACCGATCCGGAAGGCACACCGGTCGGCGCGGTTTACGGGTACACCACCATGCTGTGGAAGCTGGCCGACGATCTCGACAAGGCCGACGGTCCGACCCATCTGGCCGTGGTACTCGACAAGTCGAGCAAGTCGTTCCGCAACGAAATCTACGACCAGTACAAGGCGAATCGCCCCGATCCGCCCGAGGACCTCGTGCCGCAGTTCCCCCTCATCCGCGATGCTACGCGCGCCTTCAGCCTGCCCTGCATCGAAGAGCCGGATGTCGAAGCGGACGACATGATCGCCTCTTATGCCCGCGCGGCACAGGCGGAAGGCTGGGATGTGACGATCGTGTCCTCCGACAAGGACCTGATGCAGCTCGTTGGCGAAGAGAACGGCGCGCGTATCGATATGCTCGACACGATGAAGAATGCGCGCATCTATATCGAGGAAGTCGAAGAGAAATTCGGTGTCCGGCCCGAGAAGGTCGGCGACGTGCTCGCGCTGATGGGCGATTCGGTCGACAACATCCCGGGCATCTTCGGGGTCGGCCCCAAGACCGCCAGCAAGCTGATAGCAGAGCATGGCGACCTCACCTCCGCGCTCGATGCCGCCGAGGACATGAAGAAGAGCAAGCTGAAGGAACGGCTGATCGAGCATCGCGCAGATGCCGAGCTGAGCCGCATCCTCGTAACGCTGAAAGAGGATTGCGGGCTTCCCGTCCCGCTCGAGGACATGAAGCTCGACGGCGTGCCGAGCGAGCCCCTTGCCGCGTTCCTAGAAAAGCACGGCTTCACCAGCCTGCGCCGACGTCTTGATGCGGGCACGGGCAGCCCCACGCGGGCCAACGATCTCAATCCTGCGAAACAGGAAACCAAGAGTGCCGAGGCAAGCAGCGAAGGCAACAGCCAGCCGCTTCCAGAGATGCCTGCGATCGACCGCGCAAAATATGAATGCGTCCAGTCGATGGACCGGCTGACGGAGTGGGTCGAACGAGCACAGGCGGCGCGCCTCGTCGCGGTCGATACAGAGACCGACAGCCTCGATTCCATCAAGGCTCGCCTCGTCGGGGTAAGCCTCGCGCTGGGCCCCAACGATGCTTGCTACATCCCGCTCGCCCATGGCGGCAGCGACATGTTTGCCGAAAAGCCGGAACAGGTGGACAAGGCCGAAGCGCTCGCTGCGCTGAAACCGCTGCTCGAGGACGAGGCGGTCCTCAAGGTTTTCCAGAACGGCAAATACGATCTCAACGTGCTTTCCGGCGAAGGGATCGCCGTTGCACCGATCGACGACACGATGATCATCAGCTTCGCACTCGACGCAGGGCGCGGTGAGGCAGGGATCGGCGGCGGACACGGAATGGACGAACTGGCGCAGCGCCATCTCGGCCATGTGTGCCTGAGCTACAAAGAAGTCTGCGGCACCGGCAAGAAGGCCATCCCCTTCGGCGAAGTCACGCTCGACAAGGCAACCGAATATGCCGCCGAGGATGCCGACGTGACCTGGCGCCTCCACGCCCATCTCAAGCCACGCCTCGCGATCGAGGGCGGCACTAAGATCTACCAGCGTGTCGATCGTCCGCTCGTCCCCGTCGTTGCGGGCATGGAGCGCGAGGGCATCAAGGTCGATCGCACGCGGCTTGCAAAACTGTCGGAGGAATTCGCCACCGAGACTTCGCGGCTGGAAAAGGAAATCCACGAAATCGCCGGTCAGGAATTCACCGTCGGCAGCCCGAAACAGCTCGGCGAGATCCTGTTCGACAAGATGGGATACAAGGGCGGCAAGAAGGGCAAGAGCGGCCAGTATTCGACCGACCAGTCGGTTCTCGAGCGGCTTTCCGGCGACGGCGCGGAGATTGCCGACAAGGTGCTCGAATGGCGCCAGCTGGCCAAGCTCAAGTCGACTTACACCGATGCGCTACAGGAAGCGATCAACCCCAAGACGGGACGCGTGCATACCAGCTACAGCCTGGTCGGTGCGCAGACCGGGCGCTTGTCCTCGACCGACCCGAACCTGCAGAACATCCCGATCCGGACCGAGATCGGCCGCCAGATCCGCGATGCCTTCGTGGCCGAGGAACGCAACGTTCTGCTGGCCGCCGACTATTCGCAGATCGAGCTGCGGCTGGCTGCGCACATGGCCGATGTCGCCCCGCTCAAGGAGGCGTTCGAGCATGGCGAGGACATTCATTCACGCACGGCGACCGAGATGTTCGGCGAGGTCAATCGCGATACCCGCGCCCGCGCCAAGACGATCAATTTCGCCATCCTCTACGGCATCTCGCGCTGGGGCCTTGCCGGTCGCCTCGGCGTCGAACCCGACGAAGCGCAGGAGATGATCGACACCTATTTCAAGCGTTTCCCGGGCATCCAGAAGTACATCCTCCACACGCTCGAGAGCGTGCGCGAGAAGGGCTATTCGGAAACGCTCTTCGGCCGCAAGACGTGGTTCCCGCGGATCAACTCGAAGAATCAGGCCGAGCGGCAGGGCAGCGAACGTGCGGCGATAAACGCGCCGATCCAGGGCACCAGCGCCGATATCATCAAGCGCGCCATGGTGCGCATGGTCCCGGCGCTGCGCGAGGCAGGTCTCGACAAGGTCCGCATGCTGCTGCAGGTGCACGACGAACTTGTGTTTGAATTGCCCGAGGGCGACGTCGCGAAGGCATCGGAAGTGATCGAGCGTGTAATGGCCGGCGCCGCGATGCCAGCCGTCGAACTCTCGGTCCCGCTCGGCGTGGAAATCGGCACGGGCAAGAGCTGGGGAGCAGCGCATTAAGATGGTCCTGAATCGCCTCCGCCTGCCCATGCGCTGGCCCAATGCGGTGCTGTTGCTGCTGATCGGCGGCGCGATGCTGGGGCTGATCTACCTGGTCTACCAGACTGTGGAGGCGGAACGTGCCGAGCGTGAGCAGGCGCAGCTAACCTCCGATATCCTCGAGGAATTGCAGCGTGTGCACACCGCTGCGCTCAATGGCGAAACAGGCCAGCGCGGATATCTGATCACTCTTGATCGCCGCTACCTTCGGCCATACCAGGAAGGCGAGGAGCAGATCGACCCGGCCCTGCGCCGTATGCGCGAACTGCTCGGCGACAACGCAACGACACGACAGGAAGAGCTGCTCGACGAGATCGACGCGCTGTCCCGCGCCAAGTTCGACGAGCTGGAAAGCTCGGTCATCCTGCTCGAGGACGGACGCCTGCTGGACGCGCGGCGCGCAATCCTGACCGACGAGGGGCAGGAAACGATGGAACGCCTGCGCCGTGCGCTGGCGGAAATGGAAGAGATCGAGCGGCGGATCCTTTCCCAGCAGGCGGAGGAGACGGCGCGTATCGAAGGCCGGGTCCTGCCGCTTCTCGGCGGCCTCATCATCCTGCTGCTGGTAGCGATTTTCCTGGGCTCGCGACTTGTAACCCGCGCTGCGAAAGCCGAGGTGGAAGCAGCCCAGGCGGGTGCCCTTGGCGAAGCTCGCGACCGCGCCGACCTGCTTGCCCGCGAACTCAATCACCGGGTGAAGAACCTCTTCGCCGTAGTGCTGGCGATCGTGCAGATGAGTGCGCGCGACAAGCCCGAAGCCAAGCCCGTAACCGATGCCATCGCCCAGCGTATTCGCGCCCTGCTCACCGCGCATGAGGTCAGCCAGGGCGAACTCGACCGCGAGCTGGCCTCGCTCGAGGCCCTGGTCGATACGTCGCTGGCGCCTTACCGCTCCTCCAAGCAGACCGCGACCATCGATGGTCCCGAAGTGCTGCTGCCGGCCAAACGGATAACGCCGCTTGGCCTAGTACTCCACGAACTCACCACCAATGCGGTGAAATATGGAGCATGGGCGACCGGCGGCACGATCGACGTCAGCTGGACCCGTGCCAATGACGTCGTCACCCTCGTCTGGCGCGAGAGCGGTGTAAATCTCGACGAGGAACCGGAACGCAAGGGCTTCGGCAGCCTCCTGATGGAAAGCGCCGCCCGCCAGTTCGGCGGCAGCGTGAAGCGCGACTTCACAGGCGATGGACTGGTGGTGACCATCACGCTTCCGGAAAGCGACCCTGCGAGCCTTGCCACCACCGCTGCGGCTTCATAGACAAGCGGTCGCATGCTGGACCGCTACGACCCGCGCAATTGGCCCATCTCCTATGACGGCCTGATCCACACGCTGATCACGCTCGGCGCGGCACTTGTCGTGGTGTTCCTGTTCCACTGGGTGGCCTTCGCGGTTCTGCGCCGCCTGGTACGCACATCGAGCAGCCAGCTGGACGATGTCGTCGTCGAGAAGGTGCGCAAGCCGGTTCGCTGGGCGCTGTTCGCCTTTGCGGTCTCCATCGCGGCGGAATACGATGCGCTGGTAGGCAGTGGCTGGGATAGGCTGGCCGATTTCCTGATTCCCGCAGCACTGGGCTGGGTCGCCTTTGCCTTGGTCAAAGGCCTTGCTGTTGGCTACGAACGCCAGCTCGAAGTCACAGGCGAGGAAGTTTCAACCCGCGGCTATCGCACCCGGATCGCGATCCTGTCGCGCACGGCCCGCGTGGCGATCATCATCATCACGATTTCGCTGATCATGTTCAATATTCCCGGTGTGCGCGATGTCGGGACCACGATGCTGGCTTCGGCCGGTCTTGCCGCCCTTGCGGTCGGTGCAGCCGCGCAGCCTGCGCTCAAGTCGTTGATCGCCGGGCTCCAGATGGCGCTGACCCAGCCCCTGCGGATCGGCGACCTCGTCAAGGTCGATGGCCAGGCGGGACGGGTCGAGGAAGTGCGCATGAGCTTCGTCACCGTGCGCACCTGGGACGAGCGCGTATTGGTCGTGCCCACCAGCCGTTTTCTGGATCAAAGCTTCGAGAACTGGTCGCGGGTCAGCGAAAAATTGACCGGTCCGGTCATGCTGCATCTCGATCCGATCGCCGAGATCGAACCGATCCGCGAAGAATTCGAGCGGTTCGTGAAAGCCCATTCGCTTTGGGACGGCCGCAATCTCGCGCTGTTGATGACCGAAGCCTATCCCGAGAGTATCGAGCTGCGCCTATCGATGAGTTCGGAAACCATCGGCGACCTGTTCACCCTGCGCTGCGATGTTCGCGAACA
This sequence comes from Qipengyuania gelatinilytica, assembly GCF_019711315.1. Lineage (NCBI taxonomy): Bacteria > Pseudomonadati > Pseudomonadota > Alphaproteobacteria > Sphingomonadales > Erythrobacteraceae > Qipengyuania > Qipengyuania gelatinilytica. The sequence goes on along the minus strand of NZ_CP081294.1, from coordinate 1,949,507 downwards.
CATGCTGGCGTGGCTGCGCCAGAGCCAGCCCGACGCGCTGATCCGCCACCGCCTCGAAGTGGAGGCGGCGAACCAGCGGGCGTCGGGCGGTTAGGCTTTCTCTGACCCGTGCTTTGCGTCGCGGGTCGATTCCACCATGCCTTCGTGAATGAAGCCGATCGGATGAACCTCGGCGGCGCGCTTCTTCAGCTCACCGCGCATCTTCTTGTATTCGGCTTCCATCTTGCTGGTCACCGTCGCACGGCTGTCCTTGAGCGCTTCGGTGAAGTCGGCGGCGGTTACTTCCTGCACGTCGCCGCCTGCACGCTGTAGCGCGTTGAGGCCGGCCCGGCGCACCACATCCTCGAGGTCCGCACCGGTGAACCGGGCGGTCTCGCTCGCCACCGCGGCGAGACTGACATCCTCTGCCAGAGGCATGTTCTTCGTGTGAATGCCGAGGATCTGCTCGCGCCCGGGCTCGTCGGGCGTACCGACATAGACCAGTTCATCGAACCGGCCCGGCCGCAGCAAGGCGGGGTCGACCAGCGTGGGACGGTTGGTCGCTCCGATCACGACGACCGATTGCAATTCTTCGAGACCGTCCATTTCGGCCAGGATCGTGTTCACGACTCGTCCGGTCACCTGTGGTTCGCCCTGCCCGCTGCCGCGCGCCGGGACGAGGCTGTCGATCTCGTCGATGAAGATGACGCAAGGTGCGACTGCGCGAGCGCGCTTGAACATGCGCGCGATCTGCTGCTCGCTTTCACCATACCATTTCGACAGGAGGTCGGAGCTCTTCATCGAAATGAAATTGGCCTTCGCTTCCTTGGCAACGGCCTTGGCCAGCAACGTCTTGCCGGTGCCGGGAGGGCCATAGAGCAGGAATCCCTTGGCCGCCCTGATCCCAAGCCGGTGGAAGGCATCGGGGTTCTTCATCGGAAGCTCGATACCCTCCTTCAGCTTTTCGATCGCATCGCCGACGCCGCCGATATTGTCCCAACCGACATTCGGCATCTGCACCATGACTTCGCGCATCGCGCTCGGCTGGACACGCTTCAGGGCGGAAAGGAAATCCTCGCGGGTGACGCAAAGCTCGTCGAGCACTTCGGGCGGGATCGTCCGCTCGTCGAGGTCGATCTTGGGCATGATGCGGCGGACGGCATCGATGGCCGCCTCGCGTGCGAGAGCCGCAATATCGGCACCGACGAAACCATAGGTCGCCTTGGCCAGTTCGGTCAGGTCGACCTTGTCGCCCAGCGGCATGCCGCGGGTATGGATGCCGAGGATTTCACGGCGACCCTTCTCGTCGGGAACGCCGATGACGATCTCGCGATCGAAACGGCCCGGCCTGCGCAGGGCTTCGTCGATGGCGTCGGGTCGATTGGTCGCCGCGATGACCACGAGGTTGGAGCGCGCCTCAAGCCCGTCCATGAGCGTGAGCAATTGCGCCACAAGGCGCTTTTCCGCCTCACCCGGCACCTTGTCGCGTTTCGGTGCGATGGAATCGATCTCGTCGATGAAGACAATCGCGGGCGCCGACCTCGTAGCCTCTTCGAAGACTTCGCGCAGGCGCTTTTCGCTTTCGCCATATCCCGAACCCATGATTTCGGGTCCGTTGATGGTGAAGAAATTGGCGTCGCTCTCATTCGCGACAGCCTGCGCGAGGCGTGTCTTGCCAGTACCCGGCGGGCCATGCAGCAGGACGCCCTTGGGCGGGTCCACCCCGAGACGGGTGAACAGTTCGGGGTAGCGCAGCGGGAGCTCGACCATCTCGCGAAGCTGCTGGATGGTGTCGTCGATACCGCCGACATCGTCGTAATTGACCACGGCGCGAGCATCGCGCGGCGCTTCGAATTCGGCGCGCAGCTCGACCTCGGTATCCTCGTCGATATGGACGATGCCCTTGGGCGTGGTCGAAACGACGGAAAGGCGGATCTGCGTCAGCGCATAGGCGGGCGAATTGAACATGCGGCGCACTTCGGGCGGCATGTTCTGCACCGGTTGCTGGCCCGTCGTCGCAACAAGGTCGCCGGCGGTCAGCGGCTTGCGGAAGAAGTTGCGTTTGAGCGCCTGCGCCGGACCTTGCAGCCGCATCTCGCGCTGCGCAGGAGCGAAAACGACGCGGGTTGCGGGGCGCGATTGGGCGGCCGTCACATGCACATGCTCGCCAGAGCCGACCTCGGCATTGCCGCGCTGGAGACCGTCGAGGCGGATCACATCGAGTGACTGGTCTTCGTCGTAGGCGGCCATGGCGATCGCCACAGTGGCGCGCTTGCCGGTGATTTCGACCGTGTCGCCTTCGGTAATGCCGAGCGCCTGGAAAGCGGATCGCGGCATACGGGCGATGCCCTGCCCACTTTCTTCCTGGCGTGCCGCCGCGACCTGCAGCCTTACCGTTCTCTCGTCTGCCGCCGTCGCAGTGTCAGCATCGGCCATATGGGCAAGCTCCCTTGTAGTTCTTCAATTCGCTGGCTCCCAATTGGGGGCGCATTCAGAAACTACAATGAGGGAGCGGCCCGAGAGGTCCAGCGGCAGACCGCACAGGGCAAGAAAAAAGCCCGGCGGACGAACCACCGGGCTAGAAAAGTCTTGGGAGAGGATGCCTGAAAGGCAGGTCGACATATGCTTGTCAGACGGAAATTGTGCAAGTGCGAAAAGAACAAGGTTTGTTGAGCGAAGCGCAACTGACTCTTGTAAGGTATTGAAATTCCGTAATCCAGAGTAAGCGCTTATCTCGCTGGTGCAGCACAAGCACGGATGGCACGCGGATTCGCTGCGGTCCCGAGCCAAGCGGTATGTCGGGTCTTCTCTCCCGAAAATTCGCTCGTGCAGGGTCCGGGCTCGATCGTCAGGACGAACGGCGCCTCGCCCGGGATGGCACCCTCACTGCCGCGAAAGACATAGGCGTCTCCGTCCCTCGCCCGTTCGACATCGACCACGCGGTAACGCGCGCCGGAATAGGCCTGGCTGATGGCCATTTTCGAACCACGGTTCTCGAACTTGATGAATGGCTCGCCGAAGTTCGCCTTGAAGTCGCCAGGCGAAGCTGCGCCTGCCAAGTGATCGCTGCGATCGACTTCGGCCCTCAAGATTACCGGATCAGGCTCGCGCGGCTCAGGCTGGGGTGCCGGTTCGGCCTCGCAGGCAGCAAGGATCGGCAAGAGTGCCAGCAATGGTATCGCGCGCATCGATCATCTCCTTGTCCGGGGGGTGACTTATCATAAACTCGGCGCTAGCAGCCACGCTTGTAACGGAGGTCCGATGAACAAGCTCTTTCCTGATGCCGCTTCCGCCCTCGAAGGGCTCCTGCATGACGACATGCTTATCGCCAGCGGAGGCTTCGGCCTTTGCGGCATTCCCGAAAGACTGCTCGAGGCGATCCGCGAAAGCGGCGTGAAAGGCCTGACTTTCGCCAGCAACAATGCGGGGATCGACAATGAAGGCATCGGCATGCTGCTGCGCACGCAGCAGGTGAAGAAGATGATCTCCTCCTATGTCGGCGAGAATAAGGAATTCGAGCGGCAATTCCTTTCGGGCGAACTCGAAGTGGAGTTCTGCCCGCAGGGTACGCTGGCAGAACGCATGCGCGCTGGCGGGGCCGGCATCCCCGGCTTCTATACCAAGACCGGCGTCGGCACGCAGGTGGCAGAGGGTAAGGAAGTGAAGAGCTTCCCGAATCGCGACGGGCAGGAGGAAGACTACATCCTCGAACGCGGCATCTTCGCCGATCTCGCCATCGTGAAAGCGTGGAAGGCGGACGAGACGGGCAACCTCGTGTTCCGCAAGACCGCGCGCAATTTCAACCAGCCCGCCGCGACCTGCGGCAAGGTCTGCGTGGTCGAAGTCGAAGAGATCGTGCCCACCGGCAGCCTCGATCCCGACTGCATCCACCTGCCCGGCGTTTACGTCCAGCGTATGATCGTGGGCGCGCCCTACGACAAGAAGATCGAGTTCGTGACGACGCGCGAAAGGGCAACGGCATGATGCGCGCCGGACTGGTTTCATGCGCCGCACTGGCTCTGGCTGCCTGCCAGACTGTGCCAGCGGCAGAAGCACCCGTAGCCTCGGCGGACGCACCCGATACCATGCAGTGGCTCTATGGCTCTGGCGAAGCTGCCGGCGCCTCGATCCAGGCGTGGCGGAACATCGCCGATTACGCGATCGCCCGCAGCCGCGAGCGCCGTGTACCGCAGTCGGTCACCATGGGTATCGACGGCGCGATTGCCGAGCCCGCAAGCTGCGCCAAGGGCGACAGCTGGAAGCCGCTCGCCGTAGTCTTCGATGTCGACGAGACGGTGATCCTCAACCAGGGCTATGAATACTGGGCCACCACCACCGGCGCCAGCTTCTCCAAGGAGACCTGGGAGAAGTGGGAAAAGACCGGCGCGAGCTACGTCCGCCCGGTTCCCGGTGCCGTGACCGGCATCCGCCGCCTGCGCGAGGCGGGTATCACTCCCGTTTTCAACACGAACCGCGAATTCAGCCCCGAAGGCGCTGCGCGGGCGATTGCCGCCGCCGGACTTGGCGAGGCGATCCACCGCGACACGCTCTTCCTGCGCGGCGATGACGGCGTGAACAGCGGCGACAAGGACGGCCGCCGTGCCCTGATCGCAGAGCATTACTGTGTGGTCGCGCTCGCCGGCGACAATCTCGGTGACTTCGCCGACATCTTCAACGACGATACGCGAACCCCGCTCGAGCGCCGCGAACTGGCTGCTCGCGGGGAGCTTGCGCAGCTTTGGGGGAATGGCTGGTTCGTCCTGCCCAACCCCGTCTACGGCTATTCGCTGAAAGGCACGGTGGAAGAGGTCTTCCCCGAAGGCACCCGCTGGTCGCCCGAAACTGCACCTGCCGATGCGCCCGCAATCATGAACGAAGGCAATTGAGATGACCGACACGCAAGCACGCACCGGTTGGGACCGCAACCAGATGGCCGCCCGCGCGGCCCAGGAGCTGGAAGACGGCTATTACGTCAATCTCGGCATCGGCATCCCGACACTTGTCGCCAACCACATTCCCGAAGGCATGCACGTCACGCTGCAGAGCGAGAACGGCATGCTCGGCATCGGCCCCTTCCCCTATGAGGGCGAGGAAGACGCCGACCTGATCAATGCCGGCAAGCAGACGATCAGCGAACTCCCGCATTCCGCCTATTTCGACAGCTCGCAGAGCTTCGCGATGATCCGCGGCGGGCATATCGACCTGACCGTGCTGGGCGCGATGGAAGTGGCTGAAAACGGCGACATCGCGAACTGGATGATCCCGGGCAAGATGATCAAGGGCATGGGCGGCGCGATGGATCTCGTCGCCGGCGTAAAGAAGATCATCGTGGTGATGGACCACACGGCCAAGGACGGCAGCGCGAAGTTCATCCCCGCCTGCACCCTGCCTCTGACCGGGCAGAACGTGGTCGACATGATTATCACCAATCTCGGCGTGTTCCGCCGCAAGGACCACGACAGCACTTTCGAGCTGATCGAACTGGCCCCGGGCGTGACCGAAGAGGATATCGCGGTCAGCACGACTGCGAAGTACGAGGTCGCTCTCGGCTGAGACGATGGCCGACTGGCTCGACAAACCGCGCAATGAGAATGCCCCGCTTGCCGGGCTGAAAGTGCTCGAACTGGCGCGCGTGCTGGCCGGGCCATGGGCGGGCCAGATCCTCGCCGATCTGGGTGCCGACGTGATCAAGGTCGAAAGTCCGGAAGGCGACAATACGCGCATCTGGGGCCCGCCCTGGGTCGAGCATGGCGGCGAGACGACCAGCGCCTATTACCACGCCTGCAACCGCGGAAAGCGCGGTATCGTGGCCGACTTTCGCGATGCTGACGACCTTGAGCGCGTTGCCGGGCTGGCGCGCGGCGCCGACGTCGTGCTGGAGAATTTCAAGCCGGGCGGCCTCGCCAAGTTCGGGCTCGATTACGAGACGCTGGCGAAGGCCAATCCGGCGCTGGTCTACTGCTCGATTACCGGCTTCGGCCAGACCGGCCCGCGGCGCGACGAGCCTGGGTATGATTTCGTCATTCAGGCGATGAGCGGATTCATGGCGTTGACCGGCGAGCCGGATGGCGATCCCATGAAGATGGGCGTCTCGATCAGCGACCTGTCCACCGGCCTGTGGGCCGCCAATGCCGTTCAGGCGGCGCTGCTGATGCGCCACCGGACCGGCAAGGGACAGTGGATCGACATGAGCTTGCTCGATTGTTCGGTCGGGCTGCTCGCGAACCAGGCGATGAGCTACCTTGCGACCGGCGAAAACCCTCCGCGCATGGGCAATGCGCATGCTCAGGTTAGCGCCTATGGTGTCTTCCCCACGAGTGACGGCAAGGTCGTGCTCGCGCCGGCGAACGATGCGCTGTTCCGCAAGCTGCTGACGGTCCTCGGGCGAGACGACCTGCTCGACGATGCACGCTTCTCGAGCAATGCGTCGCGGGTGGAACATCGCGCCGAAGTCGATGCGCTGATTGCCCAAGCCACGCAGGAATGGTCGCGCGACGACCTGCTCGCGGCTTGCGCGAAAGCGGCCATCCCTGCCGGGCCGATCAACGATATCGACGAGGTGTTCGCCGATCCGCAGACGCAGGCGCGGGGCATGCGGCTGGACATCGACGGAATGCCGTCGGTGCGCAGCCCCTTTGCGTTCTCAGATGCCGAACTGGCGCTGGAGGCCGCCTCCCCCGCCAAGGGGCAGGACGACCCCGACTAAACCTCAACCAAGCGCGGCCTTGAGGTCGTCCACCAGGTCGGTGCGCTCCCACGGGAAGTCGTCGCCATTGGCCTGACGGCCGAAATGGCCATATGCCGCGCTCTTGCGATAGATCGGCTTGTTGAGGCCGAGGTGCATGCGGATACCGCGCGGCGTGAGACCACCGAGCTTTTCGATGTTGCCAATCGCATTCTCGAGCGCCTCGTCGGTAATTCCCTCGGCGCAGGTGCCGTGTGTGTCGACATAGAGCGACAGCGGCTTGGACACGCCGATCGCATAGGACAGCTGGATCGTGCAGCGCTTGGCCAGCCCTGCTGCGACGATATTCTTCGCCAGGTAGCGCGTGATATAGGCGGCCGAACGGTCGACCTTGGTCGGGTCCTTGCCGCTGAACGCGCCGCCGCCATGGGGGGCCGCGCCGCCATAGGTGTCGACGATGATCTTGCGGCCGGTGAGACCCGCGTCGCCATCGGGCCCGCCGATTTCGAAAGCGCCCGTGGGGTTGATGTGCCACTCGGTCTCGTCGGACAGCCAGCCTTCGGGCAGGATCTCGCTGACGACCCCCTTCACATAGGCCTTGAGCTCGGCCTCCTTTTCGCCCTCGTGATAGCCCTTGCCGTGCTGGGTCGAGACGACGACCGCGGTGCAGGCCACCGGCTTGCCATGCTCGTAACGCAGCGAAAGCTGGCTCTTGGCATCGGGTTCGAGGAAGGGCGCGGCGCCGCTCTTGCGGTCGGCAGCCAGCCGCTCGAGGATCTTGTGCGAATAATCGAGCGTCGCGGGCATGAGATCGGGCGTCTCGTCGCAGGCGAAACCGAACATGATGCCCTGGTCGCCCGCGCCTTCGTCCTTGTTGCCGCTGGCATCGACGCCCTGTGCGATCTCGCTGGACTGGCCGTGGAGGTGGTTTTCGAAGGTCAGCGTCTTCCAGTGGAAGCCGTCCTGCTCATATCCGATTTCGCGCACGGTACGACGGACCGCCCGCTCGATCTCGTCCTTCGCGCCGGGAGCCCAGCCGCCATTTACCGCCCATTCGGGATTGTTCATGTCGTACATCGGCGCACAGCGGATTTCGCCGGACAGGATCACGCGCTGCGTGGTCGTCATGGTCTCGCAGGCGACGCGCGATTCGGGATCTTTGGAAAGCATGAGGTCGACAATGGCATCGCTGATCTGGTCGGACACCTTGTCGGGGTGACCCTCCGAAACGCTTTCGGAAGTGAACAGGTAATTGGTGCGCATGAAGGACCCCGACTGAGAGATATAAAGATAGCTTTATGTGCTGCGCGACACGTAACGCTGGTGAAGGCGCATGGCAACCAGCGATCCGGCTAATAGGAGCATCCCCCAAAGGAGGGTCAGCCAGTGCCCCCACCGGGAAAACGGGGTGGGATCACCTGCTGGCGGCACATGGGTGTCGATGCGATCCGCGCGGCCGCGTCCGATGTGATTGCGCACGATGCCCTGCGCATCGATGACCGCGCTGATACCCGTGGTGGTGGAGCGCAGGACCGGCAGCCCTTCCTCGATCGCGCGCATGCGCGCCTGGGCAAGATGCTGCGGGGGTCCCCACTGGCCGAACCAGCCATCGTTCGACGGATTGAAGATGTAGTCGGGTCGCGCGTCGGGCTGGACGACCTCGCCGGAGAAGACGATCTCGTAGCAGATCTGCATCCCGGCCTTGCCGTGCGGACCGAAGTCGAATGTCTGCGGCCCCGGGCCCGGAATGAAGTCGATCGAGCCGGCAACGAGCCGCGACAGGCCGAGCGGTTCGAGCAGGGCACGCATCGGCAGGTATTCGCCATAAGGGACAAGGTGGGCCTTGGAATAGCGCGGACCAAGCGTGCCCTCGGCGTCGATCGGAGTGATCGCATTATAGGCGCCGACAGCTTTTTCACGGCCGTCTACTTCGCCGATTTCCAGGTCGACCGCGCCGGTCAGCAGGAGGCTGCCCTCGCCGATCGTCTGCCCGATCCGGTAGCGTGCAAAGGCCGGGTCGCCGCCCGCCGTCATCTGCACGTAGTAACGCTGCGGATAGCCTTCGCGCAGGTAATCCGGAACGCCGCTTTCGGGCCACAGGACAAGCCGCCTGCTCAAGGGCCGCAGCGGCTTGCTGAGCGAAGCGATCCGCTGGAATTGCTCTTCGAACTTGGTCGGATCGTCGAGTTCGTCCTGGCGCAGGTTCGGCTGCACCAGCGTCAATGGGAGGTAGCCGCCGACAGGTTCGGGTGCGGGCGAGTACATGCCAGCGATCAGGGCGGCACCCGCTATGGCAAGCCCCGGCCAACGGCGCGTCGTAACCAGCCAGGCCATAAGTCCGGAGATTGCGACCGCGATGCCCGAAAGTGCGTAGGTGCCGGTGAAACCGAGCACTGCCGCTATACCGGGCCGTGACCAGTCTCCCAGGAAAGCCATGGAGAACGGCCCCCAGGCATATCCCGTGAAGACCCAGCTACGCAGCCATTCGGCGAGCACCCAGAGGGCGCCGAAAGCCAGCGCGAAGGCAGGCAGGCCCTGCTTTCGTGCTATCATCCAGGCCGCCAGGGCAGCCAGTCCGGGCCAGACGGCGAGATAGAGCGAAAGGAGCGGGACGGCAGCCCAGCCGAGCGCGGCGGGCATCTCCGCCTGATAGGTGAAGGCGGTGGCGATCCAGTTGTTGGTCAGCGTGAAATGCGCAACGCCGAACAGCCACCCGGTGAGGAATGCGCTGCCCTTGCCCGGTTGCTTTGGCACCAGCCAGACGAACGCGCCCATCGCGGCAAGAGCCAGCGCCCAGAGGTGCAGGGGTTGGAAGCCCGTGGCCGAAACGAGGCCGAGCAGCAGCGCCGTCCAATACGGATGCCGCAATGAAAATGCGGAGATACGATCCATCGCCTCCGCCTGTTAGGGCCGCCTACGATATTGGCAAGGGAAAGCGGAAGGGTGAAGCGCGATCAGCCGACCGCGCTTACATCCTCGTCTTCACCTTCCTTGCGACGGCGGCGGCGCGGAGCCGGCTTATCGCCGTCTCCACCGATCGCCGGCGGAAGGACTGCGACGTCGATTTCGCCCTCGTTGCCGGGAGCGCCTTCTTCGTCCTTCTTGGCCTTGCGCGGAGCGCGGCGCTTTTTCGGAGCGACCTCTTCATCGTCGTCCTTGCGCGTGAAGGGGTTTTCCGAAGGCTCGTAATCGCCGCCCTCTTCATCCGAGCCATTGCCGCGCTGCTTGCGGGAGCGGCCTTCCTTCTTCTGGCCCTGGTCATCATCGCGGCGCGAGCGCGAGCGGCGATTGTTGCGGCGATCGTCACCATCGTCGTCCGAATCGTTATCATCGTCCGACTGGTTGCTGCCGCGATCGTCATTGCGCTTGGCTTTCGCCTCTTCCTGGCGCGCCTTGTTGTCGGCGATCACGCGGAAATAGTGGTCGGCGAACTGCAGGTAGTACTCTGCCTGCACGCGGTCGCCGTTGTGCTGGGCGTCCTGCGCAAGCTTCTTGTACTTGTCGAGCAGCTGGGGCGCGTTGCCGCGTGCCCGGCTATCGATCCGGTTTGCCGAATTGCCGCCGCCCTGATTGCGGTTGTTGTTGCGACCGCGACGGCGGTTATTGCGATTATTGTTCAAGGAATACTCGTCCTTTTCATGGCGCGGCGCGAACCCTCGGTTCGCCTCTGGCCGCGTAATCCATCGAACATGCTGCGCCCTCTCGCAACATGTGCGCTCCTGTCTGTGCACGGTATGCAAGGCCCGAAGCCTTGCACCAGAACTGCCATGTCGGAGCTTGGTACCAGCGGGTGGGAAACAACCACACACCACTGGCCTGTGGCCAGAGTTAAAGCCTCGAATCGGCTTTGCCAACCCCTTTATGTCAAAATCAGGGCGCGCGGCCTGTCTGCAAGGTCGCGGCGCAGCTCGACCGTGAACCCCGCAGCCTGCGCAATTTCGCTCACGCTTGCCGATTGTTCGTGTCCGATTTCGAGAATCACCCTGCCGCCATCGGTCAGCAAATTTCGCAATTGGGGAATGATGACGCGATAGTCGTCGAGCCCTTCGGGACCGGCGAAGAGCGCGCCATGCGGCTCGAAACCGCGCACATCGGGCTCAAGCGTGGCGGATTCCTCGACATAGGGCGGGTTGCACAGGATCAGGTCGAACTGGCCCAGTTCGTCTGCCCAGCCCTCCTTGTGCCAGTCGAGGAGGTAGAAGCGTGCGCGGTCTTCCACACCCAGCCGGTCCGCATTGTCGTGAGCCACTGCGAGGGCAGCCGCCGAACGATCGGTCCCGACGCCCTTCGCCGATGTTTCGGCGAGCACGCTCAGCAAGAGCGCGCCCGTTCCCGTGCCGAGGTCGAGCACGCGCGATGGCGCAGGCTTCATCTCGAGGGCACAAGCAACAAGCAATTCGCTATCCCCGCGCGGGATCAGCGTGTCGGCGGTGACGAGGAGTTCACGACCATAGAACTCCTGGTGGCCGAGGATATGGGCCACCGGCTCGCAATTGGCACGGCGGTCGACCAGCGCGGCAAATCCTTCGGGCGCATCGCTCCGCATGGCACGGATCAGCATGTCGGAGCGCTTCATGCCGAGCGCGTCCGCCATCAGCAGTTCCGCATCCAGCCGCGCGGTCGGACTGGTTTCTTCGAGCCGGCTAGCGGCGGCCCGGATGGCGTCGCCGACTGTCGATGTCGTGACCTTAGTCATTGAGCGCGGCGAGCCGCTTCGCCTCGTCCTCTGCAATCAGCGCGTCGACCATTTCGCCAAGACCCGGCCCGGCGATGATCTCGGGCAATTTGTGCAGGGTGAGGCCGATCCGGTGATCGGTCACGCGGCCTTGCGGATAATTATAGGTGCGGATGCGCTCGGACCGGTCGCCGCTGCCGACCATGGCCTTGCGCGCTTCGGCCTCGGCGCCCTGCGCTTCGTCGCGCATTTTCTCGTAGAGGCGCGCGCGCAGGACCTGCATCGCCTTCACGCGGTTCTTCTGCTGGCTGCGTTCGTCCTGGCAGGTCACCACGAGACCGCTCGGTTCATGGGTGATGCGCACTGCGCTGTCGGTCGTGTTGACGTGCTGCCCGCCCGCCCCGCTGGCGCGATAGGTGTCGATCTTGAGGTCGCCCGGAGCGATGTCGATATCGACCTCGTCGGGCTGCGGGAGCACCGCCACGGTCGCCGCCGAGGTGTGGATACGCCCGCCGCTTTCGGTCTCCGGCACGCGCTGGACGCGGTGGACGCCGCTTTCGAACTTCAGCTTGGCGAACACGCCGGTGCCGGTGACATTCGCGACGATTTCCTTGAAGCCGCCGACCTCGCTCGCGTTCATGCTGACAGGTTCGACCTTCCAGCCCTGTTCGGCGGCATAGCGTTCGTACATGCGATAAAGATCGCCCGCGAAGAGCGCGGCTTCGTCACCCCCGGTACCAGCCCGGATTTCGAGCATGGCCGGCTTGTTGTCGGCGCTGTCACGCGGAAGCATGGCGATGGCGAGCTGGCGTTCGGCTTCGGGCAGGCGCTTGCGCAGTTCGGCAAGCTCTTCTTCCGCCATGGCCTTCATTTCCGGATCGGCCAGCATCTCTTCAAGGCTGGCAATCTCCTCGCGCGAAGCCTTCACCTCGGCCGCGACCTTCGCCACCGGTTCCAGCTCCGCATAATCGCGGCTGGCCTTGACGAATTCGTCGCCCTCGAGCGTACCCGATGCCATGCGCGCCTCGAGTTCGGCGAAGCGATTGGCGATCTGGTCGAGGCGTTCGGCAGGAACCTGCATGATCAGCCCAGAAGCTGCTCGATGGAGCCGCGCGCATGATCGTCCGCCTTGATGCGCACGTGTTCGGCCCCGTCGCGAATATCGAAGGCCACGATCTTTTCTGCGCCGGCTTTGACTGCCTTGTCGAAGCGCTTGCGCGGACTGCCCGAGGCCATCAGCTCCGCCGAGTGCCCGGCAGCGCGGATCTTGCCGATCGCGGCAATCGCACGATCGACAAGCTCGTCGTTCTCGACGACGACGATCACGTCTGCCTTGGGTTCGCTCTTGTCGCCCACCAGCATCGCAAGCCGCTCGATTCCCGCGGCCCAGCCCACGGCAGGCGTCGCTGCCCCGCCGAGGCTTTCCATAAGGCCATCGTAGCGTCCGCCACCAAGAATGGTGCTCTGGCTACCCAGCTTGCCAGCGGCTTCGCTGCCCTCGTCGGGAATGAATTCGAAGGCGGTGTGGCGGTAATAATCGAGCCCGCGCACGAGGCTTTCCGCCCGCTGCCATTTCACGCCTGCCGCATCGAGACCGCTGGTGACCGCGTCGAAGAACGCACGCGCATCGTCGGACAGGAACTGGTCGATCTTCGGCGCGTCGGCGACGAAGCGCTGGTCGCGGCGATCCTTGCTGTCGAGAATGCGAAGCGGGTTCTTTTCCAGCCGCTCCTGCGAATCCTCGGACAATTCGTCCTTCACCGCGCGGAAGTGCTCGACCAGCGCAGCCCGCCATGCTTCGCGGCTGTCGCCATCGCCCAGCGTGTTGAGGTGCAGCGTCACGCCGGTGATGTCGAGTTCCTTGAGGAGCTGGTCCGCCATGGCGAGCAGTTCCACATCGGCCTGCGGTTCGGCGGCACCGATGATTTCCGCGTCGATCTGGTGGAACTGGCGATAGCGACCCTTCTGAGGGCGTTCGTAACGGAACAGCGGTCCATGCGTCGCAAGCTTGACCGGCGCGTGCTGCTGCCAGCCGTTCGACAGATAGGCACGCGCGATCCCGGCAGTGAATTCCGGCCGCAGCGTCAGCGATTCGCCGCCGCGGTCCTCGAAAGAGTACATTTCCTTCGAAACAATATCGGTCGTCTCGCCGATCGAACGGGCGAAGACTTCGGTCTTTTCGAATACCGGCATCTCTGCCCGGCGGAAGCGGTAGAGCTTGCGCACGCGCTCGAAGGTCTCGACGACGAAAGCGAAGGCTTCGGCGTCGTGCCCGAAGATGTCCTGTGTGCCACGGATGGCTTGCGGTGTCTTTGGCATGGTGTGCGCGATTAGTGGCAACTGCCCCCTTCCGCAATCCTCACCCTTTCGCTAGGGCGCCCCGCGAAGTCTTTCCGGGGGGAGGGGCCGTCTTGTTTCCGCTTCACGGCGGAACGGTGCCGGCCCGTTCCCCCTCCCAGCCACCCGATGCACTATCAGGGCATGATCGGGTGGCTGGGAGGGGGCGCGGGCTGGAGCCGCCAACCATTAGAGTGAGCATACATGCGCATCGACATGATCCCCGTGGGCGACAATCCGCCCGAAAGCCTGAACGTCATCATCGAAGTCCCCACCGGGGGCGAACCGGTGAAATATGAGTTCGACAAGGAAAGCGGCGCGCTGTTCGTCGACCGCATCCTGCACACGCCGATGCGCTATCCGGCCAACTATGGGTTCATCCCGCACACGCTTTCGGACGATGGCGACCCGCTCGACGCGCTGGTAATCTCGCGCTCGCCCTTCATCCCGGGCTGCGTGGTCCGTGCCCGTCCGATCGGCGTGCTCAACCTCGAAGACGAGCATGGCGGCGACGAAAAGCTGATCTGCGTGCCGGTCGACACGACCTTCCCCTATTACTCCGACGTCGGCCAGACGAAGGACCTGCCCTCGATCATCTTCCAGCAGATCGAGCACTTCTTCACCCACTACAAGGACCTCGAGGCCGAGAAGTGGGTGCGCATCGGTAACTGGGGCGATGCGGACGATGCACGGCGCATCGTGCTCGAATGCATCGAGCGCTACGAAAACAGCAAGAAGTAATACGAAGGGGCGCCACAGAGCGCCCCTTTTTCTGCGCTGCGCCTATTCGACCGGGCGCGAGGAATCGAGCAGGTCCTTGTCCTGCTCTCCTCCGGTCTCGCGGCGCTCGCGCTCGACCATATCGGCGATCTCGTTGACAGGGCGCACGTCCTCTTCAGTCTCGGTAACAGTGATCTGCTGGACCGTTTTCTTCGCCGGCGGCTTGGCTTCCTGCGCGGGAGTTGCGGCCGCACCCTGCTGGAAGGGAACACTGGCGCTGCGCGGATCGAAGCGCAGGCGGTAGATCGGTTCGGGCAGCCCGAAGCCCGCGTCTTCGAGCGCTTCCTTCACTGCGGGAATCGCCTGGCTTTGTGCTTTCCACCAGTCGGTCTTTTCCTGGTTGATCCAGCCCAGGAAACGAATCACGACATTCGAATCGCCCACTTCCATGATCCGTGCTTCGGGTGCCGGATCGTCGAGGACGAAGTCGAGGCTCGCCAAGGTTTCGCGCCCCAGTTGCCGCGCCGCACGCGCATCGTCATCGGCATCGACGCCCAGCTCGAACTCGAAGCGACGCTGGGGATTGCGCGTAAAATTCGTGATGACCGCGCGGAAGACCTGCCCGTTGGGAATGCGCAGGTGGTTGCCATCGAGCGTCATCAGCACGGTTGCCCTGCTGGTCAGGCGGATCACACGGCCTTCCAGATCATCGATCTTCACCCAATCGTTCGCGCGGAAGGGCTGGCGCAGGCTGAGCATGAGCGATGCCAGATAGTTCTCGATCGTCTCGCGCAAGGCGAAGCCCAGCGCCAGGCCGATGACGCCTGCCCCGCCAAGCACCGCGCCCAGCAGTGCCCCTGCCCCGAGAATATCGAGCGCGACGACGAGGCCGCCGACGACGAAGATGAAGCGGATGGCGCTGGCGATCAGCTCGGCAAGGAAGCTGTTGGGTGCGAGCCGGTGCCACAGCGATCCGAGCCCCGCGATCAGGTAACCGATCAGCGAAATCACCGCCCAGACCAGCAATGCCAGCCCGATCAGGGGCAGCATGTCGACGAAGCCCGACCATTTGTCTGCAAGAGCGGCGATGCCGGTCCCTTCGGCACTGATCGACAGGTCGCGCTCAAGGCTGTTCTCGACCGTCACCACCCCCGAAACACGCGAGGCGATCGCTTCGGCGCGGGCGATGTCTTCCTGCTTCGGGACGAGGCCGGAGAGCGATACGACGCCTTGGCTGACCTCTACCGAAACATTCTCGAATGATGGCAGCTCGGCGAAGATACCTTGGATACGCTCGGTAATCCGGTCGTCCGCGCCGACATCGAGCGTATCGTCGATTTGCGGGCCTGCAGCCTCGACTTCAGCGGGTGCTTCGGTGGCAGGCGCCGCAGGCAGGAGCGCTGCCGCTGGCGCAGCCATCAGGAGGGCGAAGGCTGCCAGCAGCCGCTTCATTCGCCAGCCACCGTCATACCGTCGATCCGCAGGGTCGGGACATTGACCGAGCGGTACATCTCGAGATCGTTCGCGGGAGTAAGGCCGCGGAACATATCGGTCAGATGGCCGGCAATGGTGATTTCGGAAACGGCACCTGCAAATTCGCCATTCCTGATCCGGAAACCGGTCGCGCCGCGGCTATAGTCGCCTGTCACCATATTGACCCCCTGCCCATACAGGCCCGTTACGTAGAGGCCGTCTTCTATGTCCGCCATGAGCTCCTCCGGCGTCACGCTGCCCGCTTCGAGGTGGACGTTGCTCGCACTGACCCCGGGCGAACCGCCCGAAGACCGTGCGGCATGCCCGGTCAGGCCGAGGCCGAGCTGGTCGGCGGAAGCGACATTGGTGAGCCAGCCGGTCAATCGTCCACCGTCGATGATCGCCCGCGATGTGCAGGCCACGCCTTCACCGTCGAAGGGACGCGAACGCGCACCGCGCTTGCGCAGCGGTTCTTCGAGAATGCGGATCGAGGGGTCGAACAGTTCATCTTCTTCGCGACCGAGCAGGAAGGTCGACTTGCGAGCGACGGCAGGCGCCCCGATCGCCCCGAGCAAATGGCCGATGAGCCCGCCGCCGATGCGGGGATCGAAGACCACCGGATACTTGCCGCTCGGCATGGACCCGGGATTGAGCCGTGCGACGGCGCGTCGGCCCGCCTCTTCACCGATCTCGGCTTCGCTGGGCAGGTCCGCACGGAAGCGCGCCCCGCGCGAGGCATAGTCTGTCTCCATCGCCCCGCCCTCGCCTGCGACAACGCTTGCCGAAAGCATATGGCCGCTGCCCGAATAGGCGCGGCCGAAACCGTTCGACGTGGCAAGCGCGACCACCGAACGGTCGAACCCGGCACTACCGCCATTGCTGTTGGTGATACCCTCGACAGCTCGCGCGGCTTCCTCGGTGGCGAGTGCCGCTTCGCGCAGCGACTGCGGCTCGGGCCGTTCGGGGTCATCGAGATCGAGATCTGGCAGCTCTCCCGAAAAGAGCGCCTCGGCAGGCGCGAGGCCGGCATGCTGGTCTTCGGGTGCGTGGCCCGCCATTTCCACGGCACGCTGCGCCAGCGCCTTGAGACCCTCTGGCGCGAAATCGCTGGTGTTGATCGACGCGGACCGTTTGCCGACGAACACGCGCAGGCCGATTTCCTCGCTTTCCGAACGCTCGACCTCTTCCAGCTTGCCGAGGCGCATCGACACGCTTTCCGAAGAGTTGGCGCGCGCTATCGCATCCGCGGCATCAGCACCCATTTGCTGCGCCAGCGCGACGAGGTCCTGACAATGCGCCAGTGCTGTCTTGCTATCGATCATATCTTACTGAAACTCCGAAACCCGTTTGCGGGTCCGGGTAGGTAGGCTTGGGCAGTTGCTCAAGCGGTCAATGCGAAAATGGCCTTGGCGATCGCCGTCAGCAGGAAAGGCAGCCCGATGGCGATGATCCAGAGGAAAATCTGGTCGCGGCGGTAAGCACCGGACAGCGCCTCGTCATGCGCATCTTCTTCGGACAGGTTGACCCAGCGGCGTTCGAACCAGCGGCAGGCGGGAATGATCGCGGCGACCAGGAACACGAGCGCAAAATAGGGAAGTGTCGAAGAGACGCCTTGCTTGATCGCATTGACGGTCACGAAAATCTGGAGCCCGGTGTAGACGATCAGCGCGAGTGCGACATTGTCGCTCATCGCCTTGCGCCAGTCATGCAGGTGGCCGCTGTTGCCGTCACCGCTCTCATGCGTGTTGTCGATCGCCTCACCCATCGATCTACTCCCCGTGTTTCTCTCCAAGCACCCAACCTTTCAAAAATGCGGGCTTCTGGCAAGCGATGAGGCGATTCATGCGCAGATTCATGCAGTCCATGCACGAATCCTGCCAAGTTGGTCGAATTCATCGGTCTCGGGGGTTTTCCTCAAGGTCCGGCATGCTATGGCGCTGGCCATGGCCGAAGATCTCCTGAGCGCGGACAACGAAGCTGTCCATGATGCCGCACCCCCCATCCCGCAGGGTGGGCTCGAGGTAATCTCCATCGCCAAGAGCTACGACAAGCGGCAGGTCCTGACCGATATCTCGCTGACCGTGGGCAAGGGCGAAGTGCTCGGCCTGCTAGGACCCAACGGCGCCGGGAAGACGACCTGCTTCTATTCGATCATGGGTCTTGTCCGTCCGGACTCGGGCCGTATCCTCATGGATGGCGAGGATGTGACCAAGCTGCCGATGTATCGCCGCGCGATCCTGGGCCTCGGCTACCTTCCTCAGGAAACCAGCATTTTCCGCGGCATGACGGTCGAGCAGAATATCAACTGCGTGCTCGAAATGGTCGAACCCGATGCCGAGACGCGTGCGGCAGAGCTTGACCGCCTGCTCGACGAATTCGGCCTGACGCGGCTGCGCGAAAGCCCGGCCATGGCGCTGTCGGGCGGCGAACGACGCCGTGCGGAAATTGCCCGCGCGCTGGCAGCGAAGCCTTCGATCATGCTGCTGGATGAACCCTTCGCCGGTATTGACCCGCTTTCGATCAGCGACATCCGCGATCTCGTGAAGGACCTCAAGACGCGCGGCATCGGCGTGCTGATCACCGACCACAACGTCCGCGAGACGCTCGAGATCGTGGACCGCGCATGCATCATCTATGGCGGGCAGGTGCTGTTCGCCGGAACGCCCGAGGCACTGGTCGCCGACGAAAACGTCAAGCGACTCTACCTTGGCGAAAACTTCACGCTGTGATGACGGCGCGCGCCCGGAGTTGAAGGCATGGCGCTTGGTCCGAGGCTAGACCTACGGCAGACCCAGTCGCTGGTGATGACGCCGCAATTGCAGCAGGCGATCAAGCTGCTGGCGCTGTCCAACCTCGAAATCGAGACTTTCGTATCCGAAGCGCTCGAGAGCAATCCGCTGCTCGAAGTGGGCGAAGTGACCCGCGAAAAGGGTGAGGATTCAGGCGACGCTCCGACCGGCGAACACGAGGCCACGCCCGATTTCGACGGCGAGGGCGCGCTGGATATCGCCAATTATGCGCAAGACACCGAGGCCGCACCCGGCGACCGCGGAGACTGGTCCGAGACCGCCGGCGCGGGCCTGTCGAGGGAGGCGCTCCCGGATCTGGAAAACAGGTCGAATGACAGCATCAGCCTGACGGAACACCTGAGCGGCCAGATCGGCTCGCTTTCCTACAATCCACAGGAAGCGCTGATCGCGACGCGGATTATTCACGAACTCGACGAAGCGGGTTACCTGCACACCTCCCTGCGTGACCTGGCCGACGAACTGGGCGCCCCGCTGGTCGAGGTGGAGGACGCGCTCGAGCTGGTCCAGTCGCTCGATCCGACCGGCGTTGGCGCGCGGAACCTTGGCGAATGCCTCGCCCTCCAGGCGAAGGAAGCCGATCGCTTCGATCCCTGCATGCAGCGGCTGATCGAGAACCTCGACCTCCTGGCTTCAGGCGACATCGCCCGCTTGCGCCGCCTGTGCGAAGTCGATGACGAGGACTTCGCCGATATGCTGGCGGAGCTCAGGAGCTACGACCCCAAGCCCGGCTGCCGATATGGCGGCGAGGCCGAGGCGGCTATCGTACCCGACGTGCTGGTGACGCCCGGTTCAGGCGGCGGCTGGCAGATCCGCATCAACGAGGCCAGCCTGCCGCGCCTCGTCGTGAACCGCGAATATTTCGTCGAGCTCGAAGCAGGTGCGCGCGACAAGGCCTCGCGCGCATGGCTCAATGAGCAGCTGGGCGAAGCCGACTGGCTGATCCGCGCCCTCGACCAGCGGCAAAAGACCATCCTCAAGACGGCGAGCGAGATCGTGACGCTTCAGGAAGGCTTCTTTCGCGAAGGCGTGTCTGCGATGCGCCCGCTGACCCTGCGCGAGGTCGCAGAGCGAATCGACATGCACGAATCCACCGTCAGCCGCGTGACGAGTAACAAATACCTGTCCTGCCCGCGCGGAACCTTCGAGATGAAGTATTTCTTCTCCAGCGGAGTTGCGGCGGCCGACGGCGAAGGCGCCAGCAGCGAGGCGATCAAGGCACGTATCAGGGCGCTATGCGATGCGGAGGACCCGAAGAAAGTCCTGTCCGACCAGAAGCTTGCCGACCTCCTGAACGAGGAAGGCTTCGACCTCGCGCGGCGCACCGTGGCAAAATATCGCGAGGCCATAGGCATCGGATCGAGCGCGCAGCGCCGCCGCGAGAAGAAGCTTCGCAACATTTGATAAAGCGACTGGTGCAGCCCCGTCACAGTCGAAAAAGTTAACGGCTTTTACCTCACGTTAACCTTTTCCATTCACACCCATATTGGTTAACGAATGACATCGCCCCTCATCGGGGCTGGGGAAACAGGGCTAGGGGGACTATCCCATGCGTGTACTGCTGATCGAAGACGAGCCGACAACCGCCAAGGCGATCGAGCTCATGCTCACTACCGAAGGCTTCAACGTCTACTCGACCGATCTGGGCGAAGAAGGCCTCGATCTGGGCAAGCTGTATGATTACGATATCATCCTGCTCGACCTGAACCTTCCGGACATGCACGGCTATGACGTGCTCAAGAAGCTCCGCGTCGCCAAGGTGCAGACGCCGGTCCTTATCCTCTCGGGCATTGCCGAGATGGATTCGAAGATCCGCAGCTTCGGTTTCGGCGCCGACGATTACGTCACCAAGCCGTTCCACCGCGAAGAACTCATCGCTCGTATCCACGCCGTGGTGCGCCGCTCGAAGGGCCACAGCCAGTCGATCATCCGCACCGGCAAGCTCGCCGTGAACCTCGATGCGAAGACCGTCGAAGTCGACGGTGCCCGCGTCCACCTGACCGGCAAGGAATATGCGATGCTGGAGCTGCTTTCGCTCCGCAAGGGCACCACGCTGACCAAGGAAATGTTCCTGAACCACCTTTACGGCGGCATGGACGAACCCGAGCTCAAGATCATCGACGTCTTCATCTGCAAGCTGCGCAAGAAGCTCAGCCATGCATGCGGCGGCGAGAACTACATCGAAACCGTCTGGGGCCGCGGATATGTTCTCCGCGATCCGAACGAAGAGGCCGAGGCCGCCTGAGAACAAAGTCGCTTTTCGCGACGGGAGGAGGCCCCGGTCACCCAAATGGGTGCCGGGGCTTTACCTTTAAATATGAACAGATCGCCGATTTTCTGTTTATCGGGAACGACTTGCGCTAGGGGTTGTTACGTAATTCAGCTATGTGATTTGCATCACCAAGCGTTTTTATCAGGGGGAGTTTTAGTCGGGCGCAAGGGGGCTGCGCATGCGACGTGTTTGCCGGACACCGGCGGAGGATTTCGCAATGCCTGCACTTGGTCAACCGAAGGTAGCGATCGTCGAGGACGACGAGATTCTCGCCTTCATGCTCGATGAAACCTGCAAATCCGCCGGATGCCAGGTCGTCGGCCGCGCGGGCAACGCCCGCGACGCGCTGCGGCTCCTGCGCGATGCGCCGCCCGATTTCCTCATTCTCGATTTCGCCCTCGACGGAGAGCATGACGGCCTTGAAGTGCTAGAAGCGGTCAAGCAGGCCAGCCCGGACATGTTCACCATCCTGGTGACGGGATGGGACCTCAACGACATCGCCGCACGCCTGGACGGGATCGAACCCGATCGCATCCTGCGCAAACCGGTGATGCCGCATGTCCTCACCAGCCTCATCGAAACCAGCTTCGCCGCGAAGCAGGACCGCCGCGACGAAGCCGGGCGCCACACCACGCACTAGGCCGATCTAGTCGCGCGAATTGCCTTTCAGCCCGTTCGCGAGATCAAGCCCGCTCGGCTCCTGGAAGATGCGCAGGCCGAACTGCGGCAGGATCGCGAGCATGTGGTCGAAGATGTCGGCCTGGATGGCCTCGTAATCGCCCCAGTCCACAGTATCGGTAAAGCAGTAGATCTCCAGCGGCAGGCCTTGCGGTCCGGGCGGGAGCTGGCGGACAAGCAGGGTGAAACCCTCGCCCGCAATCCGCGGATGGCTTTTCAGATAGGCAATCACATAGGCGCGCAGCGTCCCGATATTGGTAATCCGCCGCGCGTTGATCTCGTCGATGCCGCTGGCCAGCTCGTGCCGGTTCCATTCGGCGATCTCTTCCTCCTTGCGGGCAAGGTAGGCATCGAGCAGCTTGAAGCGCTTGAGACCGGCGAGCTCCTCATCGCCTAGGAAGCGGACGGAATTCTGGTCGATCACTAGGCTGCGCTTGATCCGCCGCCCGCCGCTTTCGCTCATCCCGCGCCAGTTGCGGTAGCTGTCCGAAATAAGCCGGTGCGTGGGGATGGTGGTGATGGTCTTGTCGAAGTTCTGGACCTTCACCGTGTGCAGCGCGATATCGATCACGTCGCCATCCGCACTCATGCTGGGCATTTCGATCCAGTCGCCGACCCGCAGCATGTCGTTGCTGGTCAGTTGGACACTGGCAACTAGGCTCAGGATCGTGTCCTTGAAGACCAGCAGCAGGACCGCTGCCATTGCGCCGAGGCCCGACAGCAGCAGCAAGGGCGACTGTTCGATCAGCACTGCGATCATGAGGATCGCCGCGCCGCAGAAGACCGCGATCTTCAGGACCTGCACATAACCCTTGATCGGGCGGCTGCGTGCCTCGGGCCTGCGCGCATAAAGCTCGTTGGCGTAGTTAAGAGCCCAGTTGATCCCCATCGCCACCGAAAACACGATGAACGCCTGCGCGACATTCACCGTTACTGTCACCACCTCTTCGGGCAGGTTCGGCACCGCCTGAATACCGCGCGATACGATGAGCAGCGGGATGACCGTTGCCAGCCACGCAGCCGACTTGTCCGCCGTCAGGCTGCGCGTATCGAGATAGGGTGCGGCCATGCGCAGCAGCACGCGCTTGATGATCCAGTTCACCAGCAGCGCGACCAGCGCGAGCCCCGTCAGGGCAATCAGCGATTGCAGCCAGAGCGCGAGTTCGAAGTAGTCGTAGAGCAAGTCTTCCATATGCCTGCTGCGCCTAGCGAAAGGCCCCTGCCCGCCTCAACCCCGAATTGCTGGACAATCCGCGCCAAAATCGCCTAGCGGGCACGCCATGTCAGCATTCAAGGAAGGCGATCCGACCACGCTCAACCGGCTTTATGGCCGCAGCCAGGGCAAGCCCCTGCGCGCCGGCCAGCAAGAGCTGGTGGACAAGCTCCTGCCGCAGATCGCCGTGCCTGCAAAAGGTCCGGTGACGTCGGAAACGCTGTTCGGTTTCGACCGACCGCTCCATTTCGAAATCGGCTTCGGTGGCGGCGAGCACATGGCCTATCGCGCGGATCTGCTGCCCGATCACGGTTTCATCGGTGCAGAGCCCTTCCTCAACGGCGTCGCACAGGCGCTGACGCATGTGCACGAGGGGACCCTGGCGAATGTTCGCATTCACCATGGCGATGCGCTCGATGCCCTCGCCCGCGTGCCCGACGGCGCGCTCACCATGCTTTACCTGCTTCATCCCGACCCCTGGCCGAAGAACAAGCATGCCAAGCGCCGGATGATGAACGATGGCCCGGTGCGCATGTTCGCAGACAAGCTGAAGCCCGGCGGCGAATTCCGTTTCGGCACCGACCATCCGGTCTATTTGCGCCACGCGCTCATGGTGATGCGGCGCTTTACCGACGTGTTCGAATGGGTCGTGGAAGATCGCCACAGCTGGGAAAACCGGCCATCTGGCTGGTGCGAGACGCGCTACGAGCACAAGGCCCGCACCACCTACGGCCACGAGGTCTGGTACTTCCGTTTTCGCCGCAAGTAACGCGGTTCAGAGCACCTCGCGCAAGGAAGCCATCAGCGCGGCTGCATCGCACCTTCGACCATGGCCTTCGAAACACCATCGGACAAAGGCGCCATATAGGCACAGTTGAGATAGTGGACGTCGTCCGGGATGGCGAAGCGGTGGCGCTGGCTGTCGATCGACTTGATGTGGGATAGCTAGCCCGCCGCGGTGCGATTGCGAAGCGGCTTTGCGGAACGCGCTCGCCTCGTACCCATTATGTGGGAAAGAGACCCGAGGAGCTTCCGCTTGATTACCACTACCAATCCCGCGACCGGCGAGACCATCGCCGAATACGAAACGCTCGACGAAAACGGCATCGACCGGAAACTGGAACAGGCGTCGCGCGCCTACAGCGATTGGAAGCATTCGCCGATGGAACGGCGCACCGAGCTGCTAAACGCGCTCGGCGACCTGTACGAAGACAACGAGGAAGAACTTGCGCGGCTCGCCGTCACCGAGATGGGCAAGCCGATCACGCAGGCCCGTGGCGAAGTCGGGAAATGCGCAAGCCTGTTTCGCTATTATGCGAAAGAAGGCCCGCCGATGCTGGATTCCAGATTCTGGGACCTGTCCGACGGCGGAAGGGCCGAGGCGCGGTGGCTGCCACAGGGCCCGGTCCTGGCGGTCATGCCGTGGAACTTCCCCTATTGGCAGGTCGTACGCTTCCTCGCGCCGACCATCCTTGCCGGGAATGTCGGAGTGCTCAAACATGCGAGCATCGTGCAGGGCGTTGCGAAGCGGATGGAGGAACTGGTCCTCGAAGCAGGCGGCCCCGAAGGCTTGTTCCAGAACCTGTGTGTTTCATCCGATCCGATCGGAAAGGTCATCGACGACCCGCGCATCGTGGCCGCCACGTTGACCGGCAGCGAGGGCGCCGGAAGCGCCGTGGCCGAAAGGGCGGGCAAGAACCTCAAGAAGGTGGTGCTCGAACTGGGCGGGACCGATCCCTTCATCGTGATGCCTTCCGCCGATCTCGACCAGGCCGTGAAGGACGCGGTCTTCGCCCGCATCCAGAACAATGGCCAATCCTGCATCTGCGGCAAGCGCACGATCGTGCACGCGGATATCTACGAGGAATTCTCGGACCGGTTCATCACCGCGCTGAAGGATGTGAAACTGGGCGATCCGATGAACGACGATACCGAGCTCGGCCCGCTTTCCAGCGAAGGCCAGCGCGATACCGTCCTCGATCAGGTGAAGAAGGCGCAGGAGGAAGGTTGCACACTGGTCTTCGGCGGCGAGAAGATCGACCGGCCCGGCGCCTGGATGACCGCCGGCCTGCTCACCGATGTGCCGCTTGCCAGCGATACCGGGACCGACGAAATCTTCGGCCCCGTCGGACAGCTCTACAAGGCAAAGGATATCGACGAGGCGACCACCATCGCCAACGCCATTCCCTATGGCCTCGGCTCGGCCGTCTGGACCAATGACGAGGACGAGAAAGAGCATTTCGCCAACGCCATCGAGGCTGGCATGACGACGTTCAACGCAGTCAACGGATCGAGGATCGAAGCGCCCTTCGGCGGCATCAAGCGGTCGGGACATGGCCGCGAACTGGCCGATTTCGGCCTGCATGAATTCATGAACCTGAAAACGCTGGTCCATCCGGCCTAGGAGACACCACAATGACCAAACACGTCCTCATCGTCGGCGCCTCGCGCGGCATTGGCCTCGGCCTTGCAGAAGAGTTCAAATCGCGCGGCTGGGATGTCACCGGCACCGAGCGCTCGAAAAGCGAAGACCTGCACGCGCTCGAAGGTGTGGCGGTCGAGACGCTGGACGTCACCGACCCTTCGACTTTCGGCAATGTAGCGGGCGAATTCGACGCGGTGATCGTCAATGCAGGCATCACCGGCGCCAAGCACCAGTCGAGCGAGCAGGCGACGCCGGACGAGGTTGCCGAAGTGATGATGACCAACGCCTTCGGCCCCGCGCATCTCGGCAAGAAGCTGCTGCCCCAGATCAAGCAGGGCGGCTCGCTGTCCTTCATGAGTTCGCTCATGGGTTCGATCGAGGACAGCTCTGGCGGATACGAGCTCTACCGGACGAGCAAGACCGCGCAGAACATGCTCGCGAAGGGCATCGCCGAGCAGGATGCGTCGGAGCGCGACGTAGCCGTTCTCTCGCTGCATCCCGGCTGGGTGCAGACCGACATGGGCGGGCCCAATGCCCACATCACTGTCGAGGAAAGTGCAAAGGGCCTCGCCGATGTCATCGAGAATGCGAGCGGTGGTTACGCATATGTCGACTACACCGGCAAGGCCCTGCCGTTCTGATCGAGATCTAGCTTAGAAGCGCAGGCCGATCCCGGCGACGATCTGGTCGGTCGTCGCCTCACCCTGGTCGATATCGGCGAGGTCGTTGTACTGCGAACGACGATACTCGATGCGCGCTTCGAGTGCGGAAGGCAGCTCGATCTGGATGCCCGCACCATAGCGGATGCCGTCGGTATTCTCTTCGAGATCCGACAGCGATCCGCTCGATGTGAACGCGGTCGTGTCGAGCGAGGTGTAGCCGACCTTGCCATAGGCGGCGATGCCGGGCGTCAGGGCGAAGCCTGCACGGGCACCGAGATAATACTGGCCGCTGGTTTCCAGCCCTTCGCGAGCGCCAGCAAAGCTGCCCGGGAAGCTGGTCGAACCGTCGCTGGTCGACAGCTCGCCCTCGACGCCGACGAATGCGCCGCCGAGGCTGAGGTCATAACCGGCATTGATACCGTAGACTGCAGAATCGGCGGTCGCCGTGGCGGTGCCGTCGGTCGATTCAACATTGACCCCTTCATAGCCGCCCAGAGCACCGATGTAGAAGCCGCCGGGGGCTTCCGTATCATCTGCCATTGCGGGGGTTGCAGCAAATCCAGCGCCGATGACGGCGAGTGCGATAATCTTTTTCATTTGCGATCCTTTCACATGCGATCCCTTGCACGTGAAAGGATGCAGAGCGCCGTCGCGCTTGCGAAAGGATGAACGGTCGGACGGGCCGCACCAACTTTGCGACCAGCCGGACAATCAGGGGACCTGGACGTCCTTGATCCGCGGATCGGCTACCTTGCCGTGGGTCAGGTCGCGTACCTTGTCACGCAGGCGCTGGACCGGCTGTTCGACGAAACGGACCACCAGCATGGCGAGGATATAGACCAGCGGGATGGCGACGAGCGAATGCCACAGCACGCGCTCCGGCCCCTGCCCGCCTGTTCCGCCAAGGAGGCCGGTGACCATGATCAGCATGGCGAAATGGAGCAGGAAGACGGGATAGGACAATTCGCCGAGATAATCCGAAACCCTGGCGAGCTTCGATCCTGTCAGCACGGAGCTATCGTCGACCCGCACCGCGAGCGTCGCCCACATGGCGAAGGCGGCAAAGGGCAGAGTGCCGTAGAAAATCCAGATGGAATCGAGCGGCAACACGCGCGCGATTTCGTCCATCGAACGCGTCTCGAGATAGATGTATATCCCGATCGGCTCCTGCCAGAAGACATAGGCCAGCAGCAGGGCAATCGCTGCGATCGCCGTCTTGGGCGAGCCCTTGGTGGCGATGAGCGAGAACACCTTGTCGAACCATTCGCCGAAGTGGTGGAGCGCTGCGCCAATGGCGAAAACCAGCGTGATGTAGAGATAGGAGAAATAGGCTTCGTCGAGGCCGAGATTCCCGATCGCGTAGGTCATCGTACCGATACCGAAGACGAGCCAGAGCGCGGTCGCGATTTTGGAGCGGCCAAGGACGGTGGCGATCAGCAGATAATAGACGAGCTCGACCGACAAGCTCCAGCCGACCGAGATCCAGCCGACCGGTGCCCGCCCTTCGGGGCCCAGCTGGCCGAAGATCAGGATCTGCTTGGCGATCTCGCCGATGTCCGATGTCAGCACCATGCGCGGGTTGGTATTGGCCGCAACGGTGGGGAAAAGGGCAATCGCTGCGAAAGCGAAGGCGAGGCAGACCCAGAAGGTCGGATAGATTCTCAGCGCACGGTTGAGCACGAAGATACCGAAACCGCGCAACCCGTCGGAATAGCGCCCGTTCACGATCCGGGTAACGAGGAAGCCGGACAACATGAAGAAACCGGCCACCGCCGCCTTCCCCACGTCCGCGACGTTGGGAAGCAGGTGCGCATAGACGACCATCGATGCGAGGATGAAACGGTACAGGCCCTGATACATTCGTTCGCCCTAGTGGCTTCGTCCCTGGTAAGGAACCCTAACCCACCACGCCAGCACTGGCGAGCACCGCCAGCGTCAGCACGTCTGGCGCAATCGCGGTCATCGGAGCGATCTGGACCGGCTTTTCCATGCCGACCATCATCGGGCCGATCGTGGTCTCGCCGCCCAGCTCGCGAAGCAGCTTGGCCGACAGGTTTGCCGATTGCAGGCCTGGCATGATCAGCACATTCGCCGGTCCCGACAGGCGGCTGAACGGATAAAGTTCCATCACCTTGGAATTCAGCGCAGCGTCGGGCGCCATTTCGCCTTCATATTCGAAGTTCACGCCCTCGTCGGCGTCGAGCAGCGCCACGGCATCGCGGATATTGCCGAGCCACTGGCCCGATGGATTGCCGAAGGTTGAATAGGAGAGGAAGGCAACCCGCGGCTCGTGACCCATGCGCCGTGCAACGGCGGCGGTTTCCTTGGCGATATGCGCCAGTTCGGCCGCACTCGGACGCTCGTTGATCGTCGTGTCGGCAAGGAAGGTGGTGTGGTTCTTGCCGACCATCATGTGAATGCCGAACGGGGTCGCACCGGGCTTCGGGTCGAGCACCCGTGCCACTTCGCGCGCCGTCTGGCTGAAGGTGCGGGTAAGGCCGGAAATCATCGCCTCGCCGTGGCCGAGGGCGACCAGCAAGGCGGCAAAGACGTTACGCTCCTGGTTCACCATGCGAGCAACGTCGCGCTCGGTGTAACCGCGGCGCTGCAGCCGCTTGTAGAGGTAATCGACCATCGCCGGCACCTTGTCCGACAGGTTCGAGTTCTCGATGATCCAGTCGTCCGGATCATCGACACCCAGTTCCTCCAACTTGGCGAGAACCTTGTCGGTTCGCCCGACGAGGATCGGCTCGCCGTAACCGTAATCGCGGAACTGGATGGCAGCGCGCAGCGCCACGTCTTCTTCCGCCTCGGCGAATACGACCCGCTTGGGGTTGGCCTTGGCCTGCTCGTAGATATTCGTCAGCGCGCCTGTGGTCGGGTTGAGGCGGACCTTGAGCGCGTGGCGATAGGCTTCGAAATCCTCGATCGGAGCCTTGGCGACACCGCTGTCCATCGCAGCCTTGGCGACTGCCGAGGAAACGACCTCCATGAGGCGCGGATCGAACGGTGCAGGAATGATGTATTCCTCGCCGAACTGGTGGCTCACGCCGTAGGCTGCGGCAACTTCCTCGGGCACGCGCTCGCGGGCGAGTTCGGCAATTGCCTGTGCCGCGGCGATCTTCATCTCTTCATTGATCGAAGTCGCCTGCACGTCCAGCGCGCCGCGGAAGATGAAGGGGAAGCCGAGGACGTTGTTCACCTGGTTCGGATAATCCGAGCGGCCGGTGGCGATAATTGCATCGGGGCGCACCGCCTTCGCCTCTTCGGGCATGATTTCAGGCGTCGGATTGGCCATCGCGAAGATGATCGGCTTGTCGGCCATCTTCTCGACCCATTCGGGCTTCAGCGCGCCGGCTGCCGAAAGGCCGAGGAAAACGTCTGCCCCTTCGAGCGCTTCTTCCAGGCTGCGCGCTTCGGTCTCGACCGCATGCGCGCTCTTCCACTGGTCGACATTCTCGCGGCCCGGGTAGATCGGGCCGGTGCGATCGCACACGATCACGTTTTCGTGCCGGACGCCCATCGCCTTGATCAGCGCGGTACAAGCGAGCGCCGAGGCGCCTGCGCCATTGACCACCATCTTGACCTTGTCGAGATCGCGGCCGGTCAGGTGGCAGGCATTGATCAGGCCGGCAGCAGAGATGATGGCAGTGCCATGCTGGTCATCATGCATCACCGGGATGTTCATCTTCTCGCGCAGGGCCTGCTCGATGATGAAGCATTCGGGTGCGGCGATGTCTTCGAGGTTGATGCCGCCGAAGCTCGGCTCCATCAGCGCGACGGCGTTGATGAACGCTTCGGGGTCTTCGGTGTCGAGTTCGAGGTCGATCGAATCCACGTCGGCGAAGCGCTTGAACAGCACCGCCTTGCCTTCCATCACAGGCTTCGATGCCAAAGCGCCGAGATTGCCGAGGCCGAGGATCGCGGTGCCGTTCGAAATCACCGCGACGAGGTTAGAGCGCGCGGTGTAACGCGCGGCATTCTGCGGGTCTTCGGCAATCGCTTCGACCGGCGCCGCGACACCGGGCGAATAGGCAAGCGCGAGGTCGCGCTGGGTCGCCATGGGCTTGGAGGCAATGATCTCGATCTTACCGGGGCGAATGGTCTCGTGGTAAAAGAGCGCCTCGCGAGTGGTGAAACCGGTCTGCTTTTCTTCAGCCATCTGTGTCCTCTGATATCTTGCGCACAGCCCCTAAGAGGATTTTGCGCGAAGTCATAGGGGAAAGGGCGTTTGGCCGACTCCCGAATCGCCTTCTCCCTCGCTAGGCCGGGGGCATGGCCGACAAACCCACACCGATGATGCAGCAGTATCTCGCGCTCAAGCGCGAGGCGGGCGATGCCTTGCTGTTTTATCGCATGGGCGACTTCTTCGAGCTGTTCTTCGAAGACGCGAAGGTAGCGTCTCAGGTCCTCGACATCGCACTCACCACGCGCGGCGAACATGGCGGGGAGCCGGTGCCGATGTGCGGAGTGCCGGTCCATTCTGCCGAAGGCTATCTTGCGCGGCTGATCAAGGGCGGGTGCCGGGTCGCGATTGCCGAACAGACCGAGACACCCGACGAAGCCAAGGAGCGCGCCAAGCGCGAGGGCAAACCCGTGTCGAAGGCACTGGTCGCCCGCGATATCGTGCGGCTTGTTACTGCCGGGACGCTGACGGAAGAGGCACTCCTCGAACCGCGCCGCGCGAACTTGCTTGTCGCCGTCGCGCCCGTTCGCGACGGGATCGGAATTGCTGCGTGCGACATTTCTACCGGCCGGATGGAGCTGGAAGACTGCGCGCCCGACCGGATCGATGCCGCGCTTGCCCGCCTCGGGGCGAGCGAAATCGTGGCTCCTGACGACTGGGACGAGGTTGCAGAGGGCATCATTACCCGTCCGCGCCACGATTTCCGCAGTGAAGACGGCGAAGCCCGGCTCAAGGACATCCACGGGCTGGCAACCCTTGACGGCCTTGGCGATTTTTCGCGCCCGATGCTGGCTGCTGCCGCCGGGCTGATCGCCTATCTCGATCATGCAGGCCGCGGCAAACTGCCCTTCCTCCTGCCTCCTGTCGCGCGCGGCAGCAAAGCGCATCTGGCGATGGACGCAGCGACCCGTTCGAGCCTCGAAATCCTCGCAGCGCAAAACGGCGGGCGCGAAGGGAGCCTGATCGCCTGTCTCGATCGCTGCGCGACCGGCGCGGGTGCGCGCCAGCTGGCCGAAGACCTTTCGGCCCCGCTCGCCGATCTGTCCGCAGTAGAAGCGCGTCTCGCGAGTGTGCAGCATTTCCACGCGGACCCGCTGCTCCGGGCAGACCTGCGCGCGGTCCTGCGGCAGGCGCCCGATATCGGCCGCGCGCTCGGCAGGCTGGTCGCCGGTCGCGGGAGCCCACGCGATCTCGGCCAGATCCGCGATGGCCTCGCCGAGGCACGGCGAGTCCGCGACATGCTCGGCGCGAGCGCCGACCTGCCGCCACTGCTGTCGGGAATGATCTCTGCGCTTGGCGGCCATGCGGCACTGGTGGACCATCTTGCCCGGGCGCTGGTCCCCTCACCGCCGACGGAGCGCAGCCAGGGCGGCTTCATTGCCAGCGGTTACGATCATGCGCTCGATGCGCTGCGCGAAACTTCCGGAAATGCCCGCAAGGCGATTGCCGCGCTGGAGGCAAAGTACCGCTCGGAAACCGACACAGCCTCGCTCAAGATCAAGCACAACAAGGTGCTCGGCTATTTCATCGAAGTGCCCGCCAGGCACGGCGACAAGCTGATGGCGCAGGACAGCGGTTTCACCCATCGCCAGACGATGGCAGGCGCGGTCCGGTTCAATTCGGTCGGCCTGCACGAGGAAGCCAGCCGGATTGCCGAGGCAGGCGCGCATGCCCTCGCCGCCGAAGAGGCCCATTTCGAAGAACTGGTCGGCGAAGTCTTTGCCGCCCGTGAAGCCATCGCTGCAACCGCTGCCGCCCTGGCGCGGATCGACGTCTGCGCTGCGCTTGCCGAACGGGCCGTGGAAGGCGACTGGTCGCGCCCCGAAATGCTGGACGAGTCCTGCCTCGAAATCATCGGGGGGCGTCACCCGGTCGTGGAGCAGGCGCTCGCCAAGACCGGCGAACGTTTCGTGGCGAACGACTGCACGCTTGGCCCCGACGACCGGCTGTGGCTCATCGGCGGCCCGAACATGGGCGGTAAATCGACTTTCCTGCGTCAGAATGCGCTGATCATCCTGCTCGCGCAGGCCGGAAGCTTCGTGCCCGCAACATCCGCGCGCATCGGCCTTGCAGACAGGCTGTTCAGCCGTGTCGGCGCGTCGGACAATCTCGCCCGGGGGCGCTCGACCTTCATGGTCGAAATGGTCGAGACAGCGGCGATCCTGAGCCAGGCGACCGACCGCAGCTTCGTCATCCTCGACGAGGTCGGGCGCGGCACCTCGACCTATGACGGCATGGCGCTTGCTTGGGCGGTGGTAGAGGCGGTGCACGAGCAACTGGCATGCCGCTGCCTGTTCGCAACGCATTATCACGAGCTCTCCCGCCTCGCGGAGACCTGCGACGCCCTGAGCCTCCACCATGTCCGCGCGCGCGAATGGAAGGGCGACCTCGTCCTCCTGCACGAACTTGCAAAAGGCGCCGCCGACCGCAGCTATGGCCTGTCGGTCGCCAAGCTGGCCGGCCTTCCCAGGCCGGTGATCAAGCGGGCCAAGGCCGTGCTCGACAAGCTGGAAAAGGGTCGCGAGCAGACCGGCGGGCTTGCCGCAGGGCTCGGCGATTTGCCGCTTTTCGCAGTCACCGCGCAGGCCGAAGAAGAGCAGTGCGATGCGCTTCGCGACGCGATCGAGGCACTCGACGTCGATGCCTTGTCCCCGCGCGAAGCGCTCGAGGAATTGTACCGGCTCAAGGCGGAAGCGGCGAAAAGCGCAAATTAACCAATCGGCGCTAATTACGCGGGCATGTCCTTACGCACGACATTCATCGGACTCGGGGTCATTGTCGGCCTGTGCGCCGCGATGCTCTACGGCATTTCGAGCTATTTCAGTCGGGAAGCCGGCATGCGCGATGCCGAAATGGCGTTCCAGGACAAGCACGGGACCAAGACTCTGGCCCCCTCGCGGCAGATGCAATCCGGCACCGGCTCTTCGTCCAGAAGCACGAGACCGGAAGGCCAGCCGCCCGCAGAAGAAGAGCTCGATCTCGAAAGCTGGTATGCGGAAAGCGGCACCGAGGGCGAAGCGCCGAGCCTCGACAGCTGGTACGCTGCGGCAGGATCCAATGACGGCCCGGCGGACACGACGCCGCCCGACAATAGCTACCTCATCAACGATACCGAGCCTTTCTCCACGACCGACCCGCTGTAAACGGTCAGGAACCCATCAAGGCCTTATCCGCTTGAAAGGGCATGGCCCAGGACGATCCGCCGGAAGGTAAAGACAAAAGCACCGAGTGGGCGGAGTTCCGCACCGATCTCGCCGAGGACCGCAACATCATGGCGATGGAGCGGACCTTTGCAGGCTGGATGCGTACCGCCTTTGCGGCAATCGGCATCGGATTGGGCTTTCGGGCCGTATTCGGTGAATTCGAGCCACCCTGGCTCGCAAAAGCCATCGCGACGATGTTCATCGTCGGCGGTGCCTGGTTGGCGGTAACCGCAGAACGGCGAGCCTGCAGGACGCTGCAAAGGCTCAATCCGCACGAGTTCGAGGCCATCCCGACCCCCAATTTCAAGATCATGGCCTACGCCGTGGCCACAGGCGCCGCGATCCTTACCGCGGGCCTGTGGCTCCTCAACGATGGCGATATCGCCGGCTGATCAGTCGTTCTCGTTCGGAAGGTCCGGATCGACTTCGTTGCTCTTGCCGTATTTGCCTTCGTTATCGTCGTGGTTGGGCTCGCCGCGATAGGCGTCCATGTCGATCCGGCCCGAGCTTTCCATGTCGCGCATGTGATCGATCGTGTCCTGCGTGGAATCGCCCATCAGGCCGGACTTGTTGTCGCCCTTGATGCTTTCGGTCGGCGATCCGGTTTCGCTGGTCAGCTGCTGCGCCTGTTCGGCGACTTCCTGTGCCTGCGACCTGTGATCGTCCTGCTCGTCATTATGCGTCTCGGGCGCGAGGCCCGACTGACGCATTTCCTGGCTTTCTACCTTGCGGTCGGTCATGCAAATTCTCCTTTGCACAACCAACGGGCGGCAACCCGTCCCAGTTCCTCGCGAGTGGGCCAGTTCCTACCGGGTGGGTTTCGGTTCTTCGCCCGAGTAATCGTAGAAGCCGCGACCGGTCTTGCGGCCAAGCCACCCGGCCTCGACATATTTCACCAGCAGCGGCGCCGGCCGGTACTTGGTGTCGCGTGTGGTCTTGTAGAGCACCATCAGGATATCGAGGCAGGTATCGAGCCCGACGAAGTCCGCCAGCTGGAGCGGCCCCATCGGGTGGTTGAGGCCAAGACGGCAGCCCTTGTCGATATCCTCGATCCCGGCCGTCGACTGGCCGAGCACGAAGACGGACTCGTTGATCATCGGCAACAGGATACGATTGACCACGAAACCGGGTTCATCCTGGCTTAGCACCACTTCCTTGCCCAGTGCCTCGGCGAAAGCCTTGGTGCGGTCGGTGGTCGTGGCCGAAGTCGCAAGGCCCGGGATGACCTCGATCAGGCCCATCACCGGTACGGGGTTGAAGAAATGCAGGCCGATGAAGCGCGCCGGATCGGGCGAATAGTTCGCCATGCGCGTGATCGGGATGGAGCTGGTGTTCGAAGCCATGATCGCATCGGGGGCGAGCATTTCGCCAGCCTTCTGGAAAATGACTTTCTTGATCTCTTCCTTCTCGGTGGCGGCCTCGATGATCAGTTCGGCCTCGCCCATGCGGCTGTAGTCGCCGACCGGCGTGATGCGCTTCATGGCGGCTTCCGCCTCGGCGATCTCGATCTTGCCGCGGCCGACCAGCTTGCCGAACGCCTTGTCGATGCCCGCCACGGATTTCTCGGCGACGTCGAGGCTGACGTCTGCCAGCAACACGTCCATTCCGTGCTGGGCAATAGTCTGGGCGATACCCGAACCCATCTGTCCGGCGCCGATGATGGCGATCGTCTTGCTCATCGAAAAATCCCTTCGCATGTGCAGCAAAGCGCGCGGCTTAGCGAAGGCTGGGGAGGCTGGCTAGCGATTAGCGCCCGGAATCCACTTCACGTCGCCCTTGCCGCCGTCATTGGCCACACGGGCGAGGACGAAGAGGTAATCGGACAGGCGATTGATATAGGCCAGCGCTTGCGGATTGGTCGGCTCGGCGTCCGCCATGGCGGTCATCGCGCGTTCGGCACGGCGAGCACTCGCCCTTGCCACATGGAGCCGCGCGGCCTGCTCGCTTCCGCCCGGCAGCACGAAGCTGGTGAGCGGCTCGAGATTATCGTTGAGCGCATCGATGGCCTTTTCCAGCAATTCGACCTGCGCAGGCACGATCCGCAAGACCATCTCCGAAGGGGCGAAGTCGCCATCTTCTGCGGGCGTCGCAAGGTCGGCACCGAGATCGAACAGGTCGTTCTGGATGCGGTAGATTGCGTCCGCATGGTCGCCCTCGCCCAGCGCTACGGCAGCAAGGCCGAGCGCACTGTTGGCTTCGTCCACCGCGCCGATGGCTTCCATCCGGGCGGCATGCTTGGGCAGGCGCGAGCCATCGACCAGCCCGGTCGTGCCGTCATCGCCCGTGCGGGTATAAATTTTGTTGAGCTTTACCACCTGCGGCGGGTCGTCAGTTTGCGACGGCCATCATGATGGCCAGCACGACGATCGCCACCGCCTGCCATTTCACGCGCGCCATCATCGCCTTGTTCTGCTTCAGCTGCATCTCGGTCGCATCGACTTGCTGGCCGCTTTCGAGGTCGACCTTCGTGCTTTTCAGGAATGCGACCACTCCCCGGACGAGCGAGACAACGACCATGACCATGGCCGCGAGCAGGACGATGACGAATACAGTGTTCATGCCGCCTACTTAGGCACTCGCCAGCGTAATTCCAGTGGGCAATTCCCCTGCCCTGAGGCGGGCCGCAAGCTCCTTGCCATCCTCGCCTTGCTTGCGGCGATCGGCGAGACTGGGCGAATTGCGGCGCTTGGCGAGTTTCTCTCCGGTGTCATCGAGCAGGATCGGATGGTGGTGCCACGTCGGCACGGGCAGGTGCAGCAGTTCCTGCAGGACCCGGTGGATATGCGTCACGGCGAACAGGTCCTGCCCCCGCGTGACCAGCGTGACGCCATCGGCTGCATCGTCGAGCGTCGCAGCGAGGTGATAGCTGGCGGGCGCATCCTTGCGCACCAGGACGACATCCCCGAACACCCGCGGATCAGCGATCTGCGTCCCGCCGACCTCGTCCTCCCAGAACGGTTCGCCGACCTCCGCCATGGCACGATCCGCATCGAGGCGCAGGGCAGCGGGCTTGTCCGGATCGAGCAGGCGGCCCTTGCAGGTCCCGGGATAGATCGCCCCTTCCGGTCCCATGCGTGGCTTGAGCGCCATGATCTGCTTGCGGGTGCAGCTGCACGGATAGAGCAATCCGCGGCCCAAGAGGTCGCGGGCGACCTGCTCATAGCTTTCGAGCCGGGTCGATTGCGCCGGCACCTCTTCCCAGTCCAGCCCGAGCCAGGCGAGGTCTTCGCGAAATTCCTCTGCCTTCTCGGGAAGCGATCGCTCGCCATCGATATCCTCGACGCGGAGCAGGAAACGACCACCCCGTTCCCTGGCCAGATCGTGGGCGACAATGGCCGAATAGGCATGGCCGAGATGCAGCGAGCCATTCGGGCTTGGGGCGAAGCGGGTAACGGTCATTGGCCCCTTTCTAGCGGCCCGCCGGTGCATCGGCACGGGATAAGCCTGTGGATAGCTGGTGTGTAACAGTCTTGACGCTTGAATCTGCGCATGGATGTATCGGCGCAGTCAGGGAGGGACGCAAGAAGTGTTCAAAGCCGAACTGATCGAGAGAGCCGCAAGGTTCCGCTCCGCAGCGGAGGATCCGACCCGCAACCTCCAGTCCTGCCCGTCGCTGGTACTGAACGCGGACTATACGCCGCTGTCCTATTACCCGCTCAGCCTGTGGCCCTGGCAGACTGCGATCAAGGCGATCTTCCTCGATCGGGTGGACGTCATCGCGACCTACGACCGCGAGGTGCATTCGCCCAATCTCGACATGAAGATTCCCAGCGTGATCGCGCTGAAGCAATATGTGAAACCGAGCGAATTTCCCGCCTTCACGCGCTTCAACCTGTTCCTGCGCGACCGGTTTTCCTGCCAGTTCTGCGGCGACCAGAGCAATCTGACCTTCGACCACGTCGTCCCGCGCCGGCTGGGCGGCAAGACCACGTGGGAAAACATCGCCACCGCCTGCGCACCCTGCAACATGAAAAAGGGCGGCCGCACGCCGAAACAGGCGGGCATGCAACTCTACGCCGAGCCTATCCGTCCGACCCACTGGCAATTGCAACAGCACGGCAAGATGTTCCCGCCGAACTACCTCCACGAGACATGGCGCGACTGGCTCTATTGGGACATCGAGCTGGAGGAGTGAGGCTCAGTCCAGCTCTAGCGAATAGGCGTAATCAAAGATCAAACGACCTTTGAAGACTGGGTAAATTATCTCGATGCCGGACGCGAAGTTAAGTTCGTCACGCTCGTCAAGAAACTTGGCGCGAGCTTTCTGCCAAGCCATGAGTTTCTCGCGCACTATCAACCGACTTTGCGCCGTCAAATCTGTCTTGCGCTTCTGGACGAAGGATTTGCCGAAGGTTCGACCCGGGACCCCGGTCTCGCTGACGTAGGTCAAGTTTCCCTTATTCCACTTGTCGATTAGCACCGCGACAAGGGTGGGAGACAGCGCGTCTCTAAAGCGCTTTTCTTCGGATCGAGCATCCAACGTGATTAGCGCTTCATCATTGCGGGCCAGATCTTCCGGAACCGCTCGTTCGAGTTGACTGAGAATCTCTTTCTCGAATTCCGGCATGAGATAGCTGGCGGTCGTCACGTAACCGCTGCCCTCTGACGGAACTCTTCGCGTTGCCACTCGCCATTCTCCAAGACTTCAACCAGATGCCGCGCAGCTTCCGCCATGTCTTCGAAGCGCAGGTAGGCTGGCGCGAAGCCGAAGCGGAGGATGTCGGGGTCGCGGAAGTCGCCGATGACGCCGCGGGCGATGAGGGCTTGGCAGATGGCGTAGGCCTCTGCGTGGCGGAAGGAGAGCTGGCTGCCGCGGCTTGCCGGGTCGGTGGGGCTGACGAGTTCGAGCTCCACACCGCTCTCGCTAAGGCACTGGCGGAAAAATTCCGACAGTTTCTGCGACTTGGCGTAGAGCCGCTCGACCCCGATTTCGGCGATGATGTCCACGCCCACTTCCAGCGCGGATAGACCGAGGATGCCGGGCGTG
Organism: Qipengyuania gelatinilytica; assembly: GCF_019711315.1. NCBI lineage: Bacteria > Pseudomonadati > Pseudomonadota > Alphaproteobacteria > Sphingomonadales > Erythrobacteraceae > Qipengyuania > Qipengyuania gelatinilytica. Next base: position 1,911,205 of record NZ_CP081294.1, on the reverse strand, counting down.
CCGCACAGCAGGCGTTCGATCCCCGGCGCGGGTGTGTAGTCGTCGCTGAAGGCGAAGGGTTTGGCGTGGCCCATCCAGCCGGACAGCGGCTGCTGCGTGTCCGCAAGATGCCGCTCGGCCACGAAGGCGTAGGCCGGGGCGCCGGGGCCGCCGTTCAGATACTTATAGCCGCAGCCAACCGCGAAATCGGCCTCGCAGGCGTTCAGATCGACCGGCAGCGCGCCGCCCGAATGCGAGAGGTCCCACAGCACCAGCGCGCCTGCCTCATGCGCGGCGCGGGTCAGCGCCCCCATGTCGAACAGCTCACCGGTCTTGTAATGCGCATGAGTGAGGAGGAGCAGCGCCACGTCCTCGTCCAGCGCCTCGAGCAGCTTGCCGCGCTCGGAGAGCCGGCGCTCGGCAAGGCCCTGCTTTTCCAGCCCTTCGATCATGTAGATGTCGGTCGGGAAATTGCCCGGCTCGCTGAGCACCACCTTGCGTCCGGGACGCATGGCGAGCGCGGCGGAAATCAGCTTGAACAGGTTCACCGATACGCTGTCAGCGACGATGACCTCATGGGGCTTTGCCCCGATAAGCGGCGCAATCTTGCCGCCGACCTTTGCGGGCAGGTCGATCCAGCCCGCCGTGTTCCAGCTGCGGATGAGGTCACGGCCCCATTCCTCGCGCACGACCTCTTCCAGCCGCGCAGGGGTCGCCCTGGGCAGGCAGCCGAGGGAATTGCCGTCGAGATAGATGACGCCCTCAGGCACGTCGAACCGCTCGCGATATTCGGCCAGCGGGTCGCCCGCGTCGAGTTGCCTTGCGCGCTCAATCATCGCCCAGCTCCCGCAGGATCGCGCGGCACAGGCCTGCATCGCCTCCGCCCACCTTCAGCGGGAGGGCGATCAATTCGTAGCGCCCTTCTTCGACATCATCGAGCACCAGCCCTTCCACGATGCGCATGTCATGTTTCAGCACTGCCTTGTGCGCGTCCATGGTCTTGCTGTCCTGTGGATCGACGCTCGGCGCGTCGGTGCCGATCAGCTTCACCCCCTGCAACGCAAGCCATTCGATGGTTTCATCGGCGATGGGCAGCCAGTCGCTGCGCCATTCGTCATGCGGAAATTCGTCCCAGGTGCGGAAGAGGACGCGGTCGACGCTGTCGATCTGGGGAAGGTCGGCGACATCGATCCGCCTCGTCACTTTTCGCGCATCCACCACCAGGCACGTTCCGATGTAGGGGTCGAGCTCCATGCTGGCGGCATCGAGCCCGTCCTCCGCATAATGCAGCGGCGCATCGGCGTGGGTGCCCGAATGCGTGCTCATTGTCATCCGGCCGACGTTTACCGGCGAGCCTTCGTCCATCCGCCATGTCCGCTCGAACGAGAATTCGGTATCGCCCGGCCAGACCGGCAGGCCCGGACGCAGGACCTGGCTGATGTCCCAGATGCGGCGCGTGCTCTTGTACGAGCTCACAGTGCAGTCCTGACGCTGAGCAGTTCGGGGAAGAATGCTGCCTTCAGCACTCCAGCGAGGTAGGGCACACCGGGCGTGCCGCCGGTCCCCTTCTTAAAGCCGATGATGCGTTCGACCGTCTTGAGATGGCCGAAACGCCAGCGCTGGAAATGGTATTCGAGATCGACCAGCTTTTCTGCCAGCTCGTAAAGGTCCCAATATTCCTTGGGGTCGCGGTAGACTTCCGCCCATGCCGCCTCGACCGCGGGCGAGTGCTCCCACGTGGCTGCGTGATCGCGTTCGAGAACTTCTTCCGGAATATCGAAACCGCGCCGCGCCAGGAGGGCGATGGCCTCGGCATAAATGCTCTTGCGGGTGAGTTCTTCGCGCAGGGCTTGGGCCACCTCGGGCGTTGCCTCGTGCATGGTGATCATGTCCGGATTGCGCCCGCCGAGGAGGAATTCCATCATCCGGTACTGCGCGCTCTGGAAGCCGCTCGACCCGCCCAGATGCGGGCGGATGGTCGAATAGTCATGCGGGGTCATCGTGCTGAGCACGTCCCAGCTCTGGATCAGCTGGCCCTGCGCACGCGCGACACGCGCAAGCATCTTAAAGGAAGGCCTCAGCCGGTCCTCGCGGATACACTCGCGCGCCTCGAGCAGTTCGTGGAGGCAGAGCTTGAGCCAGAGTTCGCTGGCCTGGTGGACGATGATGAACAGCATCTCGTCATGCGCATCGCTCGACGGGTGCTGCGCAGACAGGATACGGTCGAGGTCGAGATAGCTCGAATAGGTGACGTCTGAACTCATGCCCGCTGCCCTAGCGCGCATTCGTCACCGATGAAACTACTGGTCGATGACGCGGGTGTGCGGATGGTGCTTGTCGAGGTGCTTCTTGACCGTCTTCAGGTTCTTGGAATTCGACCGGTATACAAGATCGAAGGCATCGCCCACGATCGGAACCGCACCGAGAGTCGTGTCGAAACCAATGCGCCCCATCATATGCCACAGCTTCCATTTCGGCAGGCCGAGATTGCGCGCCTCCCACACCAGGTAGGTGCCCATGGCGGCAGTGATGAGATCGCCGATCACAGGCACCAGCCCGACGACGGTGTCGAGGCCGATGCGGTAGTTCGTGCCCGGCAGGACCATGCTGCGCTCGAGGATCATTTCCATCGCCTCGATCCTGCGACGGATCGAGTGCGGATCATTTCCCATGGGAAAATCGAAACGTAGCGGCCCGGCACCGGCCTGCGATCCGAAACCGTCCTGCCTGTTGGCATCGGGTTCTATCGGCGTAAGGCGATTGTCATCCATGCGCCCTAGATGGGGGCGCGCGAGAGCGGGAACAAGGGATGGAACGCCCAGGCGTTTTCCGAGAAGCCTTCCACACCTGCACGGACCTGTGACCAGCGGATGGGTGCGCCCAGCGGGATATAGAGGTTCGTGGACAGCAGCGTCGATTCCGCTTCGGCGAGGTAGGACGCCTCCTCGGCGGGATTCAGCGCATCGAGCGCCAGCTGCATGAGATAATCGGCATCGGGCGAGCACACGCGCGGCGATACGCTGCAGTGAAACTGGTTGAGGAACCAGCGCGCCCCCGCGTAGCGCGCCGTCTCGTCGCGCAAGGCAAGGTCTGCATCTTGACCCGGACGGGCCCGCTTCGCGTCGATCCCGACGGCCGCGAAATCGCGCTGCAATGCCGCAAACAGGATGTCGGACCCCGGTCCTGTGGGAAGGTCGATCATCACTTCGACTGAATTCGACGTTGCGCTTTCCCATGCCCTAACGAGAGAGGAGGCACGTGCCCTGCGCTGTTCAAGGGAAACGCCGGGCCATCTTTCGCCCTGTTCGGCGGTATAGGCCGGCAGGCCAGCCGGCACGATCCGGGTGGTGTCCGCCCAGCCCCCGAGATTGAATTGCTGGACGAGGCCGGTTCGGTCAATGGCCAGTGCCAGGGCCTCGCGATTGGCAGCGCTGGCCAGGAAATCGTCCGTACGGATCACATCGAGGCCGAACAGCCCCAGGGTGGAATCCAGCCGCACCGTTCCGCGAGAAAGTGCGTCGGTGACCGCCAGCGGCAGCGAAGCCATGCGCCCGCCGAAGATTGCGTCGACCTGGCCGCGGGAGAAGGCCCGCGCCGCGGCCGGGGCCTTCGTCGGGATGACCTCGACGGCACGCGTGATTCCGTCCCAGTTCGACTGCTCGGCCATACCGCGCTGTTCGGGAGGGATTGCCAGCAATATCGCCACATTCCCTTCGCGCGTTACGCTCATCGGTCCGGCCTCGCCGCGCTCCAGATCGATGCCTAGCTCTGGCTGGGCGAGCAATTGGAGCAATGCAGGCATCGGGCTGCTCAGCCGGATTTCGATGACCCTTCCGGTCATCGCCCGCACTTCGGTGACCTTGGCAAGGTCGAGTCCCAGGCTGTCGCCCTCGTGCTGGCGGATCTTCCGGCGAAAGGATTCGGCAACCGCCTGAGCTGTCAGGCGGGATCCGTCGGGCAGGTCGAATTCGGTGATACGGAAGATATAGCTGCGACCATCGTCGGTGACGATCCACCGCTCTGCCAGCGCCGGAACGACCTCGCCCACCTGGTTGAAGCGCACCAGGCCCTGACGAGTGGCAGCCCGTATGGCTCGCTGCGATTGTGGTGCTGCCTCGGGACCAGGCGAGGCATAGGGTTCCGGATCGATGAAAGCGATATCGACAACGCCATCGTCCTGCGATGCAGTGCACGATGCCAGTGCTGCAAGGGCGAGGAGCGATGTGCCGATACGATGCATCGCAGCGGCCTAGCAGGCAGTCCGTGCGGCGCAAACGTCCAATCTAGACGCGGCGGATGTTCCAGTCGGGATTTCGCGGCGCAACTGCAGGGCGGGCATAGCGCGGCGCCTCGCTCTGTTCGCCAACCAGCTGGGTTCGGGCAAGGGATGCATTGATGGGTTCTTCGAAAGCCACACCCACACGCGAACCTTGCGTCCAGGCAACTTTCCCCATCACCGAACCGATGTTGCGCAACTCGACCATGACCCGTTCGCCGCTGCGCAGCATGGCGGTGCTTTCGACCATCATGCCGCCGTCGGACAAGTTGCGGATTTTGACGCGTTCGGCCTCGGCCGAACCTTCACGGCGCAGGCCGGCCATAAAAAACAGGCTGTCCCGCTTGAGGTTGCGGGTATCGATAGCAGTCATCCCAAGCGTCTCCAACTGGATGCTCACCCGTCAATACGATCCACGCACGGGTGTAGGCGCCGCTCTCATAAGCATTGGTTTCGACCAATGGTTAATTTGGAAACTTCCCGGAAAGGGACAGCCGCTCAGTTGTCGCGCGAAATCTTTTCGCGGCGTTCGTGCGCTTCCTGTGCCTCGACGGTCATGGTCGCGACAGGGCGTGCAATCAGGCGGCGCAAGCCGATCGGATCGCCGGTGACTTCGCACCAGCCGTATTCACCTGCATCGATACGACGCAGGGCGGAATCGATTTTGGAGATCAGCTTGCGCTGGCGGTCGCGGGTGCGCAGTTCGATGCCCCAATCGGTTTCCGAAGAAGCGCGGTCGTTGAGGTCAGGCTCGCGGATTGGGCCGTCCTGCAGCGACTGGAGCGTCTGGCCGGCAGCATCATGGATCGATTTCTTCCAATCCAGCAACAGCATGCGGAAATAGTCGAGCTGCCGCTCGCCCATATACTCTTCATCGTCCGACGGGACGTAGTCCTTGTCGACGGCAGCCTTGGCCTGCTTGAGTTTTTCGGAAACATTCGACGCCGAGGTGGCCATTGAGCCTTTCACCCTTCTTCCAAAATCGTATCCGAAGAGCCGCTTGACCCGCCGGTCCGGATTTTTCCGGTACCCGCAGCGCTCCGATGGCGCGGCCTATAGGAGGCGTGCCTTGGAGGCACAAGCGGCTTTCCGAATTCATCCTATAGCCTGTGACACATTAAGCGCAGCCTACCGGCAAGGACCCCAGCAAATGGTGAAGATCGGCGTTAACCATTTATTGACTATAAAGGCCGACACCTGAGCTTGTCCGGCAGGGGAGCCGGGTTGAATTGGGGGAGTTTGTAAGATGCAACTCAAGTCCATCGAAGGCGGTGCAGGCCGGATCGAACAGAGCGACGAGGCACTCGTCACCATCGCCGAACACCTGGCCGATTACGAGCAAGGCAGCATCGACGCGCTCTACGCGCTCGGCGTCGCATTCTCGACCGGAAGCCATGGCTGCACCACCGACATGATCGAAGCACACAAATGGTTCAACATCGCGGCCTCCAAGGGCCACGAGGAAGCCGCATGGTGCCGCGCCGATGTTTCGGACGAAATGACCGCTCGCGAAATCGCCGAGGCCCAGCGCCGTGCACGCGAATGGCTCATTGCCGGATCGCGCAAGGTTGCCTGACCTAGACCGATTTCCTGAAAGGCGTTCTTCGCTCGAGATAATTGCGGTCGGCGGCCACGCCTTCGCGCTCTCGCTCGAGGAACTCCGCCACCGCCGCGCGGAATCCGCTATCGGCGAACCAGTGTGCAGACACCGTTTCGACGGGCTCATAACCGCGGGCCAGCTTGTGCCCGCCCTGGGCGCCCGCCTCCACCCGTGAGAGACCCAGTTCGATCGCCACGTCGATCGCCTGGTAATAGCAAAGTTCGAAATGCAGGAAGCGGACCTGCTTCGAACAGCCCCAATAGCGACCGTACAGCGCGTCGCCGCCGATGAAATTGAGCGCACCAGCAATCGGTTCGCCATCTTCGAGCGCCAGCACCAGTACGATCTTCTCGCCCATCCGCTCGCCGAACAGGTCGAACGCCTCGCGGGTCAGGTAAGGCTGGCCCCATTTGCGCGCCCCTGTATCCTGGTAGAAATGCCAGAAGGCATCCCAGTGGTCGGGGCGTATCGCGTCTCCGCTCAGCCGGACGATTTCCAGACCTTCCTGCGCGGCGGCGCGCTCCTTACGCAGGTCCTTGCGCTTGCGTGAGGTCAATGTGGCGAGGAAATCCTCGAAGCTGCCAAAATCCTGATTGACCCAGTGGAACTGGATGTCGCTGCGCAGGAGCCAGCCGGCCTCCTCGAACAGGCTGAGCTGGTCGGGCTCGATGAAAGTCGCATGTGCCGACGAGAAGTCATTTTGCAGGCAGAGTTGCTCGGCTGCAGACAACAGCGGCGCTGCAAGCGAGCTGTCGGACAACAACAGGCGCGGCCCGGTGGCGGGCGTGAATGGCGCTGCAATCTGGAGCTTGGGGTAATATCGCCCCCCTGCCCGCTCCCACGCATCGGCAAAGGCATGGTCGAAGACATATTCGCCCTGGCTGTGCCCCTTCGCATAGGACGGCATGGCGGCAAGCGGCGGACCGTCTTCGGACGAAATGACGAGCGGGACAGGCTGCCATCCGGTGCCCGGCCCCACGCTGCCCGAATCCTCCAGCGAGGTCAGGAATTCATGGCTCATGAAGGGATTGTCGCCGGCAAGCGCATTCCATGCCGCACGGTCGATCGCACCGACCGACCCGGCGACACGTGCAGCAAGCCCCTCGTCACTCACGCCAGCCCTTCTCCTTCGGCGATAAGCGCGTCGGCATGCAGCTGTGCGTGCGCGCGGGTCTCGGGCGAATTGACGGTCCAGGTGAGCACCGGCATCCCGCGCTCTTTCAGTCCTGCTACCATCGGATTCGGCAGCGCCGCGACGTGATAGGCGATGAATTCGGGTCGCGCCGCCCACAGGGCGACATGACGCTGCCACGCCTTCTGCGTCATGCCGTGTTCGTCTTCGCGCATGACGAGCCCGCGCACCGTTTGCGGCGAATGGTCTGCAAACCATGCACAAACACGCGGATCGAAGCTCATCACCGCATGCGGTCCGGCATAGCCTTCCAGCGCATGGGCCACCGCACGGCAGGATCGCTTTACGTCGTAGCCGCGCTTCGACTTGATCTCGATGAGGATCGGGACCTTGCCGGCCAGGATGGGCAGCAGATCATCGAGGCGGGCAATCTTGTGCTCGCTGTCGAGGAAGGCAATCTGCGAGAGCTCCTCGGCGGAATGGCCGGCGGTCGGGCCGCTGACGGCGGTGAGGCGGTCGAGCTCCCAGTCATGCAGTAGCATCGCACAGCCGTCGCGGCTGCGCTGGATATCGCATTCTATTCCAAGACCGCGCTCGGCTGCGAGCGCGAAGGCGGCCAGCGAGTTTTCCGGAACGCCGTCCGAATGCAGGCCGCGATGGGCATAGGTCCAGTCGCGCAGCCAGCCGACCCGCGCCGGGTCGTGCTGGCCGACAATCAGCGCATCAAGCCTTGAGAGCAACGATCGCATCGACTTCGACAGCAGCGTCGAGCGGCAGGACCGGAACGCCGACGGCGCTGCGGGCGTGCTTTCCGACATCGCCGAAGACCTCGTACATCAGGTCCGACGCACCGTTGATGACCTTGGGCTGGTCGGTGAACTCGGGAACCGAGGCAACGAAACCACCCAGCTTCACGAATTGCGCAACCCGTTCGAGCAGGCCGGCGGCTTCCAGCTGCGCGAGGATCATCAGGCCGCAGGCGCGAGCAGCTTCGTGACCGCGCTCGATCGACACGTCCTTGCCCAGCTTGCCGGTGACGAGATTGCCGTCGACGAACGGCAGCTGGCCCGAAACATAGGCGATATGACCATCGACGACGACCGGCTGGTAGCTGGCAACGGGAGCTGCTGCTTTCGGGAGCTTCACTCCCAATTCCTCAAGTCGTTCGTGAACTCTCATGCTTCTTCCTTTTCCAGTTGCCTGCGCAGCCACGGCAGCGCTTCGGCCCAAGTGTCGATCCGGGCATCGGCATGGCCCGAAGTATGCGCGCAATCGATGTGCGGGGCGAGCATCGGTTCGCCGCACAGGTGGAGCGTCGTGATTTCGGAGATCGTCTCGCGGGCCGAACGGTGATGCTGTGCGAGATCATCGATGAAGATGGCCTTCGAGGGCGCATATTCCTGGAGGATGTTCTGCAGCGCCGGACCCTTGGGGCCCTGGTTTGTGAATACCCGCGCGTTCAGGCCATGACCCGCCAGCTGTTCGGTACGCATCTGCTGCCGTTTGTCGACGAGGTTGGTGAGGATGACGACATCGGCCTCCTCGGCCAGCGTGTTGATGCCCTCGATCGCGCCGGGGATGGGATCCTGCCGGTGCATTTCCGTATCGAAGAATCGGCCGAGCATTTTCCAGATATCGTCGGGCGCGAGCACCTCGCCGCTATCCTGCCAGCGCAGCGCCTGGCTGAAATCATTTCCGGTCATGCGGAATTCCACGCCCTGCGTTTCGGCCAGCCAGTACTTGAACGGCGAGACCATGTAGAGGAGCACCTCGTCACAGTCCGAGATGATGAGCGGGCGTGTCATGAATTCAGCTCCCTGGCGGCGGCGACCAGCGTTTCCGGTTTGGTGTTCAGTGCATCAGCGGCGGCGATGAGGTCGGGTTCGTGAGCCGCCAGAAATTCCAGAACGGCGGCCTGCACGGCCCGTTCCATTATCCCGTGCCTCAGGCGCTCTGGCGTGAGGCCGGTCAGCGACAGCAGGCGATCCGCGCGGCGTTCGTCGGTCAGCGCCCAGCCGAGCGCCTCCAGCGCGAGGACTTCGGGCGCGCGAGCGTCTCCATCCGCCGATTTGTCGCCTCTCGGAATTGTCACTGGTCCTGCTAACTCCTAAGCCCTGCCAGCAAGTGACAGGAGTGACCCGCCCCGTGGCAAAGAGAATCCTCGTTGTCGAGGACAACGACCTCAACCGTAAGCTGTTTTGCGACGTGCTCAAAGCGAGCGGATACGAGGTGGTGCCGGTTTCCGATGGCAGCAATGTGGTGGCGACCGCGAAGAAGTTCCACCCCGAGCTGGTCATCATGGATATCCAGCTGCCCAATGTCAGCGGGGTCGACCTGATCACCCAATTGAAGGCGGATGCCGATTTCGACGAGGTTCCCGTGCTTGCGGTCACCGCCTATGCCGGCAAGGGCGACGAGGAACGCATTCGCGAAGCAGGCGCGCAGGATTATCTCGCCAAACCGGTATCGATCGGGCCGTTCATGGCTGCCGTGCGCAAGCTGCTCGACGGATAATCGGGCGCGCGGCATGCAATCGAATGGATTAGGCCGCGCTTGACAAAACGCGGCGGAAACCGCTTTGCCGCCTCATTCGTTACGATCCGCGAATGCGGGTCGCACTGCACAACTTAGAATTGGACCTTTTCATGGACCGTGCCCAGGTAGACGCGAAGATCCGCGAACTCGCTGAACCCTTCAACAAGAAGGGCGTTACCATCACCGAAGAGACGACCTTCCAAAACGACCTGGAATTCGACAGCCTAACGGTCATGGATTTCGTCGCCGAGATCGAAGACGAGTTCGACATCATCATCTCGATGAACCAGCAGGCCGAGATCGAGAATTACGGCCAGCTGGTCGACGCGGTGACCAAGCTGCAGGCCGACGCATGAGCGAAGGTATCAGCCAGCCGGACCAGCCGGAACCGATCGAGGGCCACGCAAGCGACAAGGACCTCTTCTCCAAGTTCGACGATATCATTGCGCTGCGCGAAGGGCTGCTGGCGACCGGCCAGACCGACCCCTTCAACCTGGTGATGGAAAAGGTCCTCTCGCCGACCCGTGCGATCTGCAACGGACGCGAGACGATCCTGCTCGGCACCTATAATTACATGGGCATGACCTTCGACCCCGACGTGGTCGAGGCGGGCAAGCAGGCGCTGGCCGATTTCGGATCGGGCACCACCGGCAGCCGCGTTCTCAACGGCACCTACCAGGGCCACAAGGAATGCGAAGAAGCCCTGCGCGAATTCTACGACATGGACCACGCGATGGTCTTCTCGACCGGCTATCAGGCCAATCTCGGGATCATCAGCACGATCGCGGGCAAGGGCGATTACATCGTCCTCGACATCGACAGCCACGCCAGCATCTGGGACGGCTGCGCCATGGGCAATGCCGAAGTCGTGCCCTTCAAGCACAACGACATCGAAGCGATGGAAAAGCGCCTCAAGCGCATTCCCGAAGATGCCGGCAAGCTCGTCATCCTCGAAGGCGTCTACTCGATGCTGGGCGACGTTGCCCCGCTGAAGGAAATGGTCGCTGTCGCGAAGAAATACGGCGCCATGGTGCTGGTCGACGAAGCGCATTCGATGGGCTTCATCGGTGAACACGGCCGCGGCGTGGTGGAAGATGCCGGCGTGATCGACGATGTCGATTTCATCATCGGTACCTTCTCCAAGAGCGTCGGTACGGTCGGCGGTTTCTGCGTCTCGAACCATCCCAAGTTCGAGATCATGCGCCTCGTTTGCCGCCCCTATGTCTTCACCGCATCGCTCCCGCCGAGCGTTGTCGCGACTGCGGCGACCAGCATCCGCAAGCTGATGCACGGTTCGAACAAGCGCGCGCACCTGTGGGAGAATTCGAAGAACCTCCACAAGGGCCTGCGCGATCTCGGCTTCAAGCTCGGCACCGAAGAGCCGCAGAGCGCGATCATCGCGGTGATCATGCCCGATCTCCAGCAGGGCGCGGCAATGTGGGAAGCGCTGATCAAGAACGGCCTTTATGTGAACCTCGCCCGCCCGCCGGCGACGCCTGCAAACATGACGCTGCTGCGCTGCTCGCTGTGCGCCGAACATTCCGAAGAGGAAGTCGGCCAGATCCTCGATATCTTCGAGAAATCGGGCAAGGAAATCGGCATTATCTAGGCCGTCAGGGAACGCGCCCGCCCGCTCGTCCGTCTCCTCGGGGAAAGGAGATTTCTGCGATGAAAACGACGAATAGCGGCAGCGCAACCTACGAGGGCCTTGGCAAGGACGGCAAGGGTCACGTCTCGACCGGTTCGGGCGCCTTGGCCGCCCAGCCCTATGGCTTCAACACCCGTTTCGAGGATGCACCCGGCACCAATCCGGAAGAACTGGTGGCAGCCGCCCACGCGAGCTGCTTCACCATGGCGCTTTCCTTCAAGCTTGCCGAGGCCGGTTTCAGCGATGGCCGCGTAACCACCAGCGCGGAGGTTACGCTCGAGAAGGAAGATGGCGGGTTCAGGGTGACGAAATCGGCGCTGTCGACCAAGGGCAAGGTCGCAGGGATGGACCAGGGCAAGTTCGAGGAACTGGCTGCCGATGCCAAGGAAAACTGCCCGATTTCAAAACTTCTGGATTGCGAGCTCACTCTCGAGACGACGTTCGAGGGCTGAGACTTAGAAGGGCCGGCCGGGAGGGTCGCAAACCCGACCGGCCCTTCCGTCAGGCGGCGCCTTGCGCCGTCCCCTCTCCTACCTTGTCCTGCGGCTTGGCCTCTTGGGGGATGCTTCCGAACAGCGGCCATGCAAGCTGTTCGCCCAGCGAAGTCTCCGGAAGGTTCTCGACCCCGTAGCTTTGCGGATAGCTGCGCGTGATCTTCGCGGTACCGAACAGCACGTCCCAGAAGAACAGCAGGTTCCCGTAATTGCCCTTGTAATTCACCGCCGGATCGCTGGCATGACGGCCGTGATGGGCATGGTGCGTCGAGGGCGTCGAGATCGTGCGTTCGACCACCCACATCACCGGTGAAAGCCATTTGATCGCATAAAGCGGCTTGTCCCAGGCAACATCCGAATGCGCGCCGGTAATCACCAGCAGCTTCACCACGATATAGCCCGCATATACCCAGCCCAGGCCGAGGTATATCAGGACGCCGGACAGCCAGATTCCCGGCATCATCGCGTAATAGAACAGGTTGTTACGGTACACGAGCCGGACGCTCATGTAGCGCGCGTTGTGGTGCGGGCGGTGCAGGTTGTAGAGCCAAGGGAACGTGTGTGCCGCACGGTGCCACCAGTACTGCATCATGTCGTCGAGGATCAGGAACAGCCCGATCGCCGCGAAGACGTTGAGACCCGACAGGGCGCCTTGGTACTGGGGAGCGATCAGCCCGGCCAGCGCAGCCGCACCGAACAGCACCATCGGCTGGGTGAAACCTAGCAGGGCCACAATGCTGACGATTTCCACGATACCGTCATCGCGGGTCTGCTCCGCCTTTGAAAACAGGTTCGAGCGCCACAGTTCGAGCGCCGCAAAACCGAGGTAGATGGCGAGGATGGCGATGGTCGATGAGGGCACGGGGATTCTCCGGGCAAACTTGTCGAATCCCTGTCTAGCCTTTACCGCATCGTCAGAATGTCGAGAATTTTACAATTGAGCGCGACTCGGCGCTCGCTGGTGACGCCGATGCTGTTTTCGGCGCTCGACACCGCGCTCCAGGCGCATCTGGTCCGCACCTCGCGCGAGCGCACATTTGCCGACGGACAGATCATCCAGCAGCGTGGCGATCCGGCCGATGGCTTCTGGCTGATCGAGGAAGGCGCGGTTCGCGTGGGCCAGTTCCTTCCGGATGGAGAGTTTCGTGCCGTGGCGCTGCTCGGCGCGGGCGATTCCTATGGCGAGCTGGCGGTCTTTTCCGGCAATCCGAGGATCGTCGATGCGATTTCACGCGGACAAAGCCGGTTGCGCCTGATCGCCGCGCGCCCCTTCCTCGAAGCGCTGGGCAATTATCCTGCCTCGACCCGCGCCCTGCTCGGCGCGCTGTCCGAGCAATTGCAATACAGCCTGTCGATCCTCGCCGGCCTGCGCCACGGGACCAATCCCGCGCGGCTGGCCGGACTGCTGGCCGCAATGATCGGCGAGGAGGAGCGCAGAGCGAGCGTTGCCATCACCCAGCAGGAGCTTGCCGACCTGCTCGGCGTCACCCGCGCAACCGCCAACGCGGCGCTGAAGGAACTGCAACGGCACCGGCTGGTCGAGCGCGGTTACGGTACGATCCGCATTCCCGACCGCGACCGGCTCGCGCGGTTCGCGCTCAGTTGAGCGTGAAAAAACTGAATTTCTTGGTAAATTTGCCACCACGCCTAATTGTTCAACGCTTGACTGTCGCCGCTCCACAGTTACGGTCATTGAATAGATTGGGGGTTGGGTCGTGATACTTAAGAAACTTGCGCCGGCATTTGGCATGGCGTTCCTTATTGCAGGCTGCGGCGGGGATGATGGCCCTTCAGCGGGATCGTCGCAGAATATCGCGCCCCGTTTCTCTTCCCCCGCATCCGCGACTGTGGACGAGAATAACGCGGGAACGTTCTACACTGCAGCAGCGAGCGACAGTGACGGAGACGCCCTAGACTTCTCCATTGCGGGCGGAGCAGACGCTCAATCGTTCCAGCTCACCGCCAGCGGACAACTGAGTTTCGTTGATGCTCCCAATTTCGAAGATCCCGGCGATTCTGACGGCGATAATGTGTATTCGGTAACTCTGGCGGTCAGCGATGGAAGGGCCAGTTCTACGCTCGAACTCGCGGTCACCGTATCGAATCTTGCCGATGGCGTTAATCTCGAGAGAGTTGCGACAAATCTCGTCGATGCCGTGCACATTATGGGCGAGGAAGATTCGACATCCTTGTACCTTGGAACCGAGGATGGCCAGATTTTCGCATTCGATACGGTCAACGAGACTACGAGCGACATTGGCAATATTTTTGAGAACGACATCGACCGCGGCAACGCAAGAGCTGCTGGGTTAGGGATTTTTCCTTCCGATGAGGGCGGGCTTATCGCCTATGTCATCGAGACAGCGTTCTTCGACGGAATGCATCACGTTATCACGAGGACTATCCGGGCCAACCTAGTTGGAGAATGGAGCGGCGGCAACGCGATCAGCGGTACAGTGATATCCGAGGAGCAAGCCCCGCAGATCGGAGGGTTGGTGTTGGGCGGCGGCGATAGCTCCGTTCTCTTCTTTATCGACGATGGAGGTGAGCCGTCTCGCGCGCAGGAAGAAGGAATGCTAGGGAATGTTGTAAGGGTAACACCGCGCACTGCTCCCTGCCCGGGCGCCGCTTGTGGTCCATTCATCTTCGCGCGCACCGGCATCGGCACTCACAAACCGGTCGGCGCCACCAGGGTCGGCGACCAGATCTTCTTTCTGGATCAGGGCGACACTCGTTACGACGAGATCAACCGCTTCGATATTGACGAGACCGCCATCAATTTTGGCTGGTTTTACCGTGAAGGGCGGGCCGAGGTTCAAGCGGGCGGCGTGGGGCCGTTTCGCGATCCGGTTCTGGCATACGACCGCAATGGCACCACCCATGGCAATTTCGCCGCGATCACATATACGGGAACTGCAGTGCCCAATCGCGCCGAGCAATTTCTCACCGTGACAAGTGACGGCCGGTTCTTTCAGGTTGATCCAGCAGATTTGGAATCCCAGGATGTTTCGGGCAACTCGGAACTGTCAGAGATTGTCGGCGAGTTTCAAACAGACATAGGGACGCTGGAAAACGTGAAGGGTATGGCAATCGCCAATGGGATGCTCTTCGTGCTTGACGGTGACGGCGAACTATATCGCGCAGTTTCCGAACAGCTCTGACCCAGCCTGACAATCGTCTCAGCTAGCCTCTGCTGCCGGGTTTACCTCGGTCACGCCCGAACACACGCCGCCCTCTTCGTCCTCGCTGCCGCCGAGCTGGGTCAGCACCAGCACGCCGCCGACCACCAGCACCACGAAGGCGGTGGTCACGAGGCCGAGATACTTCTCGATCACATTTTTGATCGGTGCGCCGAAAACGCGGAACAATATGCCGACGGTCATGAAGATCAGCGCGCGGGCGAACAGGCTGGAGAGCACGAAGGTGACGAGGTTCATGCCGACGAAGCCCGCCGTGATCGTCAGCAGTTTGAACGGCACCGGCGTGGCGCCTGCAATCAGGATCGCCTCGAAGTCGTATTCGCGCAAATGGCAGGCGGCGACAGGGAAGGCTTCGGTCAGGCCCAGCGCGGAAATCAGCCACACGCCGACCGTATCGTAGAGCCCCCAGCCGATCGCATAGCCGAGCAGCGCGCCCGCGACCGAGGACAAGGTCGCAACTATTGCGAACTTCACCGCCTTCTTCGGCTCGGCCAGGCACATCAGGCCCAGCAGCGGATGCGGCGGGATCGGGAAGAAGCTCGATTCGACGAAGCAGAAGAAAGCCAGCCACCACACGGCATGCGGGTGCGCGGCCTTGTCCATTGTCCAGTCGTAGAGCCCGCGCAACGGTTTCATCAGCATTGGGGGGTGATTCCTCGCGTCCCGAAAGGTGCACGCCGGATTAGGCGAGCAAGGAGCTGTTGGCAATCACCTGCGATGAACCTATTTGGTTCTTTTTGCTTGACATCGTCACGCTGTTTTGGCACATAAAGGGAACATCGCGATAGTGTGATTCACCGGCCAGCGGGTCGGAGCAAGGGCGGCCACAGGGTCGCCCTTTCGTGTTTCATGCTGTCGCCGGATCGGGAGGCCGCGCGATGGCAGAAGTCAGAACGACACAGCGACACGGCAAGAACAACGGCAAGAAGGTCAGCTCGCGCTGGCGGGAGGCCTTTATCGAGGCCCTCGCCCGGACTTCGAATGTGACGAAAGCGGCAAAGGAGGCCGGCATCGAACCCGGCCAGGCCTATCGCGAACGCCGGGAAAAGCCGCAGTTCTACCAGCGCTGGCAAGATGCGCTGTGCGAAGGTTACGACCATCTCGAGCTCGAGGTCCTGAGGCGCCTGCGCGAAGGCGACTTCGTGACCGACGACGGCAACAAATACGACTTCGCTTCGGCGCTGCGCGTCCTTGCAGCTCACCGCGACAGCGTGGCGAAAGTCCGGGCGCAGCGCAGCAATACCAGCGTCGCGGACATCCGTGCCTCCATCGATCGCAAGGTGGACGAGATTCGGCAACGCGTGGCGGCCCGCGAACAAGCCCGGTCGGAACCGCACTGACATGGGACAGGAACCCGAACCTTCCGACTGGATGGACGCCATGACTGCCGCGGACAAGCGCGCGCTTGCTCGCAAGCTGACGGCTGCCGAGCGGGATGAATGGCCTTACCACTGGCGTAAGCAGGGCCGCGAGAGCCAGTTCGCACCACCGGGAGACTGGCAGACATGGCTCGTGATGGCCGGGCGCGGGTTCGGCAAGACCAGGGCGGGCGCCGAGTGGGTACTGGAAGTGGCGGATCGCGATCCAACCGCGCGCATCGCTCTTGTCGGGGCATCGCTTGGCGAAGTCCGTTCGGTGATGGTCGAAGGAGAGAGCGGCATTCTCGCCTGTTCGCCCCCCTGGCGCGCCCCGGAATACCAGTCCTCGCTCAGGACAGTCACATGGCCCAACGGCGCCATTGCAACGCTCTATTCTGCCGCCGAGCCGGAGAGCCTGCGCGGTCCGCAGCACAGCCATGCCTGGTGCGACGAGGTGGCGAAATGGTCCAACAGCCATGAACGCGCCACGCGCAGCTGGGACAACCTCCTGCTTGGGCTCAGGCTCGGCAAGGACCAGCGGATCATGGCGACCACCACGCCGCGCGCCGTCCCGCTGCTGCGCCGCCTGCTCGATGAGAAGCGCACGCAAGGTCTGGTGCTGACGCGCGGGGCGACGCGGGACAATGCCGCGAACCTGCCGACCAAGTTCCTCGCCGCGATGGATGCGGAATTCGGCAATAGCGCGCTGGGCTTGCAGGAGCTCGACGGAATTTTGCTCGAAGATATCGATGGCGCGCTGTGGAGCCGCTCGTTGCTCGATAGGTGCCGCGCTTCCAGCGCGCCTCAAGGTAACCGGCGTGTCGTGATCGGGGTCGATCCCCCGGCCAGCTCCAAAGGCGACGAATGCGGCATCGTGGCCTGCGCGCTGGACAAGAACGGCAATGGCCTTGTCCTCGCAGACTGCTCGATCGGTCCCGCCTCACCCGAACAATGGGCCCGCGCCGTGGCCGAAGCTGCAAGCGTGTGGGATGCCGACCGCGTGGTCGCCGAAGCCAACCAAGGCGGCGACATGGTCGCAAGCGTCCTGCGCGCCGCCGATGTGTCGCTGCCGCTAAAGCTGGTGCACGCCAGCCGCGGCAAGGCAGCAAGGGCCGAGCCGGTCGCCGCGCTCTACGAAGCGGGCCGGGTGAAGCACGCCGGAATGTTCGCGAAGCTCGAAGACCAGCTCTGCGGGCTGATGGCGGGCGGCGGTTACGAAGGCCCGGGACGCTCGCCGGACCGTGCAGACGCGCTCGTCTGGGCGCTTACGGAATTGATGCTCGGCAAAGCCAAGAGGCCGCGGGTCCGGCAGGTTTAGCACGGTCCGAGCGCTGGCTCAAAATCGAGATACTAAAGGCAGATATCGCAAATAGCCGCGTCTGGAGTGACGACGCCAGCGCCGAAGGCAAATGGGTTCTTACAGTGAAGGCACTCATATGTCGGAACGCCGGAGTTTGTTCGGCGCTGCGACGAGGCCGCTTTCGCTTGATGATGCTTATGCGATTTAATTGGTCCGCTCATTACGAAAACTTGCCCCTTAATCTTGAGCGTAAATGCCTAATAAGTTTGATCTTTCGATTTCCCTAACGGCCCGATTTTCGACGTTCCACTATCTCGGCTTCGAACTCTAGGAGCATCACATGTCCTTCCTCACCAGTCTCGCCACCGCCTTCAAGGGCGGGGGGCAATCGCGCGTGCCTGTCAGCCGCGGCTTTATATCGCCCTGGGCGACTGCCTTCGATGCGGCCCCGGGTCATGCGCCCTTCGACTACAGCCGCGAGGTGGGCGAGGCCTATCTCGCCAATCCGGTGGCGCAGCGTGCGGTGCGGATCGTGGCCGAGGGTGTCGGCGGCGCGCCTGTCATTTATCCCGACGAAAAGTTGCGCAGGCTCATCGAATGCTCCTGCGGGTCGCAGCCGCTGTTGGAAGTGCTCGCCGCGCATCTCGCGCTGCATGGCAACGCCTTTGTCCAGATCATCAAGGACGGGGCGGGCGTGCCGGTCGAACTCTACCCTCTTCGTCCCGAGCGGGTGCAGGTGGTGGCGGGCGAGGATGGCTGGCCGAGCGCTTATCGCTACATCCTCGCCGACCGCACGCTGACGCTGCCGCTTGAGGACGAAGACGGGTGGCCCAACGTCATTCACCTCAAGGGCTTCCACCCGACCGACGATCATTATGGCGCAGGCTGCCTTGCCGCTGCCGCGCCCGCAGTCGCCATCCACAATGCAGCGAGCGTATGGAACCGCGCTCTGCTCGACAATGCTGCGCGGCCCAGCGGCGCACTGGTCTATGACAGCGGCGATGCGGCGGGCCTGTCGGCCGAGCAGTTCGACCGGCTGAAGGCAGAACTCGCCGCCGCCTTCCAGGGCCAGGGCAATGCGGGCAGGCCAATGCTGCTCGAGGGCGGGCTCGATTGGAAGGCGATGAGCCTTTCGCCCGCCGACATGGATTTCGCCACGCTCAAGGCAGCCGCCGCACGCGATATTGCGCTCGCCTTCGGAGTTCCGCCCATGCTGCTCGGCCTGCCGGGCGACAACACCTATGCCAATTACCGCGAGGCCAACCGCGCGCTGTGGCGGCTCACGCTGCTGCCGTTGCTCTCGAAGATACTGAAGGGGCTGCAAGCGGGCATGAGCGACTGGTTTGCCGAGCCGCCGAGCGTCGATCTCGACCGTGTCCCCGCGCTCGCCGACGACCGCGAGAAGCTCTGGAGCCAGGTGACCTCTGCCGATTTCCTAGATGCGGACGAGAAGCGCGAGCTGCTCGGACTGCCAGCCAGAAAGGTACAGCAATGACTCGTGAAGACATGCTCGCGCGGCTGGTCGCGCAGGCCGATACGCAAGGCGCGGACCTCGTGACCCTGCGCGCCATCGTGGAGGAATCCAGCGAACTGGGCGCGCGCCGCGTGCTCGGCCGGCTGGGTCTCGACGATGCGGATGCTCAGGACGACATCGACGAACTGCGCGAGCTGCTTTCCGCCTGGCGCGATGCCAAGGCCAGCGCGTGGAAGGCGGCGATCGAGTGGATCGTGCGCGGCGCTCTCGCGCTGTTGCTGGTCGGGATCGCGGTCCGCCTCGGCGCGGGCGAGATGCTTTCGTGAGCGCTCTTCGCATCGCTGGCTATGCCGCCCTCTTCGACAAGCCGGACGGCGCGCGAGACATCATCCGTCCCGGCGCCTTCCATCGCACCTTGGCCGAACGCCGCGAGCCCTTCCCTCTCTACTGGCAGCACCGTCCCGACCAGCGCATCGGCTGGATCGAAACCGCGGGCGAGGATGCGCGCGGATTGCGCATCATTGCCAGCATCGACAACCCGCAAGGGCGCGCAGCCAAGCTGCTGCGCGAGCGGGCGGTGAACGGCCTCAGCTTCGGCTACCGGGCGCGCGGCTTTCGCAAGACCGCAAATGGCCGCGAGCTCGCCGATATCGAACTGTTCGAGGTCAGCCTCGTCACGCATCCCCTGCAGGATAGTGCCCGGGTGCATTTTTTGTCAGACCCTCAAACGCCGGGCGCGACCCGTCCGGGTCGCTTGGCTTCGGCCTGACCGGCCGACGCGCAGTCGCGCTTTGGCTGCCGCGTCCAAGAACACACCCATTTACCCTCGCCGCCTTCCGGGCGGCTTTTTTGTGCCCTGAAGAAAGAGGAATTCCTATGGATACCCCCACGACTACCCCTGACGCCGCCGAAGCCAGCTTCGACATCGTCGCCCGTCAGGACAAGACCGAAGCCGACATGGTTGCCCTGCGCAGCGACGTTGACGAGGTTAGGGCCCGTGTCGACAAGATCGCACAGGCCGCGACGCGCGCCGCCCGTCCGGCAATCGGCGGCACCGATGAGGCCGCACCCGAAGTGAAGGGCTTCGTCAATGGCTACCTGCGCCGCGGCGCTACCACCGAAATCAAGTCGATCAGCGGTTCGGTGCCGTCGGACGGTGGCTATGCCGTGCCGCGCCAGATCGATGCGATGATCGCCCGCGAGCTGACCGAGATCAGCCCGATCCGCGCTATCAGCCAGGTCGTCCAGACGGGCAGCGCCGGCTATCGCAAGCTCGTCACCACCGGTGGCACCGCCTCGGGCTGGGTGAGCGAGACTGCGGGCCGCCCCGAAACCGATGCCCCGAACTTCGCCGAGATCGCCCCGCCTACCGGTGAGCTCTATGCCAACCCCGCGGCCAGCCAAGCCATGCTCGACGATGCCGGTTTCGACCTCGAAAGCTGGCTCGCCAGCGAGATTGCGATGGAATTCGCCCGTGCCGAAGGTGCTGCCTTCGTCGGCGGTAGCGGTTCGAACCAGCCGATGGGCTTCCTCTCCTCGCCCGTTTCGACTGCCGAGGACGCGGTGCGCGCTTTCGGTACGCTGCAGTATATCGGCTCGGGCGATGCCGACGGCTTCGACACCAATCCCGACGCCAAGCTGATCGACCTCGTACACACGATGAAGGCAAGTCATCGTCAGGGCGCAAGCTTCGTGATGAATTCGGCCACGCTTGCCGAAGTCCGCAAGCTCAAGACCGCCGACGGCGCCTTCCTGTGGCAGCCGGGCCTTGTCGAAGGGCAGCCAGATCGCCTGCTCGGCTATCCGGTGGTCGAAGCAGAAGACATGCCCGATATCGCGGCAGGCGAATATCCGATCGCTTTCGGCAACTTCCGCCACGGCTATTTGATCGCGGAACGCAGCGCGACGCAGGTGCTGCGCGATCCCTTTACCAACAAGCCCTTCGTCCACTTCTACGCCACCAAGCGCGTGGGCGGCCAGGTGCTCGATTCCAACGCGATCAAGCTG
Source organism: Qipengyuania gelatinilytica (assembly GCF_019711315.1). Taxonomy (NCBI): domain Bacteria; kingdom Pseudomonadati; phylum Pseudomonadota; class Alphaproteobacteria; order Sphingomonadales; family Erythrobacteraceae; genus Qipengyuania; species Qipengyuania gelatinilytica. The sequence continues at coordinate 1,890,202 of NZ_CP081294.1, read as the reverse complement.
CTCAAGATCGAGCTCTGATCCGCGACGCGCCCGCGCCGCCCCCCCTTCGGCGCGGGCGCACTTTTCCAGCCGACCATTGCGAGCTGTTTATGAAACACATTTCCGCCCCGCCGAGCCTGAGCGGAGCGCCGCTTGCCGAACTCAAGCGCTGGCTATCGATCGGCACGGCACATGAGGACGAATTGCTGACCGAACTGATCGCCGGCGCGCTGGCGCTATGCGAACGCTTCACCGGCACGGTCCCGTTCAAATGCGAGGTGCGCGAGACCATGCTGTCCGCCGCCGTCTCTCACCGGCTGTCGGCAACACCTTGCATCTCGCTGATCGACGCCACTGCAATCGACGGGCTCGACGCACGGCTGCTGACCGCTGACGACTATTCGCTCACGTTCGAGGCCGATGGCTGCGCGACATTCACTCTCGCCGGCGAAATCCCCGAAGCTCGCCTCGAGCTGCGCTATTACGCCGGCGCGGCAAGCGAATGGGAGGACCTCGACGAGGGTCTGCGCCACGGCGTCATCCGGCATGCAGCCCACAGCTTCCGCGAGCGAGAGCGAGGGGAACCGGGCCAGCTGCCCGCAGCCATCGCAGCGCTCTGGAGACCATGGCGAAAGCTGCGGCTGTGAGCGCGCTTGTGGACCGGCTGCAGGCACGCGCCGAACGCATCGCACTCGAACGAGCCGAACGCCTGCTGCGCCGCAAGCGCGTCGACTGGCGAGACCCTCGGCAGCTGTGGCCCGAATTTCTGAAAGGAGCGCTGTAATGGAGAGTGCCCTTCGCACTTCGCTTGTCGACTGGCTCGCCAGCGACACCGAACTATCGGCATCGCTCAACGCCGTGCAGGAAGAGGGGCCCTCGCCCGCACCTGCACCCACACTGTCCATCGCGGCAAGCGCGTCGGCCGACTGGTCGACCAAGACCAGCACCGGGCGCGAAGTGCGCCTGGCGCTGGAGCTTCTCGACCGCAGCGACGACCCCGCCGCGAGCGCCGCCATCGCAACCCGCATCGAACAGCGCATCGCCACCATGGCTCCGGCCCAGCCAAGCTTTCGCATCGTGAGCACGCAGTTCCTGCGCAGCCGCGTGGAACGCCGCGCGCGATCAATCCGGGCGGTGCTTCTCGAATACCGCTTCCGTCTTCTTTCGACTTCCTAGGAGTTACCAATGACAGCACAAAAAGGTGCCGCCTTCCTGCTCAAGATCGGCGACGGCGGTTCGCCCGTGACTTATGAAATCGTAGCCGGCCTGCGCACGACGAACATGTCGATCAACGGCGACACGGTGGTGGTCACGCACAAGGAGAGCGGCGGCTGGCGCGACCTGCTTTCGGGCGCGGGGACGCGATCGGTTTCGGTGAGTGCCTCGGGCATCTTCCTCGGTTCGGATGCGGAAAATGCAATCCGCGCCCATGCGCTCGCCGGTACGATCGACGACTATGAGCTGAGCTTCGAGGACGGCGCGAAGATGCAAGGGTCCTTTCTGGTCGAGCGGCTCGATTATTCCGGCGACTTCAATGGCGAGCGGACGTATTCGATGCAGCTCGAAAGTTCGGGCGCCGTGGTGCCCGCGTGACCCAAGCTCAAGCAGCCGAAGGCGGTAGCGCAACAGGAAACCCAGCCAGGGGCGAAACCTCGATCCATGTGGGAGGGCGCGAGCTTGTCTTGCGCCCCACATTCGATGCGTTGTGCCGGGCGGAGGAAGAACTCGGCTCGCTCTTCGCGCTCGTTGAACGCGCCGCTGCAGGCGAGCTACGCCTGTCCGAAATCGCCGCCCTGTTCTGGCATTGCCTCGCCAGACCGGGCGTTGTCGAGCGCGCCGATGTCGGTGAAGCGGTCGTCGAGATGGGCGTGGCCCGTGCATCGGTCCCGCTCAAGCTGCTTCTCGGCCAGGTTCTTCGCGGGCGCTGAATGGCAGAGGATTTCTCGGGCTGCGCAGTCAGGCTGTCCGGCATGGCCGCACGCCTGCTCGGCTGGACGCCCGACACCTTCTGGAATGCGACACCTGCAGAACTTGCCGCCTCTCTCGGGCCGGTCGAGCAGGCCGACGCGCCGCCCAGCCGCGATGAGATCGCGGCGATGATCGAAAGGGATCGCAATGGAAGATGATTTCGAACAGCTCGTCGTGTCGGTGCGCGCCGAAACATCGGGCTTTGCGCAGGACGTGGCCCGCATGAAGAGCGATTTCGACAGCTCGCTGCTGCCCGGTTTCGACAATGCAGGAAAGGTCTTGCAGCGCAGCCTGAAGAGCGCCTTGCAAGACGGGAAGCTGGGTTTCGAGGACCTCAAGCGCACCGCCCTTGCCGCGCTCGACGAAATCGCCGCGAAGGCGCTTTCAGGAGGGCTCGAGCAGATCTTTGCAGGTCTGGGCGGAGGAAGCGGAATCGGCGGAATACTGACTGGCCTGTTCGGCCTCCCCGGACGCGCGACGGGGGGACTTGTCTCGCCCTCGACGCCTTATCTCGTGGGCGAGCGCGGGCCGGAACTGTTCGTCCCGGACAGCGCAGGGCGGGTCGAGAGGAACGCGTCTATCGGCGGCACGCGCAACGACGTGCGCGTCTCTATCAACCTGCCCCAGCCGCGCGGAAGCTCTGCGCCCGCTTCGCTCCAGCGGTCCTCGCGCCAGGTGGCGAGCGCAGTACGTCGCGCGCTAACGGCCTAGGAGGCGAACAATGGCATTCTGGCTAGCCTCCGAGCGGAGGCGACAGCATTCCGACTGGATCCAGCGCTTCGATCCGCGATTCTGGACGGTGAACTTCCCGCGCCCGATGATGGCGAGCGTCGTCACAACGTCGCATGACGCGATGCGGGTGGACGCCGAGTTCTATCACGAGGGCGAACTTGCAGGGCTGATCTGGGAAAGCGAGGACACGCTCGACCACCCGCTCCTCGCTTACGCGACCCGCCGCGACTACGCGCATTGCGTGCTGCGGTTTCGCTGGCGCTCGTCGGGCCTGATCGCGCTCGACCAGCCCAATGGTCCGACGCTCACGATCGAGGGCCGCGATGCAAACGGCATCTCGCGTGCCTGGTATATCCGTTTGTGGAATTTCGCCAGTGGCACAATCGAAGACGCACTGATCGAATTGCCCTTCAGCGAGCTTCAGTCCGGCTATGCCTTGCCCGGCGAAGCGATCGAGCCGGGCGACATTGACCGCATGTTCATCAGCCTTGCGCCCCAAGGCTATGTCGAGGGTTCGAGCGAGCGACTGTCCGCAAGGCAGGATGCATGGGCGGAGATTTCCGACATCTCCTGCGAAGGCGAAGGCGCCATGCTCGAGATCAGCGATGTGATGATCCCCGCGCATGGCGAGCAGATGGCGACGGCCTATGACGATGCCTTCAACCAGACTCCGGCACGCCTGCTGCGGCAGGTCGAACAGCTCGGCTACCGCGGGCGGATCGTCCACTATGTCGGCATGAGCCATTATTACCGGCTCCAGGACACGGCTTCGCTGGTGAAGTATGCCGGCGAATTGTGCGGCCCTGCCACCAGCTGGCACGCGGATTTCTTCGCTCGCTCGGTTGAGATGGGCTTCGCTCCGATCGCCTCGCTGTCCTTCGAGCTGCTGGCGCAGGACTGCCCCGACTGGTGGGAGCAGCGCGACTGGAACTGGGGCTTCGGACGCACCGGATGGGACCCGCCTTCGGCCCTGCTCTCGCCGCTCAATCCGAGCGCGATGACCTTCCTGCAATCGGTCGCTGTGAACTTTGTCGCCCTGCTCGAAGGGGCGGGCGCCAAGGTCCTGTTCCAGATCGGCGAACCATGGTGGTGGGTCCAGTCGAATACGGGCGCACCATGCATCTATGACGCGAAAGCACGCGCCGAATGGGGCGGTGACATGGTCGCGATTACCGACATGCGCCAGCCGCTCGACGCGGATCAGAAGGCACTGCTCGACCGCGCCGGTCAGGCGCTCGCCGATGCGACCGCAGCGCTGGCGCAGGCCGTACGCGATGCGGCCAGTGAAGAGGCCGAGATCCTGCTCCTCGCCTTCACGCCGACGGTGCTCGATCCCGAAATGCCCGAACTGTACCGCGCCAACCTTCCGAGCGGCTGGGCATGGCCGGCTTTCGACAGGTTGCAGCTCGAGGACTACGACTGGCTCACCAGCGGCGCTGATGCTGCGCGCAAGGCAGCGCTGGAGTTCGTCGAGGCGCGCCTCGGCTACCCGATCGAGCGGCAGGATTACCTCGCCGGTTTCGTGCTCGACCAAGCCGATGCCCATGTCTTCTGGCCGCGCATCGACCGCGCACTCGACGATGCACGCGAGCGCGGCATCTCCCAGCGCTTCGTCTGGGCGCTGCCGCAGGTTTTGCGCGACGGATACACAAGATTGCCCACTTACGAGGAGGACGAGGTGAACGCCTTCGACGATGTCGCCTACCCGCTGGCACTGGGGCGCGATGCCTCTGCCAGCCCCGAGTTTTCGACCAGCGTCGCCGTGACCGCTTCGGGCCACGAGCGCCGCAATGCACTCTGGAGCGATGCACGCATGCGCTATGACGTCGGCCCCGGCGTCCGCTCGCAGGCGGAGCTGCGCGTGCTGCTCGAGTTCTTCCGCGCACGGTATGGCCCAGCTCGCGGATTTCGCCTGCGCGATCCCTACGACTTCAGCTCGAACGGAGGCGACGGCCAACCGACCGCATTCGACGAGATAATCGGCACTGGCGACGGAATGCTTGCCGATTTCCAGCTTCGCCGGAACTACGGCGATCAGCAGCGTCCGATTACCCGTCCCGAGGATGGCAGCATTCTCGTCAGTATCGACGGCCAGCCCGCATCCGGCTGGACGCATGTCGGCAAGGGCGTGATCCGGTTCGACGCAGCTCCCGCCGCGGGATCGGAAATCCGCGCAGGTTTCCTCTTCGATGTGCCTGTACGCTTTGCCGAAGACCGGCTCGACATTTCCGGCGCAACCTTTGCCGCAGGCGAAGCGCCTTCTGTGCCGCTGATCGAAATCCGCGAGACATCATGAGCCGCATCTTCTTCGACCGCGATCTCGATACGGTCGCCGCATATTGGCGCATCCACCGCAAAGACGGAGTGACGCTGGGTTTCACCACGCATGACCGCGACATCTGGTTCGGCGGGGTCCTGCATCGCGCGGCGCCGGGCATGCTTCCCTCTGCCATCCGCAAGTCGATCGATCTCGCCGACGACGAGGCCGAAGTCGAAGGCGCACTAGGTCACGACACGATCAGGCCGGGCGACCTTGCGACCGGCCGGTTCGACGGTGCGCGGGTGGAAACCGGCGTTATCGACTGGGAGACCCTTGAAAGCGCAAGCCTCTATTCGGGCTCGATCGGGTCCGTCAGGCAAGATGCGGCGGGGTTTTCCGCGCAGCTGCAGTCGGCCAAGGCCGATCTCGAAATCGACCCTGTTCCGCGCGCAAGCCCCTCTTGCAGGGCACGCTTCTGCGGTCCGGGCTGCACGCTGTCGTCCGCAGCATTTACGATCCGAAGCACCGTCGTGTCGGTCGACCTGCTCGCGAATACGGTCCAGCTCGACCTAGCCAATCATACCGCATACTCGCTTGGCGAACTGCGCTTTCTCGACGGACCGCAGACCGGATTGGTCATGCGCATCGTCGCCGAGAGAAGCGGCAAGCTCGAACTCGACCAATTGCTCGATCCGGCAACCGCTGTGGGCCAGCGCGTGCTGCTGCGGGAGGGCTGCGACAAGACGGTCGCGACCTGTGCATCGCGCTTCGCCAATGCGATCAACTTCCAGGGCGAACCGTTCCTGCCGGGCAACGACCTGCTCGCCCAGTACCCCCAGCCGCGATGACTTCGCTTGCCGAGCGCTTCGCGGCCGAGGCGGAGCGTCTGGAGGGAGCGCGCTTTCGCTTGCACGGACGCGAACCATGCACCGGGCTCGACTGCGCGGGGCTGGTTGCCTGCGCGCTGGAAAATGCCGGTGGCCCCAAGGCAGTTCTGCCGCCTTACCACCTGCGCAATCTTTCCATCGCTCCCTTCGCGGCAGCGGCACTTTGCTGCGGCTTTGAGGAAATCTCTGGCGCAATCCTTCGCGGAGACCTCCTGCTCGTTACTCCCGGCCCGGACCAACAACATCTCGTCATTGCGCTCGGACGCAATCGCTTCGTCCACGCGCACGCAGGTTTACGCCGCGTCGTGCTCCAGGGCGGGCTGCCGGCATGGCGATCTCTCGCGCAATGGCGCCTCACCAGTGACTAGAAATTGATCATGGCAACCTTGGTTCTTACCGCGGTGGGCAGCCTGTTCGGGCCCATCGGCCAACTGGTCGGCTCGCTCGCCGGCAACGCCATCGACAGCCAGCTTTTCGGCCCGGATGACCGTGAAGGTCCGAGGCTCAAGGAACTCGCGGTTACCGGCTCGAGCTATGGAACTCCGATAGCCCGGCATTACGGGTCGATGCGAGTTCCCGGAACGATAATCTGGTCGACCGACCTGCAGGAGCATCGCGACAAGCAGTCAAACGGCAAGGGTCAGCCGAAGACGGTGACCTATAGCTATTCGGTCAGTTTCGCAGTCGCGCTTTCGAGCAGGCCGATCAACCGCATTGGCCGCATCTGGGCAGATGGCAACTTGCTGCGCGGGGCGAATGAAGATCTGAAAACCGCAGGGACTTTGCGCGTCTATCAAGGCCGGATGGACCAGCCGTGCGATCCCTTGATGGAAGCCGCGCTCGGTTCGAAATGCCCAGCCTTCCGCGGCTGCGCCTATGCCGTGTTCGAAGATCTCGACCTGACCGATTTCGGAAACAGGATACCCGCGTTGAGCTTCGAGGTGATCGCTGGAGACGGTTCCCGCCTGATCGAAGAGTTGCTTGTCGATACCGATGCAGAAGTCCGCGAAGGAACCGAATTCCCGCATCTCACCGGCTTCAGTCACGAGGGCGGCAGCCTTCGCAGCGTTATCGGGACCGTTAATCGAATTCATCCGCTGGCATCGGACATTTCAGGCCAGGGCCTAGCCTTCAGCGGCGAGCCGGGCCTTGCGAACCAGCCCATATCCCTGTCTGGGCCGGCAACCTGGGACGAAGGCGAGTTCGGCAAGCAGAGCGGGCTTGCCCGCACCCGCTCGGAGGGTGCCCGCAGGACCTTTTCAGCGCTGCGCTATTACGATCCAGCGCGCGACTACCAACCGGGCGTGCAACATGCCGATGGCGACAACCGCGAGGTGCGCACCTACCAGTTCCCGGGCGCGCTGCGAGCTAGCGACGCCCTGGAACTGGTGTCGCGAGCAAGATCGCGCGGAACTGCACAGTCCGACAATCTCTATTGGCGTACGGGCGAGTTGGACCCGGCGCTCGGACCGGGCAGTCTGGTTACGCTGCCAGACACGGCCGGGCTCTGGAAGGTCGTTGGCTGGGAATGGCGAACGAACGGCGTCGAGCTAGAACTCGCGCGGCATCGAAACACCGAAGCTGCCGGGATCATTGCCGACCCGGGCGCGGGTTGGGTGCCACCGGATCGCAGCGTCGGTCCGACGACCCTGCAGGTTTTCGAGACCCCCTGGGACGGTCGCGGCAGTGCATCCCAGCGTCAGGTTTACGCCGCGGCGACGTCTTCCGGAGATCTTTGGCCCGGTGCGGCCTTTTTCGCCGTGCGCGATGGCGCCCTGGTCGAAACGGGGCAGACCCTCAATCAACGCGCGGTCATCGGCACGCTAGTCGATCTGATGCCGCCCTCCTCTGCTCTGCGATTCGAACCTTCCGCTCAGCTTCTTGTCGACCTGGTCGATGCCCAGGCTGAATTGACCAGCACGGACATGGCCGGCCTCGCATCTGGCGAAAACCGGATGCTCGTGGGCGAGGAGATCATCCAGTTCGCCAATGCCACACCGCTGGATGGCGGAAGATGGCAATTGCAAGGGCTGCTCCGAGGCCGGGGCGCCACCGAGTTCGAGGCCGGGCAAGGCCATCAGTCGGGCGCCTTGGCCATTCTCCTCGACCGGGGACTCTCGCCGCTGACGGAAGAAGGCCTGGCTGCTGGAGGGGAATCTTATGCCGCGCTTGGCCTCGGCGACGACACGGCGGTTATTGCGAATCTGGAGAATCCAGGCGCTAGCCTGCGCCCCCCTTCCCCCGTGCATCCGGTCATTTCCTTATCGTCCGGCGGCTCGCTGCTCCTGGAATGGACCCGCCGCGCGCGCGGCCAGTGGGACTGGCCGGCCGAAGTCGAGCTGCCGCTCGTCGAACAGGCGGAAAGCTATCAGGTCGGCTTCGGTCCGCTCGACCAGCCGGTTGCGCTCTGGACCACGCCCACACCCTCTCTCGCAATCGAAGGGGGAGAGGCTGCCGCTCTCATGCTGGCGAGCCCCGACCTCGAATTCTGGGTGCGGCAACAAGGCAGTTTCGCCCTCTCTCGCCCGCTTTCGCTGGGACGCCCCGAGTGACAGCCAATTTCGGAGAACACAGATGACGAATATCGCGAGCTATACTTCCACAACCGCGCGCCATTCATTGCCCCTATTATTCGCCGGCCAGGCCCAGAAGGAGTTCGTCGTCAATGAAGCCTTGGCGCGCCTGGACCTGCTTACCCAGCCAAACGTCGTCGATGAGCGTGCCGATCCCCCGACGAGCGTCGTCGCTGGCGATTGCTACCTCATCGCGGCCAACGCCACCGGCGAATGGGCGGGCAATGACGGTGCGCTGGCCGGATGGGACGGAACCCAGTGGACTATGGTCGCTCCGAAGCAAGGAATGCTCATTCGAGATACATCGCAAGCGACCTGGCTCATATTCTCGGATGGGTGGCAGCGACTGGCCGCGCCTGCCGAGCCGTCGGGAGGGAGCGTCGTCGATGTCGAAGCACGCGACGCCCTGGCCAACCTATTGTCGGCACTGAAGGAATTCGGGTTATTTTCCTGAGCCCTGCGGGAACCGCTATACGGTTGCGGCGTTGGGCCAGCGTCATGGAGGGATCATGCAGTCGTTTTTTCGAAAGGTTTCAATCGGAAAGCGCGACATTCTTGCAACAGTTCCCGTTCAATGCCCGCTTGCCAGTGAGACTAGGCAAAGTTAGATAAGTTTCACTCGGTGGCTCCAATTCGCAAAAAGGGGAAATAAATAATGCGGAAATTCGTCATAGGCATGGCGATGGCCTCTACGGCCCTTGCTTCGCCTGCCCTCGCCAAAGAGGATGCATGGTACATCGGCGCCGAATTCGGCCCGATGATCGTGGAAGACCTCGATCTTGATGTCGACGCCGGAACCGACGAAATCGTCGTTGGCACCGACACCGGTTACGATGTCGGCGGCTACGTCGGCTACGACTTCGGTGCTTTCCGTCTGGAAGCAGAAGTCAGCTATCGTGACGCGGACATCGAAGAAGCCCTTATCGGCACGAGCGGTATCGCCAGCGGCCTCGGCCCGAACGGCCGTACGCCCGGTGGTTCGTATGTCGCCGACGGTGGCATCGACGCCCTGAGCTTCATGCTCAACGGCCTGTTCGACTTCGGTTCGGACGACGGTATCCAGGCCTATGCAGGTGCTGGTATCGGTGTCGCTCGCACGAACGTCGAAATGGCAGTCAACGTCAACGGCCCGTCGATCGACGACTCGAGCAGCGACCTCGCATGGCAGCTTCTCGCTGGCGTTCGCGCTCCGCTGACCGACAACATCGATGTCGGCCTGCGCTATCGCATGTTCACGGCTGAAGACGTCGCACTCGTCGACCTCGGTGGTCGCGACCTGGAAGGCAAGCTCCGCACCCACTCGCTGATGGGCACGCTGAGCTACAACTTCGGCGCTGCGCCGCCGCCCCCGCCGCCCCCGCCGCCGCCGCCGCCGCCGCCGCCTCCGCCCCCGCCGCCTCCGCCGCCGCCGCCTCCGCCGCCGCCGCCGGTTTGCCAGCAGGGCCCGTACATCGTCTTCTTTAACTGGGACGAGTCGAACATCACGCCGGAAGCAGCGACGATCCTCGACAACGCGGTTTCGGCATACGCCAACTGCGGCACGGCTTCGGTCATGCTCGCTGGCCACACCGACACCTCGGGCTCGGCGCAGTACAACCTCGGCCTCGCCCAGCGTCGTAACACGTCGGTTCGCGACTACCTGACCGCCCGCGGCATCCCCGATGGCCGGATCAGCAGCGAAGCCTTCGGTGAAAGCCAGCTGCGCGTTCCGACCGCAGACGGCGTCCGTGAACTCCAGAACCGTCGTGTGGAAGTCACCTACGGTCCGGGTTCGGGCATGTAATTCACTCGAAAGAGTCGAAACACCGAGAAGGGGCCGGAGCAATCCGGCCCCTTTTTCGTTTGGGCTATCGAAACGTCTTGCTTAGCTAAGGACCAATGATGACCCGCACGCCATTGACGATCGCACTCGCGTTCACCGCCACCGCAGCCCTTGCAGCCTGTTCGACCGTGGGCGATCTACCCAGTGAACGGGTCGCCGAGGCCCGGCTGACCTTCGCTAACGGAGTGCCTGCCGGAACCGCTCAGCTGGTTTCCAACGGGCAGACACTTACACTGGCTGTACTGGCTACCGGTCTCGAACCCGGCGAGCACGGCTTCCATCTCCACACGACAGGCAAGTGCGAAGCCCCTGGCTTCACAAGCGCTGGAGGTCACCTCAATCCTGGCGGGAACGAGCACGGCTCGCTCAACCCGCAAGGCAAGCATCTCGGAGACTTGCCCAACCTCGTCGTCGGTGCGTCGCGTAGTGCCAGCGCCGATGTCGATCTCGGCGCCGACACCGCAGCCCTGCGGGAACAGCTCTTCGATGCCGATGGCACCGCAATCGTGATCCACGCAGGGGCCGATGATTATCTCAGCGACCCCGCAGGCGATGCAGGCTCACGGGTGGCCTGCGGAGTGCTCACGCAAACCCGCTAGGCGGCCGCGTCAGACATCTTCGCCGGCCGCGCGAGCACGCTCGAGCAGGCTCGCTTCGGCAGTCGGAACCGTGCGGTAAGCGATGAAGAGCATGACCAGCCCGATCGGAACCGCGATCAGCAAGCTGAGACCGCCCGTCGAGAGGCTATCCGTCATCGTCGACACCTGACCTGCCATGTATGGGCCGAGCGCAAGGCCGACCAGCGTCGTGGCGAGGAAGAACGTCGCCGTCGCAGTCCCGCGCATCCGCGGAAGGACCAGGTCCTGCGTGGTAGCCGCAGCCGCACCCAGCGCCGAGCTGCCGCAAAGCGATTGCATGAATGCTGCGATATAGAAGGTCGTGGGATCGAGCGTCGTGAACATGATGTAGAGGAACGGTGCCGCTGCCACGAGGCCGAAGGATACTACAAAAAGGCGGCCGGTCGGCATGCGTTCACGAAGGTAGTCGGCCATGCGTCCGCCGATGATGACACCGAGGAAACCAGCCACGGCGCCTGGTCCGCCGATCCACCAGCCGGCAGTCGACGGTGCCTCTTCCAGAATGCGAATGGCGTAGGGTGCCGCCCAGAACGACGCCGCATAGGACATGAAAGCGACCATGCCATAGCCCAGGATCGTCGACAGGAAAGCCGGCGTTCCCCAGATGAGCGAGAAGGTCGGTTCGTCGCGACGCTTGAGGGTCGATGCCCACGAGAAGATCGCGTAATAGCCGACACCGACTGCGCCCCACTGCTGCGCATTGCCGGTGAAATCGGCCATCAGATAGGCTATCCCGCCGATGATTGCCGCGCCTGCGAGATTGAGAGCTATCCCGCGGCCACCTGCTTGGGCGGCGCCAATCAGGGTGAAAGGCGGGATGACCGCAATCAGCTCCTTGAAGAAACCGCGGAAGGGATCCTTTTGAGCGGGAGTGATGATGCCTTCGCTCTGGCCACGCAGCGGTTCGCGTAGGGTGAACACCAGCATTGCGAGAAGCAGGCCGGGAAGACCGACGATAATGAACGCGGCCTGCCAGCCGGCGAGGCCTAGCGGCGCATCCGTCGGGAACGACTGGTTCCAGTTCTCGACGATCGCGCCACCGATCAGCAGCGAAATCCCGCCGCCGATGTAGAGGCCCGACGAATAGATCGCGAGCGCCGTCGCGCGCATCTTCTTGGGAAACCAGTCGGAGATCAGCGAATAGGCGCTCGGGCTGGCGGTTGCCTCACCCACACCCACGCCGATGCGTGCCACGCTGAGCGTGGTGAAGTTTTTCGCAAAACCGGAGAGCGCGGTGAACGCCGACCAGATCGCCAGACCGGCTGTCATCAGCCTCACGCGGTGCCAGCTGTCGGCCAGTTTCCCGAGAGGGATGCCGAAAAGTGCATAGAATACGCCGAATGCCGTGCCGTAGAGAAAGCCGATCTGGTCATCGCGCAGCCCGAGGTCAGCCTTGATGTCCTCTGCAAGGATCGAGATGATATTGCGATCGACGAAGTTCAGCACATAAACGATCACCAGAACCCCGAGGGCGTACCAGCTGTACGCGGGGACCTTGGTGTCGGCCTCGCCTGCTGGAACCTCGTTTGCTTCGGCAGGCGTCGGCTGGGTCAAATTCTTACTCCATCAGGGCAGGCGCGTCTTTTGCGTAGACCGTCGTATCGACAAGTCCCGCCTCGTCAAACCCCTTTCGGCGAAGTCGGCATGAATCGCATGCCCCGCAAGCGAGCCCCTCGGGTGTCGGATCATAGCAGGACCAGCTCCATGCGGGATCGAGCCCGAGCCGGTGACATTCGCGGGCAATGTCGGCTTTGCTCATATGCTGGAGGGGTGCGTGGATGATGAAGGGTTCGCCTTCGACGCCTTGTTTGGTCCCAAGCCGCGCAGTCTCCGCGAAGCTCGCGATGAATTCCGGTCGGCAATCGGGGTAGCCCGAATAATCCAGTGCGTTCACGCCAATGAAGATATCGCGGGAATGCGATGTTTCGGCAAAAGCAGTGGTCAGCGCGAGGAAGACCAGGTTGCGGGCAGGCACATAGGTGACCGGAATATCGTTGCCGACACCATGCTTCGGCACGTCGATATCATCGGTCAGGGCAGATCCTCCGAAGCGCCTGAGGTCCAGCGGCAATTCGACATGCCGCTCGACACCAAGCTTGGCAGCGATTGCCTTTGCCGACTGCAATTCGCGGACATGACGCTGGCCGTAATCGATGGTCAGCGCGTGAACCGCATGGCCCCGTTCGCGAGCAATCGCGGCGGTCACCATGGAATCGAGCCCTCCTGAAAGCAGGACAACTGCGGTTCCGGACGAATTTTCGGCTGTCTGGTTCATGCCGCGCAGCTAAGCGCAAGCGGCCCGCGCTGCAAGTTTATCGGCAGCTTCCGGTGCGACGCGCTTCGGCAGAGAACTGGAACGGGCGGCCGTCCGCGATCCCCTGGCTATCGATCTGAACAAGGCTGCTACCTTCCTTGCGGATGTTGGTGCGCCCGTAGCCATTGCCGCGGCAGGTATATTGCACAGTCACTTCGTCGGCGCCGTCTTCAACGACGAAGCGATTGCAACCCGGCTCGCTATGGCGAAGCTGGATGAGCTCTCGCCCGCTTCGCACACAGATCGAGCGAGGCGCGGTTCCATCGCGGAAACGCAATTCCCATGCACCCTTTTCCAGCGTGTCGAGCATGGCGAGCGAAGACTGCGCAAGCGCAGGGCCGCCTAAAACAGCCGCCGGAACGGCAGCCAGCAGCGCACTCAATGCGACGAGTTTGCGATTCGACATGAACTTCATCAATCAACCTTTATCACACGTGCAGGCCGCACGAACTTACCCAATATAGTATATGCGCACGATGAACCGTTTCGTAACGGCGATAATCCGAGTGCTTCGCGTAATTGGCCTGTCCGGTTACGCCTCGACCGGGAATTTCCGAGAGCAGAATGCGCAATCGACCAGAATGATCCCGTTCTCGTCGCGCATCTCGGCGCGATCGGCTTCCGGGAACTTGGCCAGCACCGTCTGGTAATGCTCGATCGAACAGCGGCAACCGCGCGAGATTTCGGTTCCTGCCGCAATGCGCACTTCCTCTTCTTCGTGGAACAGGCGCCATACGATCGCCTCCATCGAGAGGTCGCTGTCGAGCAGCTCCTCATGCTTGATCGAACCACCGAGCACGGCAATATGCTCCCATTCGGGATGATCGAGACGGGCATGGAGCCGTTCGCGCCCCTCCTCGCCATCGGGAAGGTGCTGGATCAGCATTCCGGCAGCAAGACACCCCTTGCTGCTCGAGCGCACGGCCGTGCGAATCAGGGTCGGGACCTGCTCCGACTGGAAGAAATAGGTTTCGCACGCCTCGGCCAGAGTCTCGCCCTCGAGCGGCACGATGCCCTGGTAGCGACCCTTCCCCTTCGCGATATCGAAGGTAATCGCGAGATAACCCTTGCCGAACAGTGCGAAGAGCGAGGGGTTCGCGCCCAGCTCGACCAGCCTTTCATTGTCGAAATCGACATAGCCGCGCAGTTCGCCGCTGCGATAATCGCAAGCGAGCAGGTTGATGGCCCCGGCCTCGGTTTGCGCCTGCATTGTCACCTGCGAGCCGTCATCCTTGAGCAGCGAACCCATCAAGGTGGTCAGAACGAGAGCCTCGGCCAGGAGGTGAGTGATCGGCGCCGGGTAGTCATGCGCGGACAGGATCTCGTCGAGCGTCGAATCGAGGCGCACGATGCGGCCCCGCGTATCGCGCGAAGGAATGGTGAAGCTCAGCGTGTGACCGGAATAGGTCTCGGTATCGGTGTGCGGGTTTTCAGTCATGCGCGCGCATATGGGAGCGCACGGGCCGATTGAACAGGGGTGCGGTCAGGCGCCGAGTTTGCCGAAGCACCAGAGCAGGATCGATTTCTGCGCGTGGATGCGGTTTTCCGCCTCGTCGAATACGATGGATTGCGAGCCTTCGAAGACTTCTTCGGTAACCTCGTCGCCGACATGCGCCGGAAGACAATGCATGAATTTTGCATCGGGCTTGGCCTCGGCCATCAGCTTGCTGCCGACCTGGAAGGGAGCCATCGCCGCAAGCTTGTTATGCGCGTGGTCCTGGCCCATCGAAACCCATGTGTCGGTCACGATGATATCGGCACCTCGCGCAGCTTCTGCAGCGTCATGCGTCAGCGTGACATTCGCACCGCCCTTGCGGGCCATCTCGACGAATTCGCTTTCGGGCTCGTAGCCTTTCGGAACGCCGATCCGGACGTTGAACTTGAAGAGACCCGCCGCCTCGAGGATCGAGTGCAAGACGTTATTGCCGTCGCCGAGCCATGCCACTTCGAGGCCGGGCAATGCCTTGCCATGCTCGACCATGGTGAGCAGGTCGGCGACGATCTGGCACGGATGCGAACGATCCGTCAGTCCGTTGATGACCGGGACATGCGCATGACGCGCAAGTTCTTCGGCCTTTGCGTGATCGTCGGTCCGGATCATGATCGCATCGACCATCCGGCTGAGCACCCGCGCGGTATCGGCAATGCTTTCACCGCGGCCGAGCTGGCTGGTACCCGAATCGAGGATCAGCGAGGTGCCGCCAAGCTGGCGCATGCCGATATCGAAACTCACCCGCGTGCGGGTCGAATTCTTTTCGAAAATCATGCCGAGGACATGCCCCGCAAGCGGCGCATCCGCATCCGCCTTGCCTTTCGGCCAGCCAGCGCGTGCAGTCTTGCGGTCCTGCGCGTCGGCGAGCATGGCGGCGATCGCATCCCCGCCCGCATCCGATAGGTCGAGGAAGCTCCTCACCACCGGGGCCAGGTCGAGCGCATCGCCGCCCGCCATCAGCTTGCCGCCGGGTCGAAGCTTGCCGCGCCGGCGGAAAGCTTGTCGAAGAATTCGTCGAATTCCGCATCATCGGCAACGAGCGGCGGAAGCACGCGCAGCGTCTGGTCGCCCGCAGCGACCGTGAGCAATTGGTGATTGTCGCGCAGGTGCACGAAGAAGGGCCGGCTTTCGACCTTCATGCGCAGGCCCAGCATGAGGCCCTTGCCGCGGACGAAATCGAACAGCTCGGGATAATTGCCGATGAACTGTTCGAGACGGCTGCGCAGGCGCTCGCCCTTCTCGGTCACTTCGGCGAGGAACTCGTCATTCGCCACCGCATCCATCACCGCCATGCCGGCCGCCATGGCGAGCGGGTTACCGCCGTAGGTCGAGCCATGCGTACCGAAGCCCATGCCGCGCGCCGCCTTTTCGGTGGCGAGGCAGGCACCGAAGGGGAAGCCGCCGCCGATACCCTTTGCGGTGGCCATGATGTCAGGCTCCACGCCATAATGTTCGTAGGCATAGAGCTTGCCCGTACGCGCCACGCCGCACTGCACTTCGTCGAACACCAGCATGAGGTCGTGCTCGTCGCACAGCGCCTTGAGGCCATGGATGAATTCGTCCGAGGCCGGACGGATGCCGCCCTCGCCCTGGATCGGCTCCACCAGGAATCCGGCAGTCTTGTCACTGACAAGGGCCTTGGCACTCTCGAGATTGTCGAACTCGGCATACTGGAACCCGGCAAGCATAGGGTAGAAACCCTTGTGCATCTTCTCCTGGTTCGAGGCGCTGATGGTCGCCATCGTGCGGCCGTGGAACGCGTTGGTGAAGGTGATCAGCTCGGTGCGGTTCGAATCGCCATCTTCATGCTGGTGATAGGCGCGCGCGGTCTTGATCGCGCATTCGACCGCCTCGGCGCCCGAATTGGTGAAGAAGACCGTGTCGCCGAAGGTCTTGTCGACCAGGCGCTGCGCAAGCGCTTCACCCTGCGGGCTGCCATAGAGGTTCGAGACATGCATCAGCGTCGCGGCCTGCTTCTGGATCGCGCCGATCAGCCCTTCGTGGCTGTGGCCGAGCAGGTTGACCGCGATGCCGCTGGCAAAGTCGAGATAGCGCGTGCCGTCTTCGTCGATCAGGTGGCAGTGGTCGCCCTTCACGGGGCGCACGCCGCAGCGGGGATAGACGGGCATCAGCGGGCTGATCGACATGTTCGGGTACTCTCCTCGAAGATTCAAAGACAAATGGCGGCCCCGGAACGGGAGCCGCCATCTGCGTGTTTGCCAGCGATCTATTCCTTCGCGCTTCTCAGGTCAAACGCCTCGCGAAGGTACCGGTCCGCGCCTTATTCGGCGGGGGACAGGTTGACCGCGGAATATTTGCCGCGTCGGTCGACTTCGAGATCGAACTCGTAGCGTTCGCCTTCGTTGATGGCGGACAGGCCCGAGCGCTCGACTGCGCTGATGTGCACGAATGCGTCCGGCTGGCCATCGTCGCGCGTCAGGAAGCCGAAGCCCTTCATCGAGTTGAAGAACTTGACCGTTCCGGTTGCCTTTTCGCCGGTCAGTTCACGACGGGGCGCTTCGCTCTTCGCTTCGACCGGGATCACGTCGCCAACGACCTGCAGGTCCTGGGCGGAAACCTTGCCGCCGCGATCGACGAGGTTGAACTCGAGTTCCTGGCCTTCGGCGAGGCCTTCAAGGCCGGCACGCTCGACTGCGCTGATGTGGACGAAGATGTCTTCGCCGCCGGTTTCCTGCTGGATGAAGCCGAAACCCTTCTGCGAGTTGAAGAACTTCACGGTACCCTTGCCGGTGCCGACGACCTGTGCGGGCATGCGGTTGCCACCGCCGCCACCGCCACCGCCGCCGCGCGGGCCGCCGCCGAAGCCGCCACCACCACCGCCGCCGCGGTTGCCGCCACCAAAGCCGCCACCGCCGCGATTACCGCCGCCGTAGCCGCCTCGGTCACCACCGCCGCCACCATAGCCGCCGCGATCACCGCCGCCGAAACCACCACGGTCTCCGCCGCCATAACCGCCGCCCTGGTCGAAACCACCGGGAGGACCACCAAACGGATCGTAGCTATCTTCGCCGATATTGTCCCGCTTGTCCCGTCCGCGGCGCCGCCCTCTGTCGTAACCCATAAGTCCTAAAATACCTTGTCGCGCAGCCAAGTAATCGTCGCGAGGGCACGTAGGCTGCAAGGCGTGCCGTTCGCATAAGTCAGGCGGATTCAATGAAGAAATCCTCCCGCACGGACCGAGGCATAGCGTGATTCTTCACAGCATGCGAATATTTTAGCGTCGAGGGGTCGTCTGGCGCACAAATGTGACATTTTCGCAAGGCGTCCCGCCTGCTCGTTTCCCTTGCAAGCCAGCCCTCGCTTCGGCAACGAGCATTTTCATGGACCTTATCGCACTGTTCAGCGACCCGGCAGCATGGCTGGCGCTCCTCACCCTGATCGCACTCGAAATCGTCCTCGGTGTCGACAACCTTATTTTCATCGCGATCCTGTCGAACAAGCTGCCCGAGCACCAGCAGCAGCGGGCACGGCGGATTGGCCTCGCGCTGGCGCTGATCATGCGTATCGGCATGCTGATGCTGATCGGCTGGCTGGTCACCTTGCAGGCCCCGCTCTTCGATCTGGGCATCACGGGCGAGCCGGGACCTTATGGCGAGCCGACGTTCGAAACAGCCTTCTCAGGCCGGGACCTGATCCTCCTGATAGGCGGGCTGTTCCTGCTCTGGAAGGCGACCAAGGAAATCCACCACTCGATGGAACCGGAGGACAATTCCGGTGACCTGCTCGACAAGACCCCGGGCCCGGCGGACGCGGTGAAGGCAACCTTCGGGGCGGTCATCGCGCAGATCGTGGCGATCGACCTGGTCTTCTCGGTCGATTCGATCCTGACCGCTGTCGGCATGACCGACGAGATCCCGATCATGGTCATCGCGGTGGTCATCACCGTTGGCATCATGATGATCGCCGCGGATCCCTTGGCGAAGTTCATCGAGAAGAACCCGACGCTGGTGATGCTGGCGCTGGCCTTCCTCGTCATGATCGGACTTGTCCTGATCGCCGACGGCTTCGGCTTCCACGTTCCCAAGGGATATATCTATGCCGCGATGGGTTTCTCCGTCGGCGTGGAAATTCTCAACATCATCCAACGCAAGCGCCGCGTTCCCGAAACCAGCGCACAAGAGGGCTGATCAATGACCGACTTCAGGAAGATTACCGAGAACCTGCTCGCTTCGCCCCAGATCGAGCCTGCCGACGTTGCGGCGGCCAAGGCCGAGGGCGTGACCCTCATCATCAACAACCGCCCCGACGGCGAAGCGCCCGACCAGCCGACTGGCGCCGTGATTCGCAAGGCGGCACTAGATGCCGGGATTGATTACAAGGCCATCCCAGTCAGTTCGGCGGGATTTTCCTTGCCGCAGGTCGACGCGATGGCCGAAGCGCTGGCCGGCACGACAGGCAAGACGCTCGCCTTCTGCAGGACGGGGACGCGCTCGACACTGCTCTGGGCCCTTGCGCAGGCAAAGAACGGTGGCGACCCCGAGACTATCGCGATGCAGGCCGAGTGCGGCGGCTACAATGTGGCGCCGGTCCGCCCGACCATGGACATGCTCGCCGGCAAGTCATCCGACTGATTACTTGCGATAGTCGAGGGGGGGATCGCGGTCCCCCAACAGCGAGACGTATTCGTAATCCTCACCTCGTGCGGCATCAAATTCCGCACGCGCCGCTTCGCGCAGCTCCGGGTTGCTGAATAGTTCAGCAGCCATGAGCGTCAGCGCTTTCGCGGCGTGCTGCGCGCCCTTGTGACCGATCGAATGACCGCTGGCGGCAACCGCCTGCCAGCTGTGAGCGCTGGTACCCGGCACCCATGTTGCCGTTCGCACTCCGACGGTCGGGGTGGCCCACGACACGTCACCGACATCGGTCGAGCCATAACCCAAGCTCTTCGCGTAGGGCTGGACCTTGCCTGCTTCCTCGAGCGGGATGGCGTTGTCACCGAAACTCTGTGAGATCGTTTCCGCCCATTCGCGCTCTTCTGGTGTGTATTCGATCCCGCCGAGACTTCGCAGCTTCTGATCCATCACCCGCGCCAGCGTCTCGTTCACGAGCAGCGGGTTGTTGCCGTGAATGATCTCCCATTCGACCTCTGTACCAGTTCCCATGGCGGCACCCCTCGCGGTGGCCTCAAGCCGTGTCCAGAGGGCACGGACCTCGTCTGCATCGGAATGGCGGACGTAGTAGAAAACCTCCGCGAAATCGGGGATGACGTTCGGCGCCGCGCCGCCCTCGGTAATGACGTAATGGATGCGCGTATCCATGCTCGTGTGCTCGCGCATCATGTTGACCATCATGTTCATCGCTTCCACGCCGTCGAGCGCGCTGCGCCCGCGTTCGGGAGCGCCTGCCGCATGGGCCGATACACCGCGAAAACGGAACTTCGCCGACCGATTGGCCAGACTGGTGCGCGCAGCAGCACTATTCTCGTCATCGGCATGCCAGTGAAGCGCGATGTCGACATCGTCGAACATGCCGGCGCGGGTCATGTACACCTTGCCCGATCCGCCTTCCTCTGCCGGCGTCCCGTAAAGCCGGATACGGCCGGGAGTCCCCGTCTTCTCGAGCCAGCGCCTGATAGCGATCGCCGCTGTCAGCGATCCGGCCGCAAACAAATTGTGCCCGCAAGCATGACCGGCGCCATGCGCGGAGTGCTCGCGGGTCGGCGAGGAAGTCTGGCTGATGCCGGGTAGCGCATCATATTCTGCAAGGATCGCGATCACCGGACCGCCCTCGCCCCACTCCGCAACGAAAGCGGTCGGGATATCGGCGATGCCTGCCTCGACCGAGAAGCCTTCGCTTTCCAGTTCGTCCTGCAACAATGCGCTTGATCGCGTTTCGAGATAGCCGAGCTCGGCCCAATCCCACAATTGCTGGGCGACACGCCCGGTCCGCTCTTCCTGTGCGGCAACTTCATCGAGCGGCTCGGACGTCTGCGCGGTAACCGGCATTGCAAATGCGATAGCAGCGCTGGCGAAAAAGGCGGCGGTCCTCATAAATTCTCTCCCCGAAGCTTGCGCCTGCTTGCCGCAAAGCGAGGCGCGTGCCAATCCGTCAATGCAATGGACCTCCCACCTGCCCTCCTCCAGTTCCTCGGCTCGCTCGCCGCGATCCTCGCGCTTGCAGGGCTGGCATGGTGGATGAAACTGGGGCCGCAGACCGCTCTGGCAAACGAAGACGAAGCACGTTTCGCTGCCAATGAAGCGGTCGACGGCTTTGCTGCGACAGAGGTCGCGCTCGACAAGGAAGGTCGCGGCGCGCTTCTCGGCGATGCACAGGGACGGATCCTGCTGTTGCGCCCTCATGGAACGCATTTCGCGGGCCGTGTCCTGACAGGCGAGGCAAGGGCGCGAGTCGACGGGCCCACGCTGGTGATCGACACTGCGGAGCGCCGCTATGGTTCGGTGCGGCTGGCCATCGCCGACCCTCAAGCTTGGGTTAAGCGCGTCGAGGCGATAGGATAGCGCGAACGCCATGCCCGATTTCTCGCCCACCGAATATGCCGTGCCAGGCTTTGTCGCGCTGGTCCTGATCGAAATGATCTGGGCCTGGCGGCGCAACCCGCGCGCCTATGAACCGAAAGATACGCTGACCAGCCTTGCCTTCGGGCTTGGCAGCACCGTTGCCGGGCTGCTGTTCGGCGGACTGTTCTTCGCGCTCTACCTGTTCGTGTGGGAATTCCGCGTTTTCGATATCGGCTGGGCATGGTGGGCGTGGATCGCCTGCTTCGTGCTCGACGACCTCAAATATTACTGGGTCCACCGCTTCGGCCACCGCGTCCGCTGGTTCTGGGCGAGCCATGTGAACCACCATTCGAGCCAGCATTACAACCTGAGCACCGCGCTCCGCCAGACCTGGACCGGCTTCCTGACGCTGGGTTTCGCTTTCGCATTGCCGCTGGTCCTGCTGGGCTTCCACCCGGCGATGATCGCGATCTGTGGCGGGTTCAACCTGATCTACCAGTTCTGGATCCATACCGAGGCGATCGACCGGATGCCGCGCTGGTTCGAGGCGGTCATGAACACGCCGAGCCACCACCGCGTCCACCACGCGACCAACCCGCGCTATCTCGACCGCAATTACGCGGGCGTCTTCATCGTGTGGGACAGGATGTTCGGTACGTTCGAGCCCGAGGCGAAGGACGAAGAAATCCGCTACGGCATCGTGAAGCAGCTCGGCAGCTTCAACCTGCTGTGGGCCGTGTTCCACGAATGGATCGGCATTGCGCAGGACATGTGGCGCGCGCCGTGGAAGCACAAACTGTCCTACCTCCTGCGCGAACCCGGCTGGACACATGACGGCAGCCGCCAGACCAGCGACGAAATCCGCGAGGCATGGCTCCAGCGCGCCTCTGTCGACTCCGGGGGGAAACCAGTTTCGGAAGAAAACCCGATTGCGGGTGAGGCCGAGGCTGCCTAACCTTTCGAATCGAGAGGAGAACCCATGGACGAATTCGACATAGTGGTCATTGGCGGCGGCAGCGGCGGCAGTGCGGTTGCCGGACGGCTGGCCAAGGCAGGCAAAAGCGTTTGCCTGCTCGAGGCAGGCGGACGGAATGACGGGTTCCGCGTGACGATCCCGGGCATGCTCGCTTTCAGCAACGACAAGATCAACTACCGCTTCGAGACCGTGCCGCAAAAGGGCCTCAACGGCCGTACCGGCTACCAGCCGCGTGGCAAGGGTCTTGGCGGATCATCGGCAATCAACGCCATGGTCTATATCCGCGGGCACCGTTGGGATTACGACAATTGGGAAAGCCTTGGCTGCACCGGCTGGGGCTATGACGATGTTCTTCCCTATTTCAAACGCGCCGAAACGAACGAGCGCGGCGCAGACGCGTATCACGGGGACGAAGGGCCGCTCTTCGTTTCAGACCAGAAGTTCTCCAATCCGGGCAGCCGTGCCTTTGTCGAGGCCGCGACCCAGCTGCAGCTGCCGCATAACACCGATTTCAACGGTGAGAAGCAGGCAGGCTTCGGCCTCTACCAGGTGACGCAGAAAGACGGTGAGCGCTGGTCGGCCGCGCGCGCCTATGTCGAACCGCTGCGCGGCAGCAAGAACCTCGACGTGCGTATCGGGGTCACCGTCCAGAAGCTGGAAACCGAGGATGGCCGGGTCACCGGCGTGACCTATTCGGTTGGCAAGCGTTCGCGCACGGTCAAGGCGCGCGGCGGTGTCGTGCTGAGCGCCGGGGCCTTCAATTCACCGCAGATCCTGATGCTCTCGGGTATCGGCCCGGCAGAGCACCTCAAGGAACACGGTATCGACGTCGTGCTCGACAAGCAGGCGGTAGGTTCGGACCTTCAGGACCATCTCGATTACGTGTCGAGCTGGGAAAGCCCGAGCAGGGAACTGCTTGGCGACAGTCTCCAGGGGACGCTGCGCATGGCGAAGGGCCTCATCGAGCATCGCCGCCATCGCACGGGCCCGTGGACCTCGCCCTATGCCGAGGCGGGCGGGTTCTGGACCGTGATGCCCGATGCGCCCGCACCGGACGTCCAGTGGCATTTCGTCCCGGCGATGCTGGAGGACCACGGCCGCACCAAGGTCAAGGGCCACGGCTTTTCCCTGCATGCCTGCGTCCTGCGCCCCGAAAGCCGCGGCACGGTTCGCCTCGGCAGCCGTGATGCGGCAGATGCACCGGTCATCGATCCCAATTTCCTCGGCGACGAGCGCGATCTCGCGACCTTGCGCGAGGGCGTCAGGCTGTCGCACCGGATCGTCGAAAGCCCGGCCTTGCAAGCGTACAGTCCCAAAGACCGTTACCCCATCGATCTCGCCGATGACACCCAGCTCGACGAACTGATCCGCAGCCGTGCCGATACGGTCTACCACCCTGTCGGCACCTGCCGCATGGGTGCAGGCGAGGACGATGTCGTCGACCCCACGCTCAAGGTTCGCGGCGTCGAAGGCCTGTGGGTCGCCGATGCCAGCGTGATGCCGCGACTCGTATCGGGCAACACCAATGCGCCGAGCATCATGATCGGCGAACGCTGCGCGGACTTCGTGAAAGACGCGCTCGCTGGGTAGGCTGGCCGAAAGGGCCAGCGCCCTGAAGCGCGACGTCCTCGCGCTATGGCTGGCCGCCCGCGACACGCGCACTCCGCTGGCAGCAAAGCTCCTCGCAGGGGCCGTTGCTGCCTATGCGCTAAGTCCGATTGACCTCATTCCCGACTTCATTCCCGTGCTCGGGCTGATCGACGACCTGCTGATCGTGCCTGCCGGAATCTGGCTGGTCCTGCGCATGATCCCCCCGCCTCTGCTCGAAGAACTTCGCGAGAGTGCGAGCGCAATGGCCGGGCGTCCCGCATCGCGGATCGGCGTGGCCGTAGTCGTGACGGCCTGGCTTGCGGGGTTGGTGGCACTCGCCCTCTTCCTCCTTTGACAAAAAAGGGGCCGGAACTCGTCTGAGTCCCGGCCCTTCACAAGTCGGTGTTCGCAGGAGGAACATGGGTGGGCGGGGCCGCCCGGGAGAGAGAGAGGAGAGAGTGGGCGGCCCCGCCAAGCTTGTTAGTTGTAGGCGCGCTCCCCGTGTTCGGAGATGTCGAGCCCGTCGACTTCGGTCTCTTCGCTGACCCGCAGGCCAACCGTCAGCTTGACCAAGTAGCCGGCGATGAGCGTGCCGATTGCAGCCCAGGCAATGGTGATCAGGACCGAGAATACCTGGATGCCGAGCTGCGTACCCAGCGCGGTCGAACCGTCGCCCGGGCCGCCGATCCACGGCTGGTAGACAACTGCCGTACCGATCGCGCCGACGATGCCGCCGATACCGTGGATGCCGAAAGCATCGAGACTGTCGTCGTAGCCGAACTTGGCCTTCACCTTGGCGACGAAGAAGTAGCAGACGGCTGCCGACAGGATGCCGAGCAGGATGGCACCGAACGGGCCCGAGTTGCCTGCCGCCGGGGTGACGGCAACGAGGCCTGCAATGACGCCCGAGCAGAAGCCCAGCGCCGAGCCCTTGTGACCCGCAAGCTTTTCGATGACCATCCAGGCCAGCGCACCTGCTGCCGTGGCAACGAAAGTGTTGATCATGGCGAGGCCAGCCGAACCGTCTGCTTCGAGAGCAGAACCGGCGTTGAAACCGAACCAGCCAACCCACAGCAGCCCGGTGCCGACCATGGTCAGCGTCATCGAGTGCGGCATCATCGGCTCTTGCGGCCAGCCACGGCGCTTGCCGAGGAGGTATGCAAGGACGAGGCCCGAGACACCCGCGTTGATGTGCACCACGGTACCGCCGGCAAAGTCGAGCGCGCCGTCTTCGAACAAGAGGCCGCCGCCTGCCCAGACCATGTGAGCGATCGGGAAATAGACGATGGTCAGCCAGATCGGCACGAAGGCCATCACCGCGCTGAACTTCATGCGCTCTGCCGTCGCGCCCAGGATCAGGGCGGCGGTGATTGCGGCGAAGGTCATCTGGAAGCTGATGAAGACATATTTGGAGATGACTTCATCGGTGAAGGTGGCTGCCGTGCTGCTCGCATCGGTGCCGGCGAGGAAGTAACTGCCCCCGCTGATGAACCAGCCCAGCGGGCCTTCGTAAGTCGTATCGCCGAATGCAAGGCTGTAGCCCCACATCACCCAGATGATCATGGCGAGCGCCGCGGTGGCGCCGATCTGGGTCATGGTGGAAAGCATGTTCTTCGAACGGGTCAGGCCGCCATAGAACAGCGTCAGGCCCGGGATGATCATGAGCAGCACGAGGATCGTGGCGGTCATCATCCAGGCGTTGTTTCCAGGGTTCGGCACGGCCACGGTAGCAACTTCGGCCGTTGCTGCGGCGATCGGTGTCCCGGCCGCATTGGCGGCCTCGGCGGCTTCCTGCGCCAGAGCGCCCGTAGCCGTGAAAAATGCAGCGGCACCGGTGGCGGCGACGCGCATGAGATTACGCATGGTCATCTGTGTCACTCCTTGCCGCGTCACAGCGCGGTTTCGCCGGTTTCAGCGGTACGGATGCGGGTGGCGCTGGCGAGGTCGAAGACGAAGATCTTCCCGTCGCCGATGCTTTCGGTGCTTGCGGTTTGCTGGATGGTCTCGACCACCTGCGGCGCGAGATCGTCTCCGACCGCGATTTCCAGCTTCACCTTGGGCAGCATATTGGTCGAATATTCGGCCCCGCGATAAATCTCGGTCTGGCCTTTCTGGCGGCCAAATCCCTTGACCTCCGACACGGTCATTCCGGCAACGCCAACCGCGCCGAGGGCTTCGCGCACCTCGTCGAGCTTGAACGGCTTGATGACGGCGATGATGAATTTCACGCGCTCACCCCTTCCTATTGCGAACCGGCCCAAGCACCGGCGTTCGCACATGCAGCAAGGGGCGTGCCAAACAGGAAATGAGGGAAAATTGCGCGCTTAGGCCCGCAATCGCAATATTTATTGCCTAAATATTAAGCGGTAGCCTATTTTTTAGTCAGCTCAAGTCGGGCAACCACGGGCAGGTGGTCCGATGCAACGGCAGAAAGTCCGGTGTGGTGGACATCGGAATGGACGCAGCCCCAGTGCGTGCTTGCGACGATCCGATCGAGCGTCGCCATCGGCTGGCGAGAGGGATAGCTTTTGCCCGGGGTCACAACGGTCCAGCGATCGGCGAATTCGCGCATGGCGCCGGTGCTGCGGCCCCACTGGTTGAAGTCGCCCATGATGACCGTCGGCAGGTTGCGCGAGCAGTCCTCGACGAAGGACACGAGCGAGCGGATCTGGTCACGCCGCCTCAGGCCGGACAGGTCGAGATGCGTCCCGATGATCCTTATCCGGTGCCCCTCGATCGTGATCTCGCCGCACGCCGCCCCGCGCGGCTCCAGGGTCGGAAGGTCGAGAGCTTCGCCCTCGTGAACGTCGAATTCGCGCCGGACGAGGAGCGCATTGCCGTGCCAGCCGATGCTGCGCGGCCGTTTCGCCACCTCGACCAGCCGCCAGTGCGTATCGTCGATCTCTGCTCGCGGGATGCAGGTTTCACGCGCACCGATGCGCCGGTCTGCCTCCTGCAGGGCGATAACATCGGCGTCGATTTCGTGGATGACCGACAGGATGCGCTCGGGATCGCGCTTGCGATCGAGACCAACGGCCTTGTGGATGTTGTAGCTGGCGAAAGTTAGCTGCACGGGGCCTCAACTATTCGGCCGCGCGGGAGTTGCAGTGCGATTCAGTCATCGGCGATGAAACGGTCTGTCGGACGGGTCGGCAGACCGTCGATGCTGCTTGTCCGGCCCTGGTATTTCGTCACCCATTCTTCCGGATCGGTCCGGCTATGCGCTTTCTTGAGCGTCTCGCGCTCCTCGCGATATTCCATGAAAGGGACGCCCCAGCCGCAGCTGGTCTGGACGCTCTCGACCGCGATGTCGAAAATCTGGCGGGTGCCAGGCATCATCTCGAAATGGGCGGAGAGTTCGGCCCAGTCGCTGTCTTGCGGCAGCACCGCGCGGCCCTTGCCGTAAATCCGCAGGATCAGCGCCGGCCGGTCGAAATTGCAGAACATCAGCGTGATGCGCCCGTCTGCTGCGAGGTGCGCGTGGGTCTCGTTGCCCGAACCGCCGAGGTCGAGATAGGCGACCCGGGTCGGCGCGATGACGCGAAAGGTGTCGTAGCCCTTGGGGCTCAGGTTGATGCGGGCATCTTCGGCGGCGGTGGCGACAAAGAAGACCGGCTGCTTGCCGATCATCGCGATGTGCTTGTCGTCCAACGCGTCGAAGAAGTCTGCCATCTAGAGAAAGTCCCTGATCGTCTTCATGAAGCGGTCGAACTGGTCGTGGTGGAGCCAGTGGCCGGCATTCTCGAACTCGATCACCTCGGCGTTGGAGAAGTGATCGAGCCTGCCGTCGCCCTCGGGGTTCGAGGCCCAACTGTCGGCGCCGTATAGCAGCAAGGTCGGCGCGGTGATCGCCGCCCAGGTCTGGTGGAGGAACTCATCGGCTATGTCCTCGACCGCCCAGACATTGAGGTGCGGATCGAACTTCCAGCTGTAGGTGCCATCCTCATTGCGATTCACGCCGTGGATCGTGAGATGCCGCGCCTGCTCCTCGGTGAGATAGCTGTTTTCCTCGATCATGCGGGCGAAGGCGGCCTCGATGCTTTCGTACTTGCGCGGACTACGGCCCGAGGCAGCGCGCTTCTTGCCGATCCATTCGGCCATCCGCTCCGGATAGGATTTCTCGCGCATCTCGGCCTGCCGCTTGGGGCTGGGCCCGAGACCTTCGATGGCGACGATCTTCTTGACCATATCGGGGAAGGTGCCCGCATAGCGTAGCGAGACATTGCCGCCCATCGAATGGGATACGATCGTCACAGGCCCCACACCCAGCTGGTGGACCAGTTGCGCAAGGTCGTAGACCATGTCACCTACCTGGTAGTTGCCGTCGGACACCCAGTCGCTGTCGCCATGTCCGCGGTGGTCCATCGCCACCACATGCCAGTCGTCGCGCAATTCCTCGGCAACCCAGTCCCAGCTGCGCGCATGGTCGCGTCCGCCATGGACGAGGACCAGCGGCGGCTTTCCGCGATTGCCCCAATCGAGATAGTTGAGGCGCAGGCGCTGCGAGATGAAGGTCTGGGAAGTGGGGCCGGTGAGGGTCATGCAGCCGCTTTGCAACGGCTGCACAATCGATTCAACCTCG
This sequence comes from Qipengyuania gelatinilytica, assembly GCF_019711315.1. Classification (NCBI taxonomy): domain Bacteria; kingdom Pseudomonadati; phylum Pseudomonadota; class Alphaproteobacteria; order Sphingomonadales; family Erythrobacteraceae; genus Qipengyuania; species Qipengyuania gelatinilytica. The sequence continues at coordinate 1,861,910 of NZ_CP081294.1, read as the reverse complement.
CCTTTCCCCAATCAGCGTTCTTTCGTGGCCGAGAAAGTGAGCTCGGGGTTTTTCTCTTCCTGGTAGTTCACGTCCCAGGGGCTCTTGGCCATGAAGACGAGGTCCCCGTCGCGATCCTTGGCGAGATTGGAGAGGTTGAACTTCTCGAATTCCGCCATCGCCTTGTCGTCGCCCTTGATCCAGCGGGCGGTAGCAAAGGGCGAGGCTTCGAGCTTTGCCTCGACCTTGTACTCGGCCGAGAGCCGCGAAATCAGGACATCGAGCTGGAGCTGGCCGACGACACCGACAATCCACTGGCCGCCGATCTCCGGATAGAAGACCTGAATCACACCCTCTTCGGAAAGGTCGTCGAGCGCCTTGCGCAGCTGCTTGGTCTTGGTCGGATCGACCAGCGCGACGCGGCGCAGGATTTCGGGCGCGAAATTGGGCAGGCCGGTGAAGCGGACCTGGTTCTTCTCGCTCAGCGTATCGCCGACGCGCAAAGTGCCGTGGTTGGGAATGCCGATGATATCGCCCGGCTCTGCCGTGTCGGCCACTTCGCGGTCCTGCGCGAAGAAAAGGATCGGCGAATGGATCGCGACCGGCTTGCCGAGGCCGCTCGGCGTCAGCTTCATGCCGCGTTTGAAAGTGCCCGACACCTGCCGCATGAAGGCGATGCGGTCCCGGTGGTTGGGGTCCATATTGGCCTGCACCTTGAAGATGAAGCCCGTGACCTCGTCATGATCCGGCGTGATCTGCGTGTCGCCGGCGGGCTGCGGGCGCGGCGGCGGGGCGTATTTCGCAATCGCCTCGATCAGCTCGGTAACGCCAAAATTCTTCAGCGCCGAGCCGAAATAGACCGGGGTCAGGTCGCCGTTTCGATAGGCTTCGAGATCGAATTCCGGATAGCCGATCTGCGCCAGTTCCACATTCTCAGCAATTGCTTCGGGCAGCTCGAAATCGGCGACCCGCTTGCCCTTGAATTCCTTCGACGGCCCTTCGGGAACGACAACCTCACCGCTTTCGAAATCGAGAATGCCCTGGAACTCGCCGCCCATGCCGACGGGGTACATCTGCGGTGACACATCCAGCGCCAGCATGTCGGCGATCTCGTCGAGCAGTTCGAAGACCGGACGGCCCTCGCGGTCGACCTTGTTGACGAAGGTGATGATCGGCACGCTGCGGAGGCGGCAGACCTCGAACAGCTTGCGCGTCTGGGGTTCGATACCCTTGGCCGCGTCGATCACCATGATGGCGCTGTCGACCGCGGTCAGCGTGCGATAGGTATCTTCGGAGAAGTCCTCGTGTCCCGGCGTGTCGAGCAGGTTGAAGGTGATGCCATCACGCTCGAAGGTCATGACCGAGCTGGTCACCGAGATACCGCGCTGCTGCTCGATCTTCATCCAGTCCGAGCGCGCCCGGCGAGCCGCCCCGCGCGCCTTGACCTCGCCAGCCAGATGGATCGCGCCGCCGGTCAGCAGCAGCTTCTCGGTCAGCGTGGTCTTACCCGCGTCGGGGTGCGAGATAATGGCGAAGGTACGGCGGTCTGAGGTCATTTTAAGAGGCTTGTTTTCCAACAAATAGGTCGCGTCCAGCGATAGCAAAGCTACCGAGCATTCCAGTGACTACCGCCGCCATGATAATGATACCCATGGCCATTCCGCCATCATCAGTCGCGAATGAAGCCAGATAGGCCCATCCCGCCATGGCCGCCAACAGCAAAGCCAGCACAATAAATGCAGCCTTCTTTGGGACCGCCGAGAGAAGTGCGGGTGTCGCGGCCCACAATCCGACGAGGAACCAAAACGCCTGATACTTCGCCGGATTGCCAGCCATATCTAATGCATTCGCTGCAAGTATCCACGTTGCCAAAGTGAAGACAACAAATACCAGCGCAACGTATATCGGAAGTGTGCGCATTAATTGTCGCGGGCTACGCGGAAACCGGCGAAGTCCTGACTCACCGGCATCAGCTCTATGCGGTTGATGTTTAGATGCGGGGGCAGTTCGGCGATCCAGCGGATCGTGTCGGCGATGTCCTGCCCGGTCATGGGGTCGGCGCCGCGATAAAGGTCGTCCGAAGCCTTCTGGCTGCCCGTGCGCACCACGGTGAATTCGGTTTCGACCATGCCCGGCTCGATGCTGGTCACGCGCACGCCGGTGCCGTGAAGGTCGGCGCGAAGGGCGAGCGTGAAGTGGTTCGCGAAGGCCTTGGAGCCCGCGTAGACGTTGCCGCCCGGATAGACATAACTGCCCGCCACCGAGCCGATCGCGATGATCGCGCCCTTGCGCTCGATCAGCACGGGCAGGAGCTTGCGGGTCAGCACCACCATGGCCGTCACATTAGTGTCGATCATGGTCTGCCAGTCGTCGAGGTTCGCCTCCTGCGCGGGCGAGAGGCCCTGCGCGAGACCGGCGTTGTTCACCAGCAGGTCGATGCCCGCGAAGTCTTCCGGCAAGGCTGCAATCGCCGCATCCATCGCCTCGCTATCGCGCACATCGAAACAGGCAGCATGAACCTTGTCGGCACCGAGCTCTTCGACCAGCGCATCGAGCCGCTCCTTGCGCCGCCCGGTCGCCACGCAGCGCCAGCCGCTCGCGACCAGTGTGCGAACGGTAGCCTCGCCAATGCCTGCGGTGGCTCCGGTGACGAAGGCAGTATTCATTGTTCGATCCCCTTGTCTGGACATGGCCCGACGAGGCGCGAAATCTCGCGTGTCACAGCATAGCTACCATCGGTTCCGGGCCTGCTGACCTTTGCCTGCAAATCCGTGAAATCCGTGCGCACCTCGCCGCTGAGTTCGATCGTCGCATCTGCGGGAGCAGTGCACTTCACGACGCGATTGGCGGGTTCGCCCGATGCCTCGACGCTGGCGTATATGCAGTCGGAATCATCGCCCATTGAAAAAGGGTCGCCCACCAGCGGGATCAGGCGATTTTCCCGCGCCGGACGGCAGGAACTGGTCGTCGACTGACGGGCCTGCGCCGCTTCAACGATCTCTGCGCGCTGGGACTCGCTCAACTTTGGGTTGAAGTATTCTTCCATGGTGACCGAAGTCTCCCACAGCCCTTCCGCGAGATATTCCTCCGCGGGTTGGTCCGCAGCACAGGCCAGCAGGCCTGACGACGCCGTCACCATGAAGAGCGCGGGCAGCTTCACCCGCGCAGCTCCGCGCCCTGCTTGGCGGCGTTCTTCACGATAGCGTCCGAGATCGCCTTGATCTCTTCGTCGGTGAAGCTCTTGTCGCCCGGCTGGAGGACGACTTCGACAGCGACCGACTTCTTGCCTTCGGGCACGCCATGTCCGGCAAAGACGTCGAAGACGCGCGCATCGACGATGGCCTTCTTGTCTGCGCCGCGCACGGCCTTCACGAGGTCGCCAGCCGCGAGATCGGCGGGTACGAGGAAGGCGAAGTCGCGGGTGATCGCCTGCAAGGCGGGCGGCGAATAGGCAGCGCGCGCAAAGCCGCCGCCCTTCTTCGCCGGGATCGCATCAAGGAAGATCTCGGCCGCCATCACCGGCCCGTCGATGTCGAAGGCCTTGAGCGTGTTGGGATGCAGCGCGCCGAAGCGGGCAAGCACGTTCTTCGGGCCGAGGCGCAAGGTGGCCGACTGGCCGGGGTGGAACTGGTCGCCAGCCTCGCCCATGACCATGAGATTGCCGACCGGAGCACCGGCGGCTTCGAGCAGCGCCATGGCTTCGGCCTTGGCATCATAGGCATCGAACTTGGCGGTCTTGCCATTCGACCAGCCGCGCGGCGTCTTCTCGCCCGACAGGACTACGCCCAGCGTCGGCTTCTCGTCGCTCGCACCGTCTTTGCCACGGAAGTATCGGCGGCCGATTTCGAACAGGCGCGCACCATCAGCACCGCGGTCGGCATTGCGCTTGGCAGCCGAAAGCAGGCCCGGGATAAGCGAGGGGCGCATCGCCTTCATGTCTTCGCTGATCGGGTTGTCGAGCACCCAGAGCTCAGCCCCGTCGGCGAAATGTTCGGCCTCTGCCGTGGGCAGGAAGGACCAGGTGATCGCCTCGTTCAGCCCACGCGCGGCCGCGGCCCGGCGCAGCTTGCGCTCGGCCTGCTGAAGCGGCGTTGCCGTCGGCAGCGCGACGCCGGGGCGGCGCGGCAGCGGCTTGCTTTCGACCTCGTCGATACCATGGATGCGCACGACCTCTTCGACGAGATCGGCAGGGCCTTCGATATCGTGTCGGCGCGGCGGGCAGGTGACCGTCCAGTCATCGCCGACGGTGAAGTCGAGCGAGGTCAGGATGGCGCGCTGCTCTTCCTGCGGGACGGCAAGACCGCCGAGCCGTTCGGTGAGGCGCGGATCGAACTTGATCGTCTGCGCAGTGACAGGCGGCTGGCCTGCGCGCACGACCTCGGTCGGCTCGCCGCCACAAGTCTTGGTGATCAGGCTGGTGAGGATCGCGAGGCCATCGTCGAGGAACTCAGGATCGACACCGCGCTCGAAACGCGTGCGCGCATCCGAGGCAAGGCCGAGCTTGCGGCCCGTCACGCCGATGCGGGTCGGATCGAAATAGGCGATCTCGAGAAGGACGTCGGTGGTCGTCTCGGTCGCGCCCGAATGTTCGCCGCCCATGATGCCGGCGATGTCGTGGACGCCATTGTCGTCGGCGATCACGGTCATCGTGTCGTCGAGCGTGTAGGTTTTCTCGTTGAGCGCCTCGACCTTTTCGCCAGTCTGCGCACGGCGAGCGACCACCGCGCCCGAAAGCTTGGCAAGGTCATAGACGTGTGCCGGACGCCCGAAGGCAAGCATGAGGTAGTTGGTCGCATCGACCAGTGCCGAGATCGGGCGCTGGCCTGCCGCGATCAGGCGGCGCTGCATCCACTCGGGCGAAGGCTTCGTGTTGTCCACACCGCGAATGACGCGGCCATAGAAGGCGGGGCAGCCTTCCGGATCGTCGGTACGGATTTCGACCGGGCACTCACCCGAAGCCGCGATGGCCGAAGTTTCGACCGGCTTGAACGTGCCGAGGCCGGCAGCGGCGAGATCGCGCGCGATGCCCTGCACGCCCATGCAATCGGGGCGGTTCGGCGTGATTGCCACGTCGAAGACGGGCGAGGCATCGTGATATTCGGCGAAGGTCTGGCCGACCGGGGCATCTTCGGGCAGTTCGATGATGCCGTCATGCTCCTCGCCCAGTTCGAGCTCGCGAACCGAGCACATCATGCCGTTGGATTCGACGCCGCGGATCGCGCTTTTGCGCAGTTCCATGCCGTTTGCCGGGACGACAGCACCGGGCAGGCCCAGCACGCCCTTCATGCCCGCACGCGCATTGGGCGCGCCGCAGACGACCTGCAGCGGATCGCCCTCACCTGTATCGACGGTGAGGACCTGCAGCTTGTCGGCATCGGGATGCTTGGCCGCGGTCAAGACCTTGGCGACGCGGAAGCCCTCGAGCTTGTCCGCCGGATCCTCGATTCCCTCGACCTCGTGGCCGATGCGATTGAGCGCAGCCGCGATGTCCGCCACCGAAGCGTCGGTTTCGAGGAAATACTCCAGCCATTCGAGCGAGAACTTCATGCTTTCGCTCCCACACCTGCGGAAAGGGTCGGCTGGTCGAAGGGCGAGAAGCCGTAGTGGTCGAGCCAGCGCTGGTCGCCGTCGAAGAAGGCGCGCAAATCATCCATCCCGTATTTGAGCATGGCGAGACGGTCCACGCCCACGCCGAAAGCGAAACCCTGCCATTCGTCCGGGTCGAGACCGGCGAATTCGATCACGCGGCGGTTGACCATGCCGCTGCCGAGAAGCTCCATCCAGCCATGGCCCGGCGCATCGCCGTCCCCGCCGAGCACGCGGCGGCCACCAACGTCCTGCCAGCCCACATCGACCTCGACCGAAGGTTCGGTGAAGGGGAAGTAGGAGGGGCGCAAGCGCAGCACGATGTCGTCGCGCTCGAAGAAGGCCTTGAGGAAGGTTTCCAGCGTCCACTTCAAGTGGCCGAGGTTGATATCGCGATCGATCACGAGGCCTTCGACCTGGTGGAACATCGGCGTGTGCGTCGCGTCGCTGTCCGAACGATAGACGCGGCCCGGCGCGATGATGCGGATCGGCGCGCCCTGCTTCATCATGCTGCGGATCTGCACCGGAGACGTATGGGTCCGGAGCAGCATGCGGTTCCCGTCGGCGTCCTCGTCCGGGAAATAGAAGGTGTCGTGCATGGCGCGCGCGGGGTGCGTTTCGGCCATGTTGAGCGCGGTGAAATTGTGCCAGTCGTCCTCGATCTCGGGGCCAGTCGCGACCGAGAAGCCGAGATCGGCGAAGATTTCCGCCAGCTCGTCCATCACCTGGCTGACGGGGTGGACGCTGCTTTTCGGCGCCTGCGGTTCGGGCAGGGTCAGGTCGAGGCGCTCGGTGGCGAGCTTGCGGTCCAGTTCTGCGGCCTCGAAAGCATCCTTGCGTGCAGCAATCGCGTCGGCGACCGCCGTGCGCGCGCCCTGGATCTTGGGCGCCTGTTCCTGCCGCTCTTCGGGCGTCATCTTGCCCAGCGTCTTCATCAGCGCGGAGATGGAGCCCTGTTTGCCCAGGTACTCGATACGCAGCGCTTCGAGGGCATCGGCGTTGTCCGCCTCTTCGATGCGCGCCAGCGCACCTGATTGCAGTGTCACAAGATCGGTCATGAATCTCTCGAGGATTAGGTCCTTTGCGCGCTGCCTCTAGCGGCATAGGCGCGAATCCTAAACCCCCGTTTCCGCTTAGCCGGGCTAGAGCAGCGGTTCCGCGTGTGATCGCGGGCTATTTTAGGGGGCTGTCGGGCTGGTGGAGCACCTGCATCGCGGCGCCAGCGGTCTCCATCCGACCCTTGGCTGCAGCCGAAAGCACGGGGTGGTCGAGGAGAGAATATTCGCGCGGCGTCATGTGCATGAAGAACTTGAAATCGCGCACGAAATGGGCCTGGTCGTGATAATGCTGGTCGATCGCATCGATCCACTTCATCGAAGGGTCGAGCATGAACTGGGAGAGGCTGCGCAGGAAGCGCTGGCGCCGCAGGAGCAGTTGCGGCGGAAAGCCGAAAAACTCGCCGCAGAAGCGTTCGAGCGTTCGTGCGTTCATGCCGGTTGCCGCCGCGAGGCCGGAGACTGCATGGCACGCCGGATCGAGCAGGGCCTTCTGCACCCTCACGATGTCCTCTTCGCGGCGCGCTTCGGTTTCGAGCAGCCCGGCAAACAGCGAGGCGAGATATGCGGCACCTGCCGCGAGATCGTCACCCGTCTTCGCCAGGCCGCCGAGAGACGTGGTCACCGGGATCTGCGTCAGGCCGGGCGAAAGCTCGGTTACCTTGTCGGCAAGATCGATCGCGTGACGGTCGGTAAAGCGCGCAAGGCCGAGCGGCAGGAGACCCACGCCCCAGCAGGACGCCTCCTTCGATTCGAAACGGATCGAACTGCTGGTCGGTCCGGTCAGCGTCGCGCGCGGCACTTCGCGCAAGGGCTCCTCCCCGATCGCAGCTTTCATCGAACCGGACATGAAGAGCCGGATGTTGCTCCACTCGGGATGCAGCCAGTCGACCACGGGTCGCCGCGACGGCGCCGATATGCGCATGTGATAAAAGGTCGTGATGAAGGGTCGCAGCGGCTCGGGCGGCAGGAAAAACTTCAGGTCGACCGGGTCTGGCCCGAGCGCTGGCTCGCTCATTCAGCGGGCCGTTTGTTGCGCCTGCCGGGCGAGTCGAGCGTCTGGACGGGCGAGCCCCAAACCTGCTGCCGCTGTTCCATGAAGGCGCTCAGGACCGGGTGCGGCATGGAGGAATAGTCGGTCGGGCTCATATGCATGAAGGTCTGGAATTCCCGCACGAAATGGGCCTGGTCGTGATAGGTGCCATCGATCGCCTGGGTCCAGGTCTTGTCCTGGGCGAGCATGAAGGCGGCCAGGCTGCGCATCATGCGCTGGCGGCGCAAGAGCATGCTCGGCGGATAGCCGAAGTGCTTCATGCACAAACGCTCGAGCGTCCGTACGGTCAGGCCGGCCTGTTCGGCAAAAGCCCGCACCTCGCACATTCGCGGATCGATCATCGCTTCGTGGGTGGTGATGATCCGGTCTTCGTCGCGCGGAGAATCCGCGAACTTGCGGAAGAACTGGATGACGGCATCGACCTTCTCATCATCGGTGAGGTGGCGCGCCGAGAAAATCTTCGACAGGGGACGGAAAGCTGCGAAAGCCTCGACGGTCTGGCCATCCCAGATTTGGTCGGAAAAATCGCTTGCCGGGCGCTTGACGAAGCGTGCCCAGCCAAGCGGCATCAGGCCGATTCCCCACATGCGCGTGGTTCCGATGGAGAAGCGCACCGATCCGCAGCTCGGCCCGCTGACCATGAAAGGCGAGTGAATTTCTTCATCGCTTCCGACGAGCTGGACCGTCGGGGGATTGCTTTCGAAGAACCTGAGATTGGACCATTCGGGCTGGAGGTAATCGGTGACGATCTCGCCGGGCGGGAGCCGGACCTCGAGCAGGTGGAAACTGGTGAAGCAGCGGGCGAGGTCGGGCGGCGGCTCGAAGAACCGCACATCGATTTCGGGCTTGGCCCCGGATTTTCCCAGCTCCGCCATGCCCTTGACGTAGCGCGATATGGGGTATTTTTCTACTCCGAACGCAAAACGGGCGCCTTTCCGCTGTGGGAAAGACGCCCGTAATTCATTCGGCGATGCCGTGACTTAGGCGGGAAGAGCCTTCTTCGCCTGGTCGATGATCGCCTTGAAAGCCGCAGCTTCGTTCATGGCGAGATCCGCCATGACCTTGCGGTCGAGCTCGATGCCGGCAAGCTTCGTGCCGTGCATGAACTGCGAATAGGTGAGGCCTTCGGCGCGGACCGCAGCGTTGATACGCTGGATCCACAGGGCGCGGAAGTTGCGCTTCTTAACCTTGCGGTCGCGGTATGCGTACTGGCCGGCCTTTTCGACGGCCTGGCGCGCGACGCGGATGGTGTTCTTGCGGCGACCGCGATAGCCCTTGGCCTGGTCTAGGAGCCGCTTGTGCTTCTGGCGCGTGGTAACGCCGCGTTTAATGCGAGGCATTTCAGTATCTCCTTAGTTCGCGATCAGTCGAGGCCGTAAGGCGCCCAACTCTTGACGGCTTTCCAGTCCGCTTCGGACAGGACGGTCGTGCCGCGGTTCTGGCGGATATACTTCGCATTGTGGCTGGACAGACGGTGGCGCTTGCCGGCGACACCATGCTTGATCTTGCCGGTTGCGGTGATCTTGAAGCGCTTCTTCACACCGCTTTTGGTCTTCAGCTTGGGCATTTTCATCTCCTAATCGGATATCGAGTCAGAGACACGTACAACCAGCCCTGGCAGCCCTTACGGCCAGACCGGCAGATGAATCACGTGTCGGTGAAGGGCGCGCAAATAGCGATTCCCCCACCAAATGCAAGTCAGAAGTGGGTGACGTAGCCGCCGTCGACGAACAGCGTATGCCCGGTGATATAGGATGCCGCCTCCGAGGCGAGGAAGGCGACCGGCCCCGCGATTTCATGTGGCTGCGCCCAGCGGCCGAGCGATGTTCGCCGCTGCAGATGGTCGGAAATCTCGCTCCCCTCGGTGAACCACTGCTCGTTCGCCTCGGTCAGCACGAAACCCGGAGCCACTGCGTTCACGGTGATGCCGTCCGCACCCAGCTCGGCAGCGAGCGAGCGCGTGACGCCGTCGAGTGCTGCCTTGCTTGCGGTGTAGGCCGCATCGCCGCGCGCGATATGCGAGGCGATGGAAGTGATATTGATGATGCGGCCATATCCGCCCTCGCGCATGAGACGCGCAGCGCGCCGCGCAAGGTCGAAGGGTGCCACAAGGTTTGCATCGAGCAGGCGCTTCATGTCCTCGCGGCCGATATCCTCGAACCCCCTGCGGTCCCGCTGCCCGACATTGTTTACAAGAATGTCGAGACCCCCTGCGGCGATTTTCCCGAATGCCGCTTCGCACGCAGCATCATCGGTAATGTCGAAAGCGAGCGGCACGGCGCGAGCGCCGATCTTTCCTGCAGCCTCGCGCAGCGCGGCCTCGTCGCGGCCGTTCAGCCAGACGCTCGCACCTTCTGCCGCCAGTCGTTTCGCGATCTCGAAACCCAGCCCGCGTGCCGCACCGGTGACCAGCGCGATGCGCCCTGCAAGTGAACCCTCCGAAGTCATGTCAGTGCTCGTAGATCATCTTCACCGTCATGCCACCATCGATATTGAGATGCTGTCCGGTCACGAACCCGGCCTCGTGCAGATAGGCGACCGCTTCGGCGATATCCTCGGGCTTGCCGATCCGGCCTGCCGGGTGCTGGTCACGATCCTTGTCGCGATGCTTGGGATGCGTCCTTGCACCGCTCTTCTGCCAGGGGCCGGTCTCGATCCAGCCCGGCCGGATCGCATTGACGCGAATGTCGGGGCCAAGGCTTACGGCCAGCGAATGGGTGAGCGCGTCGAGCCCGCCCTTGGCGGCAGCATAGGCGAAGGTTTCGGGTTCGCTCATCACCGCCCGGGTCGAGGAGATATTGGCGACACTTGCCGCGCCTGACTTCTGCAGCAGGGGCAAGGCGGCGCGGGTGACGAGGAAAGCCGCGGTCAGGCTCGCATCGATCCATGCCTGCCAGTCGGCCAGCTCCAGCTCGCCCAGCGGCCCCGCATAGGGATCGGCGATGCCGGAATTGTTGACGAGGCAATCGATGCCGGAACCGTCCAGCCACTCGGTGACGCGCTCGAACGCCTTTACCACTTCTCCTTCGCGGCCCACGTCGCAGGTCAGGAAAAGCGCGGTCTCGCGCGGCAGCCTATCGCGCAACTCGGCCAGCGCCTCGGCATCGGTGTCGAGCGCGACGACTTTCCAGCCGAGCCCGTGGAATTGCATGACGGTCGCGCGGCCAATGCCGTTCGCGCCGCCGGTGATCAGAATGGTTCTTGCATCGCTCATGCCAGCCGAACGCGGCAGGCAGCGGGAGGGGTCCGGACGAAAAAGGGGCGGAGCGCCGTACTGGCGCCCCGCCCCCAATCTTGCGGTTCGAACCGTGGGTTAGAAGCGCACGCCAACCGAAGCGCCGATATTCGAGCGCTGGAAGTCGAAACCATAGAGATCGTAATTCTCGCTGATGCCGAGTTCGAGACGGCCGTAGGCGTTTTCGCCGAATCCATGCTCATAGCCGAAAGCGAAGTTGTAGCCGCCGGCCTTTTCGGTTTCGTCGAAGGTGAAGGTCTGGTCCAGGATCGGATCGTAGAACGGACCTTCGAGGGTCAGGCTCTGCTGGCTGTAACCGAGCTTACCGAAAACGAGGCCGGTGTCGCCGGTGGTCAGGCCGACATGGATGCCGGCGGCCCAGAAGCCGTCCGACGACAGGCAGAGGCCGCCGTCACACGATTCGACGCCCGACACGTCATAGGTGAAGTACGGACCGACGACGACATTGTCGCCAGCTACGAAATCGTAGCCGACTTCACCGCCGAAACCGACGGCATCGCCAAGTTCGTAGATGACGTCGTCTTCGGGATCGCCGATGCGCTCGTAGAACACGCGACCTTCGAAACGGATGCCCGACTTTTCGAGCGAAGCGGGAGCGGGACGCTCGTCTTCGTAACCGTAGTCACCGTCCTGTGCCTGCGCAGCAACAGGCATGCAGGCGCCGGCCATTGCCAGCGCGAGAACAATCTTCTTCATAATAAACTTGACCCTCATACAAATGCCGAGTGCTCGGCAGGTGCGAAGCTCTAACCAGAGAAACCTTGCCCTCAAGTTTACAGTGGCACGAATACTACGAAAGCAAAGTCACTGTTGCACAATTACGCCAAGGCCATCGCCTCGAGGACGTCCTCGAGCCGGGCCGGGTCGCCGATGGCCAGCGCGTTGCCGTCACTTCCGGCATGGAGCGGTTCGCCCGACCAGTCGCACATCAGCCCGCCCGCACCTTCGACCACGGGAACAAGCGCGGCGAAATCGTGGAGCTTGAGCCCGGCCTCGCACACGATGTCGACATGGCCGCTCGCGGTCAGGCCGTAATTGTAGCAATCGCCGCCGTAGATGATCTTGCGCTCGGCCACCGCCTTGGCGAGGCCCATGAAGTGATCGGCTTCGTGGTCGGAGAACTGGTGCGGCGTGGTTGTCGCCAGCACGGCATTTGACAGTTCGCGGCACGCAGCGCTACGCACCGGCTGGCCGTTGAAGGTCGTTTCATGCCCCAAGCGTCCGGCCCAGCGCTCGCGCCCGATCGGCTGGTCGATGATGCCCAGCACGGGAAAGCCGTCCTGCAGCAGCGCGATCAGCGTGCCGAAGATGGGACGGCCGGCGATGAAGCTGGTGGTGCCGTCGATCGGATCGAGCACCCACTGGCGCGAGGCTCCTTCGTTGCGGGTGCCGTATTCTTCGCCGATGATGCCGTCGTCGCTGCGTTCGGTCTCGATGATCTTGCGCATCGCGGCTTCGGCGGCCTGGTCGGCCTCGGTCACGAAGCTGCGATCGGCCTTCTGTTCCTGCGACCACTGGCCCCGGTAAAGCGGGCGAATGGCATCGCCTGCCGCATCGGCAAGACGATTGGCGAGCTCTAAATCCTTGCGTGAAGCCATGGTGAGCGCCGCTAACAGGCGCGCCTGCAGCGCACCATACTTATTTGCAGGTGTCTATTCGACACCATCGGTGTACAAACCCGACAAGGGCAACAGGGGAAAGGGCCATAGGGCCATTGGCTGAAGAGCGATCAACCGGCGAGGAACCGGACAAGCTGGTATCCCACACAGGTCGCACCCGCGACGGGGACCCGCTCGCCTTCAATCACCTGCCGGCAGAAGAGCTCCAGCCCTGGTTCACATGGTTCAGCGTCAGCGATGCAGACGTTCCTGCAGGGGCGACCATCACCGACGGGATACTAAACGACCATGCCGTGATCCGGATTATCTTCGGCGGGAAGTGGTGGGCCGAAACGCGCGACGGCAAGCAGGTCTTCAATCCCGGCGAAAAGGGCATGACCCTCTATTTCGGCCCGCAGACGAAGCTGATGCCGATCGCGGTGGAAGAGCGCGTGAAGGTGCTCACCGTCCACCTCGGGCCCGGAGCTGCGGCGAAACTGGGCGGTCCGCTCCAGCACGCAATGCTCGACCGGATCATCGACCATGACAAGCTGGTCGGCCATGGCCGCCTCAGTTCGCGCTTCGACATCGACGGAACGCCGCAGGAATGGCTGGATGCGATCCATGTCGAACTGCGGAAATTCATCGAGAAGCGCGGCACGCAGGATCCGGACCCCATCACCCGCGCCTTCGAGCGGCAACTGCTGGTCGATCCGTCATACCCCATGAAGGATTTCGCCGAAGAGCAGGAATGCAGCACGCGAACGGTCGAGCGGATCATCAAGCGCGATTATGGCATGTCGCCCAAGCAGGTCTGCCGCAGGGCGCGGGCGCTCGACATGGCCTCTGCCCTGCTGGGCGTTGCCATGGAAACGGAAGAATCGGCACTGCGCCTGCGCTATTTCGACCAATCGCACCTGATCCGCGAGATCAGGGCGTTCTTCGGCACGACACCGCAATGCCTGAAAGAAGGCAACCATCCCTTGCTGCGGCTCAATCTCGAGATCAGGCAGTCCCGCCGAGTGCAGGAGCTTTCCCTGCTTCCGCCCGGGACGATCGAGCCCTGGCGCGATCCCGAGGCAGAGCCATATTCCGACGACTGATCATCCTTGCCGTTTGACAGGCGGGTGCTGCGTCACGACAAGGAACCCAGCAGATATCCTGTCCTTCGGGTCGCGCTGAAGGGGGAACGCCAGATCGCCAGAGAGAAGCACTCCCGCCAGACCCGGGATGCACAGGGAAAAGCCCCGGAAGCGCTCGTGTCCTCGACCGGTTCGACGCCGGACGGACTGCCGCTTTCCTACAGCCGCGCGCCTGCGCCGGACATCGCGCCCTGGGTACAATCGCTGGCTGCCGTCGATATCGAGGCCGCTACCGACAGGCACGAATGCTGTTTCTTTTCCTGCAATCCTGCGATCCGCGTATTCCTGAAGGGCAAGTGGACGGTCGAAACCGCGAATGGCCCTTTCGAGTTCGACACCTCCAGCGGCAGCAGGACGGTCTATTTCGGGCCGCAAACCAAGGCGATGCCGGTCAAGGTAGAGGGACCGATGCAGTTCCTCCTGCTCCAGTTCCACCCGGGCGCGCCACCGCTGGACCAGAGCCTCACGCACACCCAGATGCTCAACCGCATCGAGTGCTTCGACCAGGGATTGCCCAAGGATATAAGGCAAGCAGGCTATGGCCCATCGGAAGACCGCGAGGCGTGGCTCGACCACTTCGAAGGTCACACGCGCAGGGTGCTGTTCGACCGCGTGACGCAAGAGCCGCCGGAACTTGCGCTGGCCACCTACCGTCGCATCCTGACCGATCCTGCCACCGGGGTCGAAGACATGGCGAGGGATTTCGGGATCAGCCGGCGAACGCTGGAGCGGCAGGTCAAGGAAAGCTTCGGCATCAGCCCGAAAAAGGTCATCCGCAGGGCACGCGCACTCGATATGGCAGCAGCGCTTTTGGGCGTCGCCATGCCGCAGGAGGAAGCCGAATTCCGCCTGCGTTATTTCGACCAGTCGCACATGACCCGCGAGATCAATGCCTATTTCGGCATGGCCCCCGGCGTGCTCTCGCGGCAGGACGCGATCCTGCTGCGGATCGACCTCGAAGTGCGCCAGATGCGGCGCCTCGAGGCCATGGGCGAACTGGGGATCGAACACGTCCCGTGGCGCGACCCCGATGCGGAGCCGACATCGCGCGACGATTGAAGCCGGGGCAGCTTAGTCGAACAGCGAGCTGACCGAACTTTCGTCCGCAATGCGGCGCACTGCCTCGCCAATCAGCGGAGCGATGGTGAGGATGCGGATCTTGTCCGAATCCTTGGCCGCATCGGTCGGCTTGATGGAATCGGTAATCACCAGTTCCTTCAGCGCCGAACCGTCGACACGGGCAACCGCGCCGCCCGACAACACGCCATGGGTGATGTAGGCCGTGACCGAGGCTGCACCTTCGTCGAGCAGCGACTGCGCGGCGTTGCACAGCGTACCGCCCGAATCGATGATGTCGTCGATCATGATGCAGTGGCGACCCTTCACGTCGCCGATGATGTTCATCACCTCGCTCTCGCCCGGTCGGTCGCGACGCTTGTCGACGATGGCGAGCGGCGCGTTGTCGAGCCGCTTGGCGAGCGCGCGGGCGCGGACCACGCCGCCCACGTCGGGCGAGACGACCATCAGGTCCTGGTCGCCGTAGCGGGCCTGGATGTCGGCTGCCATGACCGGCGCACCGAAAAGGTTGTCGGTCGGGATATCGAAGAAGCCCTGGATCTGGCCTGCATGGAGATCGACCGCGAGCACGCGATCGGCGCCGGCTTCGGTGATCAGGTTCGCAACCAGCTTGGCAGAGATCGGCGTGCGCGGTCCGGGCTTCCGGTCTTGGCGGGCATAGCCGAAATAGGGCACCACAGCCGTGATCCGCTTGGCAGACGCGCGCTTCAATGCATCGATGCAGATCAGCAGTTCCATGAGGTTGTCGTTCGCCGGATAGCTGGTCGACTGGACGACGAAGACATCTTCACCGCGCACGTTCTCGTGGATTTCGACGAAGATTTCCTCGTCGGCGAAGCGGCGCACCTGCGCATCGACAAGCGGCATTTCGAGATAACCTGCGATCGCGCGCGCGAGCGGCAGGTTCGAGTTGGCGGCCATGATTTTCATGTAAGCGAATCCCGTGTCGGCTGGCAGTCACCCCCGCCTAGCGACAGGTCATGGGATTGCAATATGGCGAGGCGCGGTTTTTCGCCGGTTTTCGCTGCAGGACGCACTTAATCGCCAAAGCGCGGCAAGGGACAATCCTCCAGCCGCTCAAGCTGGGGCTTGAGGTGCAAGAGCTCGCCTGCCTCTCGGACCGTGCGCAGGCTATTGCTTTCGAACGTGACCAGCCAGAACGAATGGTGGGTGTCCCAATGTGGATCGTCGACTTCGACCACCTGCAGCATGCCATCGACTTCGAGCCGCTTGGTCCGCCAGCGCACCCGCTGGATTGTCAGCACATACTGTCGGTCGGTCTCGGTCCCGCCCAATGTGTGGACCGAATAGATCGACATGGGCTTGTGGTCGCGCTTGCCCTCCGAGGTGAGCATGGCGGTGTTGAACGCCTCGATCTCGTCACGCTCTACCTCGCCCAATTCGTCGGTGTAGATTGTACGATAGGGTTTCAGCGGCGCGGCGAAGGGCTGCCCCTCGTTAAAGTCGGCAACGAGCTCGGACATGTACATGCAGGCGAGACTGGCATCATGCGGTCGCGGAGAGCCGATGCTCGTCGCGAGCGCCGCAGTTGCGAGCGGCGCAGTCAGCAACAGGGAGGCGATTGCCCCGGCAGGCACCAAGCGATTCATGTCGCTTCCATATAGCGCATAGCCTCGCCGGCAAAGTAACGGCTTTCTGTGCTCAGCCGACCTTATGCTCGCCCTTGATCCAGCGCACGGTGCCCGAGCTCGCGCGCATCACCACGCTTTCGGTCGTCATGGTGCCGCCGCGGCGGTACTTCACGCCTTCGAGCAGGCTGCCCGAAGTCACGCCGGTCGCGGCGAAGATGCAGTCGCCCTTCACCAGGTCATCACGCGTGTAGATCCGGTCGAGGTCGGTGATGCCCCACTTGGCAGCGCGGGCTTTCTCGTCGTCGTTGCGGAAGACGAGGCGGCCGTTGAACTGGCCGCCGACGCAGCGCAGTGCGGCTGCGGCAAGCACACCCTCGGGTGCGCCGCCCTGCCCCATGTACATGTCGATCGTCGTGTCCTCGTCGGTCACCGCGATCACGCCGGCAACATCGCCGTCACCGATCAGCACGACGCCGCAGCCGATGCTGCGCAACTCGGCGATCAGGTCGGAATGGCGCGGCCGGTCGAGCACGCAGACGATGATGTCGGACGGCTTCACGCCCTTGGCTTCGGCCACGGCGGTGACGTTTTCGGTCGGCGTCTTGGCGAGGTCGATGATGCCATCGGGATAGCCCGGACCGACCGCCAGCTTGTCCATGTAGACGTCGGGCGCGTTGAGCAGGCAGCCTTCGGCGGCCGCCGCCAGCACGGCAAGCGAGTTCGGACCGGCCTTGGCGGTGATCGTGGTGCCTTCGAGCGGGTCGAGCGCGATGTCGATCTTGGGGCCACGGCCCGGTGCGCCGCCAACCTTTTCGCCGATGAAGAGCATGGGCGCTTCGTCGCGCTCGCCCTCACCGATAACCACCGTGCCATCCATATAGAGAGTGTCGAAGGCCTTGCGCATTGCCTCGACCGCAGCGGCATCAGCCGCTTTCTCGTCGCCGCGGCCGATCAGCTTCGATGCCGCGACGGCGGCAGCTTCGGTCACGCGGACCATTTCGAGGACGAGGACGCGGTCGAGCGGATTGTCTGCCGGATCGGTTTCGGGGCGCGAGTTCATTGGTGGTTCAGTCCTCGGAGCGTGAGTGGGCAATCGCAGGGCGAGCAATGCGTGAATTCGTATGCAAGGCGCCGATAGACGCAGGAGCATTGCATTGTCGAGACATCTGGCGACGGTTTTTACGCTCGCCGTTTCGCTCGGGCTTCCGGCCACGGGCCATGCGCAGGACCCAGGCCGCGACCGGCAGGAGGGCGAACCTCCCGGGACGATCGACATTCTTGCCCCGCCCGTCACCGACGAACCCGAACTCGATCCAGACTGTGCCAAGCAGCAGGAAGCCTCGATCCTGTCCGGAGAGATCGTGGTCTGCGCCAAACGCACCGGCGGCGAGAACCGGCTCTACGACAAGGAGGCTGCCGAACGGCGACACGCCGAGCGCACCCAGGGCGCAAAGCCTGTCGATGTCGCAGGACCGGGGATATTCCGCGGAAAGCCGACCATCGGCGGTATGTGCTTCATCCCGCCCTGCCCGAAAGACCCGGCCTATATGATCGATTTCGAAGAGCTTCCCGATACTCCGGCAGGGTCGGACGCCGACCGCATGGCGCGCGGCCTCGCGCCTCGCGGATACGATCGCAAGCTCGATGGCGCGACTGTGATCGCCGAGGAACCGGGGCTGCAGGCGAATGCAGAGGAGCTCGGCCTGCCCCCGCCGCTGGCGGAGGAAGGCGAGGAGCTCAGTCCTTCAGGATCGGCATCACCAGAGGAGCCGCAGTAAGGCTGTCCGACCCTTCGAGCAGGGCCAGCGCCTCGGTCACGCAGCGCTCCGGTCCCTCATGGGTAACCATCGCCACCTGTACATCGCCGCCCTCGGCATCGCGGCCACGCTGGATGAGGCTCTCGATCGAAACCCCCGCATCGCGCATCGCCGCGGTGATCTCTGCAAGTACGCCCGGACGGTCGGCGACAGTGAAGCGCAGGTAATCGCGCCCGATACGGTCGCCCGGATCGGCCGGCTCGCATTGCTGGAGTGTGGCAACCGGGACGGAGAAAGGCGCGCCCGACTGGCCGCGGGCAATCTCGATCAGGTCGGCGACGACTGCGCTGGCAGTCGGCTTGTCGCCTGCCCCTGCACCCTGGAACAGCAGGCGTCCCGAAAAGTCGCCCTCTGCCACCACGGCATTGGTCGGCCCGGTGACGGCAGCAAGCGGATGGCGGAAGGGCACCAGGCACGGGCGCACACGCTGCAGCAGGCGGGGCGCATCGCCCTCCTCTTCCAGCGTCGCGATACCGACGAGGCGCACGACATATCCGAGCGCATCTGCCTGGGCGATGTCGCTTGCGCGTACCTGCGTGATGCCCTCGGTCCGCACGGCCTCGAAATCGATCCGCGTGCCGAAACCGATAGCGGCAAGGATGGCGAGCTTGTGCGCGGCATCCACGCCCTCGATATCGAAAGCGGGATCGGCCTCGGCGTAACCCTTTTCCTGAGCAGCGGCGAGCATCTCGTCGAAGTCGGCACCGGTCTGCTCCATCTCGGACAGCACGTAATTGCAGGTGCCGTTGAGGATGCCGTAGATCCGGTTCAGCGCATTGGCCGCGGTGCCTTCGCGCAGCCCCTTCACCACCGGGATACCGCCCGCCACAGCCGCCTCGAAGGCGAAGGGTGCGTGCTTGATCGCAGCCAGTTCGGCCAGCTCGAGGCCGTGATGCGCGACCATCGCCTTGTTGGCAGTGACGAAACCCTTGCCCGCGTCGAGCGCGGCGCGCGCGAGCGTGAGCGCCGGGCCGTCGGAGCCGCCGACCAGCTCGACAACGATGTCGACATCGGCGCGCTTGGCCATGGCCTGCATGTCGTCGACCCAGGCATAGGCTGACAGGTCGACACCGCGGTCCTTGGCGCGGTCGCGGGCGCTCACGGCAACGATCTCGATCGGGCGGCCGGCACGCGCGGCGATCATTGCCTGGTTCGTTTCGATCAGGCGGATAACCCCGGTGCCCACGGTACCGAGGCCGGCCAGTGCGATCCTGAGCGGCTCAGCCATCGACCGTCTCCTGCGCGGGGAAGCCCATTGCGAGGCGAACAGCATCGGGCACGGGCGTGGGCCGTCCTTCGGGCAGGTCCACATGGACGGTCAGCAGCCGCATCTCCGCACGCAACGAGCCGTCCTCGGCGCCGTGCAGCGTGATCAGCATCTTCATGCTCGAATTGCCAATCGATTCGATTGTCAGCCGCCCCTCGATCAGCTCGTCGAGCCGGATCGGGGCGAGGTAGTTGACTTCTGCGCGGCGCACGTGGAACTCCACCTCGCCGGGCATGCCATTCTTGCGGGCTTCGCGAAAATGTTCGCTGACAAGGACGTCGGCATATTCGAGATAGCGCGAATTGAAGACGACGCTCTGCGGGTCGACTTCGGCATAGCGCACGCGGAAGGTGTGTCGGAAAGGCTCCATGCCTTGCCGCCTAGCGCATGGTGCGCGCGGGAGTGAACCAGTTTGTCTTTGGGCAGGCTAAGCGCGGGTTAGCGCTTGAGCGTGCGGGTGCAGGGCCCCAGCTGCTCGATCACGAACTGATAGTCACGCGCTGCCAACGCCCTTGCCTGCGAATCGCGCGAAAGGTTCGCCTGGGTGGGCAGCTCTGCCGGCAGCGTGCAGGCGAGACGGTACCATTGCAGCGTACCTGCGCGCGGGGCGCGGGCCGACTGGTCGACGATCTCGGTCCAAGAAACACCCCAGCGCGGCGGCTGGTTCGGGCGGCGGACCACGGTGATCGAGACCGGGCCGTCGTTCTCCGTATCGAGGAAGAGCTGGGTTTCCGATTCGCCCACCAGCGTTCCCTCGACTGCCAGCGCATCGGCCACTTTCGTGACGCGCGGCGGCGCATCGGGAGCGAGGAGCGAGGTGAGGACCGGGCGAAGCGCAGCCTCGAATTCGGGCGTATAGGGACGCTGGGCGCCTTCGCCGACGAGCTGGATTTCGCCGGGGCGGCCGGCGACGGGACGCGCGAAGAGAATCATCTCGCGCTTCTTCAGCTTGGGCGCCTTGCCCTTGGAAGTCAGCGGCACGTCGACGAGATAGCGCAGGTTTTCGCCCACCGGGACATTGCCCGAGATCAGTGCAAGCGTGCGCGCCTCGACATAAAGACGGACATGGCCGGGCGCGAGGCCGGGGGCACGCTCGGGCTCGAGCGCCACCTGGTCGCGAATCTGTACATGCGCCACGATCTCGGAGTCTTCGGCGAGGCTGACGGTATCTGCGTAAGTCAGCGAGGGTGCAGGCGCAGCGCTGTCCTGCGCGGCGAGCGGTACGGACAAGGCGAGGAGGGCACTGCCGGCAATGATGGATAGGCGGGACATGGTCGGCATTAAACCTCTTTAGAATCGAATATTTGTGCTGCTGCGGACCAATCCGGAACGCTTGCCTGTGGTTCCTGCATAGCGCGCCGTGAATCGCCAGTTAACCGATAAAGCGTTTGCCCCTGCCCTGCATCGCAGCTAAGGCGTGCACCGGAACCGGGTTAATGATACAATATTGCCTGAAAGCGTCTCTCAGGGACTTTTTCAGGAACAACCCGGGTCGATCGCCGTCGTTCCTCTATGGGTCGCGAAGGTGAGAATGGAATGCGGCGCCGGGGAAACTTGCCAAGGTTTCCAACCCCTGCGGCGTCAGATTGGCCCGATTCGCGTCGGGCAGACACGATGGAGTGATGCAACCGAATGGCTTATGCTGATCAAGAGATGAGTGGCAATCGCGTCGTCGCGATCATCATCGTTGCCCTCATCCACATTGCCCTCGGTTACCTGCTGATTACCGGTCTGGCCGTCGATGCGGTCAAGAATGTGGTTGAGCGCGTAACTACGATCGATGTGGAAGAACCCCCGCCGCCGGAGCCGGAAGACGAACCGCCGCCGCCGCCGGAAGATATCCCCGAGACCGCGCCTCCGCCGCCGGTCGCGCCGCCGCCGCCGATTAATATCGCGCCTGCGCCGCCGCCGATCCGTACGCAGACGAATATTCCTCCGCCTGCGCCGCCGGCTCTCACGATTCCGCCGCCCGCCCCTCCGGCACCGCCCGCGCCACCGCCGTCAAAGGCCCGTGCAGCTTCGCCGGACAACTTCCAGCGCTGGGGTGCGCGCATTCAGAACGACTATCCGTCCAGCGCGCTTCGCCGCGAAGAACAGGGTACCGTTTCGATGCGGATCACGATCGGTGCGAATGGCCGCGTAGAGGCCTGTGCCGTCACGGGAAGCTCGGGTTCGAATGCTCTCGACCAGGCAGCATGTCGCGGTATGCAGCGTTACGCACGCTACAACCCCGCGCTCAATGATGCCGGAAACCCGGTTTCTTCGACCACCAATCAATCGATCCGCTACGTCCTGCCCGAATAGGGACAACAGGCAGAGACGATAGAGAAATTTTTCAAGAGGATTACTCGCTATGATTATCGAAATGCTCACCGCGACTGGTGCCGAAGCGCCCAAGTCTTCGTTTGGCTTCTGGCAGGCAATGGAAGAAGGCGGCCCCGTCGCCTGGTCGATCCTCGCCGTCATGGTCATCATGTCGGTCGGCTCGTTCTACATCCTGTTCACCAAGTTCTTCGAACAGCAGAAGGTGATGAACCAGTACAAGGGTGTCCGCACCAACTTCTGGCGTGCAAACAGCCTGAAGGAAGGCGCCACCAAGCTGGAAAAGAACAGCGCATGGCGCCAGCTCGTCGACGATGCAGTGGCTGCTGAAGAAAAGCACGCCAAGCTCAACGACAGCCTCGAAGCCCATGACTGGCTGCACGGTTCGCTGGCTCGTTCGGAGCACTCGATCCAGGCCAAGCTCAACGGCGGCCTCCCGTTCCTCGCAACCGTGGGTGCAACCGCACCGTTCGTCGGCCTGCTCGGTACGGTTATCGGTATCTACCGCGCACTGATCAACATCGGCGTCGCCGGTTCGGCTTCGATCGACAAGGTCGCTGGCCCGGTTGGTGAAGCACTGATCATGACCGCCATCGGTCTGCTCGTCGCCGTTCCGGCCGTGTTCGCCTACAACTGGCTGCAGAGCCGCAACCGTCGCATCTCCGACCTGATGAGCGGTTTCTCGACGGACCTGCTCGCCAACATCAACTCGAACGGTGCCATCAAGCCGATGACCGCCGCTTCGACCAAGACTGCCGCCAAGGCAGCTGCTGGTGGCCGTACGGTCCCGGGTGCTACTCCCGCAGCCGGCACCACCACGACCGCGCCGAAGCGCTAAGAGATATGCGCGGGCAGCCTTCGCGTTGCCCGCGCCATCTCATTCGTTTCGCGTGATCACAGGTAAGAATAGGATTTAAGCTATGGCGATTTCGACAGGAGGTGGCGCAGAGACGCCCATGTCGGACATCAACACCACTCCCCTCGTGGACGTGATGCTGGTGCTTCTGATCATCTTCCTCATCGCTGTCCCGGTCGCGATCCAGACGATCGAGAAGCTGGAGATCCCGGTTTTTGAGTCGGTGGAATCGAAGGACAAGGTCGAGAACCTTCTCCTGACCGTCAGCACCACCGACGAGGCAGGCCTTAGTGCAGGTGACACCGGCTTCCAGGGTGCCTCGCGTACCGGCGATTGCCGCGTCTACTTCAACAACATCACCCCGGTCACTTCGGAAGAGCTGTACGACCAGGCGTTCGAACGACTCGACAATATCGTCCAGCGCGCTGGTGGTCCGGATGCAATCATGCAGGATCCCGAAAAGATCCCGCAGGTCCACATCCGTGGCGACGTGAATGCACCGTGGTCGTGCGTTGCAGGGGCGATCTACAACGTCCAGGCAGCCGGTTACCCGACCGTCGGCTTCATCTCGAACCCGGTCGAGCCCTAAGGTCGACAGACCTTTCGGCACGGACATATTTTAGGAGTACACCACCATGGCAATGGCAGGCGGCAAGGACGATGGCGCCCCGATGATGGAAATGAACATGACGCCGTTGATCGACGTCCTGCTCGTTCTCCTCATCATGTTCATCATCACCATCCCGGTAGCGACGCACTCGGTCGATATCGATCTTCCGCAACCCAACCCCAACCCGCCGCCGGTCGAGGTTGAGCCCGACAAGAACAAGCTCGTCCTCACGCAGGACGATCGCATGCTCTGGAACGGCGAAGAGATCGGCGAAGGTGACCTCGTGAACCTTCTCCAGCAGTCGCTCTCTATCAATCCCGAGCCCGAGCTGCAGTTCGAGCCCGAGGCACTGGCCAGCTACGAACTGTCGGCCCGCGTGCTGCAGATCATCAAGGCCAGCGGCGTGACCAAGTTCGGTTTCGTGGGCAACGAGCGCTATCGTACCTTCGGTAGCGCCGGCATGCAGTAAGCACTGCAACCACCGGAAATTGCGAAAGGGGGCGGAGCAATCCGCCCCCTTTTTCATGCGCGAGAGCCCCACTGCACGACGCCACTTGTCACCTGGCTCTTTCTGTGATGTTATGTCATGACATAACGAGGAGAGAGATCATGGCATTCACGGCTCGCCGCGTACCGCTGCAGAACCAACCGATGAGCGAGATGAACGTCACGCCCTTCATCGACGTGCTCCTGGTGCTCCTGATAATGTTCATCATGGTGATCCCCATCGCCACCCATGCCTTGCTGATCCCCTTGCCGAATGGAGAGGGGCCGGAAGAAATCTTGCCCGAGAATGTCGTGCACATCGACAGCGCCGACCGGCTCTACTGGAACGGCGCGCAACTCAGCCGGCAGGAAATGCTCAACCAGCTCGCCTCGACCGCCGCGCTGGACAAGCAACCGGTGGTCAAGTTCGAACCGGACGCGCTGGCGAGTTACCAGGCTTCCGCCCGCACGATCGCGCTGATCAAGGATTCGGGCGTCAAGAACTTCGCCTTCGTCGGCAACCACAAATACCGGCAATTCGGCGCCGCACGATGAGAGGAAGGAGGGATTTGAGGCTCACCGACCGGAGGGAAGAGCCGTTCGTTCCTCCGGCGCTGCCCCGTTCAATCGCTTGATAGCGGATCGTCAATGCGCATGGCTGCACCGGCAAGGCTCTCCGCCTCGAGCAGCAATTCATCATCCACCGAGCCCTGCGGCGTCGCCTCTCGGCCGATCATCACCATGACCGGCACGGCGAGCGGACTGACACGGTCGAGTTCGACATGGACCAGTTGCTCCGCCGAGCGGTCTAGAAGGTCGGCCAGCCTGCCGACGTCGGTCATCCGCTCGCGTGCATCGGCCCATGCCGCCTCGAGCAGCACATGATCCGGCTCGTACTTGCGCAACACGTCGTAGATCAGGTCGGTCGAGAAAGTGACCTGCTTGCCGGTCTTGCGCTTGCCGGGATGCTGTCGTTCGACCAATCCGCCGATCACTGCCACTTCGCGAAAGGCGCGGCGCAGTAGGTGTGAGTTCTGCACCCACTCGATAAACTCGTCCTGCAATATGTCGGGCGATAGCAGCGGCGCGGGATCGGTCACGGGTTTGAGCCCCCAGACCGCAAGCGAATAGTCGTTGGCGACGAAGCCGCCCGGCAGCAGGCCGCGATCTTCCATCCGGCGCGTGATCAGCATGCCGAGGCTCTGGTTCGCGTTCCAGCCTTCGAACGTATAATAAACCGAGTAATGCCGCTTCGCATGCGGGAAGCTTTCGACCAGAAGCTGGCCCGGCCCCGGCATCTGCGAGCGCCAGTCCTGGACTTCCAGCCATTCGCGAACGTCGTCGGGGAAACGCGCCCAGCCCGCGCGATCGACCAGCATGGTGCGCACCCTTTCGGCAAGGTGGGTGGTGAGAGGCATGCGTGCGCCGCCATAGCTGGGGATCATCGCGTTGGAGGTCGCGGCCTTCACGAGCACCTCCATGTCCTGCAGCTTCACGACCTCGAGGCTCATGCCGGCAAAGGCGAAAGTGTCGCCCGGCGACAGCTGCGCTGCGAACCGCTCCTCGATCTTGCCGAGGCTGCGTCCGCCCCGTCCGCGGCCCGAATTGATGCGCACCTCAAGCATCTCGCTATCGATGATGATGCCTGCGTTGAGCCGGTGCCGCGCCGCCTGTTCGGGATGGGTCAGCCGCCACACGCCTTCACCATCGCGGACGATGCGCTTGAACTTGTCATAGGCCTTGAGCGAATAGCCGCCGGTGGCGACAAAGGTGAGGACACGCTCCCACACCTCCTCGTCCACCCAGGCATAGGCGAGACTCGAACGAACCTCCCGCAGCAGCGCCTTTTCCTCGAAGGGCGCAGCACAGGCACAGGCCATGACATGTTGCGCGAGCACGTCGAGCCCGCCGGGGCGGAATTCCTCGCCATCGCGCTTGCCCTCGTCGACCGCTTCCTTCGCGGCCGTGGCCTCGAGGAATTCGAATCGGTTGCCCGGGACCAGAAGTGCGCGACTGGGCTGGTCGAGCCGGTGATTGGCACGCCCGATCCTCTGGAGCAGCCGCGAAGAGCCCTTGGGCGCACCCATTTGCACGACGAGATCGATATCGCCCCAGTCGACACCAAGATCGAGGCTGGCCGTCGCCACCAGCGCGCGCAACTCGCCGCGCGCCATCGCCCCTTCCACCTTGCGCCGCGCCTCTTTCGACAGCGAACCATGGTGGATGCCGATGGGCAGGTTCTCCTCGTTCACATCCCACAGGTGCTGGAAGATGTATTCGGCAAGGAAACGCGTGTTGGTGAAGACCAGCGTCGTCTTGTTGCGCCGGATCTCCTCATAAAGCTGCGGGATCGCCCAGGTGGCGGCATGCCCGCCCCATGGCACCCGCTCCTCGTCGGGCAGCAGGATCTCGACTTCGGCAGGCGCGCCTTCCTCCCCCTGAACCAACGCGACCTCGTCGATCTCTCCCCACGGCGCGAGCCATTCGCGAAAGGCCTCGGGACGCGCCACGGTTGCGGACAGGGCGGTCCGCTGGAGATCGGGCGCGATCGCCTGGAGCCGTGAAAGAGCAAGAGCAAGCAGGTCACCGCGCTTGCCCGTGGCAAAGGCGTGGACCTCGTCGATGACGATGCGCTTGAGCCCTGCGAACATGTCGAAGCTGTCGGGATAGGACAGCAGGAGCGAAAGGCTTTCCGGCGTGGTCAGCAGGATATTGGGCGGCCGCGTACGCTGGCGCTTCTTGCGATCCGACGGCGTATCGCCGCTGCGCGTCTCGACCGTGATCGCAAGCCCCATTTCCTCGATCGGGGCGAGGAGGTTGCGCTGCACGTCATGCGCCAGCGCCTTGAGCGGAGACACGTAGAGCGTGTGCAGCCCTTCGGGCATGCTCTCCCCCGCGCGAGATGGGCAGAAGGCGGCCAGCGTGGGCAGGAAACCGCCCAGCGTCTTGCCCGCGCCGGTATCGGCCACCAGCAGCGCGTGCCGCCCCGCATCGGCCTGCTCGAGCATTTCCGCCTGGTGCCTGCGCACGCGCCAGCCGCGACCGGAAAACCAGTCGGTGATTTCGGGCGGGATCGAGACTGTGCTCACGAAAGGAAAGCGCTGTTGGCGCAGGGGCGTTCCTGATCGGCGGTCACAGGCCGCGCAAGGTTTCGAGCGGGACCCGAGCCGGAGCGGTGAGCATGTAGGATATCAGCGCCGTCTGGACCCGGCAGCGGTCGGAATGGGAAGGGTCCTGCATGACCTTTACGAAGTCCTCGCGCGAGAGCCCCACGCTGCCCCTCGCCTGGTCGATCAGCCAGCCGGGCACCGAATAGGAAAACTCGCCCGTCTTCGGCTCGACGTTGAGCAGCTTTGCATCGAGCAACCGGCGCGCCAGTTCCTGTTCCGCATCGAGCTGTTCCTGCGTCATTCCCGGGCCGCCACTCCTGAAGCTTGCATCGAGCACCGACGCACAGCTGTCTCCGCCTTCCTTGCGCGCTGCCTGCAGCCAGTCGAGTTTCTGGGCCTGGATGGCGACGAGCGTGTCGAATTCGGCAGACTGCCTGGCGAAGAGTATCTTCTGTCGGACGAACTGGCGGGGGTCGCCATAGAGAGCGGCGCCCTGGACGGGCCCGAGGAATTGCTCGAAACTGGCTGCGAATTCGGGGTCGCTGGCTTCGACCTCGGCAAAGCTCGTGCCGGCGCCGAATGCGGTTGCCGACGCGCTGTCGAGGCCTTCCTTGCGCAGCTCCTCGATACTCGCTTCGGGCTCGGCACCAAAGTCCGGCCGGCGATCGTCGTCGAAGACGCAGAAGCGCAGCGCCTGGACGATGACGAATATGATGAAGAGGCGCTGGATGATCCACGAGACCGTTTCGTTTGCGGGCTTTTCCCAGCTCGCCACGCGCTCTTCGTCGAGCAGCGCTTCCAGCTCCGGGAACTGGGTCCGCACGGTGAAGAGCACGCGGTCGATATCGTCGCGCTTGGTACGCAGGCGGTCGAGGATGTTCGATTTGCCGGGCTGCGAAAGCTCGACCCACGCCTTGTGCAGCGGGTGGCCGGCGTCCATCACTTCCTCGTGGAAGCGCATCCCTTCGAGGCGCGCGTTCAGGAACTGGAGGGCATAGCGTTCATCGAGATCGCCTGCCGCTCCCAGCCAGCGGAAGCTCTGGTTTGCGCGTTCGACCAGCGGAGCGCTGCGCGGCCAGGCCGAGGCGAGCAATTCCGAGAGCGCATGGTCGATCCGGTCGTGGAAGGCGATGTCGCCATCCTCTGCCACCGCGATAAGGCGGTCCAGCGCCGCCTCGGCGTCCCGGAATTCCTCGAGCGTCAGGCCCTCGGCGCTGTACTGGCCATCGGGATAGAGAGCCGCGTGCAGGTCTTCCCAGCCATCGGGCGGCGGGGGCGGCGAGGATGGAGCCGCGAAGCCGAGCTCGTCTCCGGACACGCCGGGGTCGCCCATGTCGCCCACCAGCGCATCGCGTGACAGTTCCTCGGGCCGGATTTCCCAGCCGAAATCCTCTTCCGGGTCGAAGCGGGGCTGGTCTACGCGCGCCGCTTCGCCGATGTCCCAGTCGTCATCGTACCAGTCGTCGTCGTCGTCTTCGAAGCTTGCGGTTTGGACCGGCGGCTGTGCGGCCAGCCTGAGCGCCATGTCGCGCGCATCTCGCAGCTGGGCATATTCCTGGACCTGCTCGTCGAGGTTCATCGCCTTCAGCTTGACCGAATAGGCCTTGCGGATAGCCGATTTCTCGCGTGTTTCCTCTATCCCGAGGACGCTCCAGGGAAAGCCGCTCATACCGGCGGGTTTGCCTCGATCTCGTCGACCAGCTGCATGAGGCTTTCGCGGGCATCGGCGATGATGCGCGGGTCCTGCTTTTCCAGCGCGGCCTTGAAGTTGTCGAGCGAGCGGCCGACGTATTCGCGCACCGGCCCCGTGAAACCTTCGTAACACCGTTCGGCGCGCTGCATGGCGGCAATGTTCACCTGCTCGTCGCGCGGGTGGACCTTGAGCTTTTCCAGCGCAGCGCGGCTCTTCTCGATTTCCTTCTGGCTGCGCTTGTCGTCCTCGTCGACGATCACGACGTTCTTCTGATAGCCGCTTGCCGGTACCGAAACGTCGATTTCGAGCAAGCCATTGGTGTCATAGGTGAAGCGCACCTCGACCTCGATCTCGCCGCGCGGCTTTGCCGGCACCGGCACGACCAATTCGCCCAGCTTCACATTGTTCTTCACCTGCCGCGCTTCACCCTGGTAGATGCCCGAGTGGATCTGGCGCTGGCCATCCTCGGACGTGGTGTAGCTTTGCATCCGGCTGACCGGCACCGGCGTGTTGCGCTCGATGATCGGCGAGAAGATACCGCCGATGCGGCCGCCGTAAGCATCGTCCATCCCGATCTCGATACCCAGCGTGAAGGGCGCGACATCGGTGATGCGGATTTCTTCCAGCCCGTCGCCGTTCGACAGCAGGCCTGCCTGGATCGCGGCACCAAGCGCCACCGCATGATCGGGGTGGACGGTAGAATTGGGGAAGCGCTTGAACATGCGGGTCAATGCCTTGCGAACCACCGGCATGCGGGTCGCGCCGCCGACCAGCACGACATCGGACAGGCTTTCGACATCGATCCCGCTGTCGCGCAGCGAGCGGATCACCGGATCGCGTAGACGCTTCACCAGTGCTTCGGCTGCTTCCTCGAATTCCTGCGTTTCGATGTCGGTGGTGAACTCCTCGTCGTCCACGGTCACGCGGAAGGTCGCGATGTTCGCGCTCGAGAGGGCGCAGCGGGTCTTCTCTGCCGCCAGCTGCAGCAGCGCATCGCGGCGGTCGGAGGGGATGCGGTCGAGCGTGTCGGAAGCGCCCAGCTTCGGCTCTGCCAGCTTGACCATGACCTCGTCGAAATCGTCGCCGCCGAGGCGGTTGTCACCGGCAGAGGCGCGGACTTCGACGATGCCTTCGAACATCTCCACGATCGAGACGTCGAACGTGCCGCCGCCAAGGTCGAAGACGAGGAAGGGCTCGCGCTCCTCCTTGTCGATCAGTCCGAATGCGAGCGCCGCGGCGGTCGGCTCGTTGATCAGCCGCTCGACCTTGAGCCCGGCGATCTCGCCCGCGCGCCGCGTGGCACGGCGCTGGCGCTCGTTGAAATAGGCAGGGACGGTGATCACCGCGCCTTCGGGACGCTCGCCCGTCGCCGCCTCGACATCGTCCACGAGGCTGCGCAGCACCATCGCCGAGAGTTCCTCGGGCGAATAGGACCGCTTGCCGAGCGTGGCCTTGCTCTCCGTACCCATGCGCCGCTTGAAGCTGGTCACGGTCTCGGACGGATGCGTCGCCATCCGGTCGAGCGCGGCGCGCCCGACCCAGCTCTGCCCGCTGCCGTCGACCGAGACGGCGGAAGGCGTCAGGAATTCGCCCAGCGCATTGGGGACAAGCTCGCTCTCCCCGTCGCGCCAGATCGCCACCGCACTGTTGGTGGTGCCAAGGTCGATACCGATGATCATGCTGGTCGGCTCAGAAATCTTCGAGCGACTTCTTGGATTCCTCGCGCCGCTTGGCGGCATAGGCGAGGCCTTCTTCGAGCGTTTGCGCATCGAGTCCGGTCAGCGCCTGCAACCGCTCACGCTCACTCGCACTCAAGTCGGCCCAGCTCCGTTCCTCGGGCAGGTCGGCCATGCGCGCTTCCATTTCCAGCACCATTTCCTTCATCGCTTCCATGATGACAGGCAGCGACTGCATCACTGCAGCGATCAGCCGCGGGTCCTGCTGCAGGGCCAGCGACTTGCGCGCATAGGACGCACCCGATTCCGTCTTGAAGAAGGTGTTGACGTCGGTGAGCTCCCTGGTGGTGAAATTCGCCGCATAAACCTCGATCATTGCCTCGCGCATGATCGGCTCCATCGATTCCATCATGTTCGACATGAGTTCGGGCATCATCTGCGCCATGCGCGCATTGCGTTCGTCGCGCACGGGATCGATCAGGAGCGCGGCCTCGCGCACTTCTGCATCGCTCATCGCGCGATCGATGCCGCCGACGCCCAGCCCGGTCGCGAGCGTTGCCTGCGTTGCCTCTGCGCCTATTTCCATCATTGGCTTGAGCATCTTGTCGAACATGCCGCCGGTCATTTCGGACATGGCCCCTGCGGGCATGATCGTGGAGATCACTTCGCGAGCGAGCGGCAGGCGGGCTTCCTGTTCGGCGGTCAGCGGCTCGACCTTGAACATCTCCGCCATGGCGGCGAGCATTTGCGCTTCGTCATCCTGTCCCTGAGCGATGACCGGCTGTGCCGACAGCGCCAGCGGCGCGCCGAGCGCGAGAATCCATTTTTTCATTAAAGCGTCCCTCCCAATAGTAATCCCTTACTGCCGCAGCACAGAGTAAGGCTCAAGTATTCACGCAGCGTAATTTCGAGCGCGCAAACGAGCGCGTGATTTTTACAACGCAGCCAGTGCCGGCAGGGCATCGCCTTGGGGGCTGTCGAGGAGTACTTCCAGCAGGGTAATCGTCACGCGGCAGCGATCCGGATTGCCCGGGTCCGCCAGCGCCGCGCCGATTTCCGCGCGCTCCAGCCCGCCGCGCACCCGCGCCTCGCGGATCGCCCAGTCGGGAAGCGCGATACTCGAGCCGCCTTCGGTCGGCAGGATGAAGTTGCGGTTCTCGAGAAACTTCACGGCAAGTTCCTGTTCCTGGAGGACGACCTCCGGGGCGAGTTGCAGGTCCTTGCGCAGGAAACTGCGCGAATAGACATCGCGGCACTGCTCTTCGCCCTGCTGGCGGGCGGCCTGGAGCCACGCGAGATAGAGCCGGCTCGCCTCGATCAGTTCGAACCTCGTGACCTCAGGGCGCACCCGCAGGATTTGGTGCCTGACGTAAGAGCGCGCTTCGTCCACATCGTAGCCTTCGGCCGCGACATTGAAGGCGAACATGTCCGCAAATTCGCGGTCGCGCTCCGCCATCGCGGCCATGTCCACCCCGTTGCCGAAGATCTGGCCGGCGATCGTGTCGAGCCTCGCCATGTCGAACGCCTCGGTCGAGATCGGAGCGGGCACCACAGTCGTACTGACCGGCGCTGGCACGCTGGTCGGCGCGGGGGCGGGATCGGGCCTGCGATCATCATCGCCCGAATCGCTGCACATGGCGACGAGGAAGAACAGCCCGAACAGCCACCAGATGCCGTATTTGTCGAGGCCATAGCGTTCGAAGACATTCGAGTTCTGGAGGCCGTAATCCTCGACCTCTGCCTGGTAGCGCGAGGGCCGGTAAGGCTCGGGCTCCGTCCAATCCTCGTCATGCGAGGGATCGGTGTAAACGCGCGGCACCGATACCACCGGCTCCGGCTCCGGCTCGGGCTCCGGCTCCGGCTCCGGCTCCGGCTCCGCCTCGGGCTCGGGCTCGGGCTCGGGCTCGGGCTCGGGCTCGGGTTCGGGTTCGGGTTCGGGTTCGGGTTCGGGTTCGGGTTCGGGTTCGGGTTCGGGTTCGGGTTCGGGGAGCTCCTCTTCCAGCTCCGACGCGTCAACCGGTTCCGCCCGGAAATTGTCCGGATCAAGATCCTCATAGACGGGAACATCGATGCGCGGCGCTTCTGGCGCAAGAGGGACGTCGGGAATGGGCGGCGGCGCGATCGGAGGCGGGGTCTCGGCAGTGGCCGGTTCACCACGCTCTGCCGCGCGCAGCTTCTCCGATGCGATGAACAACGCCTTCTCGCGCGCCTCGGTCAGCCGGGCGAAGGCCGAAATCCGCATCGAGATGTCGAGTTCGGCCTTGCGCGCGTCATAAGCGGCGCGAATTGCATCCTTATCGGATGTTTCGCCGATCCCCAGTTCGGACCATGGCCATGTGAGCTGCGACCCCGATGACAAGCCTTAGTGCCCCACGCTTTCTCCGCGCTCGAGGCCCGACAATGCCAGCTGCTCGTCGATCTGGCCGACCAGACGTTCGAGACCTTCCTCGCTATCGCTTTCGGCACGAGCCACGAGCACGTCCTGCGTGTTCGAGGCGCGCAGCAGCCACCAGCCGTCCGCCGTATTCACGCGCACGCCATCGGTGCCGTTCACATCCGCATCGGTGCCAGAGAGACGCTCCTTCACCTCTTCGATTGCGGCGAACTTGCGGCTCTCGTCGACCTGGAAGCGCATTTCCGGCGTGTTGATCATCTGCGGCATGTCGCTGCGCAGCTGCGTCACCGACTTGCCCAGTCGTGCCGAGGCGGCGAGCAGGCGCACACCTGCGTAGAGGGCATCGTCGAAGCCGTAATACTCGTCGGCGAAGAAGACGTGGCCGCTCATCTCGCCCGCGAGGGGAGATCCGGTTTCCTTCATCTTCGACTTGATCAGCGAATGGCCGGTCTTCCACATCAGCGGCTCGCCGCCGCAGGCCGCGACATGATCGTAGAGCGCACGGCTCGCCTTCACGTCGGCGATGATGGTCGCACCCTTACGGCTCGCCAGCAGGTCCTCGGCATAGATCATAAGCAGCTGGTCGCCCCAGATCACCCTGCCCTCGCCGTCGATCGCACCGATCCGGTCGCCGTCACCATCGAAGGCCACTCCGAAATCGAGGGACTTTGCGGAGACGAGCTTTCGCAGGTCTGCAAGGTTTTCCTCGACAGTAGGATCAGGATGATGATTGGGAAAATTGCCGTCGACCTCGGTGAAGAGGACATGATGTTCGCCCGGCAGCTTGGCGACGAGCCTTTCGAGCGCGGGCCCGGCAGCGCCATTGCCCGCGTCCCAACCGACGCGCATGCCTTCGAGCGCGGAGGTGTCGACACCGTCCAGCGCGGTGACCATGCGCTCGATATACTCGTCCATGACATCGCGGTCCTCGACATCGCCCGCGCCGTCGGCCCATTGCCCCGCTGCCGAAATACGGCCCAGTTCCTGGATGTCCGCACCGAAGAACGGACGGCCCTGGAACACCATCTTGAAGCCGTTGTAATTGGGGGGATTGTGGCTGCCGGTTATCTGTATGCCGCCGTCGATTTCATCGTCGCTGGCCTCGGCATAATATAGCATCGGGGTCGCGCCCATGCCGATCCGCACGACATCGCAGCCCGCCGCCGTCAGCCCTTCGACCAGCGCATGTTCCAGCATTGGCGAACTGACCCGCCCGTCATAACCGACCGCCACGCGGCTGCCGCCCGCATCGCGCAGCATGGAACCGAAGGTGCGCCCGATGGCGCGCGCATCCTCCGCGCCAAGCGTCTCGCCGATGATGCCGCGAATGTCATATTCGCGCAGGACGGTTGCGTCGAAACTGTGGGTCATTTTGGGGGCTCCAGCGGTTCGTGAGGGAGTTCATCCAAGAGAAGGTCGCGTGCAGCGTTCAGTTCCTGCATCTGCGACTTGCTACCGCCCTTGTCGGGATGGGTCATGGCAGACATGCGCCGATGCGCCTCGCGGATTTCCGCATGGTCGGCCTTGGCCGATACGTTGAGTAGCTGGCGTGCGCGGAAGATCGCCTGCGAACGGGTGGGCGCGGGACGAAGGTAGTCCCACGGCCATTTCCCCAGCGCCCAGCGGCAGAAGAAGCTCGCCGCGACGAGGAACATGACGATCTTGATCATGCGGTTTCCGTTTCTTTTATTCGTTCCACGGCTGGCAGGCGCAAGGCCGCAAGCAGCCCGCGCAATTCCTGCCTCGCAACGAGATGGCTGGTACCGAGATCGCCGAGATGACCCTTGTCGAGCAGGGTAAGGCCCGAGGGGAAAAGCTCGCGATAGATGACGCGTTCCGACAGGCCCTTGGCCACGCGGAAGCCCACGCGCTTGGACATTTCGGTCAGCGCCTGCTCGATGCGCGCGACATTGCGCGCCTCGCTATGACCGGTGCGGTTGCGCACGACGACCCAGTCCATAGTCGGCCGGTTTTCCTCGATCGCCTTGCGGCTGCGCTGGATCCGCGCCTCCCAGATCAGCTCGGCATAGAAGGACAGTTTCTTGACCTTGAAACTCTCGCCCTCGACCTGACCGATGAGATCGAAATCGACGAAGCTGTCGTTCATCGGCGTGACCAGCGTATCGGCATGCGTCGCGGCGAAACGCGCCAGCGGATCGTCACGCCCCGGCGTATCGATCAGGATGAAATCGGCATCGCGCCCGTGGCGCTGCACCATCTCGCCGAATTCCTCTGCCGGGATCAGCGGGACCGTGTGGCACTCGACGCTCGGCAGGTCGATGCCGCGCCTTGCAGCCGTGTCCGCGCGATTGTCGAAATAGCGGTTCATGGTGCGCTGGCGGTGATCGAGGTCGAACGCCACGACCTTGGCACCCTTGTATGCGAGCGCGACGGCCACATGCACCGCAGTGGTCGACTTGCCCGTCCCGCCCTTCTCGTTGGCGAAGGTAATCCAGTGGGGGACAGCGTGCGACAAATGGTTTCCAGCAATTGAGAAGTTGATGCCCGCCCTCGCGCGGCGCTAGGGCAGCAGGTGCTATCGTTCTTATCCAAGGGGATGCATGCGTGCAAACAGTCCGCGAACTTGAAGTGTTGAGGAATTCGGTCGCTGCCTTGCGGGATAGCGGTGGGTCGATTGCGCTCGTCCCCACCATGGGCGCGCTGCATGACGGGCATCTGACGCTGGTGAGGCGCGCAAAGGAGGCTGCCGATCACGTCGTCGCCTCGATCTTCGTCAACCCGCGCCAGTTCGGAGAAGGCGAGGATCTCGACGCCTATCCGCGGCAGTTGCAGCGCGACAGCGAACTGCTCGAGGCCGAGGGTGTCGCCTTGCTGTGGGCGCCGCTGCCCGAGGAAGTCTATCCGCCAGGCTATGCCACGAACATCTCGGTCGCCGGGGTTTCGGAAGGGCTGTGCGGCGGGGACCGGCCCGGCCATTTCGACGGCGTGGCGACGGTGGTGTGCAAGTTGTTCAACCAAGTCATGCCCGACATGGCCTTCTTCGGCGAGAAGGACTGGCAGCAGCTTGCCGTCATCCGCCGCATGGCGCGCGACCTCGACCTGACCCGCCCGCGTGTAGACGCAATCCACGGCGTGCCCATCGTGCGCGAGGATGACGGGCTCGCGATGAGCAGTCGCAATGCGTATCTATCGGCGGAACAACGCCAGCAAGCCGCTTCGCTACCCAAGGCGATGCGCGATGCGATTGCCGTCATTGCGGGGGGTGGGTCGGCTGGCCGGCCGCTCGGCAACTTGCGCGAAGTGCTGCAGGTCGCCGGCTTCGAGAGTGTCGATTATGCGGAAGTGCGCGACGCCGACAGCCTCGAACGGCTCGAGGCGGACAATGGCAATGCCCGCCTCTTCGTAGCCGCGAGGATCGGTGGGACACGGCTGATCGACAATATGCCGATCAGCCGCTGAGCCTTATTTCCAGCTACGTTCGCGCACCGCGTCGAAGCTGTGGCGGACAAGCAGTTCGCCATTGCGCCATACGGGCTTGAGCAGGTCGTCTGCCGGATCGATTTCGTCGAGACGCTTGGCGACGAGCTTGCCGCCCTGCTCGACCACCGCCTGGCGGCCCGCCTTGCTGGCCTTGCTCGGATCGGTGGCGGGCTTTTTCGACACGTCTTGCCAGCTGCCGTCATCGACATGCATCGCATTGGCTTTCATGGCGAAACGCAGCGTGTCGCGATTGACCAGCTGCAAGAGCCCGCCGCCCATCCCGAAGGCGATGTTGTCGATGGCGAAACCCGCATCGCCGACCGCCTTCACAAGACTTGCGATGCTCTCGACATTCATGCCGTCGCCCTGGATCACGCGGACATGCGGGTCGAGGACCTTGAAGCCCTTGCCGTTCACCGAACCGCCGAAGATGTCCCACAGCTTTTCCAGCGTGCGGAGCGGCGTTTCGACCGGGTCGCCGCTATCGGGGCGAACCACCAGCGTGCCCTTCCGGTTCAGCACCTTGTCGCGCAGGTTCTCGCCCCAGATCTTCTCGACCGCGTGGTCGAGATCGTAGCTGTCCGAGACAACCGCCACGAGCGCGCCCTCGCCGTCGAAACTGTCGAGCATGTTCTCGTAAGCGGCTTCCTCACGCGTCCGGCCCCAGCTCGTCATGGTGCTGTGTTCGGCTGCGGGTATCGAGAAGCCGGGCATGTCGGCGCCGTAATAGCGCCGTGCGGCCAGGATGCCCTCCAGCGTATCGGTGCCGCTGAAGTTCACGAGATGCGCCATGCCGCCCAGCGCCGCACTCTCGCCGCTCGACACGCCGCGCGCACCGAAATCATGCAGCTTGAAGGGCAGCTGGCCAGCCGGATCGTCGCTCGTGCGTTCAAGGCCGGCGGCAATCACGCTCTTGCACTTGCGGCTGAGCGTGGCGACCGTCGTCGGATACCAGACCGCCCGCAGCAGCGCCGTTTCGACGAAGGTCGTGAGCCAAGGCATGCGCGGGTCCGTGTTGACCACCTGGAACAGCGGCACCGACGTCGGCACCATGCTGCCTTCTTCCAACGCGCTGATCTCGATCGGGAGGTACCCGCCGTGGTCCTCGACGATGGCCTCCCAGCCCTCTCGGTTGAAGGGGACGCCATGCGCGGCGCACAGCTCGGCGGCCTCCTCGATGTCCTCGCGGCTGACAGGCTTGCCGAGGTAATCGATCAGGAACGGCTGGAGGCCGAGAAACAGCACGTCATCGGCAAAACCATTGGTCCGGCTTTCGCCATAGGCGCTGATCGCGCGCGCTTCGGGCGGGTATTGCAGGAAGTGGCTGTGCTTGTAGCTGTCCGTCGAGAGGATGATGTTGTTTGCCATGGTGTGAACTCCTCACTTTTGGCGGGTCGTATGGTTCGGAACTCCTCCGAACCGGTTAAAATCGCTTACAAATTCGCCATTTGCTCAATGATCGACCAGTGGTCCTCGAACATCTGTTCAGGCCGCAGTTCGCCGAGGCGGTACCAGCGGGCATGGGCTGCATCGTCACCGCCCTTCACCTGCGCCAGATCGCGCCGTTCGGGCATGCGGAACAGGAAGGCGTGTGTGATGATCCGCCCCCGCAAGCTACGGGCAGGCGCATCGAATACGCGCGTTTCGCTGTCCTCGATGAAGCTGGCGAGCATCGCGGGCGGGATCTGGCCCTTGTCGTCGGAGATCGCCGTCTCTTCGCGCAGCTCGCGGATCGCCGCATCGCGAATGCGTTCACCCTTGCCCACGAAACCGCCGGGCAGTGCGAGCAGGCCCTTGCCGGGCAACTGACCGCGTTCGACCAGCAGGATATGCCCCGCCTGAACGACCACCGCATCAGCCGTCACGAAGGGACCTTCACCCCACTCCTTGGGGTAGGCATCGAGATATTCGCGCTCGGCAAGCAGGCGCTTGAACTCGTCGCTTCGGGCGAATTCCTCCAGCTGCCCGGCCACAGCCCTGGAAAGGGCAGCCTGCGAGACTTCGGGGATACGCTGGAAGAAACGCTGGCGAACGTCGCTCGCCCCGAACGTCGCGTTCTCGGCTTCGATCTGGATCGAGCCCCATTCGGGGAAGAGCTTGAGGTAATAGCTCGTATTGTCCTTCCCATATCCCGCGAGCACGACCGAATAATCGTTGGTGCCGTGAAGGCCGAGGCCGTCCGGATTGGCATCGGCGAGGATGATGTCGCTCACCCGGCGCTGCGCTTCGGCAACCCATGCCGTGTCCGAATAGAGATGATCGTCGAGCGGTTCGACCACGAGTCGACCTTGCGCCATCTCATAGGCAAAGGAACCGCGCAGCATCTGCTCGCGCTCTTCGAAGGTGAAAGGATTGCGTGGATCGCGCGCTACATTTGCCGAACCCACCAGAACGACCAATTTCGCAACCCGTTCGAGCGCGTCGCGGATGATGTGTTCGTGACCAAGGTGGAGCGGCTGGAAGCGTCCGATGAAGACGCCATAATCGGCCTGGTATGCCATTGATCGAGACTCCCTCGATTGCTGTTCATGCAGGCGGACTCCCCGCCTACGCATACGTATGTGATACATGGGGCCGCATTGGTCAAATGTCGCTTTCGCACAATGGGTTGCACGGAAGTAAAGTTAACCGCCCGTTGCATGTCCTCCCAATGGGGGACTAGCCTTTATTCGAAAGTGCTTATATGCCCTTCGTCAACGAATGGGCTCCGAGTACAGCCTTTCGGGTTGCAAGGCCGGACGAGCACGCAAAAAAGCGCGCCTCCGGCCTTTTTGCTGACCTTTGCAGGCGCGCCGTTTTCAATCGATCCGATCGGTGGGGAATGGAGCGGGTAAGGGGAATCGAACCCCTCTAGCCAGCTTGGAAGGCTGGAGCATTACCACTATGCTATACCCGCATCCAGCCGGCCCCGTGCAGGGCCGTTCGAGCGGAGGCGCAGATGCCACCGCTAACAGGGTTTCGTCAACACATCATTGTTCCGGACTTGCAGTCTGCGCGGCACCGGCCGGAACGGCATCGGCCGCATCGCTTTCGGTGATGGTCTCGATCAGGGACGGACGTCGCTCGGTCGTGCGGCCGGTTTCCACCGTCACCTCGACACGGCGGTTGGTCGCGCGCCCTTCCTCATTGGGCGATCCGTCGGGCAAGGCATTGGGCGCAATGGGATTTTGCTCCCCGAATGCGATCACTTCGATCCGTTCTTCGGCAATCCTGTTTTCAACGAGGAAGTCTCTCACGGCCTCGGCCTTGAGGCGCGAGGCTTCGATATTGGCCTCGTCGCTGCCTTCGGAATCCGAGTGGCCGCGAAGCACGATCGCGCCGCCCGCACTCGTCTGGGGCGAATCGACCACCGTCGCGAGCTCGGCGCGCGCAGCCTCGGTCAGGTCCGGCGTACCGTCGGCGAAGGAAATCGTGGTCTCCAGCGGGCGCAGCGATTCCGGAGCAATACCGTTGCCGGCACCCTCGCCCTCGCCGTCCTGGAAGATCGAACGCGGCCCATCGGTGGGTGTAGCCTCGGGTTCGGGTGCATCCCCGCTCGAGCAGGCGCCAAGCATCGCGCAGGCCGCAACGCCCGCGAGCCAGTTCCTGCCTTGTATGGCTGTGTGGATCATGTCGGTTGCACCCCCTTGTTCTTGGCAGCCTTCTTCGCGGCTTTATCTTCGGCGCTACGCGCTTGCGGAGGAGAGAAGCTGAGGATCGTATCTCCCGCTCTTGGCTCCGGCTTGGCGGCATGGGTGAAGAAGCGGATCGTGCCGTTGTCGCGCATCAGCAACAGCATGTTCGCCGCATCGGGCAGCTTTTCCTGCATCTTCTCGAAATCGAATTCTTCGGACAGCTTGGTCTTGCGGAAGACCCAGCCCTGCCGCTGGCGTTCGCTGACGTCCTCCACGCCGAAGCCGCTTTCGAACAGGGCTCTTCCGCGCAGGCTTTCGGGAAGCGAGTGCCGATCATCGCCATCGGCGCTTTCACCCAGCTGGAACACGCTGTCACGACCGATCTCATGGGCGAATTCGTTGCAGACGAGCGCGTTGTAAGCCTCGTTTTCGGTAGCGGCGACGAGGTTCTGGTAGGGCGCCAGCTCGAGGTTGTGCTCGGTCGCTTCGTTGAGGATTTCGCCGTGGTAGAAATCGATTCCCTTCTGGCGCGCGAGGCCGAGGCGCTGCCAGCTGGCA
This sequence comes from Qipengyuania gelatinilytica, assembly GCF_019711315.1. Classification (NCBI taxonomy): domain Bacteria; kingdom Pseudomonadati; phylum Pseudomonadota; class Alphaproteobacteria; order Sphingomonadales; family Erythrobacteraceae; genus Qipengyuania; species Qipengyuania gelatinilytica. Next base: position 1,821,726 of record NZ_CP081294.1, on the reverse strand, counting down.
TCGACCACGATCACGGGCGCCTTGAGATCGCGCATCTGTTCGGCCAGCGCGATCGTCCAGGGCGTGCTGCCGACGATCAGTATGCCGGGGCGTGTCGCCCCCTTCACCTTGAGCAGCTTGGCGACGAAATCGATCGTGAAGCCGTGCGCGACGATCGTGACGACCACCACCGCAAAGCTCAGCCCGATGAGGAGCCCGCCATCGCTGAAGTTGAGGTCGGCAAGGCGCAGCGCGAACAGGCCGGAGATTGCCACGAGGACGATGCCTCGCGGAGCAATCCAGGCAAGCAGCAATCGCTCGTTCCACGGGATGCTGCTGCCGAGAAGGCTGATCAGGATCGTCGCGGGACGTACGAGGAAGAGCAGCGCCAGCAGGAAGAGCATCATCTTGAACCCCGCCGTGGTCAGCGGGTTCAGATAGGCCAGCTCGTCGCGGCCCAGCGAGGCGGACAGCAGGATGAAGATGCCCGAGACGAGCAGGATCGCGACGTTTTCCTTGAACGGGTGTATGGATCTCAAGCTAGAGACATTCATGTTTGCCAGCGCCACGCCCATAACGGTCACGGCCACAAGGCCGGCCTCATGCTCGATCAGGTTCGAAACCACGAACACGCCGATGACGGCAGTCAGGAGCACCGGCACCTTCAGGTATTCGGGCACCGCACCACGGGGGAACGACCAGGCAATCGCAAGGGCGGCCGCGTATCCGATGAGGCCGGCAACGATGGCAGCGATGATCAGCGGGGGCACCACTTCGAACAGCGAGGCGCCGGGGCTTTCGGCGACCTTGCGGAAATATTCATAGGCGATCACCGCGCACAGGGCGCCTGTGGGATCGTTGACGATGGCCTCCCACTTGAGGATCGAGGCCGGGCGCGACTTGATCGAGCTTTGCCGCAGGAGCGGGATCACGACCGTCGGGCCGGTGACGACGAGGATACCGCCGAACAGGATCGCCACTTCGGGCTGCAGGCCGGCGATATAGATCCCGGCGAGCGCGCCGAACAGCCAGCCCAGCGCGACACCGACGGTGGCAAGTCGCACGACTGCGCCGCCCGTATGCCTGAGTTCACGGAAATCGAGGCTAAGGCCACCTTCGAAGAGGATCAGCGCCACACCCACGGCCACGATCGGTTCGAGCAACTCGCCGAATGCATGTTCGGGGTCGAAGACGCCAAGCCCGACAGGCCCGGCAAGGAAACCTGCCGCAAGCATGAGGACGATGGCCGGCCAACCCGTACGCCACGCAAGCCATTGCGCGCCGATGCCGAGTATGCCCACCAAGGCTATTACGAGTGTCTGTTCCATGCCCCTCGCGATCGTTTCGCCCCCGCAAGGGCCGCTCGGTGCTTCAATGCCTTACTGCGCGGATATTTCCAAACGCGGCGGGATTTTCTCAGTCGCCGTCGAATTCCATCAGGGCGGCGACTTCAACATCGCACTCGCGAAGCTTCACCGCGCCGCCGAGATCGGGCAGGTCGATGACAAAGAAGGCGTGGCTGACCACTGCTCCGGCCTGGCGCAAGAGCTGGGCAGTGGCGCAGGCCGTACCGCCTGTTGCAAGGAGGTCATCGACCATCGCGACCCTCTGGCCAGCGGTCACCGAGGTCGGATCCATCTCCAGCCGGTCGCTGCCGTATTCCAGCGCGTAATCGACCCCGATCGTGTCGCAGGGCAGCTTGCCCGACTTGCGCACGGGCAGGAAAGGCAGAGCGGACTGGGCGGCGACTGCAGCCCCGAAGATGAAACCGCGCGCCTCCATTCCGGCGATCGCCTGCGCGCCGCTGTCCTTCACGCGGGTCGCGAGCCAGTCGACCGTCGCTGCGAAACCGGGGCCGTTACCGATAAGCGTCGTTATGTCGCGAAACTGGATGCCCTTCACGGGGAAGTCCGGAATGGTGCGGACCAGCGATTTCAGTTCCTGCGGCGTGATGATTTCTCTCCTTAAACGAAAACGCCCCTCGCATCTCGTGGATGAAAGGGGCGTTTCAAGTCGCGTGTCGGCGCGGATTACTTCTTGGGCTTCACTGCCGCCCAGATCTGGCGCTTCGACATATATGCGAGAACGGTTGCGAAGAGCAGGAAGATCAGGACCGGCCAGCCGGTCTGCTTGCGCTTCACGAGGGTCGGTTCCGCAGTCCAGGTCAGGAAGGCGGCAACGTCCTTGCTCATCTGCTCGATCGTAGCTTCGGTCCCGTCGTCAAAGGTCACCTGGCCGGCCGAGGTGAGCGGCGGCGCCATGGCGAGGTTGAGGTTCGGGAAATACGGGTTGTGGTGCAGGCCCGGGCCAGGTGCGGCTTCGGGATGTTCTTCCAGCAGTTCTTCGCTCGGCGGGGCGTAGCCCATCAGCAGCGATGCCACATAGTTGGTGCCGTCACCGCGCGCCTTCGTCATGAGCGAGAGATCGGGCGGAATGGCGTTGTTGTTCGCCGCAGCAGCCGCAACATTGTTGGGATAGGGCGACGGGAAGTAGTCGGTCGGCAAGCCCGGACGCGTGGTCGCTTCGCCGGTGTTCGGATCGATTCCCGGAACCTGCTTGGAGGCAGCAAAGGCCTTCACCTGCGCTTCGGAGTAACCGAGCTGTTCGAGATCGCGAAAGGCGACGAACTTGAGGCTGTGACAGGCCGAGCAGACCTCGTCATAGACCTTGAGGCCGCGCTGCAGCTGGGTCTGGTCCCACTTGCCGAAAGGCCCGTCGAAGGACCACGAGAGATCCATCGGTTTCTTGTAGGGCAGATGGCCGGCCGGCTCTTCGGTCGCGGCATTATAGGCGCCGATCGCGAAGGCATAGAGCGCGACGAGCGCGAAGCCGAGACCCACGAGAATCGCAACGAGGCGGACGCTGAGAAGTTTGAGCATGACCTTGTATCTTTCTCGTATCGCTTAGACAGCCGGCTCGGCGTTTTCGCCCTTCACCATCTTCTTGTCCGAGCCGAGGACGGCTTCGGTGATGGAGTAAGGCAGTTCTTCGGGCTTCTCCACGCTGCTGATGATCGGCAGGATCACCAGGAAGTGGATGAAGTAATACGCCGTGGCGATCTGGCTGAGCATCACATAGGGCTCTTCAGCCGGCGCGCCGCCGCAGATGAACAGGATGATCATCGCCGGGATCAGGCCGAACCAGAAGAACTTGCGGAACAGCGGACGGTAGTGGCCGCTGCGCACCGGCGACTTGTCGAGCCAGGGCAGGAAGAACCACAGCAGGATCGATGCGAACATCGCGATCACGCCCCACAGCTTCGCCGGCAGGATGAAGTCCACGGTGAAGGCACGAAGGATCGCGTAGAACGGCCAGAAGTACCATTCCGGAACGATGTGCGCCGGGGTCGAGAGCGGGTTTGCCTCGATGTAGTTGTCCGGGTGGCCGAGAGCGTTGGGCAGGAAGAAGACCAGCGCGAAATAGGCCAGCAGCGCGATACCGAGGCCGAAGCCGTCCTTCGCCGTGTAATACGGGTGGAAGGGAACGGTATCGCTTTCGCTCTTCACTTCGACACCGGTCGGGTTCGACGAACCCGGGATGTGCAGCGCCCAGATGTGCAGGATCACGACGCCCGCAATCACGAAGGGCAGCAGGAAGTGCAAGCTGAAGAAGCGGTTCAGCGAGGCATTGTCGGGGGCAAAGCCGCCGAGCAGCCAGACCTGGATCGGCTCGCCGACCAGCGGAATTGCGCCGAACAGGCCGGTGATGACCTTGGCGCCCCAGAAGCTCATCTGGCCCCAGGGAAGCACGTAGCCCATGAATGCGGTGGCCATCATGAGCAGGAAGATCACGACGCCCAGCAGCCAGATCATCTCGCGCGGTGCCTTGTACGAGGAGTAGAAGAGGCCACGGAAGATATGGAGGTAGACGACGATGAAGAAGAAGCTGGCGCCGTTGGCGTGCGCATAGCGCATCAGCCAGCCCCAGTTGACGTCGCGCATGATGTGCTCGGTCGTGGCGAAGGCGACCTGCGCATTCGCTGCATAGTGCATGGCGAGCACCACGCCGGTGACGATCTGAACGACCAGGAAGAAACCGGCGAGTACGCCGAAGTTCCAGAAATAGGAGAGGTTGCGCGGAACCGGATAGCCGGCGCCGACGGCATTATAGACGAGGCGCGGAAGCGGCAGCTTCTCGTCGAGAAACTTGGTGACCGCGTTCTTCGGTTCGTACTGGCGTGCCCAGGGAAAGCTCATATCTTTGTCTCTCGTCTCTTAGCTCAGCCGACCTGGATGACGGTATCCGAGATGAACTCGTATTCCGGCACTTCGAGGTTCGTCGGTGCCGGACCTTTGCGGATGCGACCGGCGGTATCGTAATGCGAACCGTGGCAGGGGCAGAAATAGCCTCCATACTCACCCTTCACTTCACCTTCGGCAGCGCCCAGCGGCACACAGCCGAGGTGGGTGCAGACGCCCATGGTGACGAGCATGTCCTCGTGACCTTCCTTGGTCCGTTCGGCGAGGGTCTGCGGGTCGCGCAGCGAGTCGGCCGGGGTGGCGTTGGCCGCAGCGATCTCGGCAGCGGTCAAGCGCTTCACGAAGAGCGGCTGCTTGCGGAAGACCGCCTTGATAGCCTGTCCCGGCTCGATCGCAGAAACGTCGACCTCGGTCGAGCTCGCCGCGAGAACATCCTTCGACGGAGCCATCTGGCTAACCAGCGGGTAAACGACTGCGAGGCCGCCGATGCCGGCTGCACTGACCGCAGCAATGTCGAGAAAGTCGCGGCGCCGTACGCCGTCTTCGGGATTAGCGGTTGCAGTCGTGTCTGCCATCAGCGCCTTGCCTTGCCTGCTTTAGGTGCCGCACCGGTTGGTGCAGCGGATTAGTTGCGTCCAAAGGGCCGGTTGCTGTGGGGTGGTCTGCGCCGGAAAAAGATACGCGGATGCCCCCGGCAATACCGGTTTGGTCGCGCCTCTAGCCGCTAAGCGGCACCTTGCCAACCGCCATTTTGGCAACTGGCGTACGCTTGCGTGCAATCCATGCAACCCGCTCAGGGCAGTGCGATAACGCTTGTTTGCCGCCCTGTGGTGGGTTTGGAGCGGTGGGTGGCCCGGCGAAACGAATGGAAGCGCGCCTCGTCGGCATAGGTGTCGAGCGCGAGATCCGCGATTCGCCCCGCCCCTCCCCGCTTCAGGCGGTGCGCCACATAGGCAGGCAGGTCGAACTGGAAGTGTCCCGGCCGGCCGCGGGCGAAGAAGCGTTCGTCCCCGCTATCGAATTGCTCGCGAAAGCCCTCGTCCACCTCGTAGCTCGCCTGCGCGATCGTCGGACCGATGACCGCCGCGATATTCGCGCGGTTCGCGCCGAGCCGCTCCATGGCGTCGAGCGTATTTTCGAGCACACCCGCGCGGGCGCCGCGCCATCCGGCATGCGCGGCCCCGACCACGCCAGCTTCGCGGTCCGCCATCAGGACCGGCGCGCAATCCGCCGTGACGATGCCGATAAGAAGGCCGCGGCGGTCGGTGACGATGCCGTCGCCCTGGCGTTTCTCGCCGCCCGCCTCGCGCATCACCAGCACATCGGGGGAATGGACCTGTTCCAGCATGACCAGCGGCGCGCCCGGCAGCACCTTGCTGCCTTCCAGCCCCTCGCGGGTGGAAAATCCGTGCGGCACGCCTTCAAGCGCCTCGCTGGTCAGCACTTCAGCCAAGGGAGCGCGTGACCTGCTCGAAGGTGTCGCGCGACAGCTTGGGCGCAGCAGCGATCCGCTCCAGCTGCTCGCGCATCATGGCCGAGCGAACCGGCTCCATCTTGCGCCAGCGCCCGAGCGAGGGGACGAAACGTGCCGCGGTCTGGGCATTGATCGGATCGAGCTCGAGAATGAGGTCGGCAATCAGCCTGTACCCCTCGCCCGAGGCTGCATGGAAGCCATGCGGATTGACTGCAAACCCCATGTAGAGCGAGCGCACGCGGTTCGGGTTCTTCATCGTGAAATCCTCGTGCTGGGCCAGCGCCTTCACATGCTCGATGACGTTGGGATGCAGCGACATCGCCTGGAGCGAGAACCACTTGTCGACGACCAGCGCATTGTCCCGATAGCGATTGTAGAAATCGAGCAGGCGGCCCGTGCGCTCGGCGCTGTCGATGCCGGTGAGAACCATCAGCGCGCCCTGCCGGTCAGTCATGTTGTCGGCGCGGTCGTACTGGTGCGCGGCAAGTTCGGCCGCCTTCTGCGGATCGCTGGCCGCCGCATAGACGAGGACGAGGGTCTTCAGCTTGCGCGCGCCCTTGGCCTCCGCGCTCTGCGAATAGGGGACCGCTTCTGCCCGCTCGTAAAGCCGGTGCAGCTCGTCCTTGAGTTCCGTGCCGATGGTGGCTTTCAGGGATTCGCGTTCTTCGAAAATCCGGCCCGGATCGGCTGCTTCGATCTGCTCCATGATGTAGGTCTGGCTGGGCATGGAAAGCAGCTCGCCGCGCATGAGGTCGTCGAGCGCCTCGTCCGCGATGACACTGCGAAGCGCGGTGACGATGTCCGTCGTTCCGGCCGCGCGCTCCTCATCGCCAAGCTCGCCCTTGCTGGCCGCGACAAGGTGCCCGACCATCAGGTCCTGCATCGCCTCGTACCGGGCGAAAGGATCGTCATCGTGGCGCGCGAGGAAGACGAGGTCGCTGCGCTCGATATTCCTGCTGATCGTGACCGGAGCCGAGAAGGTCCGGTTGATCGAGAGGACCGGCAGTTGCGCAAAGCCGGGGAAGCGGAACGTGTCGCTCTCCGTGTCGAGCACGACCAGCTGTTCACCCGAATGTTCGGCGCTCTCGCGGTCGAACAGTGCGATCTTGAGCGGGATCGGCATGGGCTTCTTGCCGGTCTGTCCCGGAGTATCCGGTACCACCTGCGAAAGCGTGAGCACCGCTTCACCGCCTTCATGCGCAAGCTCGACACTGACCCTGGGCGTCCCTGCCTGCGAATACCACAGGCGGAACTGGGTGAGGTCCAGCCCCGCACCATCCTCGATCGACTTGATGAAATCCTCGCAGGTCGCCGCCTCACCGTCGTGGCGGTCGAAATAGAGATCGGTGCCTTTGCGGAAAGCCCCCTCGCCCGCCATCGTGCGCATCATGCGGATGACTTCGGCGCCCTTGTTGTAGACCGTGGCGGTGTAGAAATTGCTGATCTCGCGGTAGCTGTCAGGCCGGATAGGGTGCGCCAGCGGGCCGCTATCTTCGGGGAACTGCGCCCCGCGCAGCACGCGCACATCCTCGATCCGCTTGACCGGCTCGGACCCCATGTCCTGGCTGAACAGCTGGTCGCGCAAGACGGTGAAGCCTTCCTTGAGCGATAGCTGGAACCAGTCGCGGCAGGTGATGCGGTTGCCCGACCAGTTATGGAAATATTCGTGACCGATCACGCCTTCCACGCCGTCGAAATCGCCATCGGTGGCGGTTTCGGGGTCGGCGAGGACGTATTTCGTATTGAAGACGTTGAGGCCCTTGTTCTCCATCGCGCCCATGTTGAAATCGGACACTGCGACGATGTTGTAGAGATCGAGGTCGTATTCGCGCCCGAACACCTCCTCGTCCCATTTCATCGAGCGCTTGAGGCTCTCCATGGCGTGCTCGGTCCTCTCGAGATCGCCGTCGCGTACCCAGACATTGAGTTCCACCTCGCGCCCGTTCATCGTGGTGAAGCTGTCGTTGCGGGCGACGAGATCGCCGGCCACCAGCGCGAAGAGATAGGAGGGCTTGGGCCAGGGATCGTGCCATTCGGCCCAGTGGTCATCGCCATCGCTGCCCTCGTCCACCTTGTTGCCGTTGCACAGGAGGATCGGGAATAGCGCCTTCGGTCCGCTCATCTTCACGGTATAAGTCGACAGGACATCGGGGCGATCGGGGAAGAAGGTGATGCGCCGGAAGCCTTCGGATTCGCATTGCGTGCACAGCATGCCGTTCGACGCATAAAGGCCCATGAGCTGCGAATTGGCGCTCGGCTCGATCTCGGTGACGATCTCGATCGTGTGACTGTCACCCTCCAGCGTCACCACGAGGTCGTCGCCATCCATCGTGTGACCGGCGCAGTCGCCTCCATCACATTTGAGCGAAACCAGCTTCGGCCCGTCGCCATTGAGGCGGATGGTGGGCGTGGGATCGGCGGCGGGATTGCGCTCGACCTCGAGTGTCGCGGTGATGCGGGTCTTGTCGATCCCGAGTTCGAAATCGAGCCGGGTCGCAGGCACCAGCCAGGCAAAAGGCGTATAATCCTCGCGCCGGATCTCGGGCGGGGCCTTCGGCTCGACGGCGGCGTCGGCCATTTCGATGTTCCCGTCGGGGGTCGTGGGGGTGCGCGCGATATCCATGTTTGTCCTGCCTCGAATGTCTGTTTGGCAATTCCTGTGTCACCTGGACCAACGCCCGTCGAGTGTTTGCGTTCATTCGGCGGAACGCTTGTGCAGACCGATTGACAGCATGGCCGCGACAGAGCAGCCAGCTTCTCCAAGGGAGGAAGGGTTATGTTCGATCTGCTCGCGGCCAGCGCGGCAAGCTTCGATGTGGAAGCGGCAACGCGCGCCTATCTGGATACCTTGCAGGGTCCGGCGCGGGCGAAGTCCGACGCCTATTTCGAAGGGGGTTACTGGCTGATCCTGTTCGGGACCCTCATCGGGGTCCTGATCGACTGGCTGATCCTGCGCTTCCGCATGGCCAGGGCCTTCCGCGACCTGGGCGAGCGTTGGTTCAAGCGCCGTTTCGGCGTCACCTGGCTGACCGCACTTCTCTATCTCGTCGTCGGCGCAGTCCTCGCGCTGCCGTGGTCGATCTACACCGGCTACTGGCGCGAGAAACAATACGACCTGCTCGACCTCGGCTTCGGGGCATGGCTGGGCGAGCAGATGATTGGTCTCGCCATCAGCCTCGTCATCGGGCCGATCATCGTGGCGATCATCTATGCCGTGATTGCCCGCGCCCCGCGCAGCTGGTGGCTGTGGGGAACGGGCGTGACCGGCGTGTTCCTCTTCGTGCTCGGAATGCTGGCCCCGGTGTTCCTGTCCCCGCTGTTCAACGAATATACCGAGATGGAAGAAGGCCCATTGCGCGACCGGATCGTGGCCATGGCGCAGGCATACGATGTCCCTGCCGACAACATCTATGTCTTCGACCAGTCGAAGCAGCACAAGCGCATTTCGGCCAATGTCTCCGGCTTCGGACCCACGATCCGCATCTCGCTCAACGACAATTTGCTCGAACGGACGAGCGAAGAGGAAATCGTTGCCGTCATGGGCCACGAGCTCGGGCATTATAAACTCGGTCACGGGCTGACCCGTACGCTCATGATGCTCGCGGTCATCGGCCTCGGCCTGTTCCTCGTGAGCATTCTCGCGCCGAAGCTCATTGCGCGCAAAGGTGCGGACTGGGGCGTGAAGGATGTCGCGGACCCCGCGTCGATCCCGGTGCTGAGCCTGCTGCTGTCGATCTACTTCATGCTGGCGACGCCGCTGTTCAACAACATCACGCGCGTGCAGGAAAACGAGGCCGACGCCTTTGGTCTCGAAGCCGCACAGGAGCCGGACGGATTTGCACGCGCCGCAATGCGCCTGTCCGAATACCGCAAGCTGGAGCCGGGCGACCTGGAGGAGTTCATCTTTTTCACCCACCCCTCTGGCGAAAACCGCGTACGGCGTTCGATGCAGTGGAAAGCCGACAATGTCGAAAATCCACAGATCGAAACGCCGCCGGAAGGCTATCTGGACGCCGAATGACTCGCCTGCTGATCTTCGGACTTGGCTACACCGCCTCGCGCATTGCAGGAGCCATGCGCGATCGCGGGTGGCAGGTCGATGCGACGGGGAGCGCGGGCAATCTCGATTTCAATGATCGGGATAGCGTGTCGGAGGCGCTGGAAAAGGCGACGCACGTCCTTTCCTCGGTCCCGCCGGACCGCGAAAGCGGTCTCGATCCGGTGCTCGACACCTATCGCGAGGTGATGGGCAAGGCCTGGTACGGCTATTTGTCTTCGACCGGTGTCTACGGCGATGCCGCAGGTGCATGGGTCGATGAAAGCTCGCCCACCGGCACCGGCAGGCGAAGCGCGCGCAGCGATGCGGATGCGCTCTGGCTCGATCTTGGCGCACGGGTCTTTCGCCTCCCGGGTATCTACGGACCGGGACGCAGCATTTTCGACCGGCTGGAACAGGGCAAGGCACACCGGATCGACATGCCGGGGCAGGTCTTCAGCCGGTGCCATGTCGACGATATCGCCGCCGGCGTCGTCGCTGCCCTTGCCGGCGATGCTCCGGAAGGCGCCTACAACCTGTCCGACGATCTGCCGGCCAGCCAGAATTGCGTGGTCGAGGAGGCGTGCCGGATCATGGGTGTCGAGCCGCCACCTCTCCAGACCATCGAGGAAGCGGATCTCTCGCCGATGGCGCGCGGTTTCTATGCCGAGAACCGCAGGGTCGCGAATGGCAAGGCAAAGCGCGTGCTCGGCTGGGAGCCGCGCTATCCGACCTATCGTGAAGGCCTCGCGGCGATCAGGGCTCGGGCGTAGCGCGGCGCGGCGGCGGTGCGCTACGCCCGCGTAGCGCCACCACCATGCCGAGCAGCGTGATCGCGGCCCCGGCAGCGGGCAGCGGGCCCCAGACGAAGCCTTCGAACAGCGTCGACAGGATCATCGCAACGATCGGCACGATGACCGAGCTGTAAGCGGCCTGTCCCGCCCCGACCTTGCGCACGAGGCCGTAATAGAGCGGGAAGGTAATCACCGAACCGGCAAGGCCGAGGTAGAGGATGCCGAGCGAATAGGCAGGCCGCGTGTCGAATTGCGGCGGACCCTGCGTGAGCAGCGCGAAACCGGCGTTCAGCACCACGCCGACGACCATCGACCACGCAAGCAGGGTCAGCAGCGGCTGGCGTTTGGCGCCTTCCATTGCCTGCACGATATTGGCGGCACTGGCCGACAGGATACCGCCCACGGTCAGCCCTGCTCCGAGCAGCACTTCGCCGAGCGTTGCAGGCGATGCGCGCCATTCCTGCGCAAACAGCATGGCCACGCCGACAGCCGCAATCGTGGAGCCGAGCACGAATTCGCGCCGGATCGGCTGGCCGAGGACGAACTTGCCGAGGATCGCATTGGGCACCACCAGCAGGGCGAACATCACCGCCACCAGCCCCGAGGTAATGAACTTCTCGGCATTGTAGACGAAGCTGAAATTGAGGCTGAACTGGAACAGGCCGAGCGCCAGCGCCCAGCGCCAGCCTGCGCGCGGCAAGGCCAGCGGCTCGCCCCGCAGTTTCGCGAGGACGAACATACCGGCGGCGGCCACGATAAAGCGCCAGGTGATCGACCAGCTGGCGGGGACCGACGAGATCTGGTCGCGGATGACCAGCCATGTCCCGCCCCAGATCAGGCTGACGAGCAGGAAAGCGGCAAGGTTGCGTGGGCTCAGCAGGCTTTCGCCGCCCGGTGATGCGCTCATAGGTCCGCGATCGCTTTCGCAAGGGCGCGGGCATCTTCCTCGCGCGTGTTCCAGGCCGTTACGAAGCGAGCCGCATCGGCGCCCCAGTCGTAAAATTCGAAACCCTTGGCGCGAAGCGCTTCACGTTCGGCAGCGGTGCAGCGCACGAAAAGCTCGTTGGCCTCGACAGGATGCATCAGCCGTTCGCCACAAGCCGTGGCGATCTCGGCCGCAGCCGCATTGGCTGCGCGGCCGTTCGAGAGCCACAAATCGCCATCGAGCATGGCGTGGATCTGCGCAGCGAGATAGCGGCCCTTGCTCTGCAAATGTCCCGCGCGCTTGCGGCGATAGAGCGCGACATCGGCAAGCGCCGGATCGAAGAAGACGATCGCTTCCGCGCTCATCCCGCCATTCTTGACGAAGCCGAAGCTCAGCGCATCGACCTGCCCGGCAACTTCGCCTGCCGGCAGGTCGAGGAAGGCGGCAGCATTGGCGAAGCGCGCTCCGTCCATGTGCAGGCCGAGGCCGCGTTCGTCGGCCAGCGCCCTGAGGCCGGCGACCTCCTCGGGTCGATAGCTGCGCCCGTATTCGCTCGCCTGCGTGATCGAAATCGCATGCGGCTGGACCTGGTGGACATCGTCGCGGATCGGATCGATCACATCGAGGACCGAGCCGCGGTCGATCTTCGCACCTTCGCCCTCGGCCAGAAGAAGCTTGGCGCCGTGGAGGTAGAAACCGGGCGCGCCGCCTTCGTCCATCTCGATATGCGCTTCGCGGTGGCAGACGACCGCTCCGTGTGGCTGCACCATCGTCGCAAGCGCGAGGCAATTGGCCGCAGTGCCGGTTGCCACCCAGAGGCACTTCGACTCACGTCCGAACAGGGATGACATCTTCTCATCGAGCGAAGCACTCAGGCCGTCACCGTCATAGGGCGAATCAGGCGCATCGGCAGCGCGCATGGCGTCCCAGACCTCGGGATGAACACTGGCGGCATTGTCTGACAGGAATTTCATCGGAACGCCTGTAGCGAGCGATGCGTTGGTTGCACAGCAAGGAAAGAATACAACATGGGTACCGCAGAAATCGAAATAGAGCGTCACGACAGGGTCACCCACGGTGATTATGTTGCGCAACTGCCCGATGTGAATGGCACGGCCAAGCTAAGCTGGACCATGCGCGAAGGCGTTCGTCATGCCGAGCATACTTTCGTCCCGCCCGCAGCGCGCGGTCGAAACATCGCCGCCAAGCTGGTCGAGGCGCTGGTGAGCGATGCGCGGAGCCATGGCTTCAAGATCGCCCCCGACTGCTCCTATGTCGAACGCTACTTCGACCGCCACGAAGAGCTGGCCGACCTGCGCGCCTAGGTCGCAGGCGCGCCCTTTGTTTCGAGCAGCTCCGAGAAGTCGGCGCTGGAAATGCTCCGGCTGATCTCGTCGCGCCAGCGCCGCGCTTCGGCAATCGGCATGCCGTGGATGCGCAGTCGTCCGCCAGCGAGGCCGAAATGGAGGCTGGCATAACCGCGTAGCCTTGCGAGCGGCCCCTGCCTGATATCGACAGACTGCAGCTTGACCCGCGAGCCGATGGCAAGGCTCGGCGAAAACCAGCCATGCCGCGAATAGACTTGGCGCTCCCCGAGCGCGCGATAGTCGTGCTTCCAGCGCCAGAATTGCTCGGCCAGCGTGAACACGAGACCGGCGGCGGGCAGCAGCCAGAACCACGCACTCCCGACCACGGCGACAACGGCAGTCACCGGGATCAGGACGAGCATTGCCAGTACCGCCTTGTCGATGCGGTATTCGGGCATTGCGCGCTGCCAACCGGTTTGCGCTGGCGGCAGCTCAAACCCGGTCACCCCGACCACAGGCTGGATCTCCTCCATCTGGCCGAAGGGAACCGCATCGTGGTTCGCCCCGCCGCTATCGCTGGCGAGGCTTATGATCTTGAGCGAATGCCAGCCGAACAGGCGGCGCACGAAGCCGGTGTTGAGACGCAGCGCCTGCACACGGTGCAATGGCATGACGAGGTCGGTGCGCGTCAGCAGTCCGCGGCGGCGGCGCAGGCCCTTGGCTGTCCGCTCGAGCCGGAAGTCCCATTCGCGCAGCGTCGTTCGCACCAGTCCCGTGGCAGTACCGAGAAGGGCCAGCATGGCCGCCGCGATGACGATCCCGGCGACCTGTGCCAGCGGACCGATTCCCGCGAGCCATTGCCCGGGTCCTGCGAGCCGCTGCTCCCATTCGTCGACGTTCCAGAGATCGAATGGCAGGAGAAATTCGAATTGCTGCGCGAGGCCACCGATCACCGCCACAACGGCAAGCGAGAATTCGAACAGGCCGAAGGTGAAGACGCGCTTCGGGCCCATCGCGAAGATCGTATCGGCCTGTTCGGGCGCGCGTCCCGCGTCCGGTTCGCTCGCCTCATCCAAGCCTTCGCGCCGGTTGCGGACCAGTTCGCGCAGGCGCTCGCCCTCGCTTTCGGACAAATAGGTGAGCGACAGGTCGTCCTTGCCGCCGGCGCCGGTTTCGAACTTCACCTCGACCAGCCCGAACAGGCGCGGCAGCAGCTTCTGCTCGAGGCTCACGTCCTGGATACGCTCGAACGGCACCGATCGTGCGGCGCGTGAGAGAACGCCGCTCTCCACGCGTATATCGGTCGCGCCCACGGTATAGGTCAGCTTGGTCCACTGGAGATAGGCGACCACGAGATTGAAGAGGATGATCGCCGCGATAATGGGTGCTGCGACAGCCATCTTGCCGCTGAAATCGCCATCGTCGAAGATGGTCATCGCCGCTACGCCGAGCGGGATGACCAGCTGCGCGAGCATCATGGCCGCGCGAACGATGAATCCCTTGGGATCGGTCCGCCGGTAGTCCGGCTCGCGAGCGGTCATTGCGTATCGCGCCGGATTGCCGCGCGGATTTCCTCGCGCATCGCGATTGCATCCTCATGCGCGAGGCCGGGCAGCGACACGGAGGCATTGTGCGATCCCGCCGTGTGGACGGTCAGCGTAGCGAGGCCGAAGCCGCGTTCGAGCGGCCCCTGCCCCACGTCGATATGCTGCACGCGGCCGAAGGGTACGACGGTATCGGAATGGAAGAGCACGCCGCGCACCACGCGCAGGCGCTCTTCCACGACCGAATATCCCCGCGTGGCATATCGGCGCATCGGCAGGTAGAAGACGAGATAGGCAACCACGAGGACGGCCGGCGCCCAGATGATCCCGGTCCATCCGGGAATCGCAAACTCGGCGATGCTCGCACCAACCAGCACAGCTACTGCCACCAGGGCCGCGACGAGGCGCATCATCGTCTTGTAGCGCGGGTCGAGCTGGGTGAGGTTTTCGCTTTCGTCCATACCGCTTTATCTATGCAATACAGCGTGGACGATCAACGCCTTTGATCGAACCTGCGCCCGACGATCGCGGCGGCGATATTGGTCTTCTGCACATCGGTCGTGCCGCCCGCGATGCCCCATGCGAAACCGTCGCGAACGCGCTGCTCCATGCCGTATTCCTTGTGATAGCCGTAGCCGCCCATCACCTGCATCCCGTTGGCCGTGACGCTCCGAACGATCTCGTTGGCGAAGCATTTCGCGGTCGAACTTTCGTAAACGCTCGGCAGGCCGTCCTCATTGTGTTCGGCATTGGCCGCCGCGCGGTAGATGAGGAGCCGCGCGGCCTCGACCTGCATTGCCATTTCGGCAAGCCGCATCTGCACCGCCTGGAAATCGACGATGGGCTTTCCGAAGGCCTGCCGCTCCTGGACATATTCGGTCGCCTGCTCGAGTGCCGCTGCCGCCAAGCCGAGCGACTGCGTGGCATTGCCGCAGCGTTCGAGCCCGAAGGCGCTCATCAGCTTGCCGAAGCCGCCCGCGGGAAGAATTACGTTTTCCTCCGGCACTCTCACGCCGTCGAAGATGATGTCGCGCGTTTCGATCCCGCGAAAGCCCATGAGCTGCTCACGCTTGCCGAAGGAGACGCCTTCCATTTCCTTTTCGACCAGCAGCGCCCCGATGCCCTTTGCCCCGGGTGCGTCGGAGAGGCGTGTGTAGACGACGTAATAATATGCGTGCCCCGCTCCGGAGGTCCAACGCTTGGTTCCGTCGAGGATGTAATGACAATTCTGGAGAAATCCGTTGGTCGTCAGATCCGTCAGCGCGGTTCCGGCATCGGGTTCCGACATGGAAACAGCCACGGTCGCCGCGCCCCTGACGACCCGAGGAATGATTTTCGCTTTCAGCGCATCCGATCCGAATCGCTCGATCGTCCTGACCGGCCCGACCAGTGCCTCGAAGATCGGAAATGCCACGGCATTCGAGATCATCGCGAACTGTTCGAGCACCAGCAGCGCCTCGAGATGGCCGAGTCCCAGCCCGCCATATTCTTCGGGCAGGTTCACGCCGAGAAAGCCCATCTCGCCATAACGGACCATCATCTCCGACGGGACGGAGAAATCCTTCTCCTCCATCTCGCGCGCAAGATCGGGCAATTCCTTTCTCGCGAATGTGCGCGCCGCGTCTTGCAGCTCGCGCTGTTGCTCGGTCAGGCGGAAATCCATCGTGCTCTCCCTTTGGAAAAGGAGTGCCGCGATGGGTGGCTATGCGCAACCCGGTTCTTGGTCACGGCAGTCAAAGTACGACTGCACGTCGCCGCCACTGCGGCGGAGCCAAGCGACGCGGACGCGTCGCGCCCGGCGTTTGAGGGTCCAAACAAAAAAGAAAATGGTGCTGCTGGGGAGGATTGAACTCCCGGCCTCACCCTTACCAAGGGTGCGCTCTACCACTGAGCTACAGCAGCACATGGTGCCCGCGAGAAAACCGTTGCGGGGTGGAGGCGCGCGCTATTGGCAGACGCGGCGCATAAGTCAACCTTCGCTTGCCCCCGAAAGCGAATTTCGCAAAAGGTTGCGCCATGAGTGCTGCCGACGACAAGATGACTCGCGAGGAACGCCTCGCCGCGAAACTTCGCGAGAACCTCCGCCGCCGCAAGGCCCAGACGCGGGAAATGCGCGAATCGGAAGATACAGGTCTTTCCAAGGATGGGTCTGACCGCTAACGCGCAGTGCTCCTAGGGGAAAACCGGAGTAATCATGTCGAAGCTGATCCTCGTTCGCCACGGCCAGAGCGAGTGGAACCTCGCCAACCGTTTCACCGGCTGGTGGGATGTAGACCTCACCGAGAAGGGCGAGGCGGAAGCGCATGAAGCCGGCGAACTGATGAAAGCCAAGGGCGTCCTGCCCACCGTCGCCTTCACCAGTGTCCAGAAACGCGCGATCAAAACGCTCAATATCGCGCTCGAGGCTTGCGAGCGGCTATGGATACCCGTGACCCGCGACTGGCACCTGAACGAGCGCCACTATGGTGGCCTCACCGGTCTCGACAAGCAGGAAACCCGCGACCGGCACGGTGACGAGCAGGTGCACATCTGGCGCCGCAGTTTCGACGTGCCGCCGCCCGAACTCGAAGCGGGCAGCGAATTCGACCTGTCGGACGACCCGCGCTACGACGGCGTGGACGTGCCGCGTACCGAAAGCCTCAAGCTCACCATCGAACGCGTGCTGCCCTACTGGGAAGAGGTGATCCTGCCGCAGCTCGCCAAGGGCGAGAACGTGATCATCTCCGCCCACGGCAACTCGCTGCGCGCGCTGGTAAAGCATCTTTCGAACATTTCCGATGACGAGATCACCGGCCTCGAAATCCCGACCGGCCAGCCGATCATCTACGACTTCGACGGCGCCACGCCCGTCGGCGAACGCTATTACCTGAAGGACGCCTGACATGAGCCAGGGGGAGGCAAAAGTCGCTATCGTCATGGGCAGCCAGTCCGACTGGAATACCATGAAATGTGCCGCCGAGGTGCTGGAGGAACTGGGCGTCGCAACCGATGTCCGCATCGTTTCCGCCCATCGCACGCCCGACCGGATGTACGATTTCGCCAAGGCCGCCGAAGCCGACGGTTTCCACGTGATCATCGCAGGCGCAGGCGGCGCGGCGCACTTGCCCGGCATGATTGCGGCGCTCACCCATGTCCCCGTGCTCGGTGTACCGGTGCAATCGAAGGCGCTTTCCGGACAGGACAGCCTGCTCTCGATCGTCCAGATGCCTGCCGGCGTCCCGGTCGGCACGCTGGCAATCGGCGAGGCCGGGGCGACCAATGCCGGTCTCTTCGCCGCCGCGATCCTCGCCAATGACGACAAGGAACTGGGCCAGCGCCTCAAGGACTGGCGGAAGGCACGCAGCGAGGCCGTAAACGAAAGGCCCGTCGACTGATGCTGGCGCGCGGCTCGACGATCGGCATCCTCGGCGGAGGCCAGCTCGGCCGGATGATGGCCATGAGCGCCGCCCAGCTCGGCTATCACACCATCGGCTATGCCCCCGAGGGCGACAATGTCAGCGGCCCGGTCAACGACGATTTCGTCACCGCCGCGTGGGACGATGGCGAGGCCCTCGCCTCCTTCGCCGCGCGTTGCGACGTCGTGACATGGGAATTCGAGAATGTCCCCGTCGACACAGCGCGCGCCATCCCTGCCGACAAGATTTTCCCCGGCCCCCTCGCGCTCGAAACGGCGCAGGACCGGCTGACCGAGAAGCGCTTCATCGAAGGCCTTGGCGGGCGACCGGCTGCCTATGCCAAGGTCGATTCGAGCCTCGACCTCGTCGCCGCAGTGGACCGCTTGGGTGCCCCCGGCATCCTCAAGACCCGCCGCGACGGCTATGACGGCAAAGGCCAGTGGCGCATTGGGTCGTCGCGCGATGCGGATGCCCTGCGCTTTCCCGACGTTCCCTGCGTCTACGAAGGCTTCGTGGAGTTCGATGCGGAATTCTCGGTCATCCTCGTACGCGGACAAGACGGCGAGATCCGTTTCTGGGATTCGACCCGCAATGTGCACGAAGGCGGCATACTAGCGGCATCGCATTTCCCGGCCGGCAATTCCGTAAGCGAACAGGTCGCCCCGGCGCGCGAACTGGCGCGCAAGGTTGCCGATGCACTCAAATATGTCGGCGTGCTCACGCTCGAATTCTTCGCCACCCATGAAGGCCCGATCTTCAACGAGATGGCACCGCGGGTGCACAATTCGGGCCACTGGACGATCGAAGGCGCCGCCACCAGCCAGTTCGAAAACCACATCCGTGCGGTTGCCGGCCTGCCGCTGGGCGATACGCGCACCACGGCGAGCGCGGTGGAAATGCGCAACATCATCGGCAGCGAGATCGACGGCGCACACGCGCTGCTGAAGGACAACGCCGCGCATTTGCACGACTATGGCAAGGCCGAGGCGAGCGAAGGGCGCAAGATGGGCCACGTCACCCGCCTGTTCCTCGACACCCGCGGATGAGCCTCTTCCTGATCTATGCGCGCGCCGCCAATGGCGCGATCGGCAAGAACGGCCAGCTGCCCTGGCACCTGCCTGCCGACCTCAAGCGCTTCAAGGCGCTCACCATGGACAAGCCCATGATCATGGGCCGCAAGACCTTCGAGAGCCTGCCCGGCCTCCTGCCCGGACGCCGCCACATCGTGCTGACCCGCAAGGAGCGCTGGGATTCGACCGGCGCCGAAGTGGTCCGCTCGGTGGACGAGGCAATCGCGAAAGCGGGCGAAGGTGACATCGCGGTGATTGGCGGTGCGGCAATATTCGACGTGTTCATGCCCCTCGCCGAACGGATCGAGCTGACCGATATCCACGAGGAATTCGACGGCGACGTCTTCATGCCGCCGCTCGGGCCCGAATGGGAAATCGCAGGGCGCGAAGACCGCGATGCGAAGGACGATCGGCCCGCCTATTCCTTCCTGACTTACACTCGCGTGGGCGAGACTGCGGAATGAAGCGCCGGATCGGCATCGGCTTCGTAGTCATTCTCATAACGGCCCTGCTGGGGTTCTTCATCTTTGCGCCTGCCTATATCGAACGCGACCTCAATCGCATCGACGGCGAGCCGCTGATCGAGGTCAGCCAGGAAGCGCGCGATCTCCACGCCGACCTTGAGATCGTCGACCTGCATTCGGACACGCTGCTGTGGAAGCGCGACCTGCTCGACCGCGCGGATCGCGGCCATGTGGATTTGCCGCGCCTCAAGGCCGGCAACGTCGCGCTGCAGGTTTTCTCGAGCGTAACGAAGTCGCCGCGAGACCAGAACTACGATTCGAACACGGGCGAAACCGACAACATCACGCCGCTGGTGATCGGCCAGCTACAGCCAATCCGCACCTGGAATAGCCTGCTCGAGCGTTCGCTCTGGCACGCGACCAAGCTGGACCGCGCCGTCGAGGAAGAGCGCGACACGCTGTTCCAGATACACGGGCAGGAAGACGTCGATCGCTTGCTGCGTTCACGCGAATCCGGTCGGGACAGCGTTGGCGCGATGCTTTCGATCGAGGGCCTGCACAACCTCGAAGGCGACCCCGCAAATCTTGAAAAGCTCCACGCGGCGGGCTTTCGCATGGCGGGGCTCACGCACTTCTTCGACAACGAACTCGCCGGCTCGATGCATGGCGTCGACAAGGGCGGGCTGACCGACATGGGCCGCGCGGTGGTGCGCCGGATGGAAGAGCTCGGCATGATCGTGGATATCGCGCATTGCAGCCCGGCCTGCGTCGCCGACATCATTGCCATGGCCCGCCGTCCCATCGTCTCGAGCCATGGCGGCGTGCAGGCGACCTGCGAGGTGAATCGCAACCTCACCGACGACCAGATTCGCGGCGTGGCGCGCACCGGCGGGATCATCGGCGTGGGCTATTGGGACGGGGCAGTATGCGACACCTCGCCGCGCTCGGTTGCCAGGGCAATGAAGCATATCCGCGATCTCGTCGGCATAGAGCATGTCGCCCTTGGTAGTGATTTCGATGGCTCGGTCACGACCCGTTTCGACACAAGCGAGCTGACACAGGTGACACAGGCGCTGATGGACGAAGGGTTCACCGAAAAGGAAATTCGCGCGGCCATGGGCGGAAATGCCCTGCGCGTCCTTGGCGCCGGGATCGAACCGATGGAGGCCGCCTCGTGAGATTTCTCGACCACCGCGAACCGCTCCCCGAAAGCCTGCGCGGCGCGATCATCGCGCTGGGCAATTTCGACGGCTTCCACCTCGGCCACCAGGCCGTGGCGAAGGAAGCGATCGACTGGGCGCGTGCGGAAGGCCGCCCCTCTATCATCGCGACTTTCGACCCGCATCCGGTCCGCTTCTTCAAGCCAGACGCCGAACCGTTCCGCCTGACCACGCTCGAGCAGCGGCAGGAACTCTACCTTGCGGCAGGCGCCACCGCGATGCTGGTGTTCCATTTCGACGGCGAGCTTGCCGGCACCACGGCAGAGGATTTCGTCCGCGTGTTGCTGGCCGAAAAACTCGGCGTGAAAGGCGTCGTCACCGGCGGGGACTTCACTTTCGGCAAGGCACGCGGCGGCAATTTCGAGAAACTTGTCGAGCTCGGCAAGGAAGTCGGGATCGAGGCGCGTGCAGTCGATCCGGTGATGGATGGCGGCGCGCCCGTATCCTCCAGCCGCGTGCGCGAGGCTCTGCGCGAGGGCGATCCGCAGGAAGCCGCACGCCTCCTCACCCGCCCCTTCGCGATTCGCGGCGTGGTCCAGCATGGCGACAAGCGCGGGCGCGAGATCGGCTATCCCACCGCCAATCTCTCGATCGAGCATTACCTGCGCCCGAAATACGGCATTTACGCCGTGACGGGCCGCATCCTTTCGACCGGGCAGGAGCTGAAAGGCGCAGCCAATATCGGCGTGCGCCCGCAGTTCGAACCGCCCAAGGAACTGCTCGAACCCTATTTCTTCGATTTTTCCGGCGATCTGTACGGCCAGGAAATCGAGGTGGCCTTCCATCACTTCCTGCGCGGCGAGGCGAAATTCGATCACCTCGACGATTTGATCTCGCAGATGGAGAAAGATTGCTTGGAGGCCCGCCATCTTCTAAGCGCGCGCGGCAATGACTGAACAGCGCGATTATCGAGACACGGTCTTCCTTCCCAAGACCGATTTTCCCATGAAGGCCGGCCTCCCCCAGAAGGAGCCGAAGATCCTTGCGCGCTGGCAGGACGAAAACCTCTACCAGCAGCTGCGCGAAGCCCGCGAAGGCCGCGAGAAGTTCATCCTCCATGACGGCCCGCCTTACGCCAATGGCGACATGCATATCGGCCATGCGCTGAACCGCATCCTCAAGGACATGGTGGTGCGTAGCCAGACGCTGCTCGGCAAGGACGCGCCCTTCGTGCCCGGCTGGGACTGCCACGGCCTGCCGATCGAATGGAAGGTCGAGGAACAGTTCCGCAAGAAGAAGCGCGACAAGAACGCGATCCCTGCGAGCGAATTCCGCGCCGAATGCCGCGCCTATGCGCAAAAATGGGTCGACGTTCAGCGCGAACAGCTCAAACGCCTCGGCCTGATGGCGGATTTCGACAATCCCTACCTCACCATGCAGTTCGAAAGCGAAGCGACCATCGTTGCCGAGCTGATGAAGTTCGCCGAGGCCGGAAATCTCTATCGCGGATCGAAGCCGGTGATGTGGTCGCCGGTCGAAGAAACCGCGCTGGCCGAAGCCGAGGTCGAATACGAGGACATCACCTCGACCCAGATCGACGTGGCGTTCGAGATCGTGGAATCGCCGATCGAGGAACTGGTTGGTGCTCATGCGGTGATCTGGACCACCACACCGTGGACGATCCCGGTGAACCAGGCTTTGGCCTATGGGCCGGATGTTGAGTATGTTCTGCTGCACTTGAACGCGTGGAGAGGCGGCCAAGGCGGTGGAGGCGCATCACCCAGTCATATTCTCGTCGCAAAAGATCGACTGGATGCTTTGGTCGAACGTTGGCAAATCGACGCTCATATCGTCGATTGGGAGGGCAAAGGCTCTGACCTCGCCGGAACCGTCGCGCGTCACCCGATGCACCATCTCGGCGGGTTTTACGCCAAGCCCCGCCCCCTGCTCGCGGGCGATTTCGTCACCACGGACAGCGGCACAGGCCTCGTCCATATGTCGCCCGATCATGGCGAGGACGACTTCCTGCTCTGCCGCGAGCACGGCATCGAGCCGGTCTTCGCGGTCATGGGCGACGGGCGCTATCGCGACGATTGGGAATGGCTCGGCGGTAAAGATGATCGCCGACGCGCGGTCATCAACAAGGCTTTCAACGCGCCCGAAGGCCCGATCTGTTCGGACCTGCGCGAACATGGGACGCTGCTTTCGGCCAGCGACGATTACACGCACTCCTACCCGCATTCGTGGCGCTCGAAGGCCAAGGTCATCTATCGCTGCACGCCGCAATGGTTCGTGCCGATGGACAAGCCGCTCGACGTGGGCGACTTCGACGTCGCCGTACCCGAGGGCTTCGGCGCGGCTGTCGCCATGGCCACGAGCAAGGACCACTCTACCTTGCGCGAAATCGCCATGCGCGAGATCGAGCGGGTGAAGTTCTATCCCGAAAAGGGCCGCCGCCGCATCGGCTCGATGGTCGAAGGCCGCCCCGACTGGGTGCTCAGCCGCCAGCGCGCATGGGGCGTGCCGATCACGCTCTTCGTGAAGGCCGACGGTACCTATCTGCAGGACCCCGCGGTCAACGCCCGCGTGGTCGAGGCGGTCAAGGAGAAGGGCGTCGATGCCTGGGACGAAAGCCGCAAGGCGGAATTCCTCGGCGCTGATCATGACCCGGGCGAATTCGAGATGGTCACCGACATTCTCGACGTCTGGTTCGATTCGGGCTGCACCCACGCCTTCACGCTGGAAAGTGGCCGCTGGCCCGACTTGCGCTGGCCCGCCGACCTCTATCTCGAAGGCAGCGACCAGCATCGCGGCTGGTTCCAGTCGAGCCTGCTCGAAAGCTCCGCCACCCGCGGCCGCGCGCCCTATGACGCGGTGCTGACCCACGGCTTCACCATGGCGAGCGACGGCAAGAAGATGTCGAAGAGCCTCGGCAACACCATCGATCCGCTCAAGGTCATGGAACAGTACGGCGCCGACATCATCCGCCTGTGGGCGCTGTCGGTCGACTTCACCGAAGACCACCGCATCGGCGATGAAATCCTGAAAGGCGTGGGCGACCAGTACCGCCGCCTGCGCAACACCTTCCGCTACCTCCTCGGCGCGCTCGACGGCTTCGTCGGCGACATGGGCGATGCAGGCGAGATTCCTGAGCTGGAGGTATACATCCTCGCGCTGCTGGCGGATCTCGACGGCAAACTGAAGAAGGCGCTCGAAGAGTACGACTTCAACACCTACACGCGCCTGCTGGTCGATTTCTGCAACGAGGACCTGTCGGCCTTCTACTTCGATATCCGCAAGGACACGCTCTATTGCGATGGTCCGGATTCGACGCGCCGCAACGCTTATCGCACCGTGCTCGACCTCTTGTTCCACGCGCTGGTCCGCTATGCCGCGCCGGTGCTGGTCTTCACGGCAGAGGAAGTCTGGACCACGCGCTATCCCGAAGGGGGCAGCGTCCACTTGCTCGACTGGCCGCCGGTCATGGGCGTTACCGCCGACGGCGCGCGCTGGGAGCGGCTACGCGCGCTTCGCGAACGCGTGACCGAAGCGATCGAGCCGCTGCGCCGCGACAAGACCATCCGTTCCAGCCTCGAAGCCGATGTGGTGGTGCCGGCCAGCGCCGTGCCCGAAGGCTTCTCCGACGAAGATCTCGCAGAACTGTTCATCACCGCGTCAGTGACGCGTGGGCAGAGCGACGAGGTGACTGTCTCGCGCACCGATGAAAACAAATGCGGCCGCTGCTGGCGCCTGCTGCCTTCCGTTGAGGAAGACGGCGCGCTGTGCGATCGCTGCGAGCCGGTCGTCGCCCAACTGGACGCTGCACAATGAACCAGCTGCTGAAACTGCGCCTGTTCGGCGTCCTGATCGCCTTCGTCATTTATGGCGTGGACCAGTGGATCAAGGCGCTCATGGTCGGACCGCTCAACCTGCGCGAAGTTCGCGTGATCGAGCTGCTGCCCTTCTTCGACCTGCGCTGGACCCAGAATTTCGGCGTCTCGATGGGCCTGTTCGAAGCGGACAGCATGGAATCGCGCTGGATCCTCGTAGGGGTCACCGCGCTGATCGCGCTGGTGGTGACGATCTGGATGTTCCGCGAAAAGCTGTTCGGCGATATCCTCGGCCTGTCCTTCATCCTCGGAGGCGCGCTGGGCAATATCAAGGATCGCTACGAACTGGGCTATGTGATCGACTATGCCGATCTTCACATCGGCGAGTTCCGTCCGTTCCTCATTTTCAACGTAGCCGATGCCGCTATCACCATCGGCGTCGTCATAATCCTTGTGCGCGCCTTCCTGATGCGCGACAAGGACGATCAAGAGGTCGATGACCTCATGGAAGGCAAACCGGCAGACGCCGCGGAGAGCAATTGATGAATATGTACGCCCGTATCGCCATTCTCGGCGCAACCGCGAGTATGCTGGCCGCATGTGGCGGCGGCGGTTTCCTGAACCGTGAACGCCCCGACGAATTTGCCGTGCAGCGCCAGGCGCCGCTGGTGGTCCCGCCCGACTTCAACCTCGTGCCCCCGGCACCGGGCGCTCCGCGTCCGGCCGAAGGCACTGCTGCAGAGCAGGCTCTCGAAGCGCTGTTCGGCGGCCCTGCCCAGCGCAGCGGCGTCGAAACCTCGGTCCTCGACCGCGCCGGTGCAGCAGACCCGGGCATCCGCTCGATGGTCGGTTCGGAAGACACCAACACGGTCGCCAAGGGCACCGTGACCCGCGACATCATCGCCGCCCCCGAGGGTGACGGTGCATCGGCGCAGGCCGTAATCCCCGGCTGACGCCGGGAATTACTGATTCCCTAGTTTATAGAGCCCGCCTCCGCGGGCTCATCCTCGGCGCTATTTCGACGCGTGACCGCGTCGAGCACCTGCGGGCGCGCAGTCGCGCTTGCCGGGCCTCCGCCGGCCCGGCCCTCGCGCTAGACCGTAATTTTTCGGATTAACTCTTGGTCACGGCAGTCATAGGGCGACCGCCCGCCCGCAGCGGGTGCAGCTTGCTGCACGTCTAGCGAGGACGAACCGACGGGGGTCGGTTCGAAACGCGAAAACTATATCGCGTAGTCTTCCGGAGCGTCGCTGTTCGCCTTGGGAGCGATTTCGCTCACCAGCACCTTGTCGATCCGGCGTTCGTCGAGGTCGATCACCTCGAAGCGCCAGCCCTGTTCCTCGAAAAACTCGCCCTCGACGGGCAGCTTCTTCATCACCGCGAGGCAGAAACCCGCCACCGTGGCGAACTCGCGGTCATCGCCGTAAACGAGGCCCAGCCGGTCCGCGAGCGCATCGGCAGATAGCGATCCGGCTACGAGAAGCGAGCCATCGGCACGCTCGACGATGCCCGGGGAATCGCCCGGATCCTGGTCGCTGGCGAAATCGCCGACCAGCGCGGTCAACAGGTCGACCGGGGTCACGATCCCGTCGAGGTGGCCGTATTCGTCATGCACCATGGCCATGGCGATATCTGCCTGCTGGAGCACGCGCAGCGCATCGACCGCATCGAGCTGGTCTGGCACGACCTCGGCCTTGGTCATCAGCGTTTCGAGATCGACGCTACCACCGGCCAGCATCGCGCTCAGCACTTCGCGCACACGCACGAGGCCCATCACCTTGTCGGGCGAGCCGTCCGCCACCGGCCAGACCGAATGCGGGCTTTCGTCGAGCAGCACGCGAATGGCCTCCTCGTCCGCGTTGACGTCGATCCAGTCGAGTTCGGTGCGCGGCGTCATCACCTCGCGCACCGGTCGCTCGGCAAGCCGCACGACGCCCGCGAGCATCTGGTGCTGTTCGGTTTCGATAATGCCCGTGCGTGTCGCTTCGGCGAAGAGCATGTGCAATTCTTCTGCCGTTACCGCGCTTTGGCCTGCAGGACGCACGCCCAGCGCACGGATCAGCAGGCCCGACGAAGTATCGAGCAGCCACACCAGCGGAGCAGCCACCCTTGCGAGCAACGCCATGGGACCCGCCATGGCAATGGCGATCGGAACTGCGGCCCGAAGCGCGACCTGCTTGGGAACCAGTTCGCCCACGACGAGGCTGAAATAGGTTGTCAGCGCGATCACGAGCGCGAAACCGGCCTGGTCGGCCCAGTCGGCCGGTACGCCGAGGACTGCCAGCCGCTCGCCGACAGGGCCGCCGAGGCTCGCCCCGGAGTAAGCGCCTGCGATGATGCCGACCAGCGTGATGCCGATCTGCACGGTCGAAAGGAACTTGCCGGGGTCCGAAGCCAGCGAGATGGCCGACTTCGCGCCAAGGCTCCCCTGCTGTGCGGCAGAGCGCAATCGCGAGGTCTTGGCGGAAACGATTGCCAGCTCGCTCATGGCGAAAACGCCGTTGAGCAGGATGAGCCCGGCAATGATGAGCAGATCGGTCCAGGGAAAGGGTGTCACAAGGGCTTCGCTAGCACAAAAGTGCAGCGCTGCCAGCGGTTCTCGGAACAGGCTGTGAATTGATGTGTTTGGAAACTTCTAGAGGCGCTGGTGGGCGCGTCCCACCGCACCCGGCCGTCCAAGAGGCAACAAAGCCCGGACAAGACGGTCAGAATGAAGGGGAATTTAAAATGAAAACATCACGGATTTTTCTCGCAGGACTGTCTTCGATCGCCCTGCTTGGCACCTCGGCTTGCGTTACCGACCCGAACACGGGTGAAAAGAAGGTTTCGCGTACCGTTCTCGGCGGTGTCGGCGGCGCTGTTGCCGGCGGCCTGCTCGGCGGCGTGATCGGCGGCAAAACCGGACGTATCATCGGTGCGGCAGCTGGCGGCGCAGCCGGCGGCTATGTCGGTTACCGCATGGACCAGCAGATCAAGGAACTGGAAGAGCAGACTGCCGGTTCGGGCGTCGATGTGACGGAAGTCGATGGCGGCGAAGCCATCCTCGTGAACCTGCCCGATGGCGTGACTTTCGCCACCGGCAGCGCGACGATCAACACCGCGTTCCGCGCTACGCTCGACAATGTCGCTGCCAACCTCGTCCAGTATCCCAACAGCCTGATCGACGTTTACGGCTACACCGACACGACCGGTTCGGATTCGCTCAACCAGCGCCTGTCCGAACAGCGCGCGCAGGCTGTTGCCAATTACCTCATCAGCCGCGGCGTCAGCTCGTCGCGTATCCGCTGGGAAGGCTATGGCGAGCAGTACGAGCACCTTAAGATCAAGACTGCCGACGGAGTGAACGAACCGCTCAACCGCCGCGTCGAAATCAAGATCATCCCGTTCGACCAGGATGACGTGGATGCTGCACAGGGTAACTGATGCAGATGCGCCCGTAACAGGGCAAGGCTGATCCGAGACCTTCGGAAAGTCGCGTAAGGGGAGCCGGCCAACCAGCCGGTTCCCCTTATTACTTGGTTCTGGAGGAAACCGCCGCCGCGCGTTCGGCGAGGTGATCGATGGTCGCGCCATGGATCGCAGGTGCGCTTGCCACCACGCCGAAGGCGCGCGGGTCGCGCTTGTTGTAGTTGAGCTTGCGGCCGAAGCTGTCGGAGACGGCTGCGCCTGCCTCGCGCGCGATCAGGCCTGCTGCGGCAATGTCCCATTCGAAACCCCAGCGCAGCGTCGCCACGAGGTCGGCCTCGTCCGCAGCCACCATCGCGATCCGCAGGGCGATCGAGTTGGGCTGGTCGACCTTGGTCAGCATGCGGTCCTGCTTCATCAGGTCTGCTGCAGGAACACGGGCCCCTGCAAATTCGCTGCGGGTCGATGCGATGAGCTTCTGTCCGTTGCGCGTCGCGCCCTGGCCGGCAACCGCCTGCCAGACTTCACCGCGCGCAGGGGCGCAGAGCGTGCCGATCAACGGCCGACCGTTACTGATGAGCGCCACCGAGACCGCCCAGCCTTCGCGGCCGCGGATGAAGTCGCGCGTCCCGTCGACCGGATCGACCATCCAGATGAGATCGTGGTCGAGCCGCGCAGGATCGTCGGAGGTTTCCTCGGACAACCATCCCGCCGAGGGCAGCAGCGCGCCAAGCTCGCGCTTGAGGAAGGCATCTACGGCGAGGTCAGCCTCGCAGACGGGGCTGCCCGGCTCCTTTTCCCACGAGCGCAGCTCTGCACCCGCGCCGGGCCACAGGCCATGCGCGATCTTGCCGGCTTCAGCGACAATAGATTCGAGTCGTTTGCTGTCGATCATGGGATTTCGGTCGCCCTGCACCGGAAAACGGCACTTTTCAAGCGGGCCTACGTATGCTTATGCGCACCGCGACTCCCTTCACCCAAACCGCGCATCTGCGCGAAGGACCAGACCCCCGATGAACATTCACGAATATCAGGCCAAGGAACTCCTCGCGAAATACGGCATCGCCGTTCCCGCAGGACACGCAGCAATGACCGTCGAAGAAGCGGTCGCAGGCGCGAAACAGCTTCCCGGGCCGCTCTATGTCGTGAAGGCGCAGATCCACGCCGGTGGCCGCGGCAAGGGCAAGTTCAAGGAACTCGGCCCCGATGCCAAGGGCGGCGTCCGCCTGTCGAAGAGCATCGAGGAAGTCGAAGCCAACGCCAAGGAAATGCTCGGCAACACGCTGGTGACGATCCAGACCGGCGACGAAGGCAAGCAGGTCAACCGCCTCTATGTCACCGACGGCGTCGACATCGAAAAGGAATACTACCTTTCGATGCTGGTCGACCGCGCCACCGGCCAGGTCGCCATGATCGCCTCGACCGAAGGCGGCATGGACATCGAGGACGTCGCGCATGAGACGCCAGAGAAGATTACCACCATCACCATCGATCCGGCGCAGGGCTTCATGCCCCACCACGGCCGTGCGGTGGCCTTCGCGCTCAAGCTGACGGGCGACACCAACAAGCAGGCGCAGAAGCTCGCCAAGCAGCTCTACACCGCCTTCATGGACCTCGACATGGAAATGCTCGAGATCAACCCGCTGGTGGAAGACAAGGAAGGCAACCTCCTCGTCCTCGACACCAAGATGAGCTTCGACGGCAACGCGCTCTACCGCCACAAGGACGTGGAAGCGATGCGCGACGAGACCGAGGAAGACCCGGCCGAAGTCGAGGCATCGGAATACGACCTCGCCTACATCAAATTGGACGGCAACATCGGCTGCATGGTCAATGGCGCAGGCCTCGCCATGGCGACGATGGATATCATCAAGCTCAACGGCGCCTTCCCGGCGAACTTCCTCGACGTAGGCGGCGGCGCGACGACCGAGAAGGTCACCGCGGCGTTCAAGATCATCCTCAAGGACCCGGCGGTCGAGGGCATCCTCGTCAACATCTTCGGCGGCATCATGCGCTGCGACACCATCGCCGAAGGCATCGTGGTCGCCGCCAAGGAAGTCGAACTGGACGTGCCGCTGGTGGTCCGCCTCGAAGGCACCAATGTCGAGAAGGGCAAGGAAATCCTCGCCAACTCGGGCCTGCCGATCGTTCCGGCAGACGATCTTGGCGACGCCGCGCGCAAGATCGTGGCAGAGGTGAAGAAGGCGGCTTAAATCGCTGCAAAAGTCGGATTACGAAAAGCAGGGCGGGCTCCGGAAACGGTGTCCGCCCTTCGTTTTTAGGCGGAGGCTAGAGGCCTCGCGGGAACACTCGCTAGCGGCCCGCCTTATCTTAGCAAGCACTCGGCCCGCCCAACTTGACGTTTACGTAAACGCAAGCTAGGTGGGCGCCACAGTTTCTATCGAGAGGAAGGTAACTCGCATGAAAATCCTCGTCCCCGTCAAGCGGGTGATCGATTACAACGTCAAACCCCGCGTGAAGGCCGATGGCTCGGGCGTGGACCTGGCGAACGTAAAGATGAGCATGAACCCCTTCGACGAAATCGCCGTCGAAGAGGCGATCCGCCTCAAGGAAGCCGGCAAGGCGGAAGAAATCGTCGCCGTTTCGATCGGCCCGGCAAAGGCGCAGGAAACGCTGCGTACCGCGCTCGCCATGGGTGCGGACCGCGCGATCCTCGTCGAAACCGACGATGAAGTCGAACCGCTCGCCGTCGCCAAGATCCTCAAGGCGATTGCCGAGGAAGAAACCCCCGGCATCGTGATGCTGGGCAAGCAGGCAATCGACGACGATTCGAACCAGACTGGCCAGATGCTCGCAGCCCTCATGGGACGTCCGCAGGGCACCTTCGCCAACACCGTCGAAGTCGATGGCGACAGCGTCGTCGTGAAGCGCGAAGTCGACGGCGGTCTCGAAACCGTGAAGCTCACGCTTCCGGCCATCGTCACCACCGACCTTCGCCTGAACGAGCCGCGCTATGCCTCGCTGCCGAACATCATGAAGGCGAAGAAGAAGCCGCTCGATACCAAGAGCCCGTCCGATTACGGCGTCGACACCGCGCCGCGCCTCAAGACCACCAACGTCTCCGAGCCGCCGGTTCGCCAGGCAGGCGAAAAGGTCGAGGACGTCGATGCGCTGGTCGCCAAGATCAAAGCGCTCGGCATCGCGTAAGACCCCGGACTTCGAAAGGAACAGAACTATGAAAACTCTCGTCTGGGTCGAACACGACAATGCCGAGATGAAGGACGCAACGCTGGCTGCCGTGACTGCCGCCAGCAAGCTGGGCGAAGTCCACCTGCTGGTCGCAGGTTCGGGCTGCCGCGCAGTGGCGGAACAGGCTGCAAAGGTTGCCGGTGTGGGCAAGGTCCACCTCGCCGACGATGCGGCTTACGAGCACGCCCTTCCCGAAAACGTCGCCCCGCTGATCGCCGATCAGATGGGCCACCACGACGCTTTCGTTGCGCCCGCCACCACCACCGGCAAGAACATCGCACCGCGCGTCGCAGCCCTGCTCGACGTAATGCAGATTTCGGACATCCTTTCGGTCGAAGGCGACAAGACCTTCACCCGTCCGATCTACGCCGGCAACGCGATTGCGACAGTCGAAAGCTCCGACGCCAAGCTCGTCATCACCGTTCGCGGCACCGCCTTCGACAAGGCAGCCACCGAAGGCGGTTCGGGCACGATCGAAGAAATTTCGGGCGCAGGCGATGCTGGCACCTCCAGCTTCGTGAGCGCGGAAATCGCCGAGAGCGACCGTCCGGAACTCACCAGCGCCAAGGTCATCGTATCGGGTGGCCGTGCGCTCAAGGACGCGGAAACCTTCGAGCAGGTCATCACGCCGCTCGCCGACAAGCTCGGCGCAGGCATCGGCGCATCGCGCGCCGCGGTCGATGCGGGCTATGTCCCCAACGATTACCAGGTCGGCCAGACCGGCAAGATCGTGGCACCGGAAGTCTACATCGCCATCGGCATCTCTGGCGCGATCCAGCACCTTGCCGGCATGAAGGACTCCAAGACGATCATCGCGATCAACAAGGACGAAGACGCCCCGATCTTCCAGGTCGCCGACATCGGCATCGTCGGCGATCTCTACAAGATCGTGCCGGAGCTTACTGAAAAGCTTTGACGCAAATTCTGATGTAATACAGACCCCTTCGAACCAATACTGGTTCGGAGGGGTTTTTTATGCGGTCGCTCGTTAAATCCATATCGCCTTTGCTCGCGATAACTTGTCTGGCAGCAGCCAGTGCCGCCTCGGCGAAAGACGATCCGGAGATCGTCGTACTCAAGCCGTCGAGCCAGTGGAATCTCGACATGGGCGAACACAAGTGCCGCATCGCGCGGCTGTTCGGCGAGGGTGAGAACCAGACGATCTTCGTGATCGACCAGTGGGACCCGTCGACATCCGCAAGCTGGACCGTCGCAGGCCCTGCCTTCGAAAAATACCGCAATGGCCGCAAGACCGGGTTCGAGTTCAGCGAGGGCGGTGATACCGGCGAATTCGAGCTCCTCGCATCGTCATTCGGCGAATTCGGGAGTGCCATCCAGCATTCGAGCGGCTTCGTTGCAGCCGAGGAAGAGGCCGGCGACCAGGACGAAGAGCCCGATTACGTCTCTAATCCGCGCAGCTTGCCCGAACTCGACGCCAAAGGTGCGGCGGCTGTCGAATGGCTGACCATCTCTCAGCGCGGTCGTACGCCAGTGCGGCTTCATCTCGGAGCGCTCGATGCTCCGCTCGCTGCGATGAACGTGTGCATGGAAAACCTCGTCGAGTTCTGGGGCTTCGACATTGCGGAGCAGCGCAGCGTTGCCAGCCCGCCGAAAGTGACGAACATGAAGACCGTCGTGCGCGAAGTCGCCGATCGATATCCCAATGCAGCCCTGAATCGCGGCGCGCAGGCAGACTTTCACCTTCGCATGACTATCGACACGCAAGGTAAAATCGAGAATTGCGTCCTCCTCAACCAGACGGCTGCGGATGACTTCGAACTTGGCGGCCATCCCTGCACGGCCTTCGAGCGCTATGCGAAGATCGAGCCGGCGCGCGATGCCGCTGGCCAGCCCGTGAGAACCTATCTCACCAACCGGATCGTGTACCGGATGGTGCGCTAGAATGCGCAAGTTCGCTCTACCCCTCCTGGCCGGAGCGGCATTGGCGAGCAGCGCAATGGCCGTCGAACCGGATGCGCCGGAAGCTTTAAAGCCCGATGGGCAGTGGCGCCTGTCGACCCTGGAGGACGGGTGCTCGGTCACGCGGGACTTCGTAAGGGGCGACGGACGCGTCACGCTTTCGATCAAGCGCATCCACCCGCGCTCGGCAGTCCAGTTTGCGGTTATCGGTGCACCGATCCTCGAAGGCAGCGGTTCGCTCGAGGCTGGCTTCCTGCCCAGCGACAAGCTCCACCGGTTCGACCGCGTGGCGGCAGCGTCTATCGGTGAGCGCGACGGCGTTGTCTTTGCCGGCCGCCTTTTCCCCGAACCCGACGAGGGCGAAGAACGGCTCGAGGCAAGCGAGGTGACCGATTTCGTGATCGTCGATCCGCGCGGGACCAAGACGACGCTGCATACCCGTGCAATCGATCAGGCGATCTCGGCACTCGATAGTTGCGTGACCGACAGGCTGAAGGATTTCGGCCTCGACCTCGACGCCCATTCCAAACTCGACAAGCACGTCAAGCTGCTGGACGTCGGCAGACTGGCCGAGGCGATCCAGCGCGGCTATCCGAAGGAGGCCGTTCGCAAAGGGTGGGACGGCATGGTTCCGCTACGCTTGATCGTCGATGGAAACGGACGTGTCGTGCATTGCCACGTCACCAATTTCCTGACCGCCAAGGTCCTGCGCGACGCAGCCTGTGATGCGATGAAGGAGCATGCGCGTTTCGATCCCGCCATGGATGCCGAGGGTAATCCGGCGACCGATTTCGCCTTCCAGCAGGTACGTTATCTCACCGCTGGTGGGCAGCGCCCGTTCTCGGCGGACGCGCACGGCTTCGCCATCCGCCACGACTGACCGGAACGGCCTAGGCGAAGATCGCCATCAGGCCGTGTAGTGTCACGCCTACCAGCCCGCCGACCAGCGTGCCGTTGATACGGATGAACTGGAGATCGCGGCCGACAGCGCCTTCCACTCGGCCGGTCAGCGTCGTCGCATCCCAGCGGCGGACGGTTTCCGACACCAGCTGCACGATCTGGTCGCCATACCGCGTGGCGATGCCTACGGCCGTACGGCGGGCAAAGCGGTTGACCTGCTGCTGCAGGCGCAAGTCGTCGCGTAGTGCGGAGCCCAGTTCGGCGAGTGTTTCGCCCATGTAGCCGCTGCCCGTGCCGCCGCTCTCGCGGATGCTCTTGATCAGGCGTGCGCGGATCCTCTCCCATACGCCCTGCCACCAGTCGGCAATGGCCGGGTTGTTGAGCAGTTCGACCTTCATGCGCTCGACCCGCTCCTGCATTTCCGGATCTTCGCGCAGGCCCTTGGCGAGTTCCTCGAG
The DNA here is from genome assembly GCF_019711315.1 of Qipengyuania gelatinilytica. Classification (NCBI taxonomy): domain Bacteria; kingdom Pseudomonadati; phylum Pseudomonadota; class Alphaproteobacteria; order Sphingomonadales; family Erythrobacteraceae; genus Qipengyuania; species Qipengyuania gelatinilytica. The sequence goes on along the minus strand of NZ_CP081294.1, from coordinate 1,787,656 downwards.
GCCTTCCTCGATCTTGTCGCGCAGCGGATGTTCGGGATCGACCAGCACTTCGGCGAGCAGCTTGTAGAGGCCGTCGATCACGGAATTGGCGAGCCGTTCGTCGAGCCCAGTGAAGCGCAGCACGGCATTGGCGCGCTTGTGCACCATGTCGCGCACCATGCCTTCATTGTCTTCGAGGACGAGGCCTGCCCAGCGGATGATCTTGTCGATCACCAGCTTGTGGCGACCGTCTGCAATCATCGCCTCGAGCATGCCGCCAAGCAAAGGCGCGATTTCCAGTTTCTCGATCTGCGCGGCCAGGCCGCTGCGGACCTGCGTGCCGAGACGGTCCGGGTCGAGCGATTCGAGCACCTCGACTGCCAGCTCGCCCGCCCCTGCGCGCACGCGGCCATCGTTGCGCGCCTTGGGGTCGGCGAGATAGCTTCCCACGGCCCCGGCGAGGTTCATCGCGGCCATCCGGCGCGCGACGACCTGCGGGGTGAGGAAATTGTCGCGCAGGAAGCCCGCCATCGTATCGGCGATGCGGTCCTTGTTTTCCGGGATGATCGCAGTGTGCGGGATCGGCAGGCCGAGCGGCCGGCGGAACAATGCCGTGACCGCGAACCAGTCGGCTAGGCCGCCGACCATCGCCGCTTCGGCAAAGGCATGGACGTAGCCCCATGCCGGATGCACTTCGAGATAGCGCGCCGAGAAGATGAAGATCGCCGCCATCAGGACCAGCATTCCCGTAGCGGTCCGGCGCATGGCGCGGGCGCGATCGGGCGGGAGCGGCGTCCCGCCCGTCAGTGTGCTTGGTTCGAGTGGCCGCCCCATAACCTAGGTGACGATTACTCCGCCGGTTCGATCCCGGGCTGGTTGCCCTTCGATCCGGCAAGCTTGTCCTCGTCACCCGGACGATAGGTGAGGAATTTGTTCCGCAACCACGGTCCGGCACGCTTCTCGAAGCCGTCGGCAAGGCTGAAGCCCGCCGGGACGATGAGCAGCGTCAGCAGGGTCGACAGGATCAGGCCGCCGATCACCACCGTGCCCATGGGCGCGCGCCAGGCGCCATCGCCCGACAGGCTGAGCGCGGTCGGCACCATGCCGGCGGTCATCGCGACCGTGGTCATGACGATCGGCTGCGCGCGCTTGTGTCCGGCATCGATAATCGCATCGATCTTGCGGGTGCCCTTGTCCATCTCCTCGATCGCGAAGTCGATCAGCAGGATCGAGTTCTTCGACACGATGCCGAGCAGCAGGAGCACGCCGATCAGGACTGGGAAGGACAGCGGCTGTCCGACTATCCAGACCAGGAAGATACCGCCGAGCGGCGCGAGGGCCAGCGAGGTCATGTTGACCAGCGGGCTCATCAGTCGCTTATAGAGCAGCACCAGAACCGCGAACACGAGCAGGATGCCTGCAAGCAGTGCGATGCCGAAGTTGTCGAGCAGTTCCTGCTGGAGCTCGTCCTCGCCCACCTGGTCGCGGATGACACCCTGCGGCAGGTTGGTGAGCGTCGGCAGGGCATTGACCCGCTCCATCGCGTTACCGCGCAGCACGCCGCTGGCAAGATCGGCACCGATCAGCACGCGGCGGTTCTGGTTGTAACGCTGGATGGTCGTGGGACCTGCACCGAAGGAAATGTCCGCGATCCGGCCGAGCGGGACCGAGGTGCCATTGGCAGTCGGGACCGGCAGGTTCTGGATCGTCGTGATATCCTCACGCGCTTCTTCGGGAAGGCGCACGGTGATCGGGATCTGGCGATCGGAAAGCGAGAACTTGGCCGCATTCTGCTCGATCTCGCCCATGGTCGCGATGCGGATCGCCTGGCCGACAGCGGCGGTCGATACGCCGAGATCTGCCATCAGCTCGGGACGCGGACGGATCAGGATTTCGGGACGCGGGACGTCGGCCGTGATGCGCGGCGCGACGATCATGTCGAGATCCTTCATCTCCTCGACCAGCTGGGCGGCCGTGTCATTGAGCAGCACCGGATCGGAACCCGCCAGCATGATCGAGAGATCGCGGCCGCTTCCGCCGCCACCGGGGCCGTTCATGTTGTTCCAGCGCACGCGCGCATCGGGAATGCTCGACAGGGTCGGAGCAAGATCACGGGTGAAGACGTAGGACGGACGCTCACGGTCTTCCGACAGCGTGATGTACAGGGTCGCACTGCCTTCCGACACACGCTCGAGAACGCGTTCGACTTCCTGCTGTTCGTACAGCAGGGCGGCGACACGGTCAGCCACGCGCTCGGTATCTTCCAGTGTGGTGCCCGGGACCATCTCGATGCGGACCTGCGTGGTCGAATCGTCGACTTCAGGATTGAACTGGAACGGCGTCTGGCCGAACAACAGGATGGTCAGCATGAATGCGAACCAGCCCACGCCCAGCATCCACACGCGGTGGTCGTAGAAGCGCGCTTCGAGATAGCGCCAGCTCTGGGACAGGCGCTGGCCGAGGAAACGCAGCACGAAGCCGAGACCCTTCAGCACTCCGAGCGCAATGGCAAACCCCACAGCAGTCGCCACGCCGAGCTGGACGAGCTGCAGCGGGCGCATGATCAGCGAATGGAGGAAGGTCTCTTCCTCTGCTGCTGCATTCGCCAGCGTCTGAGGAATCTGCAGGCCTTCGAGGGCGTTGAAGCTCATGAAGACGCCGACTGCCGAGACAGCGAGCAGGATGAGCGTGGTGAACAGCAGCGAAAGCGCATAGGCCCAGCGGCGCTTGGGCGGCGTCACGCCATCGCGGCGCTTGTGCATCTTGCCGCGCTCGAGCGACCAGTGGAGGACGCTCATGTAGCGGTCCATCCACTTGCCTTCGCCATGCGAGGCATGACCCTTGGCCTGCAGGAAATAGGCTGCGAGCATCGGGGTGATCATACGTGCCACCGCAAGGCTCATTAGCACCGCGACGACCACGGTGAGGCCGAAGTTCTTGAAGAACTGGCCGGTAACGCCGGGCATCAGGCCGACCGGCAGGAAGACCGCGACGATACAGAAGCTGGTGGCAACCACCGGCAGGCCGATCTCGTCGGCGGCGTCGATCGAGGCCTGGTAGGCCGTCTTGCCCATCCTCATGTGTCTGACGATGTTCTCGATCTCCACGATCGCATCGTCGACCAGCACGCCGGCCACCAGCGCCAAGGCGAGCAGCGACATCTGGTTCAGGTTGAAGCCGAGCAAGTCCATGAACCAGAAGGTCGGGATGGCCGAAAGCGGGATGGCGACGGCGGAGATGAAGGTCGCGCGCCAGTCACGCAGGAAGAAGAACACGACGACGACGGCGAGGATCGCGCCCTCGATCATCGCGGCAATCGAGCTGGAATACTGGTCCTTCGTGTATTTGACCGTATCGAACAGCTGGATGAATTTCACATCGGGGTTCGCCGCTTCGATCTCTGCGATCTTCTTTTGCGCTGCTTCGAAAACGGTGACGTCCGAGGCGCCCTTGGCGCGGCTCATGTAAAAATTGACGACTTCCTGGTCGCGCACCTTCGAGATCGAGGTGCGTTCGGAATAACCGTCGCGCACGGTCGCCACATCGCCAAGCTTGAGCGTGGTGCCATTGGAGAGGCGGATCTGGCGATTGGAAAGTTCGAAAGCGGTGCCGGTGTTGCCGAGCACGCGGACCGACTGGCGCGTGCCGCCGACTTCGGCCATGCCGCCTGCCGCGTCGAGGTTGTCGCGGCGCAGGACCGAGTTGATCTCGCTCGCGGTGACGCCGTAGGCCTGCATCTTGGGCAGGTCGAGAATGACCTCGATTTCGCGGTTCACGCCGGCGAAACGGCCCGCCTCGGCCATGCCGTCGATCGAGAGGAGCTGCTTGGCCACGGTATCGTCGATGAACCAGCTAAGCTGCTCGATCGTCATGTCGTTGGCTTCGACGGCATAGATGCCGAGGAAGCCGCCGGCGATCTCGACCTTCTCGACACGTGGTTCGAGAATCCCGTCAGGCAGGCTGCCGCGGACGCGGTCGATCGCGTTCTTCACTTCCGCAACGGCATTGTTCGGGTCGGTGCCGATCTCGAATTCCACGAAGGTGTTCGAGCTGCCTTCGCGCGCGGTCGAGGTGATCTTGTTGACCCCATTGACCGAACGGACGGCCGCTTCCACCTGCTGGGTGATCTGGTTCTCAATTTCGGTCGGCGCGGCGCCGGGCTGCGAAATCGTGACATTGACGGCCGGGAATTCGATATCCGGATTATTCACCACGTCCATACGGACGAAGCTCAGGATCCCCGCGAGCAGCAGCGCGGTGAAGGCAACCAGCGGAATGACCGGGTTGCGGATCGACCAGGCGGAAATATTGCGGAAATTCATGGCTTGGCGCCCCTTAGTCGTCGGCCGAACGCGGGTTGACGGTTTCGCCTTCGGTCAGGAAGCCGCCGGCGCGAAGGACGATCTTCTCGTTCCCGCTGATACCGCTTTCGATGACCACGCCTTCGCTGGTGACCATGCCGGTCTCCACCGCCATGCGCTGGACCTTGTTTTCATCGTCGACGACGTAAACGAAGCTGCCCTCGCTGTCGGAGAGGACCGCGCTTTCGGGAAGCAGCGGTGCCGTGGTCGTGCCGCTCAGGATGCGGGCCGTGGCAAAACCGCCCGGGCGCAGTGCAGGATCGTAGGACAGCGCGATACGCGCCGTGCCCTGACGGTTGCGGGTATCGATCGTCGGCGAAACCTGCCAGACCTGGCCGGTAAAGCTCTTGTCCGAACCCACCGGAGTGACTTCGGCGGAAACCCCTGCGCTCAGGCGCGCAAGCTGCTCTTCACCGACCTGGGCGAGCATTTCGATCTCGCCGCCGCGCGCAAGGCGGAAGAGCGGGCCCGAACCAGCCGAAACCGTGGCGCCGACTTCGACATTGCGCTCGAGCACGAGGCCAGCGGACGGCGCGACGATGTTGAGGCGCGCATTACGAGCCTGCAGTTCGCTCAGGCTGGCCTGCGCAACGCGGACACGGGCAACCGCAGCATCGCGGGTCGCGGTGAGCCGGTCGACGTCGGCCTTCGAGACGAAGCCGCGCTCCACCAGCTGGAGAGCGCGGTCGAGATTGGACTGCGCGAGATTGGCATCGGCCTGCGCCACTTCGATCTGTGCGGCGGCGGCGCGCGCCTGCTGCGACTGGACCGAGCGGTCGATAACGGCGAGGACCTGGCCCTGGCGGACCCAGTCACCGGCTTCGACGGGGATCGAGACGACCCGGCCACCTTCGCCGACAACGCCGACGGGTGCCTCGCGACGTGCGGCAAGGACGCCGGTCGCGACGATCTGGCCTTCGACCGTCGTACGGCCGGGCGAAACGACGGTGATCGCAGGAGCCTGCGCGCCGCGATCGGCCACCTCTTCTTCCGCACCCATGGTCAGGAAAACATAAAGAGCAACGATTGCCGCAAGAACGACCAGTGCAATCAGGATATAGAGGCTCTTCTTCGAACGGGGCTCGTCGCGCCCGTCGAAAGTCCTTCCATCGAGTGTCACGGCCACGGGCTCCTCACCTTGTGCCTTGATATCGGATTCATACGTCATTTGCCTGCCCCATCCTGGTCGCGGCCATTGCTGGTGAAGTGTGTTAGTTCACTAAATCACAAAGCGCAAGAGCGCGCATCGCCGCCTTACTGCATGCAGGCTGGCGGGCAATGCTTCACTCGACCGGGGGTATAGCACGCCTGACGAAGGGTAAGAATCGCCTATTTTCCACGACAAAGGGCGGCGCGGGTTTCCCCGCACCGCCCTTCTTAAGGCGTCAGTCTAACGTCAGGTGTTACCTGGCGCGACCACGCTGGATAAAGTTAGCGATCAGCAGCAGCACAACCGCACCGATGAAGGCGGTGATGAGATAGCCGATCCAACCGCCAATTCCGATCAGACCTCCGAGCAGGAAACCCCCGAGGAACCCGCCGACGATGCCGACGACAATGTTCCAGATGATTCCCATGGACGCATCGCGGTTCATAACGAGGCTCGCAAGCCAGCCGGCTATGCCGCCTACCACGATCATTACCAAAATTCCTACGCCTTCGCCTTCCATAACCCTGTTCTCCTCTTCAATCCCAAAACGGGATAACGATAAGAGAAACGCGGGTGATGAGCGCGTGTTCCTGTAAATCTTGGTTTTGGCCCCAGCTTTCAAAGGCTCGGGGCCGAAAGTGAGCACTCAGTATTTGAACTGACGCTCGTAAAGATCGCGATAATGCTGGATGCGGGTGACGCGAAGACCCTGCATGCCGGAACGATCGACCGCGCGCTGCCAGGAAGCGAATTCCTCCAGCGTGAGGCCATAGCGCTCGAGCACTTCGTCGATCGTCAGCAGGCCGCCATTGACGGCCGCCACGACCTCGGCCTTGCGGCGAACCACCCAACGCTTGGTCGAGGGCTTCGGCAAGTCAGCCAGGGTCAGCGGCTCACCAAGCGGGCCGATTACCTGTGCAGGGCGGATGTCCTGATTTTCGATCATCTATTTCTCTCGGTCGCCATGCACCGCACCAGTTGCGGTTCCAGCACTGCCTAACCCGCTTGATTTGCCATGCGATAAATCAGTTTGGTTAACGGGCCGGTTACTTTCTTCGTCGCTTTCACGGCGCGCTTCGCCGAAGGCTTCGAAACCTCCGCCTTCGCCCTTGCTCAGTTCTTCCCGCAATTCCCGAGTCGCCGACAGGCGTGCGACGAGGTCGGTCCAGCGAAACTGGCGCAAAACCCCCGACTCGCGCGGTTGCGAGAATGTCTCTTTGTTGATGTGCCCCTCGAACATGAGAGTGGGAATACGCCGGTATGGTAAAGACTCTGTGAAACATCGGGCCCGGCGGAAAATCGGGAAATACTGGAGGATGCGCGCGCACATGTGTAAGGGGCGCGCCATGCCCGAATCCCGTCTTCTCGATGCGGCCTGCGCCGCAGACCTGTTCGATCTTCCGCGCCCGGCCAGCGAGTGCCGGATCGTGGTCGCCATGTCGGGCGGCGTCGACAGCTCGGTCGTCGCGGCGCTCGCGGCGAAAAGCGGCGCGGAAGTGATCGGCATCACGCTGCAGCTTTACGATTACGGTGCAGCCACGGGCCGCAAGGGCGCCTGCTGTGCGGGCGACGATATCGCCGATGCACGCGCGGTCGCCGACAGGCTCGGCATTGCGCATTATGTCTCCGACCACGAAAGCGCCTTTCGCGAAGACGTGGTCGAGACCTTTGCCGACGAATATCTCGCCGGCCGCACACCGGTGCCCTGCATCCGGTGCAACATGGGACCGAAATTCACCGACCTTTTCGCCATGGCGCGCGAGCTGGGTGCCGATTGCCTCGCGACGGGCCATTACGTCCGGCGGGTGATGGGGCCTGCAGGAGCAGAGATGCACCGCGCGGTCGATCCGGCGCGCGACCAGTCCTATTTCCTTTACGCCACTACCGAGGACCAGCTCGATTACCTGCGCTTTCCGCTCGGCGGACTGCCCAAGGCGGAAGTGCGCGAACTGGCCGAGGCGGCGGGCCTGTGCAATGCAGCCAAGCCCGACAGCCAGGACATCTGCTTCGTGCCTGACGGCGACTACGCCAAGATCGTCAAGAAGATGCGCCCCGAAGGCGCACGCGAGGGCGCAATCGTCCATGCCGCGACGGGCGAGAAGCTGGGCGCACACAAGGGCGTGATCCACTACACCGTCGGCCAGCGCCGCGGTCTCGATATCGGCGGCCAGCCGGAACCGCTCTATGTGGTCGGCATCGATGCAGGACAGGCGCAGGTGAAGGTGGGCCCGAAGCGCATGCTCGCGGTGAGTGCAGCGCACCTCATCGAGACGAACCGTATCGGCCCGCTTCCCGACATGCCGCTGACCGCCAAGGTCCGCAGTCTCGCCAAGCCCGTGCCGATCACGCTCGACGGGCCCCTGGGCGACAATGCCAGCACGACGATCCGTTTCGAGACGCCCGAATATGGCGTCGCCCCGGGACAGGCCGCAGTGATCTACGCCGGCGACAGGGTGGTGGGAGGTGGCTGGATCGACACCACTACCCGCCTTTACGCCGAGGAGGCGCTTGCCAAATAGGCAGCCCCCGAATTACCGCAGCGCCATAAAAGGAGAAACGGGTTGAGCGCCAAGCGGGCATTGATCACCGGGGTGACCGGTCAGGACGGGTCGTATCTTGCGCGCCTGTTGCTGGAGAAAGGCTACGAGGTCCACGGCCTCAAGCGCCGTTCGTCTTCCTTCAACACCGGGCGGATCGAGGACATTTACGAGGATCCGCACGATCCCGATCCGCAGATGTACCTGCATTTCGGCGATGTGACCGATGCCACCAATCTCATCCGCGTGATGCAGGAAGTGCAGCCGCACGAGGTCTACAACCTTGCTGCGCAAAGCCATGTACAGGTCAGCTTCGAAACGCCCGAATATACTGCCAATGCCGATGCGCTGGGCGCACTGCGCCTGCTCGAGGCGATCCGAATCCTGAAGCTGGAAGGCCACACGCGCTTCTTCCAGGCCTCGACCAGCGAGATGTTCGGCATGGTACAGGAAACGCCGCAGACCGAGACCACCCCTTTTTATCCGCGCAGTCCCTATGCGGTGGCCAAGCTCTATGCGCACTGGATCACGGTGAACTACCGCGAAGCCTACAACATGCACGCCAGCTGCGGGATCATGTTCAACCACGAAAGCCCGGTTCGCGGGGAGACTTTCGTGACGCGCAAGATCACCCGCGCGGTGGCGGCGATTGCCGCGGGCCGCGAGGACAGGCTCTTCCTCGGCAATCTCGATGCAAGGCGCGACTGGGGCCATGCCCGCGAATATGCGCGCGGCATGTGGATGATGCTGCAGCAGGACCAGCCGGGCGATTACGTGCTGGCGACCGGACAGGCCGTCAGCGTGCGCGATTTCACCCGCTGGGTCTTCGAAGATGCCGGGATCGACCTGGAATTTCGCGGCGAAGGCGAAGACGAAAAAGGTTTCTGCACAAAGACCGGCAAATGCCTCGTCGAGATCGATCCGCGCTATTTCCGCCCGACCGAGGTCGATTTCCTGCTCGGCGACGCGTCGAAGGCCAAGGCGCAGCTTGGCTGGGAGGCCGAGACGCCCGTACGCGAACTGGCGCGCGAAATGCTTGCAGCGGACATGGCTGCGCTGAAGGACAGTCCGGCGTGAGCGCCTACGCACTGGCGGGCAAGCGCATCTATGTCGCGGGGCACCGCGGCATGGTGGGCAGCGCGCTGGTGCGCAGGCTGGCGCGCGAAGACTGCGAAGTCCTGACGGCGGATCGCAGTGTCGACCTGCGCGAACAGGCCGAGGTGCGGGAATGGTTCACCGATAACCGGCCCGATGCGGTCATCCTTGCCGCGGCAAAAGTCGGCGGGATCCTTGCGAACAGCGAGCAGCCGGGCGAATTTCTCTACGACAATCTCGCCATCGCGGCGAATGTGATCGAGGCGGCACGCAGGGTCAGGACCGGCAAGCTGCTCTTCCTCGGTTCGTCCTGCATCTACCCCAAGTTTGCCGAACAGCCGATTACAGAAGCGGCGCTTCTGACCGGTGCGCTGGAGCCGACCAACGAGGCCTATGCCATTGCAAAAATCGCCGGACTGAAGCTCGCCGCCGCCTATCGCGAGCAATATGGCTGCGATTTCATCTCTGCCATGCCGACCAATCTCTATGGTCCCGGCGACAATTACGACCCGCAATCAAGCCACGTGATCCCGGGCATGATCCGCCGTTTCCATGAAGCGAAGCGGGCGGGCGAAGGCAGCGTTTCGATCTGGGGTAGCGGCACCCCTTTGCGCGAATTCATGCATGTCGACGATCTGGCCGATGCCTGCATCTTCCTGCTCGCCAATTATTCGCAAGCGCAGCACGTCAATGTCGGATCGGGCGAGGAGATCACGATCCGCGATCTTGCGGCACTGGTCGCCCAGACCGTCGGCTTCGAAGGATGGATCGAATGCGACACGTCTAAACCCGATGGCACCCCGCGCAAGCTGATGGACAGTTCGCGCCTTCGTGCAATGGGTTGGAAACCGTCAGTATCTCTCGAGGAAGGCCTCAAGGGCGCCTACGCCGCCTTCCTTGCCGACGAGGCCTGATCAGTTTTCCCAGCTCTTCAGCACGCAGCCGTAGCCTTCGCGATAGCTGGCCGTGTCCGAGGCAACGAAGGGGATCGAAGCGGTGACGCTGCGACTAGTCTCGTTTTCGCTCAGCATGACCAGTTCCATGCCTTCCAGCTTGTCCTTGCCGCAATCTTCGAGGCTGCGTCCGGCGACATAACGGCACGAACACGCCACCCGCGCGGCATAGGCCGTGCCGGTCTCGCCGGTCTTTCTCAGACCCTCGCCCCAGGCCAGCCAGGCAGTGGCGAGCAGGGCTGCGACAAGGACGAGCAGCCAGAACCACCAGCGGGAGAACAGGGAGCGTTTTTTCGCCATTGCGCGGGTTATTTCCTCATGCGAGTGACAGTATCATGTTGATGCGGTCGCGCCCCCTTATCGCCCTTGCCCTTGCTGCCACAAGCCTTGCTTCATGCGGTTCGCCCGGTCCTGCCGAGGAACCCCTGCTAAGCGAGGAAGCGCTCGCCGCCGTGACCGCCGATCCGGGCGCGCCGACCAAGGCGCTGGCGCGCGAAGTGGACGATCTCTTCAGCATGGAAGGGCTTGGCGAAACGCGCGCGCTGATCGTGATGAAGGACGGCAAGATTGCGGCCGAACGCTATGGCGAAGGCTATGATGCGGACACGCGTTTCGTCAGCTGGTCGATGGCCAAGACGGTCACCGCGCTGATGATCGGACAGCTGGTCGGCGACGGACTTCTCCGGCTTGACCAACCTGCCCCCGTTCCGCGCTGGCAACGCAGCGGCGATCCGCGAGCGGACATCACGCTGCGCCACCTGCTCCAGATGCGCAGCGGGCTGGAGCATACCGAGGCCGGCGATCCGCCGTGGGAAAGCGGCGAGGTGCGCATGCTCTTCCTCGACGGGCGCGACGATATGGCGGATTATGCGACCGCCCAGCCGCCCGAGGCCGAGCCGGGCGAGAAGTTCGAATATTCCTCGAACACCACGGTCATCCTCGCCGACATCGCCGCGCGCACGCTGGCCGATGCCGACCATGCCGAAGCCCGCCGCCGCGCGGTGAGCGATTATCTCCATGCCCGGCTGTTCGAGCCGCTGGGCATGGATTCGATGGTCCCCGAATTCGACCGTGCTGGCACGCTGGTCGGCGGGAGCCTGATGCACGCCACCGCGCGCGACTGGGCGAAGCTGGGCGAGTTGATGCGCCGCAAGGGATCGCACCGGGGCGAACAGCTCGTCCCGCGCAGCTGGATCGAGGCGATGGTGAAGCCCAGCCCTGCCAGCCCGCATTATGGCCTCCAGACCTGGCTGAACCGCCCCAATGGCGAGGCTGAGCATCCGCTGTTCCCGAACCGCGCACCGCAATCCATGTATGCGATGATCGGTCACATGGGTCAGTATGTGATCGTCTCACCCGAACAGGGGCTGACGATCGTGCGCCTCGGCCATTCGAACCGTGAAGAGCGCATCGCCATGCTCCAGCAACTCGCCGATATCATGGAGCTCTACCCCGTTCAGGGCAGGTAGAAGCTTCCCTCGACCACCGTCACGCAGGGCCCGCCGAGCCACGCCCGGTCGCCTTCCAGCCGGCAGGTGGCGAAGCCGCCGCGCTGCGAGGCCTGGAAAGCGGTAAAGCTGTCCCTCCCCAGCCGGCCAGCCCAGAAATGGGTGAGGCAGGCATGCGCCGAGCCTGTAAAACTGTCCTCGTCGACGCCGCCGCCCGGCACGAACACGCGGCTGACGACATCGGTATCACTGCCCGGCGCGGTGCAGATGAACTGGTCGTTCCCCAGTGCCTTCAGGCCGCGCAAATCGGGATCGAGCGCGCGCACCTGCTGCTCGCTTTCAAACAGGTAGATGCCGTAGCCCTCGGGATTGAGCCAGACTTCCTGCGGCTCCGCGCCGATCAGCGCGACCGCTTCGTCCCAATCGCCGCGCTCGGTGGGGATCGCGGGCAGGCCGAGCTCATAGCCAGCATCGCTGCGCCGCACTTCGAGCACGCCGGCCCTGCGCGTCCGGAAGGTCACGCTTTCACCGCCATCACGGGTCAGGAGGACATGCCCGCTGGCCAGCGTTGCATGGCCGCACAGGCGCACTTCTTCGGTCGGGGTGAACCAGCGCAATTCCCAGTCCGCCTCGCCCGTTTCGTCCTTCACCACGAAAGCGGTTTCGGCAAAATTGTTCTCTTCCGCGATGGCTTGCAGCACATCGTCGTCGAGCCATGCATCGAGCGGCATCACCGCAGCCTGGTTGCCCGCGAAGGGCCGGTCGGAGAAGGCATCGACATGCCAGTAGGGCAGTTTCGTCATTCGTCGTCCTCCAGCTTGGCGAATTCGTCTTCCTCGACCAGAGGATTGTCGGGCTCGTCGACATGTCCGACCGGATCGATGTGGATCAGCAGGTCCATGGCGGGGAAGCGCTTGCACAGGTCCTCTTCGACCCGCTCGATGATGTCATGCGCTTGCTCGACCGTCATTTCGCCGGGCAGGTCGACGTGGAACTGCACGAAATCGCGGTTGCCGCTGGTCCGCGTGCGCAGGTCGTGGAGGTTGGACAGCTCGGGATGCTGCGCCGCCGCCTCGACGAAGGCGAGACGCCGTTCTTCGGGCCATTCGCGGTCCATCAAATCGTCGACCGCATCGCGCGCCGCACTGAAGGCGCCCCATCCCAGCCATGCCGCAATGGCGAGGCCGAACAGCGGGTCGGCCAAGCCGAAGCCGGCATACTGGTCGAGCATCAGTGCCGCGATGACGGCAAGGTTCAGGAGCAGGTCGGACTTGTAGTGCAGGTGATCGGTCTGGATCGCGAGGCTGCGCGTCCGGTTCATCACGTAACGCTGCCAGCCGAGCAGCGCAAAGGTCAGCACGATCGCAATGGCCGAGACCGCGATACCCTCTTCCGCAGCCGCGGTCTTGCCGCCATCGACCAGCTGCGTAATTGCGCGCACCGCGATGCCGAAGGCCGACAGCGTGATCAGCATGACCTGGAAGATCGCTGCGAGCGCCTCTGCCTTGCCGTGGCCGAACCGGTGGTCCTCGTCGGCCGGCATGGAGGCGATCCACACGCCGGTGAGCGTCGCGATGCTGGCGATGAGATCGAGCGCGCTATCGGCAAGGCTGCCGAGCATGGCGGTCGACCCGGTGAGCCAGCTCGCCCAGCTCTTCATGAGGACGAGGATCACCGCCACGGTGATCGAGGCGATGGCGGCCGAGCGGGCCAGCAGGTGTTTCTTCTCGGTCATGGATAAAGCAACGTGTTGGACCATGCCTCGCCCGGCCCCTCGCGCGTGAAGCGGCGGCGGTCGTGCAGGCGGAATTCGCGGTCGTTCCAGAATTCGATCGCGCGCGGGGTCAGCAGGAAACCGGTCCAGTGCGGCGGACGCGGAATATCGCCTTGTGGATACCGTTCTTCCAGTGCGGCCACACGGTCGAGATAGACCTGCCGGTCCGGAAGCGGCCTCGACTGATCGCTGGCTGCCGAGCCGATCTGCGAGGCGCGCGGGCGCGAGTGGAAATAGGCATCGGCCTGCTCCTCGCTTACTTCGGTCAGCGGGCCTTCGATGCGGACCTGCCGGCGCTGGCTCTTCCAGTGAAACAGCAGGCTGGCGTGCATATTGGCGCGGATTTCCTCGCCCTTGCGGCTTTCGGCATTGGTGTAGAAGACGAAGCCCCCGCCCCCACCTTCATCGGCACCCAGCCCGCTGCCATGGCCTTTCAAGAGCACCATGCGCACCGAGGGGCGACCGTCCGGGGTCGCCGTCGCCAGCGCCATGGCATTCGGATCGTTAGGTTCGGTTTGCTTCGCTTCGCCATACCATTGCTCGAACAGCGCGAAGGGGTCAGTGACGGGAATGGAGCTTTCGGTCTCGTTCACTGGGCAATCCTACAGCTTGGAACAGAGGGAACACGGTCTAGGGTGAAAAATACCGGCGCTGCCAATCGTGCCTGAAACGGCGGAACTTTCGCAGGTTTCGGGGACTTTGGCAGTGACATGTCCCGTCCCCTACCCCCAAGGTTGAAAGTAGAAAAGGCTCTCCGCTTGCGGTTGGAGAGCGTAGCAATTAGCTAACACACCATGGCAGACCCCTATTCCACCCTCGGCGTAACGCGCACCGCGGACGAGAAGGCGATCAAGAGCGCCTATCGCAAGCTCGCCAAGGAGCTCCATCCGGACAAGAACAAGGACAATCCCAACGCGGCGGAGAAGTTCTCCGACATTACCAAGGCCTATGACCTTTTGTCCGACAAGGACAAGCGCGCCCAGTTCGACCGCGGCGAGATCGACATGGAAGGCAATCCCACCAATCCCTTCGGCGGAATGGGCGGCGGCTTTGGTGGCGGGGCCGGTGGCCCGGGCGGCCAGCGCGGCTTCAGGGCCGAGGATTTCCAGAGTTTCGGCAACGAACAGGTCGACCTCGGCGACATTTTCGAGGGCCTGTTCGGCGGCGGTCGTGCACGCAGCGCCGGGCCGGGCGGAGGCTTTGCCGGCAGGCGACCGCCTCCGCGCAAGGGCGCCGATATCGGCTATACCCTGCGCGTGCCCTTCATCGATGCGGCCACGCTGCGCGACCAGCGCATCACGCTGGCCGACGGCAAGACCATCGACCTGAAACTGCCCAAGGGCCTCGAGGACGGCACGCAGATGCGCCTCAAGGGCAAGGGCGAGCAGGGTCCCGGCGGCGCCGGCGACGGGATCGTCACGATCAAGGTCGACAGCCACAAGCTCTTCAAGCGGTCGGGCGACGATGTGCGTTTCGACCTGCCAATCACGCTCGACGAGGCGGTGAACGGCGGCAAGGTCCGCGTGCCCACGGTCGATGGTCCGGTCATGATGACGATCAAGGCCGGGACGGACGGTGGCACGGTCCTGCGCCTCAAGGGCAAGGGCTTCACCCGCAAGAACGGCACGCGCGGCGACCAGCTGGTCACGCTGGAAATCCAGCTGCCCGACGATCTTGCCGACCTTGCCAAGCGGCTCGAGGGATGGAAGGACGAAAGCGACCCGCGAGCCGACCTTGGGGCCTAGCGTTTGACCAAACACAATCTTCCCGCGCCAGAAGACCGCGAACTCTACTCGCTGTCACCCGAGGCGCGCCGGAAAGAGGCGATCCACCTGCGCGGCCGGATCGAAAGCCATGTCGGCCCCGGCACCCGCGCATGGGAAGTCGCCAAGCGCACACTCGTCGGCACCTATAACGACGGCTTCATCCACGCCGGCAACCTCGCCTATCTCGCCATGCTGGCGATCTTTCCCTTCTTCATACTCGGCGCGGCGGTCTTCTCTGCAATTGGCGAGGAAAGCGAGCGTGCGGCCACTATCAATGCGGTGCTCTATGCCCTGCCTCCGGTAGTGGGGAACGTGATCGAACCGGTGGCGCGCGACGTGATCCAGGCCCGCTCGGGCTGGCTCCTGTGGGCAGGCGCGCTGGTGGCGCTGTGGACCGTCGGCAGCCTGGTCGAGACGATCCGCGACATCCTGCGCCGTGCCTATGGCACAGAGGCAACGCAGGCCTTCTGGAAATACCGCCTGTTTTCGACCGGAGTGATCCTGGGCGCCGTATTGCTGCTGATGCTCAGCCTGATGGCGCAATTCGTCATCGGCACCGCGCAGGAAGTGATCGAGGCCTATTTCCCGCAGCTGCTCCACCGGATTCTCCAACTGCAACTTTCGCGGATCGTGCCCGCCCTGGGCCTGTTCGGCTCGCTCTATCTCATCTTCTACACGCTCACCCCCTCCAAATACCGCAGGCGGCGCTATCCCAAATGGCCAGGAGTACTCCTGACGACCCTTTGGTGGATCGCGGTGACCACGATAATGCCCGCGGTGCTGAGCAATTTCTTCGCCTACAATCTCACCTATGGCGGGCTTGCAGGCGTCATGATCGCGCTGTTCTTTTTCTGGCTTGTCGGCCTCGGGGTCGTTATCGGCGCGGAACTGAATGCTGCTCTGGCAGAGACGCCCGAAGAAGAACTCGCGGAAGTAACCGACGAGGAACGGCGGGCATATCTGGAGCAGGAACTGCTGTGCGAAAAGGAAGGATGCGAGCAATGAGCGGTTTGATGGCAGGCAAGCGCGGCCTGATCATGGGTCTTGCCAACGACAAGTCGCTGGCCTGGGGGATTGCCAAGCAACTGCGCGATCAGGGCGCGGAAATGGCCTTTTCCTACCAGGGCGAAGCGCTGAAGAAGCGCGTTGCGCCGCTCGCCGAACAGCTCGGCAGCGATTTCGTGTTCGAATGCGACGTATCCGACATGGAGGCGCTCGACCGCGCCTTCGACACGCTGAAGGAACGCTGGGACACAATCGATTTCGTCGTCCACGCGATCGGCTTTTCCGACAAGAGCGAACTTCGCGGCAAATATGTCGACACCAGCCTCGACAATTTCCTGATGACGATGAACATCTCGGCCTACAGCCTCGTGGCCGTGGCAAAGCGCGCGTCGGAAATGATGCCGAACGGCGGCAGCATCGTCACCCTGACCTATTACGGCGCCGAAAAGGTCATTCCACATTACAACGTGATGGGCGTGGCCAAGGCAGCGCTCGAAACCAGCGTCCAGTACCTCGCCAACGATCTCGGCCCGCAGGGCATTCGCGTGAACGCGATCAGTGCCGGACCGATCAAGACGCTGGCTGCCAGCGGCATCGGCGACTTCCGCTACATCCTGAAGTGGAACGAATATAATTCGCCGCTGCGCCGCAATGTCACGATCGAGGACGTGGGCGGCTCGGGCCTTTATTTCCTGTCGGACCTTTCGAGCGGCGTGACCGGCGAAACGCATCACGTCGATGCAGGCTATCACGTCGTCGGCATGAAGCAGGAAGACGCGCCCGACATCGGGCTGGACAAGGGCTGAGACGCAAGCGGGGGTTGATTTGGCGAGGGTACTGGTAACCGGAGCGGCAGGTTTCATCGGCGCGGCAGTGGCAGAGCGCCTGTGCGCACGCGGCGACGAGGTGCTCGGGATCGACAGCCTCAACGACTATTACCAGGTCTCGCTGAAACAGGACCGCGTGGCGCATGTGCGCGCTGCCACACCCGATGCTTTCGCGTTCAAGCAGGTCGATTTTTCGGACTGGGAAGCGCTCTCGGCCGCGCTCGAGGGCGAGGAGTTCGACAGCATCGTGCACCTCGGTGCGCAGGCGGGCGTGCGCTACAGCCTCGAGAACCCGCGCGCCTATGTCGAGGCGAACCTGATGGGCCACGTGAACCTGCTCGAGGTCGCCCGCCACCGCGGTTGCGCTCACATGGTCTACGCCAGCTCCTCCAGCGTTTATGGCGGAAACGACAAACTGCCTTTCTCGGTCGAGGATCGCGCCGACCATCCCGTGTCGCTCTATGCCGCGACCAAGAAGGCCGACGAGCTGATGAGCGAGACCTACGCCCATCTCTACCGCACGCCGCTGACCGGCCTCAGGTTCTTCACCGTTTACGGCCCGTGGGGCCGCCCAGACATGGCGCTATGGCTGTTCACCGACGCGATCCTGTCCGGAAGGCCGATCAAGGTCTTCAACCATGGCGAGATGTGGCGCGATTTCACATTCATCGACGATATCGTGAGCGGCGTGGTCGCTTGCCTGGACAATCCGCCGGCGGATGACGGGGAGGAGAAAGCGGGCGGCAGTGTGAAGCCGCACGCGCTCTACAATATCGGCAACCACCGCAGCGAAAAGCTGACAAAGGTGATCGAGCTGATCGAGCAGGCCTGCGGCAGGAAGGCCGAGGTCGAGCTGATGCCCATGCAGCCGGGAGACGTCGAAAAGACCTATGCCGATATCGACGCGATACAGCGTGATATCGGCTACCAGCCTACCACCAGCATCGAACAGGGCATTCCGCAATTCGTGAAGTGGTACCGCGAATACCACGGGGTTTAGGCGTTCAGAGCCATCCCCGGATGAGGGCTACGCCGCAGAAGAGAAAGCCGAGCAACAGCAGGTAATTGAAGCTTCGCTGGATTAGCTGCGGTTCGCGCGCATCGCGCGGGTATCCTCGTGGAAATGTAAGCCGCTGCTTTGTTCCTACCAAGCCAGGGGCCTGGAAAGTGCGTTGAACCTCGTAAGTCTGGCCGTCATGGTCGAACCTGTAGCGTGCGCTGGGCCCCTCCCAATAAAGGAACGCCGAATGCCGCACGTTGTCGATGATCTCCGCCTCGACGGCGATGATGGGCCCTGTCAGTCGCCGCAGGTCGCGCCAACCCAAGTGCAGCAGGCCGAAAATGGCGAACCCTGTCAGGATGAATCCGGCAATCATCCGTTATTCGCCGCCAGCAAATCGCAGATTCGCTGAGAGGCAAAGCCATCGCCGAACGGATTGTGCGCGCGGGCCATCGCAGAATACGCCCCCTCATCGTCCAGCAAGCGTTCGGTCTCGCGTACTATGGTGTCCGTATCGGTCCCCACGAGCCGCGCGGTTCCCGCCGCCACGCCTTCGGGGCGTTCAGTCGTTTGTCGCATGACCAGCACTGGTTTGCCAAGCGCGGGAGCCTCCTCCTGCACTCCTCCGCTGTCGGTGAGCATGATATGGCTGATATCCAGCAACCGGGCGAAATGCGGATAATCCAGCGGTTCGATGAGTGCGACATTGTCGAGACCGGAAAGCTGCGCCGTCATCACGCCAAGCACCTTGGGATTGCGATGGACCGGGAAAATAACCGCAATGTCATCGCGAGACGAAATGCTTTTAACCGCATTGGCGATATTCAGCATGCCATCGCCGAGGTTTTCACGGCGATGGCTTGTCACGCCGATAATGCGCCTGCCTGAGAACCTCGCTTCGAGATCGGACAGGCCACTTGCAATCGACGGGTCCCGTCCAATGCGATCGGTTACCCAATGCAACGCGTCGATCACGGTGTTGCCCGTCACTTTGATGCTGGCAGGCGAGACATTCTCCCCCAGCAAGGCATCGGCGCTGGCCTGCGTAGGTGCGCAGTGAAGGCCGGCGATTGCGCCGACCATCTTGCGGTTCGCCTCTTCGGGCCAGGGATGGTGGAGATCGCCGCTGCGAAGTCCGGCCTCGACATGGCAGACCGGAATCTTGCGATAATGCGCTGCAAGTGCGCCCGCGAGGGCGCTGGTGGTATCGCCCTGCACCACGACCCAATCGGGCTTTTCCGCGTCGAGAACGTCGCCGATCCCGGTCAACGCGCGGGCCGTCAGCGCGTCTAGCGACTGGTTGGCGGTCATCAGGTCGAGATCGTGATCGGGCGCGATGCCCGCGATGGCGAGAACCTGGTCAAGCATGTCGCGGTGCTGCGCGGTAACGCAGACACGGCTCTCAAAGCGGACATCCGCATCCAGCGCGTGGATCAACGGGAACAGCTTGATCGCTTCGGGACGCGTGCCGAAGACGGTAACAACCCTGATCTTTCCCCCCATGGGGAAAGACCTAGCTGCAAATCACCGGATTAAAAGGAAAAAGTCAGCCTTGGGGATCGCCCGCGACGACTTCGGCTTCCGGCTGCGGATCGGGCAGTGCCTCTTCGTCGGGCGTCGAGCCCGCGCGTTCTTTCTCGAGGCGCTCCATATATTCGCGCTCGATCATCTCGACCTCGGCCTGCGTGCGCTCTGCGTCCTCGTCGATCGTCGACAGGCGCTCTTCGCGCTGTTCGGCGATGATTTCGCTGAAGCGGACCGACGAGGCGTTTTCCTTGTCGTCATAGGCCTTGGCGATCAGTTCCTGCGTGCAGCCGGTGAAGCCGCCTGCGCCTGTGGGCGAGCAGGACATGATGCCGCTCTTGCCGACCATTTCCAGCCGCTCGACGCGCTCGGCCCAGGCCTGCGTTTGCGGACCGTCGGTGAAGCGCAGTGCCTCAGGGATGCGAAAGCGTTCGCTTTCGGCTTGGCGCGCGCAGACGACGATCTCGCCGTTCTCACCCTGCGGGCATGCGTCATCGCCGTAGACGATGACCATGTTGTAGCTTTCATCGCCTGTGTCGACCGGGGTCTGAGCCTGGGCGGGAGCGGCAATGGCTGCGACGCCGATGGCGGAAAGAGCAAGGAGGGTCTTGGTCATGCTGGGCCTCTTGAATCGGGACGGCGCATTGTGGCGCCTTTCCGGGTGAACTGTCTATGAAGCGTATGCGAAGGCGAGGCGCCGTCGTCAGATACGCTCCGAAATGCGAATGGCCGCCTTGCAGCCCAGCCGGATGATACCGGAGAGGAGCGGATAGGCGGGCGCACGCTCGGCACCGGCGGCAAGCGCCGCATCGCGGTGCTCGCGCTCGTCCTCGCGGAATTCCTCGATCATCGCGGCGAGTTCGGGATCCTCATTAGTCGCCTCAAGCTGGTCGAGCTGGTCGGAATAATGCTTGTCGATCTCGGTCTCGACCGCGGCGGTGCAGGCCATGGCGGCCTCGGGCCCGATAAGCGCGGTGGCCGCGCCGAGCGCGAAGCCCGCCTTGTCCCAGAACGGCTGGAGTGCGGTCGGGCGCACGCCGCGCCGCGCCATCAGCGCGTCGAACTTGGCGCGGTGGCCCGCTTCCTGTTCGGCCATGCCGGCAATCTCCGCCGAATCGGGAGCACGATCGCCCATCACGGCCAACTGGCCGGCATAGATGCGGGTGGCACCGAATTCACCGGCCTGGTCGACCCGGATCATGCGGGCGATATGGTCGGGAGTTTTGGTCATGCCTTCTCGCCTTTGCGAAGGAGGTTGAAAATGGCCAGCGCAGCGCCGGTCGAGATCAGGAAATTGAACCCTGCAAGACTAACGCCCAGGAACGTCCATGGTGCCTCGTCGCAGCGCACGATCGGCGCGTTCATGATCGCGTCGAGCGCACTCTGCCCCTTGCCCGCCTGCGGCATGGCCGCGCAGGAGGTGACGCCTTCCCACCAGTCATATTCGACGCCGGCATGGAACAGTCCGATGAGGCCGGAGATGAGGATCGCCCCGGCCGCCAGCGCAACCCACAGCCGCTTGGGCGCAAGGAAGAATCCCATCAGCGCCAGGACAACGGCAGCGAAATGCGGATAGCGCTGCCACCAGCACATTTCGCACGGGAAGAGGTCGAAGCCGTATTGCGAGATATAGGCGCCTGCCAGCAGCAGGGCCGGCACGGCGAGCGCGATACGCTGCGCCAGGCGCAGGGATGAAGTCTCTGTCATTGCGCCAGAAGCGCTACCGTCAGTTAGTCCGGCTGGCAACGGCACTTGGCGTCGTGCGGCGCAGGTTTTCGAGTGCGTAATGCAGCTGGAAATCCTCGATGCCCTGGGCCTCCAGCTCCTCTGCGGTCAGCTGGAAACGCGGATCGTCGCGCTTGTCGCGCTCCAGATCCTCGTCCTTGAGGCCGATTTCGTTCACCAGATGGCCGCGCAGGTCGCTCTCGCGCATGCGGAAGCGGCTGCGGGTGGCAAGATCGGGGTCGGACAGCTGCGGGACCGAAATATCCGGGCGGATACCGCCTTCCTGCACCGAATGGCCCGACGGCGTGTAGTAGCGCGCCGTCGTAAGTTTCAGCGCGGCGCTGCGGCCGAGCGGCAGGAGCGACTGGACGCTGCCCTTGCCGAAGCTGCGATCACCCATGATCACCGCGCGGCGGTGGTCCTGCAGCGCACCGGCGACGATTTCGCTGGCCGAAGCCGAACCGGCGTCGATCAGCACGACCATCGGCAGGCCTTCGGCGATATCGCCGCGGAACACCGTTTCCGCGTCGTAGGTAATCGATTCGCCGCGGGCGCGGCCGCGCTGCGAAACGATCCGGCCCTTGGTCAGGAACAGGTCGGACAGCGCGACGGCTTCGTCGAGCGAGCCGCCCGGGTTCGAGCGCAGGTCGAGCACGAGGCCGTTGAGGCGGCCGGTCGCCTTGGCCTGGAGATCCTTCCACGCAGCGTAGACGTCGCTGCCGACATCGCGCGAGAATTCATTGACCATGATGTGGCCGATATTGCCGTCCTTGAGCTCCCAGGTTACCGGCTCGAGCTCGATCACGCCGCGCGTCACGTCGACGTCGAAAGGCTCGTCGCGGCCCGGACGGAAGACGGTCAGGCGGATCGAGGTGCCTTCGCGGCCGCGCATGCGCGAAACCGCCTCGTCGAGTTCGAGGCCGTAGATCAGCTCGCCGTCGAGATGGGTGATGTAGTCGCCGGCCTTGATGCCCGCCTGGTCGGCAGGGCTGCCGCGGAAGGGCGAGATGATCTTCACCGCGCCATCCTCGCTCACGACCGAAAGGCCGAGACCCGAGTAATTGCCGTCGATCATGGTTTCGAGCCGCTGGAGGTCGGACCCGTCGAGATAGGCGGAATGCGGATCAAGTGCCGCCAGCATGCCGTCGATTGCGCCGTTGATCAGGACATCGTCCTCGACCGGCTCGACATAACTCGCCTTCACGCGTTCGTAGACGGCGAACAGCTTGCCGAATTCAGGCCCCGCATTGCCATCGACCCGGGCAAGACCGGCAGTAGTAGCGGGGATCAGCGCGACTGCGGTGACGAGAGCGGCCGAACGGGCCAGGCTAGCGATCTTCATTGGACGACTTCCTCAAAGGCACTTGGCGACATTCTATAGCGCTTCAGGCGTGAATGAAAGATGAGCCGATTGGCGCCACAAAGGCCAAGGAAATTCGACGAACGTGCCGTTACGGGGCGTCTCAGCGCTGGAAATCGAGCGGATTGACCGGATTCCCGTCCCGGCGCAGTTCGTATTCAATGCGCGGGCGGCTAGGAGGTGCGAGGCCAAGGGGAGAGCCCGCCGTGACCTGCTGGCCGACCTCGACGTCGAGACGGGCAAGACCGGTGACGAGGCTGGTCCAGTTGCCCTCATGCTCTACGATCAGGATCTTGCCATAACCCGCATAGGGTCCCGCAAAGGCGATCCGGCCCGGTGCGGGAGCGACGATTTGCGCGCCCGGTCGCGGTGCGATCGCGATGCCGGAGGCGCGGCCGCCGCTCGTGTCAGCCTCGCCGAAGCCCTCGACCACCCGGCCCGCCACGGGAAGCAGGAAACCTTGGGGAGAGTTCGCATTGCCGGAAGTCCGGGTGGGCGCAGGTGCCGCCACGGAGCCGGGATCGGCGGGGCGGGCGACGGGGCCGTCGAGCTTCGCAAGACGCGTCCTTAAGGAACCGGCCTGCTCCATCCGTCCGACCAAAGCGTCGAGATCGCGCGCTTCCTCGCCCAGTTCGACGGCAAGTTCCGCCTCGCGATTGGCGCCGCCAGCGGCCTGCCGCGCAAGGATGCGCTCTTTCTCCGCCATGGCGACGACGTCGCGGCGGCGGCTTTCCAGCCGCGCTTCCGCTTCGCGCCTGTCAGCAAGGACTGCCTGCCGCTCGCTTTCGAGCGCCCTTGCCCGGTCGAGTTCGCTGCGCAGGGCGGCCGTGCGCTGGCGCACCACGGGAACGGCGCTTTCGAGGACGGCCCTCGTGTGCACGACGTCGCGAAGGCTGCCGGGCTGCAGCGCCGAGAGGACGAGCGGGCGATTGCCCATGGCCTGGAGCGCCCCGGTCAGGCGGGCAAGCGGCTCCCGGCGTTCGGCCAGCCGCCGGTCGAGCGCGCTGCGCCGTTCCTCGACGATCAAGAGTTCTGCTTCAGCCGCGGCGATCCCGGCCTCGGCCTGCTGGACTCGCGCTGCGAGGGCGGCGGCTTGCTGGAGAGCCTGTTGCGCCGCGAGATTCGACTGCTTCGAGCGCTCCTCCAGCTGTTCCGCGCGCAGGCGCGCATTTCGTTGCTGCTGGCGGGCGATCGCAAGCGCCTCACGGGCGCTGGCCGCATCGCCCATGTCTGGCAAGTTGGTAGAGCTTTGCGCCTCAAGACCCTGAAAAGCCAAGGCTAGTGCGCCACTGACGGCAAGGCAGGCTATGGCGGCGCGGTTCATGACGTCAGTCCTGCATCATTATCCGCTGCGATGGTAGGGGTGACCGGCGATGATCGTCGTCGCGCGGTAAAGCTGTTCGGCGAGCATGGCGCGGGCCAGCAGGTGCGGCCAGGTGGCCTTGCCGAACGCGAGCAGGAGGTCCGCGTCGCGCCGTTCGTCCTCGGAATGGCCGTCGGCGGCGCCCAGCACGAAACGGCACTCGCGCATGCCGTCATCGCGCCAGCGCTCGAGGATTTCGGCGAGCTTCTCGGACGAAAGGTCCTTGCCGCGCTCGTCGAGCAGCACGGTCTTGTAGGGAGTTTGCGGATCGGGAATGCGCCCGCCCGTCTCGGGCAGTTCGGTGAACTTGACCGGCCATGTCAGCCGCTTCTCGTACCGTGCGACAAGCTCCGCCTCGGGTGAGCGGGCGATCTTACCTCGGGCTATGACGTGGAGGAGCATGCTATGCGTCTACCCGAAAGTTATTGTTTTTCGAACCCGCCTCCGCGGGTTCGTCCTCGGGGCTGTTCCTCCGCTTCGCTACGGGCCCCTGCGGGCGGGCGGTCGCCCTTGCCGGGCCTCCGCCGGCCCGGTTCTTGGTCGCGGCAGCCAAAGCGCGACTGCGCGTCGCGCCCACTGGCGCGGAAGCCTAAGGCCGCGGACGCGGCCGCCGGCGCTTGAGGCTACAAAATGATCACGCCGTGCCGGCCACCGGCGGTGCGTCGCCGAACGCCCACATGCGCTCGAGGTTGTAGAAGCTGCGCACTTCGGGGCGGAACAGGTGGACCACGATGTCACCGGCATCGAGCAGCACCCAGTCGGCCTGCGGCAAGCCTTCCAGCTTCACCGGGCCATAGCCGTTCTGCTTGAGCTTCTCGGCAAGCTTCTGCGCGATCGAGGCAACCTGGCGGGTCGAACGGCCCGAGGCGATCACCATGTAATCGGCGATCGAGCTCTTGCCTTCAAGATCGATGGTCACGACCTCCTGGGCCTGGTCATCGTCGAGCTGGCCGAGCACGAAATCGAGCAGTTCCTGCTTGTCGGGCTTAGCCATGCGTACCACCTTCGCGGTTTCGTTCCCGGATGCAGCCGGGTCTGTATGCGCCTGAGTCATAGGCGATTGCATTACTCCTGAGTTTGAAGGCCCCAAGGCCAAGTGCCGAGATAGGGTGCATTGTGTAAAGGACAACGCTCGTCATGGCGCGGTCGTTTCCCCCTCCGAGGGAATCGGACGGTGTGTCACCTGATCTCGCAGGGAAAAACCGGCGTGGCGCGATGCCCAGTCGGGGTCGGCGCGGCGGATGGCCGTGGCCGAACGCGGGTCGGGATCGAAACGCAATGTCACCAGTGCCGGTGCGCTCCATTCGCCCCTGTGTCGAAAGCTGGACAGTGGAACCGAAAAGCGCCTCAGCCAGGCCATCGCGGGGCTTGCGACAGCATCCCCGTCATAGCCGGGCCGCGCGATCACCGCAATCGGCATCGCATTTGCGATCCCCCGCCAATCGCGCCAGAGGTGGAACTGGGCGAGATTGTCGGAGCCCATCAGCCAGAGGAAATCATGCCGTTTGAAGCGGCGCTTGATCGCTGCGAGCGTGTCGACCGTGTAGCGTGTGCCCAGTTCGCGTTCGATCGCGGTGACCCGGATCGGCGCGCGCCTGGCCTGCACCATCGCCGAAGACACGCGGGCCGCGAGCGGCGCCATGCCCTTCTTCGGTTTGAGCGGATTTCCGGGAGAAACGAGCCACCAGATCTCGTCCAGGCCGAGTGCCTCGAGCGCGAACAGCGAGATTCTCCGGTGTCCGCCGTGCGCCGGATTGAAGCTGCCTCCGAGCAGGCCGATGCGGCTCATGCGAATCGATTCTGGCGGCTGCAGGTCATGGTACCCCGCCTAACAGCGATGTGCCGCCCTGTCAGCGCCATGGGAACGTTCACGATTCGAGGCCGAAAATTAACCTTCTGGTAACTTTTGTGGCGCGCCGATGAACGAAAATTCTGCACCGACGAAACGCTTCGTCCCGCTGAAGCATCGACTCGTGGATTCCGCGGGAACTAGGATTCGATTTTGTTAACGATTGCCCCTACACGATGCCCAAGGGTCAAAGACCAAGGGACGGGTCGTTTTGGATAAAGATAGCGCCATTGGCGGCTGGGCAAGCCGCATCAACAGCTGGTTTCCGGATCGCGAATTTTTCATGCGATCGGAAGGCCAGGTTCGCTTCATCACCATTTCATCGCGCGTGCAGAAGGCTGCTGCAGCCACTGCGCTGTTCGTCGTTCTGGTCTGGGCCATCTCGCTGGCAGTCGCAGGCTGGGCGCAATACAGCGCTTCGGCCGATCGCCAGTCGCTGCTGAACCGCGAAGCCAAGGTCGCCACTTCGGAAGAACGCCTCGCCGCTTACGGCGACGATCTGAATGCGGTCAGTGAAGATCTCGACCGCCGCATGGAATTCATCGAAGGCGTTGCCGAGCTGCTGCCCGAGAACATGAAGGTCGATACCGCAATCAGCGATTCGGCCGGTGAAGCCGCCGCTACGGTCGAAAAGGTCAGCGCCGCTTTCCCGCAGGCAGCCGAACTCGCCCGCATCGAAGCGCGCCAGCTGGCCATCGTCGAAGGCCTGACGCGTTATGCAGACTGGCGCTCGGCCCGCGCTGCCGACGCGCTCAAGAAGCTCCAGCTCAATCCCGATGCAGTCGTCCGCCGTGCCGGCAGCCAGGCAATGGGTGGTCCGCTCGAAGGCCTGTCGACCAGCGCCGACGGCAGCATCGATCCGCGTTTCGAACGTCTTGGCCTTTCGATGGCCCGCATGACCGCGCTGGAAAGCGCGCTTGAGGGCGTCCCCCAATTCGCTCCGGCTCGCCGCGACATGATTTCTTCGGGCTTCGGCTATCGCCGCGACCCGTTCAACCGTCGCGCCGCCATGCACAAGGGTCTCGATTTCCGCGGTGCCACCGGCACGCCGATCTATGCCGCTGCCAAGGGCCGCGTCAGCTTCGTCGGCTGGAAGGGCGGCTACGGCAAGACCGTCGAAATCACCCACGGCAATGGACTGATGACCCGCTATGCGCATATGTCGCGCTTCAACGCGAAGGTCGGCGACCGTGTCGCACCGGGTGAGACGATCGGCGCAATTGGCAGCACCGGGCGTTCGACCGGTCCGCACCTGCACTTCGAGGTCCGTATCAACGGACGGGCCGTAAACCCCCGTACCTTCCTGGAGACAGCCCCCAATGTTCTCGAAGAAATCCGCCGAGCCCCAGAGCTCGCCCACGCCGCCCACTAATCCAGGACGCAATTCCTCCATGGCCTCCAAAAGCAATTCCACTTTCTCGGTTCTCGGTTCCGACCTCGCCATCAAGGGCGACATCAAGGCATCGGCCGACCTGCATGTCGACGGCAGCATCGAGGGCGACATCGCCTGCACCAGCCTGGTCCAGGGCGAAACGAGCAAGGTGACCGGCGCAATCGAGGCCGAGAGCGCACGTCTTGCCGGTACGGTCGAAGGTTCGATCACCGCACGCGAACTGGTTATCCTCAAGACCGCCAAGATCACCGGCGACGTCTTCTATGACGCGCTCACCATCGAGCAGGGTGCACAGGTCGAAGGCCGTTTCGCACACCGCGACCCGAAGAAGAGCGCGCAGCCCGCTGCCAAGCCGCAGGGCGACAGCAAGCCCGAGCTCCAGCTCGCCAACTGAGTTTTCCTTCTAGGAGAGGATTGGGCCGCCCCGCGCTAGACGGGAGCGGCCCTTTCTTTTTGGGTGCTGGTTAAATGCCAAGCTCTGCGCGTAGTGCCTTGCGATCGAGCTTGCCGACCAGTGTCTTGGGCAATTCCTCGCGGATCACGACGCTCTCGACGCGTTCATGCTTGCCCACGCGGGCGTTCAGCCATTTGGCCAGGTCTGCGGCAGACGCGGTGTCGTCATTGAGCGTGACATAGGCGCGCGGACGTTCGCCGAGGTAATCGTCGGGCACGCCGATCACCAGCACCTCTTTTACTGCGGCATTCTCGAGCAGCACATCCTCGACCTGGCTCGGGAAAACCTTGAACCCGCCAACCGCAATCATGTCCTTGATACGGTCGACGATCTCGAGAAAGCCGTCCTCGTCCATCACCGCGACATCGCCGGTGCGCAGGTAACGCTTGCCGCCGCGCGTGACGAAAGTGTCGGCATCGGCTTCGGGACGGTTCCAGTAGCCGCGCATGATCTGCGGGCCGTGGACTGCCAGTTCGCCCGGTTCTCCCTCGGCGGCGAGCTTGCTGGGATCTTCCTTGTCGAGGAAGATCACCTCGGTGCCCATCACGACCTGCCCGATCGTGCCCTTCTTGCGCACGCCCCTGTAGGGATTGGCCGAGACCACGCCCGAACTTTCGGTAAGGCCGTAGCCTTCGACCACGCGCACGCCTGTCACTTCCTCGAACTTGCTGTGCAACGGGGCGGGCATTGGCGCGCCGCCCGAAATGCAGACCTTGATCGACGAGACGTCGGTCTTCCCCATCTTGGGATGGTCGAGCAACGCCTGGAACATGGTCGGCACGCCGGGGAAACCGGTCGTCTTGTACTTCTGGATGGTGTCGAGCACCTGCCCCGCCTCGAAGCGCGGGACCATGGCAATCGACGCGCCGGTCACCATCGCGTGGTTGAGCAACGCGGTATTCGCAAAGACATGGAAGAAGGGCAGCGCGCCCATGAAGACTTCTTCGTCCAGTGTGCCGAAGGGATTGAGGCCGGCAACCTGCTGCGCATTCATCGATAGCTGCGAGTGGCCGAGCATCGCGCCCTTGGGCCGCCCGGTGGTGCCGCCGGTATATTGCAGCAGGGCAATGTCGTCCTCGACATCAATAGCGGGGAATGTCGCGTTCGAGGGGTCGGCGAGCAGGGCCGAGAATGCGATCGTATCCGCGCTCCAGTCGACGTTTGCGACCTTGCTGCGGCCAAGGGTCTTGAGCGCGAGCTTCTTGTGCCACGGCAGCATGTCGGCGAGCGAGCCGACGACGAGCGTCTCGAGCCCCGACTGATCGAGCACGGAAGATGCCGTCGAATAGAGTTCGGGCACGTCTACGGTTACAAGCAGGCGCGTGCCCGAATCGGCGACCTGCCAGGCCAGCTCATCCACCGTGTAGAGCGGCGAGAAATTCACGACGATCGCACCCGCCAGCATCGCCCCGTAATAGGCCGAGGCATAGATCGGGACATTGGGCAGGAAGAGGCCGACCCGGTCGCCAGGCTTGATGCCGCGTTCGATCAAGCCGGCGGCAAAGCGTTTCGCTTCCCCATGAATGGCGGCGTAATCATAGGTGCGCCCGAGGAAATGCAGGAAGGGTGCCTGCGGATTGCGTTCCGTCGTACGGGCCAGCATGTCAGGCAGGCTGGCCGGCTCGAACTTCGCATCCCAAGGGGTGGGATGGTGGTACGGATAACTATTTACATCCATGTCAGTAACATGGAGCAACATCGCTTAAACGCAAGTAAAAAGGGCGGGAAAAGCGTCTAGCCTTTCCCGCCCTTTCGAAGGTGTTCGATGACGATCAGGCTTCGCCCGTGTCCTCGCCCGCTTCTTCCGCGGCGCGCTTGGCGGTGAGCCATGCTTCGGCCTCGGCTTCCTGTGCGGCTTCGGCGGCAGCCTTTTCGTTCGCATCGCGTTCGGCGCGCAGTTCCTCGATCAGCTTCTCGCGATCGCTGGCGCCGCTCGGTGCAGCGACAGGTGCTTCCGCACCCTCTTCGGGGGCCGGCAGGTTCTTAGCGGCCTTGGCGACCACGGCGTCGAGCTCGCGCTGAGAACACAGGCCGAGCGTGACCGGGTCCTTGGGCTGGATGTTCTGGATGTTCCAGTGGCTACGCTCGCGAATCGCGGTGATCGTATTGCGCGTGGTGCCGATCAGCTTCGAAATCTGCGCGTCGGAAATTTCCGGGTGGCTACGCAGCAGCCAGGCGATGCCATCGGGCTTGTCCTGGCGCTTCGACACGGGCGTGTAACGCGGGCCCTTGGTGCGGCTGACCGCGACCGGAGCGCGCTGCATCTTGAGGCGGTATTCGCTGTCTTCCTCGCCCTTGGCGATTTCTTCCTGCGTCAGCTCGCCCGAGTGGAGCGGATCGCGCCCGGTATATTTGCTGCCCGCCAGATCGTCGGCCATGGCCTGCACTTCGAGGATATGGAGGCCGCAGAATTCTGCGATCTGCTCGAACGAAAGGCCGGTGTTGTCGACCAGCCAGGTGGCGGTCGCATGCGGCATCAGCGGAGTGGGTTGATCGGCCATTTAAGCGCCTTTGCTTATGGGTATAAAATATAAGGGCCGCCCCTTGCGGAGCGGCCGTTGCACCCTGCCATGTAGGCGAGCGCTACGGATTCGGCAAGCACGGCTGCGTAAACTGCGGTTTTTTAACGATTCGCCGCTATTCCCCTGCTTTCATTTAGAACGCGTGGGGGACGCAATGAAGAAGACTGCAATAGTACTGGCCAGCCTGGCATTGACCGCCTGCGGGGAGAGCGGTCCCGACTTCGACGTCGGTGTGCGCGGCGACGCGGCTGCCATCAAGCAGGAGCTGGCGCAGATCGCCGGCAGCACCTCGGGGATTGGCGGCGTAGCCCCGATCGCCCTGTCCAGCGAGGGCGACAGCCTCGTCTTCACTGTTCCTGCCAAGGACGGATACGACCCGGGCCGGATCAAGATGGACTTCTCCCAAGGAGAAGGCATCACCAAGGTGGCAGTGACCGTCGACATGCCGATGGTCCCGATGGGCGACAACATGGTGCTGAGCGAAGAGAAGGTCGAATTCGAGCTTCGCAAGGCGCTCAAGATCTGGGGCAGTAAATACGGCGATTTCGGTATGGCCGCCAGCCGTGACACGCTCGAAGCCAACGTGGCGGCTGTCGCGATCGCTGCACAGGGAGCAGATACCGGAAGCCTGTTCTACACTGGCGGCACCAGCGACTGGGCCGCCGGCAGCACGAGCGACTGGGACGGAGCCAGCTATGACGATGGTACCGGCTGGGGTGCGGACAGCGGCGCGGACGATTATTACGCCGACGACGGCGGCTGGGGCGCCGGCAGCTAGTCTGCCAGCGCGCCGGGTTCCAGCTCGGCAAGGCCTGCAAGGAACTGGTCGGTCGCCGCTTCCCAGCTGAAGCGTGCGCCGTAATCCGCGCATGCCCTGCGGTCGCAATAGAGCGCGGCGTCGATCGCCCGGTCGAGGTTTTCCGACAGCGCGCCGACCTCGTCGACCACGATATCGCGCGGACCCGCAACGGGGAACGCCGCGACCGGCGTGCCGCAGGCCAGTGCCTCGATCATCACGAGGCCGAAGGTATCGGTCCGACTCGGGAAGACGAAAACGTCGGCTCCGGCATAACATCCCGCCAGCTCGCGCCCCGATTTGCGGCCAAGGAAGAGCGCGTCGGGATAGCGGGCCCTGAGCCGGTCGAGCGAAGGCCCGTCGCCGACGACGACCTTGCTGCCCGGGTGTTCGGCCTCGAGGAAGGCCTCGATATTCTTCTCCACCGCTACACGACCGACATAAAGCTGGATCGGTCGCTGCAGATGGGCGAACTCGCGCGGCGGCGGGGCAAACGGGTCGAAACAGTCGAGATCGACCCCGCGAGTCCAGTGGTGGAGCTGTGCAAGGCCGTGTCCGCGCAATTCCTCGCGAATGCTGTGCGTGGCGACCAGCACCCTGCTGGCGGGGCCGTGGAACCACTCGATATAGCGCCAGAACCATTGCGCGGGCAGGTGCGTGCGCTTGGCGACATATTCGGGAAACTGCGTGTGATAGGCGGTGGTGAACGGCGTGCCGCGCCGGTTGCAATAACGCCGTGCTGCAAGGCCGAGCGGTCCCTCGGTGGCAATATGGATCGCGCCCGGCGCGAATTCGCGCAGCTTGCGGGCGACGGCGCCCGGACGGCTAAGCGCCAGCCGGATTTCGGGATAAGTCGGACAGGGAACCGATGCGAACTGGTCGGGCGATACGACCATGACCTCGTGGCCCTGTTCGCGCAGGAGGTCGCAGGTCGTCGTCAGCGTGCGGACGACTCCGTTCATCTGCGGCAACCAGGCATCGGTGACTATCGCGATACGCTGGCGCGGCGAAGAGGGGGCGCCCGGGAGCAAGGGCTGGTCTTCGGGCAACTTCACGCAGCTTCCTGCTTCAGCGCAGGCTCGCGGCGGGCAACTTCCTCGGGCCAGTGCAGCAGTTCCATCGTGCCGTCGAAATGCTCGACCAGCGCGTTGCAGCCTTCGATCCAGTCGCCGTCGTTATAATATTCGACCTTGCGCCCTTCGTGGGTGAAGTCGCGGATCTCGGCAGTGTGGATATGGCCGCAGACGACGCCGTCCACCCCGCGCTCGCCAGCCGCGCGCGCGACCACTTCCTCGTATTTTGAGATGAACTCGACCGCGTTCTTGACCTTGTGCTTGGCCGCCTTCGAAATCGACCAGTACGGAAGGCCCAGCATGCTGCGCACGCGCGCGACCCAACCGTTAAGTTTCATCATCAGGTGGTAGAGCGCGTCGCCGACGAAGGCGAGCCAGCGGTGGGCGAGCATGATCGTGTCGAATTCGTCGCCGTGCAGCACCATCAGCCGGCGCCCGTCTGCAGTATCGTGGAAGGCGGCGCGCACGATCTCGACTCCGCCGAAATTCATGCCCGCAAAGGGCCGGATCATCTCGTCATGATTGCCCGGAATATAGACGATCCGCGTGCCGCGCTTTGCGCGCTTGAGGATGCGCCAGACGATGTCGTTGTGTTCGGGCGGCCAGTAGAACTTCTTCTTCAGCCGCCAGCCGTCGATAATGTCGCCGACGAGGTACATCGTCTCGCTGTCGGTATGATCGAGGAAGTCGATCAGCAGCTCGGCATTGCAGCCCTTGGTGCCTAGGTGGATGTCGCTGATCCAGATCGTCCGGTACTTGCGCCGTTCGTCGACGATCCGTTCGGGGACGCTGGGTTCGACCGGCGGAAAGCCCGCCACATTGGTGAAATCGGTCAGGTCCTTGGGCAGCTCAGTCACGGTCCATCCCCCATGCTGTTTGGAGGATGCCATGGCAGGCGAATGTTACGTGCGAATCTCCATTCGGTTACGGAACGGCGTCTTTGCTACCGTTTCGAGTCAGGATTCTTCGCGTACTTTCAGCACGATCTTGCCGATATGATCGCCGCCTTCCATCCGCGCATGGGCGGCTGAAACCTCCGCCAGCGGGAAAATCTTGTCCATCACCGGCGCAATCGTCCGGTCTTCGACAAGCGGCCAGGCGTGGTTGTAGATCTCGTCCGCGAGCAGTGCCTTGAACTCGTCAGAGCGCGGGCGCAGCGTCGATCCGGTCATCATCTGGCGCTTGCTCATCAGCTTCGCCATGTTGATTTCCGCCTTCAGCCCGCCGAGCACCGCGATGGTGACATGACGTCCGTCTTCGGCGAGGCAATCGAGATTGCGCTGGACATAATCGCCCGACACCATGTCGAGAACGACGTCGACACCCTTGCCTTCGGTGAATTTCTTCACTTCCTCGACAAAGTCCTGGGTCTTGTAATTGATCGCAAGGTCCGCACCCAACTCACGGGCGGCGCTGCATTTTTCCTCGCTTCCGGCAGTCGTGACGACCGTCATCTCGAAGGCCTTGGCGAGCTGGATCGCCATGGTACCGATGCCGCTGGTGCCGCCATGGACCAGCAGGGTCTCCCCGTCGGCGGCAAAGCCGCGCTCGAAGACATTGTGCCAGACGGTGAACAGCGTTTCGGGAATCGCTGCGGCCTCAGCCATGTCGAGATGGCGCGGGACGGTGAGGCAATGTGCCGCATGGGCGAGGCAATATTCGGCATAGCCGCCGCCGCTCACCAGCGCGCAAACGCGGCGGTTGAGCATTTCCGGTGCCACGCCTTCACCCACGGCCACCACCTTGCCGGCAATTTCGAGCCCGGGAATGGGCGAGGCGCCCGGCGGCGGCGGGTAGAAACCCTGCCGCTGGATGACGTCGGGACGGTTCACACCGGCATGGCTGACCTCGATCAGCACCTGGTTCCGCCCCGGCTCGGGCACAGGTACTTCTTCTGGCCGGAAAACTTCCGGACCGCCCGGGTTGTCGTAACCCATTGCAGTCATTGTCTTGGGTAGACCAGTAGCCAAGAAAGCCCCCTCGAATGCGTGACGTCGTGCCAGAGAAACGGTGCATTACCGTGGGCCTCGGTTGACAGCAACCGGCACGAGGAGGATTGTGGACGGGCAATGGAAGACGACGATCGTCCACGCCCCAAAGGCGACGCCGCGAGCAAGCTCGCCGCCGAGGATCTCGGCCCTTACTCGCAGGATGAATTGCAGGAACGCATAGTCCTGCTCGAGCGCGAGATCGCCCGCGTTGAATCGCACCGCCTCAAGGCCGCCGCCCACCGCGATGCAGCCGATGCGCTGTTCGGGCGAAAGGACTAGGGTCGGTGCGGGGCCTTCCATCCTGCCGCCCGCTTCCCATATCATTGGCCATATCCTCGGAACATACAGCTTTGGCTAACCTTCATAGAGTAGCCTTTCCCTTGCTCGCACTGCTGCGAGTCCCCTGAAAAGCAGAGACCAGATGCCCAGTTTTGCCGCGAATCTCGAAAAGACACTCCACGCCGCCCTGACCGACGCGGGCGAGCGGCGTCACGAATACGCCACGCTCGAGCACCTGCTGCTCGCGCTGATCGGCGACGAGGATGCCGCGGCAGTCATGGCTGCCTGCGGGGTCGACACGGGCGAATTGGCCGCTGTGGTGAAGCAGTATCTCGAACAGGAATACCAGTCGCTGAAAAGCGAGGACGGTGCCGATCCGCAGCCGACGGCCGGTTTCCAGCGCGTGATCCAGCGCGCCATCCTGCATGTCCAGTCTTCGGGCAAGGACACGGTCACCGGCGCCAACGTGCTGGTCGCCCTCTTCTCCGAGCGTGACAGCTATGCGGTCTATTTCCTGCAGCAGCAGGACATGAGCCGTCTCGATGCGGTGAGCTATATCAGCCACGGCATCGGCAAGGGCGGCAAGCAGGTCGAGAACAAGAGCCCGCAGGGCGCCGAAGAAGGCGCAGCTGCCGAACCGGGCGCAGAAAACGGCAAGCCGGGCGAGAAGAAGGAAACCGCCCTCGACCAGTTCACCGTCAATCTGAACCAGAAGGCCGAGGACGGCCGCATCGATCCGCTGATCGGGCGCGGTCCCGAAGTCGACCGCACGGTCCAGATCCTTTGCCGCCGGTCGAAGAACAACCCCCTCTATGTGGGCGATCCGGGCGTGGGTAAGACCGCGATTGCCGAAGGTCTTGCGCGCAAGATCGTCGAAGGCGACGTGCCCGAGGTATTGGAAGACGCGGTAATCTACTCGCTCGACATGGGCGCGCTGCTGGCCGGCACGCGTTACCGCGGCGATTTCGAAGAGCGGCTGAAGCAGGTCGTCAACGAGCTCGAGGACATGCCCGAGGCGATCCTCTTCATCGACGAAATCCACACCGTGATCGGTGCCGGCGCGACCAGCGGCGGGGCGATGGATGCCTCGAACCTCCTCAAGCCCGCGCTCTCGAGCGGTGCCATTCGTTGCATCGGATCAACGACTTACAAGGAATTCCGCAACCACTTCGAGAAGGACCGCGCATTGCTGCGGCGCTTCCAGAAGATCGACGTCAACGAGCCGACGGTCGAAGATACGATTGCGATCCTCAAGGGCCTGCGCAGCGCCTTCGAGGACCACCACAAGGTCAAGTACACGCCCGATGCGCTCAAGACTGCCGTCGAGCTGTCGGCGCGCTACATCAACGACCGCAAATTGCCCGACAAGGCGATCGACGTGATCGACGAAGTCGGCGCGATGCAGATGCTGGTGCCGCCCAGCCGCCGCAAGAAGAAGATCACCGCCAAGGAAATCGAGGCCGTGATCGCGACCATGGCGCGCATCCCGCCCAAGTCGGTGTCGAGCGACGACAAGAAGGCGCTCCAGAACCTCGACCGCGACCTCAAGCATGTCGTGTTCGGGCAGGACGCCGCTGTCGACAAGCTTGCGACCGCGATGAAGCTGTCCCGTGCAGGCCTGCGCGATCCGGACAAGCCCATCGGCTCGTTCCTGTTCTCCGGCCCGACCGGCGTCGGCAAGACCGAGGTCGCGCGCCAGCTCGCCTCGATAATGGGTATCGAGCTCAAGCGCTTCGACATGTCCGAATACATGGAGCGTCACAGTGTGTCGCGCCTGATCGGTGCGCCTCCGGGCTATGTCGGATACGACCAGGGTGGCCTCCTCACCGATGCCATCGACCAGAACCCGCACTGCGTGCTGCTGCTCGACGAAATCGAGAAGGCGCATCCCGACCTCTTCAACATCCTGCTGCAGGTGATGGATAACGGCCGCCTGACCGACCATCACGGCAAGACGGTCGATTTCCGCAACGTGGTGCTCATCATGACCACCAATGCGGGCGCGTCCGACATGGCCAAGCAGGGCATCGGCTTCGGCGACGTGTCGAAGGAAGATGCCAGCGAAGAAGCGGTGAAGCGCATGTTCACGCCGGAATTCCGCAACCGCCTCGATGCGATCGTGCCCTTCGGTTACCTCGGCAAGAGCACCGTTGCCCGCGTGGTCGACAAGTTCATCCTGCAGCTGGAACTGCAGCTGGCCGAACAGAACGTCGATATCCAGTTCGACAAGGACAGCCGCGCATGGCTGGCCGACAAGGGCTATGACAAGCTCTACGGCGCGCGTCCGATGGGCCGCCTGATCCAGGAGAAGATCAAGCAGCCGCTCGCCGAAGAGCTGTTGTTCGGCAAGCTGGCCGATGGCGGCGAGGTCTCGGTGACGATGAAGGACGGCAAGCCCTCCTTCGAACTCACCCCCGCCCCGCCCAAGGCCAAGGCTGCGCCGAAGAAAAAGGCTGCAGCGAAGAAGGCTGCGCCCAAAAAGAAGCCCGATGCCGGCGCAAGCGAGAGCCCGGATGGCAAGGGCGGCGACAAGGACGAAGGCTAACCCCTTCGGCTGATTCGCCAAGCGCGGCGAAATGTGATTGAACCTCCCCCGCTCACTGCAGGGGAGGTTTTTTCATGCGTATTGCCTTGGTTTTCGCGCTGTCACTGGGAATTGCGGCACCGGCCGCCGCGCAGGACGCGCCCGAGCGTAATTTCACCGTCGACGACCTGTTCGGCCTGACCGTTGCCGCCGATCCGCAGATCAGCCCCGACGGACGGCAGATCGCCTATGTGAGGCGGACCAATGATATCATGACCGATGCCGCGGTCAGCTCGATCTGGCTGGTCGACGCATCGAGCGGGGCCCAGACGCCTCTGGTCACCGGCGAAGGATCGCACACCAGCCCGCGCTGGTCGCCCGACGGAACGCGGCTCGCCTATGTCTCGACCGAGAGCGGCGGCGGCCCGGAATTGCACGTTCGCTGGATGGCGAGCGGCGAAAGCGCCAATATCACTGCCCTGCCCGAAGCGCCCGGCGCGATCAGCTGGTCGCCCGACGGCACGCGCATCGCCTATTCCGCTCGCGTCCCGGGTGAAGGGCTCAAACTGGGCAAGACGCCCACGAAGCCCGAAGGTGCCGAGTGGAAAGCACCTCTGCAGATCATCGACAAGGTGACCTATCGCTTCGATGGCGGCGGCTATGCCCGCCCCGGCACGTCGCAGCTCTTCGTCGTCGATGCGACGGGCGGCGCGCCGCGCCAGCTGACTTTCGGAGAATACGACAATGGCGGCAGCGTCGAGTGGAGCCCCGACGGCCGCACGCTGCTGTTCTCGGCCAATCGCCGCGAGGACTGGGAGCTGGAACCCTATGGCGTCGAGATTTACGCGCTCGACGTCGCGAGCGGCGGCATTCGCGCGCTGACCAGCCGCACTGGTCCCGACTTCGGTGCGCAATACTCGCCCGACGGTCGCCGGATCGCATATCTCGGCTTCGACGACCTGAGGAATGCCTTCGACCAGACCAATCTCTACGTGATGG
The DNA here is from genome assembly GCF_019711315.1 of Qipengyuania gelatinilytica. NCBI lineage: Bacteria > Pseudomonadati > Pseudomonadota > Alphaproteobacteria > Sphingomonadales > Erythrobacteraceae > Qipengyuania > Qipengyuania gelatinilytica. Next base: position 1,749,909 of record NZ_CP081294.1, on the reverse strand, counting down.
ATGCGGACGGTTCGAATTCGCGGCGGGTCGCCGCGTCGCTCGATCGCGGTATCGACGGCATCGAATGGACCGATGCAGGCCTGTTCGCCAGCTTCGAGGAAGACGGCGAGCACCGCGTCGCCAGGATCGGCCTCAACGGCAATGTCGACCGGCTGCCCGCGCGCATCGGCAGCACCTATTATGCCCTGCCCTATACCGGCGGCGAATGGTCGGTGAGCGATCACGGAACGGTCGCCTTCACCACTGCCAGCGCCACGCGCCCGACCGATATCGGCGTCACGACCTCGCGCGGCACGCGCCAGCTGACGCAGCTCAACGAACTGAAGTTTTCTGGCAAGGCGCTGGGCGAAACGCGCGAGCTTTCGGTGACTGCGCCAGACGGGACGACCATCCCGGCATGGATCATGCTGCCCCCGGGCTATGTCGAGGGCACCCGCGTCCCGATGGTGCTGGAAATGCATGGCGGGCCCTATGCCGCCTATGGCCCCGAATTCTCGGTCGACTACCAGCTCTATGGTGCTGCCGGATATGCGGTGGTCTTCTCCAATCCCGGCGGTTCGACCGGCTATGGCGAAGCATTCGCCGACCGGATCGAGGACAATTACCCGATCAGCAATTTCGACGAGCTGATGGCGGTCGTCGATGCCGCCATTGCCGAGGGTTATGTCGATCCCGACGATCTCTACGTGACCGGCGGATCGGGCGGCGGCGTGCTGACGGCATGGCTTGTCGGCAAGACCGATCGCTTCAAGGCGGCGGCGACGCACAAGCCCGTGATCAACTGGACCAGCCAGGCGCTGATGGCCGACGGTACGCCCTTCTTCGGTCGCTACTGGCTCGGCGCCCTGCCGTGGGAAGACCAGGCGCAGTACTGGGAGCGCTCGCCCCTCAGCCTCGTCGGCAATGTGAAGACCCCCACGCTCGTGCTGGTCGGTTCAGAAGACTATCGCACCCCGCGCAGCGAAGCGGAACAGTATTATGGGGCACTCAAGCTTGCCGGCGTCGACACCGCGCTGGTGATCACCCCGGGATCGAGCCACAACAATCTCAGCCAGAGCCCGAGCCAGCAGGCCGCCCGGACTACCGCCGTGATCGACTGGTTCGACAAGTACCGTAAGGGCGAAGACACCGAATAGGGATATTTGCGGCGCGCTCGTCGTTGAACCGGCGATGGGCGCACCATTTTCCTGGATCAAACCCGAACCGCACGGGATCTATATCGAGCCGGCCGATTGCTGGGTCGATCCCTCGCGTGCCGTCGATCATGCGCTGGTGACGCACGGTCATGCAGACCATGCACGCGGCGGGCATGGCCGCACGGTGGCGACGCCCGAAACGCTCGCGATCATGGAATTGCGCTATCGCACAGGCGCCGAAGACGGTGCCGGCCAGATTCCGCACAAGGCTGTGCCGGTCGAATATGGCGAGACGATCCGCCTGAAGGGCGGCGTCGATGCGACCTATGTGCCTGCGGGCCATGTTCTGGGCAGCGCGCAGATCCTGCTTGAACATGCGGGCGAGCGCGTGGTCATCACCGGCGACTACAAGCGCCGCGCCGATCCGACCTGCCCGCCTTTCGAAGTCGTCCCCTGCGACATCTTCATCACCGAGGCCACCTTCGGCCTGCCGGTCTTCTGCCATCCGCCGATCGAGGAAGAGATGGCCAAGCTCCTCGACCGGTTGCGCGCCCATCCCGACCGCTGCGTCCTCGTTGGCGCCTATGCGCTGGGAAAGGCGCAGCGCGTGATCGCGGAGCTGCGCGCGGCCGGGCACAAGGACCCGATCTACCTCCACGGCGCGATGGAGAAGATGTGCCGCCTCTATGAAGAACACGGCGTCGATCTTGGCGAATTGCGGCTGGTGGCCGACTATTCGAAAGACGACATGCGCGGCGCGATCGTGGTTTGCCCGCCAAGTGCGCTCAACGATCGCTGGAGCCGCCGCCTGCCCGACCCGATCACCGCCATGGCGAGCGGATGGATGCGCGTTCGCCAGCGCGCCCGCCAGCGCAATGTCGAGCTGCCGCTGGTTATCTCCGACCATGCCGACTGGGGCGAACTGACGCGCACGATCCGCGAAGTTGACGCGCAGGAGAACTGGATCACCCACGGGCGCGAGGATGCCCTGCTGCGGTGGTGCCAGCTCCACCAGCGCCGCGCCCGCGCACTCGCGCTGGTCGGCTATGACGACGAGGACGATTGAGGCGTGGAAGAATTCGCCGCCCTGATCGACGCGCTGGTCTACACGCGCAGCCGCAACGAGAAATTGCGCCTGATCGCGGAATATTTGCAGGCGACACCTGATCCCGACCGGGGTTGGGCACTCGCTGCGCTTTCGGACGGGCTCGATTTTCCCGCAGTGAAGAGCTCGACCATCCGCAATCTGCTCAAGGACCGGATCGATCCTGTCCTGTGGACGCTCAGCCGTGACTTCGTGGGCGATACCGCCGAGACGGCAAGCCTGCTGTGGCCCGCGCCCGACGAGCCGCCGTCCCCTCCTTCGGTCAGCGAGACGGTGGAGCTCCTGTCCGCGATGAGCCGCAAGAGCGTGACAACAGAGCTACCCAAACTCTTGGACAGGCTGGATTCTTCGGGTCGCTATGCTTTGTTGAAACTCGCCACCGGCGGGATGCGCATCGGCGTCTCCTCGCGGCTCGCCAAGACGGCATTTGCGCAAGGTTTCGACGTCGATGTCGACGAGGTCGAGGAATATTGGCACGGCCTGACGCCGCCCTATGCAGAGTTCTTCGCCTGGGCCGCAGATGGTGCCGAACCGCCCGATATCGAAAACCTGCCGACTTTCCGTCCCTTTATGCTCGCGCACCCGCTTGAAGAGACGGTGGTCGATTTGAAGGACTATGTCGCCGAGTGGAAATGGGACGGCATTCGCGTGCAACTGGTACGTGCCGGCGGCGAAACGCGGCTCTATTCGCGCTCGGGCGACGATATTTCGGCCACTTTCCCCGAATTGCTCGATGTTTTGCCGATGAACGCCGTGCTCGACGGGGAATTGCTTGTGCGCGGCTCCACACAAGGCGGCGAGGCAGGCGGAGCGGCGAGTTTCAACGCGCTGCAGCAGCGTCTCGGGCGCAAGACCGTCTCCAAGAAGATGCTGGCCGAATATCCCGCTTTCGTGCGTTTGTACGACGTCCTGCTACTCGAAGGCGAGGACCTGCGCCCCCTCCCCTGGGAAAAGCGACGCGGGCAGCTCGAAGCATTGGCGTCACGCTTGCCGGAATCTCACTTCGACATCAGCTCCATCGTCGAAGCGTCTGATTTCGAACATTTATCGCAAATTCGCGAAGGCAGCCGCGAGGATGCGATCGAAGGGCTGATGCTCAAGCGCAAGGACAGCCCCTATATCGCCGGGCGGCGCGTGGGATATTGGTACAAGTGGAAGCGCGACCCGCTGCTGGTCGACTGCGTGCTGATGTATGCGCAGCGCGGCAGCGGCAAGCGGTCGAGCTTCTTTTCCGATTACACCTTTGGCTGCTGGGACGGCGATCCCGACAAGGGCGCGGACCTGCTGCCCGTCGGCAAGGCCTATTCCGGCTTCACCGACGAGGAATTGAAGAAGATCGACAAGCACGTGCGCCAGAACACGATCAACCGCTTCGGTCCGGTGCGCGAGACCGAGAAGACACTCGTCTTCGAAGTCGCCTTCGACAGCGTGCACGAGAGCAAGCGCCACAAATCCGGCCTCGCCATGCGTTTCCCGCGCATCCACCGCATCCGCTGGGACAAGCCGCCGCACGAGGCCGACCGGATCGAGGCCCTGCGCGCCCTCATCGCCGATTGACGGCATGCTCCCAGCCGCTAACCCTTGGTGCACACGGGAGAGTCGAATGACCCACAAGGATTTGATCGTAAACGCGCACCTCAACATGCTGGGGGCGCTCGACGGATTGCTCGCAAAAGCGGCCTCGCACGAAAAGGGCGATGCGCTGCTCGGCGCCAAGCTCGCCGACGACATGCTGCCGCTTTCGACGCAGGTGCGGTTCCTCTGCAACATGCCGGGCGAAGCCATGGCGCGCCTGATCGGGCTCGACTTCAAATCGTCGGAAGACGATCCCGAAACGATTGCCGATGCACGCAGCATGGTCGAGACACGCAAGGCCGAGGTGGAGAAGTGGTCGCAGCACACTTTCCTCGGTGAAGACGAGATGATCGAGCTCGTCATTCCCAACGGCATGACTTTCGACCTGACCGCGGGCGAATATGTACGCGACTGGGCCGTGCCGCAGTATTATTTTCACGCGACGACCGCCTACGCAATCTTGCGCAGCGAAGGACTGGAAATCGGCAAGGCCGATTTCGTCGGCTACATGCTCAAATACCTCCGCCAGCCCGCGGGCTAGCGGGTAATCCGGAGCACTTTCTGGCGCGAGGTCTGGCCGCGCACCAGCTCGACCCGGCTCGGTGCGATGCCGAGCGCCTGGGCGACCACGGCCATCACCGCATCATTGGCGGCACCATCCTGCGGTTTCGCCCGCGTCTTTACCGCGAGCTGGCCTTCGAGAAGGCTCATATCGTCGATCCGCGTACCAGGTGTGACGCGCACCTTCAGCTGGCCGCGCTCGTCGATCAGGGTTTCGATATCGTGCGCAGGCGGAAAGGCCTGTTTCCTGCGTGCCACTGCCTAGCCAAGCGCCGCCGCGACGGCTTCCGAATGATGCCTGGCGTTCTCCGCGTAATGCGCGGTACCGATGCGCATACCGGCCACGGCCCTGTCGTCGAGATCGCGCATCTTGCGCGCAGGGCGGCCACCCCATAGCTCGCGCGTCCCCATCACCTTGCCTTCGGTGAGCATCGCGCCAGCGGCCAGCATGGCGTCGCTGCCGATGACCGCCTTGTTCATGGCAATGGCGCCAAGGCCGACGAAACCGCGGTCCTCGATGATGCAGCCGTGGACCATCGCCATATGGCCGATCAGGACGTCATTGCCGATGATCAGCGGGCTGCCATCGGGATCGCCCGGGCGTTCCGGGTCGCAATGCAGCACACTGCCGTCCTGAACATTGGTCCGTTCGCCGATCACGATGCGGCTGACGTCGGCGCGCAGCACGCAATTGTACCAGATCGAGCTTTCGGCGCCGATGGTGACGTCGCCGATGATCGTGCAGCCGGGCGCGATGAAGGCGCTCTCGTGGATCTGCGGGGTCTTGCCGTGGATCGGGACAATGTTGACGCCGGGACGTGTGTTCATTTCTGGCTCTCCCACTGCTCTTTCGTGAGCGAATACTGGATCGTCATGCTATCCTCGGGCGGATAGGAGGGATCCTCGAAATCGAGGTCCTTGCGGCGCACCATGCCGAGTTTTTCCATCAGCTTCCAGCTTGGCACATTGGCCTCACTCGTCAGCGCGACGACATGCGGGGCATCGACACGGATGAATGCCCAGTCGATCACTGCGCGTACCGCTTCCTCTGCGTATCCGCGCCGCCAGCGATCTTCACGGATGAGCCAGCCGATCTCGTGATCGCCCTCATTGCTGGCGAGCGGATTGTCGACGCGCTTGATTCCTGCATGGCCGACCATTTCGCCGGTTTCCTTCTCGATCAGGAACAGGAAGCTGAAGCCTTCGCGCGCGTAGAGCGCCATCGACTTGGCGTGTTTTGCCTCTATCTCGTGCAGTTCCTTCGGCCCGCCGAGCCGCGCCATGACGGTGGGCGTGTTGAGGACGCGCATCTGTTCGGCGGCGTCGCTCTCTTCGATCGTGCGCAGGATCAGCCGGTCGGTTTCGGCGATAATGTCAGCCACGCTGCGCGTCCCACTCCTCGCGGGAAATCGAATAGACGATGATAATATCGTCGCCAAAGTCGCTGTTTTCAAAGTCGAGATTGGGCCGGTGGGTCATGCCGAGGCGCTTCATCAGTCCCCAGCTCGCAGTGTTCGGCTTTACCGTCAGAGCCACCACCTGCTGCGCGCCGAAATGGTCGAAGGCGAGATCGAGTGACGCCATTGCGGCTTCCTTCGCAAAGCCCTTGCCCCAGGCATCTTCGCGCAGGCGCCAGCCCACTTCCATTTCGCCGAGCGGGCCGCCCTGCTGGTTGCAGCGCTTGAGGCCGCAAAAGCCGAGGATTGCGCCATCATCCTTGCGCTCGATGACCCAGAATGTGTGACCGTGATCGCGCTGGTAGCCCAGCAACCTGTCCTGCGCGCCCTGCCGCTTGGCGTCATCGCAAACACCGCCAAGCCATTCCATGACGGCAGGTGTGTTCGTGACCTGCCAGAACGGCTCCCAGTCTTCCTCGCGCCAGTCGCGCAGGATCAGGCGCTCGGTCTCGTGGCGGAAGTCAGCCATTGAGCAGGCGCGCGGCGACCGGCGCATGGTAAGTCAGCACGCCCGAACAGCCGGCGCGCTTGAAGGCGACGAGTTTTTCCATCAGCAGCGCCTCTCGATCCGCAATGCCCGCCGCTGCGCCCGCCTCGATCAGGGCATATTCGCCGCTTACCTGGTAAGCGAAGACCGGCACGCAGAATTCCTGTTTCGCGCGCCAGATGACATCGAGATAGGCCAGCCCCGGCTTCACCATCACGCTGTCGGCGCCTTCGGCGATGTCGAGCGCGATTTCGCGCAGCGCCTCGTCGGCGTTGCCGGGATCCATCTGGTAGCTTTTCTTGTCGCCCTTCAGCAGACCTCCCGAACCCACGGCGTCACGGAAGGGGCCGTAGAAGGCAGAGGCATATTTGGCGGCGTAGGCCATGATTTGCGCATTGGGAAAATCGTTCATTTCCAGGGCCATGCGGATCGCTTTTACGCGGCCGTCCATCATGTCGGACGGGGCGATGATGTCCGCGCCCGCCTCTGCCTGGTTGATCGCCTGGTCGACGAGCACCGCCACCGTGTCGTCATTGAGGACATAGCCGTCGTCGTCGACCAGCCCGTCCTGCCCGTGGCTGGTATAGGGATCTAGCGCGACGTCGGTGAGGATGCCGACGTCATTGCCGCAAGCATCGCGCACCGCCTTGATCGCCTGGCACATCAAATTGTCGGGATTGAGGGCCTCGTCCCCGCGCTCGCTGCGCTTGTCGGATGGCGTGTTCGGAAACAGCGCGATGCAGGGGATTCCCAGCTCGACCGCTTCCTTGGCGCGGCTGGCGATCCCGTCGACCGACCAGCGAGAGACGCCGGGCAGGCTGGCGACGGGTTCTTCCACGCCCTTGCCGCTGGTCACGAACAGCGGCCAGATGAGGTCGGCAGTCGTCAGCACGGTTTCGCGGTGCATCGCGCGGCTCCAGCCATGGGCGCGTGTGCGGCGGAGACGGGTTGCGGGATAGCTGGCTTCGGTCATGGCCGGAGCCTTGCCGCAAAGCGCGGCGCTTAGCAATCGGAGGCGGTCAGGAGACCTTGCGGGGCCGGTCGAGCTTGTCGATCTCGCGCTCGGGCTCTGCGGTCGCGGCTTCTTCAGCGGTCTGTTCGAGATCGGCCAGCGCCGCACCCTCTTCGACCTGCTTGAGCTTCTGCAGCGTTTCGCGGAAGCGGCCCAGCTCGTCGCCCGAAAGCTGGCGGCGCGTCACGAAGCTCACCGATGTCGGGTTCACGTGCTTGCCGCCGCGGTACATCTCGTAATGAAGATGCGGTCCGGTCGAGAGGCCGGTCGAACCGACATAGCCGATGACCTGCCCGCGCTTCACGCTCTGGCCGCGTTGGACTGCAATGCGGCTCATGTGGCAATAGCGCGTGTCGATGCCATTGCCGTGACGAAGGCGCACGGCATTGCCGCAGCCGCCCATGCGGCCCGCACCGGTCACGCGCCCGTCGGTCACGGCGACGATTGGCGTGCCGTGGCGTGCGCGGAAATCGACGCCTGCATGCATGCGGCGATAGCCGAGCACCGGGTGACGGCGCATGCCATAGCGCGAACTCATCCGGCCCGGCACCGGAGCGATCAGCCCGCCTTTTTCCTCGCCTTCGCCATCGGCGCTGTAGAATTCGCCATCCTTGCCCCAGCGCATCAGGCTCACGCCATTGCGCGAACCACGGTCGAGGCCGGCGTAGAGCAGCTGGCCTGCCTGGCGTTCGCCGGTGGCGGCACGGCGGTGCGAGATGATCATGTCGAACTGGTCGGTCGAACGCACGTCGCGCTGGAGATTCACGTCCTGGCCGACGGCCTTGAGATAGGCCTGTACCGCACTGGCCGGTGCGCCTGCGGCCCGCGCCGAGCGATAGAGGCTGTCGCCAACCGTCCCGCGGATGCGCAGCGGTGTGTCGTCGACACGAATCAGGCGGCGGGTCAGCGCGAGAGGGCCGTCCTCATCGAGGCGGTCGATCTTGAGTTCGAGATTGAAGCGCGCACGGAAACTGAGCTGCTCCAGCGGCCGCGTCGCACCCGGTTCGGGGCGGCGGCCCAAGGTGATGTCGATCTGGGTCCCGGCTTCGAGCTCTTCGAGGTCGACCGCACCGGCGATCAGCGAAGTGACACTCTCGGCTTCGGCGCTGCCGATGCCTGCGCGGCGCAAGGTCCGCTCCAGGCTTTCGCCGCGGCCCAGCGTCGCCAACATTTGCATCTGCGGACGCTCGGGCGCTTCGGCGAGCGGGCGGACGAGCGCGGTCGGGCCCATGCGGCGACCGGTATCGGCCCCCAGCGCGAGCGGCGTGATCATGTGGCTGCGGAATTCGCCGACGACCTCGGCATCGTCGGGCAGCGGCGATGCCGCCTCGAGCGGGGCGAAGTCGGGCCAGAAGGCAAGCGCGACGACCGACAGGCCGACGAAGGTGCCGAGCCCACGGAACCAGCGGCGCGAACCGATATCGGCGCCAAGATCGGGCGCGATGTCGAGATTTTCGATGCTGCAATAGACCCGGTCGCGCATCGCGCTGAAGGATGCAGGGCGCGCAGGAGTTTCGTCAGACGTTTCGCCGAGTCCGGCGACCGTCTGCTTTTCCCCCTGTGCCTTTCGCTGTGCGGAAAGTTTCACCCGTATCCTCTGTGTGGCCCCCGAGGCTGGCATGCTGGGCTGCACGCCTTTCGACCTCGTTGCCCTACTCCCTAAAAAAACAAAGTGAAATTCGTCTTAACCAGCGACGAGGCGAGTCCCCTTGTCGACGAGTTGAGCGCGGCGGGCGGTGAACGGTTGCGCCCTTCGCCTCGCAATGCCACCTGTCAGGAGTGAACGACGCCCCGATCAAGGCGGTCCTCGGGCCCACCAATACCGGCAAGACCCACCTCGCCATCGAACGCCTCTGTGCGCATTCGAGCGGTGCGATGGGCTTTCCGCTGCGCCTGCTGGCGCGCGAGGTCTATGACCGCGTGGTTGCGATCAAGGGCGAGAAGGACGTCGCGCTGATCACCGGCGAGCAGCGGATCGAGCCTCCCGGCGCGCGCTACCTGTGCTGCACGGTCGAGGCCATGCCCCGCTCGGCGAACGAGCGGGCTTTCGTCGCGCTCGACGAGGCGCAGCTCGCAGCCGATCGTGAACGCGGCCACGTCTTTACCGACCGCCTGCTCAATGCGCGCGGACGTGATGAAACCATGCTGCTGGGCGCAGCGACGCTCGAGCCCATGGTGCGATCGCTGATACCGCGCGCCGAGATTTCCGAACGACCACGCTTCTCGACCCTCACCCATATCGGCCCGCGCAAGCTGTCGCGCCTGCCGCCGCGGAGTGCGATCGTCGCCTTCAGTGCAGAGCAGGTTTACGCCGTGGCCGAGATGCTGCGGCGCTTCCGTGGCGGCGCCGCGGTGGTTATGGGCGCTCTTTCGCCGGAAACGCGGAACAAGCAGGTCGAATTGTACCAGAATGGTGAGGTGGATTACATCGTCGCCACCGACGCCATCGGCATGGGTCTCAATCTCGACGTCAACCATGTCGCATTTGCGGGCCTGACCAAGTTCGACGGCGTTCGCATGAGGCGCCTGCAACCTGCTGAAATGGCGCAGATTGCGGGGCGCGCAGGACGGCACCAGCGTGACGGCACTTTCGGCACGCTGGCAGGCGCCGGCGGCAAGATGGGCCCCTCGCCCGAATTCACCGAAGAAGAGATCTACGCGATCGAAGAGCATCGCTTCGCGCCGATCACCAAGCTCTTCTGGCGCAATCCCGAACCGCGTTTCGATTCGCTGGGCACGCTCATCGCGGACCTCGAACGGCCGCCCGAGCACGAGGCGCTCCGCCTGGCCCCCGAGGCCATTGACCTCGCGACACTCAAGCGGCTCGCCGAAGAGCCGCTGGCGCGCGACGTTCGCGGAGCGGGAGCGGTTAGGCGCTTCTGGGAGGCCTGTTCGCTGCCCGATTTCCGCGCTCGCGGTCCCGATGTCCACGCCCGCTTCGTCGCACGCCTCTGGCAGGACCTGCGGCAGGGGTATATCGGTGCGGACTTCGTCGCCGCGCGGATATCCGAACTCGACAACACCAGCGGCGATATCGATACGCTGCAGGGACGGATCGCCGCGATTCGCAGCTGGGCCTATATCTGCCAGCGGCCCGATTGGGTCCTTGCGCGCGACGAGATGGCGTCGCGCGCACGCGGCGTGGAAGCCAAGCTGTCGGATGCGCTCCATGCGCGGCTGACCGAAAGATTCGTGAACCGAAGGACTGCCATACTGATGAAATCGCTGGGACAGGACGCCTCCATGCTCCCGATAACGCTCGGAGAAGACGGCACGCTGCTCGTCGAGGACGAGGCGCTCGGCAAGGTCGAGGGGTTCCGCTTCACTGTCGATCCTTCGGCCAATCACGCCGATCGCAAGATGCTGCTGGCGGCAGCCGAAAAGGCGCTGCCCCGCATATTGGGCGAGCGCGCGGAGAAGCTCGCCGCCACCGACCTTGCCGAGCTCGAGCTGTCACGCGGTGCGATCCGCTGGAACGGGCAGGTCCTGGCAAAGCTCGCCGAGCGCGAAGGTCAGGTCAAACCCGCTCTCGAACCGTCACGCGAAGTGGCTTCGCTGCCCGACCAGCCGCGCAAGGCACTGCTCGGCGCGATCGATGGCTGGCTCGACAAGCATCTCGAGCCACTCGAACCCTTGCGCAAGATGCATATTGCCTCGGCCAACCCCGAGGCTGGCAGCCAGGCGCGCGCGCTGCTGCTCAACCTTATCTCCGGCCACGGCTTCGTGACCCGCGAAAAGGCGGGCATCGAGCACCTGCCCAAGGAGATGCGGCCCTTCCTGCGCAAGATCGGCGTCACCTTCGGCGCGCTCGACATCTTCGCTCCGCTGCTGCTGAAGCCCGCACCGCGCCAGCTCCTGAGCGCTCTCGGGATCGATCGCAGGCCGCTGCAGGAAGCGATGCTGCCGGTCATTCCCGACCAAAAGAAACTACCCGCCGGCTATCGCCATGCAGGCAGCCAGGCGATCCGGCTCGATCTGGCCGAGAAGATCTTCCGCGCAGCACACGAAGCGCGCAGCAAGGCGGGCAAGAGCCGCAAGTTCCGGCTCGATCTCGCTCTGCCGATCTCGATCGGACTGGAAGAACGCAATGTCGAGCGATTGCTTGGCCAGGCAGGCTTCCGCGTCCTGCGCGCAAGGCCGCTAGCCGAGGGCGCTTTCGGCCCGCCGCGTCCCGACAGCTGGGAATGGCGCCCGTCGCGACGCAAGCAGCAGCGCGCCAAGCCTGCGAAAACCAGCGCCCCGCGTGAAGGCAGCGCCTTTGCCGGACTTGCAGACCTCATCAAACAGGGCTGAGGCTTGCGGATCGATCGCCTGCTCTGCTTCCTGCGCATCGTGCGCACACGCAGCACTGCACGCAAGCTGGTCGATGAGGGACACATCCGCCTGAACGGGGAGCGGGTGCTGCGCCCCAGCCGCGCTATCGCGCCCGGTGACGTGCTCACCCTGCCGCTCGGAAACAGCGTCAAACTGATCGAGGTCCTTGCGCTTCCCGATCGGCGCGGCCCTCCGCGAGAGGCGCAAGAATGTTATCGGGAACTTGACCCCGGCGCATGAATAGCCATAGCAGCGCAAAACTACTCTTCGCACAGGGAAACTAGCGAGCCATGACCTACGTCGTCACCGACGCCTGCATCAAATGCAAATACACGGACTGCGTCGAGGTCTGTCCGGTCGACTGTTTCTACGAGGGCGAGAACATGCTCGTCATCAATCCCAGCGAATGCATCGACTGCGGCGTGTGCGAACCGGAATGCCCGGCAGAGGCCATCCTTCCCGATACGGAAGACAACCTCGAGAAGTGGCTTGAACTGAACACCAAGTTCAGCGCCGAATGGCCGAACATCACGAGCCAGAAGCAGCCGCCCGCAGACGCCGACGAGCACAAGGGCGAAGAGGGCAAGTTCGACAAATACTTCTCGGCCGAGCCCGGCGAAGGCGACTGATCGATCCGCCGCGTGTTTGCCGATCTCAAGGCCGCCTGGTCCGCCGGAAGCAATAACAATATCTCGCTGATCGCAGCCGGTATCGCGCATTATGCGCTGCTGGCGCTGGTGCCCGCGCTCGCCGCGCTCGTGCTCGGCTATGGCCTGTTCGCCAATCCCGACACGGTGGCCGCGGATATCCAGTTTCTATCCAAGAACCTGCCGCAGGCAGCTGCCAGCCTTATCGGCGACGAGCTTCGCAACCTCACCGGGGGCCCGGGCAAGGCGAAAGGGCTCGGGCTGTTCGGCTCGCTTGCGATTGCCCTGTTTGGCGCACGTAGCGCGGCCATGGCGCTTATGACCGGATTGAACATCACCTTCCATGCTGGTGAGCCGCGCAGCCTCGTCCGCGGCAACCTCGTGGCACTCGCAATCACGATCGGGGGAATCGTCGGGCTTGCCATCATGGGCGGTGCCAGTGCGGCACTTGCCGTCCTCAGTGGTCCAGCCGGGTCGATTCTCGGCTTCATCGTGCTTGCCGCCGGCGCTGTGGGCGGAGCCGCGGCGCTCTATCGCTTCGCGCCCAACCGGCGCTCTCCCGAATGGAGCGCGGTACTGCCGGGCGCGGTGCTCTTTGCATTCGGATGGATCGTCGCCACTGCGGCCTTCGCGTTTTATGCAGCGAATTTCGGAAGCTACAACGCGACTTACGGTTCGCTCGGCGCGGTCGTGGTGCTCATCACCTGGTTCTACGCCACCGCCTTTCTGCTGCTCCTGGGCGCGGAACTGGCGGCAGTGAAAGGTCGCGGTAACGACGTTTCGCCTTCGAAAGCGTCATAGACTCGCAATATTCGGCCGAACGTGCTATATAATGCAACAACTGCACCGGTCAGAGCCGGGCAGATGTGAGAATTGAAAGGGCCGTACTACCAGCAAGGCAGCGATAGAGTTCCAGCCGCGCACCCCAAAAGGAGCGCGGGGCGGGCATCTTGCAGCTTTGTCTCCCCCCGTAGGGTCCCGACGAAAGGATTTATGCATGGCGAGCAAGGCAGACGCCTTCGACGTTGGCGATTACGTTGTTTACCCCAAGCACGGCGTTGGCCGTGTGATCGAGCTCCAGAGCGAAGAAATCGCCGGTATGCAGCTCGATCTCTACGTTCTCCGGTTCGAAAAAGAGCGCATGACGCTGCGCGTTCCGGTCAACAAGGTCGAATCGATCGGCATGCGCAAGCTTTCCAGCGACAAGACGCTGAAGGAAGCCATGGAGACGCTCAAGGGCAAGCCCAAGGTCAAGCGCACCATGTGGAGCCGCCGCGCCCAGGAATATGAAGCCAAGATCAACTCGGGCGAAATCGTCCTGATCGCGGAAGTCACGCGCGACCTTTTCCGTCCCGACGACCAGCCCGAGCAGAGCTATTCGGAGCGCCAGATCTTCGAAGCGGCCTCAAGCCGTCTCGCCCGCGAACTTGCGGCGATGGAAAAGACCGACGAGCCGACCGCCCTGGAAAAGATCCTTGACGTGCTGCGCGAACATGCGCCGCAGTATTACAACAACGAGGAAGAAGACGCGTAATCGCCTAACGGCAATCCGCACTCGACGAAGGGGCCGCTCCGCAGGGGGCGGCCCTTTTGCGTTGGGTTGAACCTTCGTCCATACTGTATTATATCGCCAACACGCTTAGGATAGATGCAGAGGATTGGACACGATGATTCACAAGGTTCTCAAGGGCCTCGCCCCGGTGGCGGCACTCGCGGCAAGCGCCATGCTTGCAGGCTGCAATGTCGACATGCAGGTCGGCGACACCGAGGGTGTTCCGCTTGGCGAGCTCGACATGAACGGCGCCGCGCCGACCGAAATCGTGCTCGCATCGCCGGATAACGTTATTGTCACCACCGGCGATACGTTCAACATCAGCGTGTCGGGCAATGAAGACGCGGCCCAACTCATGCGCTTCAACCTGGAAGACAACGCACTGGGCATCATGCGCGGGAAGGACAGCAAGGGCACCAGCGGCCCGGCCATCGTCAACGTCACGCTGCCCTCGCTCAAAGGTATCGTCCTGGCCGGATCGGGCACGATCGAGGCCGATAGGATGGACACCCGCGCCGAAGTGACCATCGCCGGTTCGGGCAGCACGAAAGTCGCAGAAATGCGCGCCGACAAGCTCGACCTTACCATTGCCGGATCGGGCGACTTCGAAACCGCCGGTGATGTCGGCGATCTCGACATGACCGTGGCGGGTTCGGGTTCGGGCAAAATGGCCGGCCTCAAGGTCGGTAAGGCCGACATCACCGTTGCAGGCTCGGGCGATGCCGAGTTCCAGTCGGACGGCGAGGTCGACGCAAGCATCCTCGGTTCGGGCGACATCACGGTCAGCGGCAACGCCACCTGCACCGTCAGCTCGCTCGGCTCGGGCAAGCTCCGCTGCAAGGGCGGCACGGCGGCTTCGTCGGAAAAGCCCTCGGCACCCGAAACGCCTGAGGCTCCCGCAGCGCCGGACGCGCCCGGCGCCTAAGTTCACCGAATACTCACCAAAGCTGGTATAGGCGGCGCATCGAAAGGAATTATCGATGCGTCGCCTTGCTTTTGTTGCCCTCCCCCTGTCCGCGGTAATGCTGTCCGCCTGCCTCGGCACCGTGGCCGATGTCGTGACGGCGCCGGTCAAGGTTGCGTCGAAAGGCGTGGACCTGGCGACCACCAGCCAGTCGGAAGCCGACGAGAAGCGCGGGCGTGAGCTGCGCAAGCGCGAGGAACGGCTTGGCAAGCTCGAACGCCAGTATGAAAAGCAGCTCGACGAATGCGAAGAAGGCGATCGTCGCGCCTGCGACGATGCGCGCGACACCTATGCCGAGATGCAGCAGATCATCCCGACCATCCCGGTCGAGCCGGAAGGCTAGTCCGCAGGCGTTGCTGCGCGGCGGAGGCGGTCGTTGATCGCCTTGCCGATGCCCTGCGCAGGGACCGGCGCCACCGCGATGCGGGGCTTGTCCGAGCGTGCGCCTTCGTGAAGGCATGCATAGAGGCGCGAAGCCGCTTCCTCGAGATTTCCTGAAGCGGAGAGCGAGCAATTGCCCGCAACCTGCGCAAAACCAATCAGGAATTCGTCATTTTCGGCCGTGGTGACGTCAAGGCGAACCGGCTTTCCGGGAGCATAGTGGCTGGCAAGCTGGCCGGGCGCTTCGACGCGGTCGGCGCCTTTGCGCTGTTCGCCTATCAAGAGCGGCCCGGGGCGCAGTTCCTCGATCTTGCCGTCTTCGCGTACGGCCACGATGGTCGATTCCACTCCGCTGTCGCACGAGCCCCCGTCGAGGACGGCTTCGATCCGGCCATCGAGCGATGCGAGGACGTGCTCGGCACAAGTCGGGCTGATGAAACCGCTCCGATTGGCCGAGGGCGCAGCCAGCGGCAGTCCCGTCTCGCGCAGCAGCGCCTGCATGACCGGATGATTGGGCATCCGCAGCGCGATCGTAGGCAGGCCTGCGGAAACCGCCGCTGCCAGCTGCGCACCGGCGCGGCGCGGCAAAACGAGGGTGAGCGGGCCGGGCCAGTGCGCCTTGGCCAGCGCCCCTGCCTCGGCGGAAAATTCGGCCAGTGTGCGGGCCTGATCGATATCGGCGACATGGACGATCAACGGATTGAACGATGGCCGGCCCTTCGCCTCGTAGATCCGGGCGACGGCTTCCGCCTGATCCGCCCTCGCCGCAAGGCCGTAAACCGTTTCGGTCGGGACTGCGACCAGTCCCCCTTCGCGCAGGATGGCCGAGGCGCGCGCAATGCCACCCTTCGTCGCCTCAAGCGTTTCCGTAGCGTATTTGCCGCCCATGCCCGCGCGCTATATCTGCTGCTACGGAAAGCCAAGAGGATAAGACGTGACCTACACCCCCGCCACCCAGGACCAGTTGCTCGCAATCCGCGTGAACGCCGGCATCGAGGAGCTTGCCCGCTCGGAGAAATTCGCCGCTGCAGAGCCCGATATGGTCGAGGCGATCGTGGAAGGCGTGGGCCAGTTCGCAGCCGGCGAGTTCGCGCCGCTGAACCGTGTGGGCGATCTTGAGGGTGCCAAACTTGAGAACGGGGTCGTTCGCCTACCCGAAGGTTACGCCGAAGCCTATGCCGAATATGTCGAGCAGGGCTGGAACGCGATCGCTTCGCCCGAAGAATTCGGCGGCCAGGGCCTGCCCTTCACCCTCGCCTGCAACGTACTCGAGAACCTCGGCACGGCGAACATGGCCTTCAACCTGCTGCCCATGCTCAGCGTCGGCGCGATCGAGGCGCTCGAACATCATGGCGCTGAGGAACTCCAGCAGAAATACCTGCCGGACCTCGTCAGCGGGAAATGGTCGGGGACTATGAACCTCACCGAACCGCAGGCCGGGTCGGATGTCGGCGCCCTGCGCGCAACGGCAACGCCCATCACCGAGGGCGAGCATGCCGGCAAGTTCCTGATCAAGGGCCAGAAGATCTACATCACCTGGGGCGAGCACGAGCTGGTGGAGAATATCATCCACCTCGTCCTCGCTCGCCTGCCCGATGCGCCCGAGGGAAGCCGCGGGATCTCGCTGTTCGTGGTCCCCAAGTATCATGTGAAACCGGACGGATCGTTGGGGGCTCGCAACGATGTCCGTTGCGTCAGCATCGAGCACAAGCTCGGCATCAATGCCTCGCCCACCTGCGTGATGAGCTATGGCGACAATGACGAATGCATCGGCGAGCTGGTCGGCGCGGAAAACCGCGGTCTCGCGGCCATGTTCACGATGATGAACAATGCGCGCATCAATGTCGGCAACCAGGGTGTCCAGATCAGCGAACGCGCCACCCAGCAGGCGCTGGATTACGCAAAGGAGCGCGTCCAGTCGGCCCGCGCGGGCTCTGCGGACAAGAGCCCGGTCTCCATCATCGAGCACCCCGACGTGCGCCGCATGCTGCTGCGGATGAAAGCGCTGACCGAAGGCTCGCGCGCCCTCCTCTACTACACCGCCGGACAGGTGGATCGCGGCGTTCTGGGTGACGAGGCTGCCAAGGCGCGCGGCGAGGTCCTGACCCCGCTGATCAAGGCCTGGGGGACCGATATCGGCATCGAGGTCGCCAGCCTCGGGATCCAGGTCCATGGCGGCATGGGCTTCGTCGAGGAAACCGGTGCGGCACAGCACTGGCGCGATTCGCGTA
Source organism: Qipengyuania gelatinilytica (assembly GCF_019711315.1). Classification (NCBI taxonomy): domain Bacteria; kingdom Pseudomonadati; phylum Pseudomonadota; class Alphaproteobacteria; order Sphingomonadales; family Erythrobacteraceae; genus Qipengyuania; species Qipengyuania gelatinilytica. The sequence goes on along the minus strand of NZ_CP081294.1, from coordinate 1,732,487 downwards.
TCGCCCCGATCTACGAGGGAACCAACGGCATCCAGGCGGCCGATCTCGTCACGCGCAAGCTCGGCCTCGACAATGGCGAAGCGCTGATCGGCCTGACCGAGGAAATTGCCCGCGACGCAGCGGATGAGCCCGCCCTGTTCGCGCTAGCGGGGGATTGCGCGGCCATCGCCAAGTGGATGCGCGAAGACGCCAGCCTCGACGATCGGCTCGCCGGCAGCGTGCCGTTCTGCACCATGCTTTCGGTTGCGACGGCAGGGTGGCAGCTTCTCAGGCAGCTGCGGGCTGTCGAAAGCGGCGAAGCGCCCGGCCTTGCCAAGACCAAGACCGCAAGCGTGTGCTTCTTCCTCGACCGTATCGTGCCGGAAGCCTCGGGCCTCAAGGCCTCCGCGACGGGCGGTGCCGAGACCCTTTACGAGCTCGACACGGCGTCGCTGCTGGGCTGATCCGCAGACTTATTCGGCGGTGACTTCGCGCGCGTAGTCATCCTCGCCGAAGGTGGCGTTCTGGCCGCGCAGTTCCCGCTGCGGCGGGAGCCGGTTGCCGCTGATCTGCTCGATTGCGCCCTGCCCTTCGGCGCCCGGTGCGGTGACGCGCCAGATGATTCCGGCGGTATCGTCGCTGACCAGCAGCGACCCGTCACCAGCCCATTCGACCCAGGTCGGGCGGCCGCGCGTGGTGCCGTCATCCTTGAGGAAGCCGGTCAGGATAGGCACGGGCTTGCCCTGCGGATTGCCGCGCTCGTCGAAGGCGACATAGACGACGTCGTAGCCGGAAGGCGGCTTGCGGTTCCACGAGCCGTGCTGTGCGATGAAGGCGCCGCTCGAGAATGCCTCGCCCATCGTCGCGCCTTCCTTGCTGAAAACGAGGCCCAGTGCCGCCACATGCGGGCCGAGTGCGTACTCCGGCTTGCGGACATAGCTGATGTAGGCAGGCGGCGGGGCGTCGACGCGGCGGTCGTAAATGTCGCCCCAATAGACCCACGGCCAGCCGTATTGGGCGCCGACCGGGACATTGGTCAGGTAATCGGGCACCAGGTCGCTGCCCAGCATGTCGCGCTCGTTGACAGTGGTCCACAGCTCGCCCGACCACGGGTTGAAGTCGAGACCATTGGGATTGCGCAAGCCACCGGCGAACTGGCGACGCTGGCCGGTTTCGAGGTTCACCTCCCAGATCAGCGCGCGGCCCTCTTCGGCCTCCATGCCCTTGTCGCCGATATTGGTGTCGGAACCGACTGCGATATAGAGCCGGTTGCCGTCCGGGTGGAGTTCGAGATTGCGCATCCAGTGTCCGCCACCGGCTGCAAGATCGGTCACCTTGCGCGGCTCGCCCGAGGGGCTGTCCGCACCAAGTTCATAAGGGAAAGCAAGCACTTCATCGTGATTTGCGAGGTAAAGTGTACCATCACCCCATGCGAGGCCTGAAGGTGAATCCAGTCCGTCGATGAGGACAAGCCGCGTATCCGCCGTGCCGTCACCATTTGTGTCCCGCAGCAACACAACCTGATTGGGCGATTCGCCCGTCGCGCCGGCCTTGGACATCAGGCGATTGGCGATCCAGCCCATGATGCCGCCGCCAGCCTTGTTCGGCGACCGGGTGAGCGAAACCAGGACGTCGCCATTGGGCAATGTGTAGAGCGTTCGCGGGTGTTCGAGACCTTCGGCGAAGCGCTGGACTTCAAGCCCGTCCGCCGCGGCGGGCACTTCCCCCTCTTGCCAGCCCACCGGCTCGGCAATCGCAACTGTCGGGAAAGTCTCTGCATCGGGATCCTGGAGCGTCGGATCGGCCCCGGTCACTTCGTTGAAGGGTACGTCAGCCGTGTCCCCCCGCGAGATGAAAAAGAATGCGATCGCAAGGACCAGGATCAGGACGAGAAGGGCGATGCCCAGCTTCTTGAGAATGCTCATGGAGATAGTGTTACGACAGCCGCGCGCCGCTCGCAACGCCCCTTGCATGGCCGCCATCCTCCATTAGATGCGCATTCATGTTCGATTTTCGCCCCGCACCCGATTGCCCCAAGCCCGAAGCCTATCGCCAGCTGGTCGAGGCGGCCGACGCCCTGACGAGCGGAGAGCCCGATGCAGTCGCCAACATGGCGAATGTCGCTGCGCTCCTGTGGGATTTCCTGCCGGACCTCAACTGGGCGGGCTTTTACCGTATGGTCGATGGCGAGCTGGTGCTGGGACCGTTCATGGGGCGCCCGGCCTGCATCCGCATCCCGCTCGGGAAGGGCGTATGCGGCGTCGCCGCAGCCGATGCTGAGACGCAGCTGGTCGAGGACGTGCATGCCTTCCCCGGCCACATCGCTTGCGATTCGGTGACCAATTCCGAGCTGGTGGTACCCGTCATTCGCGATGGCGGCGTCGTGGCGGTTATCGACCTCGACAGTCCGTCAAAAGCGCGCTTCGACGGCGAAGATCGCGAGGGAATTGAAGCACTTGCGGCAATTCTCTCAAACCGGATCTGAAATCAGATTTCGCCGCCGGTCAGCCGCTGGCAGATAAGATCGAGCTGGTCGAGCGTGCGATAGCCGATCGTCACCGTACCGGTTCCTGGCGCGCCTTCGGTCCTAATCTTGACCGGCAGGCCGAGGAATTCTTCCAGATGGCCCTGGACCGCGGCGATATCGGCGTCGGTCGAGCTGTCGGCAATCGGCTTTGGCGAGCCCGAGGCGGTCTTTTTCGGGCGATCCCCGCGGGCAAGCTTCTCGACTTCGCGGACAGAGAGATTGTCCTTCGCTGCGCGTCGCGCAATCTCGCTCGCGTCCTCGTGTCCGACCAGCGCCTTGGCGTGACCCATGGTCAGCTTGCTGTCGGCAACCAGCGCAAGCACATCGTCGGGAAGCGCGAGAAGGCGCTGGAAGTTCGCGACATGGCTGCGCGACTTGTCGACCAGCTTGGCGATCTCCGCCTGGGTCATGCCCTCGTCATCCGAGAGCTTCTGGTAAGCCCGCGCCTCTTCGACCGGATTGAGGTCTTCGCGCTGCAGGTTCTCGATCAGCGCCAGTGCCATGACTTCGCGCTCGTCAAGATCGCGCACGATAGCAGGGATAGCATGGAGACGGGCGCGCTGGGCTGCGCGCCAGCGACGTTCACCGGCGACAAGGCGATAACGGCCCTTGCCCGCAGGGGTAACGATAACGGGCTGGATCACACCGCGCTGGGCGATCGAGGCTGCGAGCTGGTCGAGGGCTTCCTCGTCGAAATGCGTACGCGGCTGACCGGGCAGCGGCGAGATATCGGCGACGGGGATATCCGAAAGGCCGTTGGCCGAGGCGGTAGCCGAAGCTTCCTCACCCTGAGCCGGAGCATTTTCGTTGCGCACCAGCGGCTCTTCACGCTGGATCTCGCCCATCAGAGCACCAAGGCCGCGGCCGAGTTTCTTCTTGCGGTCGATAGCGGTGCTCATGCGGCTTTCCTCTTTTCGGGCAGGCGTCCGATCAGCTCGCGTGCAAGGCCGATATAGGCGCGACTTCCGGGACAATTATGGTCGTAGATCAGCGCCGGCATGCCGTGGCTCGGGGCCTCCGACAGGCGCACATTGCGCGGGATGACGTTTTCGAAAACGAGATTGCCGAGGCAATCGCGGACATCGTCGGCAACCTGGTCGGTAAGGCGGTTGCGGCGGTCGAACATGGTCAGTGCGATGCCGATAATGCCGAGATCGGGATTGAAGCGTTGCTGGATACGCTCGACCGTCTGGAGCAACTGGCTGAGGCCCTCCAGCGCGAAGAATTCGCACTGGAGCGGGACCATGAGCGTATCGGCAGCGCCCAATGCGTTCAGCGTCAACAGGCCCAGCGAGGGCGGGCAGTCGATGAAAGCGATGTCGTAACCGGCGAAACCGGGTTGCGGAGCCTCCAGCGCCTTCTGCAGGCGGTGAGTGCGGTCCTCGACCGAAACGAGTTCGACCTCCGCTCCAGACAGGTCCTGAGTTGCCGGAAGGATGTCGAGGCCAGGAATTTCGGTTGGCTGGGCGGCCTGCGCCAAGGTGGCGTCACCCATGAGCAAATCATAGGTCGTGTAGTTACGTGCCGCAGCACCGATGCCGAGGCCGGTCGAAGCATTGCCCTGCGGATCCATGTCGATCAGCAGGGTTTTCCAGCCGGAGGCGGCCATGGCAGTCGCAATATTGATTGCAGTAGTGGTCTTGCCCACCCCACCCTTCTGGTTTGCAATGGCGATGGTGATCATTTTCCCGTCCCTATCTTGCCCTTGCCGACCACGATTCCGGCCTCTGGATCGGTTTGCGATTGTTCCACGTGAAACATTTTGCCTGTTTTGCGCGGCAGTTCACTGACTTCTTGCGCTGCCGAGCGCCCCTTGGGCAACACCCAATAGGTGGACACTGTGGAGAAGCGTGAGGATAAATTGAGGAGTTTGGGCAGTGGTGCGAACGCGCGGGCGGAGATTACCGCGGCTTTTCGCGTTTCGACGAGCTCGAGCCTTTTTCCTTCTATCACGCAATTTTGCAGTGCGAGATTGTCGGCCATGGCTTCAAGCCAGTCGATCCGTCGCTTGCGCGACTCGATAAGGACCGTGGGCTCGTTGGGGCGCAGGATCGCCAGCACGAGGCCCGGGAACCCCGCCCCGCTGCCCAGGTCGAACCACGCGCCTTTTGTTTCACGTGGAACATGCGGGATCAGCTGCGCCGAGTCGGCAAAGTGGCGGACCCACACTTCCTCAAGCGAGCCACGCGAGACGAGGTTTTGCCGCTCGTTCTCTTCGCGTAGTGCGGCTGCAAGCGCTTCCAGTTTCTCGATTGCACCCTGCCCGCCCAGTCCCTCGATGAATGTTCGGGCTTCGGCTTCGCTGGTAATCACGCTGCGCGCTCCTCAATCCGGCGTGCATGTACGAGAAGGGCGGCCAGTGCAGCAGGCGTGATGCCCGGGACACGTCCAGCGGCCGATAGGGTTTCGGGCTGGGCACGGGACAGCCTTTCGACCATTTCGTTCGACAGTCCCGGCACCGATCCATAGGGGAAATCCTGTGGCAATTTGAGCCGCTCGCCCGCCTTCAGATCGCGCAGCTCCGCCTCCTGCCGCGCAAGGTAGGGTTCGTAGATGGCGTCCTCGACCATCTCCACTGTCAGCGCATCCTGCGCATCGAGCCCACCGACGATCCGCGAAAGTTCGTCGATCGAAATCTGTCCTCCACGCAGCCAGTCCCTCAGGCGCTGCGAGCCACGATCCGCCTTGGCCTTGATCCCACCGTCGATAAGGGCGTTGGCGTGCACCTCTTCGTCCAGCTGGTTGTCGATGACCGAGCGACGCGCTTCACGTGAAGCGAACCAGCGGGCACGCTCCTCGCCGACGAGGCCTGCTTCGATGCCGAGGCCAGTGAGACGGGTGTCGGCATTGGCCGCCCGCAATCGCAGCCTGTATTCAGCGCGCGCGGTTAGCATCCGGTACGGCTCGCTAACCCCCTGCAGTGTGAGATCATCGACCATCACCGCGATATAGGAGTTCGAACGGTCCAACCCGACCGGTTCACGATCCAGGACCGCAGCTGCGGCATTCATTCCAGCGACGAGGCCCTGCGCCGCCGCTTCCTCATATCCTGTGGTCCCGTTGATCTGGCCAGCACAATAGAGGCCCGGGATGGCCCTGAGTTCCAGACCCGGCTTGAGCGCGCGCGGGTCTACGTGGTCGTATTCGACCGCATAGCCGGGCACTGCCATCTCGACCCGCTCAAGGCCCTTCATCGCGCGCAGCATGCCCTGCTGCACGTCTACCGGGAGCGATGTGCTGATCCCGTTGGGATAAACGAGATGCGTCGAGAGACCTTCGGGCTCGAGGAAAACCTGGTGCCCCTCCCGATCACCGAAGCGGTGGATCTTGTCTTCGATCGAAGGACAGTATCGTGGCCCCGCCCCACCGATGGCACCCGAAAATAAGGGCGAGCGGTCGAGGTTGGCGCGGATGATGTCATGCGCCTCGCGATTGGTACGAGTGATCGCGCAGAACACCTGCGGGTTCACGCGCTCGGTAGAAAGCGAAGACATCGTCCAGCGCTCTCCGTCGGAAGGCTGCTCGTCAAGCGAGGCCCAATCGATCGTACGTCCATCGAGGCGTGGCGGGGTCCCGGTCTTGAGGCGAGCCATGGGCAAGTCAGCCTCGCGAAGCTGTGCGGCGAGCACGCGTGCAGCATCCTCGCCGATCCGTCCGCCCTCGAAGCGCTCCTCTCCCCGGAAGAGCGTGCCACCAAGGAATGTCCCGGTGCAGAGAATGACTGCCGGTGCATCGAGCCGCGTCTCGTCGGCGAGGTGCAGACCGCAAACGCGCCCACCGTCCAAGGCGAGGGACGCGGCCTCACCCTCTATGAGCGTGAGGTTCGCCTGGCTGGTGACAATGCCCTGCACCGCTTTATGGAAGAGCGAACGATCGGCCTGGATACGCGGGCCCCAGACCGCACTGCCCTTGGATCGGTTGAGCATCCGGTAGTGGATCGCCGCCGCATCGGCCGCCCGACCGATTACGCCGTCTAGTGCGTCTACCTCGCGCACGAGGTGTCCTTTGCCAAGACCGCCGATTGCAGGATTGCAGCTCATCGCGCCGATCTTCGACAGGTCGAAGCTCACGAGGGCGGTATTCGCCCCCATGCGCGCGGCAGCACAGGCCGCCTCGACGCCGGCATGTCCGCCGCCGACAACGATAATATCGAAACTCTGCATGGAGGGGCCGATAGCCCAATCGGTCCCGCGATCAAAGCCCTCGATGTTCCACGTGAAACATCACTTGCCGATACAGAAGCGGCCGAACAATGCGTCGAGCATGTCCTCGGTGGAATGGCGACCAAGGAGCCGGTCCAGTGCAAGCCGTGCGAGCCGCAGCTTCTCGCCGGTCAGCAAGGGATCGTCATCCGATCCGATCGTCTCGATAGCCGAGAGCGCATCGGCCAATGCAGCACCCTGCCGGCGGTTCAGGGCGGCAAGACCCGGTTTCGGAAGTAACGACCTTCCCGTCGCCACGATATCCTCGACCAGCTCGTGCAATCCGTGACCGGTTACAGCCGAAACCACATGGCGCGGCTCTTTCTTGCCCTCGCCCTCAATATCGCAGCGCGATGCGATTTCCCATGCACCGGCGGGTCCCTCGCCTTTTTCGCCAAGCCACAGGATGATGTCGGCCCGCTCGAGCTCCTGCCGCGCCCGACCAATCCCGATCTGCTCGACCGTCCCAGCCCCTTCGTCTCTCAATCCGGCGGTATCGATCAGGATGAAGGGCACACCCGCCAGAGCGACAGGCCGTTCGATAACGTCTCGTGTGGTCCCGGCTTCTTCCGAGACGATGGCGGCACCCTCATCGAGAAGAGCGTTGAACAGCGACGACTTGCCGGTGTTGGGGGGTCCGGCAAAAACTATGCGGATCCCGTCGCGCAAACGCTCTGCACGCGGAGCCTCGATAGCGTCTCGCCATTCGCCGACAAGCGACGAAAGTTCCACGTGAAACATTTCCGGCAGGCTCTCGACATCGTCCTCATCACCAAAGTCGAGCACAGCCTCGACGAGCGCCGAGAGGTAGAGGACGCGGTCTCGCCATCCCTCAACCTTGCGTGACAATCCTCCACCTGCCGAAGCCTGTGCCGCCTGCCGTTGGAGATCCGTTTCCGCCGCCAGCAGGTCACCAAGACCCTCGGCTTCGGCGAGGTCGATGACGCCATTGGCAAAAGCACGGCGGGTGAACTCGCCGGGCTCGGCGCGTCGCAAACCCTCGATCGATGACAGCGCATTCTCGATTGCCGAAACGACCGCCCTGCCCCCGTGGCAGTGAAACTCGGCGAGATCTTCCCCGGTCGACGTCTTCGGGCCCGGAAACCAGATGACCAGCGCGCTATCCAGTTCTGCGCCGCCATCATCGCGCAGGGTCCTCAGGCTTGCCCGTCGAGGATCCGGCAGCGACCCGGCCAACGCGGCGACAGCATCGCCCGCCTTCGGTCCGCTGATCCGCACCACGCCGATCGCAGCGGGAGGCGCCCCGCTCGACAAGGCGAAGATCGTGTCATCCATCGGGTCGGGTGGTCCTTAGTCGTCGGAAGTGGTCGGCTTCTTGCCGGTGCCCTTGGCCGCCTGCGCACCTTCCATGAAGCTCTGGAACAGCTTGAAGCCCGCCTGCCCCATCGGCGCCAGCTGACGCGCATAATCCTGAAGCTGGTCGGTATTGGAAACGCCCTTCATCGCCTTCGACATCATGTCGACGTAAATGTCGTTTGCCTTGCCGACATCGGGCAGGCCCATAAAGGTCCTCGCCTCTTCGGGCGTGCAGTCGATCTCGATATGGACCTTCATCGGGCTTCCTCCGTTAGAACTTGCATGACCCTATTTGGGGCTGCATGCCCCGTCATGCAAGCATAAGACACTTACCGAGTTCCGAAGGAGATGATTGTCGTGAGCGAGACCGTGAAGATTTCCACCCTGTCCGGCGATGCAAAGTTCGATGCCTATGTCGCGCGCCCGGCCGATACGCCGCGTGCTTCGATCCTCGTGATCCAGGAGATTTTCGGGGTAAATGCCGGAATCCGGCGCAAATGCGACAAGCTCGCCGAAGACGGATATCTAGCTGTCGCCCCCGACCTGTTCTGGCGTCTCGAACCGGGTGTCGAGCTCGATCCCGATGTCGAACCGGAATTCCAGCGCGCTCTCGACCTGATGGGCAAGTTCGACCAGGATCAGGGCATTCGCGATATCGAAGCAACCCTCCACCACATCCGCCGCGAAGAAGGCGTCGAGAAGGTCGGCTGCGTCGGATACTGCCTTGGCGGTCGCCTCGCCTACATGACCGCATCGAGAACCGATGTGGATGCATCGGTCGGCTATTACGGCGTAGGCATCGACGGGCTGCTGAATGAAAAACATGCCATCGCCCACGCCCTGCTCCTGCACATCCCGACCGAAGACGGATTTGTCGACAAGGACACGCAAAAGGCGATGCATGAAGGGCTCGACGACCATCCCAAGGTGACGCTCTACGATTACGAAGGCCTCGATCACGGCTTCGCAACCGAATTCGGCAAGCGGCGCGATGAAGAGGCAGCCAGCCTTGCCGACCAGCGCACTGCGGAGTTCTTTCGCGAAAACCTGGGTTGATCCGTCGCGATGATGGAGAGGCTGCCCCTGCGCTACATTATTCCGGTAGCCTTGCTGATACTCGCCACAAGCGCATGGGTGGTCGAGCCGCTGCGCTGGACGCTGTGGCTGTGGGTGCCCATGGCGGGGTTCGCGATATGGGATTTTTTCCAGCCTAATCATACCCTTAGGAGGAACTATCCTCTCATCGGCAGGATCCGGTGGCTGATGGAAGACCTGCGACCCTTTGCGCAGTCCTATTTCGTGGAGGACGACCTTGAGGGGCGCCCCTTCAGCCATCAGGCCCGCTCGCTGGTTTACGCAAGGGCGAAGGGCGACCTCGACAAGCATCCGATGGGCACCGAACTCGACGTCTATTCGGACGAATATGAGTGGGTCGGGCATTCCATCGCGCCGAGCGAAAACACGCCCGAGGAATGGCGCGTCACTATCGGGGAAGGCACTTGCGCCAAGCCCTATTCCTCCTCGCTCCTGAATATCTCGGCCATGAGCTTCGGATCGCTCTCCGCCCGCGCGATCGAGGCACTCAACGCAGGCGCGAAGGAAGGGAATTTCGCGCACAATACGGGTGAAGGATCCATCAGCCGGTATCACCGTGCCCCCGGCGGCGACCTGATATGGGAGCTCGGCAGCGGCTATTTCGGGGCGCGGCGCGAAGACGGGCGCTTCGACCCCGACCAGTTCCGCGAGAATGCGGCGAGCGACCAGGTCAAGATGATCGAACTGAAGCTCAGCCAGGGCGCAAAGCCGGGTCACGGCGGGGTCCTGCCCGGCGCCAAGGTTACTAAGGAAATTGCCGAGGCGCGCAGCGTGCCGGTGGGGGAAACCGTCAACTCGCCGGCAAGGCATCCGGAATTCGACACGCCGATCGAACTGCTCGAATTCGTCACCCGGCTGCGAGAGCTGTCGGGCGGAAAGCCAACCGGGATCAAGCTCTGCGTCGGCCATCCGCACGAAGTCTTCGCGATCGGCAAGGCGATGCTGGAAACCGGCCTGCATCCCGACTTCATCACCGTCGACGGCGCCGAAGGCGGGACGGGTGCTGCGCCGCTCGAACTGAGCAATTCGGTCGGCATGCCTTTGCGCGAGGGGCAAATCTTCGTGCGTAACATGCTGGTGGGCATCGGCCTGCGCAGCAAGGTGAAGATCGCCACCAGCGGCAAGATCCATTCGGGCGCGCAGATGGCCAAGAGCTTCGCGCTCGGTGCCGACTGGTGCAATGCCGCGCGTCCCTTCATGTTCGCGCTCGGCTGTATCCAGTCGATGAACTGCCACAAGGGCACCTGCCCTACCGGCGTCGCAACGCAGGAAGAGTGGCGCCAGCGAGGGCTGGTGGTCGAGGACAAGGCACCGCGTGTGGCCCGTTTCCAGCGCCAGACGCTTCACTCACTGCGCGAGATCACGATTGCCATGGGTCTGGACAGCCCCTGGGAGATGAAACCCATGGATATGCGCGAACGCCTCAACGGCGCACGCTCGGACGCCTTCGACAAGATCTATTACTTCGCCGAGGAAGGAGTGCTGCTAGACAGGCCCTCCTCAACGCCGCTGGCGCGCCACTGGGCCGCAGCAAGGGCAAACAGCTTCAGGAGGGAAATGTGAGCGCGGAAAAAGGATTGGCCAGATGGCACGAGGTGATCGAATCCGGCTCTGCTCCGGCGGACCTTGCGGCCATCATCTGTGAAGACGCCGCATTCCATTCGCCGGTGGTCCACACGCCGCAACAGGGGCGCGATCTGGTCGTCGCCTATCTCTCGGCCGCCGGACAGACGCTTGGAAACGACAGCTTCACCTATGTCCGCGAACTGGTGGATGGTGAAAACGCTATGCTCGAGTTCACCACAGAGATGGACGGCATCCACGTCAACGGCGTCGATATCATCCGCTTCGACGAAGACGGGATGATTACCGATTTCAAGGTGATGGTGCGCCCGCTGAAGGCGGTGAACAAGGTGTGGGAGCAGATGGCCGCCCAACTCTCGGCTGGCATATGACCAGCTCGATCGCTTCAGGCGTCGAGGAACCGATTCACTTCGCTTAAGACCCGCCGACCCTCTTCATCGCCGGCAAGGATCGAACTGAGTTCTTCCTGTGCCGGAACAGAGCCGAAAGTGATCAGCCGTTTCATCGACCAGTCCGGAAACCAGCGCTTTCCAGCGGTTTCTTCAAGAAGGACTTCAATCCCCTCATGGCGAGGATCGTTCTCGATGACGGCCATGAGAGCCTCGACCTCCAATGCAGGTCCTTCAAGCAATTGCAGGAACCTGTCGCGGTCGTAGATCAGAAAACCGGTAAGGTCGCGCCTGGGATTGTTGCGCTCAGAGGAGGTGATGACGTCCATCACATCCCTTGTAGTCGTGCCTCCTGCGGCGACGCTGCTGTACAGAAGTCGTTTCATTCGCCGTCCCATTGCCCGGCAGCCAGGGGCCGCCGGGCGATAGCATCCTTACTGGTTCATATTGGCGAAGAAGTCTTCGTTGGTCTTGGAATCCTTCATCTTGTCGAGAAGGAATTCCATCGCGTCGACCGTGCCCATCTGCATGAGGATACGGCGAAGGACCCACATCTTCGACAGCTGGGCCTGGTCGACCAGCAGCTCTTCCTTGCGGGTGCCGGACTTGCCAACGTCCAGAGCCGGGAAGATGCGCTTGTCGGCGACCTTGCGATCGAGGACGATTTCGCTGTTACCCGTGCCCTTGAATTCTTCGAAGATAACCTCGTCCATGCGGCTGCCGGTGTCGATCAGCGCGGTTGCGATGATGGACAGCGAGCCGCCTTCCTCGATGTTACGCGCGGCGCCGAAGAAGCGCTTCGGACGCTGCAAGGCATTGGCATCGACACCGCCGGTCAGCACCTTGCCCGAGCTGGGCACGACGGTGTTGTAGGCGCGGCCGAGACGGGTGATCGAGTCGAGCAGGATGACGACATCCTTCTTGTGCTCGACGAGGCGCTTGGCCTTTTCAATCACCATTTCGGCGACCTGGACGTGGCGGTTGGCAGGCTCGTCGAAGGTCGAGGAAATGACCTCGCCCTTCACGCTGCGCTGCATGTCGGTAACTTCTTCCGGACGTTCGTCGACGAGCAGGACCAGCAGGAAGACTTCCGGGTGGTTGTCGGTGATCGCCTTGGCGATGTTCTGCAGCAGCACGGTCTTACCGGTACGCGGCGGCGCGACGATCAGGGCGCGCTGGCCCTTGCCCTGCGGCGAGATGATATCGATCACGCGGGCCGACTTGTCCTTCACCGTCGGATCGACATTGTCGAGCGTCAGCTTCTCATCCGGATAGAGCGGCGTGAGATTGTCGAAATTGGTGCGCGTGCGAACCTGGTCGGGATCTTCGTAATTGACCGTGGTGAGGCCCGTCAGCGCAAAATAGCGCTCGCCTTCCTGCGGCGCGCGGATCTGGCCTTCGACCGTGTCGCCGGTGCGCAGGCCCCATTTGCGGATCTGGTTGGGCGAGACGTAGATATCGTCCGGGCCGGCGAGGTAGTTCGCCTCGGGGCTGCGCAGGAAGCCGAAGCCGTCCTGCAGCACCTCGATCGTGCCGATACCCATGATCTCTTCGTTATATTCTTCATCGTCCGCGAGTTCGCGCAGGATGCAGAACATGAGGTCCTGGCGGCGCATGGTGCCCGCGGCCTCGACACCCAGCTCTTCGGCCATGGCCACGAGCTCTGCGGGTGCTTTTGCTTTCAAGTCTTTGAGATGCATAGTGTTTCTCGAATATTCGAATGTGGAAATGGCCGGCAGGTCGAAGGGCTTGGAGAAAGCGGACCTGGCCCCGTCGAATGCGCGAGGCCTCTAGCCGGTCGGTAGGCTTCAGATAAATTCGGTTGGGGCCCGCGTCAATCGGATTGCGCAGGGCGTCACATGTAGCGGAAGACGACCACCGTCACGACGATCAGCGCCAGCAGCACGCCCGGTACCTCGCCCCACATGCGCAGCTGCTTTTCGCTCAGCGGCCGCTCGCCCGCCGCCATCTTCCTGGATTGGGCAACGATGTAGCCGTGGAAGCCGCTCAGGAGCACGACAAGCAACAATTTGACGTGCAGCCATCCCTCACCCCACACCTGCAGCGTTTGGGCCAGCAGCAGGCCTAAAATCCACACCACGATGATGCTGGGGGTCAGGATGATCTTGCGCAGCAGGCCCATGCGCTTGGCCCAGAGTGCGGCTTCTTCCGATCCCGGCGCCGCGGGATGGAGATAGATCATCTGGCGCGGCAGCATGAAAAGGCCTGCCATCCAGAAGACCATGAAGATGATATGGCCGGCCTTGAGCCAGAGATAGGTCATCGAAAGCACTTCCTGCATGGCCGCGATGTAGCGAAGGCGGCCGCCAATTTCACCCCTGCCAGCCGCGCACGGTGGCGATCAGACGCTCGACATGCTCGATCGGCGTGCGCCGGTCGATGCCATGGCCGAGATTGAAGACATGCGGTCGCCCGGCAAAAGCGCCGAGGATCGTCTCGACACGCTTTTCCAGTTCGGCCGAGCCGGCAAGCAGCAGCAGCGGATCGAGATTGCCCTGCACCGGCATGCCATCGGGCAGTTCGCGCGCGACCCATTCGGGATCCAGTGTCTCGTCGACCCCGATGGCCTTCACACCGGTCTCGCGGGCATAGGCGGGCAGTTTCTCGCCCGCACCTTTCGGGAAGCCGATCACGGGTGTGTCCGGATGCTTTTCTGCAAGAGCGGCAACGATCCGAGCATTGGGCGCGATGACCCATTTCTCGAACTCGTCGGGCGCAAGGCTACCGGCCCAGCTGTCGAACAATTGCACGGCTTCCGCGCCCGCTTCGATCTGGCCGGAGAGATATTCGATGGTCTCGCCCACGATCGCATCGATGATCGCCTGCAGCGCGGAGGGATCGCGATAGGCCAGAGCGCGCGCATCGTGCTGGTCTCGGCTCCCCTCGCCTGCAACCATGTAGGTCGCAACGGTCCAAGGACTCCCCGCAAAGCCCAGCATCGTCACGCCTTCGGGCAGACGCTTCCTGCACAGGCGCACAGTTTCGTAGATCGGATCATAGCGCGACGGATCGCGTGTCAGCGCCTCGAGCGAGCTGTCGACCAGCTTGGGCGACAGTTTCGGACCCTCGCCTGCAAGGAATTCCAGGTGCTGGCCCAGAGCATGCGGCACGATCAGGATGTCGGAAAACAGGATGGCGCCGTCGAACCCGAAGCGGTCGATCGGCTGCAAGGTAATCTCGCATGCCGCCTCGCTATCGTAGGCCATCGCGAGGAATCCGCCCTTTTGTGCGCGAAGCTCGCGATATTCGGGAAGGTACCGACCAGCCTGGCGCATGAGCCAGAGAGGGACCTGTGCGCTAGGCGCGCCGTTTAGCGTGTCGAGAAGGAGACCGGGCATTCAGGAGTCCAATAATACCTAGTTATTATAAGGATTGATGGAGTCTGTTGGCCCTGTGGATATCGGGCACAAGCGGCCCCTGCCCGAAATCTTCGCCCGTGTGAAGGCTTCTGACGGGATTGCGACTCGTGCTCGCACTTGAGTCGAGTCAAACTTGTCCCCACTGTTCCCAGCCTGCGCAAAACTCACCCCTTGGTGTGCGGGAATCACCCCCGAAGGTGACTCGTAGCGGGGAGGGAATTCATCACCGAACTTGTCGCCAGACCTGTCCCGTGGTTTATCCCAAGGCTATCAACAACCCGCCGGAGAGCCTCCCATTTCCGATCGCATCCACCTCCATCTCTTGTCCGATTCAACCGGTGAGACATTGGAAATGCTCGCAAAAGCGGCGCTCGCGCAGTTCGACGATGCCGATGTCGTGCGCCACTTCTGGCCCATGGTCAGGAGCAAGCAACATCTCGACCGCATCGTGCCCGAACTCAAGAGCAACCCGGGACTTGTCCTCTTCACACTGGTCAATCCCGAAGCCCGTGCCCGGCTGGAAGAGGTCTGCGCGCAAAACGGCCTTCCCGCGGTCCCCATCCTCGACCGCGTGACCGAGGCGCTTGAAAAGGCACTGGGGCAGGAAGCGCATGGCCGCCCCGGTCGCCAGCACCAGATGGACAAGGCCTATTTCGACCGCGTCGAGGCGATCCAGTTCACCATCGCGCATGACGACGGGATCGGATGGGAGAACTGGGAAGAGGCCGATATCGTCCTTGCCGGCGTATCGCGCAGCTCCAAGACGCCGACCAGCATCTATCTCGCCAACCGCGGCTACAAGGTGGCCAACATCCCGCTGGTGGTCGAAAGCCCGCCCCCGCCCAAGCTATTCGAATTGAAGAGCCCGATGGTCGTCGGCCTGACCACGGCCCCTGAACGGCTGGTGCAGATCCGGCGAAACCGCCTTCTCACCCTTAACGAGAAGTCGGAGACGTCTTACGTCGATAACGAACGCGTGAAGAGCGAGGTGGCCTTTGCGAGGCGCATGTTCGCGGATAACGGCTGGCCGGTGATCGACGTGACGCGCCGCTCGATCGAGGAAACCGCCGCGGCCGTGATCCGCCTGTTCGGTGAGCGCGAGCAGTCGGAAGATACTGCATTCGAAGGAGCGAAACCGATATGAACTCGCTTGCCGGTGAAGGCATCGTGCTGGCTTCGAACAGCGCGTCGCGCAAGGCGATGCTCGAAGCGGCAGGGGTCGCGTTCGAAGCGCGCTCGGCCGATATCGACGAGCGCGGTCTCGAAGCCGAGATGGAGGATGCCGATCCTGCCGAGATCGCGCAGGCGCTGGCCGCAGCCAAGGCCGCGGCGGTCGGGGATGCGCGGCTCGTGCTCGGCAGCGATTCCCTCGTGGAAGTCGACGGTCGCCGGTTCGACAAACCGGCCAGCCGCGAACAGGCGGCAGAGCACCTGCGGTTCTTTTCGGGCAAGGTCATGACCCTGCATAGCGCGGCGGCGCTCGCGAAAGACGGGCAGATCGTCTGGGTCGGCTCCGATTTCGCGCGGCTCCGCGTGCGCGAATTGTCGGATGAGTTCATCGAGGCCTATCTCGATGCGGAATGGCCGGAAGTGTCCTATTGCGTGGGCGTCTTCCGGATCGAGGGGCCCGGCGTGCAATTGTTCGAAAGCATCATGGGCGACCAGTTCACCGTTCTCGGTATGCCGCTGCTGCAGGTGCTTGCCGCCCTGCGCGAGGAAGGCGCCCTTCCCTCGTGACGCGCTATGCCGAAGTCATCGGCGATCCCATCGCCCAGTCCAAGTCCCCCGCGATTCACGGCTTCTGGATCGAAAAGCTCGGGATCGATGCGGATTATCGGGCGCATCACGTGACGAGTGACGAGCTGGAGAACTATCTCGCTGCTCGCCGCGCGGACGATGCTTGGCTCGGCTGCAATGTCACCATGCCCCACAAGCAGGCGGTCATGCCGCTGCTCGACCGGATAGAGCCGCTCGCGAGGCGCGTCGGCGCCGTCAATACGATCCACCGCGCCGGGGACGGCGCACTCGTCGGGCGCAACACCGATGTCGGGGGCTTCCTCGAACCCTTGCGCAAGCGGCTGGCCGACCGGCATTATTTCCGCATGGCGCGTGTCCTCGGCACCGGAGGCGCCGCACGGGCGATCGTGGCGGGGCTTGCGAAAGAAGGTTTCACCCTGGTCCTCGCGGGCCGCGATCCGGAAAAAGCGAGCGGTATCCTCGGGGAGCTGGCCGAGGGCGAGCACCACGTCGCGCCGCTTTCGCATTTTGCCGAGGCCACCGATTTTGCGTTCGACGACCGCGAAGGCTGCTGCGATCTCGTGGTCAATGCCAGCCCTCTGGGCATGCGCGGCCAGTCGCCCCTTGCCTTCGACTGGAGCCATGCACCGCCCGGATCGATCGCCTATGATATCGTCACCGACCCTGTCGAAACCGACTTCCTCAAGTCGGCGCGGGATGCCGGTTTCGAGACCATCGACGGGTTGTCGATGCTGATCGGCCAGGCGGCCGCGGCGTTCTCCCATTTCTTCGGGGGAGAAGCACCCCGCGACCATGATGACGAATTGCGCGAAAGGCTCATGGTATGACGAAACCGCTCATCATCGGCCTCACCGGATCGATCGGCATGGGCAAGTCCACCGTCGCGGCGATGTTCGAGGCTGCGGGCATCCCGGTCTTCGACGCCGATGCCGAAGTCTGGAAGCTGCAGGGCCCGGGCGGCGAACTGGTTCCGGCCATCGAGGCGGAATTTCCCGGCAGCACGGATGAAACCGGCGTCCTTCGCGACGTTCTCGGCAAGGAAGTCTTCGGCGACAAGGACGCGCTGGCCCGGCTCGAGGGGATTGTCCACCCAGCGGTTGCCCGCAAGCGCGAAGCCTTCCTGATCGAACATTTCGGCGCGCCCTTCGTGGTCTTCGATATCCCTCTCCTGTTCGAAAAGGGCGGGCACGAGTCGGTCGACAGGATCGTGGTGGTATCGGCACCGGCCGATGTGCAGCGCGTCCGCGTTCTCGCGCGGCCCGGCATGACTCCCGAAAAATTCGCCCACATCCTGTCGCTGCAGACGCCCGATGCCGAGAAGCGCATGCGCGCCCACCACATCATCGACACCGGCCAATCGCTAGCTGAAACCGAGGAAGAGGTGCTGGCGCTGATCGCGCGGCTGCGCGCCGAGCTAGGTAGCCAAGACCCCTTGTAATCTGCGCGAACGAGTCCGATAGGTTGCCCGATGCGTGAAATCGTTTTCGACACCGAAACCACCGGCCTCGACCCCAAGACGGGCGACCGGATGGTAGAAATCGGCTGCGTCGAGATGGTCAATCTCGTCCCTACCGGGAACACCTACCACGCCTATTACAATCCCGAACGCGACATGCCTGCCGGCGCCGAAGCTGTGCACGGTCTTTCGGCAGCATTCCTGTCGGACAAGCCGCTATTTCGCGAGATTGCGCATGAATTGCTCGATTTCATCGGCGATGCGCCGCTGATCGCGCATAATGCGGGCTTCGACTTCGGCTTCCTCAATGCGGAACTGACGCTGATCGACCGCGAACCGGTCTGCATGAGCCGCATGATCGACACCGTGGCGATCGCCAAGAAACGCCATCCCGGCGCGAAACTGTCGCTCGATGCGCTGTGCACCCGCTACGGCATCGACCGCAGCCACCGCGTAAAGCATGGCGCGCTGCTCGATGCCGAACTGCTCGCGCAGGTCTATGTCGAACTCAAGGGCGGGCGCCAGATCGGTCTCGAACTCGCCGCCGAAGCGGCAGTGGTCGAGGTCGAGCGGGAAACCGTGGCCGTCCGCCAGGCGCCGGAAGGCCCGCGCCGCGAACCGCGGCGACACGCGCCCACCGCTGAAGAACTCGCGCGGCACAGGAAATTCATGGCCGGGATCGAAAACCCTCTCTGGGGGTAGATCATTTCCCGAGCTGGTCGACGGACGGGGTCGACGGGATCGTGAAGGGGTACAAAGAAGGAGTAGGAAGCTTATGGACATCCGCGTTTCGGGCCACCAGATCGACACCGGCGCAGCCTTGCAAACCCACGTCGAGGACCGATTGCAGGGCATCGTCGAGAAGTATTTCAATCGAGCGATCAGCAGCCATGTGACCTTCGGCAAGGCGTCCGGCGGCGCCTTCTCCTCCGACATCGTTACCCACGTGATGCAGGGCCTGATCCTCAAGGGTCATGCCGAGGCACACGACGTCCACCAGGCCTTCGACGCCGCGGCTGCGAAAATCGAAAAACAGCTGCGCCGCTACAAGCGCCGGATCAAGGATCGCCACGAACAGGCCGATCATGCGATGCGCGAACAGGAAGCCGCCTACACGATCTTCGCCGCACCCGATGCCGATACCGAAGAAGAGGTCACCAGCGAAAGCCCTCCGGTGATCGCGGAAACCAGCGCGCTGATCCCCGAATGCTCGGTTGCAGACGCGGTGATGCTCCTCGACCTGCAGAACACCAATGCGCTCTTTTTCAAGAACGGGGCTACCGAAGCGCACAACATGGTCTATCGCCGCCCCGACGGTTCGATCGGCTGGGTCGAACCGCGCGGCTGAACTGTAACGGATGAGGAATTGATGAGCGCAGCGGCAACCAGCGGAGCCGAGCGGCACTGGCGCGCGCTCGAAGGCCTCTACGCGTCCGCGCCGGTGAACAACCTGTTCGCCTCCTCGCTGGAAGTAACCGGCGAAGGTACCGCGAGGATCGAGTTCGAAGTTACCGGCGAATGCTTCCATGCGGCCGGAGCGGCGCATGGCACGATCTATTTCAAGATGCTCGACGATGCGGCCTTTTATGCCGCCAATACGCTGGTGACCGACCGTTTCCTGCTGACCACGTCCTTCAACCTGCATTTCAGCAAGCCTGTCCGCGAAGGCAAAGTGGTTGCCGAGGGGCGCTGGGTAAGCGGTCGCAGGCGTGTTTTCGTGGCTGAATCGCGCCTCGTTGATGCGGAAGGCGATGAAATCGGGCGCGGCACCGGCACTTTCATGAAATCGCGCATCCCGCTCTCCAGCCTTGCGGGCTATTCGGCCTGATGGAAGACGCCCGCCTCCCGGCCCACCTCGAAGTGGCGGGATTGCTGCGCCTGACGCAGCAATTGGGGGGCTTCGGCATGGTCCTGCAAAAGGGTGAATACGATGCCGGAACTATTACCATATTAACCACACATAGTGGCAAAAATACCCGTATGTGGGAGCGGATGCCGCAAATGGACGGGTCCAGGAAATTCACCTGCACCCGCGAACAAGACGATGAAAATCCGCGGGAATTCGACGAATATGTCGCCCGCAGGAAGAGCCAGGATCCGGATTGCTGGTTCGTCGAGCTGGATGGTCCCGATGTGGAACGCCTGCTCGAAACTCCCGCCCGTTAACTTGACACAGTTTCAATTGTGACTATTTGGCCCCCCAGCTTCGATGCGCAGGCGGTCGTTTTTGGCAATGGGGTCAGACGACAAGCACGCAGACGGGGAGCCAGCGGCAGGCCCGCTAACGGATTCGAGTTTCAAGACGCAAGAGTACGCGCACTGAATCCCAGCCTGTGACAGCTCGCTCACCGCCGAAACAAGCGGAACTATGCGAAAGTCTATTTTTGGCCTTGCGGCAGGCGCCGCAGCCACGATTGCAACGTTTGCCGGTGCGGAAGAAACCGGCGCCCAGGCTGCCCAGGCAGCCGCAGAAGAAACCACTGCAGAAGAAGCGGCCCTCACCGAAGAGGTGGTTCCCGTCTTCATCAGCGAAGAAGTGGTCCAGGAGCTTCCCGAGGAAGCTGCCACAGAATTTTCCGGAAATGTGCCCGAGGCCAATAGCCTGCGCGAACTCGTCGCGGCCATGCCTGCTGCTGGCGAACTTTCCGACGAGATGCGCTGCCTCGCCGGCGCGGTCTATTTCGAATCGCGGGGCGAACCGCTCCACGGCCAGCTTGCCGTTGCGCAGGTGGTGATCAATCGTGCGGAATCGAGCCGCTTCCCTTCGAGCTATTGCGGCGTCGTATACCAGCGCGCGCAATTCAGCTTCGTACGTGGCGGTAACATGCCGCGCATCCAGACCGGCACTGCCGCATGGACGCGCGCCAAGGCGATTGCCCGTATCGCGCATCAGGGAATGTGGGAAAGCGAAGCGGATGATTCGCTCTATTTCCACGCGACCTATGTGAAACCGCGCTGGGCTTCGAAGAAGACCCGCCGCACTGCGATCAAGACGCACATCTTCTACCGCTAAGCGGCAGGCACGAGATAATGAGGGGTCGTCGCCACGTGCGGCGGCCCTTTTTCGTTGCTTGCGCCTAGTCCGCGATCTCGACCCAGACGGGCGTGTGGTCGGACGCCTTCTCCCGTCCGCGGTATTCCTTGTCGACGCCGGCAGCGGTCATCCGGTCAGCCAGCTCGGGCGAAAGCAGGAGATGGTCGATCCGGAAACCGTGGTCACGCTGCCAGGCGCCTGCCTGGTAATCCCAATAGGTCCACACCCCGCCACGCGGGTTCAACGTATCGATGGCATCGGTCCAGCCGTCTGCGAGCATGCGCTTGTAGGCATCGCGGCTTTCCGGCTGCATCAGGGCGTCGCTGGCCATGGCCTTGGGCGACCAGACGTCCTTGTCTTCCGGGATGACATTGTAGTCGCCCAGCACGACGGCGGGGACTTCCTCGGCCCAGATTTCCTTCATCCGTGAGCGCAGCTTTTCCATCCACGCCAGCTTGTAGTCGAACTTGGGACCGGGATGCGGATTGCCATTGGGCAGGTAGAGGTTGCAGATGCGCACCCCGTTCACCTCTGCCTCGAGATAGCGGGCCTGCTCACCCTCCCCGTCCTTGGGGCCATCGATACCGAGGCCGCGCTTGATTTCGACCGGCTTGGTCCCATCGGCCAGGATCGCCACGCCGTTGAAGCTTTTCTGACCGTGCCAGATCGCCTGATAGCCGATCTTCTCGAATTCCTCGGCCGGGAATCCCTCGTCCATCGTCTTGATTTCCTGCAGGCAGGCGACGCTGGGCCGGGTTTCCTCGAGCCATTCGATGAGGCGCGGAAGACGCGCCTTGATGCCGTTGATGTTGAAGCTGGCGATACGCATGGATGTGTCCATGCCTGAAGCTGCCGCGCGGGTCTAACCTAAATCCCGAAACTCGAACCGCAGCCACATCCGGCAGCAGCATTGGGATTTTCTACGCGAAAGGCCGCGCCGCCCAGCGATTCGACGAAATCGACTACGCTCCCGGCCACGAGGTCGAGGCTCACCGGATCGACGACCAGGCGCACGCCTTCGGTTTCGCTGACCATGTCGTCACCTTCTGCCGTGTCGGCGAGGTCGAACTTGTACTGGAAACCCGAACAGCCCCCGCCCTCTACCGATAGGCGCAGGATCGCAGGCTTCGACTGCTTGTCGGCAATGGCCGCCACGCGTTTCGCGGCAGCTTGGGTGAGGGTGAGCATTTCGGCCATGGACGCGATGTAGGGACGCTGGTCCGCCGGCTCAAGCGGTCTGGATATATTCGCGCATCGCTTCGGCTTCGTGCTGGATCTCGTC
Source organism: Qipengyuania gelatinilytica (assembly GCF_019711315.1). Taxonomy (NCBI): domain Bacteria; kingdom Pseudomonadati; phylum Pseudomonadota; class Alphaproteobacteria; order Sphingomonadales; family Erythrobacteraceae; genus Qipengyuania; species Qipengyuania gelatinilytica. The sequence goes on along the minus strand of NZ_CP081294.1, from coordinate 1,710,484 downwards.
CAGACGGGCTTTCACGAGGTCGCCGATCGAAATGAAGCCGCACATGGCCTCCCCGTCGATCACCGGAAGGTGGCGGATACGACGCTTCGTCATGAGCGAAAGAGCGTCGAGAATCGGCGTGTCGGTAGTGGTCGTGATTGCCGGAGAGGTCATCACTTCGCCGATCGGGCGGTCGAGACAGGCCGAACCTTCCTCGGCGAGGCGATAGATCACATCGCGTTCGGAGAAGATACCCGCCACTCGTCCGCCGGACATGACAGGCAGGGCACCAATGCGTTTGGAAGCAAGCAATTTGACCGCGTCGCGAACCGCCTGGTCCACCGTGACCGAGATGATATCGGAGCTGGCCCTGCCCTCGATCAGGCTACTGATGTTCATTCGCGCCTCCTCTTGCTGGAGGAAAGATGCCACTTTCGCGCCGAAAAGGCCAGTATCGGCCCGTCAGGCGTTGAAACCGGGCCTGCATGGGGCCATGGAAGCGCCGATGGTCGACAAATCACCCCTGGACGATCCCGAAGCCGCAGCATTCGCCTGGGCCCGTTATCGCAGGATCATGCGCTTCATGATGCTGCTCACCATCGGTCTCGTCTCGATCGCGATGGCCCTGCTCTACAAGTTCGGCGGGGAAGTCTCGGTGCACTTCTACATCGCGACGGCGCTGGGCGTGGGTTTCGTCATGCTGCTGGCAAGCGCGTTGATGGGCCTCGTCTTCCTGTCGTCGGGCACCGGCCACGATGAAGCGGTCGACAACAACATGCCCGACAATTCGATCGACGAGAATTAATCGTTTTCAGCGCCGCGCAGGCGATATTCCTCGACGGGAACGCCGCCGATGAGGTGGCGCTGGATGATCGCCTCCAGGACCTCTTGGTCGCAGGAATGATACCAGACGTTATCGGGCCACACGACCGCGATCGGGCCGTGCGCGCAGATCTGGAGGCAGTCGGCCTTGGTGCGCTGGACAGTGCCGCCCCGCCCCACGAGGTCGAGCTGCTTGAGGCGCTTCTTGAGATAGTCCCAGGCAGCCTTGCCGTCCTCGCGAGAGCAGCATTTCTGCTTTTCACTGATAGCGCAGAGGAAGATCTGCCGCTCGGCCGTCTCGCCGCCGATCTTCCCGAGCGCCTTTTGTGCCTTGTCCAGCCCGCCCTTCTTACTCATCCGGCTGCAGCCAGCGGTCGAGCCAGTCGAAAACGGTGTTGTGCCACTGGAGCGAGTTCTTCGCATCGAGCACCCAGTGGTTTTCGTTCTCGAACACCAGCAGCTGGCCGGGGATCTGGCGTTCCTGAAGCGCGGTGAAGCTGGCGAGACCCTGCGTATAGGGGACGCGGAAGTCCTTCTCGCCCGTGATGACCAGCATCGGGGTCTTCCAGTTCTCGACGTAGTTCACCGGGTTCCAGCGCTCGTAGAGTGCGCTGTTCTCGGCATAGCTTCCGCCGAAGTCCCACTTGGGAAACCACAGTTCCTCGGTGGTGTAGTAAAAGCTGCGCAAATCGAAGAGGCCATCATGCTGGACGAGGCAGTCGAACCGGTCGGGCCAGTTACCCGCGATCCAGTTCATCATGTAGCCGCCGTAACTGGCACCCATTGCGCAGGCGCGGCTGCCGTCGATCTGGCTGTCCTTCTCGAGCGCTGCGGCAAGGCCGAGCTTGAGGTCTTCCAGCGGCTTGCCGCCCCAGTCGCCGTTGATGCTGTCGGTGAATTCCTGCCCGTATCCGGTGGAGCCGTGGAAATCGACCGAGATCACCGCATAGCCCTGGCTTGCGACGACGCGCGGGTTCCAGCGGCTCGACCAGCCATCGTTGAACGAGCCCTGCGGGCCGCCGTGCACGTAGAGGATCGCCGGCATCGGTCCTTCGTGACCTTCCAGCTTGGTGATCTGGCCCCAGACCGTGTCGCCATTGGCGCCGGCGAAGCTGAAACGCTCGACCACGACGGGCGCGAACTTGCCGATGGTCGAGGTGGCGACCTGCGTCAGGGGCTCTGCCATGCCCCAGTCCTTCGAGAGGAACATTTCCGAGGGCGCGCCGATCGAATCGCGGGTGAAGAGTACATCACCACCGGCGAGCGGGGTGACATTGCCGATATGCGCTTCGTTGCCGGCCATCAGGTCGAGGCGCTCGACTGTGCCGTTGCGCGGATCGATACGGAACGCCGGCGTGTCGAGCACGTCCTGTGCGGTGGCGACCAGCCAGCGCGAATCGGGCGTCCATGCGAGCGTGTAGAAGCTGCGGTCGAAATCCTGGGTCAGCGGGGTCGTCACGCCGCTTTCGAGGTCGCGCAGCATGATAACCTGGCGGTCGGCCTCATAGGTCGGGCGCGCCATGGCGACATAGGCAAGGTACTGGCCATTGGGTGACGGCGTCGGCAGCGCATCGAGTGCTTCGTTTGCCGCGGTCAAATTGACCGGCGCATCGCTCGACAGGTCGGACCACCAGATATCGAGATTGGTGGAATAGGGCTCGCTCGCCCCGCCTTCGCGTGCGACGAAATAGACGCCCGAGCCATCGGGTGCCCATGCGATGTCCTCGCCACCGCCGAAGGGCTTGGTCGGCGTGTCGCCCTGGGGCCCGCCAGCGCCAATCGCACCATCGACGGGTGTGAAGGCATCGCTCGACATGGCGTCAGCCAGATCGGCGGTGAATACGCGGCTGTACGTGCCCGGCGTTTCCCACTGGTCCCAGTGACGATAGAACCCGCCGTCACTTTCGAAGAGCCGCCCTTCCCCCGGACCCGGAGCGTAGGGCTTGGCGCTGTCGTCGCAGGAAAGCTCGGTGCAGCTGCGGGCGATGTCGGTCCAGATCGCGATCTTCTCGCCATTGGTCGAGATGCTGTAGCCGCCAACGCCGCGCGCGATATCGGTGACCTGCATACCATCGGTGACGGTGCCGTCGGCGGCGATCTTCGCGCGCCAGACCTGCGTGGATCCGCCGTGATGCCCTTCGGCGAGATAGTAGAGCCAGCCGTCGCCTGCGAAACTTGCCGCTCCGCCTGCGAGGTCCAGCGCTATGGGCTGCGCATCCTTATCAATGAGCGAGCGCAGGAAGAGCTGGCTCGAACGATCGAGCGATCCTGCATCGGTCGTGGTGACCGAATAGACCGCCATGGTCCCGTCCGGCGAAACCGTCGGACTGCCGAGGCGCGGCATGGTGATGAGGTCTATCGCCTGCATCGGCTCGGCCGCGTCCTGCGCGGCGAGGGGTGTGGCGATAAGCGCGAAAGCGCTGGCGAGCGGGAGTGCGGCCCGGATGCGTGCTGTCATGGCCGCGCGGTTTAGCGCGCAATTCTGCCTAAGGTAAGGGGTGTCAGCGCTTCTTGCCCGCGATGCGCGAGATTTCCGCCTTGACCAGTTCTTCGACCATCGAGGGGAGGTTGTCGTCGAGCCACTGGGCCAGCATCGGGCGAAGCATCTGGCGCACGAGGCCTTCGAGCGAGGTTTCGCCCGAACGCACGATCTGAGGCTGCTTGCCCGGCTTTGCCAGCATCGAGAGCGCGGCGAAATTCTGCTGCATCGCGCTGCGGGTCGCATCGGCGATCAGGCTTTCGTCGAGATCGTCTTCCTCACCCGGCTCTTCACCGAAGCGCGCGTCGAGGTCGGCATTGTCCTCGATGATGAGTTCTTCGCCCAGCTCGGCGCCCAGTTCGAGCACCTCCTCGGCCTCATCCGCGTCGGCTGGCTCTGTGCTGCCGGCGATGAGCCCGCGGCGACGACCGAATGCATTGGCTTCGACGTCGCGGCTGTCGCGCGCGATCACCTTCTTGATCGAATCGAGGATCTCTTCGACCGAAGGTTCGCCGTTGTTCTGCATCTTAGCCAAGCCCCTGCCTCCATTGCTGCCCCGAATCGGGTACGGTCCCAGTGCTAAGGCCTAATGGCCTAGTCTTCAATCTCGGGAATCTCGGCAGTGGCGGCCGGGATATCGACGGTGCTGCTGGCCTTTGCTTCGGGAGCGGGATCGCGCCCCCAGTCCCAGACACTACCGCTGACACGGTCGTAATTGTCGATCGGGTCGTAGAGCACGCCCTCGTCGCCAAGGCCGAGGTCTCGCGCTTCGGCGCGGCCCATCGCGGCCAGGAGCGAGAAGCCTGCGACATAGGCATTGCGCCGTGCGGTCACCAGCTGGACGCGCGAAGACAGCAGTTCCTGTTCGGCGTTCAGCACGTCGAGGATCGTGCGGTTGCCGATCGAATTCTCGGCCCGCACGCCTTCGAGGCTGAGCGCGGCGGCATCCACAGCCGATTGCGAACTTTCGATGATCGCGAGGCTCGCCTGCCAGCTCGAATAGGCGGCGCGGGTCTGGGCGATCACGTCGCGTTCGGCTGCGATGACGTTCTCGAAAGCGGCCGTGGCGCGCGCGGTTGCCTGGCGTTGCAGGGCTGCCGGTCGGCCACCCTGGAACAGGGGAATGCGGAGCGAGACGCCTGCCGATGCGGCGGTCGCGGTCTGGTCGCTGGGGACGATCGGGCTGTTGGGATCCGAGGGATCGAGCGGACCGTCCGCAACACTGCCCAGATAGTTGTCGTAATCGTAGCCTGCGAAGACCGACAGGCGGGGAAGGCGGCTCGAACCGGCGACTTCGATATCGTAACCTGCAGCGGCCGCACGTTCCTTCGCAGCGATCAGGTCGGGATTGTTCTCGAGCGCGACATCGACCGCGGTTTCGACATCGCCGGGAAGGCCGGGAAGCGGCGGCGGTGCCTGAAGGTCGGTCGGAGCCTTGCCGACGAGGGCGATATAGTCCTCGCGCGCAGCGATGAGATTGGCCTGTGCGCTGCGCAGGTCGCCCTCGGCCAGCGCAAGGCGGGCCTGCGACTGGGCAACGTCGGTGCGCGTCAGGTCGCCAATTTCGAAACGGTCGCTGGTCGCCGAGACGTTGACCGAAAGGACGTCGACCTGGTTGGCCGAAAGCGCGACGAGCGCCTGGCCGCGAAGGACATCCATATATGCGGCCACGACGCGGGTGAAGATTGCGCTTTCGGTGCCGCGCAGGTCTGCGCGACCAGCCTGTACCCGCTCTTTCGCGGCGGCGACCGAATTGCGCACGGCGCCACCCGAATAGATCGGAACACCCAGATCGACGCCTGCCGTCAGCAAGCGATCCGGAGTGAAGAAGCTGGTCGAGCGCTGCTTGATGAACTCGGTCACGGAAGCTGCGCCGTCGATCGAAGGCAGGCCGGCAGACCGTTCGATCTGTACGTTCTCGTCGGTCGCACGCTGGTTGGCGCGCGCCGCTTCGAGCGTCGGGTTGTTCACATAGGCGTCGGTCAGCGCTTCCTGCAGCGTGTCGGCCTGGGCAGGGGTTGCGGCCAGGGCCAGCGCGATCACGCTCCCCGAAAGTACCAGTCTGTTCACTACCCCTCCCTTGTGCATTTCTTAGAAGCTCCAGCTCTCCGGCTTGTCGAATGCGCCGAGGCGAGGAACGCCCATCTCTGCAAGCGGCAGCAGCGCGAGCGCCTTGCCCGACTTGCGGCCCGTGGCGAGGCGGGTCACGCCGCGTTCGACCAGGCCGGTAACGATGCGGCCGCCTTCGGCGACCTGCTTAGCAAGACTTGCCGGAACATGTTCGATCGCACCGTCGACGAGGACGAGCGAATAATTGCCCTTCTTGGCCTTGAGCGCATCGGCAGGCGAGATCGCCTTGACCGAGCCAACCAGCGGTTCGACCAGCGCAGGCAAGTAGCCGCTGCCGCCATCGATCACGAGGACGGTGTCCTCCGCCTTGGGGCTGGCTTCGGCGAGCATTGCGCCGTGGAACAGTGGCGCGGGCAGGAAGCCGCCTTCGCCCAGCCGGATCGCGCGATCCATATACGCGGTGCCCTTGGCGTTTTCAGGCACGAAATCTTCGCGGGGAAGCGTACCCATGCGTTCGAGCACGAAGGGCTCGTTCACGCCGCTGGTGCGCAGCTGGCTGTCGATCATCGCCTTCCTTGCGGCGGCGTAGTCGGGGCGGGTCTTGGTCGTGGTGCTCATAAATATCCGAGTGCTGTATTACAGTAATAACACGGTTGCGCAAGTGCTGCGTTGCCTTAGGCGCAAGACCCTTTGCTTCCAAGCGCTTTGACCGATGCCGCCAAACGCGCCTATCGGGGAGCGCAAATCTGCAACATGGGAATAGGCAGCGATGAACGGCATGGTGGTTATCAGGGAAGAGGACCTTATCGAGAGCGTGAAAGACGCGCTGCAGTACATTTCCTACTATCATCCGATGGATTATATCCGCGCACTGGGCGAAGCCTATGAGGCAGAAGCCGGCCCGGCGGCGAAGGATGCGATTGCGCAGATCCTCACCAACAGCCGCATGTGCGCCGAGGGGCACCGCCCGATCTGCCAAGACACGGGCATCGTCAATGTCTTCGTCAAATGGGGCATGAACTGCCGCCTCGATACGAAGCGCAGCTTGCAGGAAGTGGTCGATGAGGGCGTGCGCCAGGCCTACAACCATCCCGACAACAAGCTGCGCGCCTCGATCCTTGCCGATCCCGCCTTCACCCGCCGCAACACGCGCGACAACACGCCGAGCGTGCTGTCGGTCGAGATGGTGCCAGGCGACACGATCGACGTGGACGTCGCAGCCAAGGGTGGCGGCAGCGAGAACAAGTCGAAGTTCAAGATGATGAACCCGAGCGACAACATCGTCGACTGGGTGGTCGAGCAGCTGCCTTCTATGGGCGCGGGCTGGTGCCCGCCGGGCATGCTCGGCATCGGTATCGGCGGTACGGCGGAGCATTGCATGAAGCTCGCCAAGCTCAGCCTCATGGACCCGATCGACATGGGCCAGCTGAAGAAGCGCGGCGCGCAGACCGATCTCGAACAGCTTCGCATCAACATCTTCGACGCGGTCAACGCGCAGGGTATCGGTGCGCAGGGCCTCGGCGGCCTCTCGACCGTGCTCGACGTGAAAATCCTCGATGCACCCTGCCATGCGGCGGGCAAGCCGGTGGCCATGATCCCGAACTGTGCCGCGACGCGTCATGCGCATTTCACGCTCGACGGGTCGGGTCCGGCCTATCTCGATCCTCCGAATATCGACGAATATCCCGATGTGACGTGGAAGCCGGACGCCGCGGCAAAGCGCGTCGACCTGAACAATCTCACGCCCGAAGAAGTCGCCAGCTGGGAGCATGGCGACCGACTGCTACTCTCGGGCAAGATGCTCACCGGGCGCGATGCGGCGCACAAGCGCATCCACGATATGCTCGAAAAGGGCGAGGAGCTGCCGGTCGAATTCAAGGGCCGCGCGATCTACTATGTCGGCCCGGTCGATCCGGTGATGGGCGAAGTCGTAGGACCCGCCGGTCCGACCACCGCCACGCGCATGGACAAATTCACCGAGATGATGCTCGACCTCGGCCTCCTCGCCATGATCGGCAAGGCCGAGCGCGGGCATGATGCGGTCGAGGTCATCAGCCGCTTCAAGGTCGCTTATCTGATGGCAACCGGCGGCGCGGCATACCTTGTCAGCCGCGCGATCAAGGGCGCGGAGGTCGTCGCTTTCGAGGATCTCGGCATGGAAGCGATCTACGAATTCGAGGTCCAGGACATGCCGGTGACTGTCGCAGTCGATGCGGCGGGTAACAATGTCCACACGCTCGCCCCGGCACGCTGGCGCGAGAAGATCGCGAAAGGCGAGGTCGAGCCCGCCGAATAAGGTCGATCCTCGACAAACAGCAATGCGAGTTCGACGGCGGCGCTGGCCTTTGCGCCGCCGAAACGCCACATATTGCCTGTTTTGAACGCTGAACCCCAGATGAATCGCGATACGCGCGCACCGGTCAAGGTGGTGGTCCTGTCCATCGTCGGACTGTGGGTGGCCTATTTCCTGCTGATCACCGCGCGCGGCGCCGTGGTCGGCCTCGAATTGCAGGACGAATTGCTGTGGAGACGCGCGCTCGTGTGTGTCGCCGGCGGGGGCATCACCGTCCTTCTGTGGATGCTGCTGCGATTGTTCGATGCGCGCAGCCTCGCCATGAAGGTCGGCATTGCGATCATCGCTGCCGTTCCTGCATCGCTCGCCATCGCGCAGATCAATACGATGATTTTCGCCCCGATCGAGGACCAGGTCCGCGCCAAGATCGGCGAGCAGCGCGGCCTGACGATCCGCCGCGACGAATCGGGTAATCTCCTGCTCGACATTCCCGGACAGACTGCCCCGGAAGGTACGGAGCAGGGTGGCGACGGCAGTCCCGAAGCACCCCCCGCCTCCATCGTCATCGAACCTGCGCCGACCGCAGCCGACTACTGGCGGCGGCTCACCGACCTCGCGCTCTCGCGCTATTTCCTGCTGCTGGCATGGGCGGCACTTTATATCGCCATCGTCGCGGGCGCCCGTGCGCGGGCTGCCGAACGGCGGGGAGAGCGCTTCCGCAGCGCGGCCAAGGCGGCCGAACTGCGCAGCTTGCGCTACCAGGTGAACCCGCATTTCCTGTTCAACACGCTGAATTCGCTGTCCTCGCTCGTGATGACCGGCAAGGGCGATCGTGCCGAGGAAATGATCCAGTCGCTGTCGCGGTTCTACCGCCATTCGCTGGCCGACGATTCGACCGGTGACGTGAGCCTCGAGGACGAAATCGACCTGCAGGAACATTACCTCGAAATCGAATCGGTGCGGTTCCCCGACCGGCTCAGGGTGCATGTCGATCTTCCGGACGAGCTCGCCCAGCTCAAGGTGCCCGGCATGATCCTGCAGCCGCTGGTAGAGAATTCGGTGAAATACGGTGTCTCCGCATCGGCAAGGCCGGTGACGATCAGCATTGTCGCGCGCGAGGAATACGGCCGTCTCGTCATCCGTGTCAGCGACAATGGACCGGGAATGCCAACCACCCACACCGGCGGTTTCGGCATCGGCCTCGCCAATGTCCGCGACCGCCTCGAGGCGCGTTTCGGGCAGGAAGCGACGATTACGTCGGGCCAGTCGCTCGATGGCTATGAAACCGAACTCAGGCTACCGATGGTGAAGCATGGCTGAGGAAGCAGACACGAAATTGCGCACGCTGATCGTCGATGACGAACCGCTGGCCGTCGAACGCATGCAGGTCATCTGCAGCAAGATGGACGATCTCAACGTCGTCGGCACGGCCAGCGACGGTGCCCAGGCGCTGCGGCTGGTCGAGGCGCTTTCGCCCGACCTGATCCTGCTCGACATGACCATGCCCGAAGTCGATGGGCTTTCGGTCGCCAAGGCGCTCGCCAAGCAGGAAGAGCGCCCGGCGGTCGTCTTCGTCACTGCACATGACAATTACGCAGTCGAGGCCTTCGATCTCGATGCGGTGGACTATGTCCTCAAGCCGGTAAAGCCGGATCGTCTCGAACGCGCCATCCAGCGCGCGCTTGCCCGCCGCGGCGAAGGCGATCGCGAGGAAAGCAAGTGGCTCGAGGAATTGTGGATCCCGCATCGCAGCGAGCTGATCCGTATCGACACCGAGGAAGTCTCGCGCATCGATGCAGAGCGTGACTATGTCCGCCTGCATGTCGAGGACCGCAGCTACCTGCTGTTGCAGACCATTGCAGGTCTCGAGAAGCGGCTCGATCCGGCCAAGTTCATCCGCATCCACCGCTCGACGATCCTGAGGAAGGATCGCATCAAGGGCCTTCGCCACGATGGCCTTGGCGTCTGGTCGGTCGAGATGGAGGACGGCGAAGCGCTGCGCATCGGCCGTACCTACCTGCCAAAGGTAAAGGCGATGGCCGGCAGGTAGTTGGTGAGTGGTCCCGTGCGGGATCCGGCCTCTCTTATTTCAAAAAACAAAAAAACACCCCGGCCGGGGGACTGCAGTCCGGCCGGGGTGCAGGTTAGCGGGCTGGGGGTTGATCAGCCGCCGTTCGCACGCTGCTCTATGACAGCTGCGAATTTCTTGGTCGCGGATGCCTTGGCCTCCTCGAAGCAGCGCCGCGTTTCGGCATCGCGAAGGCGCGATCCGGTGGTGTGGCGCGAATAATCGCAGGCCTTGCGAGCGGCGATGTCGATGCGCTGCTCAAGCGTTTTCTGGCCGTGTTCCGATGCAAGGTCGAGGTCGCGATATTCGACTTCGAACGAGATAGTCTGGGCGCTCGCGGGGAGAGCGAAAGCTGCCAGGGTGAGTGCTACGAGGGTCTTTTTCATTGATATTCCTCCGGGTCTGCGGCGGGCCCGGATTTTCTGGGGGACTGTCGTTTCGGACCCGCCGCACGACCTGTATTGCTCAGCTACAACTGTAATTGCACGCGACTATCGACGGGCGGGGAGCGCTTCTGGACCGAAAGGGGAGAACGGGCGACGAATGACGATTGGCAATCGGCGAACAGCATTCCTATTTCTGGAGGGTGTTCCTGATCGGCATCATGTTCCTGCTCGGAGTGGGCAATTTCTTCGTCCACAAGGCGGTCTTGGAAAGCCGCCACCCGATGCTCGAACAGTTTCGGGGCTTCCAGGGGGCAGGCCGCAGGGTCTCGCTTGCCTTCGAATTCGTCGTGCTGCTTGCCTGCATGCTTCTCGCCGCGCAGGGCTGGACGGGTGCCGTCATCGCCTATGCGATCTACAGCTCGTTCAATTTCGCAACCGCCTGGCTGATCCTGTCCGGACGGATCTGACGTGTGGGAACCTGAAGGGCCCCTGCGCGCTTCTCGGGCATGGCTTCCCGCAACTCCATGTGGCTTCTCACGAATTCCCGTTCGGGCAGCAATTCCGAACAGGCCGTCGACCTGTTGCAGGGTCATTGCGATGAGCACGGCTGTCCGATTGTCCGGACGATCAGCTTTCCCGACCACGATCTACCGACGCCGCAGGAACTCGACGAGGCAAACGTCGAACGGCTTGCGGTGTTCACCGGCGATGGAACACTTAACGCCGCGATAACCGGCCTTTATGGCTGGCAGGGGGAGGTACTGGTCCTGCCAGGCGGCACCATGAACCTGCTGTCGAAGCGCCTCCATGGCCCGGATGCGGAGCTCGCCGAAATCATCCGGAGGGTTTCCTCGGGGGCGGCGATACCGGTCCGTCCGCTGGTGGCGCGCTGCGAGGCGGGTGATGCGCTGGCCGGTTTGCTGGCGGGCCCGGGCACTGCATGGGCGGGCGTAAGGGAGGCCATGCGCGATCTCGACCTGCCCGCAATCGCCGAGGGCGCCAGCGATGCCGTTGCCGAAACGACTGGCGGAGCGATGGTGCGCTGCCATTCCCCGCAACTCGGTGACCCTGGAGGCTATCCGCTGATCGAATTCACGCCGAGCCATCGCGGGATACAGCTCGATGGCTTCCATGCGGAGAACGCGGGTGAATTCCTCCAGCAATCGATCGCCCTGCTGAAAAGGAACTTTCGCGAGGGGCCCCACACGCGTCTCGGCATCGTTCCCGAGATCACCCTCGAAACGGTGAATGGCGGCCCGCTCGACATATTGGTCGACGGTGAACCGGCCCAGCTTGGCTCCCGTGCGAAATTCACCGTGGCCCCCTGCGAGGTCAATCTGCTAGCGACGCATCATGGCTTCTGACGCACGGCGTATCTTTCACCTTTCCGATGTCCATTTCGGCCTCGAGAACAACCGGGCCCTTGATTGGGTCAAGCAGGAAATCTCCGAGAAACGCCCCGATGCGGTGGCGATTACCGGAGACCTGACCATGCGCGCGCGCCATCGGGAATTCGATGCGGCAACACGCTGGATCAATTCCCTCGAAGCGCCGGTAACGGTCGAAGTCGGCAATCACGACATGCCCTATTTCAACCCCATCGAGCGCTTCTTCGCGCCATACAAGCGGTTCCGCGGCATGGCGGAGAAGGTGGAGCGCGAAATCGACCTCGGCTGCCTGGCCGTGGTGCCGCTCAAGACCGCCGTCCGCGCACAACCGCGGTTGAACTGGTCGAAGGGCTGGGTGACCGATGCCGCGCTGGAAAAATGCCTCGCCGCGATCGACGCCCTGCCCGAGGGCGTTCGTGCGCTCGTCGCGGTGCACCATCCGCTGCGCGAAGTCGGTACCCAAGGGACTGCGCTCACCAAGAATGGCGACAAGGCCCTGCGCGCGCTAGCCAAACGCCCGGTCGAGGCCGTCCTGTCGGGGCATGTGCACGACGCCTTCGATATCCTGGAGGAGACGGCCAATGGCCCGGTCCGCATGATCGGTGCCGGTACGCTTTCCAAGCGCACCCGGTCGACGCCGTGCAGTTTCAACGAGATCGAGTGGGATGGCGAGAAACTGTCGGTTGCCGTGCGCAACCTCGAACATGTCGAGACCTTTGACATGCAGATCGACGACGTGCCTGAGAACGCCCTGCCGCCGCGTACGCCGGGCGAGCCCGTCGCGCCCGTCAGGCAGGTGCCGCGGGTGGATCCTCCGGTACATTAACCAGAGCCGTCAGCCGAATCTCAACCCCGATGGACGACATTTCGCGCGAGCCATAGGAGGATGACGGGTGATCGAACTCTTCAAGGCCGTGCCGCTGGGCGGGATCCTCAGCTACGTGGTGGCCCTGGTTGTAGGTAGCCAGGGAACCAGCGGGGGGCACCTGCACATCACGCGCACCGAAGTCTACCAGTACGAGATGTGGTGGAGCTGGCCGCTGTTCCTTGCCGGGACCGCGGTGGCATGGGGCATCATGGCGATGCAGCGCTGAGCCCTTCGGGGTCGCAACCGAAAACCGGCACGGCAAAAGAAAAGGGCGGCTCCTTGCGGGGCCGCCCTTCCTCGGTGATCGGTAAGATCGGTGTCGAGGCGAATTAACGCTTCGAGAACTGGAAGCTACGACGTGCCTTGGCGCGGCCGTACTTCTTACGCTCGACCACGCGGCTGTCGCGGGTCAGGAAGCCGGCGGCCTTGACCGTCGAACGCAGCGCAGGCTCGTACTTGGTCAGTGCCTGGCTGATGCCGTGCTTGACCGCACCGGCCTGGCCCGAGAGCCCGCCGCCGCGAACGGTGGCGACAACGTCGTACTGGCCCTGGCGCTCGGTGATGGCGAACGGCTGGTCGATCACGAGACGCAGGGTCGGACGTGCGAAGTAAACTTCCTGGTCCTTGCCGTTGACGATGATCTTGCCGCTGCCGGGAACGAGCCACACGCGAGCGGTAGCGTCCTTACGACGACCGGTTGCATAGGCGCGGCCCTGTGCGTCGAGTTCCTGCTCGCGCAGGGGAACGTCGGCCTTGGCTGCGATGTCTGCCGCGTCGCCCTGGGGCGCGTCTGCAGCGATGTCCTTCAGATCGGCGAGATCCGAGACGGTTTCGTTCTTGGTTTCGTCAGCCATTATGCAACAGCCTTGTTCTTGCGGTTCATCGAAGCGACGTCGAGCGTCTTGGGCTTCTGGCCCTCATGCGGATGCTCGGTGCCGTTGTAGAGGTGGAGCGCCTTCATCTGCGCACGGCCAAGCGGACCGCGCGGAATCATGCGCTGCACGGCCTTCTCAAGGACGCGCTCGGGGAAACGACCGCCCAGCACCTTGGCAGGGGTGGTTTCCTTGATGCCGCCCGGGTGGCCGGTGTGCTTGTAATAGATCTTGTCGTCCATCTTCTTGCCGGTGAACTTCACCTTGTCGGCATTGATGATGATGACGTGATCGCCGCAATCGACATGCGGGGTGTAGCTCGGCTTGTGCTTGCCGCGCAGGATGTTGGCGACGATTGCCGCGAGACGGCCGACGACGAGGTTTTCCGCGTCGATGATGTGCCAGTCCTTTTCGACCTCTGCCGGCTTTGCCGACTGGGTCACTTTCGTGAGAGCCTTCATGGCTTGATGTCCGTTTGCTCGAGTTATCGCGCCGTGCTTGTGGCGCTAAACGATTGCGCGGCCCCGCATGCGGAGCCGCTAAGCGGGCGCCAAATGGCGGTGTATGTGCGATTCGTCAAGCAATTCCGCGGGTCCTGCGTGGGGTAAAATAATACTCCCAACCAGGATCAGGCCACGCTCCATGTCTCCCGCGACACGCGTGTGCTGTCCGCGATGCGCGTCACGATGCGCCGCTCGCTCTGCGCCAGCAGCCCGTCGCTGGTGCGGGCCGATGCGCTGATCGTCACCTCGTAAGTGCCGCTCCCGCCGCCGGGCAACGCCAGCTTGCGGCTTTCGCTGCGCTTTCCGGGTGCAGGAAAGAAGAGATCGCGTGGAACCTGGCTGACCAGCGATGCCGCGGTCTTCCCAAGCTCGGCCAGGTAACGCTTCACGTCTGCCTGGGCGGCCTGCTCCGTCGCCTTACGGTCGATTTCCCGTGAAGCCTGCGCGACCGCCTGCGCAATGCTGGCATCCTTGTCTGACCAGCCGACGATCGCGCCCGACCGGTCGAGCTGCATCGGGAAAAGGCCTTCGACTTCCCTCTTGCGCTCGATATCGGCCAGAGCTGCGAGCGAAGGCGGTGCTTCCACGGAGACTGCGACTTGCTGTCCGTCGATCCTCGCGCCAGTCGATAGCCTGACGAAGCGGCAGTCCCATTCGCGGGTGACGATCACGGCCTTGCCATCGCCGAGACCGCGTTCAAGTGTCCGGCGCAGGCGAAACCTGCCGGTCGGGAAGGTCACCGACTCTGCCCTTGCCGAAAGGCTTGCCGGAAAGGCCAGGGCGGGCAACGCCAGTCCCCAGCCGATTGAATTCAGAACATGTCTGCGACTAAGACCTGTCACTCTTTCCCCCATCGCTGAGCCCTGCCAGCCACTCTTGCGTTCCGGCGCTTGCGTGACAGGGCCAACCCAATATGGCTGGGGTATCATAAGGGTGCAGGCAATCAAGCCGCTCTATGGCGGCATCGAGCAGACCGGCATCTGTCTTGAGCAGGGCGGCGACTTCCTCGCCCTCGCCCTTCTCTGCGTTCCAGGCAAAGATTGCCGAGATCGATCCGCCCACATTGATGCAGGCGACCAGCTTTTCGTCGACCAGCTGCCCGCCGACAGCGAGTGCCGTCTCCCGGTCGGGAAAAGGACAGTAGATCAGCGCGCTCAAGCGGTCCTGCCGAGCGTGTGCGCGCCCCATGCATAGGCCGCGACAAGCAGCGCGCCGACGAGCTGGTGAAGCACTGCGAGGTGGAATTCGACGCCGGTCATGACCGTGGCGATGCCCAGCAGGATCTGGATGCCGAAGGCGCTATAGATCGCGATCGAGGCGGGACGGTTTACCCGCTTCACCCTGCGCGCCATCAGGATCAGGGCGCCAACCGCAACCCAGGCCCACCAGCGGTGCATCCAGTGGATCAGGAAAGGATCATGTGTCGCTGCCCAGAAGAAGCCTTGCGACATGTCGACTTCGGGCACCAGCCTGCCCTGCATGAGCGGCCAGCTGTCAGAGGCGAGACCTGCATTGAGCCCGGCAACCCATGCGCCGAGGAGGAGCTGCACGAAGAGGATCACCCCGGTCCAGCCGGCTATGGCAGTCATGCGCGCAGGGCGCTCGTTCCCCTTCGCCAGTGCGCGCAGATCAAGTGCGGTCCAGATCAGGCCGCCCAGCAGGATCAGGGCGGTGCAAAGGTGGATAGCGAGGCGGAAATGGCTGACGTCGGTACGTGTCTCGAGGCCCGAAGCGACCATCCACCAGCCGAAGCTACCCTGCAGGGCGACCAGTGCCACCAGCGCGAAGAGGCGCCAGAAATAGCCTTGCGGGATCATCTTGCGGATCGCGAAGATCGCCAGCGGCACGGCCAGCGCGAGGCCGATCAGCCGGCCGAGCTGGCGGTGGATCCACTCCCACCAGTAGATCGTCTTGAACGCCTCGAGGTCCATGCCTGCTGGCCCGTTGATCTCTATATACTCGGGAATTTTCTTGTAGAGCTCGAACTCGGCCTGCCAGTCGGCTTGCGACAGGGGGGGCAGGGCGCCCAGGACGGGTTTCCATTCGGTGATGGAAAGCCCGCTTTCCGTAAGGCGCGTAATCCCGCCGACGGTGACGATCACGATCACCATGCAAGCGACGAGGAAGAGCCAGTTGGCCAGCAAGGCAGGCCGGGCGCGGACAGCGGTCTTGGTCATGGGGCGCCTATGTGCCGCCCTGCAATGATTTCGCAAGTGCAAATGGCACAATCGACATAACGGCCACAGCAAGCGACGAAATGCGTCTGGTATTGCAACTGTCTCTTGTAACAGGTGATACTATCACATATCTAGCGTGACATGCTGCAACGCGCCATAAACCCGATTCGACAGCGGCTGGACCGCATCGGCATCGGCCTGTCCGGCCTGTGTGCGCTGCATTGCCTCGCCAGTATCGTTCTTGTGTCCGGCCTCGGGATCGGCGGCGAGTTTTTCCTCGCGCCCGAAATCCATCGCTGGGGCCTTGCCGCTGCGACTCTCGTCGCTGCCGTGGCGATCGGTTGGGGCGCACTGCGTCACCGCATGGCTGCACCCTTCGTCATCGCCATGACCGGCCTCACCTTCATGGGCGCCGCGCTGGCAGTCCCGCATGGCTTCAAGGAAGCGGTTCTGACGATCATCGGCGTCGCGCTGGTATCGCTCGGCCACATCCTCAATCTGCGTCATTGCCATTCCGCCGCTTGCAAGGAGCGCTGCGGAGACTAAGTGGCGGGGGCTATGATTGCCCTGACCGTCAATGGCGAAAGCCGCCGCACCGCCGCCTCCACCATCGCCGACCTCGTGCGCGAGCTCGATCTCGACCCTGCAAAGGTCGCGGTCGAACACAATGGTACGATCGCCCCGCGCAGCGAACTAGCGAGCCACACGCTTTCCGAAGGCGACGCTCTCGAAATCGTGCATTTCGTGGGCGGTGGCCAGGGCGATAGCGCGGGCGATGACAGCTGGACCGTGGCGGGCCGGACCTTCACATCGCGCCTGATCGTCGGGACTGGCAAGTACAAGGACTTCGAACAGAACGCTTCAGCGCTTGAGGCAAGCGGCGCGGAGATCGTGACCGTGGCCGTCCGCCGCGTGAATGTCAGCGATCCCAAGGCTCCGATGCTGACCGACTTCATCGATCCCACGAAGACCACATACCTGCCGAACACCGCGGGTTGTTTCACCGCGGGCGATGCCATCCGCACCCTGCGCCTTGCGCGCGAGGCCGGCGGCTGGGACCTCGTGAAGCTCGAGGTTCTGGGCGAGGCGAAGACGCTCTACCCCGACATGCGCGAAACGCTCAAAGCAACAGAGGTATTGGCCAAGGAAGGCTTCTTGCCCATGGTCTATTGCGTCGACGATCCGATTGCCGCGAAGCAACTCGAGGAAGCGGGCGCGGTTGCGATCATGCCTCTGGGCGCTCCCATCGGTTCGGGCCTCGGCATCCAGAACCAGGTCACGATCCGCCTGATTGTCGAGGGCGCTAATGTGCCTGTGCTGGTCGATGCGGGTGTCGGCACGGCTTCCGATGCAGCCGTGGCCATGGAACTGGGCTGTGACGGCGTGCTGATGAACACCGCTATCGCCGAGGCAAAGGACCCGATCCGCATGGCCCGCGCGATGAAGCTGGCCGTGGAGGCAGGGCGAGACGCCTATCTCGCCGGTCGCATGGGTCGCCGCAAATACGCCGATCCGTCGAGCCCGCTCGCCGGATTGATTTAACCCTCTCACGGAAAATTAACCATCGTGTCGCAGAGTCTCCCTTGAAACAGGGAGTGCCGACTCATGGCCGTTACCAATGCCGCTTCGATGATGATCGCCGAAATGCGCGAGTTCGCCAGCTTTACCGCTGCCGAGCAGCGCTACATTCGCCGCAGTCTCGATATCGGGCTAAGCCGCTGTGATGCCTTCCGTATCTGGGGCCGTACCCAGGGCGAGACCGCCGCGATCCGCAGCCAGTACGTCGCCTATCAGGAGCTGAAAGCCCTGCGCGGCGCAATCCCTGCCGAATCGGGCTTCGACGCGATCGAGGACTTCATCGGCAAGATCACCCGCGTGGCAGCCTTCGACCTCGCGCAGGAGCGCATCGAATGCTTCTCCGCCTTCCGTTTCCTGTATGAACGCCTGCTCGGTGCCGAAGCGCGCCCGTGGCTGCCCAGCGCCTTCTGCGCTGCCGCCGCCCTGCCGCAAATCCGCCCCGAACGCCGCAAGATGCTCCTCCAGAGCCTGAGCGAAGCCGCCGCGACCGCCCCCGGCTGGTCCGACCGCGCCCCGAGCTTCTATCCGGAGTTCATCGAGGAAGTGGCTGCTTGACACACCCTCGATATGGTCGACTTAAAGAGAATGTCCTCTTCTTCCTCAATAGCAGAAGTAAATCACTGGCGCGGCCGTTGTCTGGACGATTTCGCCCGAGCTGAGCAAGCAATCGTAAAATTCATGGAACGCTGGCAGGATACTTCGCCTGCTACCGCGCCAACTCTTGCAGAAGGTGCTTCAGCTCGCAGTCGCAATGTCTTGACGGCTCTACAAAAGCACTACTCCGAAGACCAAAATGCTAAGGGTCTCGTGAAACTTTTGGGCCTTTGGAAACATCGAGAGCAAGACCGAAATGAGTTGGTCCACGGCCTCTTCACCATAAAATCGAATAGCGATGGGTGGGTGCTGATCAATCGGACGATTGCGGTCAAAAAGAAGGTCGCAACCAGCCGCGAGCAAATGCAAACTGCTGCCCAGGCAGAAGCATTCCGATTGGCGGTCACAAGCGAACGAAAAGCGCTCGAAAGCGCACTCTCGCAGTTCAACGGGTTTGATTGAGTCTAAAGCTCTTCCACAATCAGATACGTCACCGTGGTCTCGCCCACATTCACCACCTCGTGCCACTCGGTGCCATCGCTCGAATAGTCCGAGCCTGTTTCCAGCGTAGCGGTGCGCGTGCCGCTGGCGCTGGTGAGTTGCATCGTGCCGCCGCTCAGCGCGTAGCCGTAGTGCGCGGGGTGGTAGTGCCGCTCATGGCCGACACCCGGCGGGAAGGTGCAGCGCAGGACGCGGTGGGTTTCGGTCTGGTGCTGGAGAGTGCACACGCGCTCCCCCATCCAGCCGGCTTCAAGCGCGGAGGGTAGCGCCTCGTCCTTTGCCTGGGCGGTCACGCAGGCGGCAAGAACGGTACCCGCCAGCAACGGCAGGGCGATTTTCGAACTTTTGCGCATGATCAGCCCCGGTAGAGCCCGTCGAGACGGTCGCCGTAGCGTTCCTTGATCTTGTGGCGGCGGATTTTCATCGAGGGTGTCATTTCCTCGTTCTCGATGGTGAAGCCCTCGTCCGCGAAGGCAAACTGGCGGACCTTTTCGATCACCGAGAGGTCCTTGTTCACCCGGTCGACCGCCTTGCGCACTGCGCTGCGGAATTCGGGATCGTCCTGCAATGCCTTGAGGTCGAACTTTTTGCCATTGGCGCGCGCCCAGTCGACCGCCCATTCGGCATCGGGCACGATCAGGCCGACGATGTAGGGGCGCTTGTCGCCCGCGACCATCGCCTGGCCGATCTCGGGCTGCAGCGTCAGCATGCCCTCGACCTTTTGCGGGGCGATATTGTCGCCCTTGTCGTTGACGATCATGTCCTTCTTGCGGTCGGTGATGACGATCCGGTCTTTCTCGTCGAGATGGCCGATATCGCCGGTGTGCAGCCACCCGTCCTTGATCGTACGATCGGTCTCGGCCTGGTTCTGCCAGTAACCGTGCATCACCAGCTCGCCGCGACAGAGGATTTCGCCGTCCTCGGCGATCTTCACCTCGACCCCACGCATGGCCGGGCCGACCGAATGCATGGCGATACCCGCCTTGGGGCGGTTGCAGGCGACCACCGGACCGGCCTCGGTCTGGCCATAGCCCTGCAGCATGGTGAGACCCATGCTTTCGAAGAAGATGCCGACTTCGGGATTAAGCGGCGCGCCGCCCGAAACCATCGCCTTGATGCGCCCGCCGAAACGCTGGCGGATCTTCGGCTTGAGCAGGCGGCCGACGACAGCGTCCTTCAGCCCGTCACCGAACTTCTTCTTGCCCTCGGCCCGGCGCTCGCCGACTTCGAGTGCGGTGTTCATCAGCTTTTCGGCGACGCCGCCCTGCTTGCTTACCTGCTTCATGATGCGGGTGCGCAGCACCTCGAAAAGGCGCGGGACCACGACCATGATGGTCGGGCGCGTTTCCTCGATATTGCTGGCGAGCTTTTCGAGCCCTTCGGAATAATAGATCTGCGCGCCCACGCTGATCGGGAGGAACTGCCCGCCGGTGTGTTCATAGGCGTGGCTCGCCGGGAGGAAGGAGAGGAAGCGCTCTTCATCCTCGATGCCGAAATCCTCGATCAGGATTTCTGCAGCGCCCGCGATATTGCACAGGATCGCGCCGTGATGCTGCATGACGCCGCGCGGTGCGCCGCCGGTGCCCGAGGTGTAGATGATGCAGGCGGTGTCGCCGCGGCCGATGTCGGCGATACGCTCGTCGACGGCCTTGCGCGCCGCAGCCGCATCGCCCTGGACCAAGGCATCCCACTGGTGGAAGCCGAAGCTGCCCGACTGCTGGCGGTGGAGGTCCTCGATCCCGATGACATGGTCGGCAATGCCCGATGCCTGCAGTGCCCCGTGGAGCGGGCCGAGCAGCTTTTCGGTCGAAACGATGACTGCCTTCGCGCCCGAATTGTCGAGGATATGGATGTGATCGCGCTCGGTATTGGTCACATAGGCCGGCACGGTGATGCAGCCTGCGGCCATGATCGCGAGGTCGGCGATGCACCATTCGGGACGGTTCTCGGAGACGAGGCAAACCCTGTCGCCCGGCTTCAGGCCAAGCTTGCGCAGGCTTTCGGCGAGCAGGCAGACCTGGTCCGCCGCTTCGCCCCAGCTGATCGTCTGCCATTCTCCGTCGCGCTTGGCGCCGAGAAAGGCGCGGTCCGGCCTCTCGCCGGCACGCTTCAGGAAAAGTTCGACAAGGTTGTTGGCGGAATCGATATCCGACAGCACAGGCAGGCTCCTCGAAAACGTATGTTCTGTTCTGTTATGCGATCAACAAAGGCAGGGGCTTAGGCCCCTGTCGCTGATACGGCAAGAGAGGCGCAATTACGCCTCAGGGCATGTCGACATAGCCTTCGAGACGCGGATCGCGGGCGCTTTGCCAGCCATCGGCACCGAACAGGAGCGCGCCCGCCTTGATCGGCGCCTGGCGCACGATCAGCTCTTCATGGCCGAGCGCGCGGAATGCGTCGGCCTCGGCTTCGAGCCAGGTGCCTTCCTCGATCATGACCCGCTGGCCGAACGCCATCAGGAAGGGCAGGCGCAGCGAGTCTTCTGCAGACAGTCCGAAATCGATCGCCCCAATGATCGCGCGTGCGGTGGTAACCGGGATCGTGCTACCCCCTGCCGCGCCGACCGCCATGAAGGGGCGCCCCTGCGGATCGTAGACGATCGTCGGCGCCATGGAGGAACGCGGACGCTTGCCGCCCTCGACGCGATTGGCGACCAGGCGTCCGTCGACGACAGGCGAGCGGCTGAAATCGGTCAGCTCGTTGTTGAGATAGAAGCCGTCCACCATCAGGCCCGAGCCGAAAGGCCCTTCGACGGTCGAGGTGTAGCTAACCATCGTGTTATCGCTATCGACAACGGCGAAATGCGATGTGCCGTTTTCCTCAGGCTCGTCGCCATCGGCCAGCATAGCGCTCGCGCCGGGAGGGGTGCCGGGCAGTGCTTCCGCCATCGATCCCTCCGCGGAGATCAGCGCGCTGCGCTCGGCGAGGTAATTGCGGTCGAGCAGGCCCGCCACGGGCACTTTTACATAGTCGCTGTCGGCAAGGTAGATCTCGCGGTCGGCATAGGCGAGCCGCTGCGATTCAAGGAACAGGTGCCAGGTCACCGGATTTTCCGCGCCCAGCGCAGCGAGGTCGAAACGCTCGAGCTGCAGGAGCATCTGCTGGACCGCCACGCCGCCCGATGTGGGCGGACCCATCGAGCAGATGCGATATTTGCGATAGCTGCTGCACACGGGCTCGCGCTCTTTCGCGTCATAGCCGGCGACGTCGTCGTAGGTCATCGCGCCCGGCTTGGGCGTATCGGCTGCCACGGTCGTGGCCAGTGCCAGCGCAAGGGGGCCCGAATAGAAAGCCTCGCGGCCGCCTGCGGCAAGCGATTCGAGTGTCTTCGCCAGCGCTTCGTTTCGCACTACCGTGCCGACCGGCAGGGCGTTTCCGGACGCATCGTAGAAGAGGGCGCGCGCCTCGGCGCTGAATGCAGCGCGGTTCTTCGAGCGCGTGAGCGAATCGTGCATGCGCGGATTGATCTGGAAGCCTTCGCGGGCAAGTTCGATGGCCGGTTCGAACAGCTCCGCCCAGTCGAGCCTGCCATGCGCGGCGTGCGCCTTGGCTGCGAGCGCGATGTTGCCCGGGACGCCCACGCTCAGCCCGCTGCGGACCGATTGCATGAAGGGAGGGGTTTCGCCGTTTTCGTCGAGGAACCATTCGGGCGTCGCACCGGCAGGTGCCGTCTCGCGCCCGTCGAAACTGGTGACATCGCCATCGGCCTCGCCGCGAACGAGGAAGCCGCCGCCGCCGATGCCGGAGCTTTGCGGCTCGACCACGGTCAGCGCCAGCATCACGGCGATCGCCGCGTCCGTTGCACTGCCGCCCTTGGCGAGGATCGCCTCGCCCGCGGCCTGCGCGCGAGGATCGGCTGCGGTTACCGCACCCTTAAAGGAAGGAGCGAGCCCGACAGTCTCGGTGATGTCGCCGCTGGAGGGGTAGGCGCACGAGGCAAGAGCCAGCGCGCCGAGCGAAATGAGAAACCGGCAGTCCATGGTGAAAAGCCTATTCGCTTCCCACTGCCTCCGCAATCGAGGAAAAGCCGTCGCGCTTCATGAGGCGTTCGAGCCCGCGTGTGATGCGCGAGGGCAGGCCGGGTCCTTCGTAGACCATCGCGCTGTAGAGCTGGACGAGGCTGGCGCCCGCCCTGATCCGCGCCCAGGCGTCTTCTGCAGTGGCGATGCCGCCCACCCCGACCAGCGGGATCGCGCCGCCGGTCGCGTTGCGGAAATCGCGCAGGCGCTCGAGCGCGAGGTCGCGCAGCGGCGCTCCGGAAAGGCCCCCGGTTTCACCTGCATGGCGTGACTCCAGGTCCGGTCGCGAGATGGTGGTGTTCGACACGATCAGCGCGGCAAGGCCCGTATCTGCGGCAATGCGGGCGATCGCATCGACGTCCGCCGGCTCGAGATCGGGCGCAACCTTGAGGAATACCGGCGGCCCGTCATCCCCACGCGCCTCGAACACGGCTTCGAGCAATCCCGTGAGGGCGCTCTCGTCCTGCAATGCGCGCAGGCCAGGCGTGTTAGGGCTGGAGATGTTGACCGCGAGATAGCTGGCAAGCGGGGCCATGATGCGCGTCATCAGCGCATAGTCGGCGATCCGGTCATCGCTGTCCTTGTTGGCGCCGATGTTGATGCCGACCACACCGGGGCGGCCCGCGCGGCGCTCCAACCGCTGGCGTGCAACCTCGGCCCCGCCATTGTTGAAGCCCATCCGGTTGATGACCGCGCGATCTTCCACCAGTCGGAAGAGCCGCGGCTTGGGGTTGCCCGCCTGCGGGCGCGGGGTGATCGAGCCGACTTCCGCAAATCCGAAGCCCAGCCCAAGCAGTTCGTCGGGCACCTCTGCGTCTTTGTCGAAACCCGCCGCCATGCCGAGGGGATTGGGAAACGCTATCCCGGCGACTTCGGTGGCAAGCGCGCCGGAAGGTGCCGGACCGCGCCTGGGTGACAGCGACAGTGCCTTGACCGTGAGCTTGTGCGCTCGCTCGGGATCGAGGGAAAACAGGGCGGGACGGGCGATGTCGAACAGCATTGCGCGCTGCCTATGACGCAAGGGTGCCGCGCTGTCGAGGAGGCCGCGCGGGCCGGAGTGCTGATCTGGGACAGCTTTGTATAATTCCGCCAAAATGCATTCCGCCCTCGGGGCGTGTCGCATGCATACAATCAAGCGAATCGATTTTGCAGTAGCTAACTCATGCGACCCGAAGGGCTCGGAGCAGCAATGCAACGAGTTCTCACCTATAGAGGGCGGCTCTTCTACGGGCCGCCCTTTTTTTGTCGGCTATCCGACCGGGTTTTTGAGCCATCCCACCGGGCCGATGCCGGATTTATCCTATTTACTGCGGCCCTCTCGCATGCTCTGACGCTGCCGACATTTGGTAAGTGGAGAGTTTTCATGCGTATCGCTGCGCGATCGATCGGCCTTGCAGTATCTGTCCTGGCGCTGGCAGCCTGTTCCGCAACGCCCGGTGGCGAAGAGGTTGCGATCGCTCCGGCAGTCGAGGCGCCCTCGCAAAGTGCAGAGCTTGCCGCGCTGTTTGCCGATTACGATGCGCAGAGCCTCGCGCTTTCCCCGATGGGCAAATCCTATCGCGGCATTCGCGACGAGGACTATTCCAAGATCGATGACATGTCGGACGCTGCCGCGATCGAAGCCGAGCAGCTGCTTCAATCGACGGCCGCGCGCATGCGCAGCGAATTCGACCTTGCAACGCTCTCGCCCGAAGATGCGCTGAGCTATCGCCTGTTCGATGCAATGGCCAAGCGCAGTGCCCGCGGGCATGCCTTCCGCCACAACGGTTTCATCTTCAACCAGATGTTCGGCGCGCAGAGCCAGTTCCCTGCCTTCATGATCAACATCCACCGCGTCGGCAGCCTGTCCGATGCCGAGGCCTATGTCAGCCGCATCGGCGCCGCAGCCGAAGCGCTCGATACGCTGACCGAAGAAGCGCGCCGGCGCGCAGGCAATGGCGTGATGCCGCCCGACTGGGTCTATCCCTATGTGATCGACGACATCGAGAACCTGCTCAATGCAGGCGACGACAATGCCGTGCTCGAGGATTTCGCCGGCAAGGTCGCCGCGCTCGACATCGCCGATGCCGAAAAGGCGCGTCTCAAGGCGGAGGCTCTCGCAGCCTGGACCGTTTCGGCCCGCCCGGCCTACGAACGGCTCCTTTCCGAAATGAAGCGCCAGCAGGCGATCGCGCCGACCGACGATGGCATCTGGCGTTTCGAAAACGGCGCCGAATATTACCAGGCGCTGCTCGCCAATTACACGACCACCGACCTCACCGCCGACGAGATCCACGCCATCGGCCTTCGTGAAGTGGAGCGCATCCATGGCGAGATGCGCGCGATCATGGATCAGGTTGGCTTCGAAGGGTCCTTGCAGGACTTCTTCGAGTACACCCGCACCGACGACCGCTTCTTCTACGACAATCGCGAGGACTATCTCGCCGATGCAGAATCCTATCTCGACGCGATGGAAGCCAAGTTGCCCGAATATTTCGGCGTGCT
Source organism: Qipengyuania gelatinilytica (assembly GCF_019711315.1). Lineage (NCBI taxonomy): Bacteria > Pseudomonadati > Pseudomonadota > Alphaproteobacteria > Sphingomonadales > Erythrobacteraceae > Qipengyuania > Qipengyuania gelatinilytica. The sequence goes on along the minus strand of NZ_CP081294.1, from coordinate 1,685,403 downwards.
TCCGACCGATCCGCTGGTGATCAAGCCGGTCGAGGCCTTCCGCGAGAAAAGCGCGGGCAAGGCGTTCTACCAGCGCCCCGCGCCCGACGGTTCGCGCCCCGGCACCTATTACGTGAACCTCTATAATTTGCGCGACATGAGCAAGAACGAGGTCGAGGCGCTCGCCTATCATGAAGGCGTGCCGGGCCATCACCTGCAGCTGTCGATCCAGACCCAGCTCGGCGATGTGCCGCCTTTCCGGCGCTTCGGCGGCGTGACTGCCTACAGCGAGGGCTGGGGCCTCTATTCGGAGGAACTCGGCAAGGAAATGGGCTTCTACACCGATCCCTATTCCGACTTCGGCCGTCTCGGCATGGAGCTGTGGCGCGCATGCCGCCTCGTGGTCGACACCGGCATCCACCACAAGCGCTGGAGCCGCGAGGAAGCGATCCAGTACCTCACCGAGAATACACCCAACCCCGATGGCGACATTCGCAAGGCGATCGAACGCTATGCGGTCATGCCCGGACAGGCGACGGCATACATGATCGGCAAGCTCAAGATCATGGAACTTCGGGAGAAAGCGCGCAGCGAACTGGGGGAAGACTTCGACATTCGCGGATTCCACGATACTATCCTGACGAGCGGGCCCGTTCCGCTTTCGATCATGGAAGAGAACGTGGACGCCTGGATTGCTGCAAACAGGTAAGCTGAAGGGCTGGCAAGTTGCCGCTAGAACATAAGGGGCGCAGGGCATGAGTGACCAGCAGGAAGACTATCTATTCGAGTGGGTGGAAGCGCCCTCGTCGCTCGCGCGTTACCTGAACTCGCTTTACGTCCTGAGGACGGGGCCGAAGGGCGTCGATGACATGATGCCGGCCTATTCGGGCCAGCTGCTCATCACGCTGAGCGGCGGCGGGACCATGCATTTCGGCAAGGGAGGCGACAGCCAGACCCTGCCGGAATTCATCCAGTGCCCACTGACCGAGGCGCGCAAGTTCGAGATGGAGGGTGGCACCGTCATCCTTGGCGCCTCGCTCAACTTTCGCGGCTGGGCGGCGCTTACCGGCCTTCCGGTCAATGAAAACCACGATGACTATCGCAAACTCGAAGATGTTCTCGACGAGACGATAGCCGGTCGCATCCGCACGATCGGGCCGCGGGTCAACTCGGGCGAGCTTACCGAGCGTCAGGGTCTGGACGAACTGGCCGCCATCCTTGGCGATGCATTCCAGGACCTGCCCGAACGCCACATGCAGGTCATCGACACCACGCTCGACTGGCTTTCCTCGTCCTTCAAGCCGGAAATCGAAACCTTGCTCGATGAGCTCCCTTACTCGGAGCGACAGGTGCAGCGGCTGGTGACGCAGTTCTTCGGCGCGCCGCCGGTCCGGCTCATCCGTCGCTACCGCGCGATGCGGGCCGCGACGCTGCTCGCCATGCCCGAACTCGATCCGGCGCTCGAAGCGGAAATTCGCGAGGCGTTTTACGACCAGGCGCATATGATCAAGGAGATCCGGCATTTTACGGGCCGTACTCCGCGCCGCCTCCTGCCCAAGGAGCAATCGGTGGTGAAGGATACGCTTGCACCCGCCGGGTACAGCTCGGTCGACCTGTTCGGGGGCAATCAGGACGAGGTTCTCGGCAAGAAGGGCGATTGATCGCTACTTGCTAACGACTCGCAATTGGCGGTTTTCCGTTGAATTCGGGGCATTCCGCTCATAGCTGGCTAATCGGAACGATATTGTCCGATTACACGCCATGCGCCTTTCGAACCTTGCAGACTACGCTGTCGTCACGATGAGCCAGGCAGCCCGCCATTGCGGCGGGGGCAGGGTGAGTGCGTCCGAGCTTGCTGCGGAAACGGGCCTTCCGGCCCCGACAGTGCAGAAGCTGGTGAGCAGGCTCACGGCGGCTGGCCTGCTGCGTTCGGTGCGCGGTGCCGGTGGCGGCTTGCAGCTCGCCCGCCCGGCTGCGGCAATTACGCTGGCCGATATCGTCGAAGCGGTCGAAGGGCCCATTGCGCTCACCGCTTGTATCGAAGGTAGCGAGTGCACGGTCGACCATGATTGCCGGGTCCGGCCTCACTGGCCGATGGTGAATGAAGCTCTGCGCGGCGCGCTGGCGAATATCTCGCTGGTCCAGCTGTCGCAGGAAAAGGAAATCGCGTGAACGAGCAGGTAGAAATCCAGGACGCAGAAGCTCGCGAAGCTGCCGAAAAGGCGGCCGAGTACGAGCACGGCTGGTCTTCGGACATCGAAACCGAATTTGCTGAGAAGGGCCTGACCGAGGATACGGTCCGCTTCATCTCGGCCAAGAAAAACGAGCCCGAATGGATGCTCGACTGGCGCCTCAAGGCCTTCCGCATGTGGCAGGAGATGGAAGAGCCGGATTGGGCGAAGCTCGGTTATCCGGCAATCGACTACCAAGACGCCTATTACTACGCCGCACCGAAGAAGAAGCCGGAACTGGAATCGCTCGACGAGCTCGATCCCGAAATCAAGCGGGTCTACGACAAGCTCGGCATCCCGCTGGGCGAACAGGAAGTGCTCGCCGGAGTGAAGGGCGCCCGCAAGGTCGCCGTCGATGCCGTCTTCGACAGTGTCAGCGTCGCCACGAGCTTTCGCGAGGAGCTGAAGCGCGCCGGCGTCATCTTCCTCTCGATCAGCGAGGCGATCCGCGAATATCCCGAACTGGTGAAGAAGTGGCTCGGCAAGGTCGTGCCGCAGCGCGACAACTACTTCGCCACGCTCAACTGCGCAGTCTTTTCGGACGGCACCTTCGTCTATGTGCCCGAAGGCGTGCGCTGCCCGATGGAGCTTTCCACCTATTTCCGCATCAATGCGGAGAATACCGGCCAGTTCGAACGCACGCTGATCGTGGCCGAGAAGGGCTCTTACGTCAGCTATCTCGAAGGTTGCACCGCGCCAATGCGCGACGAAAACCAGCTCCACGCCGCCGTGGTCGAACTGGTCGCGATGGACGATGCCGAGATCAAGTATTCGACCGTCCAGAACTGGTATCCGGGCGACGAGAACGGCAAGGGCGGGATCTACAATTTCGTCACCAAGCGCGCGCTGTGCCAGGGCGCACGCAGCAAGGTCAGCTGGACGCAAGTCGAAACGGGCAGCGCGGTGACGTGGAAATATCCCAGCTGCGTACTCAACGGCGAAGACAGCGTGGGCGAATTTTATTCCGTTGCGGTTACAAATAACTACCAGCAGGCCGATACGGGAACCAAGATGGTTCATAACGGCAAGGGTAGCCGCTCGACGATCATCTCCAAGGGCATCTCGGCGGGCAAGTCGAACAACACCTATCGCGGGCTGGTCCGCGTGGCCGCCAATGCCGACGGCGTGCGCAACCGCACCGAATGCGACAGCCTGCTGATCGGCGATCAGTGCGGCGCGCACACCGTGCCCTATATCGAGGTGAAGAACCCCAGTGCCCAGATCGAGCACGAGGCGACCACCAGCAAGGTCAGCGACGACCAACTCTTCTACGCCATGCAGCGCGGCCTCGACGAGGAAGAGGCAATGGCGCTGATCGTCAACGGCTTTGCCAAAGAGGTGCTGAAGGAGCTGCCGATGGAGTTTGCCGTGGAAGCGCAGAAGCTGCTGGCCATTTCGCTTGAGGGGAGTGTGGGGTGACAGACTGGATCTATCATGCACCTCAAGCCTCGCCGAAGAGGCAGGCTTATGCCGAAAACGTGCGAACCGGCGATCGCCTTTTTCATGTCGACGTACTGCGGGAGCCGATTGCGCACAGATATCGACTCGAACGCGAGAACTCTTGGATGGAGCTTTGCTTTATCGAGGAAAGAAAACACTGGCAGTTGCAATTCTCCAATGACCGCAACCCTGCAACGGGCTTGCTCGACTGCTGGGCGGACACGCTTCCCGGCGCAGTGACGATTTTCCGCGAATGCGGTGGCACTGAACATGGCAATGTGGATGGTGACGAAGCGCCAGTTCGCTCGCCTGAAGTAGATCAGGATTTCGCCCAAGGATTGAAATGCCTCGCCGGCCGAGGAGGGGGATTTCCACCCGTCGAGATCAAGATGAATCGAGCGCTGGATTCAGTGATCAACAAGGTGGCGCAGTCTTTTGTCCAACGAATGGATTTGTCTGCATGACTGACCGCAAAACCCTCCAGCTCCGGGACCCTAGCGAAACCGCCGACACCGCTCCCGCGATCAAGAAGAAGGGTCGCGGCTGGGAAATCTCCGAGAAGCGGCTCGATGCGCTGCACGAGCAGGCGCGCGAGATGCGCCGCCATTCGTCCGAGGCGCACAAGGCGCTCGCCGAGAAGTTCGCGCATGCCAACATGGGCCCCTTCACCTTCAAGCGTCACGCGGTGGTCGGCAGCGCCATCGTCGATTTCAACTGCCACAAGCTTGGCATGGCGATCATGATCGACGAGGAAGGGCAGGACGAGGCGCTCGCCAAGCGCCGCGACAAGAGCCTCGAGGCGGTCGGCATTCGCGTGATGCGCATCGCTGCCAAGGACATATTGGAAAACATGGATGCCGTGCTCGAGCGGATCACGCTCGGCATGCGCAGCCGTATCGCCGACAAGCGCGAAAGGCGCACGGCCCATAACGAAGGTCGTAACTGATGATCGCTACTGCATCTGCCGCCCTCACCCTGATCTTCGCGCAGGCCGCGACCGACCGGGTTCAGGCCCGGTATCCCGAACAGCAGTGGGAGTTGGAATACCCGGCCCTGATCGGCGGCTTCGTCGACGATTACTACCGCTGCCTGAAGGGCGGCAGCTATGTCATCGGCGACGGCAGCGGCTTTGAAGACCAGTACCGCGGCGACATCCAGCGCTGCAGCAAGCAGGCGCGCGAAATGGAAGCCGGGGCGAACGAATTGCTCGCCAAGCGTGATCGGGCGGATGAAACACCGCCAAGCCAGGTCGCCTCGATTTTCGAAACCGTCCGCCGCATCCATGTCGAGCGGGGCGCCAGCCTCGACCGTGCCACCAGCAGCCGCATCGTCGCCAGCAATGCCTATGCCGAGGCGCGCGAAACGGCAGAGGCTGCACCGCCTCCCTGCGTCGCCTATGTCAACGACCTGCGCGCGCAGCGCCAGCGGCACATGGAAACGCAGGGCGAGGGCGTGAAGGCCGTCTACGACAAGCCTGAATACACCGAAGACGACCAGCGCCTGATCGCGACCTATAACGCCGAGCTCATGCGCCTTACCGGCGCGATCACGCTCGAGCTGCGCGCATGCCCGCAGGCGCAATATCGCATCTACGAGGAAGGCGCCGAGGGCGTCCCTGCGGAAGATGCCGATGGCTGATGCTCGCGCCATCCTGCGCAAGGTCGCGCTGACGGCCGCGCTGGCGGCGAGCGCCATGGCGGCGCCCGCGCAGGCGAAGGTATTCGTGGTATCGCCCGCGATCCTTCCGCTGACCTATCGCTATGCCGCTTGTGCGTTCGCGCAGGACGAGGCGACTGTCGAAGCGCAGATCGCTTCCTGCCGGCCCTTGCGCGACGAGCTAGAGGCCTCGCTCGATACTATCCTGTCGGACTACCATCGCCGGAACGGCCTGTTCGTCCGGCGCCAGACCATGCGCGGCTTCCGTCAGATCGATGCCGAGGCTGCCGAGGCATGGAAAGAGGGCAAGACCGTGCCCAAGGTGATCCTCACCTATCTCGACTGCCTCGGCACGCGCCAGATGGAGAGCGATAGCTACTCCTCGGGCAACTCGCTCGACTGGATCACGATCGAACCGGAATGCCGCAAGGTGCCGGTGGAAGGCGAAGTCTACATGACCCGCGCCGCGATCGACCGCGCCAAGATGCTTTTCCAGCGCTTTCGCGTCCGTGGCCGGGCCGTGAAGGTCAGCGGCAGCGAATGGCAGAACATGGAATTCAGATACGGGTTTCTCGGCCTCGACCGCCTGCCGGCGGATGGCGATCCCGAATATGACAAATCAACGGAATCATGATGCTGAAAATCGAAAATCTCTCCGCCGGAATTGACGGCAAGACCATCCTCGACGGCCTGAGCCTCGAAGTGCCCGCAGGCGAGGTCCATGCGATCATGGGCCCCAACGGCGCGGGCAAGTCGACGCTGTCCTACGTGCTGGGCGGGCGTCCGGGCTATGAAGTGACCGGCGGATCGGTCGACTTCATGGATCAGGACCTGCTCGACATGGAGCCGCACGAGCGCGCCGCTGCCGGCTTGTTCCTCGGCTTCCAGTACCCGGTCGAAATTCCCGGCGTTTCCAACGTCCAGTTCCTGCGCGAAGCCTTGAACGCCCAGCGCAAGGCGCGCGGCGAAGAACCGCTGACGGGCGGCGAATTCCTCAAGCTGGCCAAGGAAAAGGCCGGATTGCTCCGCCTCGACATGGACATGCTCAAGCGCAGCGTGAACGTCGGCTTCTCCGGCGGCGAGAAGAAGCGCGCCGAGATGGTCCAGATGGGCATTCTCGACCCGAAGTTCGCCGTGCTCGACGAAACCGATAGCGGTCTCGATATCGACGCGCTGCGCGTGGTGGGCGAGGGCATCAATGCGATCATGCGCCAACCCGGCAAGGGCGTGCTGCTGATCACGCATTACCAGCGCCTGCTCGAAGTGGTGAAGCCCGATCGCGTCTCGATTCTCGCCAAGGGCCGGATCGTGAAGACCGGCGGCCCGGAGCTTGCCGAGCGTCTCGAGAACGAGGGCTATGACGCCGTCATGGGCGAAATGGCATGATCGGACTGTTTGCCCTTGTGATGGCGCAGGCCGCTGCGCCCGAAGCGAAAGCAGAACCGCCTTCCGAAGAGGATGTGGCGCGCGAGATCGTCGCCATCAACCGCACGCTCGACAAATGGAAGGGCGGCATTTTCAAGCAGGACGGCAAGGTCACCTGCCGGATGCAGGCCAGCTCGGGTGACGAGGCTGTCGACATCCTTCGCTGCGGCGCGATGGTCGGTTGCTACACCCCGCATGTCGACCGTCTCGATGCGATCGCTGCGTCCGATGCGACCCGCGAAGAAAAGCAGGCCGCGATGCAGGCGGTGACCGACGAGGTGCAGCCTTGCGTCGAACAGGCCCACCGCCAGGGCGTCCGCCGCCTCGCAATCGTGAGGGCATCGCTGTGACCGCAACCACCGAACTTCCCACTCGCAAGGACGAAGCCTGGCGCTATTCCGCAGTCGAGAAGCTGCGCGCCGGCGATCTCGACGCCGTGCGGCAGATTGACGTCGCTGCGGGTGACAGCGCGCGTGAAATCATTCTCGTAAGTGACGAGAATTCCGGCGAAACCGAGATCCATCGGCTGAAAGTCAATGTCGGCGAGAATGCGCGGTTCGAGATCTTCGGCGTCATCGCTTCGGCCGACTATGCGCGCCTCGAAGTCGAGGTCACGCTCGCCAGGGGCGCTCATTTCGAACTGGGCGGCATCACCGTCGGCGGCCGCGACACGGTGCGCGAATTCGTCACCCGCGTCGTCCACGCAGAGCCCGAGGGCACCAGCAACCAGACCGTGCGCAGCGTGCACTGGGGTCAGGGCACGGGCAGCTTCCTCGGTTCGATCGACGTTGTGCGCCATGCGCAGAAGACCGACGCGGCGCAGGACTTCAAGGGCTTGCTTCTCGAAAAGGGCGCAACCGTGAATGCCGTCCCCCAGCTCGAGATTTTTGCCGACGACGTGAAGTGCGCCCATGGCGCCACCGTCGGCCAGCTCGACGAAAGCGCGCGCTTCTACATGGCGGCACGCGGCCTTCCGCCCGAGCTTTCGCGCCGCCTGCTGGTGCAGGCTTTCATCGGCGATGCGCTGGTCTCCCTGGATGACGAGGGCGAACAGGAGCGCCTGCTCCGCGCCGCGCTCGACAAGCTGGACAGGCACCTGTGAGCGAAACGGACACCCTCTCGCGCAAGATCGACTTCCCCGGCCTGCTGACGCCGGAAGGGGAAGAATGGCACTATCTCGATACCGCCGCTTCGGCCCAGAAGCCGCAGGCCGTCATCGATGCCATGAGCCGCGCGCTCGGCAAGGATTACGCGACGGTACACCGCGGCGTGTACAGCCGCTCGGCGCAGATGACGCTTGGCTATGAAGCGGCGCGCAGGCGTGTCGCGGACTTCATCGGTGCGAAATCCGAAAACGAGATCGTGTTCGTGCGCGGAGCGACCGAGGCGATCAACCTGGTTGCTGCGACCTGGGGCATGACGCGGATCGGCGAAGGCGACCGGATCGTCCTCTCCACGCTCGAGCATCACTCGAATATCGTGCCCTGGCAGATGCTTGCGGAGCGAACCGGAGCGCAAATCGATGTTTGCCCGCTGACGGAAGACGGGCAGATCGACCTCGGCGCGCTCGAAGCATTGCTCACGCCGCGAACCAAATTGGTTTCATTAGCGCATGTGTCGAACGTTCTTGGCTCGGTACTCGACGCGCGCAAGGCTGCCGACCTCGCCCATTCGGTCGGCGCGAAGATCCTGCTCGACGGGTGCCAGGCTGCGCCGCGCATGACGCTCGACATGGCGGCGCTCGATTGCGATTTCTACGCTTTCTCCGGCCACAAGATTTACGGCCCGACCGGTATCGGTGTGTTGTGGGCGCGCGAGGAACTGCTCGACCAGATGCCGCCATACCAGGCTGGCGGGGCCATGATCGAGAAGGTCGCCTTCGAGGGTACGACCTATGCGCCGCCGCCGCAGCGCTTCGAGGCGGGAACCCCGATGATCACCGAAGCGATCGCACTCCATGCGGCGATCGATTACGTGGATGCGATCGGTGTCGGCCGACTTTTCGAGCACGAAAGCGCCCTCGCGGCCCAGCTCCGCGAGGAGTTGCGCAAGCTGAATGCTGTGACGCTCTATGGACCGGAAGAGAGCGCCGGAATCGTCTCCTTCGCGCTTGAAGGGGTTCACCCTCACGATCTGGGCACCATATTGGATGAAGAGAACGTGGCGATCCGCGCCGGCCATCACTGCGCGCAGCCGCTGATGGCGCATCTCGGCGTCCCCGCCACCGCCCGCGCCAGCTTTGGCCTCTATAGCGACGAAAACGATATTGCCGCCCTGATGCGCGGAATTGAAAGGACCCGGAGGATCTTCGGATGAACAAGCCGTCTGACGACAAGGATTTCATTGCAGCGCCGTCCCCGGCCGACACGGTCGTGGGCAAGCCACCCCGTGCGCGCGTTTCGGACGCTGTCGATCCCGATGAAACGGCGGGCGAAAAGCTCGAGCGCAAGCGCGACTATCTCGAGGGCTTCCTCCAGAAGCAGCCTGAAACCGACAGCGCCAGTGGCGCAGGCGGCAAGCTGCAGCAGGCAGTGGTCGATGCGCTGAAGGAAATCTACGATCCGGAAATCCCGGTGAACATCTACGACCTTGGCCTGATTTATGGCGTCGAGGTCGACGACGAATGCGATGTCACCGTCACCATGACGCTGACCACGCCGCATTGCCCGGTCGCCGAAACCATGCCCGGCGAAGTCGAACTGCGTGCTGCCAGCGTGCCCGGTGTGCGCGATGCCGAGGTCAATCTCGTGTGGGACCCGCCCTGGGGCCCGGACAAGATGACCGACGAGGCACGTCTCGAACTGGGGATGCTGTGATGACCGACACGACCACGCGCCCCGCACCCAAGGCGGCCGTCATCCTGACGCCCCGCGCTGAAGAACGTATCGCCGAACTCATGTCGAAGGCACCTGAGGACGCGATCGGCGTGAAGCTCTCGACCCCGCGACGCGGTTGTTCGGGTCTCGCCTATTCGGTCGATTACGTGAGCGAAGAGGCCAAGTTCGACGAGAAGATCGAAACCCCCGGCGGCATCTTCTACATCGACGGAGCGAGCGTGCTCTACCTCGTCGGCAGCACGATGGACTGGGTGGAGGATGATTTCTCCGCCGGTTTCGTGTTCGAGAATCCCAACGCCAAGGGCGCGTGTGGCTGCGGCGAGAGCTTCATGGTCTAGATTGCGCGAGGGAGTGCCCTTATCGCCCCACCCTCACACAATCTACCTTCTGAGCGCCCGCACACAGGCAGCGCGGTCGACATCCTCGCCATCGCTGGCCCTGCGCGCCTCGACATGCGTCGCGCTCGGCCGTGCGCCGGGGCTGAGCGGATAGAGATAGATATCGAGCACGCAGGCGTTGCCGGTGAACTGCAGTTTCATCGCGTCGCCTTCCTTCACCTCGAGCCGCGGCGGGCCGAAGATATTGGCAAGCGCGGTCGCATCGCGTCCAATGACGCCTTCCAACCCCGGCATGCTCATCACCGTGGGCGCCCGGAACGTCGCCGTGGACGGTGCCGGTACGACGGGTGCCTGTTGCGGCGGCGGTGTCCGCGCCGCCGGTGCGGCGTCGGGGAACTGGTAGGTCTTGGGCGAACTCATACAGCCCGAAAGGCTGGCGGCAGCGCCCAGCAACAGAACGAATTTACGCAACGACGGCTCTCCCGCGATGCACGAGGTGGGTTGCACTTGCCGCGCCGAGGACAGGCGCAAGCAGGTTGATGAAAGGCAGCATAAGCAGGCCGGCGACAGCGCCGCCGAGCAGGAAGCGCTGGCCTCTTCTAAGCGGGGCAGCTTCGTGGAGATCCTTGCGGTGCCTCAGCCAGACCATGTCCTGCAACTCGCGCCCGAGCAGCCAGCCATTGACCAGCCAGAAAAGCAAAGCCGTCCCGACGCCCGTAACCAACAGCGCAATCGCAAAGGGCAACGCTACTAGATTTGCGAGTAAGGCCCTGAATGTGGAACGCAGCCCGTTTGCCATTTCCTCGCGAAAAGCAAGCGAACGCGCCGCGCTGGCCTCTTGCGGATAGTGTTTCGCTTCGACAGCGCGCACAACTTCCTCGGCAAAGAACTGCAGCACAAACAGCGCGACGAAGCGGAACAGAAGCCACCCGCCAATCAGGGTGATTAACAAGGCTGCGATTGCACCTAGCTCGACGCTCCAATCGATTTGGTGGGCCTCCAGCGCGCTATAGAATACAGTCAGCAGCGCAAACCCGAGCACTGCGAAGATCGCCAATGTCAACACAAGGCTCTTGACGAGCACCTTGATGATCGCCCGATCGCCCAGCTGGCTGAATGACAAGGCAAGGGCAGTTGGGAGCGACATCATCACACCTGCCCGAATCGCCCTCCTCACCCAACAAGTCAACGCTGCCCTTGGCCTATTCGCGATGAACCGCTAACCGCGCCCGACAAGATTCTTCCTTTTGGAGTAAACATGACCGAACCCCGTTACGACGTCGTCGCGATCGGCAATGCCATCGTCGACGTGATGGCCCCCTGCGAAGACGAGCTCATCGAAGAGCTCGGTCTTGCCAAGGGCGGGATGACGCTGGTCGATACCGAGCGCGCCAAGGAGCTCTACGATGCCATGGGCCGCGCTACGGAAATCTCCGGCGGTTCGGCAGCCAACACTCTTGCCGGCATGGCAGCGCTGGGCGCGCAATGCGCTTTCGTGGGCCAGGTCGCCAAGGACCAGCTCGGCGATATCTTCGCACATGATATCCGCGCCGTCGGCATCGATTTCGACACCAAGCCGCGCGACGAGGAGCCGCCGACCGCGCGCTGCCTCATTTTCGTGACCCCCGATGGCGAGCGCACCATGAACACCTTCCTCGGTGCATCGCAATTCCTTCCGCCCGCTGCGCTTGACGAAGAGCTTATCGCCAGCGCCGGAGTGCTCTATCTCGAAGGCTATCTGTGGGACCCCGAAGAACCGCGGAGCGCCATGCGCCGCGCGATCGAGGTCGCCCGCAATGCCAGTCGCAAGGTCGCCTTCACCGCCAGCGAGAGCTTCGTGATCGACCGCCACGGCGACGATTTCCGCGCGCTGATCGACGAGGGCAAGATCGATATCCTCTTCGTCAACGAACACGAACTGGCGACGCTCACCGGCGAGCAGGATTTCGAAGCCGGTCTGGATGCGCTCAAGGACAAGGTCCCCACGCTGGTCGCCACCCGCAGCGCCAAGGGCGCGGTGGCGATTGCCAACGGCACGCGGGCCGAAGTGGCGGCCGAACCGATCGACAAGGTGGTCGACACCACCGGCGCGGGCGACCTCTTCGCCGCCGGCTTCCTGACCGGCCACACCCGCGGCGAGGACCTGGAAACCTGCCTTCGCATGGGCGCAATCTGCGCCGGAGAGATCATCAGCCACATCGGCGCGCGCAGCGAGAAAGACCTGAAGGCGCTGGTCGCCGAAAAGCTTGCCTGACCGATTCGGTCACAGGGACGCTGGTCCAAAACGACAAAGCCCCGCTCGAAAGGCGGGGCTTTTTCGTATGCGGATCAACCAGGGGCGCGGAAGGGCGGGTCCGGCTATACCGTAGCGGCACGGGAGCAAAAGGGCGCGGCCAGCCGCCGGATTCTGCCCTTTCCGGAGGAAGAATTTCACTTTGCAACCTTGCGTCGGCGCCGCGCATCGTGAAGAAAATCCGCCAGCAAGCCCGCAAATCCGGGCACGAGAGGATGACAAGCGGAGCGTGACCCCATGAATCTCGATTTCACTCCCGAAGAACAGGCTTTCCGTGACGAGGTTCGCGCCTTCATCGCCGAAAACTATCCCAAGCACCTTGGCGACGTTGGCCTGCGCGAAGATCTTTCGCGCGAAGACTTCCTCGCCTGGCACAACATCCTCGGCGAGAAGGGCTGGTCGGTTCCCGCATGGCCGGTCGAATATGGCGGCACCGGCTGGACGCCGACCCAGCGCTATATCTGGTCGGAAGAGAACGCCCGTGTGAACGCGGTCATGCCGCTGCCCTTCGGCGTGTCGATGGTCGGCCCCGTCATCTACACTTTCGGCAATGAAGAGCAGAAGGCGAAGCACCTCCCCGGCATCCGCAGCGGCGACGTATGGTGGTGCCAGGGCTATTCCGAACCGGGCGCAGGCTCCGACCTCGCCTCGCTCAAGACCACTGCGGTGCGCGACGGCGACCATTATGTCATCAACGGCCAGAAGACCTGGACCACGCTGGCGCAATATGCCGACTGGGGCTTCTTCCTCTGCCGCACCGACACCGACGCTGCCAAGCCGCAGGAAGGTATCAGCTTCATCCTCGTCGACATGAAAACGCCCGGCGTCGAAGTGAAGCCGATCAAGCTTCTCGACGGCGGACACGAAGTCAACGAGACCTGGCTCACCGACGTGCGCGTGCCGGTCGAGAACCTCGTCGGCGAAGAGAACAAGGGCTGGACCTATGCCAAGTTCCTGCTCGCCCATGAACGCAGCGGCATCGCCGGTGTCGCCCGTTCCAAGCGCGGCGTCGAAAAGCTGCGCGAGATCGCAGCGAACGAAATGGTCGATGGCGAGCCGCTGATCGAAGACTTCGAGTTTGCCCGCAAGGTCAGCCAGCTCGAAATCGACCTCGCCGCGCTCGAGATCACCGAACTGCGCACGCTCGCTGGCGAGCAGGCGGGCAAGGGCCCGGGGCCGGAAAGCTCGATCCTCAAGATCAAGGGCACCGAAATCCAGCAGCGCCTGACCGAACTCACGCTGGAGGCAGTCGGAAGCTACGCCGCGCCCTATTACCACAGCGTCGCGAACGACGACGGCAGCAACGAATATCCGGTCGGCCCGGATTATTCGGCGCATGCGGCGGAAACCTATTTCAACATGCGCAAGACCTCGATCTACGGCGGATCGAACGAGATCCAGCGCAACATCATCACCAAAATGATCCTCGGCCTCTAAGGCCTGAGCACCAGCGGAGAGAGACCCGTGGATTTCAACTTCACCGAAGAACAGGACATGGTTCGCGACGGCCTGTCGCGCCTTGTCAGGGAACAATACGACTGGGAAACGCGCCGCAAGGCTATCGAAAGCGAGGCGGGTTGGCGGCCCGAAATCTGGGCGCAGCTGGCCGAACTCGGCATCCTTGGCATGCCTTTCAGCGAGGAAGTCGGCGGCTTCGGCGGCGGCGCGGTCGATGCGATGATTGTGATGGAGGAATTCGGCAAGGGCCTCGTGGTCGAGCCTTTCGTCCCGACCGTTGTCTGCGCAGGCGGCTTCCTGAAGCACGCCGGCAGCGAAGCGCAGCGCGAGGAGCACCTCTCGGCCATCATCGACGGCAGCCGTGTGTTCGCTTTCGCCTATGCCGAGCCGCGCGGGCGCTACAATTACGCCGACCTCGAAACCACAGCGAAGAAGGACGGGGACAGCTATGTCCTCAATGGCCATAAGGCCGTCGTCATCGGCGCGCCATGGGCGAGCCACCTTGTCGTCACCGCACGCACCGGCGGCGGGCGCCGCGATGCCGAAGGCGTGAGCGTCTTCATCGTCGACAAGAGCACCAACGGCATCACGACGCGCGATTACGAGACCGTCGACGGCCGCCGCGCCTCGGAAGTCTATTTCGAGAACGTCTCGGTCCCCGCAGACGCGCTGATCGGCGAGGAAGGCGCTGCCCTGCCGCTGATCGAACAGGTCACCGACGAAGCCATCGCCGCCCACTGCGCCGAAGCCTGCGGCGCGATGAAGGTCGCCAATGCGATGACGCTCGAATATTCCAAGCAGCGCAAGCAGTTCGGCGTGCCGATCGGCAAGTTCCAGGTGCTCCAGCACCGCATGGTCGACATGTACACCGCCTACGAAACCGCGGTGTCGCTGACCTATCTCGCCACGATCAAGCTCGACGCCGGCGAAAAGGAGCGCAAGCGCGCGGCCTCAGCAGCCAAGGTCGGCGTCGGCCAGTCGGCGAGGTTCGTCGGGCAGGAAGCAGTCCAGATCCACGGCGGCAACGGCGTGACCGACGAATACGCGATCGGTCATTATTTCAAGCGCCTGACGATTTTCGAAAGCGAATTCGGCAGCGTGGACCATCACTTGAAGCGGCACGTTTCGCTGGGTTGAGGGAGATGGCAGTTTTGCGCCTGTTTTGGCCGCAAGCGGAATTTCAGCTAACGACCCGATTGCGGTCATAGCAGAAAGCGATGTGTTCAGGTTCTTCAACCGCTGTTTTCCTGAAGGAACCTGATGAAAAAATCATAGCTTTCGGCGAGGTCAGAAAGATCCGGATCGAAGCCTGGGCCTGGGGTTTGTTGTTCTAGGCTTCGAGACATCAAATGCCCCCTAGCTGGGAAACGCATCAATTCGCATTTCCCGCCAAGCTTGATCTGGCGCGCGCAGAATTCCTCGACTGTGGCGATCGGTGCCAATCGATCCATCTTACCATGCGCCATCGCAGTCGGAGGAAGAGCAGTTTTCATGTTGTGCAAAGGGGAGTGGGCCTTTGGTTCTGCCCTATTGTGAAGAAGGCTCGTAAAGCGATCAGCAAAGCTCATCACCTCAACACTTGCCGAGCTGAGCAGCAAAGCGGAAGGAGGTGCGATTGGGTTCTCGCACCCGTGCGTAACCAAATTGGCCGCTAGGTGCGCGCCCGCCGAGATGCCGAAGAGTGCTATCTTCTCGTCGTCGATGTGATTGAAGCGCTCATCTCCGCGCACCCATTGTAATGCGTGGCAGGCGTCGGATAGCGCCTCGATAGGCGTATTATTTTCATCTGCTAATCGATATTGGATCGAAATTGACGTAATACCTGCCGAGGCAAAGGCGTTCGCCGCCATGAAAGTGGATTGCGGACTTCCCGTAAAATATCCTCCGCCATGAAAAAGAAGAATAGCGGTATCGCTGGTTTCTGTTGCATCCGGTTCGAACAAGAAGGCAGAGAGCGTTTCATCACCGAAACGCCGATAGACTAGCCGCTCGGGTGCAAGTTGTCCTTCGGCCGGCTCCGAAGTGCTGACGATGACGTTATCTCGCTCAGCGCCATTGTCGGCGCCCGTTATCGCGCAACCTGTAAGAACGAACGCAAGTATAAGAGCAACAAATTTCATCAGACACCCCTCCCTGATTTGACTTTGACGTTGTCACATAAGGGAGGAGGGGACAAGGCGCTGGCTTAGCATTAGCGATTGCAGTTCGCTCGAATGACCGCTTTCCACCCAATTTCAGTCCTACCAGCTACTGACCAAGATGCGCGCTAGCTGACATTCCCGACTGTAGATCACCCATGCCGTTCCCTGCGCACCTCGCGCTGGCCGATGTCGCGGCGGCAGAAGCCGTCTGCGAAGTCGATGGCATCGACCGCTTCGTAGGCGCGTGTCTGGGCTTCGGTGGCGCTGGCGCCGCGGGCGGTTACGTTGAGGACGCGGCCTCCGTTGGCGACTAGCGTTTCCCCATCGCGCTTCGTACCGGCGTGGAAGACCTTGGCGCCGTTTGCCTCGGCCTCGCCCAGATCGATGCTGCCGCCCTTCTTGGGCGTGCCGGGATAGCGCTCGGCCGCCATCACCACTGTCAGCGCGAAGTCGTCCGACATTTTCGGCGTCTCGATCTCACCGAGACGCCCCTCGGCGCAGGCCAGCATGAGTTCGACGAGATCGCTTTCGAGCCGCATCATCAGCACCTGGCATTCGGGATCGCCAAAGCGGACGTTGTATTCGATCAGCTGCGGGCCGGATTTCGTCAGCATCAGCCCGGCATAGAGCACGCCCGAATAGGGCATGCCTTCTTCGCGCATGGTGCGCACGGTCGGCTCGATGATCTCGCGCATCGCCTGCTCGCGCAGCGCGTCGGTCAGCACCGGGGCGGGCGAATAGGCGCCCATGCCGCCCGTGTTGGGACCTTCGTCGCCATCGCCCACGCGCTTGTGGTCCTGCGCGCTGGCGAGCGGCACGATGGTCTCGCCATCGGTCAGCGCGAAGAAGCTGGCTTCCTCGCCGGTCAGGAACTGTTCGATCACCACCTCGGCGCCTGCGCTTCCGAACTTGCCGTCGAACATTTCGGACAGCGCTTCCTGCGCGTCCTCGCGGGTTTCGGCGATCACCACGCCCTTGCCCGCGGCGAGCCCGTCGGCCTTGAGCACGAAAGGCGCGTCGAATTTCTTGAGCGCGCCCCATGCTGCCTCGAGTGAGGTGCAGCGGATGAACCTGGCGGTGGGGATCTTCGCGCGCTCGCACAGCTCCTTGGTGAAGGCCTTGCTGCCTTCGAGCTGCGCGGCGGCCTTGGACGGACCGAAGGCACGGATGCCTGCCGCGCGCAGGCTATCGGCAAGTCCTTCCACCAGCGGGACCTCGGGTCCGATCACCACGAGGCCGATGTCGTTTTCGCCGCAGAACGCGACGACTGCGTCATGGTCACTGCTATCGAGCGCGACGCACTCTGCGCATTCTTCCATTCCGGGATTGCCCGGGCTCGCCCACAGCTTGTCGCAGGAAGGAGATTGCGCCAGCTTCCATGCCAGAGCATGTTCGCGCCCGCCGCTGCCGAGCAAAAGGATATTCATGGCTGCAAATTTCCCACCGGATGACAACAATGACGGGTTGGTAGCGAGGTCGCGCGCCGGCGACAACGCCGAGCCGCTGTCGGTGAGCGAAATCTCCAATATATTGAAGCGCACGGTCGAGGATCGGTTCGGCTTCGTGCGCCTGCGCGGTGAGTTGTCGGGTGTGAAGCGCGCCGCATCGGGCCATCTCTACGCCAGCCTCAAGGACGAGAAGGCAGTCATCGATGCAGTCATGTGGCGCGGTAATACGCAGCGCCTGCCGTTCCAGCCGGAAGACGGTCTGGAGGTCGTCGCCAGCGGCAAGCTGACCACCTATCCGGGCCGATCCAAATACCAGATCGTCGTCGAGCGGATGGAACTGGCAGGCGAAGGCGCGCTGCTGGCCTTGTTGGAAAAGACCAAGGCACGGCTGCAGGCTGAAGGGCTGTTCGACGAGCGCCGCAAGCGCCCGCTGCCCTTCCTCCCGAAGACAATCGGCGTGGTGACCTCGCCGACCGGTGCGGTGATCCGCGATATCCTCCACCGGCTGGCCGACCGCTTCCCCAGCCGTGTGATCGTGTGGCCCGTGCTGGTGCAGGGGCAGGGCGCTGCCGAGCAGGTCGCGGGCGCGGTGCGCGGGTTCTCCGGCCTGCCCGAGGGTCATCCGGACCGTCCAGACCTCGTCATCGTCGCGCGCGGCGGCGGATCGATCGAGGACTTGTGGAGCTTCAACGAGGAAGTCGTGGTGCGCGCCGTCGCCGAATGCTCCATCCCGACGATCAGCGCGGTGGGGCACGAAACCGACACGACGCTGGTCGATTTTGCCTCCGACCGCCGTGCGCCGACACCCACCGCAGCGGCCGAGATCGCGGTGCCGGTGCGCGCCGAACTCGCAGCCACGCTCGATGATTTCGCAAGCCGGACCAAGCGCGCCATCCTGCGCCCCGTCCAGCTGGGACGCGAACGGCTGCAGGCGCGTGCGGAACGGTTGCCAACGCCCGAGACCTTGCTCCAGCCGCAGGGCCAGAGGCTCGACGATATCGCCATGCGGCTTGGCAATGGTCTGCGCGACAAGGCGGCACGGGCACGCGAGCGGCTCCAGGGAGACAAGGCGCGGCTCAACGCTCCCTTGCTCAAGAGCAGGGTGCAGCAGGCCGGAGAGCGGCTTGCGGCGGTGGCGCGGCTGATGACCTCGCTCGATCCCGACAATGTGCTCAAGCGCGGTTATGCGCGGGTGATCGGGCCTGAGGGGACTGTGACTGACCGAGTGCAGGCGGCAAAGCATCCGGCGCTCACGCTCAAGTTCCGTGATGGTGAACTCGATGTCTCGACCGGCGATACGCCTCGCCCCGCGCCCACACCCGCACCGCGCCGCAAGTCACCGGAAAAGGGATTGCCGCCTGCGCAGGATGATTTGTTCGGATAGACACGGCCTGCTAAGAGGCATCCCATGCTGATGAACAAGGATTCCGGCCCCGCTTCGGGCGAGGCCAAGCTGCAATATGGTCCCAATGGCTTTCGCGTGCTGCGCGGCGGCCAGCACGTCTTCTGCGCGGCAAGCGGCGTGCCGATCGCGCTGGACGAGCTGCGTTACTGGTCGGTCGAGTACCAGGAGGCCTATGCCAGCGCCGAACTGGCGACCGAGCGCCTGAAGCTGTGATCCTGCGCCGGGTCGCGCCTCTCCATTTCCTCGCATTGGCAGCCTGTGTGCCTGCCTCCACCGCCCAGCAATCTCCGGCCGAAATTGCCGCGCCAGCCGCGAGCGGGACAGGCGAGGCGCAAGTCCTGACCACGATCGAGGATCAGGTTCATTACGGATCGCGCATTGCGCTATTGCCCCCCCGAAAGGCCTTGTTGTCAGGCGAATTCGAGCAGGGCGGCTGGATTCGCGGAACGGCAGATGCCAACATCTCTTCGATCACCGCCGATGGCGAGCCGATCCTATTCGATCCGAAGGGCAAGAGCTTCTTCGTCGGAATCGATCGGGATGCCGCAAATACCCTCGAGCTCGCCTTCACGCAGGTCGATGGGCAGACGGCAAGCCAGACGGTGACAATCGCCTCGCGCCAATGGGATATCGAACGCGTCAATGTCGCCAAGCGGCCCTCCGGCAG
Organism: Qipengyuania gelatinilytica; assembly: GCF_019711315.1. NCBI lineage: Bacteria > Pseudomonadati > Pseudomonadota > Alphaproteobacteria > Sphingomonadales > Erythrobacteraceae > Qipengyuania > Qipengyuania gelatinilytica. The sequence goes on along the minus strand of NZ_CP081294.1, from coordinate 1,666,085 downwards.
CAGCGAGGAATGGTGGGCCAAGCGCGAGCCCGAATGGCTGGCGATTCGCGATGCGCGCGCGAAGGAGACGGGTGCGCAAGGTTGGAAGCAGCAATTCATCTGGCCGGTCACGGGGCGTATCTCGGGCCGGTTCGGCCGCCAGCGCATCTATCGCGGCGAACCGGGCAGCTACCACTCGGGCCTCGATATCGCGCCGGGCAATGGCGTGCCCTTCGTGGCTCCTGCTGATGGTGTCGTGGTGCTCGCGCGCACCGGCTTCAGCCTCGAAGGCGGGATCGTGATCCTCGACCACGGAGCGGGCCTCAACAGCGCCTTCATCCACATGTCGCGGCTTGCCGTTGCCGAGGGAGATAAAGTCGAGCAGGGCCAGCTGCTCGGCAATGTCGGCGCCTCGGGACGCGCGACCGGTCCGCACCTGCACTGGAGCCTGATGTGGCGCGACAGCCGCCTCGATCCGCTGCTGTTCCTGCCCCCGATGCCGTGACGCCCCTTTCGCTCAGCAAAGCGACAGACTAGCTGCGCCACAGCCATGCGCGTGAAGCGGATACTCCTTGCCTGCCTGCTGGCCCTTACCCTTGCGCCGGGGACCTTCGTGCGCAGCGAAATCCCGCCTCCCGACTATAACTCGCCCGTGACGATCGAGCGGATCGAGATTGCGCCTGCCCGGTCGGGGCCGCTGGTGCTCGATTCTTCCTGGGAATTGTCGAGCCCGAACGATCACTTCGGTGGCTATTCGGCGTTGATCGCGTGGAAGAAGGACGAGTTCCTCGCCGCGACCGATGCCGGCAGGCTGATGCACCTGCCGCGTCCCGACCGAAGTTCGAGCGAACCGCGGCTCGACAAGTTCCTCAACTTCGAGCGCGCCGACAAAAGCCATGTCGATGTCGAATCGCTGACCTTCGACCCCCGTACCGGAGAGGTCTGGGCGGGGCTCGAATGGGCGCAGCAGATCATCCGCTTTGCCCCCGGCCTGCAAATGCGTGCGCAGGTCCGTCCCGACGAAATGAAGGACTGGGGCGGCAATTCGGGCCCCGAATCGCTGGTACGGCTGAAGGACGGGCGCTTCGTCGTGATCGAAGAGCGCGCCCTGGCTGACGGCCTCCACGAGGCGCTGCTTTTCCCGTCCGATCCCACTTCGGGAGCCAAGCCAACGCGCTTCGTGTTCCAGGGGCGCGCGGGATACCGTCCTTCGGACGCATCCTTGCTGCCCAATGGCAAGATGGTGGTGCTGCTGCGCGGCTGGCGGCTGGGCTTCCCGCTGGACTTTCCCACCATGCTCGTGATCGCGGACCCCGCCGCTATCGTGAAGGACGAGGTCCTGCCCAGCACGGTCCTGGCGCGGATCGACGACCCCTTCCCGACCGAGAATTACGAGGGTCTCGCGGTGACCGACGAGGGCGGTAGCTGGGCCCTGTGGCTGATCTCCGACGACAATTTTGCCAGCTACCAGCGCACCCTGCTGCTCAAGCTCGTGTGGGACGTCAGCGGTGATCAGGCACGGCAAAAGGCGCGCAGGTAGTCCCCACGCGCCTTTTGATGATCCCGAAAGGAACAGCGCCGAAGCGCCGCAATCGCTTAGGAAGCGGCTGCGGCCTTCTTCAGCTCGCGCTTCACCTTGAGCGCGTTGGCCGAAAGCTTCTCGTCGCTGGTCTTCATCAGCCAGTTGTCGAGGCCGCCATTGTGCTCGACCGAACGCAGGCCCTGCGTCGAAACGCGGAACTTGAAGCTGCGGTCCAGCTTTTCGCTCATCAGCGTGACGTTCTGCAGGTTCGGCAGGAAGACGCGCTTGGTCTTGTTGTTGGCGTGGCTCACATTGTTGCCGACCTGGCGGCCCTTGCCGGTGAGTTCGCAAATACGCGACATGATAAGTCTCTTCGTTCGAATGGGCGGGCGAGTTCCCTTGGCCGCGTCAAGCGGTGCGGGGCTCATTATTCCCGGAAAGCGGCGCGCATAGCGGCGAGGGTGCGAATCGTCAAGCACGTTGCGCCCCCGAAGCCTGCGGGCTAGCGAGGCGCTGGTATGACAGGCTGGACATTACCGCAACCGATGAAGCGCGCGCTCGAACTGGCGGAAGCCAGCGCGGCAGCGGGCGAAGTGCCCGTGGGCGCTGTCGTGACGCGGGGCGGGGAGGTGATTGCCGAGGCGCATAATGCTCCGCGGGACACTTGCGATCCCACCGCCCATGCCGAAATCCTCGCGATTCGCCGCGCTGCCGAGGCGCTGGGGCAGGAACGCCTCACCGATTGCGAGCTATGGGTGACGCTGGAGCCCTGCGCCATGTGCGCGGGCGCCATCGTCCATGCGCGGATCGGCAAGCTCTACTACGGCGCGAGCGACCCCAAGGGTGGCGCAGTCGAACATGGCGGGCGCATATTCGAGCAGGAGCAATGCCTGCACCGGCCCGAGGTTTATTCGGGCATGGGCGAGGCGCGGGCGGCTAAGTTGTTGCGTGAATTCTTTAAGGTGCGGCGGTGATCAAACGGCTAATGATAGATCGCCCCATCGAGTTCCAATCCAGCCAAGCGCGCGATTTCCTCTACGAGCGGGACAAGTTTCGCTGGCCTGTTGCAACTTATACTTGCAGAAGAAAAGCGATACCCATTCGAGTTCGCGCGTTCCATCTGAAGCGTCTGACAATGCAGGTAGATGGCATCCGCTTCGTCCCAGCTGCCGATTTCGAAATCAAAGGTTCCTGTATCCTCGGCCAACTTGCGCAACGTCGCCACTTCTTGAGGCGTAAGCTCTCGGCTCACTTCGCGGCGTTTTCTCGGTCGAGTCTGTATGGTGGTCCTGCGCTTGGTGCCGACAACGCGAAGGTTTGCCGTTCCGTTGGTATTCTGTGTGACGGTTACCGACACCCAGAAAAAGCCGCGCCCGTCTATGAAAGCGTAGCGTGAGACTTCTTCTATTCCTTCCGGCAACCCCCGCCACAAGGGCTCTTCTCCCGCCTCTGCCAAATCGCAAGAGCCATAGACGGTGGCTTCAGGAGGGTATGTTTCGCAGCCTTTCTCGGCTTTAGAGTTTGTCGCAGTCAAAGCGCCAAGCGCGGCAATTGAGAACGGTCCGAAGAATTTCATCATTACAGCCCCCGCCAGATCTTCGCTGCCTCGTCATCGCGCGCTCCGAAGCGCCTACGGTCGCAAGCCTTGGGCATGAAGCGCTTGTCGTAGCAGAGGCGTAACTCCTCCAGCCATCCGTGCTCGTCGAGCACCACGCCGACCGCCTCGGGAAACCAGCCCGGGTTGGCATCGGCAAAACGCGTGCGGATGGTGCCGGCGGTCAGGTCGTCCTCGCGGCTGATGCGCACGAAGTCGGGCCATTGCAGGCCATTGTAGAGGATGCGGGTGACCTTGAGGTAGGTCGACGGACGGCGCGCCATGCAAGTGCCGTGCTTCTCCCACTGGCGCGCGATCAGGCGGGCATCGGGGCTGATGCAGAGGTTCTTGCGCAATTCGACTGCGCGCATGTCGCTACCTCCGCACCATTGCGGCCAGCTGCGCCCGCTGTCGGGCCACAGGCCGTGGACCACGAAACCGAAGCGCCCGTTCTCGCCCGAGCACTGGCGTGCATCGCGGCGGCTGTTCTCGCGAAAGCGGCAGTATTCGGGCGCCCAGCTCAGCGCCAGCGTATAGCCTGTCACGGGCAGCTGCCGCGGCGCCTCGCTGCGTACTTCGGGCACGGTGGCGCGCTGCGGGAGTGCGCACTGGTACGCCTGCGCCTGTGCGATCGCGGGCAGGCTGGCCAGCGCCAGTCCTGCGGCGAAAGCGCTAGATCTGATCACGAATGTCCGGACCGGGTCCTGAAAACCAGGCGCGTGCGCTGGGCGTGAAAGTGAAGAAGATCGCGATTGCCTGCAGCACGATGGTCGCAATGGCGACTACGTCACTGGCGCTGATGCCGTTCGAAAGCGCCTGGGGCAGCGGCCAGGCCTGCCAGGCGAGCAGCGCGATGAGCAGGAACCGCACGAAGCCGACCCGCAGCCGCGCGACCATGAACCACAGCGCCAGCATCAGGAAAACGGTGAAAGCGATGCCCGCGATCACCAGCGTCGTCGGGTCGATCCCGCGTCGCGACAGGTCCCCTTCCGCAGCGGCGATCAGCGCGCTGAAATCATAGATTGCACTTGCCGCCACCAGCGCGATCGCACTGAGGTACAGCATTTCGAATAGCCTGATCGATCTTGGACGCATCGCCCCTGCTTCCCTCCAAACGACGATCCCACGCAGACGTGCTGCCCGAAATTCAGAGCGGGGTAAAGTCCAGACCGATGTCTGCGGCAGGTGCGCTCTGGGTAAGTCTGCCGACCGACACGTAATCGACGCCTGTCGCGGCTTTCGCCTTGATTGTCTGCAGGTTGATGCCGCCGCTCGCCTCTGTGGGCACGCGGCCTGCCACCAGCGCGACCGCTTCGCGCAGGGTGGGCGGTTCCATGTTGTCGAGCAGCAGGCGGGTCGCGCCCGCTTCGAGCGCCGGTTCGATCTGGTCGATGCGGTCGACTTCGCAGATGATGTCCTTCACGCCTGCCTCGATGGCACGGCGGACGGCCTCGCCCACCGATCCGGCCACAAGCACGTGGTTGTCCTTGATCATGGCGGCGTCCCACAGGCCCATCCGGTGGTTCGCCCCGCCACCCATGCGCACGGCGTATTTCTCCAGGTGGCGAAGCCCGGGAATGGTCTTGCGCGTATCGAGCAGGGTGCAGTCGGGATTGTCCATGGCGGCCACATACTCGGCGACCATGGTCGCAATACCCGAGAGGTGCTGGACGGTGTTGAGTGCCGCGCGCTCGGCGGTCAGCATGGCGCGTGCATTGCCTTCCAGCCGCATGAGGTCGCTCCCGGCGGGCACCTGCGCACCTTCATCGACGAGGATGTCGATCCGAATATCGGGGTCGAGCGCACGGAAGAAAGCCTCTGCCACGGGCAGTCCTGCAACATGGATGGCATCGCGCGTATCCATGACCCCGGAAAAGCGCGCATCGGCCGGAATCACGCTTTCGCTGGTGACATCATGCCCGCCGCCCGCCAGCCCCTCGCCGAGATCCTCGGCAAGCGTGTCGCAGACGAATTGGTCGAGATCGAAACCGGTCAGTTTGAATGTCATGCAGTGCTCCTAACCGGGCCGGTGGAGGCCCGGCAAGGGCAACCGCCCGCCCGCAGCGGGTGCAGCTTGCTGCACCTCTAGCGAGGACGCGCCGACGGAGGTCGGTGCGCAGAACAAGTCAGTGTACGAAGCGCGCCACGACGTCACGATAGCTGCGACTCACCTTCACCTCGGCGCCGCTGTCGAGCACGAGGAAGCATTCGCCGTTGGTGTGCGGCTTGACCTGCCGGACCTGGTCCAGATTGACGATGGTCGAGCGGTGGACGCGCTGGAAGGTGCGCGGGTCGAGGCGGCGTTCGAGGTCCTTCATCGTCTCGCGCAGGATCAGCGAATTGTCGCCGGTGTAGATGCACATGTAGTCGCCGGCGGCCTCGATATGCTCGATTGTGTCGACCTCGACGCGGAAGATCTGGCCGCGGTCCTTCACATTGATGAGCTTTTCATAGCGGCCCGATGCCTCGGCATCGTCGCCTTCCATGTCGCTTGCCGCTTCGGGCGCGACTTCGGAGAGGACACCGCGCAGGCGATCGGCCTCTTCGCTGCTCTTCTTCTCGGAGAGACGCTGGCGCACGCGTTCGATCGTGTCGGCCAGCTTGTCCTCGTCGACCGGCTTCATCAGGTAGTTGACCGCATTGGCCTCGAAGGCGCGGATCGCATGTTCCTGGAAGGCGGTGACGAACACGAAGAGCGGCGGATCGATCTCCATCACGCCCTGGACGACCGAAAAACCGTCGAAGCCGGGCATCTGGATATCGAGGAAGACGAGATCGGGTTTCAGCGTCTTGATCGCGCGGATCGCCTCGCGCCCGTTCTGGCAAGTCTCGATCACCTCGACGTCCTCGAACGGTTCCAGCCTCAACTGGAGGCCTTGGATAGCGAGCTTCTCATCATCGACGAGGATCGTTCGGATAGTCATTTTAACGGGCTTACCTTCTGGGGGGGATTCGGGGATTCAACGATCGAAGGGCTGGCCGGTTTCACCTCTCCTGTCGAACGCGCTTCGGCAGACGGCTCCGCAGCGTCGGCGAATTCGTGCGGAATCTCGATCAGCACGGTGAATCCGCCATTTTCGGGGGAGCGGATTTCGAAGCGGTGATCATCGCCATAGGCCTGCGCGAGCCGGTCGCGAATGTTGGCAAGCCCCACGCCGGTCGAATCGCGGCGCTTGTGGGTGGCCATCACGGCCGGAAGGTCATCGGCCACGCCGCCGACATCGACGCCGGGGCCGGTGTCCGAAACGGTGATCCGCAGGCGCGGCCCGACGATCTGCGCGAGCAGCGAAATGGTCGCGCCTTCCTCCTGCGGGCTGACGCCGTACTTGATCGCGTTCTCGATCAGCGGCTGGAGCAGCATGGAGGGGATCTGCGCCTTGGTGGCGGCTTCCTCGACGCGGAATTCGGTTTGCAGGCGCTCTTCGAAACGCATGCGCTCGATATCGAGATAGAGCATCAGCGTCTCCACCTCCTGCGCGACTGTCACCTTGCCGCCCGGCTGGGTGATCAGCGTATGGCGCAGGAAGCTCGACAGGCGGGTGAGCATCGCATTGGCGGGCTTGGTCTGGTTCAGGAGCACCAGCGTCGAGATCGAGTTCAGCGTGTTGAACAGGAAGTGCGGATTGAGCTGGTACCGCAGCATGGCCAGCTGCGCGCTGGTCGCCTGTGCCTCGAGCCGTTCGAGCCGGTCGGCCTGCTGCTCTACCTGCAGGAAGAAGTTGATGGCGTAATAAAGCGCCGACCATGCGCCCAGCAGCGTGAGGTCGATGAAGTAGATACCCACGAACAGGCGGACGAAGCCGGCCTCGCTCTGAGGGCGCGCGAGCTCGAGCACCCAGCTGTCGATGAAGGCATAGACGCCGACTGCGACCACCAGCGTCGCCGCGGTCGCACCCCAGGTCACCAGCGGGCGCTGCATGATGAAATAGCGATAGGCGACCGACAGGATCAGGCTTAGCGAAAAGCCGGTGATCGATGCGATCAGGATGATGAACAGGAAGTCGAGCGGCTGGCCGTTGGCGAATGCAGAGATCGCGCGCAGCAGCGCGGCACCGCCCCAGCCTGCCAGCTGGAGGTTCCAGAACGCCTTGTTCTTGTTCTCGAAGAAGGGCGTCGGACTGAGGGGCAACACGGCCATTGCCCAAGGCCCTAGCGCAATTGCAGCGCCTTGCGCCAGCCGCTACTATGCATGGCGGAGAAGGAGAGAGAGATGAACAAGCCCGAAAACCTGGCCCATTCGCTTAGCGAGCGCGCCAAGTTCCGCCAGATGAAGGAAGGCACGAAGGAAGACTGGGCGATCATCGGCGCGGAATATCGCGAGTTTGCCAAGGACTTGCCCGATCGCGTGCTGACGCATCTCAAGCTGCTCGACGGCGATTTCGGCGGTTTCCCCGTCGACCGCCTCGAACATTCGCTCCAGACCGCGACTCGGGCGCATCGCGACGGGCGCGGCGAACAATATGTGGTCATGGCGCTGCTCCACGACATCGGCGATACGCTGGGCAGCTACAACCATCCCGAAGTGGCAGCGGCGATCATCAAGCCTTTCGTGACCGAGGAGATCCACTGGATCTGCCAGAACCACGGCGCTTTCCAGGGCTATTACTATTTCCACCACCTCGGCATGGACAAGGATCTGCGCGAGAAATTCCGCGACAGCCCGCATTTCGATGCCTGCGCGGAATTCTGCGAGAAATACGACCAGTCCGCATTCGATCCCGACTACGAGAGCGAGAGCCTCGAATTCTTCGAGCCGATGGTCCGGCGTGTGATGGAGAAGCCGCTGGCCTCGATGTACAAGGCCGCGATCGAGGAATAGCGCCTAGCGGTCGAGCTTTTCGGCCAGTTCCTGCCGGAAATAGGTGCGCCAGTCGGCTTGGCCCGGCTCCCAGCCGTGCTCGGCAACAAGCGCGTCCAGCGTGGCGATCTCGGCCTCGATGAATTCGACCCTTTCGTCCCAGCCGTCATGCGTGCGTTTGCGCAGCAGTCCGCCGCCATGTTTCGGACCCCATCGCTCCATCCAGCGGACCGCGCCGCGCGGATCGTAGCCCGCGTTCCATAGCAGCCACGGCATGAGGCGGTCGGCATCGCGTTCGGACAGGCGGGTGAGGCGACGCTTGCGGCCCGTATCCTCGAAGGTTGCAAGGTGCCCGAGGAGATTGTGGGCGAGCTCGTGTGCGACCGAACCTGCGAAGGCGTCCTCGTCGCCGTAGGAGAAGGGGGGCCATTTGCGTCCCATCGCGACGCGCTTGCCGTCGGCCCATGCCTCGTCGCCGGTATCGAGCACCTCGAAGCGCGAGGCGCAGGCCGGCACCGTCGGAATCGCGAGCCGGATCATCCCGCTCCCCGGACGCGCGACGATCAGGTCGAGCGTACCGTCCTCGCCCTCGCTGGCGATCGCGCCGATCAGGGTCAGCGTGCGCTGCCACCCTTCCCTGGTCGGCGGCCAGGTGGTCTCGACCATGCGGCCGCCGATGGCGAGGATGGTGTCGTCTTGCCTCAGCCCCGCTGTGGCAGCCGGCGATCCTTCCACGACGGCCTGCACGCCGATATCGCCGCGAAGGCCCAGATTTGCGCGCACCTGCTCGCTCTGGCCGTAGGAGGCGGCATCATGGATGGCGAAGCCGCTGGCGGGCAGGGTGGTTTCACAGAATGGCGCATTGGCCACCGCAAGCCTGTAGCCAGCGGTGAACAGCTGCTCCTCGAGCTGCTGGTATTCGCGCAGCGCATCCTTCTCCCCGGCCGCGAGCGGCGAGGCGAGTAACGCGCCAAGGACGAGGATGAGGCGGCGGATCAACTGTCCGCTTCGCTCACCGCGGCCTTGAGCTCCTCATAGCCGACCGCGCCCTCGAACGCCGCGCCACCGGCAATCCAGCTCGGCGTGCCCGAGAATCCCAACTGGCGGGCATAGGCGAAGGTCTGCTCGAGCTCAGCCGTGGCCTCTGCGCTGGAGCCGAAGGCCTGTGCTGCCTCCATGTCGATCCCCGCTGCCTGCGCGGCGGCATTGATGCTTTCTGCCGTCGGCGGTCCGGATGCGAACATCGCGTGGTAGTAGGCGTCGAACTTGCCCTGCTGTGCTGCGGCGAGGCCCATCCGTGCCGCTGCCTCGCTGCCGAGGATCGGATACTCGCGGATGACCACGCGCAATTCGGCGTCTTCAGCGATCAGCCGATCGATATCGGCCACGCTCGCGCGGCAGTATCCGCACGCGTAATCGGTGAATTTAACGAGGGTGCGTGAACCATTGGGGTTACCGAGAACCGCACCAGCGAAGGGCTCGCGCACGTCGTCCGATACCGAGGCAAGGCGGTCCTGCTGCTCCTGCGCCTGATAGGCTCGCGCCATTTCGGGCAGGATATCGGGATTTTCGAGCAGGTATTCGCGCGTTTGCGCATTGCCCACACCGGTCAGCGACCAGATTGCCGCCCCGGCAAAGCCTGCCAGCAGCGCAACCAGCACGGTCAGTACTTCTCTCATTGTCTTGCCCCTCGTGTCAGCGTCGCAGGTCGGCGCAACCACGCCCGTTCTTGATCTCGCACTGCTGTTCCATCAGCGCCCGCGCTTCCATCGCGATGTCCTGCGCACGCAGCCAGTCGGGTGAGCCGGTCGGCAACCCCGCCTCTGCAGCCTGTGCACTGCGCAGGGCGAGCGGATACTGCCGGTTCATCACCTGCTGTTCCGCACTGGCGAGGCGCGCGCGGGGCATGTCGCCGCGCGCGGCGTAGACTACGCCAAGCTGGTACCAGGCGAAGGGATTGTAGCGATCGCGTCCCACTGCGGCACGCAGTACGCGTTCGGCCTCTTCGTAGTTCGCCTCTTCCTCGGTTGCGATCAGGGCGTGGCCCAGCATTGCGGCGATCAGCGGCTCGGCGCGCGTGAGCTCGGTTGCCCGGCGCAGCGGCACGATGGCCTCGCCCGGACGCCCCGATTCGAGCAGCACCTGGCCCTTAAGCTCGAGGAAATAGGGATCGGCCGGATCGCGCGCGATCAGCGCATCGGCAGTGTCGAGCGCACGGTCGATGCGCGCTTCCTTGTGATAGGCATAGGCGCGGGCCAGCAGAGCGGGTGTCGACTGGTCGCTTTCCGGATAGTCGCGATAGGTATATTCGGGCTTGGCGACATAGCCCTGCAGCTTGGCCTTCACCCGCTGGAAGCGGCGTTCCCAGTCGGGGTCGAGCGGTGCCTCCCATGCGGGATCGACCTCGTAGGTCTCGCGCAGCTTCGAAATGCGATCGCCCGAAAGCGGGTGGGTGCGATAGAAACCGGCCTCGTCGTCCTGGCGGATGCCGTAGCGCACTTCCTTGTTGAGCAGCTTGCCGAAGAAAGCGAGCGAACCGCGCCCAGAAATGCCCGCATCCGAAAGATACTTGGCACCTGCGGCGTCGGCGCTGGCTTCCTGCGTGCGGCTGAAGGCGAGAAACTTGCCGAGCGCCGCCTGCTGGCCTGCCATGATGATGCCCATGGCGGCATCGCCGGCACCTGCGAGCGCGGCGCCGATCCCGGCCAGCATCGACAGCAGCGTGATATTGGTGGCCGCGCCATAGCCTTCGCGGATGCGGATGATATGGCCGCCGGTGATGTGCCCAAGCTCGTGCGCAATCACGCCCTGCACCTCGTTCGCGGTGTCGGCGGCGTCGATCAGGCCGGAATGTATGTAGACCACCTGCCCGCCGGCAACGAAGGCGTTGATCGACGGGTCGTTGATCAGCACGACATCGACATTGCCCGGCACCAGTCCGGCCGCCTCGACCAGCGGGGCAGAGATATCGTCGAGGAATGCCTCGGTCTCCGCATCGCGCAGGATCGATTGCGCCGAGGCGGGTTGGCCGGCGAAGGTCGCCAAGGCCAGGAAAGCGAGAATGTGGGCAAACAGGCGCATCGGCGACGAGCCTAAGGGGTTTGCGGCTGAACCGGAACTGAAACCTTTGCCGCCTCGCGCATGAAGGCCAGTATGCGGTCGTGCACCAGCGGATCGCGCCGCCACGGATTGGCGAGGCTCAGCAGCGGGGCATTGTGGTCGCCTTCGGGCAGGAACAACGTATCTGCGCGCCCTCCCGCCTCGTTAAGCGCCTTCGCCAGTGCGCGCGAATTGCGCGGTTTCACCAACGTATCGGCCTCGCCATGGACGAGCAGCATGGGCGGCGCACCGGCGCGCGCGTGGTTGACCGGCTGGCTTTCCGCGCCCGCGCCTGCCGAACCAAATGCGGCCTTGGTGGACGCCGAATCATACGGATAGAAATCATAAGGTCCGGCAAGGCCGATGACACCGCGAAGCGCGCTTTCGGGTACACCCTCCTCCTCGAGCCAGTGCCTTTCGAGCGCCACCTGCGCGACATTGTAGGCTCCGGCCGAATGCCCGCCCAGGAAGATGCGCTCGGGATCGCCGCCATATTTTGCGATATTGGCATGGACCCACCCGACGACAGCCGCGGTGTCCTCCAGCATTGCGGGATAACGGCCCTCGTCGCCAAGACGGTATCCGCCGAGCACGACCACGAAGCCCTCTTCGGCAAAGCTGCGCGCGACAAAGCCATAGTGCTGCGGGTCGCCATGCGCCCAGCTGCCGCCGTGGAAGAACACGAGTACCGGAAGAGCCTCTGCCGCATCATCGCTGCGATAGACCAGCAGGCGCTGTTGCCGGTGCGGACCGGTGCTGGCCTCGGCGACCTGCTCCACCGAGCCCGAGGGCCCGGCAATGCGGTCGACCGTATCCAGCACGGCGTGCGGGTTCTGCCGCAGGGCATAGGACAGCCCTCCGTATCCCAGGAGGGCAATGACGATGAGCGAACCTGCGATCCACATGAGCCTGGCCTTCAAACCGTCTTTTCCTTGCTGGTATCCTCGGCATGGCCGACGGATTTCACGATCGCCTCGGCATCCGCGTCATCGAGCAGGCCGATCGACGTCAGGAACTTGCGCCCCTCTTCATAGCCTTCGCCCAGCCAAAGCGGAATATTGGCTGCCTTGAGCGCGGCCTCTGCGGCGAGTTCTTCGGGGCTCATCGCCTCGCCCACCTTGCGGATGAAGACTGCGCGCACGCGGTCCGGATTGTCGACCGCAATGGCGGAGAACGCGGTCAGGTCTCCTTGTGAATCATCACCCAGGAGTGCGAACTTGATGTCCGGATAAGTCGCGAGGATCCCCTCGATTGCCGCCCGCTTGTGCGCACCGTGGCTCGACGATCCGAAGGTCTCGCGATTGAGGCCCCAGTCGCGCAGGTGGATCGGCCCGAGCGGAAGGCCCCGCCCGCGCATGTAGGTGACGAGGTAGGAGAAAAGGTTCCACGGGCTCGAGGATACGTAGAAGAAGGGGCGGCGGGGTGCGGGCAAATGGTCGCCGGCATGACCCTTGCCCTCGGGCAAGCCATCGTTCCCGCCCAGCGCGTTGTAGAACATGTCCGCGCCCGGCACGAGGATGCGCTCCTCGGGCATTTCCATCAGCACCCTGCGCCAGTTGCGCAGGACCGCGCGAAAATCGCCTGTGATGCCGGTCTCGACGATCGTGTCGTCAATGTCCGAAATCATCGCGAGCCCCGTATCGCGTCCCGGAGCCAGCACGTGGCCATCGGTGCATTGCTTGCCCCGACCATTCTCCCAGTGGAAGGTGACCGTCTCCCACTCGGGATGTTCGCCATAGGGCCACTCGCCTTCGAGCGGGATGTCGAAATGCGCGAAGCCTTCCTTGTCGGTCAGGCCCTGGTGACGACGCGCTTCGCCCGAGGGCGAGACGATCTCCAGCTCGACCGGAAGTTCCTTGACCTCGTGGCTGGCGAACTGGCCCATCATCGTGCGCATGGCGCGCCATTTGCCGCGCTTCTCGAAATTGCCGGCGCGAGAGCGCAGCGCCCGGACGGTTACGAACAATCGTTCGCGATTGCGGTATCCGAAATAGGGCTGGATTCGGACGGGCGCGGTACTGAAAAACGGCATGGGCCCGGTCGCTAGCGCGCCGGGCCCTGCTTGCTCAAGACATTTATCCTGAAGGGGTTATTTGGAAAGCAGCTTGCGCGCGGCACTGCCGATCAGCGCCTGCTCCTCCGGCACTTCGCCAAGCACCGTGAGTTCGCCGTTCGGACCGCGCCGGATCATGACGAGTGCGAATTCCGGACCGCGTACCGAAAGGTCGTAGAGCGTGCGTCCCTCAAGTTCGCGCAGGCGGCCCGCAAGGGCATCGATGCTTTCCGATGCATCCTGCGTTACCGCTGGATTGCCTTCGTCGCGCAGGTAGTTGGCGAGGTCGTAGGCGAGACGGACTGCCTCGTAGAGCGCCTTGCGGGTTTCCGCGTCGTCTGCCGCTTCCGAGTGCGCGAGGTGGTTCGCGACCGCCAGGCTGTCTTCCAGCTCGCTCGCGGTGATCGGAGCGGGACCAACCTCCGCGACGGGCTCTTCAGCTTCGATTGCCTGTTCGGCGACCGGCGAGAAATCGGGCTCGGCATGGACTTCGGCGTCTGCTTCGACTTCCGCTTCCGGTTCGGCCACGACATCCGCCTCCGCCAGTTCGAGGACGTCGTCCTCGATCGCTTCGGGGGCCTCCTCTTCGAAGGCTTCGACAGGTTCGGGAGCTTCGAGCACGATTTCCGGCTCGTCCCGGACTGCCTCTTCCTCGACCATGTCTTCGACTTCGGGAGCCACCAGCACGATCTCGGGCTCGGGCTCGGGCTCGGGCTCCACGGCCACGAGAGGCTCGTCCTGCGCTTCGGCTTCGATCTCTTCGGGCACGATTTCGTCGACCAGCTCCAGCGGCTCTTCGTCGAACGCTTCCTCGGCCTCGGCCTCGGCATGATCTTCGACCGGCTCGACAGTTTCGAGACCCTCGGCTTCTTCCGGCGCTTCCTCGAAAGCCACCTCTTCGGCAGCAACGTATTCATCTTCCGGCTGCTCGAAGACAGGCTCGTCGACCGCTTCGGGTTCCTCGGCGGCGAATTCCTCGACCGCTTCGGCTTCCGGCTCTTCCGCGAATTCGACCGGCTCTTCGGCCAGATCGTCGCTCGTTTCCTCAGCCGCGAAATAGGTCGCGTCGACTTCAACGCGCTCTTCCGCTTCCGGAGCATCTTCTTGTTCGTCGGCTGCCTGCTCGTTTCCGTGCAGGTCGAGCGATTTTTTCACGCGCGCCTGCGGGTTCACGAGCGAAAGCAGGCGGCTGTTGAGATCGATGTCGGCGAGCGGATTGATCACCTCGTCGACGTCGTCTTCCTCATAATCCTCGTCTTCCCATTCGGGCAGGCCGTAATCGGCCGCCGTCATCGGGCCGCTGTAACCCTGTTCGGGCTCGCCTTCCCCTTCGTCGGCGGGCGCGCCGCCGATCGGATTGCCGAGTGCATCGACCGCGCGGCCCTTGCCGCCCAGCGAGGGTGCCGGCGCATGCTCCTCTTCGACCTCTTCGGCGGCAACCCATTGGGGCGCCTGTTCGACGACCGGCTCTTCGAAGACCGGATCGGGATCGGACAGCTGGAGCGGATTGCGCTTGCGCAGCGGCGTCGGATTGGGCGCCTGCGACAGCTGCTGGTTGGCCGTGTCGAGTGCTTCGTCGATCTGCTGCATGAGCGCATCCGCCGTTCCGGCGTCGGCGACCTCTTTCCAGTTGATGACGGCGTAGACGAAATCGATCGTGTCGCTGTCGCTCGAATAGGGAAGCAGGATGCCGCGATAGAGCACGGTTGCGCCCTTCGCGTTGACGAACTCGGCCTCAAAGCCGGTCGGCGCCTGTTCGGCCAGGATCTTGAGGTAATTGTCGGCGACCTGGCTCAACAGCGAAGCTTCGGGAACCTCGTTCAGCTCCTCGATGGCTTCATAGAGGCCGCATTCCTTGCTCAGTGCATCGCCGATGAACTGGATCGTCGGCGTGCTGCTGCCGGTCGAGAAGTCGAGCAGCACCGAGTGCGGGCCGAAATCGCCGAGGAATTCGGGCTCGAGGTCCTCGATCAGCGGGAAACGCTTGTTGCCCAGCAGGCTCGCCCAGTGATTGTAGGCGCGCACCTGCATGCGGCGCTCGTCCTGGCCTACCGGAGAGGGAGGGGGATTCGACGCAGCGCTCTCATCATCGACGAAATCGTCGAAGTGATCGTGACCGTCGAACGAATCGAATGCGCCGCCAAGCCTGTCCATAGGTGCAATAGCCCTTGTAAATGCGAGTTTACTTATCCTCGCAGGCTATGGCCCGAGTGTAGTAAAATTAGCGTTAAGGTTACCTGCCCGGCGGCCTGGGCGCAGCCTAGAGCATGTAGCGCATGCGGATCGTCAGGGCCTTGTCATCCTCGCCCAGTTCGAACACCGCATCGGAGAATTTGGGCGGCCCCATGCGCACCTTTGCATCGCGCGAGAAGCCGAAACCCTCCTTGGGCATCATGCCAAGGGCGCGGTCGGCCTTGCCGTTATCGTTCTCGTCATGGAGCAGCGCGATCGCATAATGCCCGGGCTTCACGCCTTCGAAGGTCAGCGTGACCGAACCCTCGTGCGCGGCCACCTTGGCGGCATGCGCGCCGGCAACGCCGCGGCACTTGGGGAAGCTCTTTTCCTGCGTGGTCATGCAGGCGCGGATCACGCCCTTGGCATTGCGCAGTTCGGTGATCGTCACCGTGACGCTGGCGCCATCGACCTCGGATGCCGGAGGCGCACCCGCGCCAAGCGCGAGTGCTGCGAGCGGGAGGGCGAGCAGGCGCGTCATGCGTTGGGGCTCAGCCCCTTGTCGGTCCCGCAAAGCCGGTCCCAGAAACGGAAATAGAGGCCGTAATTGCATTGATACTCTTCATGATGACGCTGGTGGTGGCTGGCAGTTATCAGCCAGCCCCCTAACCTCGAGTGAACCATGCGCTGCGGAAACATTTCCCAGCCCATGTGATTGGTGACGCCCATCACCGTCATCACCAGCAGCACGATGCCCAGCATGGCGACATGGATGGGTATGAGGAACACCAACACGGGGATCACCACGGCACCGGTGATCGCTTCCCACGGGTGGAAGCTCATCGCCGCCCATGCCGTAGGCGGGCGGCTGGCGTGGTGGACGGCATGCATGGTGCGAAACCATGAGGGCCGGTGCATCAGGCGGTGGGTCCAGTAGAACCAGGTGTCGTGCAGCGCGAGATAGATCAGCGGGGCCAAGGGCAGGTACCACAGCGGCATCGCGTCCCACTCGGTATAAATGCGGGTCCACCCATGCTCCTGCCACCCCCAGGCGACTACGCCTGCAGGAATGCCGTAAATGGCGGCCGAGGCGAGCGACCAGCCGATTTCCTTCCTGATCTGCGGGCCAAGCTTGGCATGGTAGCCGGGCAGCTTCCGGTTCGTCACCAGCGCGAAGATCCCGCTCGAGGCGAGATAACGCAGCGCGACGATCGCGGTCATCGCAAGGGCGGAAAGGATGATTGCGGTCCACATGGCTCAGCCCGGTCTATGGCGCATGGACGAGCCGGATGACAGTGCGAAAGCCTATTCGGTGTTGCCCCAGGGCGCGCAGTGTGGATCCCCGGCAACGGTGGCGCGGCGCATGGCCGCACGGGCGAGGCGCTCGACCTCGGTCTTGCGGCGCGCAGCGGCCAGCGGCTGGAGCGGTGCCGGGCGCACGATTTCGCCGTCATAGCCGTCTGCCACCACGATGCCGCAGCAATCGGGACGATAGTCCTCGTGATCGAGCACGCCGCGATCGAGATGCGGCGGCAGGCCCCAGTAGAAGCGGTCGCAGAAATCGAGGTAATCGGGCCACTTGCCATCGCCCAGCAGGTCGCCGCGCTGGACCTTGACCTCGACGATGATCACGCGGCCCTTCGGGTCGACGCCCATCAGGTCGGCGCGCCTGCCGTTGCGCAAGGGCATCTCGGGCAGCAGCCAGACGTCGTTCCTCGCGAACAGGCGCTGGATGCCGCGGCACACGCCAAGGGCGTCGCTTACAGGTTCGATAACGGGTGAATCGCTCATGGCGACTGATTGGAACAGAATGGGAACGCGGTCAAGCCGCGAAGCGTGTGTCAGGCTTTGGCTGCGAGTGCGGCAATCGCGTCGCGCGCCTTGTGAAATTCGCGCCACAAGGTGAGCGCCGCACTGGTCGTATCCAGCCCCTTGTCGGTCATCGCCAGGAGCGCGCGCAAGCCCGGCTGCATCACCGCTGCCAGATCGTCGATCCCGCGTGCGACCAGCTCGAATTGCGGTCCGCCGGCCTCGCTTGCCCTTTGCGGCAGGTCGCGCAGCTCTTCGTCGAGCTCTTCGGGGCCGAGCTGTGCGAGCGCCGCGACTGCCGCAGCGGCCTCGTGCACCGCGTCCCACTGCGCCGCCACTTCCCCGGGCGTGAGCACCGCATTGCTGCGTTCGCCGCGCGGCGGGAGCATGGTGGCATGCGAAAGGTCGAATTCGTGCGACATTGAGCTCATGGGGGACGAAGCTACGCAAGGCCGATTGCCAAATTCCTAATGAGCCGGTTACCGTGGTTGAAATCGGCCGGAGCCGATTTCACTGGCGAGCAGCCGCCCGCCTTGCTAAGCGCCCGCGCCACGGCATGCACCCGTAGCTCAGCTGGATAGAGCGCTGCCCTCCGAAGGCAGAGGTCACAGGTTCGAATCCTGTCGGGTGCGCCAGTATTTCCGCCATTTGATGCGCCGCACAATTTCGCTGCGAGAGCCGTAAGTGAAATATAAGTGCAGAATCGCACTTTTTCACAGGTTTGCAGAGCATTTGGTGGGGAGTGCGCGCAACGACCCATTAATTTGGGCTGGCTTTGGCCCGAATCGGTGGCTGGTGCTGAGATCTTGCTGCGAAAAGGGGGGAATTCACTTGATGGCACTGGGGCAATAAATCGGGCATTTGATCACGCACCCCTAGGCGGGGCAGCTTTGCGCCCCAATTTCAGTCATCAACGTTCCATTTCCGATCACTCTCCAAACGGGGTACCTTCCGCTCTAGATCATCCAGAAGACGCTGAGCCTTATCTTGTTGCCGCCGCGATCGAGCGCACGGCTCGAAACAGTTCCGCTTGGTAGAGCGCGTCGTGCAATGCGTTGTGGTCTCCGGATGATCGCGGCCTCAGCTTTTTCGCGATCTGTTTTGAGCTAGTTTCAGACCAACTGGATCCCGTCGCGCCCATATAGAGGGCCTTGACGTCGAGCGCGGTAAAACCGAACGGATTGCCCCCTGCGTAGCGGTGGAAATAGTAGTTCACGAACGACCAGTCGAATGGCGCATTGAACCCCACGAAGACCGGAGTAGCGGCCTCTTCGCAAATACCGTGAATCCACTCCGCAAAGCTCGACATCGCCTCGACGGGTTCGAGTCCCTCTAGTCCCAATCGTTCGAGCGAAAGTCCCGTCACTTTTAATGCGTCTTCGTCGAAGTTCTGGCTTGTGGGTTTTAGCGCGCATTCGAAAGTTCGATCTGGACGATAGGCATCACATGCGCCGATGGTGAGCATGCTGAATTCACCAGGGATCGGTCCCGCGGTCTCGATGTCGACGGATATGAAGATCTCGTTCGGGCTCATGTGATCAATCCCGCCGTCGAAACCATCGGCGGGCGGTTCCGCACCGACTGGATATGGTCGAGCAGAGCCTTCTTCCGCTCCCTCACTGACCCGGACGCTTTCCAGTGATGTCCGGCGAATGTCTGGATGTCGAACGGCGTATCGAAACCTTCCCGCGCCGTCACAATCGTAGGAAGGTTTCGCCCCATCGAGTAGCCAAGTTCGAGGAAGCAGTTGGGCCGGCTGCCGGTGAGGTCCGCGATCGTGAGTGCGGACCGGTGCAGCTTCTCGAAGATTTCCTGGTCGATGCGGGCGTGCTGATATGCCTGCTGACCGTCGATGACCGTGAGACGAAACCCCAGTTCGTCTTCCACTACAGGTTGGACCACCGTTTCGAAGAAATTCTCCACGTCGCCAAAATCATCGTGATCAGGGTTGAGCAAGCGGACCGCGAAGGCCCGTGGCCTTTCGAGCGATTCCAGTAGATCGACGAGGGTCGCGACGCGCTTGTCGGTCGGGATGCGCGAAGAGAAGCGGATCCTGTTCATCCAGTCATGCGCATTGCCGCTCTCCGCGACCTGGAAGAAGTCCGAGCTTCGAGTGCTCGACAAGGCAATATCATGGAGCCTCCGGCTCCCTTCATCTGCCTCTACGAGGGGAAGGTTGAGAGGGATCACCGGCCTTCCGTTATCATGGTAGAGTTCAGCCAGATAGAGAACTCCCTCCCCTCCACCGAGGGTGATTAGAATATCGCCATGTCGTGCCTGCACTTCCATGCGCTTCGCGGCCATGTTCCATTTGGCAGCGCTCTCGATGAGGACGCTGGGGCCATCACGAAGTTCATCCCACAATTCGAGCCTCTTGTCCGGGATCTGCTCTTCGGTCTTATTGTGCAGCACACCGACCGCGAGAGGCGTCGGCGCGTCGGCAGGGCGACTTGCCATCCCGTCCCGGATCGCTTGCCAGATGATCCAGTCGAAGCAGATCGGAAGTTCATCTGCGCGCGCAGGCTCCGCGTCCACCGGGACGACGAAGTTGGCACCTTTCCGCACAAGCGAGAGAACCAAGCCGCGCACCAGATCGTGTGCCGCGGCGACGGCGTCTGGCGTCGCGACCGAGGGGTCTCCGGAGATGCTTCCGGCGATATGAATACGGCGTCCGAAGATAGGTGAACGTACCATCAGCGATCCTCCATCACTCGCGATGCGCTCGTTTCCTGCGCGGCGACTTTGAGACACTCGAACGTAAGGGCCGAATCCGGAAAGGCCTTGGCGACCGCCTTGGGGTAAAACCTCGTCCGGAAGTCGGAGAAGGTCCAGCCGGGGCGTTCATCGGTCGGGCCGCTTAGGCTGACGAGCTCTTCGATCTCGGAAGCCTCGAGCTTAAGACCTGCGAGATCCATTTCCAGCAGTTCGCGGCGTGCCTGTTCCGACGGCCGCTCGAACTTTTCGACGATTGCGGCGCGCCGGAGCAGCGCGGGATCGAGAGCCGAAAGGCGATTGGTACAGAGGATGACCGCCACACGGCCCCGCAACCGCCTCATGTCGTCGATACCCTGGATCAGCGTGTTCACCGCGACCTTGTCCTCGTGATGGCTTTGGTCCTGCGCGCGCGAAGCAGCGATACTGTCCCCTTCGTCGATGATCAGCACTGCTCGGCGGTTCCTTCCGACAGCCTTGGTAACACGCTCGAAGGCCTCAGCCAGCAAACTGCCCATCTCCCCTACAAGACCACTTCCGCGCACCCGATTCGAAAGCCGGAAGATGAGAGCGTCCTCGGTGCGGGATTCCTTGAGAAGACGATTGGCGATGCATTCCGCGATTGCGGTCTTGCCGGTGCCGACGTCGCCATGGAAGACAACCAGCGGATACTGGTCTGCCACGAGCTTGGCGATGGGGAGGACGCCGCCGTGCTTTCCTCGGCTCCAACTGTCGACCTCGCCCTTGTTGAGAAGGAGGTTCAGCTGGTCGCTGACCCTCTCGTAGCGCAAGTTAAAGCCGAGCAGCGTTGTTTCCCGTTCGGTAAGGGTGGGATCGGGAGCGAGGGTCTCGGCATCGAAGATCGTCGTCTTGGTCACTGGGTCCAATCCTTGCGCTGGAATCCGTAGGCATTGCTGCTGTAGTTGCGTCCACCCGAGCTGTTGAGCGTGGAGTGGCTGGTGTCGGCGCTGGTCGGGCTCCAGCTGTTATGCAGCCGGCTACGCATCGCTTCGCGGGCATCATCGTCGTACTCGGCCGTATAGAAGAGCACGATCCTGAGGTAAGGAGAGGGGACCCGTGGCCACAGGACACCCCCGGGGCGACTGGAGGTCAGAGAACCCGCATCGGTATCGACTGTATAGCACAGCGCCCGCTGCTCAACGCCGTAGGAGAGGAGGGTCAGATCGACCTTATGGAGGTAGCCATTCTGGGCGAGTTCCTCGACGTCGTGCGCGTAGGCGGCAGCTTCGTCCTGCGTGATCGCGCCGGTGCTGTCGGCGATCATAAACAGGTCGGTCTTGAAGCGGCGCACAACGTTCGCGACGTCCACCTTGGTATAGGTGGCGGTCTTGGTCATGGTGTTCATCACGCATCCTCCGTGTTGAACTTGGGACCGAAAATCTCCTTCCAGACTTCATCATCATCTTCGGTCGAGGCGAAGTAGGCCGCTTCCCAGGCCTCCTGCGCAGCCGCGACGATCTCGAGTCGCTCGTCCTCGGTGACGCGGCTTGCGACGTTGTTGGAGCTGCAGACCGGGTCCAGGATCACCACGGGATCATCGAACTGCGGCCTGAAGAACGCGCTGTTCTCGGGAAAGGAAATGGTCTCCTTCAAGCCGCTCTGTGCGATGTAGAGCAGGAAATCGCGGAACTTCTGTTCGATGCCTCCCTCCGGCCCGTCGCGATCAAGCAGGTACGCGAAGATCAGCTCGATCATGAACGACTTGAGCTTGATCTCGGCCCGATTGCGCCACCGCTTGCCCATCCGCACCAGTGTGCGGAAATCCTTGTCGGCGTTCTTACGGTCGCGGACAAACTTGATCTGGCAGGGAGCGCAGGTCTCCATCTTCGAACCATCGGAAAGGTCGAACTGCCAGCCATAGCCGTCACGGGTAACGTCCTCGATGACGGGCACGATATCGACGGCCAGACCACTCCCGACGAACTGGACGGTCGCCGCCTTGCGCTGGATCTTGAAGTCCTCGACCGACTTGTTTGGATACTGGTCGACCAGAAGATCGTGGATCTGCGAGCTGAGGCTCTCAAGGCTCTCAGCATCTGCATCCTTGCCCTCGATGTAGAATACCACATCGACATCAACCGGGTCTTCGCTCGTACGGCAGAGAATTGTGAACTTGGCGAAGGACCCGGCCTTCACCACCTTCGTAATCTTGATCTCGGTCTTGTTGCGCACGTTCTTGCGCAGGTTGTCGATCAGCCGGTCGACCTGTTCGTGGTATTCCTTCCGCTTGTCAGCCGGCAGGCGCAGCACGTTGCTGTCATATCGCCGCAGCTGGGCATCATTGAGAGCCATCACCCATTCCTTCCCTGAGCCGAGCCCCCCAATGCCCGGTCTGTTTGACATGATTCGGTTATGGGGATACTAACTATACGAGCATACTAACTTTGTCCATATACTTTCTATTCCCATGTGAGGATCGTCATGCAGAAGGAAGAACGCAGTCTCCGTTGGGGCGAGGAGAGACGACTGGAATTCATCGAGTTTCGGCTAGGCTGGGAAGGAGGTGTGAGGCGCGGCGACATCCGATCTCTCTTCGGTGTGTCGGAGCCACAGGCTTCGAAGGATTTGACAGAATACCAGAAGCGCGCGCCGAATAACGCAATCTACGATGCAAGCGCGAAGCGGTATGTGGCTTCGCCGTCCTTCGAGCCGGTCTTCATGCAGGATGGGCCTGACGAATATCTACTGCGCCTACGGTCCTTGGCCGAAGGACTTACTGCCCCAGGTGAATCTTGGATCGGAAGTCACCCAGAAGTTGATATCGTGCTGACGCCAGCACGACAGGTCGACGAAGGCTGCCTGAAGGCCGTTCTCGATGCACATCGTTTAGGTGGCTCTTTGGAGGTCTTGTACCAGTCGATGAGCGCGGAGCGCCCAAAGCCGATATGGCGCCGGATCACTCCGCACGCCTTCGGTTATGACGGCTTCCGATGGCACGTCCGAGCCTATTGTCACCTAACCGACAAGTTCAAGGACTTCCTGCTCCCCCGCATTCTCAAGTCTCGGGATCCGGGGAAAGGCGGAGTCACCGGAGAATGCGATCACCTCTGGCAGGAGAGGTTCGAGGTGGAAATCGCTCCCCATCCTAATCTCGCTGCTGCGCAGCGTGCGATCGTCGAAAGGGACTATGGCATGGTCGATGGCATTGCGCGGCTCCCCGTCCGCTTTGCGATGCTCTTCTATGTGCTCAAGCGGCTCGGTCTTCTGGACTCTCCAGAAGAGAAGTCCGCTCGTAGTCAACATATAATAGTTGCCAATCGGGAGGCGACCGAAGCAGCTCTCGGCAGAGCAGACTTTTCTCTCTGAGCAAGTCGGCGCTTTTGTGGAGCTAGCCAGATAGGAGCGTGACGCGCGACGGCATGAGAAAAATCCCCTCAGTCCCGGACTGTCCATAGCGATCCAACATCGTCCACCCGCCATTGCGGAACGGCATCTGATCTCTTTTTGTTCTTTCCTACATCATTGCGACTCGTATAGCTTGGCCAGCGTCACCTAAGCCAAGGGTGGCGCTGAGTTGAATATCTGATTGCACGATCCGCAACGGCAAACTGAAAGCAACCCATCGTCGCGAGGGGACAAGCGGCAACGGTGACAGAACCTTGAAGCAAAGGAATCTGTCATGTCGAATACCGAATTACTCACCTGCCATGAGGTCATGCGCCTCACCGGCATCCGCAGCCGGACTACGATCTGGCGACGCATCCGCCGGGGTGCCTTTCCTCATCCGATAGACATTGGCGGCGGACGTATCCGCTGGCGTTCCACTGACATCGAGGAGTGGATCGAGGCCCTTCCCCTGCGCAGCTATTGACCCCGCCAAGGCGGGCAATGGCCCGCAGAAAGCATCTCCCCTATGTCCATCCTTTCCCTGATCAACGCGGCCCTGCAGAAGCATGGCTTGCTGATCGCTCGCCTTCCGAGCGACGAAGAAGCTCGCGCGGCCCAGCTCGTCGAATTGCTCGTTGAAGACAATGCCGATGGGCGCGCCCGTCGACACACATTGCAGCCCTGGCTCTGGTACGAACGCCCGGTCCGTGAGCGGTTTGAGGGACAAGATTGTTGCCTCACTGTCGAGGGGCCGGTCTACAGGAGCCGGGACGGAACCGGATATCCGCTCGGCAGCCAGCTTCGTACCGAATTCGGGTGGCTTGACCTCACGCCAGAAGAGACCAATCAGCTTGCAGATGACGTTCGCTCAGCGATCGACCTCGCATTGCTTCGCTGGTTCACGCGTCCCGAAATGGCGGACCGCCAGGCGCCTTCGCGCCAATCCCGCGAGCGCTATTTCGACGATGATGTCGCCCGCAATCTGATCCTGTCTGCGACGCCTCCAACGGCAAGCATGGAGCAAGACGTCCATGCCAATTGACCGGCGAAAGACTGGAGAAGGAAAGGGCCACGATACTGCGTATCGGACCCGTATTTTTCATACACACCCCACGCACCTGTGCATCGAGGATTTCTGCGGGTTTGAGGCGATGCGGATAGCATCGCGTTCAGGTCCGTTGTCCAGAATCCGCGCGATTCCGCTATTCCTCGCGATGGCGGATAGCATCGCCGCCGGAGCGGACCGATGAGCACGCGGGCGCAGACGGTGCGCCTCAGTCCGTCGCAGTATCGGGTGCTGGCTGACTTCGCTAGGCGCAGAGGCCTTAGCGATTACGCCATGCTGGCGCGGATCGTAGAAGCAGGCTTTCTCGCCATGCTCCACGGCACCGACAAGGAGACCGATCTCGCCGAACTGGCGCGCGAGATCGGGTCAATATCGGAGCGCCTGGCTGAGGCCGAACGGGTGCTCGACCGTACTCTGTTCACCGCATGTGCAGCCTACGCTTACGCCCGCCATGCCGCGCTGGGAACGAAGAAATCCGACGAGACAATTGCAGCGGAAGCGCGCGCCGCATTCGAGCGCCAGCGCTCGCTCGCCCTGGAGATTGAGCCGTGAATTCGAACATCGACTTTGTCACCCGCGCCCATGCCTTGTGGCGTGTGCGCATGGCGCAATGGCAGCAGCGTTTTCGCTTCTTCTCAACGATCACTCTTGGCGCAGCAGGGGCCGGAGCATTCATCGCACCGCAGTTCTTACTGCATGGCCTCGCGATAACGACCGCATTGCAGTTTGCATGGGCCAATGCGCTAACCTTGCTGGGCTCGCTGACAGGCAGCGACATTAAGATGAACATTGCGATGGAAGGCCAGCGCTGGACCGTTTCCGCAGCATGGTTTGCCTCCGAACCGCTCTTCACCGATACCTTCTGGCAGGTCATCAAAGTGATCGCTGGCGGCGCGACCACCGGCTTTGCCATAGGCCTGTTCACGGTCTGGGTGCTCCAGCGAACCATGTCCGAACAGGGCAAGGATACGCTCGCCGACCGGGTCATCGGCGGCACCCGCGTAGCGGATGAAGAAGACGTTGCGGCCCAGACGACATTACTCTGTGGAAGCGACGCATTGCGCATCGGTCCGGTCCCAATTCCGAGCCGGATCGAGACCCGTCACTTCGCCTTTCTCGGCACCACCGGCAGCGGGAAAACCACTGCCTTGCGCCAGATGCTCGACGGTATCGAAAGGCGCGGCGAAGCGGCGCTGGTCTATGACACGAGCGGAGAGTTCATCGCGCACTATTACAACCCCGCGCGCGGGGACATCATCCTCAATCCCTTCGATGCGCGCTGTGCCTTCTGGACGCCCTTCGACGAGATATCGCACCCCGCCGACGCCGACCGGATAGCGCGCCAGCTGGTCTCGGAAACCAGTAGCCAGGATGACGATGTCTGGCTCGAAACAAGCCGTATTCTCGTCGCCAACATGATCCGCTCGCTTTGGGCCGAAGATAATCGCAGCCTCGAAGCGTTGCTTGAAGCCCTGCAGGTCAAGGACAAGGAGCAGTTGAAGGAATGGCTGGGTCACACGTCGTCGGCCCGCACCTTTGCTAATGATGCCGACCGCGCAACCGGCAGCGTGCTGTTCATGCTCGCCAAGGCAGCGAACCTGATCCAGTTCCTGAAGGTCGAAGATGAGGGAGAAGAGCGCTTCGCCTTCCGTGACTTCATCGCCAAGCTGGATGAGTGCGAGGGTGCAAAGCCGTGGATCTTCGTGCCCCGCAAGGAAGACTATTTCGAAGCGTCCAAGCCACTCATGGCATGCTGGCTGGAATGTGCGGCAAGTGCTGTGCTGGGTCTGTCGCCATCGCCAGACCGCCGCATCTGGTTCGTGCTCGACGAGTTGGCAGACCTGCCCCGCGTCGAGAACCTTGCCCGGCTGCTTCCGGAGGGGCGCAAGTTTGGTGCGGCCATCGTGCTCACCTTTCAGGCGCTCGGGCAGATGCGCAATCGCTATGGCGCGAACATTGCCGAGGCCATGCTGGCATGCTGCAATACCAAGCTGTTTCTGCAAACCGTCGATCAGGAAACCCGTAAGTGGGCGAGCGAGACCATCGGCCAGTGCGAGGTGGAATTGCGCGTTGCCACCGACACATTGTCGATTGGCAGCGAAGTGCCGCGCACGACCATCGCCACCCAGCGCCAGTTCCGCCCCGCCGTGCTCGAAAGCGAACTGCGGCTCTCTCCGCATCAGGGCTATCTACTGCTTCCCGATGGCCTGCCGGTCGCGCGTATCGGTCTCACCGCCGATCACATCACCCGGCGCGGCGAGCCTCGTCAGCCCGGTTATGTGCCAGGTGATCCGGCAGGCACGCTGTGGAGCCGGGTTAGCGAGATCGCCAAAGGTGCCGAGCCTGATGCGAAGCCGGGACCGGTATAGTGGTCGCCTCGGTCTCGGCCCTGTCGAGTGCCGCTCAGGCTGCGAGTTATTACGAAGCCGACGATTATTATGCCGAAGGGGGCATGGCTCCGTCCGAATGGTTTGGCGAGGCAGCAGAGAAGCTGGGCCTGTCGGGCGAAGTTGATCGCGAGAAGTTTGCCGAATTGCTCGAAGGGCGCGTTTCCGGACAACAACTCGGCACCACCCGCGATGGCAAAGTAGAGCACCGGCCAGGCTGGGATATCACCCTGTCCGCGCCCAAGTCGGTCTCGATCATGGCCGAGGTTGCCGGAGACAAGCGGCTGATCAAGGCGCATGGCGCGGCGGTGAAAGTGGCGCTCGCCCATGTCGAGAAGCACATGGCGGCAACCCGGATCAGACAGGGCGGCGAGGTGCGGCGCGAGGCGACCGGCAATCTCGCCATAGCCACCTTCCGCCATGCCACGAGCAGGGCACAGGACCCGCAGTTGCATACCCATGCCGTCGTGATCAACGCCACGCAGGACAAGGATGGCAACTGGCGCAGCCTTGAGCCGCGCGCCTTCTACCAGCTGCAAAAGGAGATCGGTGCGATCTACCGTCAGGAGCTGGGGCACGGAGTTGCCGCGCTGGGATACAAGATCGACGCGGGCAAAGACTCGCTGTTCGAGATCGTGGGCGTTCCGGAGAAGGCTATCGATGCGCTGAGCCAGCGCACTGCGGCAATCGATGCCCGGCTTGCAGAGCGCGGCACGAGTCGCGCGGAAGCAAGCGCCGCCGAAAAGCAGATCGCCGCGCTCGATACCCGCGAGGCCAAGTCCACTACAGATCATCGCACCTTGCGCACCGACTGGCGGGCGACTGCCGATGCCAACGGATTCGACAAGGGGGCGCGCGACAGGCTGATTGGTGAAGCGAGAGAGCGAGTTAAAGCCAGCGAAGCTACCGCCAGCCCGGAATTGCTGGCTAGGCAGGCGGTGGCTTGGGCCGCTGCCAAGCTCTCCGAACGCGAGGCGGTATTTTCGGCCAGCACATTGGCGCGCGAGGCCGGGGACTTTGCCTTTGGCAAGGTCGGGCACGGTGCAATCAGCGCAGCTATTGCCGAGGCCGGAGAACGCGGCGAGCTTGCCCCGCGCACTTTCCTTGACCGGCGCGGCGCGGAGTTTGCGGGGTTCACGACGCCGCAGGCGATCGAGACAGAGCGGACGATGCTGCGGCTAGAGCAAGCCGGGCGCGGCATGGCGCGATCACTCGCCAGTCCGGTGGCGGCGGCGCGGACCATCGAACGCGCAGCGCGGCAGTCGGCGCGTTCCGGCTATGCCTGGACCCCGGACCAGAAGCGGGCGACCGCAGACCTGCTCACTTCGCGGGATCGCGTCGCCGCTGTCCAGGGATATGCCGGGACCGCCAAGACCACCACGGTGCTCGCGACCTATGCGCGCGAGGCAAAGCGCCACGGGCTAGCTGTGACCGCGCTTACGCCGACCGCTTCGGCAGCGACTGTGCTTGGCGAAGCACTTGGCCTGCGCGGCGATACCGTGGCGCGGCATTTGCTCGCGCCTGAGGCGAAGACAGCTAGCAAGGACGCGGTCTGGATCGTCGATGAAGCCTCGATGCTGTCGGCCCACGACATGGCAAACCTCATGACCCGCGCCGACAAGGCGAGAGCCCGCCTTGTGCTCGTGGGCGATGTGAAGCAGCTGGGTTCGGTCGGCGCGGGGGCGGCCTTTGCCCAGTTGCAGCAGGCAGGCATGGCGACCGGGAAACTTGCCGAGGTAGTTCGGCAGACCAATGCCGAAACCCGCGAAGCCGTCATGGCTTCGATCGAGGGCCATGCAGGCAAGGCCCTGGCCGCGCTTGAACGCGGCGGCGGCGAGGTAGTCGAAGGCACAACCCCGGACGAGCGCCTTGGAGCGATGGTCCGGCACTATCTGACCTTGTCACCAACAGATCGCGCCCGAACGCTGGTGATCGAACCATCGCGCGAGGGCCGGGACAGGCTCACCGGCATGATCCGCGCGAATCTGACCGAGCGCGGCGAGCTTTCAGCGGAAGCCGTGCGGTTCCACGCTCTTGAAGCGAAAGGACTGACCCGTGCCGAAGCGCGCGAGGCAGCAAGCTATGCCATCGGCGATGTCGTCCGCTTTAGTCGTGACTATGCCGCCAAGGGCGTGCGCCGGGGCGAAAGCTACGCGATAGCCGCCGTCGATCCTGAGCGCGGGCGCATTGCCCTTGAAGGCCGCGATGGACGGTCGCTGGACTGGCATCCCCGGCAGTGGGGCGCGAGCAAAGCCGAGGTGTTCGAGCCGAAACTGATGGAACTGCGCACCGGCGACCGCGTGCAGTTCACCCGCAACGACCGCGAGACGGGACGGTTCAATGGCCTTGGCGGGTCCGTCACAAGCATCGATTCCGACCGTGACCGGGCAACGGTGAAGCTCGCCAATGGCCGAGAGCAGAAGCTCGATCTCTCCAATCCACGCGATGCCCACTTGCGGCATGCTTACGTCCAGACCGCACACGCCGCACAGGGACAGACCGCCGAGCACGTCCTGATTCACGCCGACAGCCGCTCTACCAATCTGGTCGATCAGAAAATGCTCTATGTCGCGCTGTCACGCGCCAGGGCAGAGGCTGTGGTTGTCACCGACGATAAGAACCGGCTTGTCCGCGCGATTTACGAACGCGCGGGTGAGAAGCAGACGGCCATGATCGCAAATACTCCCGAAGCCGGAAAGTCAAAGGCAATGGGTGCTGGGTTGGGCTGATCAAAAGCCCTGGCGGCGGCAGGCCATGGCGTCCTTCGCCCTGCCGTTGGAATGAACTGCTCCTCTTCGACAGGCCGTACCGGGCGGGATCAACAGCCTGCCCGCTCCATTCGGGCTGAAGCCCTCCCGTGTTGGCTGTTCCGCGTAACCGCTGACCCGCCCGGCCATTCCGGCCCGTCCCTTCATCCGCGTTCCCAACGAATGGACGAAGGATTTTCACCATGGCCAGCGCCACAACCGCCAGCATCTACGATACAATCACCAACCAGATCATCGCCGCCCTTGAACGCGGCACGGACAAGTTCTCGCTTCCCTGGCATCGCAGCACCGCACCGCTTTCGCGCCCCGTGAATGCAGCAACGGGGAAAGCCTATCGCGGCGTCAACGTACTTGCACTTTGGGCCAGCGCCGAAGCGCAGGACTTCGGGCATGGTCTTTGGGCGACCTATCGCCAGTGGCAGTCACTTGGTGCTCAGGTCCGCAAGGGCGAGAAGGCTTCGCCCATCGTTTTCTACAAGGTCTTCGACAGTCGTGATGACGATCAGGCCGAAGAAAGAGACAGCTCGACCCGCATCTTTGCGCAGGCTTCGCATGTGTTCAACGCCAGCCAGGTGGAAGGTTACGCCCTGCCCGAAGTGCCGGACGGAGAAGAATTTGACCCTATCCCACAGGCGGACGCTTTCGTTTCTGCCACCGGTGCCGCCGTACGCATCAACGGCGACAGCGCCCACTACACTCCCGCGACCGACACCATCACAATGCCGGAACGCGAGCGCTTCTTCGCAACGGCCAGCGGCAGCGCGGCGCAGAACTGGTACGCCACCTTGTTGCACGAGCTGATCCATTGGTCTGGCGCCGACCACCGTCTTGGCCGCACATTCGGCAAGCGGTTCGGTGACGATGCCTATGCCATGGAAGAACTGGTGGCCGAGCTTGGTTCAGCCTTCCTTTGCGGCGACCTTGGTCTTTCCGCCAGCCCGCGCCCGGATCACGCCAGCTACCTCGCCAGTTGGCTGAAGGTGCTCAAGGCCGACAACCGGGCGATCTTCACTGCCGCGAGTGCTGCGGCGAAGGCAGCCGAGTGGTTAGAAAGTTGCCTGGAGTGATGGCAATCAAAGTAAGATCTTCTCGAGCCTTGCTTTTCGTTTTTGATGATCCGGCATCATGCGATCAAGAAGGTTCCAAAATTCCGCACCGTGGTTGCGGTGCTCAAGATGGCAAAGCTCATGAACTAGAACATAGTCGATGCATTGCCGAGGAGCACGGACGATATGACGGCTAACGACGAGGTTTCCACGTGACGTCAAGCTTCCCCAGCGATGAGTTAAATCTCGAACGATCAAGCGGGGGAGTGGATGATCCAAAACGGCAAATGGCTCGAACACCTTGTCGAGGCGTTTGCCGATTATCTCTCTGGCCTGTGTGAGATACCAACCGTCTAGCAGCGCTTTGCGTTCTGCTATGCGGTTCGGTCGATGCATTGTTAGGACTATGCGGTCGCCCAAAGTTTTGACTGACTGCGCTAATCCAATTTCAGCAGATAGCCGATACTGCCGACCAAGAAAGAGGTGTGTCTCACCCAATTCATATGTGCGTGCGGGCGTTCG
The DNA here is from genome assembly GCF_019711315.1 of Qipengyuania gelatinilytica. NCBI lineage: Bacteria > Pseudomonadati > Pseudomonadota > Alphaproteobacteria > Sphingomonadales > Erythrobacteraceae > Qipengyuania > Qipengyuania gelatinilytica. The sequence continues at coordinate 1,635,210 of NZ_CP081294.1, read as the reverse complement.
GGGCCGCCAGCGTTCAGCGTTCATCTGATGGTAGCTTATCCAACCGCCGCGCTTCGCAACGCGTTCGATCACTTCCTCAATATCGGCAACATTCGGGACCCGGACAATGACATCGCCGTGAGGGTTCACGGTGATTGACATCGTCTTGCGTTCGGACCGAACCACCGAAAACGGAATTGACCGTCCGCCCCACGCTGCAACGCCTCTCTCTGTCATTTGGGCAAGCGTTCACGAGCGATAGTCAGAATTTGATCGACCAATCCGTCGATCCTTTCAGGATTGAGCGAAAGCCCAAATTGCTCTGGCGCGGTATCAAAGAAGAAGTCGTCGGCAGCAGCGCGCATTCGGTTCTGTTGATCACGATCATCTTGCCAGCCTACTCGGCGATGCTTCTCGACAATTTCCAGCAGTTTGAGCGCGATGTCAGGGGCATATTCCTCAGCCTCCTGCGACAGTTCGCCGAGCTCTTTTGCGATTACGCCCCAGAACGCGACGGCATGACCATTGCCGCGCAGCGCCTCTGGAACTTCCTTCGATTCCGCACGGGCATGCGCCTGATCTTTTAGCCCACGTGCCTTCTTCAGATATTCCTGTTCGCTGATCCGCTTTTGCCGGAAGCTGTCGATCGTGTCCTGCACCAGTTTGGAGAATGCTTCGTAGAAGGCGGGATCTTCATCCCAGTTTTCAGTGATGGTCCGGCTGATCTGACTGGTTATTTCATCAGCGACGGACGCAGCGCTCCGTCCGCCTGCCATTTGCTCCTCAATGGCTCCTTCATCAAAAATGTTGAACGGATCGACAACGGTATCGACACGGTGCGCAGTGATATGTTCGGCGAGCAGTTTACGGACGCGACCTTCGTATTGTGCCCAATCGATAGTGTCGGCGTAACGGCGGCGGACATCCTGGCGCAGCAGTTCGAAGCGACTGAGGTCAGCCTTCCAACGGTCCAATCGTTCGCGCGGAGCAGATTCGACAAATTGGCGTGATGACAAGGCGACGTTCAGCGTTGAGGCGAACGCCGAAAGTTTGCGATGAAAAAGATCGCGCATCGCCTCATCTGCCAAAGCTTGCGCATAGGCTTCCTGATCGTAGCGGTTAGCCACGCCAGCGAAGAGATCGAGCAAATCCGAATGCAGTCCGGGCAGCTTCTCGGCTTCGGTGCGAATTGCGAAAAGTGCGCTGTTGATATCGGCATCGTCGAAGCCGGTCAGAGCATCGTAGCTTTCTAGTGCCTCGTTAAGCTCGCCCAGAACGCCGCAATAGTCGACGATGTAGCCGAAGGGCTTTGGCGGCGCGTCGTCGGCGTCGAACACGCGATTGACGCGCGCAATAGCCTGAAGGAGATCGTGTTCCTTGATCGCTCGTGTCAGGTACAGCACCGTATTGCGCGGTACGTCGAAGCCGGTCAGCAATTTGCTGACTACGATCAGCAGTTCGGGACTTTCGGGTGAATCGAACTCCGCCACGATCGCTTCGTTGTATTCGTCCTCGGTCTTGTAACGGGCCATCATCTCGGCCCAGAACCGCTTCACCTCTTTCTTCGGTGCGACACCAACCTGATCGTGGCCTTCGCGTTTGTCGGGCGCAGAGATAATCACCTCAGCTGTGACCTGATCGACTTGGCCCTCGTTGAGCGCGTCGAATAAGGTCCTGAGCATCACCGCAGATTGCTTGTCCGGTGCGACAACCTGCCCCTTCATCCCGGTTCCCTTGAAACCTTGCAAATAATGCTGTCGGATATCCCAGGCTATCGCCTTCAGTCGCGCTTCAACTGTCTGGATCACCCCCGGCGCGCTCATTCGCCGTTTGAGTTCAGCTTTCTGTTCCGGCGTCAGGCCGTCACTCGAACGTTCGAACCAGGCATCGAGCGCCGCGGCGTTGAGGGTTTCCGCTACAATGCGACCCTCATAGAGGAGCGGCACAACAGCCTTGTCCTTCACCGCACGCGAGATTGGGTAGGAATCGATAAGCTCGCCGAATTTCAGAAAGGTGTTTCGCGCCTTATCCTTGAACAGCGGCGTGCCGGTGAAGCCGATATAACAGGCATTTGGCAGCACCCGGCGCATGTCTTCGTGCATCGAATCGTCATTGCCGTATTGGCTGCGATGGCTCTCATCGACGAGAACAAAGATGTCCGAACTGTCGGACGCGAGCGCCCGTTTCCGCACGCCTGAGCGGAACTTGTTGACCAACGTCGTCACGAGTGGCGCTCCGTCCTCGATCAACTTCATCAGATGCTCGCCGGTGCGCGCCTGAGCGGGTTCGAAGCCTGTGGCAGCGAAGGTCTTCTTGATTTGACGGTCGAGATCACGCCGGTCGGTAACGATCACAATTCGAGGGCTCGCGTCCTTCAAGTGGAACGCCAGCGCACGCGCCAGCATGACCATCGTGAGTGATTTACCCGAACCCTGCGTGTGCCAGATCACCCCGCCTTTGCGGCGTCCGTCTTCGTCGCGCTGTTCGATGCGCTCAAGAATTCGATAGACGGCTGAGACCTGTTGGTATCGTGCGACCTTCTTCGTGCCCTTGTCAAAGAGGGTGAAGCGCCGGGCCAGATCGAGCAGGCGGTTAGGGCGGCACAAGCCGACAATCGTCTTGTCAAGTTCCGTCACCCAGCGATGCCCCGCTTCGCGCAGCGCATTGTGGCGGCGGGCGTGAGAGGCGAAATCGGAAAGAATTGCGGCCATGACGTCTTCGGGCGGCTCAGCGTTGACCAACGCGGCAATATCCGCTTCGCTCATCCCACCGTGCGCGGGCTCGTGCCAGGCCGACCAGAATTTGGCTGGAGTGCCGACAGTGCCATAGCGCGGCTCGGCAGGGTTGCCGGCGATCAGCAATTGAACGGGCACGAAGAGTTGGGGAGCGCCTTCAGCCTGGCCCTGATTCCGGATGGATTGGCTAATTCCCTGGGATGTCTTTTCTCCCGAGCGCTTGAGCTCGATAACCGTCCACGGGATGCCGTTGACGAACAGCACGATGTCACATCGAATTGCATCGTTGCGCCCATCGACCGTGTACTCGGCGGTCATGTCGAAACTGTTGCGTTTCCATTCGTTTTCGCCCCAGGCGACGAAGCGCAACTGCCGCTCGCGGGTCAGTCCATTGATCGTCTGGGGAACGGCGGTTCCGAGCTGAAGATAGTCGGTAGCCAGTTCATTGGTCCGGAGCAGTCCGTCGAACCGCAGATCGCGCAGGCGGGAAAGTCCTTCGTCGATAGCTTGCGCCGTGAAGGGGTGATCCACTCCGTCCTGATCGATGCTGTTGATCGACGCCAAAGCTTCCTGAGCGAGCGGGGTTAGTATCACCGAACTGCGGTGTCCCTTTCGCATCGCGTCAATTTCCGCGCGGGTGCGGTAGCGCCAACCCAAGTTGGCCAGCGTCGTCAGCACCTGAAGCTGGACGCCGCCGCTTTCGGACAGGGCAAATTCGGGGGAAACGGTCATGACATGTCGTTGGGCAGATGGGACGGCATCTTGCCGATAATCAGGCGACGACCATCTTCGTCCCAGGCGTAGTACATGCGGAATTGCTCGGAATTCTGGCGCGAGTTCCCATATTTGAAGTGGTCATACAGGACCCATGTGATCGTGCCCTCCCTGACCGAATATTCCGGCTTCTCGCTAGCCTTCTCGCGCCGGGTGAAGCAGCCTTCGTCTTCGACCCCAAGTGCGGCCAGTGCGTTGACGGCGGCCTCCTTCCGGTCGAGCCCGCCCTCAAGTTTAAAGGGAATCCAGTAGTCACGAATCGCCAGGAGCGTGTTGGCAATCCGCTCCAGCATGTCGGGATGCCCGTTCTTTCGGCACTCGCGGATGGCCTTGTTGTGAATGAAGATGTGGGGGCCAAGCACTTCGTCGGCCCAGTCTTCCAGATCGTCGTAGCTGGCGAGCTCCCGCTCTGCGGGCTTCTCCTCGACGACCGCCGCATGCTGGGCCGAAGAGCGGAGGCGATAGTTTTCCGCTTTGAGGCGACCGATCTCGTCCTGCATACGCTGGACGTCTTGCTGCGCGGCCTTCTCGGCAGAAGAGGCAATGCGCTCAAGGCCAGCCGCGACTTCCAGCTGCTCTTTCAGGTCGGCGACCTCGTCCTGCAATGCGGCGACCTGTGCTTCGAGCTTTTCAGTTTCGCTGCCAACCGTTTCCATGGCGACGGTGGCCGAAGCGGCCTTGCGGAGCTGGCCGATGTGCCAGAAGCGCGTTTCGCCTTCGTTGTCTTGGAAGCCGAGTGGAAAAATGCGTTCGGCCAGCTGGTTGATCAGCGCATGATTTGGCCTGGCCTTCGGGATGAGCCACAGAGGATGCTGGAACGGATCCTCATCCTCTTCTTCGATCCCCGGCATGTAGATGCGCACGCCGCCATTGAAGGTGGACATGCGCTTGCCGATCAGACGGGTAAGCTCCCAACTGGTTTCAGGACCAGCAGCATAAAGATGTGCTGCCCCCGACAGTCTGACGCCCAGCTGGTGCAGATTTACCTGCGACCAGCCATCATAGTCGGTGGAAACGACCACGATGGGCAGCCGACGCTTGGGTCGGTAGATCAGCCTCGCCAGAGTATCCGCGTCGTCATGCGTGGTCAGATTTGCAGGCGCATCGGTGATCGCTTCTCCGTCCGCCTCAGCGGAAAGCGTGGAAAGGAGATCGTAGATCAGGCGCGGTCGGCTCGGCCTGATGTCTGGGCTGTTCGCCGGGCGCCGCACCATGAGCTGCGCGCCAAACCTGACCAGACCGCCAACCGGCCTTTCTACAAACATCTCGGTTGACCAAGTTTCGCCAGCACTGGGCATCGAGCCGGGCTCGTCGATGCGCGCAGCCCAGATGCTGCCGCTGTGGTCGTCCACACGCACGGCATGGCAGGGGTGAAAGCCATCCGCCCTGCGCGTATCGAAGCTTGCGAGCGCGCGCGCTTCATCCGGCAGCGCCCCACCGATCTTGCCTGCCAGCCAATCGACGGCAAACTGCGCCGATTTCTCGAAGGCATCCTTGTCCGTCAGCGAGAAGCTGATGCGGCTGACCGGACGAATCTGTGTTGCAGATGCCGCAGGCTGCTCGATCAAAGCACCCGAGGCTTCGGAAAGCTGGCTCATACGGCAACCTCCTCCATGATCCGCCAATAATGTTTGGAATCACCAGAAAGCAGCCTTTGCATCAGGCCACGACGTTGCTCGCGAAGAGCAAAGGCTCTCGCGCTAATCAAATCAATTTCGTCATCGAGCGCCGCGAACATCCTCCCGACCTTTTCGCGTTCGGCAGACGACGGAATAACGATTGGCATCTGGGCCAACTCCCGTCCGGGGAATTCGAGGAACGTGCTTCCAGCGGAAAAGCGGACCAATCGCCGCTTACAAGCCTGCATCAAATAATACAGGTAATAGAGGTCGCCTTCCTGCTTTGGGACAAGGCTTTGAAAGCCCTGATTGGTGCACATTGGCACGGTGTTGATAGCAGATTCTCCGACACTCGCACGGCTGCACAGCACTATGCTCCTGGCAGGCAGAATGCTCGTCGAACAAGCAGATTCCCCAGCTTGCGTGAGGCTTCTTGCTGTTGTCGAAATGTAGCGCGAGGGCAAATTGGTTATGTCAGTTGGAGTGCACCAAGGGATGTGACCTCCCCAATAAGCGGGTTCCTTCGTGTCAGGCGTTGAACCACCAACAACCTTCGCCAACTTGTCACAGCGCACTCGTGACCAGCCTGGGGGGATTGGCAAATTTAGATCAATTGATGGGGCAAAAAACTGACCGATCAGGAAGCGTTTTTTCCTCTGCTTGCCAGTGATCAAATATTGGCTGGCCTCAATTGCGTTGTCAAATTCAGCCAGCACCGCAGCAATTCTCTGCTGTTCGCCCAGCGGAGGGACATCAATCTGCCAGTTCAACCAGTCTTGCAGACGGAAGACCAGCTTCTCCACATGGACGCCTACTCCGGAGTGGAAGCAAATCTGCTGGAAGTAAGCCGAGTGAGAGAGGTAATGCAGAAAGCGTAGGTCGAGCATCGGCTTGGGCCGCAAGACGGTATATTCTCCCGACACGACCGCACCGTCCAATTCGGGGGGGACGATGCCGCACCCGCCGTGCGCGATCTGGCGGTTGGACAGAATGAAATCGCCCGAACGCACTTCGAACTGCTGCTTCACCCTGATTTCATCGCCCCGGAGTGTGCCGCGCGATACAATCCCGCCCCGGCTGCGCTTGGCGGTGACGAGCTGGTAGGACTTGCTGTCCACCAGCTTCACGGGACGCTCGATCACGTCGAGCATGTCCTTCATGCGTATGCGCGACCAACCGGCAGGCAATTTGCCCAGCTTCGGAATACCCGCGTTGATACTGGGGGGATATGCACTGCCCCAGACCACGGCCCCCTCGCCGTTTTCAGCTTCACCTTGTTCAGCCATCGATGCCGAGCTCCGCGAGGTGCAGCTTGATCCGCTTGCGCGTCTCAACAAGTTCCGTCTCCAGACGGTCGATGTCCTTCTGCAATGCAGCTACGTCGATCTCGGGCTCGGGCTCGTAGGTGTCCACGTAGCGCGGAATGTTGAGATTGAAGCCGTTGGCTTCCATCTCGGCAAAAGTGACGATGCTTGAGTACTTGTCTTCGGTGCGGCGCTCCATCACGGTCGAGACGATGTGTTCGACCTGTTCGTCGCCCAGCGCATTCTGGCGCTTGCCCGGCACGAATTCGCGCGAGGCATCGACGAAGACCACGTCCTTGACGTTCGCACGCGCGCCACCCTCTTCGCGCGCCCGGTCGAACACGAGAAGACACACCGGAATGCCGGTCGACGGGAAAAGCTGCGCGGGCAGGCCGACAACCGCGTCAAGCAGGTTGCGGCGCACCAGGTCTTCGCGAATGCGCCCTTCCGCCGCGCCGCGAAACAGAACGCCATGCGGCGCAATGCAGACCACGCGCCCTTCGCCCCGCTTGGCGATTGCCAGCATGTGCAGGATGAAGGCGTAGTCACCACGACTTTTGGGCGGGATTACCGGCTTGAACCGCTTGTAGGGGTCGGTTTCAGCGACATCCGCGCCCCACTTGTCCAGGCTGAACGGCGGATTGGCGACGACCCGGTCAAACTGCATCAACCGGTCGTCTTCAATCAGGGCGGGCGACGTGAGGGTGTTGCACCATTCGATCAGCGCATTGTCCTCGCCATGGAGGAACATGTTCATGCGCGCCAAAGCGTGGGTGGAGCCGTTCACTTCCTGCCCGAACAACCGGTGGTCATCGGACTTTGCCGCCTCACCCGCACGAATGAGCAGCGCGCCGGAGCCGCAGGCCGGATCACAGATCGTCATGCCGGGTTTCGGATCGGCCAACCGGGCGACGATCTCCGAAATCTTGCGCGGGGTGTAGTATTCGCCCGCCTTCTTGCCACCGTCCGCTGCGAAGCGACTGATTAGATAGATATAGGCTTCGCCGATCGCGTCCTCGCTGACCTTGTCTGGCGTCAGGACCAGCGAAGGCTTGGCAAAATCTTCCAGCAGAAGCTTGAGCAGTCGATTGCGCTCCTTGGTCGCGCCGAGCAAGGTCTCCGAGTTGAAGTCGATGGGACGGAACACGTCCTTGAGCTTCGCCTCATTCTCGAGTTCGATCTTCTCCAGAGCCTTGTTGATCAGCTCGCCGAGATTGTCGGCCAGGCGCTTGGCGTGGATGGTCTTGAAATCGGTGCCTTCCGGCAGGACGAAGCGAGCGCGCTTCATCTGTCGTTCGACGCGCGGGTCATCGGGACCGTACCGCTGGGCGAGGTCCTTGCGCTGCCATTCCGCATGGTCCGAAAGGTATTTCCAGAACAGCACGGCTAGGATCAGATCCTTGTACCGCGTCGCGTCCACCGCCCCACGGAACGTGTCGCATGCTGCCCACACCGCGTTGTTGAGATCGTCTTGATCAAGTTTGGTCGTCATATCTTGCCTCAATTCTTATCAAGGGTGAGCCGGGCGACCTTGCGGCCGCCCCGCCTTTCTTCACCCGCGCGGCGGGAACGGATCGTTGCCGTAGCTTTCGCGTTCGGCGATGGTCCCGTCCATGTTGTGGATGAACAGTTCGCCCTTGATCGAGCGGGCGTAGGACCGGCCATAGGCAATGGCCGGGGGCTTCGTCGGCGAACGCGTCAGGACGGTGCTGCTGCCACCTTCCTTGACCTGCCATTCGCCCGGATGGGCGTGCCAGGTGACGTGCACGGTACGAAGCCGGTTGCGGTTCTGAGAGAGAATGTTCATTTAAGGGGTACTTTCTGTGTGAGCGGAAAGAAGGTCTGAGGACGTTTGCGCGTCGTTCAGACCGGTTATGCGCCCGTGCTGGGGATTGCCGTCCTCGGCACGGGCCTTCGCCATCGCACGATGGAGAAGTTCGGAATGGAGGCGTTTGCGGCGCTCCATGATTTCTTGAAGAATCGTCAGCTCCTGCCGCGCTTCGAGCGCAAGTGAACCGATCATGCGCTGCTCAATCATGGGAGGCAGCGGGATTTCCAGGTCGGCAAGGGTGGGGCGATTGAGGCGCACGAAGCCCGTGCCCTGTGCCCCTTGCGCCAGATTCGCCTGAATGTGCGGTTGGTTGATGTAGGCAACGACATAGGCCGGTTCAGCGACATCGCGATCTACGCGGATGACGAACAGTTCGACTGTCGGGTACGCATCGACATGTTGCTCACCCACCATGGCTGCCGAGAGATCGGGTCCGCGACCACGCACCAAGATGTCGTCGATGCGCAGCTGCGAATCGAAGCCCTTGACCGGACTCCCACCTTCGACAGCATCACCGACGATTTGGCCCTCGACGACATTGGCCAGGCGCAGATAGCGAGCCTCATCGCCGTCTGGCGCGGACGTCGCTCCCATGCTGATGTCAGAGATGTCGCACAATCGCTTCATGAAGATGCCCTTATGCCAGGTCGCGACGTTGCGCAAGTTTTTTGGTGTGAACAACTTCAAACTGTGATTTTAGGAGTGGTGATGGCCTGGGGTGGCTGCCCTGGCGGGCGACCTGCTCTATCCGCTGGCGCGGACCGGGCCTGTAGTCCCGGCCCATACGGGTGACGATCAGGAGCAGTTTGAAGCGGAGCGGGAATTTCTGGTGGACGCGCTCTGTCCCGCGCATTCTGCGCTCCTGAGGGCGCGGCATTCCTGAGCTAACCCGCAGGCACTCTTGCCTCTCTCATTGTCGGAGGCCCGCTGGCGCACTGACTGCGCGCGCAGGACCTCCGTCGGCTTCGCGCCGTTGCAAGGGTGCCGTTCTTGCTGGATCGCGAGGCGATCCTTTGGGATCGCCGTTTTGGGCTTCCTTTTCACTGTATTCGGCCAAGAGTATTGATCGAACATATTGCAATTGCGACGCTGTCGATCCCGCGACTACAAGCACTTAATGAGCGCCCAATACAAGCTGACGAGGTGAGAGCCGATATGAGCGACATCAAACTTTACCGAATGACTCAGGGCGGCGTTGCCGAGTTGTCCGGCGGAGCGGTTGCTCTGGAGAAGTCGCTGCAGACTTTGTTCGAAGCCAATCTTGAGAGCCTTCTCGGTGTCCGGTTTCTTGCGAGCGAATTCATAACCAATGAGGGTGGCCGGATGGACAGTCTCGGGATCGACGAGAACAACAGCCCGGTGGTGATCGAATACAAGCGTTCGTCGAACGAGAACGTGATCAATCAGGGCCTGTTCTACCTCGATTGGCTGATGGGACACCGCAAGGACTTCGAATGGCTTGTGCTGGAAAAGCTCGGCAAGGACGCGGCCAAAGCCGTTGATTGGTCAGGGCCGCGCCTGATCTGCATTGCCGGGGATTTCGGGAAGTATGACGAGCACGCGGTCAAACAGATGAACCGCAATATTTCGCTCATCCGCTACCGAAAATTTGAAGGCGACCTTTTGCTGTTGGAGCAACTTACCTCGGCTAGCGCGAAGGGGCCGACTTCAGTCGCTGTGCCCGCTGCGCCAACTGGCACCAAGCCAAACTACAAAACCATCGAGGATCAGATGGCGGAGGCTCCCCAGGCCTTGACCGACCTCTACCACCTGATGTCGGACTTCATGCTGGCACTTGGCGACGACGTCGAAACCAAGACGACCGCCTATTATGTGGCCTTCCGACGCATCAAGAACTTCGCCAGCCTTGAGTTCCGCAATCAGGCCAAGAAGTTGCTGGTCTATGTCAAGGTCGATCCTGACTCTGTCGTGCTTGAGCAGGGCTTCACGCGTGACGTGCGCGGTATCGGTCATTTCGGCACTGGCGATCTTGAGATCACGATCCAGAGTTCCGCCGATTTCGAGAAGGCCAAGCCGCTGCTGGAAAAGTCCTACGAAGTTTCCTGATCACGCCATGCCGCAAGCGATGGATTTCCTTCGCGTCGTTTCGGCTTCGTTTTGAGCACCCTGACTGGCCGCACTCGGTCAGCCTTCAATGCCCTGCCCGCGCCGGTTCGCTTTGCTCACCCGTGTTGGACATGAAACCTGCCCTTGGCCGTGCGGCCTTTCTCTTGGTGCAACGAGCCACCAGACACGAAAGGAAATCATCATGGCACGCAGCAATACCGCACCCTCGCAGGAAACAAATCCGCCGGACTTCCTCGCCTGGCATGTCGCCAACAAGGGCGACAAGGGTTTCTGGACCCGCATCGGAGCCGCGTGGTTCCACCGCGACCGCAAAGGGCTTTCACTTCAGCTGGAAGTGGTCCCGATCAATGGACGGATCGTCCTGCGCACGCCGCTGGACGACGAGAAAAAGGAACCGGGCGCTTAGCGCCCGGCCTTCGGGTGTTCATCATAGGCTACTTCGTGCCACCCCAGAGTTTATGGTCGGCCCAGTCGACCGGGAACCCCATCATTTGCGGATTGCCATAGGGCATCGCGCTGACAAGCGTTTGGAGCCGTTCTCGCCAGGTGTTGCCGAGTTCTGCTCGATCAAGGCAATGCTGGATCATGGCCAAGGTATTGTAAATTTTCTTTGGTGCGCTGCGGTTCAAGGCTGCTGCCAAATTCGGTGGCGATTTCTTCGGCAGTTTGAGTGAAACGTCGAGAGTTCTGTTCCACAACCGCCCGTGATGGGCGCAGATGTTCCGGACAATCGCCAACTGGTGGAGGAAGGTCACGAAGATCACTTCGTCGAGATCAAAGGGATCTGCGACTTTTTGCCGGAGGCTCGGTTCTTTGAGAGCGGCATACCATTGCGACAAGAGCCCGAATGAAAGTAGCTCGGATGACATCCACACTGGCGGCCTTGCAGGCCCTGAGTATTCGCGCTTGTAGTGGCGGATGAAAGTATCTTTCGATCGGCCGACCTCCTTGTCGAGGCGAGCGCAGTTCTGATTGAACTTGTTTTGATCGGCATAGATCGCTTGATCGAGGTAGGAGAAGCCATCTCCCAGCATCGCCATCTCATATGCCCAGGCACCACGAGCCGCCACTTCAACCCGCTCGACTGCGTCGAGAACGAGCAGGCGCAATTTGCGATCGAATTCGTAGAGATCGAGTACGGTCTGGAGGTTGGTACCTGTCCGGAATCTTGGGCCAGCTTGCCCCTTTGGATGCTCGAACGGAAGCCAGTAGGCGCTTAGCCTGTAATAGCTGATGTGCTGCAAACAATGTTCTGCAATGGCATGATCGTCGATGACCATGCCATTGGCTTCAAGCTTGGCTATCTGATCAGCAAGCGAGAGCGCAGGTTTGCTGTAGAGAGGTTTGGGCGGTATCAATCCGGCCTCCCACCACTCGGATTTTGGGCAAAAAATGACCCGCCTGGTGCGCATCGTTGAGAGGCGTGGCGGGTTCTGTTGAGCGCTACATATGCCCGAGAGGTGGAAAAGTCAATCAGAAGTTGACTTTTGGTCCAGTGCACCCGAAAGCGGCTTGCCGCTTTCGGGTGCACTGGATCACACACCGATTCCGGTGCTCCATATTCAATCAAATCGCAATATTCACTGCGCAGCGAATATCGCTCCAGAACCGTCAACATCAGCTCGTCGCCACGATCTTGAGGTGCGGCCTCGGCTTGTCGAGAACCTCGACCGCTTCGCGCCTGTGTTCCGGGGCCAAGTGGGCATAGCGCAATGTCATGCTGTAATCACTGTGGCCGAGAAGCTCGCGGATGGTGTTGAGGTCCACGGCCCCCATGGCCAGGCGAGAGGCGAAGTGGTGGCGCATGTCGTGCCAACGGAATTCCGCAATCTTCGCGTCGTCGAGCAACTTCTTCCACGATGAGTTCACGTTGTCGAAGCGGGTACCGGCCTCGCTCTCGAACACGCGGCTGTTGCCGAGGTCGCATTGCGAACGCCAGGATTTGAGCGTCTCATAAGCCTCGGTATTGAGCGGGATATGCCGCGTCTTGCGCGACTTCGCTGTCTCAGCCGACACGGTGACGATCCGCCTGTCGAAATTCACGTGCGACCATTTGAGGTCGAACAGTTCGCCGCGCCGCATGCCGGTGTTGAGCGAAAGGAGGACCATTGGCATCAGGTGATCGGTGAAAGGAACCGCGCGCAGGCTGGGTAAGAGCTCTCGGCCACGTTCACGCCGCCACTGGTTGGCTGTGTCGCGCTCGTTCCGCATTCTGTCTTCGCGTTTCTTGAGTTGCGCGCGCAGGCGATACTCCTCGGCTTCGTCTAGGTATCGAACCCGGACCTCCTTGTTCTCGCGCGCCTTCTTGACCTTGGCGATCGGGTTCACTGCAATCAGTTCCCATTCGACGGCCCGGTTGAGCGCAGCCTTGATCGCCGTAATGTCACGATTAACGGTGTTGGTTTTGACCCCATCCTTCATGCGCTGGGCGCGCCAGCGTTCGATATCGAGCGGCGAGATCGTCGCCATCGGTGTCTTGAGGAATTTCTTGAAGGCCACCTTTAGCCGCTTGATCGTGGCCTCTGCTGTCTTTTGGTGAACCCGAGCCCAATCGGCGTAGTGTTCATCGATGAACTCGCCAAAGGTCGAGACCTGCTTGCGCTTCTGGCGCTCGATGCGCGGATCGATACCGGCCCAGTAAGGGCCAAGCGCATTCTGCGCAGCCTCCACTGCTGCGTTGTACCCCATGCTCGTCAGACGCCCGAGCCTGACGCGCTTGCCGCGCTCGAATTCGAGATACCATGTCTTCACACCCGAGGGCTGGACCCGCAGCAACAAGCCGCTCAACTTCGCATCGCGCAGCTCATAGGGCGTCGCCTTGGGGAGCGCCTTTTGTGCCAGAGAATTGCTCAACGAAGCAGCCATTGCGATCATTCCTTTGACCACAAAGGTAGCGAATCCGTAAGTGAAATGTAAGTGCAGGAGGGGGGAACGCAGTGCAACAGATGCGAACCGCTCGCAACTTTTGAAAACCGAATTAATACCGTACAAACAATAGATTATTGTTCATTAGTGTTCTGCTGCGTTGCAACAAAATGCGCCATTTTTACAGCTCCGAAGGCAGAGGCCACAGGTTCGAATCCTGTCGGGTGCGCCAGTCAACTGCCTTAGCGCGTTGTTTGCACGCGATTTTCAGAAGCATCGTAGAATGCGTTCCTGCGAGTGACCCGACATAATGTGCCGGCTTGCATGGTCTTTTGGGGCCGCGGTTGGATGTTCCGACACAGCATTACAATTTGAGGGCTTTGGAATTCCGGCTCTTCAATTGCGTCGCTGATCCGGAGAATCGGTCCAGATTGACGCTGCACAGGTCATTGGATGACGGCGCCCCAGTCTAGCCCAAATTTCGCGAGGTACTTGCGCAGGCGATCGGAATCATTGGTCGATGTGCGCTGTTCGCGTGATGCGGCAAACAGGGTGCGCCCTGCGTCGGAAAGGCTTGCTGAACGTCGACACACCTGAACCACATATTCCAGCTGTACCCGGTCGAACGGGTCAATCGCCTTCACCCGCTCCGTTCCCAGTAAGTCAGTCAACCTGCTGCCTTCTGCCTTGTCGCCTGACCAGAGGCGTGCAAGGCGGTCCGTTTCGAAGTCCACCGCTTCTCGGTCGATCCTGCCCGTCGGACAAAGTGTTGCCATGCGGGTGACGCTGGCAGCGAGATCGCGGAAATTGCCTTGCCACCGTGCAGACGGGCTCTCGGCAAAAGCGAGATACCGGTCCCGCGCTTCCTTGTTGAATGTGACTCGTGTCCCCTCGCGTTCGGCGAATCGCTCAAGTTCGTAGTCGAGATTGGGCTCGATATCCTCGCGCCGCTCGGCAAGGCCGGGCAGAGCAAACGTCCATAGGTTGAGCCGCGCGAACAGGTCTTCGCGAAAGTTTCCGGCGGCGACTTCATCCATGAGGTTGCGATTGGTGCCGGCGATCAGCTGGAATTCGCTCTTTGCTTCGTTATCTGCGCCCACCGGGAGGAAACGGCCCTCCTCGATCGCGCGCAGGATCATCGCCTGTTCGTCGAGCCCCAGTTCGCCAATCTCGTCGAGGAACAGCAGACCCTTGTCGGCACTCTTCAGCAGGCCGGGCCGGTCCTGGACGGCGCCAGTGAAGGCACCCTTCTTGTGACCGAACAGCGCTGACATGGCGCTGTCGCCCTTCAGAGTTGCGCAGTTCACCTCCACGAATGGCCCTTCGACCTGGTGGCGCAGTTTCTTGAGCTCGAAGACCTTGCGCGCGAGCTGGCTTTTGCCTGCGCCGGTCGGGCCCATCAGCAGGATCGGCGCACGGCTGCGAACCGCGACCTGTTCTATCTCCTCGATCATGCGGTTGAAGGCCGCGTTGCAGGTTTCGATCCCGCTCTTGAGGAAGCTGGTGCTTTCCGCGCTCGCCTCGGCGAAGCGGCTAGCGATGGAATCGTAACGCGAAAGGTCGAGATCGATCGAGGCCCAGGTGCCGATCGGCTGCAGCGCTCCTTTGTTAGGCTGTGTCTGCAAGAGCTTGCCGGGCAGATAGCGCGCCTCTGTAAGTAAGAAGAGGCAGATCTGCGCCACATGCGTGCCGGTGGTGATGTGTATCAGGTAATCATGGGCGTCTGGATCGAATTCGAACTCACGCGCGAAATCGAGCAGCTTTCCATAAACCTCCTCGAAGTCCCATGCGTTCTCGAAGTCCATGACGTGTGGGACGACTTCGGTCTCGGGCGAAACGTCCCGGATATCCTGCATCACGAATTCGGCGAGGCGCCGGTGATAGCTCCCGTGGATCAGCACGAAGCGATCCACCCGCAAATCTTCCTGCATGCAGATGCTGACGGTGGGCCGCCACTTGTTCCAGCGCGACGGACCAAACTTTGCGGCATCGAGCGTTGAGCCGAGAAAGCCAATGACAGTAGTGGGCTTCATGCCTGCCCTGATAAAATTTTATCATAAGCGATACAAGTGAATAGATATCGGACCACTTCTCGGTCTGATGTTGAGAGGCGGGGCCCTTAAGATTTGTCTATATTTCAGGGTGTTATGAGAAATTCGCGGCGATCGACTCAGAATTGGCACGCCTCATGCTTAATCCAAGCCGTCGGGTAAGTCGAACACCCGGCGAGACGCGGGAAATGGGCGGCCGGAATGGGCCGGCCGCCCAAAGCCCGATGAAGTTTCATGATGGAGTTGGACTATGGCCAACAAGACGCTTTTTTCCTCGGCGCTTTCGTCCTTTGGGGCGAAGTTCCTGCCGCGCACGGACACGGTGAACCAGGCAGGTGGCAACGCTTATGCCTATGGCCCCGAAGCCCTGCTCGCGCAGCTGGCCGCAACCGGCACCTTGTCGGACGGTTTCTATGCCGATGCGGAAGGCCAGCTTGCCAAGGCGCTCGAAGCAGCCTGGGCGGTGGACGCTGAATGGGTAGCCAAGTGTGCGATCTATGCTCGCCAGTCGGGCGCGATGAAGGATATGCCAGCATTGCTGACCGCAGTGCTGTCGATGTCCGATCCGGACCTGATGGTCCCGGTGTTCAAGCGCGTGATCGATAACGGCCGCATGCTGCGCAACTTCGTGCAGATCATGCGTTCGGGCCAAACCGGGCGGACTTCGCTTGGCTCGCGGCCGAAACGGCTGGTGCGTGAATGGCTGGAAACTGCCTCGACCCGCCAGCTGATGCAGGCGGCGACCGGCAATGATCCGAGTCTTGCCGATATCATCAAGATGGTTCACCCGGCTCCGGCTTCGGCCGAGCGGCGTGCCTTCTATGGCTGGCTGATCGGCAAGCCCTATGACGTCGCCGCGCTGCCGAAGGAGATCGCCGATTTCGAAGCATGGAAGGCAGACCGCCAGAATGACGTTTCTGGGCCCTTGCCCGATGTGCCCTTCGAATGGCTGACCGCCTTCGACCTGACCGCGAAGCAGTGGGCTGTGCTGGCCGAGCGTATCGGGTGGCAGGCGCTGCGGATGAACCTCAACACGCTGGCGCGTAAGGGAGTGTTCCAGATCGACGGAGTGACCGAGATGGTTGCTGCCCGACTGGCCGATCCCGATGCCATCGCCCGCGTGAAGCGGATGCCCTACCAGTTGATGACGGCGCTGACGCAGGTTGGCGACGGCGTCCCGCTGGCGGTGCAGGCCGCGCTCGAGAAGGCCCTCGACCTGTCGCTTGCGAAGGTTCCGGTGCTGGAAGGCAATGTCGTGGTGTGTCCGGACGTGTCGGGCTCGATGGGCTCGCCTGCGACCGGGTACCGCAAGGGCGCGACTTCGGTCGTGCGCTGCATCGATATCGCCGCGCTGGTTTCGGCAGCGATGCTGCGGAGCAATCCGCAGACCCGCGTGCTGCCGTTCGAGCTGGACGTGGTGAAGCTCAAGCTTGATCCCAAGGCCCGTGTGGCGGTGAATGCCGCCAAGCTGGCAGGGGTCGGCGGCGGCGGAACGAATGTCTCGGCTCCGCTGGCCTTGCTGAACCGCGAGAAGGCCACGGTCGATTGCGTAGTCATCGTTTCGGACAATGAGTCCTGGTTCGATGCGCCGCGTCCGTGGTCCTATGGCGATGCTTCGGGGACGATGAAGGAGTGGAACAAGCTGAAGGCCCGTAACCCGGGCGCGAAGCTGATCTGCATCGACATCCAGCCTTACGGCTCGACGCAGGCGAAAGATCGCAAGGACATCATGAATGTCGGTGGTTTCACCGACGCGGTGTTCGACGCAATGGCACGCTTCGCCAATGGCCCAGAAGGCGGTGGGGCGAAGGATTGGGTCGAGATCGTCAACGAAGTGGAGGTTTGAAACATCAAAGGTCGCGGCGAATGCCGGGAAGGACTACATTCAGGATGCAGGTGTCGCGGGTTCGAATCCCGCCTGCCGGAAGACCGGCGGTAGCTCAGCCTGGTAGAGCACTGGCCCGAAAGGGCACGTCTTTTCCAACCCTCGTCGCCGCGACCTTTGAATAGATGGATTTTGGAAAGGGCCGGGGCAAATGCCGGTGGGACTACATCTCCCACATGATAGGCCCGACGAGTAAAGCGCCCCATGGGAGCAATCCTGCGGGGAGATGTGGGTTCGAATCCCGCCGCTGGAACGTAGCTTAAGGGCTGATTGTCTCACCAACACTCGTTGCCCCGACCCTTTCCAAATTCACGGCGAATGCCGGGTCAGGACTACATCCTGTCACGATGCAGGCGCGGGTTCGAATCCCGCCAGGTCCACCAGATGCGGGCCTGTAGCTTAGCGGTCAGAGCGGCGCCCCTTTGGGGCAATGTCTTGCCCAACCCTCGTCGCCGTGAACCTGAATACAAATCGCTGGCGGATGCCGGTGGGACTACATGGGTAGAGCGCCTGCGAAAGCAGGAGGCCGGCGGTCCGAGTCCGCCCCCGGGCAACCGGAGTAGCTCAGTAAAACGTCTCATCAATCACTCGCCGCCAGCACCCTGCGCTCAAGCAGTGAAGCGACAGCGCAAACAATACTTCAGCGCTGGCGAATGCCGGTTGGGACTACATCGGTAAAGGCCGAAAGGCCGAGCGGTTCGATTCCGCCCCTGAGCGATCCGCAAGATCGCAAAGGGTGTCTCGCCAACACTCGTCGCCAGCACCTTGTGCTCAAGCTGCGAAGCGGTAGCACGCTATAGAATGAGGAGGTCGCGATGACCCAGACGACGTATGAATACCAGGACGTGGAAGGCGGGTCGCCGATCAAGATGTGGACCCGCGGCGTTCCCGTTGACGACAAGGCGCGCGAGCAGCTGACCAAGGCGGCGAAGATGCCGTTCATCTTCAAGCATGTTGCGGCCATGCCCGACGTGCATGTGGGGATCGGCGCGACCGTCGGATCGGTGATCCCGACCAAGGGCGCGGTGATCCCGGCTGCGGTCGGCGTGGATATCGGCTGCGGCATGATGGCCGCGCGCACCTCTCTCATGGCCAGCGATTTGCCGGATAACCTTGCAGGGATCCGCTCCGCAATCGAGGCGGCGGTGCCGCATGGTCGCAGCGTTGGTCGTGGCAAGCGTGACAAGGGTTCGTGGGGCGATCCGCCTCCGGCCGTGGTCGATGCCTGGGCTAGCCTCGCTGCCCGGTTCGGACAAATCGTCGCCAAGTACCCGCGGCTCAAGAACACCAACAACCTGATGCACCTCGGGACGCTCGGTACGGGTAACCACTTTATCGAGCTGTGCCTCGATACCGAGCAGCGGGTGTGGGTCATGCTCCACTCGGGCTCGCGCGGTGTGGGTAACGCGATCGGCACGTTCTTCATCGAACTGGCCAAGCAGGACATGCGCAAGTGGCATATCAACCTGCCTGATCAGGACCTCGCCTATTTCCCGGAAGGGACCGATCATTTCGACGATTATGTCGAAGCGGTCGAATGGGCGCAGGACTTCGCGGCGCTTAACCGGCGCGTGATGATGACGCATGTGCTTGACGCGCTGCGCAGCCAGATCGCCAAGCCTTTCGAGGCCGAATGCGAAGCGGTGAACTGCCATCACAACTATGTGACGCGCGAAAACCACTTCGGCGAAAACGTGCTCGTGACCCGGAAGGGTGCGGTGCGTGCGGCGAAGGGTACGATGGGGATCATCCCCGGATCGATGGGAGCGAAGAGCTTCATCGTACGCGGGCTGGGCAATGCCGAGAGCTTCGACAGCTGCTCGCACGGCGCGGGGCGCGTGATGTCCCGGACGCAGGCGAAGAAGCTGGTATCGCTCGACGAGCATATCGCCGATACCGCCGGTGTCGAATGCCGCAAGGACGAGGGCGTGATCGATGAAACGCCCAAGGCCTACAAGCCGATCGAAGCCGTGATGGCCGCCCAGGCCGATCTGGTTGAGATCGTCCATACGTTGAAACAGGTGGTGTGCGTGAAGGGTTAGCGCCCTTCATGCCGCCATTGGGAGGTTCGCATGAGGGGCAAATTCCATTGTCGCGGTTGTGGCCGTGCGCTGAGCGGTGAAGTAATTGTTCAATCGCTGAAAGATCCGGGCGTTCAGACACCCGATTTCATCGATCAGCGGCCTGTCTGCGCCGAGGGAAGCGGCTTCAAATCTTACGAACCGCTCCAGCGTTCGCATGACCCGAGCAACCCGGCTGCTTTGGAATTTGTGCCGCAGTATTGGCTCAACCCGGCAGATTTCGAAGCGACCGGGAAGGTTACCAGCAAGCGTGGCCGCACAAATGGCTGTTGCGGAATGGACGGCTGCGACGGTCCCAATATCGAATGCCGCGAGTGCGGCACAGAGATTGGCACCAAACAATCCGATTGCTGGACACCGCTGATCTTCGTTCCAGACCCAGATAATACCGAATTCCGAAAGACTGCAACATGATCACAATCGACGGCTCCGAAGGTGAAGGCGGCGGGCAGGTGCTGCGGTATTCCGCAGCGCTTTCGCTGCTGACCGGCGAGCCTTTCACCATCCAGAACATTCGCGGCGGGCGGGCAAAGCCCGGCCTGATGCGCCAGCATGTCACTGCGCTCGAAGCGGCCTGCGCTATCGGTGCAGCGGAATGCTCCGGGCTGACAGTTGGTGCCAGCGAACTGACCTTTCGGCCCGGTAGCGTGACGCCGGGCGAATACCATTTCGCGGTCGGCACAGCTGGTTCGACCGGGCTGGTACTCCAGACCGTTCTGGTGCCGTTGATGCTGGCCGATGCGCCGTCGCGGCTGGTGATCGAGGGCGGCACCCATGCGATGGCCGCGCCGCCGTTCGAGTTCCTGCAAAAGACGTTGCTGCCGGTGCTGGAGCGGATGGGGCCGAAGCTCTCCATCACGCTCGAGCGTCACGGCTTCTACCCGCGCGGCGGCGGGCGCATTGTCTTGGGCGTCGACCCAGTGCCGCTACGCCCGATCGAATGCATTGATCGCGGCGACTTCAAGACTGGCAAGGTAGAGGCATTGGTCGCCGGGATCCCGTTCGACATCGCCGACCGCGAACTGAAGGCGGCTCGCAAGGTGCTGGCCGATTGGCCGGACGAGGCCTTTGCGCCCGTGCAACTCCCGGCCGAGTTTGGCCCGGGGAATGCCCTTATCATGCACGCCGAATTCGACCATGTCACCGAAGTCATGTCTGGCTTCGGCAAGCTTGGCGTACCTGCGGAACGCCTGGCAAAGAGAGCGGCCAAGCGGATGGCGGGCTATCTGGCGTCGCAGGCCTTTGCCGGACCTTACCTCCAAGACCAGTTGCTGCTGCCGTTCGCAATGGCGGGCCGTGGAGCGTTCACCACGGTCAAGCTCAGTGAGCACACCCGCACTGCAGTGAACCTGATCGAACGCTTTTCGGGGAGGGGCTTTCGCTTCTCGGAAACCGCCAAGGGAGCAAATTTGGCAGAGGTTTGCTGATCTTGTCGAACTGACCGACGATGATCGCGCCGCGCTATGCGGTGCATTTCTCACCATCGCTGCCAGGCCGCGCCGGCCGGATGGTGCGCAGGCGCTGGTGCTGTTCAGGCGCAAGGGAAAGCGAGCGTTTGAAACCGAACAGGACGAAGCAGTCTCCAAATAGATCTGCATCGCCAAACGAGTTGATTTGTCCCGGCGTTTCTTATAACGGGCCGCCTCAGCCAATTCCCGCGTGTTTCTGAAAATGGAAAGGAGCAAATCATGCGAGCAGTAATCGTTCGTCTCACAACCGATTTCCCGATCCATAATATTCAGGAACATATTGCATGGGCAATTTCCTGTCGGGCGGACAAACACGCCTGATCTTCGTTCGCAGCGTATCGAACGCTGCGTATCTCACCATTCCGGACCTTCTGCATGCACAGTGCAAGGTGACCTCCATTGCTATGGAGGGCCACCATGCGTTCTGACATGTTCAAGGTCATCGTCGAGCGACCGCGCTGGGGTGCAAGCCATGCGTCGTCGCCAAAGCTGAAGAGGACCGAGGATCGCACGCTGAAGCACATCGGGCACAAGCGCCACGGAGTCGAAAGCGCGCCTTACACAAAGTCGCTCAATGAGAACCTTGCTCCATTGGTTCGTTTCCTGCGCAGTCGCAGGGGGCAGTCGTGGGATAGTGTTTTCAGCGAGATTTGTGAGTGCCTCGATACGGGGAGCACGGTCAAGATGCACGTTCTCGAACACCTTGAGGATTTCGTTCTCACCCGGATCTCCATCGGACGGCAGGGCGAGTGGATGTTCGAAGGGGAGGTTCTCGGCGCCCACGGCATGTGGTTCAGGCAGCGCGAGTTCTTCGTCGATCCGGACGATGGCATCCTAAAGGATCATGCCTTGCTGGCCAAGCGATTGCCGGCGGCAAATCGCAAGTCAGCGGGAGGGCGAGCATGAACGAGCAAAATTCGCTTACGCTGATCGCGCGCGATCCCGCCCGCTTCGATCCTTTGGCACTTGATCAACTCGAAGCCACTTCCCGTCTCGAAGGGATGGGCCGTGTTGTTGGCCTGCCCGATCTTCACGCGGGCAACGGGATCGCCGTGGGCGCTGCGTTCTGGTCTCAAAAGCGCATTTGGCCGCACCTTGTCGGGAGCGATATCGGCTGCGGCATGGCATTGTGGGAGACCCGCCTGGCTGTGCGGAAGTTCCGGGTCGGAAAGGTCGAGCGCAAGCTGCATGGTCTTGATGAGCCGTGGGATGGATCGGCTGGAGACGCTTTGGCGAAAGCCGGTTTGCCGCCTGAACTTGCCAGTCCAGCTCTCGGCACCATCGGCGGGGGAAACCATTTCGTCGAATTCCAGCGCATTGAGGAGGTCGTCGCGCCTGATCGATTTGCCCAACTTGGCATGAAGGATGATCGCGTCCTGATGATGGTTCACAGTGGCTCGCGCGGGTTGGGTCAGGCGATCCTGCAAGAGCAGGTTGCCAGGCACGGCACGGCTGGTCTCCAGATCAGGACCGCGGATGCCGAGGCTTATTTGCAGCGCCATGACCAGGCCGTGGCATGGGCGGTCGTGAACCGGAAGGTTATCGCTGAACGGTTCCTCAATGCCCTTGGCATGACAGGCAATTGTTTGCTCGACATCGTGCACAACAGCGTAACCCGGCATCGCGAAGGTTGGTTGCACCGAAAAGGGGCAGCCCCAGCGGACTGCGGCCTGATCGTCATACCTGGATCGCGGGGAGACTTCAGCTATCTGGTTGAGCCTATGCCCGACCGCGCTGAAGACGCCCTGTGCTCGCTAGCGCATGGGGCGGGCCGCAAATGGAGCCGCAAGGATGCCCATGCGCGCCTCTCTCGCCGATATCGTGTCAGTGAATTGCAGCGCACGAAATTGTCCAGCCATGTTATCTGCGAGGATCGCCGCCTGATCTTTGAGGAAGCTCCGGACGCCTACAAGGACATTGCCGGTGTCATTGCAGATCTGGAGGCCGCCGACCTGGTCCGGGTGATTGCCCGCCTTCGCCCACTGCTTAGCTACAAGACGAGGGCGTCATGACAGAAGCGATACTACATCTGACCTCCGGGAAAGGACCCGAGGAATGTCGTTGGGTGGTTGCACGCCTGGCTGAGGCTTTTGCCGACGAAGCTGCAAAGATCGGCGTGATGTGCGAGGCGCTCGATGCTCAGGATGATCTTCCAGCCTCGCTCCTGATGCGCGTTTCAGGTGACGGGGCACTCGCCTTTGTGAGGGAACGAACGGGAACGATCCTGTGGGTCGGCGAAAGTCCGTTTCGCCCCAGGCACAAGCGTCGTAATTGGTTCGTCGGCGTTGCGCTCGCGCCAATAGCAGAGGACGTGCCAGACTTGCGCGACAGCGACATTGACTTTCAGTCAATGCGAGCAAGCGGTCCTGGAGGACAGCACGTCAACAAGACTGATAGCGCGGTGCGTGCGACACACCGGCCAACTGGCTTGGTAGCAACGGCACAGGAACAGCGATCCCAGCACGCCAACCGCAAATTGGCGAAATTGAAATTGGCCATGCTGTTGGAAGAACGCCGCTCTGGCGCGAGCGATGAAGTGCGACAGGAGCGGTGGTCTGCTCACCAAGAACTGGAGCGCGGAAACCCAGTGCGCACCTACACTGGTCCGAAGTTCAAGCTGAGGAAGGGCGGGTAGTGGCTGGTCTCCAGCTGTAGCCTTGAATTTGGCTGCCAAACTGGTTTGCGAATTGCCGTAACTCCTAAGCCTAGCTGGGTGTTTGCGCGAAACTGGCGGCGCAATGCGGCTGCGGCGACCCGCGCCTCGGTCAGCGTCACGTCGAGCGCCGATCCCAATCCATAGTCGCGCCGCCTGCCGTTATGCTGCATCCACGCCCTGTCACTTCCGTTGGAGCGCAGCGGACGACGAATCCGTTAGGTTTCGAGAGCGCGGACGGCCTGTTTCACGACGTCGCCCTGGATCTTCTCGAGACTCTCGAGAATGCGCCGGGATTCGTTTTTGTGGTTGGCGCTCATCTGCTCGATCTTGTCGAGGATGCGTCCGACGCCGGGCTCCCTGATGTCGAACAGGTAGTCCTGCTGCTGGAAGTGGGCGGCAAGGTCGGAATATTTGCTGGCCCATCCGAGGATGATCGCGGGCACGCCGCTGCGATAGGCGAACACCACCGAATGGTATCGCGAGGCGACGACATATTTGAACCTGGCGATGATGCTGATCAGTTCGGGGCTGGAATATTCGCCCCGGATTATGTCCACGCGGCCCCTGTTGCGGGTCTTTTTCAGCACATCCTCGACCGGCTGGATGTCGGCGGTGGAGGTCGTCAGGACGCAGACTTTCTCTCCGTCGTCGACCAGCTTGTCGAGCATCTGGGCGTAGAGATCGAGCACCGCATCGGGTTCGCCGATCCGGAAGACGTTTTCGTTGATGATGAAACCGACCGAACCGGGCGAGGGATAGCTGACCTCCCGCTCTTCGCCCGGGGCATAGATATCGCTGGCGCTCGGGAAAAACTTCTCCCTGATGACGAGGTCCGTCGACAGTTCGACATTGTCGAGGCCAAGCGAGGTGAGGCAGTCATACCCCTCCTGTTCGCGCGCGAAGATCCTGGTGCAGTAGCTCAGGTCCTCCTTGACCTGTTCGAGGAATTCCTCGCTGCCTTCCTCGTCCCAGTCGAAGGGGCCGAAGCTTTGGGGCATCAGCACGATCGGTTTGCCGTAGCGTTTAGCCAGCTCGATCGTCTGCAGCAGGAGACCGCCTCCTGCCATGCTCCACCCCGAACCAAGGGTGTAGCCACTGGCATCGAAGATGGCGTCCGCTTCCTGCAGCGCCTTTTCCATCTCGGCGATCTTGCCGTCCCACTTGTCGCTCTTCTTCCACTGGCCGGCGAGCGACGTCAGCACCGGCGTAAGGAAGGGCACTTCGTTCAGCCGGTATTTGAACACCTTGCGGGTGTAGTCGTCATAGGGAAGCAGCTTGAAGCTGTACTGTTCCGAGGTGTCGTACTTGTTGGAAAAGCCGACCACCTCGCTGTCGGGATAGATGGATTTGAGCGCGTAGTAGAGCGACAGAAACATGGCCTGCGAGCCTTTGTTTCGCATCTGTATTCCGGTGATGATGAACTTCTTCATCAGACTGCGTCGCCCCCGATCATGCCTGCGCTTTGCCCAGAAGAACCGAAATACCGCTCACTCCTCTTCGGCACCGACGAGGCCACCGGCGTCACTCTCGACGAGGCGGCTGTCGTCTTGCTTGCTGCATTCTTTAAACCCGAATTACCAGCCCGCGCCCGAGGCCGCAGCTTCAATAGGGGATTACCACATTATCGACCGGATCTGACGAGGAATGGGAACACGCTACATGCCTTTGGGGGCTGCTAACCGGCTGGTATCAATGCCGGTTTGGACCTTGCGCGTGTTTAGCTCTCCGACTTTTCAGAAGGTCCGTACCAGTGGCCCAGCGACTGCCCGCTCATCTGCTCCAGGGCCTCGATCGAGGGCGCATAATAGTCGTTCAGGCGCTGGCGCAGGTCGTCCGTCAAAGGCGGGTATTCGGAATTGCGCACGAACAGCCCGCGGGCCGCTTCGAAGGCAGGATTTCCGCGCAAGGGCCGCACGATCGGTTTGAGCCATGCAAGGCGCTTGCGCATGTGGGGCGGGACACGTGGGTCGGACTTGTCCTTGACCTTTTGCCGCGCGTCTTCCTCCAGCTCCAGCGGCGGCAGTCCAAGGTGCGAGCGGACCTGCCGGATCTGGCTGTCGGGGTCTTCGGCTACGCCTTCGAAGAAGGTGATCAGGAGCTTCTCGCGCCCGAAAAGGTCGATGTATGTCTGCAGGTGCGATGCGAAATTGCCTGAACCGAGAAGCCTTTCATCGGGGTTTCCGGCAGGATCGAGATGCGCCTCGATATCCGCCCCGATCTCGCCGCGGCGGTACAGCATGCAGTAGCCCGAATAAGCCCGCGCGACCGGGTTCCGCAGCTGGGCGACCAGCTTCACATGCGGCAGGTCGCGGTGGAGCCGCTCTGCCGCTTGCGGTTCGTAAAGGTAGGAATTGGATTTCTCGCCGACTGTCTTGCCAAGCCCGTCGTCGCTGAATTGCGCAAGGTACCAGTCCGCACCCCGGTCATACTGGCGCGAGAAATAATGCAGTTCTGGATCGGGCATGTAGACGGCAGGATCCGACTGGAGCTGTCGTTGCAGCCAGGTGGTCGCCGATTTGGCGGCTCCGATAATGACGAAGTCGATATCGTCGAACTGCATTGGGTGGCGGGTACTCCGGTTGGTCAGGCATGGATCGGGCGCAAACGGTCGACCATGCTGTGCAGCTGCGCAGCGGATCGTATCGCAGGAGGTTGAAATACCAGCCGCCGCAGGCTGCTGCAGCTACAATACCGGATTACCACATTTTCGACGTCCGGCAGGCGCATGGCGGGAAGGTGCCCGACCTGCTTTTTCCGGAGAGAAACGCACACTTCCGGAGGAAATATTCGCGGCACTCGCCAAATTGCTGCAAATTGCCTAGACCCCGCGCCGAGAGAAAACATGGAGCGCAAGATCTACCAATTCGACGATCTCCCGACGCAAGCGGAAATTGCGGCGGCGCGCCATGCGAACGAAGGTACGCAGGTGCAGCGTATCGGGGTGATATTCAGTGCGCGCAGCCATCACAACAAGGGTCGCGAGCCCGATTTCGGCAACCGCTCCAACGTCACGATCGCGCGGCCTTCGACCCGCAAGGAACTGGCCGATGCGCTGGTCGGATTCGCGCGCGAGGGGATCGGGTTCCTCGTCATCAGCGGCGGCGACGGCACGGTGCGTGACGTCCTGACGATGGGTCAGGCCGTATTCGGCGATAGCTGGCCCGAGCTGGCGGTTCTCCCGCGCGGCAAGACCAATGCGCTCAACGTCGATCTCGGCAGCCCGCGCGACTGGTCGCTCGCCCAGGCCATCGCTGCATTCGAGGACCGTGCAGGCGGGCGGCGGATCGTACGCCGGCCGCTGGCGGTCGCGAAGGTCGGCGAAGAGGACCCGCCCATGCTCGGTTTCATATTCGGCGCGGGCGCGTTCACGCTCGGCGTCGATGCCGGGCAGGATGCGCACAAGGCCGGATTCTTCAACTCGATCGCCGTTGGTGTGACGAGCGCCTGGGGCGTGGTGCAGTCGCTGCTTGGCAGCGATAGCAACGTCTGGCGTCGCGGGACCGGGATGGAGCTGGAATACCTGCCCTCGGGCGAGCCGATGCCGCATTCGCGTCACGGCAATCCTGCGCTTCGCAACCTTATCCTCGCCTCGACGCTGAAGATGATGCCGCTCGACATCAAGCTGTTCGGCAAGGGTCAGGACGGGATCAGGCTGCTGGTTCTCGATCATCCGCGCCGCCGGATCATGTTCTCCGTTCCCGCGATCCTTGCCG
Organism: Qipengyuania gelatinilytica; assembly: GCF_019711315.1. Taxonomy (NCBI): domain Bacteria; kingdom Pseudomonadati; phylum Pseudomonadota; class Alphaproteobacteria; order Sphingomonadales; family Erythrobacteraceae; genus Qipengyuania; species Qipengyuania gelatinilytica. The sequence goes on along the minus strand of NZ_CP081294.1, from coordinate 1,608,160 downwards.
GCTGGCATCCGCGCTGGCTGGCCGATGCGGGCCTCCACCACCTGTCGGCCGAGGGCTTTGCGATCACGCTCGATTCGCAGTTCATTCTCGACGGCGAACATTTCCCCGCTGGTAGCTACCGGGTCGAACAGGGCCCCGAACTGACCTTCGTTACCGGGTGACTGACACGCTGGAGAAACGGATCGCGCAATCGCTGGAGCGCGAGGTGCGGGGCGAAGTCGCGGCCTATGCTCGGATGCTGGGCGAGGAGGCCGGGGCGGATGCGGTTTTGTTTTACGGCTCCAATCTCAGGACCGGCTCGCTCGAAGGAGTGCTCGATTTCTATATCCTGATGCCGGGCACGCAGCAGGAGCGGATCTGGCCCAAGGTCAGCTACCGGGAGTGGGAGCACGAGGGCGAAATCCTGCGCGCCAAGATCGCCACCATGAGCCTCGACAAGTTTGCCGAAGCTGCAAGTGGCGATAGCCGCGATACGACGATTTGGACGCGCTTCGTCCAGCCCAGCGCGTTGATCTGGGCCAGAAGCGCGGAGGCGCGCGAAAAGGTTTCGGACGCGATTGCACAGGCCGCAAGGACCGCGGCGCGGTTTGCGGCGGCGCTAGGCCCCGAAAGTGGCACGGCCGAGGATTATTGGCGCGCGCTTTTCCAGGCGACATATCGGGCCGAGTTCCGGGTAGAGAAACCGGGGCGTGAAAATTCGATCCTGTCGGTCAATGAGGACCATTTCGATGGCTTGTTGCCGCTTGCGTGGGAAGCGGATGGCATCGCCTTCACGCGCGACGGCGGGCTGCTTCACCCGGCGCTGGGCGAAAGCAGGCGTGCATCGATACTGAAGACGTGGTCGGCGCGCGAAAGGCTGGGCAAACCGCTCAATATCCTGCGGCTGGCAAAAGCCACCACGACCTTCGAGGGCGCGGCGCGTTACGGTGCGTGGAAGCTGGAACGCCACACCGGCATAAAGCTGGAGGTGACGCCTTTCCGCGAAAAGCACCCCCTGCTGGCGATGCCTGGAGCCGCGTGGGAGCTGTGGCGAGCGAAGCGCGGTCAGCGGTAACGCATACGGATCGAGATTTTCTCGACCCCACCGCCCACATCGAAACCGACCTTCTTGTAGCTCGGCTTGCCGAGGTTGAAGATGTTGATGCTGGGATCGTTCGACATCGCGCCGCCATCGCCGAAGATATCGGTCTCGCCGTCGCCGTCGAGATCGTGGCGCACGGCAATGCCGTAATGGCCCGCTCCGGGCAGGGGCATGCAGAAGCGCATCGAGCCGGCCTTGGCCGGGGCTTCCATGCGATAGATCCAGCGGCCCTTCTTCAGCCAGTCTTCCTTCGTGGCGCGATAGGACTGGATGCGGATGGTGCCCTTGCTTTGCTTGATCTCGTTGATCGTCACCCAGACGCCGGCACCCTTGCCCGCTTCACAACGCGAGGGGTCGTGCGTGATCTTCTCGCGGTACTGGGCTTCGGCGGGCGTGGCGAGCGCAAGTCCTGCAATCGCGACAGCCGCGGTACCGGTTACGGCAGCAAGTTTGGTGGTCATGGTCATGGCCCCCTTCAATAAGTGGTCACCGCCTGCATTCAAGCGCACGGCGGGATAGCGCGATACTGCGCCGATATGCTGCCGGTTATAGGGAAGGGCGCTGAATTGCGGCTGAATTCGCCGTTCAGTCGGTGGCGATACGGCCCCTGTCGATCCGCACGACGCGGTCCGCGATCTCGGTCAGCAAGCCGCGATGGGCAATCGCCAGCACGGTGCGCTTGCCGGTCATACTATGCAGCGCTGCTGCAATCGCCTGTTCGCTTTCGGAATCAACCGCGCTGGTCGCCTCGTCGAGCACGATGAGGTCCGGATCGCGCATCAGCGCACGGGCAAGCGCGATGCGCTGGCGCTCACCGCCGGATAGTGCGCGTCCGCCTTCGCCCAGGTCGCAATCGATCCCCTCGGGCAGCGAGAACACGAATTGCGCGGCGGCTTCCTCGAGCGCCCTCTTTACCTGCGCCTCGTCAGCACCGGGGCGCGCCCAGAGCAGATTCTGGCGCACGGTGCCGGAGAAGAGCAGGGGCTCCTGCTGGACATAGGCGACCCGTTCGCGCCATGCGCGGCGGCTTGCGGCATCCAGCCGCGTTCCGTCGATGCTGACCGCACCTGCATCGGGGCCGATGAGGCCGGAGGCGAGGTCGGCCAATGTGCTCTTGCCCGCGCCCGAGCGGCCGGTCAGGGCGACCATCGTGCCCGCTTCGATGTCCAGCGAGACTTCCATCAGCGCAGTCCGGCCCGGACGATGCGTCAGCGAAACGCTTTCGAACGACAGCCTGCGGGTAAGGCGCGGTGCGCGAGTGGCCGCCTCGGGTTCGGCGGCGGCTCCGGCCCGCTCGATCATGGCGAGCGCATCTTCGATGGCGGGGCTGGCATGGCTCCACCCCTGCATTGCGACCTGCGCTTCGCCCAGCAGGGGAAGAGCGCGCACGAAGATGGCGGCAAGCGGGAGGACGATCGAAAGCGGCAGGCCGAGCCAGGCCAGCGCCAGCCAGGCGAGGCAGGCTGCAACCAGCGCACCGCCGATCTGCAGTGCCGCATGGCCGATGGCGGCATCGCGGACATAGCCGCGCTCTGCCCGGCGTAGTCCTCGCAATTCGTCCGACAGCGCTTTCGCCGCTTCGCCTTCGCGCCCCAGGCTCTTGATGATGCGCATCGCGCCCAGCGTTTCGCCTAGCCGTTCGTGGAGCGAATCGTAGGTGCGGGACAGGGCATTTCCCAGCGCGCGGGCGCGCCGGGTCAGCGGCCGGTAGAGGAGGAGCACGAGCCCTCCGGCTGCACCGCCCGTCAGTGCTGCGGCTGGCGACACGACCATGGCGGCAGCGACAAGCGCCACCAATGCGAATGCGAGGCGGACCAGTGCGGTCGCCATTTCAGCCGCATAGCCTGCCCGGTCGATATTGGTGATGATGAGCGCTTCGCTCGCCCCGCGGCGCTGGGTCATGGTCCAGCGCCAGTTCGCGCCCAGCAGCGCCTTGACTGCCCGCATCCGCAAGCTGTCGACCAGCCCCGCGCGCAGGTCCTGCGCGACGAGGCGTCTCGCAATCTCGGCCACCGCTCGGACGGCGACCAGCAGCACGAACATCGCCAGCATCGCGGAAAGCGGCATGTCGGGCAGGGCGAAGGGCAGCGGCATGGCCGGCCCGCTGCCGGCAAACAGGGCGATGATCGGCACCAAGAGGACGAAGCCCAAGCCTTCGCTCGCTGCGGTAATCAGGGACAGGATCGCAAGCGCAGCGGCCTGTCGGCGCGATGCAATGGCGAACATGGCCTTCAGGGTCCCGTCGAATGTCACGGCGCCCCTATGGCGCAGCGACGCTGTGACGCATAGCCCGCTCAGAATTCATTACGGTTTTCGACATGCCCGATGAAGCGTGCGGCAAGGATCGCGCGCGGCAGGGCGAGACGCCGCGGGTAGTCGTTCTCCCAGCTGAAGTCCGGACCTTCGGGCCAATCTTCGATCAGTCGCTGCAATCGCTCGATATCAAGTGACCGTCCGAGAAACGGGTGGTCGCGCGCCCGTTCGAGCAGGTCCATCATGTCCTCGCGGGCGGGCGTCATCCGCGCATGCCAGTCGACATTGTGCTGGCCATGGAGCCGGTTGGTCCGGATCGCCTCTGGCACGCGACCCTTGCCCATCAGCCGGGCGAGGCGGCGTTCCTCGCCGTCCCAGGCGAAGGCCCTGGTCGGCAGCGACATGCAGAATTCGACCAGCGGGCGATAGGTCAGCACGTCGCGTTTGCGGACCCCGTAAAGCTGCTCGAAGGCAAGGTCGACGTCGCGGCCCGGGCCGTCGGCATCCCGCCATTCGCGGGCGACTGTTCCGGCGCGGTCGAGATCATGGGTGAGATCGGACCAAGCGCCCTGCGATCCACGAGCGCGCGCTCTTGCGGCCTGCTTTTCCCGGGCTTCCGGGGACAGCGGCGTGATCAGCGCGGTCATGTCGGTGCGCTCGGGGTGCGCGAGGCTTCGCAGGCGCTGCCGCAATGCGCGCGGCAGGTGAGGCAACACACTCAGGGCAGCGAGCTTGCGCCAGAGCGGCCTCCCGTCACCGGGGCGGTTGTTCAGGAGGCGCAACAGCTGCTTCCACTCTCCCGCCCTTGCATACTCGGCATAGGCGCTGCGTCCGGCATCGCTGATCGTGACATTCCCGAAATCTGCCGTCAGCAGAGCATCGCAGCCCAGCTCGCGCGCCTTGGCATAGACATTGTGGTACATGCCAACATTCGCGAGGCCGGGAGCAAAGGTCTCGCTCGCGGCAAAGACGTCCCGCGCTCGGCGATCGTGCGGACCGTGGTCGTCGTCGGCAATGTGCCAGTCTATCCGCGGATTGGCTTGCGCCATCAGGCCGGCGAAAGGACGCTCGTCGCCCATCGTCCCCGGCTCGCACTTACCCTGCCAGTTCCGGTCCGGCACGAAGGTGATTGCATCCAGCTTTTCCCTTTCGGGAGAGACACGCAGCAAGGCATCGGCAACGAGCGTGGAATCGAGGCCGCCGGACAGTGCCATGGCAGGCCGCGATGCCCAGGCCGCGGCCCTGGAGGCAGCCTCGTCGAGCAAGGTACGCGCCTTCTCGACGGCGGCATCCTCGTCATAGTCCGCAGGCTTCATCGGCTCTGGTGGCTGGTACCAGCGGGTGACCTGCCGGACGCCGTCCTTGATGCGGACATGGGCGCCAAGCGGAACCATGAGGATATCGCGGTACCAGGACTGCTCGTCGCCGGATCGGAAATCATAGGCGAGTTCATCGATCACCCGATCGTAATCGGGTTCGCGCGGGGCACCGGCTGCAAACAGAACCCGCAGCAATGGCGATGCGATGATCCGGCCTTCCGCGTGATGATAGTAAAGCGGCGGCGCATCCCATGGAGAGCGCGCAAGGTGTAGCGTTCCGTCGGGCAGGTGCGCGGCAGCGGCGTAGCTTCCGACAATCCTGCGATCGGCATCCTCGCCCCACCGCGTCACACATGCTGCATAGAGATGTGCGGAATTGTCTGGGGCGATGCCGGTCAGGTCTGTCAGCTCGGCAGCATTGTCGATCCAGCCGGTAAAGGCAGCGATCGTGCCGCCGCTGTTGCCCACGTGGTCGCGGCTCGCTGCCAGCGCAATCGAGGTCGAGCCCGACAGGACTTGGGCGGGCTTGCGGTCATACCGCTCCAGAGCCTCGCTCAATGCATCGAGCGGAGCGTGCCGGCCGCCGTGCGATGCATGCCAGAACGCAATCATATCGGCCTACGCATAGGCGCGCTGTTTCAGGATTTCTTGTTGTTGTTTGCCTGGTCGAGCGGAATGGGGCCCTGGGCGATATCGCGGATCGTGCCGAGACGGACCAGTGCGGGTTTTTCCCATTGCGGCTTTTGGCCTTGTGCTTTGTTGTCAGTCGTCTTCATGTCAGCAATCCTTCTGTGCGCACCCTAACAAACCGCCTGCCAAGGTCAAAGCGGCTTGTGCTGCCCCCGCTCGATCAGGGCGGCGTCCTCGAACTGGCCGAGGAGGCCGGCGACATCGCCCGAAATCACCTGCGGATCGGCTTCATAAAGCTGGGCCATCTGGCGCGCGATCTCTTCCTCGCTGCGCTGCCCGTCGATCGCCTGCCACACCGCCTTTGCCGTTCCCGTAAGGGAAAACAGCTCACCCCCCTCGAGGTCCACTATCAGGATCTCCTCGTCGACCTGCGTCGCAACGAAATTCCCGGTGCATTTGCGGATGGCGGCCATGACCGTCCTCCTAGCGTTGCCCTTAATGCAATCCAAGCCCGATCGTTCGTGGATAAGCCTGCGCATAAGCTTGTGGAGGCTCGGCGGAGACGGGTATTTCACCGCGCAGCTTTCCGTCCCCGCGCCAAGGTGGCTCCTGCATGACTGCTCCGCTTATTTCCCCCTCGATCCTTTCGGCCGATTTCGCGCGCCTTGGTGAAGAGGTGCGCGCCGTCGACGAAGCGGGTGCCGACTGGATCCACATCGATGTGATGGACGGCCATTACGTGCCCAACATCACCATCGGTCCGGCGGTGGTGAAGGCGCTCAGGCCGCACACGAAGAAGACCTTCGACGTCCACCTGATGATCGCGCCGGTCGATCCCTATCTCGAAGCTTTCGCAGAAGCGGGTGCGGATATCATTACCGTGCATCCCGAAGCGGGGCCGCACATCCACCGCACGCTGCAGGCGATCAGGAACCTTGGCAAGAAGGCCGGCGTGGTGCTCAACCCGGGCACGCCCGCCAAGATGCTCGATTATTTGATTGAGGAAGTGGACCTTGTGCTGGTGATGAGCGTCAATCCCGGTTTCGGCGGGCAGAGCTTCATCCATTCGCAGCTCCGCAAGATCGAGGCGATCCGCAAGATGATCGATCAATGCGGCAAGGACATCCGGCTCGAAGTAGATGGCGGCGTCGATCCGACCACCGCGCCGCTGTGTGTCGATGCGGGCGCCGATGTGCTGGTCGCGGGCTCGGCCACCTTCCGTGGCGGGCCGGAGAAATATGCGAGCAATATCGCTGCGCTCAAGCAGCATGGCGGTAGCGCAAACGAAGACTCGCTGAAGGGTCAGGGATGAGCGAGGGGCACTCCGACCTGCTGAACGCGGCGCGCGAGGACGCGGCCGACGAAATGCAGGTCGCGCTGCCCCTGTTCGACGACCCCGAACCCCACGTTGTCGAGGACGACGAGCCCGAGGTTCAGGCCGAGGAGCCTGCGGTCGAAGCCCTGCAAAAACCAGCGCCGCAGCCCAAGCCCGTTCCGCCTCCGGCCAATGATGCCGAGCCCGAGCCGCTGGAGCCTGCCCGCGCGCTTGTGCCTGCCGATTTCGCCCTGCCGCGCACTGGTCCGATCGAAAGCGTCATGCGCTGGGGCTACCGGCTCGGCATCCCGGGCCCGATCCTCGCGGCACCCTTGCGCAAGCCGGCAAAGCCGCGCCTGCTTGGCACGGTCGAGACGCCGCTGGCAGGTGATCGCATCGCGGGGATTTCGCTGCGTGCGGGACAGATGCAGGTTGCCGGGCTCAAGGCGCCGCTCGACAAGATCGATTACAACTCGCCGTCCAAGCTCACCCCGCCCTTCGTGCGGGCGGTGCACGGCTTCCTGTGGATGCGCGATCTCTCGTCCTGCGCCACCCGCGCGCAATGCGCTGGGACGGCGGGTCCGATCTTTGCTGCATGGCTCAAGGCCAATCCGCAGGTCGGCAAGGGGCCGGCCTGGAGCGTCGAGCTGGCCGGGCTGAGGTTGCTCAACTGGCTGGTCCACGCACCGATCCTGCTCATCGGCGAGGGCGAGAAGCACAAGCCCGCCATGCTCGAGGCGATGGAGACCACCGCGCGGTGGCTCGACCGGCAGGTGGCGAGTGAGAATGATCGACTGGCACAGGTTTGCGGTTGGGCGGCGATTACTGCCGCAGGCCTCCTCATGCCCGATGGCAAGCCGCGCCGCCTCTATGGCGAGGCAGGGCTGCTGCGCTCGCTGGGCGAACTGGTCAGCGACGATGGCGGCGTGCTGTCTCGCAGCCCGAGCGCGCAGGCTGAAGCGATTGCGCTGCTGATCGACCTGCGCGCCTGCTATGCCGCCGTGAACCGCGAGCCGCCGCAGGGCATCGAATCGATCCTGGGCCTGCTCGTGCCCGCGCTTCTTTCGCTGCGCATGGGCGATCGGGGGCTCGGCAGCTGGCACGGCTCTGCCGCGATGAGCGAGGAGGCGCTCGACTCGCTCGTGACCGCCAGCGGCGTGCGCAGCCGCCCGATGCTGGAATCGCGGCATTGGGGTTACCAGCGCATTCGCGGCAAGGAAGGCGTTCTGGTCTTCGACGCTGCTCCGCCGCCCAAGCCGCGCCATGCCCGCCATGCCTGCGCCTCCACGCTGGCCTTCGAATTCTCGCATCGCGCGCAGCGGATCATCGTCAATTGCGGTGGTGCAGAGCTTGCAGGCGCGTTGGTCCCGGCGCGGATCGAACAGGGGCTGCGCGGAACCTCTGCCCACTCGACGCTGGTGCTGGAAGAAACTAACTCCACCGCCGTCCTCCTGCACGGGCAGGTCGGCAAGGGTGTCGAGGAAGTCGATTTCTCCCGCGAGACGATCAAGCAGGGCGCGCGCAAGGCGACCAGGTTCGAGGCCGTACATAATGGCTATGGCGCGCGCTTCGGCCTGCTCCATCGCCGCATCCTGATCCTGTCGGACGATGGCGGGGAGCTGCGCGGGGAAGACGTGCTCGAACCGTCTACCCGCAAGGGCAAGCGCGGCAAGATCGGCTTCGCCATGCGCTTCCATCTCGGCCGCGGGATCGAAGCGCGGGTGAGCGATGACGGGCATGGTGTGCACCTTGCCCTGCCCGACGCAAGCTACTGGCAATTTCGCCTCGCAGGCACTAGCGGCGAGGCGCACTGCACGCTCGAGGATTCGCTGTGGGTCGATGGCCACGGCCGTCCCCATGAGGTGCAGCAGATCGTGGTCGAAGGCATGGCCGCTCGCAGCGGGGAACGCTTCCCCTGGCTGTTCAAGAAAATGGGATAGAAGTTTCAATGGCAGATGTGGCGATCAAGCGGGCGCTTCTCTCGGTGTCCGACAAGAGCGGTTTGGTTGAACTGGGCAAGGCATTGGCCGCCAAGGGCGTGGAGCTGGTGTCGACCGGCGGTACCGCGAAGGCGCTGCGCGAAGCGGGCCTCGAGGTGAAGGACGTCTCCGACCTCACCGGCTTTCCCGAAATGATGGACGGCCGCGTGAAGACGCTGCACCCGATGGTCCACGGAGGCCTGCTGGCCGTGCGCGACAATCCCGAACATGCCGCTGCCATGGAAGAGCACGCGATCGGCGCAATCGATCTCGTGGTCGTGAACCTCTATCCCTTCGAAGCCACCGTGATGCGCGGCGCCGAGCGCGACGAGATCATCGAGAATATCGACATCGGCGGTCCCAGCATGGTGCGCAGCGCGGCCAAGAACCATGCCTTCGTCACCATCGTCACCGACCCCGCCGATTACGACACGCTGGTGAGCGAACTCGATGCGACCGGTGCGACCTCGCTCGACTTCCGTCGCAAGTGCGCGGCCAAGGCTTTCGCGGCGACTGCGGCTTACGATTCGATGATCAGCCAATGGTTCGCCTTCGCCGACCAGCAGCAGACCTTCCCCGATTTCCTCGCGGTCAATGGCAAGGCACCGGTCGAGCTGCGCTATGGCGAGAACCCGCACCAGAAGGCGGCGCTCTACACGCCCAGCGGCCCGCACGGCAGAGGCATCGCGCAGGCCGAGCAGCTGCAGGGCAAGGAACTCAGCTACAACAATTACAACGATGCCGACGCCGCGCTCGAACTTTGCGCGGAATTCGCCGGCGGCGAACCGGCGGTGGTCATCGTCAAGCACGCCAACCCCTGCGGTGTGGCGCAAGGCTCGAGCCTGATCGAGGCATGGAACGAGGCATTGGCATGCGACAGCGTGTCGGCCTTCGGCGGCATCGTGGCGGTGAACACCGAGCTCGACGGTGAGACAGCACGGGCAATCTGCGAGATCTTCACCGAAGTCGTGATCGCCCCTTCGGTTTCGGACGAGGCGCGCGAAGCCTTCGCCAAGAAGAAGAATTTGCGCCTGCTCGTCACCGGCGACCTGCCCGACCCGCGCCGCGGCGGGCTGATGGTCAAGCCGATCACCGGCGGCCTGCTGGTCCAGACGCGCGACAACGGCGCGATCACCAAAGCCGACCTCAAGGTCGTCACCAAGCGCGAACCGACGCAGCAGGAACTGAAGGACTGCCTCTTCGCCTGGACCGTTGCGCGTCACGTGAAGTCGAACGCGATCGTCTATGCCAAGGACGGTGCGACCGCGGGCATCGGCGCGGGCCAGATGAACCGCCGCGATTCGTCGCGGATCGCTGCCATCAAGGCCGCAGAAGCCGCCGAGAAGTACGGCTGGGAGCAGAGCCGCGCAGTCGGCAGCGCGGTTGCCTCGGACGCATTCTTCCCCTTCGCCGACGGCCTGCTGGCCGCGGCCGAAGCGGGTGCGACCGCGATCATCCAGCCGGGCGGGTCGATCCGCGACGAGGAAGTGATCGCTGCGGCGGACGAGCAGAATCTCGCCATGGTGTTTACCGGAATGCGACACTTCCGGCACTAATCGGCTGGCCGAGCTTCGGAGGGGCCGACTGATCGGCTGAACCGTTCACAACCATCGTATTCAGCACGTTGCAATTGGGCGGCGTGTAACCACGTGGGGTATTCCCACGAAAGAACACAACATGAGCCTCTTTACCCCAGACCTTTATCGCAATTTCGGCATCGGATTTTTCGCCGGCGCCATCATTGTCGCCTTTTCGAACGGCGCGGAAATCGTCTCCGCCGTGGCCGCGATCGTCTGATGAAGCGCTTAGCCCTCCTCCTTGCCGCAGGCGCTCTGGCTACGACCACCGCCTGCCAGCAGCCCGCTTTCGCCGCCGAGAAGGTGGTCGAGGCACCTGTTGCCGCGCGCAAGGCGAACGAGGGCACCGGTCTCAAGACCGCCATTTTCGCAGGCGGCTGCTTCTGGGGCGTGGAGGCTGTCTTCAGCCATACCAAGGGCGTTACCAGCGCGGTCTCCGGCTATCACGGCGGCACCAAGCGCCAGGCGGACTACAAGCTCGTCTCCTCGGGCGTGACCGACCATGTCGAGACGGTGAAGGTCACCTACGACCCCAAGGTGGTGCGCTATGACCAGCTGCTGCAGATCTTCTTTTCGGTCGTGATCGATCCGACGCTCAAGAACCGCCAGGGCCCGGATCGGGGCGCGCATTACAATGCCGAACTGATCCCGGTATCGGCCGAGCAGCGCCGCGTCGCTGCCTCCTATCTCGCCCAGCTGAAGAAAAGCGGGCTGTGGGACAAGCCCATCGTCACCAGCATCGAACCGGCCCGCACCTTCTACGCTGCGGAGACCTATCACCAGGACTTTGCCGACAAGAACCCGCGCCACGGCTATATCGTGCGCTGGGACGCGCCGAAGGTCGCTGCGCTCAAGCGTCTCTACCCCTCGCTCTACCGCGCCGAGTTCCGCCGCAACTGACTTGCGCGCATCGCCGTGTGATCCTACCTCTTTCGCATGGCAGGACACTCGCACGCGCATAAGGAACATTCGGGCGACGATCTGATCGACGCAGCCCGCATCACGCTCACCGATTCCGGAGAACAGTGGACGGGCATGCGCCAGTCGGTGTTCGAGGAACTCGCGCGGCACGAAAAGCCCGCCAGCGCCTACGATATCGCCGACAATCTCTCAGCAGCGCGCGGCAAGCGCGTTGCGCCCAACAGCGTCTATCGCATCCTCGACCTGTTCGTGCGCACCAATCTTGCGAACCGGATCGAGAGCGCGAACGCCTATCTGGTCAACACGCACCCGGGCTGCCGCCACGATTGCATCTTCCTGATCTGCGACGATTGCGGGAAGGCTACCCATATCGACGACGAGCGCGTCACCGGCGCGCTGCGCGATGCTGGCAAGGACGCGGGCTTTACCGATGTCCGTCCGGTGGTCGAACTGCGCGGCCTGTGTGACGATTGCGCGGCGTAGGCTGCGCCCAAGCGTGTATTTTCAGCGATAAACCGTTCATCGACAGTTCGGAAAACCGCGTGTAAGGCATTCGTATGAGTGAACGCCCAAAGACGCCCCTGCTTGACACGGTCGACACCCCCGCCGACCTTCGAAAGCTCGACAAAAGCCAGCTTCGCCAGCTCTCCGACGAGCTGCGCGCAGAGATGATCGATGCCGTCGGCACGACCGGGGGGCACCTCGGTTCGGGCCTCGGCGTCGTCGAACTGACTGCGGCGATTCACTACGTGTTCGATACGCCGACCGACAAGCTGGTGTGGGACGTTGGCCACCAGTGCTACCCCCACAAGATCCTGACCGGTCGCCGCGACCGTATCCGCACCCTGCGCCAGGGAGGGGGCCTGTCCGGCTTCACCAAGCGCGCGGAGAGCGAATACGATCCCTTCGGCGCAGCGCACAGCTCGACCTCGATCAGCGCGGCGCTCGGTTTCGCCATGGCCAACAAGATGCAGGACCGCCCTGGACGCGGCATCGCCGTCATCGGCGACGGCGCAATGAGCGCGGGCATGGCCTATGAGGCGATGAACAATGCCGAACAGGCGGGAAATCGCCTGATCGTGATCCTCAACGACAACGACATGTCGATCGCGCCTCCGGTCGGCGGCCTGTCGGCCTATCTCGCGCGTACCGTTTCGAGCAGCGAATATCTCGGCCTTCGCAGCCTTGCCTCGCGCTTGTCGAAGAAGCTCAGCCGCAAGGTGCATGACGGCCTCGAAAAGGCCGAGGAATATGCCCGCGGAATGGTCACCGGGGGCACTCTGTTCGAGGAACTCGGCTTTTATTACGTCGGCCCGATCGACGGGCATAACCTCGACCACCTCATCCCGGTCCTCGAGAATGTGCGCGATAGTGAACAGGGCCCGGTCCTGATCCATGTCGTCACCAAGAAGGGCAAGGGCTACGCGCCGGCCGAAAACAGCGCCGACAAATATCACGGCGTCGCCAAGTTCGACGTCGTCACCGGCGAGCAGAAGAAATCGAAGGGCGGACCGCCTGCCTACCAAAACGTCTTCGGCGAAACGCTGGCGAAGATCGCCAATGACGATCCGCGCATCTGCGCCATCACCGCCGCCATGCCGAGCGGTACAGGCGTCGACAAGTTCGCCCAGGCCCATCCCGACAAGGCTTTCGACGTCGGTATCGCCGAACAGCATGGCGTGACCTTTGCCGCCGGTCTGGCCGCAGAAGGCATGCGTCCCTTCGCCGCGATCTATTCGACCTTCCTCCAGCGCGCCTACGACCAGGTCGTGCACGACGTGGCGATCCAGAACCTGCCCGTGCGCTTCGCCATCGACCGCGCCGGTCTGGTGGGCGCCGACGGCTGCACGCATGCCGGCTCTTTCGACATCACCTATCTCGCGACCCTGCCGAACATGGTGGTGATGGCCGCTGCCGACGAGGCGGAGCTGGCCCACATGACCTACACCGCCGCCGAATATGACGATGGCCCGATCGCTTTCCGCTACCCGCGCGGGAGCGGCACGGGCGTCGCAATTCCGGAGAAGCTGGAAAAGCTCGAAATCGGCAAGGGCCGTATCGTGCGCGAAGGCACCAAGGTCGCGATCCTGTCATTGGGCGCGCGCCTCGAAGAGGCGAAGAAGGCTGCCGACCAGCTCGAGGCCAAGGGCCTGTCGACCACGGTTGCCGACATGCGCTTTGCCAAGCCGCTCGACACCGACCTCATCGAGAAGCTGATGCGCAGCCACGAGGTCGTGGTCACTGTCGAGGAAGGTGCGATCGGCGGTCTCGGCGCACATGTGCTGACCTTCGCATCGGACGAAGGGCTGACCGACACCGGGCTGAAGGTTCGCACAATGCGCCTTCCCGATGTGTTCCAGGACCAGGACGATCCCGCCAAGCAGTATGACGAGGCGGGTCTCAACGCCCCGCAGATCGTCGACAAGGTGCTGAGCGCACTGCGCCACAACAGCACCGGCGTGGAAGAAGCGCGGGCTTGAGCCGACCGATCCGCATCATGATGTGGATCGTCGGCCTCGCCTTTACCCTGTATCTCGTCCTGCTGGCGATCCTCTGGAGCCAGCAGGAGCGGCTGATCTATCCGGCGCCCCAAACGGTCGGTCCGACGACGGGTGGCTTTGAAGAGATTAGCTACCCGACCGATGACGGGCTCGCCATTTCGGCGGGTTATCGCGAGGCGGAAGCCGACAAACCGACCATCGTCTATTTTCACGGCAATGGAGCCGACTGGGTTTCGAGCGTGGTCGCGACCGACCGGCTGGTGCCGGCTGGCTATGGCGTGCTCGCAGCCGAATATCGCGGCTATCGCGGCAATCCCGGTACACTCAGCGAGGAAGGTCTCTATCTCGATGGGCGGGCGGCCATCGCCTTCCTTGCGCGCCGCGGCATATCCGCCGACGATATCGTCATCATCGGCAACTCCATCGGCTCGGGCGTAGCGACGCATCTCGCAGCGGAAACCGGACCACGGGCGCTCGTCCTGATCAGCCCCTTTGCAAGCATGCGCCAGCTGGTAGCCGAGAAGATCCGATGGTTTCCGACCAGCATGTTCCTGCGGCATCGCTACGAGAATATCGAGAAGATCGGCGCGGTCGAAGCGCCGGTCCTGCTCCTCCACGGAGACGCCGATCGGGTGATCCCGCATGCCCACACCCGCCAGCTTGCTCAGGTGCGCCGCGATGCGAAACTGGTGATCTATCCCGGCAAGGGCCACGATCTTGCCTGGCATGACGAGGCGGAAGAAGCGGTGTTATCCTTCCTCCATACAATCCCGAGCGAAAGCGTGACCGAATGACCCTCCTGACCATCGACACTGCCGAACATGTTACGACCCTCACGCTGAACCGCCCGGACAGCATGAACCCGCTCGGGGCTGCCGGTGACGGGGATGCATTTGCGGCGGCCTGCGATGCGATCAACGCCGACATGGGTGTGCGCTGCGTGATCCTGACAGGGGCCGGGCGCGCTTTCTCTGCCGGTGGCGACATCAAGGCGATGAAGGAGAAGACCGGCAATTTCGGCGGCACCGCACCCGAGATCGCCGATGGCTATCGCAACAACATCCACAAGATCCTGCGCGCGCTCTATTCACTGCGGGTGCCCCTGATCGCGGCGGTCAATGGCCCGGCCATCGGACTTGGCTGCGACCTCGCCTGCCTCGCCGATATGCGGATTGCGAGCGACAAGGCCAAGTTCGGCGTCACCTTCCTCAAGCTGGGCATCATTCCGGGAGATGGCGGCACGTGGATTCTGCCGCGCATCATCGGCGAAGCGCGCGCGGCGGAGCTATTCTACACCGGCGATGTGATTGACGCGCCGACCGCGCTCGAATGGGGGCTGGTCAGCCGTGTGGTCGGGCATGATGCGCTGCTCGAAGAGGCCAATGCGCTCGCCGCCAAGGTTGCTGCGATGCCTCCGCATGCCCTGCGTCAGGCGAAGAACCTGATGCGCCAGGGGCGCTCGACCTCCTATGACGCCGCGCTGGAGATGGCAGCCAATGCGCAGGCGCTGATGCACTCGACGCAGGATCACATGGAAGGTGTCGACGCATTGATCGAAAAGCGCGCGCCGAAGTTCACCGGGCGATAGGGTCGGGCGCGGTTCCGGGCATGCCCGATTGGCTCTGAGCGACCCTGTTCGCGGGGATTTTGGCTTCGGTAGCCGGGACAATCGCGTGGCGAAACACCGCCCCTGAGCTAGCCGACCCAGCGCCAGATGCCTGCGGGAATGCCGTTGGCATGGATGTGGCCGAAAGTCGCCAGAAGCCAGATCACAATGCCGCCGATCCACGCCGCAGGTCCGGCTTTCAGGAGCGCGCCGAAGCGCGGCCAGTAGCTGGTCTTCGCTTCCCAGCCCGCCCAGGCATCGCCCATCAGAACCTCCTTCTTGCGGTCCTGCATATGCGCGCCGACCAGGGCGAGGAAGCCGACCGCGCCGGCAAGAATGAACTGGCGCGGTGTGGGGCTGAGCAGGATATGTACTGCTGCCCAAAGGGCAAAGGACCACATCATCGGATGGCGGGTAATATTGAAGACGCCATGGGGGTCCTGTGCAGCAAGCTTTTCAGCTCCCGGCGCGGGCATCGCCGGATTGCGGATGAAGGAGCCTGCCAAGAGCACCGAAGCGACAAGCATGATTATGGTCGCCGCGATCCAGACACCGTCGCCCATCCCGTTCCACAAGGGCGCACCGCCCGGCCCAACCGCGCGGAAGCTCATGACCACCCAGACGAAGGTCGCCAGCGCGACCAGTGAATAGACGCCGCGGAACCCGTTCTCGCCCAGCTTGGAGACGATCGGCGCTCTCAGCGGGTGCGACAGGGCGAAATGCGTGCCGACAAAGGCAATCGAAGCAGCAAGAAGCGCAAGCAAAGGTGTCATAGGTCCCTCCCGGTAGAGGAAAGCTATCACACGCCGCCCGGACGGCAAATGTCGTTCAGTTGCTTTCGATGCCGATCAGCTTGACCTTGAACAGCAGCGTGGCCCCGCCCGGGATCGACCCCTTGCCCCTGGGACCATAGGCGAGGTCCGCCGGCGCCGCGATCTCGATCGTGTCGCCGACGCCCATCTGCGGGATCGCCATCTGCCACGCCTTGATAAGGCGGCCCAGCGGGAAGGTCGCCGGCTCGCCCCGGTCGAAGCTGGAATCGAAGGTCTCGCCGTCGATGAAGGTGCCCGCGTAATGCACGGTCACCCTGTCGGCGATGCTCGGCTTCTCGTCCGATCCGGCATATTCGAGATATCGCCAGCGCAGTCCGCCATCCATCGAATACCAGCCGTCTTCTGCCTTGAGGCCGGCGAGATAGGCTTGCTGCGCGTTCATCCACGCAAGGTCCTGCGAACGGTCTGGCCCGCTTTCGTCCTGCGCGGTAACGGCCTGGAAACCGACAGCTGCAAAGGCCGCCAGGAGGGCGAGTATCATCGAACGCATCGGTATGTCGGTCCTTACCAGTCGAATGCCTTGGGCAGGTCGCTCTCGTCGAGGTCGCGGTAGCGATCGCGCAGGCGGCTCTGATGGTTTTCGAGCGGTTGCGCAACCCCGTCGATATAGACCTGCGTCGGGACCGAGCCGACCTCAAGCGGATCGCCGTCCCAGATCACGATATCGCCAGCGGCACCCGGCACGAGCGATCCTGCGCGGCCACCCAGCCGGCTGATCTCGGCCGGGACCGAGCTGATCGCGGCGAAGGCCTGCCCCCAGCTCAATCCGCCGGCCCCGGGCACGCGGGTAAGCGCGACGAGGTTTCCGGCATACTGGTTGAGGTTGCGCGGGTTCTCCATCGCGGAAGCATTGATCGCCACCTTCACGCCCGCTGCTGCCATGCGGCCGACGTTCGATTGGGTGCTGGCGAGCTCTTCGAAGCTGCGCGGCAGATCGTCGAGGCCATCGGCAATCACGGGGACACCGGCGGCTGCGATCTCGTCAGCGACCAGCCAGCCCTCGCTTGCGCCGACCAGCACCAGATCGAGCGAGCGATACTCGCGCATGAGACCAAGCACGGCGCGGATATCCGAGGCACGCTCGACCGCGACATAGAGTTTCTGCCGGCCGTTCACGACCGGTACCAGGGCCTCTGCATCGGCGCGGGTGAGCATCGCGCTCTCCGCATCCCAGCGGCCATTGGCGAAATCGCGGGCCTCGCGCAGCGCATTGGCGAATTCGGCATAGGTTGCAGCGCGGCTCCCGCCTGCAAGGCGTGCCCCGTTCTCGCCGAGGTGCACGACCTGGAAAGCGCGCGGCGTGGTGACCGGATCGGCATCGGCGCCGAGGTCGATCACCGTGCCCTGTCCGCCGAAGATCGAACCGGTATTGGTCAGCACCGTCGCGGCGCGGGTCACCCCGGCAGCGCGGTGGATCTTGATATGCTGCGAATCCGGATTGATCGCCCGCGACACGTCGAGCGCGGCATTGAAGGGCGAACCCCCGGCGCGCGTATCGTTCGATTCGCTCACCGCGCCCACATCCCACAGGCCGAGCGTGGTGACCGTGGCGAAGAGGCCGGGCGTTACCCAGGCACCCTTCACATCGGTGACGCTGTCGGTTTCGAAGGAGCCTGCGCCCGACATCGGCCCGGCGTAAACGACCTTGCCGTCATCGACGATCACGACACCGTTTTCGATCGGTTCGCTGCCGTCACCGGTTGCCAGCGTCGCGTTGGCGATGACGAAATCCTGCGCGGAAAGCGGTGAGGCGGAAAGCGCGATTGCGCTGGCGGCAAGTGCGAGGAGGCGCTTCATTTCACATCTCCTTCACCGGGCTGGCCGAGCTCGAAATCGCTCACCGGACGGCGCTTGCGGTCCATGGAATCGTACATCAGCGCACCATCGATCCAGACCTTCTCGGGCCGCGAATAGACGGATAGTGGATCGCCGTTCCACAACACGACATCGGCCATCTTGCCCGGTTCGAGGCTGCCGGTCATCGCGTCGATGCCCATCGCCTTGGCGGGGTTGAGGGTGATCCACGAAATCACCGTCGCATCGGGGATATCGATCCCGGCGCGGCGACCTGCGGCCTGTGCCTTGGCCGCTTCTTGGTTCAAACGCTGGATGCCGTTCGCATCGTCCGAATGGATGACCACGCAGGCGTCCTCGCGCTGGAGATAGGCGGCGTTTTCGAGGATGCCGTCATAAGCTTCCATCTTGAAGCCGTACCAGTCGGCCCAGATCGCGCTGCACACGCCGTTTTCGCGCAGCAAATCGCCGATCTTGTAGGCCTCGACCGCGTGGTGGAAGGCGGACACCTTGTAGCCCATCTCCTTGGCCATATCCATGACCAGCGCCATTTCGTCGGCGCGGTAGCAGTGGTTGTGGACGAGGATATCGCCGTCGAGCACGCCGACCAGCGTTTCCTTGGCAAGGTCGCGCTTCTCGCGGTCACCCTCGGCATAGGCGCGCGCATCGAGCCAGGTCTGGCGGTTGACCGCGAAGTTGCCCATGCGGGTCGAGGGCATGCGCCCGCGGCCGCCATAGACGCGTTTGGGGTTTTCACCGCAGGCCATCTTGAAGCCATAGGGCGCGCCGGGGAACTTCATTCCCTGAACGGTGCGCGCAGGCACGTTCTTGATGGTGGAGCTGCGCCCGCCCATCAGGTTCGCAGAGCCGGGCAGGATCTGGAGGCTGGTCACGCCGCCATTGGCGAGCGCGCGGGAGAAGCCGGGGTCCTGCGGCCAGATCGAATGTTCGGCCCATACCTCGGGCGTGGTCGGGCTGGTCGCCTCGTTACCGTCCGAATGTGCATCGACGCTCGGACTGGGATAATCGCCAAGATGCGAGTGGATATCGATGATGCCCGGCGTCACGTACTTGCCCGCTGCATCGACGCGGTCGTAGCCATCGGTCGAAAGCGAGGCATCGCCGATCGCCACGACTTCGCCGTCGCGGAACAGGACCGTGCCGTTATCGATCCTGCCGCCCTTGCCGTCGAATACGGTCGCCCCGACCAGCGCAGTCGGGCGTCCGGGATAGGGGCGGTAGGTGCTGGGGAACGGCTCGTTACCGTCCTGGCCCGTGGGGGTGGTCCATTCCTTGTCCGGCTTGGACGCTGAGGCGGTTTCGTTTCCGGTGCCCGAGGTGGCACATGCGGCGAGGCCTGCGGCAAGCGCAAGCGGGGCAAGTCTTTTCATGCAGTCCCCCAAAAGTGAACGGGCCGGAGCATTGCTGCCCCGGCCCGTCCGGTCAATCCAATTTGGTCGAGGGATTTCGCCCGTCGGACGATCCCCCGCCCGCTATCAGCTGCGCGAAGTCGGGTGGACGCCCGCTTCCTGCGCCTCGAGACCGGCTTCCGCCTGACCTTCGAGCGCATCGTCCTTGATCGTGTCGAGGTGCATCAGGCGCTTGATCAGCGGGCTGACGACCATGACGCCGACACCGATGGCAATCGCGTACCAGCCGACGGTCGAGTAGACGTCGAGCACGACCTGCTTGCCGGCTTCTTCGCCGACACCTTCGCCGCCGGTTGCAGCAGCGATCAGGCCGGCTGCGAAGTTACCGGTGGCCGAGGCGAAGAACCAGGTACCCATGATGAGCGAGGCCATGTGAGCCGGGCTCAGGCGGTTCATCGCCGAAAGGCCGACAGGCGAAAGGCAGAGCTCGCCGGTGGTGTGCAGCAGGTAGATGAGGAAGATGAAGATGACCGGCGTCGGCACGTTGATGCCCACGCTTTCCGCGCCCCAGACGAGGACGAGGAAGCCGAGACCCACCTGGATCACGGCGAGACCGAACTTCATCGGCGTGCTGGGTTCGGCGCCTTTACGCGCCAGCCCCTGCCACAGCATCGCGAAGAGCGGTGCGAGAAGAACGATGTAGATTGCGTTGATCGACTGGAACATCGATGCGTTCACGCCCTGCGTATCGACATGGCGATCGGTGAACACGTTGAGCGACGAACCTGCCTGCTCGAACAGTGCCCAGAAGACGATCGAGGTCAGGATGAGGAACATGGCTGCAAAGATGCGGTCACGCTCTTCGGGTGCGAGCTTGGTCACTGCAGTGAACAGGACGTAGGCGACGAGTCCACCGCCGAACACGCCGAGGACGGTACCGACGAGTTCCTGGTACTGGATTGCCGCCCAGCACAGTGCGACCATGGCGAGGCCTGCGCCGTAGATGGCGTATTCCTTGCCGCCCTTGATCTTGGCCGGGTCCTTGGGTTCGCCTTGGCCGAGCAGCAGCGGCTTGCCGATGACGAAGAAGATCAGGCCGATAAGCATGCCGATGCCGGCGAGACCGAAGCCGTACTGCCAGCCATAGGTCTGGCCGAGATAGCCGCAGATGATCGATGCGGTCGCCGCACCGACGTTAATGCCCATGTAGAAGATGGTATAGGCCGGATCGCGGCGCACGTCGGTGCGCGGATAGAGCTGGCCGACGATGACCGAGATGTTGGCCTTAAGGAAGCCCGAGCCCACGATGATGAGGGCGAGAGCGAGCCAGAAGACGTTGATCATCGGATCTGCCTGTCCGCCCGACCCTTCGAATGCCATGAAGAAGTGGCCGAAGGTCAGCAGGACCGCACCGAAAAGGACCGCCTTGCGCTGGCCGATATACTGGTCGGCGAGATAGCCGCCCACAACCGGCGCAATGTATACGAGCGCGGTATAGGCGCCGTAGATCACGTAGGCCTTTTCTTCCGCGAACATCCAGTGCTGGATGAGGTAGAAAATCAGGAGGGCGCGCATGCCGTAGTAGGAGAAACGCTCCCACATTTCGGCCATGAACAGGAGGAACAGGCCCTTGGGGTGCCCGATAACCTCTTCCTGCGGGCGGGTGATCAGCACCACGCCGCCGATGAGAAATGCTGCCAGTGCGACCACGGCAACCCTGAAAGTCCACATTTCGAACGCTGAGTCGAATGTGAAGAAGACGCCTTCTACCATCGAATCCGGTATCCCTTGTTTTGTCGAAAGGCCGGCTTCGTGCGCGACCCCTCCCCGAAGAAGCGCGCACCCTAGCGCTCTGGCGCGCAATGTGAAGCATTAGTTACAGGCGAGACCAACTGTCACGAGAATGTCGGGAACCTTGCGCGCCGCGCTGTATTATGGCACTGATGCACTATACGACAACCGGGGATTCGCCATGAGCAACCAGTCCAAGCCCGTCTATCTCAAGCTGCGCGACATGATCGCGGCGGCGATCATCGACGGACAGTACCGGGAAGGCGAGATGCTCCCCTCGGTACGCGCACTGGCGGCAGAGCAGGGCGCCAATCCGCTGACCGTCGCCAAGGCGTACCAGCAGTTCCAGAACGACGGCCTTGTCGAAGTGCAGCGCGGTGTCGGCATGTATGTGGCGAAGGGCGCCTCGGCCACGCTGCGCGAGCGGGAGCGCGAGGCTTTCCTGAAGGAAGAGTGGCCCGAGATCCGCACCCGGATGGACCGGCTTGGAATCGCCCCTTCCGAACTGCTCGCCGACGCCTGAATGGCGCCGCTTTCCGGCAAGTAACTGACAGCTTGCAGAAATCCACGTTTTCTGCCACAAAATCCATTCAAGGGGTCGTCTCGATTACGCCCGTAAGGGTCGCATAAAAGGTATTTGACTACCGCGCAGGCGTTAGTCAGGAGAGCGTAGATGATCCGATCCGAACTTCTCACGGCGATTGCTGAAGACAATCCCGAACTGCGCGCCGAAGAGGTGGAGCAGGTCGTAGACATCTTCTTCGAGGAAATCGCCCAGCGTCTGTCCGAGGGCGGTCGCGTCGAATTGCGCGGCTTCGGTGCTTTCTCCACCCGTGAACGCGAAGCCCGCAAGGGCCGCAATCCGCGCACCGGCGATATGGTCGACGTGCCCGCAAAACGCGTGCCCTATTTCAAGCCGGGCAAGGAAATCCGCGAGCGCCTGAACGAGAAGTAATCGCGCCTGAGCTCCGTTTGAGCGATTGCAGCCAATCCAATCAGTGACTAGGCACGCTCCCTGCCGATCAGGCGGGTGTGGCGGAATGGTAGACGCCGGGGACTTAAAATCCCCTGTCCCTTGGACGTGTGGGTTCGAGTCCCACCACCCGCACCAGGCCCTCTCCCCAATAGTCGTCGCAGGCCCCGCCTGCTCTCCTGCCGTGCCGGGACGGGCATCTTATATTCGTATTAACCCGTAGGCCGATAATAGACGAAACCGAAGGGACACTTGGGCCAAGACCATCGCGAGCGGACAATGCGTCCGTGACCGATCTTGGGGGACGAAATACGATGGATTATTCCGCTGCGCTGAACGCGGATGACAGGAACGAAGCCGATGCGGTCGAGCAGCGCTCGGCGCCGCGTTACACCTCGCTGATCCGGGCTGCGAAGATCGTGTGCGGGCAGGGCGAGTTCCTCTGCGTCATCAGGGACGTGTCGGCGACCGGCATCTCCTTCCGCAGCTTCCACGCACTTCCCGACGATACCAATCTCGCGCTCGAGCTCCAGAACGGCGAGAGTTACGAGATCACCGAGGTCCGCCGCGAAGGGTTCGAGGCGAGCTATCGGTTCGAGAAGCCCGTCGAGGTGGAAAAGCTGATCCACGAGACCTGGAACTTCCCCAAGCGCCAGCTTCGCCTCAACCTGGCGATTCCGCTGACGATCTCGACGCTGTCGGGCAAGGCCGAGGCAACGACCGTCAACCTGTCGCAACAGGGCGCGCGCGTCGAATGCGACGCGGCTTTCGCGATCGACCAGCGACTTATCGTAACCGGGGAAGGTCTGTCCGAAACACGTGCCACCGTGCGCTGGCGCCGTGATGCAGAATTTGGCCTGGTGTTCGACAACACGCTCTCGCTGAGGGAATTCGCGATGCTCGCCGCCGCGGTCCAGTGCCCTGCCATGCTGCGGGACCAGCCCATCTGACGCGGTTTTTGCGTAAGGCATTAAGTACCTTTTAACCAATATCCTTCACTTCCGGTTCGACAACAAATCGGGGGTATTCATGGGTACGACCAACAATCCGCTCAAAGTCGACGTTGCAATCATCGGAGCGGGTCCTGCCGGGCTCACTGCAGGCTACCTGCTGACCAAGCAGGGCAAGACTGTCGCGATCATCGAGAAAGACGACACCTACGTCGGCGGCATCAGCCGTACGGTCGAACATGAAGGCTACCGCTTCGATATCGGCGGCCACCGCTTCTTCTCGAAGTCGCAGCAGGTCGTCGACCTGTGGAACGAGATCCTGGGCGAGGACGATTTCATCCAGCGCCCGCGCATGAGCCGCATCTATTACGAGGGCAAGTTCTACAGCTACCCGCTGCGCGCCTTCGAAGCGCTGTGGAACCTCGGCATCCTGCGCTCGACCGTCTGCATGGCGAGCTACCTCCAGTACAAGCTCTTCCCCAAGAAGGACGTGAAGAGCTTCGAGGACTGGACCACGAACCAGTTCGGCCAGAAGCTCTATTCGATCTTCTTCAAGACCTACACCGAGAAGGTGTGGGGCATGCCCTGCAACGAAATGAGCGCCGACTGGGCCGCCCAGCGTATCAAGGGCCTTTCGCTCTGGAGCGCTGTCGTCGACGGCCTCAAGCGCAGCCTCGGCCTCAACAAGAAGCCGAATGACGGCATGGCAACCAAGACGCTGCTCGAAACCTTCCGCTACCCGCGCCTCGGCCCGGGCATGATGTGGGATGCCGCGCGCGACAAGATCATTGCCTCGGGCAACGGCCACATCATCATGGGTCATGGCCTGAAGCAGCTTTCGGCCAATACCGACGGCAGCTGGCGCATGAGCGCCGAAGGCCCCGATGGCGACATCGTCATCGAAGCGGACCATGCGATCAGCAGCGCGCCGATGCGCGAACTGTCCAAGCGCCTCCACCCGCTGCCGCAATCGACGCTGCAGGCGAACGATCTCAAGTATCGCGACTTCCTGACCGTCGCCCTGATGGTCGAGGGCGAGGATCTCTTCCCCGACAACTGGATCTACATCCATGACAGCAAGGTGAAGGTCGGCCGCGTGCAGAACTTCCGCAGCTGGTCGCCGGAAATGATCCCGGACGAGGACATGGCTTGCGTCGGTCTCGAATACTTCTGCTTCGAGGGCGATGGCCTCTGGTCGATGGAAGACGACGACCTCGTCAAGCTCGCCACCGAGGAAATGGAAATCCTGGGCCTCGTCGACCGCAAGAAGGTCAAGTCGGGCGCCGTGGTCCGGCAGGAAAAGGCCTATCCGGTCTATGACGAGGACTATGCCGCCAATGTCGATGCCATGCGCATCGAGCTGGAGAAAAAGCACCCGACGCTGCACCTCGTGGGCCGCAACGGCATGCACCGCTACAACAACCAGGACCACGCCATGATGACCGCCATGCTGACGGTGGAGAACATCATCGCCGGCGAGCGCGTTTACGACACCTGGTGCGTCAACGAGGACGCCGAATATCACGAAGCCGGTGACGAGGGTGCGGAAAGCACGCTGCCCAACCGCCAGCTGACCGAAGACCAGGCCGCCGCGCTCAATTCGGTCCGCGATGTTCCGACCAAGGTCGATGGCAAGGATCGCGAGGCCGCTTGAGGCCGGACGTACGAGGGGGAACGGGGCATGAGTGAAGTGATCTCCAGGCTGCAGCGCATACGCCTCCTGCGCTATGGTTTGGCCAGCGTTGCGGCGCTGGCGGTGGACATGGGCCTCTTCCTCGCCCTCCTCGCCTTCGCGGTTCCCGCGGCACTCGGGTCGGCGGCTGCCTATTCGGCCGGCATCCTGACCCACTGGCTGATTTCCAGCCGTGCCGTCTTCAACGACACCGTCGCCGCGCGCGGTCCCGAACGCACCCGCCAGAAGGCGCTGTTCGTAGGCTCCGCTCTCGTCGGTCTTGCCCTGACCACGGCGATCGTGGGTCTGGGCGAGATTGCCGGTATCGATCCGCGCCTCTCCAAGCTGGCTGCGATTGTCGTCAGCTTTGCGGCGACCTGGCTCTTGCGCAGCCGCGTGGTCTTCCGCTCTAACGCCTGACATGGCTTACGACCGGCGTGCGCGCCTCGGGGAATTTCCCCTCGGACAGATCATTCTTGCTTGGCTTGCGGTCAGCGCGATCCTGTTCCTGACGGGCCTGCCCTCGCTGTTGAAGGGCCAGTTTCCCGATCCCGATGACGTGCTGCGCCTCGTGCAGGTCCGCGACCTGCTGGCAGGACAGGCATGGTTCGATCCGATGCAATATCGCATCGATCCACCCGCAGGCACGGCGATGCACTGGTCGCGGCTGGTCGACATGCCGCTTGCCGCCGTCATCATACTCTTCACCCCGCTCGTGGGGCAGGCGAATGCCGAGCTGGTGGCGCTGATCGCGCTGCCGATCATCACCTTCGGTCTTGCCGCTGCCGTCATCGGCCGCCTCGCATGGCGCCTCCTCGGCACCCGCGTTGCGATATTCGCCGTGCTCGCCTGCGGCTTCCTGCCTGCGCTGCTGTTCCAATTCCGCCCCATGCGGATCGACCATCATGGCTGGCAGATCTTCAGCGTAGCGGTGGCGCTGTGGGCGATCAGCTGGCGCGATGCACGCAAAGGTGGCTGGCTGGCAGGGATCGCCATGGCGTTCGGCCTGTCGATCTCGCTCGAAATCCTTCCCATGGCAGGCGCATTCGGCGGCATCCTGTTCGTGCGCTGGTGGCTCGACCACGCACAGCGCGGCTGGCTGGTGGCCTATATGCAGGCGCTGTCGGGCGGCTTGCTGCTGTTCTATCTCGCGACCCGCGGTCCATCGGCCTGGACGCAATATTGCGATTCCATCTCGCCCGCGCATCTCGGCTTCTTTCTCGTCGCCGCGCTCGGAACGTGGGTTATCGCCAAGACGACCAAGCTGCGCGGTTTCGGCCTGGTCCTGCTGTTCTCGCTGGTCGGGGCGGCTGCACTCGCGACCTATGCGCTGTCCTCGCCCGATTGCCTGCGGACGCCCTTTGCCGCGCTCGATCCGGCGGTCGATGCCTTCTGGTATCGCCGCGTTCTCGAAGGCCAGCCCTTCTGGGTCCAGGCTGCGGCGGTCGTGGTCCCTGCGCTGATCCAGATGACCGCAGCCGTGGGCGCGACCATTGCGATCCGCGCGCAGTCCATGGGCTGGATGCGCGTCTGGTGGACCGAATATCTTGCGCTGCTGCTCGCCTCGATCGTGCTGGCTCTTCTGGTTGCCCGTTCGCTTGCCCTTGCATCAATCATCGCCGCGATCCCGCTTGGCTGGCTGGCGACCCGCCTGCTCGAGCGCGTGCGGATGGAGAAGGCGATCGCGGCGCGCATCGCTTCGGTCCTGATCCTCATCATGCTGCTGGTCCCGATGACCCCGGTCACGCTGTGGCAGAACCTTGCACCCGATACGCAGGTCGAAGGAAAGCCCGCCCGCAGCGTGGACGAGGCGCGTTGCGTCATCCGCGAGCAGGCGGGCCTGCTTGGCAAGCTTCCGAAGGGGACCGTCTTCGCGACGCTCGATATCGGGCCCTCGATCCTTCTCGAAAGCCATCACGGGGTGGTGGCGACAGGGCATCACCGCGCGAACGAGGCAATGGCGGACGTCATCAACGGTTTCACCAAACCGGCAGACGAGGCGCGGCCGATCATCGCATCACGCGGCGCGGACTATGTCGCGCTGTGCAGCGATCTGGTCGAGACTTCGATGTTTACTGCGCTGGCGCCGGACGGACTCGGTGCCGATCTGGTTGCAGGTAATCCGCCCGAATGGCTCGAGCCCGTGGACCTGGGCGGACCGGAGGAATTCCTCGTCTACCGCGTAGTCGATTAAGCCGGCACGAAGTCCATCGCCACGCCGTTGATGCAATGGCGCTTGCCGGTCGGCCTGGGTCCATCGTTGAAGATATGTCCCAGGTGCCCGCCGCAATCGGCGCAGTGCACTTCTGTGCGCGGATAGCCGATCTTGTAATCGGTGCTGGTGCCGACCCCACCGGGGAGGGCCTTCCAGAAGCTGGGCCAGCCGGTTCGAGAATCGTATTTCGTCTTCGAGGAATACAGCTCGTTGCCGCAACCAGCGCAGGTGAAGGTGCCCGCGCGCTTCTCGTCATTGAGCGGCGAGGAGTACGGGCGTTCGGTGCCCGCCTCGCGCAGGATATAGAACTCGCTCTTCGTGAGCTTCTTGCGCCACTGCGCCTCGCTCAGGGAGATCGGGAATTCCTTCGCCTGCGCCGCGCTCGATCCGCAGGCGGCAAGCGTGGTTGCAGCCACGCTTGTGCCCAGCAGTCCGAGAAAGGCGCGCCGGTTCTTGAGAGTATCGTGCATGGGTCTTCTCATAGGCTCCTGCCCATGAATACGCCCGGAACGCGCGAAAGTTACATCAGAATTCGGTCACCTCGACTTCCAGCTTGCGGAAGCCGTGGACGAAGTTCGCCCGCACGCGCTCCACATCGCCTGCAAGATGCACGCGCATGCGGCGCTTGTGCATTTCTTCGAGCAGGACGCGCAGCTGCAATTCGGCCAGGCGCGCACCGACGCAGCGATGGATGCCATAGCCAAAAGCAATGTGGCGCCGGGCATTCTCGCGCTCGATATCGAGCTTGTCGGGATTCTCGAACACGTCTTCGTCGCGGTTGGCCGACAGGTACCAGAGCACGACCTTGTCGCCCTTCTTGATTGTCTGCCCGAAGACCTCGGTATCTTCGGTGCAGGTGCGGCGCATATGCGCGAGCGGGGTCTGCATGCGCAGTATTTCCTGCACCGCATTGGGGATGAGCTCGGGCTGCTGTTCGAACAGCTTGCGCTGGTCGGGGTTCTTGTCGAGCTGGTAGATGATCCCGCTCATCGAATTGCGGGTCGTGTCGTTGCCGCCCACGATCAGCAGCACGAGATTGCCCATGAATTCTTCCGGGCGCATCTGGTTCATCGCCTCGGAGTGGATCATCATCGAAATGAGGTCGTCGCCCGGTTCCTTGTCGTGGGTGCGTTCCACCCAGAGCGACTGGAAATAGGCCGCCATCTCGTGGAGGAAGCCCCAGCGCATCTCGTCGAGCGAACGGACGGTGGCAAGCTCGGTATCGCCCGACCAGTCGGACCAGAAGGTCAGCAGGCGGCGGTCTTCCCAGGGGAAGCCGAAGAGGATGGCAAGCATGCCGGTGGTGAGCTCGATCGAGACCTTGTCCACCCAGTCGAACACCTCACCGCGCGGAAGCGAATCGAGCAGCTCGCCCGTGCGCTGGCGGATTTCGCCTTCCATCTCGGCCATGCCTGAGGGGGTGAATTTGGGCGCAACGGTGCGCCGCTGGCCGGTGTGCTGCGGGCGGTCCATCGCGATAAACATCGGTAGCTCGCGGCGATCGCCGACATTGCTTTCGGCAAGCTCTTCCTCGGTAAGCCGATTGAGGATGGTGATCCCGCCATGCTCCCAGCTGGAGGAGAAGGTCTCGGGCAGCGCCTCGATATGCTGGATCGCCTTGTGCCCGACCACAGCCCAATAGGGACCGAAGGGGCTCTCGGGGATGTAATGGAGCGGGCCGGCCTCGCGCATTTCGCGGAAGATCGGCTGCCAGGTGTTTTCGGCGTAGATATCGCTGCGGCTGACGTCCCACTTGTGCGTGTGGTTCAGACGTTCCTCGGGATGTTCGGCGAAATGCTTCGTGAGCGCTTCGTAAGCCGTCGGCGAGGTGCGGCATTCTGGCCGCGCGGGAGCGATGGTAGCCATGGGATTCTCCTCTCGCACGCATCCTGCCTTAACTGACAGGCGTGTCAATAGTGCGTTTCAAAAGCGAACCTATCGCAATGGAATCACGACGCATTGCAACGATGCGACGGTGCCAGGCGGGAGACCTATGCGCCTTGCTTGCGCTTGAAGAGGCCGAAAAAGCCCCTGCGACCGCCTGCGCCCTTGCCCGATTTCATGACCCGGCGACGGAACAGCGTGGCCCCGCCCTTGATGAACAGCGCCACCCACAGCGCCTGCCAGCCGAGCGCAAGGATGTGCGGCCATATGTCGGGAGACTGCGCCGCCCGTGCCAGCATGGCGAAGGGCGAAGACAGCGGGAAGACCGCGGCGAAGATCTCCAGCGGCGTTCCGGGTGAGGTCATGGCGTAGGCGGCAAGGAAGAACACCACCAGCTGCGCCATGGTGACCGGCATGGACAGCGTCTGCACTTCGCGCACGGTGGTCGCCATGCTGCCGATCGTGAGGAACAGCGATCCCAGGAGCAGGTACCCCATGGCGAAATAGGCGACCCCGAGAGCTGCGAAGAGCGGCCAGCCGAGCGCGGGATCGGGAATGTCGGGCAGGGCTTCCCCGGCGAGCAGGAACAGCGCCCCGCCGAAGCTTCCCCAGACCGCGATGCCCACGAAGCTGACGCCGAGCATGGCGAAGAGCTTGCCGAAGAACACTGCGTCCATCGGGATAGCCGCGGCCAGCACCTCGATCACCTTGTTGGCCTTTTCCTCGACCAGGTTCGATAGCACCATGCCTGCCAGCAGCATCATCAGCAGGAACAGCAGCAGTTGGCCCGCCTGTGCCGTGCGGATGCGGTCGGAACGCGCGGCGGCTGCGGTATCGGCAAGCGGACGCTCCTCGATCTGCGGGAAGGATGTCGGTGCGCTTCCGTTCGCCATGGCGGCCATCAGCGAGACGGCCCCGTCGAAAACGTGAATCTGGATATGCGGGCCGGTAAGGACGGGGTTTTCGAGATCGCCGCTCAGCAGGACCGCGTGGTTCGTCCTGCGCAGGACCTCCTCGGCTTCCTCGCCTTCCTCGGGGGTGAGGACGACCAGTTCGGGCAAGCCTTCCATGGTGCCGAGCGCGCGTTCTCGTGCCGCGAGCATGGCCGCGCTGTCCTCTTCGGACATGACCATCGCGATCGAATTGACCGATACTTCGCGCTGCACCTGACCGCCGACACCGCTTGCGAGGCTGGCGACGATGAAGGGAAACAGCGGGCCCAGCAGGAAGATGAAGAAGGCACGGCTGAACAGGATCGCCTTGAAGTCGCGCCGCGCGACGACCCATGCCGCCTGCAGCAGCGAAAGACGCGAAGCTTCGCCGGACGTATTCATTGGCCTGCCTCCGCTGCACCTTCCTCGAGTGCCCGTGCGGCTGCCTCGCCGGCAATCTCGACGAAGGCATCGTGGAGACCCGCGCGTTCGATCGAGAGCGAGAGAATGCCCGCCTCGCCATCGATCAGGCGCTTGAGCAGCGCCTCGATCCCGCTGTCGGGAATCGGGAAATACCAGAAATGGCCGCCGCCCGTCTTGGTGTCGTGCCGCGCATCGTCGGGCAGGGCGGAGCGCCATTCGCCAGTCTCGTTGCGGGTTTCGAGCCGGACCTGGGCCGGAATGCGGTCACGCGCCGCGTCGACCGAGCCGGCATAGGGCACGCGGCCCCCGGCAATGATGGCGACATCGTTGCACAGCCGTTCGGCATGATGGATCACATGGGTCGAGAAGATAACCGTGGTCCCCTGCTTTGCAAGATCACGGATCAGGACTTCGAGCTTGCCCTGGTTGATCGCGTCGAGCCCGCTGAAGGGTTCGTCGAGCACCACGAGCCTGGGTTTGTGCACCAGCGTTCCGAGAAGCTGGACCGTTTGCGCCATGCCCTTGGATAGCTGGCGGATCTGCCGGTCGATCGCATGGCCGAGGCCGTGGTTCTCCATCAGCTCGCGCCCGCGCTTGCGCCCTTCGTCGAGCGGCAGGCCGCGCAGCGAACCCATGAAGGCGATGGCCTCGTCGCATTTCATGGCTGGATAGAGTCCGCGCTCTTCGGGCAGGTAACCGATCCATTTGGCGATCTCGTGCGGGCGGTCATGCCCGAAAACGCGGCGCACACCCTCGTCGGGGTCGATGATGCCCAGCAACATCCGCAGCGTCGTGGTCTTGCCGGCACCATTGGGGCCGAGAATGCCGTAGATCGCGCCTTCGGGAACGGAGATGTCGACCCCGTCGACGGCAAGCGTGTCGTCGAAGCGCTTGACCAGCCCGCGCGCCTCGATGGCGAGCTGGCGGTTGTGTTCTGCGGGATTTCGCGACATCGCACCTGTCTTGGTCAACATGGACCTAAGGCATAGGCGCGCGAAGTGAACGGGAGCAACAGCAAGTTTGGTTAAGGCCGCATCACCCGATGACCTGCAGCAGGCCCTGAGGGAGGAGGCGAAAGCGCTCGGCTTCTCCGCCTGCGGCTTTGCGCCTGCCGGTGAAGACGTGCTGCGCTCGGAGCGGTTCCAGCAGTGGCTTGCCGAAGGGCGGCACGGTTCGATGGAGTGGATGGAAAGCCGCAAGGTCGAGCGCGCCAGTCCGCAAGGCCTGTGGCCCGAGGCGAAGAGCGTGATCGCGCTCGGCATGAGCTACGCGCCCGATGTCGATCCGCTGGCGCTGGAGGATCACCCCGACAAGGCGCGTGTCTCGGTCTATGCGCATGGGCGCGACTATCACGATGTCGTGAAGAAGGCGCTCAAGGCGCTGGCGCGCTGGCTGATCGCTCGCGAGCCGGATAGCGAACTCAAGGTTTTCGTCGATACCGCTCCGGTGATGGAAAAGCCCCTGGGGCAGGCGGCGGGCATCGGCTGGCAGGGCAAGCACACCAATCTGGTCAGCCGCGATCACGGTTCATGGCTGTTCCTCGGAGCGATCTATTCGACGCTGGAATTCGCCCCCGATGCGCCGCATCGCGACATGTGCGGGTCGTGCCGCGCCTGTCAGGATGCCTGCCCGACCGACGCTTTCCCGCAGCCTTACAAGCTCGATGCGCGGCGCTGCATTTCCTACCTCACGATCGAGCACAAGGGACCAATCCCCGAGGAATTCCGCGAGGCGCTGGGCAACCGCATCTATGGCTGCGACGACTGCCTTGCCGTTTGTCCGTGGAACAAATTTGCCGACACGGCGCATCGCCACATGAAGCTGGCCCCGCGCGAAGAACTCGCCGCGCCCGCGCTTTCGCGTTTCCTCGAATTCGACGATGCCGGTTTCCGGCAGTTCTTCTCCGGTTCGCCGATCAAGCGGGTCGGGCGCGATCGTTTTGTGCGCAATTGCCTCTACGCCGCCGGCAATAGCGGCGACGCTTCGCTACTGGCGCAGGTCGAAGCGCTCAGGAGCGATCCCGACGCGGTCGTGGCAGAAGCGGCCGACTGGGCGGCCGGGCGGCTCAGCCCATCTCCTTGAGCGCGGTCTCGGTGTCGGCGAGCAGGTCCGGATCGACCTCGGCCCGGCCCATCACAAGCTTGCGCCCCTGCGCATAGTCGCGGGTGTTGTTCACGCAGTCGAGCGCGATGACCACGCCTTCTTTCAGGTAGACCAGGCTGAACTTACGCTCCGCTGGATCGCCGCGCAGCACAGTCGCGTCATAGCCATTGGCAATGCCCACCGTCTGGAGGCGCAGGTCGTACTGGTTCGACCAGAACCACGGCACTGCGTCGTAATCCTGCTTGTCGCCCATGATCGCCTTGGCAGCGACGGTTGCCATGTCATTGGCGTTCTGGACCGATTCGAGACGGATGACCGCATTGCCGGCATAGGGATTGGGATGCGCCGCGCAGTCGCCGATAGCGAAGATATCGTCGAGCGAGGTGCGGCAGAAGGTGTCGACGTCCACACCGTTGCTGCCCGCTGCGCCTGCTGCGATCAGCGGTCCGACGGCCGGAACGATGCCGATACCGACGATGAGGATGTCGCAGGCCACGGTCTCTCCGGTCGACAGCGTGACGCCGGTCACCTTTTCTCCGTCGCCTTCGATCCGCTCGACACCGGTTTCGAGCCTCAGGTCGACGCCATGGGAGCGGTGCTCTGCGGCGTAGAACTCGGAAATTTCCGGTCCTGCGACCCGTGCCAGCACGCGGTCCTGCATCTCGACAACGGTGACGTCGCAATCCAACTTGCGCAGCACGGCGGCTGCCTCGAGGCCGATGTAACCTGCACCGATCACCACGGCGCGGCGCGCCCCTGCCTCGAGTTCGCCCTTGAGCGCATCGGTATCGCGGCGCGTGCGGATCGTGTGGATGCCGGCCAGTTCCGCACCCGGGCAACCCAGGCGACGGGCATCGCCCCCACCTGCCCAGATGAGCTTGCGATAGGTGACGCTGGTTTCGTCCGACAAATGCAGGACATGGCGTGCCGGATCGACTTCGTTGACGTTGGCGCCCCGCCGAAGGGTCACGTTGCGATCCGCCCAGAATTGCTCGGGGCGGATCAGGATCTTCTCGAAGGGCTTGTCGCCGGCGAGATATTCCTTCGACAGCGGCGGGCGCTCGTACGGCGGGTTGCGGTCGCGGCTGACCATCAGGATCGAATCCTCATGGCCTGCCTGGCGCAAGGCTATCGCAGCCTGCGCGCCGCCGTGTCCCGACCCCACGATGACGACGTCATAATGCTCCATGGCGCAAAGGGCTGGCGTCAAACGCCCGCGCGGTCAAGCAAAGAGAGCCAGATTACCGGGCGAGCAGGTTGCGCGCCATGCTCGCGATCTGGGCCAGCATTGCCGCCGCGACCGGCGTTTCGGACTGCGCGCGATCGACCATGGTGCGGAACTGGGTAATCGCGACCGACTGGTCTTCCGCCCAGTTGGCCACGACCTGCGGCATGTCTTCCTTGGCGTCCTTGCGGCGCGAGAGGCGACGCAGCAGTTCGAGCCGCATCTGCTGGAAATCTCGGGCAAGGTTGGAGACCAGCAGGCGTTCCCACACATCGGAGGAATTCATCTTCGCTGCCGTGCTTTGCGCCCAGTCGATGCCCATGCGTGCACCGATGGCGGTAAAGCCGCGGGTCACCAGCTTGGGGTCGATGTCCGTATCCGCGGCGAGGCGGGCCAGGCCGATCGATCCGTCGAGATCGAACATGTGGGTCACGCGCGTGGCGATCGCGTCGGGCGCGCCGGCACTGGTGAAGACGTCCTTCTGGGCAGCCGACTGGCTCTTCAGTTCGCGGCCGAGCAATTCGTCCGAGCAGTTGATGAGCACAGTGACGTTCTTGCCGAGCTCTTCCACCAGCGCGCTCGGATTGACCGAACCGGCGCTGGTGCGGAGCACATCGGATATAAGGTTCGCCGTTGCGGCAGCCAGCCTGTCGAACATCAGCAGGCGCGCGCTTTCGTCCATCTTTGCCGTGTCGAGATCGGCCCAGAGGCTGCGGACATCGAACAGGTGTGCCACTGCCACGAAGGCTGCAGCCACCTGGCACAGTTCGACGCCTTCTTCTTCGGCGAGCTCGAACGGGTGGATCATGCCGAGGCGGTTGACCATGGCGTTGGCAAGCTTGGTCGCGATGATCTCGCGGCGCAGGCGATGGTTTTCGATCTGCGTCTTGAACTTCTTGCGCATCGGCTCGGGGAAGCTGCGCAGCAGCAGGTCCTCGAGGATCGGATCGTCGGGCAGGTCGCTGTGTTCGATCGCGTCCTGCAGCACCAGCTTGGCCGACGACAGCAGCACGGCCAGTTCGGGTCGCGTGAGGCCGATCCCGTCGGCGGCGCGACGCTGCAGCGTCTGGTTGTCGGCAAGCCCTTCGGTGCGGCGGTCGAGATTGCCGCCCGCCTCGAGCGTTTCGATCAGGTGCAGCTGCGGGGCCATCGAGCGCGCACCGCCGATCTCGGCGATCGACAGGGCAAGCGCCTGCAGGCGGTTGTCTTCGAGGACCAGCGCGCTGACCTCGTCGGTCATCGCTTCGAGCAGCTTGACGCGCCTGGGTTCGGTCAGCTTGTCCGCCCGCTTGGCAGCGGCGAGCGCGATCTTGATGTTCACCTCGTTATCCGAGCAGTCGACGCCTGCCGAATTGTCGATGAAGTCGGTGTTGCAGCGTCCGCCATTGAGCGAGAACTCGATGCGGCCGGCCTGCGTCGTGCCAAGGTTCGCACCTTCGCCGATCACGCGGGCGCGCAGGTCCTTTGCATCGACGCGCAGCGGATCGTTGGCAGGGTCGCCGACCTGGACGTTGTTCTCGCTCGAGGCCTTGATGTAGGTTCCGATGCCGCCGAACCAGATCAGGTCGACCTGCGCCTTGAGAATGGCGGAGATGAGGGCTTCGGGCTCGATTTCCTTGACCTCGAGGCCGAGCATCGACTGCACGGCTTTCGACAGCTTGATCGACTTGGCATCGCGCGGGAAGACGCCGCCACCGCGCGAGATGAGCTTGGGATTGTAATCTTCCCAGCTCGAACGCGGCAGGTCGAACATGCGCTTGCGTTCCTTCCAGCTCTTCGCCGGATCGGGATCGGGATCGAGGAAGATGTGGCGATGGTCGAATGCGGCGACCAGCTGGATCGCCTTCGACAGCAGCATGCCATTGCCGAACACGTCGCCCGACATGTCGCCGCAGCCGGCGACGCGGATGGTATCGGTCTGCACGTCGATCCCCATTTCGAGGAAGTGTCGCTGGACCGATACCCATGCGCCCTTGGCGGTGATGCCCATGGCCTTGTGGTCGTAACCCTTCGAGCCGCCGGAGGCGAAGGCATCGTCGAGCCAGAAGTCGCGGTTCTCGGCAATCGCATTGGCAATGTCGGAGAAGCGCGCGGTGCCCTTGTCGGCGGCGACCACGAAATAGGGGTCTTCGCCATCGGTGATGACCACGCCTTCGGGGTGCACAACCTTGTCGTCGACGATGTTGTCGGTGACCGACAGCAGCGTGCGGATGAAGACCTCGTAGCTGGCCTGGCCTTCAGCGGCCCAGCCGTCACGGTCGAGCGCGGGATCGGGCAGCTGCTTGGGATAGAAGCCGCCCTTCGCGCCGGTCGGCACGATGACCGCGTTCTTCACGCGCTGCGCTTTCATCAGGCCGAGAATTTCGGTGCGGAAGTCGTCGCGCCGGTCGGACCAGCGCAGGCCGCCACGCGCAACCGGACCTGCACGCAGGTGGATACCCTCGACGCGGCGCGAATAGACGAAGATCTCGCGCCAGGGGATCGGCTTGGGCAGGTTCGGGACCAGCGAGCTGTCGATCTTGAATGCGAGCGCTTCGTTTGCAGCAGGGGCAAATGAATTGGTGCGCAGGATCGCGTCGATCAGCGAGTTGTAGAGCCGCAGGAGACGGTCGTCGTTGATCGCCTTGACCTTGGCGAGGCCGCGCCTGATCGAGGTCTGCGCTTCGGCAGTCGCCTCTTCGCGGTTGCCCTTGAAGTCGGGATCGTGCCGCGCCTTGAACAGCGCCATGAGCGCGCGGGTGATGTCCGGGTTCTTCGCCAGCGCGTCGACCACGGTGTAGATAGTGAAGCCCATCCCTGCCTGGCGCAGGTAGCGATAGAAAGCGCGCAGCCAGTTCGCTTCGTCGGCATCGAGCCCGGCATCGGCGACGAGGCGGTTGAACACGTCGTTCTCCGCATGGCCGTTGAGCACGGCGGCAACCGCCTCCTCGATTTCCTCGGCGCGCGCGACAAGGTCTTCCGCCTTGACGCCGGGCGCCATCTGCAGCGCGAAATCGTGAATCGTGCCGAACTTGCCGTCATTGAGCACGGTCGGCGTTTCGGCCTGTACGTGGAAACCGAAATTCTCGAGCACGGGCACCGCGTCCGACAGCGGCAGGCTGCCTTCGGACTGGTAGAGCTTGAGGCGCAGGCATGCCTCTTCCTCACGCTCGCACAGGTAGAGGCGCGCACCGCGATGAGGCGCATCGCCATCCTCGTCGTCGTCGGCATGGATTCCCAGTGCGCGCAGGCGGGAGATATCTTCTGCTGCTTCGCGCGGGCCGAAACGGGCGCGGTAGAAGGTCGGGAAATGCTCTGCGAAACGCAGGGTCAGCGCAGCGGCGCGACCGGTTTCGACCATCTCGAGAAGCTCGTTCTCGACCGCTTCGCTCCAACCGCGAAGCAGGGTTTGCAGCTGCTGTTCGAGCGCCTTTTCATCGGGCGCCTTTGCGCCATCGCGAATGTCGAGGACGAAGCGCAGCATGGCAAGATTGCCGCCCTCGACTTCGAGGCTCCAGTCGAGCAGGCGGGCGGCGGCATTGTCTTCGAGCAGGGCCTTGATCTGCAGGCGGACCTGCGTTGCCAGCATGTCGCGCGGCAGCCAGACGAAGGCGAAGAGGTGGCGGGCAAGCGGCGCCTCGACCAGCGCGAGGCGCGGGCGCGGACGGTCGACGAGGCCCATCATGGTGGTCGCCACGCGCTCGCAATCTTCCTCGCTGAAACCGATCAGCAGGTCGTGCGGCAGCGCGGTCATGGCGTGGACGAGCGCCTTGCCGGCATGGCCGCCCTCGTCGAAATTCAGCTTGTCGCGAATACGGTCGAGCCGTTCGCGCAGGACAGGCACCGCGCGCGGCGGAGCGGCGAGCGCGGCGCTCGTCCAGACACCGGCATGGACCGACAGGGCGACCAGCTTCTTGCCTTCGCGCCGGGGCACGATGAACAGGTCGAGCGGGACATGGCGATGCACGCGCGAGAGGTGGTTGGCCTTGATGATCAGCGGATTGCGCTTTTCGCCCTTGCCTTCGAACCACTTGAACGCGCGCTCGAAGCTTGCATCGACCAGCAGTTCGGGTTCGCCCGCGCGGCAGATGCCCAGCGCGCCGGTCTGTTCGCCGTCACGCATGCGAACAACATGGCCGAGCTGGGTCAGCATGCCGGAATCGAGCCATTCCAGCAGCGCCTTGCCTTCATCGTCATCGACCGAGGCAGCGTCCTGCTGCATCTGTTCCTGCAGCTGGGGCCAGTCCGCCACCGCGGCACGAACGTCGGCCAGCGTCTTTTCGAGATTCTCTTCGAGCAGGCGGCGCTGCTTGGCATCGACGCGCGCCGTCTCGAGATAGATCATCGATTCCCAATAGGCGTCTTCAGGCTCGCCTTCGCGGATGCTGGTCAGCGAACAATCCTCGGCGCGTTCGACCGGCACGACGGGGTGGACGAGGCGGTCGATCGAGATGCCGAGCGCGGCTATCGTGCTCGCGGTGGAATCGACGAGGAACGGCATGTCGTCGTTGATGATCGCGATGCGGGTGTAGCGGTGGCCTTCGGTGACCGATTCCAGTGCCATCGCCACTTCGCCATACTTGCGCTGCTGCGCGGCTTCGGCGACGAATGCCGCGGCGTCCTTGAGGCGTGCGGGATCGAAGGGCGTGTCCCCCGGCAACATCGAATCGCGCATGTGCTGCGCGAGTGCTTTTGCTTGGGCGGCGGGGGTAGTGGCGGTCTTGGAACCCATCGGGGGCCTCTCGCTTGCGGCGCACGATATGTGCGGCGCCGGGAAATTTCCGAGTCGTCAAATGCGACGGTCTGGAGGGCGATTAGGCCTGTTGTCGGACCACTTCAAGGCAACTCGCGCGCATTTTTGCAATCCTATGCACGGCGTACTTTCCGTAGCGTCAGGAGGCCAAAGCGCGCATCGCCTTTTGCAGCGAAGAAATCCGCGCCTGCGGATCGAAGGTCGGCCCGGCGAAGATGATCTCGTCCGCCCGCGTCCGCTGGACAAAGGCACGCACTGCCTCGGCACATTGCTCCGGCGTGCCGACGGCGCTGGCCTGCCCGATATGGGCGAGCATGGCCTGTGCCGGAGCGGGCAACTGGTCGCGATATCCTTCGACAGGCGGCTTGAGCCTGGAGGGCTTGCCGGTGCGCAGGGCGACGAAGGCCTGCATCTGCGAGGTTGCGAGGGTTTGCGCCTCTTCCTCCGTATCGGCGCAAAAAAGGTTCATCGCGGCCATCACATGCGGTTTCTGGCCCACTTCGCGATGGCGGAAATCGCGGCGATAGACCTCGAGCGCGCTGTCGAGATGGTCAGGAGCGAAATGGCTGGCAAAGGCATAGGGAATGCCGAGCCGCGCGGCGAGCTGCGCGCCGAACAGGCTCGACCCCAGCATCCAGAATTCGGGCTTTGCCCCGCGTCCCGGTGTCGGGTGTATCTCGCCGTCACCGGCCATGAGCGCCATCAGCTCGACGACATCCTGCGGGAACATTTCCGCTGCCCGGTGCAGGTCCTTGCGCAAGGCGCGTTGCAATTCGGGCCCCGCTCCCGGAGCGCGGCCGAGGCCGAGGTCGACCCGTCCGGGGAAGAGCGCATCGAGCGTGCCGAACTGCTCGGCAATCTGGAACGGCGTGTGGTTGGGAAGCATGATGCCGCCCGACCCTATGCGGATGGTGCTGGTGGCATTGCCGACATGGGCGAGCACGACCGATGTCGCGCCGCCCGCGATGCCCTCCATCGCATGATGTTCGGCCACCCAGTATCGCTTGCAGCCTGCCTCTTCGGCGGCGCGTGCGAGGTCTCTCGCCGCCTCGAATGCCTCGCCCAGCGTCCCACCTTCGCGGACGGGAACGAGATCGAGGATCGAGTAGGCGGTCATTCGGGAAAGCTGTCCTCTTCTGGCGCAAGCTGGTCGAGGTAACGCTGGGCGCGTTCGGCCTCACGGCTGCCGGGCGCGACGTCGATCACCGACTGGAAGCTTGCGCGTGCGTCTGCTTCACGGCCCGACATGGCGGCGATTACGCCCGCTTCAAGGCCTACCTGCGGATTGCGGGGGTTGAGCAGCGCCGCGCGTTCGATCTGCGCCTGCGCCTCGCCAAGGCGTTCCAGCCTGCGCGATAGCGTGGCGGACAGCAGCCAGGCCTCGGGATCGTCGCCATCGGCCTCGCGCGCCTCGGCTAGCGCCAGCGCGGCATCTTCCTCGCGGTCCAGCCTGACGAGGACACGGGCAAGATCGACCCGCAGATCGGCGGCCAGCGCCCCGTCATTGGCCGCTAGAGCCTGCCCGCCCGCGCGATCGAGCAGCGGCAGCGCGGCTTCGGGATCGCCCGATGCAAGCGCGGCATTACCGGCCATCGCAGCCAGTCGTGCGGAATAGGAGAGGTTATCGGCTGGAGCCTCGCCGCTGGCGATCTCGAACGCGCGGCGGGCTTCGTCGAGCCGGCCTTGCTGCACCAGTGCAAGGCCGAGGCAATGCGCCGATTGCGCGAATTCGAGATCGGTCTGTGCCTCCTCGCGCCAAGCCTGTGCGCGGTCCAGCGCCGCCTGCGGATCGGAGGATGCGATACGCAGGCAGGTGGCCAGCGTATCGGTCTGGGGCTGCGGCTCGCTAGCTCCGGGCCGCTCGGGACGGTTGGCAAGTTCGTCGGGCAGGCCGGGCATGCTGCCTGCAGAAGGGTCGGGGCCGACCTGCATCAGCAGGAGAAAGGCGGGAAGGAGGGTTGCGGTCACGTGGTCTCCGAGCGTTCGAACAGTCCGCCGATCGTTCGCTTCAGCAGGGCGATGTCCTGCGGGCGCGACAGGCGGTGGTCGCCGTCCTTGACGAAGGTCACTT
Source organism: Qipengyuania gelatinilytica (assembly GCF_019711315.1). Classification (NCBI taxonomy): domain Bacteria; kingdom Pseudomonadati; phylum Pseudomonadota; class Alphaproteobacteria; order Sphingomonadales; family Erythrobacteraceae; genus Qipengyuania; species Qipengyuania gelatinilytica. Next base: position 1,568,010 of record NZ_CP081294.1, on the reverse strand, counting down.
GAACCTCGTCCGAACGTAGCGCGTCGGCGAGGCGCTGGCTGATTTGCCAAGGTACGTCCTTGTCGCGCTGGCCGTGAATGAGGCGCACTTGCGCATCGATCGCGATCGTGCCTTCAAGCAGGCGCTGGGCCTGTCCGTCGGCGAAGAAGCCGGCGTGCGTCGGCGTCGGCTCGGGGCCGTAGGGATTGTCCTCGTAGACCGTCTCGCCGCCTGCCATCTGCGCCTTCTGCGCGTCCGAATATCCCCATTCGGTGAAGTCCGGTGCGGCGGCGATGCCGACGATCCCGGCCAGCCTCGTCCCGAGGGCCTTGCCGACCAGGAGCATCAGCCAGCCGCCCATCGATGAGCCGACGACAACGACCTCGCCTTCGACATGCGTATCGATCAGCTCGAGCACTTCGCCCCGCCATTTCGACAGAGTGCCGTCTGCGAAGTCGCCGCTGCTGCGCCCGCAGCCCGAATAGTCGAGCAGCAGGCAGGCGCGGCCGTTTTGCGCGGCCCAGTCGAACAATGCGGTCGCCTTGCCGCCGTCCATGTCGGACATGTAGCCGGGCAGGAAGACGAGCGTCGGCCCGCGCCCTTCGGCATGGCGGAAGGCGATCCTGCGACCATCGGCCATTTCGTGAAACCGGATATCGTTCATGGCGTGACGCTGTCGGATGGGCAGCGCGCGATTGCAAGGGTTAGAAGAGGAAGTCGAATTCCTCGACGTCCGGATCATCCTCGCACATCGACTTGAGCGCTTCGAATTCCTGCGCCGTCAGCACGGGAGAGAAGGTCTTGCCTTCGGCGGCCTTGCGGAACGCGTCGGCGCGTTCGCGCGGAGCCGGGTGGCTCGCCACCCAGCCGACCAGCGAATTGTCTTCCGCCTCGCTATCGCCGCCGATGCGCTCGAAAAAGCGCGCTGCACCCAGCGGCGAGACATTGCTTTCCTCCATCCGCTTGCGGGCGAATTCGTCCGCCTCGCGTTCGGCGTCGCGCGAATAGCTCATCGAGGCTAATCCGAAGACCGTGTCGCCAAGGCCGGAATTGGCTCCCGAAAGCAGGATGGAGAGGCCGAATTGGCGCAGCAGTGCTGTCATCACATGGCGCTCGCGTACATGGCCGACCTCGTGGCCGAGCACGCCGGCCAGCTCCTCGGGCGTTTCGGCATCCTGCACCAGGCCGTCGAACAGCAGCACCTGTCCGCCGGGGAGCGCGACGGCATTGACCATGTCCATATTGGCGACGCCTGCACGGACCTGCATGCTCGCGAGATCGACCGCATCGAGAAGCTTGGCGAGCGCGGCGTCGCCTTCGGGCGTGTGACATAGCCGGTTGCCCAGATCGCCAACCATGGCCTGGCCAAGGTTGCGCTCCCAGCTTTCCGGAACCCGCGGGCCGAGCCATTCGGGCGCGGTCAGGAAGAGCGCCACCGCAGCAAGGCTGACGGCTGCGAATGCGGCCGATGCCTTGCCTAGGCCGACCTTGTCGATCCAGCCGCCGTAGACCTGTTTCCCGGGTAGCTTTGCAGCAAGGCCGGGCGGGAGGTCTTCGGGCACGATCAGCCGGAAGTCGGGCGCTTCCTTGCTGGTATAGACGAGCTCGCCGCCGCGATGATCGCGATATTCGAGGTCGTCCAGCGCGACGTCCATTTCGCTGGAGAAACTGCGCAGGTGCAACGATCCGCCGCCGTCCCAAACCGCCTCTCCTTCATGACGGATGGCATTGTGACCATCGTACCACTGGGCAGGTGTGCGAAAGCTCTGTTCCATCGCCTAGATCGCCCCGATATCGAATGCGTCGAGCAGGCCCTCGCCATGACGCGCGGTCTTGGCCGTCGACTGGGTGAGCTCGTCGAGCAGGATGTCGCCGCTCGCTTCCATGTGGGTGATGAAGAACTTCCAGTGGCGGTAGTTCAGGAACACGAAGCCGAGGCCAAGGGTCAGCACGACGATGAAGAAGTCGCCGAGGTAAAGCTTGATCCAGTCCATCGTGCTTGCTTCGAAGCTGAAGCGCAGGTCGTGCCACAAGGTCTTCTCGACGACTTCGCGATAGAACTTGGCGTAAAAGGCCGCGGCGATCAGGCCGAGCACGAAGAACCACACGAACATGGCGATGACGAAGCTGAGCTCCATGCCCAATGCCTGTGCTTCGTCACCGATCGCACCACCGATGCCGTAACCCGTCACGGCCAGAACTGCGGTGATAACGATCAATATGATCGGTGCGAGATAGAACAGGAGGAAGCGTGCGAAGATATTGCCCGAATCGGCATAGGCTTCGAATTCGTAAGGGCCGAAGCTCATCTTGTTCCACCGCTCGTTCCACAGGCTGGTCATCGACCAGGGGATCAGGAGGTATAATGCCATGGTCCCGACGAAGCTCTTCCAGATATAGGACCAGCCATATTTGAAGCCCTGGTCGTCGCTCCCGCCGCGGATGCCGCGCCAGCGTGTCCGCGATAGGCGATACCTCAAGGCGCGAAAGCGGGCGAGGCCGGTGAGGTAATAGGTCGCGATAAACAGGAAGAGGGTCAGCGCGCCCACCCATTCGATCATCCCGCGAAAGATCAATCCGTTCGTGATCAGGCTGATCAGGCCGAAGGGAATGCCGATGATCAAGGCAACGAGCAGGAAACCGACGAACAATTCGATTCCCCTCCCGGTCCATTCGAGGCGTTCGTCGACGAAGCGGGTGTGCGACCAGAGATACTGGCGCTCGCGCGTGGTCGCCCAGAACCGGTAGATGCCCAGCGTGACAATCGTCAGCAGCAGGTTCGGCAATGCGATCTTCGCGAAATCTTTCCAATTGCCGTCGAAGCCGAACGCACTGTCGGCCTGCATGTCTTCGTAATGCATGGTGAAAAGCGACCCCCAAACCCGATGTCGTATTCAATTCCCGTCCGGGTACGACATGCGGTTTAAGGGTCGCTTAAGTCAAGCGCGTGATCGTTTAGTCGCGCTGGAAGATTTCCTCGATCGCCATGTCGAAAACATCGGCAATCTTGAAGGCGAGCGGGAGCGAGGGATCGTAGCGCCCGGTCTCGATCGCATTCACGCTCTGCCGACTGACTTCGAGCAGGTCGGCAAGGTGCTGTTGGCTCCAGTCGCGCTCGGCGCGCAGGACCTTGAGGCGGTTCTTCACAGCGCACCCCACGAACCATGGGTGATGCGGTTGGATGCAGCCCCGATGAACTGCCCGCCGAAGAAGGCGACCGCGAACCAGTAGGCCGGGATATGCGGCACGACTTCGCCTGCTTCCAGGAAGCCCCAGATGGTTGCGAAGCCGAGGGCGAAACCGGTCGCGATCAGCGTCTGGCGCACGATCAGCATGCGGATGAATTCGTCTTTCTCATCGAGGATCAGCCGTCCGATCGCCCAGAAGATCCCGCATATGGCGAGGCCGGGCATGACCGACAGGGCTGCACGTGCGGCAAGCGAGGCCTCGGTCGCCTCGTCGCCGCCGAGCAGGCTGACCTGCAGGGCAATGACGACGAGATAGGTCGAAGCGAAGATCGCGACGCGCTTGACGTAGAGGCGCTGTGCCTCCCCGCGTCCGTTGCAGGCAGAGGCGGTGTTGGCGACCCTCATGGTCTGGAAGAACAGGCCGGCCGGAACGATCATCAGTATGAGGGCGGTAGCCGCATTGATGGCGTCCGACAGGGCGAGGCCCATGACGGCCCCGAAAGTGCCGAACGCCAGGCTCGCCCAGAAGGGGACGGTGCGGGTGAAGCCGCGCTTCGCCTCGCTGCTCATGCCTTGCTCTTTTTCAGTAGATTGCAGGACCGGTCAGAACCGAGCCATGCGCCGGGAAAGAGGGCGAGGAGCAGAAAGGGCGAGAATCGCGCCACCTCCTGCGGCACGATTTCATAGACCGAAAGTACGGCAATGCCGATCATGGCGGCGGCGACAAGCAGCGAGAGATGGATCTGTTTCATGGCAAGCGTCCTTTTCTTGATGTAAAGCGTGTTTGTCATGATTCGCCGTTAATGTCAAGTATGCTTTCCAATGTGGACAGCGTGCTTGTCGCCCACGAGAATTCTGCTTGTCACGAAGCCGACATCGGGCGCAGTCATGGGGCGAGTGAGAGGAGAGCGCCCCCAATGTCTTTGACCGAACCGCCGCAGTCGCCAGGAATGCCCGCGCTGGACAGGCGGTCGCTCTTCAAGGGCGCGGCCGCCGGGGCAGGTCTCGTGGCGACGCCTCTGGCCGCGCGGACATCGGCAACCGGTTTCACGCATGGCGTTGCGAGTGGCGAGCCGGGGAAGGACCGCGCGCTCCTGTGGACGCGCTATGTCGCGGCACAAGACACCGAGATCGGCTGGCAGGTGATGGAGGCCGACGCGAACCGCCGCGTGGTAGCAGAAGGCAAGGTCACCGCCTCGCCTGCCAATGATTTCTGCTGCAAGGCCTGGGCCGAAGGTCTCGAGCCGGGCAAATGGTACTATTTCCGCTTTACCGCGCCCGATGGTTCGGTGTCCGACATGGGCCGCACGCGCACACTGCCCGAGGGGCCGACCGCCAGCTGGCGCATGGCGGTATTCTCCTGCTCGAACATCGGCTTTGGCTGGTTCAATGCCTACCGCCATGCTGCCGAGGCGAACGAGTTCGACTGTGCGCTCCACCTCGGCGACTATTTCTACGAATTTCCGCAAGGCACCTACCCCTCGGATGCACAGACCCTTCCGGGCCGCGCCTTGCTCGATCCGCAATCGGAAACCGTGGCGCTGGCGGATTATCGCGCTCGTTACGCAACCTATCGCGCGGACCGCGATCTCCAGCGTCTCCACCAGCTCTATCCGATGATCGCCGGCTGGGACGACCACGAAAGCGCGAACGACAGCTGGAAGGACGGCGCGCAGAACCACCAGCCCGAAACAGAGGGTGACTGGTCGGTGCGCAAGCGCGCGGCGATGAAGGCCTATCGCGAATGGATGCCGGTATCGGACGAACCTTGGGCGGCCTATGAGGTCGGCGACCTTGCCACGCTCTTTCGTCTCGAAACCCGCCTGTCCGCCCGCTCGCAGCAATTCGACTACAACACGCTCTTGCGCGGAACCTCTTCGCCGGAGGAGGCGATCGCACGGCTGACTGCCTTCCGCGATGGCGACTATGCCGATCCTGCCCGCGAGGTGCTCGGTGCCGGCCAGCAGGCCTGGCTGGCGGAAGGGCTCGCGCGCTCCGGATCGGGCGGCAAGACCTGGCAGGTGCTCGTCCAGCAGGTGCTGATGGGCAAGCTCGCATCGGCTACCTCGATCACCGATACGCTGCCCGACGATGTCCCGTCCTATGTCCGCGAACGGGTTGTCGCTGGCGCCCTGGCCAGCCGCGCGGAGCTGCCGCTCAACATGGATGCATGGGATGGCTACCCCGCCGCGCGCGGTCGCCTGTTCGAGGCGGCTCTCGCCGCGGATGCAAACCTCGTGAGCCTCGCAGGCGACACCCATAATGCCTGGGCCTTCGACCTTGCCCACGGGGGCGAGGCGGTCGGCGTCGAATTCGGCGGGCAGTCCGTGTGTTCACCGGGATTCGAGAATTTCCTGCCGCAACTTCCCCCGCAGGCGATCGCCGGGGCCTTGGTGCAGCGCAATCCCGAACTGCAATGGATGGATGCGTCGCAGCGCGGATACATGGCTGTCGAACTCACGCCCACCCGCGCAACCAGCGAGTACCGCTTCCTTTCGAGCGTGCGCGAAAAGGGCGCCGGGGTGATCGCGACCAAGCGCCTCTCCACCCTCGCCGGCGCGCGCGAGCTGGAAGCGGGTTGAGAATTTAACCTCCCGCCGCTATCTGTGCCTGCATGACGCACAGCGGCTCCACGACCACTACTACCACCACCTCGGGCAACCGGGGGCGGGTAGTCGCGGACTGACGCGAGCTGCCGCCACCCGGTTTCGGGTGGCAGGCGTTTCTCCCGAAATCGCGAAATTCTCCCAAAACGCCGCTTCAAGCGTACGCGCTATTGTGCCATGGGCCTCGTCAAGTCGAGGCCAGACACAAGGCAGCGTCGCAACGCAACGGATGAGACGATGACGGAACTTTTGAAGATCAGCCTGCCCGATGGTTCGGTGCGCGAAATGGAACCGGGCAGCACGCCTGCCGACGTCGCCGCCGCGATCGGCCCCGGCCTCGCCAAGGCCGCAATTGCCGCGCGCGTCGATGGCGAATTGCGCGACATCAACCGCCCCTTCGATGGCGATGCCGAACTGGCGCTGGTGACGAGCCGCGACGAGGAAGACGCGCTCGAACTCGCTCGCCACGACTTTGCGCACGTGCTGGCCGAGGCCGTCCAATCGCTCTTCCCCGGCACGCAGATCACCTTCGGCCCGGCGACGGACGACGGCTTTTATTACGATGTGAAGGCGCCCGACACGCGCGAGCCGTTCTCCATGGACGACCTCCCCGCGATCGAGGAGGAGATGCGCCGTATCATCAAGGCCGACAAGCCGCTGACGCGCGAGGTCTGGAGCCGCCAGCAGCTGATCGACAAGTGGGAGGCCGAAGGCGAAGTCTTCAAGGCCGAGTGGGCAAGGGAACTTCCCGAGGGCGAAGAGCTGACGGTTTATCGTAGCGGCGAAGACTGGCTCGACATGTGCCGCGGTCCGCACCTTGCCTCGACGGGCAAGCTCGACCCGCAGGCCTTCAAGCTCATGCGCGTCGCCGGTGCCTACTGGCGCGGCGACCAGAAGAATGCGCAGCTCACGCGCATCTACGGCACGGGCTGGCTTAACAAGAAGCAGCTGAATGCGCATCTTACGCGTCTCGAAGAAGCCGCCAAGCGCGACCACCGCAAGCTGGGCCGCGAGATGGATCTCTTCCATCTGCAGGAAGAAGCGCACGGCAGCGTTTTCTGGCACCCCAACGGCTACCGGATCTGGCGCGAGCTCGAAGCCTATATGCGCCGCAAGATGGACGGCGCGGGCTACCGCGAAATCAAGACGCCGCAGCTGATGGACGTGCGCCAGTGGGAGCAATCCGGTCACTGGGGCAAATATGCGGAGAACATGTTCGCCGTGCCGGACATGGTGCCGGAGGTGGACGACAGCGGGGCCGGTGCGCACCCCAGCGTTGCGAAAGACGCCGACTGGATGGCGATCAAGCCGATGAACTGCCCGGCCCACGTGCTGGTCTTCAAGCAGGGCATCACCTCCTACCGCGACCTGCCGATCCGCCTTGGCGAGATGGGCTGCTGCCACCGCAACGAACCGCATGGCGCGCTCCACGGGCTGATGCGCGTGCGCCAGTTCACGCAGGACGACGCACATATTTTCTGCACCGAAGACCAGGTGGTCGACGAGGTTCGTGCCTTCTGCAAGCTCGCCGAGAGCGTCTACAAGGACTTCGGCTTCACCTTCTCCATCAAGCTCGCGCTGCGCCCCGAAAAGCGGCTCGGTTCGGACGCGGACTGGGACAAGGCCGAACAGGAACTGCGCGACGCCGTCGAAGAGGCGGGCATGATGAGCGAGGAATTCGGCTGGGAGGAACTCCCCGGTGAAGGCGCCTTCTACGCGCCCAAGCTCGAATGGCACCTCACCGATGCCATCGGCCGCACCTGGCAGGTCGGCACGATCCAGGGCGACCGCGTGCTGCCCGAACGCCTCGATGCGAGCTATGTCGGCGAAGACGGCGAGAAGCACCGCCCGGTTATGCTGCACCGCGCGATTTTCGGTTCGTATGAGCGCTTCATCGGTATCCTGATCGAGCATTACGCGGGCCGCATGCCCGTATGGCTCGCCCCGACGCAGGCGGTGGTCGCGACCATTGTCTCGGACGCAGACGATTACGCTAAGGAAGCCGTCGCCAAGCTGGAAGCCGCGGGCATCCGCGTGGAAAGCGATCTTCGCAACGAGAAGATCAACTACAAGGTGCGCGAACACAGCCACGCCAAGGTCCCGCACCTGCTGGTGGTCGGCAATCGCGAGGCCGAGGAAGGCACCGTTGCCGTCCGCACCTTGGGCCAGCAGCACCAGAAGGTGATGAGCCTCGAGGAAGCCATCGCGATGCTCAAGGCCGAAGCGACTCCGCCGGATTTGCGCCCGTGACTACCAAGCGAGAGGAAACCCGCCGATGAAATCGATGATCGTCCTCTCGCTGGTCCTGAACATACTGGTCCTCGTGCCGGTGACTTACGGCATGGCGACCAACGCCGCATGGGCGGATCAAGCCTATGGCGAGACCAGCCCGGCACGTGGGATCCTGCTTGCGCTTTATCTGGCGATCCTCGCTGCCTCCTGCGTTCTCCTGTTCAGGCCTGTAACTGCGGCGGTGGCGGCTCTGCTGGCGGTGCAGATCGTCTATAAGGTAATGACCCCCTTCACGGTGGGATCGCTCGAAAACCCGGTCGTGCTGAGCAATCTCGGCATTGCGGCTTTCCACTGCGTCACTCTTTGGCTGATTATCGCAGGCTCGGGGGACTAGTGGATATTCTGGCAGGCTATGAGGCCGCTGCCGTCGTCGTCGCGCTGCTCGCCGCGTTCGGCTCTGCCTTCGTGCGCGGGTTGACGGGTTTTGGCATGGCAATTCTCATCGTGCCGGTGCTGGCGCTGGCGCTGTCGCCGGTCGATGCGGTGCTGCTGACCAATTTCCTCTCGGTCTTCATCGGCATGTCGGAGATCCGGCGGCTGCTGCGTAGCGCCGAGAAATCGGCTTGGATAATCATTGCGCTAGTGGCGGTGACGACGCCTGTTGGCCTGTACCTGCTCACCATCACCTCGCCCGCCATCGCGCGCGTGGTGATCGCTTTCATCGCCCTGTCGGCCTTCGTGGCCATCCTGCTGCCCCGTCGCGGTGCGCTCGACCACCATCCCGCGACCACCGGCGGGGTCGGCATCTTGAGCGGGCTGATGACCGGATATGCAGGCATGCCCGGCCCGCCGGTCGTGCCCTATTATGTCGGGCGCGACATCCCGCGCGAGACTGCCAAGGCCTCGATGCTGCTCATCTTTACTTGCGCGTCGACCACGGGGCTGTTGAGCGGCGCGGCGATCGGCGTGCTCGACTGGTCGTTGCTGCTGCTTGCCGCGCTGCTCTTCCCGGCGGTGCTGCTGGGGAACTGGCTCGGCAACAAGGCCTCGGGACGCATCGAGGACAGGACCTGGCGCATATGCGTGGGCCTCGTTCTCGGCACTGCCGCGCTCGCGGCGCTGTGGAAGGCATTCGGCTAGATGCTCGGACTGCCTTTCGAAGCGATTGCCATTGCGCTGTTGACGGCGCTTGCTGCCGGATTTGTCCGCGGGCTGGCAGGCTTCGGCCTGTCGGTGGTGATCGTGCCCGTCCTCGCGCTGACCATCGCGCCGAAGGAAGCGGTGCTGGTGGGCAATATCTCGCTGTTCCTGATCGGACTGACGGATATCGGACGCATCCGCCGCGATGCCAACAGATCTGCGATCCCGATCACCTTGCTCGCGCTCGCCTGCATGCCGCTCGGCCTGTGGGCGCTCGTCACGCTGAGCGCGGACTGGGCCCGGATGCTGATCGCAATGGTTTCGCTCGGAGCCTTCGTGCTGGTGGTCGTGCCGCTCGGCAAGGTGGCCCTGCCGCGCAAGCCTGCCATGGGCCTCTCGGGTTTCTTCACCGGCTTCTTCGGAGGCTTTGCCGGCATGCCCGGTCCGGGAATGGCCCCGTTCTACCTGCGTGGGCGCTTGGAGCCCCGTTCTGCGCGCGCGTCGATGATGGCGATCTTCCTCGTGCTTACCCCGCTGTCCTCGATCCTGTTCATCGCCCTTGGTGTCGGCGGAAAGCGCGAAGTGCTGCTTGCGCTGCTGCTCTTCCCGGCGGTCCTCGTCGGCGACCTGTTCGGGCATGCCGCCTTCGGCCGCGTCACTGCGCGCCAGTGGCAGGTGAGTGTAGCCCTCGTGCTGGGCGGCGCAGCGGCGGGAGCTGTGTGGAAGTTGTTGCAAGGGTAGGGTTTTCTCAAGGCCAAGCTGCTATACACATCGCCTCAACCGGGGGATCGAGGGATCGATGGAAAGCACCATGGATATTGCGGCACAGCGCCGTGACGAGGAAGATGCGCGGCTGGTAACGGGCGCGGCGGACATTCTCGCCGGCATTGCCAGCCTGCTGGGCCTGCTGGCTCTGGGCGCGATATTGGGCGCTGCCGGCCCCTTTGCAGGTGCAGCCGTTGCGGCAGCTGCCACCGGCCTTGCCATCCCGCTGGTGAAACAACGCAACTTCGCCTTCAGCGCCATCGTGCTCGCAATCTGCGCAGCCTTCGGCATGCTGATCGCCGCTGCCCTGCTCGAATTCGTAGCAGGCTTCGTCGTTGCCGGCTTCATGGCGTGGTTCTGGAAGGTCTTCCGCATCCCCATTGCAGGCGCGCTTGTCGTTGCGGCACCGGTTGCGACCATTCTCGGCGTGCGCAACCTGCTGGAGACTGCGTGGGGCGGGAGCGGCCCGTGGGAAAGCCTTGTTGCGGGCATCGTCCTGTTCGGCTTCGCCATGGCTGCCGACATGTCCGACCCGGAGCGCACCACCCGCCGTTCGGGCATCGGCTTCTGGCTGCACATCTTCGCTGCCCCGCTCATCGTGCACGGGATTTTCCTGCTCGGCGGGTTCCAGCCCAGCTTCGATCAGCCCATCGCGGCGGCACCGGTGCTGGTCATCGTCGCCGTGCTCGCGCTGGTGGCACTCGTCATCGACCGCAGGCCGCTGCTTGCCTCCAGCCTCGGCTATGTGGCCTATGCGCTGGCCTCGCTCGGTGAAGGGCTTGCGCTCGAGACCAGGCTGATCGGCGTCAGCCTCACACTCGGTTTCGGTATCCTCGCCATGGCCGCTTTCTGGTCACCCATGCGCCGCGCCGCCTTGCTGCTGGTGCCTGCTCCGCTCAGGGCCAGGCTGCCGAGTGCAGGGGAGTTCGTGCCCCCGCCCAAGCCGGTCGCGGAAGAGACGCCGGCGGAGGAAGAGCCCGTACGGTTGGTGTCGGGCTTCAACGATATTTTCGTCGTGATGGGCTTCCTGCCGGTTTCATTCGGCGCGTGGGTCCTCGCAGGCGTCTGGCTCTACAGTTCAGGGATCTTCGTCGAGCGCGAGCTGGCGGCCGACTGGCTCCCGCGCTCGCTCGCCGCGCTGCTGATCCCCGGCGTGGTCACCTGGGCGGTGGCCGAGTTCTTCGTGCGTATCCGCCGCATGGCCTTTCCCGCCATCGTGCTGGCCGGCCAGTTCGCCACGGTCGCCTTCACCGCCGGTATCCTCGTGGGCTATCTCGCCATCAATCCCGGTGGCCGCGATCTTTCGGGTTTCCGCGACGGGATCGATCCGCTGGGCGTGATTATTGCCTGTCTCGTCGCCGCGTTGCTCAACGTGCTCTTCGCCCTGCGTCACCGCGTGCCCTATGCACTGGCGATGGCTGCGGCATCGATGCTGCCGTTGTTCTTCATCGACCTTCTGGCGAACACCGATCCGGGCAGCACGCTTCCGGGGCCGACCGAGACCGGCATCCGCATCCGGCTGCTGCTGGCCGGTGCCTGCGCCGCAGGTGTCGGTATCTGGCTCGACCTGTCGGACCGCGAGCGCCGCACGCAGACTTCGGACACGGCCTTCTGGCTCCACATGCTCGGCAGCCTGCTGCTGGTGCCCAACCTCTTCCACTTCGCGGCAAGCGGCGACTTTGCCCTGGTCGGCGCGCTCGTCATCTTCCTAGGCATTGCCATGTTCGCGCTGGCGGCAAACCGGCGTGCAGGACTGATCGTGGGGCTGCCATTCCTGGCCTTTACGCTGGGCGATGTCTTCGAAGGTTTCGTTTCGAGCAGCGTCGCCTTGCTCGGCTTCAGCGCGCTGGTCCTGTGGGCAGCGGTGAAGTGGCAGGAGCTGCGCGCAGCAGTATTCGCCTGGATCGGCCAGGACGAAGCGCGAAAAAGCTAACCGGCGATTGTCAGAAGGGAAGCGCGGGGCCGGCGAGGACCAGCGCGAGGCCGCAGCCGCTCACGATAGCAGCGCGCGCGATTTCACCCAGCGGAAGCGCCGGGACATGCGTGCGTGCGAGAGCGATAGCTTTTGCCATGGCCCCTATTCTCCGCGCGAAACCCTAACGAAAGGTTAAATCCGTGCGCGGGCGGCCGGCATCTGCTGGCTGGCGCAGTGGAATCCGCCCCCGCCGGCGAGCACGGCGTCGCCCCTGAGGCCGATCGTGGCACGATCCGGGAAGAGCTCTGCAATCGCGGCCACGCCCTCTTCGTCATAGGGGCTGCCGAAGGTCGGCACGACGACGAGATGGCTCGTGATCGCGAAATTTGCGTAGCTCGCGGGCTCGATCCGGTCGCCGCTGGTGATGCGGCCCGGCGACGGTATCTCCACCACGGCGACGCCGGCCGCTTCCGCGCGGGCCTTGGCATCGGCGTAGATATCCGCGTTGGGATCGTCGCTGCCGGTCGCGCGGGGCAGGGCGAGCGTATTCGCGCCGACGAAACGGGCGAGATTGTCGACATGCCCGTCGGTGTGGTCGTTGATGAGACCGTCGCCCAGCCACAGCACGCGGGTAAAGCCGAGGTCGGACTTGAGCCGATGTTCGATCTCCTCGCGGGTCAGCTGCGGGTTGCGATTGGGGTTGAGCAGGCATTGCTCCGTCGTCGCGACAAGGCCGGTGCCGTCGCCATCAATGGCCCCGCCTTCAAGGATCCAGTCGGCGACATCGAGCTGCAGCCCTTCGTCTTCGGCCAGCTTCGCGCCGATGGTCTGGTCGCCTTCCATCAGGTATTTCCCGCCCCAGCCGTTGAAGCCAAAGCGCTTGGCGATGCGGTGACCGGTGGCGTCGGTCAGCACCAGCGGGCCGGTGTCGCGCAGCCAGACATCGCCATAGGCGCGCCGTTCCAGCTTCACAGAGCCACTGACAAGGTCGCGCGCACGCTGCTCGTTATTCGCATCGCGGACCAGGAGTCGCACTTCCTGCCCGCTCTCGGCGACTGCATTGGCGAAGGCGGCAATCTGTTCCTGCGCCGCCGGGAGAACCTCGGGCCACTCGTCGGCATCGTGCGGGAAGCCGATCCAGAGCCAGTCCTGCGGTGCCCATTCGGGGGGCATGGTCCATCGGGGCGTGTCGTTCATGACGGTGCGGTTAGGCCTGCGACCCGAAGATACGCAACAAAAAAGGGGACACCAAAGTGCCCCCTTTTCCGTTTGCGTCCAGCCTGATGATCAGGCGTCGGCGGACTTGTTGTCGCCTTCGGACTTGCCATTGGCCGCAAGGGCCTTGGGCTCTTCCTTGGCTTCTTCTTCGACTGCGAACCCGCCGGTCTGCTCTGCCGGGCCCTTGACCAGGCTGTTGAGGCTCGAGCCGTCGAGGCCCAGTTCCTTCATCAGCCCGTCGAGCACCGGGGCCTGCGCGCGGTAGGCAAGGGCTGCGCTGACCGCGTCGGTCGCGAGATTGCCCGATCCGCCTCCGACGCTGGCTGCTCCACCGGAGCCGCCTTTCCCGCCATTGGTAAGGCCGTCGACCTGGACGATCTTGATGCTCTCGATCGCTTCCATCGGCTTGGCGCTTTCCTTGACCAGTTCGGGCAGGACCTTGAGCAAGGCCATCTTGGTCTGCAGGCTGATCTGGTCCGAGGACAGGATGTTCGCTGCCTCGTTGATCGCCTTCTGACCGGCTGCCTCGACTTCGAAGCGGACGCGTGCAGCTTCGGCACGCAGCTTCTCGGCCTCGGCCTCACCCTGCGCTTCGAGGCGCAGCGCTTCGGCGCGGTTCGTCGCAGCATCCTTCTCGGCCTCGGCTTCCACGCGGACGCTGATGGCGTCGCGCTCTGCCTGCTTCGAAGCCTCGATCAGCTGGATGCGCTTGTCACGCTCTGCGATCTCGGTTTCGCGGCTGGTTGCGACCTGCTCTTCGGCAGCGACTGCCTTGGCGCGGGCTTCGTCAGCCTCTGCCTTGGCCTGGCTTTCCTCGCGGCTCTTGTTCTGGACCGCGATCTGCTGCTCCTGCCGAGCGATTTCGAGTGCGCGCTGCTGGTCGATCCGTGCCTCTTCGACGAGACGGTCGGCTTCGATCTGCTGTGCGTCGACCTGCTTCTTCGCCTCGATGCGGGCAGCGTCGGCCTCACGGCTGCGCTCTGCCTGTTCGCGGGCGATTTCCGAGGACTGCGCGGCGCGGCGGATTTCCACCTCGCGCTCCTGCTGGAGGCGGGCGTATTCCTTGTCGCGCCCGATTTCGAAGCTCTTGGCATCCGCCTCGAGGTTCTTCGTCTCCATCTGCACGCGCGTGTCCTGCTCGATGTCGTTGCGCAGTTTCTTGCGCGCCTCGATCTGCTCGGTCAGCTTGGTCAGACCTTCGGCGTCGAAGGCGTTGTTGGCGTTGAAGTGCTCGATGCTCGTCTGGTCGAGACCGGTCAGCGAGACCGATTCCAGTTCCAGGCCGTTCATGGCGAGGTCGTTCGACGACACCTGCTGCACCTTCTGGACGAAGTCGGCACGCTGTTCGTGCAGCTCGTTCATCGTCATGCCGGCAGCAACGCTGCGCAGTGCGTCGACGAACTTACCTTCGACGAGGTCCTTCAGGGCTTCGGGCTGCATCGTGCGTTGGCCCAGCGTCTGCGCCGCCATGGCGATCGCTTCGGCATCGGGCTTCACGCGGACGTAGAATTCCGCCTTCACGTCGATCCGCAGGCGGTCGAGCGTGATCAGCGCTTCGCCATCGCGGCGGATGACCGAAAGCACCAGCGTGTTCATGTTGACCGGCATGGTTTCGTGGAAGACCGGCAGCACCAGAGCGCCCCCGTTCATCACGACCTTTTCGCCGCCCACGCCAGTCCGCACGAAGGCAATTTCCTTCGAGGCACGGCGATACATCTTCAGCAGGAAGGTGATGATGATGATGCCGAGTAGAGTGGCACCCCCGATCATTACCAGTGATGTTCCAAATAGACTGTCCATTGCTCCTCCTTATTGATTGACCGTTGGCGACAGGCGGCGCTCGGCGAGCGCGGTCGCGTAGAATTGATTTCCCTCGCGGCGGACGAGGAGGACCTCGTCGCCTTCGTGGAGTTCGGATGATGCCTCGTGCGGCTCCACCATGACCCGGTGGGTCTGGCCGTGGATGTCCTTCACCCTCGCTCGCGCAGGAGATCCCGCACGGGCCACGCCGATGCTGATCGTCGCACGGCGGCCGACAAGGCTTTCGGTGCTGACAGCGGTGGTGTGGTCCTTGGGCAGGATGCGACCCAGCGGCCGGGCGAAAACGCCCGTCACCGGAAGTGCGGCGACGCCGGCCATCAGCGCGGCAAGCCAGCTGTAGAGCGGGCTGCCGGTGAGGCTTGTCGCGAGCTCCTGGATCGACAGGCCAATGCCTGCGAACATGAGCAGGAACAGCGCCAGCCAGATCGTCAGCGGGATGCGTCCGATACCGAGCAGCGTCAGCAGCCCGTCGAACATCCCCGCATCCGGCAAGCCCTCGCCATCGATGTCCAGATCGACATCCGCATCACCGAAATCGGCGACACCGATCATCTGCACGATCGCGAGGACGAGCATGATGCCAAGAGCGGCCGCAAACGGCATGTTGTGCGGCTCTAGCAAAGTCATGATTCCCCCCTTTCTTATGCGCAGGTCAACACGGCTCCCGGCAACAGCCGAAAGCCTATCGTCCTACTGTTTTATCCATGCCATTCACCTAGCAGAAAGGGGGGCATTTGGGTAGGAAAATCGGAAAGCTCTTGTACGATTTTCCCCGCAATCACGCGGGTTTGACTTGGAAAGGGGCGAAAACCACTTCGCCTCTTCACCAGTCAGTCTTCGGAGCGCAGCTTCTTCGTCGCGAAGTCGAGCAATTCATCGTCGAACTGCCAGTTCTGGATCATGTGCCGGGGATGAAGGGCTGAATTGAGGCAGGCGATATGGGCCCAGCCACCCTGCTTCAGGGAATTGCCCATTCCGTCGGCCAGCGAGATGTCGAACATCGACATTTCTTCTTCGCCCATGGGTTTGTTGCAGAAGGAACAGGGTGAAGGATTGTCGAACGGCTTCTTGGCGCCCTTCGGCTTTCCCGCCTTGGCCTGCGGCTTGTTGAGGCGCGCGACCAGACCGGTCATCTCGCGGTTCCAGTCCCCCGATCCTTCTTCCGCCCACAGCTCGCCCAGCTCGCTGCGGGCCATCACCGCCGAGACATTGTCGCGGGCACGGTCGAACAGTTCGAGCGATGGCTTCCCGAACGCCCGGACCCGCTCGGCGAGTTCATCGGGCAAGTCGGGATGCGGATGGCCGCGCATGGCCGCGACGCATTCGGCCGCGGCAATGATCCGGCTGGATTCGGTGGCCTCGACGTCTCCCTCGACCCCGGCGGCGGTGAATTCGGCTGCAATCGCTTCGACACTGACAAGGTCGTCGACCGCGTCGAGCGCATCGTCATTGTCGAACGGGCCCGCTCCCCAAGCGCCCATGTCAGGCCACTCCGACCCGCAGCGGGAGCGTCTTCAACCCGCCCACGAAGGTCGACTTGGCCCGCTTGGGCTCGCCTGCCAGTTCGACTGTCTCGATCCGGTCGAGCAGCACCTCGAAAAGGATCTTCATCTCGAGCCTGGCAAGGTGCAGGCCGAGGCACTGGTGTGCGCCTGCGCCGAAGGCAAGGTGGCGATTGGGGCTGCGGCCGGCATCGAACTTGCGCGGCTCGTCGAATTGCGCCGGGTCGTGGTTGGCGGCGACGTAATTGATCATCACCCAGTCGCCCTTGGCGATTTTCTGGCCGGCGATCTCGGTATCTTCTGCCGCAGTGCGCATGAAGTGCTGCACCGGGCTGGTCCAGCGGATCGCTTCCTCGACGATGCCGGGAAGGAGCGAGCGGTCCTCGCGCACGCGTGCCCATTGCTCCGGGTCCTGTGCCAGCGCCAGCATCGCGCCTGCCGTGCTGGCGCTCGTGGTGTCGTGCCCGGCGGCGGCGACGATAATGTAATAGCCCATCATGTCGCGGTCGTTCAGCGGCTCGCCGTCGATCCTTGCATTGGCGATGGTGCTGGCGACATCGTCGGTCGGATTGGCCCGCTTCTCTGCGGTGAGCTTGGCAAAATAGGCCTCGAAATCCTTCACCGCGCCGGCAACGAGCTGGGTGATGGCTTCGGGAGGCAGGTCTTTCATGCCCGACTGGTTCAGTTCCTCGTCCTGCCCGCCGAACATCTGCTGCGTCAGCAACAGCATGCGCGGTTCGTCCTCTTCCGGAACGCCGAGGATCTGCATCACCACATGCAGCGGGTAGGGCTGCGAGACGAGCTTGCAAAAGTCGGCTTGCGGCCCGGCCTTGATCAGCCGGTCGACCGTCTTGTCTGCCAGCTCGCGGATATCGTGTTCCAGCGTGCGCAGGTTCTTGGGCATGAACCATTCCTGCGTCAGCTTGCGATACTTCATGTGGATCGGCGCATCGAAGGTCACGAGGCTGGCGACGAGGTGCGGACTGCCGCCGGTCACGCTCTTGGCGAATTCGATCCCTTCGGTGAGGCTGAACACGACCGTCTGCGGATTGTTGAGGAAGGTCGCATTGTCCTTCGAAATGCGCATCGCATCCTCATAGCGCGAGACCAGCCAGAACGGCGGATGGCGATGTTCGGGATCTTCCACCCAGACCAGCGGCGTTTCCTCGCGCAGGCGATCGAACGTGTCGAGCAGCGGGTCCCAGTCGGCATATTTCTCGGCCGAGATGACATCGTAGGCGGTCCTGGGGTCGAGCGTTGGCCTGTCCTGCGCCGTCATCACGCCTGCTCCGTTTCTTCCTCGGCCATGCGCTGGTACTCGTCACGCAGTTCGCGCTTGTAGAGCTTGCCATTCGCCTCGCGCGGGAGTTCGGGGCGGAAATCGAACAGCTTCGGCATCTTGATCTTGGCAAGGCTGGGGGCGAGGAATTCGCGCAGTTCCGCCTCGAGGCCTTCGCCGGCCTCTGACATGTCGATCGGCTGGACGACCGCGACCACCTTCTCGCCGAAATCGGGGCAGGGAGCGCCAATGACGGCGGCATCCATCACCTTGTCATGCGTGACCAGCAGGTTCTCGATCTCCTGCGGGTAGATGTTGACCCCGCCCGAGATGATCATGTGGCTCTTGCGGTCGGTCAGGTAGAGGAACCCGTCTTCGTCGAGGTGGCCGATATCGCCCAGCGTCATCCAGCCCTTCGGGTGCATCGCCTCGGCCGTTTTCTCCGGATCGTTGTGATAGGTCGGGATGAGGTCGTTCTCGAAGAACAACAGCCCGTCCTGCCCGGCGGGGACCTCGTTGCCGTCGCCATCGCAGACATGGAGCTTGCCATAGATCGCCCGGCCCACGCTGCCCGGATGGGTGAGCCAGTCCTCGGCCTTGATCAGCGTCATGCCGATGCCTTCGGACCCGGCGTAATATTCGTTGATGATCGGGCCCCACCATTCGATCATCTCGCGCTTGATCGGAACGGGGCAGGGCGCGGCCGCATGGAGCGCGCGCTGGTGGCTCGAGAGGTCATAACCCTCGCGCTCGTGCGGTTCGAGCTTGAGCATGCGCACGAAATGCGTCGGCACCCACTGGCTGTCGGTGATCCTGTACTTCTCGATCGTCTCGAGGGCATGCTGGGGATCGAAATGTTCCATCACCACGACCGTCCCGCCAAGGCGCTGAGCCGTGGTGCACCAGCCGAGCGGCGCCGCGTGGTAAAGCGGCGCGGGCGACAGGTAGACCATGCTGCCATCTGCGGGCATGCCGGCACCCATGACGGCGAGGCCGACAAGCGGATTGGGCGCAAGGATATCGTCGCTGTCGGGCGGCGCGGGGCGAACGCCCTTGGGGCTGCCTGTGGTCCCCGAGGAATAGAGCATGTACTGGCCCGGCGCCTGGTCCGCGATCGGTTCTGCAGGCTGGGCATTGAGGGCAGCCTCGAAATCCTCCTCATCGCCCGAACCGACAATCAGGAATTCCATGTCGCTGCAGCTGGCGCGCATATCGTCCATGCGATCATCGAACTTGGCGGTCGTGACCAGCAGCTTCACCCCTGCATCATTGAGGATGTAGCAGATCTCCGGCGCGGTCAGGCGGGTGGAGACGGGCACCATCATCGTCCCGGCGCGCTGCGATCCCCAGACGATGGGCAGGTAATGGATGTTGTTTTCCATCAGCACGCCGAAGTGGTCGCCGGCCTTCAGACCCCTTGCGCGCAGCAGCTGGGCGAAGCGGTTGGCATAGTCGTCCATCTCGCCATAGGTCATCGTCTCCCCGCTGCCCGACATGATGATTGCGGGGTGGTCGGGGCGCGCCTGTGCATGCGTGATCGGGTGCATCTATGGTCCTCTCTCCTGCCGGCGGTCCGCATTTGGGGATTCGTCCGGTTGCAAGGTGAAACGTAACCACCACAGGCCTGCGGGCAAGAAAAAAGGCGGCCGGGATGTGCCCGCCGCCTTCCTTATTCTTTCCCGCAAGACCGGTTTGACGAATTATTCTTCGTCGTTGCCACCCTGGCCACCTTCGCCGATCGCAAGCGCGAAGGCCTGCTGGGCTTCCGATTCGATCATGTAGGGAACCGGGTTCACCGCTTCGCCGTCGATGCGGACTTCATAGTGAAGGTGCGGGCCGGTCGAACGGCCGGTCGAACCGACGTAGCCAATGAGCTCACCCTTCTTGACGCGAGTGCCCGGAGCGACTGCGATGCTCGACATGTGAGCGTAGCGGGTCTGGATGCGGGCGCCATGTTCGATCGAAACGAAGTTGCCATAGCTCGACCAGCGCTGTGCCTTCGAGACGTAACCGTCGGCAGTGGCGTAGATCGGCGTGCCGGTCGGAGCGGCGAGATCGACGCCCTTGTGACCGAGGCGACGCTTGAGAACGGGATGCGTGCGCATGCCGTAATCGCTGGTGAGGCGTGCATCTTCGAGCGGCATGCGCGAAGGAACCGAAACCTGCGGAGCGGTGACGGCCGGAGCCGCGGTCGGATTTTCCCAGCGGGCGAAAAGTTCGGTGAACTGTGCATCGTCACCACCGGCAGCGGTGTCGGCGACCTTCGAGATGTCGATCGCGCCTTCGGCAGCGGAGGTCGCAGCGGTGACGCCGTCGGTTCCGGCCTGTGCCGGAGCGGCGGCAACCAGCATTCCTGCAGCAGCCATGGTGAAAGCAAGCGATGCGCGCTTGATGATCATGCTAAACCCGTCCGTCGGCGCTGAAGCGCCTTCTTGTCCCTGACCGATGAGAGCGTCCCGGCTGCTCATCCGTCATAATTTATGTCCCGCCGGAACCCCCCGGCAATTCGTGAGTATGGGTTAAGGGCCTAAAGGTTAATCACGCAATACCAGCGTAGAAGTCCCGCGATAAACCGGCTGCGGAACGCGCCGAGTCGTTGAATGGTGGCTTCAGCCCTCCCGAAAAGTGCGTTTTGACCAATTTTCGCCATGATTCCGGCGGGTTCTCGCCGCGTTCCACGCAAACTGCGCGAAAGTGCTTTGAGCCGAAGGCGACATGACGGATTTCGTCGTCAAGGATTCGCTGCAGAATTTTCGCCCCGTTTTCATCACCTTGCTTGGCGACCCTTTCGAGCGTCGCCGGAGTGACGTCGAGCCCCCGCGCTTCGAGGACCATGGGAACGATCGCAAGCCGCGCGGCGACGTCATGCGCGGTGTCTTGCGCAGCGCTCCACAGCCCGTCGTGCGCAGGCAACGCCCCGTAGGTCGAGCCGAGCGAATCGAGTTTGCGCTCGAGAATCGCGAAATGCATGGCTTCGTCTGCGGCCACCGCGAGGAAGTCCGAAACGAAGCCCTCCCCCATCGATTCCCCAAACCGCCCCGCCATGTCGAGCGCGAGGTCAATCGCGACGAATTCGATATGGGCGAGCGAGTGCCACAGGGCGATGCGCCCTTTCTCGCTGCCGCCCTTCCCGCGTCTCGGCATATCGCGCGGCAGGCGCAGTTCGAGCGTATCGGGCCATTGCGGACGATCGGGCATGGTGCAGTCGAACTCGAAGGAGAGCCGCCCCAGCCGCCAGTCGCGCGCCACCTTGCGGGCGGCAAAGACCTTGGCCGACTTGTCGCCCGTCAGCAGAGCTTCGCGAATGGCGCGGGCGACAGAGGTCATGCGCCGCGCGCCGCCTCCAGCACTTCATCGACATGACCCTTCACGCGGACCTTGGGCCAGATGCGCAGGATCGTACCGTCTTCATCGAGCAGGTAGGTCGAACGGATCATGCCCATATAGGTGCGCCCGTAATTCTTCTTCTCGCCCCAGACACCGAGTTCGTCCGACAGGCCGTTTTCCTCGGCATCGGTGGCGAGGTCCACCGTGAGATCGTGCTTGGCGATGAAATTCTGGTGCTTCTTCGCCGAATCCTTGCTCACGCCGAGCAAATAGGTGCCCGCCTTTTCAAAGTCCGCCTTGGCCGCGGTGAAATCCTTTGCCTCGGTCGTGCAACCGGGGGTGTTGTCCTTCGGATAGAAGAAGATCACGGCCTTCCTGCCTGCAAGGTCGGCCTTGGTCACGGTTCCGCCCTCGGGCGTTTCCATGGTGAAATCGGGGAAGGCATCGCCTTCTGCATAAGTCGTCATCAGTCCAGCTCCAGGGTTTCGCCGAAAATCGTCTGCCATTTCTTCGCGACCTGCGCCCTTGCACCGGCGAAGCGGTCGAGCAGGGTCTCGAAATCATCCGCCTCGCACAGCCGCGCAAGGATCGCGCATGGTGCCTCGCCCGGGATGGCGAGATCGGGTGCAAGCAGGCGGGTACCGACCAACAGCCGCGTCATCAAGCGGTGCGCTCCTGCGAGGTCTTCCAGCTCGGGCAGTTGCCCGATCGCCTCGTCGAGGAACGGTGTCAGGCCCTCGCGATCGCGCAGCTGGAGGAAGTGCACGAGGAATTCGAGATCGACGAGACCGCCGCGCAGGAGCTTGGCATCGAGCGCGCCCTTGGCAGGTTTGTGTGCCGCCATTTCATTGCGCATCTTGAGGAGGTCGGCGCGCAATCCAGCCTCGTCACGCTGCCGGCAGAGCACGTCCTTGAGGATGCCGTCGATGTCCTTGCGCGCCTCGGCGCTGCCGGTCAGCGCGCGTGCCCGGGTGAGCGCCATGTGCTCCCACGTCCAGGCATCCTCGCGCTGGTAGCGGGCAAAGCTGTCGACACTCACGGCAAGCGGGCCTTGCGCGCCCTGCGGTCTCAGCCGCGTATCGACCTCGTAGAGCGCCCCTTCGGCGGTGGGGACGGAAAGCGCGGCGCTGACACGCTGTGCGAGCCGGTTGAAATAGAGCGTTGCGCCCAGTGGCCTCTTACCATCGCTCTCTGCCTCGTGGCTGCCGGTGAAGAGGTAGACGATGTCGAGATCTGAGGCATAGGTGAGCACGCCCCCGCCAAGCCTCCCGAGGCCGAGTACGACCAGTTCTCCGCCCTCGATCCTGCCGTGACGCCGGGCGAACTCTTCCTCCGCTGCAGCCTGCGCCGAGGCCAGCGCGGCTTCGGCGACGCGCGCAAGGGCGGCTGCAATGTCGAGCGGGTCGTGCGCCGTCTCCATCAGCTGGACGCCCAGCGCGAACCGCGTTTCGCCGGTGACGATGCGGATGCGGTCCAGCCTGTCTTCGTAAGTGTCGCCTCGCTCGCCCTGCTGCATCGCGGCGACGAGCTCCTGGCGGCTTCCGGGCAGCTCATGCGCGCTGCGGTCGATCAGCGCGTCCACCAGTTCGGGGCGGCGCGCAATGGCATCGGCAAGCGGCGGAGCGAGCGTCAGGCAGTCGGCAAGCAATTGCATCAGGCCTGGCCGCGCTTCGAGCAGGCGGAACAGGTTGATCGCGCTCGACATGCGTTCGAGCAGGCTCTCCCAGCGCGCCACCGCCCGTTCCGGCTCGCGCGAGGCGGCAAGGGATTCAATCAGGGTCGGACGGATAGCCTCGAAGGCGGACAGCGCCGCAGTGCTCCTGAGCGGCGGGTATCGCCCGTCGGTCCAGTTGGCGACCCGCGCTGTGAGTGCCGGATCGAGCCGCGCCGTGCTGCCGGGCGCCTCAACATGCGGACTGTCTTCGGGGACCGAAATCTCGTCCTCGGCCAACAGGGCGTCGTAGCGCTCGGCAACCGGAGCAGTCAGTGCGGCGATATGTTCGAGCCACGCCTCGCCATCGGCGAAACCGTCGAGCCGTGCGACATTGTCGAGCGCGTCGCCCGAAGGCAGCGTATGCGTCTGCTGGTCGGCGACCATCTGCAGGCGGTGTTCGATGCGGCGGAGCCCGTTATAGCTTTCGCCAAGCGCACGCGCGTCATCTGCGCCGATCCGGCCCGTAGCAGCCAATGCATCGAGCGCGGCCCGCGTCTGCTTGTGACGCAGCGAGGCATCGCGTCCGCCATGGATGAGCTGGTGGGTCTGGGCGAAGAACTCGATCTCGCGAATGCCCCCGCGGCCCAGTTTCACATTGTAGCCGGGTGCCGGTTCGCGCGGGCCCGTCTGCTTTTCGCGGATCCGATGCGTCAGCCGGCGCACTTCGTCGATGGCGCCGAAATCGAGGCTGCGGCGCCAGACGAAGGGGCGGATGTGGTCGAGGAAGGCCTCGCCTGCACCGATGTCTCCGGCACAGGAACGCGCGCGGATGAAGGCGGCACGCTCCCATGCAAGGGCCGAGCTTTCATAATGCGTGATGGCGGCATCGAGCGGCAGGGCCAGCGGGCTGACCTCGCTTGCCGGACGCAGGCGCAGGTCGACGCGGAAGACATAGCCTTCGCTGGTCACGTCCGAGAGCAGGCGCACGATTTCGCGTGCATAGCGCTGGGCGGCTTCGCCCGGCTCGTCGCGCTCGCGCCGGGGCAGCCGCTCCGGATCGTAGAGCAGGATCGGATCGATGTCTGACGAATAGTTGAGCTCGCCTGCGCCATGCTTGCCCAGCGCAAGGCCGATCATGCCTTGAGGTGCAGCGCCTTCGACGCGGCGAGAGATCGCCGCTTCGATCGCCCGGTGCAGCGCGCGGTCTGCAAAGAGCGAGAGCTCGCGCATGACCTTGTCGAGATCGAACCCGCCGGCGAGATCGCCAATCGCGAGGACCAGGGCGAGCGCCCGTTTCTCGCGACGAAGCGAGAGGCCCGTGTCCTGAGTGCCCGAACCCGCTGCCTTTGCCTGTTCGAGGGCCTCTTCGCCCGAGCCCGCCGCGAGGAGCTCTGCCAGATCGGCGTGCCGTTCGAGCCCGCGCGCAAGGAAGGGCGCATGCTTGCGTGCCCGGTCGATCGCGCTGGTCCAGTCGGCTGCCATAGGGAGGCGCTGTGCCCTCGCATGATCGCAGGTGCAAGCTTGCGTGATTGCCCGGCGTGCTGCAACACGCCGCGCGCATGATTTGATTCAGGAGAGAGGTTCCTCATGATCCGGACCACACTGGTTGCCGCGTCGGCCCTGCTGCTCGCCGCTTGCAACACCAATATCGAAGAAGACGCCTCGCAGGCGGGGCTCGACATTCCCGATGTCGCCAGCGGCGATATCTCCGAAGAGACGATGAAGACGGTCACCGAAGAGTTATCGTCGGACGAGTTCGAAGGCCGCATGCCCGGCACCAAGGGCGAGGAACTGACCGTCGCCCTGCTCAAGGAACGCTTCGAAGCCGCAGGTCTCGAGCCCGGCAACAACGGCAGCTGGGTCCAGCGCGTGCCCCTGGTCGAGATTACCGGCAAGGACTTCGCTCCGCTGACCATTTCGGGCGCCGATGAGGAAATGATCTTCGACTATGGGAGCGAGTGGGTCGGCGTGACCTACCGCGAGGATGCGAAGACCAGCCTGGAAGACAGCGAACTGGTTTTCGTAGGTTACGGCATCAACGCGCCCGAACGCGGCTGGAACGATTATGAAGGCGTGGACATGACCGGCAAGACCGCCGTCATCCTCGTCAACGATGCCGATTTCGGTACCGAGAGCCTCGAAGGCCCCTTCAACGGCAAGGCGATGACCTATTACGGCCGCTGGACCTACAAGTATGAAGAAGCCGCGCGGCAGGGCGCTGCTGGCGCGCTGATCATCCACGATACCGCGCCCGCCTCTTACGGCTGGAACGTGGTCGAGAGCAGCTGGTCGGGCCCGCAGGCCTATGCCCAGCGCGGAGAGAACGCTCCGCCGCTCACGATCATGAACGGCTGGGTCCAGAACGAGGTCGGCAAGCAGATCCTCGAGGCGGCCGGACAGGACGTCGATGCCCTGATGGCATCGGCGAAGAAGAAGGGCTTCAAGCCGGTCCCGCTCGGCCTGTCCGCTTCGACCAGCTTTTCGAACGACATCCGGACTTTCGAATCGCAGAACGTGATCGCCATGCTTCCGGGTAGCGAGGCTCCCGACGAGTACGTCATTCACACCGCGCACTGGGATCACCTGGGTCGCTGCACGCCCGCACCCGACGGTGATGACATCTGCAACGGCGCAGTCGATAATGCCACCGGCACCGCTGCGCTCGTTGCGCTGGCCGAAGCACATGCCAAGGCTGGACCGACACGCCGTACTCTGGTCTTCCTTGCCGTGACCGCCGAGGAATCCGGCCTGCTGGGTGCGGACTATTACGCTGCCAATCCGGTGTTCCCGCTCGACCAGACGGTCGGCGGCATCAATATGGACGCCTTCCTGATTGCAGGCCCGAGCAAGGACGTGACCGTGGTTGGTCCGGGCAAGTCCCAGCTCGACCAGTTCCTCGAGGCGGCACTTGCCGCAGATGGCCGTGTGGCGACGCCCAACCCGAGCCCGGAAGCCGGCTATTACTACCGTTCCGATCACTTCGCCTTTGCGAAGCGGGGTGTCCCGATGCTTTATATCGACGGCGGTGAAGACCTGATCGAGGGCGGCACCGAGGCAGGTGCCGCAGTGGCCACGGACTATCGCGACAACCGGTACCACGGCCCCAAGGACGAATACGATCCGAACTGGGACTGGTCGGGCGTGATGGCCGACCTGCAGCTCATGTATCGCCTCGGCCGCATGATGGGCATGAGCACGAGCTGGCCCAACTGGAACGAGGGTGACGAGTTCAAGGCCACGCGCGACGAGAACTGCGCCTCGGCCGAAACCGGCTGCTGATCGCGAGCGAAGCCAAACGAAAAGGGCCGGTCCACCATCGCGGCGGACCGGCCCTTTTTCATGGTCTAAATACTCAGCGCGCGAGCAGGCGCTCTGCGATGGCCCGGACTTCGCTGCCCATGTCCTCGCGTTCGAGAGCCAGTGCGAGCGTTGCCTCTACGAAGCCGGTCTTGCTGCCGCAGTCGTAGCGATTGCCTTCGAAGGTGACGGCGTGGAACGCCTGGTTGCCGATCATCTTGGCCATCGCGTCGGTCAGCTGGATCTCGCCGCCCGCGCCCTTGCCCTGCGTTTCGAGCGTACGCATGACTTCCGGCTGGAGGATGTAGCGGCCCGAAATAATCTTGTTCGAGGGCGCCTCTGCCACCGGCGGCTTCTCGACGAGGCCGGTGACTTCCGTGAGCGTGTCCGACAGCGTCTTGCCCGGCGCGATCACGCCATAGCTCGACACTTCGTCTTCGGGCACTTCGAGGACCGAAATCAGGTTTCCGCCGACTTCGTTATAGGCTTCGACCATCTGCTTCATGCAGCCCGTGCCGCCGTTGTTGGCGATCATCAGCTCGTCGGGAAGCAGGATGGCGAAGGGATCGTCGCCGACAATCGCACGCGCACACCAGATCGCGTGGCCGAGGCCCATCGGGACTTGCTGGCGAACGGTAATGATGTCGCCGGGGGTCGCGCGCGTGGGTTCGAGGACGCTCATGTCCTTGCCGCGCTCTTCCATCATCGTCTCGAGTTCGAAGGCCACGTCGAAATGTTCGACGATGGCCGTCTTGCCGCGACCGGTGACGAAGATGATCTGCTCGATCCCCGCTTCGCGCGCCTCGTCGACCGCGTACTGGATCAGCGGCCTGTCGACGACCGGCAGGAGTTCCTTCGGTATCGCCTTGGTGGCGGGCAGGAACCGGGTGCCGAGACCCGCGACGGGAAAAACGGCTTTCTTGATGGGTTTGTGCTGGTTCATGAGCATGCGGGTTAGGTCCGAGGGGGGAACAGGTCAATCGCTGGTCGGTTGAGCCTTGCAATGGACGGGAGCGATGACAGGCGCATGACGCTTGCCAGAACCCCCGCGAAGACTAAGAGCAGGGGCCCATGGACAAACTTCTCGTACGCGGCGGCAATCGCCTCTCTGGCACTATTCCCATTTCTGGCGCAAAAAACGCGGCGCTCACGCTGATTCCCTGCGCCTTGCTGACCGAAGAAGCGGTGACGCTGCGCAACTTGCCGCGCCTTGCCGACATCGATGGCTTCCAGCACCTGATGACGCAGTTCGGGGTCAGCCACACGATCCCCGGCAAGCGACCGGAAGAGTTCGGCCGCAACGTCACGCTCGAGGCTATGCGCATCACCAGCTCGGTCGCGCCCTATGATCTGGTGCGCAAGATGCGCGCTTCGATCCTCGTGCTCGGCCCGCTGCTGGCGCGTACCGGCGAAGCGACCGTGTCGCTGCCCGGTGGCTGTGCAATCGGCAACCGCCCGATCGACCTACACTTGAAGGCGCTCGAAGCCTTCGGCGCGCATATCGAACTTGCCCAAGGCTATGTGAAGGCAAGCGCGCCCGACGGCGGCCTGCCCGGTGGCGAATTCGATTTCCCCGTGGTCTCTGTCGGTGCGACCGAGAATGCGGTCATGGCTGCGGTCCTGTGCAAGGGCACCAGCAAGCTCATCAACGCAGCGCGCGAACCCGAAATCGTCGACCTGTGCAACCTGCTGACGGCGATGGGCGCCGAGATCGAAGGCATTGGCACCTCCGAACTCACCATCCACGGTGTGAAGAGCCTGCATGGTGCGACCTATCGCGTCATGCCCGACCGTATCGAAGCCGGCTCCTACGCCTGTGCTGCCGCGATTACCGGCGGCGACGTGCTGCTGGGCGGCGCGAATTACGACGACATGGCCTCGACTATCCATGCGCTGCGCAACATCGGTGTCGAAGTGACGCAGGAGAAAGAGGGCGTACGCGTTGCCGCCAATGGTCCGCTCAAGGCGCACAACCTCACCACCGCTCCCTTCCCCGGCCTTGCAACCGACATGCAGGCGCAGCTGATGAGCCTCTTGTGCAAGGCGGAAGGCACCAGCGTGCTCAAGGAAACGATCTTCGAGAACCGCTTCATGCACGTTCCCGAACTCACCCGCATGGGAGCCGATATCGAGACGACCGGCCGTACGGCAATCGTGCGCGGCCCGGTCGAGCTGACCGGGGCGGAAGTCATGGCGACCGATTTGCGTGCCTCGATGAGCCTCGTGATCGCCGGCCTTGCTGCCAAGGGCGAGACGACGGTCCGCCGTCTCTATCATCTGGATCGCGGTTACGAGCGGCTGGAAGAGAAGCTGCAGCTTGTCGGCGCGGATATCGAACGGGTCGGCGACGACTGAGGAAGCTTTTCGGACCTTTTGGCTGCCCCAACCGTTTGTTGGGCAAGCATATTACGAAAGGAACGACCCATGATCCTCAAGCTCGCAGCACTCGGTGCCCTCGGTTATGTCGGCTATCGCTATTACGAGAAGAACCGCGTCGACGAAAACGGCGTGGCCTTTGCCAGTGGCGAACCCGACGGCCAGTTCCGCAACGCCGGTTCGGAATCGACCACTACGCACGACACGATGAGCAAGACCGACGAAGCGCTCGACGAAACCTATCCGGCGAGCGACGCAACGGCCAAGTACTAAGCCTCTTCGGCGACACCATTCGAAAGGGCGGCGGGAGCGATTCCGCCGCTCATTTCGTGCCTGGAGACCATTTCGTGGCTCGCGAGCCAGACGCGGATTGCGCCGGCAAGGCCCGGCGGGGTCTCGCTGCGGATCCGTTCAGCGTCGATCGTGGCGACTAGCGTGTTCACTGCAACACCGCGACGGGCTGCGGCCGATCGCAGCAAATCCCAGAAAATCGGCTCGAGGCTGACCGATGTGCGGTGGCCGTCGATGCGAACCGAGTATTTGCGCGGGGGGTGATAAGGGGTCGTCATGCGCTGCGCCCTAACTGCCTTCGACTCGGCCCGCATTATCATTTGATAGGCAGTCCGAGTCGACCAGCGACCTTTCTTCTCGCGGCCACTGAAATAGGCCACGAATTTTTTGGGGTGGCGAGCCGCCGGATCGCTTTCTAGACATTCGGGCCATGGACCAAGGCTATGACGCACTGACGGAGAAGGAAAGGGAGACCCTTCGCCTGATGGTCCGCGGGCATGACGCGAAGTCGATGGCCAGCGAGCTTTCGCTCTCGGTCCACACCATCAACGACCGCCTTCGTTCGGCACGCCGCAAGCTCGGCGTGACCAGCAGCCGCGAAGCCGCCCGGCTGGTGTTCGAGCAGGAGAGGGAGGTACCCAAAAATCTTGCGGGCAAGGATTTGGGGAGTGCCAGGGCCGGTTCGCAAGCCGATCTTTCCGACCATTCGAAGCCGGTCCATTCCCGGGCCGTCTGGATTGGAGGAATCGCACTCATGCTGACCATCGCACTCGCCGCCGCGCTCGCCCTTGGAGGGCAGGGCGAAACCGACCGCCCAATCGGCGATCCTGCCACTGCGCTGGAAACCGCGCATGCCGACAGGTTCGAGGCCGAGGCTCTCGACTGGCTC
This sequence comes from Qipengyuania gelatinilytica, assembly GCF_019711315.1. Taxonomy (NCBI): domain Bacteria; kingdom Pseudomonadati; phylum Pseudomonadota; class Alphaproteobacteria; order Sphingomonadales; family Erythrobacteraceae; genus Qipengyuania; species Qipengyuania gelatinilytica. The sequence continues at coordinate 1,538,531 of NZ_CP081294.1, read as the reverse complement.
GCTCTTGTCGATGCCGGAGACTGGGACGCCAGCTTCGCCGAGGCCGGGCGAACGTTCCGTGATCCCAATACGGCGACCACCTGGCGCGAGGCGTCCGAGGCGGCGCGGGTCCCGCTGGGGGCTGTTCGCGAACGCAAGACCCTGACTGTCAGCCTGATCGAGTCCGCAGGCGAAGGGCGTGACAGCCTCGATCAGGCGGTCGTGCGCTTCGAAACGCGCTTCGCGAACCGCGAAAAGGCGATCGAAACCGTGACGCTCGAAGAAGAGCACGGGAAATGGAGGGTGGTCGGCTATCTCATCGACTGACCGACCGCATCCTCAGTACATGTGCTGGCCGCCGTTGATGCTCATGGTCGAGCCGGTGACGAATTCGCCATGTTCCGACACGAGGAAGCTGACGCCGCGGGCGATTTCGCTGGCCTTGCCGAGACGGCCGACGGGGATCTTGGCGACGATCTTTTCCAGCACCGGCTCGGGCACGGCGGCCACCATGTCGGTGTCGATATAGCCCGGAGCAATGGCATTCACGGTGATACCGAAGCGGGCGCCTTCCTGCGCAAGCGCCTTGGTGAAACCGTGGATGCCGCTTTTCGCAGCGGCGTAATTGACCTGGCCGTACTGGCCTGCCTGACCGTTGATCGAACCGATGTTGACGATGCGGCCCCAGCCGCGCTCCTTCATGCCGGCGAAGACCGCCTTGGCCATGTTGAAGCAGCCGCCGAGGTTGGTGCGCATGACCGCGTCCCAGTCTTCGTAGCTCATCTTGAGGAGCGTGCCGTCGCGCGTGATGCCGGCGTTGTTGACCACGATCTCGATCGGGCCGTGCTCTTCCTCGACCTGCTTGCAGGCCGCCTGCACCGCATCGAAATCGCCGACGTCGAACTTTACGGTCGGGATGCCGGTTTCCTCGGTGAACTTCCGAGCCGCCTCGTCATTGCCCGCATAATTTGCAATGACCGTGCAATCGCGTTCGTCGCGCAGGCGTTCGCAAATAGCGCGGCCGATCCCGCGGGTTCCTCCAGTGACGATGGCAACACGGCCCATAATCGATTCTCCTATAATTTCCGTTACGGAATAGGCGGGACCCTATGCGCCAAATAGTGACGGCGCAAAGGCAAATGCGCCGACGGAAGGCCGGACAATTTGTTCATGCTGTGAAAGGCTGGCTGTCGGGCCGGATCAGAAGCGGATCTGCGTTCCCACGTAGACTGCCTGGTCATCCTCGACCCCGTCGGTAAGCGGGGTGAGACGGTCACGCTCCTGCGACAGGCGCACACCGGCGGTCACGTCGAGGTTGCGGCTGAGACGATAGGAGCCGCCAAGGTCGACCTGCTGCGAACCTGCGCCCTGGATCGTGCGCGGAGTGCTGCCGGCACGGTCGCGCTGTTCGAGGGCGATCCGAGACTGGAAACGGCTCGGCTTGCTGCGATCTTCGCCGCTGTCGAAGGTCGACAGATCAGGCATGGCGATGTCGCGAACACTGTCGCGGACACCTGCCGCCACCGAAGGCGAGGTGCGGGTCGGCTGGGCGAAGCTCTGGAAGCCGCGCGCAATGCCGAGGTTGTAGCGCGTACCGGCAATCGGATTGACCGCTTCAGGCGTCGCGAGAGTCACTGCATCGGGCGCGCTGCGACCCGAAATCGAGCGCGCGGTCGCATCGTCGACGCGAACGGCGAAGTTGACGGTGCGCTCCCCAGTCACGCGCGGCTTGCTTGCCGGAGTGAAGCGGAGGGCGTCTTTGCCGATGACTTCGGCAACCCTGCGCGCGAGCTGCGGGTCGGCCCCGGCAGGTGTGAAGGGAAGGAATTCGATCGATTCGGCAATCGGCGTGGCGGCCGGAGTGCTCACGGCGAAAACCGCAGCAGGCATGGCGAAAGCGAGACCGGCGACAGCCAGCACGGCCGGCGCGAACCGTCCCTTGCCCTTGCTGTGCGACGTCTTGCTCATTGGTGTGCCTCTTCCCCAGTTCTTGCCGGATCGATCACCCATAAAGGCGACTGCCCGATTAATGGTTCCAGAATGGAGTAAAAACGACTCCGGACCAGTGCCTTACCCTAGGCCCCGTGTGCGACGAATGGAAGCTTTTCCACAGGGCGCAGCCCGATACGGTTCGGGGTGTTGCTCGCGGCACACAGAAGGCGTCCGATTAAGCGACGGTTCACGCGCGGCAGGCGTCTATGCCGGTCCTGCGCGCAGGCAGAACTTGCCCCTGTGCGCCGAGGCTTTATAGAGCCGCAGCACCTAAAGGATCCAAGGACCGTTCATGACCGCAATCCGTAATCTCAATCGCCCCCTCGCCGTCGCCGCCGTTGCGCTGGCCAGTCTCGGGCTTGCGGCATGTGGCAGCAACGACCGTCCGCGTGCCGATCTTGCGGCCGCGCAGGTCTCGACCATCGGCGTGAACTCCTACCTCTGGCGCGCTTCGCTCGAAACCGTCAGCTTCGCGCCGCTGCTCCAGGCCGACAGCGCCGGCGGCGTGATCGTGACCGACTGGTATGCCAATCCGGGCAATGCGGGCGAGCGGGTCAAGATGACCATCACTATCCTCGACACCGACCTGCGCGCCGATGCGCTGCGTGTCGCTGCCAGCCGCCAGGTCAACCAGGCCGGTAACTGGGTCGATGCCCCGGTACAGGCCGCCACGGTCCAGAAGCTGGAAGACATCATCCTGACCAAGGCCCGCGAACTGCGCCGCCAGGCGATCGCCGAAAACTAGGCGCCTCCCCCGCGCGAAGCGGGTTCCATTCGCGCCTGAAATCCTTACAGGCATCCACATGAGTGATACCCGTTTCGATCCGGCTTCGGCCGATGCTCGCTGGCAGTCCGCGTGGGACGAGGCGCAGACTTTCCGCGCCGACAGCAATTCCGACAAGCCCAAGAGCTACGTGCTCGAGATGTTCCCCTATCCCAGCGGGCGCATCCATATCGGCCACGTGCGCAATTATACCATGGGCGACGTACTTGCGCGCTACAAGAAGGCGACCGGGCACGAAGTGCTCCACCCGATGGGCTGGGACGCCTTCGGCATGCCGGCGGAAAACGCCGCGATGGAAAAGGGCGTGCATCCGGGCGGCTGGACGCGCGACAATATCGAACACATGAAGGCGCAGTTGAAGCGCCTCGGCTTCGCGCTCGACTGGTCCAGGGAGCTGGCGACCTGCGAGCCGGACTATTACGGCCACGAACAGGCGCTCTTCATCGACCTGTACGAAGCCGGCCTCGTCTACCGCAAGGAAAGCGAGGTCAATTGGGACCCGGTCGACATGACCGTGCTCGCCAACGAGCAGGTGATCGACGGCAAGGGTTGGCGCTCGGGCGCCGAGGTCGAGAAGCGCAAGCTCAACCAGTGGTTCCTCAAAATCACCGACTTCGCCGAGGAACTGCTCGAAGGTCTCGGCAGCCTGGAGAACTGGCCTGACAAGGTCCGGCTGATGCAGGAAAACTGGATCGGCAAATCCAAGGGGCTGGAGTTCAGCTTCGACCTGTCGAATGGCGAAAAGCTGCCCGTCTACACCACGCGTCCGGATACCATTTTCGGCGCGAGCTTCGTTGCGGTCGCCGCCGACCATCCGGTTGCGCAAGCGATCGACAGCGACGCGGCCCGAGCCTTCATTGCCGAGTGCAAGAAGGGCGGCACGACCGCTGCCGAACTGGAGACTGCTGAGAAGCTCGGTTTCGACACCGGCATCACGGCGAAGCATCCGTTCACCGGAGCGGACCTGCCCGTCTATATCGCGAACTTCGTGCTGATGGATTACGGCACCGGCGCGATCATGGCGGTCCCGGGCCATGACCAGCGCGACTTCGAGTTTGCGACCAAATACGGCCTGCCGATCCCGCGCGTCGTCGCGCCAAGCGTCGAGGATGCCAGCAAACCCTTCGACGGCGAGGCCGAGGCGGGCGACGGGGTTATCGTCAATTCGGATTTCCTCGACGGGATGGAGGTCGAGGATGCCAAGCGCGAGATCATCCGCCGCATCGAGGAACAGGGCCGGGGTGAAGGCAAGACCGTCTGGCGCCTGCGCGACTGGGGCGTTTCGCGCCAGCGGTACTGGGGCACGCCCATCCCCTTCATCCACTGCGATGCCTGCGGCGTGGTGCCGGCGCCCAAGGACAGCCTCCCGATCACCCTGCCCGAGGACGTCGATTTCCAGACGCCGGGCAACCCGCTGCTGCGCCACGCGACGTGGAAGCATGTCGATTGCCCCAAGTGCGGCGGCAAGGCGGAGCGCGAGACCGATACGCTCGACACCTTCGTCGACAGTTCGTGGTACTTCCTGCGGTTCGCCAGCCAGCCTGCCGACAAGCCTTTCGATGCGGAAGAAGTCGCCAAGTGGATGCCGGTCGAACAATATATCGGCGGTATCGAGCACGCGATCCTGCACCTGCTCTACGCCCGTTTCTGGACGCGCGCTCTCGCGCATATGGGCCAGATCGACGTGAAGGAGCCCTTCGCCTCCCTGTTCACGCAGGGCATGGTGACGCACGAGACCTACAGCCGCAAGGAAGGCGGCAAGACCGTCTATTACGCGCCCGACGAAATCAGCCGCGAGGCCGAACGCGCCCTGCTCAAGGATGATGGCGGAGAGGTCGGAATCGGCCGCGTCATCAAGATGTCGAAGTCGAAGAAGAACGTCGTCGACCCCGACACGATCATCGACTCTTACGGCGCCGACGCGGTTCGCTGGTTCATGCTGTCCGACAGCCCGCCCGAGCGCGACCTTCCCTGGTCCGAAGCAGGCATCGAAGGCTGCTCGCGCTTCGTTCACCGGTTGTGGCGCCTCTTCGCGGCCTATGACGCTGGCGCTGAAGGCGAGGACAAGGCGCTCGCGCGCAAGACGCACCAGACGATCGCTGCCGTTGCGGAGGACATCGAGGCTCTCGGTTTCAACAAGGCCGTCGCGCGCATCTACGAACTGACCGGCGCCGTCGAGAAAGCCGCGCCTTCGGCCAGCCGGAGCCATGCGATCCGCAGCCTCGTGCAGATGGTCGCGCCGATGATGCCGCACCTTGCCGAAGAGGCATGGGCATCGCTTGGCGAGAGCGGCATGGTGGCCGATGCTGCATGGCCGCAAGTCGATCCGGCGCTGCTGGTCGAGGACGAGGTCACCATCGCCGTCCAGCATAAGGGCAAGCTGCGCGACACTTTGACCGCGCCCAAGGGCGCGTCGAAGGAAGACCTCGAAGCGATGGCGCTCGCATCGGAAAAGGTGCAGCGCTCGCTCGACGGTGCAGAAATCCGCAAGGTCATTGTCGTGCCCGACAGATTGGTGAATATCGTCACCTGATGCGCATTCTCCTGACCCTTGCTTCCGCCCTTTCGCTCTCGGCATGCGGGCTTTCGCCCATGTATGCTGGCGGCGGCAGCGGCGAGGTGGCTCAGGGGCTGGCAGCCGTCGATGTTCCGCCCATTGCGGGCAAGGCCGGATGGCTGGTGCGCAATGCGCTGGTCGACAAATTGGGTGCAGCCGGTGTCGCGAGCCCGCGCTACCGTCTCGATGTCCGGCTGGACGACAGTCTCGAAGGGCTGGCCGTCCTCGCCGACGATACGGTCAGCCGCGAGCGACGTACCTTGCGCGCGCGCTACCAGCTGGTCGATGCCGCCACCGGTGAAATCCTGCTCGACGCGACCGAAGGGACCGACGCCGGTATCGACGTGGTGTCGAGCGAATATGCAACGATTGCCGCCGAACAGTCCGCGCTCGAAAACCTGTCTCGCGAAATCGCCGATCGCATCGTGACCCGCGTCGCGCTGACGCTGCGGGACCAGTGAAACTTACCGGACGCGACTTCGCTGCCAAGGCGCGCGGCGCGGCGGAGACCTGCAAGGTCTTCTTCTTCTGCGGACAGGATGAAGCGGGCGCGAGCGCTGCCGCGAACGACCTCGTCGCCATGCTCCCCGAACCGGGCGAGCGGGTCGAGATCCCCGGTGCGGAACTGCGCGCCGATCCGGCGAAGCTGGGCGACGAAGCCCGCTCGACTTCGCTATTCGGGGACAAGCGCCACATCTGGTCGCGCGTTGCCGGAGACGAGGCGCACGAGGCGCTCAAGACCCTGCTCGAAACCGGCGACATGGGCGCGGGCGGGGCTTGCCCGGTGATCGTCGTCGCCACTTCGGCCACTGACAAGTCGCGCACCGCCAAGCTGCTCGAAAAGCGCAAGGATGCGGTGGTGGCGATGTTCTACCCGCCCGACTTGCGGTCGGTGACGCAAAGCGTGCGCGGCATGGGCGATGCCGTCGGCGTCCGCCTCGACGGGGCCGTGGCAGAGCGGATCGCCCGTGCCGCCGGCCTCGATGTCCGCCTCGCGCAGAGCGAAGTGACCAAGCTCGCCACCTATCTCGATGCCAGCCCGCAATCGCCGCGGCCCGGAACGATGGAAGATCTGGACGCAATCGGTGCCGCGACCGAGGAAGACGGTTTTGCTAGCCTCGTGAACGCCGTGCTTGCCGGGCAGGGACCGAAGGTTGCCGCCGAGATTGCGCGGATGAAACAGGTTGGTCTCAATCCGGTCGGTACGCTGCTGGCGGTCGAACGGCGCGCAGCCCAGCTGGCGCGGATTTCCGCTGCACTGGGCAATCGCCGCTATCAGGATCTCGACAAGGGCGAGAAGGCGCGGCTCGGCATATTCTGGAAGGAAGAGCGCGAGATCGCCGAGCAGGTCCAGCGCTGGCGCGGCCCGAAGCTGGACCGGCTGACATTGCGCCTGACCGAACTGCACCGCGAATTGCTGACCAACAGCCAGTCTTCGGAATTGCTGCTGGCACAAGGCCTGACCGGCATTGCCCGCGTCGCCGGCGCGGGTCGCCGCTAGCCCTCCATCCACTTCTGCAGTTTCGCCGTGGCCATCCCGTTGCGGCGGGTCTGCGGCGAGAGCATGCTTCTGGCGAGCGAGAGGGACCTTCCCGCCAGCTGCGCCGTGCGCGCGAACATACCGCTGTCTTCTTCGGCCCGGTCCAGGGGATGCTGGCCGAGCCTTTCGCCCAACCGCCTTGATGCCATAGAGGCGATAACGCTGACATCCTTGCGCGCATCGAGGTCCTGCACCAGCAGCGATTCGGTCTGGTCGAGCATCTCGGCCTCGATGGCATGCGGACATGATGTTTCCGCGAGGAATCCCGGGCGTCGCCATCTATCGACCAATGAGAAGATCAGGGCAGCCGGACGGTCGAATCGCTCGCGCCTGGCGCGTTCCCAGAATCCGGCCCAGTCGATGCGGTGCTGCGCGCACCACAGATCGACATCGACGAGTGCCATCGGGCCGACGTTGAGAAGATGCGAACAGGCTGCGTGGACCACCAGGTGGACCAGCATGTCTTCGGCTGCAGGGACGGCTGCCCCCAGCCTGTCATCGTGGTGCGCGCGCGCCATGATCTGCCGGTCGTCACCCTCGGGCATGGGCGCGCCCGGCAGCGGTGCACTTCCCCAGATGTGGCTGTGAAGTTCGCACATCACCCCTTCGTGCGAATACAGCGGGGGCATATGCGCCATCACCCTGGCTGCACGCCCCAGTTCAGTCACATCGAAGTCGGGTCCGCTCCAGCCAGCCTTCGCGAGAAGCTCGTAGGCCCGCGGCGCCATTTCTTCGGCGACCAGTATGTCGATGTCCCGCATCACGCGCTCTGCGGGGCCGGGCCAAACCGTCCATGCGAGCGCAGAGCCTTTGAGCGCGATGGCGGCGATGTCCTCCTTCGCGAGGAGACCCACAATCTGGAGCAGGGCACGCCGCTGGGCGAGGATCGCGATGCCGTTGGCGCGGTGCGCATCCGCCCATCCGGCGGCGATCATGTCGGGAACGCCTCCGATTTCCCCGCGCGATATCCTGCCGTGGAGGAAGGGCTTCAACCGGTGCTCTTCGGCGAGCAGGTCGAGATCGCGCCAGTCTTCCTGCGAGAGCGAAGCGCATTCTGCGGAACGGTGCCCGCATAGCGCCAGCAGCGCCCGCCCGATCCGGGCGCGCTGGCCCGTCCCGGTCATCAGTTCTCGGGAACGGAGAAAGTGCCCGTGACCCGGCCGTTGGAGGAATTGCCCTCGCCCGTCACCGAGGAAGAGCCGCTCGAGCGTCCGTCGATGCTCGACACCCCGCTTGCAAGGTCGATCACGAGGCGGCCGCCATTGAGCGTGTCGCCGCCGCGGTTGAGGCGCACATTGCCCGCCATGGTGATGATACGGCGGTTGAAGTCGTAGACCGCCGTATCGCCCTGCGCGCGCTCGTTTCCGCGCGTCACGCTGACGCCCCCGGTGGCCATGATTCGCTGGATCTGCAGCGTACCCACGTCCGAATAATTGACGATCGTGCGGTTGGCATTGAGCGTCAGCCCTGCCTGCGTGATGATGACATTACCGGAAAGCACGACGCGGTCCTGGCGGTCCTGCAATTCGATGCGACCGGCGTCGAAACTGACCGGAGCGTTCGAATTGTGGCTTGCAATCGCCTGCGCGGACAGCTGGATGCCGCCCAGCGCCACGGCGGTAAGCGCAAAGCCTGCGGCGGCGCTCTTGATCATGGTGGGGACGTGGCTTTTCATCACGGCATCCTCAGCTTTCCGGGTTCCATGCGCAGTTTTGCATTGCCCGACAGGGTTATCCGGCGTTCGGTCAGGTCGGCATCGAGCCGGTTGGCGCTGAAAGTGCCCGCGGGCACTGCGCCCTCGACACCGCCAGAGCCTTCGAGTGTCTTTGCCTCAAGGTCGAGCGATACGCCGCTCGCGCGCATGCGATAGCCATCGGCGGCTTCCATGCGCATGGTGCCGTTGATGGCGACCACTTCCTCGTTGATGTCATATTGCCCACCCGGCGCTTCGACGCGAGCAGGCCCGTCGTTCATCAGCAGGCGGGCGACGAGATCGTCCATCCGCACGATGCCTTCCACGCTCGATTTCTGGACGGCTTCGCCAGCGGTGAGCGAGAAGGGCCGTCCCTGTTCGTCCTGTCCGCGGTAGAGCGCATTGTCGACACGCAGCCGCTCGGTGATCACGGCCACTTCGTTGCGGTCGAGCAGGAAGCTGATCTCGCCGCGCGGGCTCAGGGGCGTAATCACCATCAGCGCGGCGACGACGCCAACGCCCATCGGCAGCGTGCGGGCGAGGAACTTGACCAGCTTGTCATGGCTTCCGCCCGGCGCAGCGAATTGCTGGCGGCGCGAGCGCAACTGCTTCGCCTCCTGCGTTTCGATCCTGCGCTTGCTGAATACCATGACGACCTAACGCTCCATCAGCCCATATGGCTGAATATATCGTGATCCTGCCATCCCAGGATGTCGAGATGGGCGCGTGCAGGAAGGAAATCGAAACAGGCCTGCGCAAGTTCCGTGCGACCTTCGCGTTCCAGCCTGCGGTCGAGTTCTTCCTTCATCCGGTGGAGGAAGCGCACGTCGCTCGCGGCATATTCGCGCTGGGCCTGGTTGAGTTCGGGGCCGCCCCAGTCGGACGACTGCTGTGCCTTGGAAATATTCTCGCCGAGCAGTTCCTCGACGAGGTTCTTCAGGCCGTGGCGATCGGTATAGGTGCGCACCAGCTTGCTGGCGATCTTGGTGCAATAGCATGGCGCCGCAGTGACCCCGAGATAATACTCGATCGCGGCAAGGTCGAAGCGCGCGAAGTGGAACAGTTTCAACCGCTCCGGATCGCCCAGAACCGCCTTGAGGTTGGGCGCGTCATAGGTGCTCTCGGGGCCGAAGCGCACGAGATGCTCGTCGCCATTGCCGTCGCTGATCTGCACGACACACAGCCGGTCACGGATGGTGACGAGACCCATGGTTTCGGTATCGACGGCCACGGGGCCATCGGCGAGGACGCCTTCGGGAAGGTCTTCTTCGTGGAAATGAACTGCCATAGAGGAGGGCCTTAGGCGCATCGTGGATAGGAGGGAAGGGGCCTCTGGTCGCCGGAGTGTAGCCGGTCCAGAATGCGACCTATGAGCGAGAGCGTACCTGCGGGCTGGAAGACCGTCCTCGAACCTGTGCTGGCGAGCGAGGAAGCACGCCAGCTGGGTGGCTGGCTGCGTGCAGAGGAAGACGCGGGCAAAACGGTCTATCCGCCGCGCGGCAGCCGGTTGAAGGCGCTGGAGCTTACCCCGCTGGACGCAGTGAAGGTCGTGATCCTGGGGCAGGATCCCTACCACGGGCCGGGTCAGGCGATGGGCCTGAGTTTTGCCGTTCCAGAAGGCGTCAAAGTGCCTCCCTCCCTGCGCAACATCTACAAGGAGCTGGAGGCGGACCTCGGTATCGCGGCGCCTGCCCATGGCGACCTCAGCAAGTGGGCGCGGCAGGGCGTGCTGCTGCTCAACAATACGCTCACGGTCGAGGCCGGGCAGGCGGGCAGCCATGCCGGGCGCGGCTGGGACGCGGTGACCGATGCCTGCGTCGCGGCAGTGGCGGCGCGTGAAGCGCCATCCGTGTTCATCCTGTGGGGCAGCCATGCGCAGGCCAAGGCAGAGCGGATCTCGGGGCTACGTGATGGGCGGCATCACCTTATCGAGACCCCACACCCGAGCCCGCTGTCCGCCTATCGCGGGTTCTTTGGCTCGCAGCCTTTCAGCCGGTCCAACAGCTTTCTCGAGGCGAACGGACGCGGGGCGATCGACTGGTCCGTCTGACCGGGCGCATTGTGACCGTTCACATTTTTGGTTGCAATTGCCGCCCCGATGCGCTGTTCATGCTGCAATGCAACATGAATCCACTTTCAACTTTGTGCAGGCCGTCCTGGCCGAAGCGATGCGCAAGCGGCTCATGATCAGCGCGGTCTACAATTCCAGCACGCTGACCCTGGCCCCCCATCAGATCGTGCTGCGCAATGATGCCTTCTATCTGGGATCGGTCAATCCCAACAAGAGCCGCCGCGTCGACGAGGCTCCCGCGCTCGGCTATTTCAAGGTCGATGGTTTGTCGCAGGTCAGCCTGACGGACGAGCCTTTTGACCCGCTCCCTCCCGAAGCCTGCCTGCCGGTACGTGACGACGATCAAGTGATCGCCAGCCTCGACTGAGGCGCTTTTGCCTTCGTGCGATGGACGCGCGCCGCGATGTCGGACACCATGCGCCCATGACCGAGAAGGAAGCCAAGGAACGCCTGATCGCACGGCGCGAGGCGCTCGACGCTGAAGACGCGGCGAATGCGGATTCTCGAGACACGGTCGAATTGCAGCAGGACAGCGTCGGCCGCCTCAGCCGGATGGACGCATTGCAGCAGCAGGCGATGGCCCAGGCCACCGCGCGGCGAAGAGTGGCCGAACGCACACGGATCGAAGCGGCGCTGGCGCGGCTCGAGGAGGGCGAATGGGGCTGGAGCACGGCTTGTGGTAAAGAGATCGCCGAGAAGCGGCTGGCGCATGATCCAAGCGTGGCAAAGTGTGTGGAGTGTGCGGGTTAGGACTTAACCTAGCCCCAGTTCCCGAAGCACGAAATTCGCGCGTTCTTCAGTCTCGGCTTTAGGAAGGTAGATGAGCTTGTAGCCAAGCTGCGGCAAGCGGCGCTTAAGGTGTTCGGACTCGGCTCTTGCCGTATCAAAAGAGTGCTGCCTGCCCTCATCCTGCGTAAAAATCTCCCGCCAGCAGTCCGCGAAAAATATGCTTTGGCGATAGGGTCGCCCGCGTCCGAGCGAGTTTTCCAATGTCGGGCCTCCCATCCGCTCTTTAGCGGCGAGAGCATCGAGCAGGCCGCGGTCGAAAAAGCATAGAGCGTCTGGTGGTGCCTCCTGCAAATCTGTTACCGCGAGCTTCTCAGCTTCCTGAATGAAGCCCTTCAGGTCAGTGATCGGATCGACGCCTTTTGCGATAACCCGGCGCCCCGGTTCGCCGACGGTTAAAAGCGATCGTCGCCACAACTCATCGAGCAAGGTTGTTTTGCCTGCACTTGAGCAGCCCGTAATCAAAACGTGATTAGGCGAGTTCACCTCGGCAGGTCGCTAACCCCCATCAGCGCCTCGTCTACAGCCCGTGCGCACTGGCGGCCTTCACGGATAGCCCAGACGACCAGGCTCTGGCCGCGTCGCATGTCGCCGCAGGCGAAGACGTTGGGTTCGCTGGTGAGATACCATTGCGTGTCTGCAGCGACATTGCCGCGGCCGTCCAGTTCCACACCTGCCCGGTCGAGCAATCCGCGGCGCTTGGGGCCGGTGAAGCCCATGGCGAGGAGGATGAGGTCGGCCTTGAGCGTGAACTCGCTGCCCTCGATCTCCTTGATCTTGCCATCGACCCATTCGATGCGCACGCATTCGAGACCGGCGACATCGCCACCTTCCTCGACCACGCGCTTGGTCATCACCGCCCAGTCGCGCTCGACGCCTTCCTCGTGGCTGGAGGAGGTGCGCAGCTTTACCGGCCAGTCGGGCCAAGTCATCGCCTTGTCCTCGTGCTCGGGAGGCTTGGGCATGATTTCGAGCTGGGTGACGCTCGCCGCGCCCTGACGGTTGCTGGTGCCAACGCAGTCGCTGCCGGTGTCACCGCCGCCGATCACGATGACGTGCTTGCCCGTCGCGGTCAGGCTGCCGCGCGGGGCGGCGCGCACTTCGTCGTCGCCCGCATTGCGCTTGTTCTGCTGGGTAAGGAATTCCATAGCCAGGCGGACGCCCGACAATTCGGAGCCGGGGATGTCGAGCATCCGCGCTTCTTCCGCGCCGCCTGCCAGAACCACCGCGTCGAAATTCTCCTTCAGCGCCTCGAAGCTGACTTCCACGCCGACTTCGCTCGACGTGCGGAACTGGACGCCCTCGGCTTCCATCTGCACCGCGCGGCGGTTGATGAGGTGCTTCTCCATCTTGAAGTCGGGGATGCCGTAGCGAAGCAGTCCGCCGATCCGGTCGGACTTTTCGAAGACGGTCACCGCATGGCCTGCGCGGGCAAGCTGCTGCGCGGCGGCGAGGCCTGCCGGGCCCGAACCGATCACGGCGACCGACTTGCCGGTCTGCTTTTCCGCCGGCTGCGGCTTGACCCAGCCTTCCTTGAAGCCGCGGTCGATGATCGCGCATTCGATGCTTTTGATCGTCACCGGCGCGTCGACGATGTTGAGCGTGCAGGCCGCCTCGCACGGGGCGGGGCAGATGCGGCCGGTGAACTCGGGGAAGTTGTTCGTCGAGTGCAGGACTTCGAGCGCGTTCTTCCAGTCGTTTTCATAGACGAGGTGGTTCCAGTCCGGGATGATGTTGTTCACCGGACAGCCGTTGTGACAGTAAGGAATGCCGCAGTTCATGCAGCGCGCGGCCTGCTTGCGCAGTGCCTCTTCGGGCTGCGGGACCGTGAATTCCTTGTAGTTCTTCAACCGCTCCGCGGGGTCGATATACGTGCGATCCTCGCGATCGTATTCGAGAAAGCCGGTTTCCTTGCCCATTACTCTGCAGCCTCCATTGCCGCATCCTCGCGCTCGTCCTCGAGCGTCTTGAGCGCGCGTGCGTAGTCGCGCGGCATCACCTTGCGGAAGTTCTTCAGTTCGTTCGCCCAATCATCGAGCAGCGCCTTGGCGCGGGCCGAGCCGGTGTGCAGGTGGTGACGTTCGATCAGCACCTTCAGCCGTTCGGCGTCGTGGTAGAGCGGATCGCCCATGCCCGGATTGTCGACACTGACGGCGCGCTGCTGCGGTTTGCCCCAGCTCCTATCAGCGCCGTCGCCATCGCCCGGGTGCACGTCGAGCACGTCGACCTGCGCGTGGTTGACGAGGCGGGTGAACTCGCCGTCGGGATCGTAGACATAGGCGATACCGCCGCTCATGCCCGCGGCCACGTTGCGCCCGGTCTTGCCGAGGATGCAGACGGTGCCGCCGGTCATGTATTCGAGCGCATGGTCTCCCGTGCCCTCGACCACCGCGACAGCGCCCGAATTCCGGACCGCGAAACGTTCGCCTGCAACGCCTGCGAAATAGGCCTCGCCCGCGATCGCACCGTAAAGGACGGTATTGCCGACGATGATGTTGTCGGTCGGCTCGCGGCCGACGCTTTCCGGCGGTTTGACCGCAATGCGGCCTCCCGAAAGGCCCTTGCCGACATAGTCGTTTGCATCGCCGGTCAGGCTCATGGTCACACCATGCGCGAGCCAAGCGCCGAAGCTCTGACCGGCGACCCCGGTCAGGTCGATGCGGATCGTGTCCTGCGGCAGTCCGGCATGACCGTAAGCCTCTGCGATCCGGCCCGAGAGCATGGTGCCCACGGTGCGGTTCACATTGCGGATCTCGCGGCTGACCTGGACCGCCTGCCCGCTTTCGATGGCCGGCTTGCAGGCCTCGATCAGTTCGACGTCCATCGCAGCGCCAAGGCCGTGATCCTGCGTTTCGGTGTGGTGGAGCGGCTGGCCTTCGCGCATCGAGACCGCGTGAAGGATACGGGTCAGGTCGACGCCATGTGCCTTCCAGTGACGCGTCACGCGGCGCATGTCGATCTTGTCGACGCGGCCGACCATTTCCTCGACCGTGCGGAAGCCCATTTCGGCCATGATCGCACGCAGTTCCTCGGCGACGAAGAAGAAGTAGTTGATGACGTGTTCGGGCGTGCCGGTGAAGCGCTTGCGCAGTTCCGGGTCCTGCGTCGCCACGCCGACCGGGCAGGTATTGAGGTGGCACTTGCGCATCATTATGCAGCCCGCCGCGATCAGCGGGGCGGTGGCGAAGCCGAACTCGTCCGCGCCCAGAAGCGCGCCGATCGCGACATCGCGGCCCGTGCGCAGCCCGCCGTCGACCTGCACCGCGATGCGGCTGCGAAGATCGTTGAGGAGCAGCGTCTGCTGCGTCTCGGCAAGGCCGATTTCCCAAGGGGACCCGGCATGCGTCAGGCTGGTCAGCGGGCTTGCGCCGGTGCCGCCTTCATAGCCCGAGATTGTGATGTGATCGGCCTTGGACTTGGAGACGCCTGCAGCGACCGTGCCCACGCCGACTTCGGACACCAGCTTCACCGAGATACGGCTGTCCGGCTGGACGTTCTTCAAATCGTGGATCAGCTGCGCCAGATCCTCGATCGAGTAGATGTCGTGGTGCGGCGGCGGCGAGATCAGGCCTACGCCGGGCGTCGAATGGCGCACCTTGCCGATCCGCTTGTCGACCTTGTGGCCGGGCAGCTGGCCGCCTTCGCCGGGCTTTGCACCCTGCGCCATCTTGATCTGGATATCGTCCGAATTGACGAGATATTCGGTGGTTACGCCGAAGCGGCCCGAAGCGACCTGCTTGATGCGGCTGCGCATCGAATCGCCATTGTCGAGCGGGCGGAAGCGTTCGGGCTCCTCGCCGCCTTCGCCAGTGTTCGAGCGGCCGCCGATACGGTTCATCGCGATGGCGAGGGTCGAATGCGCCTCGTGGCTGATCGAACCGAAGCTCATTGCGCCGGTGCTGAAACGCTTCACGATCTCGGCAGCCGGTTCGACTTCCGAAATGTCGAGCGGGCGCTCGGCCTTCTCCAGTTCCATCAGTCCGCGGATCGTCAGCAGGCGTTCGGACTGCTCGTTGATCGATCGGGCGAAGTCATCGTAATTCTTGATGTCGTTGCCGCGCACGGCATGCTGCAGGCTGGCGATATTCTGCGGGGTCCAGGCATGGTCCTCGCCGCGGATGCGATACTGGTAGATCCCGCCGACATCGAGCATGCCCTTGTAGAGCGGGCTGTCGCCGAAAGCCTGCGCATGGCGCTTCACGGTCTCGCGCGCGACTTCCTTCAGGCCGATGCCCTCGATCGTGGTCGCCGTGCCTGCGAAATAGGCTTCGACGAATTCGCTCGACAGGCCGACTGCGTCGAAGATCTGCGCGCCGCAGTATGACTGGTAGGTCGAGATGCCCATCTTGGACATGACCTTGAGGATGCCCTTGCCCACGCCCTTGACGAAGTTCTTCTGGACTTCCTCCGGGTCGAGGTCGGGCAGCTTTTTTGCACGAAGTTCCTCGAGCGTTTCGAAGGCGAGATAGGGATTGATGCCTTCCGCGCCATAACCGGCAAGCGCGCAGAAATGATGCACTTCGCGCGCTTCGCCCGTCTCGATGACGAGGCCGGTCTGCATGCGCAGGCCCTGGCGCACCAGCTGGTGGTGGACCGCTGCCGTAGCCAGCAGGGCGGGCATGGCAATGCGCTCGGGCCCCTGTTCGCGGTCCGACAGGATCAGGATATTGGCATCGCCGAGCACGGCCTCGGTCGCGGCCCAGCACATTTCCTTCAACGCCATGGCGAGGCCATCGGCGCCGGTGCTGGCATCCCAGGTGATGTCGATGGTGGCCGTGCGGAACGCGCCATCCAGCGCCACCTCGACCGAACGGATTTTCGCCAGGTCGTCATTGGTGAGGATGGGCTGGCTGACTTCGAGGCGCTTGTGCGTACCGCCATCGCGGCCGAGCAGGTTCGGGCGCGGGCCGATCATCGACAGCAGGCTCATCACCAGCTCTTCGCGGATCGGGTCGATCGGCGGGTTGGTGACCTGCGCGAAGTTCTGCTTGAAATAATCGTAGAGCAGCCGGCTCTTTTCGCTGAGCACGGCGATCGGCGTGTCGGTGCCCATCGAACCGATCGGATCCTCGCCATTGGCGGCCATCGGTTCGAGGAAGCGCGAGAGGTCTTCCTGCGTATAGCCGAATGCCTGTTGGCGCTTGAGCAACGGGATGTCGCTTTCGGCGATCTCGGAAAGGTCGGGCTCGATATGGTCGAGGTCGGCGAGCTTGTACTGCGCCCTTTCGAGCCATGCCTCGTAGGGCTGTGCTGCGGCGAGTTCGGCCTTGAGTTCCTCGTCCTCGACGATGCGTCCCTGTTCGAGGTCGATCAGCAGCATCTTGCCCGGCTGGAGGCGCCACTTGCGGGTGATGTCTTCCTCGGCGAACGGCAGCACGCCGCTTTCCGAAGCGAGCACGACGAGGTCGTCCTTGGTGGTGCACCAGCGTGCGGGGCGCAGGCCGTTGCGGTCGAGGCAGGCGCCGATTTGCTTGCCGTCGGTGAAGCACACGGCAGCGGGGCCGTCCCAAGGCTCCATCAGCGCGGCATGATATTCGTAAAAGGCGCGGCGCGCGGGATCCATCTGCTCATTCTTCGCCCAGGCTTCGGGCATGAGCATCATCATCGAATGCGCCAGGCTGTATCCGCCCGTCAGCAGCAGCTCGAGCGCGTTGTCGAGGCAGGCCGTGTCCGACTGCCCGTGCGGGATCAGCGGCCACATCTTGTCCAGGTCGGCGCCCAGCAGTTCGCTCTCCATCGTGCGGCGGCGCGCTTCCATCCAGTTCACATTGCCGCGAACCGTGTTGATTTCGCCATTATGCGCCATGAAGCGATAGGGGTGCGCGAGACGCCAGCTGGGGAAGGTGTTGGTGCTGAAACGCTGGTGCACGAGACCGAGCGCCGAAACGCAATCGGGATCGCGCAGATCGTCGTAGAAACTGCCGACCTGGTTCGCGAGCAGCAGGCCCTTGTAGACCACCGTGCGGCTGGAGAAGCTCGGAATATAGGCCTGGCTGAGGCCCGGAATATCGTGCTTTTCCTCGAGCGCGGCGAGCGGGTTGAGCGTCTGCTTGCGGATGACCACCAGCTTGCGTTCGAAGGCATCGTTGTCGACGCAGTTCGTGCCGCGCGCGATCACGCATTGGCGGATCACCGGCATCGATGCGATCACTGCATCGCCAAGCCCGTCGAGGGTGGTCGGCACGTCGCGCCAGCCCACGACGCGCTGGCCTTCCTTCTCGGCAAAGCGTTCGAGCTGCTTCTCGACGAATTCGCGTGCCTCGTCTTCCTGCGGGAGGAAGCACATGGCGAGCGCGTAATCGCCTTCGCCCGGCAGCATGTGGCCTTCGGCTTCGGCCCATTTGCGGATCAGCGGGTCGGGCGTCTGGATCAACAGGCCCGCGCCATCGCCCAGCAACGGGTCTGCGCCGACCGCGCCGCGATGGTCGAGATTGGCGAGGATGGTCAGCGCCTGTTCGATGATCGCGTGGCTTTTCTCGCCCTTGATATGCGCGACCATGCCGACGCCACAGGCATCGTGTTCGTTACGCGGATCGTAGAGGCCCTGCGTGTCGGGCCCCTTACCGGGAGCGTGATGAGCCGGAACCTGCATGCGCCGAAGCGTCCTCCTCCAAAACCCGTTTTCCGACCGGCTCTGGTGCGCGGCAGGACGAACGGAAATTGTGCAGCGCCGCATGCGCGGCCGCCAAAATGTCGCGAGGGAGCCTTTTGCAGGCAAGATATCAGTTTTGCAATGGCGCGGGAGTGAAGCAAAATTTCACAAGGGCCAAGAAATCCCGATCTATGCCGCATTGCAGCATAGGAGAATAGGTATCCGCAAGTTCGCGCTTGGCCCCGCTATCTGGCCGCGTCGCGGGCTCAGTCGCCCGGCTTGCCGACCTTGCCCAGCTTGTCGAGCGCATGGCGCAATGCTGCCTGCGGGTCATAGGCCGGTTCGGCCGGAGCGTTGCTTTTTTCCGGCATGGCGCGTGTCGCCTCCCGGCGCAGGAAGGCGATCACCGGATCGTCTTCGGCTGGCTGGCCCAGCTGCGATTCGCTTTCGTCCTCGGTGGCAATATCGTCATCCGCTTCGTCCGGTGCGGGTTCCCGCGGCTCGGCGGGAGCCGCGCGGCGGTGGCTGGCGATCGCAGCACCCAGTCGTGCTTCGAGCTCTGCCAGCGACAGATCGCCCAGGGAGGTTTGCGTGTCGACCTGTTCGACGGGCGCCTTGTGCTCCTCTTCGGTCTCGACCGGCTCGAACTCGGCTTCCTCGACAAGGGGCTGTGGCTCGTCTTCGACGTGGCCTTGAGTTTCCCATGCTTCTGCCGGTGCGGCATCGACCCTGTCCCATTCGTCTTCGGGCTCGTGGGCTGCGGGGATCTCTGCGAGGATTTCCTCGAAGGCGCGCTCCGGTTCCTGTGCGGGCTCTTCCTCGACCTGCGATCCGATGTCGGAGGTCCCGATCCCGTCTTCTCCAATGTCCTCGCGTGCGGAGAAAACGCGGCGACGACGCGGTTCTTCGACCTCGTCTTCAGCCCAGTCGTCGTCCTCATGCATTGCAAGGCCGGGGGCAATGGCGCGCGGACGGGTGGCCGCCACGATGCGTCCGGCAATCACGAGGCCGAGCACGAGGCCGAACACTCCGGCAATCGCCGAGACGACCAGCGGACCGCCAAGCCCGGTTGCCCGGAAGATGGCCGCATGGACATTGGCCGGCATGAGGAACAGGCCTCCGCCCAGCAGTGCCGCGAACCAGAGCGCGACAGCCGGTTTGAACCAGCTGCGCGTGGTGAGGCCGCTATCTGTCCAGTCGTCGCTCATGAAGATCCCGTGGTTGGTCGAGCCCGGTGTTTAGCACCGCTTGGTTAATTGCGCGATAATGGCAAGGCCTTCGTGCGGCCGCTGCGCCAATCGCCCGAGCGGGTCCCGCCATGCCGTAACGGCAGGTTTCCCGCAGTTGCGCGAGGGTGTTCCATGCGCCATGAGTCCGCCCGCAAACGCGATCCAGAGTCGCGTAAACACGCAGTTTTGCAAGGAGAGCAGGAATGACCCCCCAGGACGTAGCAGCCAAGGTAGGCGAACAGGTCGGCACCAGCGAATGGGTCGAAATGACGCAGGAGCGGATCAACCAGTTCGCCGATGCGACCGGCGATCACCAGTTCATCCATATCAATGAAGAAGCCGCCAAGATGACGCCGTTCGGCGGCACGATCGCCCACGGCTTCCTGACCCTGTCGATGATCCCCTACCTCACCGCGAACAGCGACGTGCCGCGGGTCGATGGCATCAAGATGGCGGTCAACTACGGTGGCAACAAGACGCGCTTCATCAACCCGGTTCGTTCGGGCAAGCGTATCCGCGGTCACTGGAAGATGCTGGAGATGACCGAGAAGCGTCCCGGCCAGTGGCAGCAGACCATGGAAATCACCATCGAGATCGAAGGCGAGGACAAGCCTGCCCTCATCTGCGAATGGATGACGATGTATTTCGTCTGATCCCCCCCCTCCTCCCCAGGAGGACCAGACGTTCAACACCAGACTAGAATTAAGGAATGACCATGCGTGACGCAGTCATCGTTTCCACCGCCCGTACCGGTATGGGCAAGGCCTACAAGGGCGCTTTCAACTCCACTCCGGGCGCGACGCTCGGCTCCTATTCGCTGAAGCCCGCTATCGAGCGCGCCGGCATCGATGCAGGTGAAGTCGACGACGTTCTGTGGGGCGCCGCGCTCCAGCAGGGCGCGCAGGCAGGCAACCTCGCCCGCCAGGTCGCTTTGCGTGCCGGTTGCCCGATCGGCGTGTCCGGCATGACCATCGACCGCCAGTGCTCCTCGGGCCTGATGACCATTGCTACGGCTGCCAAGCAGGTCATCACCGACCGCATGCAGATCGTTGCCGCCGGTGGCCAGGAATCGATCAGCCTCGTGCAAACCAAGGAAATGCGGGTCATGCCCGATCCCGAACTGCTGAACATGCATGGCGCGATCTACATGCCGATGCTCCAGACGGCAGAGACCGTCGCCCAGCGCTACGGCATCAGCCGCGAAGCGCAGGACGAATATTCGCTCCAGAGCCAGCAGCGTACCGCCGCAGCCCAGGAAGCCGGTATCTTCGACGACGAGATCGTCTCGGTCAGCACCACGCACAAGGTGATGAACAAGGAAACCGGAGAGGTTTCCGACGAGGACGTGACGATCGCCAAGGACGAGGGCAACCGCCCCTCGACCACGCTGGAAGGCCTCGCCTCGCTGCAGCCGGTCATGGGCCCGGGCACTACGATCACGGCCGGTAACGCCAGCCAGCTTTCGGACGGTTCGGCTGCGGTCGTCGTCATGGAAGCCAAGGAAGCCGAAAAGCGCGGCCTCAATCCGCTCGGCCGCTACATCGGCATGGCGGTTGCCGGTACCGAGCCCGACGAAATGGGCATCGGCCCGATCTTCGCGATCCCCAAGCTGCTCGAACGCTTCGACATGAAGGTCGAGGACATCGACCTGTGGGAGCTGAACGAAGCCTTCGCCGTGCAGGTGCTTTACTGCCGCGACAAGCTGGGCATCGATAACGACAAGCTCAACGTCAACGGCGGCTCGATCTCGATCGGCCATCCTTACGGCATGACCGGCGCACGCTGCGTCGGCCACATCCTGCGCGAAGGCCAGCGCCGCAAGGCGAAGTATGGCGTCGTCACCATGTGTGTCGGCGGCGGCATGGGCGCAGCGGGCCTGTTCGAGATCTTCTAGGACAGGCACCCGCTCCTTAGCGGCAGTCTTCCGAGCGGCGGCGGCAATCCACTACGGACTGCCGCCGCCGTTTTGCGTATGGGAGCAAAGCGCCCGGTGGGGCGTAGGTCAGGCAGGGCCAGATGTGCTTTCGGCCCATGAGAGAAATGCCATGACCCAACGCTGGCCCGCGCTCGATTTCGCTGCCGATGGTCCGGTCATCGAAAGCCTGCACGCATACCTGCAGGTCGTCGGGAAGCTGCCCACCCGAGCACTGCCCTGGTGCAACCATAGCTGGCACCTCGCTCTACGCGTCGTACCGCGCGGCTTTCGCACCTACCCCGTCGAAATGCCCGGCGGCGAGGCGGAGGTGATCTTCGATTGTCTGTCGAGTGCAGTTGCTGTCGAGACTTCGACGGGCTTTGCCGACGGCTTCGAAGTGACGGGGCAAAGCGTTGCGCGCTTCCACCGACAGCTTGCCGAATTGCTCGATCTTGCCGGGGTGACGACCGATATCTCTGGCGCGCCCAACGAGGTCGAGACAGCAATCCCGTTCCACGAGGACACTGCCGACCGCACATGGGACCAGGCGGTGCTCGCCCGCATCCACCGCGCCTTCTCCGACGCAAATCGCGTTTTTGAACGGTTCCGGTCGGGCTTCGTCGGCAAGTCGAGCCCGAGCCACCTGTTCTGGGGCAGTTTCGATCTTGCAGTAACGCGTTTCTCCGGCCGCGAGGCGCCGTTGCACCCCGGCGGCTTTCCCAACTTGCCCGACCGCGTGACGCGCGAAGCCTATAGCCACGAGGTCGCCAGTGCCGGTTTCTGGCTGGGTGGCGGAGGCGTCGAGGAGGCTGCTTTCTATGCCTATGGCTATCCGACGCCTGAGGGGTTCTCGGATGCAAGGGTGGAGCCGGAAGAGGCCTCCTGGCTCGCCGACCTCGGCGAATTCGTCCTGCCCTACGAGGCGGTCCGGACTAGCGACGACCCTGAGGGCGCGCTCATGGCGTTCCTCGAGAGCACCTATGCCGCCGTCGCCGACAGGGGCGGCTGGCCGCGCGAGACACTCGAAATCCCGCGCGGCGCATACGGCAAGCCTTACGATGTCGAGACCTTGCGAAGGAGTTGAGGCCTAGCGCTCCCTGATGTCGCCCGAGCCGGTGTGGTTCAGGATTTCGACGTTCTTGGCCGAGAGATAGAGAATGTCTCCCGAACCGTTGTTCCACGCGGTGAGATTGCCGACTTCGGAGGCGATGATGTCACCCGAGCCGCTCACGCGCGCGTCGAGATTTCCCACCGGACCGAAGGCAATGTCGCCCGAGCCGTTGGCATCGGCATCGACGCTGCCGATGGCGGAATTCGAAAAGTCGATGTCACCCGATCCGCGGGCGAGCGCCTTGAGCGAGCCGAGCGAGCCTTCGAAGGTGATATCACCCGAGCCACTGCTTTCGACATCAAACCCTTCGGCAGCCCAGCCCTGGATCTCGATATCGCCTGCGGAAGGGCTCTCGATCCGGGCAAGGGAAGGCAGCGAAAGATAGACGTTGAAGGGATTACGCGTGGTGTAGGTGCCTTCAGCAAGGATCGTCAGCCTGCCGCCATCCTGTTCGACTATGATGAAATCGAGCAGATTGTCATCGGCCTCGACCGTCAGCGAGGGCTCGCCCATCGTCAGCACCACATTCACCGGCGCGGAGAGCACGAGCGTATCGGCCGCCTCCACCTCGCGCTCTTCCTGCGCGATGGTGCCGGAGCCGACCGTGCGCTCGCCCACCCAATTCGCGTCGTGCGAGTTATAGGTGTGGCTGCAGCCCGCCAATGCGAGGCTGGCGGCGCAGCAGGCGAGCAGGGGTTTGAAAGAAAACGGCATCTGCCTCTCCGTATTAGTTGTGTCACACACCTCATAGCCAGTGAGCGCCCCATCGATCAATCGGCATTTGTCGAGCCTGGCAAGCAGTTGGACGAGTGCGCAAAAGACGCGCATAGTCAGGTGCATGGGCATCATGGAAATCATCGGGGTAGCCGGAAGTGTCAGCCTGCTGGCGGGCTGGCGGCTCTACCTGAGCATCGTCGCCACCGGTCTCGCCATGCGGCTCGATGCCATTCCGATTCCCGAACACCTCCAGAGCCTAGATGTGCTCGCCAATCCGTGGATCATGGGTATCGCGGCGATTGCTGCCGTGGCGGAATTCTTCGCCGACAAGGTGATGTGGCTCGATAGCGCATGGGATGCGATCCACACCTTCGTGCGTCCCCTCGGGGGTGCGCTACTCGCGCTGGCGATCATCGATCCGGCCGATCCGGCAACGCAGGTCGTGGCCTTCCTTCTCGGCGGCGGCGCGGCCCTGACGGCGCATGCTGGCAAGGCCGGCGCGCGCGGTGTCGTGAATGCCAGCCCCGAGCCGGTCAGTAATATCGCCGTCTCATCGGTCGAGGATGTGGCGACCATCGGCCTGCTCTACCTCGCCTATGAATTTCCGGTGGCCGCAGGCGTCATCGCGCTGGTCCTGCTAGGCTTCGTGATCTGGCTGATCTGGCTGGCGCGCAAGCTGGTGCGCGGGTTCTTCCGGCGCGGGAACAAGGCAGAGCCTCCACCCGGCTGACGGCTCAGCGGCTGAGCTGGAAGACGGCGAATTCCGCGCGCCAGTTGGTCCCGCCGGTGACCGGCTTTCCGCTCGAGAAGAACCACTCGCGCTCGATCTTCGCGCCCTTCTCGCGGGCGAGTTCGCGGAAGTCTTTCACGGTGACGTGGTGGATATTGGGCGTCTCGTACCAGCTTACCGGAATGGCCCTTGTGACCGGCATCTTCCCGCCGAACATCAGCGCGGAACGGGTGCGCCAGTGCGCGAAATTGGGAAAGCTGACGAAGGCCTGCCGCCCCACCCGCAATAGCTGGTCGAGCATCAGGTCGGGCCGTGTCGCAGTCTGCAATGTCTGGCTCAGCACGGTGTAGTCGAAGCCCTTGTCCGGATAGTCGGCAAGGTCGCGGTTCGCATCGCCCTGAACCACCGAAAGCCCCTGCGCCACGCAGCGTTCGACACAGGCACCGTCGATTTCCATCCCGCGTGCATCGACCTGTTTGGTGTCGCGAAGGTTCGCCAGCAGCGCGCCGTCGCCGCAGCCGATGTCGAGCACGCGGGTGTCGGGCGCGATCGCTTCGGCAATCGCGGCAAGGTCTGCACGCAAGCTCATTCGATGAAGCCTTTCACCACGCGGTCGAGCGCGGGCACGTCGAGCAGGAAGCTGTCGTGGCCGTGCGGCGCGGATAGCTCGACGAAACTGACCGCTGCCCCTGCCGCGTTGAGCGCGCGCACCACGTGGCGGCTTTCGCTGGTCGGGTACAGCCAGTCGCTGTCGAAGCTGACGAGGCAGAAGCGCGCATCGGTTCCTGCAAAGGCATTCGCGAGCTTGCCGCCATGCTCTTCGGCGAGGTCGAAATAATCCATCGCGCGGGTGATGTAGAGATAGCTGTTCGCATCGAACCGCTGCGTGAAGCCGGTACCTTGATAGCGAAGGTAGCTTTCGACCTGGAAATCGGCATCGAAGCCGAAGCTCTTGGCGTCCCTGTCCTGCAGATTGCGGCCGAATTTCTCGGTCAGCGCCTCTTCGGACAGATAGGTGATATGCGCCGCCATGCGCGCCACCGCGAGCCCGCTGTCGGGTGCTTCACCGCCGTAGTAATCGCCCTGGTTCCAGCGCGGATCGGCCATCACCGCTTGGCGCCCCAATTCATGGAAGGCGATGTTCTGCGCCGAATGGCGGCTGGTCGAGGCGATAACGAGGACGCGCGCGGCACGTTCGGGCCAGTTCGCTGCAAGGCTCAGCGCCTGCATTCCGCCCATCGATCCCCCGACCACCGCATGCAGCGTTTCGATCTCGAGCGCATCGAGCAGCGCGACGAGGCCGCGCACCATGTCGCGGATGGTGATGACCGGAAATCGCATCGCATAGGGCTTGCCATCGGAAGCCGCGCTCGCCGGGCCGATCGAACCCATGCAGCTGCCGATCACATTGGCGCAGATGACGTGGTAGCGATCCGTGTCGATCGGCTTGCCGGCTCCGACCATGCGCTCCCACCAGCCCGGCTTGCCGGTGACGGGATGTTCGCTTGCCACATACTGGTCGCCGGTAAGCGCATGGCACAGGAGGATGGCGTTCGAGCGATCCTCGTTGAGCTCGCCATAGGTCTCGTACGCGAGCGTTGCATCCACCAGCTCGCCCCCGCCGTCGAGCGGCAGCGCTTGCGCCAATGTCAGTGTTCGTGATGCCCCGGCCATATATCTGCGCTCTAGCGCCACGACAGGTGCTTGTCGAAGGGCGGTTTTTATTTCATGCGCCGAAGCCGCAATGGCAGACAAACCCGCAATGAAACCCTGGATCGAAAAGATCCACGCCTACGTCCCCGGCAAGAGCAAGGGCGCAGACGGCCGCGAGCTCATAAAGCTGTCGGCCAACGAGAACCCGCTTGGATGCAGCGAGGCGGTGCTGGCCGCGCTGGCAGAGCCGGCAGGACCTGCGCGCTATCCCGATCCGGACTCCACGGCATTGCGCGCAAAGATCGGCGAAGTGCATGGGATCGACCCGGAGCGGATCGTCTGCGGAACCGGCTCGGGCGAATGCCTCCACGGCGCAGTGCAGGCCTTTGCCGGGCCGGGCGACGAGGTGCTGTTTTCGCGCTATTCCTTCTCGCTTTATCCTTTGCTCGCTCACAAGGTCGGGGCCAGTGTGGTCATGGCGGAAGCGACCGACTACGCGCCCGATGTCGACAAGCTGCTGGCGGCGGTCACCGAGCGCACCCGCGTGGTCCTGCTCGACAATCCGAACAATCCGATCGGCACCTTCCTGCCGCGTGCCGAGGTGGAACGGCTGCACAAGGGGCTGCCGGGCGACGTGCTGCTGGTTGTGGACCAGGCCTATGCCGAATTCCTGGATGAGGGAGAGGATGACGGCGGCATGGCGCTGGCCGCTGCGCACGACAACGTCCTCGTCACCCGAACCTTTGCCAAGGCGTATGGCATCGCTGGCGAGCGGGTGGGCTGGGCGACCGGTGCGCCGCAGCTGGTGGATGCGCTCAACCGCTTGCGCGGCGCTTTCAACGTGACGGCGAGCGGCCAGCGCGCCGCGCTTGCGGCCCTCGCCGACCAGGCTTTCGTGCAGACTGTGCGCGATGCCAATGATGCCGCGCGCGCGCGGTTCGTCGAGCAGATCGAAGCACTGGGCAATTCGGGTCTGCGCGCCCTGCCGAGCGAGGCCAACTTCGTGCTCGTGCTGTTCGAAGGCAGGCTGACCGCCGAGGCAGCGCTCGCCGCTCTGGCGCAAGGCGGTTACGCAGTGCGCCACCTGCCTGGCCAAGGCTTGCCGCATGCCCTGCGCATCACGATCGGCACGTCGGAGCAGATGGAGCAGATCGCCGCGATCCTGCGGGAAGCCGCCGAAGCCGACTAGTCGTTCAAGGCATTGATGGCGTCGAGCACGCGGCTCTCGATTTCCTCACGCGGGAGGCCGGGCGGGATCGGTTCGCCAAACCGGTAGGTGATGGTGCCCGGACGCTTGAGCCAGCGATGATAGACCGGGCCGCTCTCGACCGCGACCGGAATCACGGACAGGCCGAGCACCTTGTAGAGCCCGGCAAACCCTGCCTGCAGCGGCCGCCGCTCGCCATGGGGCACGCGCGTGCCTTCGGGGAAAATCACCAGCGGGCGGCCATCGGCCACCATTGCCTTGGCGCTGCGGATCATGCCCATCAGCATCTTGGCGCCCTTGTCGCGTGCCACCGGGATCAGGCCATAGGCAAGCGCGGCGCGGCCCCATCCGGGGATCGAGAACAGCTCCTGCTTGGCGAAGACCGAAGGGCAATCGAGCAGGTTCGGCGCATCGATCGCCTCAAAGAAACTCTCGTGCTTGATCGCGTAGAGAGCAGGTTCTCCATGCGGCTCGCCTTCGATGACGACATCGGCGCCGATGATATGCTTGAGGCACCAGCGCTGCCACTGGCCCCAGTTGCGCACGCGCCGGCGGAAGGCAGCCAGCGAGAAGGGCGCGCTGGCCAAAGAAGCTGCGGTGATCAGGAAGGAGCCGAGGTAGAACGCCGGATAGAAAGCGATATTGCGCAGAAAGATCATCGCGTCAGTCCGGCAGCCCCTGCGAGATCTCGGAAGCGAGGAGCTTGTTGTATTCGAGGAAGAGCGTGCCGAGGTCGGGGTGCGAGACTACGGCGTCCCTCACGATGGTCGTGCCTTCGGGCAGCGATCCCGACACTTCGGAATAGGCGCGCGCCATGTGCCAGTCGGTCGTCACGAGGCGGACCGAGGTGAATTCCTTCTCCTTCAACCACTCCGCAACTTCACCGGCATTGCTGCGCGTATCGACCGCGAGGTATCCCAGCGTGACACAGCAGTTCATCGTGCGGCGCGAGACTTCGAACTGTTCGGCAAATTCGGCCGGCTTCACTTCCGGATCGACGCCGGAGACGAACATTTCCTTGGCGAGGCCGCTTTCGACCACTTCGATCCCGCGGTCGATCCGGCCCGCTCCGCCGGTCAGGACGATGACCGCATCGGTCTCGGTCTTGGCTGCAGGCGCGGGCAGCGACACCGCAAAGGCAAGGAAGCCGAAGGCGTAAATCAGGAAAAGGGCGGCGAAAAAGCGCAGTATCACAGCATTTTCCGCAAGGCTTGGATGACCGTCATGCGCGCGGTGTAGACGGCAATTCCGACCGCGAAAAGCGGGACTAGCGCAAGTATGGCCCAATCGAGCGCAGAGAGTGACCCTCCTGCAACCATTCCGGAATCGAGCGCAGCGAACCGGCGCGCCATCAGCGTTATCGCGAGCGCTCCCGTCACAAGGCCGAGCATCCCGCCCGCGACGGCATCGAACAGGATCGAACGCTGGAAGACGCGCGCGATCTGGTCATCGTTCCCGCCCAGCAAGTGGACGATCTCGATCGTATCGCGATTGCCGCCGAGCACATTGCGCGAAGCCAGCCAGACGGCCGCAGCGCCGGTAAAGGCGAGCAGGAATATCATGGCGAGTGCCATCCACTGGAGCGCGCGCAGGGCCGAGAGAACCGGCGCAAGGAACTGCGCCTGGCTGTCGATCCGCGAACCGGGTGCCGCATCTTGCAGCGCTGCCTCGATCCGCTGGAGCTCTGCCGCGCCGGTGCCATCGCGCAATTCGACATCGATCAGCGCCGGAAGGGGCACGGCCTCCATCCCTTCGCCCCCGCCCAGCCATGGTTCGAGCAATTCGGCGACTTCTGCTTCGGGCACCGCGCGGAAGCCGACGACTGCCGGATCCTGGGCAAGCAGGTCGACCACGACTGCTGCCTTGGCCTGCCGGGCATCGGCATCGGGCTCGATCACCTGCACGGTGGCGCTGCCTTCGAGATCGCCGCGCGCGCTCGATACCATGTTCGACAGGGCAAGTGCGCCGCCCGCCGCCAGCACGGTGAGCGCGACCATGACCGCGATGACCCACGGTATCGGTCCGCCGAAACGCGCCTTGGGCAGCAAGTGCGCGGCGCGGCGGCCACGGAACGGAGCGAGGCCGCGATCGACCGCGCTGCCGATTGTCGGGGGACGCTTCACGATCCGCCTCCGCCGCTGCGCCGTGGCGGATATTTGAGCGCGCCGGTAGGGTCGAGCAGGCTGCCCTTGCTCAGCCGCATGATCAGGCTGTCGGGCACCTTGCGCAAGAGCTGCAGGTCGTGGGTCGCGACAACCACGGTCGTACCGAGCCGGTTGAGTGCCTCGAACAGCCGCATCAGTTTGAGCGCCATGTCGGGATCGACGTTACCGGTCGGCTCGTCGGCCACGAGCACTTCGGGCCTGCCGATGACCGCGCGGGCAATGGCGACGCGCTGCTGCTCGCCGCCCGACAGCGTCGCAGGACGCGCATCGGCGCGGTTCGCCAGCCCGACCCATTCGAGCATGTCTTCGACCGGTCCGCGCAGATCGGCCTCGCGCACGCCCGAGACGCGCAGGGGCAGGGCGATGTTGTCGAAGGCCGAAAGGTGGTCGACGAGGCGGAAGTCCTGGAACACCACGCCCATGCGCCGGCGATAGGCAGGCAGCTTGTCGCGCGGCAGGGTGATTACGTCGCGCCCGAACATGCGGATCGCCCCTCGCGAGGGGCGCTGCGCAAGATAGAGGAGCTTGAGCAGCGAAGTCTTGCCTGCGCCGCTTTCCCCGGTGAGGAAGTAAAAGCGGCCCGAAAACAGCGTGAACGAAATGTTCGAGAGAACCTCGCGCTCGGTTCCGTAGCGCAATCCGACGTTGTCGAATTGCACGATATCGCTTTCATGCGTGCTCATCGGCGGGTGTTTGCCGGGCGATCGAGGGAAATATGGGCGGCCATTTTCGTTATTCGGGCCTATAACCGCGCTTCGGTGTGGAAAAAAGCCAATTGGGGCTTTCGCACACAGCTACGCCGCTTGTCGTGATTCGCTGGCCCCGATAGAGCTTTCATTCACCATGATTATCGCATGCCCGGCCTGCAGCACCCGTTATGTCGTGCCCGACAGCGCCATTGGCGTCGACGGAAGAACCGTGCGCTGCGCCAAGTGCAAGCACTCGTGGTACCAGGAAGGCTCGAGCGCGGATGACGTGATCGCGAGCGAGGCGGCAGTTGCCGAAGCCGCACCTCCTCCCCCGGCCCCGCCTCCGTCGCCGCCTCCCGCTGCTGTGGAAGAAGCCGCTCCACCGCCTCCGGCAGAACCCGAAGCGCGCCAGCCCGCCAGTGGCTGGACCGATTTCGACGAGCGCATGCCGCCCTCTTATGACGAGCCGGTAGAGCGGGAGCCCGATTTCGATGCCGCGGCGGACGAGCCGATGCACGAGGACGACCTCGTCTCGCGCTTCGACCATGCGCCGCCCTTCGGCCCGCGCCGCAACACGCTCAAGCTGTGGACCTGGGCAGCAGCGATCTTCGCCCTGCTGGCCGCAGGGGCTGTCGTGGCGATGTCGCAATTAGGTACGCCCGACTGGTGGCCGGGCGAAAAGCCGATGTTCGGCGCAGCCCAGCCCGACCTGGAACTGGATTTTCCCCCCGACCAGCAGCGCTGGCGCGAGCTGGAAAACAAGACCTGGATGTTCACCGCGCGCATCGAGATCACCAACAAGGCCCGCGAATCGCGCAAGGTGCCGCCGGTCCTGATCCGCATGGTCGATGAACGCGACCGCCAGCTTTACAGCTGGGTCGTGCAGCCTCCGCAGCCCACGCTGGCCCCCGGCGAGACGATCACGATCGACGAAGCGCGCACCGATGTGCCGCGCGCGGCGGTCTATGCGGAAGTGGGTTGGGCACCGCTCTAGGGCACTTGCCTGCAAATAGGTGCTTGCCGCCTCGCAAAGCTGTTGCTAGGGGCGCGCTCCTACCGGCGGGAGCCAAGCTTCTCATGCATGTGAGATTCGCTTCCGATGCAGACTGTGTGCGGTCGTGGCGGAACTGGTAGACGCGCAACGTTGAGGTCGTTGTGGCCGCAAGGCCGTGGAAGTTCGAGTCTTCTCGACCGCACCAACAGTCCCCTGACCGGGCCGATATCTCCAAAGACAAATCAGGCACTTGCGCGCGCTGCGCGCTTGTTGCACCCTTTCGTGTTCAACGGGTGGGGAAAGTGAATGCGCATAGCCGCGGCGGGCATGCTGGTATCCTTGTGCCTTTCGGGCGCAGCGCTGGCACAGGACAGCTACGCAACCGATCCCTTCGAGGATTACCGCGCCGGCAGGTACGAACAGGCGATCGCCGGTGCCGAAGCTGCCCTGGAAAACGATTCCGAAAATCCGGTCTGGTTGGCGCTCCTCGCCGAAGCGCGTGCGCAATCGGGAAAGAACGAGGCTGCGGCGGAGGCGTTCGCGAGCGCTGCCCGCTTCGAAACCGATCCTGCAAAGCGAAGCTATTTCCTGCGCGCACAGGCGCTCAACCTTGCCTATTCGGGCGATGACGCCGGCGCGCGCCGGGTAGTGGACCGCGCGATGGCCGACCCCGCGCTGCACACCCGCCAGTCGCTCGACTGGGCGATGGTTGCGATTGCTGCGGGAGACGATGCCGCAGCACAGGACATCCTCGATAACGAAGCGCTTTATGACGGGTTCACCCGGCAAACTGCGCTTGATGCAGCATATAGCGCGAAACGCCGCGGGCTTGATCGCAGGGCGGTGCGGTTCTTCGAGAGAGGCCTCGCGCTCGACAATTCCGAAGACCAGCCATTGTCGCTGCATCAGCGCGAAGCGATCCGGCGCGAGAATCGCGAGCTGTCGCGCGACTGGTCCTTCCTCGCGCAGGCAAGCTACAGCACCGCAGGCCGTCCGCCTGGCCCCGTCCTCCTCGATGACGAGGAAGCCCTGCAGATCGGCGCGGAAGTGTCGAGGCGCCTTGGCGGATGGCGCAATGGCAGGCCGTTCAGCGTCTTTGCGCGGGCCTATTTCTCCGATTTTGAAAGTGGCGCCACTGCCGCAAGGCACGCCGCCCAGGGCTGGATCGGCCTGCGCTACAAACCGCTCGCATCCGTCAATTTCAACCTGGAGGCGAGCAGGCTCGTCGGTCTCGACGATCAGGGTCTCGACGACTGGTCGTTACGCGGTGCGATTTCGGGCGGAGCCGGGCTGGAGCCGGAGATTGCGGCTCGCGACTGGACCTATGCGCATTACTATGCCGACGTTTCTTACCTGTTCGAGCACGATACGACCTACGCGCTGGCCGAGGGGCGGTTTGGGCGCGCGTTCCTGCTCGACGAAGCTTCCACCACGCTCACGCCTTATGGGCTGCTGCGCGCGGATTTCGACAGCGGGCGGTTCGATGAAGAGGCCTTGGGAGGAGGTGTGGGCCTTTCGCTGCGCCACTGGTTCGACGCAACCGATACAGTCGCGCACCGCGGCTTCGTCGATCTCGATCTCCAGTTGCGCGAGCGGCTTGCGGGGAGCGAGCGGGCCTCAGGCGTGCTGGTGTCGGTGACCCTCGGCCGCTGAGCGCGCGTCCAGCGTCGCCATCTCCCACCAGGGACCGCCCTCGCGCTCGACCTTGTGACGGCCGAGATCGCGCAGGCAAGCCATGAAGCCCGGCTTGAACATCTCCGATTCCTTGCTGCAATCGGCGTGATCGCACTGGCAGTCGAAGGAATCGTATCCGTCGGCTGTCGTCACCCAGATGCGGCCATGCGGATTGAGCAGGCGCAAATTGGCGATCGCGCCGATCTCGCTTTCATTGACGAGCAAATCATAGCCGCGCTGGCCATTGGCGAGCGGGCCGTCGTTCATGTCGAGATCGGGATCGGGATGCCGCACCGTGGGGCCGTTGCGCACCACGAAGAAATCAGGCGTGACTTCTTCCTGCTCGTTACCGGAAGGGTTGGAGTCTTCGGGCTTGCCTGCCTGTCGGCGGACCTCGTCATGCATGGCTTCCATCGCCCTCTCGAAGAAGACCGATCGCCGCACACCGCCATCGTAAAGCGAGCGGTCGCCGTCCTTGCATTGGGTCACGCGCAACTGCTGGTGGAACACGGGCATGGCGGAGGACGCCATGGTCGCGGCACACAAGGCATCGACCGCGCTTTCCCAGTCTGGCGCATCGCGTACGAGGCCGCGCACGTCGACATAGTGGAATAGCCCGCAATGCGCTTCCACGAAGCCGATGTAGCCCGAGATCGAACTGTCGCGGATCGCTTCCAGCATGGTGGCATCGCCGTTTTCGAAGACCGCATTGCGGATACGCTTGCGCAAGGGGCCGGTACCCGCCTGCGCGCCCCGCAGCAGCATCTGGAACATGCCCTTGTTATCGACGACGTCGCTTTCCTTGGCGGGAGAATAGCCCCATTCGAGACGCTCCATCGCATAGCGCCGCGTTTCTTCCTTCGCTTCCTGGTCGAGCGCGACCATCAGAAGGATCGTCTGCAGCGATCCGGTGGAGATGCCGGTGATGATGCGCACATTCTTCATCGCCAGCCCGTTGGCGCTGCGGTCGTGGAGGGTCTTGAACAAGCCTGCTCCATACGCTCCCCACTGGCCGCCGCCCGACAGCATCAGGATTTTCTCGCGCTCGCTATCGGCAGCGAATTCGGCCACGGGGCGTGGCGCGCTCTTGAGCGCGGGCGCAGCGGAGCGGGTGACCATTTGCTTGAAGTCCGCGGCCATCGGGTCGGGCTCGTTGTCATGGTGATCGATCACTGCATCGCGCTGGATATCGCGGACGAAGCGGTTCGGGGCAGCGTGATGCACATGGTCATGGAAATGCGCGCAGGGAATTTCCTGCGGGCCCCAGTTGAGCCATTTCCTCAGCAGCAGGAATGCCACGACCAGCGCGGCGATGGTCGCGATAGCAATCAGGATCGTCTGGAACATGCTTCCCCCCTAGGTTCACCTTCCACGCGTCGGTTTTAACCAATAGCCAAGCGGAGGGAAGGCGGTATTGGAGAGCGACGACATTCGCATGAGGGCACGGGGCGAATGACGCAGATGGGGGAGATCACGCTATGACCGAGGTCAGGAAGCATTTCGGCGGGGGGTGGATCAACGAACATCGCTCGATCGCCAAGCTGCATCGCCGCAAGGCCGCGCTGCACGAGACGGCGGGCGACAATGTCGCGGTCGAGCTTGCCGCACGTGCGCAGGCCCTGCAGGATTTCATCCGCTCCGAGGCGGGCAAGGACCGCGAGCTGTGCGTGACAGGATCGGGCTGGTCGCAAAGCGATCTCTACCACAACTTCTCCACCCTCATGACGACCGACGATGACGAAGGCATCTGGGAGCTACCGGCCGAGGCATTCCGGGAAGGCGTCGACGGGCGCCGCCGCTATGTCATGGTCACCGGGGGCACCAAGATCCACGCGCTGATGGACTGGCTCGGGCGGAGCGGGCGCGACCTGTCGCTACGCACCGCCGGTTCGCACAAGGGCCAGTCGCTGGCCGGTATCGTGGGTACCGGCTCGCACGGCTCGACGCTGGATGAGACCGGCTGCGAAACGCATATCCGCGGCATGATCCTCTCTCGCGGTCACGCGCGCGACCTGTGGCTGGGCTCGCCCGATCACCAGGTTTTGCGCGACGAGTGGATCGAGCAATTCGCTTCTGTCGGCGACAGCGCGATGTTCGCCGATGCGCTGGTGCACTTGGGCGGCATGGGCTTCGTATCGGCCTATCTGATCGAGGCGGTGGACGAGTTCTATTGCGGTCTCATCAAGCGTGCGCGCGTCCTGCCGGACAACTGGTTCGAACTGGTCGAACAGGGCCGCTTTGCCGAGGCGATGGGAGAGATCGCGGATGATGCCAAGCCGCATTATTACGAGCTGACCTTCGATCCCTTCGATGGGTTCGGGCACGAGGTGTGCGAGACCATCTGGTTCGAATACGAGACCGACGCTAAGCCCGAAAATCTCGGGGGGCAGGTCAACCGCACGACCCTAGAAGCCATCAGCGAAAAAGGCGCGACGGGCCTGATCGGCGTTACCAAGCACCATGAGCCGGAGAACAATCCGCTTCCCGCCGAAGACCTGGAGGGGCGCATTCGCGACCTCATCGACGTGCCGCAACAGATCTTCGACGATTTCAGGGAAAACGCCTGCGACGAGCGCGATACGCCGCGCACGCTCTCTCAGCTCACCGCCGAATGGCATCCGCACCGGCTGATGAACATCCGCGTCGACGTCTACAATGCCGCGCTCGCCGTCCCGCGCGAGCGGCTGGGCGAGGTCATGAGAATCGCGATGGACATGGCCGAGGGCGAGGGCAACATCCGCCAGTTCAGCAAGGACTTCGTCTACACCGTCCGCTTTGCCGAAAAGAGCCCGGCGACGATGGGTTTCCTCCGCTTCGATCACAATGCCATCATCAATATCGACGGCCTGCCGAAGAACTTCATCCTCGGGACCGATGCGCCGCTTGCAGCCGAACGCCTTCAGCACCTGCTGAAGAAGGCGGGCATTTCCTTCTCCATGCACTGGGGCAAGGATGCGCAGATGAACGCCAAGGCGATCCGCGAACAGTATGGCACCAGGGTCGACCGTTACCGCGCCACGCGCGATGCCGTGCTCGGCAACAATGCCGAGGTCTTCATCTCACCCGCGCTCGAACAATGGGGGCTCGGCGAAGACTAGCGCCAGCGATCTAGCCGTGCGCCCCGAACTGGTTGGCGATCGCGGTCGAGATGCGCAGCGCAAGGGCATAGGAATCTTCGATCGGATCGATAAAATCGCGCCGGATCGCGTCATAGCCCTCGCTGCCTGCGCGCGGGTACTCGGCCTTTTCCTCCATCGCGAAATCCTGCGTCATCGGGAAGCTTGCCGGGAAGGCCCTGCGCATCTGGGCGAGCGCTTCGTCGATCCGTAGCGTGAAGACCATCTCCAGCACGTCGCGGCGGCTGATGTCGTTGGCGCGGCTGAAGGCCGGGACCGACACGGCTTTGAGGAACATGTGCTGGAACAGCGCGAGGCGTAGCGACTGGAGCACGCCGATGGTGCGGCGCGCCTGCTCGCGCTCGGGATGCGGGTCCTCGTCGGGCACCAGTTCGAACAGGCGGTGCAGCTTGAGCGCATCGACGCGCAGCCTTGATGCGAGACGGCGGAAGACGCCGTTGCGGTCGTCCTGGATCAAATATTCAGCCAGCGTTTCGCAGGCCTGCGCGAGATGCTCTTCCGTGCCGCGATAGGGGCGGCTGGCCCAATAGGCGGAGTTGAACAGCTCGCCATAGGCGGCGACGGTCTTGATGCTGGCGAGCGCGTTCGAAGCGCGCACATAGCGCATGATCTGGCGTCCGCGCGGGCTTTCGCGCAGCAGCTCGGCGATGTCCTCGTAATTGCTCTCCGCCGCGCTACCGAGCCCTGCGATCAGGTTCACCGGATAGCCCAGCTGCTGGAGGATCGCGTTGTGCGGGATGGCGCGGATTTGGCGCAGGCTCATATCGCGATCGGCGCTGAGGTCCGACTGGCGCCGCGACACGCGGCTACCGGTCGAATTGAGCAGGCCGAGGCCGAAAGCAGTCACTGCGCGGCTGTAGGTCCGGCTTTCGAGATGCGACTGCTGGTGATCCTTGATCGCGCGATAGAAATCGAGGCTGAGATCGGTGCGCCGGTAGAAGAGATCGGTCGGCACGTCTGGATCGGTGTCGGCGGGAGCCAGTTCTGCGATGGTCGAGAGCGTCGCGAGCGCAAGTTTCGGTGTCGCGAAGAACATGTAGCCATCGCCGCCCTGGAAGCTGGCTTCGGGCTCCAGTCGGATGCCGGCACGTGCAAAGCGGCGACGCGCCCAGGGGCTCATCGGCCATTCTAGGCGGTCCTTGAAGCTTGCCGGATGCGCCCCGCGGCCCATGCCTTCGCCATGCGTGTTGAAGACGAGTGCAGCGACATCGGTCATGTCGTTTGCCGCCATTGCGTTCGCCAGGCGGCCCTGCAGGCGTTCGATGGCAAGGCTTGCGGGGATCTGCCCGACGAAGCGGCCGGCATCGGAGAACCCGGTCTGGATCGCCACGCGCCCGCGCTTCCTCGCATAGTCGCGATAGGCCTCTTCCCTGAGCAGCGCATCGAGGAAGCGCCCGCCATGTTCGAGCGCGGTCTCGGTCTCGAACAGCGGCGAAACGTCGACCTTTTCGTCGATCCCGAACAGCTTGGCGAAATAGAGTGCGGAAAGGACGGTTGCAGGCTGTTCGCACTCGGCCACCAGCATCCGGATCGGCGCGTCGGCATCCACGTGCTTGAGGATCTGCGCCATGGCGAGGAACTGGCGGACAGCGGTCGAGCTTTCGACCGCGAGAGAGGCGAAGTTGGCCGAAAGCGGCTGGGCGTTCGAAACCAGCTCGCGCAGCGCGCCGACAGCGCCCTTGCTGCCGAGGTCGAGATCGGCGCCGCCCTCGATCCGCGATCGGATAGCATTGTGGAGCTGCTTGGCGTTCACGCGGAAATGGATGTGGCCCATGCCCAGGCCATCGGCGCGCATGGCGGACGCGAGCGTCTTGAGCGCGATTGCGCGTTCGGCATCGGCAGCGAGAGCTTCTTCTTCCAACTGCGAGACAAGCGGTGCGAGGCTCAGCAGCTTGTCGTCGCCTTCTGCGGTCAGTCGATTGGCCGCGGCGGATAGGTCCGCATGGTCCGACAGGTCGCCGGCAAATTCCTCGGCGCTCGAAGCTGCGCGAACCTGAGCTGCACGCAGCGTGGCGACCAGCGCGTGTCCTGCGTCGATTTCCTCGAGCTGCGCAGCATAGCGTTCGAGCCGCTGGGCCTTTTCGGACAAGCGGAAGGCGATCGAGGTGTACCACTTGATGTCGGTGCGGCCGTCCATGTCATAGCCCACCCAGCTGGCGAAACGGAACGGCAGGGGGTCGAGGCTGCGCCACTGGTCGGGCCAGTGCGACGCCGCGCAGGACAACACGCTGCGATTGATCGTGTCGCGCGCATCCTGCGCATGGGCAAGCGCCCGCATCGCGCGGGTGTGCTCGTATTGCAGGGTGATTTCGGGACGTTCGGCATTCGTCTCGGCTGGAACCGGATCGCCGCCACCGGCAGCCTCGGCCACGGCGTCGGTCTGTTCGGGCGTGAGCAGGAAGGTCGGATGGGCGGTGAAGACGACGTGGAGCTGGGGATGCGACCAGTGATCGCGGAAAGCCTCGAAACCGTCCGAAGGCTTGCAGAATGCCTCCATCCGCCGCGCGGTGTCCTGCGGTTTGACGAGCGTGCACAGCCGGTCGGCCCGCGCCTCGAGCGAACGGGTTTCCAGTTCGCCGATCAGCGAGGCGATGTCGCCGAGCGAGATCTCGCCCGCTTCCAGTTCGCGCGACAGGTCATGGGCCAGCTGGAACACCGGGTTGAACAGCGGCGTTTCCTGGGTGCGTTGATGCAGCTCGCGAAGGCGATGCGTGAGTGTGGCAAATGTCAGCGGCTGCAGTTCCGGCACGGTCCGGTTCTCCCATGGTTCCTCTAATCTACGATGATTGCGCGGCAAAGTGCCGGACGAGTCAACCTCGCACGCTGCATTGCAGCATGAATAGGTTTGCGCATGGCAAATAAGTGCATGCTTTACTTGTGCCTTGGCTTTCTTCACCCCTGCCTGACCGTTAACCCAAAGCGCCAACCCCCCGGTGACATGCCGCGTGCATGGGCAATGGCCGGGGCAATCAGGGGGCAGAATACATGAGCGAGTGGACCATCGGCATCATCGGAGGCTCGGGCCTTTATGCGATGGACGCACTGGAAGACCGCCAGTGGATCGAGGTGACGTCGCCCTGGGGCAAGCCATCGGACAAGATCCTGTGCGGCACCATCGGCCATGTCCGCGTGCGCTTCCTGCCGCGTCACGGGCGTGGGCATGTCCACATACCCTCCAAGGTCGATGCGCGCGCCAATATCGATGCTCTGAAGCGTGCAGGCTGCACCGACATCCTTGCCATCAGCGCGGTCGGTTCGCTGTCGGAGGAACTGGCGCCGGGCCGCTTCGTCGCGGTCGACCAGTTCATCGACAACACCAAGGGCCGCCCCTCGACCTTCTTCGACAGCGGCTTCGTCGCGCATGTCTCGATGGGCGACCCGGTCTGTTCGCGCCTTTCCAAATATGCTGCCAAGGCCGCCGAGAAGGCCGGTGCCGATGTGACCGAGGGCGCGACCTATCTCGCCATGGAAGGTCCGCAGTTCTCCACCCGCGCCGAAAGCAAGCTTTACCGCCATTGGGGCGCGGAAGTGATCGGCATGACCGGCATGCCCGAAGCCAAGCTCGCCCGCGAGGCCGAGCTGCCTTACGCACTGCTCGCCATGGTCACCGACTGGGACAGCTGGCGCGACAGCGAGGATGCCGTCGACGTGGGTGTGATCATCGAACAGATGAACGCGAACTCGGCCACCGCGGTGAAAACCGTCGAGGCATTCTGCAAGGGCCTGCCGAAGAAGCGCACGCCGTCGCCGATCGATACCGCTCTCGACGATGCGATCCTGACCGCGCCGGACAAGCATGACCGCGAACTGATGGCCAAGCTGGATGCGGTCGCCGGGCGGCTGTTCCGCGCGGAATGAGCGAGACCTACGACCTTCTCGTCGTCGGTGGCGGAATCAACGGCGCGGGGATTGCGCGCGACGCGGCCGGACGCGGCATGTCGGTGCTGCTGGTCGAGAAGGACGATCTTGCCTCGCACACATCCTCGGCCAGTACCAAGCTGGTCCATGGCGGCCTGCGTTATCTCGAACAGTTCGAATTCCGGCTGGTCGGAGAGAGCCTGCGCGAACGCGAGATCCTGCTCGCCAATGCGCCGCATATCATCTGGCCGCTGCGCTTCGTCCTCCCGCACCTCAAGGGCATGCGGCCCAAGTGGATGCTGCGCCTCGGCCTTGCGATCTATGACCGGCTGGGCGGCAAGAAGACCCTGCCCGGTTCACACAGGGTGAACCTGCGCGTCGCGCCGCACCAGTCCACCCTCCAGGACGGGCTCAAGTCGGGGTTCGAATATGCCGATTGCTGGGTGGAGGATTCGCGGCTCGTCGTGCTCACCGCGATGGATGCAGAGGCGCGCGGGGCAAAGGTCCTCACTCGCACCGAATGCACCGGGCTGGACCGGCACGAGGATAGCTGGACCGCGACGCTGAGGGACGATGCCGGAGAGCGGACCGTCGCCGCTCGCTGCGTGGTGAACGCTGCGGGACCATGGGTCGATACGGTGGCGAAGACCGCGCTCGGCGCGGGCACGCCAGCACATCTCAGGCTCGTGAAGGGCAGCCACATCATCGTGCCGCGCGCCTATCCGGGCGACCATGCCTATATCTTCCAGCAGCCCGACCAGCGGATCGTTTTCGCGATCCCCTACGAGCGCGACTACACGCTGATCGGCACCACCGACATGCTCTACGAGGGCGATCTCGATTGCGTGGAGATCAGTGCCGAAGAACGCACCTATCTGCGCGAGGCCGTGTCGCGCTATTTGAGGAGCGGCGTCACCGAAGAGGACATCGTCCACACCTATGCCGGCGTGCGTCCGCTTTACGAGGACAAGGCCGCCAGCAACTCGACCGTAACGCGCGACTATGTCTTCGAGGTCGACAGCGAAGGCGGTGCGCCGATCCTGTCGGTTTATGGTGGCAAGATCACCACCTACCGCAAGCTGGCCGAGCATGCGCTCGAGAAGCTCGCTTCGCATATGCCTGTTCCGGGCAGGAGCTGGACTGCCGATGCACCGCTTCCGGGCGGTGACATGGCGGACCGGGACTTCGCGAAGTTCCTCTGGCAGGCGAGCGAACGCCACCCCTGGCTCCCGCCCGAGACCGTCCTCAGGCTGTCACGCGCCTATGGTACACGGCTCGACATGGTGATCGGCGATGCGGGCTCGCTCGGGGAGCTTGGCGAGCATTTCGGAGGCGACCTCTACGAGGCGGAACTGACCTACCTGGTCGATCACGAATATGCCCGCTCCGCGCAGGATGTGCTGTGGCGCCGGAGCAAGCTCGCTCTGCACCTGTCCGAGGATGCCTGCGCGCAGGTCGGGCAGTGGTTCGACCGCAGGTCACAGCCCCCCGCGCCCCAGGGTCGGCCCGGCGTTCACAAAGCTTGAAAGCGCCCTGCTTCGGGTCCAAGTGGCGGGCAGTTCAATTCTAGCTGCTCGGAGTCGCATGGCCCTGCACGATCCTGTTCGCCTTACCCCCATTTCCCGCCAGACCCTGCGCGAGGCCTACAAGGCCGAGGAAAATGCCTGTGTCGCCGAGCGGATGGCGCAGGCCGCGAACGCCGCTGCAAAACATGACGAGGCTGCCGGCCTTGCAGCCAAGCTGATCGAAGGCGCGCGTCGCCGGAAGGCTTCCGGCATCGATGCATTCCTCCACCAGTACGGGCTCGCCACCGAAGAAGGCGTGGCGCTGATGTGCCTTGCCGAAGCGCTGCTGCGCGTGCCCGATGCGCCGACTGCCGACGCACTGATCCGTGACAAGATCGGCGATATCGACTGGGCAGAGCACATGGGCGAAAGCTCCTCCACCTTTGTCAACGCCGCGACGTTCTCCTTGATGCTGACGGGCGAAGTTCTCGAACGGCCGGAAGAAGCGCAGAAGGGCATGGGCACCACGCTCAAGCGTGCCGTGAACCGCCTGGGCGAACCGGTCATCCGCAAGGCCACCTTGCAGGCCATGCGCATCCTTGGCGGACAGTTCGTCTATGGCCGCACGATCAACGAATCGCTGAAGCGCGCGGCACCGGAGCGCGCCAAGGGCCTCACCCACAGCTTCGACATGCTCGGCGAAGCGGCGATGACCTATGACGATGCAGAGCGCTATCGTCAGGCCTATGAGCGCGCGATCGACCGCCTGTCGCGCGAGGCGACGGGCAAGGTCTCGACCAGCC
This sequence comes from Qipengyuania gelatinilytica, assembly GCF_019711315.1. NCBI lineage: Bacteria > Pseudomonadati > Pseudomonadota > Alphaproteobacteria > Sphingomonadales > Erythrobacteraceae > Qipengyuania > Qipengyuania gelatinilytica. The sequence continues at coordinate 1,497,150 of NZ_CP081294.1, read as the reverse complement.
CGGGCATTTCGGTGAAGCTTTCCGCGCTGCATCCGAAATACACATTCCTCCATGCCGACAAGGCTATCGTCGACCTGCTGCCGGTGCTGCGTGATCTCGCCGCCAAGGCGCGTGATGCGAACATCCATTTCACCATTGATGCCGAGGAAGCAGACCGGCTGGAACTCTCGATGGACATCATCGAGGCGCTTGCCCGTGACGACACGCTGTTCGTCCGTGACGATGGCAGCCGGTGGGAAGGCTTCGGCCTCGCCATCCAGGCGTACCAGAAGCGCGGCGTCCCGATGTGCGAATGGATCGCGCGGCTTGCCCGCAAGTACGATCGCAAGTTCTTCGTCCGGCTGGTGAAGGGCGCCTATTGGGATACCGAGATCAAGCTCAGCCAGGTGGGCGGTTACACCGACTATCCGGTGTTCACCCGCAAGCTTGCGACCGATGTCAGCTACCTCGCCTGCGCGGAAAAGCTGTTGGCGGCCGACGACGTGATTTACCCGGCCTTCGCCACGCACAATGCCTATACGATCGGTGCGGTGAAGGCGCTGGCAGGCGCAAAGCCGTTCGAATTCCAGCGCCTCCACGGAATGGGCGAGGACATCTACGGCGCGCTGGCTCAGGTCGAAGGTAACCGCCGCACCAATGTGCGCATCTACGCGCCCACCGGTACGCATAAGGACCTTCTCGCCTATCTAGTGCGCCGCCTGCTCGAAAACGGGGCAAATTCGAGCTTCGTCAATCGCATGGCCGATGCCGAAGTGCCAGTGGAAGAACTGACTACCTGCCCGGTCGCCGACATGCAGGCGCTCGAGCCCTATCGCAATCCGGCGATCCCGCTGCCGACGGACATCTTCGGTCGCCGCGCCAATTCGGCGGGCATCGACCTGTCCGATCCGCTGGTCCGCGAACCGCTGATGGAGCGGCTCGAGGCACTCGAGGCGAAACAGTGGGTGGCGGAGCCGACCTTCATGTCATCTGCCGAAGGCGAGATGGCGCCGATCAACAAGCCGCACGATCTCACGGCGCAGGTCGGCACGCGCCGCGACGCGCTCGATTTCGAGGTCGAGGAAGCGATCAGCCGTGCCGAAGCCATCCAGCCGGGCTGGAACGCGCTGGGCGGCGAAAAGCGTGCGCTGCTGCTCGAAGCGGCGGCCGACCTGTTCGAGGATCACACCGACGAATTCCTTTCGCTCTGCCAGCGCGAGGCGGGCAAGACGCTGCAGGACGCGGTGCTCGAACTGCGCGAAGCAGTCGACTTCCTGCGCTTCTACGCCAGCGAGGCGCGCCGCCTCTTTGCAGCACCCATTGCGCTTCCCGGTCCGACCGGCGAGGAAAACCGACTGAGCCTTGCAGGGCGCGGCGTGTTCGCCTGCATCTCGCCCTGGAACTTCCCGCTCGCGATCTTCATCGGCCCGCCGGCTGCCGCGCTTGCCGCGGGCAACACTGTCGTGGCGAAGCCTGCCGAGCAGACGCCGCTTATCGCAGCCCTCGCTGTGCGCCTCTGCCACGAGGCGGGCATTCCGGAAGACGCCTTCCAGCTCCTGCCCGGTGCAGGCGACGTGGGCGAGATGATCACTTCCGACCCGCGCATCGCGGGCGTGGCCTTCACCGGCTCGACCCAGACCGCGCAGGCCATCAATCGCAGTCTTGCCGGACGCGATGGCCCGATCGCCACCTTCATCGCAGAGACCGGCGGGCAGAACGCGATGATCGTCGATTCGACCGCGCTGCCCGAACAGGTGACCCGCGACGTGGTGGCGAGCGCTTTCCAGAGCGCGGGCCAGCGCTGTTCGGCGCTGCGCGTCCTGCACATCCAGGACGATGTCTATGACGAGATGCTGGCGATGATCCGCGGTGCATTCGAAGCGCTGACGATCGGCGATCCGGAAGAGCTTTCGACCGATGTCGGCCCGGTGATCGACCCCGATGCAAAAGCCGCGCTCGAACGCCATGTCGCCCGCCGCAAGACCGGCGGTGCGCAGGTCTGGCGGCGCAAGCTCCATCGTGGATCGTCGAAGGGCTGCTACGTCGCCCCGACCATCATCGAGCTCGATTCCATCCTCGACCTGAAGCGTGAAAACTTCGGGCCCGTGCTTCACGTGGTGCGTTACCGCGCCTCGGAAATCGACCGGGTCATGGAAGAGATCAACGCCACCGGATACGGCCTGACTCTCGGCCTGCACAGCCGCAACGACGACATGCGCGCTTATATCGAGGCGCGCGCGAAGGTCGGCAATTTCTACGTCAACCGCAACCAGATCGGTGCGGTGGTGGAAAGCCAGCCATTCGGCGGTGAGGGTCTGTCGGGTACCGGCCCCAAGGCAGGCGGCCCCCACTACGTGGCCCGTTTCGCTACCGAACGCGTGGTCTGCATCGATACGACCGCGGCGGGCGGTAACGCGACGCTTCTGGCGAGCTGAACCGAGCACGAGACCGGTTGCGAATCTCCGCGGGCTTGCCCTAAGCCCGCGCAATGGTTCGCATCTTCCGTGTTTTCGCTCTCATCGTCGCGCTCGGCTGGTCCTCGCTCGCGGCAGCGGCGGTGGACATTACCTTTCATTCGTTCAACGGATCGGTGATCGCGGGGCGCTATCCGCATGCCTTCGTGTCGATGGAAGGCACCCTGGAAGATGGCACCTTCGTAAAGGAGAATTTCGGCTTCTCCGCAAAGCGCACGACGCTGGCGGTGCTAAACGGCCCGGTCGAGCACACGATCCTGGTCGAGAAGGACAAGTGGCTGACCAGGACCAACCGCCATTTCACCATCACGATCACCGACCAGAAGTACCGTGAGGTCCGGGCACTGGTGGAGGCTTGGCGCAATGCGCCGGGCAAGTATTACGATCTTGAAACGCGCAACTGCATCCACTTCGTTGGCGAGATCGCCAAGATCGTCGGTCTCGACGTGGTCTATCCGGAAAAGATGATGCGGCGGCCGAAGAAGTGGCTGAACTATATCACGGGTCTCAATCCGCGACTTGGTGCCGAGGTCATCGACTAGGCAATCGCCTCTGCCTCTTCGCTTTTTTCGGCAAGGATGCTCCAGCCCGCGATGAAGAGACCCGCGATGAGCGGTCCGACCACTATTCCCGACAGGCCCATCAGCGCGATGCCGCCCAGCGTGGTGACGAGGATCAACCAGTCGGGAATGCCCGTGTCACGGCCGACCAGGATCGGGCGCAAGATGTTGTCTGCCATGCCGATCACCGCCACGCCGGAGACCAGCACGACCACGCCTTCCCATATTGCGCCGGTTGCCAGCAGGTAAAGCGCAGCCGGGCCCCAGACGATTGCCGGGCCGACTGCCGGGAGCAGCGATGCGATTGCCATGATCACGCCAAGCAGCAGGACCGAGGGGATGCCCACGATCCAGAAGGTGATCGCACCGAGCGCTCCCTGCACGAGACCCACCACGACCGAACCCTTGATGGTCGCGCGCACGATCCCGATGAAACGTTCTGCCAATCGGTCGGCTACACCGCGCCTCATGGGCAGGGCATGGAGGACGGTCTCACCGATCTTGCGGCCGTCGCGGATCAGGAAGAAGCTGACGTAGAGGCCTATGGCGAAAGAAAGGACGAAGCCGAAAATGCTCCCGCCGATCGCAATCGCCTGCTGGGCGATCAGTCCGAGACTGGCCTGCAGGAACGCCTGGGCGCGGGCCATCAGGTCGCCGAAATCGGACATGCCGCTTTTCGCGAGGCTGTCCTGGACAGTGGCGGGCAGGATGCTGAAGACCTGCTCGAACCAGTCGGCGACATCGATGTTGCCCTGCTGGAAGGCGACCACGAGACGCGCGGCCTCGCTGACCACCGTGCTGCCGATCCACAACGTCGGGATGATGACTGCGACGAAGATCACCAGCAGCGTAAGCGCTGCCGCCTGCGTATCCTTGCCGGGCCGCCTGGACTGGAACCAGCGGAACAGCGGCTGGAACATGATCGCCGCGAGGCTCGCCCACAGCAGCGGGTTGAGGAAGGGCATAACCACCACGAGCGCCGCGATGGTGACCAGCGCGAGGAAGAGCAGGAAACCGCCCTGTTCGACCCGTGTCTTGCCGATGTGTTCCATGCCGCTCCCCCTCTTCACGGTGTGCTGGCAGATCAGACGTCGAGATTGGCGACGTTGAGTGCGTTCTCCTGGATGAACTCGCGGCGCGGTTCGACGACATCGCCCATCAGGCGCGTGAAGATCTCGTCGGTTACGTCGGCATCCTCGACCTTCACCTGCAGCAGGGCGCGGTTTTCCGGATCGAGCGTGGTCTCCCACAACTGTTCGGCATCCATTTCGCCCAGCCCCTTGAAGCGGCTGACCTTCAGGCCCTTGCGGCCTGCGGCCATCACTGCATCGACCAGCTGGGTCGGCAGGATGATGGCATCGTCGCCAACGATCGGCGTATCGTCCGTTTCCTCGACGTCGGCTGCGTCGACCTGCTCCTCGGCATCCTCTTCGCTTCCCTTGATGAGGCGAACGGGCGAGGCATAGACCTCGGCGTTTTCCTGCGCGACGCGGTGGAGCTTGCGCGCCTCCGCGCTTTCAAGGAAGCGTCCCTCGATTTCATGGACGTCGGTAACGCCGCGCCAGACGCGGTGGAAGCGGACGTGGCCGTCTTCGCCCATTTCGGCGGACCATTTTGCCTCCGGATCGCCCATCTGCAGCTGGGCCGCGGCCTTGTCGAGTGCTGCCGAGCGGTCGCCGCCGGCAGGGTCCAGCGCGCCCGCCAGGGCCATCGCCTCGATGATCTCCGCGTTATACTTGCGCGGAACGTAGTTCATGTGATTGCGCACGCTCAGCGCATGCTGGACCAGCGCCTCTAGGTCGGCCGAGGCGCGCGGGCCGCTGCCGGTTTCGAGGATGCGGCCGCTGAGGCCCGCCTCGATGAGGTAACGGTCGAAGGCGGGCTGGTCCTTGAGGTAAACCTCGGACTTGCCGCGCGTCACCTTATAAAGCGGCGGCTGCGCGATGTAGAGGTGCCCGGCCTTGACGATCTCGGGCATCTGGCGGTGGAAGAACGTCAGCAAAAGCGTGCGGATATGCGCGCCGTCGACGTCGGCGTCGGTCATGATCACGACCTTGTGGTAGCGCAGCTTTTCAAGATCGAATTCGTCGCGCAAGCCCGTGCCCATCGCCTGGATGAGCGTGCCGACTTCCTTGGACGAGATGATCCGGTCGAAACGCGCGCGCTCGACATTGAGGATCTTGCCCTTGAGCGGAAGGATCGCCTGATACTGGCTGTCGCGCCCGTTCTTGGCCGAGCCGCCTGCTGAGTCACCCTCAACCAGGAAGAGTTCGGCCTTGGTCGCGTCGCGTTCGCGGCAATCGGACAGTTTGCCCGGCAGCGAGGCGATGCTCATCGCGCCCTTGCGGCTCATCTCGCGCGCACGGCGGGCCGCTTCGCGGGCGGCGGCGGCGTCGATGACCTTCTGGATGATCTGCTTGGCGTCGTTGGGGTTTTCCTCGAGCCATTCGGTCATCTTCTCGCCCATGAGCGATTCCAGCGGCTGGCGCACTTCGGAAGAGACCAGCTTGTCCTTGGTCTGCGAGCCGAACTTGGGATCGGGCAGCTTGACCGAGACGATGGCGGTCAGGCCTTCGCGCATGTCTTCGCCCGAAAGCGAGACCTTCTCCTTCTTCATCAGCCCCGATGCGGTGGCATAGTTGTTCAGCGTGCGCGTCAGCGCAGCGCGGAACGCGGCCAAGTGGGTGCCGCCGTCACGCTGGGGGATATTGTTGGTGAAGCACAGGACGTTTTCGTAATAGCTGTCGTTCCATTCCAGCGCGACATCGATGCCGATGCCTTCCTTTTCCGCGCTGACCGAAATGGGTTCTGCGACCAGCGCCTGCTTGTTGCGGTCGAGATATTTCACGAAGGCCGCAATGCCGCCTTCGTAGAACAGGTCGTGTTCCAGCGGTTCCTCGTGGCGGCTGTCACGCAGCAGGATGCGCACGCCCGAGTTGAGGAAGGCGAGCTCGCGGTAGCGGTGCTCGAGCTTGTCGAAGTCGAACTCGGTGACGTTCTTGAAAGTGTCGTGGCTCGCCATGAAGGTGACGCGCGTGCCCTTCTTCAAGCCATCCTCGTCGCCATTCGAGGCAACCGGCGGAGCATCGCCCACGACGCGCAAGGATTCCACGGCATCGCCGTGCTCGAAGCGCATCCAGTGTTCCTTGCCATCGCGCCAGATGGTGAGTTCGAGCCACTCGGACAGTGCGTTGACGACCGAGACGCCCACGCCGTGCAAGCCGCCCGACACCTTGTAGGCGTTGTCGTCGGAGGTGTTCTCGAACTTCCCGCCCGCATGCAGCTGGGTCATGATGACCTCTGCCGCCGAAACGCCTTCTTCCTTGTGCATGTCCACGGGAATGCCGCGGCCATTGTCTTCGACGCTCACCGAGCCATCGGAATTGAGTTCGATCAGCACGAGGTCGCAGTGACCTGCCAGCGCTTCGTCGATGGCGTTATCCGACACCTCGAAGACCATGTGGTGGAGACCCGATCCGTCGTCGGTATCGCCGATATACATGCCGGGGCGCTTGCGCACCGCGTCGAGGCCCTTGAGGACCTTGATGGAATCGGAATCGTAGGCGTTCTTCTTGGGGGCGTTTTCGCCGCTCGCGGGAGTGTTCTCGTCCATGCCCATCATATAGGCTCGCCGAGGGGAAAAACCAAAGGATTCGCCCCCTTTTTACCCACAGGGAAGAGGCGGACAAGTTTCAACTGAAACCGGTTGATTTTGGGCGGTAGGAAGCCCATCCAAGGCCCATGCTTTCGGTGCTCGACATCTTCCGGATCGGGATCGGTCCTTCCTCCTCTCACACGGTCGGGCCGATGCGTATCGCCCGGACCTTCGTGAAGGCTCTGGATCGCTCCGGCAAGCTTGGAAAGACAGCCCGGGTCGCGGTCGAATTGCAGGGTTCCCTGGCGCTTACCGGCGTGGGTCACGGTACGGTCGATGCGACCATGCTGGGCCTCATGGGCTTCGCGCCCGATACGACCTGCCCCGATGAAGCCGCTGCTGCGCTGGCGAAGCTGCGCGAGGACAAGGCCATTTCCCTTGGCGGCAAGCGGGAAATCGCTTTCGATCCCGCACAGGACATCGACCTTGCCGGTCACGTGATCCCGGACCTGCATCCCAACGGGATGACGCTCGAGGCGTTCGACGAGGCTGGCGAACGGCTCCTGTCGCGGACGTATTATTCGACCGGTGGCGGCTTCGTCGCATCCGAAGCGCAGCTCAAACGCAAGCCCAAGGACGACCGGATCAACACCGGCATGCTGGTGCCCTTCGATTTCGGCTCGGCAGAGGAATTGCTCGCGAGCTGCGCGGCGACCGACAAGAGCATCGCCGAACTCGTGCTGGCGAATGAGGACGCTTTCCGCCCGCGCGACAAGACCCTCGCCGGTGTCGACCGCGTGGCAAAGGCGATGGACCAGTGCATCGAGCGCGGGCTCAGCCAGCGCGGCATCCTGCCCGGCGGCCTCAAGGTCGAGCGACGTGCGCCCGACCTGTGGGACAAGCTTTCCGCCAATCCGCAATCGAACGAGCGCGAGCAGCTGTTCGACTGGCTCAATTGCTACGCCATGGCGGTGAACGAGGAAAACGCCGCCGGCGGCCGCGTCGTCACGGCGCCGACCAATGGCGCTGCAGGTATCATTCCTGCCGTGATCCGTTTCTATTGCGTGACCAATGACGAGCAGCCCTGCACGGAAAGCCGCCGGACCTTCCTGCTGACGGCTGGTGCGATCGGCCTGCTCTACAAGCAGCGGGCGAGCATCTCGGGCGCGGAAATGGGCTGCCAGGGCGAGGTCGGCGTGGCCTGTTCGATGGCGGCCGGGGGACTTGCCGCGCTGTGGGGCGCCACGCCGCAACAGGTCGCCAGCGCCGCCGAGATCGGGATGGAGCACAACCTCGGCCTCACTTGCGATCCGGTAGGCGGGCTGGTGCAGGTGCCCTGTATCGAACGCAATGCCATCGGTGCGGTGAAAGCGGTGAATGCCGCAAGGCTAGCGCTCCACCGGACGGGTGCGGAGAGCACGGTCACACTCGACCAGGTGATCGAGACCATGCGCCAGACCGGCCTCGACATGAGCAGCAAGTACAAGGAAACCTCGCAAGGGGGGCTCGCGGTCAACGTCATCGAATGCTGACTCGACACCGCCGCAACCGTCGATAGGGTGCGTGCCATGGGAGAGACACAGCACCGCAAAGCACTCGAGCAGCCCTTCGGCTCGTTTTCGCAAATACTCGCCGCCAATGCCGCGAGGCTGGATGACCAACCTGCCTTGCGCGACGAGAGTGTCACGCTGAGCTGGGCCGAGCTCGGCGATCGGGTCGAGCGGATTGCGGCGCGCCTGCTCGAGGACGGGCTGGAGCGCGGGCAATCGGTGGCCATTCTCGGCTATTCGAGCGTGGCCTATGCGCTGGTCTTCCTCGCCGCCGTTCGCGCAGGAGGGGTGGCTGCACCGCTCACCACCAGCGCGAGCGCCGACCAGCTTTCCGGCATGGCCGGCGATTCCGGCGCAAAGCACATATTCATCGACCGGGCGAAGCTGGCCGAACTCGGCGATGACTGTTTTCCGGGCATGACCAAGATCGTTCTCGACGAGGAGCTGGACGGCTGGATGGCGCCGGAGGGCACAACGGCTCCCGCGGTCCAGCATGCGCAATCCGATCCGTTCAACATCATCTATTCGAGCGGCACCACCGGCACGCCCAAGGGGATCGTCCATTCTCACCAGATGCGTTGGCGCCAGTTCGCGGCGACGGCGGGCAGCTGGCTTGAGAACGGGCTGGAGGTCCGCAGCCTCGCGTCGACCCCGCTCTATTCGAACACCACCATGGTCGCCTTCCTGCCCGCTTTGCTTGCAGGGGGAACGGTGCGGGTGATGGGCAAGTTCGATTGCCTGCGCTGGCTCGAATTTGCGCAAGCCGATCGCACCACCATCACGATGCTCGTGCCGGTCCAGTATCAAAGGCTGATGGACGAGCCGCGCTTCGACGAATTCGACCTTTCCTCATTGCAGTTGAAGTACTGTACCTCCGCGCCATTCTCGGCTGAGCTGAAGCGCGAGGTACTCGACCGGATGCCCGGCGCGCTGATCGAGATCTATTCGATGACCGAGGGCGGCGTCGTCTGCCTGCTCGAGGCGCACAAGTTCCCCGACAAGCTGCACACCGTGGGCAGGCCCGCGCCGGGAAGCGAACTCAGGGTGCTCGATGACGAGGACCGACCGGTCCCGCCCGGCACGCCGGGCAACCTGGTCGGGCGCAGCCACACGATGATGACCGGCTACAAGAACCAGCCGGACAAGACGCGCGAGGGATACTGGACCGATCCCGACAGCGGCGAGGTCTGGCAGCGCATGGGCGACATAGGCCGCCTCGATGCGGAAGGCTTTGTCGAACTGGTCGGCCGCGCCAAGGACATGATCATCTCGGGCGGCTTCAACATCTATCCGGTAGATCTGGAAAACGCGCTGCTCGAAGAGGCGGACGTGGTCGAAGCGGCGGTGATCGGTGTCGAATCGCGACGCTGGGGCGAAACGCCGGTCGGCTTCGTGAAACTGCGCGAAGGCGCGCGCGAACCCGAGGCCATTCGCGAAACGGTCAATGCGCGTCTGGGCAAGACCCAGCGGCTGAGCGCTCTGCACCCCATAAACGAGATGCCGCGCAGCCACATCGGGAAGTTGCTGAAAAGCGAACTTCGCGAGGCGGCTACGCGGCTCGGGACAGTGGACTAGCCTTCAGGCCGGCCCTGCTGCCTGTTGCGTCGGCTCAGACGAACGCGGGCGAAAGCACCACGCCGGAGAGGCCGGTTGCAAGAATGATGACCGCAAGGCGGCCGTAGATCGTCGTCATGGTTTTTATTCCTTGTCTTTTTGCGCAAGGTTTTACGCCTGCAACTTTGCGAAGGTTACACGCGGGTCTGACATGCGAGTTCGAGACGCGGCGCCGACACGTTGGGGGAGGGGAGAGGAGTGTGTGGGCGGCCGCGTCTCTACTCGCTGCCATATCGCCTCCGGGGGAGCTAACCCTGCGCTAGGAGGCCGCAGTGCCGTTCTGGCTGGTCAGCTGGCCCGGAGGAAGGCGACGACAGCTCATCTTGGGGAAGGGACTGTCGCCATCTCTGTGCCGCGGGAGAATTCTGGGAGGGACGTCTCCGCGTCGGCTGTGGGGGTTGTAATAATGTTGCTGACTCGCGAACGAAAGTGAGAAAACATCAGGGTGTGTTGCGTTTTACGCAAGCAAGATTGACCGCCCCCTCCGTGAGCTGTTGCCGCCCTCGTTTGCATTGCATGCAAGTTTGGGACATCCTTCCGGCAAAACAGTGGGTTGCCGAGTCGTATCCGGGGTCGCATCCGGAGGAGCAACTTGGCCGAACGACGTTACAAGGCTTTCATCAGCTATTCGCACCGCGACAAGCGGATCGCGAACTGGCTCCACGGTCAGCTTGAGAACTTCAAACTGCCCGACGGCATCGATGCGCCCGGGCTCGAGGACGGACTGCGTCCCATTTTCAAGGACCGCGAGGAACTGCCGGCATCGGAGGATCTCGGCGCGGCGCTGGAAAGCGCGCTTTCCAATAGCGATGCACTGATTGTCCTGTGCTCGCCGCATTCGGCCATATCGCCGTGGATCGCCAAGGAGATCGACCTCTTCAAACGCGTCAACGGCGATGCCCGCGTGTTTCCCGCAGTCGTCGATGGCGCACCGCCTTACAACATGCCGCCCCCGCTGCTCGTCCATTACGAGGACGGCACGCCGACCGAGGAACTGGCAGAACCGATAGCCGCAGACCTGCGGCCCGAAGAAGACGGCCGCAAGCTGGGCGTCCAGAAGCTCGTGGCGGGGCTGGCGGGGATCGGGCTCGACGAACTTGTCGATCGGCAGGCCCGCCAGCGCCATCGCCGGCTGGCGATAATGGCCGCGGCCTCCTTCGTTGGCATGGTCATCGCGATCGGCCTTGCGCTGTTTGCCCTCCAGCAACGCGATACCGCGCGCGAAGAGCGGGCCGAGGCGAACGGGTTGATCGAATACATGCTTACCGACCTCAGGGAAGAGCTGGAGCCGGTCGGGCGGCTCGACGTGATGGATGGTGTCGGCGCCCGTGCCATGGAGTATTACGCAAGGCAGAAACTCGACGACCTGAGCCCCGAGGAGCTCGGGCGCCGCGCCCGGGCGGTGCAACTCGTCGCTGAAATGCACAACCTTCGCGGCAACAACGACAAGGCCCTTCCGGCCTTCCGCGAGGCGGCGCGCACGACGAGCGAACTTCTGGCACGGAAACCCGACGACCCCGAACGCATGTTCAACCACGGGCAAAGCATGTTCTGGGTCGGTCTCATCGCTTGGCAACGCGGCCAGATGGATGAGGCGAAGAAGGCATTGGGACAATATGCCGACATATCGATCCGCCTCGCCGCCAAGGACCGCTCGAACCTCGTTTGGCAGCTAGAAGAGGCATACGCCCTGTCCAACCTTGGAACGCTCGCCGATGAAGAGGCGCGCTACGAGGATGCGCTGGACCTGTTCGAGAGAAGCGTTGCGACGGTTGCGAGAGTGGCCGAGGCCGAAGGCAGACCTGCATCGAGGCTGGTCGAGTGGGGGCAGGGACTGTCATGGGTCTCGAGCACCCATCAGGTACTCGGGGACTTCCGGGCTGCGACGGAAACCCGTGAACGCGAACTCGCGCTCTATAACGAAGCGCTGGAAGCCGAACCCAATCATGCCGAAGCGCGCCGCATGGGTCTTTTCGCCAAGGGCAGCATGGGCGCACTTCATTCGATCCGCGGCCAGACGGGCAAAGCTCGGCAATACCTCGATGACGCGGCGGCTGAAGCGGAAACGCTAATCGAGCAGGACCCCGAAAACACGATGACGAAGGTCTTCGCAATCGGCGTCCTCCAGTCGAGGGCGATGGTGAACTGGAACGATGGAAGGTCGTCGCTGGCCACCGCCGATTACGACCGGGCCGAGGCATTGCTCCTCGATTTGAAAGCCCGCGATCCGAAGAACCTTAGCTGGAATGTGGAGCGACCAGCTTCCCTGGAACTCGAACGGGCGCTGACCGACCAATCGGGCATGGCGCCGGAACGCTTGCGAGCGGTGGCCCGCAAATGGCTGGGCAGGCTTGATCAGGGAGATCCGGCGCACGTCCTGTCAATCATCGCCGCACATCTGGTCGAAGCGAATGCGCACTCGAAGTCGGGAGATGGCGCCAAGGCAGCTGCCTCCTACGCGCGGGCTATAGCCGTCGAGAGCATCGGCCAGGGATTTCATCCGGTCGAAACCGCTCTGCGCGCGGTTGCCGCAGAAAGATTGGGGCAGACTGCCTTGGCGCGCCAACTCCGCAGGAGTCTCGAGGAAAAAGAACTGGATCCGGTCATCGATAACCGGATCGCATGAACAACAAATGGTCGCGGATGAGCACAAACGAAGGAGCACATCATGACTACTCAAGTAGAAGTTGAAGTGACCGTAAACAACGTAAAGTGGAATGGTGATGCCGGCTGGTACGAGGGGGATTTCAAGTACAAGCAGACCAGTCCGAAAGGCGGGATGAAAGTCGTCGACCAGCAAGGCAATATCAATGGCCGTGCAGAGAATGCCGGAAAGACACCGATCAGCGATTTCGAGATCACGCTGCTGTGGAAGTCGGACAAGGTAAAGGTCAACGGCGTCGACTGCGATGCTCATCTGCGGCAGCCGAACAACAAGAGCATCCGCCTGGCAAAAGGCTTTGGCGACAAGCCGAACAACGATGCCGGTCAAAACGGTAGCGTCATCTCCGTCCCGGGCGGAAACGGTAACACTTCGCTGACGATCAAGGACAAGAATAACGACGGTGAGATCTACACATATAATCTGGTGGCGGAGATCCAAACCAGTAATGGCCCTATGCCGCTCGTCGACGATCCGATCATCATCAACCAGGATCCGCCTCAGTTCCTAATGTACAAGGCCGAAGCTGCCGTCCCTGCGGAACCGAGCCAGACCGGCGAAGCGGCCCAGCCTGCTACTCCAGCTATCCCTCCCGAGCCTGATCCGAAGCCTTGAAGCTTGCTGCGGTCCGGCGAGGACCGTCGACGATGACAGGGTGGCCAATTTCGGGCGGGCGAAAGTTCGCCAGCTTGGGTAACGTGCGGCCTCGACCGGAAGGTGTCGCCACCTGCCGTCGGCAGGAGCGCTTGCCAGCTTTCCGCGCTGTGACTATCGCGCGCATCCATGGACAGCGCGCACCTCCCCGATTCCATCCTTATCGTCGACTTCGGCAGCCAGGTTACCCAGCTCATCGCACGCCGTGTGCGCGAAGCCGGGGTCTATTCCGAGATCGCACCCTTCACCCAGGCAGAAGAAGCCTTCCACCGGCTGAAGCCCAAGGGCATCATCCTGTCAGGCTCGCCTGCTGGCGTGCCCGAAGAAGGCAGTCCGCGCGCTCCGGAAATGCTGTTCGAGGCGGGCATCCCGATCCTTGGCATCTGCTACGGCCAGCAGGTGATGAGCCACCAGCTCGGCGGCGAGGTCCGCCCCGGCCATGAAACCGGTGAAGGCGGCGAATTCGGTCGCGCCTTCCTCACCGTGACAAAGGAATGCGCGCTCTTCGACGGTCTCTGGAAGGAAGGCGAGCGGCACCAGGTCTGGATGAGCCACGGCGACAAGGTCACCAAATTCGCGCCCGGCTTCGAGATCGTCGCTATCTCCGACGGCGCGCCCTTCGCGGTAATCGCCGACGAGGAGCGCAAGTTCTACGGCACGCAGTTTCACCCCGAAGTCGTCCATACGCCCGATGGTGGCAGGCTGATCGCCAATTTCGTGCGCCATGTTTGCGGGCTTGCAGGCGACTGGACCATGGCCGCCTATCGCGAGACCAAGGTCCGCGAAATCCGCGAGCAGGTGGGCGACAAGAAGGTCATCTGCGGCCTTTCGGGCGGGGTCGACAGCTCGGTCGCCGCGATCCTCATCCACGAGGCGATCGGCGAGCAGCTCACCTGCGTCTTCGTCGACCATGGCCTCCTGCGCCTCAACGAGCGCGAGCAGGTCGAGACCATGTTCCGCGACCATTACAACATCCCGCTGGTCGTAGTGGACGCCGAGGACATGTTCATGGCGGGCCTCGAAGGCGTCACCGACCCCGAAGCCAAGCGCAAGTTCATCGGCAAGACCTTTATCGACGTGTTCGAGGAAGAGGCCAAGAAGGTCGGCGGCGCGGACTTCCTCGCGCAAGGGACCCTCTATCCCGACGTGATCGAAAGCGTCAGCTTCACCGGCGGACCGAGCGTCACGATCAAGAGCCACCACAATGTCGGCGGCCTTCCCGAGCGCATGAACATGAAGCTGGTCGAACCGCTACGCGAACTGTTCAAGGACGAGGTGCGCGAGCTCGGCCGCGAGCTGGGGCTGCCCGACATGTTCGTCGGCCGCCACCCCTTCCCCGGACCCGGGCTTGCGATACGCATCCCGGGCGAAGTGACCAAGGAACGCTGCGACACCCTGCGCAAGGCCGATGCGATCTACCTCGACGAGATCCGCAAGGCAGGCCTCTATGACGCGATATGGCAGGCCTTCGCCGTGCTGCTGCCGGTCAAGACCGTCGGCGTGATGGGCGACCACCGCACCTACGACAGCGTCTGCGGCCTGCGCGCCGTGACCAGCACCGACGGCATGACCGCCGACGTCTATCCCTTCGACGCCGCGTTCCTCACCGGCTGCGCGACCCGCATCGTCAACGAGGTGCAGGGCATCAACCGAGTCGTTTACGATTACACGAGCAAGCCCCCCGGCACGATCGAGTGGGAATAGGCTCGCGGATCGGGGACCCTCCCGTGAGGACGGGCATTCTTCTCGTGTCAGGGAGATAGGAATGAACCGCTCACGCTCTGCCAAATTAGCAGCCGCCTCGACGGTGAGCCTGATGCTCGCTGCCTGCAGCACGACCCCTGTAGAAAGGGTAGCGAATTCGTGTGAGGGGAGCGGCATGATCGGCTTGTTCGACACCTCGCGTGACCTGCTGGTTGCCAATTACGACAGTAAGCCGGACGTCGACGATCTCCAGGCCGTTGCAGGTCTGGGATCGGTGCTCAAGCATCCCGATTTCGCCTGCGTCGACTATATCGCGACCTCGGGCGCCTATGGCTCGCAGGGCGGCGAGTACCTGGTGGCGCCAGAGCTCTTCGATCTCGCTTTTGGCGACAACTGGCTCGACGCTCACCTTCGCCGCGGCGAAACCATCGACAGGCTTGCAAGCCGAATGCAGGCCACGATCGCCGCAGGCGGCCGCGTCTGGGTAGCCGAGGCCGGCCAGTCCGATGTGACAGCAGCGGCGGTCGAGAAGCTGCCGCGCACCATGTGGACGAGTGTCCACGTGGTGCAACACAGTTACTGGAACGAGAGCATGAGCAGCAAGGAAGCCATGCAAACGGTGGTCTACAACACGCGCTATCACCGGGTGCAGGACGGCAATTTTCCCGACAATGGCTCACCCGCTTTTAATACTGAAGACGGTTCGCACTGGCAGGCGCTCCTGTCCGACCCGGTCGTGGGACCGATCTGGACCGAGGCCAAGCGACTGTCCGATTATCACAATCCCAAGGCCGCTTATGTGAACCCGGCCGTGGCAGCGGGCGGCCTCGATTTTTCCGATACCGTCGAGGTGGCCTACATCTTCGGTTTCGGTGACATGGAGGGGGTTGGCGATTTCGTCGAACGTTTCGCCGACAACTGAGCCGTGCCAATGCAGCTTCCGCTAGGTCCCGACCCGCGTACCGAAACCCTGCGCCGCTTGCAGGCGCTCTTGGTCCAGCGCTTCGGACGGATCGAACGGGCGGCAGCGGAATGGCGCAAGCCCGAATGGGTGCTGGTGCAGGGCGTGATCGGGGCGCGGACCAAGTCCGAAGTCTCGAATGCTGCGACCGACCGGCTGCTGAAACGCTACGGTTCATGGGAGGCGGTTGCCGAGGCGCCGCTGGCAGAGTTGCAGGCCGAACTCGCCACGCAGACCTATCCCAATATCGCCGCCGAAAGGCTGAAGGGTAGCTTGTCTGCGCTGGTCGAATTGCGCGGGTCGGTCGATCTGTCGCACCTTGCCGATATGGACACGCTTCCCGCCATGCGCTGGCTCGAACAGCTTCCCGGCATCGGGCGCAAGATTGCCGCCGGGGTGATGAATGCCAGCACGCTCGACCGCCGCGCCATCGTTCTTGACGGGCATCACACGCGCATCCTTCAACGCATGGGGCTGGTGCCGCCCAAGGCCAGCACCGACCGGGCGTTCGAGGCCATCATGCCGGTCATGCCCGAAGAATGGGACGGCGCCGATTTCGACGAGCATCACCTGCTGATGAAGAAGCTGGGGCAGACGTGGTGTCGGCCCGCTGCGCCGCAGTGCGCGGCCTGTCCGGCTCAATCATTCTGCAAGACCGGCATGGCACAGTCCGGATAAGACAAGAATGAAAGACAGGAGAATACCCATTCGCGAATTTCTGCAAACGCTGCTTCATGATTTCGGCTGGATTCACCGGGGAATCGGCATGATCGGGAATCTGACCTTCGTTGTGGGAAGCGTCTTCTTCCTACCCAGCTTCAGTTCGCTTCAAACCGCTGGCGTCTGGCTGTTCATCGGAGGCAGCGCGCTGATGCTCATCGGTGCGCTGGGCGAATTCGTGGTCAGCCTCCCGGGCATCAGGCGGTGGGAAGAAAAGCGCGCGGATTGACCGTGCATAAGCCGGGGCAGGTCGGCCAATGTTACCTGACCGGTAAGGAACGCGGCGGCTCGCTCAGCCGTTGATCGGCTAAACATCCTTCTGGAGATATCATGTCGATCACAACCGAAAACGCCGATCTGAAACCCCTCTTCGACCCCGTCACCATCGGCGCCTTCGAAGCGCCCAACCGCATTTTCATGGCCCCGCTCACGCGCAGCCGTTCCGAAGCCAAGACCAACGAGCAGACGGGATTGCACGCGCTGTATTACGCCCAGCACGCAGGAGCCGGCCTCATCGTTTCCGAAGCGACGCAAATCAGCCAGCAGGGACAAGGCTATGCCTGGACCCCCGGCATCTTCACCGAAGGCCAGGTCGAAAGCTGGAAGCCGGTAACCGATGCGGTGCACAATGCAGGGGGGCGGATTTTCTGCCAGCTCTGGCATGTCGGGGCGATCAGCCATTCGGTGTTCCAGCCGGGCGGAGCGCAGCCTGTGTCGGCAAGCGCCTGGACGCCGGAGGGACAGGCCTTCGTCGGCGACCGTCATAAAGATGGCCCGCAAGTGCCGTTCGAGGAAGCGCGCGCGCTTCGCACGGACGAGATCCCAGGCCTTATCGAAGACTATCGCCACGCCGCAAAATGCGCTGCCGAGGCTGGTTTCGATGGTGTGGAAGTGCATTGCGCGAACAATTACCTCATCGACCAGTTCCTCCGCTCGGCCACCAATTGCCGCGACGACGACTACGGAGGCAGCCTCGAAAACCGCCTGCGTTTGATGCGCGAAGTGGTCGAGGCCGTGTGCGAGGAATTGCCAGCGGACCGGGTCGGCGTGCGCCTGTCGCCGCAAGGCGGACCTGGCGGGACCGAGGATGCGAACCCGGGCGAAACCTATCCTGCCGCGGCAAAGGCTCTGGCCGGGCGCGGGCTCGCCTATCTCCATGTCATCCGGCCCAATTCCCACAGCGGCCAAGGCAAGGACGAGAGCGGGGACAAGATCGTCAAGGATATGCGCGCCGCGTTCGACGGACCCTTCATCGCGAACGGCGGTTTTTCGCCCGAGGAAGCGGCCGCATGGATCGCTAGCGGCGATGCCGACGCCATCACGTTCGGCCGCCTCTTCCTTGCCAATCCCGACTTGCCCGCGCGCATCGCGCAGGATGGCCCCTACAACGAACCCGACGAAGACACGTTCTACGGCGGCGGAGCGGAAGGCTACACGGACTATCCTTCGCTGGAAAAGGTCGACGACCCGCTTCCGGCCTGAACCTTGCTGGACGCGCACGCAGTCGAGGAGGTCTACCGCATCCTCGCGCGGGAAATGCCGGGGCGAACGCGCGGGGCAAAAGGCCCGAAGGGCCAGCCCGACGCGTTTCGCTCGTGCATTTCCTGCATGCTGTCCGCGCAGTCGCTCGACCGGAATACGGCTGCGGCGGCCCGCGCGCTTTTCGCGCTGGCAACGACGCCCGAGGAAATGCTCGAACTGGACGACCGCGATATCGCGGCGGCGATCAAGCCGTGCGGGCTCTACAACAACAAGACGCGCTCGATCCGTCGCTTCTGCGAGGCATTGCTGGCGGAGCATGGCGGAGTGGTGCCGAGCACGCGGGAGGGGCTGATGAGCCTGCCCGGGATCGGCCGCAAATGCGCCGACATCGTGATGAGTTTTACTTTTGGGAAGGACGTCATCGCGGTCGATACGCATGTGCACCGGGTATGCAACCGGATCGGGCTGACCGATGCGAAGGCTGCCGACAGGACGGCGCAGCAGCTCGAAGAGCGCTCACCCGACTGGGCGATGGGAGACGGGCATTTCTGGCTGATCCAGTTCGGCAAACGCATCTGCACGGCGCGTAGCCCGAAGTGCGGCGGCTGTCCGGTCTCGCACCTGTGCGAATTCTACGCTTCGACTACCAGCTGAAGCCTGCATCGATGGCGCGCTGTTCTTCGGCCGTCGTCTCGCGCCCCAGCACTTCGTTGCGGTGCGGAAAGCGACCGAACCGTTCGATCATTTCGTGGTGCGACTGCGCGTATTCGAGCGAGCCCGGGGCGAAACGGCCGAAGAGCTGTAGCGACAGCTCCTGATCGGTCAGTGCCTCGCTGTGCATCAATGGCATCAGCGCGAACTGGCACCTTTGGGGCGCTTCCACCTCGAGCAAGCCGCGCGCTGCGAATTCGCGCGCCAGCGCTTGCGCGAGCGGATCCCACGCGAAGGCCCTGGCAGTGCCGCGATGGATATTGCGGGGGATCTGGTCGAACAGGATGATCGCAGACAGAGCCCCGTCGCTGTTGGAGAGGAAATGGCCGGGACCGTGGTGGCCCTCACGCTCCAGCACCTCGCCGAAACGGTCGCGCAGCATTGCGTCGACCGCTTCGGACGAGGCGAACCAATCCGACGGCCCGAGTTTCTCGAACCAGGTATGCAGGATGGCCTGCTGCCAGGGCTGGAGCGCAGCGCGCACTGGCGGGGCGCTTAGCCTTCGCTGTCGACCTTGCGATAGGGCACGAAGTCATCAAGGAAGATCACGCCGGAGAAGAAATCCCCGCCGCGGCTGTAGGTCTCGACCTGGTCGGTCTTGCACAGCTGTGTCGACGAGAACTTGCGGATGACGAGGTAGTCCATGTCGTCGATCGCATCGGGCGTCTTGGTGTAATTGACCCAGATCGTGTCGCCTCGTTCGTAAACGAGCGCGGTGTCGTCGATCTGGGTGATCGAGCGCGAACCAATAGTGCGAATGCAGCGCTCAGGCTCACCGGCAACGCGGCCTTCGAGCATCTTGGCGAGCCGCTTTTCGCCCTTGGTCATTTCCTTGTCGGCACCCTCGTGCTCGTCCGCGTGGGCAGCGGGTGCAGCAAGGAGGCCGATGGCTGCGGCCGAAAGGGCAAGGCGTTTGAACATGGTGAGTCTCCGGTACTTGTGAGTGTTACCTTGTATCAGGATACGCCTGAACCTGCGATGAGTTGCACGACTCGCGCGTCAGCCCGTGCCGCCTACCGTGATGCCGTCAATGAGCAGCGTTGGCTGGCCTACGCCTGCCGGCACGCTCTGTCCGCCCTTGCCGCAGATGCCGATGCCTTCGTCGAGGGCCATGTCGTTGCCGATGCCCTTGACCCGGGTCAGGACGCTGGGGCCGTCGCCGATCAGCGTCGCGCCCTTGATCGGGGCGACAATCTTGCCCTTGTCGACCTTGTAGGCCTCGGTGCATGCGAAGACGAATTTGCCGCTGGTGATGTCGACCTGCCCACCGCCGAAACTGGTGGCGTAGATGCCATCGTCCATGCGGGCGAGCAGTTCTTCCGGATCGTCGTTGCCGCCCTGCATGAAGGTGTTGGTCATGCGCGGCATGGGCGCGTGCTGGTAGCTTTCGCGGCGTCCGTTGCCGGTCGCCTCGACACCCATCAGGCGGGCATTGAGGCGGTCCTGCATATAGCCCTTGAGGATGCCGTCCTCGATCAGCACGGTCTCGCGTGTCGGCGTGCCCTCGTCGTCGATGCTGAGCGAACCGCGGCGTCCGGCCATCGAGCCATCGTCGATCACCGTCACGCCCGGTGCGGCAACGCGCTCGCCGATGCGGCCCGAAAAGGCACTCGTGCCCTTGCGGTTGAAATCGCCTTCGAGCCCGTGGCCAACCGCTTCGTGCAGCAGCACGCCGGGCCAGCCGGGGCCGAGCAGCACGGTCTGTTCGCCTGCCGGTGCGGCAATGCTGTCAAGATTGACCATGGCCTGCCGGACCGCCTCGTCGATGGCGCGCATCCACTGGCCTTCGTCGAACAGGCGGTCGTAGAGATAGCGTCCGCCAAGCCCGAAGAAGCCAGTCTCGCGGCGGCCGTTCTGCTCGGCGACGACCTGGATATTGAGGCGCACCAGCGGCCGGATGTCGCGCGCTGTGTAACCGTCGGGACGGACAATCTCGACCACGCTCCAGTTGGCGAGCAGGCTGGCGGAAACCTGCGCCACGCGCGGGTCCTTGGCACGGGCGACGGCATCGATCTTCTCGAGCAGCGCCACCTTCTCTTCGAACGGCACGAGGTCGAGCGGGCAGACGTCGGTATAAAGGTGGCGGTTGGTGCGCTCGGGCGGGGCGGCGAGCGGACTGCTCGTCGGATCGAGCAGTTGCAGCGTTTCGCCTGCGCGCTGGATGGCGGCGGCGCTAATCTCGTTCGCATGGGCAAAGCCGGTGGTCTCGCCCGAAACGCCGCGCAGGCCGAAGCCGGAATCGCGCGAGTAGTCCGCAGTCTTCAGCTTGCCGTCGTCGAAGGCGAAGGCTTCCGACGCGATGAACTGGAGGTAAAGCTCGCCGTCATCGCAGGATGAAAGCAGCTTGCGGGTCAGCCCTTGCGCCTCTTCGGGCGAGAGCTTGTTGCCGTAGACGAGTGCGAGCGGATCGGTAATCGGTGCGGTCATGCCCCCTACTTAGGAAGCGCCGCGCCGGTTGGCGAGGACTTAGAGTGTCCGCCTAGCGATGGCCGGGATCGCCGCCTTCGGAAATGTCCATCAGCTGCGACTGGTCGACGCCATCGGCAGGACCGCCTTCGAGCACGAAGCGGCGGTCGCAATAGCCGCAGTCGACATAGCCATGCTCGTCGATCTGCAGGTAGACCTTGGGATGCCCGAGCGCGGCCGCGCGATACTTTTCGCCGCTGCGGATATCGGTTGCACCGTCGCACCACACGCTGCGCGTGGTGACCTTGGACACTTCGGGAGGAGGCAGACTCATGGGTGGTGCCGATAATGGGTTTGACGGAGTGGCTCAAGAGCCTAGGTGACGCATATGACTACCCCGCCAGCAATCAGGATCGACAATCTCGTCAAGCGCTATGCCCCGAACGGGCCCGGCGACGAGGGCAAGCTGGCCTTGAAAGGCGTTAGCTTCGATGTGCCGCAAGGCGGTGTGTTCGGCCTGCTCGGACCCAATGGTGCGGGCAAGTCGACGCTGATCAACATCCTTGCAGGGCTGGTGCGCAAGACGTCGGGCAGCGCGGAAATCTGGGGCTTCGACATCGATGCCAACACGCGCAATGCCAAGCGTTCGATCGGGATCGTGCCGCAGGAGATCGTCTTCGATCCCTTCTTCACGCCTTACGAAGTGCTGGAAAACCAGGGCGGATTCTACGGCATCGACAAGGCGGATCGGCGCAGCGAGGACCTGCTTGCAGCAGTGCACCTGTCGGACAAGCGCGATGCCTATGCCCGCACGCTGTCGGGCGGGATGAAGCGCCGCCTGCTGATCGCGAAGGCCATGGTGCATTCTCCGCCGATCCTCGTGCTCGACGAGCCGACTGCGGGTGTGGACGTCGAGCTACGCCGCCAGTTGTGGGAGCTGGTGCAGGAGCTGAATGCCGAGGGTGTGACGGTCGTCCTGACGACGCATTACCTCGAAGAGGCCGAACAGCTGTGCGACCGGATCGCGATCATCAATCACGGCGAACTCATCGCCAACAAGCCGACGCGCGAACTGGTCGGCATGGCGCGCGAGAAAATCGTGTCGGTCAGCGTCGACAAGGACCTTGGCGGCCCGATCATGGAAGAAGCGTTCCTGAAGGCCGAGGTAGTCGAACCGCGCCGGCTCGACATCACCTATGATCGCGACAAGGCGAGCGCGGGCCAGGTGCTCGCGCTGGTGCAGTCACATGGATACGGTATCGAGGATGTCACCACCCGCGAGGCGGATCTCGAAGACGTCTTCGTGCAGCTGACCGGCGCAGGCTGACCCCGCGCCGGGGATCGATTCGAATTATCCGAAGCTGCGCGGTCCGAGGCCGGCGTCCTTGACGCGCAGCACTTCCCAGACATGCGGCTCGACCTCTTCCATCGGTGCCTTGCAGCAACGACATTTGCCGACATGCATGCCACCCGCCTTGCGCATGTTGGCGGAATCAACGCGGTGACGCCCGAACGCGCAGGCTAGCAGTCCCATTTTCATATTGTTTGCGACCCTCTTAAGTCCCGTTCCCTGTCGATTCGCGCGATAACGCGCGTTAGCCATGCGTTAACTGCGTTTTCGGCGAGTCGTTCTCTACTTGCCGCGTGATGTTGCGATGGGCATGACGCTGGCATGACAGACCAGACACACGACGTCCTCGTCATCGGCTCGGGTGCAGCCGGACTCACCGCCGCGCTCGAACTGGCGCAGACCAAGAAAGTGCTCGTCCTTGCCAAGGGCAAGCTGACCAGTGGATCGACCGCATGGGCCCAAGGCGGCATCGCCGCCGTGCTCGATGCGGGCGACACCTTCGAGAACCACATCCGTGACACCATGGTCGCCGGCGCAGGGCTCAACGACCTCGAGACGGTCGAATTCGTGATCGAACGCGCGCCAAAGGCGATCGACCGATTGTGCGAACTCGGCGTGCCTTTCAATCGCGACGACGGGGACCTGCACCTCACGCGCGAGGGCGGCCATTCGCACCGCCGGATCGTCCATGTCGACGATGCCACAGGCTGGGCGGTCCAGGCAGCACTGCTCAAGGCGGCGGAAGAAAACCCGAATATCACCCTGCTGCCGCACCAGAGCTGCATCGACCTCATCACCGGCCGCAACCAGGAAGAATATTCCGGCTCGGGCCGCGTCTGGGGTGCCTATGCTCTCGACGAGGAAAGCGGCGAGGTTGTCAGCCATGTCGCGCGCGCCACCGTGCTCGCGGCGGGCGGGGCGGGCCGCGTTTATCTCTTCTCGACTGCTCCTCGCGGTGCGACGGGCGACGGGATCGCCATGGCCTGGCGTGCCGGTGCGCGCGTCTCCAACATGGAGATGATGCAGTTCCATCCGACCTGCCTCTACAATCTCGAGGTCAAGAACTTCCTGATCACAGAGGCGGTGCGCGGCGAGGGTGGGCGGCTGTTCAACCCGGTGACGGGCGAGCGCTATATGGAGCAGTACGACAAGGAGCGCATGGAGCTCGCCCCGCGCGATATCGTGGCGCGCGCGAATGACGACCAGATCAAGCGCTACGGCCTCGACTATGTCCACCTCGATATCAGCCACCAGCCGCCCGAATTCGTGAAGGAGCATTTCCCCACGATCCACGAAAAGCTGATGGGTCTTGGCATAGACATGACCACGCAGCCAATCCCCGTCGTGCCGGCGCAGCATTACACTTGCGGCGGTGTGAAGATCGGGCTCGATGCCAAGACCGACCTGCCCGGCCTCTGGGCAGCAGGCGAATGCACCGAGAGCGGGCTACACGGCGCAAACCGTCTTGCCTCGAACAGCCTGCTCGAATGCTTCGTATTCGGCGAGGCGGCGGCCAAGGACATCCTTGCGTGCTGGGACAAGCTCGATGATCCGCCCGAGATCCGCCCCTGGGATGCGAGCCGCGTGACCGATTCCGACGAGGAAGTCGTCATCAAGCAGAACTGGACCGAGATCCGCCGCTTCATGTGGAACTATGTCGGCATCGTGCGCACGACCAAGCGGCTGGAGCGTGCGGGCAACCGGATCGAAATGATGCGGCAGGAAGTCGAGGATTATTACGGCAGCTTCCGTGTCACGACCGACCTGATCGAGCTGCGCAATTTGCTCGACTGCGCGGGGCTGATCGTGAAAAGCGCGCTCAGGCGGCACGAGAGCCGCGGCCTGCATTTCATCCTCGATTATCCCGAAACCGACAGCGTGGCGCGCGATACCGTTCTGGTGCCGTAAAGGTCGCCCGCGGCAGGAAGGCGGGATGAGAGCTTATCGCCCCCTGACCTTCAAGTTGGCCCTGCTGTCGGCAATCGCGTTGCTGGGGGCAGTGGCCCTGCCCTCGGTCTCGCGTGCGACCCCGCCCGACGTGGTCGTCATCACCGACACGCTATTCGGAATGTCGAAGGACCGGGTCTTCGTGCTGCGCACATCGCGGGACAATCTGGGCCTGCACATGTCGCAGCGAAGCGAGACCTGGCTGGTGGCGATCGATCCGCAGACGGGCGAGGAAACATTCTGGCCGGTCCACGCCGCAAGGCGCGATAGCGACTGGAATCCGGAAACGCAGGCGAGCGTCTGGGAAGTCACGACTGACGATAATCCACTTGCGGTCAATCCTTATGAGATCCTCGCGCAATTCGATGGCTTGCCGGTGGAGCCCATGGCGAATGACAAGCCTGCGCCGATTGGCGCGGCCAAGGACGGCACGTTGAAAGCAACTCTTGATCCAGAACGCGTGTTCGAGCTGCAGGTCGCCCCTGCGCGCAAACGCTACGTGCAATCCGTGCAGGCCATGGCGCGAAGCGTCGTCGATGCGGAAAGGCTGGCGCCCATCAAGACGCGCGACGTCTTCGAAGACAGTGTCGAGGGTGTGTCCGAATGCAGCTTCGTCTCGCTCGGTTACAGGGGCCTGTTGCAAAGCGGCGGCCAGCAGTACCTATCCGTGCGCGTGACGTGCAATTCCTACGACTGGATCGAAGGGCACTCGCTTATCCAGCTCGTTCCGATTTCTGGGTAGTCGACCGCTCAGGCAGGGCCGCGCAGGCGCGACAGAGGCGGGAGCCTGCGGCCGAAATGGTCTAGCGCGACCGGATTGCCTGCCGGCATGTCGTCGAGCGTGAAATACATCAGCGCGGCTTTCGACAGCGGATCACGGAACTCCACGCCGATCTTTCCGGGAGCATTCCAGCGGACGATACCTGCGACCTCGACGCCTTTTAGCAGGCGGATATCCACTGGCGTTCCGGTGGGCAGGGTGGTTTCGATACCGGTCAGCATGCAACCGCCCAGCGAGATATCATTCAGGGCGTCATGCGTGACGGAGCCGAGGGCGCTGCAACGCACCTCAGCGGAAACGCAAAGCCTTTCGGCTTTCCTCTTGTCCCTAACCCCATCCGTCATTTCGCCATCATTTATGCCGCAAGGCTGCTCGGCGCGCTTGGAAGAAAGCGACAAAACCGATCAACTATTAGTAGATGGCCGGATAGTACTGAATTCAGGTCAGTTTTACTTATGAATTAGGGGTGCAGCACGAGGTCAGGAGTTCGCTGCGCGGCGGAGCATCCAGTCGTCCAGCGCGTAATTGCGCACAATCCCGGTGGGTACCGGCTGGTGGAAGGCAATCCCAAGGGCGGCGCCGAGCTGCCATGCGATGAGGCCACTGGCCGGGAATTCGGGCCGGAGCACGATTTCGCAAAACTGGCCGATTTCCGCCTCTGCGTCACTGCATTCGATCATGCATCCGGACTGGGACAGGTTGCGCATCTTGGCATCGAAAGTCTGCCCGCCGACTTCGAAAGTGACGGTGTCGCGTGTCGGGCTGCGGGCCTCCGTCCTGCGGTCGATAGAATCCATTTCCGTCGCTTCCCCGGCCCACGTTCAAAATACTATCATCGCCATGCAAAATGAATTGTAGATTAGCGACAATGAATAGTTCTATATTTACTTTTGATTTACTATAAATCGCATGGACCAAGCCTGCGGCGCAATCGGGTGGACAAGTGCGGCACTCTCGTGCCTATTGCGATGGCGTCACAGCAGGAGGAGAGCGCCGCAATGCCCAAGGTCACCGCCAACGGGATCGACATCCACTATGAAGAGCATGGCGATCCCGCTGATCCTGCGATGCTGCTGATCATGGGCTTCGGCGCGCAACTGACCCTGTGGCCCGACGAGCTGGTCGAGGCGCTGGCTGGTCATGGCTACCGGGTGATCCGCTATGACAATCGCGACATCGGGCTGAGCCACAAGTTCGACGGTGTGAAAGCACCGGGCCTCGTGAAGATGACCTTGATGTCGAAGCTCGGGCTCACGCCCAGGGTGCCTTACACGCTGGCCGACATGGCGGCCGATGGCATCGGGCTGCTCGATGCGCTCGATATCGAGAAGGCGCATATCGTCGGCGCCAGCATGGGCGGCATGATCGCGCAGCATGTCGCTGCCAAATATCCCGAACGCTGCCTCAGCTTCACGCAGATATTCTCGACCACCGGCAATCCCAAACTGCCCCCGGCGAAGAAGGAGGCCCTGCAGGCGCTGGTCACCCGCCCGAAGAGCAATGACGAGGACGTCCTTGTCGACCACGGCATCATGCTCGCCCGCACCATCGGTTCGCCGGGCTATCCTTCGCCCGAAGACCGCCTGCGCGAACGCACGCGCACCAGTGTGCGCCGCAGCTTTTATCCGGAAGGTCCGACACGGCACCTGTCCGCGATCGTCGCCGATGGCGACCGCCGCGAGATGTTGAAGGATATCACCGTCCCGACGCTCGTCCTTCATGGCGAGGACGACCCGCTGGTGCCTTGCGAAGGTGGGCGGGAAACGGCCGAATGCATTTCCGGCGCGAAGCTCGAGACCATCCCCGGCTGGGGGCATGACCTGCCACTGGAGCTGGTCGATCCGCTGGCCGGTCACATTGCTGGACACGCCCGCCAGGCGACCAACTGACGAAGCCAGTCGACGAGTGTTGAAGCCGTTCGACGAACGGGTCGAACGACATCCAGAGGCTGCATCGAGTCGCTTGCTGGCAAGCGATCACATGCTGCCGGGAATGGGTGATTTGGCATCAGCGGGCTTGGCGAAGCTTGTCGCCTGAAGACAGGAAATTGCCAGTTTGCCCTTATGCGACACACAATCCAACGCGATTTGACAACGACCTTGCGCAGGTTCATTTTTCCCCTCGTCAACCGGTCCCGCAGCCGGAACGACTGGATCGACCAATGACCGTCATCGCTAATTGATAAGATTGGACTGTCGCGATCAAAGCGTAACTCTCTGCGGCCGATCATCTCTCTTGATGAAGGATGATCACAATGAACAAGCTTTTTGCAATTTCACTCGCCACTGCGGTTAGCGCCGCAATTCTTGCCGTCCCGGCAACTTCACAGATCGTCGTGACACCCAGTGTTCCGGTCGAGCAGGCTGTAAAGAAGGTCTCCCGCGACTTTGACCGCCAGATCAACCGGATCGCCGATCGCAGCAACGTGCATACCGGCAACGGGATCGCCATCGTGCGTTTCGAGCGTGATGAAGAAGGCGACCCCGCCAACGCCAGGATCTATCGTGCTTCCGGCGACAAGCGGATCGACCGCGTGTCGGTGCGTGCGGTAAGCGGTTTGCGCTCACTCGATACCTTCCCGACGGCTCTCGGCGAGGACCAGGTTTTCCAGGCGAATATCATTTTCGCGGACAACCGGCGTTCGATGGAAGAGCTCACGCAAGAGCTTGCCGCTCTTGAAGAGGCGAGGCTCGCACGTGGACCCGAAGAGCGTGAAGTGATCGCACTGGGCACATACCTCGCGAACACGACCGCGCAGTAAAGCCACTGCAGATTCCGGTCACCCCCGGCCGGAAAAGCTTCGGCGTCACCCCGGAACTGCGGGACGAGGTGGCGTCGAAGTTTTGCTGTCCGCCAGGGTTTATCGGGCGAGCTTGCCGAGCGACCTGGCAAGGTTCTCCCGGGCCCGGTCTTCGAAGCTTTCCCGCCCCCAATCGCTGAAATAGAGCCGTTCTCTTGCGGCAAAGCCGCGCAGCACGGCGGCGCGACCTTCCCGGTACCGATCGTCGGGCACGTGCGCATACTCCCGCCTGATCTGGCCCTCGTAAATGTCGAAGCGCTCTTCCGATGCGCCGAGGATCGCGAGGTCCATGTCGAGGAAATAGGCAGTGTCGCCTCTCTCGCTCCCGGCAAGGGCTTCGGGAAGATGATGGCCTTCGGTCGCAAGGATCATGCTGCGCGCGAGCTCGAGCGTGGGCCGTTCGATGGGCGGGCCCGTTTCGACCAGCAGGTCGGCGCTCCTCCTCTCGTTGTCCTTGGCCTGCGGATCGTAGATCGCATCGTGGAACAGGATCGCGTGCAGCACTGCCCGGACGTCCGCGATTCGATCCTCCACCCGCTTCAGGTGGCCCAGCAGGGCGGTGATGTGCGTCCAGTCGTGGTAGTGGCGCTGCGGCTCTGCATGGCGTGTGCGCAGCATGGCCAGAATGTCCGGATCGATAGCTTCGAGCATGGCCGTCAGGCTGGCACTCCCCGGCCCGGCGAGCAACAAAATTTCCGGCCCCGATTCGAATGATTCACAAGCCCCGGCCCACCGATTGTGCCCGCAAAATTTTTTTCACTGATTCATTTTTGGGCTTGCGATCTCGCAAAGCCAGCTTGGTCCACGCGTCGCTGCGTTGCATCATCATGACACACCGACCCCATGTGCATATCGCAGCGGTTAAAATCGTGTTGACCCTCTTGCGCCCGGGAGGTCTCTGATTCAGTATCTAGTGGTCGGTTGCCTGGGGGTACCTACAAGACCTAGCGATTTCTCCTTCAGTCCCCATATGGGGTCTGAGGCGGATTGGGCCCGGTCCTGTGGAGAAAACTGGATAAGTTTTCGTCATCTCCCAGCGCATTCGATGCTAGTCGGGAGAACACATTCTCCGACTCGATGGCAGAGCGAACGGGCGGGGGGAACAGTCTCGCCGCGGTCATACAAACGGTGGGGCACACGATGGATTTCAAGAGCGGAGACGAAGCGGCGATGGGTCTGGATCTGGACATGGAAGATTCTGTCGAAGACACCGCTCCCGCCAAGGCGAAAACGAAGCCGGAAAAGGCAGTGGCCATGGAAAAGAAAGACGCAGGAAGCGAAGAACTCGTGGCCGAAAAGGCTGGCGAAGCCATGGCTGGCGCCATGGCCGAAGTCGCCAAGGCTGCCGTCAAGGAAGACAGCAAGAAGGTCCTCGACCGCCGCTTCGACGTGAAGACGGACGACAGCCGTAACGACCTGCTGACCGAATTCGGCAAGGAAACACTCGAAGACCGTTACCTGCTTCCCGGCGAAACCTATCAGGACCTGTTCGCCCGCGTCGCTGACTATTTCGCGGACGATGCCGATCACGCGCAGCGCCTGTACGATTATATTTCCAAGCTGTGGTTCATGCCCGCAACGCCGGTTCTTTCGAACGGCGGCACCACGCGCGGCCTGCCCATCTCCTGCTATCTCAACTCGGTGTCCGACAGCCTCGACGGTATCGTCAACACCTGGAACGAGAACGTGTGGCTCGCGTCCAAGGGCGGCGGCATCGGCACGTACTGGGGCAATGTGCGCGGCATCGGCGAGCCGGTCGGCCTCAATGGCAAGACCAGCGGCATCATTCCCTTCGTGCGCGTGATGGACAGCCTCACGCTGGCTATTTCGCAAGGCTCGCTGCGCCGCGGATCGGCTGCTTGCTACATCGACGTCAACCACCCGGAAATCGAGGAATTCCTCGAAATCCGCAAACCTTCGGGCGATTTCAACCGCAAGGCGCTGAACCTGCACCACGGCGTGCTGGTTACCGATGCCTTCATGGAAGCGGTCCGCGCGGGCGAGGAATTCGACCTCGTCAGCCCGAAGGACGGCAGCGTCCGCAAGACGGTCGACGCGCGCTCGCTCTTCCAGAAGCTCGTCGAAACCCGCCTTGCCACGGGCGAGCCCTACATCGTGTTCTCGGACACGGTGAACCGCATGATGCCCAAGCATCACCGCGATCTCGGCCTCAAGGTCTCGACCTCGAACCTGTGCGCCGAAATCACCCTGCCGACCGGCATCGACCACTTGGGCAACGACCGCACCGCGGTCTGCTGCCTGTCCTCGCTCAACATCGAGAAGTGGGACGAGTGGAACGGTGAAAAGCAGTTCATCGAGGACATCATGCGTTTCCTCGACAACGTCCTGCAGGACTATATCGACCGCGCACCCGACGAGATGGCGCGCGCCAAATATTCGGCCATGCGCGAACGCAGCGTCGGCCTCGGCGTGATGGGTTTCCACTCCTTCCTACAGCAGAAGGGCATCGGCTTCGAAAGCCCGATGGCCAAGGTCTGGAACCTGAAGATGTTCAAGCACATCCAGGGCAAGGCTTCGGAAGCATCGATGATGCTCGCGAAAGAACGCGGCGCATGCCCCGATGCAGAAGAAATGGGCGCGATGGAGCGTTTCAGCTGCAAGATGGCAATCGCACCGACCGCCTCGATCAGCATCATTTGCGGCGGCACCTCGGCTTGCATCGAGCCGATCCCGGCGAACATCTACACCCACAAGACCCTGTCGGGCAGCTTCATCGTGAAGAACCCGTATCTGGAAAAGCTGCTCGACAAGAAGAGCAAGAACTCGACCGCGATCTGGAATTCGATCCTGGAAAAGGGCGGCAGCGTCCAGCACCTCGACTTCCTGACGCCGGAAGAGAAGGCGACCTTCAAGACCAGCTTCGAAATCGACCAGCGCTGGCTGCTCGAATTCGCTGCCGATCGCGCGCCCTATATCGACCAGGCGCAGTCGCTGAACCTGTTCATCCCGGCCGACGTCGACAAGTGGGACCTCATGATGCTGCACTTCCAGGCGTGGGAGAAGGGCATCAAGTCGCTCTACTACCTCCGCTCGAAGTCGGTGCAGCGCGCCGGTTTCGCCGGCGGCGTGGAGGCCGACAACACTGCCGATGCAGCGAAGTACGAACTGGCCGCAGAGCAGACCGATTACGAGGAATGCCTCGCCTGCCAGTAAGGCCGACAAGGCACAGCAAAAGCCCCGCCCTCCAGTTCGGAGAGCGGGGCTTTTTCATGACCGGATTGGATCCGGCTAGTTCGGTTTAGGCGTCTTCCATGACTGCCTTGTTGCCGAGACCTTCGGGAATGCGTGCGCCTTCCTTCAGGTAGATGCGGTTGTCGTCGATCTTCTCGACGTCATCCAGCGAAAGGAAGTGGTGCATATCGTCCGAGCTGTCCGACTTGGTCAGTTTGATGGCGTCGTCCTTCACTTCGTCGACGGTCCCGACGTGGAGACCTTCACAGTTGGCGACTTCCATATGTTCCTTGATGCGTAGCTTCTCAAACATGTAAAACCCTTTTGTTTTGCGTTGCTTATACCTTACCAACGGGCGGCAACGGGTATCGGTCCACGCTTCGTCGAAGCTGGTGCACGGGTTGTGAGTTATGTGGACTGGTCAACGAATGTGCGGAGGATTAGACATTCGCGATGGACGATTTTCTCGCGCTATTTCACGGGATCAGCGGCTGGAGCCTGGGGTGGGTACTCGCCGCGTTTCTCTTCGCGCTAACTTTCGAAAGCTGGCCGCACCTCAGATATTCCTACTGGCAGTGGCGCATCGATCGTCTGCTCGGGCGTGAAGAGGTCCACCCCGACGACATCCGCGACCTGCATTGGAGACAGAACGAGAAGCCTGAGCCATTCGATTTCCTGCGCGTTCTCTACGCATCCTTCCAAATGTCGCTCCAGCTCGCGCTGCCGGTTATCCTTGTCGATGTCGTCAGCGCCGACGACCTTTCGCTCGCGCCGGCAGCGGTCGCTGCGGTGCTCCTGTTCTCACAGAACAAGGAGCGCGCACAGGAGGATGAAGGTGGCGAGGAACCTGTGGAGCCCGGGCCGACCGTCTACCCGCGCGAGGCCAAGATCGGCTTTGCTTTCGCCTTGCTCGTCTCGACCGGCCTCTTTCTCTACATCTCGCAGGTGATGCAGCCCGGATAGCGGCTGCGCGTCCGGCTATCGGTCAAAGTACATGGCGTAAAACGTATGACGCCCCGCCTTTTGAGGGGCGGGGCGCCGGGGTTGCGAGACTTGCCCGCAAAAGGGGAAAACCGGACAAATCCGCTTAGCCCCGAACTGTGAAACTCGTGTCAGCTTTCGCCGAGCGGCCTGTCGGCATCGGCTGCGGCACGCGTATCGGGCCGTTGCGAAATCTCGCCCGGCTGACTGTTGCCATCGAAATCGTCGCACTGGTGCAGCTGCTGCTTGCCGAGGTTGCCGGTGGCGACATCCTGCTCCATCTGGCCGCTGTTGTCGCGGGCATTGCCATAGCCCTGCTGCGCGTCGGCCTGCTTGTTGATGTTGCCGGCCTGGTTGACCTCGTACTGGTCGTATTCCGGTCGCGGTCCCCCAGTCTGTGCGTGAAGCGCCTGCTGCTGGTCGCCGGGCTGGGCGCCCTGCGGCTGATCCTGCTGCTGCTCGTTTGCTGGTGCTTGATCGGACATTGGTAACTCCTTTGCACAACCAACGGCTTGGACGCCTTTGTCGTTCCGCAACTCGTCGCAAATGGAGCGCGCTTGCGAGGTTTCCCGGCCAGGCGGCCGCGTGACGAAAGACCGGAAAAGCGCAGAGTCATGCGGGCAAGCGCCGAGGCAGGCGGGGTCCGAAAAACTTATCCAGTCTTATCCCCGCCGAATCATATGTCCTTGCCTTCGAATCCGGCCTGTGATTCCCTATATGAGTCGCTGAACACAAACGCCGGAGACACAAGATGTCGTTGCTCGAAGCCAGAAAGACCTACAAGCCCTTTGAATATCCCTGGGCCTATGAATTCTGGAAACGCCAGCAACAGATCCACTGGATGCCGGAAGAAGTGCCGCTGGGCGAAGACTGCCGCGACTGGGCGCAGAAGCTGACCGAGCATGAGCGTAACCTGCTCACGCAGATCTTCCGTTTCTTCACCCAGGCCGATGTCGAGGTGCAGGATTGCTACCACGACAAGTATGGCCGCGTGTTCAAGCCGACCGAAGTGAAGATGATGCTCACCGCGTTCTCCAACATGGAAACGGTGCACATCGCGGCATACAGCCACCTGCTCGACACGATCGGCATGCCGGAAAGCGAATACAGCGCCTTCCTCGATTACGAGGAAATGGCCGACAAGCACAATTACATGCAGCAGTTCGGCGTCGACAATGATGAAGACATTGCTCGCACGCTCGCCATGTTCGGCGCGTTTACCGAAGGCATGCAGCTGTTCGCCAGCTTCGCCATGCTGATGAACTTCCCGCGCTTCAACAAGATGAAGGGCATGGGGCAGATCGTCAGCTGGTCGGTACGCGATGAAAGCCTCCACTGCGAAGGCATCATCCGCATGTTCCACGAGTTCGTGCGCGAGCGCGACTGCCTGACCAAGGCGGTCAAGGAAGACATCATCGACATCTGCCAGAAGACGGTGCGGCTGGAGGACAACTTCATCGACCTCGCCTTCGAAATGGGCCCCGTGTCCGGCATGACGGCGAAGGATATCAAGAAGTACATCCGCTACATTGCCGACTGGCGCCTGGGCCAGCTCAACCTCGACCCGATCTACATGGTCGATGACCACCCGCTGCCCTGGCTCGCCCCGCTCTTGAACGGTGTGGAGCACGCCAACTTCTTCGAAACCCGCGCGACCGAATATTCCAAGGGCGCGACCAAGGGCAACTGGAACGACGTGTGGTCGAGCTTCGACAAACGCCAGAGCGCCAAGGCCGCGAACGAGGAAGAAGCCGCAGACGACGGCCCGGGCCTGTTCGAAGACGGCGAAGGGGCTGTGGCGGCGGAGTAGGTTGAGTGGCTGATAAAGAAAAAGTCTGCTTCGTCATTTCTCCAATTGGTTCAGAAGGAAGCGATACAAGGAAGCGGGCTGATAAGCTGCTGAAGTATGTTATCCATCCCGTCGTATCGCCGCGTGGTTATTCGGTCGAGCGAGCAGATCACCTTTCTGAGCCAGGAATTATAACTAATCAGATTGTGCGAAAAATTCTCGACGCAGATTTGCTCATCGCAGACTTGTCAGAGGGCAATCCAAACGTTTTCTACGAGCTGGCAATTCGACACGGTTCGGCGAAACCATTCGTGCATATCATCGGATCCAAAGAAAAGATCCCATTTGATAACGCGCAAGTTAGAGCGATTCAGGTTGACCTTACAGATTTGGACAGTGTCGACCGGGCTAAGACAGAGCTACAGAAGCAGGTTAAGAGCTGCGAAGAGTCGCCGAGTTCGATTGAAAGCCCACTTAGTTTCGCCATCGAAATCGATAAGTTGTCGAACAGTCCGAAATCCGACGAGATGTTGACCGCAGCGATCTTCAAAGAGGTCGCCAGCCTTCGACGTGATCTTAGTGCTCTTAGGCATTCCGGGTCGGCGGGTGGTAAGGAGCAATTTGGCGCTTACGACCTTCTGAACTTGCTGCGGTCCCATGATTTTAGCGATCTGGCTGACGATTTGACATCGTCCTATTCGCTTGATTTCGTTAACTGGGGCAGTGTTACAATTTCAAGCGACAAAACGATCAAAGAAGATCAGAAAAAGGCGAGAGAATTAACGGCGGCCTTGGAGCAAATCACCCGATCCTCATGGGACGTAGATTATATTCCCTTTTGAACTAACCAATTCGACTTTTGCCCGTGCCGTACATCTAGACCTCGGAAGGTCGCAAGCGAGGCTCTCGCCCCGCCCGCTTTTCTCACCGCCAATAGTCCCGCCGTTCGGCGCCGTCATAGCGGCCCGACTTCATGCAGCAGCGCTTGAAATCTCGTTCCCGAACCGCAGGGGCATGGGTCGTTCCGCCCGAGTTTCTCGAGCAGTTCCACTTCGCCGTTTTTGATCGTCCGCTGTCCGCGCTTCACGCGCGTTTCGCTGGGGAAGCCCTTACGCCGTTTCGAGGTCCGCTCGAAAGGACGGGAGCGCGTCGTAGTCACGATATTCTGGCATGATCGCCTCCTCTTGTTGGGGCGGCGCGGGTAGCGGAAGCTGCTCTCAAAACCAAGCAGTGATGAAAGCTGCCCTCGGCGCGTGTGGGGAAGAGTTTTTTGTTTGCGCCCTCAAACGCCGGGCGGAGCGCGTCCGCGCTCCTTGGCTTCGGCCTAATCGGCCGACGCGCAGTCGCGCTTTGGCTGCCGCGACCAAGAACCGGTCTGGCTATCGGGCGTTGTACCGGACGGCGACCAGCCGACCGCAAGGGCGACCGCCCGCCCGCAGCGGGTGCGGCTTTCCGCACGTCTAGCGAGGACGAACCCGCGGAGGCGGGTTCGGAATACAAAAACTCCACCCACTTCCCAATCCCCCTCCCACCTGTCATGCTCGCCATCCCGGGTCGCCCATGGGGAGAGTGGCAATGCTTTTGGGTGTAGGGCGACCGGCGCGTAATCTTGAGGAATTCGGGGCCAATATGGGCTCGCTGGCGCAGGCAAGTGCGCCGCAGCCCTATCATGCGATCGATCCGCGCCCTTCCGATGTCTATATCACCAGCTGGGCCAAGAGCGGCACCACGCTGACCCAGCAGATCTTCCACCAGCTGCGCATGGCGCATGCCACCGGCGGCATCGACATGGACTTTACCGACATCAGCGGCGTCGTCCCCTGGGAAGACACCGCGAGCATGATCGATTTCGACATGACGGCGGAGCAGCGCGCGACCCCGCGCGGCTTCAAGTCGCACCGCGAATACGAGCGGCTGCCGGCTGGGTCGCGCTATGTCGTGACCTTGCGCGATCCGCACGAGACCTATGTCTCCATGCACCGCTTCTTCGATGGCTGGCATATCGAGAAAGGCGCGTTCTCGCTTGAGGACTTCATGCCGCTATGGATGGGCGGCGGACCGGGCGGCTGCGACTATTTCACCCACCTCCTGAGCTGGTACGCGAGGGCGGGAGAGGACGACACGCTGCTCGCCACCTATCGCTGGGTGGTGAAGAACAAGCCCGCGATGATCCGCGCGATGGGCCAGCTGATCGGCATCGAGCCGACGGACGAGGTGGTCGAGATGGTCATGGCCGCTACCACGCGCGAGTTCATGCACGACCACAAGGACCGCTTCGACGATGCGCTGGTCTGCGCGGTGATGGAAGAACGGCTCGGCATTCCGGCCAGCAGCGATTCCACCAAGGTGCAGGCCAAGGGCAGCGATGCGACAGTCCTGCCCGCCTCGGTGACGGAGGCTATCGATGCCATGTGGGCCGAACGGGTGACTCCGGTCACCGGCCATGCAGATTTCGCATCGCTGGCTGCGGAGATCGACGCGCGCTTCGATTAAGCGCCCCTACCGCGACATCGCCCGGTGAAGGCATCGGGATAACATTCCGGCCCGCGCAGCCTTGCAAGCAGGCTTTCGGGCGGTCACTCGGGGGTGCTGACCCGTGTCATGCGAGGGGCCATATCGCACTACGCAAGGGCTCAGTCACCGTCCCCGCTGCACCAGTCTACCGCCGATGTGCCCCAGCCGCTGCCTTCGGCAAGGCCTGCCGCGATCATGTGATCGGCCAGCAAATCGTCGCCCCGTCGCGCCTCTCGCAATTCGCGGCCATAGCGGTCGTAAGGCGGTTCGGTCCCGCCCGTCCACTCGAAGCGACCCCTCGCGAGCCACCGGTGAAGTTCGAGCTTCGCCCGATTGGCCTTCGCAACCTCCAGCTTGCACGCGCCATCCATCTCCGGCGCGTCGAAACCGGTGAGGCGAACGAGGCGATTGCCGATGGCCAGCGTGTCACCATCGATCACGCAGGGGCCGGGCCCGGGCGTACCGCACAGGCGGAAGGTCATGCCGACCGTGGTCACCGGCTCGGGCGGGTCAAGCCGGTCGCCGAGCAGGAGCCAGGCGGCGATGAGGGCGACCAGCAGCGCCCATGTCACCAGGGTCTTGCGCCTGCTCCGTAAGCTGCGTCGTTTCGGCCTGAAGCGTGCGATCTTTCCCATCCTCGGCGGGACAATAGCGACGTCCCGCGCGCTCGCAAGAATTCCCGGCGGCGCGCTACCCGATTTGATCTGGCGCAAGGAGTGGCTGTACACTCCGCACTACTGAGGGCTGCAACACACTTCGAAAAGGATGCACGTCATGTCGCAGCACACGCCCAATGAACTCACCACGATCTTCAAGCGGGACCGTGACCTGATCACGCGGCTCAAGCGGGACGATGCGCATTATGCGCGGCTCGCGGACGAATATCACGAGGTGAACCGCGAGGTGCACCGGATCGAAGCGGAGACCGAGGCGGCCAGCGACGAGCGGGTCGAAGCGCTCAAGAAACAGCGCCTCTCGCTGCTCGACGAGATCACTGCGATCGTGTCGAAAGCGCGCGCCGCCTGACACGGCTGCGACGCGAACAGCGCAATAGTATTGACCTCTCCCGTTGGTGTATTATGTAAACGATACACCAACGGGAGAAAATCATGTCCGCTATCGCCGCCTTCCTGCTCGCACAGGCCGTGCCTGCTGCCGCAGTGCCCCCTGCAATGCCCGCGCTCGAAGAGGCTACGGCCCGGATAGAGGCCAATGACGCGCAGCTGTTCTGGGGCTTTTTCGAAGGCTGCGATCCCGATGCGGTGGCCGAACTGCTCCATCCCGACTTCCGCATGCTGCACGACCTCGTCGGCATGCCGCATGACAGTGCCGAAGACATTGTCGAAAGCTCGCGCAGGCAATGCGCTCGGCGTGCACCGGGCGGCGAAGCGGAAGGCTACAAGAACCGCCGCCTGCTCGTGCCGGGAAGCCGGACTATCAGCCGGCTGGGTGACTGGGGCATGCTGGAGGAAGCGCACCACACCTTCCACGAATGGCGCGGCGAGGAGATCGGCTGGGTGCAGACCGGCGGGGGGCGCTATTTGCACATCTGGCAGTGGATACCGGCGGAAGAGCGTTTCCGCCTGCTCGAAAGCCTGAGCCTCGATCACGGCCCAGCGCCGCAATACCCTCCTGCGCGCGACTAGGCCCACAGGACAATTTGCCGAGAATATGCTGGCCTGGCCTCTGGCAGGTCGAGACCTCTGCCGCTAAACCATTGGCAACAGGAGGGATCACATGAAACTACGGCTTGCCATTGTTGCCCCGTTTGCCGCGCTCGCGCTGTCGGGCTGCGTCACCACCGTTGCGCCGTCGACGCAGGCCAACACCGATGCATATCTCACGCGCATGCTGGCCGGGGAATCGGCGATGCAGGGCTCCGAGCTCGACAAGGCGCTTGCAGAGGCTTCGCAATATCCGCTCGGTTCGCTCGAGAACCCGGTGCGCGCGTCGATGCCGCGGGGCCAGCGCGCCTATCTTTCGCGCTTGCGCTGCGAAGACCTGAGCCGTCCCGAGTTTACCCGCGCGGGCAATGTCGGCCTCGGTCCCTTCGGAAATATCGTCGACGCCTATATCGTCACCTGCAACGGCAGCGAGCCTGCCGAGCGGACGATCCATATGGACATGTACCATTCCGGCTATGTCGAGAGCGAAGCGGTCGACGGCTACGGCATCACCGGAGGAAAGCCCGAGTGATCCGCGCAGCCAGCCTCGCCGCCGCCTTAATGCTCGCGCCGGTTTCGCTCTCGGCACAGGATGCCGAGGGCGATCCGATCATGGAATTCGAAAGCGTCGACGAGCAGATGAATGCCGCGATCGCCAACGCACAGGCGACTGCACCGCGGTTCCTGGCCTTGCTCGACAATCCGCCCGCAGGCGCAAGCAACTTCGTCTTCAAGTTTCCGCTCGAAGGCTATGAGCACATCTGGGTCGGCACGGTCGAACGCGATGGCGACTACCTGACCGGTCGGCTCAAGAACAATCCGCATGCGGAAGGGTGGAAGCTGGGCGATCTCGTCCGCGTGCCGATCACCGCGATCAGCGACTGGGGCTATGTCGACCGGACCGGCGTGGCGCAGGGATATTACACCGTGCGCGTCATGATCGATCACATGGAGCCCGTGATGGCCGCGGAAGTCCGCCGCCAGTACGGCTGGGACGACTAGGGACTACCAGCCCCAGGCAGCGGGCGGCGGGGCAACCGGCTGTTGCGCGTCGAATTCCACGCGGAACAGCCGGGTCGGGTCGTTGCGCCGTGTGAGTTGGTAGGCGAAGCGCGCATTCCCGCTGCCTGCCGGATCGACCTCCATGCGCCAGACGTTGGTGAGCGAGGCATCCAGCCCCTCGCGCTCGAACAGGGCGATCGAATAGGCATCGACCGGGAAGTCCTGGACCCGCGCCGTGCCCGCCGACAGCGTGTCGCCGCCATATTGGGTGACCGCGTCCTCCTCGCCATCTGCGTGGCGGTGATCGTGTTTCAGGCGAAGACCGTCCGACGTCCGGGTGACCAGCCAGGTGCGCGAGCGGTCCCAGCCGCCAGTTTGTCCTAACGCTTCGCTGCTTGAGGACGGCGCCTCCTCGACATGAAAGGCGATGGCGATGCGAGTCTCACTGCACTCGGCCCAATGCGCAATCATCGCGCGGCTCTGCCAGTCCTTGTCGCGCGCGTCGCTGCTGGCGAGTTCGCCGCGATAGGCATTGCCGCAATGGCTTTGCAGCGCGTCCCAGAAGGCTTGCTGCGATTGCGGCAAGGCAGGCAGGTCGGGCGTCGAGGCGCAGGCTGCCAGCGGCAGTGCGGCGAACAAGGGAAGGAGCTTTCTCATGGCGCAGGCCTAGCGCAGCTGTTGGCCCGCGAACAGATGTTACTCTTTCCCCCTCGTCGCAGGCCAGCTAGTGCACCGGCAAGCGTAACAGGGACCGAGTACCGGACGATGGATTTGAGCGACGCCAGCACCAAGGCACAGACGCTGATCGAGGCGCTGCCCTATTTCCAGCGCTATGCGGGCAGGAGCTTCGTTGTGAAATACGGCGGCAACGCCATGGGCGACGATGAAGCCGCGCGCGAATTTGCCGAGGATGTGGTGCTGCTGAAGGCAGTCGGTATCAACCCGGTGGTCGTGCATGGCGGCGGCCCACAGATCGGCGCGATGCTCGAAAAGCTCGGTGTCGAAACCCAGTTCATCGACGGCCTTCGCGTGACCGACAAGGCCACGGCGGAGGTTGCCGAAATGGTCCTGTCGGGCGCGATCAACAAGTCGATCGTCGGCTCGATCGCGCGCGCTGGCGGCAAGGCGGTCGGCCTGTCGGGCAAGGACGGCGGGCTGGTGACTGCGCGCAAGGTCGAACGCACGACCAAGGACCCCGAAAGCAATATCGAGAAGGCGCTGGACCTCGGCTTCGTCGGCGAACCCAGCGCGGTCGACACGACGATCATCGAGAAGGTCACGGCCTCGGGCATGATCCCGGTTGTCGCTCCTATCGGCAGCGGCGAGGACGGGCATACCTATAATATCAACGCCGATACGATGGCGGGCGCATTGGCAGCGGCGCTGGGTGCAGCGCGCCTGCTGCTGCTGACCGATGTCGACGGCGTGCTCGACAAGCAGGGCAAGCTGCTCACCGACCTGACGCCGCAAGACATCGGCAAGCTGCGCGAGGATGGCACGATCAGCGGGGGCATGATCCCCAAGCTGGAAACCTGTGTCAGCGCAGTCGAGGCCGGCTGCGAGGCTGCCGTCGTGCTCGACGGACGCGTCCCGCACGCCATGTTGCTCGAATTCTTCACCGCGCGTGGTGCAGGGACCTTGATAAGCGCTGCGTAACCCGTATCAGAGAGCTGATACACCTTCCCGGCGATGCCTCACGGTTCGCCGCCGAGCATTTGGAAATCACATGAAGACCCTCATCGATATTCTCATCATGATCATGCAGACGCTGAACATGATCGTGATTGTCTGGTTCATCATCGGTCTGCTCTTCGCCTTCAATGTCGTCGATCCGCGTCAGCCGTTCCTGTCGAGCGTCTACGATTCGATCAGTCGGCTGCTCGCTCCGCTACTCAATCCGATCCGCAGGATGATTCCGGACACCGGCGCGATCGATTTCTCGCCTATGATCCTGCTGATGGGCATGTGGATTATCATTCGTATCCTCGTCGGCATGGGGCCTTACTAATGACCGCGGAACGGATCGACGGCAAAGCTTTCGCCGCACGCCTGCGTGAGCGGGTGGGCGAAATGGCGGGCCAGTTCGAACAATGGTCGGGCCGCAAGGCCGGGCTTGCCGTGGTGCTGGTGGGCGAGGACCCGGCCAGCCAGGTCTATGTGCGCAGCAAGCACAAGGCGACCGTGGCTGCGGGCATGGAAAGCTTCGAGCACCGCCTGCCTGCCGATACGTCGGAAGAAGACCTCCTCGCGCTGGTCGACCAGCTCAACCGCGACGAAGCGGTCGACGGGATCCTCGTCCAGCTGCCGCTGCCCGACCATCTCGACGAGCAGGCGGTCATCGCCGCGATCAGCCCGAACAAGGATGTCGACGGCTTCCATGTGACCAACGCCGGACGGCTTGCCGTCGGGCAGAGCGGCTTCGTGCCCTGCACCCCGCTCGGCTGCATGATGTTGCTGGCAGACCGGCTGGGTGATCTCTCTGGTCTCGAGGCGGTCGTGATCGGCCGCTCGAACATCGTCGGCAAGCCGATGGCGCAGCTGCTGCTCGACGCCAATGCCACCGTCACAATTGCGCATAGCAGGACGAAAGATTTGCCTGCCGTAGTCAA
Source organism: Qipengyuania gelatinilytica (assembly GCF_019711315.1). NCBI lineage: Bacteria > Pseudomonadati > Pseudomonadota > Alphaproteobacteria > Sphingomonadales > Erythrobacteraceae > Qipengyuania > Qipengyuania gelatinilytica. Next base: position 1,455,448 of record NZ_CP081294.1, on the reverse strand, counting down.
GCGCGCGGACATCGTCGTTGCCGCCGTGGGCCGCGCCAAAATGGTGAAGGCCGAATGGCTCAAGGACGGCGCGACCGTGATCGATGTCGGCATCAACCGCCTGCCTCCTGCCGATGGCGAGGAGAAGGGGCGCCTGGTCGGCGATGTCGACTATGCCGGTGCCGAAGGCGTTGCCGGTGCGATTACTCCGGTGCCCGGCGGGGTCGGCCCGATGACCATCGCCGTGCTGCTGCGCAATACGCTGGTCGCCGCCTACCGGAACGCCGGGCTCGACGTTCCGGACAGCCTGTGATCGCGCGCAGCCTGGTTCTCGCCATTTCGGCACTCTCGCTTGCAGCTTGCAATGCAGGGCCGAACCCGCGTGACCGCTATGGGCGTTTCCTTCAGCCGGTCGCCCAGCCGAGCAAGGTGGTGGCGACCGAACTCGCCTTCGCGCGCGCGGCGCAGGAAGACGGCCAGTGGACCGCCTTTCTCGAATATGCTGCGGACGGCGCGCTGATCTTCGGCCGCAATGGCGCGATCGAGGCCAAGCCCTGGCTCAAGACGCTCGAAGATCCCGCCGCAGCCGTTTCATGGCAACCGCACCGGCTCTGGTCGAGCTGCGACGGATCGATCGCGGTGACGCAAGGCGCGTTCGAAGATCCCGAAGGACAGGTCGGCACCTTCAACACCGTCTGGCAGCGCCAGCGCGATGGTGACTACAAATATGTCTTCGATTTCGGCTTTCCGCAGGACGTCGCACCCGAAGCGCCCGAACTGATCCAGACCGCCGTGGCGGCTTGCGAAAAGTCAGTCGACGTCGGCGAACCGGATTCGACCATTCCGCTGAAGCTTTCGCGCGACGGCTCGCTCGCATGGGGCTTCCAGTTGGTGGGTGAAGGCGAGCGCCGCTACGTCGTCTGGCTTGTGACCGATGCCGGGTGGGAGCAGGTCGTGAACATCGCCCAGCCCGCAGGAGCCGCCGAATGACACAGCTCTTCCTGTCTGCATTCGTCACGCTGTTCGTCGTGATCGACCCTCCGGGTTGCGCGCCGATCTATGCCGGTCTGACCAAGGGCGCGACTTCCGCGCAGCGGCGCAACATGGCGATCCGCGCGGCGATTATTGCAGGCGTGATCCTCCTGATTTTCGCACTTTTCGGCGAGCAATTGCTCGGCGCGCTCCACATCGAGCTCGACAGCTTCCGTATCGCGGGCGGGCTGATGCTGTTCTGGATCGCTTTCGAAATGGTCTTCGAAAAACGCACCCAGCGGCGTGAGGAGCGGGCAGAGAAAGTCGCTTCGACGCCCGAGGTGGAAGACGTCTCGATCTTCCCCATGGCCATCCCCATGCTGGCCGGTCCGGGTGCGATCGCTGCGATCATGCTGCTGATGAACGAAGCTGACGGGATCGAGCAGAACCTCGTCGTGCTCGGCGCGCTGGCGGCAGTCCTCATCATCACGATGCTGGCCCTCATGGCAGCAGGCCCGATCATGCGGCTGTTCGGCGACAAGGTCGAAGCCGCGATCACCCGCGTCCTCGGCGTGCTCCTGGCAGCGCTTGCGGCCCAGTATGTGATCGACGGTTTGAGGGGAAGCTTCGGGATCTAGTCGGGCGACAGCCAAGGCATGTCATGATTGATCGACGAAATACGCAAACCCTTCTCGTCGGCAGAGATCCAGATTTTGCCACGATCCATCATGCAACCGCGCCAGCCCATATCTTCAAGGGCTGGCGCACCTTTGTCAGCTATCCTGATCCAATCCTCTCGCGAGAAGAACCTCGGCGTTACCGATGTGAAGTCTTCGCGATCGAAGACCATAAATCTATCGTCCCTATTCACGCTGAAACGGTCGGCGACAAACTGGTTGAAATAGGGAGCGGGCAGACCTTCCTTGATACCCGCGCTCAGGTGCGAGAAAAAACGGGAAACCTCCGCGCGTGTCGTTTCGCCGCCACAATAGACGATGTCAGTGGGGAGATCTTCTCGTGCTTCGAAGTCGCCGTCCTTGAGCATCGCTTCAAGGGCATAGACGGCGGTTTGGTCGGCCTTGCTGTCTTGTCCGGAAGCCGAGGTGCCGGATGAGGCCGCAATTGCGACCAAGAGCGGAACGACTATCTTCACTGGAGGGTCACGATCTCGTCGTCGTCGTCGCGCAAGGCGAAGAACTGCATCAGCTGGATCATTAGCTCGCAGCGTTCCGATAGGGTGGCAGCCTCGAGCAGTGCCTGCTTGGCGGCGCTGTCGAAGGGGGCGATCTGGGCCACTCCGTTGATCAGCGTTTCATCGTCCAGCCGCTCGACCGAATCCCAGTCCACCGAATAGCCCTGCATGGCGGCAAAGCGCTTGGCCTCGAATTCGAATCCGGCACGCTCCACGCTGGCGAGCACTTCGTTCTCCGGCTCTTCGATCAGCTCGGCCTCGACCTGCCGGAAGGCGGTGGTGACGTCGAGTTCGCGCAGGACACGGAAGCGCGCTTCGCCTTCCAGCACGATATTATAGCGCCCGTCCTCCAGTGCTTCGACATCGCCGATGCGGCCGATGCACCCGATCTCGTATAGCGGCGCGCCGTCCGAGCTGCGCTGCGGCTGGATCATCCCGATCAGCCTGTCCTTGGCCAGCGCGCTGCCGACGAGCTCGCGATAACGCGGCTCGAAAATATGCAACGGCAGCTGCAGGCCCGGGAACAGGATCGCGCCGGGCAGGGGGAAGATGGAGAGGCGTCGTGTCAAATCGCTTCTAACCGAACAACAGCTTCGAAAGGCGGCGGCGGGTGGCCACCACCCACGGATCTTCGAGACCGACGGCGCTGAAGATATCGAGCAGCTTGGCCTTGGCCGCACCCTCGTTCCATTCGCGGTCGGCCTCGAACATGGCGAGCAGCTCGTCGGCTGCCGCATCGCGGTCACCGGCGGCGAAGGCTGCCTCGGCATAGGCGAGGCGCGCATCCATATCGGCGGGATCGGCCTGCGCCTTTTCGCGCAGGGCCGCCAGCTCGCCGTCGTCGACCTTGTTGCCGGCAAGCTCGAGCGCGGCCTTGGCGTTCTCGATCTGCGGATCGCTGGCAAGGGCGGGATTGGCTTCGACGGCGGCGAGCACGCCCCTGGCTTCCTCGATCTGGTCGGCCTGCGTCAGCGCGCGGATCAGGCCGGCATGGGCTGCGACATTGTCAGGCGCCATCTCGGTAACCTGCGCGAAGACACCGGCAGCGCGTGCAGGGTCGCCTTCGGTCAGCATCTGTTCGCCCATGGCGACATATTGTTCCACCTGCTGGACCATCTGCGCTTCGGCGCCGTCGGCATCCCCGCCCTGGATCGGAAGCTGCGCCAGGATCTGGTCGAGCACTTCCTTCAGCTGCGATTCGCTGCGGGCCTGCGTCAGGTCGGCCACCGGCTGACCCTGGAACATGGCGTAGATCGTGGGGATCGACTGGACCTGGAACTGCGCGGCGATGAACTTTTCCTGGTCGACATCGACCTTCACCAGCACCACGCCCTTGTCGGCATATTCGCCCGCGACCTTTTCCAGCATCGGGGCGATCGCCTTGCACGGCCCGCACCAGTCGGCATAAAAATCGAGAATGACCAGCTTGGTCATCGACGGTTCGACGACCTCTGCCTTGAATTTCTCGACCGCCTTTTGCTCGTCGATGCTCAGCCCCATGCTTGCCACGTAATTCCGCCTTTCAATAAATAAAACGTCGGGTCCCCATGTGGGTCCCGGCTCGCGAATGTGAAGGGGCGTAGGCGCTCGATCGGCGCGGGTCAAAAAAGTGCATTTTTTCGCTTGCGAGACTCATAAGCCGTTGCTAGTTGCGCGCCTCCCCACCGGGCCACGCCCGGTAGAGCGCCAGTGAGCGGGCGTAGCTCAGGGGTAGAGCACAACCTTGCCAAGGTTGGGGTCGGGCGTTCGAATCGCCTCGCCCGCTCCATTTTTCCAAGACGACGTGAATCAGACGCAGCAGGCCCTCAGGCCTCGCTGTCGTTCGTCGTGCGCATATGCATTTTATCGCGAATCCGGTTGCAGTCGGGCAATGCGACACTAATAGGTCGCGATATGTTGTATCAGACCGCATCGCTTCGCCGCAGCCTGGCTGCTTCGCTTTCCATCATCGCAGTGGCAACTGCGGCGCCGACGATGGCGCAAGATCAGTCCGCCGAGGAAGAGCAGCAGGGCAGTCCGACTGCATCCGAGACCATCGTGGTCGAGGAAACGGGCGAGGACGATTTCCATAACCGCCGTATCGACGCGGACGGCACGATCATCGTCAGCGCGGAAGGCCTGCGCCAGTTCGACATTCTCGCAGGTGCCAGCGTGGTTGCAGGCGACGATCTCGACGAAAACATGAATGGCCAGATCGGTGAAGTCCTCGCTTCGCTTCCCGGCGTAACCGCAACCGGCTTTGCGCCGGGCGCATCACGACCGATCCTGCGCGGCTTTTCCGGCGAGCGCGTGAAGGTCCTCGTTGACGGGATCGGCGCGATCGACGTGTCGAACACTTCGGCCGATCACGCCGTATCGATCGATCCCCTGACCGCCGAGAGCATCGAGGTCCTGCGCGGACCGGCGGTGCTCCTTTACGGCAGCCAGGCGATCGGCGGCGCCGTCAATGTAATCGACAAGCGCATCCCGCGCCGCATTCCGACCGAGCCGGTACATATCGATGCGTTGGTACGTGTCGACACGGTGGCCGACCTTCGCGAAGGCGGTGCCTCCTTCGACATCCCGGTCGGCGACGGTTTCGTATTCCACGCCGACGGATCCTATCGCAAAACCGACGACGTCCAGGTTCCCGGCTTCGTGCTTGCCGACGGCCTGCGCGCCGAACTCCTCGAGGAAGCGGCCGAGGAAGAGGACGCAGGCGAATTCGAAGAAGCCGAAGAGCTGCGCGAGGCAGCCAATGCCAGGGGAACGCTGTTCAACAGCGGCACCGAAACCTGGACCGCGAACGGCGGTCTTGCATTCTTCCGCGGCGATTCGAGCCTCGGTTTCTCGGTCGGGGTCTACGACACCCTCTACGGTGTCCCGATCCGCCCCGGTGCAGGGCACCACGAGGAAGAGGGCGGCATGGATGTCGGGGAAGAAGAAGGCCCCGAAACCGTCAGCATCGGCTTGCGCCAGTATCGCGCTGACCTGCGCGGCGATATCGAGCTGGGCGACGGTTTCTTCGAACGCCTGAAAATCCGCACCGGCTATTCCGACTACACGCATACCGAGTTCGAAGGCGACGAGGTCGGAACCACTTTCGACGTCCAGGGCGTCGAAGCCCGCGCCGAACTGGTCCAGGATCCCGTCGCCGACCTGCGCGGATCGGTCGGCGTGCAGTATTATTTCCGTGATTTCTTCGCCCAGGGTGCAGAGGCCTATGTGGCACCCAACCGCACCGAGCAGCTGTCCTTGTTCGCGCTGCAGGAATATGGCGACGGTCCGCTGCAGCTCGAAGGTGCGCTGCGCTACGAGACCACCGATGTCGATTCCACTCAGCTGGGTGTCGAGCGCGCGTTCGACGGCTTTTCAGGCGCGCTAGGCCTTGCATGGCAGGCTGACGATAGCATCCGCCTGGGTGTGAACCTGTCGCGCGTGTCGCGCGCTCCCAGTGCCGAAGAGCTTTTCTCCGAAGGCCCGCACATCGCGACCCAGCAGTTCGAGATCGGCGACGTCGACCTGACGATGGAGCGCGCATGGGGCGCTGAAATCTTCGCGCGCGGCATCGCGGGCGACTTCGAGTTCTCGCTCGCTGCCTATCGGAACTGGTTCGACGATTACATCTATCTCAGTGCCAATGGCGAAGAGGAAGACGAGCTTCCCGTCTTCCTCTATCTCCAGCAGGATGCGACCTATTCGGGCGTCGAGGGCGAGGTCGTCTGGAATTTCTACGAAGGTGACAATCTCGACCTGCGCGCCGATTTCCGCGCCGAATATATCGATGCCAAGCTAAATGACGGGACATATGTGCCGCGCATTCCGCCGCTCGGTCTTCTCGGCGCGCTCGAAGCCGATGCGGGCGAGTTCAGCCTGCGCGGGGAAGTCGAATGGTTCGATGCGCAGCGCGATGTCGCTCCCTTCGAGACCGAGACCGACGGCTACACGCTCCTGAACGCAAGCGCCACCTGGCGCCCGCTTCGCGGCGATCCGGCAGTCACGGTCATTCTCAAGGCCGAAAACCTGCTCGACCAGACCGCCCGCCGTGCTTCGAGCTTTACCAAGGATTTCGTCCCCCTGCCCGGCCGCAACGTCAGCCTGGCAGTACGGATGAGCATCTAGGAGCGGTCTATTCCTCGACTTCGAAGCTGAGGTGGGCGCGGCTGCGAAGCCGCTCCACCAAGGCTTCGCCGAGGAAGGATCCGGGTGTGCCCACGCCGCCTTCGGCATCGCTTTCGAGCAGCGCCATGCCGGTTTCGCCGAGCATGCGGCTGGTCGAGCCGTAGCCCGGATCGAACTTGCCCTTTACGCCGTATCTGATGGTCTTCCCGTCGGGCCATTCGCCGGTGAACAGGACGTCGTAGAAGCCGTTCTCGCGCTCTTCCCTGGTCGGGCCTTCACCCGGCTTGGGCGGTTTGGCGCCGAACGGGTTCTTCATCATCTCGACCATGGCATTGGCGGCAGCCTTGCCGGCATCGCCGGGGCTGGTCAGCACCATCTCGTCATAGCGGAAGTCCTCGCCATAAGGGTGGCCGAGCAGGAAGTTCGTGCGGTGCACGTTCTTGGTGTTGATCGGGGCCATGACGAAAGGCGCGGCCCATTTGCCCAGTTCATCTTCATAGTGGGGGACCATGCCCGAAGGCTGGTCCGGGCCTTCGAAGCCAGGCGTCAGCGCGAAGGGATCGCGCAGCTGGCCGATGATCTTGGGGTTCTTCATCGCCGCCTTCATCGTCGCGCCGAGGCTGGCGGCCGTACCGCCTGAGAACGTGCCCTGCATGGCGCGGACACGGCCCTTCACACGCGGTGCGGGCGAGCCTTCGCGAGCCTTGGCTTCCTTCTGGAGCATCAGGACGCCGAGATCGAAGGGGATGGAATCGAAACCGGATGAGAAACAGATGCGCGCTCCGCTCTTCTTTGCCGCCTCGTGGTGCTGTGCGATCTTCTCGGCCATCCACGCGGGCTCGCCGCACAGGTCGGCATAGTCGGTGCCGGTCTTCACGCAGGCTTCGACCAGCGCGTCGCCATAAAGCTGGTAGGGTCCGACGGTCGTGAGGACGACCCTGGTGCGCTTGCACATGGCTTCGAGACTGGCAGGGTCGGACGCGTCGGCCACGATCATCGGCGTCGTACCCGGTGCCCCGATCTCGTCGCGCACAGCGGTCAGTTTGTCCTCGCTGCGGCCTGCCATCGCCCATTTGGGGCCGTCTGCCGCGTTGCCGTACTCGCGCACGAAATGCTCGGCGACGAGGCGTCCGGTATAGCCGGTCGCGCCATAGACGATGATGTCGAATTCCCTATCAGCCATGTCTCATCTCTCCACTGTGTGCGGAAAGATGTGCGCTGGCCCGCGCGAAGAGTCAAAGACGCAGGGTCAGCGCCGGACTGCGCTCAGAGCCGGGGCAGGGTAACGCCGCGCTGGCCCATGTATTTGCCCGCCCGGTCGGCATAGGTCACTTCGGGCCGCTCGTTCCCTTTCAGGAACAGGAACTGGCAGGCGCCCTCGTTGGCGTAGATCTTGGCGGGCAGCGGCGTGGTGTTCGAAAACTCCAGCGTCACATGGCCTTCCCAGCCCGGTTCGAGCGGGGTGACGTTCACGATAATGCCGCAGCGCGCATAAGTGCTTTTGCCGAGGCAGATGACCAGTACGTCGTCGGGAATACGGAAATATTCGACCGTCCGCGCGAGCGCGAAGCTGTTGGGCGGGATCACGCAGACATCGGTCTGGCGGTCGACGAAACTGGTGGCGGCAAAATCCTTCGGATCGACGATGGCGTTGTCGATATTGGTGAAGATCTTGAACTCGTCCGCCACACGCGCGTCGTAACCGAAGCTCGAAAGGCCGTAGCTGATGTTCCCTTCGCGGCGCTGGGCCTCGGTGAAGGGTTCGATCATGCCGCGGGTCGTTGCCGCCTCGCGGATCCATTTGTCGGAGAGAATCGCCATGGCGGGATAGATTCCGCATGGGCGGCCCATCGGCAAGCGGGAGGGTAAATTAATCCCCTCCCATCTGCTATTGCGAAGGTCAGGCGTCGGAGAAGAAGGCTTCCTCTTCCCACCTCTGCCAGTCGCGGTTGTAGCTGAACTCGATCCAGTCATAGGGATTGTCCAGCACCCGCGTCTCGCGCACGCCGAAGGAGTTGGAGGCGCCCTTGGTGAAACGGATCGCACCCGTCGCACCCTCCTTCACGAGGCGGATGCGCTGGCCGTCGACATAGCCGTGATCGGCCCCGCCAATCGGCGTTCGTGCAAGCGTCATGTCGGCGATAATCCCGCTGGCCATCTCCACCGTCATGCGCGGCGCACATGGCAATATCTCGCCCGACCCGGTGATCTGGGGCAGCTTGTACCAGCCGCGCGCCCAGAAATTGCTGGTCGGTTCGGCAGCCGCATAATGGATGCGCGGCATCGATATCGGGGTTGCGCCGCCGTTCGGGACACCGCCACCTGCCGTTTCGCCTGAGATGTGCAGCTCGCACGAACGGTCGAGGTATCCGGTCCAGAAACAGCCGAGCCACTGGTTGCCCTGTTCGGCGGCATGCCGGGTGCGATGGTGCGAAAGCCTGATGCGCACATGGGACGGCGGCAGCTTGTAGATCCCCACGGGCGCGCCCGGCATCGGCTCGGTCAGCGTGTCTACTCCGTAGAATTCGAGCGCATGGATGCCCGTCTTGCGGTCCAGCCACGATTCGATTGTCAGATCGGTATCGCGCAGCGCAAGTGCCTCGCCGCCATTCAGGGAGATGCTGCAATCCACCGTCCGGATGCTCCCGCGAACCCAGCTGGCGAAGCGCAGCGAACGGATATCGCGAAATTCGCAATTCTCGAGCAGCGTCATCGGCGGTGCACCGGTCTCGTCCCGCGTGGGATAGGCCTGTGCGTAAAGGACGCCATTTGTCGATCCGCTGCCAAGGCCCATCGCATCGCAATCGTGCCAGGTGCAATTGCGGTAGACGGCGCGGCTTTTCGCCACGTCCTCCTGCGCCTGGAAGCAGTCGCCAAAGCTGCTGTCGATTGCGAGGATTTCCGCATCGACACCCGGATTGAGCGCGCTGCCATTGCTCGTGGCAAAGCGGCAGTTTTGCAGCTCGATCCGTTCGACAGCATCGGCCTCGCCCGCGGTGAAGAGTATCTCGCCCTTCCAGCCCACCATGTCGGTGTCGCGGCAGATGATCTCGCCGACGAAGCAGTCCTGCACCCACAGCGCCTTGTCGGTGATGTCCCAGCCATCGCCCGTCTGCGCGTCGGCGGGCCACTCATAGGCTCCGGTATGCTGCCGGTTGCCCCTGAATACGAGACGATCGATTTCCAGCCGCCCGATGGTCCGCTGGCCCGGCCCCGGATTGGCAATATCGCCCTGAAGGTAGAGGCCGCCGCCACGCCAGACGGCGAGCGCAGGATCGCTGTCCGATGTCGGGACCAGCTGGTATTCGCTCTCCGGGTCTTCGCCATCGAGCGCGCGGAAATCGAGCACGGTCCGCTGCGCATCATGGCCCCTCAGGGCGATGGAGCGGCGTACGACGAGTGGATGTCCGTCTTCGGCACGCTTGTCCTCGGCCGGCGACAGGCGGGGCGGGCAATCGAGGCGGTATGACGATGCTTCGAAGCGGACCTCTGCCGCCTCGATTGCATGCGCGTAATCGATCGCAGCCTGGATCGCGGGCTGGTCGTTCACCGTTCCGCCACCGGCTGCACCGCCCTGCTCGACGGCGAGCGAACTGCGGTCGGGCAGCAGGCGGAAGATCCTGTTGTTGGCGGTCCTGGTCACGAAGCGGGGGTGGGCGGCGAGCAATGCCTCGTCGCACAGAGCGTCGCAGATGTAGCGCGCGGCACCCTTGCCGGGGACCGAATGGCCGGTGGTGTCGATCTGGACGACCTCGGCTGGCGGAGTGCGCGAAGCGAGGTCGGTGAACAGCGTAGGCAGCGCCTGCGCAGTGCGAGCGGCGAGCCCCAGTGCGGGGAGCGTGAGCGCGCTCATTGCGACAGCCTGTAGGCAAGCGTGCCCGAAGCGATTTTGCAATCGAGCCAGAGCGTGACGCCAGCATCGCTTTCCTCCCATACGGGCTCGCAGGCGTTGGCCGTAAAACTGCCCCACATGCCCCCTGCAAGCGTCAGGGGATGGAGCGTCGAACCAGCGTCGGTCGACCGCTTGACGGTGACGCTGCCGGTCCAGTCGCCCGAAAGGGTGCAGAAGATCGTGGAGAGGGCCGAAGGCACGAAAGGTCCGGCAAGGATATCGCTCGTAGTCTCTCCCTCGAGCGCCACAGGTGCCGCGGGCGGTGTCGCCTTTACCGGCAGTGGACGCGCGTCGGAGACGAGCGCGAGGTTGCCCGATCCATCGTCGAGGCCGAGCGCGAAGGCGGTTGCAAAGCCGGCCGGTGTTTGGAGGGGAATGGGATCGCTCATCGTTTTCGGTTCCTTGTTTGGATAAGATGAGCCAATCCGGTTAATCACGCGCCGGGCGGTAGGAAAATGCTTTTTGGCTTTCGCGCGCAGCCCGCTAGAGCTTGGCCGCGATGCAGGTCGCGGTTTTTCATCCCGGTACCCAACACAGCCGCCAGACCGCGCTGGCGCTGCAGCAGCTTGGCAGGCTGGCTTTCCTCGCGACCGGACTGTTCGACCATCCCTCCAGCCGCATGCGCAGTCTTGCCCGCGCCTTGCCGAGCGCCTTGTCCGCCCCGCTCGAGACCGAACTGTCGCGCTTTGCGGCCAAGGGCCTCGATCCGGCCAAGGTAAGGGCCATGGCCCGATACGAATTGCCCGAAAGGATTGCTGCGAGGCTGGGGGCAGGTGATCTCGCCACGCGACTGGACGCGGCGCTCAACGCGACTTTCGGGAGGAAGGTCGCGGCGATGGCCGGTCGCGAGGGTCCCTTCGTCTTGTGGGGCTATGACGGATCGTCCGCGACAGCTTTCAACGATCCGCGCGCAGCCGGTTGCTACAAGATCCTCGACCGCACCATGGCCGACAGCCGTTCCTGGAACGAGGAACGCGAGCGCATCGCCGCGACCCACGGTGACTGGCTGGGCAAGGGCTCTCCCGCATGGAGTGCGGACAAGATCGCGATGGACGATGCGGAGTTCGCGGCGGCCGACAGGATCGTGTGCGGCAGCCCCTTCGTGATGGACACGATCCGCGCCTATTCACCGGTCGGAGGCGTCGCGGACAAGCTCGAGCTGCTGCCATACGGTTTCGATGCCGCCCTGTTCGGCAGCGATGTCGATCCGGCCTTCGTCCCCGAAGCCGAGCCGGTACGCTTCCTGTTTGCCGGACAGGTAGCTGCTCGCAAGGGCGTCCAGCACGTCCTCGAAGCTTTCGGCAAACTGCCGAAGGGTTCGGCGCGGCTGACCCTGCTGGGACAATTGGGCCTGCCCGAGCCGATCCTTGCGCGATACCGCGACCGGGTCGACATACTCGGAGCAGTGCCGCGCGCCGAAGTGCCTGCGATCATGCGCGAACACCATGCGCTCGTGTTTCCGAGCCACAATGAAGGCTCCGCCATCGTGTTGCCCGAGGCGATGGCATCGGGCCTCGCCATTATCCAGACCGCGGCGGCGGGGCTCGGTGCCAGCGCGAATAGCGGCTTCGTTCTGGATCGGCCGAATGCAGGAGGCGTCGAAGAGGCGATGGCGAAGCTGATTGCGAACCGCGAGCTGCTCCATTCGATGCGTCTTGCGGCGATCGCCGAGGCCCGTCAGCGCAATTCCGACGCCTACCGCGATGCAATCGCTGCCTTGCTGGAGAAGCTGGGGCTTTAGCCGAGCAGGCGCGCCATGCCTTCTTCGAAACGGTCGACGATGGCGTCCTTCGACCAGTGCGAGGCTGCGCGCTCGCGTGCCTTCTGGCCCATATGCGCGCAATAGTCCTCATGTCCCGCGAGCGCCTCGACCGCCTCGGCGATCGCATGGGGCGTTTCGGGTGGCACGACAATTCCGCAATCGACCAGCTCGCGGGCTATGCCGGTGCCGGGCTGCACCGTCGCGATGACCGGCCTGCCGGAGGCGAGCATGTTGCCGAGCTTCGATGGGAGCACGAGATCGGCTGCATCGCGCAATTGCGGCAGGAGGTGGATGTTCGCCATCTTGAGCAGGTCGCCCACCCGGTCTTCCGGCTGGAGGTCGCGGAAGGTGACGTTGGGCAAGCCCTTGGCGAGGGCTTCGAGATGGGCGCGGTTTGGACCTTCGCCCGAGATCACGAATGCTATGTCTTCCCGCTCCCGCAGCATCGCAGCTGCCTCGATCACCACGTCCAGCCCCTGCTTGTTCGCGATATTGCCCGAATAGAGCGCGACGGTTTTTCCCTCGAGGCCCCATTCGCGGCGAAGCGACGCGCCATCGCCTGCCGCGATCCCCGACGCATGGTTCGCCCAGTTGCGCATTTCGAGGATGCGGTCCTCGGCCACGCCCTTGTCGCGCAGGAGTTCGCACATGGGGTGGCTGATCGTGGAGATAAGATCGGCCCGGCGCAGCACCCGCTGCTCGAATTGCGCGGCAGCATCGGCAGTGCGGCTGGTCTTGCCGATCAGGCCCGTTGCCAGCGCAGCTCCGACCTCGAAGTCCTGGATATGCAGCCATAGCGGCACCCCGGCCCTGCGCGCCATCCGCGCGGCAACCGGCGCAGCGATCATCGATGGCGCAACGGTGAAGACGAGGTCCGGCTTCATCTCGCGCCTTGCCCGGCGCGCGGCGGGATAGGCACTGCTCGCGAAGCTGGCATGATGGGCCATGCGCTTGCTGCCGGTCGGATTGGCGGGAATGTAATGCGGGCAGCGCATGATCTGCACGCCATTCTCAACGCTCGCCTTCCAGCGCCGGTGGTAATCCGGGTAGAGTTTCCAGTCGGGATAATAGGGCTGGCCGACGATGGCGCGAACCTCGTGCCCGCGTTCGACCAGCGCCTCTGCCAGACCAGCGGTGTAGGGCCCGATACCGATCGGTTCGGGCGCGTAATTCAATCCGATGAAAAGTATCTTGCGGCCCGCCATTGTGGCGTCACGCCGCGTGAAGGCCCTTGGTCGACCTCGCCCCGCCGTCCGCTGCTACAAGGCCGTCGAAGATGGCATCGACGATATGCGCGAGCTTCTCTTCGGTCAGCCGATCGCCGAGCATGGCAATGCTGTAGGGCTGGAGATAGGTCGACACGATCTGGTTGATGACCGAACGTGCGAAATCGACGTCCATGTCCTTCAGATGACCTTCGGCCTGGGCCTCTGCGATGATTTCGCAAAGGTAATGGTCGCCAAGGTCGATGTAGCTTTGTGCATACTCGAAATATCGCTCGCCCATCTCGATGTAGAGACGGAAGGCGGCCGGATCGTCCTGGAAATTCTGCTTCAGCAAGACGAAGCGGCGGGCGAAGAATTCATACATCTTGCGCCGGGGAGGCAGGCCGCTGGCCATCACCTCGTCCATGATCTCGATATAGGGAGCGAACCATTCTGCCGTGATCGCATCGAACAGGTCGCCGTCTTCGGGAAATACCGCATCGATCCGCGAGCGCGCCACCCTGAGCTCGGCAGCGAGCCTCATGCGGGTCACTTCCTCGCCAGTGCGCTCCATCAACGCCATCGCCTCGCGCGCGAAGCGGCTGCGCATCTGATCGATTTCTTCTTCGCTCACTGGCGTCGGTCCCCTCAAGAGTGGGACCAATGTAGCCAATCATGCGGAAGGTTAAACCCCCGCCGCGCCTTGATCAGGCGCTTTTCTTGGGCGGCATAGGGATGAAGGCCGAGGTGCGCTTCTTGTAATCCTCGTATCCGGGGCGCGTGTGCTTCATACCCTTTTCCAGCAAGGCTGCGCCCGACCACTTCACCAGCGTGAAGGTCAGGAAGAGCGGTCCGGCAACGGTCCACAGGGCGACTTCCCAGCTGACGCTGGCGACGACGAGCCAGATACCCCACCAGGCGCAGGCATCGCCGAAATAATTGGGATGACGGGTATAGCGCCACAGGCCCTTGTCCATGACCTCGCCCTTGTTCGAGGGGTCTTTCTTGAATTGGGACAGCTGCCAGTCGCCTACCCATTCGAAGAAGATGCCGACGAGATACAGGGCGATGCCCGCGATCGTCAGCGCGGTCACCTGCTGCGCCGGATCGCTCGTCAGGATCCCGACCTGGGCCGGCGAGGAGACGAGGAACAGCAGCAAGGCCTGCCCGAGCCAGATCTTGGTCAGCGCGGCAAAGGCGAAACGGCCCTTCTCGCGGTCCTTCCTGAGCATGCGTTCGTAACGCTTGTCTTCCCCCTCTTCGCGCCAGCGGCGCAGGAGATAGATGCCGAGGCGCAGACCCCATGCGGCGGTCATCGCCAGCAGAAGGTGGGCGAGCACGCCGCGTTCTTCGACCTGCAGCCAGCTGGTGAAAGCCATCAGCGCCATACCCGCGCCCCAGAAGCTGTCGATGAAGGACACATCGTCGATCTTGACCGAGATCGCCCACAGCACCAGCACGACCGCCACCAGCACGGCGACGTTCACAAGCAGCATCTCAACCATCTGCGCGTTCCTCCTCGATCAGCTTGCGGGCCTGCGCTTCGAGCACGTCGAAGCGATGGTATCCGGGGAGCTTGGATTGCATGAAGCGGGCGATCTCGGCGAGTGTTTCGCCGTAGCTGTCCGTGGGTACGATGGGTGGTCCGAAGCCGAGCACCATGGTTTCGTTGTTGACGTAGGCTGGCACGATCGGAACGTTTGCGGCCCGGGCAATATGGTAGAAGCCCGATTTCCAGCTACCGTCGGTCGAGCGCGTGCCCTCTGCTGCAATCACCAGCGCCAGCTTGTCGCGTTTGGCGAATTCCTCGGCCACTTGCTCGGTGACGTTCGCGCGTTTCCTCCGGTCGACCGAAATACCGCCCATGTCGAACATGAAGTTGCGCATCATGCCCCGGAACAGCGTGTGCTTGCCCATGAAATTCGGCTGCACGCCTTCCTCGGCAGTGGCGCCGATGAAGAACACGAAATCCCAGTTGGAGGTATGCGGCGCACCCGCGATCACGAACTTGTCGAGATCGGGCAGGCGTCCGTCCAGCTTCCAGCCCTTCCAGCGGTACAGCACCATGATGATGCGCCGCACGATCCGGCTCAGCAGCGACGGCTTCCTGAAATTGGCTCTGGGCATTCTCTCTCCTGCCTTTGAGGCCTAGCAGCTACGCTACGGAAAGCGAGAGGGATGCAGCGGCTTCCCGCCAATTACATCCGGAACACACCGAACTGCGGCTTTTCCGGAATCGGGGCTTCGAGTGTTGCCGAGAAGGCCAGGCCGAGCACGTCGCGGGTCTGGACCGGGTCGATCACGCCGTCGTCCCACAGGCGGGCGGTGGCGTAATAGGGGTTGCCCTCGTCCTCGTATTTCTGACGGATCGGAGCCTTGAATTCCTCGGCCTGTTCTTCGGTCCAGCTGTCCGCGTCGCGGTGGACGGTGGCAAGAACCGATGCCGCCTGCTCGCCGCCCATCACCGAAATGCGGGCATTGGGCCAGGTGAAGAGGAAGCGCGGGCTGTAGGCGCGGCCGCACATGCCGTAATTGCCTGCGCCGAAGCTGCCGCCGATCACTACGGTGACCTTGGGTACGGTGGCCGTAGCAACTGCAGTCACCAGCTTCGCGCCATGCTTGGCGATGCCTTCCGCCTCGTATTTCCCGCCGACCATGAAGCCGGAAATGTTCTGGAGGAACAGCAGCGGAATGCGGCGCTGGCAGGCGAGTTCGATGAAATGTGCGCCCTTTTGTGCGCTTTCGGAAAACAGCACGCCATTGTTGGCGAGGATCGCCACCGGCATGCCCCAGATATGCGCAAAACCGCAGACCAGCGTGCTGCCGTAATGCGCCTTGAATTCGTGGAATTCGCTGCCGTCTACGAGACGGGCGATCACTTCCTTTACGTCATAGGGCGCGCGAACATCATCGGGCACGATGGCGTAAAGATCTTCCGCGTCGAACTTCGGTGCGCGCGGTTCTTTCAGCTCGATATTCTTCGCTTCGGCGTAGTTATCGCCAAGGTGGCTGACGATGTCGCGCACGATGGTGAGCGCATGCTCGTCGTTCTCGGCCAAATGGTCGACCACGCCCGATTTCTTTGCGTGGAGGTCGCCGCCGCCAAGGTCCTCGGCGCTGATTTCCTCGCCTGTTGCAGCCTTCACCAGCGGAGGTCCGGCAAGGAAGATCGTGCCTTGGTTCCGGACGATCACCGTCTCGTCCGACATGGCGGGCACATAGGCACCGCCCGCGGTACAGCTGCCCATTACGCAGGCGATCTGCGGAATGCCGAGCGCGCTCATGTTCGCTTGGTTAAAGAAGATGCGGCCGAAATGGTCGCGGTCGGGGAAGACCTCTGCCTGGTGCGGCAGGTTCGCCCCGCCGCTGTCGACGAGGTAGATGCACGGCAGGCGGTTCTCCTGCGCTATCTCCTGCGCGCGCAGGTGCTTCTTGACCGTCATGGGATAGTAGGTGCCGCCCTTTACGGTGGCATCGTTGCACACGATCATCACCTGCCGCCCGGAGACGCGCCCGATCCCGGCGATCATCCCTGCGCCGTTGATCTCTTCCTTGCCGTACATCCCGTTGGCAGCAAGCTGGCCGATCTCGAGGAAAGGGCTGCCCGGATCGAGCAGACGCTCGACACGCTCACGCGGGAGCAGCTTGCCGCGCCCGACATGCCGTTCGCGGCTGCCTTCACTCCCGCCGAGCGCAGCCGCGGCGACGGTGGAGCGCAGGTCCGCTGCGAGCGATTTGTTATGCTCGAACCGAGCCTTCGCGTCGGGGCCCTCGCGGTCGAGCGTGGATGTGAGGACGGGTGCGGTCATTTTCTCTCCTTGCGGCCCCCCTAGCCATGTTGCATGGCATCGCCAACATTGGAGGGTCGCTACAATGAAATTTCATTGGCCTGCTGCGCTTTGCGCTGCGTTACTTGGAGGCATCGCGATGCCCGTGAGTGCAGACATTTCTGCCATTTACGAAGTTCAGTCGGATGATGAATTCGAGCAAGCTCTCGACTTCGCCATGACTATCGAGGTGAATGATGCTGGCGATGCTCGGCTGCACATTACCGGTCGTACAGGCTATTTCCTGATCCGCGACGGCGAAGCCTATAAAGTCAGCCGGGGGATCGATGGCCCCTATGCAGAAAAGCTCGACGATCTCGAAGCTGTCATCG
This sequence comes from Qipengyuania gelatinilytica, assembly GCF_019711315.1. Classification (NCBI taxonomy): domain Bacteria; kingdom Pseudomonadati; phylum Pseudomonadota; class Alphaproteobacteria; order Sphingomonadales; family Erythrobacteraceae; genus Qipengyuania; species Qipengyuania gelatinilytica. Next base: position 1,438,186 of record NZ_CP081294.1, on the reverse strand, counting down.
TGCACGCCGGCCATGCTGGAGGGATATCATTGGAGCTGCTCGAAAATTTTCCCAAGATCGAGCTAGTCGACAAAGGAACCGTTGAGGTCGGGCAATGGCGGGGCCGTGGCTATGGACAAGCTGAAGACGAAATGGGCTCCGGTTGGCCACAGCTTGTCATTTCACAGGAAGAGTCGCTTCGACCAATTGGCGGCGCATTCTCGCGCCTGTCTTCCGGGCGTTTTGGCGCGATGCGAATGCTGACCTTGAGCAACCTGTTCGGCGGATTTGGCTTCTATGATCCGGAAGTCCGTGAAGTTATCGCGGGCGGGACGCCCATTCGAATCAATATGCTCGAACTAACTGCAGTATCGACGGACGCAGTCGATCCGGCCCGTTTCGAACTTCCGGATCGCGTACTCACTCGGGAAGAGATTTCAGCTCGGGACAAACCTTTCGAATGGGCGCCAGCCTTCGATCGCCAGCCGGCAGGTTAGTTGCCCCGTCGTCTCGCTGGGTTCTGAAGCCCTAGCGTTTCTTCACGAATTCGGCACGAAGGACGAGGCCCTTGATGCCGGGAAATTTGCAGTCGATTTCCTGTGCGTCGCCAGTCAGCCGGATCGATTTGATCAGCGTACCCTGCTTGAGCGTCTGGCCAGCGCCTTTGACCTCGAGATCCTTGATCAGCGTGACCTGGTCACCGTCCTCCAGCAGGTTGCCGACCGCATCGCGCACTTCGACGCGTTCGGCCGCTGCCTGCTTTGCCGCCAGCTCGGAAGCGGGCATCCATTCGCCGCTTTCCTCGTCGTAGACGTAGTCCTCGTCGGCGCTCATCCGGCAGCGCCGATCAGCTCGCGACCGATCAGCATGCGGCGAATCTCGTTCGTGCCGGCACCAATGTCGAGGAGCTTGGCATCGCGCATGTAGCGCTCGACCGGCCAGTCGAGAGTGTAGCCTGCGCCGCCCAGCGCCTGAACGCTTTCGGCGGCCACGCGGAAGGCGTTCTCCGATGCCAGCAGGATCGCGCCTGCCGCGTCGAAACGGGTGGTCTTGTTGGCATCGCAGCTCTTGGCCACCGCATAAGTGTAGGCGCGGGCCGATTGCAGCGCGACATACATGTCGGCGACCTTGGCCTGCATCAGCTGGAAGCTGCCGATGGGCTTTCCGAACTGCTTGCGCTCGCGAAGGTAGGGGATGACCGTGTCGAGGCAGGCCTGCATGACGCCCAGCTGGAGGCCGGCGAGGACCACGCGCTCGTAATCGAGGCCGCTCATCAGCACGCCAACGCCGCCGTTTTCGGGACCCATCACGTTCTCTTCCGGAACGAAGCAATCGTCGAACACCAGCTCTGCCGTGGGCGAACCGCGCATGCCGACCTTCTCGATCTTCTGGCCGATCGAGAAGCCTTCGAAATCCTTCTCGATCAGGAAGGTGGTGATGCCGCGGCTGGCCGCTTCGGGGCTGGTCTTGGCGTAGACCACCAGCGTGTCTGCGTAGGGCGCGTTGGTGATCCAGAACTTGGTGCCGTTGAGGACATAGCCGCCGTCGACCTTCTCGGCCTTGGTGCGCATCGATACGACGTCCGAACCGGCGCTTGCCTCGCTCATGGCAAGGCTGCCGACATGCTCGCCGCTGATGAGCTTGGGCAGATATTTCGCCTTCTGCTCCTCATTGCCCCAGCGTGCGATCTGGTTGACGCAAAGATTGGAATGCGCGCCGTAGGAAAGGCCGACAGATGCACTCGCGCGGCTGACTTCCTCGACCGCAATGACGTGCTCGAGATAGCCAAGGCCGAGGCCGCCATCGGCTTCCGAAACTGTGATGCCGTGGAGGCCCAGTTCGCCCATTGCGGGCCAGAGTTCCTGCGGGAACCAGTCTTCGCGATCGACCTTTTCGGCCAGCGGCTGGATCTGTTCGTCGGCAAAGCGCGATACGCTTTCGCGGATCATGTCGGCGCTCTCGCCGAGCTGGAAATCGAAATCGGGGGTGGCGCGCACGTTTCTCTCCTCGCGGGGCGCCCTTTGGCGCCCTGAAATTCTTTGCGGCGCGATAGCCGAGGTGGGAGAGCTGTGCAAACCTATGAATAGACTGGATGATTTTGCCAGTCCAAATGTGGCAAAAACCTTTGAAACTTAGGCTGTTATGGCCTAGGAAGCTGCCCGGTTATGGACAGGGCAGCATCTTTGGGGAACGTCTACCCCGCCGATCGCGCACCTTCGCCGCAATTTTGCGGTGAAGACGAACGCCTGTCCGTGCTTGCAAACTATGGCGGCAAGGATCTCGTCGGAGACGACGAACTGCAGCGCATCGCAAGATTCGCTGCCAAGCTGTGCGATGCCCCCATGGCAATGGTGACCTTCGTCGAGAAGAACGACCAGCGCTTTCTTGCCAAGGTCGGCCTCGAAGAAGAGACTACGCCTCGCAAGACCAGCTTCTGCGCCCATGCCATGCTGGGCAGCGAACCGATGGTCATTACGGACGCGCTCGAGGACGAGAGGTTCGTCAACAACACGCTCGTCACCGGTCCGCCGCAAATCCGCTTCTATGCCGGGCATCCCCTGATCTCCGAGGAAGGGGCGCCGCTCGGCGCGCTGTGCGTGATAGACACGGTTCCGCGCGAAACCGGCTTGAGCGAACTCCAGCTCGATGGGCTTGCGGTCCTCGCGCGGGCGGTCATGCGCAGGCTTGGTCAACGGCGGCTGGGGCGGCACGTCAACCAGACGCTGCAGCAGAGCGAGCGTGAACTCCAGCACATGGTTGATAGCGTCCCGGGCATCGCCTGGCGTGCGGACGATGCCGGGAACTTCACCTATGTGAATGCGCGCTGGCAGGAGCTGACCGGTCTCGAACCGCCGAAGACGGCGGACGACTGGCGCCCCGCGATCCATGAGGAAGACTGGGACGCGACCATCGCCAAATTCACTGCCGCGGTGGAAGCTGCGGAACTGTTCGAGGACGAATGGCGGCTGAAGATGGCTGACGGGACCTATCGCTGGGTCCAGTCGCTTGCAGTGCCGGTCGTCACGGAAGGGCAGCCTGTGAGCTGGTTCGGCACCGTAGTCGATATCGACAAGGCCCACCGGATTTCGGAGGCACGCGACCTGCTGGCGCGGGAGCTTTCGCATCGGATCAAGAATATCTTCGCCGTTGTTTCGGGCCTTATCGCGATCCGAGCGCGCGGCCGTGAGGAAATCAGCGAGTTCGCACGGGAGCTGACCGAAGCGATCCGTGCCCTTGGCTCCGCGCATGATTACGTGCGCCCGATGAGCGAGCGGCGCGGCGAAACCCTTTCGGGCCTGCTGCGCGACTTGCTGGCGCCCTATGACACCAAGGGCGGCGAGCGGTTTTCGGTGTCCGGACCCGGCGTGAAGATCGGTGCCCGAGCCGCGACGCCTCTTGCGCTCATCTTCCATGAGCTCGCGACCAACTCCGCCAAGTACGGGGCTCTGTCCTGCGCCGAGGGCGAGGTGGCGGTCCTCGTCGAGGACGATTGCGAGGGTGATGGAGATATCTGCATCACCTGGGAAGAACGGGCGAGTCTGGGCAGCATTCCCGAAGAGCAGGAGCGTGAAGGTTTTGGCTCGCGGCTGCTGCGCATGGCGATCGAAAGCCAGCTCGGCGGGACTTTCGAGCGTGTCTATAGCGACGACGGCCTCGATGTCCGGCTCGTCATTCCGCGCAAGAGCCTGACCGACTGAACCGGCCATCGGCATGGGGGTCGCCAAGTCGGCGCTGCGGCCCTAGGGTCGGTGCCTGATTTTCCAGCGGAGGCCTGAATTGACGCGATATCGCACCGCCCTCATTTCCGTCAGCCTGCTCCTTGCGGCCTGTGCCGCTCCCGACGCAGAGGAAGAGGCCGTACCCGCCGCCGAGGACGGCGCCCAAGCAACACCAACGCCGGCCCATAGCGGCGAGGTTCCCACAACTATGGAAGGTACCGCCTGGCGTGCCGTTGCGGAAAGTGGCGCGCGTTTCACGACCTATCTCGATGAAGGCGGGACCTACCGAGACCTGCGCAATGGCGATCCCTATGGCACGGGCGACTGGACATATACCGATGGTGCGCGCGGCAAGCTCTTGTGTCTCGCCCCCGACCAGGTCGAGGAGCCCGATGGCGCAGAGGCCGAAACGAACGAGACCTGCTGGGAAACCAGCCGCATGCGTGGCGACACGATGATCGTCACCGGGCCGGGCGGGAAAAGGGTCGAGCTGACCAGCGTGCGGTATGAGGCTCCGGCAGAAGCGGAGGGTGACGAGCAATAGCCGTCATGCCCGAACCCGTCCTGACCTTTCGCGGCGTTTCGAAGGCCTATGGCCCGACTCGCGCTATCGATGCGCTCGACCTCGCGATCGAAGCAGGCAGTTTCGTTGCGTTGGTGGGCGCCTCGGGTTCGGGCAAGTCGACCCTGCTCAAGACGGTGAACCGCCTGGTTGAACCGACCACCGGATCGGTTACGTTTGACGGTGCTGATGTCGCGGAACTCGCCCTCGCGGGCCTGCGCCGCAGGATCGGATACGTGTTCCAGTCGATCGGGCTCTTCCCACATATGAGCGTGGCCGAAAACATCGCCATCGGTCCGCGACTGGCAGGCGAACGACTGCCCGAAGACCGCATCGGCGAGCTGCTCGAATGGGTGGAACTCGACCGCGCGATGGCGAGCCGCATGCCCGATGAACTGTCGGGTGGCCAAAGGCAGCGTGTCGGCGTCGCGCGCGCACTGGCGGCTCAGCCGCAGCTGCTCCTGATGGACGAACCCTTCGGCGCGCTCGACCCCGTGACGCGCGATGCGCTGGGCGAGAGGGTGCGCAAGCTGCACGAGGAGCTGGGGCTGACGACCGTCATGGTCACGCACGACATGGCCGAGGCGCTCCTGCTGGCAGATCGCGTACTGGTCATGGACGCAGGCCGGATCGTTGCGGACGAGACGCCCCAGTCGCTCGTCGCAGGGGCCGGCGGCGAAACGGCGCAGGCGCTTGTCGCCGTTCCCCGTCACCAGGCAGAGCGGCTGGCGGAGCTTTCGGCATGACCGGAATGTGGGAAGCGCTGACCGGTCTGGGCGACCAGCTGTCGGCCCATGTCATCCTGTCTGCTGCGGCAATTGCGCTGGGGATCGCGGTGGCGTTGCCGCTGGCCGTCTGGGCGAGCCGGTCGGAGAAAGTCGCGCGCGCAGCGCTCGCCTTTGCGAGCCTGGTCCAGACCATCCCCGCGCTTGCGCTGCTCGCGCTGTTCTTCCCGATCCTGCTGAGCCTGCGGGCCGTGTTCGGGGAAGGGCTGCCGACACTCGGCTTCCTTCCCGCACTGCTTGCGCTGGCGCTCTATGCACTGCTGCCAATCCTGCGCAATGCGGTAACGGCGCAGGCCAATCTCGATCCCGGTGTGATGGAGGCTGCCGCAGGTGTCGGCATGAATTTCCGCCAGCGGCTGCTGCTGGTCGAAGCGCCGCTTGCCGCGCCCTATATCATGGCGGGCATCCGCACCGCCGCGGTCTGGACCATCGGTGCCGCGACGCTCGCCACGACGATCGGCCAGAAGAGCCTTGGCGATCCGATCTTCGCAGGCCTGCAAACCCAGAACTGGGTGCTGGTGCTGGCGGGCTGTATTGCCAGCGCGGGCCTTGCGCTGGTCGCCGATACCCTGCTCGGCCTGATCGAACGCGGCTTTCGCGAGCGCAGGCGCGGCCTTTGGCTCGGCGGCCTGGTGGTGGTCGCGCTGGGCGTGATCGCCGCTCTCTTCGCGCAATTCGGTGGTGGAGACGATGAAGACCGCGTCGTGATCGGCGCGAAGGGCTTTTCCGAGCAATACATCCTTGCCCGGCTTATCGGACAACGTCTGGAGGAAGAAGGGTTCACGGTCGAATATCGCGACGGGCTGGGCTCGGCGGTCGCCCATAGTGCTGCGGCAAGCGGCGATATCGACGTCTATGTCGATTACACCGGCACGATCTGGACCAACCAGATGAAGCGCGAAGACAATCCCTCGCGCGACGAGATGTATGCGCAGATATCCCAATGGGAGACCGAGAACACCGGGATGCAGGTGTTGGGGCGGCTCGGTTTCGAGAATGCCTATGGCTTTGCGGTCCCGAGCGAGACCATGAAGATGCGCGGGATCGAGAGTATCGAGGACCTCGCCAATGTCGCTCGTGAAATGACCGTGGGCGGCGATCCGGAATTCTTCGAGCGACCCGAATGGATCGCGGTTCGCGATGCCTATGGCTTGCGCTTTGCCGAACAGCGCAATTTCTCGCCGACCTTCATGTATAATGCGCTTCAATCGGGCGAGGCCGATGTGATCGGCGCCTATACGTCGGACGGACGGATCGAGGCGGACGACCTCTTCATCCTGGACGATCCGCGTGGTGCCTTTCCCAATTACGATGCAGTCCTTCTGCTAAGCCCGGAGGCTTCGCGTGACGAGGTCCTGGTGGAGGCGCTGCGGCCGATCATCGGTTCCATCGATGTCGCAGCGATGCGCGAGGCGAATTGTTCGGTCGACCGCGAGGCGGACAAGCTGTCCTTCGACGAGGCTGCAAGGCGGCTGGCCGAGCGCGCGGGCCTCTAGGTCAGCGGGCGCGTTTCCAGGTCTGGGTCTCGCAGAAGGGACCGACGCATCCTTTCACTTCGAGCGTGGTCGCATTGATCCGGCGGATGACCGAGCGATAGGTCTTGCCGGTCTTCGGATCGTAGATCTCGCCGCGCCACAGATCCTCTTCCTCTGTGAAGCCGCTCAGCACCGGCATTCCCAGCAGCTTTCGGCCGCGCAGTTCGGGATTGCGGTTGTTGACGTCGCGCTGTTCTGCGCCCTGCGGCGGCGGGACGAGGAACTTGGTGATCCGCCCGCAAACGGTCCTGCCGCAATCTGCGATGGTAATGACCGCATCCTTTTCCGCCGTGATCCAGCGACCGTCGACCGGCGGGGCGGCCATGATCGGCGTGGCGATGCACAGGGCGGCAAGGGCAAGCAGGCGTTTCGTCATAGGCGGTCCTTCGCATCGGATTGCATGAGGGTTACCATAGTGACCGGAATTTCCTGAACCTCAGCCGAAGCCCGCCCCCCGCGCGGAATGGGCGGGCGTGATCGCCATGACCTTGAAAAGGCTGCCCATGGCATCGGTGCCGACGAGGCGATCGTGGGCTTCCTTCAGCTGCGCGGCATGGTCCGGGCTGCGCTGTGCAAGCGCCTGCATGCGCAGCGATAGTCCCATCGCGCTGAGCCATTGGCCCTGCGTCGCAGTCTCGACCGCGAGCCCGGCGCGCTTGGCGATGTCCACCAGTACCGAGAAATCGACCAGTGCGGTGAGGTCCATCTCGCCGGGATGATCGAAGACGCCGACCTTCTGGTGCGCGCGCACCGCCTGCAGCGTTTCGCCGGCTTGCGGGAGCAGGTAGCCATAGTCGATGAACAGTGCCGCGCCGCCCTGAATGTCGATGCGGCGGGCGATCTCCTCGATCGTCGCAGCGGCACCGGGACAGGCTTCTATCACCGTGCCGACCGGCTGGCTGCGGCGGTCTTCGGGCACGGCATCGTCCATGGGGTTGGGGCCGGCTGCAAAGACGAAATCCTCGCCCGCCAGAGCGACCATGCGTTCGCGCCAGCCGCGCTTGGTCATCACCAGCTGGCGGATCGGCAGGGCGTCGAGGAATTCATTGGCGACGAGGTAAAGGGGCCGGTCGTCGGGCAGGGTCTCGATACTGTCGTGAAAGCGCGCCTGCGACACGGCATCGGCCTGCGCATCGCGCAAGGCTTGCGAACCTTCGACGAGGTGGACCGGCGGTCTCAGCCCCTGGCTCGACATGGCGCGCAGGGCGTCGCGCGCCAGCGTCCCGCGCCCCGGCCCGAGCTCGACATAGAGGGCATCGGGCCGGCCCGAGCGCGACCAGAGATCGGCGAACCACAGGCCCACCATCTCGCCGAACATCTGGCTGATTTCGGGTGCGGTGGTGAAGTCGCCCGCCGAGCCCAGCGGATCGCGGCTATCGTAATAGAGCGCGTTGCTTTCGCCCATATAACGCGACACGGGCATCGGCCCGTGGCGCTCTATCAGGCGGCGGAACCGGGCGGCGAGATCCTTGTCGTCGCCGGCAGTGATCATGTCGTTTGCGGCTTGGGCTCGGACTTGGCGCCGCCGACCGGCTGGCGCAGCAGCGAATAGACGAGCACGATGACGCCGACTGCGATCATCGGGATCGACAGCCACTGCCCCTGGCTGAGGCCGGTCTCGACCACGCGGTTGGCAAGGTGCGCATCGGGTTCGCGGAAGAACTCGTTGACGAAGCGACCGACACCCATGCCCACGGTGAACAGGCCAACAAGCAGGCCCGCACGATAGCGCGCGCGGGTCTTCCAGAAGAGCGCGATGAGGAGGATGCCGAGCAGCAGGCCTTCGAGGCCCGCCTGGTAGAGCTGGCTGGGATGGCGGGCGATGTCGCCACCGCCCGGGAACACCATCGCCCAGGGCAAATCACCCTCGACCGGACGGCCGTACAGTTCGCCATTGATGAAGTTCGCGATGCGGCCGAGCATGTATGCGAGCGGGACGTTGACCGCGATATAGTCGCAGATGCGCAGCCAGTTGAGGCCGCCGCGCCATGCCACCCAGGTGATCGCTAGCAGCACGCCGATCACGCCGCCGTGGAAGCTCATCCCGCCGCCCCAGAGCTTGAACAACTCGACGCTGGTCAGGAGGTCCGGGCGGTAGAAGACCGCATAGCCAAGCCGTCCGCCGATGATCACGCCGAGCGTGCAATAGAAGAACAGGTCGTCCGCATGGCGCTGCGCCATCGGCGCGCCGGGCGACTTGATCATCTTGGACAGGTGCCAATAGGCGAACAGGATGCCGAACAGGTAGGCCAGCGAGTAATAACGCAGCTGGAAGCTGCCGATCTCGAACAGATAGGGCCGCAGGCCCAGTTCGGCCCACTGGATCGGTTCCGAAGTAGCCGCAGTGGCGGCCAGTAGTGACAGCAAGGTTTTATCCCCTTAGAGAACGTCTCGAAAGCCGACATGCGCGACCCGTTTCGGATGCGGCTTTTGGCATAGCAGGCCTTTTGGGGAAAGCCTGTCTCGCAAGCTCACCGGCAATTTGTCGGGAGGATGCGGATATGCCCGCGCTTGCAACCGGAGAGGACCTTACACAACCATGCCGACCGAACTCGACAAGGATATCCATCGCTTCACTGCTGCCGTGACGGCCCCTGGCCAGATGTTCGAAACAACCCCCATCGAACGCCGCGGTGTCGAAATGCCCGCTTTCAAGAATGCGCCGCCGAGCCTCGCGCATTATTTCGCGCATTTCTGCAACGAGAAGAAGGACGAGCTTTTCCTGGTCGATGGCGACCTGCGCCTCACCTTCGGCGAGGTCTACGCCGCCGCGACGCATGTCGCGCACGGGCTTGCCACCAGGCACGGCGTGAAGAAGGGCGACCGTGTCGGTATCGCTGCGCGCAATTCCGCCAACTGGATGATCGCCTACATGGGCACGCTGATGGCAGGTGGTTGCGCTACCCTGCTCAACGGCTGGTGGACCGGCGAGGAAATGGCATACGGCATCAAGCTGTGCGAATGTTCGCTGGTTCTCGCCGATGCCCAGCGCGCCGCGCGTATCGACGGTGATGCGGTCGAGGCGAAGGTCGTCGTCTTCGATCACGGCGTTCCCGCAGAAGGCCTCGCCCCGATCTGGGAAGCGGGCGATACGGCGATGAAGATGCTGGGCGAAATCGGGCCTAACGATCTTGCCACCATTCTCTATACCTCGGGTTCGACCGGCTACCCCAAGGGCGCCTATTCCGATCATCTCGGCGTCGTTTCGGGCGTGATGAACTACGTCGCGCAGACCGCCATGATCCTGGCCCTGATGACCGAAAAGGGCGAAGCGCCGACGGTCCAGCCCAGCGCGCTGGTCGCCGTGCCGCTGTTCCACGTCACCGGCGAGGTCCCGCTGTTCCTCCAAAGTTTCGCGATGGGCCGCAAGCTGGTACTGATGCCCAAGTGGGACGCCGGCGAGGCGCTGCGCCTGCTCGACGAAGAAAAGGTCACCTATTTCGTCGGTGTGCCGCTGATGAGCTATGAAATGGCGACGCATCCGGACAGGGACAAATTCGACCTGTCGCAATGCAAGAGCTTCGCTGCAGGCGGCTCTGCGCGTCCGCCGGAGCATGTGAAGAAGATCAAGGACGCCTTCCCCGAGGGCTTCCCGCTGCTGGGCTACGGTCTCACCGAAACCAATGCGGTGGGCTGCGGCAACCTCAATGAAAACTACATGGCCAAGCCCGGTTCGACCGGCATGCCGTCGAAACCGCTGGTCGACCTCGCGATCCTCGACGACGATGGCAACAAGCTGGCGCAGGGCGAAGTGGGCGAGGTCTGCATCCGCTCGGTGGCAAACTTCCTCGGCTACTGGAAAAACGAGGAGGCGACCGCTTCGGCCTATACCGATGATGCCTACTTCCGCACCGGCGACCTCGGCTATCTCGACGAGGACAACTACCTCTTCATCGTCGACCGCAAGAAGGACATCATCATCCGCGGTGGCGAGAACATCTCCTGCATCGAGGTGGAAGAGGCAATCTACGCGCATGATGCGGTCGCCGAATGCAGCGTCTTCGGCGTGCCCGACGAACGCTTCGGCGAAGTGCCGGCCGCGGTCTACTTCACGCACCCGGGCAAGGAGTTGTCGAAGGAAGAGCTGCAGGCATTCCTTCGCGAGCATATCGCTCCCTTCAAGATCCCGAGCGTGCTCTGGAAGGCCGACGAACAGCTTCCGCGCCTCGGTACCCAGAAGGTCGACAAACGCACCGTCAAGACCATGTACGCCAAGGATTACGCCCCCAGTTGAGCACGACGCGGATCCCCGACCAGCGCGCGATCATCGACAGGCGCAAGCTTGCTTCCGAGATCGAGGCGCTGGTCGCCCAGCATGGCAATAAATCGCGCCCGCCGGTGGTGGAGGCGCTCAAGCGCGCTCTGGAGTCCGGCAGGACGGAAATGGAAGGGCGGCTGGCCGCGCGCCCATCGGCAGGTCATGCCGTGGCGGGGGGCTATTCCTTCCTGATCGACCAGCTGGTGCGCGTGATCCACGAATATGTGACGCAGCACACCTATCCCAATGCCAATCGCAGTGCGGGCGAAAGGCTCGCGATCATGGCAGTGGGCGGCTACGGACGCAGCGAAATGGCGCCGCATTCCGATGTCGATATCGCCTTCCTCGTCGGCGAACGCCGGAATGCCTGGTGCGAGCAGGTGGTCGAGGCCATGCTCTACCTGCTGTGGGACCTCGGCCTGAAGGTCGGCCATTCCACACGCACGCTGGACGAGGCGATCCGGCTGGCGAAGGACGATCTCACCATCCGGACAGCGCTTCTGGAAGGGCGGTATGTCTGGGGTGATCGCACTCTCTACGAGGAGGGCGAGCGGCGCTACACGCGCGAGGTGGTCGAAGGGAACGAGCGTGCTTTCCTGTCGCAGAAGCTGGAAGAACGTAACGCGCGTCACAAGCGGCTGGGTGACAGCCGCTATGTGGTCGAGCCCAATGTAAAGGACGGCAAGGGCGGCCTGCGCGACCTGCAGACGCTCTACTGGATCGGCAAGTTCATCCACCGCGTCAGCAGTGCCGCGGAGCTGGTCGATGCCGGCCTGATGACGCAGGTCGAATATCGCAGCTTCCGCCGTGCCGAACGCTTCCTGCTGGCGGTGCGCTGCCACATGCACATCATTACGGGGCGCGCCGAAGACCGGCTCACTTTCGACCTGCAGCGGCAGGTGGCAGAGCGGATGAATTTCGCCGACCGCCCGGGCAAGAGCAAGGTCGAACGTTTCATGCAGTTCTATTTCCTGCAGGCCAAGCGCGTCGGCAGCCTCACCGGCGTCTTCCTCGCCCATATCGAGGACGACCTTGCGAAGAACGCGGCCCGCAAGGGCTTCTTTGCCGGTTTCCGGCCCAAGCCGAGGCTGGTGAAGGGCTATCGCGTTTTCGGCGGGCGGATCGCGGCGCCTTCGGACGACTGGTTCCGCAAGGACCCGGTGCGGCTGGTCGAGATTTTCCAGATCGCCGAGGCGGAGGAACTGGAAATCCACCCCGAGACCATGCGCCAGGCCGCTCGTGACGCGAAGCTGATCGACAATGAAGTGCGCGAGGACGAGCGTGCCAATGCGCTGTTCCTAGAGCTGCTTTGTGGGCGCAACGATCCCGAGATGGTCCTGCGCTGGATGAACGAAACCGGGGTTTTCGGCCGCTTCGTGCCCGACTTCGGCAAGGTCAATGCACAGATGCAGTTCGACATGTACCACCATTATACGGTGGACGAGCACACGATCCGCGCCATCGGCCTGCTCAGCCAGATCGAGAAGGGCGAGCTCAAGGACGACCATCCGCGTGCAACCCGACTGATCCACAAGGTCAGTTCCCGGCGCGTCGCCTATGTCGCGGCTCTCTTGCACGATATCGCCAAGGGTCGCGGCGGCGATCATTCCGAACTCGGTGCCGAAGTCGCGCTCGAACTATGTCCGCGTTTCGGCCTGACCGAGAGCGAGACAGAGCTGGTTTCATGGCTGGTCCTCAACCATTTGCTGATGAGCCATACAGCGCAGAAACGCGACCTTACCGACCCCAAGACGATCGAGGATTACGTCTCGCAGGTGCAGAGCGTCGAACGCCTGCGCCACCTTGCGATCCTGACGGCAGTCGACATCCGGGCGGTGGGTCCGGGCACGTGGAACAGCTGGAAGGGTCAGCTGCTGGGCGAGCTTTACGATGCCTCGTCCGAACGGTTGCGGCTCGGCCACATGCGGCATGGCCGCAAGGAAAAGGTCGCCGCGAAGAAGGGGCATGTCGCAGATTTGCTCGGCGAGAAGGCCGGGCTGGTCGAGGAGCTCGGCACGACCTTCGGCGATGCCTACTGGATCGCCGAACCGGTCGACATCATCGCGCTCAACCTCGTCCATTACGCCGCTGCCCGCGATCTCGAGCACGTGCTTTCGGTCCATTGCGAATATTACGAGGCGCGCGGGGCCACGCTGGTGACGGTCATCGCGTCCGACCATCCCGGCCTGTTCTACCGCATCGCCGGCGGGATCCACCTTGCCGGCGGCAATATCATCGATGCGCGCATCCATACCTCGCGTACGGGATGGGCGCTCGACAACTTCCTCGTGCAGGATCCCCACGGCGCCCCGTTCCGCGAGGAACAGCAGCTGCGCCGGATCGAACAGAGCATTTCCGATGCGCTCGCCAACCGGATCGACCTGACCCCGAAACTGGCCCAGCGACCCCTGCCGCACAGCCGGTCCAAGGCCTTCGACGTCTCGCCTCGCGTCTTGTTCGACAACAAGGCTTCGAACCGCTTCACCGTCATCGAGGTCAATGCGCGCGATCGTCCCGCACTTCTCAACCGGCTGGCAAGGGTCCTGTTCGAGAGCCGACTGGTGGTCCATTCCGCCCACATCACCAACTACGGCGAACGCGCGGTCGACACATTTTACGTGACCGATCTGACGGGCGGGAAACTGGTCGAGGGCGAGCGCCAGAATCGCTTAGAAGCGCGGCTCGTAGAGGCGGCAGGTGATGCATTACAGGCACGGTTGGAAGACGCCTGACTGCCGTTCGTGGTTTGATTGTTGCAGTTAGGTTGCAAATCAGCCACTGATTCTTGCGAGAGATTTCCAAAGGAGAGGACCCCTCATGCGATCTACTACGCTATCATTGCGCACGCTTGCACTTCTCGGCGCCGGCTTCACGCTGCTGCCCCAGGTTGCAATGGCTCAGGACTCGGATGACGACACCGATACGGTTGTGCAGGAAACCGTTACGGTTGTTGAGGAAGATGATGTTACGGTTGTCCAGGAAACCGTAACGGTTGTGGAGGAAGATGATACAGCGGACCAGACCCCGGCCCGCGGTATCGACTCGCTCAACACCATCATCGTCACCGGCACCAAGACGCAGAACCCGGAAAACGTGCAGGACATCCCGCTTGCCGTGACCGCGTTCAATTCTGAAAGCCTCGATGCCCTCAACGTGCGTGACGTCCAGTCGCTGACCTATTCGGCACCGAACGTTTCGCTCGACCAGGTCGGCACCAGCCGCGGTACGGCGAACTTCTCGATCCGCGGTCTCGGCATCAACTCCTCGATCCCCTCGATCGACCCGACCGTCGGCGTTTTCGTCGATGGCGTCTATCTCGGCTTCAACGGCGGCGTCGTGTTCGACGTGTTCGACCTCGACAGCGTGGAAATCCTGCGTGGTCCGCAGGGCGTGCTGTTCGGCCGCAACGTGACCGGCGGCGCAGTACTGCTGAACACCGGCAACCCGACCGACGAATTCAGCGGCAAATTCCGCGCTTCGGTCGACGGCCCCTGGGTCGATGGCGGCCGCGGCGGTTCGAACTACACCGTCAGCGGTGTGATTTCGGGCCCGATCGTCGAAGACACCCTGCTGTTCAAGCTGGGTGGCTATTACAACAAGGACGAAGGTTACTTCACCAACCTGTTCGATGGCGAGAATCACGGCGAAGCGGAAACGAAGATCCTGCGCGGCGCGCTCGAAGGGCGTTTCGGCGGCCTGATGATCCGCGGCAAGCTCGACTACTTCACCTCTGAAGGTGACGGTCCTTCGGGCCAGAACCGCGGTATCTTCCGCCGTGACACCTTCGATTTCGCGATCGACGAGCCCGGTAATTACGACAACGAAATCTGGACCGGTTCGGTTACCGCAGAAGTCGACATCGGCCCGGGTACGCTGACCAATATCTTCGGCTATCGTAGCTATAGCGCGACGACGCTGGGCGATATCGACAGCGCGCCCTTCTTCGGTTTCCACTCGAGCACCGAAACCGAGCAGGACCAGATCTCGAACGAACTGCGCTACGCGGTTTCGGGTGATAGCTTCGACCTGACCGTCGGCGGGTTCTTCTTCGACCAGTCGATCGCCTACACCGAAGTGCGTGACCTGCCGCCGCTTTCGCCGCTGACCTTCTACGGCGGCGGTACGCAGGACCATCAGGTCCTCGGCGCGTTCGCCAACGGCCAGTTCTACCTCACCGATGCCCTCTCGGTCATCGCCGGCCTCCGCTGGAGCCGCGAAGAAAAGGATGCGGGCGTCACCTACATCCGTCCGCGTCCCGAATGTTCGGTGGTCGACGGCACCTGCCCGACCAGCGGTACCAACCCCTTCATCCCGACCGAAAACAACGGCTTCACGGATGACAACAGCTGGTCCAACTGGTCGCCGAAGCTCGGCCTTCAGTACGAATTCGACAAGGGCCAGGTCTACGCACACTGGACCCGCGGCTATCGTTCGGGCGGCTACAACTTCCGCATCACCAACGCGACCGTGTTCGAGAACGTCGTGGTCCCGGCAACGGGCGGCAACTTCTCCTTCGACGAAGAGAAGGTCGACAATTACGAGCTGGGCGGCAAGTTCCAGTCGGACGATGGTGCCTTCACGCTGAATGCTGCAGTCTACCTGACCGACATTTCGGACATGCAGCGCGAAGTGAACCAGTCGAGCCCGACCGCCGGTGTCTCGCAGTTCATCCTGAACACGGCCGATGCCTCGATCCTCGGTTTCGAGGCGGAAAGCCGCATGCGCGTCACCGACTCGCTGCTGTTCACGGCCAATATCGGCGTGATCGACGCGGATTATGACGAAGTGCGTTTCGACATCTCGAGTGACGGCGTGATCGACGATGCCGACCTCGCGCTGTCGCTGCCGCGCGTTCCCCCGATCACCTGGGGTGTCGGCATGATCCACGAGCTGTACCTGGGTGACAGCGCAATCACGACCCGCGTGAACTACCAGTTCCGTGACGAGTTCGCGTATACCGACAACAACTTCGGTTACATCCAGGAAGCGCAGATCCTCGATGCCAACATCACCTGGGATACCCCGATGGAAGGCCTCAGCTTCTCGCTCTACGGAAAGAACCTGCTCGACCAGGTCCAGGCCGGTGGCGATACGCAGCTGCCCTTCGGCGGTCCGCTGAGCAATGGCATCAACGAGCCGTTCGGCTTCTTCCCGGCAGGCGGCACGCTGTCGCCGCTGTCGAAGGGTCGCCAGATCGGTGTCGAAGCGACGTTCGAATTCTGATCGGACGCAGCATCTGAGAAATGGGAAAGGGGCGCTTTCGGGCGCCCCTTTTTCTTTGCGCTACCGCTTCGCTGCTTGAGCGTGTCTTGTCCGCGCTACCGCTTCGCTGCTTGAGCGTGTCTTGTCCGCGCTACCGCTTCGCTGCTTGAGCGCGGGGCTGGCGGTTCAGGAAGGGCGTTCGCCAAACAGCGCGGTGCCGACACGCACATGCGTCGCGCCGAGCATGATGGCCGTTTCGTAGTCGCCGCTCATGCCCATGCTGCGCCCTTCGAGCCCGTGATCGCGTGCGAGCTTGTCGAGGAAAGCGAAGAACGGTGCGGGCTCGATCTCGGCTGGCGGCAGGCACATGAGGCCCGCCAGCGGGATCTCGGCGTCGCGGGCCTCCTTGATCAGGGCGGACAGTTCGCCAACCGGGCAGCCGCCCTTCTGCGGCTCGTCGCCAACATCGACCTGCACGAAGCAGGGCACCTGCCTGCCGGTCTTGTCGAAGGCCTTTGCCAGCGCCTTCACGAGGCTTGGCCGGTCGAGCGAATGGATCACGTCGAACAGCGCGGCGGCATCCTCGGCCTTGTTCGACTGCAGCTGTCCGACGAGATGCAGCTGCACACCGGGATGCGCCTCGCGCAGTGCGGGCCACTTTTCCTGTGCTTCCTGGACGCGGTTCTCGCCGAAATGACGATGACCTTCGAGCAGGAGCGGTTTGATCGCCGCGGCTTCGTGGCGCTTGCTGACCGCGACGAGAGTGACCTCGCCGGGATCGCGCCGGGCGCGTTTGCAAACCAGCGCGATATTGCTGCGAACCTGTGCGAGAGGAGTGTCTGCCTTTTCCATCTTGGGCGCGCTATAGCCGAGATGTGACGACACGCCAGTCCCTCCCCCTGCTTTGGTTCTTGAGCGATGCGCGCAATGATACAGGGCTCGCAGAAACCCTGCGCGCCCTGCCGCGCGGCTCGGGTTTCGTGTTCCGTCATTATCACCTTGAGCCGGCGCAGCGGCGCGCGCGTTTCGACGAACTGGCAGGAATCGCACGATCCTGCGGCCACAAGGTCATCCTGTCGGGCGAGGAGGATTGGGGTGCGGACGGCAGCTATGGACCGCCCGAGCGATCGGGCAAGGGCCTGAAGCTTGTCACTGCCCATGACAGCGCCGAGATCGAAAAGGCCGTGGCCGCGCAAGCTGACGGTATCTTCCTCTCGCCGGTCTTCCCGACTGCCTCGCACCCGGGGGCGGCAACGCTCGGTGTGCACGGATTTCACGAGTTGGCGCGGCAGTCGCCAGTGCCTGTCATCGCATTGGGCGGCATGAATGCGCAGCGGGCTCTCGAACTCGACTGGCCGCGCTGGGGCGCTATCGACGGACTCGGCTCGACGAACATGCCTTGACCTCGGACTCTCCGAGGATTCATACTGCGCGCTCTCGACGGATTAGGGGAAATACGAATGGCAACGCGCGCAGGCGCCAAACCCGATTGGCGGGCGGCTTTCCGCCGGTCTTTGCGGCGCGCCACGCATATGGCGGGCAGCGGGATACTTTTCGCGCTGCTGCTGTTCCTCGCGCTCGCGCTGGTCAGCTACACTCAGACCGACCCCAGCCCGTCGACCGCGGCCGACGGCTCGCAGATCGGCAACTGGATGGGGCTGAGCGGCGCATGGGCTTCCGAGCGGGCCTATTTCGTCTTCGGCCTGCCCGCGCTGCTGCTTCTGCCCCTGCTCTGGATTTCGGCGCGCCGGTTGTGGACCGGGGTCGAGGATCCCGAAGAGGAGGAAACGCCGGGCAAGTGGTGGAGCCCCTTCGCCCTGCTCATGCTGGCCATGCTGCTGCTGGGCACGGTGATATCGCTCCTGTTCGAAGACAGTCCGGGGCCATTCCCGGCGGGCGCTGGCGGGCTGGCCGGCCTGCTCGGTGCGGGCGGCATCGATGCCGTCGCGACACGTTTTGGCGGCGAATTCTCAGGTTGGATCATCGGAGGGCTGGGGCTCCTGGCCCTGGGCGGCGGATTGGCGCTGGTGACCAAGGTCTTCGCGATCGACTGGGCGCAGTTTTTCACCTTGCCGGAAAAGCTTCGGCGCAGGCCCGACACCTCGGATATCGATCTTCCGCTCGCGCCGAAAAGGCAGAAGCGCGCCAAGCGGGCCGCGATCGCCGAAGACGACGAGGCGGACGAGGATGCAACGGTGCGCGAACCGCGCCGCGCGCCCGAGATTGCCGATCCGGTTTCCGCTCCCGCACAGTCGCGTCCGGCCAAGGCAAAGCAGCGCGACATGTTCGCCAGCTACCAGTTGCCGAGCCACGAACTGCTGACCGACCAGCCCGAAACCAATGCGCCCAAGCTCGACAAGATCGCGCTCGAGAGGAATGCGCGCCTGCTCGAAAACGTGCTCGACGATTTCAACGTGAAGGGCGAGATTACCGCAGTACGCGCCGGTCCGGTCGTTACCATGTACGAGCTGGAGCCCGCCCCCGGGATCAAGGCTAGCCGCGTCGTCGGTCTTGCCGAAGACATCGCCCGCAACATGAGCGCGATCAGCGCGCGCGTCTCGCCGATTCCCGGAAAGACCGTGATCGGTATCGAACTGCCCAATGCCGACCGACAGATGGTCAGCTACAAGGAACTCGCGACTTCGGCCGCCTTCGTCGATCATCGCGGCAGCCTGCCGATGATCCTCGGCAAGGACATCGCAGGCGAGCCGATCATCGCCGATCTTGCCGCCATGCCCCACCTGCTGGTCGCGGGTACCACGGGTTCGGGTAAGTCGGTCGGCCTCAACGCGATCCTGCTATCGCTGCTCTACCGCTTCACGCCCGACGAGTGCCGCCTGATCCTGATCGATCCCAAGGTGCTCGAGCTCAAGACCTACGACGATATCCCGCATCTCCTTTCGCCGGTGGTCACCGAACCGGCCAAGTCGGTCCGCGCATTGAAGTGGGCGGTCGAGGAGATGGAGAAGCGCTACCGCATGATGAGCAGCGTGAATTCGCGCAATATCGCGGGCTTCAACGAGAAGGTCCGCAAGGCCGCGGAAAAGGGCAAGCCGCTCGGCCGCCGCGTCCAGACGGGCTTCGATCCCGAAACCGGCGAGGAGCTGTATGAAGAAGAGCAGCTCGATTACGAACCGCTGCCGCTGATCGTCCTGATCGTCGACGAGCTGGCCGACCTTATGGTCACCGTCGGCAAGGAAATCGAAGTGCTGATCCAGCGGCTGTCGCAGAAATCGCGTGCCGCCGGCATCCACCTCATCATGGCGACGCAGCGCCCCTCGGTCGACGTCATCACCGGCGTCATCAAGGCGAACCTGCCGACCCGCATCAGCTTCAAGGTGACGAGCCGTATCGACAGCCGCACGATCCTTGGCGAGCAGGGCGCCGAACAGCTGCTGGGCAAGGGCGACATGCTCTACAAGCCGAATACCGGCGCGATGGTGCGCGTCCATGGACCCTTCGTCGGCGACGACGAAGTCGAACGCGTGGCCGATCACTGGCGCGCGCAGGGCAAGCCCGATTATGTCGACGCCGTGACCGAAGAGCCCGAGGACGGCGGCTTCAATTTCGAGGACGAGTTCACCGCTTCGGACAATCCCGAAGAACGGAAATATCGCCAGGCCTGCCAGATCGTGATCGAGAACCAGAAGGCCTCCGGAAGCTGGCTCCAGCGCCAGATGGGCGTGGGCTACAACACCGCGGCCAAATGGATCGAGCGCATGGAAAGCGAAGGTCTCGTGGGGCCTGCCAACCACGTCGGTCGCCGCGAGATTTTCCGCGACCAGGATGGAAATCCCATTTAAAGAGCACCGATGAACGCATCTGCCGCAACCGAAACTGATACCAACGAAAAGGCCGAAAGCACCCCGCGCTGGGTCTATTCGCCGCTTGGCAGGTCGATCGCGCCGCTGCGCCGCTATTGGCGCGAGAAGGTCGTCAGCGATGTCGATCACAAAGCCGTGGTCGCCAAGATCGCACTCGAGTGCCCGGCAACACCGCGTTACATCCTGATGATCATGATGTCGGCAGGCATCGCGATCCTCGGCCTGCTGCTCTCATCGCCCGCAGTCGTTATCGGGGCCATGCTGCTTTCGCCGCTGATGAGCCCGATTCTCGGGGTCGGTTTCGCCCTTGCGACCGGCAAGCAGAAGTGGCTGCGCATCTCTGCCCGCTCGCTGGCGCTGGGCAGTATTGCCGCGGTCCTGTTCGCCGCACTGATCGTTCTTGTCTCGCCGCTCCAGACCGTGACCGAAGAAATCGCGGCCCGCACGCGTCCCAACCTCTTCGACCTGCTCGTCGCACTGTTTTCCTCGATAGCCGGCTCCTACGCGATGATCCGCGGGCGCGAGGGAAGCATCGTGGGTGTGGCGATCGCGACCGCCTTGATGCCGCCGCTCGCGGTGGTCGGTTTCGGTCTTGCGACCTTCAACTGGACGGTCTTCTTCGGCGCTCTCGGCCTCTTCTTCACCAACTTCCTGACGATCGCGCTCACCGCCACGCTCATGGCCCGTCTCTACGGGTTCCGCACCACGCTCTCCACCCGGCAGGGCTGGTTCCAGAATGTCGGGATCTTCTTCATTTTCGTGGCCCTGGCGATACCGCTCGGCCTCTCGCTGCGTCAGATCGCATGGGAAGCAAACGCACAGCGTATCGTGAAGAACACGATCGAGGCGGAGTTCGGGGATCGTTCGCGCATCAGCGAACAGTCCATCGACTGGGGCAGCAAACCGCTGAGCATCACGGCGACCGTGCTCACCCCCGAATTCGATGCCGATGCCAATGAAGACATCACCCGCGCACTGCGCAGGCGGTTGGGCGACGATGTGTCAGTCAGCATCGAGCAGTTCCGCGTAGGTGCCGACCCGGGTGCCGCCGAGCAGGCCGAACTCGCGCGCGCGCGGGCTGCGGAACAGGCCGCTGCTACAGAGCGACAGATTGCCGGCATGGTCGACAGGATGGCCATGGCAGCGGGCGTATCGCGGGACGACGTCATGCTCGACCGCGAAACGCGCAGGATCGCGGCGACCGCGAAGCCCCTGCCGCAGCTCAGCCTGCAGGGATACCGCGAGCTCGAGAGCCGCGTGACACGCTCGGTTCCCGGCTGGACTGCCAGTCTCAGGCCGCCTCTGCTGCAACTCCCGCGGATCTCGATGGAGGACGGCAAGCCGAGCGAGGCGGGGCAGGCAAGTCTCGAACTTGCTATCTGGGCCGCCGAGCGTACGGGCGTGCCCGTCATGGTCCTCGGCAATGCGCAAGATGCGACCACCATCGCGAACCTGCTGTCGGACGCCGGCATCGATTCGAGCGTAACGGAGACTGCGGGCAGCGATACGATCGAGCTGTCCTGGATCACCATCTAGCCCAGGCGCGCTGCCAGGAACCTCGCTTCTGCTTGCTGTGATTTCGTGCCCTCGCGGGGGACGACAAGCCTTGCCCGCCGATGGTTACAGATGTAACGGCATCGCCGACATCAAGGAGTCCCCCAATGCGCATCGGTTGCCCCAAGGAAATCAAGAACCACGAATATCGCGTCGGCCTCACGCCGGAGAGCGCGAAGGAACTGATCGTCCAGGGTAACGAGGTCTGGATCGAGACGCAGGCAGGCTGCGGCATCGATGCGACCGATGAACAATATGTCGCTGCAGGCGCGAAGATCGTCGACACTCCGGACGAGATCTTCGCCGAATGCGAAATGGTCGTGAAGGTAAAGGAACCGCAGGCGGTCGAGCGTTCCAAACTGCGCGAAGGCCAGATCCTTTACACCTACCTCCACCTCGCGCCCGATGCGCCGCAGACCAAGGACCTCGTCGATAGCGGCGTGACCGCGATCGCCTATGAAACCGTCACGGGTCCGCGCGGCCAGCTGCCGCTGCTGAAGCCGATGAGCCAGGTCGCCGGCCGCATGAGCGTGCAGGCAGGTGCGACTGCGCTGGAAAAGGCTCATGGTGGCCGCGGCGTCCTTCTCGGCGGTGTCCCGGGCGTCATGCCGGGCAAGGTCGTGGTCATCGGCGGCGGTGTGGTCGGTTTCAACGCCGCGCAGATGGCTGCCGGCCTCGGCGCGGATGTCACCATCCTCGACCGCGATCCCGAAGTTCTGGAAAAGGTCGGCACGCATTTCGAAACGCGCGCCAGCACCCGCTTCTCCAACGCCGCAAACCTCTACGACGCAGTGTGCGGTGCGGACCTCGTGATCGGCGCCGTGCTGATCCCGGGTGCAGCCGCTCCCAAGCTGGTCACCCGCGACATGCTCAAGGATATGCAGAAGGGCGCAGTGCTCGTCGACGTGGCGATCGACCAGGGCGGTTGTTTCGAGACTTCCAAGCCCACGACCCATGCCGATCCGACCTATATCGTCGACGATATCGTGCACTATTGCGTCGCCAACATGCCCGGCGCGGTGGCGCGTACCAGCACCTATGCGCTGAACAATGTTACCCTGCCGCATGCGCTGCGTATCGCGCGGATGGGCTGGAAGGACGCTCTTGCCGCCGATCCGCACCTTGCCGAAGGCCTTAATGTCCACAAGGGCGAGGTGACCTACAAGGCCGTGGCTGACGAACTTGGCTACGCCTACCGACCTGTCGCCGACGTCCTCAAGGGATAAAGTTAACGCGCAGGCGGTTTTTGATAACCTGCTCTTAATTCATACCGCGTATGGCGCAGCGATGGGAGTGAATCTCGCCATGGCTGCGCCGCGCTTCTTGCGGCTGATATTGCTCGCTTTTCTGGCGATGCTTTGCGCCATTGCGCCTGCTGCTTATGCGCAGGAAGCCGCCCAGGCAGCGAAATTTGCGCCCGGATCCATCTGCCACACTTCGGACAAGGCCGGGACGACATACGACAGCCTGCTGGCGGACGGCTCGCGCTGGACCTGCGAGGGGGCCGAATTCGACTGGGAAGCCGAACGCCATTTCATCCGCCACGACCTGACCAAGCCCGCAGCCGGTGCGCAGCCTCCGCGCTTCGCCGAGTTCGACCGCAACGAATACGAGAAGCTGACCGTCATCGCCATCGAGGCTGACGGCACGCAGAGCTCGGTCAGCTACGGTTTTGCCGACACCCAGCTGGGTTCCTCCAGCCTGAAATCGATTGTGGAGTTTCCGCAGTCCGCAACGCCGCCGGTGGCCATTGTCATGGTGGTCGACAAGTCGTGGTGGCCCGAAACTCTGGTTGCGGCGGAACTCGTCGCGGAGCCTTCGGTCAAGGCAAAGGCAGGCTACATCCACCTGCTGGCCGCCCTCTTGTGCGGACTGTTCCTTGCGCCGATCATCTTCGATCTCGGTTACTTCAGGGCCCTTCGCCAGTCGTTTCCGCTGTTCCACGCGGCTTTCTGCCTGATGGCGGCAATCCAGACCGCTGCCGTGTCGGGCCTGCTTCCGCTGATCATGCCGATTTCCTATTCGGCCGAACTCATCGTCACCTATTTCACGCTCGACCTGATGATCCTGGCGACGATCCTGTTCGCCTACAAGTTCATCGAGCAGGAATTCATGACCCGCCGCCACAAGGTCATCATGCTGTGTGCTGCGGCAGGTGTGCTCGTCAATGGCGCCGTCCTGACCTTCTTCCCGGAGCCCTTCGGCCTGTGGATCGACCGGATTTACTTCGGGGCGCTGTGCACATTGCTGGCGGGATATTTCTATGTCCTGTTCTCGGCTCGCGCAGCCGGCAGCCGGATGGCTCCCTACCTCATCCTCGGCTTTGCGCCCCTGACCGCGATCGTCATCTTCCAGGCGTTGACAGTCTTCTTCGTCGATCCGGTCAACATCACCGAGGTCACCTTCGACGAGACCTGGGCGCAGAACCTGGCCCTGTTGTTCGAGGTCGTGGCGACTGCGCTGGCGGTGGCTGACCGGTTCATCTCCATCCGCCGCGAACGCGATCGCGCACTCGACGCCGCGCGTGCGATGGAGGCGCTGACCGAGCATGACGACCTGACCGGCCTGCTGAACCGCCGCGCACTGCAGTCGCGGTTCGACGCCTTGGTAGAGGACGGCTTTACGGTCATGGCGATCATCGACATCGACCGGTTCAAGGCGATCAACGACATACACGGGCACCCGGTCGGCGATGCCGTGCTGCGCTATACCGGCGACACGCTGAGGGGCGGGGCCGACCGCAACCTCGTGGCTTTCCGCATCGGTGGCGAGGAATTCCTGCTGATGCTGCGCGGAAAGGATGCAGCCAAGCGGGCGGAGGCGCGTCGCCGCGCAATCAGCTCGCGTACGCTGGCCGAGATCGAAGGCCTCGACAGCCCGGTCACCGCGAGCATGGGCCTGCTCGATTTCGAATTGCTTGCCGAGCAGCAGGACGTCGACTTCGGGGCGCTTTATTCGCGTGCCGACCAGCTGCTGTATGAAGCGAAGTGTGCGGGCCGGAACAGGACTTGCTCGGATACAGTCGAGATGTTCGAGGCCGAGGCGGCCGCAGGGCGCTCGGCAGCCTGACCTAGCGGAAGGGTGCGAGAACTTCGGGCCGCACCCTGACCAGTCGCTGGCTCTCGCGATCAAGCATGGCCCAGGTCGTGGCCGCAGAAACGATCACCTTGCCCGCCTGATTGCGAAAATCGACGCGGCGGATCGAGGTCGCCCCGCGCGGGTCGCCCTCGATCCAGGTCTCGCCCGTCACGCTCTCGCCCTCGGACACATTGCCCCGGTAATCGATTTCGTGGCGGGTCACGACCCAGAAGAACTGTTCGGCATCTTCGGGTCGCGCAGTGTCCGACCAGTGCGCCGTAGCCAGGTCCTGGATCCAGCGGACCCAGACCGTGTTGTTGACGTGCCCCAGCTCGTCGATGTGCTCTGGAAGCGCGGTGAAGGTTTGGCGGAAATGTTTCATGCCCATACCTCGCTGGCGTAGGATATTCCGAAGAACAGAATGCTGATTGCGAATGGAGAGAGGGCGAGGATGTATCGCTTGCTCTTCCCGTCACTGTCGAAGGCCGATCGCCGAATAACAGCAAGTGCAATGAGCATGCAAAGCGATAGGAGGAGGACAGCCGCCCCTCCATAGATGAGCAAGGCGACGGCTGCCCAGTTCTCTGGCCCCTCCCAAGCAAGCGTGGAATAGGAGAGAAACGCGACGATGATCAGGCAAGCGAACTCGATGCCCAACAGCGCGCGCAAAATCACTCCGTCAAGCCCATCTGCCACAGGATGAAGGCGTATTCCTCCGCGACCTCGTAGATCGAGGCGAAGCGGCCCGACTTGCCGCCGTGGCCTGCGCCCATATTGGTCTTCAGCAGCAGCTCGTTCTCATCGGTCTTGTATTCGCGCAGCTTGGCGACCCACTTCATAGGCTCCCAATAGGTCACGCGCGGATCGTTGAGGCCGGCGGTCACCAGAAGCGGCGGATAGTCCTGCGCCACGACCTGGTCGTAGGGCGAATAGGACAGGATATAGGCGAAGGCCTGCTTGCTCTCGATCGGGTTGCCCCATTCGGGCCATTCGCCCGGGGTGAGCGGCAAATCCTTGTCGAGCATCGTGTTGAGCACGTCGACAAAAGGCACATGCGCCACCACCGCGCCCCAGAGTTCGGGATTGGTGTTGAGCACGACGCCCATGAGCTCGCCGCCGGCCGAACCGCCGCTCGCGCTGATCTTGCCCTGCTGCGTGTAACCCTTGGCGATCAGCCCCTTCGCCACATCGACGAAATCGTTGAAGGTGTTGGTGCGCTCGTTGAGCTTGCCTTGCAGGTACCAGTTGCGGCCCAGATCGTCGCCGCCGCGGATATGCGCGATGGCAAAGGCGAAACCGCGATCGACGAGGCTGAGGCGCGTGGTGGAGAAGTTGGGCGGATAGGCGAAGCCGTATGCGCCATAGGCATAGAGATGCAGCGGGCCGCCAGCCTCGCGGTCCTTGCGGCTGACGATCGAGACGGGGACCATGGTCCCGTCGCGTGCGGCGATCTCGATACGTTCGACCTGGTAGAGGTTCGCGTCATAGCCGCTCGGGATTTCCTGCTGCTTGAGCAGTTCCAGTTCGCCATTTCCGACATGGTAGTCATAGACCGAATCCGGCGTAACCATGCTTTCATAGGCAAGCCGCAGCTTCTGCGTGTCGTATTCCGGATTATTCGAAAGGCCGGTCGAGAAGCTCGCTTCGGTGAAGGCGATCGGCTTCACGAGGTTCGGATCGGCATAACTGCGCAGCTGGATCTGGTCGAGACCGCGCAGGCGGCCTTCGGTGACGTAGAAATCCTTGAACAGCTCGAAATCGGAGAGGTAGAATTCGTCCGATCCGGCGATCAGCGTGGTCCACTCGCCGGGATTGTCGAGGCTCGCCGTGGCGAGGCGGAAATTCACGTGATCGTCGTTGGTATGGATGTAGAGCGTGCCGTCACGAACATCGACATCGTATTCGCGGCCGGTCTTCCGGGCTGCGACGAGGATCTGTTCGCCGGTCGGATTGTCGGCGCGTACCATGCGCACTTCGCTGGTCTCGCTGTCGCCGACCGCGATGATCAGCCAGTCTTCCTGAGCCGAAAGGCCTGCGCCGACGCGGAAACCGTCATTCTCGGTCTCGCGGTAAAGCTCGACATCTTCGGAAATCGGTGTGCCGAGAACATGCAGCGTCGCATCGTGGACGCGCCACTGTTCGTTGGCGAGACCGTAGACGATCGCCTTGTCGTCCATCACCCAGGTGAGGCCGGTCAGCGTGCCGGGAATTTCGTCGGGCAGCAGCTCGCCGGTCTCGAGGTCCTTGATCCGCGCGGTGAAGCGTTCCGAACCGTTGGTGTCGCTCGAATAGGCGAGATAGCGGCCATTCTTCGACACGGAGAAGGCGCCGAGGCGGAAATACTCATGCCCTTCGGCCAACGCGTTCTCGTCGAGGATTAGCTGCGCTTCGCCGCCGGCCACCGGCTTGCGGTAATATTTGCGGTACTCGGCGCCTTCCTCGAATTCCGACCAGTAGATCCAGTCGCCATCCTTCTGCGGAACGGAGGAATCGTCTTCCTTCACGCGCGCCTTCATTTCTTCGTAGAGTTCGTCGACCAGCGCCTTTTGCGGAGCCATGCGTGCTTCGAACCATTCGTTCTCGGCCTTCAGGTGATCGAGCACATCCTTGTCGTCGACGGTCGGATAGCTCTGGTCTTTCATCCAGTTATAGGGATCGGAAATGGTGATCCCGTGCTGGGTGTAGGAATAGTCGCGCTTCTCGGCAGTCGGCGGCGAGGTCGGTTCAGTCACGGATGTCCCTTCGGCAGTTTGGGCAGCGATAGGTGCGGCAAAAGCCACCAGGCAGGCAGATAGGCACGCAGCCAGTCGGTTGAAAGTCACGAGCGATCCCTTTCGGTGCGGCACAAAGGTGGAAAGAACAGCCGCAGTTCCCTATTGAAGGATGGTGATTATGCGCGGCAAAGCGCCGCGGCAAGCGCTGCTTCGCCAAAAGGCAGAGCGGCACCGATGAAAGGATATTTCGCCCATGCTTATGCAAACCCATGAAGCCCGTCTCGACGCGCTGCGCACCGAACTGGACAAGCGCGGCCTCGACGGGTTCGTCATCCCGATCTCCGACGAACACATGAGCGAATATGTCGGCTCCTACGCCCAGCGCCTCCACTGGCTGACCGGCTTCGGGGGCAGCGCGGGCAGCGCGGCGGTGCTCAAGGACAAGGCCGCCATGTTCACCGACGGCCGCTACACCGTGCAGGTGCGCGAGCAGGTCGACTCCAAGCTCTACGACTACGAAGACGTGCCGGCGACTTCGCCCGCCAAATGGCTGGCCGAGAATGCGCACAAGGGCGCCAAGATCGGTTACGACGCGTGGCTCCACGGGGTCGAATGGGCAGAGGACGCGCAAAAGTTCTTTGCCAAGAAGGGCATCGAGCTGGTCCCGGTCGATGGCAATCCGATCGATGCCGTCTGGGCCGACCGGCCGCAGCCCTCGCGTGCGGCGGCAGTCCCGCATGACGACAAGTTCACTGGCCGTTCGAGCGCGGACAAGCGTGCCGAGATCGCCGACTGGCTCAAGCAGGAAGGCTATGACGCCACAGTCATCACCGCACTCGATTCGGTTGCATGGGTGCTGAACATGCGCGGCGAAGACGTCGACAATACGCCGGTCGCGCTCTCCTATGTGCTCGCCCATGCCGACGGCACGGCAGAGCTGTTCATCGCGCCCGAAAAGGTGACGCCCGAACTGACCAAGCATCTCGGCAATGCGGTTCGCATCCGTGATCGCGCGGATTTCCAGCCCGCGCTGGCGGACCTCAGCGGCAAGACCGTGGCGGTCGATCCCAAGCATGCCGTGGCGGGCATCTTCCATGCGCTGGAGGAAGGCGGCGCGACCGTGGTGCGCGATGCCGATCCGGCAGTCCTGCCCAAGGCGATCAAGAACCCCGCCGAGCAGCAGGGGCACCGCGATGCGCAGGCTCGAGACGGTGCTGCTGTCGTGAAGTACCTTCGCTGGATCGAGGAAAACGCTCCTTCGGGCGAAGTGGACGAGCTGACGGCAGCCGCCAAGCTGCGCGAATTCCGCGGCCTTAGCCCGGACATGAAGGACACCAGCTTCGACACCATCAGCGCCGCCGCCGGCCATGCCGCGCTGCCGCATTACAAGGTGGATGAAGACAGCAATATCCCGATCCCGCCCTCCAGCATCTACCTGTGCGATTCGGGCGGCCAGTATCTCGACGGCACCACGGACATCACGCGCACCGTCTGGGTCGGCCCGGGCGAGCCGACGGCCGAAATGGTCGACCGCAACACGCGCGTGCTGAAGGGCCATATCGAGCTCGACCTCGCGCGTTTCCCAGACAAGACCAGCGGCGGCGCCCTCGACGCGCTGGCTCGCATGCATCTGTGGCAGGCGGGCGTCGATTACGGCCACGGCACCGGCCATGGCGTCGGCAGCTATCTCTCTGTCCACGAGGGCCCGCAGCGTATCTCGAAGCCCGGCGGCGCTTTCCCCGGCACCGAGACCCCGCTTCAGGAAGGCATGATCCTCTCGAACGAGCCGGGTTATTACAAGCCGGGCGAATACGGCATCCGGATCGAGAACCTCGTGCTGGTCGTCGATGCGCAGATCGAAGGCAGCGAGGGCAAGTACCTCACCTTCGAAACGCTCACCCACGTGCCGCTCGACCGCAAGCTGGTCGACAAGAACCTGCTTACCGAACGCGAGATCGCATGGTGGAACGAGTACCACGCGAAGACCCGCGCGATCCTCGCCCCGCAGCTCGAGGGCGAGGACCTCGTCTGGCTCGAGCGTGAGTGCGCTCCCCTCTGAGGCGGGTTGTAGGATTACGCATGTTCACGTAATGTTCCATCGGTCGCGAGTCGTTTTGGATAAGGAGTCACGCGGATGATTGGATATGTTACGGTCGGTACGAACGACCTTGAGCGGGCGGCAAAGTTCTACGATGCCATCGCCGCCGAAATGGGCGTCGGGCGCATGATGGAGTTTGAAACCTTCATCGCCTGGGGCGAAATGGGCGGCGCGCCCGGCATCGCGGCGACCAAACCCTTCAACGGGGAAGAAGCAAGCGTCGGCAATGGCACGATGGTGGCTATCGAGGTGAAGAACCGCGAGCAGGTCCACAAGCTGCATGAAATCGCACTGGCCCACGGCGGCACCGACGAGGGCGAGCCGGGGCCGCGCGGCGAACCGGACGAGAACGGCATGCTCTTCTACGCCTCCTATTTCCGCGATCCGGACGGAAACAAGCTCAACGCCTTCCTGATGGACAAGGTCGCCTGACGGCAAGGCTGACTTTTCGCCAGCATGAACAGGCACTTCGTCCTGCGACAAAGCGTTACAAAACACCCGTTTCACGGCATATTGCTGCGACATTGGGTGCCTAGAAAGGGCACACGAGCTGCGGCGCCTTCCTCCCCTCCCTCGCAAGTCCCCCGGCGCTGCAGCTCCCCCATTCCAGGAGCTTGAAAATGAAAAAGACGACCCTTTCCCTGACCGCCGCCGCGCTCGCACTGACCGGCACTGCGGCACTCGCCCATGGCCACATGGGCAAGATGAAAATCGATGCCGATGGTGACGGCCTCGTCACGCGCACCGAAATGACCGCACATGCCGACCAGATGTTCGCCCGGATGGATGCGAACAGCGACGGCGTTATCAATGCCGAGGACCGTGCGGCCCGCCGCCAGGCGCATTTCGCCAAGGCCGATACGAACGGTGATGGCGAGCTGTCGCAGGCCGAAATGCAGGCCATGCATGCAGAACGCATGGAAAAGCGCGACCAGCGCCGGGCGCAGCGCGGCGAACGCCGTGAAGAGCGCATGGCAGAGCGCTTCGAGCGTCTCGACACCGACAATTCGGGCGGTCTTTCGCAGGCCGAGATGAAGGCCGGTCATGAGGCGCGCGGCGAGCGTCGTGGTGGTGAGCGCAAGGCCCGTGGCGGCAAGCGCGGTCATCGCGGCGGCATGCACATGCTGCGCCTCGCCGATGCCAATGGCGACAAGACGATCACCCGCGCCGAATTCGATGCAGCGATCGCCGACCAGTTCGCCAAGACCGACACCGATGGCGATGGCCAGGTGACGACTGCCGAAATGCAGGCCCGTCACAAGGCGATGCGCCAAGCCGTTCGCGGCGAACGCAAGGCCGGCGGCCAGTAAGCCGCTTGCGCGCCACGCAAACCAGGAGGTAGGCGCGAAGAGGACCATATGACCGATACAGCGCCTACCTCACTCCTGCTTGTCGATGACGAGCGCACCTTGCGCGAACCCCTGGCGGAATATCTTTCCGGCCAGGGGTTTGCCGTGCGCGAGGCGGAAAGCGCGGCGCAGGCCCGCAGCCTGCTCGAAACCGAGATGCCCGATCTCGTCCTGCTCGACATCATGATGCCGGGCGAGGACGGGCTTTCGCTCTGCCGCCACCTCGTCGAAAGCCGCCAGCTTCCGGTGATCCTGCTCACCGCGAAGGGCGAGGCGATGGACCGCATCGTCGGGCTGGAAATCGGTGCCGACGACTATGTCACCAAGCCGTTCGAGCCGCGCGAACTGGTCGCGCGTATCCGTTCGGTCCTGCGCCGGACAGACCGTTCGGGCCCGGCTCCTGCCGAAGACCTTGTCTATCGGTTCGAAGGCTGGACGCTCGACCCGCTGAAGCGTCGCCTCACCGATCCAGAAGGCACGCTGGTGCCGATCTCCACGGCAGAATTCCGCATGCTACGCGCCTTCTGCGATCATCCCCGGCAGGTGCTCGACCGCGACCAGCTGCTCGACATGGTGCAGGGACGCGAGGCGCATCTGTTCGACCGCGCGGTCGACAACCAGATCAGTCGCCTGCGCCGCAAGATCGAGGCCGACACCCGCAATCCGCAATTCATCCAGACCGTACGCGGCGGCGGCTATCGCCTCGCCGCCGACGTCACGCGGGTGCCCGCATGAAGCGTTTCCTGCCGAAAAGCCTGCTCGGACAGCTCACGTTCGCCCTCGGGCTGACGCTCTTTATCGTGCAGGGCGTGAACGGCTTTCTCGCTTACAGCATCGAGAAGGACCGCGTCGAAACGGCGCTCGTGAACACGCTCAGCCTGCGCCTCGTCGCAGCTTCGCGCTTCGCCGACGATCCGCTGGTCGTAAACATCGACCCGCGCCCCACCGCGCGCGATGCGGAAGGGCGCCGTCCGCCGCGCCGGCCCGGCCCGAACCGCCGCCGCTTCGCCAATACCGATTTCCGGCAGTCGGACACCTTCGACATACTCCCTGTGGACGAGCGCCGTCCCGAACTGGAAGAGCGCCTGGCGGAGAACCTGCGCGACAACGGCCGCACTTTCTCCGACATCAGGGTGGTCGAACGACCGGTCAGCGCCGATCCGGTCTCGCAGCGCTTCCTGCTCAGGTTCGCCATGCGTCGCGGCCTGTCCGAGCGCGATGTACCCAAAACGGTCGCGATTGCGGGCATTTCCGAGGGCGAGGGCTGGGAAATCGTGCGCGCGCCGGTCCGCGATACGCACCAGCACTTCGGACCGGTGTACCCGCTGTTGCGGGCTGCGGCACTCACGCTGCTCCTCTCCTTCATCCTGTGGCTGGTCCTGCGCCGCCTGACGGGACCGCTGGCCCAGCTCACCCGCCAGACCGAAAGGTTCGCCGCATCGCCCGGCCAGTACGAACCGATCCAACCGCGCGGCCCGGAGGACGTGCAACGGCTGATCACCGCGCATAACGCCATGGAAGCGCGCATCGGTGCCATGCTGGAAGAGAAGGACGTCATGCTCGGCGCGATCGGGCACGATCTCAAGACGCCGCTAGCCGCGCTGCGCGTACGGGTCGAGGGTGTCGAGGACGAGGTCGCGCGGGCCCGCATGGTCGACAGCATCGAGGATATCACTCTCACGCTCGATGAAATCCTCGCGCTTGCGCGGGTGGGCAAGTCGAACGAATTGCCCGAGCGCACCGATCTTGCCGCGCTGGCCGCATCGGTGGCCGAGGAGTTCGAGGATACGGGCGAGAAAGTCACGCTCGATGCGTCCCGCGTGGTCGCCCCCGTGCACCTCACCTGGCTCAAGCGCGGCCTCAGGAACCTCGTATCGAATGCGCTGCGCTATGGCGGCAATGCCAGCGTATGGATCGGGAAGGAGGGCGATGAAGCCATCCTGCGGGTCGAAGATAGCGGCCCCGGCATTCCTGAAGACCGCATCGCCGAAATGCTTCAGCCCTTCACGCGCGGAGAGGCAAGCCGCAACCGCTCAACCGGGGGCGCGGGCCTCGGCCTGACGTTGGCACGTGCCGTGGCCGAACAGCATGGCGGGACGCTGGCCCTCTCCAACCGCCCTGAAGGCGGCCTGCGGGCCGAGTTCCGCCTCCCGCTCTAGCGCATCAACCCGCCGACGATATTGCGCACGAAGGCATTGAGGCCCGTGCGGACCGGATCGGCGCGCGATTTCTTGCCGAGCACCGTCGCGACCGCGATCGAGGTCATCGACCCCGCAGCCGCCTTGGCCGCAGCCTTGCCTGCCTTGCCGATGTCCATGCCCCAGAGACTGGTCGATTTTCGCTCACGCTTGGCCACTTCCTCGCGGCCCTTTTCCTCGACCTCCTTCGCGGTCTCGGCAGCATCGGCGGCCTTGGCGGCGAGCACTTCCTCGGCGCTCTCGCGGTCGACGGCCTCGTTATACTTCCCGTCGAGATCGGAGACCGAGTTGATGATCTTGCGTTCTTTCTCGGTCACCGGTCCGAGGCGCGAGTGCGGCGGCTTGATGAGCGTGCGCTGCACCACGGTGGGCGCGCCGTCCTCGTCGAGCGTGGAGACCAGCGCTTCGCCGACTTTCAATTCGGTGATCGCTTCCTCGACATCGAGCTCGGGATTGATGCGAAATGTCTCGGCCGCTGCCTTGATCGCCCGCTGGTCGCGCGGGGTGAAGGCGCGCAGGGCGTGCTGGACGCGGTTGCCCAGCTGGCCGGCGATCTTTTCGGGAATGTCGATCGGGTTCTGGGTGACGAAATAGACGCCGACGCCCTTGGAACGGATCAGGCGCACGACCTGTTCGACCTTGTCCTCCAGCGCTTCGGGCGCATCGTCGAAGAGGAGGTGTGCCTCGTCGAAAAAGAACACCAGCTTCGGTTTTTCGGGATCGCCGACTTCGGGAAGGGTCTCGAACAGTTCGGCGAGCAGCCAGAGCAGGAAGGTCGCGTAGAGCTTGGGACTGCGCATCAGCTTGTCGGCGGCGAGCACGTTGATGATGCCGCGACCCTGTTCATCGACGCTAAGGAAATCGTCGATCTCCAGCGCAGGTTCGCCGAAGAACTGGTCGGCGCCCTGGCTTTCGAAGCTCAGCAGCTGGCGCTGGATCGCGCCGACACTGGCCTTGGAAACATTCCCGTAAACACCGGACAAATCCTTGGAATTCTCGTAGGCGAAGGTCAGCATCGCCTGAAGGTCGCCGAGATCGAGTAGCAGGAGGTTGTTCTCGTCCGCATAGCGGAAGATGATGTTGAGCACGCCTTCCTGCGTTTCGTTGAGGTCGAGCAGCCGGGCAAGCAGCAACGGCCCCATTTCCGAGATCGTGGTGCGGATCGGAAAGCCCTTTTCGCCGTAGAGATCCCAGAAAACCGCGGCGTTATCGGCATAGGCATAGTCGTCCATGCCCAGTTCCTTCGCGCGGCCTTCCAGCTTGTCCGCATGCTTGAATTGCGGCGATCCGGCCATCGAAATACCGGCAAGGTCGCCCTTCACGTCGGCCACGAAAACGGGAACGCCATTGGCCGAGAAACTTTCTGCAAGTCCTTGCAGCGTTACCGTCTTGCCGGTGCCCGTTGCACCCGCGATCAGCCCGTGGCGGTTTGCCTGCTCCAGAAGCAGGTGCTGCTTCTCGCCATCGGCTCCAAGACCGAGGAAAAGAGTGCTCATTTGTGCCCGTCCCTTGTTTCGTATTCTGTTCGAAAAACCGGCCTTCGGTTTGAGGCAGCAGGCGCCCTTGCGTCAAGCAATCCCTCGACTTGCGCGGCCAAGGCGCTAAAGGCTTGATGTCTATGGCGGTCCGGACCCCATTCGTATTGCTCGATGATGCGCGCGAAAGCGGCGCTGCCGATGCCTTGCTGTTTTCCAACCCCCGCAAGATCTTCGTTGCGCGCCGCGCGGACGAGGTCGAGGCCGTGCTGCGGGACGCCGAAGAAGCGCGCCAGGAGGGCGGGGAACTGGCGGGCTACATTGCTTATGAAGCAGGGCTGGCGCTGGAAGAGAAACTTGCAGGGCTTGCCGATGCGCGAACCGGGGCGATGGGGCCGCTCGTATGGCTCGGCCTGTTCGACGAGCCAGAGCGGATCCCGGCCACAGACATGCCCGACTGGTTGGTGTCCCATGCCGAAGGAGGGGGCGGTGTCGGCCCGCTCGAACCGCAGCTGTCACCGGGCGGTTACGAGGCGGCCTTCGGCCAGCTGCAGGAAGCGATCCGCGCCGGCGATATCTACCAGGCGAACCTGACCTTCCCGCTGGCGGGTAATTTCACCGGCGACCCCCTTGGCCTGTACGCGGCGCTGCGTCCGGCCGCGCAGGCGGGCTATGGCGGGGTGATTTTCGACGGGTCGCACTGGCTGCTCAGCCTGTCGCCCGAACTCTTCGTGTCACTGAAAGGCAGCGAGGCAAAGGCCAAGCCGATGAAGGGCACGCGGCCGCGCTCGGCCGATCCGGCGCAGGATGCGGCGCATGCGGAAGAACTGGCGGGCTCGGTCAAGGACAAGGCCGAAAACCTGATGATCGTCGACCTGATGCGCAACGATCTTGCCCGCGTGGCCGAAGCGGGCAGCGTGCGGGTGGACGAGCCCTTTGCGATCGAGAGCTATCCCACGGTGCACCAGATGGTCAGCGTGGTGCGGGCCCAGTTGCAGGAAGGCAAGGGCGCAATCGACCTGGTGCGCGCGCTCTTCCCCTGCGGCTCGATCACCGGCGCGCCCAAGATCCGCGCGATGGAATTGATCGATGCCATCGAAGCGCACCCCCGCGGTCCCTATTGCGGGGCGATCGGGCGGATCGGGGCAGACGGCGATGCGGCTTTCAACGTGGCGATCCGCACCCTGCGCCTGACCGAGATCGAGAATGCGCGCGGCAAGGCCGTGCTTGGGGTGGGCGGGGCCATCGTCGCCGACAGCGAGCCGCGCACCGAATGGCGCGAGGCGCTGATCAAGGGTGCCTTTGCCCGCGCGTCTTCTCCCGATCACAAGGCGGCGCAGTTCGACCTGATCGAAACCATGCGGTTCTCGCCCGAGGAAGGGTTCGACTTCCTCGAGGAGCACTTGATGCGCATGAAGACCAGCGC
Source organism: Qipengyuania gelatinilytica (assembly GCF_019711315.1). Taxonomy (NCBI): domain Bacteria; kingdom Pseudomonadati; phylum Pseudomonadota; class Alphaproteobacteria; order Sphingomonadales; family Erythrobacteraceae; genus Qipengyuania; species Qipengyuania gelatinilytica. Next base: position 1,402,430 of record NZ_CP081294.1, on the reverse strand, counting down.
GGCCGAGCTCGGATTTTCCTTCGACCGGCACGAAGCGCGCAACCAGCTTCACGCGCTGTGCTTCGTGCTCGAAAAGCCGAGCCGCATCCGCCTGCTCGCGGCGCGCAGCGGGGCGATCGCACTCGACATCCAGGACATGCCCGCAGCTTGGGGCGAACCTGCGGAATGTATCGTGCTGCCCCTGCCCGTCGATCCGGGCGACTGGCGCCTGCGCTACAAGACGACCGATCGCAGTTTCTATGATGACGGCCAGCGGATCGCAAAAGAGATGGGCGCGACAGAAGCGCTGTTCGTGCGCGAGGACGGCTTGCTGACCGAAGGCTGCGTCACCAATATCTTCGTGCGCGATAACGATGGCGTGCTATTGACGCCGCCAGCCGCGCTCGGCCTGCTGCCCGGTGTCTACCGGCAGTCGCTTCTCGACGAAGGGAAGGCGCGCGAGGCCGAACTCACTATTGCCGATCTCGAGGACGGTTTCTTCCTCGCCAATGCGCTGCGCCGGATGGTGCACGCGAAACTGAAGACTGCATGACCGATATTCCGATTATCTTCGAAGACGGCGAAGCGCTCGTCATCGACAAGCCTGCCGGCCTTCCCGTGGACCGCCCGAAACGCGGCGGCCCCTGCCTCGAAGACCATTTCGAGCAGCTCAAGCTGGGCTTCCAGCGGCCGCCTTCGCCGGTGCACCGGCTCGACACCGATACCAGCGGCTGCCTGTTGCTGGCGCGCAATCCCAAGTCGCTGAAGCGCTTCGCCAAGGCGTTCGAGGACCGGCTGGTCGAGAAGCGCTATCTCGGCATCCTGGCCGGCATCCCCGAAGGTGACGAGGGCACGATCGAACTCTCGCTGTCGAAAATCAGCAGCGCCGACAAGGGCTGGCGGATGATCGCGGCTAAGAAGGGCAAGCCTTCGGTCACGCACTGGCGCAAGCTGATGGAACATGACGGCAAGGCCTTGCTCGAATTCCGCCCTGAGACCGGCCGGACGCACCAGATCCGCATTCATTGCCAGGCGGGCCTCGGCCTGCCGCTGCTCGGTGATCTGGTTTATGGCACCGGAAAGGGCGCGCCGCGCACCATGCTGCACGCCGCCGGGCTGGTGGTCCCGCGCGAGAAAAAGCCCGCGATCGAGGCCGCGGCACCGCTGCCGCGCGACTTCGCGGCGCTCGGGTTCACCGATGGGTAGGATTGCCGACCGGGCGCTGGAGATTGCCGAGGAGAAATTCATCGCTTCCTCCGGCCCGGGCGGACAGAACGTCAACAAGGTTGCGACCGCGGTGCAATTGCGGGTCGACGTGTTCCAGCTGGGCATGCCGCCCGATGCCTTCGAGAGATTGAAGGAAATTGCCGGCAGCAAATTCACCAAGGCAGGCGAAATCGTCCTGACCGCGAACGAGTACCGCACGCAGGAACAGAATCGCGAGGCTGCGCGCGAACGGCTGGTCGCCCTGCTGGGTCAGGCGCTCACCCCGCCCAAGAAGCGCAAGAAAAGCCGCGTGAACCGCGTGGGCAAGGTCAAGCGGCTGAAGGCCAAGAAAGTCCGCGGCGAGGTGAAAGCCAATCGCGGCAAGGTCAGTTGGTAGCCTTCCTGCCCTCTGGCGCTTGACTTTTGGCCGGGAATCACACAAAGGGCGCGCCACACGGCGGTGCAGCTCGCGCCGCCCTTATTATTTCGGCCTGATCTCCAGAGTGGGAAGGGCCTCTACCGAAAGATCTTTAGGAACACGCCATGGCGAAGCCCGCAACCGTCAAGATCAAGCTCGTCTCGACCGCCGACACGGGCTTCTACTACGTGACGAAGAAGAATCCGCGTAACCACACCGAAAAGTTCGTCTTCAAGAAGTACGACCCGGTTGTGCGCAAGCACGTGGAATTCAAGGAAGCCAAGATCAAGTGATCTGGCGGGGCGTTGGCCCCATAAGCTGAACGGCGGGAACGCGATTAGTTCAGTGACAGTTCAATGCTCCGACTGTAGATCACGGAGCATGAACACCTTGTCCCTTTTCAAGAACCGACCCATCCTCTCGGCCGTGGCATTCGCCATGGCCGTTGGCGTACCTGCAAGCTTTTACGCCGCGCCCGCGCCGGTGGAGGCTGCCGCAGGCGATCTCGACCGTGCGGTCGATGCACTGCGCGGCATTTCGACCATGAAGGCCGACTTCGTCCAGACCGACCGCAACGGCAATTCGGTGACCGGCGTCATGACGCTCAAGCGCCCCGGCAAGATCCGTTTTGAATATGAAAAGGGTGCCGACCTCCTGGTCGTGTCCAACGGCAAGTCGATGTACATGATCGATTACTCGGTGAACCAGGTCCAGCGCTGGCCGATCAAGAATTCGCCGCTAGGCGCGCTGCTCGATCCGAGCCGCGACGTGAAGAAATACGGCAAGCTCGTTCCGACCAGCCATGACGATGTCGTCAGCATCGAGGTGCGCGACAAGGATCGCCCTGAATTCGGCGTGATCACGCTGATCTTCGCCCGCGACGGATCGGCTCCGGGCGGCCTCCGCCTGACCCACTGGGTGGCGCTCGACTCGCAGAATCACCGCACCACCGTGCGGCTGCGCAACCATCGCTATGGAATGAGCGTGGCTGACAGCGCATTCACCTTCCGCGATCCCCGCAAATCGTCCCGTCGCCCGGGATAAACGTTTCGGCGATGAAACGTTCGAATATTGCGGCTTTCCGCGACCGAATGTTCATTGAGCAGCAAGTCGAGCAGGCGTAGAACGGAACTTACGAAACGGCGGGCGGCAATTTCCCCCCTGTTGATTGCACGGCCCACCAAACCGCTTCGTATCCAAGCGTGACGAACGCTCACAAGGAACCCTCGAGCCAATGCCCCCGGCTCGAGGGTTTTTTGTATGGGGAGGTAGACCCCTCGGCGTGAGCGCCCTATCTCCGCGCCATGGTTTCTGTCGCTACCTGGAATATCAATTCCGTCCGCCTTCGCATGCCCATCGTCGAGCGTTTCCTGAAGGAGACGGCTCCCGACGTGCTGTGCCTCCAGGAGATCAAGTGCCAGGAGCACCAGTTTCCCTATGAAGCGTTCAAGGCGCTCGGCTACGAACATGTCGCCGTCCACGGGCAGAAGGGCTATCACGGCGTCGCCACCGTCAGCCGCGTGCCCTTGCGCGAATTTTCGCGCCACGACTGGCAGGCCAATGGCGAAGCGCGGCATGTCGGTGTCGAATTGCCCGACCATGACGGCATGATCATCGAGAATGTCTACGTGCCTGCGGGCGGTGACGAGCCGGACCGCGAAATCAATGCGAAGTTCGGCCAGAAGCTCGATTTCCTCGAGCGCATGACGCGGTGGGCCGACAAGGTCGACCGCCCGACGCTGATCGTGGGCGATTTCAATATCGCGCCGCTCGAAAGCGACGTCTGGAACCACAAGCAGCTCTTGAAGGTCGTCAGCCACACGCCGATCGAGGTCGAGAGCCTCCAGCGCTTCATGGATGCGCATGGCTGGTCCGATATCGGGCGCGAGCACATCAAGGCGCCCGAGCGCTATTACAGCTGGTGGAGCTACCGCGCGAAGGATTGGAAGGCGAACGACCGTGGCCGCCGGCTCGACCATATGTGGGCGAGCCCCGAGCTGGCCAAGCAGGCAACCGGCCATTCGGTCCACGAATACACCCGCGACTGGGAAAAGCCGTCGGACCACGTTCCGCTGGTGACGGAGTTCTCGCTCTGAGCGAGCAATCGCCTTCGCGCCGCGCGGCACTGGCGGTGGACGCGCTGCGTCACGGCTGGCCGCTGGCGATCGAAGGCGCTCCGCTGCTGCAACCGGTGGAGACCGCCTTTTCCGACGTCTCGGGAGAGGCGATGCTGATCTCGGCAACGCGCGCCGCGACGCTCAAACTGGCCAACCAGCGAGAAGCGGCAGCGCCTCGCCAGCCGGTCCTGCTCCGCGGGGCAGAGACTTTCGACCTGCCCGCTGCGCTCGGCGTTGCCGATCCCGCGCTCGACTTGCAGAACCCGATGAAGGGCCCGTTCAAGGCGCTCACGCTCGACTGGGAAGAACAGGCGCGCACGGCGCTGGAACTGGCGCGGATCGCGGGGATCCTGCCGGCCTTTATCGTCGATCCTCATGGTGCGGGTGAGGCTGCTTCGATCGAGGCAGGCGATCTTGCCGCTTTCACCGACCCGCAGCGCCTGCGTATCGCGACGCGCGCGAAGCTCCCCGTGGCGGCTGCCGAAGGCGCGCATATCGTGGCCTTTCGCAGTCCCGACGATACGCGCGAGCATGTCGCGCTGGTCATTGGCGAGCAGCGCGCGGACAAGGCGCCGCTGGTGCGGCTTCATTCCGAATGCCTGACGGGCGATATCCTCGGCAGCCTCAAATGCGATTGCGGTCCGCAGCTCGACGCTGCGTTGCACGCCATGAGCGACGAGGCGGACAAGGGCGGCTGGGGCGTACTGCTCTACATGCGGCAGGAAGGTCGCGGCATCGGCCTCGTGAACAAGCTGCGGGCCTATCGCCTGCAGGACCAGGGCTTCGATACGGTCGATGCCAATACGCGTCTGGGCCTGCCCGACGAAGCGCGCGATTTTCCCACCGCGGCGCGCATGCTCGAACTGCTCGGCGTGAAGGAGATCCGCCTGATGACGAACAATCCGGCCAAGGTCGAAGCGCTTTCGGCAGAAGGCGTGACCGTCGCCGAACGCGTTCCGCATTCGCTGCCCGACAATCCGCACAATGCCCGCTATCTCGCGACCAAGCGCGACAGGGCGGGGCATATCCTGCCATGAGCGCGCTGACGATCCGTCCCGAAAAGCCCGTCGATCACGCGCAGATCGCGGTCGTCACCAATGCCGCTTTTGCCGAGGTCGAGCATAGCGACGGGAGCGAGGTCCGGATCGTCGACCGCCTCCGCTCTGCCGGAGACCTGACCCTTTCGCTGGTTGCCGAGGATGGTGAACGCATCGTCGGCCACGTCGCGGTTTCGCCGGTCACGATCTCGGATGGCAGCACGGGCTGGTACGGGCTCGGCCCGATCAGCGTGCTGCCCGCATGCCAGCGCGAGGGGGTGGGCCTCAGGCTGATGCAGCGCGCGATTGCCGACATGCGCGAACTGGGCGCGCAAGGCATCGTCCTGCTGGGCGAGCCGGCCTATTATTCGCGCTTCGGCTTCGAACACGACCCACAGCTTGCCTATCCCGGCCCGCCGGCAGAGTATTTCCAGCGGCTGGTGCTCGATGGCGATGCGCCGGGCGGTACGGTCAGCTACGCGCCCGCATTCAGCTGAAGCCGCTTGCCGATCGCCTGTCCCATGCGGACGGCATCGCCCGGTTTCAGGCTCTCGTCCCATTCAACCTTGCCCGGTTCGAACAGCAGGACCGCTGTCGAGCCGAGGATGAAGCGACCCATCTCGTCACCTGCGGCAAAATCGTGCTCGCTGCCTGAAAAATCCTGGCGCACGAGCTTGGGATTGTGCGTTTCGACAAGGCCCGACCAGACGGTCTCGATACCCGCGACGATCATCGCGCCGACCATGACATTGGCGAACGACCCGTCCGGCCCTTCGAACAGGCAGGCGAGGCGCTCGTTCTTGGCGAAGAGCCCGTCGACGTTCTCGGCCGTGACCTGGTTCACCGAGAACAGGTCGCCGGGGACATATGTCGTGCTTTTCAGCGTGCCCGCGGCCGGCATGTGGACACGGTGATAATCGCGCGGGCTCAGGTAAATCGTCGCGAAGCTACCGCCTTCGAAACGCTTGGCCGCCTCCGCGTCACCGCCGAGCAGTTGCGTCGCGGTAAAGTGCCGCCCCTTGGCCTGGAAAATCCGGTCTTCCTCGATCCGCCCTATCTGGCTGACCGCGCCGTCTGCCGGGCTGAGGATATGCGTGGAGGCATCGGCCAGCGGCCGCATGCCGGGCTTGAGTTCGCGTGTGAAGAAGTCGTTGAAGCTCTTGAACTGCTCCACGCTTCGCGCTGCCTCGCTCATGTCGACGTCATAGGCATTGATGAAGCGGCGGATGAGAAGGTTCTTCAGCCACGGCACTTCGCTCGATGCGATGGCACCTGCACCGCGCGATACGGCGTGGTGGGGCAGGACGTGCTGCAACCAGATGAAGGGAGAGGTCATTCGTGTGCCTTAGTGCGCCTGCGCCTCAGCGCAACTGGCTATCCTTGCTGCCCCGGCGGTTGATGCCCGACTGGCGTACCGCAGCGTCGCGGCCCGACTGGCAGGCGACGCAGGTCCGTACACCGGGCAGGGCCTCGCGCCGCTTTTCGGGAATTTCCTCGCCGCATTCGTCGCAATATTCGGCGCTCTCGCCGCGAGGCATGCGCGCCCGCGCCGCGCTTACCGCGTCGTTCACCGTATCGTCGATCTGGTCCTGTACGGCCCCATCGCGTGCCCAGCCACCGGCCATTGCAACCTCCTTTCCCCTCCAGAACGACCCGGCAGGGGCAGGCGTTCCGCCCGCAGGCGCTGGATCATTGCGGTTGCGCGGCGAGGGTGCGGTGCATAACCTGCCCCAATGAGATCCATCCGCAACCCGCTCGTCCGCCTTTTTGCAGCTCCGGCCATGGCGCTTTTCCTCCTCGCCAATACGATCGGCGACCGCGCCGAAGCGCTCATGGAAGAGGGCAAGGAGGCAGAGGCTTTCGAACTGGTCCGGCAGGGCGCGGCTGACGGCGATGCGGAGGCGATCAACTATCTTGCATGGTTCTATGACAATGGGCGCTACGTCGAAACCGACAGGGCGCGTGCCGCCGAATTGTACAGGCAGGCCGCCGCCGAGGGCGTCGCATATGCACAGTGGCGGCTTGGCGTGATGATCGACACGGGCGAAACCAACGGCACTCCCGAAGAAGCCTTTGCACTGTTCGAGAAATCGGCCGCGCAGGATTTCACCAACGCCATGACCAGCCTGGCGGTGATGCATGCCACCGGACGCGGCACGAAGCGCGACCCGATCGCTGCGCGCTATTACTATTCGATGGCCGCGGCTGCCGGGAATCCCCACGGGATACGTGGCCTCGGCATTCTCTACCTGCATGGCGAGGGGGTGGATCGCGATCCGATCGAGGCGGCCGCCTATTTCCTCATCTCCGCCAGCCTGGGCAACGAGCAAGGCAAGGAGTCCTTCGACGTGGTTACGCGGGATTACGACGAGGCCACCCTGGAGCAGGTGGCCGAACGTGCGAATGAGCTCGTCGAAGAGCTCGGCTACAAGTTCGAACAGGAACCTGTAGCCGAATAGGGCGATTCGTCAGTCGCCCTTGCGCGGGCGCCATTTCCAGCCGCCCGGGGTGGTTGCCTTCGCGACCAGCATGAATGCGATGGTGGCGACGAGGAATATGGCTGCCCCGGCAACGGTATAGACCTCGTCCCCGCTCTCCCACATCAGGCCGGCAACTACGGCCGTCGCAACATAACCCAGCAGCACGGCCCAGCCCTGCCAAGCGGTGGGCAGGCCAGAGCCGTATCCGAACTTCTTCGGCGCGAACCAGCCTTTCTCGTCACTCATCGGATGTATCCTTTGGTGGTCGTCCCCTGCGCGGGGCCGGCGATTGCTTTACTTCGATGCCGCGCCCCTTGAGCGCCTCGCGCAGCAGCATCTCGATCTGCGCATTGGCACTGCGCAATTCGTCTGCAGCGAGGCGCTCGACCGCGGCATGGACTGCCGGGTCGAGACGCAAGGCAAAGGCTTTCTTTTGCGGCATCGTGTGGCTCTGGGGAATTTCCCGGTCTGCCCCCGGGGGTTAGTAGATCGATCCGGCGTTGATCACAGGATGCGCATCCTTCTCGCCGCACAATACGACCATCAGGTTCGACACCATCGCCGCGCGGCGTTCGTCGTCCATGTCGACGATGCCGTCCTGCGAAAGCTTGGTCAGCGCATCCTCGACCATGCCGACCGCGCCCAGCACGATCTTGGCGCGCGCCGCAATGATGGCATCGGCCTGCTGGCGCTTGAGCATGGCGCTGGCGATCTCGCTGGCATAGGCGAGGTGGGTAAGGCCCGCCTCGTCGACCACGACGCCGGCGACCTTGAGGCGGTCGTTCAGCTCCTCGAGCAATTCGGCATTCACGACGTCCGCACCGCTGCGCAGCGTGACTTCCTCGCCCTCGAAATCGTCATAGGGGTGGCGCGACCCCACCGTGCGGAGACCCGCCTCGATCTGGATGTTCACGAATTCCTTGTAATCGTCGACGTCGAAGCTGGCCTGTGCGGTGTCGCGCACGCGCCAAACGACGTTGCAGGCGATCTCGATCGGGTTGCCGCGCAGATCGTTGATCTTCACGCGGTCCGAATGGATGTTGTGTGCACGGGCGGAGATCTTGTTCTTGCCCATCCACGGCCACACCCAGCGCAGCCCCTCGGTCCGCTCGCTGCCGCGATATTCGCCGAACAGCGTAATGACGGCGGCCTGGTTGGGCTGGATCATGAAGAAGCCCGAGGCGAGGATCAGGACGCCGACCAACGAGACCACGAGCGTGCCCACGAATACAATCTTGGTTGCCTTGGTCGCGCCATAGCCGGGCGCCATGCCGGGCAGGATGAAAGCAAGCGCTGCCACCACCACCACCAGAACCAGCAGCATGATGTAGCCATTGTAGCTGGTCGCCGCACTCTCGCGGCTGGTTTTCATTCCCGTTAGTTCGGCAGACATGACGAATCACTCCTTCGATATAATTATGATATCATATTTATATCAAATGATGTGAGAGTCAATCTGGTCGGGATCAGTGGCGTGCGATCTCCTGCAGAAACCGCTCGCCATAGGCTTCGAGTTTCTTGCCCCCGACACCGCCGACCTGGCCCATCTCGGCCATTGTCGAGGGCCGCGCCGCCATCATCTCGCGCAAAGTGCTGTCGTGGAAGATGACGTAGGGCGGGACCTGGGCTTCGGCGGCGAGTTCGCGGCGCAGTTCGCGCAGGGCTTCGAACAGCGGATCGCCGACCGGGTTGGCCTCGTCACCGCCGCGCCTTCCGCGTCGTTGCCGCTTGGGCGGGACGACGATCGCCACCTCGCGTTCGCCCTTGAGGATTTCGCGTGCGCTTCCACCCAGCGCGAGGCCCCCGTGTTCGGTGGGCACCAAATCGCCGCGCGCCTGCAATGCGCGTCCGAGCGGCTGGAGCAGGCGGGCTTCTTCGCCCTCGACGATGCCATAGACGCTCAACCGGTCGTGCCCCTTCTGGCGCACCCGCTCGTCTTCGGCACCGGTCAGCACTTTCTGGAGGTGCCCCATGCCGAAGCTCTGGCCGGTGCGGTAGACGGCGGAGAGCAGCTTGCGCGCCAGTTCGGTCGCGTCGGTGACATCGGGCGCGTCGAGGCAATTGTCGCAATTGCCGCAGGTCTGTGGCGGATCCTCGCCGAAATGGCGAAGCAGCACGGCGCGGCGGCACTCGGGCGTTTCGACCAGCGCTGCGAGCGCATCGAGGCGCGCGCGCTCGGCATTGCGGCGCTCTTCGTCCACCTCGGCGAGCCGCATGCGCGCGGTGGCGAAATCGCCTGCACCCCAGAACATCGTCGCTGCCGAAGGGTCGCCATCGCGGCCTGCGCGGCCCGTCTCCTGGTAATAGGCCTCGATTGACTTGGGCACGCCGACATGGGCGACGAAGCGCACGTCGGGCTTGTCGATCCCCATGCCGAAAGCCACCGTGGCGACGATCACCATGTCTTCGCTGGCCACGAAGGCGGCCTGGTTGGCGGCGCGCGTCTGCGGGTCGAGGCCTGCGTGATAGGGCAGGACTTGCCGACCGGTGGCAGCGGCCAGCTTGTCGGCAAGGTCTTCCACCTTGCGGCGGGTCTGTGCGTAAACGATGCCGGGACCGGGCCGCTCGGCCATCAGCGTGGTCAGCTGGCGCACCGGATTGTCGCGGTGGCGGATCGTATAACGGATATTGGGCCGGTCGAAGCCAGCCAGCACCAGCCCGTCTTCCGGAATGCCAAGCTGGTTGAGCATGTCGGGCCGCGTCTGCCGGTCCGCCGTGGCGGTCAGCGCAAGGCGCGGGACCTCGGGGAACGCATCCATGAGAGGACGCAGCATCCGGTAGTCGGGGCGGAAATCGTGGCCCCACTCGGAAACGCAATGCGCCTCGTCGATGGCGAACAGCGCAAGGCGCGCGGATGAAAGGAAGTCGCGAAATGCTGGCTGGCTCGCGCGCTCGGGTGCAACATAGAGCAGGTCGAGCTCCCCTGCGCGGAAAGCGTCCTGCGTCTCGCGCCAGTCGGCATCGGCGCTGGTCAGCGTGGCGGCGCGGATGCCGTTCGCCCGCGCACTGCGGAGCTGGTCGTGCATCAGGGCAATGAGTGGGCTGATCACCACGCAGGTCCCCTCCAGCATGACCGCAGGAAGCTGGTAGGTCAGCGATTTGCCGGCACCTGTCGGCATGACCGCGAGGCTCGACTGGCCCGCCAGCGTTCGCTCGACCACTTCGGCCTGCCGGCCCCGGAAATCGTCGAAGCCGAAGGTCGCGCGCAGGGCATTGCGCGCGGCGGGAAGGTCGAGGATCGGGGCTGAGGCCATGCCCCCCGTGTTGCCGCAAGCCCCGCCATGCGCAACCGGCTCTCGTGCTTTTTCCCTTGGCGAGATGGCAAAGGAGCGATTAACCACGCCCCGACCAATTCCAAGGAGAATGCCATGAAGTTCCGTATTGCCGCCGCCGCCACCGCCAGCCTCGCTCTTGCAGCATGCGGCAGCGCCGACGACGCATCGACCGAAGCAGAAGCCAACACGGTCGAAGTCGCAGCCGACGAAGCCATGGAGCCGGTCACCGAAGAACCGGTGGTAGACGAAGAAGCAGCGATTGAGGAAGACACGGCCGCAATCGAAGCCGAAGCCGCAACGGTCGAAGCCGCTGGCGATGAAGCCGCTGCGACCGCAGCCGCTGCAATGGACGCGATGTCCGAAGACGGCCAGTAATCTGCGAAACAGGATGGGGCGCGAAGTGGCAGGACATGCCGCTTTGCGCCCCTTTCCGTAGCGCGCTTTGCGATGGCGCCAATGCGCGATAGCGTGCGCGCGATGATACGAATCGCAGCCCTGTTCGCCATCCCACTCGGCCTGCTTTCCGCTTGCGGATCGCCGGGTGATACGCAGGCCACGACGCCGATGACCGAGGGCGAGGCCGAGGCGCTGGAAGACGCCGCCTCCATGCTCGACGAGCAGCGCCTGGACGAAAGCGGGCAGGACACCGACGGTACCGAATTCGAAGGAGAGAGCGAATGAGCGTAACCCAGCCAAATCCCGGCATGGACCAGGATACCTTCGACCAGTTCCTCGACCAGCTCGAACGCTATGTCCGCGAGCGCCTGATCCCGGCCGAAAAGGACGTGATCGAGAACGACGCCCTGCCCGAGGATATCGTTGCCGAAATGAAGGAAATGGGCCTGTTCGGCCTGACGGTTCCCGAAGAGCACGGCGGGGCCGGTCTCAACGTCACTCAATATGCCAAGGTCGTGCAGACCATGGCCTATGCCGCACCTGCCTATCGTTCAATCTTCTCGATCAATGTCGGCATGTTCAATTCCGCGATCAAGAACGGCGGTACGGCCGAACAGCAGGCCGAATGGTGGCCGCGCATTGCAGCGGGCGAGATCGCCTGTTTCGGCCTCACCGAGCCCGGCAGCGGATCTGACAGTGCGGCGATGCAGACAATGGCCTGGCCCGATCCGGACGGGAACGGATGGATCCTCAACGGCACCAAGCGATACATCACCAACGCCCCGCACGCCGACGTCGGGCTGATCATGGCGCGCACCGAGAAAGAGGCGCTGCCCAAGAACGCGCATGTCAGCGCCTTCATCGTCCCGATGGATACGCCCGGCGTTTCGACCAGCAGCCCCGACAAGAAGATGGGCCAGGCGGGCAGCCATATCTCCGACGTCATGCTCGACGATGTGCATGTGCCGGGCGACGCGCTGCTGGGCGGCGAGACCGGCAAGGGCTTCCGCTTTGCGATGATGAGCCTCGACAACGGGCGCATCTCGGTCGGCGCGGCCAGCACGGGCTATGCTCGCCGCGCGCTCGACAGCGCGATCAAATATGCGAACGAGCGGCAGGCCTTCGGCGAACCGATCGCCAACTTCCAGCTGATCCAGCAGATGCTGGCCGAAAGCTGGACCGAGATCTACGCTGCCGAAGCGATGATGGCGGACGTCACCGCACGCGTCGACCGGGGCGAGGATACGGTCAAGGAAGCCGCCGCCTTCAAGGTCTTCGCCTCCGAGATGTGCGGCCGCGTGGTCGACCGCGTGGTGCAGGTCTATGGCGGTGCGGGGTACCTGGCCGAATACGATGCCGAGCGGTTCTTCCGCGATGCGCGCATCTACCGCATCTACGAGGGCACGACCCAGATCCTTCAGCTGCAGATCGCCAAGCGTATGCTGCGCGAATATGCGGCGAGCGTCTGAGGCGTGTACGGCCTCCTCAACGACCTGAGCATAATCGAGGCGTCGAGCTTCGTCGCTTCTCCGACCGCTGGGCTCTATTGCGCGCAGATGGGCGCGGAGGTGATCCGTGTCGATCACAAGGAGGGCGGGCTCGATTACGACCGCTACATGCTCACGAAAGAGGGCCGCTCGCTCAGCTGGGAGAACCTCAACCGTGCGAAGAAGTCGGTCGCGCTGGACTTGCGCAGTGAAGAGGGTCGCGAACTGCTGGTTGAACTGTCGGCGAAGACCGGCAATCTCATCACCAATTTGCCCGAAAAGAGCTTCTTGTCGCATAGGGCAGTCGCGGCGAACTGCCCCGATCTCGTCAGCGTGCGCATCATGGGCTGGCACGACGGGCGGCAGGCGATGGACTTCACCGTCAATGCGGCCAGCGGCTATCCGCTGATGTGCGGGCCCGAAGACTGGGACGAGGCTACCGCGCCGCCGGTCAACCAGGTGCTGCCGGCGTGGGATTTCATCACCGGCGCCTATTGCGCCTTCGCGCTGGTCGCAGCGATCCGCCACCGCGATCATACCGGCGAGGGCAGCGAGCTGCGCGTGCCCTTGAGCGATGTCGCCATTGGCACGGTCGCCAACAGCGGGGCGATGGCCGAAATGCTCTACCGCGGTGCCGACCGCGAGCGGCTCGGCAATGCGATCTGGGGAGCGTTCGGACGCGATTTCCGCAGTCTCGACAACATTCGCTTCATGGTAGCCGCACTGACGGCGAAGCAGTGGACGGGCCTGGTGAAAGCCTTCGGTGTGGAAGGCGAGATTGCCGCTCTCGAGCAGGAATGCGGCGTGCGCTTTGCCGACGGCGACGACCCGCGCTTCAAGCATCGCCACGCTCTGTTCGACCTTTTCCAGTCGCGCGCCGGAACGATGGACTGGCCCGAACTCGAGCGCCGCATGGCCGCCGAGGGCTGCACTTTCGAACGCTATCGTACCATGCACGAGGCTGCGAACGATCCCGTGCTGGTGGGCGACAACCCGCTCTTCACGCGGACTTCTGCAAACCCCTCGGGTTTCGAATATCCCGCCACCCGCAGCTTCGCCAATATTCCCGGGCGCGATGCCGGCGGTCCGGCGCCCGCGCCCTATCTTGGGCAGCATACCGAGGAAGTGCTCGCGTCACGCCTCGGCCTGTCTTCGGGCGCGATCGGCAAGCTCGTCGACCGCGATATCGCCCGCCTCTCCGATAAGGACTGATCCATGACCGAACTCCGCCGCGTCGCCATTTGCAAACCCCTGCGCACACCTGTCGGCAAATTTCTCGGCAGCCTTGCTCCCATGGAAGCTGGTGAACTTGGCGCGGTCATCATCAAGGCTCTTGTCGAGCGCTCGGGCGTCGATCCGATGCGCGTCGACGACGTGGTGTTCAGCCAGGGCTATGGCAGCGGCGAAGCGCCGGCCATCGGGCGCTGGAGCTGGCTCGCCGCCGGCTACCCCATCGAGGTGCCCGGCATGCAGCTTGACCGGCGGTGCGGCTCGGGCCTGCAGGCGGTCGCAACCGCTGCGATGATGGTGCAGACCGGCATGGCCGACTGCGTGCTTGCGGGCGGTGTCGAGAGCATGTCCAATGTCGAGCATTACACGACCAAGGCGCGCCACGGTTCGCGGCTGGGCGACATGGTACTGTGGGATCGCCTCACGCGCGGGCGCCTGATGAGCCAGCCGATCGAGCGCTTCGGCGTCATCACCGGCATGATCGAGACGGCGGAAAACCTCGCCAAGGATTACAATATCAGCCGAGAAGCATCGGACGAATTCGCCGTTCGCAGCCACCGCAATGCGGCCAAGGCGTGGGACGAAGGCAAGTTCGACGAACAGCTCGTGCCGGTCGAAATTCCCCAGCGTCGCGGAGATCCCGTGGTCTTCGCCAAAGACGAAGGCTATCGCGCCGATGCCGACATGGAAAGCCTCTCCAAGCTGCGCCCTATCGACGGCAAGCGCGATCCGGAAGCCATCGTCACCGCGGGCAATGCCAGCCAGCAGAACGATGCGGCGGCCGCATGCCTCGTGGTGGCCGAAGACAAGGTCGAGGAACTCGGCCTCGAACCGATCCTGTGGTTCCATTCGTGGAGCGCTGCGGGCTGCGATCCCAGCCGCATGGGTATCGGCCCCGTCCCGGCGGTGGAGCGCCTGTTTGTCAAGAACGGGCTGGGCTGGGACGATATCGGACTGATCGAGCTCAATGAGGCCTTCGCTCCGCAGGCGCTCGCCGTGCTCAAGGGCTGGGGTTTCGCAGAAGGCGACAGCCGCCGCGAGATCGTCAACGTCAACGGTTCGGGCATCTCGCTCGGCCATCCCATCGGTGCGACGGGCATCCGCATCCTTGCCGACATGGCACATGAGATGCAGCGGCGCGAAGTGCGCTATGGCCTCGAGACCATGTGCATCGGCGGCGGGCAGGGCATGGCCGCCGTGTTCGAGCGTGCGGCCTAGTCCTCGACCGGATTGCTCGCAATCGGCCGGAGAACGCCATAGGTTTCGACCTGCGGTTCGCGCCCAAGCTCCGGAAAATCGATTTCGGCCGGCTCGCAAGCGGTGTCGGGCAGCCGGTCCAGCAGGTCGCGCACCAGCGTTAGCCGGCCCTGTTTCTGGTCGTTGAAATCGACAAGCGTCCACGGCGCCCATTCGGTATGCGTGCGCCTCAGCATCTCTTCGCGTGCTTCGGTATAGGCATCGTACTTGTCGCGCGCGGCAAGGTCGATCGGTGACAGTTTCCAGCGCTTTAGCGGGTCTTCAAGTCGCTCGCGCAGCCGCTCTTCCTGTTTTTCCTGGTCCGCCCCTAGCCAGTATTTGAACAAGAGGATGCCATCGTCGACGAGCATCTTCTCGAAAGCCGGCACCTGGTCGAGGAACTGCTCGACCTGTGCATCGCTGGCAAAGCCCATCACCTTTTCCACGCCTGCGCGGTTGTACCAGCTACGGTCGAACAGGACGATCTCGCCCGTCGTCGGCAGGTGGTCGACATAGCGCTGGAAGTACCACTGGCCCTGCTCGTCCTCGGTCGGCCTGCCCAGCGCGACAACGTGGCACTGGCGCGGATTGAGTTTCTCGGAAACTGCGCGGATCGCGCCGCCCTTTCCGGCCGTGTCGCGGCCCTCGAACAGCACGACGATGCGCTGGCCGGTCACCCTGGCCCAGCGGGCCATCGCCACCAGTTCCTCGCGCATCGGCTCCAGCTTGGCTTCGTAATCCTTGCGTTTCATGGCTGCGCGCATCTCCTGATTTGAATGGCGGTGACAAAGCGACTATCTACAGCAGTGATATGGCTACGCTAGCAGAACCAGAACAGGACTTTACCCGGCTTCCCGAAATGCCGGACGATGTCTTCACCGCGCCCCTGAAGAAGCCCGAGCATGTCGGCGACGACTGGCTCGAGCCCAAGCAGACCATCTACGACAGCGAAGACGATGCGATCTGGGACGACCTGTTCAAGCGGCAGATGGAAATGCTGCCCGGCCGCGCGGCGACCGCATTCATGGAAGGGACCGAGAAACTCGATCTCGGCCGCGGCGGCGTGCCCGAATTCGGCAAGCTGTCGGAGGAACTGGACAAGCTGACCGGCTGGAGCGTGGTGCCCGTGCCCATGCTGATCCCCGATCACGTGTTCTTCTGGCACCTGGCCAACCGCCGTTTCCCGGCGGGCAATTTCATCCGCACGCGCGAGACCTTCGACTATATCCAGGAACCCGACGTGTTCCACGATGTCTTCGGCCACGTGCCGATGCTGACCGATCCGGTCTATGCCGATTACATGCAGGAATACGGCAAGGCCGGCTGGAAGGCGATGCGCTACAACCGGCTGAAGGCGCTGGGTTCGCTCTACTGGTATACGGTGGAGTTCGGCCTCATCGAGGAAAAGCCGGGCGACGTACGCGCCTATGGCGCGGGTATCCTCTCCGGCCCGACAGAGGTGGTCTATTCGGTCGAGGCGGAAAGCCCCAACCGCATCATGCTCAACGTCGATCGCGTGATGCGCACCGATTACGTCATCAGCGACCTGCAGCCGACCTATTTCGTGATTTCGAGCTTCGAGGACCTCTATCGCCAGACGGTGGAGCGCGATTTCGACAAGCTCTACAAGAGCCTGGGTCCGGGCTTCACCTATGCCAATACGGCAGTGATCGATGTCGATTACGTGGTGAACCGCGGCAGCCTTGAATACACGCTGCGCGGCGGGCGCGGATCGGGCGCCAAGCCGGTCTGATCTGGCAATCGGCTAGAACAAGGAAAAAGGGCCCCGGATCGCTCCGGAGCCCTTTCTTGTTCCCGTAGGAACAGCCTGGACTACATGGTCTCGTCGACCTGGTCTTCCATCTGCTCTTCCATGGCATCGGTCTGGTCGTCCATGGCGTCAGCCTGTTCATCGGTGATCTCGCCCGATGCTTCCATTTCGTTGACCATCGCGTCACGGTCGTCTTCCATCTGTTCGATGTTGTCTTCCGCTTCGTTTTCGGCAGCGCTGTCGCATGCTGCGAGGCCGAGGCTCATGGCTGCTGCCGATGCGACGAGTGCGATCTTGTTGAATTTCATTACTACTTCCCCTTTTTGGACTGATTGCAGACGCTGACGCAGTGATGCGGACGCCCTATAATCATGGCAAAAATGTGTCGCGGAGCGTTTGGTTCCCGAGAAGCCATAAAAAGGGCCCCGGATCGCTCCGGAGCCCTTTCGTGTTCACATAGGAACAGCCTGGATTACATGGTCTGGTCAACCTGGTCTTCCATCTGCTCTTCCATGGCATCGGTCTGGTCGTCCATGGCATCGGCCTGGTCTTCGGTGATTTCACCGGCTTCTTCCATCTGGTCGACTTGAGCGTCACGCACGTCTTCCATGGCTTCGATTTCGTCTTCAGCCTGGTTTTCAGCAGGGCTGTCGCAAGCTGCGAGGCCGAGGCTCATGGCTGCTGCCGATGCGACGAGAGCGGTCTTGGTGAATTTCATTGTTTCTTCCCCTTGATAACAGGTTCCAGCCAGAAACTGGCGGACCCCGATGTGGATGGATACTGCGTTGCGCGATTAAGACAAGGCTTTCTCACGCACGACATTGTACAAGCCAATCAGCACGATAGCTCCGACAGCGGCCCATAGGAGCGTGCTCGCCCGGATCGCGCCGAGAAAGACGCCGCCCGAGGTTGCCAGCCCTACGCCCAGCGAACCGATGATGCCGGCGACCACATTCCGCAGAATGCCGCGCCCGTCATCGATCTGGAGGGCGATCGTTGCCAGCCAGCCCAACAGGGCGCCGGTTACGATCAGGATTATCAGACCCATCTATGCTTCCTTGCAACTGGTACTTACCCAATCAAACCACGCTGCGGCAGATGGTTCCGGGAATGTGACAGAAACAAGGCGAACCGTTGACGCTCCCCGGTCAGAGCAGGGCGAGCAGCGCGATCCCCAGCAACACCCGGTAGACCACGAAGACCAGCATCGAGGCCTTCTTCAAAAAGTTCATCAGGAAGATCATCGTCGCGAGCGCGGTGAAGAAGGTGAGGATACCGGTAACGATGGCATCCTGCTGCATCTGGGCGGTCGCCCCGGCGAGGTCGAATGCGGCCAGCACGCCGGCACCGGCAACCGCCGGAATGGCCAGCAGGAAGGAGAAACGCGCCGATTCCACGCGCGAGTAACCCAGTGCGCGCGCCGCGGTCATGGTGGCACCCGAACGGCTGGTGCCCGGGATCAGGGCCATTGCCTGCGCGATACCCACCAGGATCGCGTCCTTGAGGCTCATGTCCTCATAAGCCTTGGTCTGCTTGCCGAACCTGTCGGCAAGGCCCAGCAGGATGCCGAAGATGATCAAATTGGTTGCGACGAGGTCGGTCGACCGGAAACCTTCCAGATAGCCGCCGAGCTTGATGAACAGCCCTGCCGCAACGGCGGGTATGGTCCCGATGACGACGAACCAGAACAGCTTGCGCTGCTCGTCGTCCTTGCCGAGGCCGACGCTGGCGAAACCGCCGCGCGCAAGGCCGATCACGTCCTTGCGGAAATAGAGGATGATCGCGAGCAGCGAACCCACATGCACCGCCACGTCGATCAGCGGACCCTGGTCGGGGAAATCCGTGAGCTTCGGGATCAGGATGAGGTGACCCGAGGACGAAATCGGCAGGAATTCGGTAATTCCCTGGACGATCGCGATGATGAGTTCTTGCAGGAAAGTCATGGGGCGGGGAATTGGCAGAAGCCGCGCTGCTGTCAAACAAAAACCCCGCCGCCCACGGGAGGCCGACGGGGTTTCCACTCCTCTCTCGGGAGAAAGGCTTACCAGATCGTGATGCGTTCTTCCGGCGGCAGGTAGAGATCGTCCTCCGGCGTTACACCGAAGGCGTCGTACCAGGCGTCCATATTGCGCACGATGCCGTTCACCCGGAACTCTTCAGGGCTATGCGGATCGGTGGTCAGGCGCTGGCGGGCTGCCGCTTCGCGCTGCTGCGAACGCCAGACCTGGGCCCATGCGAGGAAGAAGCGCTGGTCGCCGGTCAGCCCGTCGATCACCTTGTCTTCCTTGCCGTTCAGCGACAGCTTGTAGGCGCGATAGGCTAGGCTCAATCCGCCAAGGTCGCCGATGTTCTCGCCCAGCGTGAGGCGGCCGTTGACGCAAGTCTCGCCCTCGTCGAGCGGGCAATAGCCGTCATACTGCTCCACCAGCGCATCGCCCAGCTTGTCGAAGGCCTTGCGGTCGGCGTCGGTCCACCAGTCGCGCAGGGCACCGGTGCCGTCGGACTTGGAGCCCTGATCGTCGAAACCGTGGCCCATTTCATGGCCGATCACGCCGCCGATGCCGCCGTAGTTCACTGCCGCGTCGGCAGTGATCCCGAAGAAGGGTTGCTGCAGGATCGCAGCGGGGAAGACGATCTCGTTCTTGGTCGGGTTGTAGTAGGCGTTGACCGTCTGCGGCAGCATGTACCACTCGGTACGGTCGATCGGGCCGCCCAGCTTGCCGAGCATTTCCTGCCATTCCCACTCGGCAGATGCCATGCGGTTCGCGACCGGAGCGCCCGGGGTGATGGTCAAGCCTTCATAGCTTTCCAGATTGTCGCGATAGCCGATCTTCGGGTCGAAGGCATCGAGCTTGGCAATGGCCTGCTCCTTGGTTTCCTCGCCCATCCAGTCGAGGCCGTCGATCGACTGTGCCATGGCCTTGCGCAGGTTCGCCACGAGTTCGTCCATCGCCGCCTTGTTTTCGGGCGGGAAATATTCGGCGACATAGGACTTGCCGAGCAATTCGCCGAGCAGGCCCTCGGTTTCACCGATAGCGCGTTTCCAGCGCGGACGCTGTTCGGGGGTTCCGTTGAGCGTCGTGCCGTAGAATGCAAACTGTGCGTTGTCGAAACGCGCGGGCAGGACCGATGCGTTGGACGACAGGAAGCCCTTCACGGTCCAGGCCTGCAGGACATCCATCGGTGTATCGAGGATCAGCTGCATGGCTGCGGGCATGCCGCCACCGATCTTGGCCAGCGTGTCGGCATCGAGACCCAGTTCCTCTGCCCGTTCGGTAGTGGGCGGGAGGTCGGTTACGATAAAGCGGTCGATATCCTCGAACCCGCTAGCCGTCAGCATGGCAGTGAGGGGGAAGCCACCTGCCTGCGCCTCGAGCTCCTGGGGCGTGAGTGCGTTATAGGTCAGGTCGTCGTTGCGCCGCGTGGCGCGATCCCAGGCGACCTTGCGGGCGATCGAATCCTCGAAGTCATAGATTTGCTGCGCCATGCCGGCAGCGTCTGCATAGCCCGCCTCGCCGAGGAGGAAGGCGAGGTAATCGCGATACTTGGCCTGGATGTCGCGACCCTTCTCGCTTTCGTCGAGGTAATAGTCGCGGTCGGGCAGGCCGAGACCGCCCGAACCGGCGTGGACCGAATAGCGCGTGGGCTCTTTCGCGTCGACTTCGACATAGGCGTAGAGCGGCGAGGAATAGCCGGGCGTGCCCCAGATTTCCGCCAGCGAGGCGAGCGTTTCCGCGCCCTGGATCGCATCGAGATAAGGCTGTGCGGGCGCAAGGCCGGCGGCTTCGATGGCGCCGGTGTCGAGATAGGCATTGTAGGCTTCCACAATGCGCGTTTCATCGGCGCTCAGCGTGGCAGGGTCCTTCGCCGTCAGCTGGTCGACCAATGCCTTCACGTCCGAAGTCGATTTCTCGCGCAGGAGGTTGAAGGCGCCGAAGCGGCTGAATTCCGCGGGTAGCGGATTGGCATCGAGCCACTTCTGGTTGGCATAGGCGAAAAAGTCGTCGCCCGGATCGATGTCGGTCGAAAGCGTATCGGGATCGAAACCCCAGTCGCCAAAGCTCATGGTGGGCACCGGCACTTCTTCGGCAGGTGCGGCACTGGTATCTTCCGCCGCGGCGGGTGTTGCAAGCGCAAGGGCGAGCGCGGACGCGCTGGCGGCAAGGGTAAGTAATTTCATTGTGGGCAGTCTCCCGGAATTGACTGGCCGCAGGCGATTTGTCGCACACGGCCTTGCCCAGTCTGGCTAGCAGAAACGCGCGCCGGGAGTTGCTTTTCGTCGGGTGGATGACCCGATTGGTCGAGGATTTACGCGGTTTCGATGCCGAATTGCAGCTCGGCAAGGCGCGCATAGAGCCCGCCATTGCCGGCAAGCTGTGCGTGCGTGCCCTGTTCGACGATGCGTCCGTCTTCCATCACCACGATGCGATCGGCCGCGCGCACGGTGGCGAGGCGGTGGGCGATGACCAGGGTGGTGCGGTCTTCCATCAGGTGCTCGAGCGCGTCCTGTACCAGCCGTTCGCTTTCGGCATCGAGCGCGCTGGTGGCTTCGTCGAGCAGCAGGATCGGGGCATCGCGCAAGACCGCGCGGGCGATGGCAATGCGCTGGCGCTGGCCGCCCGAAAGCTGCGTCCCGTTCTCGCCCAGATGGGTATCGAGGCCCTGCGGCAGGTTTTCGAGGAATCCGGCCACATTGGCGGCGCGCGCCGCTGCCCAGACCTGTTCCTCGCTTGCATCCCAGTTGCCATAGCGCAGATTGTCGCGCGCGCTGGCGGAGAAGAGCACGCCCTCTTGCGGGACGAAAGCGATGCGCGAGCGGATTTCGGCCGGATCGGCCTTGGTCAGCGCAATGCCGTCGAGCCGGACGGTGCCGCTCTGCGGATCGTAAAACCGCTCGACCAGCTGGAAGATGGTCGACTTGCCCGCGCCGGACGGGCCGACGATGGCGACCGTTTCGCCCGGTTCCACCTCGAGGCTGAAATCCTCCAGCGCCGGGGTTTCGGGCCGCGTGGGATAGCGGAAGTTTACATTGCGGAACGACAAGCTGCCACGCGGCGGGGTGGGCAGCGCCATCGGCTTGTCCGGCGCAGCGATCTCGGGCTTTTCCTCAAGCAGTTCGGACAGGCGGCTGGCGGCACCTGCCGCGCGCAGCAGGTCGCCATAAACTTCTGTCAGCGCGCCGAAGGCACCTGCCACCAGCGCGGCGGCGAAGACGAAGGACACGATCGTGCCGTAGCTGATCGTCCCGTCATTGGCCGCTTCTGCGCCCTTCCAGACGAGCATGGTAATCCCGCCGAAGACGAACAGAATGATACAGGCGGTGAGCGCGGCGCGGATGACGATCCGGCGCTTGGCGACAGTGAAAGTACGCTCCACCGTATCGCCGAAGCGCGCCTGCTCGCGGCGTTCCTGGTTGAAGCCCTGCACGATCTTCATCGCGGAAAGCACTTCGGTGACGTTGGCGCCGATATCGGCAACACGGTCCTGGCTGGTGCGGCTGACCTTGCGCAGGCGGCGCCCGAAAACGGTCAGCGGGACCACGATCAGCGGGATGATCAGCAACATGCCGACGGTCAGCCCGGGCACGAGGTAGAAGAGATAGGCCGTACCGCCCAGCGCCACGAGAATATTCCGCAGTGCGACCGAGACGGTGGTCCCGACCATGTTTTCGATCAGCGCGGTATCGCTGGTCATGCGGCTGGAGATTTCCTTGGGGCTGTTGACCTCGTAGAAACCGGGCGCGAGGCGCAGTAGGTTCGCCTGCACGCGCTTGCGCACATCGGCGACCACGCGTTCGCCCAGCCAGCTCACGAAATAGAAGCGCATGGCAGTACCCAGCGCGAGAACCGTCACAATGCCGAGCAAAACGCGGAACCAGAAAGTCAGCTGGGTACCGTCGCCGCCCATGCCCTGGTCGACCACGAAGCGCAGTCCCGCGGGAATGGCGAGCGTCGCGCTGGCCGTGATGACCAGTGCGGTAAAGGCCAGCGCTACATGGCCGGGATAATTGCGCAATTCATCGAAGACCATGCGCAGCGGCTTGAGCGAACGCGGCTCGCCCTTGCGGCGGCGCGCGAACAGCCTGCGCTTCTTGTCTGTCTGGGCGCCCGTCTCGTCCATGAGCGCTCACCTAGTCACGGTGAGGCGCAAAATCCACAGGTGAGGCGAGTTACCGGCACTTTTACCCAGTTTGTGCATTGCACAATGAGGTTTCACGCGGCACACTCGCGCTCTTTTCAAGGTCACCCGCAAGCCACAACACAAAAGCGCGGGTCGCAGGGGATTACGATGCTTTACCACATGCACGAGCTGCAGAAGAGCTGGATGTCGAGCGCCAGCACTTGGGCTTCCATCGGGGCAGAGATGCTCTCCAACCCGGCTTTGCCGTTTGGTTACATGGGCATGGGGCCGATGGCCTCCAGCGCGCTCGAGGTCTTCGCGCACGCCACCGCCACCTATGGCAAGCCTGCCTGGGGCATCGAGACCGTGACGGTCGGCAAGCAGGCCTATCCGGTGGTGGAGTCCACGGTCCTCAACAAGCCCTTCGGCGATCTGAAGCGCTTCCACCGCGAAGACCTGCCCGAAGACGCGCCGCGCCTCCTGATCGTCGCGCCGATGAGCGGCCACTACGCCACGCTGCTGCGCGGCACGGTCGAGCGGATGCTTGAAAACTACACCGTCTATGTCACCGACTGGGCCGATGCGCGCACCGTGCCGCTGCACGAAGGCCAGTTCGACCTCGACGACTACATGGATTACGTGATCGAGTTCCTCGAGCATATCGGCCCGGGCGCGCACGCCATGGCGGTGTGCCAGCCCTCGGTCCCCGTCTTCGCCGCGACTGCGATCATGAACCGTGACGGGCACGAGTGCGCTCCGAAGACGCTCACCATGATGGGCGGCCCGATCGACACGCGCTGCTCGCCCACCAGCGTCAACGACCTTGCGATGGAGCGCCCCATCGAGTGGTTCCGTCACAATGTCATCGCCACCGTGCCGATGCAGTATCGCGGCTCAGGACGCCGGGTCTATCCGGGCTTCATGCAGCTCGCCGGCTTCATGAGCATGAACCTCGGCAATCACATGATGAGCCATTACGAGATGTTCAAACACCTCACCGTTGGCGACGAGGCTAGCGCGCAGGCGACCAAGGATTTCTACGACGAATACCGCAGCGTCTGCGACATGACCGCCGAATTCTACCTGCAGACGGTGCAGGAGGTGTTCCAGGACCATTCGATCCCCAATGGCACCTTCAAGCACCGCGGCAAGCGCATCGACCTGGGCGACATCACCGGGACCGCGCTCCTCGCAATCGAGGGCGAGCGCGACGATATCTCGGGCCTCGGCCAGACCCGCGCCGCGCTGGAGCTGACGCCCAATCTCGATGCGTCGAAGAAGCGGTATTACATGGCCGAGGGCGCGGGCCATTACGGCATCTTCAACGGCAGCAAGTGGCGCGAAAAGATTGCACCGGTGGTGGAGGAATTCGTCGCCACGCATGGATGAAGCGGCGATGAGCGCCGATCAGGCCATCCCGCAGGCCGTGCGGGACGAAATCGAAACGCGGCTAGCGGATATCGAGACGAAGGAGGGCATCCACTATCTACTCGCGATCGAATCCGGATCGCGGGCTTGGGGCTTTCCTTCTCCTGACAGCGATTTCGATGTCCGCTTCGTATATGTGCGTCAACGCGATGACTATCTGTCACTCAAGCAACCGCGCGACGTGATCGAACAGCCTATCGTCGACGATATCGACCTCAACGGGTGGGATATCCGCAAGGCTCTCGGCCTCATGCTCAAGCAAAATGCGGTGCTCTCGGAATGGATCGAAAGTTCAATTCGTTACCGACCCCAGGATCCCATGGTGGCGGACCTCGCCGCGCTGGGTGACCGGCATTTCGACCCGCAGGGGTATGCCCGCCACTATGCCAGCTTGGGGCGGAGCACCGTGAAGCGTTGGCTGGAGTCCGAGCAAGGCGTCACGGTCAAGAAGTACTTCTACGCGCTGCGCCCCGCATTGTCGGTGAGAGCGCTTCGCATGTGCCCGCAGGCGCGCCCCCCGATGCGGTTGCAGGACCTGATGGCAGTCACAGGCCTGCCCCGCAGTTTGTCGGAGGAAATCGAGGAGATGGTCGCAATCAAGGCTGAAACGCGAGAGGCAGGAAGCGCCAAACCCCGACCGGCGATCGACGCTTTCATCGCTGACGAACTCGACCGGGTTGAGGAGGTGGCTTCACGCCCGGCAAGCGAAGAGTTCGCAGACGAGGCGAACGCGTTCTTCCTGAAGCTGGTGGGCGCCGGCACCTGAGCCGAATTGTCGGGATTTTTCGAATCGTGCTAGGATGCCCCTAAGCGAGTGCCAGTGTCGCGGCTGCACGAGGGGATGACCCATGCTGACTATTACCAAGCCTGCTGCCGACCGGATCGATATCGTTCTGGACGGCAAGGTCGATGCGGACATCATGCGCAAGGCGCTCGATGATCTGATCGAGAAGTCCGAAGGCATGACCGGGGGCAAGATGTTCTACCGGATCACCAATTTCGAACTGCCTTCTCTGGGCGCGATCGGCGTCGAGTTCAGCCGTCTGCCCAAGCTCTTCAGGATGCTCGGCGCGTTCGACAAATGCGCGGTGCTGACGGATTCGGACTGGCTGAAGAAAGCCGCGGAACTCGAAGGCGCGCTGATCCCGGGCATGGATATCAAGAGCTTCGACTATGACGCTGTGGACGTCGCGGAGGCGTGGCTGGATCTCTAGGCAAACCGTTCCGCGTGCCACTTCACATGCTCGGCCATGAAGGTCGAGATGAAGTAATAGGAGTGGTCGTAGCCCTCCTGCATGCGGATTTCGGCGGGGATGCCGGCCTTGGCGCAGGCGACGGATAGCAGGCCGGTCTTGAGCTGTTCCTCGAGGAAATTGTCCGCCGTGCCCTGGTCGACCAGCAGGT
Source organism: Qipengyuania gelatinilytica (assembly GCF_019711315.1). Lineage (NCBI taxonomy): Bacteria > Pseudomonadati > Pseudomonadota > Alphaproteobacteria > Sphingomonadales > Erythrobacteraceae > Qipengyuania > Qipengyuania gelatinilytica. The sequence goes on along the minus strand of NZ_CP081294.1, from coordinate 1,376,846 downwards.
TGTCGATGCGTGCACCGTTCTCGATCAGCGCGACCGCGTCATATTCGGCCCAGGCCTCGCGGTCGTCTCCGAGATAGCGGGAGAGGGCCTTCTCGCCCCAAGGCACCCTGGTTGGTGCGACGATGGGTGCGAAGGCGCTGACAGATTTGAAGCGGTCCGCGTTGCGCAAGCCGATGGTGAGGGCACCGTGGCCGCCCATCGAATGTCCGGTGATGCCCTGGCGCGCCATGTCGGCGGGGAAGTTCGCTGCGATCAGCGCGGGCAATTCGTCCTCGATATAGCTGCGCATGCGGTAGTGTTTCGACCAAGGCTCGCGGACCGCGTCGACATAGAAGCCCGCGCCCTTGCCGAAGTCGTACTCGTCGGCCGCATCGGGTACGTCGTCACCGCGCGGACTTGTGTCGGGGGCAACGAAGATCACGCCGTATTCGGCACAGGCGCGTCGGTATTCGCCCTTTTCGGTAACATTGGCATGCGTGCAGGTGAGGCCCGACAGGTACCACAGCACCGGCAGCTTCGCGCCCTCGGCATGCGGCGGGACATAGACCGAGAAGGTCATCTCGGTCCCCGTCGTCTCCGAGTGGTGCGAGAGGACGAACTGGTCGCCACCGAAAGCCTTGTTCTGGGATAGGTAGTCGAGCGTCATGCGGGGTCCTGTGCTGGAATGTCTGCGATCATCGGCGCATGTCCCCAATGTTCCAGCAACTGCAAGGTGTCCGCGCCGGACAGGCCGATGGTCGCGGTATTGCGAAGCGGGTGGACGTTGATGCGGTCTGCCTCGGCAAGGCTGCGGTCGAGGACCACGGTGATGCTGCCGGCTCCGGCGTTGATTGCGCCAAGCGGAGTCACCGATCCGGGCGTGAGTCCGAGCAGGCGTTCCATGTCATCGGGCTTGCCGAAGCTCACGCGCTTGCAGCCGATGGCCTGCGGCAGTGACTTCAGGTCCACGCGCATTTCGGCGGGCACGGTGACCAGCCAGAATGCGCCGCCTGCGTCTTTCAGGAACAGGTTCTTCGTATGCTCGCCGGGGATGCTCGCCTTGATGTCGCGGCTTTCCTCGACGGTGAAAACGGCCTGGTGTTCGTGGTGCTCGAAGGGGATTGCGAGCGCCTCCAAATCGGCCCGCAATCCCGCTTCGCCTCTGTGCGCCAAGCCGATCAGCCCGGACGGTACATCGCGCAGACCTTGTTGCCTGCCGGGTCGCGCAGGTAGGCGAGGTAGAGCTTCATGCCCGCGCCTTCACGCAGACCCGGCGGATCTTCGATCTCGGTACCGCCGTTTTCGCTGCCCGCCTTGTGCCAGGCATCGGCCATTGCTTCGCTGTCGGCTGCGAAACCGATGGTCGAACCATTGCCGCAGCTCGCCGGCTGGCCGTCGATGGGCTTGGTGATCAGGAAGATCCCGCCATTGTGCATGTAGATGACGCGGCCCTTGGGATCGACCTGCCCTTCGCGCCCGCCCAGTGCCTTGAAACAGGCGTCGTAGAACTTCTTCGAGGCCTCGATATCGTCGGCCCCCAGCATCACGTGACTGAACATATCTCTCTCCTTTATGCTTCGACCGCTTTGGTCGCAGTAGCTTCGTTTCCGGTATTCGGCGCATTTTCGGGATCGAGCAGCAGGACCTGCACCTCGCCCTTGTGTGCATTCGGCTTGTGTTCCTCGCCCGCTGCGATCAGCAGCAGGTCGCCGGGATTGAGGGTCTCCGTACGGTCGCGAAACTCGATATCGAGTTCCCCGTCCACGCACAGGAACAGTTCGTCATGGGTGTGGCTGTGCCAATCAAATTCGCCTTCGAGCTTGGCGATGCGAACCTCGTGACCCTCGTAGCGCGCGACGATGCGCGGTGCCCAATGCTCGCTGAAACCGGCGAATTTTTCGGCGAGGGTCACCTTGGCTGGCATCAGTCGAAGACGACCACGCTGCGGATGCTTTCGCCCGCATGCATCAGGTCGAAGCCCTTGTTGATTTCTTCCAGCTTCAGCATATGCGTGATCATCGGGTCGATCTGGATTTTGCCGTCCATGTACCAATCGACGATCTTGGGCACGTCGGTTCGGCCCTTGGCCCCGCCGAACGCGGTGCCGCGCCAGTTGCGGCCCGTCACCAGCTGGAAGGGGCGCGTTTCGATGGTCTTGCCCGCTTCGGCCACGCCGATGATGATCGAAGTGCCCCAGCCCTTGTGGCAGCACTCCAGGGCCTGCCGCATGACATCGGTATTGCCGGTGCAGTCGAAGCTGTAATCCGCCCCGCCGTCGAGCATTTCGACGATGGTGGCGACGACGTCCTTCACGTCCTTGGGATTGATGAAGTCGGTCATGCCGAAATGTTCGGCATAGCTCTTCTTGTCGGGGTTGATGTCGACGCCCACGATCCGGTCGGCGCCCGCCATCTTCGCGCCCTGGATGACGTTGAGGCCGATCCCGCCGAGGCCGAAGATCACCACATTGTCGCCCGGCTTGACCTGCGCGGTGTTCACTACCGCACCGACACCCGTCGTCACGCCGCAGCCGATGTAGCAGCTGGTGTGGAACGGCGCGTCCTCGCGGATCTTGGCGACCGCGATTTCGGGCAGGACGGTGAAGTTCGAGAAGGTCGAACAACCCATGTAGTGGTAGATCGGCTTGCCCTGATAGCTGAAGCGCGTCGTGCCGTCGGGCATCAGGCCCTTGCCCTGCGTCTCGCGGATCGCGCTGCACAAATTGGTCTTGCCGGAAAGGCACATTTTGCATTGGCGGCATTCGGGGGTGTAGAGCGGGATCACATGGTCGCCCGGCTTGACCGAGGTCACGCCCTTGCCGACCTCGCGCACGATGCCTGCGCCTTCGTGGCCCAACACGCTGGGGAACAGACCCTCGCTGTCGAGCCCGTCGAGCGTGTAGGCATCGGTGTGGCAGATGCCCGTCGCCTTGATCTCGACCAGCACTTCGCCCTCTTTCGGGCCCTCCAGATCGAGTTCGACGATCTCCAGCGGTTTCTTGGCTTCGAAGGCGACGGCAGCTCTGGTCTTCATTTGAAACGAATCTCCTCTTCGGCTTTGGACTAGGGAAGCGCGCTGGGGCAGGCAAGTTGCTTGCGGTTCAGGCAAGCGCAGCTAGAAGCCGCGCCATGATCAGGCCCCTCATCGCTTCCGCAGCCCTAGTGCTTTCTTTCCCCGTATTGGCGCAGGAGGGCGAACCGGCGCCCGAGATACCGCCGCTGACGCTGGAGCAGCAGACCAATTTCCGCTGCGGGGTCGCTTTCGGTCTCGTCGCTGGCGGTCAGGATGCCGGGTACGAGCGGACTCTGGTATATCCGGCGATGGAACCCCGCGGTGAAGAATTCTTCGTCCGGGTGACTGCACAGATCATGGAGGATACCCGGTTCACGCATGATGTCATGAATGCGCTGGTGGATCGCGAGCTGGCGTCCTTCCAGAGCGAGGGTTTCGAGGCCGTCGAGGCGATCATGCCCGCCTGCCTCACGCTGCTCGACGCTTCCGGCGTCTGACAGCCGTTCAGCCCCCTTTCAGCGGCGTCGCGGTAGCAAACCGCCAGTTGCCGCTCCGGAGGGGAATTTCCATGCGTAATTCCGTATTGTCCGCATTGTCGCTGGCCGCGATCGCAGCGCCTGCACCCCTCCTTGCGCAGGATGCGGACCTGCCTGCGCCCGAGGTGGAAGAAGAAGCGGCCACCGACCTCGCCGAGAAATTCTCCGATCCCGAATACCAGCGCGAAACCGCGATGCTGATGCGCACGCTCAGCGAAGTGCTGCTCGACCTGCCGCTCGGCCCGCTGGTGGAAGCCGCCGGCGAGATGTCGGGCGAGGAAATGCCCGAGGTCGACCGCGATACCACGCTGCGTTCGATGGCGCCCGAAGCCGGCCGGATTCCGGAGGAAATCGAGCGCAATCTGCCGCGCGCGATGGAAGCGATGGGCACCATGGCAGAGGCGCTGGAGGAGATGAGGCCCGCGCTCGAAGAGATGGCCGCGCGCCTGCAGGAAAGCCTGCCGCAAGAATAGCTTTCGAAGACGCGAACAGTCCCGCTGCGGGAAATTCTTTAAATACCCCTATTGGACCGGTGGACGCGCGGGTGCGGCTGATGCAATAGCGTGGGTGCAATGTGGCAACTCCACCAATTCCCTCTTTGTCCTTTCAGCCGCAAGCTGCGCCTCGTCATGGCGGAGAAGTCGGTCGCCTATGAACTCGTCCGCGAAAATCCGTGGGACGGGCGCGATGCGTTCTGGCAGCTGAACCCGGCGGGCCGCACCCCGGTGCTGCACGATCCCGCGCGCCGCGTAACCTTGTGCGACAGCCAGGCGATCTGCGAATTCCTCGAAGAGACGGTGGAGCGTAATCCCATGATCGGGGGCAATGCGATGCAGCGCGCGGAAATCCGCCGCCTCGTCGCGCTGTTCGACGAGAATTTCTACGCCGACGTGACCGAGCCCGCGCTTCACGAGAAGATGAAGAAGCGCCTCATCCTGCGCCAGTCGCCCGACGGGCAGGTGCTGCGCCAGATGGGCCGGATGCTGCACGGCCACCTCGACTATATCGACTGGCTGGTCGACACGCGGCAATGGCTGGCGGGGCCGCAGCTGAGCCTCGCCGACCTCACCTGCGCGGCGCATCTCTCGGTGGTGGACTACCTCGGCGGTATCGACTGGCGAGGCCACGAACAGGCGCGCGACTGGTACATGGTCATGAAAAGCCGCCCCAGCTTCCGCCCGCTGCTGAGCGAGAAGATGGACGGGCTACCCCCGCCGCGGGAATATGCCTCGCTGGATTTGTGAGGAGTGGCTTGCGCCCTTACTGCAATCGAAGCCTTTCCACGCGCTTCTTTATTTTGAAGTGCAACCACAAATCATCATTGGATTGCATTTATTATGACTATGAATTTGTTGCTTTGGAAATGGTCCGGCGAATTCGATAGTCCAGCCAAGCGGAAGAGACATTCCCTGAAATTTGAGGACGTGACCCGGCAATTTTGCAAGGACGGCGATCATCCGGCGATTGGGGATGCGGATATTTCGGCATTCAGCGACGCGCTGGATTCCGAGTTCGGGAGCAACGCAGATAACTGGCCTTTTGCACTGGAAACCTATGCCAAGTGCGCTGTCGTGAACTATGCCAATTCCCAAAGATTTGAATTGGTCCCGCGAATAGCATCTATCGGACGGCGCTTCGGACTCAACGCCTCAGAATTCTAAAAACTCAGTCCCCAGTAGAATCAGTTGACCAGTCGCGTCCCGCTGCATTCTCGGTTTGACCCGGGTCACCTCTGACAAACCGGGCAGAACCACGTGCTGCGTCCGCCCTGCACGGTGCGGCGGATCGTGCCGCTGTCCTCGTGATGGCAGGGCTCGCCCTCGCGGCCGTAGACGTGGAAGCGGGTGGCGAAATAGCCTAGCTCGCCGTCGGGCTGGGCGAAATCGCGCAAGGTGCTGCCACCGTCGCGTATGGATCGCTCCAGCACGTCCTTGATTGCGGGGACGAGGCGGCGGAGTTGCGGCATGGTCACCTTGCCGCCTGCCTTTCGCGGATGGATGCCTGCATGCCACAGCGCCTCGCACACATAGATATTGCCGAGGCCCGCCACGATGGTCTGGTCCAATAGCAGCAGCTTGATCGCCTGCTTGCGCCCGCGCGTTGCCTCGCGCAGGTGTTCGGGGGTGAGGCCATCGCCCAGCGGCTCCGGCCCCAGCGCGGCGAAGGGTTTCCAGGTTACCAGCTCGCCGCTCGTCATCAAATCGACCGAGCCGAAGCGGCGCGGATCGTTGAGCGCAAAGCGGTGGCCTGCGGTCTCGATCACCAGATGGTCGTGCTTCTCGTCTTCCGCCGGATCGATCCGCCAGCGTCCGCTCATGCCGAGGTGGAACACCATCGCGTGGTCGCGGCTGGTGTGGATGAGGCCGTATTTTGCCCGGCGCGACAGATGCGTCACGCTCGCCCCGGTCAGAGCCTGCACCAGATCGGGCGGGAAGGGGCGGCGCATATCGGGGCGGTTGACGGTCACTCGCGTGATCGTCTCGCCCTTAAGGAACCGCGCAAGGCCGCGCACCGTTGTTTCGACTTCAGGAAGCTCTGGCATGAAAACCCCTCTAACACCCTTTGCGCTCCGCTCAATTCCCCCTAAGGCACGCGCCTATGAGTGACACCGTTTCCTTCGGCTACGAAGATATCGATGCGAGCGAGAAGACCGGCCGCGTGGGCGAGATCTTTTCGAGCGTTGCCGCCAAGTACGACATCATGAACGACGCGATGAGCGGCGGCATGCATCGTCTGTGGAAGGACCGTTTCGTCAAGCGCGTGAAACCGCAGCCGGGCGAGCAGATCCTCGACATGGCCGGCGGCACGGGCGACATCGCCTTCCGCATGGCGGAGCGCGGGGCGAGCGTTACCGTGTCCGACATCAACCAGGATATGCTCGACGTCGGTATCGAGCGCGCGATGGATCGCGGGATCGACGGCCTCGTCTGGTCTCGACAGAACGCCGAGGAGCTTTCCTTCTCGAGCCGCACCTTCGATGCCTACACCATCGTCTTCGGCATCCGGAACGTGACCTTCATCGACAAGGCCCTGAGAGAGGCGCACCGCGTTCTGAAGTTCGGCGGGCGATTCTATTGCATGGAGTTCAGTCAGACCGACTGGCCCGGCTTCAAGGAAGTCTACGACCTCTATTCGCACCAGCTCATGCCCAAGATCGGCAAGGCCATCGCCAACGACGAGGACAGCTATCGCTACCTTGCCGAATCGATCCGCCGCTTCCCCAAGCCGCCCGAATTCGAGGCGATGATCCGCAATGCAGGTTTCGAGAACACGCGGGTCGAGAAAATCCTCGGCGGCGCGGTCAATATCCATTCGGGGTGGAAAGTTTAAGGCGTGGCACGCCCCGCAAGGCATATCTGGCGGCTCCTTAAATGGGGCCGGACGCTGGCGAAGCACGGCGCGCTGCGCGGGATCGAGCGCGATCCCAACACGCCGCCTCCGGTCAAGCGGCTGGCGCGCATCGCCCGCTTCGGAACGGTGCAGCCGAAAGAGCCGGATTATGCCGGTGCCTTCCGCGATATTGGTCCGGCCGCGATCAAGCTCGGCCAGACACTCGCCACGCGTCCCGACCTCGTGGGCGAGGATGCTGCGCGCAACCTCCTCAAGCTCCAGGACGACTTGCCGCCGGTAAGCTTCGACAAGATCAAGCAGAGCATCGAGGCGAGCTTCGAACAGCCGCTCGAGAACCTCTATTCCGAATTCGACCCCGTGCCGGTCGGGGCGGCCTCGATCGCGCAGGTCCACCGCGCGGTCACCACCGATGGCCGGAAGGTCGCGGTGAAGGTCCTGCGCCCCGGCGTGCGCGAACAGTTCGCGCGCGACATCGATACCTATGAATGGGCCGCTGCCCATGTCGAGGCGATGGGCGGCGAGGCTTCTCGTCTGCGCCCGCGGCTCGTCATCGCCAACTTCAAGCGCTGGACCAACCGCGAGCTCGACCTGCGGCGCGAGGCGGCCAGCGCATCGGAACTCGCCGATCACATGGTCGGGACCGAGAAATACGAGATCCCCGGCATCGACTGGGACCGTACCAATGGCCGCGTCCTGACCGTCGACTGGATCGACGGCATCAAGATCAGCAATACCGAGGCGATCCGCGCGGCGGGCCACGACATGGACGAGCTGGCAAGCCGCCTCGTCCTCGCTTTCCTCAAGCAGGCCATCGCGGCGGGCTTCTTCCATGCCGACATGCACCAGGGGAACCTGTTCGTGAAAGCGGACGGGACCATCGCCGCCATCGACTTCGGAATCATGGGCCGGATCGACCGGCGCGCGCGCATGTGGCTGGCGGAAATCCTCTACGGCCTGACGACGGGCAATTACAAACGCGTCGCCGAGATCCATTTCGAGGCGCAATACGTCCCGAGCTATCACAATGTCGACGAATTCGCGACGGCGCTGAGGGCGGTGGGCGAACCCATGCGCGGCAAGCCGGTGAGCGAATTGTCGGTCGGCCAGATGCTCGACGGGCTGTTTGCCATCACCCGCGATTTCGACATGCAGACCCAGCCGCACCTGCTGCTGCTGCAAAAGACCATGGTGATGGTCGAAGGCATCGCCACGCAGCTCAATCCCGCGATCAACATGTGGGACGTCTCCGCGCCCTATGTGCGCAGCTGGATCCGCGACGAGCTTGGCCCCGAAGCCGCGATTGCCGACCGTATACGCGAGGATACCGAGACGCTGCTCCGCATCCCCGACCTCGTGCGCCGTATCGAGGACCGCTTCCCGCCCAAGGGCGGCGCGCCCGAGCCGCCGCCGCTACCCGAGGTGGAATTGATGTGGGAACGCCGCGTGAAGAAGGAGCGCAGCTGGCTGCGCTACCTCGTCACCTTTGCCGCCGGTGGCGGCGCGGCATGGCTTGCGCTTACGCAGGGGTTGCTGGGCTAGTCCCGTTCCAGGGGAAGGTCCTGATCGCCAGCGCTATCACGATGACGTGCAGCGCCTCGACCGTCATCGGCTGCCACCAGCCGTCATAGTCGCCGACCACGAAGAGGTTCACCAAACGTCCGCTGAATGCGATCGCGAACAGCGCGAGCGCGGGCCAGAGCACGTCGGCGCGCCGCTTCCATGCGCCAATCCCCATACTGATTGCCGCGACCCAGAAAAACGCCGCAAAATCGCCGCGCATCGCCGAAAGCCCCATGGGCGTGGGTGACTGGAGACCGAAATCGACGCCCGCAGTGGCGGGGTCGATGAAGAAGCTCGCACCCAGCAACAGGTCGAGTATCGCGCCGAGCGCCAGCAAAGCTGCCAATATGAAATGCATGATGAAAATTCCCCCGTTTCCGATTTCTTCACCATAGGCTGGCAAGGAGGAGGCTGCAAACGGGTGCGCGATGCGCGCTGGCAATGACGGACAGGGGGCGCTAGCAAGCGCATCGATGACGCAATGGGAATGCACCAACCGATCCGCGCGGGCAAAGCCGCGCATGATTCCAGTCAGGAGGACCGTCACGTGAGCGGCCCCAAGATCCTGCTCGTGATCGGTGGCGGTATCGCTGCCTACAAGAGCTGTGAACTCGTACGCCTGATCAGGAAGGCGGGCGGCGATGTCACCTGCGTCCTGACCGAGGGCGGGCAGCAGTTCGTCACGCCGATGGCGCTTGCCGCCCTGTCGGAAAACAAGGTCTACACCTCGCTTTTCGATCTCAAGGACGAGGTCGAGATGGGGCATATCCAGCTGTCGCGGAACGCCGACCTCGTGGTCGTGTGCCCCGCCACTGCAGATATCCTCGCCAAGATGGCCGCCGGTATCGCCGACGATCTGGCCACGACGCTGATCCTCGCCACAGACAAGCCGGTCGTCACCGTTCCGGCGATGAACGTGCGGATGTGGGAGCATTCGGCCACCCAGCGCAACGCAGAATGGCTGCGCCAGGCCGGTGTGACCGTGATGGACCCGGACGAGGGCGCGATGGCCTGCGGCGAATTCGGCCCCGGCCGCCTGCCCGAGCCTGCTGCCATCCTGCGCAAGATCGCCGAGACACTCGATCTCGATATCGACGTGCCCGAACTGGCCGCACCTGCGCCTGCGCTGGCTCCGCCTTCCGCGAAAGAGGAAGCGGACGAGCCGAAGGTGCTGGAGGACGATATCGAAGAAGAGGTCGAAGAGCCCGAAGAGGAGGAAGAAGACCTCTCGGCACGCTCCGGCCTCGGCAGCCTGCTCAACGCGATCATCCCGCGTTCGACTGCAAAGCGCAGCCAGAAGGAAATCGACGAGGAATTCGAAGAGCTCGAGGATCTCGAGGAAGATTTCGAGGAAGCCGAGTTCGACGCGGACGAACCGGAGCACGATCCCGATTTCGTGCCCGACATGGGCGGCTTGCTCGCCAAGAAGGGCGGCGCGGCTGCGGCCCCGCCGACCGACAAGGAAGCGATCAACCATACCGTCGGCAAGAAGGACAAGCGCGCCGTCGCGCAGCCGATCCCAGAAGAGGTCGAAGTGCTCGAAGCGGAAAACCCGCTCGAGGCCGATCCGCTCTACGGGCAGGCGATCTTCGACGAGGATCCGGAACACCGCCCGCTCTACGGCAAGCACGTGCTCGTCACTGCGGGCCCGACCCGGGAGCCGATCGATCCGGTGCGCTACATCGCCAACCGTTCGAGCGGCAAGCAGGGCTTCGCGATTGCCGCCATGGCCGCAGCAGCGGGCGCCCGCGTGACGCTGGTCACCGGTCCGGTGCATCTTCCGACCCCGATCGGCGTCGACCGCATCGATGTCGAAACCGCCGACGACATGGCAGAGGAAGTGCGCAACGCGCTGCCCGCAGATTGCGCCTTCATGGTCGCGGCCGTCGCCGACTGGAAGAGCCGCCATGTCGCAGGCGAAAAGATGAAGAAGCGCGGCTCTGCGCCGCCTGCACTCATCCTTGCCGAAAACCCCGATATCCTCGCCGCAGTGGCTGCCGGCCGCAAGCGCCCGCACCTCCTCATCGGCTTTGCCGCCGAGACGGAAAACGTGGTCGAGAACGCCAAGTCCAAGCGCAAGCGCAAGGGTGCCGACTGGATCGTGGCCAACAATGTCGCCGGCGCAGCTGGCGAGAGCGTGATGGGCGGCGATCTCAACCAGGTCCACATCGTGACTTCGGAAGGCGTAGAAAGCCTCGCCGAAATGCCCAAGGAAGAAGTCGCGCGCGAACTCATCATCCGCGCTGCCGAAGCCCTAGCCGAGCCGGAGGAAGATCCGCGTGACTGATGCCGTAGCCGTCCAGATCAAGCGCCTGCCTCACGGCCACGGTCTCGATCTTCCGGCCTATGCCACCAGCGGCGCTGCGGGCATGGATGTCCTCTCGGCCGAAAGCGTGACGATTCGCCCCGGCCAGCGGCATGCGGTCGCCACCGGCCTCGCCGTTGCGATCCCTGAGAATTACGAAATCCAGGTGCGCCCGCGTTCGGGGCTGGCCTTCAAGCACGGCATCACCGTGCCTAATACGCCCGGCACGATCGACAGCGATTATCGCGGCGAACTGAAGGTCATCCTGATCAACCACGGGGCCGACGATTTCGCCATAGCCCGCGGCGATCGCATCGCGCAGCTGGTGCTGGCGCCGGTCACGCAGGCCAAGTGGGACGAGGTCGAGGAACTGGACGAGACCGACCGCGGCGAAGGCGGCTTCGGCTCGACCGGCGGTCACGCCAGGCTGGCTTAGTCGAACAGCCCAACGGCCAGCTCGGCCCAGACCAGCAGGAACAGCGCCAGTATGGCGCCGATGGCGATCATCCGTGCGCGCGTGCCGAGTGTCGCGCGCAGCGCCATCTCGATGCCGATCCCGACCAGCGCAAGCAAGCCGCCCATCATGGCGAAATCGCCCGGTCCCCAATTGACATCGGCGGTGACCTGCATGGCAATCGCCGGCAGCAAGAGAACGAGCGCGGCCACGGTCCAGTAGATCGCGCGGATGCGGTTTGCGGCGGGTGCGGCAAGGGCGGTCATCATCTCATCTCCTTCAATTGGCGCGCTTTATAGCATGCCTGCGGCCTTTGCGTGAAGGGCACGAAAAAGGGCGACCCGATCCATGGCCGCCCTTCCTCGGTGTTCCCCGTCCAAGACGATGAACTTTTCTGTTTAGTCGATCCGGCGGACCGTCTTTTCTTCCGGCTTGATCGAGATGCGCACCGTTTCGCCCGAATTGCCCGGGAAGTCGGTGAACATGGCCTCGACCAGGTTCGGCACGAGGTACTGCAGGCGGTTCGAGGTCGACAGGGCCTGCGCCTTGCCTTCGAACAGCCGCTCGCCGGTGGCCGTGCGGTCGATCTTCATGTCGATGCCGCTGGTATAGACGGTGTAGCTGCGGACTTCGGGGCCGCCGAACCAAGGGTCGTTGAACCCGTAACCCCAGCGTCCGCCGTAATAGCTACGGGTGCGGATGATGCGGCCGTCGCGGGTGCGATAGTAGCGCGGGCGAACGAAGCCGCTGTAGCCGCGGTAGCCGTACCAGGGCGAATAGAACGGGTCGTGGAAGCCGGTCGTGCGGACCCGCTCGCGCCCGTTGTCGACGCCATAGTCGAAGCGGACCAGCAGCGTGGCCTCTTCGGGCGTGGCGGCTTCGGCATAGCCGAGGCGCACCATCTGCTCTTCGACCATATCGGCATATTGCGAGAATTCGAGACCGCCGGCCAGCGCCGGATCGTCTGCGACCACGGCAAAGCTTTCGCCCTGCGGGGCGGGCAATTGCGATTCGAAACGGGATACGTCGGCCTTGAATGCCGGCGTGGCACAGGCGGCAAGACCTGCAAGGATCATCGGAATGGAGGCCAGCTTCAGCTTGTGCCCCCACCCCATGTTACGGGTAGTCATGGCATTGGTCCTTTCGCTTCGCGTCCGGCGCATCGCACTATCTTGGTGCCCACCATACACGAATTTTCGATACTGTCGCCGCGTGCCGTTTCCCCCAGGCATTCTTCCAGCGAATGATCAGGGGTTTAGCGCCTTGGCCATGAACCGGCTTTGAATGCGCGGATTCACATATGTTGCACTTGTCACGAGGGTTGTCGTGAGGGGGCGGAGCGGGCTAAGGGACCGCCCGATATCCATTCATTTGCACACGGTAAGAAAACCCATGGCAGGCCATTCCAAGTTCAAGAACATCATGCACCGCAAGGGCGCGCAGGACAAAAAGCGCTCGAACCTGTTTTCCAAGCTCAGCCGCGAAATCACCGTGGCCGCGAAAATGGGCATGCCCGATCCGGACATGAACCCGCGCCTGCGCCTGGCGGTAAACGCCGCCAAGAGCCAGTCGATGCCGAAGGACAACATCCAGCGCGCGATCGACAAGGCTTCGGCTTCGGATGCGGAGAATTACGAGGAAGTCCGCTACGAAGGATATGGTCCGGGCGGCAGCGCGATCATCGTCGAAGCGCTGACCGACAACCGCAACCGCACTGCCACCGCCGTGCGCACTGCGTTTTCGAAGAACGGCGGCAACCTTGGCACCGAGGGCAGCGTCCAGCACGGTTTCGAACGCCTCGGCCTGATCGAATACCCGGCCAGTGCAGGTGACGAGGACAAGGTCCTCGAAGCGGCGATGGAAGCGGGCGCCGAAGACATCGAGAGCAGCGAAGACGGCCACACGATCTGGACCGCAGCGGAGGACCTCCACCAGGTTGCAGGCGATCTCGAAAAGGCGCTTGGCGAAGCGGAGAACGTGAAGCTCGCATGGAAGCCGAACATCACCGTCGAGATGGACGAAAAGGGTGCCGGCACGCTGATCAAGCTGATCGACGCTCTGGAAGACGATGACGACGTCCAGACCGTCTGGGGCAATTACGAAATCTCCGACGAGGTCATGGAGAAGGTGGGCGCCTGAGGCGTCCAGCGATGAAGCTGCGCGAGTGGGCAATTTTCCTGACCCTCGCCAGCGCTTTCCTGCTCGCCATCGCGTGGCGGCTCGGCTGGCTTATCGGGCTGGAATGAGCGGGGCTGCGCGATGATCATCCTCGGCCTCGACCCTTCGCTCAGCTGCACCGGCTGGGGCGTGATCCAGGCCGAGGGCTCGCGCATTGCGCATATCGCCAACGGGCAGGTGCCGACCGATCCCAAGGCGCCGATTGCGCAGCGGCTGTCGCATTTGCAGACTGTGCTCGAAGCGGTGATCGCCGAACACAAGCCCGACCGTGCGGCGGCGGAAGAAGTCTTCGTCAACAAGAATCCGCAATCGACGCTGAAGCTGGCTCAGGCGCGCGGCGCGGTGCTGGCCGCGTGTGGTGGCGCCGGTCTCGATGTGAGCGAACATGCTGCGCGGCTGGTCAAGAAAGCGGTTGTCGGCACAGGTGGCGCGGACAAGGCGCAGGTGCAGGCGATGCTCAAGGTGCTGCTGCCGGGCGCGAAGATCGCTGGCGCCGATGCGGCAGACGCGCTCGCCGTGGCGATAGCCAGCGCGCACCTGTCCTCCACGCAGCCTTCACGCTAGGCCTCTGTCATGAAGTCGCAAAATCACGCCTCCAGCCTCGATTTTGCGCAAGTTTTGCGGTTCGACGCTTTTTCGCGCAGGACCGTGTCCCATGCGTTCAACCCTGTAGGACAAGCAGCTTGACCATCCAGATCTACGGCATTCCCAATTGCGACACCGTCAAGAAGGCGAGGAAATGGCTCGATGCGAACGGCATCGCTTACGCCTTCCACGACTACAAGAAGGAAGGCGTGGACGCAGGCAAGCTTGAAAGCTGGTCCGATGCGGTCGGCTGGGAGGTGCTGCTCAACAAGCGCGGCACGACTTTCCGCAAGCTGTGCGACGAGGACAAAGCCGATATCGACCGCGCCAAGGCGGTGCGCCTCATGGTGGAGCATCCGAGCATGATCAAGCGCCCCGTCGCGGAGCATTCCGGCGGGGTTCTGGTGGGCTTCAGGGAAGACGAGTGGCAGGCGGCGCTCTAGAAGCCGCTGCTGTCACCCCAGCCGTGGTTGTCGCCATGCGTCCAGCCGCGCGCGTTCTCGTTCGCAGAGCTGTCGATCAGGCGTTTGATGGTGCTGTAGTCGCCGTGGGAGCCGTATATCAGCCCAACCACAATGGCCGCACCGAGTAGGAGCTTCTTGATCATGACCCCTCGATTCTCCCGATTCGTGGTAAAATTTGTCCTAATGTTGGGCCTGTTGTTCGCCGGAACGAGCGCTTTTGCCGACGAAATGCTCGTGATCGCCCACCGCGGCGCCAGCGGAGAGCGTCCGGAGCACACCCTTGCAGCTTATGAACGCGCGATCGACCAGGGCGCGGACTACATCGAGCCTGACCTCGTGGTGACCAAGGATCTCGTCCTAGTCGCGCGCCACGAGAACGAATTGTCGGACACGACCGACGTCGCTGCCCGCGAGGAGTTTGCGGACCGTCGCCGCAGCAAGACCATCGACGGGCGGCTGGTGAGCGGCTGGTTCGCCGAGGATTTCACGCTCGCCGAAATACGCAGCTTGCGCGCAAAGGAACGCCTCCCCGGCATGCGGCCTGCAAATGCGCGGTTCGACGGGTTGTACTCCATCCCGACCTTCGCGGAGATCGTGCAGCTCGTTCGTGCCAAGGAAGTCGAGACCGGCCGCACCATCGGCCTCTATCCCGAACTCAAGCACCCCACCTTCCTGCTCCAGGACGAGGGCATAGACAGTGTCGACCTGCTGGTGCGCGCGCTGCGCGAAGCCGACCTCGACGATGCCGATGATGCGGTTTTCGTGCAGAGCTTCGAAGTCGGGCCGCTGCGCAGGCTCGACCGGCTGGTCGATGTCCCGCTGGTGCAGCTCGTCAAACTTGATGACGGCCCGGCCGACGAACCGGCGCTTCGTTACGATGACATGGTCGCGCCGGTCGGGCTGGCCGAAATTGCGACCTATGCCGATGCAATCGGTGCGGACTTGCGCCTGCTGTTCGGGCCCGAGGGTATTCCGAGCGGCGTAGTCGACGATGCGAAAGAGGCTGGCCTGGACGTCCATGCATGGACGCTACGCAAGGAAAACGCCTACCTGCCGCCCATGCTCCGCCGCGGAGAGGCGGAAAACGGCACGGGTGATATGCTCGGCATGGTGACGATCCTGAAGGCGCAGGGCATCGACGGCGTGTTTACCGACGATCCCGGGCTGGTGGTCAGCGCGCTCGCGCAGTGACGATGTAATTGAGCGAGAGGTCGCCCGAGAGGTGGAGACCCTTCATCGGCGAAAAGGCGATGCCGCGCGGTTCGCCCATCGTCAGGCCAGCTTCGGCAAGGATATCGGACAGTTCTTCGGGCGTGACGAAATCGTCCCAGTGATGCGTGCCCCTAGGGATGAGACCGAAGCCCTCCGCAGCGCCGATCATCAGCGTGCGCGAACGCACGGTGCGGTTGGGGGTTGAGAGGACCATCAGCCCGCCGTCGGCCAGCCGGGCTGCCAGCTGGGAAGCGAAGGCCTGCTTGTCGGCGACATGCTCGATCACTTCCATCGCGGTGACGAGATCGAACGTGCCGATATCGTGGCTTGCCAGCTCGCCTGCCATGTAGCGGATGTCGAGCCCGCTCCTCTCGGCATGGAGAGCGGCGGCCGCCGTGTTCTCGGGCGCTGCGTCGATGCCGGTGACTTCGGCGCCGAGACGCGCCAGCGGTTCGCACAGCAGGCCCGCGCCGCAACCGACGTCGAGCGCGCTCTTGCCCGCGAGCGGCTTGGCATCGCGGATATCGCCCGCCCAGTGCATATCGATCGCCTCGCGCAGGAATTCGAGCCGGACCGGATTGAGCTTGTGGAGCATGGCGGAAGAACCCTTCGGGTCCCACCAGTCCTTCGCCAGCTTGCCGAAATGCGCCGCCTCATCGGGGCGGATCGTTTGGCCCGCTGAAGTATTGCTTGGATTGGTCGTGGTTGCATCGCTCATGCGGCGTGGCTAGCAGCCTCAACGTAAGCATTCCAGCACGGAGACATCCCGCTTGGCACGTATCGTGATGAAATTCGGCGGCACCTCGATGGCGGGGACCGAACGCATTCGCCGCGTCGCCAATATCGTGCGCAAGCAGGCTGCGGGCGGCAATGAGGTCGCGGTCGTCGTCAGCGCCATGGCGGGCGAGACCGACCGGCTGGTGAACTTCTGCCGCGAAGCCAATGCGCTTTACGACCCGGCGGAATATGACGTCGTCGTCGCCAGTGGCGAACAGGTGACCTCGGGCCTCCTGGCACTCACTCTGCAATCGCTCGGCTGCAAGGCGCGAAGCTGGCTCGGCTGGCAATTGCCCGTCCGCACGATCGAGGCCCATGCCAAGGCCCGCGTCGACACCATCGACGGCGATGCGCTGGCGAAATCCATGGCTGCCGGAGAGATCGCGGTCATCCCCGGCTTCCAGGGCGTGTCGGACGACGGCCGTATCACCACCATGGGCCGTGGCGGCTCGGATACGTCGGCAGTGGCGGTGGCGGCTGCGGTCAAGGCCGACCGCTGCGACATCTATACCGACGTCGACGGCGTCTACACGACCGACCCGCGCATCGTCGCCAAGGCGCGCAAGCTGAAGGCGGTGACCTACGAGGAAATGCTCGAACTGGCGAGTGTGGGCGCGAAGGTGCTGCAGACCCGCAGCGTGGGTCTTGCAATGAAAGAGGGCGTGCGCGTGCAGGTCCTCTCCAGCTTCGTGGGCGACGATGCCGTCCCCGCGGACGAGCTTCCGGGCACGATGATCGTGTCGGAAGAAGAAATGGACGAATTGGTGGAGAAGGGCGAAGTGGAACGCCAGCACGTAACCGGCATCGCGCATGACAAGAACGAAGCCAAGATCATCCTCACCCGCGTGCCCGACAAGCCCGGCGCGGTGGCGCACATCTTCGAGCCGCTTGCCGCCGCCAGCATCAATGTCGACATGATCATCCAGAACGTCGGCCGCGACAAGGGCGAGACCGACGTGACCTTCACGGTCCCGCAAGCCGACCTCGCGCGCGCGCAGGCGCTGCTCGAAGACAAGCGCGAGGACATCGGCTTCAACCGCATCATTACCGACAGCCAGATCGCCAAGATCAGCGTCGTCGGCGTCGGCATGAAGAGCCACGCGGGCGTCGCGGCGACCATGTTCAAGGCGCTTGCCGACCGCGGAATCAACATTCAGGCGATCACCACCTCCGAAATCAAGGTCAGTGTGATGATCGACGAGGACGAGACCGAACTGGCGGTACGCGTTCTGCACACCGCCTACGGCCTCGACGCGGCGGACGAGGCTGCGTGAGCCACACCGCGAAGATCCTCCTTCTCGGCTCGGGCGAACTGGGCCGCGAGTTTGTGATCTCTGCCAAGCGCCTCGGCGCCTATGTCGTGGCCTGCGATGCCTATGACGATGCGCCCGCCATGCAGGTGGCGGATGAGCGCGAGGTCTTCTCCATGCTCGATGGCGAGAAATTGCGCGCAGCGGCGGAGAAGCATGGCCCCGACTATATCGTGCCCGAGATCGAGGCGATCCGCACCGCCGTGCTCGCCGAACTTGAGGAGGAAGGCTTCACCGTCGTGCCCTCGGCCCGCGCTGCGCAGCTCACCATGAACCGCGATGCCATCCGCGATCTTGCGGCGAACGATCTGGGTCTCGTCACCTCGCGTTATCGCTATGCGAAGAACCTCGACGAGGTGAAGGCGGCTGCCGAGCACACCGGATTTCCCTGCGTCATCAAGCCGGTCATGTCGTCCAGCGGCAAGGGCCAGAGCACGGTGCGCGAAGAGGACAAGCTCGAAGAGGCGTGGGACTATGCCTGCGCCAATATGCGCGGCGACCGTCAGCGCGTCATCGTCGAGCAATTCGTCGATTTCGATTACGAGATCACCTTGCTGACCGTTCGCCACAAGACGGGCGTGACCTTCTGCCCGCCGATCGGCCACCGGCAGGAGCGTGGCGATTACCAGGAAAGCTGGCAGCCCACGCCGATGTCCGATGCGGCCACTGCCAAGGCGCAGGAAATGGCGAGGAAAGTGGTCGACGATCTGGGCGGCTACGGCCTCTTCGGGGTGGAGTTCTTCGTGAAGGGCGAAGAGGTCATCTTCTCCGAACTCAGCCCCCGGCCGCATGACACGGGCATGGTCACGCTGGTCAGCCAGAACCTGACCGAATTCGATCTCCATGCCCGCGCGGTCATGGGGCTGCCCGTGCCAGCGCAGTTGCGCGCCCGTCCCTCGGCCAGCGCAGTGATCCTTGCCGATCGCGACAACTCGGACCTGTCCTATGCAGGCCTTGCCGAAGCGCTGGAGGAAGACGGGACCGACCTGCGCATTTTCGCCAAGCCCACCAGTCGCCCCTTCCGCCGCATGGGTGTGACGCTGGCGACGGCGGGCGAAACCGACGAGGCCCGCCGCAAGGCCCGCGATGCCGCCCACAAGGTGCGCATCGTCTACGGCGACTGACTTACCAGAACAGCATCACGTTCATCAGGCGTCCCGGCAAGACAATGGCCGCGATGCCCGGGATCATCAGCGCTCCGAAGAAGAGACCGACAATCTCCTTTCGGTGAGTGGCGATGTCGCCCTTGCGGGCGCTCGACACGATGAGCCAGGCGGCGCGGTAGGTGATCGGCACGAAGATGTGGATCCAGGTGAGCCGCATTCCATCATGGATGAAAATGGTGGAGGTCGCCGTGATCACCATCAGGACGACCCACAGCTTGCCGAGCTGTTTGTGCATCGGTGTGCCCTTCCTGGCGAGCAGGAGATATGCGCCAAGAGGGACACAGGGGATCACGGTGCTGACGTGGAAGGCCACCGCGATATTCCTGAGGTGCGGAAGGTCCGGCGTCATGCCGAGAAGCCCGCGGGTGATCGCAATCACGCAAATTGCAGTCATCAAGCCGCCCGCACCGATAACCATGGCGCGCATCATCGGGGTCAGGTCCATCGGTCCGGATCGGCGGATCAGGAAGGCGGGAAGGGCGCTAGCGGTCATGAAAAGTCTCCGTCGTGTGTTCGTCGGAGCTCATGATGTCGCCCGCCCGTTCGCCGGCAACCGCGCCTACGTGATGTGGCGCAAGCCTTCGCGAAATGCGCGCATTTCCCGCGCGCTGCCACTTTACGAAGCGCGAATGGGCGCTAGTTCTGGTGGGAGATGGGACAGGGTGAGCAATCCGAGAAACGGCAAAAGCTGCGCAAGCTGCTGATCGATCTTGCCTGCATGGGCGTGATCGGCGTCGTGCTTGCGCTGATCGGCCCCTTCGGAAGCTTCCAGGACCCGCTTGCGCTCAGGCTGATCGTCTGGGTCGGTTTCGCCTATCTCGGATACTTCCTCTATGCGCCGATCGACGGTGTGGCGCAGCGGCTCGCACCTGCGCTGGACCTGCCTGTCTGGGCAGTGCGGTTCGTGGGCGTCATGGTCGCATCGCTGCCGATGTCGGTTGCGGTGTGGATCTTGCCGCGACTGCCGGACAGGCTGCGCTGGCCCGATGCGGAAACGGCGCTCACCCAGTATTTCTATGTCGCCGTTGTCGGGGGTATGATCACGCTGCTGTTCACTCTCGCCCAGCGTGGATCCGTGAGCGAGCCGACGAAGGACCAGCCCCTGCCTGAGGATGGGAGCACCGCCAAGGAAAGTGCTCCGCGCTTCATCGACCGATTGCCGCCCCAGCTTGGCACGGACCTGCTCGCGCTGGAGATGGAGGATCACTATGTCCGCGCACATACGCGGCTCGGCAGCGAACTCGTGCTGATGCGCCTCGGCGACGCGATGGCCGAACTGGAAGGGGTGGACGGGCGTCAGGTGCATCGCAGCTGGTGGGTCGCCCGCGATGCGGTGGAAGAGGTCAGGCGCGAGGGGCGCAACCTGCGACTGGTTCTCGCTCGCGGGATCGAAGCGCCCGTCTCTCGCAACCGCGCAAGCGAACTCAAGGCGGCAGGCTGGCTATAGCCGCTTGCCGTAAGGGCGGGTGCGCCCTAAGCGGCCTCGTATGACTACCTATCCCAAGACCAACCGCCTGATGCAGCGCGGTGCAGAGTTCCTCGGCTCCGAATATGCGATCCTGTGCGGCGCGATGAGCTGGGTCTCCGAGCGCAATCTGGTATCGGCGATTTCCAATGCCGGTGGCTTTGGCGTGATCGCCTGCGGCGCGATGACGCCCGAACTGCTCGAGACCGAGATCGCGGAAACGCAGAAGCTCACCGACAAGCCCTTCGGCGTGAACCTCATCACCATGCACCCGCAGCTCTTCGACCTCATCGAAGTGTGCGACAAGGCGGGCGTGAGCCATGTCGTGCTCGCGGGCGGCATTCCGCCCAAGGGCAGTGTCGAGGCGATCAAGGGCGGCGACAATCCCGCCAAGGTCATCTGCTTCGCGCCGACGCTGGCGCTCGCCAAGAAGCTGCTGCGTTCGGGCGCCGATGCGCTGGTAATCGAGGGCATGGAAGCAGGCGGCCATATCGGCCCCGTCTCGACCAGCGTGCTCGCGCAGGAAATGCTGCCAGAACTTTCGGAAGACCACATCATCTTCGTTGCCGGCGGGATCGGCCGCGGCAATGCCATGGCCGGCTATCTCGAAATGGGCGCAGCGGGCGTCCAGCTCGGCACGCGCTTCGCCTGCGCGACCGAAAGCATCGCGCATGAGAACTTCAAGAAAGCCCTCTTCCGCGCCAATGCCCGCGATGCAATTGCCAGCGTCCAGGTCGACCCGCGCCTGCCGGTCATCCCGGTGCGCGCGCTCAAGAACAAGGGCACCGAGGAGTTCACCCGCAAGCAGATCGAAGTGGCCGGCACGCTCGACCGCGAAGAAATCGCGATGGAAGAAGCCCAGCTCCAGATCGAGCATTATTGGGCAGGTGCGCTGCGCCGCGCGGTTATCGACGGCGATGTCGAGAACGGCAGCCTGATGGCGGGCCAGTCGGTCGGCATGCTCAAGGAAGAAGAGCCGGTGGCGGTCATCATCGAAAAGCTCATGGCCCAGAGCGAGGAAGCGCTGACGCGCCGATAAGGGTGTGATCCGCAGCCTCGACCTCGATGTCGCGATCTACCGCGACCGCGCACAGGTGACGCACCGGGGCAGCGGCACATTCATCGACATGCGCGCGGAGTTTGCCTTTTCCTCCGATGCGCGGCTGGTCGAGCATGCCCGCTATTTCGAGGACACGCTCGTCAGGGCGATGCGGCACATCCTGGCAGAAGGTGGCTTTTCGCTGAAGGAGCCGATCGCCCATGTCGTGCGCTTCGATGGCAATCTGGACGACATGCAAAAGTCGCTGGTCGAGACCGCCTTGCGCGAGATCGGGTTTCATGAAGTCATCTTCGAACTCGACGCCTAGAAACGAGCGCTTGGGGTCTGCCTAGCGCTTTGCGTTTGCCGATCGCTCGATGCCACGCCAAAAGCCGACCATGTCCGAACCCCTCGTCCTTACCCTGTCCTGCGCCGATCGTCCGGGCATCACCGCCCGCGTTTCCTCGTTCCTGTTTGAGCGCGGAGGCAACATCCTCGAAGCACAGCAATTCAACGACCGCACCTCGGACGCCTTCTTCATGCGGGTGGAGTTCGATCCGGGAGAGGTTTCGCGTGAGGCCATCCGGTCCGATTTCGTGGCGCTGGCCGAGGAATACGGCATGGACTGGAAGCTGGCCCTGCGCGACCGGCCGCGCCGCGTGCTGATCATGGTCAGCAAGTTCGATCACTGCCTCGCCGATCTCCTTTACCGATGGCGGATCGGCGAAATGCCGATGGAACCGGTCGCGATCCTGTCCAACCACCCGCGCGAGGCGATCGAGCATACCCATCTGGGCGATATTCCCTTCCACCACCTGCCGATCACGCGCGAGACCAAGTCGGAGCAGGAAGCACAGGTCCGCGAACTGGCCGAGCGATACGACGCGGAGCTGGTGGTGCTGGCGCGTTACATGCAGATCCTGTCGGACGAGCAGGCGGCGCATTTCGCCGGGCGCTGCATCAACATCCACCACTCGTTCCTGCCCGGCTTCAAGGGCGCCAAGCCCTATCACCAGGCCTACGAGCGCGGTGTCAAAATGATCGGGGCGAGCGCGCATTACGTCACCACCGATCTCGACGAAGGCCCGATCATCCACCAGGCGGCAGAACCGATCAGCCATGCCGACACGCCGGACGAACTGGTGCGCAAGGGCCGCGAGATCGAGAGCCGCGTGCTGGCCGAAGCCGTGCGCCTTCACCTCGAAGAGCGGGTACTCCTCAACGGCCAGCGCACGGTGGTCTTCAGGAGCTGATCAGCGTTTCGCTACCCGCGTCTTGGCGCGTTCGGCCTCCATTGCCTTGTCCTCGTTGGCGCGCTTGATGACGTATTGCCGGATGGCCTCGATCTCGTCTTCGGAAAGCGAACCGGCAAAGCTTGCCATGCCGTTGTCCTGCAACGCGCCGCCATGAACGATCTGCAGCCATGCGGTGCGGTTCTCCAGCGCGCCCGAGCGCCGCAGGTCGGGCAGTTCGGTCGATCCGACTGCCGCGGGTGCGTGGCAGACGGCGCAATAGCGGGCGTAATTGCTACGGCCGAGCTCGATCGTTTCCGCGCTTGCCTTGGAGAGCGGCGGATCGAGCGGAGCAAGGGCGAAATCGGGTTCTGGGGGAAGCTGCACGTCGCCGCCCAGCTTGAACACGAGAAGTCGGCTGATGTTACGCACCGGCTTCATCTGGTCGATAAGTTCGCCATCTACCGAAAGCGCGAAGGCGCCGCCCCAGCCGGCGAGCACGGCAACATATTGCTCGCCATCGACCGTGTAGGTCATCGGCGGAGCGACTACGCCGGTCTGTGCCGCGAAACTCCATAGCTTGTCGCCGGTGGCCGAATTGTAAGCCGCGAACTCGCTACCCGAATTGCCCTGGAAAACGAGCCCGCCTGCAGTGGCCAGCAGGCCGCCGTTCCACGGTCCGGGATGTTCGACTTCCCAGCGCACCTTCTGCGCGACCGGGTCCCAGGCGAGCAGCTTGCCCTTGATGGTACCCTGGACCTGCCGGCGGATGCCGAGATCTGGCGGCAGGTCGCCAGCGCCCAGATCGTATCCGACATTGAACCCCCGCGCGCGGTCGGGTTTCCAGTTCGCCTCGGGCGCATAAAGCATCGCCGCTTCGAAGGCCGGGATGTACACGAGGTTTTCGCCCGGATGATAGGCCATCGGGTGCCAGTTATGGCCGCCCAGCGGGCCGGGCATGACGAGCGCGGGCTTGCCGGTGATATCGATCCGCGTTTCCGGGTTCATGATCGGGCGACCGTCCTCGCTCATGCCGGTCGACCAGTTCTGCGGGATGTATGGCTCGGCCGAAATGAACTCGCCCGTCGCACGGTCGAGGACATAGAAATAGCCGTTCTTGGGCGCCTGCATCAGCACCTGCCGTGTCCGGCCGTCGATTTCCATGTCGGCCAGGATGATGTGCTGCGTGGCGGTATAGTCCCATGTCTCGCCGGGCGTGGTCTGGTAATGCCAGACGTATTCTCCCGTATCGGGGCGGATCGCGACGATGCTGGAGAGATAGAGGTTGTCGCCTTCACCGGTGCCGTCTTTGCCTGGGCTGCGATAGGCGCGGTTCCACGGGCTGCCGTTGCCGACCCCGAAGTAGAGCAGGTCGAGTTCGGGATCGTAGGCCATCGAATCCCAGACTGTGCCACCGCCGCCGATCGAATCCTCTCCGGTCAGCGCATCGCCGCTCCAGGTCTCGGCAGCCGTCTTGAGATATTCGGGAGCGTCATCGCCTTCGTCGCCCGGCACGGTGTAGAAGCGCCACAGCTCTTCGCCGTCCTCGGCGTCATAGGCGGCAATATAGCCGCGTACGCCAAACTCGGCCCCGCCATTGCCGATCAGGACCTTGCCGTCGATCACGCGCGGTGCGCCGGTGATGGTGTAGCTCTTCGCCTGGTCGACCGTGACCTTTTCCCAGGCCACTTGGCCGGTGTCGCGATCGAGCGCGACCAGCCTGCCGTCGAGCGTGCCGAGGAACAGGTGGTCTCCCCAGGCCGCAAGGCCGCGGTTCACGACATCGCAGCAGGCTTTCACGCCAGTTTCGCCGGGAACCTGCGGATCGTAGCTCCACAACGGCTTGCCGGTGGCGGCATCGAAGGCGAAGACCTTGCTCCATGCGCTTGTGACATAGAGCTTGCCGTCCATCACCAGCGGTGTCGCTTCCTGTCCGCGCGCGGTATCCATATCGGCGAACCATGCGAGGCCGAGTTCGGACACGGTCTCGCGGTTGACCTGGTCGAGCGGGGAGTAACGCTGCTCGGAATAGGTGCGACCGTGGCTGATCCAGTTGGCGCTGTCCTGGTCGGCATTGATCAGTCGCATGGCGTCGATGCCGCCTTCCGGCGCATCGCTATTGCTGCCGCAAGCTGCCAGAAGCAGCGCACCCATCGTGGCAAGGCCCCGAAGTTTCATCCCTCTCTCTCCCTCAACCGGCGGCCTTTGGGTCGCTCGATGAAACCTATCCTGCCTTCCAAGCGTATTCTTGTCCATCACCCTCGCGCACGAGGCGAGGCGGCAGATACGGGAGAAACGGCGATGTGCGATCAAAACCATCTGGAACGTTGGGCGAAAAAGGAACTCGATCGCAGGACCTTCGGTGCCGCCGGACTTGCCGGAATGGCAGCAGCATGTGCGCCGGTCGACCAGGCCGTGTCCGCTTCGGGAGAAGCCAGTGCCGTCACGATGCGCAAGGTTTCTTTCGCAACCGGCGAGGGCACGCTGGACGGTGAGTTCTACACCTCCGGCACCACACCGCGCCCCGGCGTCATCTTCTGGCCGGACATCGCAGGCATCAGGCCGGCGAAACGGCAAATGGCCACCCGTCTGGCCGAAGAAGGCTATGCCGTCCTCCTCGCCAACCCCTACTACCGCGACGTAGCGGGCCAGCAGTTCGAGGATTTCGCGAGTTTCGCGGCAAGCGGCGGCTTCCAGACGGTGCGCCCGTGGCGCGGCAAGTTCACTGCGGAGACCAAGCGTCTCGACAACGCGGCCGCAGCCCGATGGCTGATGCAGCAGGACGAGGTTGCGAGGGATCGTGGGATCGGTGTGCAGGGATACTGCATGACCGGCGGCCATGCTCTTTACGGCCCGTGGTCGGAAGACGTGATCAGCGCCGGTGCCAGCTTCCACGGAGGCGGCCTCGTGACCGGCAGCGAAACCAGCCCGCACCGCACCTTGCAGGAAGACGGCCATTACCTCATCGCGATCAGCCAGGACGACGATGCCGAAGCTCCTACCCACGCGGGCATCCTGCGCGAGGCGGGGCAGGATACTGCCGGTGCGGAAGTCGAGGTCTATGCCGCAGACCACGGTTTCTGCGTTCTCGACAGTCCCAGCTATGACAAGGCCGAGGCCGAGCGGGCATGGGCGCGCCTGCTGGCGCTCTATTCAGAGGCTCTCTAGCAAACAGCCTGCCTAACCGCCGCCGGTTTTTCTTCCCCTGTTAACACCCTCGCGCTAGCATGCGCGAAACGGGATTGTTTTCGGGGGTTGGAAATGGATTTGCTGGGTGTTCTGGTCGCGATAATCGGCCTTGTCGTCATCTTCCTCGCGATGGGCGTGCGCGTGGTCAAGCAGGGCTACGTCTACACGATCGAGCGGCTGGGCAAGTTCACCCTTGCCGCAGAGCCGGGCCTCCACCTCATCATCCCCTTCATCGACCGTGTCGGGCAGAAGGTGAACATGATGGAGCAGGTTCTCGACATTCCGGGCCAGGAAATCATTACCAAGGACAACGCCATGGTCGGCGTGGACGCGGTGGTGTTCTTCCAGGTCCTCGATGCGGGCAAGGCGGCTTACGAAGTCTCCAACCTCTACAATGCGATCATGGCGCTCACTACCACGAACCTTCGTACGGTGATGGGCTCGATGGACCTCGACGAAACGCTTTCCAAGCGTGACGAGATCAACGCCCGCCTGCTGGCGGTGGTCGACCATGCGACGTCGCCTTGGGGCGTGAAGATCACGCGTGTCGAGATCAAGGACATCCGTCCGCCGATCGACATCAGCGAGGCAATGGCCCGGCAAATGAAGGCGGAACGCCTCAAGCGCGCCGAAATCCTCGAGGCGGAGGGCGACCGTGCTTCGGAAATCCTTCGCGCAGAAGGTTCGAAGCAGTCCGCGATCCTCGAAGCCGAAGGCCGCAAGGAGGCCGCCTTCCGTGACGCAGAAGCGCGCGAGCGTGAGGCCGAGGCGGAAGCCAAGGCGACGCAGGTCGTGAACGATGCGATCGCCGGTTCGGGCGGGCAGGCGCTCAACTACTTCGTCGCGCAGGAATATACCAAGGCGGTCGGCAAGTTCGCCACCAGCCCCAATGCCAAGACCATTCTCTTCCCGGTCGAGGCGACGCAGCTCATCGGCTCGCTCGGCGGGATCGGCGAACTGGTCAAGGGAATCACCGACGACGGCCCCGGTGGCGGATCGCCGCCGCGCCCCTCCACCCCGACACGCACGGCACCTTCGCCTTCGCCGGCTCCGCGCCCGCAGCCGCGCAGCTCCACGCCCACCGTGCCGCGTAGCGGTGGAACGCCGGGAGCACGCTGATGGAGTGGTTCGAAACGCTCGCCCCGCACTGGGTCTGGCTCGCGCTCGGGTTCTTCCTCGCCGCGGCCGAAATCCTCGTGCCAGGCTATTTCCTGATGTGGCTTGCAGGCGCAGCACTGGTCACCGGCGTGATCGCATTCGCCCTGCCGATCGGTATTCCGCTCCAGATCGTTGCCTTCGCCATGCTCTCGATCGGCGCGGTCTTCATCGGCCGCAATTACCTGCGTGCCAATCCGGTCGAGGATGCCGATCCCAAGATGAACCGTCGCGGCATGCGCCTCGCCGGTGAGACCGCGATCGTCGTGACCGCGATCGACGGCGGCACGGGACGCGTGAAGCATGGCGATAGCGAATGGCTCGCCAAGGGCTGCGACGCGCAGGTTGGCGAGAAGGTCCGGATCAGCGGCAGCGATGGTGCCGTGCTGATCGTCGAGAAAATCTAGCTTACGATCAGGCCGACAGGCGCGGCTCGAAACGGCCGTGCTTGCGGTAGCGCGTCATCCACTTGTCGAGGAACAGGCCCAGCGGCTTGGGCTCGATGTCGAACTTCTCGAATCCGGGATAATCGCCGCTGGCGACATTGCCCTGCTTGAGCAGGTTCCACTGGTCGCTGCCCATCGGCGTGCCGGGCAGGGCTGCGAAGGTGGCCGAAAGACCGTCGGGCATCGGCAGGAAGGTCCGCTTGCGGCGCTGCGCATCGGCGATCCGCTGGTTGATCTCCATCATGGTCAGCTTTTCGGGACCGCCGAGTTCGTACGTCTTCCCGCCATGCTTGCCGGGGTTTTCGAGGCTGCGCGCGATCACTTCGGCAACATCGTCGACATAGACGAGCTGCAGCTGTGCATCGGGCCCGAAGACCGGCAGCACCGGAAGTTTCGAGATCAGGTCGCCGAACATGTTGAGGAAATTGTCGTCCTTGCCGAAGACGATGCTCGGGCGCACGATGGTCGCGTTCTTGAAGGCGGCCTTCACGGCCTGCTCGCCGCGATGCTTGGCGGCCGCGTAGTCATTGGTGGTGTCTTCGTCAGGCTCGGCCGCAATCGCGCTCACATGCACGAAAGCACCAGCACCAGCATTCGTGGCAGCTTCGGCCATCCAGCCCGGCGCATCGCCCATGAGCTTGTAAAGATCGCCCTGGAAGCTGCCGACGAGGTTGACCACGGCATCGGCGCCTTCGATGCAGCGCTCGACGCTCTGGCGGTTGGTCGCATCGCAGCGGGCGAACTGGAGCTGGCCCAGATTGGCGAGCGGCTTGAGGCTGAATGCCTTTTCCGGATTGCGGGCCGCGATCCGCAGGCGTGCGCCGCGTTCCAGCAGGGCCTGCGCCACGTAATTCCCCAGGAATCCGCTGCCACCCATGAGGACGACGAGTTTACCGTTGAGCGCGCTGCTGTTTGCCATGACCTGCCTTGGAAATTGATGCTGTCCGTTAGGATTTCGGGCTGCCCCTAGCCGTAACCCATGCGAGGCCGCAAGCGTTCCTCTCATCGAGGTGCGAATAGCGTTGACAAGGGGGCGACCCCTTCGCTAGTGGCCCGCGCCTACCACGGACACGGACTCGTATGATCCGCTTGTCTCGTAAGTGTGCCCAGATGGCGGAATTGGTAGACGCACCGTCTTCAGGTGGCGGCGCTCGCAAGGGCGTGGAGGTTCGAGTCCTCTTCTGGGCACCATTTTTCGATAGCTTGCGATTTTCGAAGTGCGCGCTGCGTGCGGTGGCCTAGATTGCGAAATCGAGGCTGTATCCGGGCGCATAGTAGAGACGGGTCGCCGTGACCGAGCGCTGGTCCAGCCATGTCACGCGTTTCATGGTGAAGAGTGCCTCGCCTTGCTCGAACCCTAGAACGGCGGCCAATTCGGCGTCGGCGCTGGTTGCGCAGAGGCTCACATCGCCGCGAGTGAACGGCACGGTGCGGATCAGCCATTCATTGGCGCTCGTCTGTGCGAGGTCGGCCTGTTCGAATTCGGGAACCGTCCCGAGATTTACCCACCGGCGTTCGAACACGAATGGGCGCCCGTCGGACAGGTGCAGAGTCTCGAGATAGGCGCAGCGACTCTGTTCTCTCACGCCCAGGAGCTGCGCGATCTCCGCCGTCGGTATGAGAGTTTCGCGCCGCACTATCCTCGCCGAATAGGCTGCGTCCCGGCTTTCCACCTGTTCGCGGATGATCGGGATCTTGAGCTGCGCTTGAGGGGCGGGCATCGGGCGCACCCTTGTGCCGCCCTTGCGCTTGCGCTCGACGATGCCCTCGTCGGCCAGCGCCTGCAGGGCGCGGTTCACGGTCGTGCGCGAACACTCGTATTCGGCGGCAAACTCCATCTCGCCGGGGATCAGTTCGCCAAGCTTCCATTCGCCTGCGACGATCCGCTCGCGGATGGCCTCGCGAATCCCTCCATGGGTGACGCCGTTCACAGGGCGCTCCGCAGCTCGGCCATGGTGGTCGCGAACTTGCGCCGGATTTCGCCGGCGCGGACATGGTCGCCGCCGGTCACGATATGGCGGCCTGCCGACCAGACATCGCGGACGGGATTGCCCTCTACACCAAACACCCAGCTGTCGATGCGCTGGTCGGGATCGGCCCAGTCGAGGAAGGGGATGTCGTCGCGAAGGGCTACAAGGTCGGCCAGCTGGCCTGTCTCGATCGTGCCTGCCTTGCGGCCGACAGCCTGCGCGCCGCCGCTCGCCGCGCGTTCCAGCAAGTTGCGGCCGTTGGAGCGGGCCTTGTCGTCGGTCAGCACAGCGCGCTGGCGCAGGAGGAGGCGCTGGGAGACTTCGAGCATGCGCAGCTCTTCGGCTGCTGATATGCGGATATTGGAATCCGATCCGACGCCGAACCGTCCGCCCGCGGCGAGATATTCCTGCGCGGGAAATATTCCGTCGCCGAGATTGGCTTCGGTGGTCGGGCAAAGACCTGCGACAGCACCGGACTGCGCGAGATCGCGTGTCTCGCCCTCGTCGATATGTGTCGCATGGATGAGGCACCAGCGTTCGTTTACGGGCATGGTATCGAGCAGCCAGCGGACCGGCCGTGCGCCGAGCGCGGCTTCCACTTCTTCGATCTCCCTGACCTGTTCGGCAGCATGGATGTGGAACGGGCCCTCGGGGCACAGGTCGAGGCACACAGAGAGGCCTTCGCCATCGACGGCCCTCAGCGAATGCGGCGCGACGCCGAGGCGGAAGTCGGCAGGCATGTGCGCGGCGGCGTCCGCAATGGCGGCGTAGAGCGTCTCGAACTCTTGCGGACTGCATCCGAAGCGCGACTGGCCCTGGTTCAAGGCGCGCTTGTCGAGCCCGCCATGGCTGTAGAGGACCGGCAGGTGTGTCAGGCCGATGCCGCTCGTCTCGCTCGCTGCGAAGATGCGCTGCGACATCTCGGACACGTCGTCGAAATGCGCGCCCCGGGGCTGGCGGTGGAGGTAATGGAATTCAGCCGAGGCGGTGAAGCCTGCCAGCGCCATATCCATCTGCACCTGCGCGGCGATTGCCTCGATATGCTCGGGCGTGAGGACCTCGAGGAAGCGGTACATGACCTGCCGCCAGCTCCAGAAATCGTCGGAGCCGGAAGGTCCGCGCGTCTCGGCAAGGCCCGCCATTGCGCGCTGGAAACTGTGCGTGTGGAGATTGGAAAGGCCCGGGATCAGCGTGCCGACGGCACTCGCGGCATCGAAGCCGTCATTGCCGAGATAGGTGATCGTGCCCGTATCGTCCCAGCGGACCACATGGTTCGCGAGCCAGCCGCCCGGGGTCAGGACCTGCCGCGCAGAGATTTCACCGGCCATAGCAGCTTGCGCCTTTCCAATATTATGTGCATACATAATCACGCAAAGAGGGGAAGCGCAAGCCCATGAGTCTCAGGGTCTTCAACGGATGCAGCGCGGCGACCATGAGCGCCGGCGAGGGCTATGGCCTGGTCGAAAACGCAGCCATTGCTATCGAGGGAGGGCGAGTTGCGTGGGTTGGGCCTGCACAGGATTTGCCGCCCGAATATGCCGATTGTCCCGCAACCGATCTCGGCGGCGCGCTGGTCACTCCGGCCCTGATCGAATGTCACAGCCATCTCGTTTTCGGTGGCGACCGGGCGCAGGAATTCGCCATGCGGCTCGGCGGGGCAAGCTATGAGGAAATCGCTCGCGCGGGCGGCGGTATCCGTTCGACCGTCAAGGCGACGCGCGAGGCAAGCAATGAGGAATTGCTCGCATCGGCCTTGGTCCGGGTCGACGACCTGCTCGCCGACGGGGTCGCGGTGATCGAGGTGAAGTCGGGCTACGGCCTCACCGTCGAGCAGGAATTGCGCATGCTTCGCGTCGCGCGCAGTATCGAACAGCACCGGCCGGTCCGCATTTGCACGACCTGGCTCGCCGCTCACGCGCTTCCACCCGGTTACGAAGGCCGAGCCGACGATTACGTAGAAGAGGTCGCGATCGCCGGATTGCGGCAGGCCCATGCGGAAGGCCTCGTCGATGCGGTCGATGCCTTCTGCGAGAATATCGGTTTCACTCCGGAACAGGTCCGCCGCGTGTTCGAAACCGCACGCGAACTGGGCCTACCGGTCAAACTCCATGCCGAGCAGCTGAGCGACCTCAAGGGCGCCGTGCTGGCGTCGGAGTTCGCAGCGCTCTCGGCCGATCACCTCGAATTTTTGGCCCCCGAAGACGCCGCGCTCATGGCGAAAAGCGGCACGGTCGCCGTGCTGCTGCCGGGCGCATTCTTCACCTTGCGCGAGACGCAGCTGCCACCGGTCGAGGCCCTGCGTGAGCATGGCGTCGCCATGGCCGTCGCGACCGATGCCAATCCCGGCAGTTCGCCCATGTCCTCGCTGCGGCTGGCGATGGGGATGGCTTGCACGCTGTTCCGCCTGACGCCTGTAGAGGCGCTGGCGGGAGCGACACGCAACGCGGCCTCAGCGCTCGGGCTCTCGGACGAATATGGCTCCATCGAAGCGGGCAAGCGCGCGGAACTCGCCGTCTGGCAGGTGCAGCATCCCGATTACCTCAGCTACTGGCTCGGCGGCGACTTGCTGCGCGGGCGGATCGTGAACGGAGAATTCCATGAGCGTTGAGCTCGTCCCCGGCCAGGTCGGCATGGCGCAACTCGAGGCGCTGTATCGTAGCGGCTCAGCCTTCCATATCTCGGGCGAGGCAATGGGGCAGGTCGCGGGCGCCGTCGAACGGCTGGAAAAGGCCATGTCCAAGGGCGAGGCTCTCTATGGTGTGAACACGGGCTTCGGAAAGCTCGCCAGCGTGCGGATCGCGGAAGCCGACCTTGCCGCCCTCCAGCGCAATATCGTGCTCTCGCACAGCGCAGGCTTCGGCAAGCCTCTGCCCGCCGATGTGGTTCGCCTTATCATTGCCTTGAAATGCATCTCGCTCGGACGCGGAGCCTCGGCAGTGCGCCCGGTTGTCATCGAGCGACTGCAGCAGATGGTCGCCAGCGATGTCATCCCGCTCGTGCCCGAAAAGGGATCGGTCGGTGCCTCGGGCGATCTTGCCCCGCTGGCCCATGTCGCTGCCACGCTCATCGGTGAGGGCGAGGCATTCTACAAGGGTGAGCGGATGGCGGCGGGCGCGGCTTTGCAAAAAGCCGGTCTGGAGCCGGTCGAGCTGCAGGCGAAGGAAGGCCTCGCTCTTCTCAATGGCACGCAGGTTTCGACGGCGCTGGCGCTGGTCGGCCTGTTCGACGCCTGGAACCTCGCCACCAACTCGCTCGTGACGACCGCGCTGTCGATCGATGCGGCGATGGGGTCCTCGGCGCCATTTCGCGACGAGATCCACACGCTGCGCGGCCATCGCGGCCAGATCGACGCGGCGCGGATCGTGCGTGACCTGCTCGAAGGTTCGGAGATCCGGGAAAGCCACCGCGAGGACGATCTGCGCGTGCAGGACCCCTATTGCCTGCGCTGCGCTCCGCAGGTCGTGGGTGCGTGCCTCGACCAGCTGCGCAATGCGGGCCATGTGCTGCGCACCGAGGCCAATGCAGTGACCGACAATCCGCTGGTGCTGTCCGACGGTGAGGTGGTGTCAGGCGGCAACTTCCATGCAGAGCCGGTGGGACTGGCAGCAGATGCCATCGCCCTTGCCATCTCGGAGGTCGGCAGCATCGCCCAGCGCCGTGTCGCCCTGCTGGTCGATCCTTCGCTCAGCTTCGGCCTTCCGGCCTTCCTCTCCGCTAATCCGGGCCTGCAATCGGGCCTGATGATCGCCGAGGTGACTTCTGCTGCATTGATGAGCGAGAACCGCGCGCTCGCCAATCCGCGTACGGTGGATTCCACGCCGACCTCGGCCAATCAGGAAGACCATGTCTCGATGGCATGCCATGCCGGGCGCCGCCTGATCGAGATGAACGAGAACCTGTCCGCAATCCTCGGTATCGAGGCCATGTCGGCGGTCCAGGGGATTGAATTCCGCGCACCGCTCAGCACCAGCGATGCGCTGCAAACGGTCATGGCGCGCGTGCGCGAAGCCTCGCCGGTGCTGGACAGCGACCGCATGGTCGATGGCGATATCGCCGCCGCAGCTGAACTGCTCGCATCGGGACCGCTCTGCGAGGGACTTCACGAAGCCACGATCGGCGAGGCACTGGGATGAACCCCGTCTGTGTCGAGACCGGCAATTCGCCCATCGTCCTTGCGCAGCCGCATTCTGGGACGTGGCTGCCACACGATGTTATCGAAGCATTGGAACCCGCCGCGCGAGAGCTGTTCGACACCGACTGGCGTATTCCGGAACTCTATGAAGGGCTCCTCCCCGACGCGACCATCGTGCGTGCGACCTTCAACCGCTATGTCATCGATGCAAACCGCCCGCCCGACGACGCGTCGCTTTATCCGGGCCAGAACACGACCTCGCTCGTCCCGCTGACCGATTTCGATGCCAAGCCGATCTGGCGGCAGGAACCTGACGCTGCCGAGATCACGCGCCGGAAATCCCAATTCCATGCCCCCTATCACACGGCGCTGGCCGAGCAGCTTGCGCGAGTGAAAGCGCAGCACGGTTTCGCCGTCCTCTACGATTGCCATTCGATCCGCAGCCACGTGCCCTATCTGTTCGAAGGCGAATTGCCTGTGCTCAACATCGGGACCAATTCCGGGACCTCTTGCTCCCCCGCGATCGAGAGCGCTGTCGAGCAGGCCTGTGCCACAAGCGCCTTCACCCACGTCCTCAACGGCCGCTTCAAGGGCGGCTGGACCACCCGGCACTACGGAAGGCCTGCCGAGAACATCCATGCCGTCCAGATGGAGATCGCGCAAAGCGCCTATCTCGCGGCCGAGGAACCGCCCTTCACCTATTCCCCCGACAAGGCCGCGACGCTGCGCGATACGCTCGCCGCGGTCTTTGCCGGCATCGAAAGCACTTTCGGAGATTTATAATGAGGACTTCGGCATGACCATCGACCGCCGCAACGCCCGTGACGTGAAGGCCCCGACCGGCCCGGAGCTCAATTGCGGCAGCTGGCAGACCGAGGCGCCGTTCCGCATGATCCAGAACAATCTCGACCGCGAAGTGGCCGAGAACCCGGACGAACTGGTCGTCTATGGCGGTATCGGCCGCGCGGCGCGCAGCTGGAGCGATTTCGACCAGATCCTGACCAGTTTGAAAACACTGTCGGACGACGAGACGCTGCTGGTCCAGTCGGGCAAGCCCGTCGGTGTCTTCCGCACGCATGGCGATGCGCCGCGCGTGCTCATCGCCAACTCGAATATCGTGCCGCACTGGGCGAACTGGGAGCACTTTAGCGAGCTCGATCGGAAGGGCCTGATGATGTACGGCCAGATGACCGCCGGCTCGTGGATCTATATCGGCACGCAGGGCATCGTGCAGGGCACTTACGAGACCTTCGTCGAGGCTGGTCGCAAGCATTATGGCGGCGACCTGACTGGCAAGTGGATTCTCACCGGCGGGCTCGGCGGCATGGGCGGCGCGCAGCCGCTCGCGGCTGTGATGGCGGGCGCCTGCTGCCTCGCGGTCGAGTGCAATCCGGAAAGCATCGATTTCCGCCTCCGCACCCGCTACCTCGACGAACGCGCCGATAGCGTGGACGAGGCCCTCGAAATGATCGAGCGCTGGACGGCGGCGGGCGAGGCCAAGTCGGTCGGCCTGCTCGGCAATGCCGCGGAGATCTTCCCCGAACTGGTGAAGCGCGGCGTGCGGCCCGACATCGTCACCGACCAGACGAGTGCGCATGATCCGGTGAACGGCTACCTGCCCGAAGGCTGGACCATGGGCGAATGGCGCGAAAAGCGCGAAAGCGACCCCAAGGCGGTCGAGAAAGCGGCGCGCGCCTCGATGCGCCGTCAGGTCGAAGCCATGCTGGCCTTCTGGGATGCGGGCGTGCCGACGCTCGATTACGGCAACAACATCCGCCAGGTGGCGCTGGAAGAGGGGCTGGAGAACGCCTTCGACTTCCCCGGCTTCGTGCCCGCCTATATCCGCCCGTTGTTCTGCCGCGGTGTCGGCCCGTTCCGCTGGGCTGCGCTTTCGGGCGATCCGGAAGACATCTACAAGACCGATGCCAAGGTGAAGGAGCTGCTCCCCGACAACCACCACCTCCACAATTGGCTCGACATGGCGCGTGAGCGGATTGCCTTCCAGGGCCTGCCCGCACGCATCTGCTGGGTGGGCCTGGGCGATCGCCACCGGCTCGGCCTCGCCTTCAACGAAATGGTTGCGACCGGCGAACTGAAGGCGCCCGTCGTGATCGGCCGCGACCACCTCGATTCAGGTTCGGTCGCCAGCCCCAATCGGGAGACAGAGGCGATGAAGGATGGCTCGGACGCGGTTAGCGACTGGCCGCTGCTCAACGCCCTCCTCAACACCGCCAGCGGCGCGACTTGGGTGAGCCTGCACCATGGCGGCGGCGTGGGCATGGGCTTTTCGCAGCATGCGGGCATGGTTATCGTTGCCGACGGGACCGAGGATGCGGCGCGGCGTCTCGAACGCGTGCTCTGGAACGACCCGGCAACTGGTGTGATGCGTCATGCCGATGCGGGCTATGACGAGGCTGCGGATTGTGCGCGCGAGAAGGGGCTGAACCTGCCGGGCATCCTCGGCTAGCGCGCCCTCGCTCGTCAGAAATCAAGCGCTTCGACCAGGGCGCCGGCTTCGCATGCGGGACTGCCTGCAGGCCTGCGGATGAGCCAGTCGGCTTCGGCCAGTGGCGCCTGCGACCCGCTCTCCTGATTGCTGCGCGGCACCAGCCCGTCTGCAGTGGCCCGTGCCCGGACGAAGGTCTCGCGCGAGCCGGTCGGCGGCAGGGCGGCGGCCAGCGGCATCGACAGGAACCGGAGCTGCCCGGATGCCGAGCCACCCTGCATGGCGGCCAGCAGCGGCCTCAGGAAAAGGCGCGCGGTCACCATCGCGGAGGTCGGATTGCCCGGCAGTCCGAGGACCATCTTGCCGCGCGATGTGCCAAGCCAGACAGGTTTTCCCGGCTTGATGGCGATTTTCGAGAACACGAGGTCGAGGCCCGCATCGCCGAACATCGGGCGGGCGAGATCGTGATCGCCGACCGAAGCGCCGCCGGTCACCACCACGCAGTCCGCCGTGTCGAGGGCCTGACCTGCCAGCCCGGTCAATTCGCCTAGATTGTCTCCGCCGCGCGAGCGGGAAACGATCTGCGCGCCCATCTCTTGGGCCATGGCGGCGACCCCGAAACTGGCCGATTCCGGCAATGCCCCGGGCGTCTCGAAAGCGCTGCCGGGAGGCGCGAGTTCGTCGCCGGTCGCGATGATGGCGATGCGCGGGCGCGCATGCACCTCCACAGTCGCTACGTCGGCGGCGGAGGCCGAGACTATCGCGCGCGGGGTCAGGCGATCTCCCCGCTTCAGGAGGTTGTCGCCAGCGCGAAAATCGCTCCCCGCCTCGCGGATGTGGCGGGCCGGACCGTAGCCTTCGGAGAAGCGAACCTTGCTGCCCTCGCGCTCGGCATATTCCTGCATGATGACGCAATCCGCGCCTGCGGGAAGCGGGGCGCCGGTGAAGATCCTCGCCACCTCGCCGTCCGACAGGGTGCCGGGATCGGCTGCGCCCGCCTTGATCTCGTGCGCGACGGT
Source organism: Qipengyuania gelatinilytica (assembly GCF_019711315.1). Taxonomy (NCBI): domain Bacteria; kingdom Pseudomonadati; phylum Pseudomonadota; class Alphaproteobacteria; order Sphingomonadales; family Erythrobacteraceae; genus Qipengyuania; species Qipengyuania gelatinilytica. Next base: position 1,339,864 of record NZ_CP081294.1, on the reverse strand, counting down.
CAGCCATTGGCCTGGACGCGTTGCGCCTTCTGCCACCGCATAGCCATCCATCGCGGAGATCGCCCTTGCCGGTGCATCGCCGCGCGCGCACAGGTCCTGGGCGAGGTAGCGGGCCGAAGCCTCGGCGAGAGGCACTTCCTCTGTCGCCAATGGACGCACCGCAGCTGCCAGTTCTTCGATTGCGGCATCGAAATCGAGCATGCCTGCTGTCAGCCCCCGATCGAGGCGAGATGCGGGGTCTGTCCGCTGTTCCCGTCGTGCAGGCGATGCCCGCGCATCTTGGTGGGCATGGCGGCGCGGATACGGTCCACCAGCGCATCGAGCTGGTCGTCCGCTTGCAGGAGGTCGCGCAGGTCGAGGCCCTCGTCACCGAACAGGCACAGGTGCAGCTTGCCGCGGCTCGACAGGCGCAGGCGATTGCAGCTGTCGCAGAAGCCCGACCCATAGGGCGAGATCAGCCCGATCGAACCGCGGCTCGAAGGGTGGACATAGTCATTGGAAGGGCCGGCTCCCGGCTGGCGGGCGCTGGCCTGCCAACCTTCTTCGAGCAGGCGGGAGCGGATGACTTCGCCCGGCAGAGCTTCGCCGCGATGGAAACCTGCATTGTCGTTGGTGCGCATCAGTTCGATGAAACGCCAGGTGACCGGGCGGTCCGCGACAAATGCGAGAATGTCCTCCCAGTCGCGCGCGCCGAGCGATTTCATCAGTACGCTGTTCACCTTCACTGCCTCGAATCCTGCGTCGAGACAGGCATCGATCCCGGCGATCACCTCGCTCAGGCGGTCATGGCCGGTGATCCTTGCGAAGCCTTCCGGATCAAGCGTGTCGATACTGACGTTGACCGCGTCGAGTCCGCTTGCCCGCCAAGCCTTCGCATTGTGCGCGAGGCGGTATCCATTGGTGGTCAGGGCAATGCGTTCGGCGCCCGGAACGCCCGCTACGGCTTCGAGGATTTCGCCGAAGTCGGGCCTCACCGTGGGTTCGCCACCGGTGAGGCGGAATTTCCACAGGCCGAGGTGTGCAAATGCGCGCACGGCCCGCAGGATTTCGTCGCGGGAAAGTTCCGGCGCCAAGCCCGTTTGTTTCCTGAAGCCGTCAGGCAGGCAATAGGTGCAGCGGAAATTGCATTTCTCGGTCAGCGATATGCGCAGGTAGGAGAAGTGCCGGCCGAAACCGTCCCGCAATCCGCGTGCGTCGCCATCTGGCGCAGGACCTGGTGCGGAAGCCGGGGGATCGAATAACGCCATGGACGCAATTCCTAGTCGCAGTTTTGCACCTTGGCCAGCCACGTTTTGAGGGACTTGGCAAGGCCGGCATTGACTAACGCTGCATGTATATTAGATAATGCGCATATAAAGGTGACGCCATGACCCATACTGATGACGATGTAATCGAGGCAGCCGCCGGGCAGGTCGAACGTGCTCTTGCCGACACGGCGCTGCAGCCTGAAATCAAGGCATTTTTCGACGAGGAAACGAACACGGTCAGCTACGTGGTCCACGACCCGGATACGCGCCAGTGCGCGATCATCGATTCGGTGCTCGACTATGACGCGGCTTCGGGTCGTACCTCGCATGAATCGGCCGATCCCATCCTCGACCACATACGGCAGCACGACCTGACCGTCGAATGGCTGATCGAAACGCACGCCCATGCCGACCATCTTTCGGCAGCGCCCTACCTGCAGGAAAAGCTCGGCGGGAAGCTCGCCATCGGCCGCGAAATCATTGAGGTCCAGGAGGTCTTCGGCAAGCTGTTCAATGCCGGCAGCGATTTCGAGCGCGACGGATCGCAGTTCGATCACCTGTTCACGGACGGCGAGACCTTCATGCTCGGCCGGATCGAAGGCATGGCGCTTCACGTCCCCGGCCACACGCCCGCCGACTATGCCATCGTGATCGGCAATGCCGCCTTTATCGGCGACACGCTGTTCATGCCCGATTTCGGCACGGCGCGCGCCGATTTTCCCGGCGGCGATGCGCGGGTGCTGTTCCGGTCGACCCGCCGCCTTCTCTCGCTGCCCGCACAGACGCGCCTGTTCATGTGCCACGATTACAAGGCGCCGGGCAGGGACGAATATGCCTGGGAAAGCAGCGTCGCCGAACAGCGCGCGGGAAATGTCCACGTGAAGGAAGGCACGAGCGAGGACGAATTCGTCGAAATGCGCACGGCGCGTGACCGCACTCTCGCCATGCCCAAGCTGATCATGCCGGGCGTGCAGGTGAACATGCGCGGCGGTCATCTTCCCGAACCCGAGGAGAACGGTGTGAGCTATATCAAGATACCGGTGAACACGCTGTGATGCTGCCCGGATTTCCAGACGCGGCACCCGTCGACGGGCTTGCCGGTGGCGTGCTGATCGGCCTTGCCGGAGCCTTGCTGTTGCTCGGTGCCGGTCGCATCGTCGGCGTGTCGGGTATTGCCAGCCGCGCCGTCGGCCTCAGCAGCGAAGGCATGTCCAGGCGTTCGGCGTGGCTGTTCCTCATCGGCCTGCCGCTGGGCGCGGCTATCGTGGCTACGCTCAAGGGCGGACTGAACCCCGAATTCGTGTCGCTGCCCTTGCTGGCCGTGGCAGGTGTCCTCGTCGGCTTCGGTGCGCGGCTCGGCAGCGGCTGCACGAGCGGGCACGGCGTGTGCGGCGTTAGCCGTTTGTCGCAGCGCTCGATCGTGGCGACGCTGACCTTCATGGCCTCCGGCATCGCTACCGTCGCCCTCATGGGAGCAGTCGGATGAGCCTGCGCAATTACTTGCCCCCGCTCGCTTCGGGCCTCCTGTTCGGTGCGGGTCTCGCCCTTGGCGGAATGACCGATCCGGCGCGCATTCGCGGTTTTCTCGACATTTTCGGCGCGTGGGATCCGACGCTGGCTTTTGTCATGGGCGGTGCCGTGCTGGTGATGGCCGTGGCATGGCGGTTCGTGCCGCGCATGACCAAGCCGATTTTCGCGCAGTCTTTCGCCTTGCCCGACCGGTCGGACCTCACGCCCCAGCTGGTGTCGGGCGCGACATTGTTCGGTATCGGATGGGGTCTTGCCGGCCTGTGCCCGGGCCCGGGCTTCGCGATCCTCGCAATCGCACCGCTTCAGGCCGTGGTTTTCCTCGCCAGCCTGGTGGCGGGGATGGCTCTTAACCGGGTGATGTTCAAAGGCTGAGGTCGCTCAGCAGCCGGGCAGGCCGCCTTCTTCGGCAGGCGCGCAATACAGTGCGTAGAGCGTGCCTATCACGGCTTTCACTTCCTCGCTGTCGAGCGAATAGTGGATGAATTGCGAGCTGCGCCGCGTCTTCACGAGTTTTTCGCGCCGCAGGACCGACAGGTGCTGCGAGAGGGCCGATTGCGAAAGCGGGACAAGCTCGGTCAGCTCGCCGACCGTCATTTCATTCTGGGAAAGCTGGCACAGGATCAGCAGGCGCCACTCGTTAGCCATCGACTTCAGCAAAGCCGTCGCACGCGAAGCGTTCTTCTGCATGTCTTCCATGGGCATTTCCATGGTCTGTCGTATTCCCCTGCTTAACCCGAAGCCTGTTTTGAAAGCTTCGCCAAATTACCCCTAGTCGGCGGATAAGGCAATTGCCGAGGGCTCTTTGCAGCGATCTGTTTGCCCTGCCACCAATGCGCTGTAATAGCATGGCAGGGGTGGCGAGGATTGTAGAGGCTCGCCGTCCGACGGAGGGAGATGGGCATAAATCCGTTCGAGACCGTCCACGAGGACGTTGGCCTTTCGCCGCAAGTCGGCGACGAGGTAAAAACGTCCACCTGCTACATGTGTGCCTGCCGCTGCGGCATCAAGGTGCATCTCAAGAACGGCACCATCCGCTATATCGAGGGCAATCCCGACCACCCGGTAAACAAGGGTGTGCTGTGCGCCAAGGGCAGTGCGGGCATCATGCACCAGAACGCGCCTGCCAAGCTGACCAAGCCGCTGCTGCGCGTCGGCGAGCGGGGTTCGGGCGAGTTCAGGGAAATCGAGTGGGACGAAGCGCTCGAGCTTGCGACCGAATGGCTGGGTGAGGTGCGCCAGCGCGACCCGGGCAAGCTCGCCTTTTTCACGGGGCGCGACCAGTCCCAATCCTTGACCGGCTGGTGGGCGAGCCAGTTCGGCACGCATAATTTTGCAGCCCACGGCGGCTTTTGCTCGGTCAATATGGCGGCGGGCGGGCTCTACACGCTGGGCGGCGCCTTCTGGGAATTCGGCGAACCCGATTACGAGCGCACGCTCTACCACATGATGTTCGGCGTGGCCGACGATCATGACAGCAATCCCATCAAGCTCGGCCTGGGCAACCTCAAGACGCGCGAAGGGACCAAGTTCGTCTCGGTCAATCCGGTACGCACCGGCTATTCGGCGATCGCGGACGAATGGATCGGCATCCGCCCCGGCACCGACGGGCTCTTCGTCTTCGCGATCATCCACGAGCTGCTGCGCGCAGAAAAGATCGATTGGGCGAGCCTTGCGCGCTATTCCAATGCGCCGTGGCTGGTCATCCGCGAGCCGGGTGCGGCAGATGACGGCCTGTTCTTGCGCGGGCCAGATGGCGGGCCGCTGGTCTGGTGTCTCGAACAGGGCAAGGAAGTGCTGGCCAACGCCGTGCACCGCAAGCCTGCCTTCGCCGGCGAGCGGCAGGCCCGCGGGCGCACGGTCGTCCCTTCCTTCCAGCTTCTCGCCGAACGCTATCTGGCCGAGGAATTCTCGCCCGAGGCAGTGGCCGAGACCGCCGGCGTTCCCGCCGAAGTCACGCGCCGGATTGCCGCCGAACTGGCTGAGACCGCCTTCGAGAAGGAAATCGTCATCGAGGAGCCCTGGGTCGATGCCTGGGGCCGCCACCACGATAGGTTCGTCGGCCGTCCGGTGAGTTTTCACGCCATGCGCGGCATTTCGGCGCATTCGAACGGCTTCCACACCTGCCGCGCGATCCATATCCTGCAAGCGCTGCTCGGCAGCGTCGATTGCCCGGGCGGCTGGCGCTACAAGGCGCCGTTTCCCAAACCGATACCGCCGGGCATCAAGGCGGCGTGGCCCAAGGCGGAGGCGGGGCTGCCGCTCGATGGTCCACCTCTCGGCTTTCCGCGCTCGCCCGAAGACCTGATCGTCGACCAGCACGGCGATCCGCTGCGCATCGACAAGGCGTTCAGCTGGGAGCACCCGCTCGCGCTCCACGGCATGATGCACATGGTGCTGCACAATGCGGCGAACCACGATCCCTACGGCATCGATGTCCTCTTCATGTTCATGGCGAACATGGCGTGGAACAGCTCGATGAACATCCCCGAGACGCTGGGGTATTTCACGAAGAAGCGCGAGGATGGTGAATATGTCATCCCGAAAATCATCTACTCCGATGCCTTCTATTCGGAGACGGTCCCCTATTGCGACCTGATCCTGCCCGACACGACCTATCTGGAGCGGTGGGACTGTATCTCGATGCTCGACCGGCCCATCTCCTCCGCGCATGGCGGGGGCGATGCCATCCGCCAGCCGGTGGTCCCGCTCGACCGCGACGTGCGGCCCTTCCAGACGGTGCTGCTCGACCTCGGCGCAAGACTCGGCCTGCCGGGGATGACGAATGAGGACGGCTCGCCCAAATTCCCCGGCGGCTATGAGGATTACATCGTCAATCACGAACGCGCGCCCGGTGTCGGGCCGCTGTCGGGCTGGCGCGGCGAAGACGGGAGCAAGTCGGGCGTGGGCGCGGTCAATCCCGACCAGCTCACGCGTTACGTCGAGAACGGCTGCTTCTGGCACGAAGAGCTGCCGCTGTCGGCACAGTTCATGAAGTTCGCCAACCGCGAATATCTGGAGCACGCGAAGAAGATGGCGTGGCTGGGCCATGCCGATCCGATCACCTTCCAGCTCTATAACGAGGATTTGCAGAAATTCCGCCTCGCCGCGCAGGGACATGGCGACATCCAGCCGCCCGAGGCGCATCGCGAGCGGATCGAGACCTATTTCGACCCGTTGCCGATCTGGTACCAGCCCTTCCTCGAACGCGACGAGGGCGGTGAGGAATTCCCGGTCCACGCGCTCTCGCAGCGGCCGATGCACATGTATCACAGTTGGGGCAGCCAGAACGCGTGGCTGCGGCAGATCACCAGCGCGAACAAGCTGCACATGCACCGCGAGCTTGCGGCGAAACACGAGCTTATGGATGACGACTGGGTCTGGATCGAGAACGGGCGAGGGCGGGTGAAGGCGCAGGTCCGGCTGGTGACCGGCGTGAACCCAAACGTCGTCTGGACGTGGAACGCCATCGGCAAGCGCAAGGGCGCTTGGGGCCTCGACAAGGACAGCCCCGAATTCGAGAAGGGGTTCCTCCTCAACCACATCATCACCGAGAAGCTGCTGCCCGAGAAAGGCGGGAAGGAATATTCGAATTCCGACCCCGTCACCGGACAGGCGGCATGGTACGATCTGCGCGTCCGACTGAGGAAATGCAGCGTGGAGGAGGCTGGCGAGGCCTATCCGATGTTCGAAGCCGTCGACAAGCGCTTCAGCGGCCAAGAATGCCCGATGGAATTCGGCGCAAACCTGCAAGGCAATGACACCGGCGGCAAGGCACCGCTCAAGGAATTTATCGGCCAGCGCAGCGCCAACCACAGCTGGGTCGATGGCATCAGGGACGGACGCGGAAACAGGGTGAGCGAGAAACCATGACCAGCCTGCCCAAGACCACCGCAAAGAAGCTCGGCCTCGTCGTCGATCTCGACATCTGCGTCGGCTGCCACGCCTGCGCGGTGAACTGCAAGGAATGGAACGCCGGCGCCAAATCCGCGCCGCTCACCGATTACGATCCCTACGGCAAGAAGCCCGACGGCGTGTGGTTCAACCGCGTCCACACCTATGAAACCACCGACGAGGCGGGCCACGGACAGACGGTCCATTTCCCGCGCAGTTGCCTCCACTGCGAGGATGCGCCCTGCGTCACCGTTTGCCCAACCGGCGCCAGCTACAAGCGCGAGGAGGATGGTATCGTCCTCGTCAACGAGGACATCTGCATCGGCTGCAAACTGTGCAGCTGGGCCTGTCCCTATGGCGCGCGCGAATATGACGAGAACGAAGGCGTGATGAAGAAATGCACGCTCTGCGTCGACAAGATCTACAACGAGAACTTGCCCGAAGAGAGCCGCGTGCCGGCCTGCGTTTCCACCTGCCCCGCAGGCGCGCGCAGCTTCGGCGATCTGGGCGACCCGGATAGCGAGGTCTCGAAACTGGTCGCGGCGCGCGGCGGCTACGACCTCATGCCCGAACAGGGGACCAAGCCGGTCAACAAGTACCTGCCGCCCCGGCCGCGGCAGGACGGGCGCGGCGGCGACAAGGCTCCGCGCATGCTCGAGCACGCCGATGACAGCACCGAGGGCGCGGGGCTGATCGCGCGCTGGGTCGACAAGATCCTGTCGTGAGGAGCTGACCGAGATGCATCCGGCGAAATCCGTCATCTTCTTCACCACCGCGAGCGGCGCGGGCTACGGTATGATGATCTGGCTTGGCGTGCTCGCCGCACTGGGAATGCTGCCTCAAGAAACCGTGTTCGGCATTCTCGTCTTCGGCCTCGCATTCGCACTTATCGTCGGTGGCCTTTTGTCCTCGACCTTCCACCTCGGGCGGCCCGAGCGGGCGTGGAGGGCGATGTCGCAATGGCGCACGAGCTGGCTTAGCCGGGAGGGACTGGCCGCCATAATCGGCTTCGTGCCGCTCGGCCTGTTTGCGCTCGTTGCAATCTTCTCGATTGCCGACATGGCGCTGGGTGTAGTCCTTGGCCTGGTTGGCGCGGCGATGGCGCTGCTGACGCTCTATTGCACCGCGATGATATATGCATCGTTGAAGACGATACCCGCGTGGCACAACCGCTGGACCGTCGCGGGCTACCTCGTGCTCGGCCCGATGAACGGCGCGGTCATCCTCGCATTCCTGCTGGCTGTTTTCGGCTTCGAAGAAGCGGCTGGCACGATGCGCACGATCGCCGGTGTCATGATCATCATCGGCCTGACGGTAAAAACCTTCTACTGGAAGCATCTCGCCACCGCGCCCGCCACGAGCACTGCCGGCAGTGCGACCGGCTTGGGACATCTCGGCAAGGTCGAAATGACCGGCAGCCCGCACGACCAGGACAATTACCTCCTGCGCGAAATGGGTTTCCGCATCGCCCGCAAGCACGCACGCAAGCTAGGCCGGATTGCCATAGTGCTCGGCTTCTGGATGCCGCTTGCATGTCTCTTGGTGGCAGGAATTTTCCTCGATGGCGGATTGCCCGCCGCCGGAATAGCGCTCCTGTTTGTCGCGGTTATCGCATGCCAGATTGGCATCACCGCCGAGCGCTGGCTGTTCTTCGCCGAGGCCAGGCACGCGGTGACGCTCTACTACGGCGAAAAGGCGCTCTGATAGGCTCGTCCCCCGGATTGCAGGCAGCACCAAGAGCCTTTTGGCGCGCAGCGAAGAACGCGTCATTCCGGTCTGCTCGGCTTGGGGCATTGCAGCATTAGCGAGCGCGCTTCCCGCATATCTTGCCCAAGCCGAATTGCGGATATGCTGACACTCAAACCGGTTGCAATTGCGCACCGATTTGCTTTGGTATGCGCGAGAGAGATTTGGAGAGAGAAGTATGAGCAACGGACCGCTTACCGGCCTGCGTGTCGTCGAATTCCAGGGTATCGGACCGGGGCCGCATGTGGCCATGCTGCTTGCCGACCTCGGCGCGGAAGTGGTCCGCATCGAACGCCCGGGCCACAAGCCGATGAACGCGGTGGTCGAACGTGCTCGTCATCGCGCGGCGGTCGATCTCAAGAGCGAGGACGGGCAGGCTTTCGTCAAGAAGGCGCTCACCAATGCCGATGTGCTGATCGAAGGCTTTCGCCCCGGTGTGATGGAGCGCCTCGGACTTGGTCCCGATGTCGTGCTCGGCCTCAACCCGCGCCTTGTCTATGCGCGCATGACCGGCTGGGGGCAGGACGGCCCGCTGGCGCAGGCGGCGGGGCACGACCTCAACTATATCGCCATCACCGGCGCGCTCGACAGCATCGGGGCAAAGGGCGAATTGCCGATCCCGCCGCAGAACCTTGTCGGCGATTTCGGCGGCGGCTCGATGTATTGCGCTTTCGGTATCCTCGCCGCGCTTTACGAGAGGCAGACCAGCGGCAAGGGGCAGGTGGTCGATGCGGCCATCGTCGATGGCGTGACCAGCCTGATGAGCTTTTTCTACGGCCAGCCGCATTCGGCACTTCGCACGACGCAGCGCGGGGCGGGGCTGCTTGGCGGCGCGGCGCATTTCTACCGCTGCTATGAATGCGCGGACGGCAAGGAAATCACCGTCGGCGCGATCGAACCGCAGTTCTATGCCGAACTGCTCGCCCGCGCCGATGCACCCGAAGAGCTGCGCGAAGGCCAGATGAACCCGGCGAACTGGGACGATTACACCGAAAAGCTCGCCGCACTGTTCAAGACGAAGACGCAGGCCGAATGGGCCGCGCTGCTAGAAGGCACCGATGCCTGCTTCGCCCCGGTCGTCCCGCTCGACGAGGCGAAGGACCATCCGCACATGAAGGCGCGTGGTGCATTCGTCGATCATGGCGGGCGCTCGCACACCGCACCGGCACCCCGCTTCGACCGCACCCCGGGCGTGATCCGCGACAGTGCGACCGACGGCGAAGAGGTGGTGGCGCGCTGGGCGCAAGGGAGCTAGAGAGCCGCGCATAAGGAGAGATTTTACAATGCGCGATTGCACCAAGTTCTACATCGACGGCCAGTGGGTCGATCCGGTTGCCGAAAACACCCAGCCGGTCGAGAATCCCGCCACCGAAGAAACCATCGGCCACATCAGCTTCGGCACCAAGGCCGATGTCGACAAGGCGGTCGCTGCCGCACGCCGCGCATTCGAAAGTTTCAGCCAGACAAGCAAGGAAGAGCGCCTCACCCTGCTGCGCGCGATCCAGGCGGAGATCGCCAACCGCAAGGACGATCTCGCACTCGCCGTGAGCGAGGAAATGGGCGCGCCGATGAGCCTTGCCAATGGTCCGCACACCGGCCTGCTCGCCGGCCACTGCCAGACCGCCATCGACGTGCTCGAAGGTTTCGAATTCGAACGCCAGGACGGCCCGACGCTGCACATCTGGGAGCCGATCGGCGTGGTCGGCATGATCACCCCGTGGAACTGGCCGTTGAACCAGATCGCCTGCAAGGTCTTCCCTGCGCTCGCAACTGGCAACACGATGATCCTCAAACCTTCCGAAATCGCGCCCTTCGACGCCTATATCTTTGCCGAGATAATGGACGCGGCGGGCGTGCCCGCGGGCGTGTTCAACCTCGTCAACGGTGACGGTCCGGGCGTGGGCGAAGCGATGAGCGGCCACCCTGACATCGACATGATCAGCTTCACCGGATCGACGCGCGCGGGCGTGCTGATTGCCAAGAATGCCGCCGATACGGTCAAGCGCGTGGCGCAGGAACTGGGCGGCAAGAGCCCCAACATCATCCTCGACGACAGTGCCTTCACCCAGTCGGTCATGCGCGGCACCATCGCCATGATGGGCAATTCGGGCCAGACCTGCACTGCGCCCAGCCGCATGCTCGTGCCGCACAAGCGCATGGAAGAAGCCAAGGCAGCGGCCAAGGAAGCTGCCAAGGGCGTGATCCCCGGCGATCCCAAGGGCAATGCCACGATCGGACCGGTCGTCTCCAAGGCACAGTGGGACAAGATCCAAGGCCTCATCGAAAAGGGTATTGAGGAAGGCGCGACGCTGGTCGCGGGCGGCCCCGGCAAGCCCGAAGGGCTGGAAACCGGCCATTACGTCAAGCCGACCGTCTTCGCCGATGTCACCAACGACATGACCATCGCGCGCGAGGAAATCTTCGGGCCGGTCCTCGCGATGATCGGCTATGACGATTACGACGACGCCATCCGCATCTCGAACGACACCGAATACGGCCTTGCCAGCCACATCATGGGCGAGGATATCGAGACCGCGAAGAAGCTCGCCAAGCGCATCCGCGCCGGCCGTGTCGCGATCAACGGCGGCTATGACATGAACGCGGCCTTCGGGGGCTACAAGAAGTCGGGCAATGGCCGCGAATGGGGCGAGTGGGGCTTCCACGACTTCCTCGAAATCAAAGCCGTGATGGGCCATAGCTGATGGCGGGCAGGCACTTCGACGAATGGCAGGTCGGCGACAAGCTGACCCATGAAATCCGGCGCACGGTGACAGAGGCGGACAACCTCTTCTTCACCGTGATGACCCACAATCCGCAGCCCCTGCACCTCGATGTGGAAGCGGCCAGGGAAAGCGAATTCGGGCAGATCCTCGTCAACGGGACCTACACTTTTTCGCTGATGGTGGGCCTTAGCGTGGGCGACACCACGCTCGGCACCCTGGTGGCGAACCTCGGTTACGACAAGCTCGTCATGCCCAAGCCGGTCTTCATCGGTGACACACTGCATGCGACCAGCGAGGTGATCGGACTGCGCGAAAGCAAGTCGCGCCCCGATACCGGGATCGTGACCTTCCTCCACGAAGCGGTGAACCAGCGCGGCGAGGTCGTCTGCCGCTGCGAACGTTCGGCGCTGCTCAAGAAAAGCGTCTGATACCCGGCGGTTGCACCCATTGTGCCCCTTCGCGCGTTGAGTAGCGAAGGTGAAGGCAATGAGCGGAATAAGAAACGGCAAGGATCCAGAAGGCGTCGAAGATGTCATCGGCGAACTCGACGAGCTTGCGTCCGAGAACGACGAGGTCTGCATAGCCGATGTGCTCGACGATTTCGGCGCGCGCAGTTTCGGCCCCGTCATCATGATCTTCGCCCTTATCGAAATTACCCCCATCGGGGCCATTCCCGGCGTGCCGACCACTCTTGCTTCGATCATCGCGTTGATTGCCCTGCAGATGCTGTTCGGCAAGGAGCACATCTGGATGCCGCAATTCGTCCAGAAGCGATCGGTCGAATCGAAGAAACTGCACAAGGCCGTGGGCAAGCTGCGCGGCGTAGCGCACTGGCTCGATGGACACAGCAAGGACAGGCTGAGCGCGCTTACGCAAGGCCTCTGGTTGAAGGTTGCCGCGCTGGCAATCGTCATCCTGTGCGTCACCGTGCCGCCGCTCGAATTCCTGCCCTTTGCCAGTTCCGGCCCGATGCTGGCCATTGCTGCGATCGGGCTTGCCCTGATCGTGCGTGACGGGTTGGTGATGCTTTTCGCCCTGGCGCTTGCCGTTGCTGCGCTGGGCGGCGGGACTTATTACTACTACACCTCCGGCGATGAAGAGGGCAGCTCGAGCGCATGGACTGCTCCGCTCGATGAAGGGCCGACCTTGACCTGATCGCGTCGCCCGGCGCACAGTTGCGCAAGGGGAGGATACGCGATGCACAAACTCATCGGAGTCGCAGCTGCAGGCCTGTTTCTCGCAAGCTGTAGCGACGGGTTGCCGGCGGACGCGACCGAGGCGCAATCCGGCGATGACACCGACACTATCGAGCTCGCCGAATTCCCCGATCGTCCATATTGGGGCGACACCCATCTCCACACCGACGTCTCTGTGGATGCCTTCGGTTTCGGCGTTCGCCTCGGGCCGGAAGACGCGCTGAAGTTCGCGCGCGGGGAACAGGTGACGGCGACCACGGGCATGACAGCCAAGCTCGACCGCCCGCTCGATTTCCTCGTCATCGCCGATCATTCCGATGCGATGGGCGCGACGCGCAGGCTTTACGATGCACCGCGCATGATGGTCCGCGATCCCACGCTGCGCCGCTGGTACGACATGATGCACGAAAGCCCCGAGCAATCGACGCGCGCGGTGGCCGAACTCATCACGGCAGCGGCGAATGACGAAATTCCCGAAGCGCTGCGCGATCCCGCACAGCAAGAAAAGAACACGCGCGAATTGTGGGATCGTCATCTCGACATCCTCGACCGCTATAACGAGCCGGGCAGGTTCACCGCCTTTGCCGGGTTCGAATGGACGCTGATGCCGGGCGGCAACAATCTGCACCGCGTCGTCATGTTCAGGGATGGCAGTGCGAGGACCCGCGAAATCCTTCCTTATCCGGGGATCGACGGCGAGGTCACCGGCCTGTGGGATTATATGGACGCCTACGAGGATAACACCGGCGGCAAGGTGCTGGCGATCCCGCACAATTCCAACCTGTCGAACGGCATGATATTCGAACTGACCGGGCCCGATGGCGGGGCGATGAGCGCGCAATATGCCCGCCGCCGTGCCGCGCGCGAGCCGGTTGTCGAGGCGACGCAGATCAAGGGCGACAGCGAGACGCATCCCTTCCTCTCGCCGAACGACGAGTTCGCAGGCTTCGGTGTCGCCGGCTGGGACTTGGGCAATCTCCCGCTGACCGCAAAAGCCACGCCGGACATGTATGCCGGCAGCTATGTCCGCTCGGCGCTGCTGCGCGGGCTCACACTGGAACAGCAGCTCGGGGTCAATCCCTACGCCTTCGGCCTGATCGGCTCGACCGACAGCCACACCGCACTCGCCACCGGTGACGAGGACAATTTCTTCGGCAAGCACACGGGCAACGAACCGCGTGCAGGCCGCGCCATGGAAGGCCAGAACCTCGGCACACGGGTCGGCCGGTTCGGCTGGCATTACCTTGCTGGCGGCTATGCGGCTGCCTGGGCGAGGGGGAATACGCGCGCGGAAATCTTCGATGCCTTCATGCGCCGCGAAGTCTACGCAACGACCGGCCCGCGCATGGTGGTGCGCCTCTTCGCAGGCTTCGACTTTACCGATGGCGACTGGGACGGCGACTGGGTCCGCACAGGCTATACGCGCGGCGTGCCGATGGGCGGCGAGCTGGAAGACAGCGGCAAGGCTCCAACCTTCCTGATCAGCGCCCTGAAGGATCCCGACGGGGCGAATCTCGACCGCGTGCAGATCGTGAAGGGCTGGGTCGATGCGAGCGGTGAGGCCCGCGAAAAGGTTTACGATGTCGCGTGGAGTGCGCGCGAGATGGACGGCGCTTCGGATTCCCCCGTTCCGCCGGTCGGCGACACGGTCAACCGGAGCGAGGCGACCTACGAGAACTCGATAGGCGCTCCGGAACTGCGGGTTACCTGGACCGATCCCGATTACGTCCGGGGACAGCGCGCCTTCTACTATGTGCGCGTGATCGAAATCCCCACGCCGAGCTGGGTCCTGTTCGATGCTAAGCGCTTCGGTCTCGACCTGCCAGCAGACGTGGTGGAGGCGAATGTCATCCAGGAGCGCGCCTATTCCTCGCCCGTCTGGCTGCGAGAGCGCCGCGCGCCGGGTGATGCACCGCCGATCATGGACGAGGGATGATACGAGGGCTGCTGCGCGATCCGCTTGCGCATTTCCTGATTGCCGGGGCCGCGATCTGGGGCGTGCTCGCGCTTGCGGGCGATCCGGTCGATCCGGCCGAGCGCACGATCACCTTGACCCGCGAGCAGCAGGCCGGGCTCGCGCTCGGTTTCGAGCGTACGATGGGCCGCCCGCCGACCGATGCCGAACTCGATGCCCAGATCGAGCGCTGGACGCGCGAGGAAGTGCTCTACCGGGAGGCCTTGCGGCTGGGCCTCGATCGGGGCGACCCGGTCGTCAGGCGGAGGCTGGCCGCCAAGATGGACGAGCTCGCCGGGGCCGAGGTTGAGCTGGCGCAGCCTTCCGAGGCTGAACTGAAGGAGTGGCTGGCGGACAATCCGGCGGCGTTCGAAACCGGTGGAACGCTGACGTTCGAACAGGCCTATTTCGCCAGCGAAGACGAGGCATTGGCCGCGCGTGACGGCGGAGAGCCCGTCGGTCAGGCGATCAGCCTGCCCGGCTCGGTCGAAGGCATGGACGAGCGAGAAGTGGCGCAGGTTTTCGGGAGCCAGTTCGCGGGGGAAGTCGCGCGGCTTGCTGCCGGGCCGCAGTGGCAGGGCCCGATAGCTTCGGGTTTCGGCTGGCATCTTGTGCGCCTGACCAAGCGTGACGAAGGCAAGATCCCACCTTTCGGCGAGATCAGGGAACGGGTGGAGGCGCAATGGCGAAGCCGTACCATCCAGGCGCGGCGCGAGAAGGCCTATGAGCTGCTGCGCGATGCCTACCGGATCGAGGTCGAATGATCCGCTGGTTGCTTGCGCTTGTGCTGCTTGTCATCCCGGCGGTCGCTTCGGCAGACGAGTTGCGGCCCGTGTCGATCCAGTTCGAACAGGTCTCTGCCACCCAATGGTCGCTGGGCTGGCGCGAGCCGCGCGCCCCGCGGGCAATTGGCGAACCGGTGCGACCGATCCTGCCCGGCAATTGCCAGTTCTCCGGCGAGCCCGGGATTATGATCGCGCCTGCGGTCGCGACAGGGCGCGCCGAGGTGAGATGTTCGGGCGATGTGGCAGGACAGGAGATGGGCTGGAGCTTCCCCGCGCCGGGCGAGGCGATCCTGCGTGTCGCTCCCACGGACCGGCCCGTGCAGGTGCACCGGCTCACACCAGAAGCCCCGCTTGCGACCATCGCCGAGCGTCCGTCGAGCGCGCAAGTGTGGCTCAGCTATTTCCTGATCGGAGTGGAACACATCCTCGCGGGATGGGACCATCTCCTGTTCGTCATCGCGCTGGTCCTGCTTGTGCGCGGCGGCTGGGCGGTCGTGAAAGCGGCGACAGCCTTCACCATCGCGCATTCGATCACGCTGGCAGGCACGACGCTTGGCCTGACCGGTTTGCCTCAGCGACCGGTCGAGGCGCTGATTGCCCTGTCGATCGTATTCCTCGCGGTGGAAATCGCTCGCGGCACGCGCGAGACACTGACCCGCCGCCTGCCTTGGCTGGTCGCCTTCATATTCGGCTTGCTCCACGGCTTCGGCTTTGCAGGCGCCCTGCGCGAAATCGGCCTGCCCGAAGGCGAGGTGCCCGCCGCGCTCATCAGTTTCAACCTCGGTGTGGAGGCCGGCCAGTTGCTGGTTATCGCCGCCGTACTCGTGGCGGTCGCAGCGCTACGCCGTATCAGGCCCGGTCTCGAGGCGCGGGCGATCCGCATCGCCTCCTATCCCATCGGGATAATCGGGGCTTACTGGCTGATCGACCGCGTAATCGGCTGAGGGTCGCCGCCGAGCGCCTGCCACAGCAGCACCCGGGCGCGCTTGGCACGGCCCAGCGCAGCCGCTGCACGTTCGCCGCTCGCATCGGCTGCGCGCCGCGCCTCGAGTACGGTGAGGAAATCGGCAAGGCCAGCCTCCTGACGTGTTTCGGCAAGGCGCGCGGCCCGCTGCAGGCTTTCTGCCTCGGAGTTGGCCGCGGCGAGTTCGCGGTCGGCTGCTGCGACGAGGCTATAGGCTGCTTCGGCATCACCAAGCGCGGTATAGACGGCGCCCCGATAGGCTTCGAACGCCGCGCGCTTTCCAGCGGCGGCACCGTTGATCTCGGCCTCGATCCGACCGAAGTCGAGCAATGGTCCGGCAATGGTGGCGGCGATGGAGCCGACGATGCTGTCCTCATCGAACAGGTCGCCGGGGCTGAAGGCGAGCAGGCCGAGTGCTGCCGACAGGTCGAATGTCGGAAAGCGGCGGCGTGCGGTCGCGGCAAGCTCGGCATCGGCTGCGGCAAGCCCGGCGGATGCGGCGAGGATATCGGGCCGGTTGACCAATAGCGAGGAGGGCAAGGCAACCGGCGGAGCGGGAAGCTCGGTGTCCGGAGCCCCCAGCGCCATGGCCGCCCGCACCTGCATGCCGCCCTGTGCGGTCAGGGTGACGAGCCTGCCGGTTAGGCGCGCACGCTCGCTGTCCAACGCGGCAAGGCGGCTGCGCGAAGCATTGGCGGCGCTTTCGGCGCGCACGCGGTCGAAACCCGGCGCAATCCCGGCGCGTTCGCGCACGCCCGCCAGCCGCGCCAGTTCCTCGGCAGCGGCGATGTCGCTTTCAATCTCCTCCTGCCGGGCTTCGAGCGTGCGCCAGTCGATCACACTCGCAGCGATCTCGGCGAGCAATGCGTTGCGAACGGCGAGGGCCGAAGCGTCGGCGGCATCGACGCGGGCGAGCGCCGCGCGTTCCTGTGCGCGCAGGCGGCCGAAGAT
This sequence comes from Qipengyuania gelatinilytica, assembly GCF_019711315.1. Classification (NCBI taxonomy): domain Bacteria; kingdom Pseudomonadati; phylum Pseudomonadota; class Alphaproteobacteria; order Sphingomonadales; family Erythrobacteraceae; genus Qipengyuania; species Qipengyuania gelatinilytica. The sequence goes on along the minus strand of NZ_CP081294.1, from coordinate 1,322,877 downwards.
ATCGAGATCCCAGCGCGCCGTCAGGTTGGCGGCATAGGCAACGCGTTCGGTGTCAAAGGCGATCCCCGGAGGCAATGAAGTGCCGAATTGCGCGGGATTGGTGCGGGTGCCCGTGACGGATGCGTTGGCACCGATAGCGGGCAAGCGCTCCGCCCCGGCTCGCGCGGCTCCTACACGGGCCTGTTCGATCCGTGCAACGGCCTCGCCGAGTGTCGGGGACCCTGCCAGCGCTTGCGCCGCAAGCGTGTTGTAGGCGGGATCGGAGGTCGGCAGGAGTGCGGCAAGCTCCGCGCCCGTTCCTGCGTCAGGTGCGTGGAAGAACTGCTGCGGCAGGACCGGCGTCGGCGTCGCGACTTCGGGCGGAGGTCCGCCCGCACAGGCCGACAGGGCTAGCGCGCTTGCGGTAAGGAACAGTGCGCGCATCATTCGCCAGCCTTGGCCGGCATATAGGCATCGACCTGCTGGCCGACACGGAACAGGCCGTTGTCGCCAACCGCTTCCGCAGGCAGTTCGTAGATCACCTGCAGGACGCGCACATCGACGCGTTCGGCAGCCGAATTGGTGAGCGAACGCTTGGGCACGACCAGCGGCTCTGCACGAACGAAGCTGGCCTGCACCTGCTGGTCCGACGCGCCGCGCGGGCTGACGGTGGCCGGTTCGCCCATGGCAAGGCGCGGGGCCTGTTCCTCGTCGATATCTATGCGGACGTGCATCGGCTGGGTCTGGCCCATTTCGATGAAAGGCTGCGAGCCGCCACCACCCATGGTGCTGACATATTCGCCCTTGCGGATATTCACCGCGAGGATTTCGCCCGCGATCGGGGCGCGCACGGTCAGGCGCCCCAGTTCTGTCCGGGCCGACCCTGCGCGCGCCTGGGCGGCATCGAGCCGCGCGCGTGCGAGGCTGAGGCGCTCGGCAGCGGCGCTGGCTTCGCCTTCCGCGCGGATCACTTCGCTGCGGCTGACCGCGGCGGGATCGTCGACATTGCGATAGAGCGCAAGCTGGCTTGCGGCAGTGGCCTGTGCGCTCTGCGCTTCGGCGATGGCTGCACGCGCTTCGGCAATCGCGGCGTTGGCTTCGCGCAGCTGCGCCCGCACGGCGCGATCATCGACGGTGAACAGCGTCTGGCCTTCGCTCACGCGGTCGCCGGGCTGGACGTAGAGACCGGTCACGAGACCCGAGAGGGCCGATCCGACTTGGACCAGTTCGCTCGACGGTTCGACGATACCCGAACCTGCGACACGCGCTTCGTCAGCCAGCGCTTCGGGTGTGCGCGGCGGTTCGCGGTCGGGATCGGACAATTCGCGATCGGGCTGTCCAGACAGGATGAAAATCGCTGCGAAGATCAGTCCGACCACCGCGATCACCGGCAGGATCTGCCGCGAGAAGCTCAAATTGCGAATGTCTAGTGCCATCTCAGTGGTCCTCCGGCATGTCGGTGCCGTCATGCTTTACTTTCCCGTCCTCGAGCACGAGGATACGGTCGGCCATGTCGAAAATGCGGTTGTCGTGGGTGACGATGATGCAGGCGCGGTCCTTGGCGACGGCGACTTCGCGCAGCAGGTCCATCACGCGGCGGCCCGAGGCGGCATCGAGCGCCGCGGTCGGCTCGTCGCAGACGACGAGACGCGGTTCGTGCACCAGAGCACGCGCAATGGCGACGCGCTGCTGCTGCCCGCCCGAAAGCTGGTTCGGCAGCTTGTCGGCCTGGTCGCCGATGTTGAGTTTCTCCAGCATGGCGACGGCTTTTTCGCGCGCATCGTGCCGGTCCATCCCCTGCGCGATTAGAGGCACGGCAGCGTTGCTGGCGGCATCGATCGAGGGGATCAGATTGTACTGCTGGAAGATGAAGCCGATGTTGTTCAGCCGGAAGTCGACCAGCTCATCATCGGACAGGTCGTAGATGTCGGTGCCGAAGACCTTCACCTCGCCCAAGGTCGGCCAGAGGATGCCGCACATGATCGAAATGAGCGTCGTCTTGCCCGATCCGCTTTCGCCGACGAGGAAGGTGAGTTCGCCCGCCTTCACGTCGAGATCAATCCCGTGCAGCACGGTGATCGTCTGCTGGCCCGCCTTGAAATCGCGCGTCACTCCGCGCGTGGAGATCGCAGGGCCAGAAGAGACCGGGCCGCTCACCGGAACACCGCCGCAGGTTCGGTCTTGAGCACTCTGCGCAGCGCTAGCCAGCCGGTCAGCGCCAGGATCAGGGCGACGGCGACGAGGCTGATAATCGGGATCTGCCAGGGAATGTAAAAGCCCTTGAATTGCGGGTTTGCGGAGAAAGCCTGAATGAAGCCGACCGTCCCCAAGACACCCAGGCCGTAGCCTATGAGGCCGACCAGACCGGCTTGCGCGGCAACCATGGAGCGGATCTTGGAATTGGTCACGCCGATGGCTTTCAGTGCGCCGAATTGCTTGATGTTGTCGCGAATGAAGAGGCTGAAGGTCAGGCCGACGATGGCAACGCCAACAATGAAGCCGAGGGCCACGGTGATCCCGAAATTGATGGGAATGCCGGTATTCTCGATGATGAAATCGACCCCGTCGCGGGCGAATTCCTCGCGCGTCTGTGCCTTGAGGCCGGTGTCTCGCTCGATGCGTTCGGACAGCGCCTTTGCTTCCGCCGGATTTTCCGCGCCGACTAGGACGAAAGACAGGCGGTTGCGCGTGCCCGGCACGTAGTTCAGCGCCTGGCTGTACTTCGTATAGAGCACCACGGTGCTAGTGAAGCTGGGGACGGCATCGGCAATCCCGCGAATGACCGCGCGCTGGTCGTTCAGTTCCAGCCGCTCGCCGATGGGCGACTGGCCCGGGAACATGCGCGTCGTGCCGACATCGTCGATGATCACGCTGTCGGGCTGCGAGAGGACGTCGATCGAGCCTTCGACCATGTTCTTGGGCAGTCCGATCAGCGTCGCATCGTCCACACCGATCACGGCCACGCCTTCCAGATCGCCGTCCTTGGTCCGTACCGAAGCCTGCGCGCGGATATGCGGGACCGCCCACTCCACCCCGGGAACCCCGCGCACCTTGTCGAGCGCGGTGGAGGGCATGGCATAGGCGACATCGGTCGTGCGGCTGACCGGGTCCATGACCCAGACATCTGCGCTCGAGACATTGTAGACGCCGCTGGCGCCGCGTTCGAGGAGGTTGACGAAGATCGTCAGCTGCTGGGTGATGAGCAGGGTCGAGAACGCGATGCCGAACACGAGCCCGAAGAACTTCTGCGGATCGCCTGTCAGCATGCGGATGGCTATCCAGATCATGTTTTGGCGACCTCTGCTTGCGTTGACGGGGCGACTCGTTCATTACTGAACGATGGCGTTCAACTGAACGGGACCGTTCATTTTGTCAAGCGACGTGAAGAGGGCTGGAAGGCCGGCAGACAAGGCCAAGCGCGAGGCGATCCTCGACGCGGCCGGTCGTGCCTTCTTCCAATCGGGATTCGCGGCAACTTCGATCGAGCAGGTCGCGGCCGATGCCGGCGTGTCCAAGGTCACCGTGTACAACCACTTCGGCGACAAACGCGGCCTGTTTGCCGCCGCAGTGGAACTCGAATGCGAAAAGATGCGCGGTCAGTTCCAGGCAGCGCCGGACCTGCGCGGGACGCTGCGCCAGCGGATGACCGCGGTGGGCGAGGCGATGATGGCCTTCCTGTCGCGCCCCGAAATGGTCCAGTTCGAACGCCGTATCGCTGCGGAAACCGAACATGAGCCGGAGATCGGCGCCGCTTTCCTCGCCTCGGGGCCGCACCGGATGAAGGCGGCCTTTGCCGGCCTCATGCGGGCAATGGTCGAGGCGGGCGAGGTCGAGATCGACGATGTCGAGCTCGCGGTCGAACAGTTCGCCAGCATGTGCAAGGGAATGGGCGACCTGGAACGGCGTTTCGGCCATCCTGTCGACCCGGTTCGCGACCGCCAGCGCATCGAAGGTGCGGTCGAGGTGTTCTGCCGGGCCTACGCAGTCGATGAGTGTGATCGCGATTAGCGCCGAAATACCCTCTGTGCTAAACTTGTCATTCACACGCCCGCCCCTACATCAGCAATTCCAGGAAAGGATTGCACCCAGCAATGCGTGACGAAAACGAAAACCAGTCGCCCGAGCCCGATGGCAACGGCCCCAACCCGTGGATCAAGAGCCTCATGGTATGGGGCGGCGTCTTCCTCGGCCTGCTGCTGGTGGTTTCGCTGTTCGGCGGCGGCAGCCAGCCGGCTGGTACTCCGCTGCTCTATTCCGATTTCAAGGACAAGGTTGCCGAAGGTCAGATCGCATCGGTGGTAATTTCCGACGAGACCATCGTCGGCAAGACGACCGCTGGCGAAGCGTTCAGCACGATCCCTGTCCGCAACGATCCCAAGCTGACCGAGTTGCTGGAAGAAAACGGCGTCCAGTATTCAGGCAAGGAAGCCGATAACGGCAACATGCTGATCTATGCGCTGATCCAGATCCTGCCGTTCCTGCTGATCCTCGGCATCGCCTTTTTCGCCCTGCGACAGGTCCAGAAGGGCGGCGGTGCGGGCGGCGCGATGGGCTTCGGCAAGTCCAAGGCCAAGATGCTCACCGAAAAGCAGGGCCGCGTCACCTTCGACGATGTCGCCGGCATCGACGAGGCGCGCGAGGAACTGGAAGAGATCGTCGAGTTCCTGAAGGATCCGCAACGCTTCTCCAAGCTTGGCGGCACCATCCCCAAGGGTGCGCTGCTGGTCGGTTCGCCCGGTACCGGCAAGACGCTGCTCGCACGCGCCATCGCGGGCGAAGCGGGCGTGCCTTTCTTCACCATTTCGGGTTCGGACTTCGTCGAAATGTTCGTCGGCGTGGGCGCAAGCCGCGTGCGCGACATGTTCGAACAGGCCAAGAAGAATGCACCGTGCATCCTCTTCATTGATGAAATCGACGCCGTCGGTCGCAGCCGTGGCCATGGCCTCGGCAATTCGAACGACGAGCGCGAGCAGACGCTGAACCAGCTGCTGGTCGAGATGGACGGCTTCGAAGCCAATGAAGGCATCATCATCATCGCGGCGACCAACCGCCCCGACGTGCTCGACCCCGCGCTGCTGCGCCCGGGCCGTTTCGACCGCCAGGTCGTGGTGCCGATCCCCGATATCGACGGCCGCGAGAAGATCCTTGCCGTCCACATGAAGAAGGTGCCGCTGGCTCCCGACGTGAACCCGCGCACCATCGCGCGCGGCACGCCCGGCTTCTCGGGTGCTGATCTCGCCAACCTCGTCAACGAAGCAGCCCTGCTTGCGGCGCGCCGCAAGAAGCGCCTCGTCGCAATGCAGGAATTCGAGGACGCCAAGGACAAGGTCATGATGGGCGCCGAGCGCAAATCCATGGTCATGGACGAGGACGAGAAGAAGATGACCGCCTATCACGAGGCAGGCCACGCGCTGGTCTCCTTGAACGAGCCGGCATCGGACCCGATCCACAAGGCGACCATCATTCCGCGCGGCCGTGCGCTGGGCATGGTGATGCGCCTGCCGGAACGCGACAATTACTCGTACCACCGCGACAAGATGCACGCGAACCTCGCAGTCGCCATGGGCGGCCGCGTTGCGGAAGAAATCATCTTCGGCCACGACAAGGTCTCGAGCGGGGCGAGCGGCGACATCCAGTATGCCACTGACCTGGCGAAGAACATGGTCACCAAGTGGGGCATGTCCGACAAGCTTGGTCCGCTGATGTATGAGGAAAGCCAGGAAGGCTATCTCGGCATGGGCCAGACGGCGCGGACCATGGCCGGTGCGGAAACCAACAAGATGATCGACGCCGAGATCAAGGAATTGGTCGAGGGCGGCCTCAAGCGCGCGCAGGAAGTCCTGACCGCACAGGAGGACAAGCTCCACCTACTCGCCCAGGCACTGCTTGAGTACGAGACGCTGACTGGCGAAGAGATCGACCGGCTGATGAAGGACGGCAAGATCGACCGCCCCGACGAGCCCAAGGGCCCTGTCGCCGTGCGTCCGGCGGGCAGCTCGACTGTTCCCAAGGCAGGCAAGAAGTTCGGCGGTTCGGGCGACGGAGCCCCTGCAGGGGCCTGATATCCGCCAAGAGCCAATGGGAAGGGCGCCGCGGGGAAACCCTCGGCGCCCTTTCTGCGTTTGGACTGGATACATCAGCTATTTCGAAGGTCAGACCATGAACCGCACCTACTCTGCCATTATTGCCCTCGCCGCACTTTCAGGCGTCGCCGCCTGCTCGCAGGAAACCCAGGATGATGCCGCGCGCACTGTCGATCTCGCAGGAGACGATATCGAAGCCAACGCAGCCGTGGTGGGCGAAGTGATCGAGGAAGGCGCGAAGGACGCGGCCGGTGCGGTCAGCGAAGGCGCTGCCAACCTCGAACAGCATATCGAGGAAGGCGACAAGGAAACGCCCGGCCCGGCACCGATCCTCGGTGACAACCTCAACAGCGATCAGGCCGATCCGAAGGACTAGTTCAGAAGGCGCCGAGCAGCAGCAATAGCTGGAGGAAGATCGTGAGTACGATCATGATGAACAGCGTCAGCACGCCGAGGCGCCAGAAGGCCGAGAATCGCGAGAGCCCATAAGCCCCGCGCAAGTGCTTGTAGATGTGGATCGGCGGGACCAGTATCGACGCGAGGACGATGAAACCTTCGGGCACACCGGCAAGCCCCGCGAGCGTGATCGTGAGGATGAGCAAGGTCATGAAGCTCAACGAATAGGTCACGAAAATCGCGTGGTCATAAGCCTTGAACTTGCGTCGCCATGCGAAGAGCAGCCACACGAAGGGTATCGACAAGGGTATCAGCAGCCAGCTGAACTTGTAGAAATTCGTCTGCAGTTTGTAGAGCATCAGCGTAGGGTTCGAGCGCCACTTCTCTATGCCCTTGTCCAACCAGGCGATACCGGTGCCTTCCTTCATCGATTTGCCGATCGAGTTACCCAGGGCAAAGGACTGGGTGGTCTCGATCGCCTGGTAGGCCTCTTCCGCCTCGGCGATTTCCGCCTCCAGTTCGGCGCGCCCGGGATCGTCGGCCGACATGGCCGCCAGTTCCGCCTTCGATGTTCTCAGCGCCTTCCCGGCCTCTACCTTGACCCGGTCGATCGAGTTTTTGACCTCTACCGGGCTATCGGCGCGCAGGTCGGTCGGCGTGGAAATCCCCGCCAACTGGAAGACGGCGAACATCAGGAAAATCACGAAGAGGAACAGCGCCATGGGAGACACGAAGCGCGCACGCTCGCCATCGATATAGCGGCGGGTCAGTTCTCCGGGCTTGAACACAAGCTTGGGCAGCGTCTTCCACGTGCGGCCTTCGAAATGCAGCGCGCCGTGGAGCAGGTCGTGCAGGAAAGCGCCGAGCGTGCGGTGGAGATGCGCCTGCTGGCCACATTCATGGCAGTGCGGGCCGACAAGCGCGGTACCGCAATTGAGGCAAGTCCCTTCGGCGAAGTGGCCCTTTTCGAGCGGGGTTCCGTTCTTGCCGCGGCCGTCGATGGCCTTGGCGAAAAGACCGCCTTCGACCGCCGTTCCGATTGCATCGCCGATATCGCTCACGAATTCCCCCTTGCCGTGCCGACGCATCATAGGCCGCCATGGCGCAGACGCAAACCGCCACGATTGGACTTGCAGCAGCTGGGCCGCCTTGCGAAAAGCCCGACATGGACGCCATCGGCACTTCGGCTGAGTTATACGCCCTTGGCGCAATGGCGGGCGTGTTCGCCCTGTTTGCAGGTATCGAACTCCTCGTACCGGCAAGGAGCACGCCGCGCGGCAAGCGGTGGGTGACCAATCTGGCGCTCTTCGCCATCGACACGCTGGCTGTGCGCCTGCTGGTCCCGCTGCTGATGGTCGGTGCAGCCGCCCTGGCGCAAGATCGCGGCTGGGGCCTCTTTAACCAGGTCGAGATCCCGCAATGGGCCGGTATCATCGCAGCGATCGTCGCGATGGACCTTGCGCTTTTTTTCCAGCACTGGGCGACCCACCGGATCCCGCTGCTCTGGCGGTTGCACAAGGTCCATCATTCCGATCCCGCCTTCGACGTGACGACCGCGGCGCGTTTCCACCCCATCGAGATCATGGCGAGCATGGTGTTCAAGATGGCAGTCGTGGTCGCGCTGGGCCTGCCGGTCTGGGGCGTTTTCCTGTTCGAGCTGGTCTTCAACCTCGCCACGCTTTTCACCCATGCGAACTTCGCGCTGCCCAAGGGGCTGGAAACGCCGGTTCGCGCCGTGCTGGTGACGCCCGACATGCACCGCATCCACCACTCGGCGATCGAACGCGAGACGAACAGCAATTACGGCACGCTGCTGTCTGGCTGGGATCGCCTCTTCGGCACTTACGTGGGCAAGGGGCAGGGCAAGCTCACGATCGGGCTCGAGGAATACCAGGACAAGCGCCCCCATGCGCTGGGCTGGAGCCTGCTGCTTCCGTTTCGCAAATAAGGGCGGACCAAATGAAAAACCCGCCCGGTGAGGGGCGGGTTTTCATGTTTGCAGCCAGTCCGAAGGATCAGCCTTCGTAGTCTGCCCCGATCGAGGTCGAGCGGGTCGGTGCCGATGCGGTGATGCGCAGCGCTTCGGCCGACTGGCTCAGCGAGCCGACTTCATCCATCTCGTCATCGTCGTCCGGAAGGATCTTCTGCAGGTTGGTGACTGCAGCTTCCTTGAGATCCTTCGGCTTGACCGTCTGTTCCGCGATTTCGCGGAGCGCGACGACGGGGTTCTTGTCGCGGTCACGGTCGAGCGTGATTTCCGCACCGCCCGAAATTTCACGTGCCCGCTGGGCGGCCAGCAGGACGAGATCGAAACGGTTGGGAACCTTGTCTACGCAATCTTCGACGGTAACGCGCGCCATGGGCACTCCGATGCAAAATCAAAAGAGAATCTGGAAAGCGCGCGAAATAGGGTCGACAGCCGCGATAGTCAAGGATTTGCGCCTTTCGCCACACGCGCTAAAGCATCTGGCACATGGGAGAGCCAGCCACTCAAGCCGAACCGGTCGCGTTTCGCGATCCCCCGCCCTTTTCGGTGGAGGCCCAGGGCCAGTCGCTCACCTTCTATCCGGCAGGCGATGACCGGCGCAAGGCGCTGATGGCGCTGGTCCGCTCTGCGCAGCGCACGCTCGATGTCTGCTTCTACATTTTTGCCGAAGACGATGTGTCGACCGAACTGCGCGATGCGCTGTGCGATGCGGCCTCGCGCGGTGTCGAAGTCACGCTGATCATCGACCGCTTCGGCGCCTCGGCGACAGAGAAATTCCTCCAGCCGCTCGTGGATTGTGGAGGGCGCTGTCTCTACTTCAGCCCGCGCTGGTCGATGCGCTACCTCATTCGCAACCACCAGAAGATGGTCATTGCCGATCGCGAGCGGGCGATGTTCGGCGGCTTCAACATCGAGGACGATTACTTCGCGCCGCCCGAACGCAATGGCTGGAACGATCTTGCCATCCATATCGAGGGCGACGGGGTCGAGGGCCTGAACGACTGGTTCGCCAAGCTGCGCGCCTGGACCGAGGACGGTAGGGCGCATTTCCGTGCGATCACGAAAACGGTTCGCAACTGGGAATGGAAGTCCGGTTCGGGCCGCGCGCGCTGGCTGGTGGGTGGGCCAACCCGCGGGCTGTCGACCTGGGCGCGGCGTATCTCGCAGGACATGAAGGAAGGCTCGAGGCTCGATATCTTCATGGCCTACTTCTCGCCGCCCTATACCCTGCTCAAGCGGATCGCGGGCGTGGCGAGGCAGGGCGAGACGCGCCTGCTCATGGCCGCCAAGAGCGACAATGGCGCCACGATCGGCGCGACGCGCTCGCTCTACAAATACCTGCTCAAGCGCGGTGCGAAGATCTGGGAATTCTCACCCTGCAAGCTGCACACCAAGCTGCTCGTGCTGGATGATGCCGTCTACATGGGCAGCGCCAATTTCGACATGCGCAGCCTCTACATCAATCTGGAAATCATGCTAAGGATCGAGGACAAGGCGCTGGCCGACAAGATGCGCGAATTCGTCACGCAGCACATCGAGGCTTCCGAAGAGATTACGCTGGAAAAGCACCGCAAGCGGGCGACGCTGTGGAACCGGTTCCGCTGGTCGCTCGGGTGGCTGCTGGTGTCCGTGATCGACTATACCGTCACCCGGCGTACCAACCTCGGCATTTAGGCCCTATTCGTAATCTTCGTAGCCACCGCGCATTTCGGGCGAGGTGAACTTGGTGAACTCGCTCTGGAACAGGAGCGGGACATTGCCGGTCGAGCCGTGACGCTGCTTGGCGACGATCAGCGTGGCGCGGTTGACCAGCTCCAGGTGGCGCGCTTCCCAGTCGGCATATTTCTGGCGCACGTCCTCGCTGCTGGTCTCGTCCGGCGTGTCGGGCTTCAGGGCATTGTGGTAATATTCGCCGCGGAAGATGAACCAGACCATGTCGGCGTCCTGCTCGATCGAGCCGGATTCGCGCAGGTCGGAAAGCTGCGGGCGCTTGTCCTCGCGCTGCTCCACCGCACGGCTGAGCTGCGAAAGCGCAATAACCGGCACATGCAGTTCCTTGGCGAGCGTCTTGAGACCACGGCTGATCTCCGAGATTTCGTTGACGCGGTTGTCGTTAGCGCGCCCCGAACCCTGGAGCAGCTGCAAATAGTCGACGATGACGAGGCCGATATCGTGGCGGCGCTTCAACCGTCGTGCGCGGGTGCGCAGCGCACCGATGGTGAGACCGGGGGTGTCGTCGATATAAAGCGGGAGCTCGTTCAGTTCCTGGCTGGCAAAGGACAGGCGCTGGAATTCTTCCTTCGACAGCTTGCCCGAACGCAGCTTCTCCGAGGAAATCTCCGCGGTCTCGGCAAGGATACGCGTGGCCAGCTGGTCGGCGCTCATTTCGAGGCTGAAGAATGCGGTGGCTGCACCCGGCGATTCCTCGCCCTCGATACCGATCTTCTTGTCGTCCATCAGGCGGCGCGCCGCGTTGAAGGCGATGTTGGTCGCAAGCGAGGTCTTACCCATGCCCGGACGGCCGGCGAGGATGATGAGGTCGGAATTGTGGAGGCCGCTGGTCTTGTCGTTGACCGTCTCGAGGCCAGTCGTTTTTCCTGAGAACTTGCCGCCCGAATTGATCGCGGCCTCGACCATCTTCAACGCGCCGAGTGCGGCGGTGCGGAAGTCCTGCGCCTCGCTGCCCGTCGTTGCGCCCTCGGCCACCTTGTAAAGGTCTGCCTCGGCCTGGCTGATGCGGTCCATCGGCGCGACTTCGTCGGACGTATCGAGCGCGCCTTCGACAAGGTTGCGGCCGACGCTGACGAGTTCGCGCAGCAGGGCGAGGTCGTAGATCTGCTCGGCCAGCTTGCCGGTCGCGAGAAGTCCCTGTCCGTCGGCGGTCAGCTGCGCGAGATAGGTCACCCCGCCGAGCTGCTTCAGGGCCTCGTCGCTTTCGAAATAGGGCTTCAGCGTCACCGGCGTTGCGACCGAGTTGCGGTCGATCAGCTTGTGGATGCGCTCGTAGATGCGCTGGTGCACCGGTTCGAAGAAATGATGCGGCTGGAGCGGGGTGTTGAGCTCCTGCACGACCTGGTTGTCGATCAGCACCGCGCCAAGGAAAGCAGCCTCTGCCTCGACGTTACTGGGCAGGGTCTGGCCCTGCACGTCCTTGGCAGGGGTCGAATCAGTGGCGGGGAAAAGGAGATCGGTGTCGGCCATGCGGAGACTGTTGCCCGTGAAACGGGTGCACTGGCAAGGCGAGGATGCCACAGTACGGCTGTGGATAGCGGGGAAGAGTCTGCAACCCCTTGCCCCGCACCCTCGCAGTTGCGAAAGCAGCCTTCGAACAATGACCGAATCCGCACCCCTCTCCGGCGACCAGCGCATTGCGAAGATCGAGCTCGACGAGGAGACGATCATCTGGCGCAATGCCGATATCGAACAGGAACGGCGCATCGCCATCTTCGACCTGATCGAGGAGAACACGTTCAAGCCGGTGCGCGCGGCAGAGCGCGGCGCCAACGGTCCCTATCACCTGCGTCTCGCGGTTCGCGACGGGCGGCTTTTGCTCACGATTGCCGACACGGACGACGAAGTGCTCGAGGAATTGTTGCTCGGCCTTGCGCGTTTCCGCCGTCCGATCCGCGAATATTTCGCGATCTGCGACAGCTATTACCAGGCAATCCGCAAGGCGACGCCGGGCGAGATCGAGACGATCGACATGGCCCGCCGCGGCATTCACAACCGTGCCGCCGAACTCCTGCTGGAACGGCTGGATGGCAAGGTCGAAACCGATTTCGCGACCGCGCGCCGCCTCTTCACGCTGATCTGCGTGCTCCATATCAAGGGCTGAGGCGATGGCGCGCAGGAAGAAGAAGAGCCGTTTCGGGCTGGTCGTGAAACTGGCGTTGCTGCTGGCGCTGGTCGGTGGCGGCTACTGGCTCTGGCTTCAATACGAACAGCGCGGCTGGCGGCCCGACGAGACCGCCTATCCCGACCAGGGCGCACTGGTCGGGGAGGGTGACGGCGCGGTCGATTTCGAAGTGCTCAAGGGGCTGGGCGCCGGCTTCGTCTACCTCGAGGCCAGTCGCGGCGCGCGGGGGAAGGACGCCAATTTCTCGCGTAATCTCGAAGCTGCCCGCGAAGCCGGATTGCAGGTCGGTGCGGTCCACCTTTTCGACCCTTGCGAAACAGCTGACGGACAATCGGCCAATTACGTCACCATCGTCCCGCGCGATGCGGAACTGCTGCCGCCCGCGATCCGCCTGACGCGGACAGCCGACCAATGCTTCGAACGCGTTTCGGAGGCCGCGGTCCAGAGCGAACTGCTGACGCTGGTAAACCAGATCGAATCGCACACCGAAGCACCGGTGGTGCTGGCTCCCGGCGAAGAATTCGAACGCCGCTATCGCCCTGCGCGCCGGCTCGAACGCGCGCTCTGGCTCGATGGCGATATGACGGAGCCCGACTATGGCGGGCGTCCCTGGACCGTGTGGACCGCCAATTCGGCCTACGCCAGCGAAGCAGCAGAGAAGCCCTTGCGCTGGCTGGTCGTGCGACCCTAAAGACTCTCACTAGCAAGTTTTGCGGGGGAACATCTTGAAGATTTTCGCTTTTTTGGCCGCTTTGGCGGGAATACAGGCGCATCCGCAAGACGCGGGCACTTGTATTCGCACCTTTTCGCATGGAGACGAGCTTGAGGTCGTGCTCCCTTCAGAGGAAATGATGCCGCGCCTAGTCGTCAAAAACGACAACTCGGGGTTTGCTTTTGTCAGGCTGAGGGGCATCGATAGCGCACAGCTTAGGACCGTGTTTGTCGAGGCAGGGCGCACGGTGACCCTTGAGAACATTGTGCCCGGTCGATATGAAATTCTCGTCGCATATCGAGGCTCGCTAGCCGCCGATTGCCACAATTTCGCTGGCGGGCAGCTCGAGCGATTCGAAGGTGTTTACGAGTTTGAGCGGATCAAAGAGACCGAGCAAACAAGCGAAGGCACGATTACAAAAATCTCAGCAACGGTGGGCGAGATCACGTTGTACGAAGTCGAAGACGGCAATGTCGAAACCAAGGAGGTTTCGCTGGAGTATTTCAATCAACCTTAGAGACGAGCGCATGACCGACGAAGAGCTGATCGCTGCCGCACGCGGCGCCGCCGAAAACTCCTATTCGCCCTATTCGAACTTTGCCGTGGGCAGCGCGCTGCGCTTTGCCGATGGCAGCGTGATCACGGGGACGAATATAGAGAATGCGAGCTACGGCCTCGCGCTGTGTGCAGAGACGGTCGCGGTCTCGAAGGCCATGGCCGATGGCGTGCGCGGCGGTCTGGAAGCCGTGGCGGTAACCGGGCCGGGTGACGCGCCCATCACGCCATGCGGCCGCTGCCGGCAAGTGCTCAACGAACTGGCGCAGCTTGGCGGCACCGATCCGCTGATCCTGTGTGTCGGTCCCAACGAGGTCCGACGGGTCAAACTCAGCGAATTGCTGCCCGACGCCTTCGGACCCGCAAGCCTCGACTAAGCCTTTCTTCACGTTTCGGGCGTAGCTGGATTTCGTGGCGCAATCTGCGCTCGGAGTACTTCGCATGAAGTTCGTTCAACTCGACTCGCGCGGCGGGAATTACCTCGTCGTCGCAAGCAATGTCGCCTGGCTGCGTGTGGGCGAAAACGGCCAGACGCTGGTCGGCATCGTGGGCGGCCAGCCGCTGCTGGTTACCGGCACGCCCGAAAGTGTGGCTGAAAAGATCCTCGCCGGCTGACTATGAGCCCATTCCGGGTCTGACCATTTGCGGTTCGAAGCCTGAGAGAATTTCGATTCGCGCGGTCTTTTGCTTTCTGTCGACGGAGTGGACCAGAATTTCTGAGCCTAGAAACTCGACAGTCTGCGGGAAAGGGCCGCGAACCTGGAAGTGGCGGCTTATATACTTTTCGTCATCCGGATCGCCTTTGCCGAAGGAGAAATACCATTCTTCGATCGTGTAGCCCTCTTCACTTTTTTCGCGGTGGATGATGCGCGTGTCGAATTTCACGATTTTCGAGCCGATCTTATCGATCTTGACGCGGACATCGCGTGCTCTGTCGCCCGCCGCATACTCGCGTTGCGAGAAGGGAATGGGCGTGATTGCAGTGATATACGGCGATCGCAACGGATTGGGGTTGAGAACCGCAAAATCAAATGTGCCGTCATCGTCACGATCGTTCAGGCACAGGCGAATGCTTCCTCCTGGCGTGGAAAACAACGCACTCCCGAAGGCTTTGCGCAGTTCCTTTGTCGCGGTCTTCCAGTCCTCACAATAAAAGGTGCGCGAGGTGCCAAGCTCCTCGGCAAGGGCGCCGTCCAGTATCGTCCCGTTCAACGGAACTCCGGCTTCGAGAGTAGTCTCATATGCCCCGATCTGCAGTGTATGAGTCTCATCCAATGTCACATGGTCAGGCGCGACGAGAATGCCATCCAAAACGAAATCCCCCTTGCGGACTTCGAGGACCCCGGGCTCGGCATCGACCGGCAAGAGCAAGTCGGACTGCGTTGACATTGCGCCTGTCGCAGCCACTATCATCACGGCTCCTGGAATAAGCGCGCACGCCAACATCCATCGATTTTTCATGCTGATGCGTCCAATTTTCTCTTGCGGCAATATTCGCCCGATCGTGCGCTGAGCAGCCTCAGGCGTCCTGCGCGTCCAGCCATTCGACCAGCGCCGCAAGGCAGTCGCGGGCGAGCATCTTGCAACGCTCGGGCGACCAGCCCTGCTCGGGCTCGGGATCGGCGTGGTTGTCCTTGTAAGGCATCTCCAGCGTCATCGAGGTCGCGCCGAAACGTTCGGCGACCTGCGTCGTACTCATCGAGAGGTTGGCCTTGCCCGGAGCGGCCTTGGTGTAACCCTGCTCGGTCTGGAAATCGGGCGTGCGGCGGTCGAGGATGCGCTCGTAGCTGTAGTAGCGCTCGCCATGCTCTTCGGTCCACGAGGGAATGCCTTCGTAGCCTGCAAGGAAGCTGACGGGGATCGCCTCGTCACCATGGACGTCCATCGCGAAATCGACGCCGGTCTTGTCCATGTGGTTGCGGATCGCGAGCACTTCGGGGCTGCGTTCTGCGGTCGGGTTTTCCCACTCGCGGTTGAGGTTGGCACCGGCGGCGTTGACGCGCAGGTTCCCGCGGCGCGAGCCGTCGGGATTGCAGTTGGGCACGATGTGCAGGCGGCACTTCTGGCGCAGCTTGCGACCGACGCTGTCCGAAGGATCGGTCAGTACTTCCAGCGCGCCTTCCATCCACCATTCGGCCTGCGTTTCGCCCGGATGCTGGCGCGCATAGAGCCATACGTTGAAGCTGCCTTCGCCCATTTCGAGGCAGTCGATCGGCTGGCCGTCGAGCGTATTGCCGAGCGCGACATGGTCGACGCCTTCCGACGCGGCAGCCTCGGCGATGAGGTCGTGATGACGCTCCATCGAATAGGGCGCGAAATAGGCGAACCAGGCGATGTCGCTGGCAGGCGTGTAGCGGATCGTCAGCGTGCCGCCCTGTTCGTCCTTGTCGTAAGTGGACGAGGCGCGGCCCCAGTAGTCGCGGTCTTCGGAAACGCAGGCGTCATAGCCGGGCCAGCCATCGGGATAGGCGCTGTCCGAAAGCTGCGTGATCTTCAGCACCAGTTCGCGGCCCTTCGCGCCGGCGACGCGGAAGTGGAACCACTGCTTGAACTCGCTGTTCGTATCCAGCGGAATGGCGAGCGTCGCAGTTGCGCCGTCCACCGACAGGACTTCGATGTTGCCGCTGTCGAAAGCTGAATCGATCCGGATATCGCTCACTCGGAGACCTCTACTTCTATGGTTTCGCCATTGTTGCCGGGAAAATCGCTGAATAGCGCGGCGGCCACCGTCTGCGCGTTGGCGGTTGATTGCGCAAGGGGGGAATTATCTTTCACTCGGAAGTCCGCGCGGCCTTCCCACAGGCTGGCGGACGTAGCGGCATCGCGGATCATCACGGCCAGTTCGGTGCCGACCTTGTCGCGTTCACCGCCGCCAAGGTTGATGCCGATGCCGACACCCACGCCAGAGCCATAGGTGCCGGTGCTGCCACCGACGCCCACGCTGACCGGCGAACGGCGCGCGCCACCTGCTTCGAGCACGTATTTCTCGAGGCTGACGGTCGCGATCTGGTCGGCGCTCTCGCGGTCGCTCTCGGTATAGCCGAGGCGAACGAGCTCTGCCGCTACGGCCGCCTTGTAGGGCGCGAGGAACAGGCTGTCGTCGTCCTGCCCGTCCATGCTCGCGACGAAGACCGTGCCCTGGGCGAGCTGTCCGGCGGTTTCAGGCGCCACGAAACGCGTGACCTCGACCGGGCCGGGCGCAGTCGCGCAGGCGGCGAGTGCGAGCGAGGCCATGGCGGCGGGAAGGAGGGTTTTGAGCTTCATGATGCGACCTTTCATGCGATGCGGATCTGGCGGGTGTGTCCCATTGAACGCTCGGGCGCGCGCAAGGCTCCGCAAGGCATGCGGGCGGCCTCTTAGGCAATTGCCCTTACCAAATCGTATGCTAGGCGTCGCTGCCATGGAACAGGACACAAAAGTGCCCGTGCTGGTTACCGGCGGGGCGGGGTATATCGGAAGCCACGCGGTGCTTGCGCTGAAGGATGCAGGCTGGCCGGTGGCGGTCATCGACAACCTTTCGACCGGCTTCGAATTCGCCATTCCCGATGGCGTTCCCCTTTATAAAGGCGACATTGCCGATGCCGACCTGCTCGCGCGCATCTTCGCCGAGCAGGGCACCAGGGCGATCATGCATTTTGCAGGTTCCATCATCGTGCCCGAATCGGTCGAGCAGCCGCTCGCCTATTACGAGAACAACACGGTGAAGAGCCGCGCGCTGATCGAGGCGGCGGTAAAAGGCGGGGTGGCGCATTTCATCTTCTCCAGCACGGCAGCGACCTATGGCATACCCGAAAGCTCGCCGATTTCGGAAGATTCGCCCAAGAGCCCGATCAATCCTTATGGCTGGTCGAAACTGATGACCGAGCAGATGCTTGCCGATGCGAGCGCGGCGCATGGCTTCAACTTCTGTGCGCTCAGGTACTTCAACGTGGCGGGCGCCGATCCGCAGGCGCGCAGCGGCCAGTCGACCGCGGGCGCGACGCATCTGATCAAGGTCGCCTGCGAGGCGGCAACCGGCAAACGTGACGGCGTGTCGGTCTTCGGTACCGATTACGATACGCCCGACGGCACCGGCGTGCGCGACTATATCCACGTCAGCGACCTGGCGAATGCCCACCTGCTCGCGCTCGAGGCGCTGATCGAGCAGGGCGATCGCTCGCTCACTATGAACTGCGGCTATGGGAAGGGCTTCTCGGTGCTCGAAGTGCTCGATGCCGTCGACCGCGTGACCAACACCAAGATCGAACGCCGGATGGAGCCGCGCCGTGCGGGTGATCCGGCAGAACTCGTGTCGGACCCGAGCCGCATCCGCGCCACCGTGCCGTGGCAGCCGAAACACGACGATCTGGGCGAAATCATCAGCCATGCGTTGCAATGGGAACGCAAACTCTCCGAAATTCGGGGAAATGCTTGACCAGAATCACCACGCTCGCTAACGGGCGCGCTTGAAATCGGCGCGTCGGGGCACCATCTCCGGCGCGTATTTATTTGATCAGAGAGAAACGATGAAGATCCGCAACAGCCTCAAGTCGCTCAAGAGCCGTCACCGCGATTGCCGCGTGATCCGTCGTCGCGGCCGCACCTACGTCATCAACAAGACCAACCGTCGCTTCAAGGCCCGCCAGGGCTAAGCTTCGGCTGCGCGGAAGGCTTCTTCCGCGATTGTCTATCGACCGGCCCGGCTCCGCAAGGAGTGCGGGCCGTTCGTGTTTGGGGATTCAGCGATGACGAATATGCCGGTCGATGCAGTGGTCTTCGATGTGGGGCGCGTGCTCTATCAGTGGCAGCTGTCTGCCCTGTTCGAAAAGATGATCGACGATCCCGCCCGCCTTGAGAAAGTGCTGGGTGAGGTGGTGACCGAGGAATGGCACTTCCTGCACGATGCGGGCCGTCCGCTCTCGCAGATGGTGCCCGAACGGATCGCGCTCTTTCCCGACTATGCCGAGGAAATCCGCGCCTATGCCACCCGCTTCAACGAGACCATTCCCGGGCCGGTAGAGGGCAGTCACGCGCTGGTCGAACGGCTGGACGAACGCGGCGTGCCGCTGTTTGCGATCACCAATTTCGGGGCGGAATTCTGGGCCGGTTTCCGTCCGCACGAGCGCATCTTCGACCGCTTCCGCGATATCGTCGTGTCGGGCGAGGAGCGGATCGCAAAGCCCGATCCGGCGATCTTCAGCCTGTCGGCCGAGCGTTTCGGCCACGCGCCCGAAGCCATGCTCTTCATCGACGATAATGCGGCCAATATCGAAGCTGCGCGGGGCTGCGGCTGGCAGGTGCACCATTTCACCGAGGCTGCATCGCTCGAAAGCGATCTTGCCGCGCGGGGCCTCATCTGACGCACGACAAAAAAGCCCCGGCGGGTCGCGCCGGGGCTTGAGGGTCCACCCTGATGGAGAGGGGGTGGGGGATCGGGTCGTCAACCGCTCAGCGGTTGCACTTTTCCAGCTTGGCTTCTTCCAGCGCTTCACCCTTCGCGGTGAAGGCGACGACTTCGCCGAGGTCGCGCTGGAGTTCGCGGCACATGCGCATCGGACGCGAGGTGCCCTTGCCGGCGACACAGGTCGTAGCCTGGCACTTCCAGGCGACGCCGCCAGCGATGACGGTGGTTTCTTCAGCCGGAGCTGCCAGCTGTGCGGTGTAGAACGGCTCTGTATCGCGTGCTTCTGCAACGGTGGGCATCGTCAGCGTGCCGAAACCGACGGTGGTGTAGGCGAGGGCAGCGCCAAGGACGCCGAGCTTTGCGCGGAGGGAGAGGGAGAGGGTCATCGATCATACCTTTCGGTTGGTGCAATTTTTACAACACCACTTGCGAAAAGAGCAATTTAGGTTTCTCTTTGCAACTGGTTGCGAATCGCTACCTACTTATATAGGTTGCATTCCACAACCCTTTTTTGCAAAAAATTTGGCAGCAGCCGAAAATCGGCTAGATAGGTTTCCGGAAGAGGACTGAAATTTATGGGCGATATCCGCGAACCTTTGCGCGAACTGACCGAATGCGGGCTGCCGCAGGCTCTTGAAGTCATGGGCGAACGCTGGAGCTTCATGATCCTGCGCGCCAGCTTCAACGGGCTGCACCACTTCGAGGAATTCCTCAGCGAACTCGGCATCGCGCGCAATATCCTGTCGAACCGGCTCGCCAAGCTGGTCGAACACGGCATCCTGCGCCGCGATCCCTGCCCCGACGATCGGCGCAAGATCGAATATCGCCTGACCGAAAAGGGTTTCGACCTGCTTCCCACCATGGTCGCCCTGCGCCAGTGGGGCCAGAAATACGGGCAGGAAGTCATCGAGAACCCGGTTCTCGTCGACGAGCGCGATCGCTTGCCGATCGGCCCGACCTCGATCCTCAGCCACGACGGCCGTATCCTCGGCCCGCAGGACTTGCACCTGGTAGAGCGCAGCAATCTCGGCATCCGTGCCGACGGCACCAAGGCCGAGCCGGGCGATGCGCTGGGCAATGGCTCGGTCGTCGACCTCGAAGCGCTGCGCAAGGCACGCGACGCCGCCTGAGCGATCCAGCGGAAAAGACGCCCGACGGCCGCTACATCATCGTACGCGGCCGCCTGTGGCGTACCAGTAATCCCGATCTCGACCCCGCCGAACGCGAACGGTTGGTCGGCGAGCTGATGGATGCCCGCCGCGCCGTGGGCTCGGCCATGAAGCAAGGCGACAAGACTGCGCAGAAGGCCGCGCGATCACGCGTGCACGCTGCGAAAGTCGCCCTTGGAGAGCGCGGACCGGTATGGTGGGACGACGGCGCGCCCGACTACAACCGCCACCTTCTCAAGAACACGCCTTATGCCGGCGCTGATACCAAAGATGGTTAAAGTGGCCCTTCGAAAACGCGCCAAAAGCGCCAGGGTGACGTCACTTTTTCCAGCCGCCGCGACGCAAACCATCACCCGAAACGCTTGAAATTCTGCGGTTTGTGTAGAAAGGCACCGGTGATGCAGACTTCGTGACGTCATCGTTAAAACGATCGCAACACCTGTCTGTCATAAACGCGAGTGAATCGGGGGCGAAAGCTCCGCTGAGCCGGAAAATGACGTGATCGAAATCGAAGTCCAGAACGAGACGCACCAGACGCAGTTTCGCATCAAGGCGATGGCGGTGCCGCGCATTGGCGAAGGCATCCGCCTCAAAGAGCCCGACGACAGCTGGGCCAGCTACGACGTGCTCGACGTATGGTACCAGCAGGCCGATTACGGCGAAGTCTGGGTGCCGTACCTCCACGTCCGTACCACGCCGGCTGCCGGCGGCCTCGACCAGGGTCCGGTGGCTGCCATGCCGACCGTTCCCGACCAGTCGATGCCGATCGCCGATTTCCTCGCCAAGTTCGAAGGCGAGGAGGAGCACGAGACCGTGCACCTCAACCTCGACATCAGCGAAGAGACCTGATCCTCGGGTTTACTCGGCCACTTCGGGCTCGAAGGGCTGGGGATCGGATATCCGGCCGATAAACAGCACCGCATCGCGTTCGAGGTCGCGCAGTACCGCGATGAAGGGCCGATCTGCCCTGAAGGGGATCGGTTCCTTTGGCAAAATGCGTGCGCCCGTCACCACGATGCTGATCGTCGTCACCGCGGCGGCCTTGGTGCCTTCGTCATAGACCTGGAGCTTGGTCATGTGGCGAACGTCACTGACCTTGATCGGTTGCTGTCCGGGTTCGGCCATTCCGCTCAGATCTGCCCTGATCTCGTCGAAGGGCAGCGTCACGCCCAGCGACATCAGCGTATCGTTGAGCGAAATCGCAAAGTCGGTTTCGAACTGGGGTATCTCCACCCGCACCAGTTCCATCGCGTCGCCGTCCAGTTCCTGTTTCAAGCGCTCGATCAGTTCGAGTGGCGGGGCAGCCGCCATGATCTCGCGATCGCTCGGCATCAATATGTCCATGGCGTAGCGGTCGTTGCGGTACGCAAGGCGCACGCCCTCCCAACCGTCAACGCGTGCATAGGGCGTCTCGAAGGTCTCGCCGACAAAGGTGAAGGGCTCTTCCCTGCCGCTACCGAAAAGGAAGGGGTGCTGGCTGCTCGACATCAGCTTCGTTTCCCACAACCCGTCGAAATAGAGCGCGTTGGCGAGGACCGCGATCATGTCGGGAGTGACCGTCTCCGGCGCGATAACCTTCGGGATAAGCCCTTCCGTGGCATCGTCCGCCCAACTGTTGATCGTGTCGGCGGCGCCCTGCTTGTCGGTAAAGTCGGTGGCGATCGCCTTGGCCTCGTATTCGCGGCGCAGCTGGGAAACATAGCTGTCACGGAAACGGAACCGGTCATCGAGAAACAGAGCGTTGGAGATGGTGACCTTCACGTCGTCCTTGTTTGTCTCGTATCCCATCGGATCGGCCAGGGGCGGGAGGTATTGCTCCAGCTGCGCGCGGGTTTCGCCGCGCGCGCCGGCGTGAAGTAGCCCGAATGCGAGATCGATGCTCACCGGTGAAATGACGACGTTCTCGTCGCGCTTCGCTTCGGCATCGAGGATCGGGAAGAGCGCGAGCGCGCCTCCGCCACCAGTTCCCGCAGATCCGGCAGGCTGTGGCCCCTCGGTCTGAGCAGAGCAGGCGGCAAGTGTGAGGCCGGCAGCGGCGATGAACAGGCGAGAAGCGTTGCGGATCAAAGGCATAGGCGAACTCCTTTCAGTTCGCACAACGCATCAGGCGCGGGGAGGTTGCCTCCGGTAGCTCAGCGCCTCTGCCACATGGATGCGGCCCACCTGCTCCGCCCCTGCAAGGTCCGCGATTGTCCGCGCGACGCGGAGCATACGGGTGTAGCTGCGCGCCGAAAGGTTCATGGCGGTTGCCGCCTGCATCAGCAGTTCGCGACCCTTTGCGTCGGGCCCCGCAAAGGTTTCCAGCGCATCGCCCTGCAATTCGGCATTGGTGCGCGCGCCACTCTCTTCGGCGCGGGCGGTTTGGATCGCCCGGGCTTTCGCTACCCTCGCGGCGACCTCATCGCTGCCCTCTGCGGGCGGGGGCAGGGCGAGATCGGCGGCGCTGACAGGGTCGACCTCTACGTGCAGGTCGATCCGGTCGAGCAAGGGCCCGGAGACCTTGCTCTGGTAGTCGGCGGCGCATTTGGGCGCGCGGCTGCAAGCAAGCGCAGGGTCGCCGAGGTGCCCGCAGCGGCACGGGTTCATTGCGGAAACGAGCTGGACGTTCGCTGGAAAGGTCACATGCGCATTGGCGCGCGCGACATCGACCGTGTTGGTTTCAAGCGGTTGGCGCAGCGAATCGAGCACGGCGCGCTGGAATTCCGGCAGCTCGTCGAGGAAGAGCACGCCGAGGTGCGCGAGGCTGACCTCGCCCGGCTTCACCTTCAATCCGCCGCCGGTCAGCGCCGCCATGCTCGCCGAATGGTGCGGCGCACGGAACGGGCGCGAACGGCTGATCTTGCCCTCTTCGAGCAGGCCCGCGACCGATTGCACCATGCTGACTTCAAGCGCCTCGGCAGGCGAGAGCGGCGGCAGGATACCCGGCAGGCAGCTCGCCAGCAGCGACTTGCCCGCGCCCGGCGGGCCGATCATGAGGAGGTTGTGCCCGCCCGCCGCCGCGATTTCGAGCGCGCGCTTGGCGGTTTCCTGCCCTTTCACCTGTTTGAGGTCCGGCGCGCTGACCGGCTCCTCTACCAGACCCGGCTCGGGCGTGGGCAGCTGGCTGGTGCCCTTGAGATGGTTCAGCAGGCTGGCGATATCGGGTGCGGCGATCACCGGCACTTCGCTCGCCCAGCGCGCTTCCGATCCTTGCGCGGCGGGACAGATCAGGCCTTTTTCCTGCTCGCTGGCATGGATCGCGGCCAGCAACACGCCGGGGGAGGGCGCGATGCGCGCATCGAGCGCCAGCTCGCCCACGATGATCCAGTCATCGAGTTGCTCGGCATCAGTAATGCCCATCGCGGCCAAGACCGCAAGCGCGATCGGCAGGTCGTAATGCGAGCCTTCCTTGGGCAGGTCGGCGGGCGATAGGTTGATCGTGATCCGCTTGGGCGGCAGCGCGAGGCCCATGGAGGACAGCGCGGCGCGCACGCGTTCCTTGCTCTCTCCGACTGCCTTGTCGGCAAGGCCCACGATGTTGAAATTTGGCAGGCCCGGGGCGAGCGAGCATTGCACTTCGACGCTGCGCGCTTCCAGCCCGAGATAGGCCACCGTCCGGACCAGTGCGACCAATGCATTCCCCCCTGTTGGAGGTTGCTGTGACAAGAAGTGGTGATATTGTCGAGACTTGCTGGTTCCGAAATGGCGGAAACACGCTTCAGGCTTGACCTGCCAGCCCGTTTTCCTTAAGCGCGCCCCCACGAGAGCGGTCGCCCGTGCGGCGGCCCTTTTTTCGTCGGAGCGATTCGCCCGGCACAAAACGAATTTAACTGAAGGTGTTCCCATGAAGCGGACTTTCCAGCCCTCGAACCTCGTGCGCGCCCGTCGCCACGGTTTCTTCGCACGCAAGGCTACCCCGGGTGGCCGTAAGGTTCTTCGTGCACGTCGCAGCCGCGGCCGCAAGAACCTCTGCGCGTAATCGCATGATCGGTCGCGCTTCGGCGCGGCTTCGATCGCGATAATCAAACGGGCTCCCATCGGGGGCCCGTTTTGCGTATCTGCATTCCATGCACCCGAGCCTGTCCGTCATCCGCAAGCGTAGCGATTTCGTCGCCGCCAATCGCGGTGTGCGCAATGCCAAGCCGGGTTTCGTCCTGCTGACGCGGCCGAACGAAGGCCACGGCAAGCGTTACGGGATTACGGTCACCAAGAAAATCGGCAATGCCGTCGTGCGCAACCGCATGAAGCGGCGTTTTCGCGAATTGCTGTGGGCGGCACTTCCCGAAGGCGGCCTGCCCGATCACGATCACATCCTTATCGGCCGCGAAGGTGGTATCGAGCGCGACTTCGCGGCGATGGCCGAGGAGCTGGATGCTGCGTTGGCACGCGCTGCCAAAGGCGAAGGCGACCGCCCGCGCCGACCCCGACATAAAAGATCGCCCCGCGCATGAAATATCCGCTCATCTGGATTGCGCGCCTGTGGCAGCTCGGCCCAAGCCGCATTCTGCCGCCGACCTGCCGCTTCACCCCGTCGTGTAGCCAGTATGCCATCGAGGCGCTCCAGAAATACGGGGCAATCAAGGGTGGATGGTTGGCGTTCAAGCGGCTATTGCGCTGCCAACCATGGGGGGGCTGCGGCCATGATCCGGTGCCCTGAAGCACCGCTGTCTTGACGTAGCAACACACCCTTCCCACCTAACGAATACAGCTTTCAACGGGATCGACCTTGGAAAATTCACGCAATTTCGTGCTCGTCCTCACCCTGTCGCTGGCCGTCCTGCTCGGCTGGCAGTGGGCGATGGACTATTTCTATCCGCAGCCAGAAGAAGTCCCCGTCACTGCCGAGAAGGTGGATACGCCAGCTGAGCATGCCGCAGTCGCGCACTCGCGCACCGGCGGCCTGCAGGATCCCAGCGCCATCGCGCTGGAAGCGGCCGATCTCGAAACAGCGCTTGCCTCGCCCGACCGTGTGGCGATCGATTCGCCCAAGGTTGGCGGCTCGATCAACCTGCAGGGGGCCTTCCTCGACGACGTCGTGCTCAAGGATTACGCGGCCACCACCGAAAACGACGAACCGGTGCGGATCTTCTCTCCGCGCGGAACGCCCGCGCAGCAGGTCTCGCAGTTCGGCTTCCTCGTGAACGGCGAAAAGGTTTCGGACGACGCGATCTGGCAAAGCTCTGGGGGCGTGCTCACTCAGGACAACCCCGTCACGCTGACGCATGTCGCAGGCGAGGGCGTCACGCTCGAACAGACCTGGTCGATCGATGAAAACTACATGCTCACCATCGACCAGGTGGTCAGCAACACGAGCGGCGTCCCCGTGGTCGTGCAGCCCTACGGCCTCGTCAGCCGCACCAGCGACACCGCCAGCGCCGACTTCTTCATCGCCCACTCGGGTCCGATCGGCAGCTTCGACCAGAGCGTCGACTACGATTACGACTATGACGACGTGGAAGACGAGAAGACCGTTGCGCTTGCCGGCAAGACCGACTGGGTCGGATTCACCGACATCTACTGGCTCGCAGCCATGGTCCCGCAGGTAGGCTCTGCGCCCGATTCGACCTTCCGTTCGCTCGGCAACAACATCTTCCGCGCGGACATGATCTACGACCCGATCACCATTCCCAACGGTCGCAAGGTCACCACCATTTCGCGCCTCTATGCAGGTGCGAAGGACAGCGAAATCCTCGATGCCTACCAGGATGCCGGCATCCCGCAGTTCGGTCTCGCGATCGACTGGGGCTGGTTCCGATGGTTCGAGAAACCCTTCCTCTGGCTGCTCAAGAACATCTTCGAACTGGTCGGCAATTTCGGTGTCGCGATCATCATCCTGACGATCATCGTGCGCGGCCTGATGTTCCCCATCGCGCAGAAGCAGTTCGCTTCGATGGCAAGCATGAAGGCGATCCAGCCGAAGATGAAAGCGCTGCAGGAAAAGTACAAGGACGACCGCGTCAAGCAGCAGCAGGAGATGCAGAAGCTCTTCAAGGAAGAGAAGGTCAATCCGCTCGCGGGCTGCCTTCCGCTGATCCTGCAGATCCCGATCTTCTTCGCGCTCTACAAGGTGCTCTACCTCGCGATCGAAATGCGTCACCAGCACTTCCTCTGGATCGACGACCTTTCCGCTCCCGATCCGGCGACCATCCTCAACCTGTTCGGCCTGTTGCCGTTCACGCCGCCGAGCTTCCTGGCCATCGGCATACTCGCGGTGCTGCTGGGCGTGACCATGTGGCTGACCTTCAGGCTCAACCCTCAGACCGATCCGGTCCAGGCGCAGGTGTTCTCGATCATGCCATGGGTGCTGATGTTCATCATGGCGCCGTTCGCCGCAGGCCTGCTGCTCTACTGGGTGACCTCGAACATCCTGACGCTCGCGCAGCAGAAATATCTCTATTCGAAGCACCCGCAATTGAGGGCGGCGGCCGAGAAGGAAAAGGCCGAGAAGGCCGCAGCGGCGAAGGCCGGGAAGTAGGATAGCGCAAGTGACCGAAAAAGAAGCCGCCGAACTGGCCCAGCTGGAACGGCGCGCCAAGAAGCTGTTTTCGGGTCGGGTGGAGTTCCTCCTCTCGGCCCCGCAGCTCAAGTTCCTGCCCGAACCGACCGTGCCCGAGATTGCCTTCGCGGGCCGCTCGAACGTGGGCAAGAGCTCGCTCCTGAACGCGCTCGTCGGCCGCAAGAAGATCGCGCGTGCCTCGGTGACGCCGGGCCGCACACAGGAACTGAACTTCTTCGAAGTGGGCGATCCCACGCTGTTCCGCCTCGTGGACATGCCCGGCTACGGCTTTGCCAAGGCGCCGGTGAAGGTCGTCGAGAAGTGGAAGAACCTCGTGAAAACCTATCTGCGCGGGCGTCAGGTGCTGGTCCGCAACCTCGTGCTGGTCGACAGCCGCCACGGGCTGAAGGACGTCGACCGCGAGATGATGAAGATGCTCGACGAGGCCGCCGTCGGCTATCGCGTGGTCATGACCAAGGCCGACAAGATCAAGGCGAGCGAGCTGGAAAAGACCGTGGCCGCGGTCGAAGCCGAAGCGAAAAAGCACGTCGCAGCCTTCCCGCACATCCATGTGACGTCGAGCGAGAAGGGCATGGGGATCGGCGAACTGCGTGCCGCGTTGCTGCAGGATGCCGGCGTCTGATCCGAAAGCCGGATCACCACTACGCCACGTCCATTCAGAAACCGTCTATCCGCTGCTCGGTAGGCAGGCGCGCATGATCTCCAAGTCAATCGCCGTCCTCGCTGCAGGTCTTGCCGCGGTCTCGCTTTGCGCAGTCCCGGCAGCGTCGCAGGCCCCTTCTTCGCAGAACGAGATTATCGTTACCGCCCAGCGCTCCGGAGCGCCGATGTGGACCATCGACACGCCGACCGGCACGATCATACTTGTCGGTGAAATCGCTGCGGTGCCCAAGGCCACGCCATGGCTGCCCGAGCGGCTGGAGGAAGCCACTGCCGAATCCAGCCGGGTCATCCTGCGCGCGACCCCGAAGTTCTCGCCCGGCGATGTGTTCCGGCTGATCTTCAGCGGCGGCAAGATCACCAAGCTGCCCGATCGCACGAATGCGGGCGATTACCTCTCGGCCGACCAGCGCGAGAGACTGGCGGCGCTCGAAGCCGAATACGACATCGACTACGACCGGCGCAGCTTTCTCATGACGTCCTTCGACCTGCTTGCCCGGCGGCTGGACTTCGATGACGACATCACCAAGGATGCGACCGAAATCGTACGCAAGGCGGCAAAGCGCGCCGACGTCCCGATCACGCGACCGGAGCGTTTCCGCGGCGAGGACCTGCTCGACGATCTGGCCGAGGCGGAACCGGCAAGCCATATCCCGTGCCTAATGGCAGCCATGACCGCCGTCGAAGCGGGACCCGCAGTGATCGAGGCGCGTGGCAATGCGTGGCGTAAGTTCGATGTAGCAGGCGTAATGGCGAACCCGCTGGAAATCGCGCTCGGCACTTGCTGGCCGTGGACCGATGACGATCTGGGAGAGGAAATTCGCGACCAGTGGACGGGCCTGATCGAGGATGCTGCCGGCGATACGGGCGTTACCCTCGCGGTCGTGCCGCTACGCGTGCTGGCAGAAGAGGGCGGCGTCCTCGACCAGCTAGAGACGCGCGGCTTCGAGATATTCGGGCCCGACTGGCGCTGATCGGAAAGGTCCGCGCGGACACTCAGGTGGCGAAAAGCATCCCGTCGTCGGCGAAGGCCTTCATCTCCAGCGCATTGCCGCTAGGGTCGCGGAAGAACATCGTGGCCTGTTCGCCCGGCTGGCCCCTGAAGCGCACGGTGGGCGGGATGATGAAGTCCACGCCCGTCGCCTCGAGACGGGACTTGAGCGCTTCCCATTCCGCCATCGTCAGGACAACGCCGAAATGCGGCACCGGGACTTCTTCGCTATCGACCTTGGTCCGCGCGCGGTCTGCCACAAGGCCAGGTGCCTGGTGTGCGACGATCTGGTGGCCGTGGAAATCGAAGTCGATCCAGTCGTCGGAAGAACGTCCCTCCGCGCAGCCGAGCAGCTCGCCATAGAAGGTGCGTGCAGCATCAAGGTCGTGGACGGGGAAGGCGAGGTGGAAGGGGCGTAGACTCATGGCGCCTGTCTAGCTCCATCGGCCACTCACGGAAAGTCGTGTTGTTCAGCCTCGACAGTGTAATCCTGAACCTTTAACGCGCGCTCTCGAAAGGTGGGTTCATGAAGATCATCATCGGCAACAAGAACTATTCGAGCTGGAGCTTGCGCGGCTGGCTCGCGGCCAAGCAGTCGGGCCTGTCGTTCGAGGAAATCGTCGTGCCGCTGTTCGGCGAAAACTGGGAAGCCAACAAGAAGGGCGACGACATCCAGCCCAGCCACGGCAAGGTCCCGCTCCTGTGGGATGACGAGATCGTGGTGTGGGACAGCCTCGCCATGCTCGAATATCTTGCCGACAAGGTCGGGCGCGACCGCTTCTGGCCGAAAGAGGATGCGGCACGCGGCATGGCGCGATCGATGGTCGCCGAAATGCACAGTTCCTATGCCGCGCTGCGCAGCGAATGCCCGATGAACGTGCGCAAGCGCTTCGACGGGTTCTCCCCGAGCGAGGCCTGCAAGGCCGATATCCTGCGCATCCTCGGCCTGTGGGCGGAAGCGCGCAGCCGCTTCGGCAGCGGCGGCCCCTATCTCTTCGGCACCTTCGGGGCGGCGGACATCTTCTTCGCCCCCGTCGTGTCGCGGTTCATCAGTTACCAGATCCCCGTCCCGGGCTTCGCCGCCGCCTATATGCAGGCGGTGTGGGAGCACGACTGGATGAAGGCGTGGATCGAAGCATCGGAAAACGAAGAATGGGTCATCGAGCAATACGAAACCGTTTCCTGATCGCATTCGCGGCGCTGCTCGCGATGCTTCCGGCACAGGCGCATGCGTGGGGCGAGTTTGCCCACCGGACGACCGCTGAAATCGCGCTGGAGAACATCCGGCCCGAAACGCGCGCGGCTATTGCGGAATTGCTGAAGGCCGCGCCGGAACTGGGCGAGCCCGACTGCGAACTCTCCAGTCTGGAGGATGCGGCCGTATGGCCCGATTGCCTGCGCAAGGATTACTGGCGCTGGGGCTATACCTTTGCCTGGCATTATCGCACCACGCCGGTGTGCGAGGCCTATGAGCCGCGCAAGAACTGCTCGGGCCAGAACTGCATCCTTGCCCAGATCGAGCGCAACCAGCGCATCCTTGCCGACGAGGACCTGCCCGCCAATGTGCGGCTGGAGGCGCTGGCCTTCCTCGTGCACTTCATCGGCGATGTTCACATGCCGCTCCATTCGGGCGACCATGAGGACCGCGGCGGCAACGACATCGAGACAGATTACGGCATCGCGCCGGGTCTCAACCTGCACTGGATCTGGGACGGGCCGCTGGCCGAGCGCGCGATTACCTCTGCGGAAGTGCCGCTGGTGCGCCGATATACGGCGGAAGAACGCGCAGAGCTTGGCGGGGGTACACCTGCCGACTGGGGCCGCGAAAGCTGGCAGACGAGCCGCGACTTCGTCTACCCGAACGCCTTCGACCGACCGCCATGCGACGAGGGGGAACTGCCCGACGAAACCGCGCTGACGCAGGAGGATATCGAGCGAGCCATTCCCATCTCCCAGCGCCGCGTCACGCAGGCAGGGATCAGGATGGCGGAATACCTCGACGCGGCCTTCGCGCCCGGCCCTCTTCCCGAGCCGGAGCGTAACTAGGGCACGCGTTTGGTCGGGTAGGGGCTGCCGTCCTTCCTGAAATAGCCTTCGGGCGTGAAGACCATGTCGATATCGGGATATTCGCCGCGGTCCTCGTCGCGATCTCCGCCGCTGATTGCGATGAAGACGCACGGGATGTCGCCGCTGTTATGAAGGCGGTGACCGTTCTTCTCTCCCGCAGGCCAGGCAAGGATATCGCCGGGGCCGACCGGTATCTCGCCGTCGTCCTCGATCAGGATCGCCTCGCCCTGGAGGATGATGACCAGCTCGTCCTGCCCCTCGTGCCAGTGCCGCTGCGATGAATAGGCGCCCGGTTCGAGCACGACATGGCTCGCCCCCAGCTTGGTGAGGCCCGCGGGCGCTGCAAGGCGGCGGTAATTGCGACCCGCAACGTCCTCGTCGTAGGGCGGCGGATAGCCGGTGGCATTGGTCTGGGGGATGGCATCGAGATCGAGCTTGGGCATCTGCGCGTACTCCTGCTAGCGCTGCCAGCATGACCGAAGTCCTTGATCTAGCCAAGCGCCTGATGGGTGCCGAAAGTGTAACCCCCGCAACGGGCAGCGTCTTCGACGAGATGGAGGCGATGCTCGCCCCGCTCGGTTTCGAAGTTCACCGCTTCACGCGCGGCGATGGCGAGGTGGGCACGCCCGAAGCGCCGGTGGAGAACCTTTTCGCGATCCGCAAGGGGCCGCAAGGCTCGAAGCATTTCGCCTTCGCGGGTCACCTCGACGTCGTCCCGCCGGGAGGCGGCTGGGCATCGGATGCCTTTGCCCCGGAAGTGCGCGGCGAACTGCTCTACGGACGTGGCGCGGTCGACATGAAGGGCGCGATTGCCTGCATGGTCGATGCGGTGGCAAATGTTCCGGCAGAGGCTGGGACGATCAGCTTCATCATCACCGGTGACGAGGAAGGCCCCGCGCTCCACGGAACGCGCGCCCTGATCGACTTCATGCGCGAACACGGCCACCAGCCCAACCTGTGCCTCGTCGGTGAACCGACCAGCGTGAACCGGCTCGGCGACATGATGAAGATCGGGCGGCGCGGCTCGGTCAATATCTGGCTGGAGGTCGAAGGGATGCAGGGCCATGTCGCCTACCCGCATCTTGCCGACAATCCGATCCCCAAGCTGGTCGCCATGCTGGCCGAGCTTGACGCACTTGTGCTCGACGAGGGTACCGACTGGTTCCAGCCGTCCAATCTCGAGATCACCGATCTCGAAGTCGGTAATATGGCGCACAACGTGATACCGGCAAAGGCCGAGGCGCGCATCTCGATCCGCTTCAACGACCGGCATTCGGGCGCATCACTATCCGAAAAGGTCGGCGCGATTGCGGAAAAGCATGGCGGCGTCGCCAAGTCCATCATTTCGGGCGAGCCTTTCCTGACCCCGCCGGGCGAGTTCAGCGACATCATCGCGCGCGCCGTGAAGGCGGAAACGGGCGTGGATCCGGAACCCTCCACCACCGGTGGAACCTCGGATGCCCGCTTCCTGCGCGCCGTGTGCCCGGTGATCGAATTCGGCCTCGTCAACGCGACCATGCACAAGCGCGACGAGGCTGTAGCCATCGAGGACCTTTCCACGCTAAGCCGCATCTATGCGGCGATCGCGAAGGACGCGCTGGCATAACTTACGGGACGTGAGGGGGACGATAATGCTGAGGACCTGGTTCGAAATTCCGCTGTGGCAGCGCGTTCTGACCGCGCTCATCCTAGGCGTGCTGACCGGTTATGCCTGGGGGCCGGAAGCGGAAAGCATCAAGTGGATCGGCGACTTCTTCATCAAGTCGATCAAGATGCTGGTCGTACCCTTGATCTTCTTCAGCCTCGTGGCCGGTGTCGCGGCGATCGGGGACTTGAGGAAACTGGGCGCCGTTGGCGGACGGGCGATGATCCTGTTCATCGTGACCGGCCAGATCGCGGTCTGGCTCGGCCTTGCGCTCGGTACCTTTGTCCAGCCCGGCGCGGGTGTGGACACCTCGGCCATCGCTAAGGGCGCAACGCCCGAACCCAACCCGACCACGGCAGTCGACATGATCCTCTCGATCGTGCCCGAAAGCCCGGTGCAGGTGATGGCGGATGTCGCGGTGTTGCCGCTGATCGTCTTCTCCATGCTGATCGGCATCGGCATATTGATGGCGGGCAAGGACGGCGAACCGGTCCAGAAGATCTTCGATAGCGGCGCTGTCGTCATGCAGAAGGTCACCATGATCGTTATGGAACTGACCCCCTTCGGCGTCTTCGCGCTGATGGCATGGGTGGCGGGCACGCTCGGCATCGATGCGCTGATCGCACTCTCCAAGCTGGTGGCGCTCAACTATGTCGGCTGCCTGCTGATCATTGCGCTGATCTACGGCGGGATGATCAAGTTCCTCGCCAAGCTGCCGGTGCGCGATTTCTTCCGCGGCATCATCGATGCGATGGCGGTGAGCTATTCGACCGCTTCATCGAACGCCACGCTGCCCGTGACGCTGCGCTGCGCAGAGCGCAACCTCGGCGTATCGAACTCGGTCGCCAGCTTCGTGATCAGCCTCGGCGCGACGATCAACATGAACGGCACGGCGATGTATCTCGGCCTTGCCACGCTGTTCGGCGCACAGATCTTCGGCGTCGACCTGACCATGGGCGATTACTTCCTCATCTCCATTCTCGCGACTTTGGGTGCAGTCGGTGCAGCGGGCATTCCGGGTGCGGGTCTCATCATGATGGCGCTGGTCTTCGGCGCGGTCGGCGTGCCGCTGGAAACGATCGCCTTCGTTGCAGGTGTCGACCGCATCATGGACATGATGCGCACCACGACGAACGTCAGCGGCGATGCCGCTGTTGCGACGACCGTGGCTGTGATGACGGGCGAGATCGACACGAAGGAAATGATCTCGGCGGACGATGTCTGAGATTTCGTCCAAGCCCGGAGACGGGGTGGTCCGGTTTTTCGTGCGCCACGAGCGCCTGTTTGGTGTCATGGGCTTGGCCTGGCTGGCGGTAAGCTGCGCCAGCTATGCCCGCTTCATCGACCTGCCAGACATTCCCTTCGTGACCGACGAGATGGCGCTCTACTTTTCGGCAGCTTACAATGCGGGATGGTGGGGCTTTCTTCGCCCGGCAATCGAGCGGCGCAAGGCGGCGCTGGTAGCGGGAAATGAAAGTTCCGCCATGGCATCGACGAAAGATGCCTCGTGAGTTTCTATCGCAAGATTAGAAACGACCTGGTCATCGGATCAGGCGCCCTGCGTAGCTCTTGGGCTCACAAAAGGCGCCAAAACTGCGGCGCAGAATTCGAAAGAGTTCACCGCCCCTTCGGCTTCTCCAGCACCTTCTTCCGGTAGCTGCACAAATCCACCACCGGACAGCGCCAGCATTCGGGCGTGCGCGCCTTGCAGACATAGCGGCCGTGCAGGATCAGCCAGTGGTGCGCGCCCAGGCGGAAGGGTTGCGGCACGCGTTTTTCGAGTTTCGCCTCGACCTGCTCGGGCGTCTTGCCCTTGGCGAGGCCGGTGCGGTTCCCGACGCGCAGGACATGCGTGTCGACCGCGAAGGTCTCCTGCCCGAACCAGCAGTTGAGAACGACATTGGCCGTCTTCCGGCCCACGCCGGGCAGCCGGACGAGGTCTTCGCGCGTGTCGGGAACCTCGCCGCCGTATTCGTCGACCAGCAGCTGGCTGAGCGCGATCACGTTCTTGGCCTTGGAGTTGAACAGGCCGATGGTCTTGATGTGCTCCTTCAGCCCATCCTCGCCGAGATCCAGCATCTGCTGCGGCGTCTCGACTTCGCGAAACAGCGCGCGGGTGGCCTTGTTCACGCCCACGTCGGTTGCCTGCGCCGAGAGCGCCACGGCCACCACCAGCTGGTAGCAATTGCCATATTCCAGCTCGGTCTCGGGCGAGGGATTATCCTCGGCAAGACGCCGGAAGAACTCGAAAATCTGGTCTTTGGTCATGCGAGGGCGATCACCCGATCTCTTCGATTTCGGCAAGTGCCTTGGCCAGCGCTTCACGCCGACGCTGCATGGCATCGGAAAAAGCCGCGGCGAAAATGCCCGTCGGCAGCGCCACAAGCAAAACGCCTCCAACCGCGACGAGCGCGCCAACCATCTTGCCGGCGACGGTCACCGGATAGGCATCGCCATATCCGACCGTGGTCAGCGTGATGACGGCCCACCACAAGGCGCGCGGGATGCTGCCGAAATTGTCGGGCTGGAGATGGCCTTCGAGCCAGTAGAGCCCGCTCGCGCCGACCAGCAGGAGGCTGAAAGCCAGCGCCGCGCAAACCAGCAGGTCGTAGCTGCGTTCGCGCAAGGCGCCGAGTATCTCGCGCATGGCGGCGGAGAAATGTCCCAGCTTTGCGAGCGCAAAGACGCGGAGCAGCCGCAAGAGGCGCAAGACTGCCGCATTGGCGATGAAGAAGGGCGCGAGGCTGACGATGACGACCGCGAGGTCGACGAGCCCGATCGGCGAGCGGATGAACCGCCAGCGCTTGGCCCAGTCGGATCCTTCGCCCGGCATTTCCGGTGCTGCATAAACGCGCGCAAGGTATTCGATGAGGAAGAATGCGCCGAAGGCAATTTCCGCCAGCAGGATTTCCTGCCGGTATTCGCGCAAGATCGTCGGTTCGGTAGAGATGACCCCCAGCACGACCGCCGCGAGGATCACCCATATCAGGAGGACATTCATCCCCGTCAGCTTGCCGTCGGGCCATGACCCGATGGTGATCTGGTGATGGAGATATTCGCGCAGCTTCATGGCGTCAGATCCCGAGCACATCTTCCATGGTGTACCTGCCCAGCTCCCGCCCGCGCAGCCATTCGGCCGCGCGTACCGCGCCGCGAGCGAAGATTTCGCGGTTCTCCGCGCTGTGCGACAGGGTGATCCGTTCCTGTTCGCCGGCAAGGATCACGCTGTGTTCGCCGGCAACGGTCCCTCCGCGAAGCGCGGCAAAACCGATGGCCCCGGTCGACCGGGGGCCGGTCTGTCCGTCGCGGCCACTTTCCGAATTGTCATCGAGGTCGATGCCGCGCGCATCGGCTGCAGCCTCGCCGAGCAGTAGCGCCGTGCCTGAAGGAGCATCGACCTTGCGGCGATGGTGCATCTCGAGGATCTCGATATCCCAGTCGTCGCCAAGCCTAGACGCCGCTTCGCGGACCAGGTGGGCGAGCAGGGTCACGCCGAGCGAGGTGTTGCCGGTCTGCAGGATCGGTACCGCACGCGCCGCCTCGTCGATCGCCTGATGGTGCTGCGAACCGAGCCCGGTGGTGCCGATGACGATCGGGATCCCCGCGCCGATCGCGGCATGCAGGTTCGATTGCAGCGCGGCCGGTGCGGAAAAGTCGACCAGCACATCGCTGACATCTGCCAGCGATGCGACGTCGTCACCCTTGTCTGCACCGCCCGCATAGTCGTGGCCCGATGCCTCGATGACGCGCCGCAGGGCCTCGCCCATTGCGCCCTTGCTGCCGATGACACCGATGTTGGCCATTGCCCCTCCTTGCATTTGTGTGGTTCATGGCTTGAATGGAGAGCATCCGCAACATCGTCGTCCTGACAGGCGCGGGCATTTCGGCAGAAAGCGGGATCGATACCTTCCGCGATGCAGGCGGCCTGTGGGAACAGCATCGTGTGGAGGACGTGGCGACGCCCGAAGGTTTCGCCCGCGATCCGCAGCTTGTCCAGCGCTTCTACGATGCCCGCCGCGAGGCTGTGCAGCAGGTCGAGCCCAACCCCGCGCACGATGCGCTGGCATTGCTCGACAGGCAGTGGGAGGGCGAGCTGCTGATCGTCACCCAGAATGTCGATGACCTCCACGAACGGGCCGGGGCGAGCCGCGTGCTGCACATGCATGGCGAATTGCTGAGTGCTCTGTGTTCGGCCTGCGAGGCGCGGCACAAGTGGAGCGAGCCGCTGCTGGGACAACCGGCCTGTCCCGGATGCGGTGAGCAGGCTTTGCGGCCGGACGTCGTCTGGTTCGGCGAGATGCCTTACGAGATGGACCGCATCTACGCCGCGCTGCGCCGTGCGGACCTGTTCGTCAGCATCGGCACGAGCGGGGCGGTCTATCCCGCGGCGGGTTTCGTACGCGATGCGCGGGAAATGGGGGCGCGCACGCTCGAACTCAATCTCGAACGCAGCGAGGGATCGTATTGGTTCGAGGAATCGCGGCAGGGCAGGGCAAGCAAGCTGGTCCCCGAATGGGTTGCCGAGATGCTGGGATGACCGGGCTGCACGGAAGCTGTCATTGCGGCAGTGTCCGGCTTGTCCTTGACGATGGCGTATCGCAGTTGCGCGAGTGCAATTGTTCGCTCTGCCACCGCGAGGGCGGCGCCAGCTTCTAGCCGCCACACCCCTTGCATTCCGGATCCTTGGCAATCGTGAACTGCCGCATGCCGGGTTTCATTCCGTCGAGCAGGTTCACGCGGCTCCATTGCGGGTCGCCAAAGGCGCTCACCCCGTCGAGCAGCACGCGAATGGCGTGGAGCGAGGCGAAGGTCGCGACCCAGCCGGCCATCGCGCCGAGCATGCCGTCTTCGGCACAGGTATCGCAATCCTCGGCATCGAAGGCATCGCCCACGAAACAGCGGTAACAGGCTTCATCGGGCAGGTGCCCGGCAAAGGCGCCCACCTGTCCCTGGAAGCGCCCGACCGCGGCCGATAGCAGCGGGACTCCCGCGGCTACACAGGCATCGGAAACCGCGAGGCGGGTGGCGAAATTGTCGGTCCCGTCGAGCACGAGGTCCGCGCTTGTCACCAGCGAGGCTGCTCGTTCCGCGCCGATCCGGCGGTCGCTGATCTCCACATCGAGTTCCGGGTCGAAAAGCTTGACCCAGCGCTTGGCAGAAACCGCCTTGCCGTGGCCGATGTCGCGTTCGTTATAGAGCGTCTGGCGCTGGAGGTTGCTGGGATCGACCTTGTCATCATCGACCAGCGTGAGCTTTCCGATCCCCGAGGCAGCGAGATACTGGAGAGCGGGGCTGCCGATGCCGCCCAGGCCTACCAGGACGAGATGCTTTCCCGCCAGCGCGACTTGGCCCGCCCCGCCGATTTCGGGCAGGACGATATGGCGCGCGAATCTTTCGAGGCGTTCGGGCGGCAGGCTCACGCGGGCGGCTCCTCGACCCGTTCCTTGCGAAAGCCGTGCATGCCGTTCCACCACTGCAGCGCGATCACCGCGCCTTTCGATGGCTGGAGCAGGCCGATCAGCATGATGACAGCCAGCGGTATGATGATGCCGAGCAGCGCCATGGCCGACAGGGCAAAGGCGGTCACCAGGGCGATGATCACCGGCGCGAGCAAATGGCCGGTAACAAAAATGCCGATATAGGCCGGCAAATCGTCCGCACGCTGGCCCGAGATATCGAGCGAGCAATTCGGGCAGGTATCCACCGGCTTGAGCCAGCGCCTGAAAAGCTTCGCCTCGCCGCAGCGCGGGCATTTGCACAAAACGCCGCGCCACAGCGCATGCGCGAAACTGCCGGGCAGGTCATAGGCCCGCTCGGCTGCTTTCGGATTGTCGGTGGACAAGCTCATGGAGAGCCTGTTGGCATCATGTGGTCAAGCTGTCGACAGGCCTCTGCGATGAGCCTGTCGACGCCTCTCCCTCCCCAAAGGGCGATCCGAAGGGCTTGGGAATTGTGAGCTTAGCTTTCGAGCTGGCGCAGTAGGCTGCGAACATCGCCGTCCATGTCGGCATCGCGCTGCCGCAGGTCCTCGATCAGGCGCACGGCATGGATGACGGTGGAGTGATCGCGCCCGCCGAACTTGCGTCCGATTTCGGGATAGCTGCGCGGGGTGAGCACCTTCGACAGGTACATCGCCACCTGGCGCGGGCGAACGACGGCACGCGCGCGGCGCTTGCTCGACATTTCGCTGCGGTCGATGCGGTAGAACTGGCAGACCGTGCGCTGGATCTCGTCGATCGTGATGCGGCGACGGTTGGCCGAAAGGATATCGGTCAGCTGTTCTTCTGCGAGCTGGAGCGAGACTTCCTGGCCCGTCAGCTGCGCATAGGCGATCAGCTTGTTGAGGCCGCCGACCAGTTCACGCACGTTGCGCGTGATGGTGCGGGCGAGGAAGTCGAGCACGTCTTCGGGCACGGCCAGCGGCGCGAACTTGGTGAGCTTGGAGTGCAGGATCTTCTTGCGCAGCTCGATATCGGCCGGCTGGATGTCGGCGACGAGGCCCATCGAAAGACGGCTGAGAAGGCGCGGTTCGACACCGTCCAGCGCCTGCGGAGCGCGATCGGCGGCGAAGACGAGGCGCTTGCCCTCCGCCAGCAGCGCATCGATCGTGTAGAGCAGTTCTTCCTGCGCGGAAGCCTTGCCGATGATGAACTGGATGTCGTCCACCAGCAGGAGGTCGAAGCTGCGCAGGCGGGCCTTGAATTCGATCATCCGGTTGGCCTTCAGGGCCTGGACGAATTCGACCATGAAACGCTCGGCGCTGCAGTAGAAGATACGGCTGCGGCTGTGCGTCTGCAGGAAGGTGTGGCCGATGGCGTGCAGCAGGTGCGTCTTACCCTGGCCGGTGGCGGCCTTGAGGTAGAGCGGGCTGAACTGCGGCTTCTCGACGGCGGCCATGCGCTGCGCCGCGTTGAAGGCCAGCACGTTGGCTTCGCCGGTGACGAAGGCCGCGAAGGTGAGCGAGGCATCGAGACCGACGGAGGAGGTGAAGCCCGAATCGCCCAGCGTGTCGGCACCGATCGCCATCATCGACGTGTCGGCATCATTGGCCGGACGACGGCCGTCGGTGTGCAGCTGCAGGTCTGCGACCTGGCGACGTCCCGGGTGGACCGAGATAGCGACCTTGCGCACTTCGCTGCGTGCAATCTTCCACGCAAGGCTCAGGCGATCGGCGAATCGATCCTTGACCCAGTTCGCGCTGAATTCGGTCGGCAGGAACAGGTCCAGCGTACCCGTTTCCGAATCGATCTTGCCCAGCTGGATCGGCTTGATCCACTGGCTGTGAAGTTGGTGGCCCAGATCCTTGCGGAGACCCTGGCTGATGTCGGCCCAATCTGCAGCCAGATTCACCGCCTCGAGATCTTCCATATCGTCAATCACTTTCCGTTTACCGGCCATGTCGCCCGCTTTTGCCATCGCGCTTCAATCCCCCGAGCAGCCCGTCCAAGAGCTATTCAATATTTGTTATGTGGCGTCGGGAGTTCGGCATGGCTCCGCCGTCTCGCAGAATCGGTGTCCGCGAGTTCCCCCCTGTTGCCATCGATGTGAAAACCCGGGCTGTCCCCCCCGAGAGTTCCCATTGTGTAGGTCGCGCTCGGGATGAGTCGCAAGGGGGATAACTGTAAAAAAGTCGAAATAAACTTGTTGACTCACCGCTACCCCGCAGACCTTCGTTCATGTCCTTGAATTGCAAGGAAAAGCGCTCAATTCCCGATGCGAATCGCGGGAATTGCGTCACTTATGTGAAGGGGTAACCGGTGTTGCATCGCAGCTGTACAACTGCAGCATGACAAAGGGGCCGTCGCACGCTGCGACGACCCCTTCAATTTCGTCTCGATCCGGCACAGGCCGGATGCGAATCAGAGCGCGGCGACGCGCTTCGTCAGGCGGCTCAGCTTACGCGATGCCGTGTTCTTGTGCATCACGCCGCGTGCCACACCGCGAGCCATTTCAGGCTGGGCGTTCTTGAGCGCGGTCTGGGCCGCTTCCTTGTCGCCAGCTTCGCAGGCCGTCTCGACCTTCTTCACGAAACCGCGGATGCGGCTCATGCGGGCGCCGTTGATTTCGGCGCGGCGGTTGTTGCGACGGATGCGCTTCTTGGCTTGCGGCGTGTTGGCCATGTCTGTCCTCAATGCAGGCCGCACTAGAGAGCGGCGAAAATCTTGTTTGGTCGTGTCGAAAAGCGGCGGAAGGACCGCCGGAAAGCGGCGCACTTAGCCCCCGACTTGCGAATCGTCAAGCTAAAGCCGGAACCGTGCGCTCCGCCTCCTGTTTGCCTATATGGGAAGCGTGCTGCTGCCACACAAGAGAAAGGACCTGCATTGACCGACAAGCTCAATATGACCGACGCCGAATGGCGCGAGAAGCTGACACCGGAGCAGTTCCACATCCTGCGCGAGAAGGGAACCGAGCGGGCCTTTACCGGCAAGTACGACAAGAACAAGGCCGAAGGGGAATATCATTGTGCCGCCTGCGGCCAGCTATTGTTCGAAAGCGACGACAAATACGACAGCGGCTGCGGCTGGCCGAGCTTTACCGCTCCTGCCGAAGGCGACGTGGTGGAAGAGCATCGCGACACCAGCCACGGCATGATCCGCACCGAAGTCGTCTGTTCCAATTGCGACGGGCATCTCGGCCATGTCTTCCCCGACGGGCCCGGCGAGACGGGTCTGCGCTATTGCATCAATTCCGCCGCGCTCGACTTCGAGCCGGAAGACGGGGAATAGTTTTCCCGGGCCGCGACTCGACGTTCACATTCCGTTACGTCTCGCCATGCAAGATCGCGGCGGATATGGGGCCAGATGCTGCTCCAAGAGAATTGAGGACATAAGGCCAGCATGACGAAACGAGGCAGCCGCCGCAAAGGGGCAACGCGCGCGGAACGCGCCGCACGCGCGGAGGCGGAAGGCAAGCGGGACTTCAGCCCGCTTAGGAAGTGGAGCAAGCGGATCGTCATCTGGGGCGGCGCGGCGGCGCTGCTCGGTGCGCTGTTCATTGCCATTGCGGTGGCATTTGCCGCGCGTTCGCTGCCCAGCTTCTACCAGCTCAAGGCGACCCAGAACGCACAGACCATCGTCGTGCGCGCGCGCGACGGCAGCGAGCTGGTCGAGCTCGGGCCGAGCTACGGCCGCTGGATCTCTTCCGACGAAATCCCGCAGGTGATGAAGGACGCGATGATCTCGGTCGAAGACCGGCGTTACTATTCGCATCCCGGCGTCGATCCTTACGGCCTTGCGCGCGCAGTCTACGTCTGGGCGACGGGCGAAGATCGCCTGGGTGCGACCTCGACGATCACGCAGCAGCTTGCGCGTAATGTCTTCCTCAACTCCAACCGCTCGCTGGACCGCAAGGCACGCGAGGCGGTGCTGGCGATGGCGCTCGAATGGAAGTTTTCGAAGGAGCAGATCCTCGAGCTCTATCTCAACAAGGTCTATTTCGGCGGCGGCGCATATGGCATCGATTCGGCGAGCCGTAAGTTCTTCAGCCATCCGGCGACCGAGCTTTCGACTGCCGAGGCCGCGATCATCGCCGGGCTCGTCAAGGCGCCGAGCCGCTATTCGCCGACTGCCGATGTCGATGCCGCTGTAGGCCGCGCCAGCGTCGTGCTGCGTCTCATGCGCGAGCAGGGCCGGATTACCGCCGACCAGGCCAAGGTCGATGTGTCCGCGGTGAACCTGAAGCAGGAGCAGGGCACCAACTCGGTCCGCTACTTCACCGACTGGGCGTTGCCGCAGCTGGAACTGCTGCTGCCCGAGACCTTCGAGCCGATCGAAGTCTGGACCACGCTCGATCCCGGCATGCAGAAGGCAGCCACGACTGCCGTACAGGCCAATGCACCCGATGGTGCGCAGGGCGCGCTGGTCAGCCTCGACCGCGACGGAGCAATCCTCGCGCTGGTGGGCGGCACCGACTACGTCGAGACCAATTACAATCGCGCGACCAACGCCATGCGCCAGCCCGGTTCGAGCTGGAAGCTGTTCGTCTATCTCGCGGCGCTTGAAGCAGGTTACACGCCGAACGACCGCGTGGTGGATACCGAAGTGTCCATCGGCGGGTGGAGCCCGCGCAACTCGAATGGCCGCAATATCGGCGAGACGAACCTGCGCACAGCCTTCGCCTATTCGATCAACACCGTGGCAGCGCAGCTCGGTAACGAGGTCGGCTTCTCGCAGGTCGCCTCGATGGCAAGGCGCTTCGGGATCAGCACGCCGATCAATACCTATCCGGCAATGGTGCTCGGTTCGAACGAGGTGCGCCTGCTCGACATGACGCGTGCCTTTGCGGCCGTTTCGGCTGGCGGGTCCTCCGTCGAGCCCTATGGCATCGTCAAGGTGACGACGGCCGACGGCGAGTTGCTCTACCAGCACCGCAAGGCGCGCAGCACCCAGCTGGTGCCCGACCACGTCGCGCGCGGCATTACCGACCTGCTGCAGGCGGCCGTCCAGACCGGCACCGGTCGTGCGGCCCAGATCGGCAGGCCGGTTGCCGGCAAGACCGGCACGACCAGCTCGAACAAGGATGGCTATTTCGTCGGGTTCTCTTCCGGGATTACCACCGGCGTATGGATGGGCCGCGACGACAACCGCCGCGTCGGCGGGCTTCAGGGCGGACGTGCGCCTGCGCAGGCCTTTGCCGCCTATATGCGCTACGCAGTGAAGGATCGTCCGGTCGAGGAATTCGACACCGAGCTACAGCTGCCCGAATGGCAGATGGATGCGGAAGACGATTACTTCTTCGGCAATCCCGACGATTATTACTACATCGACGAGCAGGGCAATATGATCGAACCCGGCCGGAGCGACCAGCCGGGCGGTGACCTGCCCTTGCCGGGCGAAGGCGGGGTGCAGCGCCAATTCGATGACGAGTTCGACCGGTCCGGTCGTCCCCAGCGCGTGCCGGGACCGCGACCCGATACGACTACCGGGCGCGGCGAAGATGGCGCACCGCAAGCGATCGACGACGACTTCCTCGACAATGCCATCGGGCGAGACGAGCGGCCGCAGAGGCCGGAACCGCGGCCCCGCAACTAGGGCCGCCCGGCAGCAGGCAAAGAAAAAGGCCCTTCCGGTGCGAACCGGGAGGGCCTTTTCTATGTGCTGTGATCAGAGATCAGCGCAGTCGCACGGCTCTGTATACAGGCTGCCCGCCGCGGCGTTGGAAGCGCAGCAGGACCGCATCGCGTCCGTCAGCTTCTGCGCCGCGAATGGTTTTCTCCAGATCGGCCACCTCGACCATCGGGCGATAGTTCGCCGTCAGGATGATGTCGCCGCGCTGGAGACCCTTGCGGGCCGCGTCCGAGTTCTGGTTGACCGATGCGATCACGAGACCGCTCGTAACGCTGCTTGCACCAAGCTGGCGCGCGATCTGCGGCGTGAGCTCGAGGACCTGCAGGCCAAGGCGCTCCTGGATCACCTCGTTGTCGCTCGGCGCCATGTCGTCTTCCGGCTCAGCATCCGGATCGAACATCTGGCGCTGGCGAAGTTCCTCTTCGCTAGGACG
The DNA here is from genome assembly GCF_019711315.1 of Qipengyuania gelatinilytica. NCBI lineage: Bacteria > Pseudomonadati > Pseudomonadota > Alphaproteobacteria > Sphingomonadales > Erythrobacteraceae > Qipengyuania > Qipengyuania gelatinilytica. The sequence goes on along the minus strand of NZ_CP081294.1, from coordinate 1,279,399 downwards.
CTTGCCGAGAGTGACATTGAGTTGGCGGCGTTCGCCATCGCGGATGACTTCCACCGGAATAGTGGTGCCCGGCGCGACATTGGCGACGAGGAAGGACAGGGTCTGGTCAGGCGTCACGTCCCGGCCGTTGACCGAAATCACGATGTCGCCCGGCTCGATGCCGGCCCGTTCGGCAGCTTCGCCCGACTGGACCATCTGAACGATCTCTCCGCGCTTGCTGCGCAGGCCGAGCGAAGATGCGAGATCGTCGCTTACCGGTTCGATCTGGATGCCGAGATAGCCGCGCTCGATTTCCACGCCGCGGACAAGCTTGTCGACGATCGGAGCGGCGGTTTCGGCCGGAATGGCGAAGCCGATGCCCACGCTGCCGCCGGTCGGCGAAATGATGGCGTTGTTGATGCCGATCACATTGCCCTGCATGTCGAACAGCGGGCCGCCCGAGTTGCCGCGATTGATGCTGGCATCGGTCTGGATGTAGCGGTCATAGGCACCACCGCCGGTCGAGCGCAGGACGCTCGAGACGATGCCGCTGGTCACGGTTCCGCCAAGGCCGAAAGGATTACCGATGGCGATAACCCAGTCGCCCACACGTGCCTGGCCGCTATCGCCGAACTTGACGAAGGGGAACGGCTCGCGGCGGTCAACCTTGAGGACGGCGAGGTCGGACTGCGCGTCCGTGCCGACCAGTTCGGCATCGTATTCGGTGCCGTCGGGCAGGGTGACCGTGATTTCCTGGACCGACGCGCGGCCCGAGGGGCTGACCACGTGATTGTTGGTCACGACATAGCCGTCTGCCGAGATGATGAAGCCCGATCCGAGCGACTGGCCTTCACGGTACTGCGGCTCGTCGTCTTCTTGCTGCTGGCCACGGCGCTGGTTGAACAGTCCTTCGAAGGGTGTTCCCTGGAAAGGATTGGTGCTGCGCTCGATCTCGACGCGCTGGCGGGTCGAGATATTGACGACGGCGGGCTGCAACTGCTCGGTCAGGTCGGCGAAGCTTTCCGGTGCACCCGCACGCGGGACTACGCGGGCCATGGTCGAATCGTCGTTCTGGGCGACTTGCGCGCCGGCGGGATAGCCGGCCAGCGAAAGGGCAGCACCACCGGCCAACAGGGCGGCGGTTACGGAATAGGCATAACGCACAGGCTTCACGTCCTTTTCTCAATCCTCGTTATATCGGCGAACCTTAGTCCCACGCATATCCTATGCCGGACCCGGCTCGCGGTTCCGGCGTCAGGAGTGCAATTCGGCGCTGAATGCGCCTTGAACGGGCCCATCCGGGTGCGCCGCTCTTCGACGAACGGTCAACGGCGCCCGCGGAACTGCTGCAGATACTCATTATCCGGCGACAGGATGATGCTGCTCTCGGCAGTCCCGTTCTCGCTGGCAAAGGTCGTATCGTAGCTCTGCATGGCGCGATAGAAGTCGTAGAAACTCGCATCCTTGCCATAGGCATCGGCATAGATTTTCGCGGCGCTCGCATCCGCCTCTGCGCGGATGATGCGGGCATCGCGTCCGCCTTCTGCACGGATCGCCCGGGCTTCACGTTCACGGTCCGATTCCATCCGGCGGAAGGCCGACTGGAGCGGGGCGTCGGGAAGGTCGGTCCGCATGATCTTCACATCGACCACCTCCGCACCGTACTGGCGGGCCTGGCGGTCGAGATTGGCCGTGACGTTCGACAGGGCAGAACCGCGTTCTGCGGTCAGCATCGACTGGAAGGTACGGCGACCCAGTTCCTGGCGCAGCACCGAGTTGAGGATCGGCTCGAGTGCGGAGCGCACCCCGTCGGTCGAACCGGCACGTTCGACCATGCGGACAGGATCGGTAATGCGGAAGCGGGCATAGGCATTGACGAGCAGGCGTTGCTGGTCGGCCGACAGGACTTCCTCGTCGTTCATTTCCAGATCGAGCAGGCGTTTTTCGACCCGTACGACCCGGTCGACGAAGGGCATGCGCAGGTAGATGCCGGCATCGCTCTGACCGCCCGGCGTATTGACCGTACGCTTCGGTTCACCGGTACGGATCACGACGGCCTGTTCTTCTTCCGGCACGACGTAAACGCTCATCAACAGTCCGACGAGTGCGACGGCTGCGACGATGATCGAAAGGCGATGATCTTCCCAGAGACGGTTCATCTTACTGGCCTCCCGGTGCGGTTACGGTGGTGGTCGGTTGCGCCTGTTGCGAACGTCGGCGCACCTCGGGAAGCGGCAGATAGGTTGTCACGCCGTCCGTTTCGACAATGGTCTTGTCGGTCTTGCTGAGCACACGTTCCATGGTCTCGTAATAGAGACGCTGGCGGGTAACCTCGGGGGCAAGGCGATACTGTTCGTAGACCTTGTCGAAGGCTTCTGCCTCACCCTCGGCTTGCGAGACAACCTGCTGGGCATAGCCGCGCGCCTGGTTGCGGGCGGCGTCGGCATTCTGCTCTGCCACCTGCACATCACGGAAGGCGTCGACCACCTGGCTGGGCGGGTCGGCCTTTTCGATTTCTACACCGAGCACGCGGATGCCTGCGCGGTAGCTGTCGAGCGTAGCCTGCATGCGTTCGCGCACGTCGAGCTCGATCGCGGCGCGGCCCTGACCCGAGAAGGTCTCGTCGAGGTTCTTCTCTGCGACCGATGCTCGCATGGCGGCTTCGGCGGCGTCGTTCACCGTTTCTTCCGGATCGACCACGCGGAACTTGTAATCTGCGAGGTCCTTGATGTTCCAGCGCACGATATAGCTCAGGTCGACCAGGTTCTGGTCGCCGGTCAGGATGAGCTTGGCCTGGTTGTTGTTGCCCGGGATGCGGATCGGACGGACGCCCTCGACATCTTCGACGTCGACCGTTTCGATGGGGAAAGGTGCGCTGAACTGCAGGCCCGAATCCATCGTGCGAGTGTAATTGCCGAGCGTCTTGACCACGGCCTTCTGCTGCGGACCGATCAGGTGGACACTGGTGGCAAGCAGGCCGAGGCCGATGATGCCGACCACCAAAACCGGAAACCAGCTCTTGCCGCCGGGGCGCTGTGGGAACTGGAAGCCGGGACCGCCCGGACCGCCGCCCTTGCGGCGCGGACCTTCGGGGCCGCGGTTCTTGAAAATGTCTTCGATATTGGGACCGCGGCGTCCATCCCCGCCACCCGAACCGGGCGGAAGCCAGGGATTGCGTGGACCTTTCCCCTTGTCGCCACCGCCGGAGCCTTTCGCCCCATCATCGTCATTGCCTGAACCCGAAGAGCCATCGCCCCCCGAACCCCAAGGATTGTTTCCTGCCATTGCGAGGCGGATCCTTTGTCCTAACCCGTCAAAAATTCTCATAAGTGTCTTATAGGAAGGCTTTGCAGGAAAAACAGGGGTTGCCGCGCGCTTTTCGATGCGCCAGCAGCTTCGCCCATGAGCGAAAGCCGAATTACCGACAATCTGCCGCCCGAAATCGCAACCCGTGTGACGGGGAGCGTTATCAATGAAGGTCGCGCCACAGTCGTGCTCGATGTTGCCGGGCTGGGTGAGGATGCGCGAAAGGCGATCGAGGCCGAGGTGAAGCAGTCGCTGGCCGACGTCGCGGATATCGCGGACGTGCGGGTGGTCATGACGGCAGAGCGCAAGGGTCCGATGATCATCGCCGTGGGATCGGGCAAGGGCGGTGTCGGCAAGTCGACGCTGACCGCCAACCTCGCGATCGCGCTGGCGAAGAAGGGCGTGAAGGTCGGGCTGGTCGATGCCGATATATACGGTCCCTCGCAGCCGGTCATTTTCGGTACGCAGGGACAACGGCCCGATGCGCGCGACAACAAGCCGATCCCGCTCGAAAGCAAGTATGGCGTCGATCATCTTTCGATGGGGCACCTCGTGGCACCGGGCAAGGCGCTGGCGTGGCGCGGGCCGATGGCCGCTGGCGCGCTCGGCCAGCTGATCGAGGCGCATTGGGCCGAGGATACGCAGGTCCTGCTGATCGATCTCCCGCCGGGCACGGGCGATGTCCAGCTGACCATGGTGCAGAAATTCAAGCCGGCGGGGGCAGTGCTGGTCTCCACCCCGCAGGACCTGGCGCTGATCGACGCGGCACGTGCCGGCCAGCTCTTCGATACGGCCGGGGTTCCGGTGATCGGACTGGTCGAAAACATGTCCGGCTATGCCTGCCCGCATTGCGGCGAAACATCCGATCCCTTCGGTTCGGGCGGGGTCGAGGCTGCGGCTGGACGGCTCGAATTGCCCTTCCTCGGCCGCATCCCGCTGGCGATGGATATCAGGCAAGGCAGCGACGCCGGCGAACCGCCGGCAGCAGGCGACGGCGCGCATGCCGGAGCCTTCCATGCGATTGCAGAAAAGCTCGCGACATGGATATCCGAGAGAAGCTGAAAGACATCGAGGTATCGCGGCGCAAGCTGCTGATCGGCGCCGCTGCCGGCGGCGGACTGCTCGTCGCATGGACGCTCTGGCCGCGTAGCTACCCCAGTCCCTTGCGGGCCGGCGAGGGCGAGGCGCTGTTCGGCGGCTGGCTGGTGATAGGTCGCGACGGCGTCGTGACGGTCGCTGTACCCCAGCTCGAAATGGGGCAGGGTATCGGCACGGTTCTGGCACAGGTTGCGGCAACCGAACTGGGCGCCGACTGGCGGCAGGTGGGGATCGAACCGACCCCGCCCGCAGGACATTTCGCCAACCTCCCGCTTGCCGCGAGGTGGTCCGCGCTCTGGTCGGGCATGCCGTCATGGGCAGAGGACCAGGACGATTGGCTGGTCGAACGCTTCGCGCACCGCAACGACTTCAACGCGACGGCCTGCGGCACCAGCCTTGCCGCTTACGAGATGCCGCTGCGACAGGCCGCCGCCACCGCTCGCGACATGCTGACCCGCGCCGCTGCCGACCGCTGGGATGTCGAGCCCGAGGAATGCGAAGTGGTCGAGGGCTTCGTCATCAATGGCGAAAACCGGCTCCCCTTCGGCGAACTGGTGGCCGAGGCTTCTGAGCTAGACCCGCCCGACCCTGCGCCCATCCGGCCCGTCGCAGCCTTCGAGGAACCGATCCCGGGCGAGGCCGATGGATCGACGCTCTTCCCGCGACTCGACCTTCCATCCAAGGTCGATGGCACACATGTCTTTGCCGCCGACGTGCGCTTGCCGGGCATGGTCTTTGCCTCGATCCGGCACGGTCCGATCGGCCTGCCCGAACTGCTCCGCTTCGATGAGAGCAAGGTCGCCGGCATGCGCGGCCTGCGCACCGTCGTGACGTCGAAACGCTGGATTGCCGCGGTGGCCGACAGCTGGTGGATCGCCGATGAGGCGCTTGCCCGCATGAGGCCGCAGTTCACGGGCCCCGGCGCGCTCGAGCAGATCGTCCTCGATACCGAGATGGAACGGGCGATCGGAGGTTCGGACGATCTTGCAGAGCGGATCGTCACCATCGGCGATCCCGACGGCATGATGGGCACGCCCGATCTCGTCCGGCGCTATGGTTTTGCAGCTGCTGCCCATGCGCCCCTGGAAACCGCGAGTGCGACGGCGCGCTACGAGGGTGGGCGGCTGGATCTGTGGATTGCCTCGCAGGCACCAGCCGAAGCGCGCGATGCCGCGGCCAGGGCTATCGGTATTTCGGCCAGCGATGTCGTACTGTACCCGGTTTCTGCTGGCGGAAGTTTCGATGCGCGGCTCGAGAAGCAGCAAGCGATCGAAGTCGCGCAGATTGCGGAGCAGGTCGGACGTCCGGTCCAGTTGACGTGGAGCCGCGCGCAGGATTTCCAGGCCGTCCCGCCGCGCCCGCCGGTATCGATCGAAGTGTCGGCTTCGAGGGGCGCACAAGGCCAGCCTGCCGCTCTGCGGACCCGCGTCACGGCCCCTTCCGCCATGCTGGAGATGGGCGCGCGCTTGTTCGACAATCTCGTGCCGGAAGCTGCCCAAGGCAAAGCCGATGGCGTGGCGGACTCCTTGATGGTGGAGGGCGCCGTGCCTCCTTATGGCATCGGCAATGTGGCCGTCGAACATGTGCCGGCCACGATCACGCTTCCCGTTGGCCGGATGCGCGGAGGCGCGAATGCCTGGACGGCCTTCGCGATCGAGAGTTTCATCGACGAAATGGCCGCAGATGCCGGCCGCGATCCTTTCCTCTACCGCATGGCCATGCTGGGCGGAGCGCCGCGCATGGCGGAAACGCTCCGCCGCGCGACAAGGCTTGGCGACTGGGACGGGGGCCGCGAAGGCTCCGGACAGGGCGTGGCGATGCTGAAGATGGGTGAAGATCCGGCAAGCTCCGGATACATCGCCTGCGTCGCGCAGGTCGCTCCCGGCGAAGGGCGGGTGCGGGTTTCGCGCCTCAGCGTCGCGGTCGATATCGGACGGATCGTCAACCTCGATATCGCTCGCCAGCAGATCGAGGGCGGGCTGCTGTTCGGTATCGCGCTGGCGATGGGTAGCCCGCTCACTTTCACCGACGGGCACCCCGTACCCAAGCGATTCGAGGGAATGGGCCTGCCGCGCCTTGCCGATTGCCCCGAGATCGTGGTCGATTTCATTTCCAGCGAAGCGGAACCGTTTGATCCCGGCGAACTTGGTGTGGCGGTGGCGGCTCCGGCCATTGCCAATGCCATTCACGCAAGTACCGGTGCAAGACCGCAGCGGTTGCCGCTGTTTTCGGAGGGATTATGACCTGGCAGGAACAAGCACTCCCGGCAGACCATCCGCCGGTGAAGTCGGGCCGCATCGGCGTGCTCGTCGTCAATCTCGGCACGCCCGAAGCGCCCGAGAAAGGGCCGGTGAAACGCTACCTTGCCGAGTTCCTCTCGGACCGCCGCGTGGTCGAGATTCCCGCCATCGCGTGGCAGCCGATCCTGCGCGGCATCATCCTCAACACGCGACCCAAGAAAAGCGCGCATGCCTATAAGCAGGTCTGGACCGAGGAAGGTTCGCCGCTGGCCGTTATCACGCGCCGGCAGGCCGAAGCCATGCAGGCCCGGCTTGGCGATGGGGTGCTCGTCGACTGGGCCATGCGCTACGGCGCCCCCTCGATCCCCGACCAGATTCAAAAGCTGATGGATGCGGGCTGCGACCGCATCCTGCTTGCCGCGCTCTATCCGCAATATTCGGGTGCGACGACGGCGACGGTGGTCGACAAGGCCGCCGACAAATTGAAAGAAATGCGCTGGCAAACGAGCCTGCGAACGCTGCCGCCCTATCACGACGATCCGGCCTATATCGACGCGCTGGCGCAGGACCTTACCCGCCAGCTGGACGCGCTCGATTTCGAGCCTGAGGTCCTGCTGCTGAGCTTCCACGGAATGCCGCAGCGCACGCTGGAACTGGGCGATCCGTACCATTGTCACTGCCAGAAGACCGCGCGCCTGTTGCAGGAAAAAATGGCAGGCAGGGTGCCGCGCTTCCGCGTCACTTTCCAGTCGCGCTTCGGCCCCGCCAAGTGGCTCGAACCGGCGACCGATACGGTTATTTCCGAGGAAGCCGCCAAGGGCACCAAACGGCTCGCCATCGCGGCTCCGGGCTTTTCCGCCGACTGCCTGGAAACGCTGGAGGAACTGGCGATCCAGGGCCGCGAGCAATTCGAAGAGGAAGGAGGCGAGAAATTCGCTGCGCTGTCCTGCCTCAACACCTCCGACGCGGGGCTCCACATGCTCGAGACGATCTTGAAGCGTGAGCTTTCGGGGTGGATTAACTTCTGACGATTACTTACACTGAAGTAAGTTGTCAGGAGCTACCTATGGCCACCCTCGCCGCACACGATCCGATCCCGACCCACTGGACCGAAGGCGTCCCGAGCGAAGACGAGCTTGCTCACATCCCGGGGGAGGGCGGCTGGCCGCTGGTCGGCAACACGTTCAAGATGCTCAAGGACCCGCACGCGTTCACGCGGCACATGGTCGAAACCTATGGCCGGGTCTATAAAAGCAAGGCGTTCGGCGGGTGGAACGTCGCCCTGATCGGTGCCGATGCGAACGAGCTGGTACTGTTCGACAAGGGCAAGAATTTCTCCAGCGAGCAGGGCTGGGGCCCGGTGCTCGACCAGCTGTTCCCCCGCGGGCTGATGCTGCTCGACTTCGACCATCATCGTGCCGATCGCCGCGCCTTGTCGATCGCTTTCAAGCCCGGTCCGATGCGGCACTATTCCGGCAGCCTCAACCGCGGCATCGCGAAGAAGGTGGAGGATTGGGGCGAAGGGCGGATGGAATTCTATCCCGCGATCAAGACGCTTACGCTCGACCTTGCCGCCGACAGCTTCATCGGCATCGAATGGGGGCCGGAAGCAGACAAGATCAACACTGCCTTCATCGACATGGTCCAGGCCTCGGTCGCGCCGGTGCGCAAGCCACTGCCCTTCACCCAGATGAAGCGAGGCGTCGACGGGCGCGCATTCCTCGTCGATTTCTTCACCAGGGAAACGCGTCGTCGCCGCGCCGAAGGCGGCGGGCAGGACATGTTCAGCCAGTTCGCCACCGCCGAATATGACGATGGCTCGCTGATGCCGGTCGACGAGGTTGTCGACCACATGAACTTCCTGATGATGGCCGCGCATGACACCATCACCAGCTCGGCTACCTCGCTGATCTGGCTGCTCGCCAAGCATCCCGAGTGGCAGGAGAAGCTGCGGCAGGAAGTCGAAAGCGTCACCGGCGGTGTCGGCAGCGACGGCAAGCCCCGCGACCTGGCCTATGAAGACATGGGCAAGCTGGAACTGACCGAAATGGCCTTCAAGGAAGCGCTGCGGATGGTGCCGCCGGTTCCCTCCATGCCGCGCCGCGCGCTGCGCGAGTTCGAATTCGGCGGCTATCGCATTCCGGCCGGCACCCATGTCGGGATCAACCAGTACTTTGTCCATCACGACGAAGAACACTGGGACAAGCCGTTCGACTTCGATCCCATGCGCTTCACGCCCGACAAGGTGAAGGCGCGGCACAAATATGCATGGGTGCCCTTCGGCGGCGGCGCGCACATGTGCCTCGGCCTCCACTTTGCCTATATGCAGGTGAAGATCCTGATGGCGCAGCTTCTGCCGCGCTACGAAATCAGGCTCGAGCAGGAGCCCGACTGGCAGCCCTGGCCGATCCCCAAGCCGAAGGACGGTTTGAAGATCTCGCTCAAGGCGCGCTGACGCGAATTCTATTTGTCGCTATTGAGGCGGCTCGCCCCGCGGCTTGCATAGAAGAGCAGGCCTGCGCCCAGTGCGATGACTGCCATCGAGGCGGCAATCCGCTCGGCGTAGCTCATCTTGCTGCCGACATTGCCGCTAAAGCCACCGCCATCGATGACGTTCCACAGAACCGCAGCGCCAGCGAACAAGAGGAACCCGCCAGCCAGCGTAGCGAGGATATACCGCAAGTCTTTGGGAGCCTCGCGCCCTTCGAGTGGATCCGGCCTCATCATTCAGAAGTCGATCGCGATGCCGTCCTTGACCCAGTCGCCGTAGCGTGTCGGGCTCAACTCCTCGTCGTCGTCGCTCTTTTTCGGCTCGGGCGGCGGTTCGCTGGTCCAGTGTGCCGGCTTCTGGAATTTCTCGGGCCGCTTGGTTGCGCGTTCGGTCATGCCATTAGAATGCGCGGACTGGCGCCTTGTTTCAAGTGCGGGTAGGGGCCGGTGCCAATGGCACAGCCTCCCGGAATCCACGCGCGCCGCGCCGCGCTCCGCCTGCTCGATGCGGTCCTGCGCCGCGGCGAGACGCTCGACATCGCCTTCGGCCCTGCAACCAAGGACGTTCGCAAGTTCGAGGACAAGGCGCTTTCCCGCGCGATCGCCAGTGAAGTGCTGCGCTGGCTGGTCGATCTCGATGGCCTGATAGACAGCGCGACGAAGAAACCGCTTCCGGACGATTCCAAGGCCCGCACGGTGCTGCGCATGATGCTGGCCCAATGGCTCCGGCTCGATACGCCGCCGCATGCGGTCATTGCGACTTGTCTCCCGCTATTGGCTGGTGGCCCGCGCAGGCTGGCGCATGGGGTCTTCTCGACCCTGTCGAAGCGCGAGGTCTCGCTTCCGGCCGCGCCGACGCTGTCTGCCGATGTGGCAGAACGCTGGGGTGAGCGGTCCGGGGCGATTGCAGGCGGCCTTGCCGAACCGCCGCCGCTCGACCTGACGCTGAAAAACCCGGAAGAGACCGAGGTCTGGAAGGCGAAGCTTGCCGCCGACAGCCTGATGCCCGGCCACCTGCGCCTCGCGCGCGGAGAGAACATCGAGAAGCTCGCCGGTTTCGAAGAGGGGGCCTGGTGGGTGCAGGATCTTGCCGCCTCGCTGCCCGCGCGCCTGCTCGGGGCTGGCGAGGGGCGGCACGTGCTCGACCTGTGCGCGGCACCGGGGGGAAAGACGCTGCAACTGGCGGCGCAAGGCTGGAAGGTGACCGCGCTCGATATTTCGAAGCGGCGGCTCGACCTGCTCAAGGTCAATCTCAAGCGCACTGGACTGAAGGCGAGCACGGTGCGCGCCGATGCGCTGGAGTGGGAGCCGAAACACACGTTCGACGCCATCCTCCTCGACGCACCCTGCACTGCGACGGGTACCGCGCGGCGCCACCCCGATGTGCTCCACCGGATCGGCGAGCGGCAGATCGAGGGGATGGCCGAGCTTCAGGCGGCCCTGCTCGAGAAGGCAGCTGGCTGGCTCAAGCCGGGTGGTCAGATGGTCTATGCCACCTGCTCGCTCGAACGCGAGGAAGGCGAGGATCGCGCCGCGCAAACTTCGCTGCCGACCGCCCCGATTGCCGCCGACGAATTGCCCGAAGGCATTCAGCCGGACGATTCCGGCTGGGTCAGGACCGACCCCGGGATGCTGCCTGAAAACGGGGGAATCGATGGATTCTTCATCGCGAGGATGGTCTGTCCCGACTAAAAAAGGGCAGAAAAAAGGCAGGATTTAAACGGTTCATCGCACCAGCGGGCCGAACCGCCCCCCTTGCGCTGCCGCCAAGCTTGCCATTCACTTTTTAGAAAGCATCAGGGCAACAATCAGCTTTTCATCGAACGAATGCGCGGCCTCCAGCGCCGCCTAACCCAGACAAGCCAACCGATTTGAATACCGACGGCCGGCATGCTCCAACCAAAGAGCGGCCGGGCAAGAAGCCGTAATATCGCACCAGCCGACCGTCGCGGATTGAAGGAGTATGAAAGTGACTGCAATTACGAAGACCGCAGGGATCCCCCTCCTGCTTGGCGCGCTCGCGCTTCCGATGACGCTTTCGGCGCAGGAAACTGCTGCTGAGAACACCAACATCGACGTCTACGGCCAGGCCATGACCGAAGGCCCGGAAGTCGAAGGCATCATCACCGCACGCACCGGCGACACCATGACCGTTACGCTCGAGAACGGCACCCGTACCGATATCATCATCGACGACGGTACCGAGATCAAGGCGACCGGCGGCTTCCTCGGCCTGAGCAGCAAGAAGCTGACCTCGCGCCAGCTGCTGAACGGCCTGCCGGTCGAAGTCGAAACGCTCCAGTTCTCGGGTGGCCTCGTTGCCAGCCAGATCAAGCTCAAGGCAAGCGACCTCGAAACCGCAGCCATGATCCGCGGCGCGACCGCTCAGCAGTTCGCAGAGCACCGCACCGACATCGACGCCAACGCTGCTGCTGCAGAAGCACTGCGTGGCCGCATGGCGAACATCGACCAGTACAACGTCCGCGGCGTGACCAACGTTTACTTCGACAGCGGCAAGTGGAACATCTCGGCTGACGGTCAGCGCGAAATCTGTGACATCGCTTCGCAGGCCGAAGCCATGGACAACGCTCTCCTGCTCGTGGTCGGCTACACCGATTCCGATGGTGACGAAGACTACAACCAGGTCCTGTCCGAGCGCCGCGCAGGCCGCGTCGTGAACTACCTGCAGCAGAAGTGCGGCTGGCAGCCCTGGCGCATGCTGACCCCGACCGGTATGTCGGAATCGGATCCGGCAGCTGACAACAGCACGCCCGAAGGCAAGGCACAGAACCGCCGCGTCTCGATCAACATCCTCGTCAGCAAGGCGACCGAGGAAGCTGAAGGCTAAGCCTGCGGCAACACAAGACTTTCGAACGGGGCGGGCAGCGATGTCCGCCCCGTTTTTTATGTCTGACAGTCTCGGGAGAGGATCGCTTCTGCAAGCGCTCGGCCCGACATGAAGGCCGCCTCGACCCGCGGCGCGATCAGCCAGTCGCCGCATGCTCCGAGACGCAAGTCCTCGTCCCACAGCTTCCCTGCGCCGGCGCGCCCAGACTTGGCGAAGCGCCAGCGATGCGCGCTGCTGGCCGTGATAACGGGAAGGTCCTGACCGATCGCCGATGCGAATTCCCGCAGCAGGAGTGTCGAGACCTCCTCGGTACTGTCTTCAAGATGCTCGGCTGACCAGCGCGGGTCGGCCTGGACCACCCAGCGTTCGCCAGTCTCGCGCTCAGGTTTCGCACTGTCCCTTGCTGCCCAGCCGATCGGCCCGGCGTCGCGAACAGCGTCAGCTTGGTGGGCGACGCGCTGATCGAAGGCGAGCATCAGGGTCCAGCAGGGGTCGGAGACAGTCCCTGCCGCCAGATCGCTCCAATCTGCGCGATGCGGGGCGAGCAGGGGAGCGGCCTGTTCGGCTGGAACGGCGATGATGGCCGCATCGTATGACGCGGGCTCGATACCCTCGCCTTCGAGCCGCCATGCACCATCATGCTTCGCGATACTCTCGACGCGATGTGAGAATCGCACGCCGAGCTCTTCGGCCATGGCGCGGATCGGCGCGTTCATGCCGGGCGTGCCGACCCATGCATCGTCGCCACCGGCCTTCCACGGGGCCACGATGCCGGCTGCATGCCATGCGCTTACCTGCTCCTTGAAGCCGGTATCGCGGGCAGTGAAATATTGCGCGCCATGATCGAAGCGCACGGTCTCGCCGTCCACCTCCATCCGCCGCGTCGACATGCGCCCACCGGGGCCGCGGCCCTTGTCGTGTAGCGTGACCTCATGCCCGCCTTCGCGCAACCGCTTGGCGCAGCTTAGGCCGGCCATGCCGGCGCCAATGATCGCAATCTTCATCAGGCAGCCTGCGTCCCGGGCCGTCAGGCGTCTGCTTTTAGATATTTCTGGAAGCTCTTGCGCAGCTTCATGAGCTTGGGCGGGATCACGGCCTGGCAATAGGGGTTACGCTGGCCTTCGCCTTCCCAATATTCCTGGTGGTAGTCTTCGGCCGGATACCATTCGCCGGTCTCGATGGTAGTCACCGCGCTCTGGCCTGGGTGCTCTTCGTTCCAGCGGGCGATGGCTTCTTCGGCGGCCTCGCGCTGGTCATCGGTCGGGAAGATTGCGCTGCGATATTGGGTGCCGACATCATTGCCCTGACGGTTGAGCTGGGTCGGGTCATGCGTGCCCATGAAGACGTCGAGGATCTGGTCGAGCGTGATCTGTTCGCTGTCGAAGGTGACGCGCACACCCTCGGCATGACCGGTGCTGCCGGTGCAAACTTCCTTGTAGGTCGGGTCGGGCTTGTCGCCCCCGATATAGCCGCTTTCGACCTCGCTCACGCCGATCACGTCCTTCATCACCGCTTCGGTGCACCAGAAGCATCCGCCTGCGACGATTACCTGTTCCTGAGCCATGCAAATCTCCTTCTCGGCGCCTCATGTAGGAAGCGGTAACCACCTTGTCATCCGCCTGCTGCACGGGCAGGGACAGCTTCGCATTTCCCCGAGGAGAGAAAATATGCGCCTGTTCCTTTCTGTCGCGGCTGCCGCGATGATTGCTACCCCGCTTGCTGCCGACGATCATGCACCCGACCTCGAAGAGGTCCTCGCCGCCGACTTGCGCGATGAAGACCGTGCGCGCGACCAGTATCGCCACCCGGCGGAAACGCTCGAATTCTTCGGCGTCGAACCGACCATGACCGTTGCCGAGTTCGGCCCCGGTGGCGGATGGTACACGCGCGTCCTGGCGCCCTATATCTCGCAAGCTGGCACCTATATCGCCTTCAATCCCGACAGCGACGGCGGCAATTATCGCGACCGCGCACAGGAGGCGCGCGCCAAGGGCTGGACCGAAAGCTTCCTCGAAGCCGCAGCCGATCAGGCGAGCATCAATTCCGACAACGTAAAGGCATTCGAAATCGACGAGATGCCCGATGATGTCGCCGGCACGGTCGATCGCGTGCTGATCTTCCGCTCGATGCACGGCCTCAACATCGGCAATGAAGCGGACGCGGTCCTCAAGGCCGCGCGCGTCATGCTCAAGGACGATGGCATGGTTGGCGTTGTCCAGCACCGTGCGCCCGAAGGGGCCAGCTACGACGATTACGGCGCCAACCAGCGTGGCTATATGCGCACGCAGGACGTGGTGGCGATCTTCGAAGCCAACGGGTTCGAGCTGGTGGCCGAAAGCGAGATCAACGCCAATCCGAAGGACCCGGCGAATTGGGAGGGCGGCGTTTGGACCCTCCCTCCCGTCCTTCGCTACGGCGACCAGGACCGCGACCGCTATCTCGCCATCGGCGAAAGCGACCGCATGACGCTGCTTTTCAAGAAAGCCGACTGATCGCGTCCATCCAGCGTTAATCTGAACCCTGCAATCCCTCCGATGTGATAGTGTTACATCGGAGGGATTTTCCATGCAAAAACTGATTCTTGCCGCAGCGGCCCCGCTTGTGCTCGCCGCCTGCAGCGACCGTGCCGACGAGGCGCGCGGCGTCGATCATGGCGAAACGCTGCTGTCCGTCAGCGCCAGCGGGCAGGCCGAAAGCCGCCCCGACCGTGCGCAATTCAATGCGGGCGTCGAAACTTTCTCGCGCAGCGCCACGGCTGCCAGCGAGGCCAATGCCGAAAAGCTGGCCGAGATCGTTGCAGCCCTGCGCGAAATGGGTGTGGCCGAAGACGACATCCAGACGCAGAATGTCTCCGTGCAGCGCATTACCTGGGGCGACCGCAAGGGCCAGTACCAGGCGAGCAATGTCTTCCAGGTAACGATGGACGATCCCGATGCGGCAGGCGCCGCAATCACAGCCGTCACCGAGGCCGGAGCCAATGTCCTTGGCGGGCCAAGCCTGACGATGAGCGATCCCGAAGCAGTGGCGAACCTTGCTTATGCAGACGCTTACAAGGCCGCGCGCACCCGTGCCGAGGCCTATGCCGAAGCTGCGGGCATGGAAATCAGCCGTGTGCTCTATATCCGCGATGCGGGCGGGCAGCAGGGCAACACCTGGCTGCGCGGTGCCGAGGTGATGAACGAGGCGATGGTCCAGCGGACCGCGCCCGTCGCGCCGCCCCCTCCGCCGATCGCCCTCGGCCCGCGTCCGGAGAGCGGATCGCCCGGTATGATGGTCGGCACCACCCGCTCCAACGTCTATATCCAGGTAGACTTCGCGCTTCGGGAGAAATAACGCATCTCTCCCATGAGAGAACTGACCGTTTCCGTCCTGCAATTGCCGCTCGCCCGCCCGGACGAAGCCGACAATATCGCTGCCGTGTCCGCGCTGGTCGAAGAGGCCGCAAGCAAGGGCGCGCAGGTGATCCTGCCGCCCGAGCTCTTCGCCGCCGATTACTTCTGCCGTGAGGAGGAAGAGGAACTGTTCGCCCGCGCCCGGCCGCTGGCCGATGACCCGAGCGTCAGGGCGATGCAGGAGCTTGCAAAGAGGCTGGGCGTCGCAATCCCGACCAGCTTCTTCGAGCGCGACGGCCATCATTATTACAACACGCTTGCGATGGTCGGGCCCGATGGCGAGATCATGGGCACCTATCGCAAGAGCCACATCCCTGACGGCCCGGGCTACGAGGAGAAGTACTATTTCCGCCCGGGCAATGACGGCTTCAAGGTGTGGGACGTCTTCGGGGCGCGTATCGGCGTCGGCATCTGCTGGGACCAGTGGTATCCCGAATGCGCCCGCGTGATGGCGCTGAAGGGCGCCGAGGTATTGCTTTACCCGACGGCCATCGGCTCGGAGCCCTATGATGCCGATCTCGACACCAGCCGCATGTGGCGCCGCGCGATGATCGGCCATGCGGTGTCGAACTGCATGCCCGTATGTGCAGCCAACCGGATCGGCCATGAAGGCCCGGCCGACCGCCAGCAGAGCTTCTACGGCCACAGCTTCATCTCGGACGAGTGGGGCGATTTGCTGGAAGAATATGGCGCTTCGGACAGCGGCGCCCTTGTCGCGACGCTCGACCTCGACCGCGCGGCGAAGCACCGGGCCGGCATGGGCTTCTTCCGCGACCGCCGCCCGCAGCTCTACGGGCGTATCTGCGAGGATATCTAGCATCTTGCAGGGTCGCGCCATCACACAGGACCAGCTCGATCACCTCTTTACCGCGGCCCTCGAAGCGGCCGTCGGGCGGATCGAGAAGGACGGGCATTTCCACCCGCTGGTCTTCGAGCTGCGCGGCACCGGCGCGATCCACAATGTCGCCGTGCTCGATACCGACACGATCGACGGGAGGCGCACCGTGATCGACCGCCTTTTCGCGATCCTGCGCCCACGCGTGGCGGAAGGGACCGTGAAGGCCTGCGCCATCGCGCTCGACCGGCATGATGATGCCGAGGTCGCCGTGCTGCTCAGGGCACCCAATTTCTCGGCCAATATCGCCGTGCCCTATACCGAAGAGGGCAAGGGTTTCCTCAAGCTCAAGCGGCGCCTCTCGCTGGGCGAGTTTGGCGCGCGTGAAGTGCCCAACGAGCTGTTCTAGCTCCCGGCAAGCTCTTTCAGGATGATGCTCCAGTGGTCGAGGCCGGCGTAGAAGGCATCGACCCGCATCCGCTCGTCCAGCCCGTGGGCGTAGACATCCTGCGGCCTGCTGGCGCCGCCGCTGATCGCCACGGTGTTATATCCCAGCGTTCGGTAATGCATACCGTCGGTCCCGCCCGATTCCATGTAGGGTACGATCGGAAGCGGCTGCCCGAAGCGCGCCGTGAGCGATTTTGCCAAGGCCCCGCTGACATCTTCGCGCAGCGTGCTTTCGGGGCTTTCTGTCGGCTCGCCCAGCATTACGATCTCGACGTCCGGATTGCCGATTGCCTCTGCCAGGCGCTGTTGGGTCAGCTCGACGCCCTCGCCGGGAAAGACGCGGCAATTGACGGTCGCCGTCGCAGTCTGGGGCAGGGCGTTCTCGGCGTGACCTGCCCGTAGCATCGTTGCCACGCAGGTCGTCCCCGTGGTGCCGAGAAACTCGGGCACCGAGCGGAGTGTGGCCACCGCAGCCGCATCCTCGGGATTTTCCGCAAAGCTGCGCATGGCGGCTCCGAGTTCGCCGGGTACTGCCTGCCCAAGGGCCGCGAAATAGCTGCGCGTCAGCGGCGTCGCACGGACGGGAAACTCGTAGCTGCGCACCTTTTGCAGCGCATCGGCGAGTTCGTAGATCGCGTTGTCCTTGCGCGGCCGCGAAGAATGACCGCCCTGGTTGGTGACGGTCAGCTCATAGGTAACGAAGGTCTTTTCCGCTGCCTGCACGCGCTGGGCGAGCGGCGCGTAATCGTCTCTCAGACCGATCCCCCCGGCATCGGAATTGAGCACGAAGGCCGGATCGACGTTCTCCGCCACCCACTTGGCCTGCGCCCGGGTGGACACCATCCCGGTCTCCTCGTCACCGGAAAACACGAGGTAAAGGTCGCGATTGGGAGTCCAGCCTTCTTCCATCAGGCGGATGAAAGTGCCGGTCAGATTGGCGACCCCGTACTTGTTGTCCATCGTCCCGCGACCGTAGAAATAGCCATTGTCCTCGGTCAGCGTGAAAGGATCGCGCACCCAGTCTTCCGGCAGGGCATCGACGACATCCATATGCGCGAGCAGCACGATCGGCTTCTCGCCCGAAGACCCGTCACCACGGTACCGCACGATCAGCCCCTGGGTCGGATCGCCCTCGCTGTCGTAATCGGTGACCATGATATCTTCATCGGCAAAGCCGGCCTCGGACAGACGCCCGGTGAGGTAGGAGACCATGTCGTCCACCTGCCCGTGTCCCTTGGCAGTGCGGAATGCGATGATGTCACGGTAGATATCGTAGACGCGCTGTTCGTGCTCGGTCCGGTCGCGTTCCTGTGCGAATACGGGCGCTCCCGACAAGGCGACTGCGCCAGCCACCAACAAACCTGCAAGCCGCATGGCTCATCCTCCCTTTGCTTTGCTGCGACGCGAGGCTAGGCGCGGGGGATGACGGGCGCAAGCAGCCACAGCTATGTCATCGCGCTGGGATCGAACATGCGCGTACCGCGGATCGGCGGTCCGGGGGCAGTGCTGCGCGCCGCGCTCGAGACGCTGGATGCCGAGGGCGTGGTGCTGCGCGAAGTGTCGCGCATACGCCCGAGCCTGCCGGTCGGTCCCTCGCTGAGGCGCTATGCCAATGGCGCTGCGCTGGTCGCCTCGAGGCATGCGCCCGGCGAGATGCTGGCCCTCCTCCAGTCGGTAGAGGATGCTTTCGGGCGTCGCCGCCGTGGCGCACAATGGCGCGCGCGTACCCTGGATCTCGATATCGTCTTGTGGAGCGGCGGGGTGTGGAACACGCCCGACCTTGCAATACCCCATCCGGAGTTTCGCGGCCGCGATTTCGTACTAGGACCAGCGGCAGAAGTCGCACCGCGATGGCGCGATCCCGTGACCGGGCTTACGCTTCGCCAGCTCGCAGCACGCGGGGCTTGAGCTTCACGGCCGGGTTGCCGCGATAGATCGACCAGCTTTTTGCATCCTCGAACAGCGCGCCACGCGCTGCAAGAACCGCGCCTTCGCCCATGGTGACGCCGGGGCCGACAAAGGCCTCGGCCGCTACCCACACCTCCGGCCCCAGCGATATGGGACGCAGGACCAGCTGAAAATTGCTGTCCGAGACATCATGCGTGCTGGCGCAAATATGCGCGCGCTGGGACACCACGGCATCGCTGCCGATCGCGATGCGGCCCTGGTTGTAGAGAATTGCTCCCGGACCGATCAGGACATTGTCGCCCAGTTCGAGATTTGCCGGCAGCCATATGCGGACGCTGGCGTGCACCCGGCAGCCGCCTCCCAGCTTCGCCCCGAACATTCTGAGCACCATCGCGCGCCAGGCGTGCAGCGGCGGCGGCGTCCATCGTGCGAGCGCCAGCCACGCGACCTGCCACACCACGCGGGCAATCCTGTTCACCAGCGAAAAGGACGGCCCGCCACTGGCGCTGCCTGCGCCTTTCGCATCGAGCGGCTGCGAAGTTGATCCCTTGGCTGACATCGGGAACGACCTAAGTGGCGGATGGGGCGAATGGCAAGCCAAAGCATGCTTGACCCCCATCGCTCACCTGCCTAGGGGAGCGCCCGTGGTCGGGCCGTTAGCTCAGTCGGTAGAGCAACTGACTTTTAATCAGTAGGTCGCTGGTTCGAACCCAGCACGGCTCACCACCTTTCTTCCCATCGCCCCTTTCGCCTTACGACAAGCGCGCTATCCTGCGCTGCGATGGCTTCCCCGAAACTTTCGATATTCGCTCGCCTGCCCGTGCCGGGCAAAGTGAAGACGCGTCTCATCCCGGCCGTGGGCGCAGAGGGCGCGGCGCGAATCTATGCTCGCCTGCTGGCGCATACGGTCGAGGTGGCCCGGGAGAGCGGGCTGGACTTCGAATTGCGCGTGACTGGCGGGGAGATCGCGGCTTTCCACGAGCTGTTCGGCGAAGACACCAGCGTGGTCGATCAGGGCGAGGGCGACCTTGGCGAGAAGATGGGACGGGTCGAGGCGCCGGCAATGCTGATCGGCAGCGATTGTCCGGGGCTTTCCGTGCCGCTGCTGCAGGCTGCTGCAGCAGCGCTGGATGATCGCCGCGTCGTGCTCGGCCCTGCCAATGACGGCGGCTATTACCTTATCGGCTTCACCGAGCCGGTCCCTTTCCTGTTCGACGACATGGAATGGAGCACGCCCAAAGTGCTGCCCGAAACGCTCGCCCGCCTGGCGGCGCATGGCTATGGCCCGGCAGTGCTGCCCGAGCTGGCGGACATCGATACCGGCGAAGACCTCGCCCAGTGGCCCGAACTGCAATGAGTGTTACACTGCTGATCCCTGCGCTGAACGAAGCCAAGGCCCTGCCGGATCTCGTAGCAGCATTCGAGTGCCTCGATCCCAAACCTCACGAAATCCTGCTGGTCGACGGCGGGAGTAGCGACGAGACCTGCGCAATCGCGCGCATGGCAGGCTGGCGCGTGATGGCCTGCGAGCAAGGGCGGGCAAAGCAGATCAATGCAGGGGTCGAAGCAGCCGAGGGGAGGCTGGTGTGCGTGGTCCATGCCGATACCTGTCCTCCCTCCGACATGGTTGCCGTTGTCGAGAAAACGCTGGCGGACGATACGATCGCGCTGGCGAGTTTCACGCCGGTCATTCGCGGTCCGGAGAAGACCCGCTGGGGCACGACGATCCATAACTGGGCAAAGACCTGGTACGCCCCGCTGCTGACGCGGCCGCACCTGTTCTTTCGCGGCGTCCGACTGCTCTTCGGCGATCACGCAATGTTTTTCCGGCGCGACGATTTCCTTGCAGTGGGTGGCTGCACGCCCGGCGACGCCGTGATGGAAGAGGCAGACCTGTGCGTGAAACTCGCGCGGCTGGGCCGGGTGAAGATGGTGCGGCGAAGGGTCTACACCTCGGACCGCAGGATCGCGGCATGGGGCCCGCTCAAGGCGAACTGGATATACTTCAAGGTCGGCATGATGTGGGCCTTCGGCCTGCGCGGCCGGATGGCGAAACACTATCCCGATGTGCGGTGAGCAGCAGGCTCACGCTTCGGGCAGGAACCCGTCGGCAATGCAATAATCGATAAGGCGGCTTATGAAGGCCTCGCCGGTTTCTGGGCATGGTTCACCAGCGAATGCGCGGAACGCGGCATCGTCGAAATGCGGATCGCGCTGGAAATAGCTCGCATAGAGGCCGGCAACACGCTTGAAGAGCCGCCGCTCGAGCGCGGGCAGCATGGTCGGATCGAAACGTTCGGGCGGGACCAGTTCGGGCTCGTGGAATTGTTCGTAGCTGCCGATCACACCGGTGAAGCGTTCGACGGGAAGCGGCTGGCCCGAAACAAGGTGGAATGTCCCGCTCGCGGCCTTTTCCATGTCCGCCGCGATGGCGGTGATCCCGCCGACTACGTGATCGAGCGGAACTAAATCGAGCGTGGCCCCTTCGCGAGCAGGCATGTGCCGCACCCGGCCCTCGGCAATCAGTTTAAAGGCAGCATAGGTGGTGTCAAATTGGCGGATCCGGCCGCTTGCGTGCTCGCCCACCACGATAGAGGGTCGCGCGATCGCCCAGCGTGTTCCGCTTGCGCGTACGAGCCTTTCGCCCGCAGCCTTGCTGGCTTCATAGCCATTGGCGAAGCCGCCTTCGGGCAGCGGGTCGGCCTCCAGTATCGCTCCGTCGCGCGTCCCGCAGACATAGGCGGTGGAGACATGGAGGAAGTCCATCCCGCCCGCCTCGGCCAATGACAGGGCGTTGCGCACACCATCGACATTGACCGCTTGGTAATCGGACTCCTCGAGGTCGAAGCGGACGGTCGCGGCGCAATGGATCAACAGGTCGTGCGCTTCGGCGACCGTCTCGAATTCGCTATCGGTCCAGCCCAGTTGCGGCTTCGATACGTCGCCCGCCAGCCTTGTGACAGACACGGCAGCGCCATCGTTTGCGCGCACCTCCGGATTGCGATGGACGAGCGCGGTCACGCGGTGACCCTGATCGGCCAGCCGCTTGCAGACCTCACCCCCGAGGAGGCCGGCCGCTCCGGTAACGAGGATATTCAGCAACAGGCTGCCGGCGTGTCGGGTACGTTGCCGTCGACGCCGAAAGGCATGGCAATGCCGCAATCGGGGAAGACGCCGTAATGGGTCGAAAAATCGCCGAAGAATTCGAAATGTTCGGCAAAGCGGGTGTCGGCCAGCATCTTCCAGCTGTTGCCGCAGATAGGGAATATCCGGCCCGCCTCGATATGATGATGGCCGTCGAGTTCGAACACGCGCTCGTTTCCGCCGACCGTGCCCTTGTAGCGTACGGCCTGCCCGTAATCCTCGCACTGGCTTTCCAGTCCCGACAGCTTGAACAGGCGGTATGTTGCCGAATGGAAGGCGATCCCGTCGAGCTTCGCCGCGATCTGCGCATCGTCAATGCCGAGCGGGCGGCTGGTAACGAGGCGCGGGTCGGCAAAGCCTGCCCGCTTTGCGAGGTCCAAGAAATCGCCCCAATACAGAGCCCCCGACAGGCACTCGCCGTGCAAGACCGGGTCGGACTGCAATTCTTGCGGCACGCGCCGTTCGGAATAGACGTCGGAGAAATAGAGCTCGCCGCCCTCCTTCAACAGGCGATAAGCGGCATCGAATACCGCACCCTTGTCGGCGACCAGATTGATCACGCAGTTCGATACGATCACGTCGAAGTGGTTTTCGGGAAGATCGAGTTCGAGCAGTTTCTCGATATCGCCTTCGATGAAGCGGACATTCGATGTGGCATAGCCGAAGCGCTCACAGTGCCATTCCTCGTGGCTCCGCGCCACGGCCAGCTGTTCGGGGGTCGCGTCCACGCCGGTGACCGAGCCGCTCTCGCCGACCATCTGCGCGAGTATATAGGCGTCCTGCCCGCTGCCCGAGCCGAGATCGAGGATGTTGCATCCCGCGATGGCCTGCGGGGCGACAAGGCCGCAGCCGTAATAGCGTGCGCGCACGTCCTCATGCACATTGCGCATGGCGTCCATCACCGCAGGCGGCGGTGCCTCGGCAGTGCAGCACGCATCGGTTTTCAGATCGGCAGAGGTGGCGAGGACCTTGCCGTAATAGTCCTGCGAATTTTCCAGATTCATGTAACCGGATGCTTCCTGGCTGCGAAAAGATCGGTGCGAAATGCACCGGGGCTTTCGCATCTCCCGCATATTCGGTTACGGAGCAAGCGATGAAATTCACACATGACGTGATCGTGATCGGTGGCGGGGCGGCCGGTCTGACCGCTGCCGGCGGATGTGCTCTGTTCGGGCTGGATGTCGCGCTGATCGAAGCGCGCAAGATGGGCGGCGAGTGCCTGAACGACGGCTGCGTGCCGTCCAAGGCGCTGATTGCCGCAGCCAAGCGCGCGGCCGAGGCGAACGAGAGCGAGCGCTACGGCATCACCCTGCAGCCGCCGAAGGTCGAATGGAAAGGGGTGCACAAACACATCCACGATGCCATCGCCGCCATCGCTCCGCATGACAGCGAAGAACGGTTCGACGAAATGGGCTGCGAGGTCATCCGCGATTGGGCGAAGGTCACCGGCCCGCAGTCGGTCGAGGTCGGCGGTCGCACGCTGCGCGCGCCGCGCATCGTGATCGCCACCGGTTCGAAGGCTGCAGTCCCGCCGATCGAGGGCATCGATACGACGCCTTACCTCACCAATGAGAATATCTTCGATCTCGATGTCCTGCCCGATCATCTCGTCGTCGTGGGAGGCGGTGTCATCGGCATGGAAATGGCGCAGAGCTTCCGCCGCCTCGGCAGTACGGTCACTGTGCTCGAACCGGGCGACCTCATGGGCCGCGACGATCCTGGCAGCGTGGCGGTGGTGCGAGAGACGATGGAAGCGGAAGGTGTCCGCTTTGTGAAAGGGCAGGCCGACAAGGTCGAAGGCGGCGTTGGCGCGATCAAGGTGCATGCGGCCGGTGAGGTGATCGAAGGATCCCACCTGCTGATCGCGACCGGTCGCAACCCCAATTGCCGCGGCTTCGGGCTTGAAGATATCGGCGTTGAAATGGGTCGCGGCGGGATCGTGGTCGACGAGCGTCGCCGCACCTCGGTCAAGGGAATCTATGCCATCGGCGACTGCCGCGACGGCCCGCGCCTGACGCATGTTTCCGGCTACGAAGGCTCGAACGTAGCGCTCGAGATCACGCTTGGTGTGCCCACCAAGGTCGACTGGTCGGCGCTGCCATGGTGCACCTATACCGATCCAGAGGTCGCACAGGTCGGCATGACCGAAAAGGAAGCGCGCGAGAAGCATGGCGACAAGGTTGCCGTGGTGAAAGAGACATTCCACGACAACGAACGCTCGCTCGCCGAAGGCAAGGACAAGGGCCACATAAAGCTGGTGCTCAAGGGCAAGAAGGTGCTGGGCGCGAGCATCGTCGGCAAGAACGCGGGCGAGCTGCTGCTGCCGATCAGCCAGTCGATCACGGGCAAGAGCAGCACCTTTGCGCTCGGCTCGGCGATCATCGCCTATCCGACCCGCAGCGAGATTACCAAGGCCGCCGCATTCACCGCGTGGGAGCCGACCGTATTCGGCGCGATCCCGAAGAAATATGCCGGTTTCCTGGCCTCGATGCGGAGGCGTTTCTCGTGAATGCAACCCGCGCACAGACGCGCAATGCTCCGACAGGCTCGTCACCCTTCCGCGTCGAGGCGGCGGCGCTTCCGGCGGAGAAGTTCAGCGATCCGCTGGTGACGGCCAAGGGCGAACAACGCGCATCGGTCGCGCTCACGAAGCTCGACACGCTGTGGCTCAACACCGGCACGCTGTGCAATCTCGCCTGCGCCACCTGTTATATCGAGAGCAGCCCGACCAACGACGCGCTGGTATACCTGTCCGCCGACCATGCGGCGCGCTTCCTGGAAGAAGCGGAAACGATCGGC
Source organism: Qipengyuania gelatinilytica (assembly GCF_019711315.1). NCBI lineage: Bacteria > Pseudomonadati > Pseudomonadota > Alphaproteobacteria > Sphingomonadales > Erythrobacteraceae > Qipengyuania > Qipengyuania gelatinilytica. Next base: position 1,254,913 of record NZ_CP081294.1, on the reverse strand, counting down.
ACGCGCGAAATCGGCTTCACCGGCGGCGAGCCATTCATGAACCCGGACATGCTGGCGATGCTGGAAGACAGCCTCGCGCGGGGGTTCGAAGCGCTGGTCCTGACCAATGCGATGAAGCCGATGCGACGTCACGAAGCGGCACTGCTCGCACTTCGCGAACGCTTCGGTGACAAGCTCACCCTGCGCGTCAGCCTCGATCATCACACAAAGGAAGTCCACGAGGGCGAACGCGGGCCGCGTAGCTGGGAGCCGGGCCTCGATGGCCTGCGCTGGCTGTCGCAAAACGGCTTTTCCATCGCGGTTGCCGGACGCCTGCTGCCCGATGAAGGTGAGGTCGCTGCGCGCGAGTGCTACGCTGCACTGTTCGAACGCGAAGGCATTGCCATCGATGCGCATGATCCAGCGCGACTGGTGCTGTTTCCCGAGATGGATGAAGACAAGGACATCGCCGAGATCACGACCGAATGCTGGGGCATCCTCGGCAAGTCTCCGCAAGACATCATGTGCGCATCGAGCCGTATGGTTGTCCACCGCAAGGGCGAAAATGCCCCGCGCGTCGTGGCCTGCACGCTGATACCCTATGATGATGGTTTCGACCTCGGCGCAACGCTGCAAGAGGCGTCGGGGGACGTGCCTCTCAACCACCCGCATTGCGCGCGGTTCTGCGTTCTGGGTGGAGCAAGCTGTTCGGCTTAGGAGCATATCGCGCCATGGCCCGTTAAGTGGCTATGTTCTTCGATAACACTTGGCTCGACATCGCTGCACGCGCGGCAGTTCTATCCGCAATCGGGATTGTCTGGGTCACCATGCTGATCCGCATCATCGGCCTGCGCACGCTGTCGAAGATGACCAATTTCGACTTCGTCGTCACCGTCGCATCGGGCTCGCTCCTGGCCGGGGCGGTCCAGGCCAGCGAGTGGACGGCTTTCGCACAAGCCTTGCTCGCCACGGCAGCGCTGTTCTTCGTACAGTTCCTGATCGCCAAGGGGCGCAGGGCATCGGATGCGTTCGAAGATGCGATCCAGAACGGCCCCATTTTCCTCATGTACGATGGCGAGATCATCGAGGAAGGCCTGAAGACCTCGCGCGTCGCCAAGAGCGACCTGATCGCGAAACTGCGCGAAGCCAACGTGCTGGAATTCGACAAGGTCCGCGCGGTCGTGCTCGAGACGACCGGCGACATATCGGTCCTGCACGGGGACCATCTGGAAGACCGGATTATCGACGGTATCGAGCGGCCCTGAGCCTGGCTACGCGTTGCGCCGGTCCAGCCATTTCGCGAAGGCCACCCCGCCGGTGATCAGGAAGGGCACTAATATGATGCTGAGTGTGACCTTTGCAAAAACTTGGCCGACCAGCAGATCGGTAATGTCGAATTCTCCGTAGAATGCCAGCGTAACAAAGATAACTGAGTCGATAGCTTGGCTGAGAGCGGAAGCGATTGCTCCTCGCACCATAAGGCCGAGTGTATTGGCTTCGCCATACCCGCGGAGACGCGAAAATATCCAGATATTGAGTAACAGCGAGACAAGGTACGCGACGGGGCCTGAGGCGACCACACGCCAAAATTGACCATGAACCATCTCGAACGCTTCAATGGCCCCCGGTCGACCCGATACCATTTCCGGCGAAACTGGCAGTGCAAGCACCAGCCACATCAAAGCAATAGAAAAAGCGAGTGGGACGAACCCGAACAAGACGAGCCGGTTCGCAAGTTTTTCACCATAGAGTTGCGCGATGGTGCTTGTGATTACGACCAATAGAAGAAAGGCAAAGATTCCGGACTCGACCGCTGGATTGTCAAACAGGCTAAGCAGAAAAAGAGTGTCATCTGGAAGGTTCAAGTTCCACAATTGCGATTGCTTGTAGGCGAGTACGCCCGCAAGCACGGTCATCCCGCCATAAAGCAGCGTGTAAACGAAGAGCCCAAGTGGCATTGCGGCTGCCGCGAGGCGGGTTTCATTGGCCGGTTGGTCGGTCATGCTGGCGTTTCGCGCCCCTTATGGTCTGGTGATAGCCGAAGCTGGAATCGGGCCTGAAAATTGACTAAGCGGGCCCGCCGCGCAAGACAGCGGCTGATTTCATCCGCAACTAGCGCAAAGCCAAAGGGGTCGGCATGCCGCCAGTAGTCATCAATATCCTCGGTATTCTCGCCATCCTGGCGATCGCCTTCCTTCTTTCGACGGGCAAGAAGCGCATCAAGTTGCGCGTCGTCGGTGCAGCCTTCGCCCTGCAAGCCATCATGGCCCTGCTGGTCCTGCGCACGCCGTGGGGCGTCCAGATGATCGAGGGCATGTCGAACGGTGTCATCGCCCTGCTCGACTATTCGAAGATCGGGATCGAGGCCGTGTTCGGCCCGATGGGTTCGAACCCCTTCACCAATACCTTCGTGATCGCCGCATTGCCGGTGATCGTGTTCTTCGCCGCGATCGTGTCGATCCTCTATCACTGGGGCATCATGCAGCGCCTCGTGCGCTGGGTCGGCGGTGCGATTGGCTGGATCACGGGTATCAGCAAGGTCGAGGCGCTGGGCAGTGCGGCCAATATCTTCGTCGGCCAGTCGGAAAGCCCGCTGGTCGTGCGCCCCTATCTCGCCTCGCTTACGCCGAGCCGCCTGTTCACGCTGATGGCGGTTGGCATGGCCGGTGTCGCGGGCACGATCCTGGCAGCATACGCCAGCTTCATCGGTTCGGAAGCCGTGCCGTTCCTCCTCGCGGCAGCCTTCATGTCTGCGCCCGGCGGTATCCTGATGGCAAAGATCATCATGCCCGACGACGAAAGCGAACTCGCCCGCAGCGCGGCCGAGCTATCGGGGACGGACGAGGACATCAAGCTCCCCGAAGCGCGCATCAGCGCAGAAGGTCCCGCCGCACTCACCGAAAGCGGCAGGCCGCACGAAGTCGAAGTCGCTGAGACATTCGAGGAAGGCCACAAGCCGGCCAATGTCATCGAGGCCGCCGCGCAAGGCACGCAGACGGGTGTAAAGCTCGCGGTCGCCGTGGGTGCGATGGTCATGGTATTTGTGGCGCTCGTCGCGCTTGCCAACGGCATCCTCGGCGGGATCGGCGGGCTATTCGGCTATCCCGACGTCACCTTCCAGATGCTGCTGGGCTATATCTTCGCGCCGGTGATGTATATGATCGGCATTTCCGACTGGGGCCAGGCGCAGTTCGCCGGCGGCCTGTTCGGGACCAAGATCGTGCTCAACGAATTCGTCGCCTTCATCGAGCTTGGTGCAGCCGATGCCGGAATGCTGACCGAACGCAGCCGCGCGATCGCGACCTTCGCGCTGTGCGGCTTTGCCAATTTCAGCTCGATCGCGATCCAGATGGCGGTCACCGGCGGACTTGCGCCAAATCAAAGACCGGTCATCGCGAAGCTGGGTATACGCGCACTCGCCGCCGGTAGCCTCGCCAACCTGATGAGTGCCGCGCTGGCAGGACTCTTCCTTCCGTATTAAAGGGCGCACCCATTATGACCGATTCGAACACCGACATCGCGGTTGTGTCGCTGGCACAGCCGCTCGAGAACATCGCCGACGAGATCGGCCGCAGCTTCCAAGAATACGGCTTTGCCGTGATCCGCGACCACGGGATCCCGCAGGACCTGATCGATCGCGCGGAAGAGCTGTCGAAGGAATTCTTCGCGCTGCCCGACGATGTGAAGAAGGCCTACCACATTCCCGGTGGCGGCGGTGCTCGCGGCTACACGCCCTTCGGAACCGAAAAGGCCAAGGACGCCAATGTTCATGACCTGAAGGAATTCTGGCACGTCGGGCGCGAACTGCCCGAAGGCCACCCGCTGGCCGAATACATGGCGGACAACGTCTGGCCCGAAGAGGTCGAGGGATTCCGTCAGACCTTCTCCGGCCTCTATTCCGCCTTCGAGGAAGCCGGTGGCCGCGTGCTCGAGGCGATCGCAATCCACCTCGGCCTGCCGCGCAAGTTCTTCGCGTCCACGGTCGAGGACGGCAATTCGGTCATGCGCTTGCTGCGCTATCCGCCGCTCGAAGGCGAAGAGGCCGAAGGTGCCATCCGCGCTGCAGCCCATGGCGATATCAACACGATCACCCTGTTGCTCGGTGCAGAGGAAGCCGGCCTTGAACTGCTGACCAGGCAGGGCGAGTGGAAAGCTGTCGACGTGCCCGAGGGTGCGCTGGTCATCAATGTCGGCGACATGCTGGACAGGCTCACCAATGGCAAGCTGCGTTCGACCACCCACCGCGTGGTCAATCCGCGCGGTGAAGCCGCCTACCGCGCCCGCTATTCGATGCCGTTCTTCCTGCACTTCCGGCCCGACTACGTGATCGAGACCCTGCCCTCGTGCATCGACCCCGAGAATCCGGGCGATCACCCCGAGCCGATCTCGAGTCATGAGTACCTGATGCAGCGGCTGCGCGAGATCAATCTCGCCTGAGCCACGGCCTGCCGCGCTCCGTTTCGTAGGGAAACGAATCTTTTCGGCGGCTGTGTGGTTTTTGCAACAGCGGTAAACGACTGAAAAACTTTATTTTTTCGTCAAAACGTGACTCGCCCTCCACAGGAGTGGGTCCGTTGTCTTGACTCTGTCACAAAACGATAGCTTTGCCGAAACATCGCCGGCCTAGCCGGGCGGCGCATTTCCAGTGCAAGTTTTTCTATCCGATGAGACGAAGGGGTCTTCTCCGATGAAGTTCAAGTATCTCCTGGCTGCCAGTGCGGTCAGCCTTAGCGCAACGGCCGCCATGGTCGCTGCACCTGCTGCCGCTCAGCAGATCACCTCGGGCATCGAAGGCCGCGTGGTCGACGACGCCGGTGCTCCTGTTCAGGGTGCAACCGTCACCGTCACCGACACCCGTACCGGTCAGTCCAGCGTCCTGACCTCGGGCCCCGACGGCACGTTCCGCGTCGGCTCGCTCGTCCCGGGCGGTCCCTACACCGTTACCGCGCAGGCTAATGGCTACGAAGGCCAGTCGGTCGAACAGCAGTTCATCACCGTTTCGGGTAACACCAGCTTCACCTTCGAACTGACCCAGAGCGCAAACGAAGACGTGATCGTCGTCACCGGCGCACGTGCGAACGTCCAGCAGCTCGCAGTCGGCCCGGGTGCCGCATTCGGCGAAGCGACCCTCGAAGCATTCCCGAGCCTTTCGCGCGACGTCCGCGACATCATCCGCCTCGACCCGCGTGTCAGCCTCGAGCGTTCGGACGAAGTCGACCGTATCTCGTGCCTCGGCGGTAACGACCGTTCGAACACCTTCACCGTCGACGGCATCGTCCAGGCCGACGTGTTCGGTCTCAACGGCACCCCGTTCGCAGCGCGTAACTCGCTGCCGCTTCCCTACGACGTGGTCCGCGAGACCTCGGTCGAATTCGCACCGTTCGATGTCGAATATTCCGACTTCACGGGCTGCCTCGTGAACGTCGTGACCAAGTCGGGCCAGAACGAATTCCACGGCTCGGCCTTCTACACCTATTACGACGACAGCATGCTGGCCGACACGATCATCCGTCCGGATGGCGAGGAAGTCCCCCTTTCGTCGGGTAGCGAAAAGCGCTGGGGTGCAACCCTCGGCGGCCCGATCATCAAGGATCGCCTGTTCTTCTACCTCGGTTACGAAGAAACCGATCTCGGCGACGCGAACGACGAAGGCCCGCTGGGCGGCGGCTTCGCCAACCCCGAATTCGGTGTCACCCAGGCGCAGTTCGATCGCTTCGCGCAGATCGCACGTGACGTCTACGGCCAGGACGTCGGCGGCTATCCGCGCACCCTGGACGAAACCAGCGTCCGCTACTTCGGTCGTATCGATGCCTACATCAATGACGATCACCGTCTCGAAGCGACCTACCAGCGCCTCGAAGAATCGAACATCGAGCCCGACTTCGGCGGTGGTAACATCACCGGCCTGAACTCGTTCGAAGACGAAGGCACGATCTCGGACTACTACTCGGTCCGTCTCTACTCGGACTGGAGCGACAAGGTTTCGACCGAACTGCGTCTCAGCCGCGCAGAAGTGGGCGACAAGCAGGGTCCGGTCGGCTTCGGTGAAGCACAGTCGGACAACCCGACCGTGCGTCTCGCAGTCGGTACGCAGGTTCCCGACGCAAACGATCCGGGCGAATTCAACTACGGCGTGCTGAGCACCGGCCCGGGCATCTTCCGTTCGGCCAACCAGCTCGACACGAAGATCGACCAGGCGAAGTTCCAGATCAACATCGATGCTGGTGATCACCTGTTCAAGATCGGTGCCGAAGCGAACTCGCTCGAAGTTTACAACCTGTTCGCCATCAACGCGACTGGTACGCTCTACTTCGAAAACCTCGACGACTTCGAAAACGGTGTCCTGAGCCAGGGCTTCGAGTTCTTCCCGAACGCATTCGAAATCGCCACCGGCCAGGCATACGGCGCTGACATCAACGCCACACCGAGCGGCGACATCAACGAGGCAGCTGCACGGTTCAACCGCAACATCTATTCGTTCTACGCACAGGACGAATGGCAGGCGACCAACCAGCTGAGCATTACTGCCGGCCTGCGCGTGCAGATCTATGACGGCGATGCACCGCGTGCGAACCCGTCGTTCTACGACCGCTTCGGCTTCACCAATGCCAACTCGTTCGGCAAGCTCGACCCCGTCCTGCTGCCGCGCCTGAGCGCAACCTACGAACTCGACAATGACGGGTTCTTCTCGAACTCGCGCATCACCGGTGGTGTCGGCGTGTTCTCGGGCGGTGACCCGGTGGTGTACTTCTCGAACGCATTCTCGAACAACGGCTTCTCGACCGCACTGGGTACTTCGGTATTCTGTGCCTCGACGCCGACCAATGTTCTTGACGGCAACGGCGAGTTCACCGGCTTCCCGCAGTGCGTGACCGACTCCGGCTCGGCTTCGGCTGCCGTTGGTGGCGGTGACGTCCAGTCGACCGATCCCGATTTCGACGTGCCGACCGTGGTACGTGCGAACCTCGGTTTCGCGACCGACTTCGGCACCGACACCGGCTTCTTCAGCGACTGGCGCCTGAACCTCGACTACATCTACTCGCGGTTCAACGACACGCTGAACTTCGTCGACCTCGTGCAGGCTCCGAACCCCGATGAAGGCCTCAACGGCTACACCATCGACGGTCGTCCGATCTACGACGCACTCGACATCAACAATGCTGGTTGTAACGCCACGCTGGTTGGTACGGGTGGCACGCCGCCGGTCTACGACAACCTGACCGGTGACTGCTTCGGCACGCGCCTGGATGACTTCATCCAGCTGACCAACGGCCCGAGCTACGAAAGCCACATCGCCTCGGCGCTGCTTTCGAAGCGCTTCGACGGTGGCCTGATCACCGACGGTGGTAGCGTCAACGTCCGCTTCGGCTACGCCTTCACGGACTCGGAGAACAACCGTAACGTCGGCTCGTCGACTGCAACCTCGTCCTACGACGTCACGGCAGCCTTCGACCGTCAGAACCCGGCCGTTTCGACTTCGAACTACGAAACGCGTCACAACTTCACGGCTGCCATCAGCTTCCGTGAAGAGTTCTTCGGTGACTACGCCACCCAGCTTGGCCTGTACTTCCGCGCCCGTTCGGGCCGTCCGTACAGCCTCGTGTTCGACGGTGGCAGCGTGTTCAACGACAGCGCTTCGGGCTCGGACAACGCACTGCTCTACGTCCCGTCGGGCATCAATGATCCGAACCTGTCGCCGTTCTCGGACGCAACCGCGGTCCAGGAACTGATCGACTACGTTGCTGCTTCGGGCTGCGAGTACACGCCGGGCGCAAGCATCGAGCGTAACACCTGCCGTAACCCGTGGTCGTACGATCTCGACATGCGCATCAGCCAGGAACTGCCCTTCTTCGGCAGCCTGACCGGCCTCGTCGACGACCGTCTCGAAATCTTCGCCGATTTCGACAACGTCCTGAACATGATCGACGCAGAAGCAAACCGCGTAATCTTCAACTTCGACATCCCGACCTCGTTCGCGGATTACGACGATGAAGGCCGCTACATCATCGACAACTTCAACCCCGATGATGACCAGGCGATCTCGATCTCGGGCTCGGCATGGAAGATCCAGGTCGGCGCTCGCTACGAGTTCTGATCCTTCGAACGATCGAAACAGGAAAGGGCGGCCCCTCGGGGTCGCCCTTTTCGTTTGTGCCGCTGGTTTTGCGGGCTCTCAGGCTAGGTCGAGCAGTTCCTGCGCAAGCTGGCGGCGTACGCCGGTCTCGACGCTCGCCCGCAGCGCGCGTTCGAGTGCTGCGGCTTTCTCTCCCAGTTCGACTTCGCCGAACATCCCCGCGCTTCCCGCCAGCTTGTGCACGGTACGCGCAAGCTCCTCGATATGGGCGCCTTCCAGCGCGTTATCGCGCAAGGCCGAACCCACGGCCTCCATCGCTTCGCCCTTTCGCTCGCTCCAGCGTTGCTCCATCGCATTCGAGGGCGTCAGCGTGGCGCGAGCTGCCGACGCGACGGCGCCTTCGTCGACGATATGGACCGGCATCCAGCGGGCCAGCGCCTCCGCCAGTTCCTCGAATACCAGGGGCTTGGCCAGGTGCGCCTGCATGCCGGCCTCCACTGCTGCGGCGATGTCCTCTGGAAATGCGTTGGCCGTCAGCGCCACGATAGGCAGGCCGTGCGCATCGAGTCCGGCACGACGGATCCGTCGTGCTGCCGTATAGCCGTCGCATTCGGGCATCTGGATATCCATCAGTACCAGGTCGTAGGGCTCGCTCCGTTCACTCGCGTCTATGACCGCTTCGACCGCCTGGATGCCATCATGGGCTGTATCCACACGCTGGCCCAGTTCTTCGAGCATGGCGGTGACGAGCATCCGGTTCACATCGTGATCTTCTGCAAGCAGGATGCGGCCCGAGGTCGGCATCGGGCCGTCGCTGGCCCGACGGGAATGCTCGTCGACAGTATCACGCTCCACATCGCCTGCCTCGAACGGCAGGCGCAGGGTGAAACGCGATCCGAAATCGGGTGTGGAAGTCGCCTCGAGCGACCCGCCGAGCAATTCGGCCAACTGGCGCGAGATCGAAAGGCCGAGGCCGGTGCCGCCGTATCGCCGCGTGGTGCTGGCCTGTTCCTGCACGAAGGGGTCGAAGATATTCGTCAAGCGGTCGGGCGCGATGCCGATGCCGCTGTCTTCGACAGTGAGGATCAACTCGCCATGCTCATATCCGACCTTCAGTGCGACCTCGCCCCGCTCGGTGAATTTGACCGCGTTGCCCAGCAGGTTGAGCAGGATCTGGCGGAGCCGCAACGGATCGCTGCGAACCAGGCGCGGGACATCGGGCAGGCATACCGCGGTCAGGCGAACCCCCTTGGCCTCGGCACTGCTCTTGTGGAGCCGTTCGCAGTCGGCCACGAGCTGGAGCAGGTCGAAGGTCTCGTTCGTAACGACAAGCTTGCCGGATTCGATCTTCGATATGTCGAGGATATCGTTGAGCAGCATCATCATCGAGCGGCCCGAACGGACGATCAGGTCGGCATAGCGCGCTGCTTCGGGATCGAGCTTCATACGGCTCAGCAGGTCGGCAAAGCCGAGCACACCGTTCATGGGCGTACGGATCTCGTGGCTCATATTGGCGAGGAACTGGGATTTTGCCCGGGCCGCATTCTCCGCATGCGCCGTGGCACGTTTGAGCTTGCGTTCGAGCTCGATGCGGTTGGTGACATCGCGTGCGGAGACGATGATGCCCTCGCGTTCGCCGGTCTCGCCGTTATAGGCGACGGCGCAATCGGCCTCGATGAAGACGGCGCTTCCGTCAACAGCATCGAGATAGCGCCGGTAGGTGAACCGTTCCTTGTCCTTTTTGCCGGTCAGCAGAGCTTCCTCGACGTCTCGGACTGCGGCCTGGGCATCGGGATGGACCCGTTCGCTGCTGGCTCGACCGATGAAACTGGCCGGGGGAAGTCCAAGGACATTCTCCACCGAGGGGGAAGCGTAGGTGCAGCGTCCGTCGATGTCGTATCGCAGGATCGCATCGGTGATATTGTCCGCAAGCAGCGCCATCTGCTTCTTGCCCGCCGCCAGCTCGGCGGAGACCTTGTCGCGCGTGGCGAGCACTGCCGCCACGGGAAGTCCGACGAGCATCGAGGTGGCGAGGAATGCCTCCAGCATCAGTATCTGGACGTCGACCGGCGCGGGGAGGAGGTTGATCGGCCCCCTGCCAGCCTGGGTGAAAATCAACGCGATCACGGCTACCTTCATGACCGAAAAGGCGGTGCCCAGCGCACCTAACCTGAAGGCGTGGGCAATCACGATCGGAGGGATCAGGAACAGGAGCGGTAACGCGGTCTGGTAGAAGACGACGAGGGTGAGCGTCGTGCCGCCGATTGTCAGCAACAGCCATTCCACGACCTCGCGCACGGTAGGCATGCGAATGTTGGCGATTGCATCCTGCAGCACCAGCGCGCCGGGCGCGAGGATCAGCATCGAGAGCGCATCCGATGTCGCCCAGCGCAGGATGGGAGCAAGCGAGAGCCCTGAAGTTCCGGCCAGTGCGAGCGATGCAATCGCGGCCGATGCAATCGGCGCAATCAGTCCTGCGGCGAGTATGAAGCGCGAAAGGTCATAGGTGTCCGACATGTCGGGCCGGTTTCCGCACCAACGCCTGACCAGCGCCACGGCGAGCCATATTTCTGCGGAATTGGCCAGGGCCAGCGCCGCCGCCGTCAAGACTGCGTCGCCCACGATGAAATTCGCCAGCACGTTGCCGAGGAACATTGCGATAAACAGCGCCGGTTCGTGCGGAACCTTGCGGCGAAGCAGGAAGGCGACGGCAAGCGCATTGGGCAGCCAGACTACGGCTATGCGGCCTTCACCACGTGTCAGATCGATGCTTACATATGCAAGCGCCGCAAAAGCCAGCAAAGCGATCAGCGGATAGGCCAATCTCGCAGCGGCAGGGCGTAGACCATTGGCGGACCGCGCTGCTGCATGATCCAATCCGGCGGCGCTGGTGGCCATGGGTATCTCTCCTGCCTTTTCGAGCTTGCCGGTCGAAGCGACGGAACGTCCCGGCGGTTTGCGCCGTTTGATCTCCATGGCCGAACCCGCGACCAATTTCAGTGCGACGAAGACGCGTCTCAACCCGTGGCTTATTGCGCTTATACTGCTGATTCACTTGGGAATCCTCTACGTATTGGCACGTATGCTGGCGCCAACGGCCGTGGCCGGTGTCGAACGCACAGTCGTGTCGGCCTTCACGGTGACGGTCACGACGCCCGAGGAAGAGACCCCCGTGACCGAGCCCGAACCGGACGAGGGTGCCCAGGGTGATCCGGGGCAGGAAGCCGTCCCGCAGCCAGTCACCGCACCGACCCCGAGGCGTCAGGTCAGGGAAGACCAGCCTGTGCCGCGTGCCGCCTCGACCGGCAGCGCCACGACCTCTGGTGCAACCCAGTCGGGCGAAGGCACCGGCGCCGAAGGCAGCGGCGTGGGAACCGGATCGGGCAGGGGCGGAAGCGGGCAAGGCGGTGTTGCTGCGACCAAGCCGGTGCTCACCCGCTCCATCACCGACAGCAGGGCCTTTCCGATCCCGCCGGGCGGCAGGCAGGCGCGCATCGGCAAGTCTGTCATCGTCCGCCTTGTGGTCTCGCCGGAGGGCAGGGTGACATCCTGCTCGATCTACCGCGCTAGCCCTTTTCCCGAAACCGATGCGGTTGTCTGCCAGCTGTCCTACGAGCAGATCCGCTTCGAGCCTGCCCGTGATGCGCAGGGCAATCCTGTCGCTGCACCGTTCCTTTACCGCCAGCGTTTCTTCAACTGACAAGCGCGCCACCCGCCTCTATGCAGGAGGGAAGAGACCGGTCGCAGTAAGGAAGTGCAAGTGATCCAGCCCGTCGTCCTGTGCGGAGGCAGCGGTACACGCCTGTGGCCGCTCAGCCGTGCGGACAGGCCCAAGCCGTTCCTTCCGCTACTGGGAGAGCGGACACTGTTCCAGCAAACGCTCGACCGCCTGGATGACCGCGACCTGTTTGCAGAGCCGCTGATAGTAGCCGGCGAAAAGCAGGTGGCTCTCGTCGGACGTCAGGCCGGGCAGTATTCCCTGATCGTCGAACCGGCAGCGCGCAATACGGCGCCCGCCATCGCCCTCGCTGCGGCAAGGGTCGAGCCTGATACCATCCTGCTCGTTTGTCCGAGCGATCACCATATTGCCGACCGGCAGGCGTTCCACGAGGCAGTCCAGAAGGCGCAAAGCCTCGCGAGGGATGGCAAGCTGGTGTGCTTCGGCATCGAACCCGACCGGCCCGAAACGGGTTATGGCTATATCGAGAAGGGCGGGCCCGTTGGTGAAGGGCACCATGTCGCGCGTTTCGTCGAAAAGCCCGATGAAGCCACCGCGCAGGCCTATCTCGAAAGCGGCCGGTTCACCTGGAACAGCGGGATGTTCGTTTTCCGTGCAGGCACCTTCCTGGACGAGCTGTCCCGGCACTGGCCCGAGATGGCAGAAGCTGTCCGGCAAGCGGTCGAAAACGGCAGGGAGGACGGGGCGCAGTTCCATCCCGAGGGATCTGCGTTCGCCCGGATAGCGGGCGAGAGCGTCGATTATGCGCTCATGGAAAACACTTCCCACGCCGCGGTGGTATCGGCTGACATCGGCTGGTCGGATATCGGCGACTGGAATTCATTGATGACGGCACGGGAAGCCGCCGGCCTGGACCTGCTCGCCGACGGAACCCGAACGATCAATGCAGGCGGCATCATGACGGTCGGGGAGGATCGACGAATTTCGGTCGTCGGTCTCGACAATGTCATCGTTGTCGTCGATGGCGATGACGTGCTTGTCCTGTCGCGTGATGCGGCGCAGGCGGTGAAGAATCTGGCGACGGACAAGTCCAAGTGAATTCGAACAGCGCAATCGTGCCGAGGCTGCTGGTCAAGCCGTGGGGTCGCGACGACCTCTCGCCCGCGCTCGTCGGCGATTGCGATGAGGCTGTCGGCGAGATCTGGTTCCAGCCGGATGCCCCGCTCGACACGATCCTCACCAAATACCTCTTCACCAGCGCCAAGCTGTCGGTCCAGGTGCACCCGAAGGGCGAACTTAGCCCGACCGGCCGGGGCAAGGACGAATGCTGGCTTATCCTCGATGCTGCTCCGGGCGCGCAGCTGGCGACAGGGTTCCGCCGCGATATCGGCCCCGACGAAATCCGCGGGGCGGCACGGGACGGTTCGATCGAGAACCTTCTGGCCTGGCGCGAAGTTGCCGCGAACGATTTTCTCTACGTGCCTGCAGGGACGGTGCATGCCATGGGGCCGGGCCTCACGCTGGTCGAGGTGCAGCAGAGCACCGACATTACCTATCGCCTCTATGATTACGGGCGCGACCGCCCCTTGCACCTGGAGGAAGCGGTGAGGTGCGCCATCGGCGGCGAACACCCCGCGGATTTGCGGCGCACCATAGACCCTTCACGCACGCAAATGCTTGTCGAAGGCCCCCTGTTCAGCGTCGCCCACATCGCGGGCGGCGAGACTGGCGCCGTGCGCGAAAGGTTCGAGGGCGCCGTGCAGGTCATCCCGCTCGAGGGGCATTGCTCGACGGGCGGATTGACGATCGCTTCGGGCAGCTCCGCCCAAGCGGAAAACCTGGGTCAGGTCGACTTGTCGGATTGCTCGCGCTGCCTCGTCGCCGGACTGCCGCTCACCCCTCGATGATCCCCATCAGGTCGGATTTCCCGTAAGGTTTCACCAGCAGGCCCTGCGCTCCGATTTCATCGAGCCGGTCCTTCATCTCGCCATAGCCGGTCGCCAGCCAGAACGGAATGTTCCGCCGCACCAGTTCCTCGGCCACCTTCTCGCTGCTCTCCTTGCCTAGGTTGTAGTCGAGAATAGCGAGGTCGGGGCGGTTGCTTTCAAGCGCGCGCAGCGCGCCGGCGACGGTGCTTTCCATGATGACCGTCGAAACGCCAAGTTCCTTGAGGCAATCTTCCGTATCGAGCGCGATGATCATGCTGTCTTCGACCAGCATCACGGTTTCGGGAGCGTCGACCTTCGCATCGGGCTGGTCTGCCGAAGGGGTCTCGTCCTCTTCGATCCGGTCTTCGGCCGGAACTGGAGTGTCCGTCGTTTCATAGGATACGAAGCGTTCGGGTACGGTGAAGGTCGCTTCGACTCCCTCGAGCTTGTAATCGATATTGGATTCGCCGCCCAGTTCGAAGGGGATGGAGCGATCGATGATGGTCGAGCCGAAGCCCCTGCGCTTCGGCGGCTTGACCGGAGGGCCTCCGCTCTCCTTCCAGTCGATCTGGAGGAACCCGTCACCTGTCTGCCTGATCGTAACCTTCAGCGTACCCGAGCTGTCGCTCAGCGACCCGTATTTGGCAGAATTCGTGATCATCTCGTGGATGACGAGCGCGATCACCGTGTAGGCCTCGGGAACGATAAGGACTTCGGGACCGCTGATCTCGACACGATCGAGTTTGCCGGAAACATAGGCCTGTGCCTCGGTCTCGATCAGGCCTCTCAAGGGCGCCGATGACCAGTTGTTCTTGGTGATATTGTCATGCGCGGAAGCCAGCGAAGCGATGCGGCCACCGACGATCTCGGAAAATTCCTCGATGGAGGAGGCTTCGCTGCGCGACTGGCTGATCAATCCGCGAATGAGGTTGAGGATGTTGCGGACGCGGTGGTTGAGTTCCGCAATCAGCAGTTCCTGCTTCGACTGGGCCTTGGCCCTTTCCTTCACCGCTTCGTCGGTCAGGCGAAGGATGATCTCGAGCAGGGTGACACGCAGTCCTTCTGCAACCTGCTGTTCGCCGGCGGTCCAGGGCTCGCTGCGTCCCTCGACGGTTTCCTGCCATGCCTCGAAGCTCTTGCGCGGCGTGAGGCGCACGCCATTGGGGCCATGTTCGACCGGCTTCTCCGGATTGCGTGCCCAGCGCACGGTCTGGTCCAGGCCCTTGCGCCACAGGACCAGATAATCGCGCGGCATGCGCGACACGGGGATAACAAGCGCGCCGGTGGCGCGGTGTGCGAACCGTTCTGCCCGCGGGATGCGGCTGGATATCTGGTCGGTCACGAAAACCTTGCTGGTTGCAGCCCCGTTTAACTGGCCGACAATGGCGCGAAATTCTTCCTCGTTGGGAGCCGCCCCGCGCGCGATGTAGATATCGTCTACGAAGACGCTCGCACCGTCATGCGGGATCACGTCCTGGATGACCGGATCGAGCGTGGGCAGGGATTCGTGCAGCGGTGTACCGGCCGCAATGTCGCGCATGAGCTGGTCATGCACTTGGCGGCCCCTTTGCCTTAGCCGGTCGCTCTCGCGAAACAGCGTTCTCTCCAGCATGAGCGAAAATGTTTCGGAGAACAGTTCGGCAGTCGTCCGCTGCGAATAGGGCAGGATCTTGGGCGAATAGTGATGGCAGGCGAACAGCCCCCACAGCTCGCCGCCGATCACGATCGAGATCGATATCGAGGCGCCGACGCCCATGTTCTTGAGGTATTCGATGTGGATCGGCGAGACCGCGCGAAGCGTGCTCATCGACAGGTCGAGGTCTTCGCCTTCCAGGGTCTGGCGGGGCGTGATGGGAATGGGTTCGCTCTCGACATCGCTGATGATGCGAAACCGGTTGCGTTTGTAGAGTTCGCGCGCCTGCGCGGGAATGTCGCTTTTCGGATAACGCAGCCCGAGGAATGCCTCGAGATCGTGGCGTTTGGCTTCGGCGACCACCTCACCCGACAGGTCGTCACGAAAGCGATAGACCATGACCCGGTCGATATCGAGCACGACACGCAACTGGCGCGCCGCATCGCAGATCAGGGCGTCGACGTCCGACAATTTGTCCAGCCGACCCAGGACCGGCCGCAGGATCGCCATTTGCCGGTTGATATCGCCCTCGGCATGCGGCTCTATCTCGATGATCGTATACATGCCCGAGCAGTGGATCGCACAATCGAAAAGCCTGCCGTCTTCCAGCAAGTCGATGCCGAAAAGCCGCTCTACCTGATCGCCCCGGCCAATTGCGGAGACGGCGCTGCGCAGGCGCCGGAAAGCGGAGGCGGAAAGGATGTCTGCCAGCCTGGAGCCGATCTCCACCTCATCGCCAAGACCGAGCATCTCTTCCAGGTTTGCAGAGCGCTGGCTTACGAACCAGTCTGTATTGATGCTCAGCAGGGCGCCGAAAGGCTGGATCTGGCCGAGAATGTGGATCGGCTCGCGGTCGCAATTGGTCAGATCGACCTGGTTCTCTTCGGCGCTCATGCCGCATTCTCCAGCTGCTGCGCTGCAAATGCGCATTCGAACAGGGCGAATGCTTCGTGAGCGCCGTCAATTACGCCTTCGATCGAAGCGTGGTTCGCGGGGCTTTCGAGGACATCGAGCAATCGCTTGAAATAGGCTGGCATTGCCGGATCGGAGAGGAACCTTTCTGCGCCACCCAGCCCGGCCTTGCCGCGCTGCGCAAGCATGGCACGGTTGCCGAGCGAGGAGCCGGCCACGACCCACGCTGCGCCAAGCGCTTGCGCTTCGCCGCGCAGGTGTAGAGGCGAAACGGGGGGAGGTGCCGCATAGCCGAGCTCTGCCAGGTCGGCCAGGATCAGCTGCGTCTGTTGCGGAGGCTGGCCCAGCTTGCCGGGCGAAGTCGTAGCAAAGGCATCTTCCATCGCGGCACGCGCTGCGAACTGCGCGCCGAGGAACGAGGCATAATCGCCTGTCGAAGATAATGGCATGGTTGCGGCAATGCGGTCCAACCTGTCATGGGCTGTTCGCGTTGCCTGTCTTAATTCGTGTCTCAAGCTGGAACCCCCGTCCCGGTAAACAACAGGAAATGCGAGCGAAAGCTGGCCGGTTCACCGCGACCCGGGGAACCATGCGCATGCCGAACCGACAGACCTGCTTCAGGGAGAAGCGATTGAGAACGCAGAAGGTTCCAGCAAGAATGCCAAAACAATCACCGCCGGAAATGCGGCTTATTTGGACTCGAGAAGTTTCTGGCCTTTCTTGCGGATCGCACCGGCCACGATCGGCTCCACGAAGGACAGGGCCGGGGGCAGGTTGACCTCGAAAATCACCTGCGTTTCCTCGATCAGCACCTGCGCGCGGGTCACATTGCCCATCGCCTTGATGTCGAGCGCCATGCAGTCTTCATTCGGCCAGCTCGTCTCGACATCGGCCATTCCGCCGGGGATGGCGTCACCGATTTCGTGGCTGCGGGCCTGAAGGCGGCGGCGAACCTCTTCCTTGCCGAGGTCGTGGGACAGTGGGACGCGCATCAGCTCTTGTTCTCCAGTTCCGGTGCAGTCGCAGCGCCTTCGCCGAACTTGTAATCGAGATAACGGTGCTTGATCGCCAGATCGTCGAGCGAGCCTTCGGCCAGCTGGCGCGTGATCGAGTCGATCTCGCCGCTGATCTTGCCGAGGCTGTCGGTGAGCTGTTCGTCCGGCGTGGCGCCCGCGCGCTGTTCAGCGCGAAGGTGGGCCGGAATCTTGCGATAGCTGTCGATCATTTCGGGCAACTGTTCGCCCACCAGGCTGCGGACTTCGCGGGCCTTGGGGTGGTTCTGGTCCACGCCTTCAAGCTGGAGGCCCAGCGCATCGAGCTGCACGCCCATGTCGCTGACGATCCTCGCGGCGGGCGGGGGCAGGGCGGGTCGTTGGCTTTCCAGCCACAGTTCGGTGCGGCCGACCATGTCCCTGACGTTACCCTTGTTCAAATTTTCGCGGCGGGGCGTCTTGAGCTTGGGATAATTGCCCAGCACCGCGATCGCGATAACGCTTGCCACCACCAGCGCCATGACGCCTGCAAAACCGATCCCGTCGAGGATCAGTCCGGCGATACCGGTCGCAACCCAGATCCCGAACAGGGCGATCGCGATATTGCGGATGCGCTTGACCCAGATGTCTTTCTTGATCTTGGCCGAACCGGCGCCGATCGACACTTCGCGCCGGTGCCGTCCGCCGGTGCGATTGTCATCGCGCACGATCCGTGCGTTCTCGATGATGCGGTCGCTATCGCGGGTCAGGTCGCCCATATCAGCCTTCGATGCTCAGCAGTGCCGATTCCTGCACCGACTTCTGCGCCTGCGCCTGCCCTTCGGCGCGCGCGATATAGCCCTTCGACTTCTCGACCTCGTCGGAAAGCACGGTGACCGTCTGCTTCATGCTGTCGAGTGCACGCAGCTTGAACTGGTCGACCTCGTCCATCGTGTCGTAGATGTTCTGGAAGGCACGTTGCAGCGTTTCCAGCGGGATGGTGCTGGCTGCGGCCTGTTCGTGGATCTTGCCGGTCTGGTCGCGCAGCATGGTGGAGGTGCTGTCGATGATGCCTGCCGTGGTATCGTTGAGCGCGGTGATCTGGCCCAGCACGAGGCGCTGGTTGGTCATCGCCTCTGCCACGGTCACAGCCGTTCGCAGCGCACCGACAGTCGTGGTGCTGGCGCGGTCCACACCCTTCACCAGTTCGACATTGTTCTTCTTGACCAGGTCGAGTGCGAGATAGCCCTGCACGCTCACCGCCATCTGGGTGAGCAGATCCTGCGTACGCTGGCGGACATAGAACAGAGCGGTCTCGCGCACCGCCTTGGCCTTGGCCGGATCGGTCGCGTCGAGTTCGGCGGCCTTTTCTTCCAGCTTCTGGTCCAGCGTGTTCGAGATGTGGATCATCTGTTCCAGATTACCCATCGCTTCCCACAGCTTCTGCCGTTCGACGTCGATTGCTGCATTGTCCATGATCAGCTCGTCCTTGCCGCTGGCAAGGTTGTTGAGGATCGACTGGATGTGGGTCTGCGCACTTTGGTAGCTGCGGAAGTAATTGTTCAACTTGTTGCCGAAGGGAATGATGCCAAGGAACTTGCGCGTGCCCGAAAGCTTGCCGCGCTTGCCCGGGTCGAGGTCTTCCACCACGCGGCGCAGCTCGGACAGGTTCGCGCCGACGCCTTCGTCCTTGTCCATCGCGCGGACCGGGCGGTCGAGGAAGCGGTTCGACATGCCTGCCGCCGCCATGATTTCCTTGCGGCCCATGTTGGTGAGCTGGTCGACCTTCTTGCCGAATTCGGGCGAGTTTGCGTCCTGCGCCAGCAGGTCTTCGACGAAACCGTCGACCTTGGTTTCGAGCTTGCTCTTCACGTCCGCGGAAACGGGAACAAGACCGGCGGCCTTTTCGGGCGCGACGACCGGCACGGGATCGGGCGGCGTCAGGTCGAATTCGGGCGGTGCAGCCGTAGTCGTGGGGGCAGCTTTTGCAGCTGCGGGCGCGGTTTCGGCCTTAGGCGTTTCGTCACTCATGATATTTCAGCAGACCTCCCTGAGAACAACGGCGTGAGAGCCTTGGTTCTGTATTAGGTTGCTATAACACGAGTTTCAAGCGCCTCCGTACTTGCCGGTTGGCGCTTGGTCGAAACTAGGCCGCCATCTCCAGCTCGATCGGCTGGATTTCGCCGGCAAGGTACAGGCGCTTGGCCTTGGCGCGGCTAAGCTTGCCCGAACTGGTGCGCGGGAGCGTGCGCGGCGGCACGAGTTCCACCACACAGTTCATGCCGGTCACGCCGCGAACCTTGTCGGCGATCTGGTCGCGCAGCTTGATGCGTTCGTCATGCTCGGACACGCGGCAGTGGACGAGCACGGCGGGCGCTTCCTCGCCATTGTCGGTATCGATCGAGAATGCGGCGATATCCCCGTGGTTGAAGCCCGGAAGCTGTTCCACGGCCCATTCGATATCCTGCGGCCACAGGTTCTTGCCGTTGATAATGATCATGTCTTTCGCGCGGCCGACGATGAACAAATAGCCATCGGCGAGATAGCCCATGTCTCCGGTGTCGAGCCAGCCATCGACGAGGCAGTCGTTTGTGGCTTCCTCGTTGCGGAAGTAGGAATGCATCACGCTCTTGCCGTGACACCAGACCTTGCCGATCTGGTGGTCGCCCTTGGCGTTGCCCTTCTCGTCACGGATTTCGACATCCATGCCGGGAATCGCCTTCCCGCAATTGACGATGGCGCGGTAGCGCGCGGGCTTCGACAGGTCGCGCGGGCGGCCCGAAAGGCGCTCTTCCTCGACCAGTTCGACACGGATACCTTCGCCCGGAGGCATGACGGTGACGGCCAGCGTGGCTTCGGCAAGGCCGTAGCTGGGCGTGAAGGCATTGGCCTTGAAGCCTGCCTCGGCAAAGGCATTGACGAAATTCTGCATCACGTCGGGACGGATCATGTCCGCGCCATTGCCCGCAGTCCGCCAGCGCGACAGGTCGAAGCGATCCGCGACGTGGCTCTGGCTGGAGATGCGGCGCGCGCAGATGTCATAGCCGAAGGTCGGCGAATAGCTGAGCGTCGTGCCCTTGTTGCGGCTGATCAGGTCGAGCCAGGCAAGCGGGCGGCGCGCGAAATGTTCGGTGCGCAGGAGGTCGACCGAAACCTGGTTCGCGATCAGCGACAGGAAGCAGCCGACAAGGCCCATGTCATGGTACCACGGCAGCCAGCTGACGACGCGGTCGTTGGTACCGATATCCATCGACTGGGCATGGCCGCGCAGATTGTGCAGCAGCGCTTCGTGCGTGACCGCGACACCGGTCGGGAAGCGGGTCGAGCCCGAGGAGTACTGAAGATAGCTGATATCGTCGGGCTTCGCTTCGGGAAGCTCGCACTCCGGGCCTTCGCGGCTGGCGAACTCGTCCCAGGTCTCGCCCTCGCAGCCCTGTTTGTCGGCCGCTGCCTTGGCCATTTCGGCGATGTCCGAAGGATAGAGCAGGATGCGCGGATCGCTGCTCTGCAGCTGGACCGCAAGCTGGTCGATATAGCTTTCCTTGCCGCCAAAGGTCGTGGGCAGCGGCAGCGGCACCGGCCAGGCACCGGCATAGATGCAGGCGCAGAACATGGCGGCGAATTCGGGGCTGGTCTCGGCGACCAGGGCCACGCGCTCGTTCTTGCCGATCCCCGAAGCGATCAGCTTGTACGCCAGTTCATGGGCATCGCTTCGCATCTCGGCATAGGTATAAACGCGTGACAGATTGCCGCGCGGATCGTGGAAATTGAGCCCCTTTTCGCTGCGGGCAGCGTAATCGATGGCGTCGTTAAAGGTCGCGAAGTCGCTCCTGCGTCGCGGCAGGTTGCAGTCGTTCGGCGTCGGCGTCAAAACGGCGTCGTTCATGGCTTTGTTATGATACCTTTTGAAAATCAGTGCCTTACGGCGACCCTAATGTAGTATTGTGCCGCTCTCCCTATAGCGGCCCGTCACTTGACGTTTCCCAATCGATAAGGAGTGTGGCAAGAATATGGCCGATGGTTGAAGCTTCCGCAACATCTCGTCGCACTCGCCGCCCGTCCAAACCGCTTGATCGCACGCGGCTGAACGATCTCGCGCTGCATTATGTGGCGCGTTTCGCGACCTCTACCGGCAAGTTGCGCAGCTATCTCCAGCGCAAGCTTCGCGAGCGTGGCTGGGAGGATGACGCTCAGCCGGATATCGAGGCGCTGGTCGAGCGGTTTGCGGAAAAAGGCTATGTCGATGACGAAGCCTATGCTCGATCCAAGGCCAACGGACTGCTGTCACGGGGCTATGGCGCGCGGCGGGTCGAGCAGACCCTGCGTGCGGCCGGCATCGAAGAACAGCTACGCAGCGATACCGCACCGGAAGAAGCCGAGGCGCGGCAAGCGATCGTGGCGCTCGCCAAACGGCGGCGGTTCGGACCCTTTGCCGCTGCCCGACACGACGAAACGGTCGAAGAAGCGCACAAGCGGCGCGAAAAGCAGCTTGCCGCAATGATCCGCGCGGGCCATTCATTCGAGCACGCGCGCCGCGTCAGCGAAGCGCCATCGATCGAGGATCTGGAGAATTGGGCATGGGACGCACAGGATTGAAATTGCGGGGCATTGCCATCGCACTCGGGGCGACGGCGCTTGTAGCCTGTTCGCCGCAACCCACGGCCGAGGCGACGCCTGCCAGTGCAGAAAAGCAGGCTGCAGCCAGCGTTCATCCGGTATCGGGCCTTGAGATCATTCCGGTCACCGTGACCAGCGGCGACGATGTTCACCAGTTCCGGGCCGAGCTGGCGGCCAGCCGCGAAGCGCAGGCGAAGGGCCTGATGTTCCGGACCGAGCTCGGCGACTGGGAAGCAATGATCTTCCCGAGCGACCAGCCGACCGCACGCAGTTTCTGGATGAAGAATACGCCGATCCCGCTCGATATCATCTTCATCGGCACCGATGGCCGCATTCTCAATATCGCTGCCATGACCGAGCCCTATTCGCTCGAATCGGTCTATTCGGTCGGCTCGACCAGCGGCGTGCTCGAACTGCGCGGCGGCAGGGCGGAAGAACTGGGCATCGAGCCCGGCGACCTCGTGGAGTGGTAAAAGCGTGCTGGCGCCCTCGCTAGATGCTTGGCCTGCGCGCGCGAATCAGCTAGGCGCGCGGCCATGAGTTTCCTCGGCAAGATCTTCACCTGGTGGAATGGTGCCACCATCGGAACGCTCCTGTGGAGCTGGCGCAACGGCGAAAAGGTCGGCAGCGACGCGCAGGGCAATGAATATTTCCGGTCCAAGCCCAAGAAGGGCCAGCGCGAACGTCGCTGGGTGATCTATTCCGGCAGCAACGATGCCAGCAACGTGCCGAGCGAGTGGCATGGCTGGCTGCACGGCTCTTTCGATGATGTGCCCGAAAGCAACCTTCCGCCGCCGCGCATCTGGGAAGCCGACTTCACGCCGAATGCCACCGGTACGGCCGCTGCTTATCGTCCGCAGGGCGCGCTGGAAAAGGGCGGCAAACGCGCCCGTGCCGTGGGCGACTACGAAGCTTGGTCGCCGGACGCCTGAGGATGCTGCGCGCGGGCGCATTGCTGGCCGGCGTCGCCTTGCTGGCCGCCTGTTCGGACAATCCGGACGATCCGACGGCGCCGGCGCCTGTCGAAACCGAAATTCCCGAAGAACTGCAAAGTGCCGGACCGCCCGCGATCGTGGCCGAGGAAGCCGGGATCGGCACGCCGATGGAAGAGCGTGTCGCCACCATCGGCCTGCTCAACAAGCGCAACAATCTGAGCCAGGACCTGGAGCTCAAGCCCGGCGAACAGCAGCGTGTCGGTGATGTGATCGTCCGGGTGAGCGCCTGCGAGCGCACTGCGCCGTGGGAGTATGACAAGGACGAGGGCGCCTTCGTCCAGCTGCTCGTGCTCGAACGCGGCAGCGAAAGCGATTTCCGCAAGGTATTTTCCGGCTGGCTCTACAAGAACAAGCCTTCGATCAACGTGGTCGAGCACCCGATTTACGACGTGTGGGTCAAGGCCTGCGCGATGGAATACCCGGGCGAAGAGTGAGCGTTCGCCGCGGCAATCGCCTGCGGTATTCTCCCCGAAGGAATGCCGCGGGCCGAATGCAGCAGCCCGAGATATTGCGACTGCGGCATGGCGACCGCGCCCAGTGAGGCGAGGTGGTCGGTCATGAACTGGCAGTCGAGCAACACATAGCCGGAAGCCCGCATCGCCGCGACCAGCCATGCAAGCGCGACCTTGCTCGCATTGTCGGCGCGCGAGAACATGCTCTCGCCGCAAAATACCCGGTCGAAGGCGACGCCGTAGAGGCCGCCGACCAGCCTGTCCCCCTCCCACACTTCGATGGAATGGGCATGGCCCTGTTCCTGCAGCGCGATATAGCTCGCCTCGATCTGGTGGCTGATCCAGCTTTCGGCATGTTCTTCGCGCGGTTCGGCGCAGGCGGAGATGACGGACGGGAAATCCCTGTCGCAGGTCACGCGGTACCGGTCCTGACGGATGACCTTTTTCAGGCTCTTCGACATGCGGAAGCCATCGAGCGGGATGATCGCCCGCTCGCGTGGTTCGACCCAGTAGACCTCGCGGTCGTTCCGGTGGTCGGCCATAGGGAAAATGCCGCTGCGATAGGCGCGCAGGAGCAATTCTGCCGGAATCAGGTCGGGAACGGGGGCATGCATGGCGTGATTGAGCCTAACAGTTTGTGCGCGCGTGCGATACGTGTCTTGCCAAGTGCGCGCACCTCTACTAATGCGCGCGCTTCCGGCTGCAGGGGTGTAGCTCAGCTGGTAGAGCATCGGTCTCCAAAACCGAGGGCCACGGGTTCGAATCCTGTCACCCCTGCCATTTTCTTCCATTCTGCTTGTCGCCCGCGTCGCTGCGCTTTATCGCGCTGACCCATGACAGAAGAAGAAAAACGCCAGCGCGATCTGAAGGATCGCAAATTCTACCCGGCAGAAAAAGAAGCCGAATTCGAAAAGAAGGGGCTGGAGCAGCATACGCCGCAAACGGCGCATCCGTCCTACAAGCTTGCATTCCAGGACAAGGATTTCCTCCTGCGCGAGGAATTGCGCCCTGTCCGTTTCCAGCTTGAACTGCTCAAGCCAGAAATGATCCTGGATGAAGCCAATGTCGGCTCCACCATGGTCATGTACGGCAGCGCCCGCATTCCCCCGCCCGAGGCCGCCGAAGAGGCACTGGCCGGCGCCAAGGACCTGCCCGAAGACGAGCGCAAGGTCGTCGAGAGCCTCGTCGCGAAGAGCAAGTATTACGGCGAAGCTCGTAAACTGGCCCGGATGGTCACTGAAAAGTCGATCATCGAAGACGGCAAGCGCCAGTTCGTCGTCTGCTCCGGCGGTGGCCCCTCGATCATGGAAGCTGCCAATCGCGGTGCCAGCGATGCGGGCGGCGAATCGATCGGCCTCAACATCATCCTGCCCCACGAGCAGGCGCCCAACCAGTATGTGACGCCTTACCTTTCGCTCAACTTCCACTACTTCGCGCTGCGCAAGATGCACTTCCTGCTGCGTGCCAAGGCAGTCGCCGTGTTCCCGGGCGGTTTCGGTACTTTCGACGAATTCTTCGAGCTTCTCACGCTGATCCAGACGGGCAAGATGAAGCCCATGCCGATCCTGCTTTTCGGCAAGGATTTCTGGAGCCGGGTGGTGAATTTTGAGGCGATCGCCGAAGAAGGTACGATCTCGAAAAAGGATCTCGACCTGTTCCGCTGGGTGGAAACTGCGGACGAGGCCTGGGAAAAGATCTCCGGTTTCTACGGCCTCGAACGCTAGGCCTCGTCGGGAGTGGACAGCTTGCGCACCGCATGGTGGCCGAGCGGTCCGCTCCCCTCACCGAAGCCGGGTGCCTGCTCGATCGCTGCATAGGTAAAGGCGCGCGCGATCCGCACCGCATGGGTCAGCGGCTGGCGCATGGCGAGCAGCGTGGCAAGCGCGGCCGAAAGCGTGCAGCCCGTGCCATGCGTGTGGCGCGTGTCGATCCGCGAATGGCCGAAGCTGGCAAGCTTGCCGCTGGCCGATACGACATAGTCGATCACCTGATCGCCTTCGCCATGCCCACCCTTGGCCAGCACCGTGGTGTCGTGTTTGCGCGCCAGATCCAGTGCCGCCTCGAACACTTCCTCGCTGTCGACTTGCGCGCGCCCTGTCAGGGCCGCGAGTTCGGGCAGGTTCGGCGTGACCACGGTCGCGATCTTCATCAGCGCATCGAAGCCTGCGATAGTGGCCTCGTCGGCAAGGACCGATCCGCTGGTGGCGACCATCACGGGGTCGAACACGATGGGCCCTGCGAAGGTGTCGAGCCGTTGGGCAAGCCTTTGCGCAATTTCGGGCGATCCGAGCATGCCGATCTTGATCGCATCGACACCGATATCGCCGATACAGCTCTCGACCTGCTCCATCACAAGGTCGGGATGCATTGCGCCCACCTGCTGTACCCCGCGCGTATTCTGCGCGGTGACCGCGGTGATCGCGGTCATGGCGTAGCCGCCGAGCATGGCGATCGTCTTGATATCGGCCTGTATGCCCGCGCCGCCCGAACTGTCGGACCCGGCGATGGACAGGATGCGGGGAGGGGAGGTGAACTCGCTCATCCCTTGAACTTGCGCTCCGTGGACGGCGGGAATTTTTCCTGAAGCTTGGCGGCACGGGTGGGGCGATCCATCAGCTCGCCGCCGCAATTGGGGCAGAGATCATCCAGCGCATCGCTGCAATCGGCGCAGAAGGTGCACTCGAAGCTACAGATAAATGCGCCGGGTGCCTCGGCGGGAAGGTCCGTACCGCAGCGTTCGCAATCGGGACGCATTTCCAGCATCAGACGGCCTTTCTCACGGCATCGCAAATGCGGTCTACGACGGTCTCGACCTGCGCGGCGTCGTCGCCTTCAGCCATCACGCGGATTACCGGTTCGGTGCCCGAGGGCCGGATCACGAGACGTCCGCAGCCCTCAAGCTCCTTCTCCGCCTCGGCGATCACGGACTTTACCGTTTCATTCTCGAGCGGCTTGCCGCCCGAATAACGCACGTTCTTGAGCAGCTGCGGGACAGGATCGAAGACATGGAGCAATTCGCTCGCCTTCTTTCCGGACCGCACCACGCTGGCGAGGATGCGCAGCGCCGCTACGGTACCGTCCCCGGTGGTCCCGAAATCGGTCAGGATCATGTGGCCCGACTGCTCGCCGCCGACATTGAAGCCGCCTTCCTTCATCCGTTCAAGGACATAGCGGTCGCCGACCTTGGTCCGCTCCAGCGTGAGGCCGATACTGTCGAGATAGCGTTCGAGGCCGAGGTTGCTCATGACCGTGGCGACCACGCCGCCGCCCTTGAGATCGCCGCGTGCGTGCAGGCGTGTAGCGATCAGCGCCATGATCTGGTCGCCGTCGACCGCCTCGCCCTTCTCGTCGATGACGATGAGCCGGTCGGCATCGCCGTCGAGCGCGATACCGATATCGGCGCTTTCCTCGACCACGCGGGCCTTGATCGCATCGAGAGCGGTCGAACCGACCCCGTCATTGATGTTGGTGCCATTGGGCGAGACGCCCATGGCGATGACTTCCGCACCCAGTTCCCAGATCGCGCTGGGGGCGACCTGGTAAGCGGCGCCGTTGGCGCAATCGACTACGACCTTGAGGCCATCGAATCGGATATCGGTGGCGACCGACTGCTTGACCGCGTGGATATAGCGACCGGCGGCATCGTCGATCCGGCGGGCACGGCCGATCCGGCGCGGTTCGACCAGCAGCGGTTCTTGCCCGAGCAGGCGTTCGATAGCCGCTTCGGCCTCGTCCGACAGCTTGTAGCCATCGGGTCCGAACAGCTTGATGCCGTTATCCTCGAAGGGGTTGTGGCTGGCGGAAATCATCACGCCGAGATCGGCGCGCATTTCATGGGTCAGCAGCGCGATCGCAGGCGTCGGCAGCGGCCCGGTCATGATCACGTCCATGCCAACGCTGGTGAAGCCGGCCACCAGCGCGCTTTCCATCATGTAGCCCGACAGGCGCGTGTCCTTGCCGATTACGACGCGGTGGCGATGCCCTCCGCGCAGGAAATGCGTGCCTGCCGCCTGGCCGACCCTCATCGCGGTCGCGGCGGTCATTACGCCTTCATTGGTGCGCCCGCGAATACCGTCGGTGCCGAAAAACTTGCGCGACATCCGGATCCCCTTGTCTGTCTGCGGCGCCCTTCTGACGCGGAAAAGTCACGAAGAAAAGACTGCTCACCCCCCTTTCCGTTCCTTTCGCCGCAGCTTAGTGCAACTTCGCGCGCTCTGGTGCGTTAGGGTCGCAACGGAATTATATTCACACCAACCCAAGAGGGGACAATTCGCATGGCTTTTGAGCTGATCGACCTTCCTTACGACGACACGGCGCTGGAACCGGCCGTGTCCGCAAAAACGCTGAGCTTCCATCACGGCAAGCACCACAAGGCCTATATCGACAAGACCAATGCCGCGATCGAAGGCACCGACCTTGCCGGCAAAAGCCTTGAAGAAGTGATCGCTTCGGCGCGCGGCAGCAACCAGGGGCTGTTCAACAACTCGGCGCAGAGCTGGAACCACGGTTTCTACTGGCACTCGATGGCTGCGGAAGAAACTGCGGCTTCGGACGAACTCAAGAGCATGATCGACGATGCTTTCGGTTCGGTCGACAATCTCAAGAGCAAGCTCGCTGAACGCGGCGCCGGCCATTTCGCCAGCGGCTGGGTCTGGCTTGCGGTCAAGGATGGCAAGCTCACCATCGAGGAAACGCATGACGGCGATACGCTGGCCGACCAGGACGGCGTGAACCCGCTGCTGGTCATCGACCTCTGGGAACATGCCTATTACCTCGACCACCAGAACGCGCGTCCTGCCTATCTCGACGCGGTCAATGGCAAGCTCAACTGGAGCTTCGCGAGCGAAAACCTCGTTCGCGGCACGGCATGGACCTATCCCTGCTGATAACTGCCGCCATCGGTAGGTAAAGAAGGCCCGCCGCGCTCCTGCGCTGCGGGCCTTTTACGTATCGGGGTTATCTTGCGACATCTCCAGGACGTTGTTGGCGAACAGCGGCTCGCCGAAGATGAAGCCGACGAGGTTGGGCCGTCCGACATGGTCGAACAGTGCCGTCAGCATCAGCAGGATCGGCACCGACAGCAGCGCGCCGAAAATGCCCCAGATCCAGGTGAAATAGGACAGCGCGATCAGGATCATCACCGGGTTCATGGTGAAGCGCGCGCCGAGGATCGACGGCGTGATGACATTGGCCTCGATCGTATGGAGCCCGAGATAGGCCGCCGCTGGGATCAGGCCGATGAAGATGGTTTCCGTCGTCGCGATACCGAACAGCGCGAGCAGCGCGATCATGAGCGTCGGGCCGATATAGGGCAGGAAATTGAGGATCGCGGCCAGACCGCCCCACATGATCGGCGCGTCGACACCCAGCGCCCACGCACCCAGCGCGACGATCACACCAACGCCGAGATTGATGAGGCCGACGGTCAGGATATAGGCCGCGACGCGATCCTGCACCTCGCGCAGCACGCGCGCGGCCTTGATGCTTGTGCCGAAGCTGGTGCGCCCGAACAGCAGGCGCTGGCGCAGGCGGACACGCGCTTCGATCATGAAGAATGTCATGAGCAGGGTAAGGATCGTCTCGATCACGAAGCTCGGTGTGGCGAAGGCGAGTTCTTCCAGCAGGCTGGGCGTCGCCACGACGACTTCGCGTTCCTCGCCGCGGCTCATGAGGTCGGCGAGCTGGTCGTTCATCTGCCCGATCCACGCGAAACGGTTGCGCAATTCGGTAAACCGGTCGGCCACGTTCTGCACCATGGTCGGCAGTTCGTCGAACAATGTCACCGCCGGTTGCAGGATCAGCGCGAGCGCCAGCAACAGGATGGCGAAGAAGAACAACAGTGAGGTCAGCGATGCCAGGAGGTTGGGAAAGCCCCAGCCATTGAGCCTGTCGGCGAGGGGCGAGAGGATGACGGTCAGGATGATTGCCGTGACCACCGGCAGGAACACGACCGAACCGATCGAAAGAACGAAGGGCAGGGCGAAGAACAATCCGAGCCCGATCAGTACCACCAGGGCCGAAATCAGGCGCAGTTCCTGTTCGGCGAACGCAAGGCGCCGTCCGCGAACCGCAGGGGCCGGTTCGCTGGCGGTGCCGTCGCTGATCTGATCGCCGTCGCTCATCGCTTCCTTGTGTGCCGCGATGTCAGGGCGAGGGCAAGAACCCTCAACTGCGCGCCGCTACGCCCTGGCCGGCCGCCACATCGTCGAGCTCCTCGAGAATGGCGCGGTGGGCAGTGTCGTCATCGATAGAGCGCTTGGGGATCGAGCCGTCGGCAAGCATCGTGTTGAGAGCTGAGCGGGCGCGGCCCACTCGGCTCTTGATGGTGCCGACTGCGCAGCCGCAGATATTCGCGGCTTCCTCGTAGGAGAACCCGCCTGCCCCGACGAGCAGCAAGGCTTCGCGGCGCTCGGGAGGCAGCGTCAGCAGCGCACGGTGCATATCCGACAGGTGAATCGGTTCTTCCTGCCCGGCAGGAGCGGTCAGGACGCGCTCGGCGACGGTCTCGTCATACTCGCCGCGAAAGCGATTGCGGCGCATGTCGGTGAGATAGGCGTTGCGAAGGATCACGAAGGTCCATGCACGCATGCTGGTGCCCGGCTGGAAGCGTTCCTGCGCGGCCCATGCCTTGAGCAGGGTTTCCTGCACCAGATCGTCGGCCATGTCGGCGCGGCCGCAAAGCCCGCGGGCGAATGCGCGGAGGTGCGGCACCACCTCGGTGAGTTCGCGTTTGAAGTCGGCCTTTTCGGAAGCCGTCCGTTCCGTAGCCCCCATCAGTCCTTGGCATCCAGTTGCGAGAGTAGATCCTTGAAGGTGTCCGGCAGAGGTTCTTCTACCACCGAATCATACAGCTTGCGCAGGCCATTGGCCCATTCGGGCTGCGCTTCCTTGCGACGCGGGATTTTCGCGTCGTCGGAGCCCTTCTCGGGCTGATTTTCTGAAGTTTTCGAAGCGTTCATCGCTTTTGGTAACGTCCTTGCCATTCCGGAGGAGGCCTCGCGCGCGATGCACGATATAGCCCCCGGTGTTCGATCCCATGTGCACGCTGAACGCAACCGGGGCGATTACGTTCCATTCTCGATGCAAAAGACTTGGCAGCCGTGGAACAATCTGCGCACCTGAGGATAGTAGGCGCACACAGGCAGTTCTAGTGAGTTAACACACTGGTCGAAACCATTCTCATGGCTAGGGGGAAGCGCAAGCGATGGCTCGTGGAATATCCGCGCGCCGCGCCGCTTGCCATTTTTGCGCTTATCGCGGCGATCACCGTCCTGGCTGTCTTTTCGATCGAGCGCGGCGAGCGAGTCCGCGATACTGCCGAACTCAACCGCCAGGCGATTACGATGGCCGCGGCTATCGAACGGCGCGCCTATTCGAACTCGTCATTTCTCCGCGCCGGTGCCGCCCTGTTCGGGGCGCAGGACCAGGTCACGGCAGAAATGTTTCGTACCTTCGTTTCCGAACTTCGGCTCGACGCGGATTATCGCGGCGCTGAAGGTATCGGCTGGGCTCCTGCCATCGGCACCTCGCAAATCACCCAGTTCGAGCAAGCCCTGAACGAAGGGCGGGTCGGTCTGACGAAGATCACGCCATCGCTCGAACAGCAACCGCGCCGGCAACTCGTCCCGATCCTTTATCTCCAGCCCGATACGCTGCGGAACAGGCGCGCGCTGGGATTTGACATGTATTCCGAAGAGGTCCGCCGCGAAGCGATGGACGAAGCAACCCGTACCGTCAGGCCAACTGCCTCCGGCCGGATCACGCTGATGCAGGAAGGCGGCGGTTCGGATGCCGGCTTTATCATCTATATGCCTGTTTTCGACGGTTTCGGTGCGTCCCGCAGTCTCAAGGGCTTCATCTACAGCCCGTTCAACGCGTCGCAGTTTCTCTCGTCGGCCGCCGACCTCACGCGAGGGAAAGATGCCTCGATCAGGCTCTACGATATTCGCGGTGACGAGCGTCAGCTGATGGCGCAACTGGAAGGTTGGAGGGAGGAGGGCGAGACGGTCGAACGTGAGGTCGATCTTGCAAATCGGACGATGGTCCTCGTGGTGCAGTCCGGCCGTGACGGCGTCCTTTCGCCCCTGTCCATGATCACGCTGTTGTTCGGTCTTGCGGTCGCCAGCCTCCTGCTGGTCGTCGCCCGATTGCTGACCCGACAGGCACAGGAAGATAGCCGCTCGCTGGAATGGTTCGCCGAGCAGAACTCGATCCGCAATTCGCTAACCCGTGAACTCAACCACCGGGTGAAGAACACGCTGGCCAATGTGCTGTCGATCGTGGCGCTGACGCGCCGCCGCGCGGAATCGCTGGATGAATTTGCTACCGGCATCGACAATCGCATCCGTGCACTTTCGGCGACGCATGACCTCTTGACCAATTCCGAATGGGGTACCACGCCGATCGCATCGGTCGTCCATGTCGAGTTGGCGCCCTATGCCAATGACGATGATCACATGGTGGAGATCAGCGGTCCCGATGTCGAGCTGGCGCCGAACGATGCCCTATCGCTGGGCCTCGCGATCCACGAACTGGCGACGAATGCCGCCAAATACGGCGCGCTCAGTCGCACCGGAGGGAAAGTCGAGGTGCGCTGGTTGCTCGTGAACGATAAGCTCGCACGGATCCATTGGGTGGAGAGCGGCGGTCCCGAAGTTTCACAGCCTGAAAAGCGCGGTTTCGGCACCGACCTGATCGAGAAGATCGTTGCGCACGAGCTGCGCCATCCGGTGGAACTCGACTTCGATCCCGAAGGTGTGCGTTGTTCCTTGCTGGTCCCGGTCAGGGAGCCGAGCGAATTCGAACTGCGCAGCTCCTCCCCTTCCACCAGGGGGCACTGAACCGCGCGGGGCTACCATGCGCTGCCCCAGCTTCTTCCCATTCTCGAGGCAAAAAGAAAGGCCGCCCGGATCGTCTCCGGGCGGCCTTTCCCCTTTTGACTTCTCGTCTGCTCAGCCGAGCGGTCGGCTCGATCCGAAGAACAGGGCCTGGCTGATCGCCGCGCGCACTGTCTGTTCCTGGAACGGCTTCGTCACGAGATAGGTCGGCTCGGGACGGTCGCCGGTCAGCAGGCGTTCGGGATAAGCGGTAATGAAGATCACCGGCACGCTATCGATCGCAAGGATGTCGTCGACCGCATCGAGTCCCGAAGAGCCATCGGCGAGCTGAATATCCGCGAGCACGAGGCCCGGTGTCTTCTCGGCGACGACTTCCTGCGCCTGTGTGCGCGTTGCAGCGGTACCGCAGACTTCATGGCCGAGGGAGGTCACGAGGTCTTCGAGCTGCATCGAGATGAGCGGCTCGTCTTCGATGATCAGCACGCTGGTCGAGCTTTCGCGGTCGATTTCGCCGACCGCTTCCTGCACGAGGCGTTCGACTTCCTCGGCCTCTAGATCCATGATCTCTCCGGCCTGCTCGACGCTGAAATCTTCCAGCGTGGTCAAAAGCAGGGCCTGGCGGTTGAGCGGAGTGATGGACTTCAAACGGTTCTGGGCGGCGCCTTCGTGGCTGCCGCTTTCGCCCTCGTCGCTCACATCGAGATAGGCACTGGCCCATACCTTGTTGAAAGCGCGATACAGCGGCACGCGGCCACCTTCGAGCGAAGACTTGAGCTGTTCATCCGCCAGCGCTGCCTCGAGGGTGGCGCGAACGAAGGCATCTCCGGTTGCCTGCGATCCGGTCAGCGCGCGCGCATAGCGGCGCAAGTAAGGCAGGTTTTTAGCAATCTGGTCACCAAGCGACATATAACCCCTTCCGTGGTTTGCGCGTGGAGAACGCCCGTGCGCGAGTTAGGTTCCGTAAGCTACTGGCAGATTGCCGCGATTTGACAAAAGACATATTTGCTCCGACGAAACGCTCCGACGAAACGCTCCGGCGAGAACTGGATTTCGCCACACATGGGGGTGCTGCGGTGTTTGAAGTCTCCGATCCTTATAATTGCCTGAAATGCCCGCTCCAGGATTGCCGCGGCTTGCGCCCGCTGGAGGATCGGCAACGGGCATATATGAACAATTTCAAGGACGGCGAGGTCCGCTGCGAGCGTGGCGACACCGTGCTTTGCGAGGGCGATCATGCGCGCTCTCTCTATACCGTACTCGAAGGCGTGCTGATCCGTTACCTTTCGCTGGAAGATGGCAGGCGCCAGATCGTGAACTTCATGTTTCCGGGGGATCTCGTCGGACTTCAGGGCGCTTTCGACGAACCGGCGAGCCACACGGTCGAGGCACTGATCCCGGCCCGCCTGTGCGTTTTCCCGCGGGCCGATTTCACATCGCTGATCAAGGAGCACCCGCGCCTCGGCTACGATATTACGTGGTTGGCAGCGAAGGAGGAGACCGAGCTTGAAGGCCACATCGTCTCGCTCGGCCAGCGCAGCGCGAAGGAGCGGGTCGTCTATCTTGCCACCTGGCTTCTCGACCGTGCGCTTGCGACGGGGGTAGCCGATGAAGGAAACACGCTGTCGATACCCGTCACCCAGTCGCAGATCGCCGACATGCTGGGCCTCTCGCTCGTCCACACAAATCGCACTATCCGAGCGCTCGACCGCGAAGGCCTGGTCGAATGGAGCGCGCGCGAATTGTGCGTGCCCGACCTTGAAAAGGCGTCGGATTATTCGGGTTTCGACCGCAGCGGTCGCAGTACACGTCCGTATATCTAGGGCGCAAAATAGCCTTTCAAAAAAAATTGATCTGATCGGGGAACCCCATTCCTGCTGGGTCATTTAGCTTATGTCACCGCCGAGACCCCCCCTCCCGTCCAAGCGGCTGGTGATACGATCCCGAAAGGCCTTCGCTCCTAGAGAGCGGAGGCCTTTTTTCTTGTATGGCCACACGCCGTGTCTGCCGGGCGCAGGGAAGGCCCCCGCTTCAGGCGGATCGGCACTGGGCCTTGGCGAATTTACTTGGCTGTGAGGGCGCCGCGCAGGCGCGAGAAAATGCCGGTGCGCTCGGGCCTGCCGAGTAGCTCTACGAGGTCCGCAGGGTCGTACGGCTTTTCCAGCACGCAACCCAGGGCCACGATCTCTTCCGGAATGTCTTCGGGCGATCCGGTCGAGAATATGATCCGCGGTCCGTCGGGCCCGAGCGTGCGCAGCAGTTCTGCAATCGCCCAGCCGTCGTCCCGGTCGGACAGGTGCACATCGAGCACGATCGCATCGGGTCGCTTGCGGCGGAGTGCCTCCAGCGCGGTTTCGGTGCTCGCGCAAAGCTCGATCTTGCCCACGCCCGCATCGTCGAGCGCATTTTCGATGGTCATCGAGAGGATGGCATCGTCTTCCACCACGAGGACGTGAGGGGGCAGCTTTTTCGCTGCTTTTTTATTGCCGCTGCGCTTCATGGTGATCCGTGAATACCGGAATGCCGCCCCATCGCGGCTCCCCAGAACTGAACGGCGCTCGGGGCCTTGCGGTTCCCGTGTGATGCGATTGTGCAGCCCGGTGTTGCCGCGGCGCCACGAATGCGCCGGCGGGCAGGCTCAAAGCTGCTTTTCGTAGATCACGTATTCGCGGTTGATGGAGCTTTCGATGGCGTCGGCGATGGCGACCATCCCCTTGTTGTCATCGAGGATCCAGCCGATTTCGGCCCTCTGCGAACCGTGTATGCCGGTCGCGCTATCGCGGATCTTGCTGATCATCATGAAGGCAAGCTGGCTGGCGAGGCGCGAGCTCTGGAATTCCTTGAGTACGCCCATCAGCGGGACCCGCATGTCGAGCCCGGTGGGCTTGCGCAGCGCCCGCAGCAGGTGGAACCAGCCGAAGGGGAACAGCTTGCCGCGGACCTTCTTCAGCACGCGGTTGAGATCGGGCAGCACCACCATGAAGGCGACAGGTCGACCATCGAGCTCGGCAATCATGTTGAGTTCGGGCCTCACCACCGGCTTCAGCTTCTTGGCCGCATAGGCGATCTCGGCTTCGGTGAAGGGCACGAAGCCCCAGTTGGTCGACCAGGCATCGTTGAGGATTTCCAGCACCGTGCGGATTTCCTCCGCCCAGCGCGACTTGTCGACCTGTCTGACGTGAATGCGCTCGTTGCGTTCGCCCGACTGGACGATCCGCTGCACGATACGCGGAAACGGGTTGCTGATGTCGAGATCGTAGGTCAGCAGGCTCTTGGCGTGTGAGTAACCTGCGCCTTCGATCATGGCCTGGTACTTGGCAGGGTCGTGGCCCATCATGATCATCGGGGAATGGTCGTGGCCCTTGACCAGCAGGCCCGGCTCTTCCCAGATCGACAGGGAAATCGGGCCGATGACGCGGGTCATTCCCTGCTCGCGGAGCCACTCCTCGGCCTGTGCGAGCAGTGCGTGCGCCACGGCCTCGTCTTCTGCGTCGAAGTAGCCGAACATGCCGGTGCCCGTGCCCATGCCCTGTTCCCTGGGCAATTCGAGCGCGAGGCGGTCGATATGCGCTGCAATCCGGCCCACCGGCTTGCCGCCGCGCTTCGCCAGGAACAGCTGGACACTGGCATGGCCGAAAAAGGGGTTCTTGTCGGGATCGATCAGTTCGAGCTGTTCGGAGCGGATCTGCGGTACGCTGTGTTCCACGCGTGCCGCGAATTCGCGCCCGAGGTCGACGAAGGCGGCGCGCCCCTGCTTGCCTTCGACAGCTTCGATAACAATATTCTGGTCAGCCACGCATTGGTCCTCTGATTGGCGCTCTGTTCAGCCACGGTTAGCCCTGAGTATGGCAGTTGATCTTTGTCAAGGAATCGCGCCGCTTCGATTACTATGATCGAGAGCGGGCACTGTCCTTTTTCGTGCCTTTGCACTAAGGCCGCCCCCAGGAAAAAGACCATGAAACTCGACCAGACCCTTCCGGCCGCCGATCCCGCGCAACTGCGCGCCAAGCGCGGCTGGCATTCGCAGATCGCCGACGACAAGGCGATGCTTCGTGCTGCGCGCGACCTGACCAAGGATATCTCGGAGCATCGCGCGGCGATTTACTGGACCGACATGATCGCTTCGGCGCTGATCGGCTATGCTACGCTTGCGGGCGCAATCCTGATCGAAAGCACTGCGCTTGCCATAGTGCTGGCTGTGGTATCGGTGCTCTCGCTCTATCGCGCACTGCTTTTCATCCACGAAATCTCGCATTTCCGTAATGGTGCGCTGCCGGGCTTCCGCACGGGCTGGAATGCGCTGGTCGGCATTCCGATGCTGACCCCCTCCTTCATGTACGAGCAGGTACACACGCTGCATCACAAGCGCACGCAATACGGGACTGTCGAGGATCCCGAATACCTGCCGCTCGCGCTGATGAATGCCTGGAGCCTGCCGCTGTTCGTGATCATTGCGATCCTCGCGCCGGTCGCGCTGCTGTTCCGCTTTGCCGTTCTGGTACCGCTGGGCGCGATCATCCCGCCGATCCGCCAGATCACCTGGCAGCGGGCAAGTGCACTGGCGATCAATCCCGAGTTCCGCCGTCGTCCGCCCGAAGGCGACCTGAAACCGCGCGTCCTGCTTCAGGAAGCTGCGGGGGCGATCTGGGCCTGGCTCCTTATCGGCAGCGTGTTGGTTTTCGGCTGGAAGCCGCTGCTTGTCGCGCTTGGTGTTGCTTCGGCCGTGGCACTGCTCAACCAGCTGCGCACGCTGGTGGCGCATCTGTGGGAGAACGAGGGCGAGGCGATGACTGTCACCGCGCAGTTCCTCGACAGTGTGAACGTGCCCCCGCCGGGCCGTATCGCAGAGATCTGGGCACCGGTCGGCCTGCGCTATCATGCGCTGCATCACCTGATGCCTTCGATGCCATACCATTCGCTTCCCGAAGCCCACCGTCGCCTCGTGAAAGAACTGGGCGAGACTTCGACCTATCACGGCGCAAACCACAAGGGCATGGGCGTCTTGGTGGCGCGTATCGCCCGCAGCACCATGGGGCGCCGCGCCTAAGGCAATCTCGACCGCGCACGAAAAAGGCCGCCCCCCTCGGTGATTGGGAGCGGCCTTTCGATCACGGGTCATGCGACCCCATGAAATGCGTCGCTTAATTGGCGTCGATTTGTGCCTGCACACCGTCTTCGCTGATCGTGGCGTCGACATTGGCGCCGTCGATCGTGACACTCGAACCTTCGTCTTCGGTCGCGACCGGATCGGTCATGACGGTTTCGGTCGCTACCGGCTCTTCGACGACAACGGTATCGCTTTCGGCCTCGGGTGCTTCGGCTTCACCGCAGGCAGCCAGGGCCATGGCAGCGGCAAGGGCGGGAATTGCGAATTTCTTCATGCCGTATCTCCTTTGTGGCATCATTGTGTCATCAATGCGCCGAAATTGAGGCGGTTCCCGTGAAGATGTTCAGCCGAGGAATTTGATCATCGCGCAGCGCCGATCGCGCGGCAGGCCGTGTTCGACTTCCTGGTCGATGTCGGCCGCAAGGCGGGGATGAGCCTCGAGTTCGGCAATCGTCTCGAAGCCATGCCTTGCATAGAATGGCGCGTTCCACGGCACATCGCTGAAGGTCGTCAGCGTGATAGCCTGAAAGCCGCTATTTCCCGCATCGATGGCAATCGCGCGCAGCAGCACGCTGCCGATCCCCTTGCCTTGAGCATCGGGATGGACAGAGAATTCGCGGATATGGAGTTCGCGGCGGAAGGGCTCTGTCGACAGGAAGCCGACTATGCTGTCCTCGCTCGTCGCCACGAGGCAGTGGCCCTTGCGGATCATGCGGCGCTGTTCGTCGGCGGGGATCGCATGCATGCCGGCTACATTTGCCAGCCGCTCGACCGTCTCGAAAAGCTTTCCTGCAGCCAGTTCGATCGCCGGGAGGGCATCGGCATCCTCCAAGCGCGCCAGACGGATGGCGAAATCGCTCATTCTTCTGTGCGGATCAGCACCGTCTCGCCGATGAGGGCGAACAGCAGGAAGGGAGCCCAGGCCGCGAGGAAAGGCGGGTAACCGCCGAAGTTGCCCATCGCGAGCGCGGCATTGTCGACCACGAAATAGGCAAAGCCCAGGGCCATGCCGATAAGCGCACGCACGAAGAGCTGGCCTGAACGGGCGAGGCCGAAGGCCGCTACCGCGCCGAGCAATGGCATGAGGAAGGACGACAGCGGACCCGACAGCTTGTGCCACCACTTGGCCCGCATTTCGCCCGTTCGTCTGCCGGCCTCCTCGAACGCGTCAATCTGTTCGCCGAGATCCCAGAAGGGGATCGCGTCCGGATCGATCTTGGCAAGGTCGATCTGGTCGGGGGTCAGTTCCTCGCCGACGACGATGCTCTCCTGCTCCTGCGTGGAAGCCGAGCCGACATCGAAACGGGTCACGCCCTCCAGCCTCCAGCCGGGGCTGGCAAAGCTGGCGGTGTCGGCATCGATCTGCTCGACGATCGCGCCATCGGGGCTGCGGCGGTACCAGGTGACATCGCGCATGCGGATCGTCTCGCCGCTACCGGTCAGCTGTGCTGCGGTCAGGACATTGCTGCCTTCTGCGAGATAGACATTGGCCCTGACTGAGGATTCCTCCGGGATCGGACCGTATTCCGCTGCGTCCCAGGCCTTGAGCGTAGCCGTGGCGCGGGTCACCACCCTTTCGTTGAAGACGAAACTGAAGGCACCCACCGCAAGCGCGGTCAGCAGCAGCGGCGCGAGGACCTGGTGCGCGGACAATCCGGCGGCTTTCATCGCGATGACTTCGCTGTTCTGGTTGAGCGTCACCAACGAGATCAGCGTCGCCAGAAGCACCGAATAGGGCAGGAAACGCTGGATCAGCTGCGGTATCCTGAGACCCGCATAGGTGAGGAGCTCACCCTGGCCGTTGCCCTCCACCGCGAGGATCTTGCCGCTGTTCGACAGCAAGTCGAGCATCATCAGCACCAGCACCAGCATGACGAGAACCGCCAGGATGCGGACCACGAACAGCTTCGCGAGATACATCGTAAGCGTGCGCGAAGGGAAGAAGTCGAGCTGCATCAGCTTGTCTCCTCATCGATCACAACGCGCCGGTTGCGTTTGAACAGCTTGCCGATGCGCTTGCCGATCTTCGAAAACCAGTTTTCGAGCGCGCCGATGGCCTGTCCGCCCGGCACGAAGGCGACGCGATAATACATCCACATGATCAGTGCGGCGAAGAGGATGAACGGCACCCACAAGGCCAGTATGGGATCGAACATCCCTATCGCGGCCAGATCCTCTCCGTACTGGTTCACCTTGTGATAGGCGACCACCATGATGATCGAGAGGAACACGCCAAGTGCGCTGGTACTTCGCTTGGGCGGTATGCCGAGCGCAACGGCGAGCAAGGGCATCAGCGCCATCATCACCACCTCGACCAGCCTAAAATTGAAACTGGCCTGGGAGGCATCGCGCTTGGTCTCGGTTTCGTTATCGGCCCAGCCGATGCGTAACAGCTCGGGCAGGATATACTCCCGCTCGTCCTCTCCGCGGGCGCGGAATTCCTCGATCGCGGGCAGGTCGATCGGCAGGTCGTGCCGCGTGAAGGTGAGCACGCGCGGGGTCTGGCTTCCGGTGTCCTGGACGATGGTGCCTTCGGTCAACCGCAGGATGATAGTGTCGGGATCATCGGTCGTCGCGAGGAAAGCGCCTTCCTTCGCGCTGATCGAGAGAACTTGCCCCTTGTCGTTTGCTACGCGGGCGAAAATGCCCTTGAGCTGGCGGCCCTCGTTCTCGCTCTCTTCGATGCGCAGCGCCATGCGGTCGGCCAGCGTGGTGAACTCGCCCACCTTGATCGAGGCGCCGAGCGCGCCGGAACGCAGTTCGTATTCGAGCCGCTCGTAGGTGAAACGGCTGACCGGCTGGATGAAGAAGACCAGCGCGACATTGACCGTCATCAGCACGGCGGTGATCGCAAAGGGGACGCGCAGCAGGCGGCCATAGGACATGCCGACAGCGCGGAAGACATCGAGTTCGCTCGTCGTCGCCAGCTTGCGGAAGGCAAGCAGGATACCGAGCAGCAGGCCGAGCGGGATCGCAAGGCTCGCATATTCGGGCAGCAGCGTGGCGAGCATCTTGAACACGACGCCGACCGGTCCGCCTTCCACCGCGACGAAGTCGAGCAGGCGCAGCATCTTGTCGAGCACCAGCAGCGAGGCCGCCAGCGCGAAGACCCCCAGCATGGGGACTATCACCAGCCGGAAGATGTAGCGGTCGATTGCGGGGAGGAAGTTGAGCACTCGGGTTCCGGCTATTGGGTCGCGTCTACGGCTGAGGCCCTAGCGCGAAAAATTGCGCGCGTCATGCCCTACCAGAAACGGCTTCCGGGGATGCCCTTGAACGGACCTGCCTCGCGGCTGGTGATCCAGCCGCCGTAGAAGCCGCCCGGCTGCGGGATGACCTGTTCGCCATCAACGAGGCATTCGTCGAATGGTTCGGGGTAGAAAGCGAAAAACCCGGCGATCGGCACGAAGCTGGCGGTCGGTTCCTGATAGCTCCAGCAGGCAGCCTCGAGCCTTTCATCCTCGATCACGACATCCCAGTAGCGCGCCTGGCCCTTCCATTCGCACAGCGAACGGCGCGGATTGGGCGCAAGATGCTGGGTCGCGACGTCCCGCGGCGGCAGGTAATATGTCGGGGGATGGCTGGTTTCGAGCGTGCGGTAGGCAGCCCGCGTATCGGCAATCGTCACGCCATGGTGGCGGATCACGATATGGCGGTCTGTCTTTTCGAGGATCGCGGGGCGGGGATAGTCCCAGACGCTTTCCTGCCCTTTGCGGACCGGATCGGGTTCGGGATGGCCGAAAAAGGCGATCGCCTCAGGCCTTTTCCAGCGTGCACTGGAGCGGGTGCTGGTTCTCGCGGGCGAAATCCATCACCTGGTTCACCTTGGTCT
The DNA here is from genome assembly GCF_019711315.1 of Qipengyuania gelatinilytica. Taxonomy (NCBI): domain Bacteria; kingdom Pseudomonadati; phylum Pseudomonadota; class Alphaproteobacteria; order Sphingomonadales; family Erythrobacteraceae; genus Qipengyuania; species Qipengyuania gelatinilytica. The sequence continues at coordinate 1,213,900 of NZ_CP081294.1, read as the reverse complement.
CGGCGACTTCATAGGGGAAGATACCGCAGACGCCGACGCCTTTCTGGTGGACGTGCAGCATGACCCGCGTCGCTTCTTCCATGTCCATGCGGAAGAAGCGCTTCAGCACGATCACCACGAATTCCATCGGGGTGTAATCGTCGTTCAGCAGCAGCACCTTGTACTGGCTGGGCTTCTTTGGCTTGGCGCGCGTCTTGGTGGCGAGACCAGTCTGGCCTTCGCCGTCGCGCGAATCATCATCGTCGCCTGCGGCGCGGATGGTCATGAAATGATGCGGCTGGGTCATCGAAGGCGCCAATATCGTATCCGGATCGAAAATCGCAAGCTGTGTCCTGTCCGAATTTGGAGGAGACGGGTCAAGAAAACGTCAATTCGCCGCTTTCGTGCCTGCAAAAGCAAACGGGCCGGACAACACCGAAGTGCCATCCGACCCGCCGTTTTCAACCACCGGGCAAAGGGAGAGAGGAGAGAGATGCCCGGCGGGTTGAAGCTGGTATTGTTTTTCGCGCTTAGGCGGCCTTGCGGACCTTCTCAGCGGCGAGGCTCATGCGGCTCGAGAGCGGAGCGAAAGCTTCGTTGGCGAGCTTGAGCATGGCTTCGGTGTTCTTCGAGGTGGTCGAAACCATGGCGTCGAAGTTGCGACGCGCGATTTCGCCCTGCAGCTGGAACAGCTCGGTCGGCGACTTCACAGCGGCCATCTTCTTGACGTCGCCCTGGACGGTTTCAGCAGCCGACTTGGCTTCTTCGACATAGGTGCGGCCCATGTCCTGCATGCCGCCAGCAAGGATCTTGCCGCTCTCGACGAGAGCTTCGAGGTTGCCCTTCTGGAATTCGACGACGTCCTGGGTCATTTCGGCACCCTTGTCGTAAGCAGCCTTGGCGCGGGTCTGCACGTCGGCAGCCATTTCCTTCGCCTTGGCGGTGTAGTCGGTGGTCTTAGCGTTCTTTGCAGTAGCCATGATGGTGTCCTTCAATTTCGTAATCGGGGTAACAGAGGTCTTGGCAGCGGCCTTTTTGGCGACCGGCTTCTTGGCCGGTGCAGCCTTCTTGGCGGCGACCTTCTTCGGAGCGGCCTTCTTTGCCGGTGCCTTCTTGGCAGCGACCTTCTTGGCCTTCTTCGGTGCAGCCTTCTTGACCGGAGCCTTCTTCGGCTTGGCGGCAACGGCTTCGGCGACCTTGTCGGCCTTCACCGGCGCAGTCGTGTCAGCTTCGACAGCCTTCTCGACAGCCTTGGTGTTAACCCCGGCAGTCTTCTTTTCGGCAGCCTCGGCATAAGCCTTTTCGGCAGCAGCATCGATTTTGGTCTGGCTTTCAGCCATGTCAGTAACCTCGCATTTGTTGCACTGCACAAAATAGGTATTGCAGCTGCGAAGTCAAGGATTTTTTGTGCACTGCACAATAAGCCGCGACGAGGCGTGTTTTCAGCGAGTTAAGCCGGATTTCAGCGCGTGGCGACGTAGCGGCCGGGCGCGTCCTCGATCACTTTGTCGCCTTTTCCACCCGGCTTGCGCTTGCCGGTGGCAGCCACGGTTTCGCCGTCCTGGTCGCGCAGCCAGTCGATCCAGTCGGGCCACCAGCTGCCGGGGTGCTCTTGTGCGCCTTCGCGGAATTCGGCGAGGTTTCGAGGGCTCCCGTCATTGGTCCAGTACTGGTACTTGCCCGAGGAAGGCGGATTGACCACGCCGGCGATATGGCCCGAGCCCGCAAGCACGAACTTGATCGGGCCGGTGAAGTGCTCCTTCAGGCGCCACACGCTTTCGGCAGGCGCGATATGGTCTTCCTTGCCGGCCTGCACATAGGTCGGCGTCCTGACCTGCCCCAGGTCGATCGGCGTGCCGTCGACGCTGAGCGCATCGGCCTCGACCAGGCGGTTGTCGCGGTAGAGATCGCGCAAATACTGCTGGTGCCACTTGGCAGGCAGGTTGGTAACGTCCCCGTTCCAGTGCAGCAGGTCGAAGGCTGGATAGTCCTCGCCAAGCAGGTAATTGTTGACGACGTAGTTCCAGATCAGGTCCGTGCCGCGCAGCAGGTTGAAGGTTGCAGCCATGTAACGTCCGTCGAGATAGCCGTCAGGGCTCAGCGCCTTGATCGTGCCGAGCTGGCTATCGTCGATGAAATTGAGCAGCTCGCCCGCTTTTTCGAAATCGACCTGCGCGGTGAAGAAGGTTGCGCTCTTCACCTTGTCTTCCTCACCCCGGCGATGGAGCAGGGCAAGCGTAGCGGCGAGCGTCGTACCGGCCACGCAATAGCCGATCGCGTGGACGCTCGGCACATCGAGGCGGGTGCGGATATGGTCGATCGCGTCGATCTGGGCGCGGACATAATCGTCCCAGATGATATCCTTCATGCTGGCATCGGCCGACTTCCAGCTGACCATGAAGACGGTCACGCCCTGTTCGACCGCCCATTTCACGAAGCTCTTCTTCTCGTTCAGATCGAGGATGTAGAAACGGTTGATCCACGGCGGGAAGATGACGAGCGGGGTCGCCATGACCTTGTCGGTGGTCGGGCTGTACTGGATCAGCTGGTAGAGCGGGGTTTCGTGGACGACCTTGCCCGGGGTCGTCGCGATGTTCTCGCCCAGCGTGAAGGCGCTTGCGTCGGTATGACTGAGCTGCCCGCGGCGCATATCGGCGAGCAGGTGTTCCATGCCCTTGACCAGGTTCTGGCCCTTGGTTTCGAGCGTGCGTTCCATCACGACGGGGTTTGTGAGCGGGAAGTTCGCCGGGCTGGCCGCCTCGGTGATCGCCTTGGTGGTGAACTTGAGCTGCTCGCGCTGCTGCGGGTTCAGGCCCTCCATATTGTCGGCCATCTGCTCCACCCGCTCGGCAAGGAACAGGTAGGTCTGGTGAATCAGCGCGAAGGCCGGATGCGCCCGCCATTTCTCGTCGGCGAAGCGGCGGTCCTTGCGCGGCAGTTCGACATCGCCGCCGGCATTCTCGCCCGCTTTCGGGCCGAGGCCGTACTGGCCGAGTACCGCGTTCCACAGCTCCATCCCTTCGTCCCACAGCGCTTTTTGCTGTTCGGGCTGCGCGATCGGCATCTGCTGGTACCAGTCGGTCGCCAGCGCCATCCAGCGCGCCGGATCGAAATAGGGGACCAGCGCCTGCGGATTGCTCATCTGTTCGGCCTGGTATTGCGCCCAGAGCGCCTGCAGCTTCGCGCCCGTTTCGGCCCAGGCCTGCGCGTCTTCCGGCTTCATCGGCGTGTCGCCCATCATAAGCGAAGGGTCGATCGCGCCCGTCAGCGGAGCAAACATCGCCCGCGCAAGCTTCGCCGGGTGTTCGTAAAGGTTGGTGAAGGGATCGGGCGTTTCGGTCATCTGTGTCCTCTGGCCGTGAAAGCGTCGCTTGTCGCCATGCCAAGATAATTCGTGCTGCCGCAATAGCGAGCATCTTTGCGCTTGGGGCGCGAATAGGTAATCAGTGTGACAGACCAACGCCCAACGGAGCCTAAATGTCCGACGAATTCTATCGCATCAAACGCATGCCTCCCTATGTCATCGCAGAGGTCAACGCGATGCGGCATGCGGCGCGGCAGGCGGGGCGCGACATTATCGATCTGGGGATGGGCAATCCCGACCAGCCCCCGCCGCAGCATGTGATCGACAAGCTGTGCGAAGTGGCGTCCAAGCCCACCGCGCACGGCTATTCGCAGTCCAAGGGCATTCCCGGCCTGCGCCGCGCACAGGCGAACTATTACCAGCGCCGCTTCGGGGTCGAACTCGATCCCGAAAGCGAAGTCGTGGTCACGATGGGCTCGAAAGAGGGCCTGTCCTCGATGGCGACTGCGATCAGCGCGCCGGGCGATGTCATCCTCGCGCCGAGCCCGGCCTATCCGATCCACACCTACGGCTTCATCATTGCCGGCGCCACGATCCGCAGCGTGCCGACCACGCCCGACGAACGCTATTGGCGCGCGCTGGACAACGCGATGGCCTATACCGTTCCGCGCCCCACAGTGCTGGTGGTCAACTATCCCAGCAATCCCACGGCAGAGACGGTCGACCTCGCCTTCTACGAGCGGCTGGTCGACTGGGCGCGCAAGAACGAGGTCTGGGTACTGTCCGACCTCGCCTATTCCGAACTCTATTACGACGGCAATCCCACGCGCTCGATCCTCGAGGTGCCGGGCGCTAAGGATGTGGCGGTCGAGTTCACCTCCATGTCGAAGACCTTCTCCATGGCGGGGTGGCGCATCGGTTTCTGCGTCGGCAACAAGAAGCTGATTTCGGCCCTGACGCGCGTGAAGAGCTATCTCGACTATGGCGCCTTCACTCCCGTGCAGGCAGCCGCCTGTGCCGCGCTCAACGGCCCGCAGGATGTCGTCGAGCAGAACCGCGCCCGCTACCAGGCACGGCGCGATGTCATGGTCGAAAGCTTCACCCGCGCGGGTTGGGAGATCCCTTCGCCGCCCGCCAGCATGTTCACCTGGGCCCCGCTGCCCAAGGGGTTCGAGCATATGGGCAGCCTCGAATTCTCCAAGAAACTCCTGCAGGAAGCGGAAGTTGCCGTGGCGGCAGGCGTCGGTTTCGGCGAGGAAGGCGAGGGCTTCGTGCGCATCGCCATGGTCGAGAACGAGCAGCGCATCCGGCAGGCCGCGCGCAACATCAAGAAGTTCCTTACGGAGCATGCGAAACACTAGGTAGTCATCCGGAATTCCGGAAAAATCCAACATCAGCCATTGGTTAAGCGACGGGTGGGGATAGGAGTCCCTTATGTCGCTCGCCGAATATTCATGGCTCTCCGTGTCTCCCAGCCCTCCGGGGCGCTGGGACCTCCGGCTCATGGGCTGGACATTACATTCCTTCTTCCGCTGCGAGGCGCTGCCGCACGGCATTCCCGCCCTGCTCGACTGGCGGGTGGGATGCCGCTGTCCCGACTGGGGGCTTTTGCAGAACAAGCAGAACGTGATCGTGATCGGCGTCGATGATGCCGAAACCCGCGCCCAGCTGCTGAGCGAAGGTTTCGGCGATGCACTCGATTCGCAGCACGCGCTGGTGGAACTCGCCGCGCGCCTGCTCAAGTTGGAAGGTCTTGCGAAAAGCATTCCGCAACTGCGCCGTGCGGGGCCCCTGGTGCTCGACCTCTTCCACCGCGATGCCCGCCTGAAAGATCGCTGGATCGGCCTGCATCCGCGCGAATTCGGCCTGCTCTGGCGGCTGGCGGAAACGCCGCACCGGCAGGTCAGCCGCAAGGAGCTCTTGCAGGATGTCTGGCGCCTGCGGCACGAGCCGGAAACGAACTCGCTCGAGGTCCATGTCTCGCGCCTGCGCGCCAAGCTGGCGGTCTCTCAGCTCGGCTGGCTGGTCCACACGCATCCTGAAGGCGGTTACCAGCTGGGCTCGCGCCGCCGCGGCGATGGCGAGCCGATCCGCGTTGTCGAAGGCGGCGCGCTGGACAGTCGCGGCGCGATAAAGCAGGAAAGGCCTTCCGAATACCGCAGAGTGCAGGAACGCCATGATCACCGAGAACCGCGTTACGATTGACCTTGCCGACAACGGCGTCGCACAGGTCCGCTTCAACCGCCCGGACAAGATGAATGCGCTCGATCCGGCGCAATTCGAGGCAATCATCGCGGCGGGTGAGGAACTGCGCGAAATGAAGGGCTTGCGCGCCGTGGTGCTGGCGGGCGAGGGGCGCGCTTTCTGCGCGGGCCTCGACGTATCGAGCTTCACCGCCGCGCCCGATGGCGAGCGCAAGCCGCTGACCGAGCGGACGCATGGCAATGCGAACACCTTCCAGGAAGTCGCCATGACGTGGCGCAAGTGCCCCGTGCCGGTGATCGCGGCGGTCCACGGCGTGTGCTTTGGCGGCGGTCTCCAGATTGCCAGCGGCGCCGATATCCGCGTGGTCCATCCGGCAACGCGCATGGCGATCATGGAGATGAAGTGGGGCCTCGTGCCCGACATGGGCGGCTATCACCTGTGGCGCGGCAATGTGCGCGACGACGTCTTGCGCGAACTGGTCTACACCAACCGCGAGTTTACCGGCGAGGAAGCTTTGGCATACGGCCTTGCGACCTTCGTCACCGAGGATCCGCTGGGCAAGGCGAACGACATCGCGAACGAGATCGCCAATCGCAATCCAGAAGCCATCCGCGCCGCGAAACGCCTTCAGGACGCCATGCTGGAACAATCGGGAGACGAAATCCTGATGGCCGAGAGCGTCGAACAGGCAGGCGTGATGCGCAAGCCCAACCAGATCGAGGCGGTCATGGCCGGCATGCAGAAGAGGGCGGCGAATTTCACCGACGTTTGAGGGCAACCATCCCCGCGGTTGCCCGAGGCGATCGCTAGAGTCCGAGCGCCGCGGGATCGGTACCTTGCGCCTTGAGCGCTTCGACCAAATTCGCCTGCGTCCTGCCGATATCGTGCTCGGCCGCCGTGACCAGCATGGCATCGAGCGCTGCGCGATCGTGGAAGTCCCCGCCCGCGACGACAGCAGAAACTGACCGCAAGGAGGCCAGATCCTTGGTCGGGTCGTCATCCAGCAGGATCAGGTCCGCCCGATGTCCCTCCGCCACCCGGCCCGCGCTTGCTTCTTCGCCAAGGGCGATCGCGGGATTGATCGTCGCCGCTCGGAGGACTTGGGTCCTGTCGAGGCCGGCTTCTTCCAGCAGTTCGAGCTCGTCGATCAACGACATTCCGGGCACGTTGGTGAAGATACCCGCATCGCTTCCCGCCACTAGGAGCACGCCTTCTTCCGACAGATATTTCGTCATGAGCTTGTAGAATTCGAAAGCCGCCCGGTTCCGCGGCACGTCTTCATTGCTCCAGCGGTCGTATTCGGCCTGGCTGGTGGCAACCAGGAGCGGGCTCATGAGGCCGGTCCCCTCGCGCCCGAGGTATTCTCCATTCGTCTCGGCCACCCTCAGCAAATTGTAGAATGCCAGCAAGGTGGCATCGACAGGGACATTCGCGGCCGCAATCCGCTTGGCGAGCTCGCGGGCCGCGGCTTCATCGTGCCGATCGCGCAAGCCGTGCCACACGATCGATTCAACGTGCTCGATCGTGACCAAGCCGTCATCGAGGATTTCCTCGAATGCGATCTGGAAGGGCATTTCCACGGGCATTCCCTTTTGCCGCACGCCCTCGGGCGTATGGCCCATTACGGTCATGTCGAGAATTGCAGCCTCGTCGAGCACCGCCTCGTAGGCCTCGCGAGTGAGGTTGGAGTGGACTTTGAGGTGGCGGTACCCCTGTTCGTGCTGGCTCCGCACCGCCGCGCGCGCTTCTTCTGCGGTGGTCACGAACTGATGGTTGATCTGCTGGTTCGGGCCCGGGCTGTTGAGGATCGGACCCGAGGTGAGAAGGCGTGGGCCCGCAAGCATGCCCTTCTCGATCTGGCTGGCGAGGCGCAGGTGCAAAGGCATGCCGGAAGCGTTGCGAACCGTCGTGACGCCATGCGCCAGATAGGCGCCGAGCGACGCGCGGTCCCAGATATGCACATGCATATCGACCAGCCCTGCCATGACGATGCGGCCGTCGCCCTCGATGACTCGCGTGGCCGTGTCCGGTTCGATCTCTTCTGTCGTAGCTATGGTGGTGATTTTCCCGTCCCAGATCAGGATCGACATGCCGGATGTGAGGACGGCTTCGTCACCATCGAGGTCGAGGATGCTCACGTTTCTCAGCAGGAGAAACTGGCCGGTATCGGCCCGTGCGGGCATCGCCAGTGTCGCCAGCAATAGGCTAAAACTAGCGACCAGCTTCGCGAACGCTTTCATCGTACTCTCCGAATCCATTGCGCCTTCCTTCTGACAGAAGTTTGCGACGGGTCAAAAGTGCTCGGCTGCGAGGTGGTTCACATAGATCGATCCGTTTCCTCCTAGCGCGCTCTCTCGCCATAGATCCAAGAGAACGGCCCCGAATAGCTCACGATCGGCCGGTAATCGTGCACCAGCTCTGCCGGCAGCACCTTGTCCGTCCGGTTGTCGAGGACCATCAGGCGACCCCCTCGCTTCACTGCAAGGATCGCGTGCTCGACCTCCTGCCGATCGCGCAGGACGACGAGGTACATCTCGTGGCTCGGCACGCCGAGTTTCTCCAGCAGCGCCATCTTCGCCAGCGCGAAATCCTCGCAGTCGCCATAGCCGCGGGCGAGGGTGGCAGGCGCGCTCGACCATTGGTCGCCATAGGCGTCGTCGGTGTAGCGCAGGTTCCAGTTGACCCAGTTGTTCACCGCCAGCAGCGGATCGCGCGAGGGGCTGGCGCTCGTCTTGGCCAGCATCGCGTTCCACGGGCCCGCCTGCACCGTCAGCCGGGCAAGCCTTGCCGCGTCCCACTTGCGCGTCGGCACGGTGCTGCCCCCGACGGGTAGCGCGGTCATGCTGAACAGGCTCGGCGCTGCGGGGCGTACGGGGGGCACGGGCAGCGGCGGAGCGCAATGGTGAAGGGCGCGCGGATCCTGCGGCTCTGCCTCGTCTTCGCTCACCTGCGAAGGCAGGGTGAAGACGAAGCCGGTGGTCGGCATGACATAAGCATCTTCGGCGTCATCTTCCCCCGGCTCGGCAGACGAGGCAGGCTCGGCCAACGGAGTTTCGGCCACGCACTCGGGCGGGACCTGCATGGCCTCTTCGCGATATTGCGCATGGGCCTGGGGCGCGCACAGCATCGCGCCTGCCGCTGCAAGCGATGCCCAAGATATCGTCCTGTTGGAAAGCCCAGTCATGCGTGTCCCGTCGCCATGCAAACTGGCAGCGATCTAACTGTCAGGCAAGCTGGGGCGCTGTCGCTCCCGCGCGAATGCTGCACCGCATGTCGCAGCGCTTCCAATCAGCCGAAGATCGCGACCGATTGCATGCCGTCGAGCACCTGCTTGCCATCGGCATTCCACAGCCGCAGCCGTTCCGAAGAATAGCCGCCTGCGGCATGCTGGCTGGCGTTTTCCGACAGCCACCAGCCGTCGCGGGTCTCAGGGGCGGTCTCGAGCAGGTTGAAGGACCAGTTGATCGAGCTGATCGGTCCCTGGCGCTGCATCGCCCGCATGGCACCGGGCGGCAGGACATCCCCCAGGAGGATCAGCTCACTGACGGGGTCCAGCCCCTCGCGATCCGCCAGCCTTGCCCAGCGCCGCACCACCGGATCGCCCGGTCCACGCTGTTCCTGGGCGCGCTTGAGCTCGAAATTGTGGCGGATGAAGGCCGGGCCCTTGTCGGTCATCGTATCGGGCGCTTCCTCGGGCGGGCCGGGCCAGTTATCGACCGGTGCTGCGTCATGGACCGCATTCGGCTCGCGCTCGGTGCCGAACAGCCAGAAGGCGGTGAGGGTGCATTTGCCCTCGCACCAGATTTCGCTGCGCACCTGCGCGACATTGCGACCCTGCCGCACGATCTCTCGCTTGAGATCCACCTCGGGCCCGGTCGGTGCGACGAAGGCGACCTGCGCAGCGCGCAGCGGCGGCAGGTCGCTAAACGCCTTGATCGCGGCCGTATAGGCAACCAGCGCCGAGGCTCCGCCATACATGGTGCGGCCCTGCAGCCAGTGATCGAGATTTTCGAAGCGGGTGTTGCCGCCCTCGGCGGTGATCGGATCGGTCAGGCTGGCGATACTCATATGCCACTCATTGCCCGCCTTTAGAGCTTCGTCCAGACTGACGTTACGTAAGGCGATTGCAAAGCCTTGTGAGAATCGCTAGTGGGCCGCTTCCCGTTCCGAGAGGGCGGGCGAGGCCCGATGGCGGAGTGGTTACGCAGAGGACTGCAAATCCTTGCACGCCGGTTCGATTCCGGCTCGGGCCTCCACTTCTCTTCCCGTTGCAAGAGAATGTGCCGCTTTAGCTCAGTTGGTAGAGCACATCATTCGTAATGATGGGGTCAGGTGTTCGAGTCACCTAAGCGGCACCATTAAAAAAAGCCCAGAAATCAGCCGGTTTTGGAAGACTAGGGAATCTCGATTCCTCGGTCAAGAGTCCCCCGAAATTGGTCTCGGGGCAATCTCGGGGTGATCTTTTGCCGGGTTTGTTGACAATACAGGCACGGCTTACGACCTATTGCCTCCAATCCATCGTCCGCATCGGCGGGACCAAACAAGGATGCATAAATGACTAAAAAAGAGTGGCTAGATAAAACCCAAGGTGTTCAGGACCGAATGACTCGCAAGCGAGAGCAAATTCAGGCGACCGGTGACATCACGGGAAGCAAACCGGAAGTCCGAAAACTTTACGATGAACTCCATGCAATGCCCGACGAACTCAAGGAGCTTGACCGAGAATTTGCGGAAGCCAATGGCTTGAATTGGGGCGAATAGGCCGAGACCCTTTCGAGCCTCGGCCATATCTTTGGTTAGCCTTCGACCAACCAGCTTTCGGAAGGCTGATGACCTTCCTCGATAGCGCCTTCGTAGTAGCTAACTATTCCGTCGATAGCGCGACGGAGCGCGTAGTCGGGCGTGTCGTCATCGGGGCGGCTAGTCCAATACGGGCCAAACTGACTTGGCGTATGAATAGCGTGTGAGGTTTTGAACTTTGTCCTCTGCGATGTCAGATAACGCCCCAACTCGATCTCAATCTGAGTTTCGAGTTCGGGGAGTTTGAAAATGTAATATCCAGAATCGTGGTCCTTAAGGTCCACTCGAATATCAAAATCATTTAATACGGCATCCATAGCCGCGTAATGGTCGCCTTGCGCCATCTCATTCTCCTGAATTTTCGATGATTAGATTAGCAGCGCATACGAAAAGGGGGCCGCCTAAAGCATAGATAAAATTTTATTCGAGTGAGTCAATTCGGCCTCGATAAAATTTCCGTCCGCACGCATTCGGCTCTCGCCATCGTGCGCGAGACTTGTGGCTTCGCGGCGTGACATTGTTCGCCGAAGCGCTCATCGCACAACCTCCGATAAAGGAGGCCCCTATGGCGAGAGTGATAGATGTGAGAATTGTTGAAGACCCAAGCCTCGGGATGACTTTTCTCAAACTGGTGGGGTTCTTGTGGCTCGTAGCAGGGGCGTTGAAGCTTCTTTTCTACTTCGCAGTGGCATGCGCGCTGTTCCGCCTTGTTACCGGATAGCCTCAGTTGCGCGGTTATTCGCAGCCAATTCCGTCATTATCGCGGTCAAGGTGCCGACCGTAGCCGGGGTCGCCTATACGGACAGGAGCGCTGGCTTTCCAATTTCTTTTGAAAGCGAGATAGACTGGTCTTTTGAAAGCGACATTCCCCGTTCGCAGAACGGATAGCACTTCTAGTTAGAGGTGTAAGGCGTGAACCTTGGTTTTCTGCCATTTTTCGTTCGCAGAACGGCTATTTCGAAGTGATACACTTCTAGTAACTATCCCTTATATAACCATGGTGGATAGTTACTAGAAATGTAAGGCCAAGAAGGCTTACCAACTAGACCAATTGCACTCGCTTCTTTTATTAAGTCTCGATTGAAAGAGAATGCGGCTTTTGCCCTTGGCATTGGATTTGGTCGCGAAAGCGGACCCATCCGGCAAGGTCGTGACGAAGCCCCCGATCTCGATTTCCCTTTTCGGTATGACGAGCCGAACATCACCGGCTGTCACAGGATCGCGGCAAACTACGAAGTGGTCTTCGTGGACATGCCGACCTCCCGTGCCGCGCTTATGGATAATCATCCTCCCAACTAGGCTATCGGGATAGTCGCTCGCTATCTTCGCTAAACTCGCTTTCTCTAATTCGGTCATCTTCCACCGCTTCGCTTTTTTTATCACGGTTTCGATGTCGCGAAGGTCGGCTTTGCCTTCGAAAACTGTCTTGCGGTTTTCGAATGCTGTCACCGCAATGCAGTAACGGGCTTCAACCTTCGATACCTCTCTCCCATACTGGTTATCCCAGATCGAAACCTCGAAGCGTTGAGGGTGGTCCGGAAAGGGGTCTAGGATTGCGTTGAGCGAGCTTTTGGCACCTAGTTTGGCTAAGACCATTTCCTTGATCGCAGGGTCGGTTTCTGCCCGCTCTAGGACTACTTTAAGTGCGTCGTGAAAGCCGATCTCTGGTTTGACCGAATTTCGAAGACGCTCCACGAGGATTTCGCCGCTATTCATAGCGTAAAACCATATTCTGCAACTAAGCTATCGTCGCCCAACATGAGGAGCGCTTTGGTGAGAGTTGCCTTGGTGAGTTGTCGAAATTGGTGTTGGCTAGCGTTGCCATTGCCCAAGGTAGTGCCGAATTCGGTCATAAGCTTCGTGAGTGCTGGAATGTCGAACTCAACGGGTTCGCCGTTCGAGCGCGCGACGAACTCTGCCGCGAACTTCTCGTCGCGCTGGGTCAGAAATTCGAGCGCCGCCATCGTGCACTCTTCGAAATACTTCTTTCGGCGTTCCTCTCGAAGTTGGGATAGATGGTCGGTGCCGATATCGCCTTCGCGGACCCTCGAGGAATGACCCAGTTGGTCGAGCGTAGCGTCTAGGTCGTCTGGGAAGCCAATCATTGTGCTTCTACCCATTCGATTATTTCTCGGGCATTCCAAACGAGGCGGCGCTTGCCAATACGCTTGGGCCTCGGAAAACTCTCGTCTGAGCGTAGCGCTTGTAACGAAGATTTTCCGACCGTGAGAAGTTCGGCAAGTTCGTCTATATTCAAATAACGGTCCATGTTTTTCTCCAACTATGTGTGGACCGTTATTTATCAAACCTATTCGGCGCTCCTAAATATTTATAATGCCTCCTCAGCCCTCCTCGGATATAAATAGAGGATGACAAATCGTAGCGCATCGCCGAACCACGCCGACTACCTAAATGATTTATGGGTCGATCACTCTAAAGTCGTAGCAGAAGCGCGAACCACCGCCCTTTTGATGTCTATTGCTTCGCTGTTGAGCGGACACCTAACGATCCGCGAGTTATCGAGTGGACCGCTTGGCCTCACCCGAGATCACATCGAGACACTGGAAGTGCTGGAAAGGCGCTTTGCTAAGATGCGCGAAGCCGAAGCTATGATCTCCTTCCTTCGCGAGAACGCTTTGATCAGTGATGCCGATGAAGTTCTTTATCGAGTTGGTCGCTAGTCTGTTGAAGATTGGACAAACCGGTTTAAGCTCTTCAAGCTCTAGCAACTTAGACAAAGACCGAGGGGGGAAATTTTGCAAAACGAAAAAGTTTATGTGGAGCCGACGACCGTAGTGGCAATCGCCAAATTCGCTTACGCGGCGTGGCAAGCTTATCAGAAGAATAGGAGGGAGCAGGAGGAACTCGACCTCTTGCGTTCAATAGATCGTCGCCTAGGGCGAGTGCTAGATAACCAACAGGTAATTTTGCGGAAGCTTGATGAGATGCAAGTGTTCATTTCCGCCGAATTGCGAGCACATGGTATAGATCAAATTCGCGACGAGGTGGAGGCCTATCGAAGCAATCTGGAAGTCGTGGCGAAGCTCATACCGAATTCGCCCGAAGCAGCTTTGCAGCGGGTGAGAGAGCTTGAGATGCCGACAAGGCTTCTTTGTTTCGAATTAATGGAAAAGGGATTTTCGGCATTCTTGATGTCCGTGCCTGCATCAATTTTGCACTTGGCCGTTCTCGATACAATGCGTCGCCTCGGAGAAGACGCGGAAGTTATCAAGAATCTGGAACTCGCATACCTGACCCAATGGGAGCAAATTTTCTCTAGTTGGCTTGAGGAAGGCGAGCAGCAAGGCATCGTTTACGCAGCGAATTTGCTCAAGCAAAACCGAGAGCGTTGGTCCAACTCAATCGCAGCATACCCTCGTGAGCATCATGTGGGTTGGCACAAAACCAACTCCTTTAAGACCGAGAGACGCAGCATCTATCGGAAATACATAAAGAAATGGCTCGTAATAGAAGGGAGTAAAGAGGACGGTTTTTCAGGAAGGGGGAGAAGAGGCCCGGGGAAGGAGTGGCGATACCACGGATATAACGATGTGCACCCCGGCACTCATAAGGAATCTGATGATTTAGGTTTCAAAGCCTCCATTCCTATCGAGCAAACTCGATCTCTTGCTGAAGTTTATCCGTGGCTATCTGGGAACAAACACTCGTTCGATTTTGATGGAGATGAGGCCTACGAATTGGAAAGGGACGAGTTAGCCAACTTCTTAAGCGATGGTGCGGGCAAGGCTATCTCGGCAATGCATCCAGCGCTGCAAAAGTTAAACAATTTGCGTCAGCATTGGATCGACGCTGTAAGTGATGAGACCGAGTTTGCTGAGTTTGTAGCGATATCCTTAAAAATTAGGCAGGAAGCTTCTGAGCGCCGCGAGGAATTGGAAGCCTAAGGTTATGCGTTGTTCGTCTAATTTGAACGCATAATATGAGGGGTAGTGGCAAGGCCGAAACCTTGCCGCTTCCCTACCCTAAAGATCTACGCGAGTGACCAAAATGGGCGAAAATCTACTGCCGATTGTAGCTAAGGAGGCGGGCAAGGCTGCTACGCCTGCGGTTAATGCCGCAGGTGGAACTCTATCGGAAGTTTGGCAGGGCTTGGTAGGTGATAAGATCGTCGCTTGGCGGATCAAGAATGCCGCCAAAGCACAGCAAAAACTTGAAAAGGAACTGTCGGAGCGCGGTCTTAAGCTTGATCGCAACTCCGTAACTGAACGGTATGCGGTGACTTGGTTCGATAAGGTCAGCGAAGAGGACGAACCGGAAATTCAGGAGCTTTTCGCGAAACTCCTCGCGAACGCGGCAGAGGGCAATGAAGCGGCGCGCGACCGGCGCAACATCAAGCTAATTTCGAATTTTACACCGGCGACCGCGAAACTGTTTTCGGAGATTTGCTGTGTCGTTAAAAAGAATTCCGAAAAATGGGGAAATTTGAACTTGAATTTCGGGCTTTACGAGTTGGAATCAACCGATGAAGTTATCCGACAAAAAATTGGGCGCGTTTTGGAGTATGAACATCTCCTCGCGTCAAACCTGATATCGGTTCAACAAACTCTTACTGACCATGGTTTTGGCGGCTCCGATAGTGAGCAGTTTGGCGCAGTTCGCACTGATGTCTTCGGTAGCGAACATCTTGTCGGTGTGAAAACATCTCTAAAAATGACTGAGATGGGGATGTCTCTCGGCATCGCACTTGGCTTGCTCCAGAAGATAAATGAGCGATCAAAGTGGTAATTAGAAGTGATTCAAGAATGCACACGGTGCTCTAGCGGTGATGCGAACATTAGTTTTCCCCAGCCGCATTTCGCAACTTGCTTTTTGCTACGGTCATGCTGGGATTGGTCATACGCAGCACGAAGGACAAGCCCGATAGAGGCGGCGCACCGATGCAAACGCCAAAATATCGTTGACCCTCTTGTGTGAACACGCGCTCTGATTCACATTCTAATAAGGGCCTGAACAGAATTTCGGGTTTCGGCACCGGCTTGTGGAGAAATTGCGGGTAAGTTTTTCCTGCTTTCAAGAACCGGTGCTACAAGGAGGTAGCAACATTGCTCAGGGTCCAAGCTGGGTAATGGGGGGACCGTTGCTGGTCGGTGTGAAGGCCCTTCTGGTTGTCATGGCCAGAAGTCGAAAGTGACCGGTAACCGTCCCCTGCTTTCTTTGTGCCCGAAGTGCATTCTGGAAGCAATATCCGACGAAGGATAGCTGTGCAGGACCATCGCAATTCACTTGGATATCGTATCGGCCATACCGGCGAGGCCATGATTGTCGAGGGTCATAACGCCGATGGTGAACTCATTCGCATCGGTGATGCGCAACGCGGCGCGCAACAGAAATTGCGATGCGAATGCGGTGTAGAACTGGTCGCCAAGCAAGGTGATGAACTCGCGTGGCATTTCGCGCATGCCAGTGGTCAGGCCGGTGCTTGTGAGCAAGCTACAAAGGCCGCTGCAATGAGGTTCATCAGGGCAACTTTGCTCGATGCGAATGCGATTTCGCTACCGCAAGAAGGACTGACTACGCCGGTCCAGTCAATCAGTAGCATCGATAAAGAGGGATACGGCGATTTTCCCATCCATCGTGTGTCCGGTAATCCGCTCCCATCCTTAGCCATTCTCACCAAGTTGAAGAAGAAATCGGCAAACGAGATTGCGGTTCGCGCGAGGCGCAAGAACATGGCGTTGATGGAGGTCACGCTTTATAGCTATCGAAATCTCCCAGACGAAGAATTGGCCGAAGCGATTATCGATAACGCTCCGCGTAAATGGCTTCATGGCGGCGACGATTACATTCGCCGTAGCTACTACCACAGGCCCATGGATATGAGCGAAGTTCGGAGGAAGCTTGGTTTTTAGGATTGAGGATGACCTCGAATTCCTTCGCCTTCATGGCCCCTGATCCGCTAGTCCGCCTTTCGCGTCGTCACTTCCCGCAGTGATTTCGTAATCTGCTCAATCCACTGACGATGCGCAGCATCTTGGTCGCCTAACTTCTTCTCGACGCGATCAAGCGCGTCCAGCTTCATCTTGTTCTCGATCTTCGCGACATCGATGAAGCGCTCTAGGTGACTGGCATTCTTGGCGTAGCTTTTCGACAGTTCGCTTAGAACCTCATCAATCTTGTCGAAACGCTTTTTGAAAGCCAGCGACTCTTGCTTCGCGTTATCTTTGTGATGTCCAAGATCGCGCTCCAACTTTTCGAGGCGATTATCGGTCACCATTAAGCGCTCCGATTGCGCCGCGTTTTCTTCCGCCCGCTCCTTGCGTTCCTGCTCCAACACATCGTTGATGCCACTTTTCAGAAACCATCGGAGAACTACGCCGACGCCTCCCAATGAGGCGGTTGCAGTGAGTATATAAGCTAAGCTTTGATGGTCCATTACAGCGGTATTTATCGCTGCGTCAGAAGTCGTCGCCCAAACTGTCCATCATTCGCACACTGTCGGATTGTTGCGTCCATCCCAATCGGTGTAGCACTCAGGTTCTTCATAATTATCGGCATACCCACCGCCAGCGGGGATATAGACATAAGGCTTCACTACTGGTTCTTCCTTTTCGAACATAATCTCGAAAACCCCAGCGACCATGACCAAGATGAACACCGAGCCGAAAGCTATGGCGACTTGCCCCCAGAGCCATGACAGGAAGTGTTCACCGTCTTGCCGCTTCTCGAATGGCCACATCGCTAGCCTCCCCCATTGGACCACACTTCCGGTCCCATCACCGCACAATAATCGACTTTTCGACTACCGCAACTCCGGCACTTCAACTGGCCTTCGAGAGCCTTCAACCGGACAATCTGCCTAGCGATCAGGGTCATGGGGTCGAGGCGCGCATCGTGGCCGGACCGACAAACCACCTTCAAGAGGTAACCAGACCTAGCGAGGTCGGTAAGGGTGCGAATGTTATGGCTGACCATTCGCGCGCTATGGAACAGAAATGGAACGCGTTCAAAGTGCAGAAGGATTATGAAATCATCATCTCGGGAAAACCGCTTGTGCATAACGCGCACCGAGAATGGCTGAATTCTGCCGTTTCGGAGGGGCAATAGGTTTTCTTCCGGTTTTTCTTTCCCACCCCCCTTTCGAATGATCTTTCCCAATCGGTATAACGGTTGTCAGGCCAACTCTGATGGGGTGAGCGGCTCGATAAGAGAGCCTATCGGAGGGAGTGGAGAACAAGCTCTGGTGAGTGCCTAGCAGCGGCCCGTGTTCTCCACTCCGGTCTTTTCGATAACCGGTTCTGCGAACCTTGGGAAGAGGTTGCAGAGTCAGTTCGCCAAACTCCGACGCCTGATAAATACCGGCATGATTGACGGACAAGACCCGTGCCTTCGCTAGAGGAAACGACGAAAGGCTTGCTGACCGCCCTCGCGCGGTTTGACGAAACGCTGGACCGCGAATTTGCCGGTATCTCTCAACTCGGAT
The DNA here is from genome assembly GCF_019711315.1 of Qipengyuania gelatinilytica. Lineage (NCBI taxonomy): Bacteria > Pseudomonadati > Pseudomonadota > Alphaproteobacteria > Sphingomonadales > Erythrobacteraceae > Qipengyuania > Qipengyuania gelatinilytica. The sequence continues at coordinate 1,196,171 of NZ_CP081294.1, read as the reverse complement.
GGGGTCTCGATTATTTGACAGAAGATGGCACCGGCCTTGTTTCCGAGCACTTGGATATGATGGCCGAGATTGACCGCATTAGAGCGCAACTGGTCGTCGCGGGGACATGCCTCGACAACACTCGCCGAAAGTTCAACCGGACCGCGCAGGAAGCGGACCGGACCTCGCACAAGCTGATATTGAAAGGTGCGATCTAGAGGAACGCGAGACGGAACAACATCGCCGCGTCTTCCTCGTCGAACCCTACTAGAATGCCGACCAGATACCGTTCGTGAAATATACCGGTGAAGGTGAAGCCATCGCCGGTCGTATCGAGTAGCCAATCACGCACCGCTATGGTGTCAAACCTATCGTCTATCGGCAGGACTACATGCGTATCGTCTTGCTGGAAATCGATTGGTCGTGCCCGCGCCTTTGCGACGAACTCGGCTTGCATGCAATGCTGCCAGTCTATCGTTCGAACCTCGTCCATCTAAACGCCCTCGTTCCGTTAGCATTCGTGGAGGCACTTTTCGAATCGGTCAAGACTTCAGCCTAAGTTTGCGAACCGTAAAATGCCGCTATTCAAATAACGATTTTGTAGAGTTCGCGAAGTTGGCCGCGAATATTGCAAAGGCACCGCGCGAATCATTATATCTGGGGCATGGCAGAAGCGGCCTCAATCCATGAAGACGGTCTAGTAACCCTTTTGCGCAAGGTGGTGCGGCAAGAGTTGCGCGCCGAAGCCGACCGGCAAAGCTTTGCTTCGGCTAGCCCGTGGATGAACCGCGAAGCTGTGATGTCCTACCTCTCGATATCTTCGACCAAGTTGCACGAACTGACGGTCGAACGCTCGATGGCTCGGGATAGCGAGAAGGATAAGGTTTTTCCGCCGCGATACGGGGAAGGGCGGAACATTCGCTACAATCGTGACGAAATCGACGCATGGATGCGTAGGCAAGCGCAATAGTCTGTGTCTTACTGCCCTCGTCGCGCCGACTCTTCTGTTAGATCAATAGAGGTTGAAGGGTCTCTCTAAGGTTGTGCGATACCATTGCTCAACATCTTCGGAGGGGTCGGGTTTCAGTGATTTCCCCCGACCCCTCAACCCTCAGGCAACCGCCGCAATCCGTTCGGCCACTACCGCCTCGATTTCCTCATTCAGTCGCTTATCCCACGCTTCCAGAGCCTCGCGCTTCTCGTCGAAGAAATCAGGGTCGTAGTGCTGGCTGAATTGCTCTTTGCGCAGCGGGTGAATCAGCTTATCGGCCAACTCACTATCGGCGATTTTCGCCTTACGGATATTGCTGCGGAAACTGTAGCGAAGGCTATGCGGTGTCCAGCGCTCGATAGTCTCTCCGGCCAATTCCGACATGATGTCGGTCACCTTCTCAATCATGTGCGCATCCTGTCCGGTGCGGATTCCACTTTGATATGGCAGGATGAAGGTCTCCCCGCGCTTGCAATGGCGCTTGAAGATAGCCCGACCGGTAGGCCCCAATGGCAGGGAAGCGTTCATGCTGGTTTTGTAGCGCTCCGGCGAAATCGTGAAGACGCCGGTCTTCGGGTCGTATTCCTTGCACATTGCCTCGTAGATTTCCGACTTGCGGCAACCCGTGAGGCACAGGAGCGTGATGTAGTCGGCCCATGTCGAGACCTTCCCGTCAGCGGTATTGCGCCGGTCCAATTCGCGCGCGGCAACCACTGCCAGCGCCATTTCACGAAGGGACAGGACGCGCGATATTTTCGAGTTCGTGATGCGAATTTTCTTCACACCGCGCGTCGGATCCCAGACAAGACCACCGTAGCAGTTGTCGAGGCAGAAGTTGAAGAACGCGGTTAAGATGCCAAGCCGGTAGTTACTCGCCACGATACCACCACTACGACCGGTGCCACGGTCGATAGGCCGCTGGACGATCTTGCGAATGTCGTCGCTCGTTACATCGATAAGATGATGGTCGCCGATAAGGGGTTCGATATCCTTCCAGAAAAGCTTCTCGCAACTCTGGACGGTGCGACCGCCACGGCGCTTGCTATCGGCGACATAACCCTTCCACGCTTCCTTGACCGTATCGGTCGTGTTGCGAACCGCCTTCACCGTCTTGAGGAAGGGGTCTTCTCCCTTCTCGATCTTCTCATTGATTTCGAGCGCGCGTCCCTATGCCTCGGCCATGGACATGGCAGGGAAGCGTCCCATGGTTTTCTTGTGACGCTTACCATTGGCCATACGCTCGAAGAGCCATGTCTTGCGGCCCGATGGAGCGATGCGGAAGGTCAATCCCTCTACGGTCGGGTGCCGGTGTTCCGTATGCTTTTCGACAGCGATTCCGACAAGGTTTTGATGTTTCCAATTGATAGTCATGGTCAGCCTTTCAAGTTGCCCGAGACCGCCCGTTTCGGGGCAATTTCGGGGTAATTTCGGCTAACTCACTAGGCTCCCCACGAACCCCCGCGCATTATTCACCTCACCGAACTGCAATAGAAACAGCATGTTGGTTTCGCGAGGTTTCGCGGGGCTTCTTTCGGAGAGATTTCGTAATGATGGGGTCACGTGTTCGAGTCACGTAAGCGGCACCACTAACTCATTTCTCAATTTCTCTCGAAGCCTTGAAAATCCGAGGCTTTTGCGGGATGTATCGGTTCCCAGCGGTGCTGGTTGTTTCTGCCAGTGCTCCCAAAAATCACCAGATTTGGGGGCACTGGCCGCAATACAGAGCCTAGGTGCCCCCAGATGCCTCTTAAAGCATTGTCGATAAAAGCATTCTCGCCTGCCGAGAAATTCTACCGCAGGAGCACGGGAATACATTCGGCCAGCATGCGCATGTCCTGCTGCACGTACCCGCCGAACTGGACTTGCTCTTTCGACCCATGCCGCTTCGCTGGGGCAAGGCGTTGTTGAAAGGCGGCTATGTTGCCGGAACCATTCAATCGCAGCGACTGGCTTCGGCCTACACTCACGACGTCAATCCAGAGCTTTATCGGGCGGTCATGCTCGGGAAGCTGCACTACATGCTGAAGTGCAGCCCCATTCACCTGGAAGGGGTACTTGGCATGACCGGCTGGGGGCACAAGCCATGGGGTCAGTCTAGTCGGGTCGTGGGCAAGAGAGCGGGGGTCTGGCAGCGAAGGTCAGGGGAGGGGGTGGGTTAATCCCTCTGCCGCAACGGACCGCTGGCGGTACCGCTGCTACAAGGAAACGCTAATACAGTTTCTCGCCCGCGCGCGCGAGGACGGCTAAAATAGGCTGGAATAGCCGTTGCGGGTTTTGCGTCCCGACGTTCCTGATTGGACCAGAAATGCAATTCTTCCAATTGATTTCGGAAAATCTGGAAACGGGCTAGCGAGGAAGGAAGTACCCCTCTTCGCTGTCGCGGGCCGCCCCTGTTTCGACGAGGGTTTCCAGAACCTCCTCGACACGCTGTCTGCGTTTGGAAGTCGTCCGGCCTTTGAAGAGGGTGGCCAGCGCGTCGGCTAGCAGCGGCGCTTCTGCTTCGGACAACACATCGCGCAGGGCACGGATCTGTTCGAGACCATCCTTGGGCCAAGCCCGCTCCTCTACTACACCTGCTTCGACAAGGCCCATGTCGAGATCGTCCTGCCCTTTCACCTTATGGGCGAGACGGGGCCTCTGGTATTCGGGGCGCAGCCAGCGGATGAGGCCGCGCTTTTCCTCCGCTGCGCGTTCCTGGTTGAGCGCGACGAGGCGGGTGAGCAATTCCTCCTCGGCGGCTTCCTGGCCTTCCGTCTTGTGTGGGCTGGGTGTGGTTGCACCGGGGCGGCCGACCAGCCGCTCGCCAAGGTCTTCCCAGCCATAGGCAGCGAACACTTCGCGGTCGATATCGTCATGGATATCCTTGAGCACAGAGATCAGGCCAGCCTCGTGGATATCGCGCTCCTTCTGGCTGAGCGGCTCACCCACGCCCTGTTCGAGCTCGCGCAAGCGTTCGAGCACGTTGTAAATGTCGGTCATAGTGAGGAAGTCGTGCTCGGCGAGCCGCTCCTTGCGGAAGGCGTCGAGCCGCTCGCCGAGCTGGTCGAGCTTGGCGGATTGCGCGTCGGTGAGGATGGGGAATGGGAAGGGATCGAAACACTGAGTCTTATTGTAGCGCGGTCGATCCTCAAGAGTACCGCCTGATCCGAGCATCCAAAGGATATGTGCCCGTGAGCTCAGCACTGCCAACAAATCTGCGCCTTCTAAGCCTAGAGCAACCAGCATATTGTCCGGGCGAATGTCTGCTGCCAGAAATTGGAAGAAATGATGTTTCGCCGTTTCGATAGTGACGGCATAGCGGGGCAGCCCAACCAGAAACTCTCTCATCTCCGGACGTGTGCGACCAAACTCCGTCCAGCGCTCTCTAATATCCCTATCGCGATTTTGATCTCGCTCCGGTTTAACATTTTCCAGCAGATGCTGATAAATGTCTGGAAACTCGGACCCGAGTGTTTGAAGGCTGATGCCAGTCACATCGATCAAATAAGCGTCTCTGGAGTGTTGGGCGAGGTCACGACCGTTCCGATAGCGGAAAATCACCGCCTTCTGCTGCGATTGTCTATTCAGCCCCAATCGTCGTGCGCTACGCTCAGTGAGAATGAAACCAGCGCCGTGAAGCTTTACACCCATAGCTGAAAGTAATTCATTGGCGGCAAGTGGAATAACCTTCGAGAAGCTTGCGCCCAATTTTAGGCCGCTCGTAACCTTCCCCTCATCCACCTCCAGCCGCACCTCGGGAGTATCGGTATTCAGCCCGCTCTCGTGCACCACTTCCGCCAGCTTGCCCTGACGCTCGCCGCGCACCGCGACGGTCATGGCGATGCGCACCGCCGCCTTGTCGCTCGCTTTCAGCCAGGGGTGGTCGGGGATGGCATAGACGAGGCTGAGCGGCAGCTTGGCGTTCATATGCCGCTCCACCACGCGGCGGCTGAAGGTCTGGGTAATCGAATTTGTGGTAATGAAGCCGAAGCGGCGCAGCGGGTTCTCGCCCTTCGCGCCCTTGGGCGGCTTGGCGAGCAGGCGCGTCGCCGCCTCGTCCCAGAAATGCATCACGAAGTCCGCGCCGCCGGGCACGTCCTTGCGGACCTTCCACGCTGCCTCGGCATAGCCATCGCCCAGTTCGGCGCGCATATCCTTGCCGCCGATGAAGGGCGGGTTGCCGACGATGAATTCCACCTCCGGCCAGTCTGCGCGGCGCGGGTTCACATATTGGTACAGCTCCATGGTGGCATCAGGATCAGGGATTTCCTCGCCCGTGATGGGATGCAGCTTCATCGTCTCGCCGTCCCAGCGAGACAACGGCTTGCCCTTGTCGTCGCGCAGCATTTCCATGCTGTCATAGGCGAGAAGCGCATCCTGTTCCTTGATCGTGCCATAGGCATGCAGGATCGGTTCGGGCAGGTTCTTGGCCTCGGTGGTGCGTAGCTGCCATTTGAGGAAGCCGATCCACAGCACGAGGTCGGCAATTGGCACGGCGCGCGGGTTGATCTCCAGCCCGTAGAACTGGCGCGGATTGACCGTCTCGCCGTCGAGCAGCAGCCGCGCCTCGTCATCGCCCAGCGATTCCAGCGCGTCGAGCACTTCGCCTTCCAGCCGCTTCATCAGTTCGAGGCTGACGTAAAGGAAGTTGCCCGTACCGCATGCCGGGTCGAGCACGCGGGTGGTGCAGAGCTGGTGGTGGAATTGCCTTACCGCTTCGATCGCAGCTTCGTTCTTCCCTGCGCGACGCAGGTCGGCGACCAGAGCCTGAACTTCGTCCCAGTCCTCGCGGAGTGGTTCGATGATAGTCGGCACAACCAGCCGCTCGACATAAACACGCGGTGTGAAGTGGGCACCCAACTTGCCGCGCTCCTTCGATGCCAAGGCACGTTCGAGGAGGGTGCCGAAGATGGCGGGTTCGACCTCTTGCCAGTCCTTCCGTGCAGCGAGCCAAAGCTCCCTGATGTCATCGGCCTCCAGCTTGAGCGCTGTGCGCTTCTTGAACAGCGAACCGTTGAAGCGTTTCAGGGGCCTGCCAAACTCGCCAGCATAGCCACCTGCGTCCATCGTTGCCCAAAGGCTTTCGAGCGCTTGCGGGAAGTAGTCGGGCGTCTCCACCATACGTTCGAGCATCGCTTCGAACGGGCCGACGCCTGCGCGCTTTTCCTCCTCGGTTTCTTCGATGAGGCCGATGTCTTCTGCAAACATCGTGAAGAGACAGCGCATGAGGAATTCTGCGATGTCCTTGGGGTCGTATTTCCTTTCCAGGCTCTTCGCGATCTTGGCGAGGCGGGTTGCGATGTCCTCGGTAACCTCTGCGCTGATACGCGCGGGATCGAGGGCATGAGGCTCGGTCCAGATGGCTCGCAATCTCTTCTGGACCTCATCTTCCAGAAGGTCGTCCATCGATAGCCGATAAGTCTGCCGATCCGGAAAATGCGCATAGTTGCGGCCCTGTCCGCTGAAGTCGGCATAGACTTCGATTACATTCCCGATGTCTGCAATGAGCAGGAACGGTGGATAGGCGTGGTCGTCGGGAAGGGATCGAGCATAGTCTTCCGCCTGCTTCTTGGCAGCGATCATGACCTTGTCCCAGGTCTTCGTGCCACGCTTCGCATGCCCGAGCTTCAGTGATGTTTCTATGCCAGCCAGCTCGAGCTGTTCGCTTTCGCGGGCTTTCTTGCGCTTGGCTGACTGCTTTGCCTCAAGAATGAAGCAGTCGCGTTTATAGCAGTCGATACGGCCGGTTGATGTAGAGCCGCCCGTGTGGCGGAAGGTCACTGGACGTTCGAAGACGTAGTCGCTGGTTGCGGTGTCTTCTTTTTGAAGCTTGGGCGAGGGCAGTCCCAACGCTACTGTCAGCCTCTCGATAAAGAGCTGGGCATTGGCCATTTCGGAACCACCCGAGGCCTTCGCTTCGTCGATAAGGTCCGCAATCTTGGTTTGGTCGATTTCCCCCATGGCCAGTGCATGGCGCGGCAATGAAAGCCGTTCAAGCAAAAAGACTTGGAGCAAATCTTTCGGGTGAGAAGGTTGGTTTCAGGCTCACTTTTTGCGTGTTAATAGTGTAATACACTCGCGTGGGCGGATTTGGATCGGGACGGAGCGGCGGCAGGCCAACAGCGGAGCAATCGCTCCGTATCGACTTGTCTTGGATGATGCGCGTAGGCTTGGCGCGCGAAGGATGTGAAGTGACTGGCACCCTTCGCTGGAACTGTGGCGATCAACCGGCTGGCAGTATCAGCTATGTCGCAAAAATGAGCGAACTTGGCGAAGAGAGGCTTCTGCTCTATTTCTCGCGCGGGACAGGTGAGGAACGCGAGAGCGTCGAGCAATCTGTGCGACTAACTCACACGGAACCGAACTTCGGTGGCAAGCGCTGGTGGATGATTTGCCCTTATCGCGGCATTCGCGTCGGCAAGCTCTACCTGCCTCCAGGGGGCGATCGCTTCGCCTCACGAAAGGCATGGCAAATTGGACATCAGTCCCAGCGTATCGCGAACCGAGACCGACCTTTCGAGGCGCTGTTCCGCATTCAGAAGCGGCTGGGGTGCCCTCAGGGGTGGGAACAACCAATCCGCCGACCGAAGGGGATGCATCAAAGCACATACGCTCGGCTAGAAGAGGAGTATTGGCGGCTTGATGAACTTTGCGCGGTCGAAATGATGCGCGTGATTGGCCTGTTGTCCCGCTAGTCCGGAACCCGAATTGAGCGACCAAAAGCGGACATTCCGCTACCGACCCGAAAGCAGACATTCCCGCGATGTCAGCTTTGCGCCCTCGATTCCGACATTGGTTCAAGTGTGACTGAATCCGAAAAGCGGACGTGCTGAGCAGAAAAATTCATCACAGCATTTCGCCCATTTGCCTGAAAAGACCCTGTATCGCCTTCGCAGCACGTGCGGTCTACTAAGAAGGCGTGCAAGTACCATGGCTGGGCTAGAGAAAATCGTCACCGACGGGCTGTGCACATACAGCGCTGCTACGCAGAAGTTGAGTTGGATCCGCCAAGAGGAGGTGGGCCGCCGCCCCGACATCCGGGTCGAGATTAGCCACCTCCCGTTTCGGCGACGCGAGCGGGAGATGCTGAGGTTTCAATGAATGAGAAGCCTGCAGACGATCGCCTCGGTTCATGCTAACGTCCTTAATCATTTCAATACCGAACGCCGTCTCGTCAATCGCACCACTTACAAAGAGCGCTGCACGGCAGCTCTTGCCGAATGGCAAAGTTCCGTGGGCTCAATCCGCGCTTAAAAAAGCGATCCTTACCCGAGCGTAGTATCGTGTGATATAGTCTGCCAGCACCATTTGACGTACATCATCACCGCAACGTGGATCATTTCGGGGGAGGAGTTAAAGTAACAAAACGGGCTCGGTGGCTTAGCTCTCGATCTTAGACTCATCGCCTACCGCTAGCAGCCAGCGAACGTCCCTGGCACGTCATTCCTCCAAGGCGTTCTTTTGAAATCCTTGGAAGATCGGCGGCTAGAAAAATCTCTCTAGCCGCCGACGAAATTAATTCACATCGATAGCAGTTTCGGAGTAGGCTGCGTTAATCCCCAGAGAATAATCATCATTAATGCGATCGATAGGCATATAAATGATGTGGCAATCTCCTCTTATTGAAGAGGAGCAAGGCACATATCCGCTAAGTGTGCCTGAACTGGCAAACGTCCCGCCCGACACCACGCCGATAGCGGTGGCAGTCGGAAACGAGCCGGAAGTGCTGGTTATTCGGAAAACGGCGCCACCGCTGTCTCCCTTCGAACCAGCAGTTGGCCAAGACGGATCGATTAAAACTCGAACAAAGTTATCATACGAAACTCCTTCGTCTTCATAGCTGTAGAACGAGTCGACGATTCTGCCGCAAGTCGTACCGGTGACCATGCCATATTTGCATACGACGTCGTTTTCAGCATGATTATCGTTCCATCCGTATGCAGACCTCCACGTACCTTTAACCGCGTCAGTGACCGCGACATATCCAGTTGTACTTACGCCACCATAGATATTGCGCCACGTCTTCGTTTTGCAATTATTTCCGGCCACATCACAATCGTATTTAAACGATCCCGCGACGTCGCGATCGATCCACAAATAGCCATCGGTTGTGAGGGACCCTGGCCAGCGAGTCTGAAAATCGTAATCCCCGCCATGACGCATATACAAAGGCTCGGTGAGCTCTCTGAGTGTCAAATCCGACCACATGATGCTCAATCTGCTGGCACCACAATGACCAGCTGTCAGGAGAGACTGAAAATTTGTCTCAGTATTCTGAACAATAAAGCTCGACGAACACACAGCCTGCCTTGTTCCGATGCGAACTGGCCAACCACCCCAGATAGAACCTTTCCCGCTATGCGTAGGATCGTCGGCATTGGTATTGTAGCCCGCCCCGGTTGTTCCGGGATCTTCATTGCGTAGATCCACCATGGTCCGTAATTGCGAAGGAACAAGGCCTCGCGCTACAGCCATGTCAGTTCCTTCGGGAAGCATAATCTTGAATCGGTCCCGTTTAAAATCAAATGAAGCGCCTACCGAACTGAATTCGGCCTTCATTGCTGCTAGCAATTCGTCTTTGCCGGACATAATTTGTTCTTGCGTGAAACGACTGCGACCAACCTTGACGTGCTGTCGAAGATTAGAAGGCACCGCCTGCTGTAACTCATTCGCTGTAACATCGCGTGAGAAGATTACGTCAATGCTGAATGGCTGACCGTAGTTGTAGATTGTCATCAAGTACGCGTCGCGGAACTGCTCCGCCAAAGCGGAGATCTGAGGCTGAAACTGATCAGTGAGCGCAAGCTGCTCTGCAGCTCGCTGCTCTGAGATGCCAAAGTTGCGAGCTACGTAATCAATACGGGCATCAGTTCCCGCTGTAGCCGCATTCTCTGGAACTGACGCTTCAGTATTATCTTGCGCTGCAATTGGCGTATAGATTGAGAGGGTGCCGGCGACCGCTAAAGCGCGTACAGACCGTTTTGACATCGCGCGAAAAATCATCTTGCTTGACCTTTAAAGTTCACGGCTCGAGAGGAATTCGATGAAGAAACTTATATTCGTTGCGATTGCTATCCTAGCCGCTCTTGCTTCCGTGCTACTAGTTAGATTTCCAAGTCCCGGTCGAACTCTTCATTTTCGTGGAGATGCAGCAGCACTTGGCACATCCACTGTGCTACTACTACGCCTCAACGACTGTTTGGTTCTTTCACGCTCTGAAAGCGATATAGGACGGAACAGTCTCTCCGAGCTCGCGCGCGAGCGGACATATCAATTAGCAATTGATGGGAACGTGGAGATCATACAAACAGGCAGTGGCCCATCGATTGCGACGGAGAGCCGAGACTACGTTGTTGAGGTTGGCCAACCTTTCGAAGGCGCCATAGTCTTTCGGCCGAACGACAACTCTTCAATTATTTCAGATTTGTGGGAGTATGGATGGCCAAGAGATAAAGATTGTGGTGCCAATGTCGCCATTGTTTCATCAATCGAACGAGTGCAACCGCGGCCGCAGACTGATCGCGAAAATTAATTTACCCTATTGTCGTTGGCATCCTTCTTCTGATCTGGGCACGCGCTACGCGTGCTCGGCGCGACAATTAAAAAATTGGGTGGGAAGGTGCGATGCGGGCCAGGCAGTCCGCAATCGGCGGGGCCATTGGCGGTGCCTTCATTCTGATTGAGATTCTTTTGATCCTACCGGCGTTCGTTGGTGCGAGTATCATCGACTGGATGCTTATCGTGGTTCCGAATCTGATCGACACAGTGCTTTGCATCTTCACGAACGGTCTGATTGCGTCGATCGCAGCGCATGCATTTCATAATGCCATCATCGTTCTCATCATTTTGTTTCAATATGTGAACTGAGGCGCGGCGCGACACGGCAAATTGAGGTCGGATCGGAATGGGCCAGTCTTGTTCAATCCAAAGCGTCCAGAAGCCGCACGGCAAGTGCCTCTGCATTACCGGTCATATCGAGGTCAAAGCTGAGCCAGGCGCGCTGCTGCAAATTGTGGATAAGGAATGCCTTGGCTTCAGGAGAGGCTCCCAGATGCCCGAGTCAAGTTGCTGGCGACCGTTGGCCTTGCACGTCAATGATCAGAACTCCCTAGCCGAAGTCTGCGCTACTGGAGAAGATTGGGATCAGATCGTCCGCTATCGGCGAATTCCCTACTTACGAATAACCCATAGTGGGGTCGTTTGCGGACTGTCGGCTTCCCAACCGCTTGCAGATAAAACCAGACGGTCTCCTAGCGGCCCAAAAATGGTCAATTAGGAGGATTGGCTGAATGATCGCTTCCCACCCACAAGCGGTCACTGATCTTGCCTTTGATGGCTGCCGAAAGCTGACAGAGCTGTGGACATTCGGTCAGTCAAATCCGTAGTATTGGGGGCACTGCCCAGACCTCTCTAGAACAAGCATAACTAAATCAGTTACATAGGTATCATGTGCGGGTCACGTAAGCGCACCACTTTCCGCGAATGGCCGAAAGCAGCCCATCTGCCCAAGCATCCTCGGGGGATGGCTGATGTTGAGGGCGAAGCTAGCTCTGTTCTCCTCGGAGCGCAGCTTCTGCCAGCAGCAAGGTTCCAGTCAGGCCAGCCCTATCGCCAAGCGCGGGAGGGAGGATCTTGTGGTTTTGCCGGCGGGGGAAGTACCCTGCGCCGAGTTCTTCCGCCCGATTCACGATCCGGTCCAGTAGGCCCGGTGTCTTGATGACCCCTCCGCCCAGCACGATGATCTCGGTTGCCATGGAGGCGTAGATGCTGTGGCACATCTGGGCGAGATAGCCGGCCACCAGCTCATGGGCTTCGTGATCTTCGGGTAGCTCGGAAAGCGTCGATCCCCAGCGGGTGTGTATGGCCGGGCCGCAGGCCAGGCCTTCGAGGCAGTCGCCATGGAAGGGACAGAAGCCGGGAAACTCATCATCGCCGGGCACGCGCCGCGGGTAGATATGGCCCAGTTCGGGATGACCTGCGCCGTGGACCAGCCGGCCGTCAACGATCGTCCCTCCGCCTATACCCGTTCCGACCGTCACATAAGTGAGCGAGGAGGCTCCCCTTCCGGCGCCAAGGTGATACTCGGCAAGTGCAGCGCCGTTGACGTCGGTTTCAAAGCCGACGGGTACCGAAAATGCCTGCTGGAAATATCCCGCCAGGTCGCAATCGGACCAGTGCGGCTTCGGTGTCTTGAGGATATGGCCCCATTTGGGTGAAGCGGGGTCGAGTTCGACAGGTCCGAAGCTGGCGATCCCGATCGCGCTCAAATTACCCTGCCCCTCGAACCACTCGCGTGCCTCGGCAAGGGTCTGTGACGGTTCACGTGTCGGGATCGTGTGCGCGGCGTGTACCCGCGTGGGGCTTTCGCCAACTGTCAGGACGAACTTGGTCCCGCCAGCTTCGATCCCGCCGAGCAGGCCTTCGCTCATCTCATCGTCTCCATACCAACCGGTCTGGCATCTCTTGCCTCGTTGCCAATGTCCAGCCTGGCGAGAGGAGCGGGAGCGCCTGCAAATTCGCTGCAATCATCGTCAGCGCATTCGATAAAGCTGGAGACGAGCAATTCGCGCGTCACCGACCAGCTGTAGGCCTGCGCGGGGCGGTCTTCAGGATTGGCAAGCACCAGTCCCGATCCGTTGAGCGGCTCGTACGGTCCGCGAAGCGCCTTGGCGGACATTCCGTAAAGCCCGGTCGGGGCATGCTGCAATTCGGGCGCGAAGGTGCTCGACTGGGTCGCCCAGAAGGCCAGATAGTTTCCTTCGTGAAAGACGATGTGCGCGCGTTCCAGCTCGTTGTTCAGGCCGCCGGAATGGATGATGGGCGGCAACAGGGTCCACGTTCCATCGATGTTTTCGGCAAGTCCGATCGCACCGGTGTATTCGCTTTCGCCGGAGGGGCGTGACGCGGAAAAGAGGAGATATTCGCGCCCGTCGGCCGGGTCCCTGAAATAGGCCGGATCGCGATAGGCCTTGATACGCCCCGCTTCGCCCTCATGGGCATCGGCGGCAATGTAATCCGATGTCAGCTCGGTCAGGATGGGTCGCGGAACGCTCCAGCCCTCGGGAAGTCCGTCCTGGTCCGTTTCCGCAGTGGTTTCGAACAAGGCCTGTTGGTAGCCGCCTGGCGACGTCGCCAGTCCGGCGCCGGTGAACCAGAGCGTAAATTTCCCCTCGCTCCAGATCGAGGAGCCGGACCATTCGCGCTCGTATGGGCCTCCGAAGTCGGGCAGGAGAGGGCCGAGATCGATCCAGTTCGCATGTTTTCGTTCGAGCAGGTGGATCTTGGCCTTGAAGTGGCGTCCCGCTGGATCGCCATCGTCGGGTGCGGTCAGGATCATCCAGAACTCGCGGCCCGCAATCTCGGCGATGTTTCCATCCCGGTCCTGCACCGGCCACATATCCCAGTAATAGAGTTCGGGCCGGGGGCGCACGACCTCGGTCGCGGCGAACTTCGGCAGGCGCGCCACCTGCTGGCTGGCGATGGTTTCGACGTGTGTTCTGGTCCAGGCAGTGGTCACAAGTTCACCCAAAGTCTTGCATCGGAAGAATTTGGCCGGCGAACCAAGGAGGATCGGTTCGCCGGCCAGTCAATCTGATCGAAGGGAGGATCAGAAATCGATGCGAACCGAGGCCGTCAGCGTCCTGCCCGCAATCGACCTTGCACGTACGATGCCGTTGCCCGGGATCGAACCTTCCTCGGCTTCGGTGTAGCCGAATTCGTCGAACAGGTTGTTCGCATTCAGCGACACTTCCAGCCGCTCAAGCGGACGGAAGGCCAGGAAAGCATTGACCTGCGTATAGGCCGGCAGGACAAGCTCGTTATTATCCTGCGTGAAGCTTTCGGTCGTGCCGATGAGGTTGAGACCGGCGGTCAGGAAATCGTCCTCGTATTGCGCGGTCCCCTGGTAGACGAAGTCGGCCTGCCTGCGGGGCGTGTTTCCGATCACCGCCGCGTTGAGCGCGTCCACGATTTCGGAGTCGGTGTAGGTAGCACCGCCGGAAACCGAGAACGGACCGAAGGAATAGCTGCCTTCCAGCTCCAGGCCGAACGCTTCGTACTTGTTGTCGGTCAGCTGGAGCGGGGCGATCTCGACATTGGTTTCAGCCGTCTTGGCGTAGAAGGCCGTGCCGTAGAGCCTGAGGCCGCCGCCCTGATATTTCACGCCGCCTTCGAGCTGGTCGACTTCGGCGATGACGCCGCTGTCGTCGCCGCCGGGAAGGCTGCCGTCCAGCGTGCTCACGGCTGGCGAGAACAGGCTGCGGTCCGCCGTGTGACGGCCGCCCTGGCTGTAGCGGGCGAAGACCGAAAGGTCGTCCGTCAGAAGGTAATTGGCGCCGAGCGAGAAGCTGAAGTAGTCAAAGTCGTAATTGACCGGGCGCGAATTGCCGAGCGGCAAGACCGCGGTCGAAGCTTCTGCCGGGCTGATCGTGCCGTCATTGTCGAAATCGAAGCTGGTAATGCCGTTGCCGTAACCGCTGTCCGATCCGGTGATCGAGCCATCCGCGCTACCGTAATCGTAGCGGATGCTGGCATCCAGCGTCAGGGCGCCGCTTTCGAACGCTAGCGAGGCGAAGGGCGCATAGGTGTCGTAGCGCACATCGTAACTGCGGCGGCAGCAATTGCCGAAGAAGCTGGCGCTATACCCGACCACGCCATTCTGCGTGACGGTGTCACCGTTGGCATCGACGATATCGACAAGCACCGAATTCCCGTCACCCTCGATCGTCTGGACGTGCGAGGTCCACAACCAGTCGGTGTCGACGTTCTGGCGGCTGGCATAGAAACCGCCGGTGAAGCTGAGCGCGCCCCCGCCGACATCGAAATCGCGCGAAATGCGAAGATCGTTGGCAATCAGTCCCAGATCGTTGAGGCGCGTGTTGAAGTTGACGATGTTGGTCAGCAAGCCGTTCCCACCGATGGTGGATGGCGTTGCGGTCTGCCCGGCGTTGGGACCGGTCGCGAAGACGATCGTCGAGCCTGCCCCGCCGATGGCGTCGGCAATATCCTGCGCGTCGCCCGCACTGGCCGGGAACGGCGAGAGGAAGGCGCCGGAATTGTCCGAGTAACGGAAGCGGTTCGTGGCCGTCCATCCGGGTGCGAATTCGATCTCCGCCTCGACCCCGAACGCTTTCGACTTCACCGAAAGTCCGTCGTGGAAGTCGTAGACCGCCGGATTGTTGCCGCCGTCGAGCGTCACCACATTGTTGATGTAGCGGCTGTAGAGGGAATCGTCGCGCGGATCGAAATTGTCGATCGCCTGATAGTCGGGGTCGGAGTTGCTGCCACCGACGAAGACGGGCTGCGGCAGGATCGCGGGCGTCTTGTCGTCCAGGTACTTGCCGAAGAAGCGGATATAGCCGCCATCGAATTCCTGCGTCAGGTTCGCACGGATCTGGCCGCCGTTGCTGCCGTTATAGCCGATGTCGCGCGGGCCTTCACCCGTGCGATAAAAGCCGCCGACATGGAAATAGGTGTCGTCGCCAAGCGGGGCACCGTAATCGAAGTCGAGACGATAGGTTTCATGGTCGAGCCCGATCGAGCCGACGACCGCGCCGCCCTGCTGCTGACCGGTCTTCGAAACGAAGTTGACGATGCCGCCAGGCGAATTGGAAGCGAAGGTCGAGGCCGAACCGCCGCGAACAGCCTCGACGCGGCCGACATTGCGATCGGCACGGATGAAGTTGTCCGAGTTGCCGAAGATGATGTCGCCGAATTCGAGGACCGGAAGGCCGTCTTCCTGGAGCTGGATATACCGCGCGCCGCCGGTCGATACGGGGATACCGCGCACCGCGATATTGGCGTTGCCTTCGCCGCCCGACGCTTCGGAGCGAATACCCGGGATCTGGCGAATGAGGTCCGCCGACGAACGCGGGTTGAGATCGGCGATGGATTCAGCGTCGACGACGCTCAGCGAAACCGAGCTCTCGAGGCGGTTCTGCGCGCGCGCCACCCCGGTCACGATGATGACTTCTTCTACCAGAACCGGCTCGCCATCCGCGGCAGGTGCCGCGTCTTGCGCATAGGCGGTGGTCGAAAGGGCCGAGAGGGCAACGCCCACGGCCAGAACTGCACGAAACTTCATGGCATCCACTCCTTATCCCAAGATCGCGGCGCTCTGTCGGCCCGCGATTCGCTATAAGGCATAGGGCGATTGCAATCGTTTGCAACAGATTTCTGCAAACGTTTGCAATAATGCCGGATTCGTGTCAGTCCATGACATGGAGCAGGCTTTAGATCTGCCGGGAAAGAGGATTGGAAGGTATGCAAAGCATCGCAAAACCGCGGCTTTCGCTGTTGCGAATCATCGAAATGAACATCGGCTTTTTCGGCCTGCAGTTCAGTTTCGGGCTGCAGCAGGCGAACATGGGGCCGATCTACGGCTTCCTTGGAGCGGAAGAGGCGACCATGCCGCTGCTCTGGCTGGCGGGACCGATGACCGGTTTGCTGGTGCAGCCGATTATCGGCGCGATGAGCGACCGCACCTCCTCGCGTTGTGGCAGGCGCACTCCCTACTTCCTGATCGGCGCGATCATCTGTTCGATCAGCCTGTTCCTGATGCCCTATTCCAGCACGCTCTGGATGGCGGCCAGCCTGCTGTGGATCCTCGATGCGGGCAACAACATTACGATGGAGCCTTACCGCGCCTACGTCGCCGACCGCCTCGTGCCCGACCAGCGTTCGGTCGGCTTCCTGACCCAAAGCGCCTTCACCGGACTGGCGCAGACCCTGTCCTATCTCGCCCCCACCTTGCTCACAAGTTTCGTCGCGCGCGATGTGCTGGATGCCAACGGCATTCCGGTGGTGGTGAAAATCGCCTTCATCATCGGTGCGATCCTGTCGATCAGCACGATCGTCTGGTCGGTGTGGCGCGTGCCTGAATTGCCGATGACCGATGAAGAGAAGTCGGCTTTGGCCGACAAGCCGCTGACCCCTGCGGCGACGCTGGCCGATATCGGTACGGCGATCCGCGAGATGCCCAAGGCGATGCGCCAGCTCTCGCTCGCCATGCTGTGCCAATGGTACGCCATGTTCGCTTATTGGCAGTATATCACCTTCGCCGTCGGACGCTCGCTTTACGATACCTCCGACCCGTCCAGCGCGGCGTTCCGCGATGCGACCCTGACGACGCAGCAGGCCGGGGCGCTGTATAATTTCATCGCTTTCCTGGGGGCGCTGGTCCTCATTCCGGTCGTCAGGAACCTGGGCGCGCGGCTGACCCACGCCTTCTGTCTCACCGCCTCGGGCATAGCCATGCTGCTGATCCCGGGCGTCGAGACACCGGCTTCGCTGTTTGTCCTGATGCTCGGCATCGGGATCGGCTGGGCCGGCATGATGGGCAACACCTATGTCATGCTCGCCGACGCGATCCCGCCCGAACGCAACGGGATATACATGGGCATCTTCAACATGTTCATCGTGATCCCGATGCTGATCCAGACACTGACCATGCCGCTGTTCTACGGACCGCTGCTGGGCGGCGATCCGCGCAATGTGCTGCTGCTTGGCGGAGGCCTCATGATCCTGGGCGCGATCGCCACCATGTTCGTCGATGCGGGACGTCCGGTGCCAAAGGTGATGCAGCCGGAGGCAGGTTGAGCTAGGAGGCAGAAATGCCCGCAGACCGCAAGCCCGACGACCGCCCCGTTCGCACGATCACCGATCTTGCGAAACTGGCCGGTGTTTCGCCGGGCACCGTGTCGCGGGCGCTGGCCGGTAACAGCCTGGTCAACGCGAAGACGCGCGAGAAAATCGAAGCCATCGCGCGCGAACACGGCTTCCGCCCGAACCAGATGGCCAGCCGTCTGCGGCGCCAGAAAACCGGGGTGATCGGCGTCATCATTCCGCTCGGCCACGAGCAGAAGCAGCAGGTCTCCGACACCTTCTTCCTCACCCTGCTCGGTCATCTCGCCGACGAGCTGACCGAAAAGGGCTACGACCTCATGCTCCGGCGCGTGGTGCCGGCGAGCGACGAGGACTGGCTCGATCCCTTTATCGGTTCGGGCATGATCGACGGGGTCATCGTTGTGGGCCAGTCGGACCAGTTCGAGCACCTCGAAGAAGTGGCCGACGGATACCGGCCAATGGTGGTCTGGGGCCAGCACCGCGAAGGACAGCGCCATTGCGTCGTCGGATCGGACAATCTGCTCGGCGGGAAGCTTGCCATGCAAAGGCTGGTGGCTGCGGGCGCGAAGCGACTGGCATTTGTCGGCGACACCAACGCACCGGAATTCGCGGCACGTTATTCCGGGGCGAGCCAGGTGGCGCAATCCTTCGGCCTGGATCTTGCCGAGCTGCCGGCCCATCTCGCGACTTCGGGTATGACGACCGAGATCGCCGCTCTGATGGAAGAGGCAGCTGGCAAGTTCGATGGTCTTTTCGCCGCGACCGACCTGCTTGCGCTGGCGTGCCTCGGCGAACTGCGCAAGCTTGGCCGCGACGTTCCGGGCGACATGAAACTCGTCGGGTTCGACGATCTGCCGATCGCCCAGCAGACAATCCCGCCGTTGACCACGATACGGCAGGATATCGCGGGCGGTGCCCGTGCCATTGTCCAACTGCTCCTGAGGCGAATTGCGGGCGAGGAAACCGAAAGCATCGTGATGCCGCCGACGCTTATCGTTCGTGGGACCGCTTGACCGGAAGGGCTGCTCCACTTCGCGATCTATCGGCGTGAATTTCCCTTTGATGACCGCACGTTGCTCACCCGCATCTTGCCGCCCGGCCGGAACTCGCTAAACACGCCGGCGGTCGCCATCGATGTTCGAATCAGTGTTGCACTGGGCATTGGAAAAAAGAATGATGAGCACGACCAGCCCGAAGCGGGCCTTGTCCGACCAAGCGCGCGAAACCAGCCTCCCGATCGTTGAGGTTCCCACCGCGTGAACAATCCGCAGAACAATAGCGAGTTCCAGCAGGAGCTGGACAAGTCCGTACCCCGGCAAGACCTGACTTCGCTGGAATTCTGGCTGGTCGATGGCGATGCGACCCCGTGGAAATCGGTTGCGGTCAATTGCCTTGCCATCCTGGTGCCTCCGCTGGTGCTCGGCCTGTCCTTCGGCATGATCGCAGGCATCGGTGGCTTCATGGGGGCATTCCCCGGAACGATGGGAGCGCGGCGGGCCGGGGCGTTCTACACCGCCCCCTTCGTTCTCCTGGCGATTGTTGCCGGTTATTTCACGCTGCATCACGAAGCCTGGGCGCCGGCGATCGGCGCGGTGCTGGCGATGGTTGCCGGCCTCGCGGGTCGTCGCGGCGTTTCGATGCCGGCGATCATCTCGATGGTCGTGTGGACAATCTATACAGGTTCGATCCTCCCGGTCGAAAAGGACCTCGTGATTGCCGGCGCCCAGATCGCCGGACTGGCATGGAGCCTGACCATAATCAGGCTGTTCGGAGGGGGCGGGGACCAGACCGATTCAAAGCCGTCGCGCGCCTATGCGCTGATTTTCGGTGCGCTGTTTGCTGTCGGCATCGCTTTTTCCACCTGGGTGGGACAGAATTTGCTGGCCGGTCACGGGTTCTGGTTTCCCCTGTGCCTCGCGATCCTGAGCCTGCCGCCGCACACGCGATATTTCACCCGGGCAGTGAAGCGCGTCATCGGCACGGCGCTGGGGTGCACGCTGGCCTATCTGATCGGCAGCCTGACCCCGCCGCCCTTGCTGGTGGGTGCGATCGCGATCACGGGTTTTGTCTTCACCCAGCGATACATTCCCAAAAGCCAGATCTTCGGCTCCGCCTCGATAACCATGGCGATCATCCTGATCATCAGCGAACACTCTCCGCTCAAACAGCTCGCCGTTGCGCGATTGGTGGACTTCGCAGCCGGAGCGGGACTGGCGGCCTTGCTGGCGCTATGCGGGGTGGCTTTGCTCTATCTCTCCGACAAGGAAGCGCTCAGAGCCTTGCAGCAACGCTGATGGCAATTGCCGGAAAGGGTTGCGCGTGCATCATCCCGATCTCAGCTGCACCGGTCCCCGCAAGGAAGGCCTTGGCCGCGCAAATATTTCCGGCGACCTGTTGCAAAGACTTTTGAAGGCGTTTTATCGAGGCAGGGTGAGCGGGGGGCTCCTGCGAAAAGCAGAGTAGGGGGCATAGATGTGCATTTCAGCAGAAGTGAATTTCGCGGCGGCAGCGGTTATCGGCACTGTCGGCATTGCGACCCTGCGACACGCAGAGCATCCGCGTGAAGTCCTGCTTGCAGCGATGCCGCTGCTGTTCGCGCTTCACCAGTTCATCGAAGGGTTCGTCTGGCTCGGGCTGGATGGCACGATTGGCGATTTGGCGCTGCGCAACTCGGCGCTCCTGTTCGTCCTCTATGCCCAGGCGATCCTGCCATTCCTGATGCCTCTCAGCGTGTTGTTGATCGAGCGACCGGGCTGGCGCCGCAATGTCATAAGCGTGATCGTCGCCATCGCTTTCGGGCTGATGATTTACATGACCTACGGTGTGATGGGTTTCCAAACGCAAGTCGCGGCCGAGCATCATTCGATCGCCTATCGCAATCCGGAAACCGAGAGCCTCGTGACCGGCGCGCTCTACATATTCGTGACCTGCGGCGCTCTGGTCCTGTCCGGACACAAGGTGGTTCGCTGGTTCGGCATTCTCAACCTGATCGGTCTGACCGTCGTTGCAATCGTGAAGCAATATGCGTTTTCATCGGTCTGGTGCCTCTATGCCGCCATCATCAGCGTGATGCTGTACTGGCAATTCAGCAAGGGCAACATTCGCTGGCTGCGATACCGCGCCGAGGGCGAAGCGCGCGGCGCTGATGGCGTGGGTGCAACGGCAAGCCAGAGCGCATGAGCGATATGCGCCTTGGCACTTGGAATGCACGCATTGCTTAAGCCACGCCATTCGCAAGCGGCCTGAGAGAAAGCCCCATGCACCTTGAGCACCTCAAGCCGATGACCGCACTTTCGCGCTTGCGCGAGCTATCGCATTTCGTGATCGCCGCAGCCGTGCTCGCGATGGGGATCTTCCAGCTGGGAAGCTTGTGGGCAGAGCTTCGAACCGGCGGATTTACGCTCGATACGCTGCAGAAGCTCCCCCAGATCGTCGAATCCGGACTGGTATCGGGCGGCAACAGGATGGTGTCGGGCGTGTTCATGGTCATCATGGCGCCGGGACTTGCCCTGCGGTCGCGCCTTGCGTGGGTCGTGGTGACCATGCTGGTCGTCATCGATATCGCGCTGTGGCTGACTGTTTCCCACACGCATTTCCTGTTCGGCAGTCTCGAACTTGTGCTGCTGGCCGCGCTCTATCTGTTTCGTGCGCAATTCAGCCACACCAGCATTGCGGCCGCGTCGATCTTCTCCACCGGGAGCCTGTTTCTGGTAATCGCCTATGGGGTGCTCGGAAGCCTCATCATGGGCAGCCAGTTTTCCACCCCGATCACCGACATCGGTACGGCTTTCTATTTCACCATCGTGACCATGTCGACGGTGGGGTATGGCGATATCTACCCGACGAGTGCGGACGCCCGGCTGTATGTAATTTCGCTTATCATTCTGGGCCTGACCGTGTTCACCGCCGCAATCAGTACGGTGTTGCTGCCCTTCTTGCAGAGCCGTCTGCACGATTTCCTCGCCGGAAAGGAAAGAGCCATGAAAATGTCTGGTCATTATGTCATCACCAGCAGGTCGAACCTTGCGCTCAATACGTGCCGCGAGCTGCACGAGCGCGGAGAGAGCGTTATCTTCATCGTCGATACCGCGGGCGAAGATCTGCCCGGCGATGCGCAGGTGGTTACCGGCAACCCCACCGACATCGAAACGCTGAAACACGCATCGGGCAAGACCGCGAAGGCCATCATGGCGCTGGGCGAAGACGATGCCACCAATGCCTTCGTCGTCCTGGCGGCGAAGGAATTACAGGGGTCTGCGCAAACCGTGGTGGCGGTCAACAACACCAAGAACCTGGCCAAGGTGCAGCGGGTCCAGCCCGACATGGTGATCGCGCCGACCATCCTGGGGGGCGAATTACTGGCCATGGCGCTGACCGGCGAAGACGTGTCGGACCAGAGCCTGATCGATCGGCTGATCAAGACGGGTAGAACAGATGGCGACGACCAGGTTTCAGATTCCTGAGCGCGTATGGACCTGCCTTGCTTGCGACCACGCTCCATTCATTCGGGACAAATCAGGGACTTGCATTGTGATGATCTCTTGCGCTAGCTGACCCGCGCATCGGTGCGGAGCCGCAAGGCAATTCCCTTACCGGCGCCTCGATATCGGCAAAGTCGCATGGTCGCGGCGGCCAATGCCTCGGTAGAAAAAAACAACCGGGAGTTTCGCATGTCGCAGCTTTTTACCCAATCCACATTTGCGCCCGTTGCGCTGGGCTTTTTCGGTCTCGCCATCGGTTATCTGATCGTCGGCGGGTCGCAGGTCCTGCCCGCACCGAGCCGCAGCCGCCTCGACCAGGAAGCGGCGGGCGCCCTCGATCGCGCTGCCGGAGTGTGGATGTTCTGGATGCCGGGCTTCCTCCAGTTCCTGACCGGCATGATCCTGATGATCGGGCTGACCTGGTTCGACGTGTTTGAAAAATCGCCGCCGCTCTACATGGCGGCGCTGGCCTTCACCGCCTATGGCGTTCACTGGTTCGCGCTGGGCTATCGCCGGTGGAGCGGGGCCAGCGAGTTTCCCGAAGGGTTCATGGCGCTTGGCTATATCGTTCTGTCGATCCTGGGGGCGGCCGTGTTCTTTATTGGCGGGCGCGATGTTCCGGTGGCGATCCTGTTCGTGCTGCTGTCGATCATCTACCTCGTCGAAGCGCCGACCAAGCTTGGCTTTATCGGCCGCGAAGGAGGGGAGAAGATCATCGCCTGGGTCCAGGTCGCGACCGGTCTGTGGCTGCTGTACCTCGCCAGCGCCTTCACCCTGAACGTCACCAGCAACGCGGGGTGGTGGGTCTGAGATAGCGCAATCGGGAGAGCGGCATGACCAAGGCCAAGCCACCGATCGGTATCGACGAAACAGGCTCGCGCGAAGAGTTCGATTCAATGGGCACGGTAGAGGTGCCTGCGGACAAGTACTGGGGCGCGCAGACGCAGCGCAGCCTCCAGCATTTCGCGATCGCAAATGACCGGATGCCGATCGAAGTCTATCGCGCCTATGGCACGGTCAAGAAGGCCTGCGCGCTGGTCAATCAGGACCTGGGCGAGCTCGCCGGCGACAAGGCCGTGGCGATCATCCAGGCCTGCGACGAGATTATCGCTGGCGATCTCGACGAGAATTTCCCGCTCTACGTCTGGCAGACCGGATCGGGCACCCAGTCTAACATGAACGTCAACGAAGTGGTCTCCAACCGCGCGATCCAGCTGCTGGGTGGGAAGCTCGGCTCGCAGGAGCCAGTGGGTCCGAACGATCACGTCAATATGAGCCAGTCGTCCAACGACACATTCCCCACCGCGATGCATATCGCGGTGGAGCAACAGGTCAGCGACCGATTGCTGCCCGAACTAGGCAAGCTGGTCGATGTCATGGAAACCAAGGCCAAGGGCTGGATGGAGGTCGTCAAGATCGGCCGCACCCATCTGGAAGATGCCGTTCCCGTCACCGTTGGCCAGGAATGGATGGGCTGGGTCGGGCAACTAAGCGGCGCAATCGATGCGATCGAGCAGGCTCGCGATGGTCTGTATGAACTCGCTTTGGGCGGTACGGCTACCGGTACTGGTCTCAACGCACCCAAAGGCTTCTCGAAGAAATCTGCCGCCAAGATTGCCGAGCTGACCGGCAAGCCCTTTGTGACAGCGCCGAACAAGTTCATGGCTCAGGGCTCGCTCGATCCGATGGTACGAGTTTCTGCTGCGTTGCGCGGCCTCGCGGTCGCTCTGATGAAGATCGCCAACGACATGCGCTGGCTTGCCTGCGGGCCGCGCTGCGGAATTGCCGAACTGAAACTGCCCGAAAACGAACCCGGCAGCTCTATCATGCCCGGCAAGGTCAATCCGACCCAGTGCGAAGCCATCGTGATGATTGCGATCCAGGTGATCGGCGAAGATACGGCGACCGCTTTCGCCGGCAGCCAGGGCAATTTCGAACTGAACGCGATGCGCCCGATCATCGTCAACAACGTGCTGCACTCGATCGCCATCCTCGCCGATGGCTGCGAGAAATTCCGCACCTATTCGGTCGAAGGCACTCAGCTCGACCGCGATCAAATCGATTCATACGTCGAAAATTCGCTGATGCTGGTCACCGCGCTGTCGCCCCATATCGGATATCAGGCAGCCGCGAAGATCGCGGAAGCCGCGTCGGAAAACGGCACGACCCTGCGCGAGGAAGCGATCAAGTCGGGCGAGGTCGACGAGGATGAATATGACCGGATCATCGATCCGCAGGCGATGACAGGGAAAGGATTGGCCGGGGCATGAGCGAACTATCACGCATGACGAGCGAAAGGCCGCTCTCACCGCATCTGGCGCATTATCGCTGGGAGGTCGGCCAATCGACCTCGATCATGCACCGCGCGACCGGGATTGCGCTGGCGGCTGGCCTGCCGGTGCTGGCCTGGTGGATCGTCACCGTGGCGGCTGGCGGCGACATGGCGGCATGGTGGAACGGCTTTTTCGCCAGCTGGCCGGTCAAGATTGCGCTGTTCGGCTGGACCGTGGCGATCTGCTTCCACCTGCTCAACGGCCTGCGCCACCTCGGCTTCGACAGCGGACACGGTTTCGGCGTTCCCACCGCGCGCAAGAGCGGGTGGCTGGCGATCGTCGGTGCGATCATACTCGCGCTGATCGTCTGGGCTTTCGTGATCTTCTAAAGGGGCGGGACCATGGCAAAAGATAAGAGCGAGAAAACCGACGCTCAGGACAAAGATGGCGGAAAGTCGGAAAAGGACGACGAGATCAAGGTCGCCAAGACCGAGACCAACGCCGCCCTGCTGACCCAGCTCTACCAGCGCGAGGCCTTCCGCCGGTCCAAGGGCTATGGCGCATCGGGCACCGGATCGCGCATCTGGCGCGCGCAGCGGCTGACCGCGCTGGCGCTGATTCCGCTCGCGATCTGGTTCGTGGTGTCGCTGCTGGCCAGCATGACCGGGACGGGCGCCGATCCGGCCGCATGGCTGGGTTCTCCGATCAATGCGATCCTGCTGTCGGCCTTCATCGTCATGGCGCTGCGTCACGCCACCATCGGGCTGCGCGTGGTGCTGGAAGATTACGTGCACAGCCGCGCCGCTCTGACCACCGCCACGCTGGCGCTCTACGGTGCGGCATGGCTCACCGGGCTTGCGGCCATCGGCGGCTTGCTGACCCTGTTCTTCAAATCTGTGGGAGGCGCCTGAAATGGCCCGGGCCTATCAAGTTATCGAGCATGAATTCGATGTCGTGGTGCTGGGCGCCGGCGGTGCTGGCCTGCGCGCGACGCTGGGCATGGCAGCACAAGGGCTGTCGACCGCCTGCGTGACCAAGGTCTTCCCCACCCGCAGCCACACGGCCGCGGCCCAAGGCGGGATCGCTGCGGCGCTGGGCAATATCAAGGAAGACGACTGGCACTGGCATATGTACGACACCGTGGCCGGATCGGTGTGGCTCGGCGATCAGGATGCGATCGCCTATATGTGCCACGAAGCGATCCCCACCGTGATCGAGCTGGAACATATGGGCGTGCCGTTCAGCCGCACCGATGACGGACGCATCTATCAACGCAAGTTCGGCGGCCACACCACGCACTGTGCGGAAGGCGAGATGGCGGCGCGCAGCTGCGCAGCGGCCGACCGCACCGGCCATTCGATCCTGCACACGCTTTACCAGCAGTGCCTGAAGCACAAGGCCCTGTTCTTCGTCGAATATTTCGCGACCGACCTTTTGATGACCGAAGACGGAGAATGCCGTGGCTTCATGGCTTTCAGCCTGGTCGATGGCACCGTCCACCGTTTCCTTGCCAAGCAGACGGTGCTCGCCACCGGCGGCTATGGCCGCGTGTTCGAAAGCTGCACCAGCGCGCATACCTGCACCGGCGACGGGATCGCCATGGCGCTGCGTGCGGGCATTCCGATGCAGGATGGCGAGTTCGTCCAGTTCCACCCCACCGGCCTTCAGGGTCCGGGCGTTCTGATCACAGAGGGGGCACGCGGGGAGGGCGGCTATCTGCGCAACAAGGATGGCGACCGGTTCATGCCGAAATACGCCCCGCACGAGAAGGATCTGGCGAGCCGCGATATCGTCAGCCACGCCGAAGGCGTCGAGATGCGCGAAGGGCGCGGCTGCGGCGAGGATGGCGATTATATCGAACTGTGCCTGATGGACCTGTCCGACGAGGTGTGGGAGACCAAGCTTCCCGGCATCCTGGAAACGATCAAGACCTTCCGCGGGATCGATGCCCGCAAGGACCCTGTACCGGTCGTGCCGACCGCGCATTATTCGATGGGCGGCATTCCCACCAATATCCACGGACAGGTCATCAACCCGCGCCTTGGCGGCAAGGATGCGATCGTGCCCGGCCTGATGGCGATCGGCGAAACCGCCTGCGTCTCCGTCCACGGGGCGAACCGGCTCGGCACCAACAGCCTGCTCGACATCATCGTGTTCGGGCGCGCCGCTGCGATCAAGGCGGGCGAGATTGTGGACAAGGATTCCGATCCCGCCCCTGCGCCAAAGGAGGCAGTGGAGGCCTCGCTCGATCGGTTCGATGCGCTGCGGTACAACGAAGGCGGGTCGAATGCCGGTGAAATGCGCGCCAAGTCGCAAAAGGTGATGCAGGAGCAGTTCGGCGTGTTCCGTAAGGAAGATACGATGCAGGAAGGCGTGGACGCGCTGGCCGATATGGCGGGCGATGTCGACGATATCGGCTGCACCGATCCGCATCTGGAATGGAACATGGAGCTGGTCACCGCGCATGAGGTGAAGAACCTCTACGAACAGTCGGTCGTGCTCGCCGCCAGCGCGCTCAACCGCCAGGAATCGCGCGGCGCGCATATTCGCGACGATTACGAAGAGCGCGACGACAAGCACTGGCTGAAACACACGGTCGCCTGGCTCGACCGCGACAAGGCCGGCAAGCGCGAAGTGGGGATCGATTACCGCCCCGTCCGGCTCGAGACCGGGCGCGACGATGCCAAACCCTTCCCCCCGACCGAGCGCAAGATCTGAGGCCGTGAGCCGCTAAGAAAGGAGAGGTCCCATGGCCGAATTCAGCCTGCCGAAAAATTCCCGGATCGTGGAAGGCAAGAGCCATCCCGCGCCCGAGGATGCCAAGGATCCGCGCACCTTCCGGATCTATCGGTGGAATCGCGAGCAGGGCGGCCAGCCCCGCATGGACAGCTACACGATCGACCTCGAAGACACCGGCAAGATGGTGCTCGATGCGATCCTCAAGATCATCGACGAGGTGGATCCATCGATCGCCCTGCGCCGTTCGTGCCGCGAGGGTGTGTGCGGATCGTGCGCGATGAACATCAACGGCAAGAACGGCCTCGCCTGCCTCACCCCGATCGAGGAACTGGGCGATGGCGACGTCGAACTGACCCCGCTGCCGCATCTGCACGTGATCAAGGATCTGGTCGGCAGCCTGGAACAGCTCTACGCCCAGTACGAACTGATCGAACCGTGGATGAAGTCGGACACCGCCGCGCCCGAGCGCGAGCGGCTGCAAACGCCTGAGGAGCGGCGCAAGCTGGACGGGCAGATCGAGTGTGTGCTGTGTTTCTGCTGCTCCACTTCCTGCCCCAGTTACTGGTGGAACTCGGACAAGTATCTCGGCCCCGCGATCCTGCTCAACGCGCATCGCTGGATCGTCGACAGCCGCGACGATGCCACGGGCGAGCGAATCGACGAGCTTGACGATCCCTTCCGCCTCTATCGCTGCCACACGATTATGAACTGCACCTCGGCCTGCCCCAAGGGGCTCGACCCGTCCAAGGCGATTGCCGACATCAAGCGGAAACTCGCGGAACGTGCCTGACATGACGCGGGATGCTGTGATTGCGTCCAAACATCGCGTGGTCGTCGTCGGCGCCGGGTTCGGCGGCCTGAGCTTTATCGACGGTATTGCGTCCGGTACGGCCGAAATCACGCTGATCGACAAGCAGAACCACCACCTGTTCCAGCCGCTTTTGTACCAAGCGGCGACGACCGTGTTGCCCATTTCCGATATCGCCTGGCCGATCCGCATGTTGATGCGAAAGCGGCGCGATGTGCGCGTGGTCGAGGGCGAGGTCTGCGGGGTGGATACTTCGAGGAAGCTCGTCCGTACCGCCCGCGGCGATACCTATCCCTATGATACGCTGCTGCTCGCGCCCGGCAGCCAGCCGAGCTATTTCGGGCACGAGGAATGGGCAAGCGCCGCCCCGGGGTTGAAAACTGCCAGCGACGCGCTCGCTCTGCGGACGAGAATCCTTGCCGCGTTCGAGGAGCGCGAGCGTGAGGGCAAGGGGCGCGCTCCGGTCATCGCCATAATCGGCGGTGGACCGACCGGGGTCGAGCTTGCCGGCATGATCGCCAACCTGTGCAGCAGGGACCTCGTCCGGGATTTCAGGACCCTCGACACGGCGCAAACGCGCATCGTTATCATCGATGCTGCCGATCGGATCCTCTCCTCCTTGCCGGATAATCTGGCCGGTTATGGCGAAGAGAAGCTGAGGAAGATGGGTGTCGAGCTGAAGCTGGGCGAAACCGTCACCGGCTGCCACCGGGATCACGCCGCGCTGAAGAGCGGCGACTTCGAATGCGACGTCACGATCTGGGCCGCCGGGACGAAGGCCGTTCCTGTTGCCGAATGGCTGGGCGTGGACGCGGGCCGGGACGGGCGCATCGATGTCGAACCCGATCTCAGCGTTCCCGGCCAGCCCGATGTCTTCGTCATTGGCGATGCGGCAAAAGTGGGCTGGACGCACGACAAAAGCGTTCCGGGCCTCGCCCCTGCCGCCAAGCAGGAGGGCGCCTATGTAGCCCGCGTGGTCAGTCACCGCCTGCGCCAGGGAAGCGATCCGGGCGCTTTCGCCTATCGGCACCAGGGAGATTTGGCGACCATCGGCCGAAACGCCGCTGTGGTGCGACTGGGTTCGATGGATTTCACCGGCAGGATCGCCTGGTGGCTATGGGGGCTGGCTCATATCTTCTTCCTGATTACCATGCGGAGCAGGATCGCGGTTCTCCTCCATTGGTTTGTACTCCAGTTCCAGGCTCGCAGCGACGCGCGCCTGTCCTTTTCGGACGATGACGTTGCGAGCCGAACCGGCCCTGCGGCGAGCGAGGAAAGCGATAATGACGAAACCGACTGACACGAATCGCTCCGGGCATGCCGGACTGGATACCCTGCTTGATCCCCTGACCAACAAGGGCACGGCGTTCAGCGAGGAAGAGCGTGATGCCCTCGACCTGTGGGGGTTGCTGCCACCGCATGTCGAAACGCTGGACGCGCAACTCGAGCGGGCAAAGGCGATGATCGCGGAGGTCGACAAGCCGATCGAGAAGTACCTGCGCCTGCGCGACCTGCAGGATGATAACGAGGTCCTGTTCTACTCTCTTGCTGCCGACGACCTGCCCGGCACCCTGCCGCTGATCTATACCCCCACCGTGGGCGAAGGCTGCGTGGAATTCAGCCGCCATTACCAGCACCCGCGCGGCCTGTTCCTGACCATTCCCGAACAGGACAAGATCCCTGAAATCCTGGCTCATCCGCGCTTCGACGATATCGAAGTAATCGTCGTGAGCGATGGCGAGCGGATCCTTGGCCTGGGCGATCAGGGCGCCAACGGGATGGGCATCCCAATCGGCAAGCTCTCGCTTTACACAGCATGCGGCGGCATCGATCCGGCCAAGACGCTGCCGATCCTGCTGGACACGGGCACCGACAACAAGGACCGGCGCGAAAATCCCACCTATGTCGGCTGGCGCCACGAGCGGGTTCGCGGGGACGATTACGATGCCTTCCTCGACGCTTTCGTCGATGCCGTGAAGGGCCGCTGGGACCACGTGCTCCTGCAATTCGAGGATTTCGCGCAGGCGAATGCGCTGCGTCTCCTCAATCGCTATCGCGACAAGCTTTGCACCTTCAACGACGATGTGCAGGGCACGGCTGCGATCACGGCGGGACTGTTGATGGCCGTGGCCAAGTCGGCTGGCCAGAAACTCGGCGAGCAGACCTTCGTCATCTTCGGTGCCGGATCGGCAGGGTGCGGTATTGGCCGCATGCTGGTCAGCCTGATGGTGGATGAAGGCATGGATGAAGCCGAGGCCTATGCGAAGTTCTACGCGATCGATTCCAGTGGGCTGCTGATGGATGACGGGGACCTCAAGGATTTCCAGAAACCTTTCGCGCGGTCTGCCGACGATCTGAAAGACTGGGACATGTCGGCCGAAGAGGCTTCGTTGCTGGATGTGGTGAAGAACGCCGAGGCAACGGTCTTGATCGGCACATCGGGCCAGAGTGGCTCATTCACCGAAGACGTGATCAAGGCGATGGCCCAGCATACCGATCGTCCCATCGTGATGCCGCTGTCCAATCCGACCGCCAACAGCGAGGCGGCGCCGCAGGACGTCCTAGACTGGACCGACGGCAAGGCGCTGGTCGCGACCGGAAGCCCCTTCGATCCGGTATGCTGGGACGGCAAGGAATACACCGTCGACCAGGCCAACAATGCGTATATCTTCCCGGGTGTCGGACTTGGAGCGATCGCGGCGCGCGCCGCCAAGGTGACGGATGCGATGTTCGTTGCAGCAGCCCGGAAGCTCGCGGAAATCGAGGACACGAACACCGATGGCCCTGGCCACTTCATTCCGCCCCGGGAAAAGCTGCGCGAAGTGGCACAGGCAATTGCCGAGGCGGTGGCCAGGCAAGCCGTGAGCGACGGTGTTGCGCAAGTGGATTTCGCCGATGATGGCGAGCTTTCGAAACGGATCGAAGAGCGCATGTGGAAACCGCATTACGAGCCATCGCAAGGCGGCGAGTGAACCTTCAGTCGCTGCCTGACCGGCTTGCCGGGCGGGCTATTTATGTCGCAACCCCCTGTAGCCTTAGGCCATGGAGCTTCGCAGGCTGGAAGCCGGCACTGCACTTGTGCCGTCCTCTCACCCTCGTCATCGAGGCTGGGGCAGCCCAAGAGTGTCGGCTGACAAAGGAGCTATCATCCGCAAGCTGTCGTTCCTCCGTGAAACGTTGGCGCGGGAGATGGATTTCCCCTAGTCGCGCGTCTTGCGCTGTGGGAGCTTGAGGCATGATCCGACTGGAATCCGGTCCTTCGACACTGGAGGTCGATCCTGTGCTTGGCGGCTCGATCCTTTCGGCGCGCTGGCATGGCATGGACATCATGCGGCCCATGCAGGGCGACGATGTCCTGTCCGCGTCGTATTTTCCGCTCGCGCCCTATTCCAACCGCATCGCCGGGTCGGCATTTTCATGGCGGGGGGATGAGGTCGTTCTGCGGCCCAATCATCCGGGCGATCCGGCAAGCCCGGCAATCCATGGCGTGGGCTGGACGAGCGAATGGGTTGTGAACGACCTGGGGCCCGCTTCGGTCTCACTCGACCTGGAGCACGAGGCCAACGCGGATTGGCCGTGGACCTTCGTGGCACGGCAGGACTTTGCCCTCGCGCGCGACGGACTGTGTCTTTCCTTGTCGCTCCGGAATATGGGTGAGAGTGCCATGCCGGCAGGGCTGGGTTTCCACCCGTACTTTCCGCGCAGTTCGAGGACGCTCTACCGCGGACTGCACAGCGGGGAATGGGAGACCGATGCCGGATGCATCCCGACACGGCTTCACCGCGCACCGCAACCGCAGGACTGGTGGCAGGGGCTTCCCGTCGCGACGCGCATCGTCGATACGGTCTATACCGGGCGCAATGGACCGCTGACGATCGAATGGCCGAAGCGCGGTATCGGCCTCATCATGACACCCTCCGACGATCTGGCGTTCACGACCGTCTATGTCCCCGCAGGCGAGGATATCTTCTGCGTCGAGCCGGTCACGCACATGACCGATGCTTTCAATCGTGATCGGCCCGATAGCGGGATGCGATTGCTGGAGGCCGGAGAAAGCTGGTCGGTCGATCTGACGCTGGAATATGTCCGGCTCTAGATGACCCGCAGCGCCCGCCCTGCGTAATCCTGCATGATGCGATCCACCTTGTCGCCGGGCATGACGGCGACCACCGATCCGCCGAACCCGGCTCCCGTCATGCGCACGCCGCCGACTTCCCCGATGGCTTCCTGAACCCGCTCCACGAGCCGGTCGACCTCGGGATGCGAAACCTCGAACAGGTCGCGCAGCGAGGCATGGCCTTCTCGCAGGATGCGCCCGAAATCGGAGAGGTTCGCGTCCGCGATTGCCGCCCTTGCTTCGCGAACCCTCGCGATCTCGCCGATGACATGGAGTGCGCGGTTCTTCTCCGGTTGCGGGAGCTTGGCGTTCTCGACCATGTCCAGGTCGGCATCGCGCAGGCTGGTCACCCCGAGCGCACGTGCCGCAGCCTCGCATTGCTGGCGGCGGGCGTTGTATTCGCCGTCGACCAGTCCGCGTGTGACCCCCGATTCTATGACCACCACGCCCCAATCGTCAGGCAGGGCGACATGGGAATAGGAGAGGTCGCGGCAATCGAGCAGCATCGCCTCTCCCGCTTTGCCCGCCGCGACTGCCATCTGGTCCATGATGCCGCAGGCGACGCCGGCGAAATCATGCTCCGTGTGCTGCGCCCGGCGGGCAAGCGTGGTCGCATCGACCGCAAGGCCGCCAGCTTCTGCAAAAGCACGGCCCGCCGCGATGCAGAGCGAGGCCGAGGATGAAAGGCCCGATCCCTTGGGCAGGTCTCCGGTGATCGCCAGCTGCATTGCCGGCAGGCTGCCGCCCATCTGTGCCGCCATCCCGCGAATATAGGATCGCCAGTCGACGCCTTGCGGCTTCTCGGGATCATTCGCGGTGAAGCTATCCTCCTCGCCGAAATCGGCAGCGAATGCGTCTATCCGGTCGCCATCAGTCTGCGCCCAGGCGATCGCCGTTCCCGCAGAGACCGGCATCGGCAGGACAAGGCCGTCGTTATAGTCGACATGTTCGCCGATCAGGTTGACCCGCCCAGGTGCGAAAACGACACCATCAGGCTCGCGCCAAAAATGCTCGCGGAAACATGCCTTGGCCTTTTCGTGGAGTTGCCCGGTCATTCGATAAGCTCCCGCAGCCTTTGCGCTGCCGCTTCGGGTGTGAGGTCGCGCTGCGTTTCGGCGAGCAGTTCGAAGCCCACCATGTGCTTGCGTATTTCTGCCGAGCGCAGAAGCGGCGGATAGAAATGCGCGTGCAGGAGCCAATGCGCGGTGTCCTCGCCCGACCCGTGAGGTGCGCCGTGCCAGCCCATGGAGTAGGGAAAGTCGGTCTGGAACAGCGCGTCATAGGCGCGCAGCACCTGGCCCAGAACCTGCGCAAGCGCCCCGCGTGCAGCCTCGCCCAGTTCTTCGAGCCGCGCGACCGGCTCGAGGGGGAGGACCAGCGTCTCGAACGGCCAGGCGGCCCAGTGCGGCACCACCACAAGCCAGTACCCGTTTCTCGCGACGATCCTGTGGCCCGCCTCCATTTCCGCGGCTGCCACATCGGCCAGAAGCGGCCGGCGTTGCGTGGAATAGTAATCCCGCTGGCGATCGTCTTCGCGCTGGACCAGCGTTGGCACGAAATCGCCCGCCCATACCTGTCCGTGCGGATGCGGCGATGAAGCGCCCATCATCGCGCCCTTGTTCTCGAACAGCTCGACATGGGCCCAGCGCGACCCGAGCTCCTGCGAAAGCTCGCACCAGCTGTCGATCACCTTCCGGCGTCCGGCGTCGTCCATGCGGGAAAGCGTCTGGGAGTGGTCCGGCGAATAGCAGATGACGCGGGCTTCGCCCGTTGCAGCGCGCTCGACGAACAGGCCGCCGTCATCGACTTCCTCGCTGCGATCGAGAAGCGCGGGAAAGTCGTTCGGGAAGACGAATGTGCCGTCGTAGTCGGGGTTGGTGGCTCCACCGCTGCGCTCGTTGCCCGGGCAGAGGTAGCACGACGCATCGTGCGGGGGACGCTGCTGGGTGGCGGAAGGCTTCACCTCGCCTTGCCACGGGCGTTTCATGCGCTGCGGCGAAACGAGTACCCATTCGCCGGTCAGCAGGTTCTGCCTGCGATGTGGCAGGTCCTTGGTCATAAGGCCTCCAGATGGAAGATCGCGGCGGTCTCTGCAGCAAGGGCAGGAAGCGGCAGACCGGCCGATGCAAGCCAGCTTCCCGTGTAGCGGACCGGATTGTCCCGATCCGGACCATAGACCAGCCCGTCCTGCGCGGCGAGCACGTGGGGGTGACCTGCCTTTTGGAGCAGGCGGACATTCCAGTCGCGGCCATCGGCAAAAGGCAGGGCGAGCGGTCCATCGCGTTGGTCGGGTGTGGGGTGCGCACGGATTACCCAGAGCAGGTATGTGTCACCATCGCCCTGCGCCTGCCAGCCAAGGCCATGCGGCGCTTCTCCGAGATGGACGCGCCCGCCGTGGATCAACTCGCGCCATTGCTTGTAGAATGCGGTCCAGTGAACGAGCCTTTGCCGGTCCCTCCCGTCCAGCGCATCGGGATCGAGCTCGATACCGAAATGGCCCTGGCAGGCGATTGCGGCGCGAAAAGCGAGGGATTGGCTGCGCCCAGTCGCATGGCTGGGGCTGGCACCGACATGTGCGCCCATGACCTCGGGCGGCATGAAGGCAAGGAAGCCGCGCTGCATCTCGTTACGCGAGAGCGCGTCGATATTGTCGCTGGTCCAGAAACGGTGCGTGTAGCGTGCAATACCCGCATCGATCCTCCCGCCGCCGGCAGCGCAGGCTTCGATCTCGACATCGGGATGGGCTTCGCGAACGCGAGCGAAGAGCGCGTAGCTTCCCTCGATCTGCGCGGCGCCACCTGAAGGTGCGTGAGCGCGGTTGTGGTCCCACTTGAGGTAGTCGATCGGCACCTCGCGTAAGAGCGTATCGAGGCAGCCGACCAGGTAGTCCCGCACCTCTTCACGGCGCATGTCGAGTACCAGCTGGTTTCGCGAAAGCGGCGAGGAGCCGAGCACCCAGTCCGGATGGTCGCGATAGAGATCGCTATCCGGATTGACCATTTCAGGCTCGACCCACAGCCCGAACTGCATGCCGAGTTCGCGGATACTGTTCGCGAGCGGCGCGAGGCCCTGCGGGTATTTGCGCGGATCGGGTGTCCAGTCGCCAAGGCCCGCCCTGTCGTTGCCCCGGCCCTTGAACCATCCATCGTCGAGGACAAAGCGCTCGGCGCCCACGCTGGCGGCGGCCTTGGCAAGCTGCGCAATCCTTGTCTCGTCATGACCGAAATAGAGCGCTTCCCAGCTGTTCAGGTGCGCCGGACGCGGTTTCATCGTTCCGTCCGGCCATTTCAGCACTTCACGAACCATCGAATGCTGGCGCGCCATAACCCCGTTGCGGCCCGACGAGCTGATCGCGAGATAGACGCGCGGCGGCGAGTAGGTTTCGCCCGGCTCGAGCCGCTTTTCTCCTGCCGCGAGAAGCGCCTCTGCCGAGAAAACGGCAAACCCTTCGTCCGTCTGCTCGATGGCGAGGCGGCTGTCGCCTGACCATGCCATCTGTGCCGACAAGGCAAGCCCGCTATGCCGGTCCGCATTCCCGCACAGGATTTCAAGCGCTGGGGGACCGCCATGCCCGGTCAGTCCCTGCCGCGTGGTCCGCTCCCATCCGTGCGCGGGCATTGCTTCGCGGTGCTCCGACAATTCGCCCGCATGTCGTCCGCGCCGCGAGATGATTTCGCGCGCTGACGGGGGAAGGGGAAGCTGTGCGCTGACCAGCCGGTCGATCGCAAGCGGGGCGGACCCGATATTTCCAAGATGCGTCTGGACCAGGAGCCCATCTGCGCCGAAAGGCTGGAAGTCGACGGTCAGGCAGATACCCTTTTCGCGGTCCTCCAGCCTTATCGTCAGGTCATCGGACGAGGAGAAGACCCTCGAGCTGTCGAAGCAAGGGGCGATGCCGTTCCCCGCCGCATCGCGCACCGAGAGGACGGACGGTCCGAACCAGCCTGCTCCGGCAATCGGCAGGACCGGCATTGCAGGCTCACCTTCGAGCGAGAAGGTCGTTTGTCCCCTCAACCTGGTGAGCGGTGGCAGGGCGCCCGGGGCGAGCCTCGCTCCGAGGTGCCGCCATGCTATCTGACCGTTGCCTTGCTCCTCGAGAACGAGGCTCCACTCTTCGCCGTGAAGCGCGTGCAGCTTTGCGGCATCGCTCACGCCGCGACGCCTTCCTCGCCCTTGCCGCGGAAGAGCTCGAACCCGATCCATTCCGCCTTGCGGCCCAGCGCGAAGCGATTGAAGGCAAGCGCTGCAAACACCGAGGTGAACAGGGTCACGACCATGAAGTCGATATAGTGGATGCCGATCGCTGCCGCGAAGCCTTCGTTGAAGGTGAACAGCGCATAGAGGCCGATGCCCCAGACCACGCCTGCGATCGCAGAGCGCGCCGCGACATTGCGGAACAGCAGGCCCACGATGAAGGCCGACAGGATCGGCATGGAGGAGAGGCCGTTTAATTGCTGCAGCAGGTTGATGATGCTTTCCGCATTCATGAAGACGGGCACCATCACGATGGCGAGGACGGTCGCAAACGCGCTCATCATCGCGCCCAGCTTCCAGTGGTTTTTCACCTCGCCGATGAACTGTTCATGGAAGTCGACCGCATAGAGCGCGACGGTGGAGTTGAGCACGGCGCTGAAGGTCGTGATCACGGCGGCGGCGACCATTGCGGCAAACGCGCCCGACAGCCAGGTGGGCAGGACTTCCGCGACCAGCCTGCCGTAGGCCGCATCACCGACATCGCCGAACAGCTTGTAGGCGACCACGCCGGGGATCACCACGATCGGCGGCACCACGAGGATACGGATAGCGGCGGCAGCGAAGACGCCCTTCTGCGCTTCCTTTACTGTCGGTGCGGCCATCGCCTTCTGGGTGATGTTCTGGTTGGTCGACCAGTAGAAGATCTGGATGAACGCCATGCCGGTGAACAGCGTGTGGAAGGGGATCGGGCTGTCCGCCGCGCCCACCATGCTCAGCCGTTCGGCTGGAACGCCGGTGACGATATCGAAGTCGACTGCGGCCAGCGCGAGGAACACGATCAGCAGCGCAAGCGCGAGGATGCCGATGCCGGAAAACGTGTCCATCACGGCCACCGCGCGCAGGCCCCCGAGCACGGTATAGGCCGCGCCCACCAGGGCAAGGCCGAGCGAGAACCAGATCAAGGGTATCTGCGCTCCGAACAGCGACTGCAGGAACAGCCCGCCCGAATAAAGCGCGGCCGGCAGGTAGATCAGCAGGTTTCCGGCAATGAAGATCGCCGAGATCAGCGTGCGGATCGAACGTCCGTCATAGCGCCGTTCGAGAAGCTCGGTGACCGTGGTGCAATTATAGCGATAGTAGAGCGGCACGAAAACGAAGGCCAAGGTCATCAGCCCGACGAAGCCGGCAATCTCCCACCAGGCGAGCAGCAGCATCTGGTTGCCGTTCATGCCCACCAGCTGGTCGGTCGAGAGGTTGGTCAAAGTGATTGCGCCCGCGACAAAGACCCAGCTCAGCCCCTTGCCGGCAAGAAAGACGTCTTTCTCCGACCCGTCGTGCTTGGCGCTGCGGACCTTCCACCAGGTTAGCAGGCCGACGAGGGCCGTCAGGCCGATAAACACCAGCAGCTGCGTCGCATTGCCGAATTGCGCCGTATCGCCGATCAACAGGTCTCTCCCTCAAATCCCTCTGGCTTCCATCGCAGAAACAGGGATAGACGCAAGCGCATGGAACTGGGTGTCTGCTATTATCCCGAACATTGGCCGGAAGAGCGCTGGGCCGAGGACGCGCGCCTGATGCGCGAGACGGGGCTTGCTCGCGTGCGCATAGGGGAGTTCGCATGGAGCCGGATCGAACCCGAGCCCGGACGCTTCGACTGGGGCTGGCTCGACCGCGCGGTGGAAACGCTCCACGAAGCCGGCCTCGGCATCATCATGGGCACGCCCACTGCGACCCCGCCCAAATGGCTGGTCGATACCATGCCCGACATGATCGCTATCGACCGGGAAGGGAAACCGCGCGGATTTGGTTCGCGGCGCCACTATTGTTTCAGTCATGCCGCCTATCGCAAGGAAGCAGCCCGCATCACCCGCGCAGTCGCCGAGCGTTATGGCGAGCATCCGGGGATCGTCAGCTGGCAAACCGATAATGAATACGGCTGCCACGACACCGTGCAGAGCTTCTCGCCTGCGGCCGCCGAGGCGTTCCGCGAATGGCTGGCAGATCGCTATGGAACCGTCGACGCGCTCAACGAAGC
Organism: Qipengyuania gelatinilytica; assembly: GCF_019711315.1. Lineage (NCBI taxonomy): Bacteria > Pseudomonadati > Pseudomonadota > Alphaproteobacteria > Sphingomonadales > Erythrobacteraceae > Qipengyuania > Qipengyuania gelatinilytica. The sequence goes on along the minus strand of NZ_CP081294.1, from coordinate 1,157,952 downwards.
GTGGGGCAACGTATTCTGGAGCATGGAATATCGCTCCTTCGACGAGGTCGAGCTGCCCAACCTCACGGTAACCGAGGCCAATCCCGCGCACTGGCTGGTGTTCCGGCGGTTCTCGTCGGATCAGGTCGTGTCCTTCAATCGCGCGCAGGTCGATATCCTGCGCGAACTCTCGCCGGGGCGTGACGTCACCCACAACGCGATGGGCTTCTACACCGGTTACGATCACCATGATCTGGGCAGGGATCTCGATGTGCTCGGCTGGGACAGCTATCCGCTGGGCTTCCTCGAGATGTTCCGCTTCACCGAAGAGGAAAAGCGGGCTTACGCGCATCAGGGGCATCCGGACATCGCTGCCTTCCACCACGATCTCTACCGAGGTTGCGCCAAGGACGGGCGCTGGTCGGTGCTCGAACAGCAGCCGGGTCCGGTGAACTGGGCGCGCTACAATCCCGCGCCGCTGCCCGGCATGGTCAAGCTCTGGACCATGGAAGCCTTCGCCCATGGAGCCGAGCTGGTGAGCTATTTTCGCTGGCGCCAGTTTCCCAAGGCGCAGGAGCAGATGCATGCAGGACTTCTGCGCCCTGATGCTCAGCCCTCACCGGCGCTTGCGGAAGTGCGCGATGCTGCGGGGATGCTCGAAGAATTGGCCGACGCCGGTCCCACGGCGAAGCAGGCGGCGCTGGTCTTTTCCTATGATGCGGAATGGATCACCCAGATCCAGCCGCAGGGGCAGGGGCGCTCGGCATTATGGGCTGCCTTTTCAAGCTATTCTGCCCTCAGGAAGCTGGGTCTCGACGTCGATATCGTCTCGCCCGATGCATCGCTCGACTTCTATTTGCTGGTCGTGATCCCCTGCCTGCCGATCGTCAGCGACGACTTTGCTGGCAAGCTCGACGCCTTCGAGGGACAACTTGTCATCGGTCCACGCACCGGTAGCCGGACCGAGGACTTCGCCATTCCCGAAAATCTTGCACCGGGCCCGCTGGAAAGGCTTGTCGGCGGCTCGATCACGCTGAGTGAAAGCTGGCCTGACCGGCTCGCCACCGATGCCGGCGGCCTGGAAGCAGGCGGCTGGTACGATCACTATTCGGGCGCGGCGGAGGCGGAATTCACGACCGATGACGGCAAGGTGCTGTGCTGGAAGGCAGACAATGTCAGGCTTTGCACGATCTGGCCCGAGGGTAGCCTGTTCGACCGGATCGTACGTGATGCTGCACGCGATGCCGGGCTGCCTCACGAGCCATTGCCCGAAGGTATTCGCCGCCGACGCCGCGGAAGCTACGGACTTACCTTCGATTATCTGCGCGGCGAGGTTTCCGTCAATGCGGATTGAGGAGCGATTTTGCTCAAGAAATGTTAATGCCTTGTGGTTAACGACCTGCTAGGGCCAACAGGTCGACGGGATCATGACGGGTAGAAAATCGCCTTCCAGAATTGGCGCAATGACGCTTACAAGCGTGCTGGCAATGGCCGGCGCGGTGCCTGTTGCTGCGCAGGACGAAGCGATCCAGGCCGGTGAGGATGCGTCGCTTCCCGAACCGGAAATCAAGCCGCTGGCCATCGATTTCAGCGCCGATCCCGTTCTCGCGCTTGGCAATGCGACAGCGGAACCTGAAACTTTCCGCATCATCATCGTCTCCGCGCTCGAACAGAGCCCGGTCGATCGCGAATTCCGCGCTCGCGAAGAGGTCGCACGTGCCGGTGTTGCCGAGGCGCGCAGCGGATACCTGCCGACGGTCGATGTCGGCCTGTCGGGCTTCCGCACCATCGACCGAAATTTCAGCAATGATCCCCAGAACCTGATCGAGCGTTCGCGCCCCACCAAGCGGGTCGATTTCACGCTCGGCTATTCGCAGCCGCTGTTCGATTTCGGCGCGCTCAACGCCAATGCCCGCGCGGCCAATGCCCGCCTGCGTGCCGCCGGTTTCGACCGCCAGGCGCGGGCCGGCGAAGTCGCGGGCGACATGGTGATCGCATGGACCCAGGTCTTCGGCTACCAGGCGCTGGTGCGGCTGACCGAAGGCTTCCTGGCCGCGCAGGACGGACTGGACCAGGCCGTCGAAACGCGCATCGAGCGCGGTGTGTCGGCCGAAGGCGACCGTGCACGCGTGGCATCCTTGCGCGCGCAGGGGCAAGTGCAGCTCGCGCAGGCCCGCCGCCAGCTTGCCGGTGCCGAGGCGCGTTTCGAACAGTTGAGCGGTTTTGCAGCGCCCGACCGGCTGCTGCGTCCGCCGCTGCTCGATCCCACCCGTATTTCCCGCGAGTACGCCGTGATGGCGGCCGAGAATTCCGCCATCGTCCAGAGCGCCGAAGCGGTTGCCGATGCGCGCGAGGAAGAAGCTAGCGTCGCAGACAAGCAGAAGCTGCCCAATCTCACCGGACGCCTCGATGCCGGGCGTTACGGCATCTTCGAACACGATCGCGACGATTACGACGTGCGCGGCACGCTCAATCTCAATTGGCGGGTATTCGGCGGCGGCGTTTGGGCCAGGGCCCGTGCAGCCGATGCCGAAGCCGAGGCCGCCGACGCGGTAGCCGATCGTATCCGCGAAGAGGCGATCCGCGACGCATCGGTTGCATGGTCCGATGTCCGCGCCATTGAGGAACAGGTTGCTGCCCTCGAAGAAGCCTACAAGGCTGCGCGCCAGTCGCGCGATATCGTGGTGGCGCGCTTTGGGGCGCTGCGCGGTTCGCTGTTTGATGTGGCTGATGCGCAGAATGTCTATCTTAATGCAGCGACTGCCTATATCCGCGCCCTGACGGAGCTGGACCAGGCCCGCTACATCCTGCTCCTGCGCACCGGGCGTTTGCTCGACGTGCTCGAAATCGAGGAAGAAGAGGTGCCGATTTGAGCGATATGTCGCTCATTGCGATCCCGGAAAAGCGGCTGGCCGACTGGCTTGCCGAACCGATCAAGCGCAACTGGCGGACCTATTCCAAGGTCGCCATCGCCGCTGCGCTGATCAACATCTTCGGGCTTGCCAGCGCGCTGTTCACCATGACGGTCTATGATCGCGTGGTGCCGAACGCAGCCTATGGTTCGCTGCTGGCGCTGTCGATCGGCCTCGGCATCATCCTGCTGTTCGATTTCATCCTCAAGCTGCTGCGCGCCTATTTCGTCGATTTCGCCGGCGCGCGGATCGACGAGGAAGTGGGCGAGGACGTGTTCCAGCGCCTGCTCGCCATGCGCCTCGAACTGCGCAAGGGTTCGACCGGTCAGCTTACCGGCATGATGCGCGAGCTGGAAACGATCCGCGACTTCTTCGCCTCCGCGACGCTGGTGGCCGTGGTCGACCTGCCCTTCATCATCATCACCCTTGCCGTAGTCGCGATCATCGGCGGCTGGGTTGTGGCCGTACCGGCTGCCATGGTGCCGCTGGTCATCCTCGTCGGTCTCGGCGCGCAGCCTGCGCTCCAGCGCATCGCCGCAAAGACCCTCGGACAGGGCCTGCTCAAGCAATCGGTGCTGGTCGAGACCGTCGGCAGCATCGAACACGTGAAGGTGTCCGGCGCCGACACCATGCTGCGCCGCCGCTGGAAGGAGGCTGTGCGCGAGCATTCGCAGAGCAATCTTCGCCAGCGCCTTATCTCTTCCATCGGGACGACCTTCGCGACCACCGCTGGCATGATCAGCTATGCCGGTGTGGTGATCGTTGGCGTGTTCGCGGTGGCGAACCAGAACCTGACGCTTGGCGGTCTGATCGCCTGCTCGATCCTTGCAGGGCGCGCGATTGCGCCGCTCGCGCAGATCAGCCAGCTGCTTGGCCGCATTACCTCGACGCGCACCGCCTATCGCCAGGTTCGCCAGCTCATGGAACAGCCAGTCGAAGGACCTGCAACCGAGCCTTTGAAGATGGGTTCGACTTCCGGCTCGATCGAGCTGCGCGACGTGACTTTCGCTTATCCCGGCGGGACGGAGCCAGCGCTCGAAAAGGTCAATATCAAGATCAATCCGGGCGAACATGTCGCGCTGCTGGGCCGCGTGGGTTCGGGCAAGTCGACCATCGCGCGCATGATGCTCGGCCTCTATCCGCCGCAAGATGGCATGGTGCTGGTCGACGGCATCGATATCGCGCAATTCGATCCCTTCTCGCTGCGCTCGCAGATCGGCTCGGTGCTGCAGGAGCCCGCGCTGTTCTCCGGTTCGATCCGCGAGAATATCGTGCTCGAAAGGCCTTATATCGACGACGATGAGATGCTGCGCGCATCGCGCGTGTCGGGCACCGACCTCTTCGTATCGCGGATTTCGAACGGTTACGATCTCACGCTGGTCGACCGCGGCGAGGGGCTTTCGGGCGGCCAGCGCCAGTCGATCGCCATTGCACGCGCTCTTGCAGGCAAGCCGCCGATCGTCGTCATGGACGAACCTTCGAGCGCGATGGATGCGCAGACCGAAGCCGACCTCATCAACCGTCTCGAAGACGAGCTCAAGGGGCGCACGATGGTCGTCGTGACCCACCGGCAGCCGCTGTTGAAGCTGGTCGATCGCATCATCATCATGGATCGCGGCAAGGTCGTGGCCGACGGTCCGCGCGACAAGGTTCTCGAAAAGCTCGCACAGGGTAAGAAGCAGCCATGAACATGGTCCCCGCAAACCCCCAGCACGAGCCCGAAGTGATCGAGGCACAGGAGCCCGAGCGCCATATCGAGGACATGGTCGCCGAGATCGAACCGGGTGCGGCCTCCAAGGTCCTGTTCTGGGGGATCACGATCTTTTTCGCGGTCTTCCTGATCTGGGCAGCCTTCGCCGAGATCGACCGTACGGTGCGCGGTATGGGCCGCGTTATTTCAAGCAGCGAGCTCCAGGTGGTTTCGAGCCTGGAAGGCGGTATCCTCGAGGACATCCTAGTGAGGCCCGGTGACACGGTCACGGCCGACCAGCCCCTGCTCCGCCTCGATCCGACCGAGACCGGTGCGAACCTTGGCAGTACATCTGCAACCGCTCTCGCGCTCGACATGAAGGTCGCGCGCCTCACTGCCGAAGTGACGGGCCGTGCGCCGCGCTATCCCGAACCGGCCAATGCGGAGGCGGCTCGCCAGCTGGAGGTAGAGCGCTCGCTCTACTCCTCGCGGCAGGCGAACCTTCGCAGCGCGCTATCTGCCGGGCAGGCGCAGTTGGAGCGCGCCCGCCAGAGCGTCGCGGAGGCCGAAGCGGCGATCGCATCGCGCCAGAGCACGCTGACCCGCGCCGAAAGCGAACTGGCCGCAATCCGGCCGCTGGTCGAAAACGGTATCGAACCGCGCATGACGCTGACCCGGGCCGAGGCGGACGCTTCGAGCGCACGTAGCGATCTTGCAGGCGCACGGGCCATGCTCGGCCGCGCACAGGCCCAGGTCGCGGAAGCCGGGGCCAACCTTTCCCGCATCCGTCAGGACTGGCGCGAGCAGGCCGCAAGCGAGCTGGCTGCGACGCAGGCAGAGTACGAGGCCCGCGCGAGCACGCTTCCCGCCCTGCAGGAGCGCCTCCAGCGCACCACGCTGCGCGCCCCGATCGACGGCAAGGTCAGCCGCGTACTCGTCACCACGCGCGGAAGCCCGGTCAATCCGGGCGAGCCGCTGGTCGAACTGGTGGCCGACGAGGACAGCCTGCTGATCGAAGCGCGCGTGTCGCCGCAGGACATCGGCAACGTCCGCATCGGACAGTCCGCGAAGGTCGGGATCACGGCTTACGACCAGGCGGTCTACGGCTCGCTCGAGGGCGAGGTCACGACCATCTCCCCAGACTCGATCCAGGATCCGCAATCGGGCGAGATCTATTATCTCGTCCGTGTCGCAACGCAGGCCAATGCGCTGGAGGGGCCGGGCGGGCAGGAACTGGCGATCGGGCCGGGCATGATCGCCGACATCAGCCTGCTGGGGGACAAGCGCACGGTTCTTCAGTACATCCTGACGCCGATCACGCGCCTTAGCGAGACCGCCTTCCGCGAATAGGGGCCTGCTGCAACCATAGTCGCGGCAATTCATGATAGTGTAATCGTAAAAATGCGATAGGATGACCGTGAGGGTCATTTGCCAAGTGGCGAGTGACTCGGGTCAACTATTCAGGGATTGCAGCCATGAATTATCTTACGCGCGCCGCGGAATTCGATTTCGCGGACTATGCAGACATCGGTTTTCGTGGCCTGCTTCTCGAACAATCGCCGGTTGTCGCGCAGTGGCCCGCAATGGATGCACCGCAGCATAACCAGGGTTGTTCCTGCGCCGCATGCTGTGCCGACAAGAGCGACAATGCCAATGGCGGTACCGTCATGGCCGGCGGCGTCGACATCCCCGGAGATTCGACGACGACCGCGACCATTGCAGTGGGCGATTCGCTTGTCGACGAGCTCGAAACCGTCGGCGATACCGATTGGTTCAAGATCACCTTGTCCGCTGGCGAGAGTGTCCTGATTTCGCTCGAGGGTAGCGGAATTACCCCTGTCAGCGACACCTATCTGCGCCTCTACGATGCCAATGGAAACCTGGTCGCTGAGAACGATGACGGCGGCAGCGGTCTCAATTCCCTGCTGCGCTTCACTGCCAACAATCCCGGCACCTATTACATCGAAGTGGACAGCTACGCGAACAACAAGACCGGCGAATACACGCTCTCGGTCGAGGAAGCGCAGCCGCTCGAAGTGTTCACCGTCGACCAGATTGCCGACCAGCTGACCGCCGGATACTGGGGCGGGACCGAACGCTCGTTCGATGTCGGTGCCGACGGCTCGTTGACGGTGGACTTTTCTGCCCTGACCGCTGCCGAGCAGGACCTGGTCGCGGAGGCGCTGGCGCTGTGGACCGACGTCACCGGCATCCAGTTTGTCAGCGTTTCGTCGAATGCCGAGATCACCTTCCAGAACACGGAAGACGGCGCCTATTCGCAGTCTTCGCGCAGCGGTTCGCAGATCACCTCGTCGATAGTGAACGTCGGAACCGACTGGGTGAACACTTACGGCACCACGCTCGATAGCTACACCTTCTCGACCTATATCCACGAGATCGGCCATGCGCTCGGTCTTGGTCACGGGGGCAATTACAACGGCGGCGCCAGCTATGCGAACGACGCGCTCTATCTGAACGACAGCATCGCCACCACGGTGATGAGCTACTTCACCCAGACCGAGAACACCTATTTCGCGCAGCAGGGCTTTTCCTTTGCGGAAACGACCACGCCGATGATCGCGGACGTCGTGGCGATTACCAACCTCTACGGTTTTGCCACCAGCACGCGCCTTGGCAATACGACCTACGGCTTCAACAGCACGTCGGACAGGGCGATCCACGACGCGACCCAGTTCGCGAATACGAGCTACACCATCGTCGACAGCGGCGGCACGGACACGCTCGATTACAGCGGCTTTACGGCGGACCAGCTCATCAACCTCAACCCGGAGATGTTCATGAACATCGGCGGGCTTACGGGTAATGTGACCATCGGACGCGGTTCCGTGATCGAAAACGCGATCGGCGGTAGCGGCGCGGACATCATCATGGGCAACGGCGCGGTCAATTTCCTTTTCGGCAATGCCGGTGACGACGTGATCGACGGTGCAGGCTTTGCCGACGTGCTCGAAGGCGGCGACGGAAACGACGTCCTTCTGGGCGGGGCTGGCAGCGACACGATGCGCGGCGGCAACGATAACGATACGCTCGACGGCAGCTTCGGCTGGGACAATCTCTTCGGCGGTGCGGGTAACGACAACCTGTCCGGCGGCAACGGCATTGACAAGTTGTTCGGCGATGGCGGTGACGACACGCTCGACGGCGGTATCGGCAACGACCTGCTGCGCGGCGGCGGCGGCAAAGACACCATTCTGGGTGGTGACGGCAATGACGTCATCAAGGGCGAATGGGCCAACGATACGCTTCGCGGTGGCGATGGCGACGACCTTATCCTCGGCGGCGTAGGCCTCGACACGATCTGGGGCGACAACGGAGCCGACGAGATCTGGGGCCAGGCCGGACAGGACACTATCAACGGTGGTGGCGGTGACGACACGATCTATGGCGGCAATGATGCCGACACGATCCGCGGCGAATCCGGCAATGACACGATCGATGGTGGCGCTGGCGACGACTGGATTTATGGCGGTACCGGCAACGATATCCTGACCGGCGGCCTCGGCGACGATGTCTTCGTCCTGTCGGTCTTCGGTGCGGACAACGTCGATACGATCACCGACTTCAGCGCGGGCGACAAGTTCGGACTGGATCGCGAGCAGCTCTTCGGAACGATCGAAGAGGAAGGGCTGCTGTCTGCATCGGCGTTCCGCTATGGCACCACCGCGCAGGATGCCGACGACCGCATCCTGTATCAGTGGTCGACCGGCAAGATATTCTACGACCAGGATGGTGTTGGCGGCAGCGATGCCGTGCTGGTGGGGCAGGTCGCCCCGCAGACGGCCTTGTCGGCAGCGTCCTTCATCGCCTTCGGTGAAGCTCTGCCCCCGCCGTTCTTCGCGCCTGAGCCCAAGGACGATCTGTCCGCCAATTCCGACATGTTGCTGGTCTGACGCGATGTTGCTTGCCGCACCCCGGATGCTGGGCCTAGCGATCCTGCCGGCATTGGCGCTGGCAGCATGTGCGGCGAACACGAACCAGGAAGGACTGGCGATGGACGACACAATCGCATGCACGCTGAAGGGTGAGGAATTCGCCGGCGCAAAGCCGGATGAAATCTGCTCTGCCTTCCTCGAAGTCCTGCCTTCTTCGGGGCGAGACGACATCGGTCGGATCGAACTCGAAGCGACCAGCAGGACCGATGCGAAGGCGCGGATCACCGACGGTTCGGGAAGTGTGCTCGTCGAGATGGACCATGCCATCATGGACAGGGAAATGTCGCTCGACAGCTGGCGGGTCTTCGCCAGGTCCGTCGCCCGCCAGCTCGGCCGTTAGGCGCACCGTTGTCTTTGCAGGACAAAGGGCCGTTTTATTTAATGCGCGGGTAAGGGAATACTGATAGTCTTAAAGGGTCTGCGGGGGTTGTTCACCAGCCCTCCAAGCCGGGATCGAAATTGCCCAAGTGCGGGCTGCTTGACTGTTGAGGGACTATTTAATGACTTTGCAATCCATCGGGGGTGAAGGTTTCCTGCGCCTCGAGCCCGTTTCTATCCGGGATTTCGAATTCAACGCTTCCGACTTCGAAGTGGTCGTGCAGCATAAGTGCGCCGGTGGATGCTTCCACGAAGTCTCTCCGGTATCGGGCAACCTCGATGACGGAAACGGTGTCACTGCGACGTTCGCTTCGGGAACCAGCGGGCCGCTCTTCATCGACACGCCCGGCGATGCCACGACGACGATCAATATCGCGCCCGGTGGCTCGGTTACCGATACTCTCGAAGTGGCCGGCGACCGTGACTGGTTCCGCATCGAGCTGACCGAAGGCCAGACGATCACCATCACCTTGGAAGGCAGCGGCATCGATCCGCTGGCCGATCCTTACCTGCGCGTTCGCGACGCGGACGGGAATCTCGTCGATTTCAACGACGATTCCAACGGTCTGAATTCGGCTCTGACATTCTCGGCGAGCGTCGCCGGAACCTATTATATCGAGGCCGGCGCCTATGCCGACGCCTATGCGGGCGAATACACGATCACCGTCGACACATTCGAAGTGGCCGGCGACAGCTCGACCACGGCGACGATCGGCAAGACCGACCTTGTCACCGGCCTCATCGACGACGCGGGCGACCATGACTGGTATGCGATCGAACTCAACGAAGGCGACGGGATCGACATTTTCCTGCGCGCGGCCGGCGCCAACCCGCTGTCCGACCCCTATGTCCGCGTCTATGATGCGAATGGAAACCTGGTTGCAGAGAACGACAATGACACCGGTTCGCTCGACTCGTTCCTGAACTTCGTCGCTTCGAGCGGCGGCACCTATTACATCGATGCCGGTGCATCCGATGGCACCTCGACCGGTACTTACGAACTCGAAACCGTTCGCACCAATTTCCCGGTCTTCGATTACGACCAGATCGCAGACCAGTTGACCACGGGCTATTGGGGCAGCGGACCACGTGCCTGGGATATCAGCGATGGAATCGTTACCTACAACATCGACGGACTGACCGCTGAAGGCCAGTATCTCGCCGTGCAGGCACTCAACCTGTGGAGCGACTTTACCGGTATCCAGTTCGTCGAGGAATCGAACGTCAACCAGGCCGAAATGATCTTCGATGACGAGCAGTCGGGAGCCTATGCCTCGACGAGCCGCAGTGGGGGGACGATCACGAGTGCGGATATCAACATCAGCACCGACTGGCTGAACAGCTACGGCACAACACTCAACAGCTATTCCTTCCAGACCTACATCCACGAGATCGGCCATGCGCTCGGCCTCGGCCATGCAGGCGGCTACAATGGTTCTGCCGGCTATCCGGACGATGCGGACTACCAGAACGATAGCTGGGCCACGACGGTCATGAGCTATTTCAGCCAGACCGAGAACGACTATTTCTTCGATCAGGGCTTCACCTACGCCTACATCAACTCGCCGATGGCTGGCGACTATGTGGCGGTCCTGACCCTTTACGGCGGTGCGAGCGATACGCGCACCGCGAACACGGTCTACGGCTTCTTCAACAACAGCGGCCGCGACATTTACGACGCCACCCAATACCCCGATGCGGCCTATGCCATCGTGGACAGCGGCGGCATCGACGTGATGAACTACCGCGGCTTCAGTGCAGACCAGGTCATCAACCTCAACGAGGAAACCTTCTCCAGCATCGGCGGGGAAGTGGGCAACGTCACGATCGTGCGCGGCACGGTGATCGAATGGGCGCGCGGTGGTTCGGGCATCGATACGATCTACGGCAACGCGGCAGATAATGTTTTCTGGGGCTATGACGGAGCCGACGTCATGTTTGGCGACCTCGGCATCGATACCGCTTACGGCGGCCTCGGCGATGACGTCATCGAGGGCGGCGATGGCAACGATCTCCTCTACGGCCAGGCCGACAACGACACGCTTCGCGGCGACGCGGGTGATGACGATCTTCGCGGCGGCAGCAACAACGACCTCATCGAGGGCGGTGAGGGCAATGACGTGCTCTACGGCAACCGCGGGTCGGACACGATCGATGGCGGCGCGGATAGCGACACCATCTACGGCGGCGAAGGCATCGACTTCATCTCGGGTGGCGACGGCGACGATTTCCTCTACGGGGAAACGGGCCGTGACTACCTCTATGGCGGCCTTGGCAATGACTGGCTCGAAGGCGGCTCGCAGAATGACGATCTCTACGGCGAAGAGGGCAATGATACGCTCTTTGGCCTGAACAATGACGATTCGCTTGTTGGCGGAACGGGCAACGACTGGCTGGAAGGCGGCGATGGCGACGACCAGCTGCGCGGCGGTGGCGACGACGACATGCTTATCGGCGGGAATGGCAACGACACCATCTGGACGCACGGCGGTTCGGATGTGGTCCGGTTCTCGGAATACGGCACGATCCACTTCGACAATATCGTCGACTTCGGTGGTGCCGATGCTATCCACCTCGACACCTCTGTGTTCGACATCGCCGACGGTGCGCTCGATGCCTCGGTCTTCGTCCTCGGCACCGACGCGCAGGATGCCGATGATCGCATCATCTACGACCAGTCGACCGGTGAACTCTGGTATGACGAGGATGGCAGTGGCGCGATCCAGAAGAAGCTGATCGCAGTCCTCGACAACAATTTCGGGCTGCAGGCATCGGATATCCTCGGCTTCGGAACGAGTGTTCCTGCCGAGCCGATCAAGCCGATGCTCATGGACCTTGCCTCGGTCGACCAGATGGTCGTCTAGGCGCGCCAGACCATCCGGCAGAGCTTACGCCGTCCGGCCTCACAGCGAGGCCGGGCGGCGTTTTCGTTGTGCGCGGGCACGCGCGAACGCGGACCGGGAAGGTCCGACACCGTCCATCGATGCAAGAAGGAGGTGGCGGAGACGGAGGGATTCGAACCCTCGATACCCGTTACCAGGTATGGCTCCTTAGCAGGGAGCTGGTTTCAGCCACTCACCCACGTCTCCGCGCGCGTGCCTATCGGCTGCGAGGGGCGCGCTATAGCCAGCACTTCACGGCCCTACAAGGGAAGAATTGCCCGTGACGCGAACGAGCCGCTGCAAGGCGGGACCGGACTCGGCTCGGCGTAAATTGGATTCGGTTCATCGCCGTTTCATTGCGAGGCTGCTCGAATGGGATTCTGCTCATTGCGCAGCTGTTTGCGCGGATTGCGCAAGGCTCCACGAAGGGATCGATATGAATACCGCCAGGACATTTGCCGCCGCCTTATTGGCCGCCTTCTCGCTTGCAGCAGCGCCGCTCGCTGCGCAGGTCGAATCGGTCGATCCGGACGCGGCCTACGACGCGCCTATCGACGGCGATCTCGAATCGGCGGAAGGCGAATTGCCGGCGGTCACGCCGGACGATGCCACAACCGCTGAACCGGGCTTTACCTATGAAGCACCTGCGGAAGAAGCTGCAGCGCCCCAATGGTCCGAACAGGACGCCGAGGCGGCTGCTTCCGATGCCGTTTCCGGACCGCAGGTCGAAAACCCCGACACCACCTACCGCGAAGACGACCTGATCGGTGCGGCCGAGGGTGTGTTCGGAAAGGGTGCGGAAGGCGTCGCCAAGATGATCCGCAAGCTGCTTGCCGACCAGGGTGAGCCCAACGGCTATATCGTCGGCCGCGAGGCGGGCGGTGCCTTCGTCGTCGGCGCGCGTTATGGGTCGGGCACGCTCTATCACAAGGTCGAGGGCGAGCGTCCGGTCTACTGGACCGGACCATCGATCGGGTTCGACGCGGGCGCCAATGCCGGCAGCACCTTCGTGCTCGTCTACAACCTCTATGACACTGAAGAACTCTACTCGCGCTTCCCGGCAGCAGAGGGCCAGGCCTATGCGGTCGGCGGCCTCAATGCGAGCTATGTACGCAAGGGCGATATCGTCCTGATCCCGATCCGCGTGGGCGCCGGCCTTCGGCTGGGCGTCAACGCAGGTTACATGAAGTTCTCCAAGAAGCAGAAGTGGCTGCCCTTCTGAGAAGGCATACGAAAACAAGCCGTATTTGAGGGGCCGCAATCTCGTTTGAGGTTGCGGCCCCAGCCATATCTGCGCAAAGAGCGCAGCCATGCTCGACAAACTTTCTGCGCAAGCACCCGACGCCCTTCTCGCCCTGATCAAGATGCATGCGGCCGACCCGCGTGAGGACAAGATCGACCTTGGCGTTGGCGTTTATCGCACAAACGAAGGCGGCACCCCGGTTTTCCGCGCGATCAAGCAGGCCGAGCAGCGGCTTCTCGATACGCAGGATTCCAAGAGCTATCTCGGCCCGGAAGGCGACAGCGGCTTCGTGAAGGCGCTGATGCCGTATATCTTCGGCAAGGACAGCACCCTCGGCGATCGCGTCGAAGGGATGCAGACCCCCGGCGGCACCGGAGCGGTGCGTCTTGCGGTCTCGCTCGCGGCGAAGGCCGGTGTGAAGCGCATCCACCTCGGCATGCCCAGCTGGCCCAACCACGCGCAGATCCTCGAGGATGTCGGCGTTGAAACGGTCGCTTTCGATCATGCCAAAGCCGATGGCACTGCCGATATCGATGCCGTCCTCGGCGCGATCCGTGGCGCCGGCGATGCCGACGCGGTGCTGCTGCATGGCTGCTGCCACAACCCGACCGGCATCGACTACACGGCAGAGGAATGGACCGCGATTGCCGAGGCGTTTGCGGAAACCGGCGTGCTGCCGATCCTCGACATTGCTTACCAGGGCCTGGGGCAGGGCATGGAAGAGGATGTCGAGGGCGTCCGCACCGTGCTCGCCAAGGTGCCAGAGGCGCTGGTCGCCTATAGCTGCGACAAGAATTTCGGCCTCTACCGTGACCGAGTGGGCGCCTTCTACATGATCGCCCGCGAGGCCGATCAGGTTTCCGCCATCGCTTCCAACGCCAATGCGCTGGCCCGCGCGAACTGGTCGATGCCGCCCGATCACGGCGGTGCTTCCGTACGCATCCTGCTCGAGGACGAGGGCATGACCCGCGTCTGGCTGGAAGAGCTCGACGAGATGCGCACCCGCATGCGCCGCGTGCGCGCGCGGCTTGCTGCTGCCGACAACGAAGCGCCGGGCCTCGGGCTTGCCGCGCTGGCCGACCAGAACGGCCTGTTCGCCATGCTCCCGCTCAGCAAGGACCAGATCGCTTCGCTGCGCGAGGACCATGCCATCTACATGGCCGGTTCGGGCCGCATCAACGTGGCGGGGCTTCATGGCGGCAATACCGAAAAGTTTATCGCCGCGCTGAGCGATGTGACCAAGGGCTGAGACGGCATGGCGCTCGACCGGCAACCGACGCTGGAAACCGAGCGGCTTGTCCTGCGCCCCTTGAGCGAAGAGGATCGCGAGGCGCTATACGAGGTCGCCTCCGATCCCGCCGTCTGGGAACAGCACCCGATCCACGACCGCTGGCGCCGCGAGGTGTTCGATGCCTTCTTCGACGAAGGACTGGCGGCTGGCGGCGCGCTTGCAGTCGTCCGCAAGAGCGACGAGCGTATCGTGGGCTCTACCCGTTACGGCCCGGTCGAGGAGGACGAAGGCGGTTTCGTCGAGATCGGCTGGACCTTCCTCATGCCCACCTGCTGGGGCAAGGGCCTCAATCCCGAGATGAAGCGCGCCATGCTCGCCCACGCATTCAAGGAAGTCGGCACGGTCGAGTTCCGCGTCGGCGACACCAACTACCGCTCGCGCAATGCGCTGGAAGCCATCGGCGCGGTGCGGACCGAGCGGTACGAGCTGGAGCGCTACCAAGGCAAGCGCGTGGTCCACCTCGTCTATGAGATCACCCGCGAGGCCTTTGAGGCCGGACCGCTTTCCTGAAGCAGGGCGAATGCTGGACTGCCGCTGTACCGGACTACAGGCTGGAACTCTTGGAACACGGGCTGGGCGCAGGTCTCTCTTTTCTTTGCAATTGTATCGAATTCAGACGCATCCGAAATTGCATTTCTCTTTTCGTTCTGTACCAGTCAGGCGACCGCACTGAATTACAGGAAGACTTAGGGGCAAGTTGGCATGACGCTGTTCGTTGCAGGCCAGAGTAACGTTGGCTCTTTATATCGGTCTCCCCTTTTTCAGTTCCTGAGCCAGAACGTCTCCGAGTTCGACGAGGTATGGCAGGGAGGGACCAGTCTTGCTCCTGACCCATTGGCGCGGGACTGGTATCCAATCGAAGACGGGGATCCGAGCACAGGCGAATTGTTCGAATTGCTGATGACGGCAATCGATCAATCGGCCGACGGTATGACCGGCCTTATCTGGGTGCACGGAGAAAGAGATCGGACTGACCCCGATTCTGCGGCGGCTTACGAAGCAAATCTGACCGCTTTTATCGAGCGGATCATCGATATCGCAGGGCCGATTCCCATTGTCATCGTCACCTTGTCTACCCACGCACCGGTGTTGGAGATACAGTCGGACACTGCCGATGACTGGATGACGGTGATCGCCGCTCAAAGAAGTGTCGCAGATGCCTTCGACAATGTGTTCCTGGTCGATCCCGACCTTGTGGCAGCGCAGAACGGTATCAGCCCTGAGGACATGTTTCGCGACATCCTTCACTACGACTTCGATTTCGCCAGCCTCCTGGTTGAAGCCAGCATGCCCTATTTCAGCGATGTCGCCTTCGACGACCTAACCGGCCAGTACTCGGGCGGATCGGACAGCGAGTATATTTATACCGACAGGGCAGATGATCTGATTGCTGCAGGTGACGGGGACGATCATGTCCACTCATTTGCCGGCAACGATGTTGTTTATGGGGGGCTCGGCTTGGATGTGCTCTCGGGCGGTGAGGGCGACGACCATCTTCGCGGGGAAGCTGGAAATGATAGTCTGCTTGGCGGCGAAGGGTCCGATTTTCTGGACGGCGGCGAAGGCGATGATGTGCTCGATGGTGGAGCGGACAACGACTCTATCGATGGTGGCACAGGCTTCGACCTTGTGTCCTACGCCGCTTCCGGAACCGGAGTGCAGGTCTCGTTGGAAATTCAGGGAAGCGCACAGGATACGCTCGGCGCAGGTTTCGATACGTTGATTTCGATCGAAGGAATCCGCGGTTCGACATTCGCCGACACTCTGATCGGTAGCACGGTCGTTGATCAGATTTTCGGCGATGCCGGGAACGATCAAATCCGAGGCGGGAGTGGGAGCGATATCCTTGAGGGAGGTGACGGCAAAGACTGGCTTTTCGGAGGCAACGGATGGGACATTCTGCGCGGCGGCGAGATGTCTGATGGCTTGCTAGGTGAGAATGGAAATGACCGCCTGTTCGGTGATGCTGGAGATGATCGTCTCAATGGCGGCAAGGGCAATGACTATTTGAACGGCGGCGCAGGCGATGATGTTCTGATAGGAAATTGGGGCGTGGACCAGCTGATTGGTGGGAGCGGGTCGGACATTTTTGTTTTCGACAACGTCGGGCACACAGGCCGGTATTTCTCCAACGCGGATGTCATCGCCGATTTCAGCCAGGCTGAGAACGATCAGATCGATCTTTCAGGAATTGATGCCATTGCCGGCACGGCCAGCAATGACGCCTTCACTTTCATCGGCTCCGAACACTTCTCGGGAACGGCGGGCGAATTGCGTTTCTTCCGCAATGGGGGCGACACCTACCTTGCCGCGGATATCGACGGCGACGGCGGAGCGGACATGTTCATAAAGATCAATGGCGATCTGACCATGTCTGCCGCAGATCTGATTCTTTGAGAATCTCCTCTGTAGAAACAAGCCCTGCCTGGCGCTTTGGTTAGCTACCGGGACAGTCCCGCTAGCCGGCCTGCGCGGTCAGGCTCTGCATCCGCTTGAGATAGCGCGCCAGCACATCGATCTCGAGATTGACGCGATCACCTTCCTTGAGCGCGCCGAGCGTCGTGACTTCGCCAGTGTGCGGAATGATGTTGAGCGCGAAGTCGCATGTGCCATCGCTGCGGTCGCGCACGTCGTTCACCGTCAGCGATACGCCGTCCACCGTGATCGAGCCTTTCTCCGCGACATAGGCAGCGAAGGCGCGACTGATACGGATGGCGAAGTGGAGCGAGCCGCCTTCCTCGCGGCGCGAGACGACTTCGCCGACGGTGTCGACATGGCCGGTGACCATGTGCCCGCCGAGCTCGTCGCCAAGGCGCAGGGCGGGTTCGAGATTGAGCTTGCGTCCTGCTTCCCACATTCCCGGGACGGTGCGCGATATGGTTTCGCCCGACACGTCGAAGCCGATGCGCGCATCGCCCTTTTCGCCCTCCAGCGTGACGACGGTGAGGCAGATGCCCGAGCAGGCGATCGATGCGCCGATATCGATCGCACCGGGATCGAACGGGCAGGCGACCACCACTCGTGTGTCGCCGCGCGTCTCCACGCTTTCGATGTGACCGATTGCGGTAACGATGCCGGTGAACATGTGTTCGAAAAACCCTTATTGCCTGGTGCGGCGATAGGCGGTGAAGAAGTCGCTGCCAAGCTGGCGGTTTTCGGCCAGTGCCCAGCGCCCATGCGCATCGCCGAGGCTGGTCAGCCCGATGTCGCCCAGGGCGGGCTTTCCCTTCCCGATCAGGATCGGCGCGCGATAGATTTCGAGACGGTCGACGAGATCGGCGGCAAGGAAACTCGCCGCAGCGCCTGCACCGCCTTCGACATAAAGATATTGAACGCCTTCGAAGCTGGCGACCTGTGCGGGGTCGTTGATGACCTTCACCCCGTCGGGCGGGACGCCGCGGGTGAGCAGGACGCGGTCGGGGCTGCGCTGTTCGAGCCCTTCGAGGCGAACGTCGAGACGGGGCTTGTCGTGCCGCCAAGTCGCACCGCCCACGACGATCGCATCGCTCATCGCGCGGCGCGAATGGACATGGGCGCGCGCTTCTTCGCCCGTGATCCACTGGCTGCTGCCGTCCTCCATCGCGATACGCCCGTCGAGCGAAAGAGCCAGTTTGAGCGTGATATGCGGGCGACCGCAACGGGCGCGGGTAAGGTATCCCTCGAGGCTGTCCTCGGCGTCCTGCGATGCAAGCACATCGACCGCGATCCCTGTGGACTTCAATCGTTCGGCGCCGCTGCCCGCCGTGCGCGGGTCGGGGTCCTCCAGCCCGATGACAACCCGCGCCACGCCTGCTTCGACCAGCAGGTCGCTGCAGGCAGGGCCGCGATCGGAACGGTGTGCGCAAGGTTCTAGCGTCACATAGGCCGTCGCGCCGCAGGCGGTGTCGCCAGCCTGCTCCAAGGCAACGGCCTCGGCATGCGGGCGACCGCCTTCGAGGGTCCAGCCGCGCCCGACGACCACTTCGTCTTTTACGAGGATGCAGCCAACCGCAGGATTGGGCCGCGATACCGGCCGCCCTCGCGACGCCAGTCGCGCGGCAGCGCTCATCCAGTGATCGTCATTCCGTGCCGGGGGCAACTGTGCTGTCCGCCTGGGTTTGGTCCTCGCCGAAGAGGCTTTCCAGCCGTTCGCGCTCGGCACGTTCTTCGGCGATGCGCTCGGCCTCGGCCTCGGCTTCCATCGAGTCCACGTCGAAGCCGGTTGCAGCGCCCAGCGACTTGTAGAATTCGCGGCGACGCTCGTCGATCGCCTCCTGCTGGGCGCGCAGTTCGTCCTGAACGCGCTGGTTCTCAATGTTGGACTGGCGGATTTCCTCGTCGGTCCGGCCATCGGCGAAGGTAGTGATATATGTCACTTTCGGCACTTCGGGCGGGTAGTAATAATTCTCCTGCGTCAGCCAGAAGAAGATCGTGCCCGTGCACAGGAAAGACGCGGCAAGGATCGGCCAACGATAGGGGTTGGGTCGTTTGAATTCATTCCAGAAGTCGGCAATTCCGCCGACCGGGTTGATCCTGTTCCTGAAGCGCATGATGGTTAGATAATAGCCTTTGCGGCTTTCCGCTAGCTGAAGCTGGTGTAGAGGGTGCGGCCATGCTGCGAAAGCCAGCGGTTCGCATCCTCAATCTCGCCTTCGAAAATGTCATCCAGCAGTGCATGGAAGGCGGGCGAGTGGTCGAAATGGACGAGGTGGGTCACTTCGTGCGCCACGACCGAGCGGCGCACGTGGTCGGGGGCCTGCACCAGCCGCCAGTTGAGGCGCAGCATGCCCTCGCTCGAACAGCTGCCCCAGCGGCGCTTTGCACGGGTGAGCCTCACCGGCGCGGCCGGCAATCCGGCGCGCTCGCAATAGAAAGCGGCATCGCCGGTGAAGAGGTCGAGGGCTTCAGCCTCAAGCCATCTTTGGAGGCGGCGCGCGAGCGTTTCCTGCGGACCGCCGATCTTCAGCTCGTCGCCCTGCGCCACAGGTTTGCGCGGGGCGCTTTCGCTCCAGTCCAGTGCAAGCGTGCGGCCGCGGTAGTCGATCCTGCCCGTCTCGACCGGGTCGCGGGCCTCGGGCACCTTGGCGAGCTGGGAGGCGAGCCAGTCGACGCGGGCATGGGCGAAGGCGATCGCTTCCTTCGATGCGCACCAGCGGGGCAGGGTGACCTTGACTGCGCTGCCGTCGGGCGCGAGGCGCAGGGTGAGCCGTTTGGCCGTCGGATGCCGGCGCAACTCGATCGGGATCTTGCGCCCGCCCAGCTCGATTTCCGGCTTGATATGCTGGTCGCGCAGCCACTCGATCATGCCGCGTCGTCCTCTCCATCGTCCCATTCGACGATGTGGTGCTCAAGCGGCCCCGCCTCGTCCTCGCTGATCACGCGGCCTGCCACAGAGACACCCGCCGCGATCACCGCCTCGCGATCACCCGAAACCAGGTAGTGCCAGCGCGGCAGCGGGCGATCTTCGGCGCGGCGGCGATAGGCGCAGGTGTCGGGCAGCCAGGGTACACGGTCGACCAGCTTCAATGTCAGGCGCAGGCAGTCGGGCACCTTGGCCTTGCGGTTGGGGTAGTCGCTGCACTTCGCGGTCTGGCAGTCGAGCAGGGTGCAGGCGACGTTGGTCTCCTCGATCTCGCCCGTGTCCTCATATTCGACCTTGTGCAGGCAGCAGCGCCCGCAGCCATCGCACAAGGCTTCCCATTCGGACTGGTTGAGATCGGCCAGCGGCCGTTCCCAGAATCGCTCCCTCAGCGCACCCATTTCGCCAGCTCGTCCCGAACGGCGTCGGGCCCTTGATCGGTGGGAAGGGGGGCGAGCGGCTGTCCGTCGGGACCGAACAATAGCGTGAGGCCGGAATGATCGACGAGGTATCCACCGTCGCCGCGGTCTTCGGGGACCGAGAAGAAGACGCCGAACTTGCCCGCGATTTCCTCCAGCGTTTCCGGGTCCCCCGTCATGCCGATCAGGCGCGGGTGGAAGGCATCGGTGAACTCGCCGAGCACTTCGGTCGTATCGCGGTCGGGATCGACGCTGACGAAGAGCGGCTGGACCTTTGCGCCCAGTTCGGGAAAATCTTCCTCGAACCGCTTGAGGCCGGCCATCGCGCGCTGGTTGTCGGTCGGGCAGATGTCCGGGCAAAAGGCATAGCCGAAGTAGATCGTGCGGTACTGCCCGTCGAAATCGGAGAAGCTCACCGGCTCCCCGTCTTCGCCTGTCAGGGTAAAATCGCCCCCGATGCTGGCGCCTTCCAGCGGCGGCGGGCCATCGGGCTGGATCAACTGCGGACCGGCCGGTTCCTGCGAGCACGAGGCGAGGAAAAGGGCGGTAAGGAGGAGAGTTTGAACGCGGGGCATGACAGGATGGTTCATGGTCTGCTAACCGCGCCTATTCAAGGGCTCAAGGCCCGATTACGGCGGAAAAGACAAGCGGAGTGAATAGTGGTGCGCGCACTGGGGATTAAGCAGGGTTTCATGATCGTCGCAGGACTGCTGGCCATGCTGGCAAGCCCGGTGGCCGCCCAGCAACAATCCGATGGATACAAGTTCCTCAAGGCCGTGCGCGACCGTGACGGCGACATCGCGACCCAGCTGCTCGACGAGCCCGGCAACACGATCGTCAACGCTCGTGACATCACCACCGGGGAGACGGCGCTCCACGCAGTCGTCCAGCGCCGCGACCTTACCTGGGTCCGTTTCCTGCTGCAGCGCGGTGCCAATCCCAATATCGCCGACAAGAATGGCACGACCCCGCTCCAGATCGCCGCGCAGCTCGGCTTCATCGAAGGCGTCGAACAGCTGATCAAGCGCGGGGCCGAGGTCGACGTATCCGATTCCACCGGTGAAACCCCTCTGATAAGCGCAGTGCACCGCCGCGACCTCAAGCTGGTCGAAATGCTGATCGCCAATGGCGGCAATCCGGACCGCACTGACAATTCGGGTCGCTCGGCACGCGATTACGCAATGCTGCTTGGCGCACGCGCCGGTGTCATCGAGGCCATCGAGAAGGGCGAGAAGTCCGGCAACAAGACCGCCGAAACATACGGACCGCAATAATGACCAATGAAACGCCCGATATCGCCGACCTGACGCTCGACGAGCTGCGCCTCGCGCTGGCCCCTGCCATTGCCGATGCCGCGATCTTCGATGGCTGGGGCGACGAGGCGCTGGTCATGGCGGCCGAACAGATGGGCGCCGACGTCGATGTCGCGCGCCTCGCCTTCAAGGGCGGCGCGATCGAGATGGTCTTCGCCTGGATCGAGGCTGTCGATGTGGCGATGGCCGCGGCCTTCCCCGAAGACGTGATCGCCTCGATGAAAATCCGCGAGCGTATCCGCAGCCTCGTGCAGTTCCGCCTCGATGCGGTTGCCGGACAGGAAGAGGCGCTGCGCCGTGCGCTCTCCATCATGGCCATGCCGCAGAATGCCGCGAAATCGGCCAGGCGCGGCTGGCAGACCGCCGACCTGATGTGGCGGCTCGCCGGCGACACGGCGACCGATTACAACCACTATACCAAGCGGGCGATCCTCGCCTCGATCTACGGTGCGACGCTTGCCGTGTTCGTCGACGATACCAGCGAGGGCAAGGCCGAGACCCGAGCCTTCCTCGACCGGCGTATCGAGGGCGTGATGAAGTTCGAGAAGGTGAAGGCCAAATGGCTCAATCCCGAAGGCGAGAGCTTCAGCGTGACGCGCTTCCTCGGCCGCCTGCGCTATCCGGCACGTTAGTATACGTATACCGCTTGCGGCAGCGCCAGCACTCTGATCAAATCCGCTCCACATCGGCCGAAAGAGCAGGTGTGAGGGGATGAGGCATGAGATATATCACAGCCGCCGCAATGGCGCTTTTGCTTGCCGGCTGCGCGTATTCACCCGAGCCTGAGGCGGGTACCGGCTCCGTCTACAAGGTCTATTTTCTCAACGGCCAATCCAACATGGAAGGCTTCGGATACTCCGAAGACCTGCCCGATGGTGCGGCCGCACAGGCCGCTGGCGTCCTGATCTTTCACGGGCGGACATTGCAAGATGGCAGCGCAGGAGGCGGCGAGGGTCTCTGGACACCCATGCAGCCGGGTCACGGCTTCGGTTTCGAAACGGATGGCAAAACCAATTCTTATTCCGACCGGTTCGGGCCCGAACTCACGTTTGCCGGCAGCATGTCTGCAGCCCGTGACGGCGAGCGGGTCGCGATAATCAAGTTTACGCGCGGAGGTACTGCGCTTGTCGACGGGGTATCCGGCTATGGTTCGTGGGACCCGGAATATGCCGACGCGACGAGGCGCAATCAACTCGACTACGCGCTTTCATCCATCGAGAGCGCGCTCGCCGCGCGTGACATCGATGGTGACGGTATCGAAGACACTCTCGTACCATCCGGGATCGTCTGGATGCAGGGCGAGGCAGATGCTTTCGACAGCGAGGAGGCTTCCAGCAACTACGCGCAGAACCTTAGGCGGATCATGAGATTGTTCCGCGGAGCGCTGGGGGATGCGGACTTGCCGGTGGTAATCGGCCGCATCAAGGATTCGGGCGATAGCGAAGATTCACGCGTCATGCGCTTTTCGCCTCGCGTGCAGCAGCAGCAGGCCGAATTCGTCGCCCAAGATGAATGTGCCGCGCTGGTCGACGCCACGCGGCACTTCGGCTTCCTCGAGGATGGATGGCACTATCGCAGCGAAGATTACGTCGTGCTTGGCCGCGCCTTTGCCGATGCGATGACGAAGCTCGAAACCGACTGCTGACCGCTATTGATAACCAGTTGCAATAAGCCTGCCGATCTGACAGGGCGGGCGGCATGACACTGGACGGTTTCGACAGCGGGCGCACTGCGCGCATTACATCCGTAAACTGGGCGATTCTTGCCGAAGACGAGGGCAAGAGGCTTCAGGCCCTTGGCGTCGACGAAGGCGCGGAAGTCGCCATCGTCCACCGCGGCGTGTTCGGAACGCGCGATCCCCTCGCCCTGCGCATCGGTAACATGACCATTGCCATCCGCCGCGCCCACGCTGCGGCGATCGAGGTGGAAGCCGCATGAGCAGGAAGCACACTGTCGCGCTCGTCGGAAATCCGAATTCGGGCAAGTCCGCGCTGTTCAACGCGCTGACCGGCGCGCGCCAGAAGATCGCCAATTATGCCGGCGTCACCGTAGAGCGCAAAGCGGGCCGCCTGACGCTGCCGAGCGGTGAACCGGTCGAATTGCTCGACCTGCCCGGCGCCTACAGCTTCGATGCGGCCAGCCCGGACGAAGCGGTCACGCGCGACGTGGTGAAGGGCACGTTCGAGGGCGAGGTCGTCCCCGACGTCCTCATCCTCGTGCTCGATGCTGCGAACCTGGAACAGCATCTCGTTTTTGCGCAGGAAGTGCTCGAGCTCGGCCGCCCAACAATCGTCGCGCTCAACATGGTCGATCTTGCCGAACGCGACGGTCTGACGCTCGATCCCGAAGCTCTGTCCGAGGCGCTCGGCGTTCCAGTCATCCCGACCGTTGCCGTACGCCGGCGCGGGATCACCGAACTGGCGGCAGCGGTGGCCGAGGCCGAGACGCATGCCGACGAGGAAGCGCACAAGCGCTGGCACCTGACGCTGCCCGAACGTCGCCTGTCGGCCAAGCACATGGCGCGCGCCGCGATCCTCTCGAAATCGACCCGCCACACGATCGAGAACGGGGTCGACAGGATTCTGCTCAATCCGTGGATCGGTCCGGTGATCCTGTTCGGCCTGCTCTTCGTGATTTTTCAGGCAGTCTTCGCCTGGGCGACACCCTTTGCCGATGCGCTCGAAGGTGGGGTCGGCGTCCTTTCTGCCGGAGTGACCGATACGATGGCACCCGGTATTTTCCGGGACTTCCTGACCGAAGGCGTGCTCGCAGGCGTCGGTTCGGTCGTCGTCTTCCTGCCGCAGATCGTGATCCTGTTCGCCTTCATCCTCGTGATGGAAGCAAGCGGCTACATGGCGCGTGCGGCATTCCTGATGGACCGGCTGATGGCGGGCGTCGGCCTGTCGGGCAAAAGCTTCATCCCGCTGCTGTCGAGCTTCGCCTGCGCCATTCCGGGCATCATGGCGACGCGCAGTATTGCCGATCCCAAGGACCGGCTGACCACGATCCTGATCGCCCCGCTCATGACCTGTTCGGCGCGCCTGCCGGTTTATGCCGTCATCATTTCGGCAGTCATTCCCGAAACCACCGTCGGTGCTGGTGTCGGCCTGCAGGGGCTGGTGCTTTTCGCGCTGTACGTGGCGGGTATCGTCGGCGCGATGATTGTCGCGCTGGTGCTTCGCCGCACCGTGACCAAGGGCGCTGCGTCGGGCTTCATCATGGAGCTGCCGCGCTACCAGCTGCCGCGCATCAAGGACCTCGCTATCGGCCTTTGGCAGCGCGCGTGGGTCTTCCTGCGCCGCGCGGGCACCATCATCTTCGTCGCGACGATCGCGCTTTGGGTCCTGCTTAGCTTCCCCAAGGCGGACGAAGGCGAGAGTCAGCTCGATGCCAGCTATGCCGGCGCAGTCGCAGACACGATCCATCCGGTCCTCGAGCCGGTCGGTTTCAACCGCGAAATGAGCCTCGCGCTGGTCCCCGCGATCGCCGCGCGCGAAGTGGCGGTTTCGGCGCTCGCGACCACCTATGCGATCAATGCAGAGGACGAGGATCTCGCGGCACAGGGTGTGACCGAGAGGATTGCCGCCCTGTGGACGCTGCCCATGGCGCTGGCTTTCCTCGCGTGGTTCGTCTTTGCCCCGCAGTGCCTGTCGACCATTGCCGTTGCCCGGCGCGAGACAAACGGGTGGAAATGGCCCATCGTGATGGTGGTCTACCTCTTCGCGCTGGCATGGATCGCCGCGGGCGCGACCTACTGGATCGCGGTGAGCCTCGGACTTTAGCTCCGCTCCGGTGGAAACGGAGCACGCGCCCCTAGAACCGACTCGCGCGGGTCGTTAGGCCCGCCTGTAACAAATTCACGAAGGGACGAATCGATGGCCGGTAGCCTCAACAAAGTCATGCTGATCGGAAACCTGGGCGCAGACCCGGAAATCCGCAGCTTCCCCAATGGCGGCAAGGTCGCCAACCTGCGTATCGCCACGAGCGAGCAGTGGAAGGACCGCAACACCGGCGAACGCCAGGAACGGACCGAGTGGCACACTGTCTCGATCTTTTCCGAAGGCCTGATCAACGTGGTCGAACGCTTCCTGCGCAAGGGATCGAAGGTCTTCGTCGAAGGCCAGCTCCAGACGCGCAAGTGGCAGGACCAGCAGGGCAATGACCGCTATTCGACCGAAGTCGTGCTGCGTGGCTTCAACGGCACGCTGACCATGCTCGACGGCCCCGGTGGCGGTCAGGGCGGCGGCTCTGGTGGCGGTTCGGGCGGTGGCTTCGGCGGCGGCCAGGGCGGTGGCGGCTATGGCGGCGGCCAGGCTGGCGGCGGCTTCGGTGGCGGCCAGTCGGGTGGCAACAACAACCAGGGCGGCGGCTCGAACTACGACGATCTCGACGACGACATTCCGTTCTGATCGTGATGCGCCCCGTTTCCCCCGTGATCGCCCTCCTGGCAGGTCTGTCGGCCTGCTCGGGGGCAGCATCTGAACCCTACGAATATGAAATCGTGGAGCTTCCCGGGGGCGGGGCCGATATCGACAATCCGCGGGCACCCTACGATGCCCTGCGCGACCTTGCGCAGGAACGCGCTGCCGAGGAAGCGGGCGACAGCGAAAATGCCTATCGCGATGCGACCTATTTCGGCGCCGATGCCGACAGCCTTCTCGCCTATGCGATCACACCTTCGAAGGGCGTTTTCTACTACCTGCCTCCCGGTCCCTACCCGAGAGAAGGCAATGTCATGCTGGCGCTACCGGAAGTGGTGCCGGTCTGTCGGTTCGTGGTCGAATGGGCCCAGGTGCCGGGCGCACCCTTGATCGGCAGCATGGAAGACATCGATCTCGTGTCGAAGGACTGCGTTCCATTCGAGGCGTCCGACTATCCGCTTGATCCAGTCGATAAGGACAGCACTCTTACCCTGATCGAGGCGGAACCGGTGGAGGGAAAACGCGTCAGCGTAGCTGTCTCCGCCTCGCGGAATTCACGTTTCGACGATGTGCGTGCGTTGTCGCTGGCCGCCGAGGCAGGTGGAGCGCAGCTGGGCCAGTCCGTCCCCCTCAACGCCAATGGCAACACACTGCTGGCCGGCATTTCGGATCAAGGAGATGTCTCGCTACTGATCGAAAGCAGGCGCCTGAAGCGCGGGCAGCGCTGCATCGTCTCGGGACTTGAATGGTCCGATCTTGGCGACACTACCCTGCGCATCGCTGCCGAGCGAAGCTGCGAAGCGGCCGCCAAGGCCCGCAAGTAACCTACTTCTTCAGTCCCCTGAGAGCCTCCGCCAACGGTCCGCTGGGCTTGCGGTCCTCGTCGCTCTCGATTCCCGCTTCTTCGCGCCGTTCGTCGGCATCGGGGCCTTCGCGATAGGGGTCGATGGCCAGGCCCAGTTCCTGCGCGATGGCTTCGCCGAGGTCGAAGGCCTCGCCTTCATATTCGATCTCGTCGAGATCTTCCTCGGTCAGCTCGAACTCCTCGTCTTCCTCGTAGTCGCCCAAGCCTCCTGCAGGCACAAAGCGGAGCGAGAAAGCCTCCGACACATCGTAGGTGAAATCTTCGCGGGTCACGGCACAGGGCTGTTCGAGCGTTGCCGCCAGCTTGCCGTCTGCCAGCACGGCCCCGTCCTTCTCGCCGAATTCGACTTCTGCAGTGAGGGCGTGAATCGCCGTAATGCCGAAGCGTTTGGCGAGCGCGGCGCGCTCTGCCTGGTTCGCCTCGACGGTCATCGTGCCGGCGGGCAGCGCGCGGGGCTTGATCAGGCGGACGAGTTCGTTCGTGTCGGTGCTCATGCGGCAAGCTCCCCTGCGCGCAGCTGATCTGCAGACGTACGGTCGAAGCGCTTGTGCAATCGAATCATGCGTTCGGCCAGCGCTTCGGCCTCGTCTTCCTGCGACATGGTGACATTGCGGCGCAGGGCTTCTGCAAGCTCTGCCCGGTCTTCCTTTGCCAGCGCCTGACGGTAGCTGCCGAGGCGGCCACCCATGCTGCTCATCAGGTTGCCAATCTTCTTGCCGACCGTGGGATCGCCGATGCCCGCTTCGCGCAGCTGGCCTTCCATATCCTCGACGAACAATTCGGTGACGAGCGCGGCATGGGGTGCCAGTTCTTCTTCCCTCTCCATCCGCAGCATCGTCAGGCTGAGGACGAGGGTGATCATGTCGAAGCGCCCTTCTACCGTGTCGGCCACGCCGCACATCCGGTACCAGTCGGGCTCGCGCGCCTGTTCGACGATCGTGTGCCACAGCGGGCGCCACTGTTCGCGCGGGTCGGGCTGGGTGCCGAAAAGGCGGGCGAAAAAGGGCATGTCGGCAAATCTTCCTGTTGGCTCGTTCAGCGGCAATTCAAGCCGCCATCCCCACCGCTCACGCATTGCCAAGTTGCATGCACGCGCGAGGCCGTTTAGGGCGTCGGTCGCGCATATAGGGTGCAAGGCCGCACAGGCCAAGCATGCCGGAGATACGGAGTTGAAGCAGTTCCCATGAGGGTCACCAAAATCCTTGCAATTTCGGTACTGGCTACGGCCGCTTTCGGCACAGCCGCATGCTCCTCCATCCGCGAACCGCGCGGCTATGTCGTCGACAATGCGCTGGTGAACACCGTCCAGCCGGGCATCGACAACCAGCGCAGTGTCGAAATGACGCTGGGCCGTCCGACCTTCACCAGCCAGTTCGGCGAACCGACCTGGTATTACGTGTCGTCGACCACGGGCCGTAAGCCCTTCGTGCGTCCTCGCGTGGAACAGCACCAGGTCCTCGCCGTGAAGTTCGACGCGGCCGGCAATGTCGTTGCAGCCGACCGCAGCGGTATCGACCAGGTCGTCTATCTCACGCCCGATGGCGACGAAACGCCGACCTTGGGCCGCGAGCGTACCTTCCTGCAGGACCTGTTCGGCAATATCGGCACGGTCAGCCAGGGCCTGCCGGGCGGCGGCGGACCGCAGTAGTCATTTGACCGCTCCGGCTTGACCCCCCTGCTGCGCACCCCATATCGCGCAGCATGAGTGATCAGGACAATCGCCACGGGCTGACCCAGTGGCACGGAACCACCATCATCGGAGTGCGCAAGGGCGATCGCATCGTCGTTGCCGGAGACGGACAGGTCTCCATGGGCAATACGGTGATGAAGCCCAATGCCCGCAAGGTTCGCCGCATCGGCGAAGGCGAGAAGGTCGTGGCAGGCTTTGCCGGCGCGACCGCCGACGCCTTCACCCTGTTCGAGAGGCTGGAAAAGAAGCTCGAGCAGTATAACGGCCAGCTGCTGCGCGCCGCGGTCGAGCTGACCAAGGACTGGCGCACGGACAAGTACCTGCGCAATCTCGAAGCGCTGATGATCGTGGCGGACAAGGACAACCTCCTCGTCCTCACCGGCAATGGCGACGTGCTGGAACCGGAAGGCGGGATCACCGCCATCGGCTCTGGCGGCAATTACGCACTCGCCGCAGCCAAGGCTATCGCCGAATATGAAGACGACCCCGAAGTGATTGCACGCAAGGCGATGCAGGTCGCCGCGGATATCTGCGTCTTCACCAATGGCAATGTGACCCTCGAAGAGGTCTGAGAACTACCATGGACAATTTGACCCCCAAGGCGATCGTCGCCGCGCTCGACGAGCACATCATCGGGCAGAAGGACGCCAAGCGCGCTGTCGCCGTGGCGCTGCGCAATCGCTGGCGTCGCCAGCGTCTCGACCGCGACCTGCGCGACGAGGTGACGCCCAAGAACATCCTGATGATCGGCCCCACCGGCTGCGGCAAGACCGAGATCAGCCGCCGGCTGGCGAAGCTTGCCGAGGCCCCCTTCGTGAAGGTCGAAGCGACCAAGTTCACCGAGGTCGGCTATGTCGGCCGCGATGTCGAACAGATCGCCCGCGACCTTGCCGAAGAAGCGATCCGGCTGGAAAAGGAACGCCGCCGCGAGGCTGTGCGCGAAACCGCCAGCGAAGCTGCGATGGAGCGGCTTCTCAACGCGCTCGTCGGCGAGAACGCCAGCGAGGCCACGCGCGAGGCTTTCCGTGAACGCATCGTCCAGAACGCGATGAACGACACCGAGGTCGAGATCGAGGTAAAGGACCAGCCGCAGGGCAACATGGAAATCCCGGGCATGCCCGCCAATGTCGGCATGATCGACCTGTCCGACATGCTCGGCAAGGCGATGGGCAAGTCGAACCTCAAGCGCCGCAAGCTGAAAGTCCCCGACGCGTGGGACCGGCTGGTGGAGGAAGAGGCCGAAAAGCGCATGGACCAGGATGACGTGAACCGCGTCGCGCTGGAAAATGCAGAGACCAATGGCATTGTCTTCCTCGACGAGATCGACAAGATTGCCGTGAGCGATGTGCGCGGCGGTTCGGTCAGCCGCGAAGGTGTGCAGCGCGACCTGCTGCCGCTTATCGAAGGCACGACTGTCGCTACCAAATACGGTCCGATGAAGACCGATCACGTCCTCTTCATTGCTTCGGGTGCGTTCCACGTCGCCAAGCCATCGGACATGCTGCCCGAACTGCAGGGCCGCCTTCCGATCCGTGTCGAGCTGCGTGCGCTGACCGAGGAAGACTTCGTGCGCATCCTCACCGAAACCCGCGCCAACCTCGTCCAGCAGTACAAGGCGCTGATCGGGACCGAGGAAGTCACGCTCGACATTACCGATGATGCGATCGCCGAAGTTGCGAAGATCGCCGCGCGGGTGAACGAGAGCGTCGAGAACATCGGCGCCCGCCGCCTGCAGACGGTGATGGAGCGCCTGCTCGAAGACATCAGTTTCGAGGCCGAGGAGCACAAGGGCGAGACCATCACGGTCGACGCCGCCTATGTGCGCGAGCGGCTCGACGATCTGTCGGGCGACACCGACCTCAGCAAGTACATCCTCTAGATGAGCGAGCCGGTGCGCGACCGTGAGGCGATGATAGCCGCCATGGAGCCCCGGCTCGATACGCAAGCGTGGCGCTTCGTCCTCGTCAGTCCCGACAATGCGCCGCAGCTATTGGGTGCAGCCATCGGGACTTTTCGCGAGGACGAGGGCGTCACGGCGATCGTCCCTTCGGACCTCGCCGATGAACTCGGCATAGTGGGGCCGGACTTCGCACGCATCACGCTGATGGTTCTCTCGGACCTCGAAGGCGCGGGCTTGACGGCCGCCGTCGCGAGCGCGCTCGCCGAGGCGGGGATCGCCTGCAACATGGTCGCGGCCTTTCATCACGACCATGCCTTCGTGCCAGCGGCGAAGTGCGACGAGGCTCTCCGGATCCTGCAAGAACTGCAGTCATCGCATCGCTGAGGATGGCAGGCGACTTTCAGAAGCTGCGGAAAAGGGTCGATCGCGACCTCACGAACAACAATCGTCCCTGGTCGATTTTCATTCCATTCCTGGCTGGAATTTTCACCGCGCTGATCTTGGGCTCGAACTCGGACGAGCGGATCTGGGCGATAGCAATCATCCAGCTCATGCTTTCGCCATGGTACCTTTTCGTCGGTTGGCGTGGCTATCGCCTGATGAAGGCTGCCAGCCTGCTGTCCGCAAGACAATACGAGCAGAAGTGGCGGCACAAGCTCCCGCCGGAGTATTCCGACAGCGAGAGTGCCGCCACCGCCAAATGGCGCAGGCGCAGGAAACGCTGATCAGGGGTGCGGTGCCAGTCCGATCTCCACGCCGGTCTTGTCGGTCAGCGCGAACTTGTCGACGAGGTCAGAGCTTGCCCGGTTCAATCCGCGCACCTGCACGCTGCGGCCGTTGCGGCGCATGCGTTCGACGACCTTGTCGAGTGCTCCGATCGCGCTGATGTCCCAGAAATGGGCCTTGCGCACGTCGATGATCACGTGGTCTGCCGGATCGGGCATGGTGCTTTCAGGGCCTAGTGCAGCCTCGAAACGCTCGACGCTGGCGTAGAAGATCTGGCCCTTGGCGCGGTAGATGGCGGTGTCGCCCTCTCGCTCGCGCACGACCTCGAACATGGTCATCACCTTGTGGGTGAAGAACACGCCCGACAGGATCACGCCTGCCAGCACGCCGAGTGCAAGGTTATGCGTCGCGACCACGACCACGACGGTGGTGACCATGACGACGGAGGACTGCCACGGGTGCTTGCCGATGTTGGGGATCGAGTTCCACGAGAAGGTCCCGATCGACACCATGATCATGATCGCCACCAGCGCCGGCATCGGCACCTGGCCGACGAGGTTGCCGAGAACCGCCAGAAGGATCAGGAGCGAGAGGCCTGCGGTAAAGGTCGAGAGCCTTCCGCGTCCGCCGCTGGTCACGTTGATGACCGACTGGCCGATCATTGCGCAGCCGCCCATGCCGCCGAACATGGCAGCGACGACATTCGCCACGCCCTGGCCCGCGCTTTCGCGGCGCTTGTTCGAGCCGGTGTGCGTCATGTCGTCGACGATCTGCGCGGTGAGCAGGGATTCCAGGAGGCCGACTGCCGCCATGGTCGCCGAATAGGGGGCGATGATGGCGAGCGTCTCCCACGTCAGCGGCACGTCGGGGAGCATGAAATAGGGCAGGCCCTCGGGCAGTTCGCCCATGTCGGACACGGTGTTCACCGGCGCATCGAGCCAGATGGTCAGCGCGGTGAGCACAATGATTGCGATCAGCGGGCTGGGCACGGCGGTGGTGAATTTCGGGATGATGTAGATCATCGCCAGCGCGGCAGCGACCATCGCATAAGTCATCCAGCCGATGCCTGCGGCAGTCGGGTCGAGCTGCGGCAGCTGCGCCATGAAGATGAGGATCGCGAGCGCGTTGACGAAGCCGGTGATGACCGAGCGTGACACGAACTGCATTAGCAGGTCGAGACGCAGCAGGGCGGCGATGCCCTGGAAGATACCCATCAGGATCGTTGCGGCGAAAAGGTATTCCACCCCGTGGTCGCGGACCAGTGGCACGACCACCACGGCCACCGCTGCGGTCGCAGCGCTGATCATGCCCGGACGCCCGCCCGTGAACGCGATGACCATGGCGATGGCGACCGAGGCATAGAGGCCTACACGCGGGTCAACGCCTGCGATGATCGAGAAGCCTATGGCCTCCGGGATCAGGGCGAGGGCGACGACGATCCCGGCAAGGATGTCTGCACGGATGTTGGAGAACCAGTCGCGTTTGATCGCGCCGAGGTTGGGCATGATATCTGTCCAGCTATATGATGAGGGCGCGCGTTAGCACCCGGAAGGTCTGGGCGCTACTTAACGATTGTGCAGTGCAACACAACCCGCAAGGGTGGAATTGCTACGCCCCGGCTTTCTCTGTCTCGCTGTCTTCCGACTGCTGCCGGGCCCACATCTCGGCATAGAGTTCGCCCTTGCGCAGCAATTCGGCATGCGTTCCGCTTTCCGCCAGCCGGCCGTGGTCAAGCACGAGGATGCGGTCGGCATCTGCGATGGTCGAAAGCCGGTGCGCGATAGCCAGCGTGGTCCGGTCCTCGCTCACCTTCTTCAGCGTGCGCAGGATGTCTTGCTCGGTCCGGCTGTCGAGCGCGCTGGTTGCCTCGTCGAGTACGAGGATCGGCGGGTCCTTCACCAGCGTGCGCGCGATGGCGACGCGCTGCTTCTCTCCACCCGAAAGCTTCAGGCCGCGTTCGCCGACCTCCGTCGCAAAGCCATCGGGCAGGCGTTCGATGAAGGGCATGATCGCGGCATCGTTTGCGGCCTTGGCGATGACCTCGTCGCTCGCATTCTCGCGGCCATAGGCGATGTTGTAGCCAATGGTGTCGTTGAACAGCACGCTGTCCTGCGGGACGATGCCGATATGTGCGCGCAGGCTCTCCTGCCGGACCTGGGCAATGTCCTGCCCGTCGATCAGTATGCGGCCAGATTGCGGATCGTAGAAACGGAATATCAGGCGCGCGATGGTGCTCTTGCCCGCGCCCGAGGGGCCGACGATGGCGACATGGCTGCCGGCGGGCACTTCGAAGGATAGATCGTGCAGGATCGTCCGCTCCGGTTCGTAGCCGAAAACGACATTCTCGAAAGAGAGCGACGGGCGCTTCACCACCAGTGCAGGGGCTCCGGGCATATCCTGCACTTCGACTTCCGTATCGATCAGCCGGAACATCTCGGCCATGTCGATCAGGCCTTGTCGCACCGTGCGATAGACCATCCCCAGCATGTCGAGCGGGCGGAAGAGCTGGGTGAGATAGGTGTTCACCAGCACCAGGTCGCCTGTGGTGAATTCGCCGCGGCTCCAGCCCCATACGGTGAAGGCCATAGCGCCGCCCATCAGCAGGTTCATGATTAGCGCCTGCGCGATATTGAGGAGACCGAGCGAGTTCTCGGACTTGATCGCCGCTTCGGCCCAGGCCCGCGCGGCTTCGCCATAGCGTTCCCGCTCACGCTCTTCGGCGCCGAAATATTTCACGGTCTCGTAATTGAGCAGGCTGTCGACGGAGCGGGAGAGTGTCTGCCCGTCCAATTCGTTCATCTTGCGCCGCAGATCGTTGCGCCATTCCGTGATGCGGCGCGTCACGACTATATAGGCGATGACGGTAAGGGCAGTGGCGGCAACCAGCTCCCAGCCGAAGTTCAGGTAGAAGATGACCCCCACGGCAATCAGCTCGATCGCGGTGGGGGCAATGTTGAACAGCAGGAAGTAGAGCATGACGTCGATGCTCTTGGTTCCGCGCTCGATCGTCTTCGTCATCTCGCCCGTGCGCCGCGACAGGTGGAAGCGCAGCGAGAGCTGGTGAAGGCGTGAGAACGTATCTTCGGCCAGCTGGCGTGTCGCATCCTGCCCGACGCGCTCGAAGGTGATGTTGCGCAGATTGTTGAAGATGACGCTGGCAAAGCGGCCTGCGGCGTATGCGACAACCAGCGCCAAAGCGACCATGACGCCCTCGTTGGCCGGCGTCGTCATGCTGTCGACCGCCTTCTTATAGGCAAAGGGCAGGGCGAGGATGGTCGCCTTTGCCATCAGCACGAATGCCATCGAACCGATGATGCGGCGTTTCAGCCGCGGATTGTCGCGCGGCCACATATAGGGAAGGAAGCGCCGGAGGGTGGCCCAGCCTTCGGGGTCGTGCTGGGCCTCAGCAGAAGATGTGTCAGGCGGCATGGGCCGCTATCTGGGGCGCGGGACCCGGCTAGGCAAGGTCAGGACTTTGTCCGCGTGGCCATGAAACCCGGTGCAACCAGGTCCTGGCGCCTCACCGTTCCAGGAAGGTCGAACAGGACTCGCCGCGAGGCGAAGTCGATCGCGACCCGTTCGAACATCCTCAGATTGCCCATGCCGAGGATTAGGGCAGGTCGGTCCGACAGGCCGAGCGCTTCGATGGCGGGACTGTCGGCAAATCCGATCGGGACATTGGTCAGTTCCATGTCCCCGATGACCAGCCTTCGCGCCATGGCAAGTTCGCTTTCGACAATGGCTCCATTTACGTCCGTTGCGGTGAGCGTCTCGCGCGCGCGCGCGCGCAGGCGATTGAGAAGGGCCAGGTTGCCGAGCGAATTCTGCGCTCCGGTATCGATAATGACTGCGGTGCGGACGCCATTGAGCCGGGCATCGGTGATGATCATCTGTCCGAGCCGTTGGCGCGCCCGCACCACGATCTCGTATCCCGTGCTCCCGCGAGAGCTGCGGGCATCGGCGATCGACATGCTGTCTTCGCGGAAATCGATCAGCACGCGCAGGTCCTGGAGGCTGTCGAGACCAAGGATGCCGTCTGCGCCTATATTCTTGCGTTCGAGCAGCGGGGCAGTGATTCCGCTGAAGCTGCGATCTGCGAATTCGAGCTGGTCGATGTCGATCGTGTCGACGATCTCGCTCGACCCCATTGCAACGAGGCGTGCCCGGCCGGTCGGCACGAGTTCGAGCTCATCGGTCACCTTGCGCGTCACCACGGTCGCCTGCGCGCCCGTGTCTATGAAGAAGCGATAGGGACCCTTGCCGGAAATCGTGACCGGGACCGTCATGCGCTCGTAGCGGTCCTGATCGAACCCTACGTCGATGATGTCGCTGTCGGTGCCCGCCTCGTCCTGTGATGCGATAGCCTGTTCCGCTTCGCCTTTATCCTGGACGGTGGGCGGGACCGGCGTGTTGCCGCACAACAGCAAACCCGCTGCAACGAGAAGGGAGCGCTCGATCATATTGTCTCTCCGCTGGGCCAGCTCGCAAAGGCCGGCCTCTATAGGGAGCCATACCACAAGGCCGCGCGCCTCCCGAATCCACCCGCAGAGTCGTCTCGGGCACTCATCAGACCCGAATCCTTGAGTCGGATTCGGCCCTGAATCGGTGAATCGGAGTGAATCGCGACCCCCCCGACCCGCGATTCATCTTTTTTTTCGAGTCACGAGGGGGCTGAATCGGCATTTTTGGGGCCTTCAAAGCCCGATTTGCCCCCCGAGGCTTGAAACCGCCCGGGATGGCCCCATCTAGAGGTCACCGGAAAATGGCGGTGAAACGGCGGAATTCTGCGGTTTTCGAAAAAAGTTCAAAAAACTTTCGAAAAGTGTGTTGACCGAATCCAACATCACCCCTAGATGGCCCTCACCGACGCGGCGCTGGCGGCTTCCACCGCCCACCGCAACGGTCGCCAACATAGAGAGACAGCCGGTCCCCCCGGTATCAATCGGGGGAACAAAAGCTGTCCCCTCTAACATTGTTGAGCGGTTCTTTGACATTGTTAGTTTTTGATGAAGGGACATGTGGGCGACGGCGCCCGGTCCGGGGACCTCAAGGCTCCGAGTACCGGTTATTTCAAGCCGATTGCCACATCCTTCCAGGCTCCACAGTCTGGTTGTGATGATGCATGTTCATTCGTATCCATTACGTTTGACAGTGCAGGT
This sequence comes from Qipengyuania gelatinilytica, assembly GCF_019711315.1. Lineage (NCBI taxonomy): Bacteria > Pseudomonadati > Pseudomonadota > Alphaproteobacteria > Sphingomonadales > Erythrobacteraceae > Qipengyuania > Qipengyuania gelatinilytica. The sequence continues at coordinate 1,121,793 of NZ_CP081294.1, read as the reverse complement.
ATCGGCTCCTTGAAGCTCATGCCTAGCGGGTCGGCGATCTTCGGATCGTGCCTGCTTAGTATGTGACACAAACTTGAGAGTTTGATCCTGGCTCAGAACGAACGCTGGCGGCATGCCTAACACATGCAAGTCGAACGAACCCTTCGGGGTTAGTGGCGCACGGGTGCGTAACGCGTGGGAACCTGCCTTTAGGTTCGGAATAACTCAGAGAAATTTGAGCTAATACCGGATAATGTCTTCGGACCAAAGATTTATCGCCTTTAGATGGGCCCGCGTTAGATTAGATAGTTGGTGGGGTAATGGCCTACCAAGTCGACGATCTATAGCTGGTCTGAGAGGATGATCAGCCACACTGGGACTGAGACACGGCCCAGACTCCTACGGGAGGCAGCAGTGGGGAATATTGGACAATGGGCGAAAGCCTGATCCAGCAATGCCGCGTGAGTGATGAAGGCCTTAGGGTTGTAAAGCTCTTTTACCAGGGATGATAATGACAGTACCTGGAGAATAAGCTCCGGCTAACTCCGTGCCAGCAGCCGCGGTAATACGGAGGGAGCTAGCGTTGTTCGGAATTACTGGGCGTAAAGCGCGCGTAGGCGGCGATCCAAGTCAGGGGTGAAATCCCGGGGCTCAACCCCGGAACTGCCCTTGAAACTAGGTTGCTAGAATACTGGAGAGGTGAGTGGAATTCCGAGTGTAGAGGTGAAATTCGTAGATATTCGGAAGAACACCAGTGGCGAAGGCGACTCACTGGACAGTTATTGACGCTGAGGTGCGAAAGCGTGGGGAGCAAACAGGATTAGATACCCTGGTAGTCCACGCCGTAAACGATGATAACTAGCTGTCCGGGCTCATAGAGCTTGGGTGGCGCAGCTAACGCATTAAGTTATCCGCCTGGGGAGTACGGTCGCAAGATTAAAACTCAAAGGAATTGACGGGGGCCTGCACAAGCGGTGGAGCATGTGGTTTAATTCGAAGCAACGCGCAGAACCTTACCAGCCTTTGACATCCTAGGACGGTTTCTGGAGACAGATTCCTTCCCTTCGGGGACCTAGTGACAGGTGCTGCATGGCTGTCGTCAGCTCGTGTCGTGAGATGTTGGGTTAAGTCCCGCAACGAGCGCAACCCTCATCCTTAGTTGCCATCATTTAGTTGGGCACTTTAAGGAAACTGCCGGTGATAAGCCGGAGGAAGGTGGGGATGACGTCAAGTCCTCATGGCCCTTACAGGCTGGGCTACACACGTGCTACAATGGTATCTACAGTGAGCAGCGATCCCGCGAGGGTTAGCTAATCTCCAAAAGATATCTCAGTTCGGATTGTTCTCTGCAACTCGAGAGCATGAAGGCGGAATCGCTAGTAATCGCGGATCAGCATGCCGCGGTGAATACGTTCCCAGGCCTTGTACACACCGCCCGTCACACCATGGGAGTTGGATTCACCCGAAGGTGGTGCGCTAACCAGTTTACTGGAGGCAGCCAACCACGGTGGGTTCAGCGACTGGGGTGAAGTCGTAACAAGGTAGCCGTAGGGGAACCTGCGGCTGGATCACCTCCTTTCTAAGGATTGTCACGAAAGCGTCCGGCCTCGCGCTGGAAAGTGCTTCGTGATTTCCAAAGAACACTGCCGTCGTCCTCATGTCCTTTCATCAATCGGATACAGCCTAACGGGCTTGCTCGTTAGATGCTGTTAGCCTGAGCTGGCTTCTGCCGCCTGCGGCCTTAGGGCCTGCGCTGGCGCATAGGCCCGTAGCTCAGTTGGTTAGAGCGCACCCCTGATAAGGGTGAGGTCGGTGGTTCAAATCCACTCGGGCCTACCATATACCTGGTCTTACGGGGCCTTAGCTCAGCTGGGAGAGCACCTGCTTTGCAAGCAGGGGGTCATCGGTTCGATCCCGATAGGCTCCACCAGGTAACTGGATGCGACATCAAATCCGATTGAATGAAACGAAAACAGATACCGCATTTGGCGGTTAGGTGGTTTCGACCACCGCTCTTTGACATTGTGAATGGGTTTTTAAATCGATGCCGTGGCGCATGGATTGTACGGTTTGCCTTCGGGCAGATCTTGCGAGCTATGCATCACAACAAGATCAATCAAAATGATTATCTGGCTGAGATATTCCTCCGCACCTATCCCAACGCAGCTTTTATGCAGGCTTGTCGTTGATGGTGTGGATTCTCAAGCGTGAGGTAAGAGCATTTGGTGGATGCCTTGGCATGTGCAGGCGATGAAGGACGTGGCACGCTGCGATAAGCGTCGGGGAGATGTGAGCAATCTTTGATCCGACGATTTCCGAATGGGGAAACCCACCCTCACCATTTCCTTTCGATCGACCCTCGGGTCGGCCGGAAAGAGGTGGATAGGGTATCACCGAACTGAATATATAGGTTTGGTGAAGCGAACCCGGGGAACTGAAACATCTCAGTACCCGGAGGAAAAGACATCAACAGAGATTCCCGTAGTAGTGGCGAGCGAACCGGGACCAGGCCAGTGCTTCTTCGTTAATTAGCAGAACACTTTGGAAAGAGTGGCCATAGCGGGTGACAGCCCCGTATGCGAAAATGATCGAAGAAGACTCGAGTAGGGCGGGACACGTGAAATCCTGTCTGAACATGGGGGGACCACCCTCCAAGCCTAAATACTCGCACATGACCGATAGCGAACACAGTACCGTGAGGGAAAGGTGAAAAGCACCCCGATTAGGGGAGTGAAACAGTACCTGAAACCGGATGCTTACAAGCAGTTGGAGCCCCATAGGGGGTGACAGCGTACCTCTTGCATAATGGGTCAGTGACTTAATCTACCATGCAAGCTTAAGCCGTTAGGTGTAGGCGCAGCGAAAGCGAGTCTGAATAGGGCGACTGAGTATGATGGATTAGACCCGAACCCCGGCGATCTAGGCATGGCCAGGTTGAAGGTGCGGTAACACGCACTGGAGGACCGAACCGGTGAATGTTGAAAAATTCTCGGATGAGCTGTGTTTAGGGGTGAAAGGCCAATCAAGCCGGGAAATAGCTGGTTCTCCGCGAAATCTATTGAGGTAGAGCGTTGGATGTATGCCGATGGGGGTAGAGCACTGGATGGGCTAGGGCTGCGCGAGCGGTACCAAACCTAACCAAACTCCGAATACCATCGAGTCTTGTCCAGCAGACAGACGGCGGGTGCTAAGGTCCGTCGTCAAAAGGGAAACAGCCCTAACCTACAGCTAAGGTCCCCAAGTCATATCTAAGTGGGAAAGCATGTGGGAATCCCAAAACAACCAGGAGGTTGGCTTAGAAGCAGCCATCCTTTAAAGAAAGCGTAACAGCTCACTGGTCTAAATAAGGGTTCCTGCGGCGAAGATGTAACGGGGCTAAAGATATGCACCGAAGCTTAGGGTTGCAGTTTACTGCAGCGGTAGCGGAGCGTTCCGTAAGCGAGTGAAGGAGAAGGGTAACCGACTCTGGACGTATCGGAAGTGCGAATGCTGACATGAGTAGCGACAAACAGGGTGAGATGCCCTGTCGCCGAAAGACCAAGGGTTCCTGCGCAACGCTAATCGGCGCAGGGTTAGCCGGCCCCTAAGACGAGCCCGAAGGGGGTAGTCGATGGGAACCACGTAAATATTCGTGGGCCTGAAGATGTGTGACGGATGGCGGAAGTTGTTCTCTCTTATTGGATTGAGAGGGCAGCCAAGTTGTTCCAGGAAATAGCCTCTTCACTATAGACCGTACCCGAAACCGACACAGGTGGTCAGGTAGAGTATACCAAGGCGCTTGAGAGAAGTATCCTGAAGGAACTCGGCAAATTGCCTCCGTACCTTCGGAAGAAGGAGGCCCTGGATCGAGGCAACTCTTTTCAGGGGGCACAGGCCAGGGGGTAGCGACTGTTTAGCAAAAACACAGCACTCTGCTAAGTCGGCTTCAAGACGACGTATAGGGTGTGACGCCTGCCCGGTGCTCGAAGGTTAAGAGGAGGAGTGCAAGCTCCGAATTGAAGCCCGAGTAAACGGCGGCCGTAACTATAACGGTCCTAAGGTAGCGAAATTCCTTGTCGGGTAAGTTCCGACCTGCACGAATGGCGTAACGACTTCCCCACTGTCTCCAGGATATGCTCAGCGAAATTGAATTCTCCGTGAAGATGCGGAGTACCCGCGGTTAGACGGAAAGACCCCGTGCACCTTTACTGCAGCTTTAGAGTGGCATTAGGAAAGAATTGTGTAGAATAGGTGGGAGGCTTTGAAACTTGGGCGCCAGTCCGAGTGGAGCCAACCTGTGAAATACCACCCTGTTGTTTTCTGATGTCTAACCTAGATCCGTTATCCGGATCAGGGACCCTCTATGGCGGGTAGTTTGACTGGGGCGGTCGCCTCCTAAAGAGTAACGGAGGCGCGCGATGGTAGGCTCAGGACGGTTGGAAACCGTCTGCAAGAGTGCAATGGCATAAGCCTGCCTGACTGCGAGACTGACGAGTCGAGCAGAGACGAAAGTCGGTCATAGTGATCCGGTGGTCCCTCGTGGAAGGGCCATCGCTCAACGGATAAAAGGTACGCCGGGGATAACAGGCTGATGATTCCCAAGAGCTCATATCGACGGAATCGTTTGGCACCTCGATGTCGGCTCATCACATCCTGGGGCTGGAGCAGGTCCCAAGGGTTTGGCTGTTCGCCAATTAAAGTGGTACGTGAGCTGGGTTCAGAACGTCGCGAGACAGTTTGGTCCCTATCTGCCGTGGGCGTCGATACTTGAAAGGAGTTGCCCCTAGTACGAGAGGACCGGGGTGAACGTACCTCTGGTGTACCTGTCATCCTGCCAAGGGTGCCGCAGGGTAGCTATGTACGGACGGGATAACCGCTGAAAGCATCTAAGCGGGAAGCCTCCCTTAAGATAAGGTATCTTCGAACCGTCGTAGACCACGACGTTGATAGGCCGGGTGTGGAAGCGCAGTAATGCGTGTAGCTAACCGGTCCTAATAGTTCTTTTCGCGCTTGTAGGATCCCACCATCAACGACAGCCCTGTGCTGTCTTGGTCGGAGGAAACTTCGAAGCCGGATAAGCCCAGAAAGCTCGAAGCATCGATTTAAACCCATGTCCGCCAGCTCTATTGCTTGGTGACCTTAGCGTCTGTGACCCACCCGATCCCATCTCGAACTCGGCCGTGAAACCGGACAGCGCCGATGGTACTAGTGCTCAAGCACTGGAAGAGTAGGTCGTCGCCAGGCATTAAAGCCGGCGGGCATGTGGTATAAACCCATTCACAGTTTCAAAAGCCGCTGCCGGTGCGAACCGAGCGGCGGCTTTTTCGTCTCTGGGCTAAATGTCCATGGCGAAACATACGGTGCCGCGGGGTGGAGCAGTCCGGTAGCTCGTCAGGCTCATAACCTGAAGGTCGTTGGTTCAAATCCAACCCCCGCAACCAAACACAAAAAAGCCCGCCAAAACGGCGGGCTTTTTTGTGCCTGCGATAAATCAACCACCCACCCGATGATCGAGGAGGCCGCACTTGTGGCGTGTCCTTGCTGTGTCCGTGCCAGAAACCCTTTTTCTGGCAATACAAGGCCGAGCATGCCGCTAGCGATACGCAAGCAACCGTCTCGCGTGCGCTTTCCATCGTGAGATTCGACGAAAAGGGAGGGTTCCGCCGCAAGGGGAAGCCCTCAAGTTCGTGAGCCTTGACCGATGCCGCAGCCCTTCGGGTCGCAATGCACGCACTAGCATTCGCAAATGACAGGCCCGTGAAACCCTGCTCAGCGGCTGACTTAGGGCCGTCGTTCCCCAAGAGCCTCTTCATTGCGCAGGATGGTCAGAATCCGGGAGCTGCACAGAACTTCAAATTCGTCAGACTGGACGAGATCGAGGCCTCGCTGGCGGACTGACCCAGCGGTGTTTGACGCTCGAGTGACTCTGACATGACAGCCGCGGTTTGCGACTTGAAATTCGGCCGATCAGCTTGTGAATAGCGCCGCATGTCTACAGTTCGAACCAGTCGTGACGAGATTGTTGCCGCCTTGCGAAGCGCATTGGACGGGACCAAAGCGTTACCCTGCGATCGATCACTAGACACAATTGATTGGCTAGCCGTCGACAAGGATGAGGAGAGCGCGTTGCTGCAAGTTCACAACTGGCAACAGGACGAGCCTTTGCGACGTGCGTTTCCGCGGCATGCGGAATATTCGCACAGGCGGTTGGAGCATCTGATCAGCATACTCGGCTGAGTTCACCGCGCACCGTTTTTTGCGCACTTGGTGCCTCTTCCGACCAGTTCGTAGCTTAGCTGCGGAGCGCGGATCATCCGGAACGGACGGGCATCTAACGACCCGATTGCGGACCTCCGGTTTCTGTTATGACGACTATGGTATTCGCTACCCGCCTGTAATATTCTCCCAAATTATTGCTAATTCCTATTTTTGATGCGCCTCGTGGGCAATTTGATAGCAATTTAGTGGGGGCTTCTTTCATTGGCCGATATTTTCCTCTCCTACGCCCGTGCCGACCAGCAGCGCGTCGAGAGGCTCGCAGCAGCGCTGGAGGAGGCCGGATATTCGGTCTGGTGGGACAAGCACCTGCGCAGCGGTCACCAGTTCAGCAAGGACATCGAAGCAGCCCTCACCCGCTCGAAAGCCGTACTGGTTGTCTGGTCTTCAGACGCAATCGAATCCGAGTGGGTGCGCGATGAAGCGGCGATCGGCCGCGACTTAAACAAGCTGGTGGCGGCACGACTTGGCGACATTCTTCCCCCAATCGGTTTTCGCCAGCGGCATGCGATCGACCTTGGCGAGCCCGATGCCATGGCCTCCCTAACAGGCGCTCTAGACGCACTCGTCGGTAGTTCGCACGATGCCGTCACTCTGCCGCCCGAAAACAGCCGAAAGAAGTCGAGCAAAACTCTCATTCTCGGTGCGGCGGCCGCTTTCGCGATAATATTGGCCGGTGGGACCTACCTGACCCGGGACTCCACCGACACGTTAGCGGAGAATGCTGAGGAGCTGGGCGACCGCAAGTCGATCGCAATCCTCCCTTTTCGCGACCTTTCGGGCGAGAACCAGTCTTGGTTCTCCGATGGTCTCGCACAGGAAATCAGCGCCGCACTGTCGCGTACTCCGGACCTTGAGGTCGCGCCCACCAGCGAAAGCTTCCGCTATCGCGATCGGCAAAAGTCCCTGGAGGTCATCGGCGCCGAGCTGGGGGTCGCTCATATCCTCGATGGCTCCGTACGCCGCAGCGATGACCGGATCGTTGTCGATATCGAATTGATCGAATCTGCTTCGGGAACGCGTCTTTACAGCCAACGATATGACCGCCCGATCGCGGACTCGATCACGGTCCAGGAAGATATCGCCACCCGGATCGCTACCGCGCTCGACACCGCGCTAGATCCTGAGGCGCTGGCAGCTCTGATCGATAGCGGCACCAACAACGTCGATGCTTGGGAAAACGTCCTGCGCGCGGCCGACCTGTCGCTGCAGGAGTACGAAGATTACGGATTGCGTCGTCTGAATTTCCAGCGACAGGCGATTAAGCTCGACCCTAATTGGTACCGGCCGTATTCGGCCGCCAGCCAAGGCATCGCCAATATGCTGTCCGTGGCCAGAACATCCTACGATCCGACCGCCGATCGCGCCGCACTCAGCGCCGAAGCCGACCGATATCTTGATCTGGCCGCAGAGCTCGCCAACAGCGACAAAGCGCGCTTGTCGGCCGATACGTCTCGCTACTTCTTCCGCGGCGAATTTCGCAAAATGGAAAGAGCAAGCAGGGAGTTCACGAGACAGCACCCGGACGACGAAATCGGATGGCGTTACCTGTATCAGGCCCAGATCCAACTGCTGGAAAAACGCAGCGCGCTGACAAGTCTCAAGAGGGGCCTGGCGCTATCGGAGCATGCAGCCGACATACCGCCGGAACGACTGACCTATTTTTACCGCCACGCCGGTGCGGATAAAGAAGCGCTCGAAATCTTCGAAACCGCGCTGAAGGAGAATCGCACCAATTCCGAGCTTTTGCTTGAAGGGCACACCCTGTTGCTCGCAAACGACCGCACGGACGATGCCAGAGCGATACTTCGCCAACTGGAGACGCTCGGGGTGAGCGATGAACGCCTTGCCGCACCCCGGTTCGTTCAGGCCTGTGCGGACGGTAATCGTGCAATGGCGGAACAACTGCTGCCCCTTCGCAAAAGACTCGTCTCGCGATGGAACGCATTGATGTATCTGGGTCGGACGAAAGAAGCTGAGGATTTGCTCAAACCCTATGATTTCGCCGAGCCGCCATTCGCCCTGCTCGATATGCTCATCTTTCCACAATTCGATCCTCGACCCTATCCCAATCTGATGAAGATCGTCGAGCGCGAGCGTATCCCAATCGATTACCCGCGGAAATTCCGCACGCCGGCGTGTCCTGCGGCGAACCGAGGAGCGTAATGGCCGACATCTTCCTTTCCTACGCCCGCGCCGACCAGCCGCGCATCGAGAGGCTTGCGGCAGCGCTGCAGGAGGCCGGCTTCACCTTGTGGTGGGACAGCCACCTGCGCTCGGGCGCAGAATTTGCCGACGATATCGAAGCTGCGCTGAATGAAGCAGGCCGCGTTATAGTGGCCTGGTCGGCCCACGCCGTGAAATCGCGTTGGGTGCGCGACGAGGCGTCGGAAGCCGCCGAGCAGAACAAGCTGGTCTCGCTCAGCCTCGACGGCACCGCACCGCCGATGGGCTTCCGCCAGTTTCACGCCACCGACATGACGAACTGGAACGGCGGCCCGCTACCGGCCGCATTGCTTGACGCATTGGGAGGCGGCGTGATCACGAAGCCCGCGCCCCGCTCTGCTGCCAAGCCGAAAAAGCCGCTTGTGCTGGCCGGTGCGGCGATCGCGCTTGTGCTGGCCGGTGGCGCCTATGTCGCCACGCAGGGTCTACCGGGCAGCGAGGCGGCCGTGCAGGAGCCAGTTAGCCTTGCAGTGCTCCCACTAACCAGCAGCGACGAGGAACTGGCTGCGAAGGGGTCGGGCCTGTCGAGCGCGCTCAGCAACGGTCTCGCCAGCGCCAGCGGCATGACAATGATTGCCAGCACTTCCACCGCTGCGGCGGCAGCACGCAATCTCTCGGCGCGCGAAATCGGAGTTGAACTGGGTGCCACCCACCTTCTCGAAGGCCAGATTCTTCCAGTGGGCGATGACGAAGTGCAGGTCATCCTCTCGCTTGTCGACACTGGCACGGGCCGACAGATCTGGAGCGACCGCATCGATGGCGATCGCCGCATCACCCCGCGCCTTACGCGCGAGCTTGTCTCCGCCGCGGGCCTCGCCATGAAGGCCCGCCTCGGCACGGGGACTGCCCAGCGCCTTGCCGGCAGCGACATTTCTTCCGAGGCTTACGAGGCCTACCTGAGCGCGCTGGAGAAAATCTCCCTGCGCTTTAACGACGACGACCGGATCGACGCGTACCGGCTGCTGCGTCGCGTCACCGAACTGGCCCCCGATTTCGCACCGGGCCACGCTGCCCTTGCCTACATCATCGCCAACAGTTCGCGTTCGATGCTGGGCGAGGAAGACACTGTCCGCCGCCAGTATCATTTGGCGATCGAACGGGCGCTATCGCTCGATCCCGGGAACGTCGAAGCGCGTGCGGCGCAGGCGATAGGAGCTTACCCCTGGGACGGGGACATCGAGGCTGCGATGGAACTTTCCACCGCGTTGATCAAGGATCATCCAGACGATCCATTGGCGCAGGAGGCCATGGCCCGTTCGCTCGACAACGTCGGCAGGCACTCCGAAGCGCATGATTACTATGAACGCGCTCTCGCGGCGGATCCGCTCAGCGAACAGAAGCGGGTCAACATGTATAAGAACTACTTCAAGTTCGGCACTTTCGACGGCCTTGAACGCTTACTCGCTCGCTGCGCGGACTGTGCGACCACGCCCGAGTGGCTTTTGTTCGGCTTCATCGCGCTGGACGGCGACATCGACGATTTCGAGCGGCTATGGCCCGACCTCGTGAAACGGCTGGAGGGGGGCAGCCTGCCACAGGAACAGATAGATGTGCTGGATGCCTATCTTCCGGCCTATATCAAGGGCAGCCCGGCGCCGGTGCCGCAGCTCTGGCTGGATGCCGCCAATCCCTTTACCGTCATCGCTGCCTACCGGACCGTCGGCGAGGATGAAGCGCTACGCCAGTTGAAACGACTTCTCGAACGCGACTGGCCGGCAGTAGGAGAGGATTTCCTGACCGACAAGCGCGGCCGCTTGTCCCCAAGGCTACGGGCGACACCGACCTATCATGCCTTGTTCGAAGGCTTCTACCAGCAGCAACTCGTCGACTATCGCCGCAAGCATGGAGTCATGGCCGGCCTGCCGCTCGATCCCGATGAAGTTGCTGCAGAAGAGCGCCGCCTTGCAAAGCTGGATCGCTGATCGCCTTCGATTAGACGGCCTTTGGTGCTTTCAGTCCGTCCGCTCTCCACCCATAATCCGACATCTATCGCCCACAATTGGGGGCTCGGAAGCGGTCGTAATGCTCGTTTCGCCCGCCCGTTTTTTTGCGAGCCCTCCTAGAAAAGGCGGTGCGGGTCGTTGACGATCAGCGCACTGTCGCTGCGCGCCAGTGCCAGCAGCGTAAGCTTTCCTTCGCGTGCCCGCGCTATGGCGAGGCTGGACGGTGCGCTGATGGTGACCAGCATCGGGATGCCTGCGCGCACCGTTTTCTCCACCAGTTCCTGGCTGCAGCGTGCCGACAGCAGCACAAAACCGTTCTGGCGGTCGATACCTTCCCTTCCCAGCGCCCCGACCAGCTTGTCGAGCGCGTTGTGCCGACCGACATCCTCGCGCAAGCGCACGATCTCTCCATCATGGGAACAGAAGGCGGCTGCATGGACCGCGCCGGTTGCGGATCCGACCTGCTGGTGGTCGCGCATCGCCGACAGCGCCTTGTGGATTGCGGCGGGATCGACCTGCGGCGGGACGGCGTCCACCGGATCGAGCGGCGCCAGCGCTGCCGCGACCGAGTCGATCCCGCAAATGCCGCAGCTGCTTTCCGACACCCGCGTCCGCGCCCGCTCGAGAATGCGCGGCATGCTGCGGGCAGGCAGGTTCGCCCGCGCTACCCAGCCGCCGCCTGCTTGGTGCAGCTGGACGCCCTCGATTTCGTCCGGCTGCGCCAGTCCTTCGGCCAGCGCAAAACCCGCTACGAAATCGTCGAGGTCGGTAGGGGTGGCCATCATCACGGCATAGCCGATCCCGTTGAATTCGATGGCTACCGGGGTTTCCAGCGGCACGATCCGCGCCTTGTCGGACGCCGTGCCGGTCGCGAAATCGAGCTCGCGCACGGCGTGGACTTCGACCGCATCCCCAAGCGCCGAAGCGCGGTCGAGAGCGGCAAGCATGTCCGGGGTATTGATGTTCAGGGGTGGAGGTCCCGCAAGGGCGACTTGCCGCGCGCTGCATGCCTCCACCCACGACATGACCGAGCGGTTTCCGCCAAGCAGGTGCGCTTCAAGCGCCGCGGCGAGATCGCTCGGCCAAAGGCCGAAAAGCCAATGACCGGCGAGGACGGCGGGCCCATCGCCAGACAGCGTATCAACCAGATTGGCTGGGACTGGCTGCGCGTCGACGGGTGCGGTCAGCACGAAATCGAATCCCGCCTCGCGCGCATGGAAAAGCGCGGCGCATAATCCGCCCAGCGGTCCGAGATCCGGCTCTGGGCAATCCGCAAGCACCGGCAGCGATGTCGCTATCGCCGCGTTTTCGCCCCCGCAGACGACGACCTCCCGGCATTGCGCAGCCAGCGCCTCGCGCGTGTGATCGAGCAGGCTGCGCCCCTGCCACAAGGCCATTCCCTTGTCCGAGCCGAACCGTCGGCTCTGCCCGCCGGCGAGGATCGCCCCCATTACCCTTTGCCCTTGTGTGTCCAACGATGATGTCCCGATTTCCAGCGATCCCACTCTCACACAGGCCATCGCTCTGAAGGCCGGCGATTGCAATGCTCGCCATGGCGCGAAGCTTCGATCTTGCCAATTGCAGCGCGGCGACGCATGTCTTTCGCGACGAAGGGAAATATTTGCGTGAATGCGCATTGAGAACGAGAAAAGCAGGGAAGGATTGCGCCATGGCTGATGAGACTGAAACCCGGAACGACGATCTTCCCCATGCGCCCGGCCCTGCCGGTGGCTGGGGCTCCATGAAGGGGATCGCCAGCATTTACGGCGAGACATGGGCCTCGCCCGGCGCGCTCGACAGCCTGCGCCGCCTCAACAAGCCCAAGGGCGTGATGTGCATGTCCTGCGCCTGGCCGAAGCCGGAAAACTACTCGGCTTTCGAATTTTGCGAGAACGGTGCCAAGGCCACGCTTTGGGAGCTCACCAAGGATCGCTGCACTCCGGCGTTTTTTCAGGCCGAAGACCACACGGTCACCAAGCTGCGCGAATGGAGCGACCACGAGCTGGAGAAGTCCGGCCGTTTGACCCATCCGATGAAATACGATGCCGCATCCGATCGATATGTCGCGATCGACTGGGACGATGCCTTTGCCGAGATCGGCGCGACCTTGCGCGACCTGCCGCGCGAGGATGTGGTCTTCTACGCGTCGGGCCACGCGGGGCTGGAGGCGAGCTATCTCTACGCGCTGCTGGCCCGCGCCTATGGCAACAACAACCTGCCGCAAAGCTCGAACATGTGCCACGAAACGACCTCGGTCGGCCTGACCAAGGTGATCGGATCGCCGGTCGGCACGGTGACGTTCGACGATCTGGCAGAGACCGAATGCTATTTCTATTTCGGGCAGAACCCCGGCACCAACAGCCCGCGCTTCCTGCATAACCTCAAGGACTGCAAGGATCGCGGCGGCAAGATCGTTACCTTCAATCCGGTGATTGAGCAGGGATTGGTGTCCTTCGTCGACCCGCAGAACCCGCTGGAAATGATGACGGGCAAGGAGACGATCATCTCCGACCAGTATCACCAGGTCCAGTCCGGCGGCGACGTGGCGGCGATCCTGGGGCTGTGCAAGGTCGTGGTGGAAGCCGACGACAAGGCACAGGCAGAAGGCACGCGCGAGGTCATCGACCATGCCTTCATCAAGGAGCACACGACCGGTTTCGACGAGTTCATCGCCTGCTGCCGCGATGCGAAATGGTCCGACATCGAAAAGGCCAGCGGGCTGACCGAGGCCGCTCTGCGCAAAGCGGCGCAGGTCTATATCGAGGCCGAAAAGGTCATCGGCGTCTACGGCATGGGCTTCACCCAGCACACGCATGGCGCGCTCAATATCGCGATGCTCGTCAACCTGTTGCTGCTCAAAGGGAATATCGGGCGGCCCGGTACGGGCTGTTGTCCGGTGCGCGGCCATTCCAACGTGCAGGGCCAGCGCACGGTCGGCATTGCCGAAAAGGCGCATCTGGTCCCGCTCGACAAGCTGAAGAAGCTGTTCGATTTCGATCCGCCGACCAAGGACGGCATGCATGTGGTGGACGCGGTACAAGGCCTGATCGAAGGCAAGGTTCGCGGGTTCATCTCGCTCGGCGGCAATCTGGTGCGCGCCGTGCCCGACCAGAAGCGAATGGAAGAGGGCTGGGCGGCGCAGGACCTCGTCGTGATGGTCTCGACCAAGCTCAACCGCAGCCATCTCTATCCGGGCAAGGCGAGCTATATCCTGCCGTGCCTCGGCCGTTCCGAAGTAGACGCTCAGGCTACCGGCAACCAGGCCGTGACCAGCGAAGACAGCTTTTCGATGATTAATGGATCGATCGGGCACCGCCCGCCGGCGTCCGAGCATTTGAAGAGCGAGCTGGCCATCGTGACCGGCATCGCCAAGGCGGCGCTCGACCCCAATCCCAAGCTGAAATGGGACGAATGGACGGGCGATTATTCGCTGGTGCGCGACCTGATCGAAGCGACCTATCCGGACGACTTCCACGATTTCAACAAGCGGATGTTTCAGGCCGGCGGCTTCTGGCGCGGCAATCCTGCAGCAGAGCGCGTCTGGAAGACCGATAGCGGCAAGGCCGTAATTACCACGCCGCCGCAGCTGACCTCGCTTGGCTTTGCGGACAAGCCGGGGCGCTACCGCCTGCTGACGATGCGGTCCAACGACCAGTTCAACACCACCATCTACGGCTATTCCGACCGCTTCCGCGGGATCGAGGGCACGCGCGATGTGGTGCTGATGAATCCCGACGATATCGCCGAGGCAGGCCTCAGCGATGGGGACACGGTTCGTCTCGTCACCGATTACGACGGCGACGATGTGGAGCGCGCGCTCGGCGGGCTGAAGCTCGTCGCTTACAAGCTGCCGCGCGGCACGATCGCGAGCTACTATCCGGAATGCAACGTCCTCGTCCCGATCACGCATCATGACGAGATTTCGAAGACGCCGGCGTCCAAATCGGTGCCGGTCAGGGTCGAGGCGGCCTGACCAAGCCGGGTCACCCTATGGTGATCCCGAACTGGGTGCAGCTGACCTACATCGGCCTGCTCCTGCTTGGTCTTGGCTCTGCGCTGTACATGGCGTGGCAGATGAAGCGAAACCCGCCGAAAATGGCGGTGATGCGCTTCGTCTGGCCGCTATGCGCGCTGTTTGCCGGGCCCCTGCTGATCTGGTTCTACAAGCGATACGCCGGACCGGACGCGGGCGATGTGCCGTTCGCTGCCAGCGTGGCCAAGGGGACCCTGCATTGCGGCGCGGGCTGTTCGCTGGCCGACCTCATATGCGAAAACGCGGCCCATTATATGCCGGGTGTGCTCGCCTTCTTCGGCTTGGGCAGGATTTTCCAGACGGAGATCTTCGCGCAATGGACGATGGATTACGTCTTTGCGCTGCTGATCGGCATCGTCTTCCAGTATTTCGCCATCGCACCCATGCGCGATCTGTCCGTCGGTGAAGGCGTCAAGGCTGCGACCAAGGCGGATGTGCTCTCGCTTACCAGCTGGCAGGTCGGCATGTATGGCTTCATGGGCCTTGCGCATTTCGTACTGTTTCCCGCATTCTTCGGCGGGAAAGTGGATGCGGGCAGCCCCGTTTTCTGGGCCGCGATGCAGATTGCCATGCTGGCCGGTTTCGCCACGGCCTATTTCCCGAACTGGTGGCTTATCCGGTCCGGGCTCAAGGAAGAAATGTAGGCCAGCGCCCCAGGCGGGGTGCGCTGGCCCACGTCGTTCAATTCCTCAGGGCAGCTTGCCGGTGACATACTGCGCCTCGCCGTCGGCGAAGCTCCAGTCTTCGTCGCGATTGGTGAAGACGGAGATGAAGAGGTCCTTCGGGTCCAGACCGCACTTCTCGCCGAGCTTGTCCGACAGCAATTTGAAGACTTCCATCTTCTCGACATGCGTGCGGGGACTGGTGAAGAACTGGATGGCGACCACGCCGTCGCTGCGTTCAAAGCCCATTCCGGTGTCGAGGAAGACCATCCGGCCCTTCTTGTGCTCGTGCACGATCTGGTAGCGGTCACGTTCCGGAACGCCGAAGGCTTCGACCACGCAGTCCTGAATGGTGTCGAGCATCAGCTTGAGTTCGTCGTCGGTCCGACCTTCAAGCATGTCGATGCGAATGAGGGGCATAAGTGTCTCCAGAAAATTCGATGTATATTTGCGTACCCGAACCTTCTGAACGACGCCGATAGAGGCGGGTTCCGGATGCGTTTAGCTTTGCATCTCGATCGACGTAGGATGCCCGTCATGCGGATCTGCAGCGGGTTGCAGCCAGCCAAACCCATTGGCGAGGGCAAGCCCCGTTACCGCGAGTGCCGGCACGAAAAGCGCTCCGACCAGGCCGAAATTGATCACCACCAGCGAACCGGCAGCTGCACCCGCGAGGACCGCGCCCCAGATGCTCAGCGGCAGGAGGACCTGGCTCCACGGACCTCGCCCGGAAATCGCGTCCGCAATGTCGGATCCGATCGCTACGACAGCACCACTAAGGAAGGTGTGCACCGTATAGCCGTTTCGCCCCTGCAAGGACCGGTTGATCATGCCCATGGTGAAGGCGAGGGCCAGCAGCAGCTTATCCTTGCTCCAACCGGCGCCTGCTCCTGCCGAAGCTATCCAGATACCAATGGCTACCGCCAGCAGCGCCGCCGTTTCGCGCCGCTTCGATCCATCGTTCAGCAGGCGAGCGACGATTGCGCCGAGGATGAAGGCCAGCACCACGCCTCCGATCGCGGCGGCCAGCCCGAACTTGCCCGAAACCGCATCCGTCACGATCTTGGTGGAATTGCCGCTCATGTAGGATGGAAAGGCCTGCACCGTGCCGACGAGGGCAAGGAAGCCGACCCCATCGATCCAGCCGGCTATGAGATTCAGAACAAAGACCGCTTGCCTGCGTGTGATCATTTGAAGAGGCGGGTCATGAGGCCGGCATGGAGTGCGACGCGTCGCCACCTGCCCCCTCATGCATGCGCCCGCCCAGGTCGGACATGATATACCACGTGCCGCCTGCCATGATGGCCAGCAGGCAGACGGAGAAAAGCACCAGCAGCAGGTCTTCGCGCGATTGTTCGCCCGAGAAGCTGAGATGCAGGAAATTGCGCAAGTGCACGATCACCTGCACCAGTGCGGCGACGCAGATCAGCACGATTTTCCATGTCGACGACAAATCCGAGAGCGCCGCTGCGAAAGCGCCGCCGGTCAGTAGCAAGCTGGCAATGAAGCCGACCGCGTAGCTGCGGATTTCCTCGCGCGCGGCGGCCTGGGGCTCGAGCTCTCCGGTGTTGGCTTTGGTCATGCAAGGGGTACCAGGAATACGAAGGAAAAGATGCCGACCCAGATCAGGTCGAGGAAGTGCCAGAACACGCCCAGCATGGACAGGCGGACCTTCACCACGTCATCCGTGCCGCGCACGATGAGCTGCCCGACCATGGTCAAGATCCACAGGATGCCGCAGAAAACATGGAAGCCATGCAGTCCGACGAGCGTCCAGTAGGAACTGAGCCAGCCGCTGGCCTGCGGGAAGCCACCCTTGCCGGCCTGCGTGATGAAATCCTTCACCTCGAAGATCAGGAAGCCGGCGCCCAGCGCGGCGCATAACAGCAACCAGACGATGACCTTGCCGCGCCCGTGTTCGTATTTCATCGCCAGCGACACGCCGCCATAAGCCACGCCGCCAACCAGCAGGAAGGCGGTCTGGATCGCCACGCTCTTCATATCGAACAGGTCCTGCGGACCGGGTCCCCCGGCCATGCCGATGGGGTCGAGATAGGAAGCGTAGGAGGCGAAGAGGATCCCGAAGATGATGAGATCGCTCATCAGGAACACCCAGAAACCGAAGACGGTCCGCTCTGCCCGTTCATGGGCATCGCCGTGCCCGCTTCCCAGGTTCAGGCCGGGGTAGAGATTGGTCTCGCTCATCCGGCAAACTCCGAACAGTCGGGAACGCCGCGGTTGCGCTCCGTTTCCTCATCGGCGCGCTTGGCGGGCGTGAGGCCGGCGACCAGCTTGCGGAACCGCTGGTCGGCCTCCTCGACCTCGGCGGCCTTGATTATTTTGGGTTCAACCACCCTGATTCCCCGTAAGACAAGTATCGCCGGTATGGCCAGCAGGCCGAGAATGGCCATCCACCAGATATGCCAGACCATACCGAAGCCGATGCCGAAAGCGGCCACGGCAATCATCAGGCCGTGCGCGGTGTTGGCAGGCATTTCGATGTCGCAATATTCGTCAGGCGCTTTCCACGCATCGCCAGAGCGTTTGCATTCGCCCCAGGCGTCGCGAGCCTGCACTTGCGGAATGCGCGGGAAAGTCCATTCGGGCACCGGCGCGGGCGAGGACCACTCGAGCGTCGAACCATTCCACGGGTCGCCGCCCGGGACCGCCAGCGCCAGCCGGTTGCGATAGCTGGTCCAGAAGGTCCAGAACAGCGCCGTCAAAGCGCACATCATCAGCACCGCGCCGAAGGCCGCAAGATACATCCACGGCATGAAATCGGGGTTCTGGAAGGTGGGCGAGCGGCGCGGCAGGCCCATCAGCCCCAGCACATACAGCGGCATGAAGGTGAAGATGAAGCCGCCGACGAACAGCAGCGCCGTGCGCCGTCCCCATGTCTCGTCCAGCCGGAAGCCGAAGGCCTTGGGGAACCAGTAATGGATGCCTGCCAGCATGCCGTAGAGCACGCCGGGGATGATCACGTTGTGGAAATGCGCCACCAGGAAGGTGGAATTGTGCACCTGGTAATCGATCGAGGGGTTGGCGAGGATGATGCCGGAAAGCCCGCCGATCACGAACAGCAGGAAGAACCCGGTCAGGTAGACGACCGGCGCGGTGATCCGCACGCGGCCCCGCCACATGGTCGCCATCCAGTCATAGATCTTCACGCCGGTCGGGATGCCGATGATCATCGTGGCGATGCCGAAGGCGATGTTGACGCCGGCGCTCTGCCCCATGGTGAAGAAGTGGTGCAGCCAGACCATGAAGCTGATCACCGCAATGCTCATGCTGGCGATGACCAGCGAGGTGTAGCCATAGAGCCGCTTGCCCGAATAGGTGGAGCTGATCTCGGAGAACACGCCGAAGGCGGGCAGGATCAGGATGTAGACTTCCGGGTGGCCGAACATCCAGAAGATGTTGGCGTAGTTCATCATGTTGCCGCCGGAATCGTTGGTGAAGAAGTGGAAGTCGAGATAGCGGTCCAGCGCCAGCATGGCGCTCGATACCGTCAGTGCCGGCATGGCGTAGATCAGCATGATGGCGACGCACAGGCTGGTCCAGCAGAACAGCGGCATGCGCATGAAATGCATTCCCGGCGCGCGTTCCTTGAAGATGGTCACGGCGAAATTCATGCCCGTCAGCGTCGAGCCGATACCCGATATGAGGATCGCCCAGAGCCAGTAGTCGACGCCCTCTCCGGGGCTGAAGTCGAGCCCCGTGTAGGGCGGATACATCGTCCAGCCGCCGGTTCCGAACTGGCCGACCAGCAGCGAAATCATCACCAGCGCCGCACCGACGGCCGTGAGGCCCAGGCTCACCTGGTTGAGCACCGGGAAGGCCATGTCGCGGGCGCCCAGCTGCTGTGGTAGGACGAAGTTTATCAGGCCGATCAGCAGCGGCATGGCGACGAAGAAAATCATGATCGTGCCATGCGTGCTGAACAGCTGGGAGAAGTGATCGGGCGCGACGAGGCCGCTTTCCTGCTGCGCCAGCGTGCCGAGGGCGGTTGCCTGGTGGGCGCGCATCACGAAGCCTTCGATGATCCCGCGCGCCAGCATGACCAGCGCGAGCGCGATATACATGATGCCGATCTTCTTGGCGTCGGGCGAGGTCAGCCAGCTGCGGTAGAGCGGTCCCCACCAGCGCATATAGGTCAGCAGCGCGACGCCTGCGATTGTGCCGAGAACGAGGACGCTCGCCGCACCGGCACCGATAATCGTGCTGCTATCCACGTGCTGGAGCAGGTCGGTGTAGGGCGTGACGTTCCAGTCGAGATTGCCGAAGATGGGGCTGGTTTCCTGTGTCATTTGCCGTCCCCCGTTTGATTGCCCGGCCTACCCGTTCCGCCCCAGTTTTGCTCGCGCGCGGGGTTGCCGTCGTCATCGCGATATTTGGCCACGATCTGGTCGAACGTATCCGGCTGGGCCAGCGTCATGACCAGGGGTTGCGCCGTCTTCTCCAAACCCAGATCCTTGCGCGCATCGGCGAGAACGGTCTGGCGGCGCAGGATTGCGTAGGTTGGTTCGTCCAGCGTCAGTCCGCCCGAACCGCTTGCTACCCAGTCCGCATAATCGGCTGGCTCGAGTGCGCGCACGATGAACTTCTGGCGTCCGAAGCCATCGCCGTTGAACTGGGTGTTCTCGCCTTCCGCCTCGCCTGTGCGCGTGGCGGAGAAATTGAGCTTCGTCGTCATGCCCGGCATGGCGTAGATCTGGCCGGTAAGCGACGAGATGAGCAGGCTCTGCATCACGGTGTCGGTCGTCAGTGTGAGTTCCACCGGCCGATCGACGGGAATGGCCAGTTCGTTGACCGTCGCGATGCCTTCTTCGGGATATATGAACACCCATTTCCAATCGAGCCCGATCGCCTGCACTTGCAAGGGCTCGGGACCCAAGGGCTGGTAGGGATCCAGTTTTTCGGTGGAATACCAGAGCCAGCTGGCCAGCACGATCACGACCAGAACCGGCACACCCCAAAGCGCCCACTCCAGCTTCTTCGAAAATTCCCATTCCGGCGTGTAGTCGCCTTTCGGCTTCGCATAGCGGTAACGCCAGAGAATATAGGGGACGCCAATCAGGACCGGCAGGATCACGATCATCGTGATCCCGATCACCCGCAGCAGGTGATTGAGCTGCTCGTCAGCCACCGGCCCCATCGGTTGGAGGAAGCTCTGCTCGAGCCCTGAATTGGCGTAGGCCACCGCGGGGAGGCCCAAGGCCACCGACGCGATCAAAGCGCACGCCGTTACTCTGGCAAAGCGGATACCGTTCCGTGTCAAAATGCTCGTCCCCCTGGTCGCTTACCGCAACAAAGACCTTATCGTCCTCGCCCCGGCATCATGTTGCGAAGCGCGTCGGTCTTGAACCAGAAGTGGTTCGCCAGTGCGCCAAGCACATGGAGCGCGATAACGTAAATCAGGACTTCCGCCGCAGTATGATGGGCCTCGGCGAAAAACTCGCTGTTCAGGAACCATCCAAGCAGGCCTCCGATCGGCATCGCGATAAGGAAGGTGTAAAGCAGGACGTGCGTAATCTTGGCAAGGAGATGAGCCCAGTTCGGCGCGCCGTCGGGATGCGGCGGCCGACCGTGAGCGAACCGGTCCCACAGACGAATAATGGCAGCGATGAGGACCAAGGAACCCACGGCAATATGGGCGTTGCCGAGAGTGAAGAGCCCGCCAGACCCGTTCGAGCCGGACTTCGCAGCGTCCCACATTTTTTCCATGCCCCCGGCAGTCACAAGGTACTGTACCGCGATCAACACGACGATAGTCCAGTGCAGCCAGATATTGAGGCTGGTCCAGCGGTCGTGCTGCCCTTCCTCGGAATACGCTTTACTCATCCTCATTTCCTCTCAGATCGTTGTTTTCGTTGTCATGATGTCGCACCGGCCTGAGCCTTGAGCGCAAGCCGGTACGACCGGTCTGTTTAATTGGTTTGCGGGTTCGTGTTTGCGGCCGATATCGTCTTCTCGATAGACACTGCTGCCTCCTGCAGACCTTGCATGTCCTCCGCCTTCAAAGCCGATCGAGCGGAAGTGATGTCTTCGGTCAATTTCGGGCGGATGGCTTCGGGAAATTCGACGATGTTGTCGTTCACCAACCGGTCGAGATCTTCGAGTGCGACCGCCGTCTCACCGCGGTCCATCTCGCCGGAAGTAAGGTGCGCGGCCAGGGTGCGTGCCTCGAACATGGCCTCTCCCGGTGTCACGGCGGTGCCGTCCACGCCAGGTCCTTCGGTCATGGCCCTTTCGGCATCGCCGTCCTGTTCGGCCTGCGGGCTTCCGCAAGCAGCGACGGCAAGGCTAAGCGCGAGCGACAGGGTGGCAGTGGCAAGTTTCGTTTTCATCTGAAGGGTCCTTGAGTTCGCGGCAGAGACCGCATCATCGGGATTTCGGGTTGGATAATCGCGGCGTCATCACCGCAGGAAATTGTTGCGCAGAAGGTCCACCACCTCGCGGGTGCGCCCGTCGAGCACGGCCCTTATGCCGAACAGGGCGGTGGCCGCAACTTGCGACGCCTCGACCTTGGGCGGCATGACCAGTTCCATCTGGTTGACCTTCACATCCAGCAGCGCCGGCCCGTCATGCCTCAGCCATGCGTCCATTGCCGGCTCCAGCGTATCGGCGTTTTCGACATGCCATCCCTCGATGCCGCATGCTTCGGCGAGTTTGGCGAAATCGGGATTGTGGAGCCCGGTGAAGTGATCGACCAGCCCTTCGACACGCTGTTCCATCTCGACGAAACCCAGCGTGTTGTTGTGAAATACCACGACCTTGAGCGGGATTTTTTCCTGCACCAGCGTCAGCAGGTCGCCCATCAGCATGGTCAGGCCACCATCGCCGCACATGGCGATGACCTGGCGTTCGGGATAGGCCAGCTTCGCGCCCATCGCGGAGGAAAACCCGTTTGCCATGGTGCCGTGCAGAAGGCTGTTGAGGAAGCGGCGCTTCCCGTTGGCTTTGAGGTGGCGGAGCATCCAGACCATCGACGTGCCAACATCCGAGATGAAGATCGCGTCGTCGTCGGCTTTCTTGTCCAGCATGTTGGCGACATACTGCGGATGGATCAGGTCCGGATCGCTTTCCTTGCCTTCGTCGATGTAACCCTGAAGATCCTTCTGCCACTGCTTCTGGTGCGCTTCGAGATGCGCATCGCTCGATTTGGCGGCGACCAGCGGCAGCAGCGCGGCCATGGTGGTCTTGGCATCGCCGACCAGACCCAGGTGAATGGCCGAACGCCGGCCCAAGTGGGTGGGGTCGATGTCGATCTGGGCGATCTTTTTCCCGTCGGGGTAAAACTGCGTGTAGGCGAAGTCGCAGCCCAGCGTGATGACGAGGTCGGCATCTTCGAGCGCCTCCACCCCGGCCTTGTTGCCGAGGATGCCGTTCACGCCGACATTATAGGGGTTGTCCGGTTCGAGGAATTCCTTGGCCCGCGTGGTGTGCACCATCGGCGCCTTCACCTTTTCGCAGAACGCCATGATTTCCTCGCGCGCGTCGCGGGCGCCGATCCCGGCATAGACCGAGACCTTGCCCGCCGCATCGACCAGCGCGGCAAGTTCCGCCATTTCCGCGTCGTTCGGGCGGCAGACCGGCTCTGGGCGATAGACCTGCCAGTCCATCTCATCGTCGTCCTTCTCGGTGAACATGTCGCCGTTCACGATGACGACCGCCACACCCTTCTTGGTGAGCGCGGTCTGTGCCGCCTTGGTCACGATGCGGCGCGCCTGCGAAGGGTGCGAGATGTATTCGCAGAAGTGCGAATGCTGCTCGTAGATCTTTTTCTGGTCGACTTCCTGCGGGAAGTTGAAGCCGCTTTCCGTGCGCGCCACGTCCGATGCGATCAGCAGCACCGGCGCGCCGTTGCGGTGGCTTTCATAGATGCCATTCACGAAGTGGAGGCTGCCGGGGCCGCAGGTTCCGGCGCACACGGACAGTTCGCCCGTCATGTAGGATTCCCCTCCCGCCGCAAAGGCGCCGGCCTCTTCGTGGCGCACGCCCACCCAGCGCAGATCGCTCTTCGCAACCGCGTTGGTGAAATGGTTGATCGTGTCGCCGGGGATCCCGTAGACGCGCTTCGCGCCTGCTTTTTCCAGCGCATCGACAACGATTTCAGCAACGGTCTTCGACATATAAATTCCTCAGTTAGTGGGGCGGCAGGGGGTATTACTTCTGGCTTGCGACCGGCTCGATTTCGGGAACGCCCAAAACCGCCCTGCTGATCCCGGTAAAAAGCACCGCGAAGGCAATTACTCCGGCGAACACATAGATCTCGGTCATGTCCTGCCCCTTCAGGTGCCAGAGGAAGAACAGCAGCAGCGCCCCATTGGCCAGCGTGGCCAGGCCCAGAAGGAAGCTGCGCAATCCGCCTTTGCGCTTCACGTAAAGCAGGGCGCCAAGCGGGATGAAGGTATGGACGAGGAGGAAGGTTGCGCTGGCAACATCGCCGATCTGCGAAAGGTCGAGGGTGACGATCATCAGGATGACGATGCCGACGGTCGCGAGCATGGCAATATTGCCCTGGCGCAGGAACAGCGGCTTGGCCAGGACCTGGCTGACCTGATTGTGGCGCGCCATGAAACCGACCGTGTTCGAACCGGAAAAGATGTTCGCGTTGATGTTGGTCATGGTGGAGACCATCGCTGTGATGCCGATAATTAGGAACCCGGCAGTCCCAAGCACCGGCTTGGCGGCTGCCGCCAGGGCATAATCCTTCGCGCTCTCTATGGTCGAAAGATCGATGCTGCCGAACACGGCCACGTCGAGGGCAACGTAAACTGCGCCCACAAGCAGGATCGCAATGAAGATCGCCCGCGCAATCGTCGCGTTACTCTGCACACTACCGCCGGCATTGGCGATCACTGCGAAGCCAGCGAAAGACAGGTTGGCCAGCGCGACCGCGTTGACGAAATTGCCGAAACCGAAGGAGACCGAACTGTCGTTGGCGGCGTAGGTGGCGCTGTCGAACTGGGAAAAGGCCAAGGCGGTGAAACCCACCAGCACCACCAGCTTGGCGATCACGAGGACCTTCTCGGCTACACCCATCAGCTTGATGCCGGCTGCGTTGATGACGAGGAAACACAGCATCACGCCGATGGCGAAATAGTCCACCAGCCCGGTTCCCATGGACAGGACCTTGGCGGTGTAATGGCCGAAGCTCTCTGCGACGAGGCCAAGGACGATGGCGATAGAGAGGAAATAGCAAAAGGCGATCGTGCTGCCCACGAGACTGCCGTTCCAGCCCCGGGTCAGATATTCGGCAACGCCGCCATTGGTGTTGGAGATCTTGGACAGGTCGTAATAGGCATAGCCTGCCAGCGCGGATACGATACCCGACACGAGGAAGGCGGCCCAGGCGAACCCGCCCGCGAGGGTGGAAATCTGGCCGAACAGCGCGAAGATGCCCGCGCCGATCATCGTGCCGACACCCAGGGATGTCACTTCGAGCAGCGACAGCCTGACCTTTCCGTTATTCCCCATCGCTCTCTCTCCCCGAGCTTAGATCAAAAACTTGCCACGCTGCGTCAGCCCTGCCGACGCGCCTCGATTGCGCCATCCTTGAGCACCAGTGCCTCCCCACGGGGCAACGGCTCCCACCCGTCCGGGTCGAGCGGAACGGAGGCGAACAGGTGCAAGGGGCCGGAAATTTCCGGAATGCTTGCGCCCGAGGACTGCCAGTGATGACCCTTGTGGCTTTCATCGAAGCTGCGGATATTCAGGCCCGGTTCGCGTCGTTCGGACAGCCCTTCCTCTGTCTCGAAGCGCCTGCGGTCGGCGTGGACGAACAGCCGCTGTCCGTCGAAAAACAGGAAATTGGCGCTGCCCAGTTCGCGCATTTCGTCTGCGAAGCGGCTGAACACTTCGAAGCGCGTTTCCGCATCGCTCGACCCGGACTTGCGCAGCCGGTCGAGCAGGAGGAGGAAGGCCAGCTCGGAATCGGTCTCTCCGACGCGGCTCGAAATCAGGTCTTGCGTATCGCCGCGATCTTCGATGCCCGGCAGCTCGCCATTGTGGGCAAAGGCGTGACGCCGGCCGTCCTCGACGCGGTCGAAAGGATGGGTGTTGGCCAGTTCTGGACCGCCTGCCGTGGCGCGGCGCACATGGGCCATGACATATTTGCAGGCGCGCTCGTTTCGCACCACCATGCTTGCCAGCTCGCTCGATGCGGCAGGATCGGGTTCGCGAAAGAGATAGGCGTCGCGCTCCTGCGCGAACAATATGCCCCAGCCATCCCTGTTGCGATGTTTCTCTCCGCCCTCCTTGGCGAAAAGATCGAGCTCATATCGCACGCGCTGCGGCTGCGATGCGCTCATCGCGAAAAGTTCACACATTTGCTTTTGCCCCGGGGTTTTCCGGCAGCGACCCGCGGCCTTTACTAACTTTCTCTTTCAATTTCGCAAGCTTGTTTGTCGAGCTTGGGGTCGACGGCACTTTGGAACTGCGCGCAAGGCCTATGTGTTTGGCAATCGGCTGCGGCAGTTTGCAGCCGGTTTGGAAAAGGTGGGAAGGCCGAATGGCGCAAGCGAACACGAAGGAAGTTACGCCGATCAAGCTGACCGTGGATGCGAGCGACACCGGGCGCGCCATCTTCTGGGCCAGCCAGACCTTTCCTGTCGATGGTCATGACGGACAGATCGCGCTGACCCTGGCGAAATGGCTCCCCGCCTACCACGCACCGCGCGGCGCCATCGACCGGCTCGCCGGCCTTGATTTCAGGGTCGCGGGCCAATCCTGCCGCTGGCGGCGCGATCCCGACAATCCCTATCGCATCCTGGTCGATCTGCCGGAAGGCGCCGTGCTGCTGGAGGCGGCCCACCAGTCGCTTTCCCCGACCCAGTCGAACCAGGGGCGGATCATGGTCAGCGACGAGATCCTGCGCTTCCACTGGGAGGAATGCCTGCTCTACCCGTCCGACCAGCCCATCGATAATATCCTCATCGAACCTGCCCTTCGACTGCCGGAAGGATGGAACTGGGCCTGCGCACTGGGCGAGGCGAACGAGCAGCAGGCTGCGGCGGAGACATCCCTGCTCCATTTCGCGCCGGTGGACGTGCGCACGCTGATCGATTGTCCGGTCTTGGCCGGCATCCATGCCCACCGCGAAACGCTGGACAAGGACGTCGGACTGCTGATCGTCGCCGATCGGGAAGACCAGCTTCCGCAAGGCACCGAGGAACTGGAATGCCACAGGCGGCTGATCGCGGAAGCCGATGCGCTGTTCGGCCATCGGCCCTTCGGCAAATATCATTTCCTCATGGCCTGTTCGGACCAGGTCGGCAGGATGGGGCTGGAGCACGAAAGTTGCAGCGAGGAAGGTGTCCGCGCGACCTATTTCAGCAACTGGCAAAGCTCCACGACCGAGCGCGACCTGCTGCCGCACGAATATGTCCATGCCTGGGTGGGCAAGTTTCGCGTGCCTTCGGGAAATTACCAGTCCGACTTCAGCCGCATGACGAACGAGCTCATGTGGGTCTATGAAGGGCTGACCCAGTATTACGGACATGTGCTGGCGGCACGCTGCGGCCTAATTTCACCCAAGCTGACGCGCGAAGCCTTCGCCCTGATTTTCGCGACTTACGATAATCGCCCGGGACGCAAATGGCGTCCGCTTGCCGACACGGACAACGATCCGATCTTCACGGCGCGCGAGGTGCAGCCGTGGCAAAGCTGGCAGCGATCGGAAGACTATTATTCCGAAGGCCTGCTGATCTGGCTCGAAGCGGACACGATCATCCGCCGCGGCACCGATGGCAAGCGGTCGCTCGACGACCTGATGCGTTCATTCTTCGCACCAGAAGCCTCGGGGGGAGACGAACGCCGGCGCAGGCCCGAGCCTTATGGACGCGAACAACTTATCGAAGCGCTCGAAACGCTATACGACCATGACTGGACCGGCTTCTTCGCCTCCCGCGTGGACGGCGTCGCCCCGCACGCACCCTATGCCGGGATCGAGAATTCCGGCTACCGCCTCATCTGGCAGGGCTCGCCGTCGGGCTGGCAGGCCGATGACCAGACCCATCATTCCTATTTCGACTTTTCCTATTCGCTCGGATTGAAGATGGGGCTGGGCGCAAAGGTCCTCGATGTCCTGTGGGATGGACCTGCCTTCAAGGCCGGCATGGTCAAGGGCATGGAGGTGCTGTCCGTCGGCGGTGTCAGCTATTCGCACGCAGCGATGCAGGATGCGCTCGACCTGCTGCCCGATGAAGGCGGCCAGGTCGAACTGGTGGTGAAGCGGCTCGACAGCGTGAAGACGCTGTCGCTCGAATGTCCCTGTGGCCAGCGCTACCCCGCGCTGGAAGAGCAGGGTGACGGACCGCGCCTCTTGGATGACATCCTGCGTTCGCGCGCCGGGACCTAGTCTTTCCCTGCGTCCAGCGCGCCGCTCAGCACGACGTTCTGATAGGCATAGGGAATCTCGATCCCCGCTTCGTCGAAGTGTTTCTTCACCTGCTCCAGCAAGTCGTGTTCCACGCCCTTGGCCGTTGCCGCATCGCTGCACCATGCGCGCAGCGACAAATCCACGCTCGACCCGCCCAGATTGACCACGGGACAGCCCACCACCTCGATCACGTCGGAGTGAGCCTTGGCAAGGTCGAGGACGATCGCCCGCGCCTTGTCGATATCGCTATCGTAGCCGATGGAAATCGTCGGCGAGATCATCACGCGAAGGTCGACCGACGAAAGGTTGATCATGATCTGGTTCGCAATCGTCCCGTTCGAGAGAACGATGCGCCGGTTATCAAAGGTCCTCAGCACGGTGTAGCCGAGCGAGAGGTCCTCGACGATGCCGGTTTCCAGCCCCGTCGGCGTGGACAATTGCAGGCGGTCGCCCCGGCGGAAGGGT
Organism: Qipengyuania gelatinilytica; assembly: GCF_019711315.1. Classification (NCBI taxonomy): domain Bacteria; kingdom Pseudomonadati; phylum Pseudomonadota; class Alphaproteobacteria; order Sphingomonadales; family Erythrobacteraceae; genus Qipengyuania; species Qipengyuania gelatinilytica. Next base: position 1,093,848 of record NZ_CP081294.1, on the reverse strand, counting down.
TTGTAGATCACCAGGCTGATGCCGGACACGAGATTGCCCAGCGTCGATTGCGCGGCAAAGCCGATAACCACCGACATGATGCTGACTCCTGCCAGGAGCGAAGTCGTCAGCTTGTTGAGCGACGGGACGAGGTGGGAGAACAGCAGGGCCAGCACGATCCACATGATGAAAGTGCCGAGGTGCTGCATGAAGCTGATTGTCATCCGGTCGATCCGTTCGGACGGGTCGTGATCGACCAGCGTTTTTATGACGCGGCGGATCACCCAGCTCAGCATGAACCCGATGAGGATGAACACGACGCCCAGCCCCACCGCGCCCCAGAAGTGATTCGGGTCGAGATAGTTCGTCAGCCCGTCCAGCCAGGCGGGATTATGCGTGCCCGTCGAAGCGCCAGCCGTTGGTGAGGGCGATGGCGTGGCCGCGGCGGGGAGCAGCATCACTGGGCGGGTTTAAACGTGTCGGGATCGGCCATTCGCCAGTATTCGGCGAAGGCGGTGCCTTCCGGTTCGTGCAGCAGCTTGCCGGGTTCGACCTCATGGACGATCTTCGACCAGGGGATCATCTCGGCATTGTTCTTCCACTGGCGCAGATGTTGCGGAGTGAAATCGTCGGGCGTTTCGAGCCCGCAGGCAACGACGATATCGTGCAGGCTGTCGAGCGTCTTGGACTGGAAATTGGCCACCCGCTCCGCCTTTTCGGGGATCACAAGGCCGCGCTGGCGGGCTGGCGAACTGGTCGCAACGCCTGTCGGGCAGGTGCCGGTATGGCAAAGAAGGGACTGCACGCAGCCGAGCGAGAACATGAAACCGCGCGCCGCGTTGCACCAGTTGGCGCCCAGTGCGGCGTTCATGGCGATGGAGGAGCCGGAGAACACCTTTTCCGACGCGGCCAGCTTGATCTTGTCCTTGAGGCCGGTGCCGATCAGCGCGTTGTTGACGTAATAAAGCCCGATACGAAGCGGCAGGCCGACATGGTCCGACAGCTCCAGCGGCGCCGCACCGGTACCGCCGCCGCCGCCGTCGACCACGATGAAGTCGAGCGTGATCCCGCTGTCGAGCATCGCCTTGCAGATGGCGAACACCTCATGCGGCATGCCGACGCACAGTTTGATGCCGACCGGCTTTCCGCCCGAAAGATCGCGCATCTTGGCTGCAAATTCGAGCATCTCGCGCGGCGTGGAAAAGGCGGAGTGGCCCGGAGGCGAGAGGCAATCCTCATTAGCGGGCACTTGCCTTGTCTTGGCGATTTCCTCGGTCACCTTGGCGGCTGGCAGCAATCCGCCATGGCCGGGTTTGGCGCCCTGGCTCAGCTTGATCTCGGTCATCTTGACCTGTTCGTGCTGCGCCTTGTCGCGGAAGCTTTCGGGATCGAAATTGCCGTCCTTGTCGCGCGCGCCAAAATAGCCCGAACCGATTTCCCAGACGATATCGCCGCCATGCTTGAGGTGATAGGGCGACAGGCCGCCTTCGCCGGTGTCGTGATAGAAATCGCCCATCTTCGCGCCCATGTTGAGCGCCTCGATCGCGTGGTTGCCAAGGGCGCCAAAGCTCATTGCGCTGATGTTGAGGCGGGCCGCGTCATAGGGCTTGGTGCACTGGTCCGTCCCGACGTGCACGCGGGTGCGCTTGGGCGCCTTGGGGTTGGGATTGGTGGAGTGGCACAGCGCTTCGTATTCCTCGGAATAGACATCCAGTTCCGTTCCGAAGGGATGCGCGTCTTCCTGTTTCTTCGCCCGCGCATAAACCAGCGAGCGGGAGACGCGGTCGTAGGGCCGGCCTTCCAGCGGCCCCTCCACGATGTAGCTGCGCAAGAAGGGGCGCAGGTCTTCGAAAAACCAGCGGAAACGCGCGGTCAGCGGGTAATTACGCCTCAGCGAATGGGTCGACTGCACCATATCCCAGATGGCAGCCAGCAGGAGAGGCGCTGTAACGACGAGGCCCCAAAGAAAACCGGTGGACACGAGAATGCCGAGGGCGATGAGCAGGATCGAGAGGAAGAGCGGGACCCAAAAACCGATATTTCGTTGCAAGCCACCGTCCGCAAAAAGCGCGCGTCCAATCATCCTCATTCACTCCCACACCTGTTAGCAGCGGGGGCACTAACCACAAATTCTCAGGAATTGAAGCCCGTTTCATTTCTCAAGGAAGGGGCGGTCACTTTCAGAGAGATGCTCTGCCAATCGCGCTCGCACCTGCAAGGGACCGCGGTTCTTGGGACCGGTTGATCCCAGAACACACTAGCGCCGCACCAGCAGGGGCCGGACAAAATACGCAGCGACGAAAACAATCGCCAAGGTGCCGATGATCATTTCGATTAAACGCGCCTTGCCAAACACGACTTCGATCGCCTGCCCGAAGAAGTAACCAAGCGAAATGAAGATCACGGCCCATAGAAGAGCGGCAACTGCGTTGATGAGCATGAAACGGATTGCTGGAAAATCGGTGGTGCCTATTGCAATCGGGCTGACCGTTCGCAGCCCGTAAAGAAATCGGAACGCGAAAACAAAGCTGAGCGGATGACGATCGAAGAAGGCCCGCGCCCGTTTGAAGGTCGGCCTTTGCCGAAGTTTCCGGACCTGAGCGGTATCGCGAAAGCGACGCCCGAGGCCGAAGATAATCTGGTCGGCAAGAAACGAACCCAGCGCTGCCGCAAGAACCGCCGGCACGAAGGATAGCAGCCCGCGATGCACAAACACTCCGCCAAGCACGGCGACCGTTTCACCTTCGAGGCCGGTACCTATGCCAATACCCCAAAGGCCGTATTGCGAGAGAAACTGTTCCAACTGCATGAGCGCGCGTCATGCCCTAAACCGGGCGCTGGGCATAAGGCCATTTCGCGTGGAATTGCCCGAGACCGTTTTTCATCCAGTTGTTTGGGTAAAACCGCTGACCAGGTGCCCTGCCAGCCAGGTGACGCCCATCGCTATCACACCCCAGAGCACCACGCGGGCTATTCCGCGAAGCGTAACCTGCGAACCTGCCTTTCCGGCGAGGTATCCAAGCAAGATGAGGCCGAGGAGGGAGCTGGCCAGGATGGCCGGCTCGACCGCACCGGCGGGTGAAAGATATGTCGCTGCCAAGGGCAGGATTGCCCCGACGGTGAAGCTCGTGGCGGAAGCCAGGGCGGCGGAGAGCGGCCTTGCTTTGAGCTGCTCCGTAATGCCAAGTTCGTCGCGCGCATGGGCACCCAGTGGATCGGTTGCCGTCAATTGTCCGGCCACTTGCGCCGCGAGATCTTTCGATACTCCCCTTGCTTCATAGATCCGGGCCAGCTCCGCTTCCTCCGCCACGGGATCTTCAGCAAGTTCGCGCCGTTCGATGCCCAGTTCGGCCTGCTCGAGGTCTCGTTGCGCGCTCACCGAAATATATTCGCCCGCGGCCATCGACATCGCACCGCCGACCAGCGCCGCAATGCCGCCGATAAGGATATGCGTCCGATCGCCCGATGCCGCCGCGATCCCAAGCAACAGGCTGGATACCGAGACGATGCCATCATTCGCGCCCAGAGCCGCCGCTCTCAGCGATCCTCCGATCGCCAGTCTGTGTTGCTCTTTGTGGGATTGCCTGCTGCTCATTGGGTGATCATCAAGCAATCATTCCGCGTGTCGTCAACGTCCTTGGTCCGGCAAGCGAGATTGGAGCGAAGAAGGCTCCGGGCCGAACGATCAAACTTGTGAAAAGGCGCGCAATTGCTTTGTGTCACAATTTGACGCTAGGGCCTGGGGCAGGGACGCGTCGCCCTACTGACCCAGCAGGAACCGAGAGAAAAAGAAGACTATGAGAGCAAGCAATCTACGGCAGTTTCGCGTTCTTGCGCTGGCCTTTTGGGCAAGCGCGTTTGTGGCGCATGCATCCACCCCGGCCATGGCTCAGGCTAGCGGCGACGATAATCCAGTTCTGGGTATCTGGCAGAACCCGGATGGAACAGTCTCTGTCCGGACGGAATACTGCGGGAAGAACCTGTGCGGGGTTGTTGTAAGTGCTTCGGCCAAGGCACAGGCGGATGCCCGGCGTGCCGGCGTCGATAATCTGGTGGGGGAACACCTCCTGCAGAACTTCGTGCGCGTTGATACAACGGCCTGGTCCGGCACAGCTTTTGTGCCTGACATGAACACTCACGTCTCTGCCCATCTCACCTTGATCGATCCGGACCATCTCAAGATCTCGGGCTGCGAACTGGGCGGCCTGGTGTGCAAGTCGCAAGTCTGGACCAAAGCGAAATAGGCAGAGCGAGGCCCGGCACACAAGCGCCTGCCGCCTATCCGTTCAGCCCTTGGATAACTCGGTCTCAATCGGCGTAATTGCGGTAGACTGGAGACCAGCGGTACCTTTCGATGGCAGCCTGCCATCCGTCGGGCGGTGCGGGAATTCCGAGATCGCGTTCGGCGATGCGGCAAACGGCCAAAGCCACCACGCCGGCGATCTGCGGCAGGGTTTCTTCCCCGGGGAAGAGGGCCGCTGCATCCTGCTCGATGCCCAGCGAAGCGAGCGCATTTGCCGCTTCGATAAACATCTCGTCGGTAATTTGGCTCGTTCCCGACACGAGAGCGCCAAGGCCGATTCCGGGGAAGATGTAGACGTTGTTGACCTGCGTCGCAGCCCCGAGCGAGGGGCTTCCGGTTCCCACGACCGCGCGCCCGTCCGACCATTCCAGAATATCGGCCGCAGTCGCTTCGGAGCGGCTGACAGGATTGGATAGCGGTAGGATGATCGGCTGGCCCTGCTGCCGGGCCATGCTTCTCACAACCTGCTCGTCGAAAGCCCCGAACTGTCCGGAAGTGCCGATGAGTACGGCTGGCCCCACCTGTTCGACTGCTTCCAGCAATCCCGGTGCCTTGCCCGATGCACACCATCGCTGTTTCTCGCACGCTGGCCGCGCGACCAGCGCCTGCCCGGCTGTTTCGACGTTATGGTCTTCGATGAGGAGGCCATCGCGATCGATGGCATAGATGTTTCCGGCAGCCTGTTCGCGCGACACGCCGCGCTGCTCCAGCGCCTCGATCAGCAGGGCGGCGATACCGCACCCTGCCGCGCCGGCCCCGAACAGCATGATGGCGCTTTCGGCAAGGTCGATGCCGGCCTGCTTCTCAGCAGAGAGAATGGCTGCCAGCGCGGTTGCGGCGGTTCCCTGAATATCGTCGTTGAAAGAGGGGAGCCGGTTGCGATAGCGCTCCAGCAAGGCCACCGCATTTGGTCCGGCAAAGTCTTCCCATTGTAGAATCGCCTCTGGCCAGCGCTCGCGGATCGCCTCGACGAATTCGTCGACAAATGCATCATATTGTGCGCCGCGGACCCGTTCGTGCCGCCACCCGACATAAAGCGGATCATGCCGCAGCTCACTATTGTCGGTTCCCGTGTCGAGCAGGATCGGCAGGGTAGTGGCCGGGTCGATACCGGCGCAATCGGTATAGAGCGAAAGCTTGCCGATCGGGATGCCCATGCCTCCTGCGCCCTGATCGCCGAGGCCAAGGATCCGCTCGCCATCGGTGGCGCACACGACGCGAATGCCATCCGGCATCCCTGCGAGAATTTCGCGCAAGCGGCCTTTCATCGGATAGGACAGGAACAGGCCACGCGGCCTGCGGTAGATCTCGCTGAACCGCACGCAGGCTTCGCCAACGGTCGGCGTATAGATGAGGGGCAGCAGCTCTTTGCGGTGCTTGGCCAGGACCGCGTAGAAAAGCGTTTCGTTGGTTTCCTGCAGGTCGCGCAGGAAAGCGTATTTTTCGAACGGCGTCTTCAGCGACCTGAGGACTGCGATGCGCCGCACCGTCTGGTCCTCGATGGTTGAAACATGGTGCGGCAGGATACCGTGAAGGCCCAGCGCATCGCGCTCTTTTTCGGTGAAGGCGGTGCCTTTGTTCAGCAATGGGTCGGCCAGTATTGATCGGGCATTGCCTGGCATTCGTGGGCATCCTTGAAGGAATGTCGTCGCTTGGAAACGCAAGCGGAAAGGTTGGCCGGGAACGTAGAGAGAGGAGCGTTCCCGGCCCGATGGGACCCGATTACCGGATGACGGTTTCCGGCCCCATCATGAGAGTTGGCAGGAAGGTCGAAAGGATCGGGATGTAGGTCACCATGATCAGGAAGATCACGAGGATCCCGAGCCACGGCAGGGCTGCCTTGACCACCGCCAGCATCGACATGTTGGCGACCCCGGAGGTGACGAAGAGATTGAGCCCGACCGGCGGTGTGATCATTCCGATCTCCATGTTCACGACCATGATGATGCCGAGGTGGATCGGATCGATCCCCAGCTCCATCGCGATCGGGAAAACCAGCGGCGCCACGATCACGATCAGACCCGATGGCTCCATGAACTGGCCGCCGACGAGCAGGATCAGGTTCACCACGATGAGGAAGGTCACCGGGCCAAGGCCCCATCCGAGCATCGCCTGCGTGATATGCTGCGGCAGCTGCTCTTCGGTGAGGACGTGCTTGAGGATCAGCGCGTTGGCGATGATGAACATCAAGGTGATGGTGATCTTGCCGGCATCGTAGAGGACTTCTTGCGTGTCCTTGTGGAACCACGCGGTCAGCAGGGCCTGCGGCTTGCGCAGCAGGGAGATCGGCCGGGTGCGCGGATCGATGTCCTGGCTTGCCGCTGCCACCGGACCGGGGCCGCCGAGCACGGCAGTGCCGCCGTTCATGGCCAGCACGCCGGTGTCCGTCGTCTGTTCGGTGATCATCACCGGACTGCCTTCGGCCGCGGGTGCCTTGAGCGGACCCATGTCGCGATAGATGAAGTTCGCAACCACGAAGGCATAGACGGCGGCCATCGCTGCAGCTTCGGTCGGCGTGAAGACACCGCCCCAGATGCCGCCCAGGACCACCACGACCAGCATCAGGCCCCAGAACGCGTCTGCGCCCGACCGCCCGATCTCGCGCCAGCCAGCCCACTGACCGCGCGCCAGCTTCTTCCAGCGTGCGTAGCCGTAGATGGCGACCATCAGCATGCCGCCTGCGATCAGGCCGGGGATGACCCCTGCAAGGAACATGCGGCCGACCGAAACATCGACGGTCGCGGCGTAAACCACCATGACGATGGACGGCGGCAGGAGGATGCCGAGCGTACCGGCGTTACAAACCACGCCGGCGCCGAATTCCTTGGGGTAGCCGACCTGCGTCATGCCCGCGATCACGATCGATCCCACGGCAACCACGGTGGCGGGCGACGATCCCGAAAGGGCGGCGAACAGCATGCAGGCAAAGACGCCGGCAATGGCCAGTCCGCCGGGCAGATGGCCGACGCAGGCGATGGCGAAGCGGATGATCCGCTGCGCGACTCCGCCCGTCGACATGAAAGCCGCAGCCAGGATGAAGAAGGGAATGGCGAGCAGGGTGTAATGCCCCTGGAACGCATCGAAGAGCGTGTTCGCGACCGAAACCAGCGAGCCGTTGGCGTAAATCAGCAGGAAGATGATCGAGCTGAGACCGAGGGACACACCGACCGGTGCGCCGATCATCAGCAGGCCGATGACCATCAGGAAAAGTATTGTGACTTCAAACATCACGGGCCTCCTTGGCCGGATCGGACGGGGTGGACGCGGCGGCGGCATTCACATGCGCATCGCGATCCTCGATTTCGTCGACCACCTCATGGCTTGCGACGACGAGATCGCGTTTGCCGCGCAGGATTTCGACCGCGGAGATTGCGAAGCGGATAGTGAGCATCACCATCGACAGCGGCAGCACGAAATAGGGGATGAAGCGCGGCAGGTTCTCGTAGGGCTCGCCGCCGTTCATGAAGGCGAGGCCGTCCACGAAGGGGATCATCGGGATGTCTTCGGTCTCGAGGAACGAGAGGTCGGTGACAAAGGGATACCAGTACTGCCACGATCCGATCAGCAGCAGGATGGTATAGGCGAGGCAGGCCGTCACCGCGAAAAGCGCCGCGATCCGCTTGCCCGTGCGTCCCAGCAAGTTGACCGCAGCGTCAACGCCGAGATGGGCCGTGATGGCCACGCAATGCGCCGATCCGATCAGGACCAGCCAGGCGAACAGGTAGACCGTGCCTTCGACGGCCCACAGGACGTTGGAATTGAAAACATATCGGGCAACGACGTTCACGAAGGTGATGATGGTCATCAGCCCGAGTGTGATGGCAATGAAATGACGCTCCACGCGCCCTATCAGGCCGGGCTTTTCGCCCATCTCATAGAACATCGCTTATCCTCTCTCAGGGAATGTGCAGGCGCGGCAGAAGAACTCAGGTCAGCCGCGCCTGCGTTGTGCAGTTAATCGAGCGGTCGATTACTGCTTGTTGGCGTCCTGTGCGGCCTTGACCGTAGCAGCGCCTACGTCAGGCGTGAAACGCTCCCACACCGGGCGCAGGGCAGTAACCCACTGCTCGCGCTGTTCGGGGGTAAGCTCACGCACGACCGTGCCGGTTGCTTCGATCGCTGCACGCGCTTCGGCTTCCAGGTCGTTCACCGCCGCGTTCCGTTCCTGCGAGACTTCCTTCAGGATGCGGGTAAGGTCGGCACGATCCTGTTCATCGAGGCCGTCCCACCAACGCGAGCTGGTCACGACCATGTAGTCGAGCACGCCGTGATCGGTGTTGGTGATCCCGTCCTGCACCTCGAAGAACTTCTGGCCATAGATGTTCGACCAGCTGTTCTCCTGACCGTCGACGACGCCGGTCTGGAGCGCGCCGTAGACTTCCTTGAACGACATCTTCTGCGGGTTGGCGCCGAGCTGGTCGAACACGGCCACCAGCACGTCGGAGTTCTCGACACGGAATTTCAGGCCGCGCGCATCGGCGGGGACCAGCAACGGCTTGTCAGCCGAAAGCTGCTTCATGCCCGAATGCCAGAACGAAAGCCCCTTCAGGCCCTTGTCGCTCATCGAATTCAGGAGATCCTGACCGGCCGGCGAGGCCTGGAAACGATCGACCGCGTCGATGTTGTCGAACAGGAACGGGAAGTTGAAGATGCGCAGCTTCGTGGTGTAATTTTCGAACTTCGACAGCGAAGGGGCGGCCATCTGGACATCGCCCAGCAGCATGGCTTCAAGCACCTTGTCGTCATCGTAGAGCATGGAGTTGGGGTAGACCTCCATGCACATGCGGCCGTTCATTTCCTCGTTCACGCGTTCCTGGAGGAGGTTGGCCGCGATCCCCTTGGGGTGCTTGTCGGTATTGGTGACGTGGCTGAACTTGATGACCTGTTCGCCGGCATCGCAGCCGCTGTTTGCAGCAACATCGCCGCTGGTGCCTTCGCTGCCAGCCGCCGCATCGTCATTGCCTGCGCTGCATCCGGCAAGTGCCAGTGCGGCGATAGCCGTGGTGTAGGTGAAAACCTTCAACATCCTAATTCTCCCATATTCTCTTTGTCAGGCACCTTTGCAGTGCTCGCGATCCGGGGAAGAGGATTTGCAGGCTCCGGACAATCGCTGAACCAGCGCGTAGCGAAAGAAAACGTCCTCGTGTTTGCACTTCGTCTCGCTTCCGACACATTCGCCTCGTGGAAGGTATAACGGAAAGGTAACATCAACCCGATGACTTCGATCAACGCCTATTCGCCGGACGCAAAATCGACCCGGTTCAGTTCGTGGCGAATCATCTTTTCGTAGAGCGTCTTTCGCGAAATCCCGAGCTCTTCGTAGGTCGCTTTAAGATTGCCTTCGTGCCGGATCAGCGCATCGACAAGCGTCTCGCGCTCGGCTGTCTCCATGATCTGGTGCAGTGTCGGTCGTTCGGACCCGCCGGGCGTCGCGCCAGCGTCCTGCTCGTCATCTATCCCCATGAGGAAACGTTCGGCGAGATTGCGCAACTCCCGCACATTGCCCGGCCATTGCCGCTGCGAAAGCGAGGACAGGAACTGCGCCGAGGGGCGACGGTAATCGAAGACATTGTGGCGCGTTGCCGTCGCTGCCAGCAAATGCTGGAACAGCGCGGGCAAGTCCTCGAGCCGATCGCCCAGCGAAGGCATTGCGACAGTCGCGACCGCAAACCGATAGAGCAGGTCCTGACGAAAATCGCCATTCGCAACCATGTCTTCAAGCGAGCGGTTGGTTGATGTGATGATGCGCGCGTCGAGGTCGATCTGGTCGTATCCTCCGACCCGTTCGAAGGTCCGCGTTTCCACAAGCCGCAGCAATTTGGTCTGGAGCGAGGGAGGCAGCGAACCCACCTCGTCGAGGTACAGCGTTCCGCCGCGCGCGTGTTCCAGCCTGCCATAGCGCGCCCGGCTTGCCCCCGGGAAGGCATCGGCTTCGTGACCGAACAAGAGGTGTTCGATATTGTCCTGCGGCAGGACGGCGAGGTTGATCGCCACGAAGGGTTTTCCGGCGCGCGGCGAAAGATCGTGCAGCAGGCGTGCGGCCAGATCCTTGCCCGTGCCGGTTTCGCCGGTGATCAGCACGTCGAGATCGGTGGGCGCGAGCGAGCGCAGCCGCTCGCGGGTCCTTGTCATCACCGTCGAAGACCCGACCATCAACCGGTCCAGCGCATCTCCCGCCCCTTCGATATTGGCGCGCAGTTCCCGGTTCTCGAGCGAGAGTTTGCGAAACTGGAGCGCGCGGTCGACGCGCTCGCGAAGCGACTGGTTCGAGAACGGCTTTTCCAGGAAGTCGAAGGCGCCTTTTTGCATCGCATCGACGGCCAGCGGGACATCGCCATGCCCGGTAATCAGGATCACCGGCAGCGCTTCGTCGATTTCCTGCGCGGCAGCCAAGAATTTCAGCCCGTCCATGCCCGGCATGCGGATATCGGAGACGACGATGCCGGAAAAATCGCGAGACAAGCGTTCAAGCGCGCGTTCGGCCTTGGCGAAAGCCATGACCTGCCAGCCGGCGACGGTGAGGCTTTCCACGGTCGTATCCCGCACATCCTGATCGTCATCGATGAAGATGACATCGGTTTTCTCGCTCATGCTGCCTCGTCCCTTCTGGCAAGGAGGGGAAGCGCGACAACGAAGACCGCGCCTCCGTTTTCGCCGCGCCGGTATTGCAAGCTGCCGCCGAATTCCTCGATGATCTTCATCGACACGGACAGGCCGAGGCCCAGTCCCTCGCCGCGCTCCTTGGTCGAATAGAAGGCGTCGAAGATCCGTGCCATCCTGTCATCGGGTACGCCCGGACCATTGTCGGAGAAGGATATCTCGATCTGGCCATCCTTTTCGAACGACGCGATGTTTATCGCGCACGGGTCCGCGCCGGCCGAACAGGCGTCGAGCGCGTTGGCGATCAGGTTGATGAAGACCTGCGACAAGCGATTGCGTCCGGCGTTGACGAAAAGGTCCGGGAGCAAGTCCACTTCCACCACCGCCTCCTGCTTGACGATCCGCGGCTCCAGGATGCCGAGTGCATCGTCGAGCGGCAGGGCGAGGGCCACCGGGTAAACATCGCTACGCGGCTGGCGCGAGAAGTTGAGCAGGCGCTTGGTCAGCTTGGCAATGCGATCGGTCATGTCCAGGATCGCGCCGATCTTAGCGTTTGCCTGCTCGGTTGCCGATCGATCGAGATATTCGCGCGCGAGTTCCGCGTTGGACCGGATCGCGGTGAGCGGCTGGTTCAGTTCGTGGCTCACCACCGCCGACATCTGCCCCACCGATGCGAGCTTGGCGGCCTGGGTCAGTTCCAGATGGGTTTCGCGCAGGTCCTTTTCGATTACGTGCCGGCGGGCAATCTCGGCCTGGAGGTCGCGGTTCGCCTCGGTGAGCTCGGAGGTGCGACACTTTACCGTCTCTTCCAGCTCTCTTCGCATCGTGCGCTGCAGGTCCAATCGCTCCTGCAAGGCCGAGCGCCGTGACAGTACGAGCAAGCCGAGCAGGGCCACAGCCAACGTCGATATCGCTGCCAGCCATCCCACCAGCCTGACATATTCGAGCGCTTCCGCCCGCGATTTGGCGACGATCACGTGCCAGCTGCTGCGGGTATCCGTAACTTCGCGCACTTCGGCGCCGCGCGGATAGAGAGCCGCGAAACGATCATCCGCAAGCGCTTCTGCCACGGTTCTTCCCGTCGCTCCGCGCTGGTTCGCGACCGCAATCCCGCCCCTGCCATCGGTCACGAAAATCGTATCGACCTGCAGCTGCACGTATTTCTGCAATTCATAGAGCGACGCGATGACGACGACGATCAGCGGATCGTCACCGGCGTTGCGCGAGACCTCGTAAGCGAAGGCGTACCCGCGATAGCCGTTCGGCCAGACCACGAAGCCGCGCCCCAATCCGCCATCCGAAGCGGTCTTGAGGACTTGTCTCGGGATGATCGACGTATCGCCGTCGGGAAAGATCGAGGCATAGGCGCCGGCCACCAGCGATCCATCCGACCGGACCACCAGTGTCGCCTGGGTGCCGGTTGCCGCGTTCCAGCGGTTGAGCCTGTTTTGCAGCCCAGTGGTTTCGATGTTTGGCGCCGAATTGATGCGCGCGAAGGATGGGTCCTCGGCGTATATGGCGGCGAGGGCCCAGTATTGCTGCTGCCATCCCTCGATCGCGGCGACGTAACTCTGGGCGGAACGGTTCATCTGTTCGTCGAGGTCGCTTTGGGCGTTTTGCCGCGCCATGTGCAACGCGCCAAGCGTCACGGCTCCGACCAGCATGGCAAGGCCGACCAGCCGGATGCCCACCTTGCGCCACAAGGCGCCGCCCGACGTTTCGAAAAACTGCATCCCTCCACTCCCCGGAGACGCTTTTGCGTCTGCGGCAAGCCATAATACGTCCGAAGGCACGATGTCGATGACCTGTCTTGGGGTGGCGGAAACAAAGACGCGCCGTGCCGACGGGGAAGTGTCGATACGGCGCGTCTTCATTTTGGCCGGCTCACATCAGCCGGCCGCGATGCAATCAGAAATCGTAGCGAGCGCCGACCTGGAACTGGGAAAGGCTCTCGCCGCTGCTCGAGGAAGGTGCGCGAAGCACATCGTTATCGAGCGTCTCGAAAGCGACCCAAAGCCGGGCGTCCTTCGACAAATGGTGCGCATATTCCACCTTGTAGGAATTTACATCGCCAGAGATGTCGCAGGAATCCACTGCATAGCGTCCAAGCAATTCGTTACCGCCGAAACGATAGCTGCCGAATACGCCCGTGACGCTGCGGGATTCGCCGCTGCAGTTCGGAATGCCATCCACGCGGCCTTCGGTTGCCGCATCGCGCAGGCGTACGGTCCCGGTCGAGCCGCCATAAAGGTCGAAATCGTCGGTCTGCTGGTGGTGATAGGCCGACAGCTTCAAGCCGTCTGCCGGGAAGACCCAGCCGCGCACGCCCCACAGCGTTCCGTTGTTTCCGCCGCGATTGTCCTTGATGCCAGCGACCTGGATCTTGGCAATGTCGAAATCGTACTCGGCCCCGATCTGGAACTGGTCGAAACTGTCGCCGTCCTGGTTTTCCGTCTGGGTCGCGAGACCGACGGTCAATCCGCCGGTCGAATAGTAATATTGCAGCATGTCGTCATCGCGGATCGAACCCAGGCGCGTGGAGTCCAGCCCGTCGCTGAAATAGGAACTGCGTACGAAGCGGTGGAAGACGATCGTCTGCGAACCGTAATAGAGGCTGCCGTAATCGTCGGACTGGACGCCGACATAGGCAAGGCGCAGGGTGGGATCGGCATTTTGCTGGAAGTCGACCAGATTATCCGACCGCAGGCCGTATTCGATCGTGCCAACCAGCGCCACGCCGTCGGCGACGCGCTTCTTCGCATTTACGGAAATCCGGCTGAGATAATCGCGGCCGTTGAGCGAGTCGTCATCGGTACCGGCATCGATATAGTCGAAGCCGAGGCGCAGCGATCCCTTGAAATTGACCTGGAATTTGTCGTCGAGCGGAATTTCAGGCTCGGCCACATCATCGAGGGTCTCGGTCGTCCCGGTAGGCTTCAGCTCGGTTGTGGTCGTTTGCGCCAGAGCGGGTGTGGCAAGTGCAGTGGAGGCAGCAAGGATCGCTGCGGCAAGCTTTTTCACGATAACTCTCCCATCAGTTTTTTATTTGGGTGGCGACGGGAGAGGGCCTGTTGCGGCTGGATGCAATCGCTTGCGGCATGGCAGCCGCCCGGGCCTGCAGGATTTTTTCGCTGCCGTTCCGAAACGGTTACATCGACGGGCAAGGCCGCATTCCGGAACGGTAACATCCGGCCTTCAGGCCGAGGCTCGTCGCGCCTGGCCAGCTGGCCGACCGATCCGAATGAGGACGTCCGCGAATCAGTCAAAGCGCCGTTTTGAAAATGCTGAGGCCACGCGCCGGGCGATCTTTCAGGGGGCGTGGCGCTCGCTACCTGCCTGTCGGATGGCAACAGGAGGGGGATCGCACCTTGGTGCCTATGCATGACATCATCGAGTTCAGATTACATCGGCTTTTCCCGGGCTCTCGAGCGGGCCGTTGAATATCTTCGAGACAGATTTGCGAGCCGGTGTCGAAGGTCCACCTTGCGCAATCATCCCGGACGCGCGGGCCTTTCGAGAGCATGCCCTAAGCGGACCGGCAGCGTCTCACCGAGAATGTGCACCGCTGACGTCTCTTTGTGGGTGGAAGGCGGTCGTTGCCATCTTGTAGTCGTTGGCCCACACGAAACGCATGGAATGGCAGTTAATAGCAAAAGACTTTGCGAACTGTGATGGTGCGCTTTGTGACATCTACGTGCAAGACGCGAGCGTCGATGACTGGCAGGCTGTCATCGATAGCCTCAGGCAATCCAAGTTTAGGCTCGAACTTCAGATAAACGGTCAAGTGACCGAGTTGCCTAGGGACGTTTCGAAACTCTTATTCAGGGATCCAAGCGTTTCCTGTCCGAGCATGTATGTCCACATAGGCAGCACCACGCTGAACTGTCATTTCTTCACCGCCGAAGAGATCGAGTTCGACCTCAATCCGCGCGATATGCAGCCTGAATTGCTGCCCGATGTCCTCTCTTTCCTGAAGTTACTCGGCAGAGCGACAAGCAAACCAGTGATACTTACGGTCGAGAATACGCCAGAGGCCGCAATCATGCGATTTGAACCGACCAATTCAGAGGTAGAGTATGTTGGGCCTGCCTACAGCTCGTGAACGTCCGCAATCGGGTCGTAAGCGGAATGACCGCTTATGGATAAGTCATGCCGTAATAGGCGGTAGGCTAGCGGCGCCTCAGTTGATGTCATCCCAGACCAGGCTGAACCGAGCGAGGTACTTGCGTAGTCGATCAGCGTCATTGGTCGATTTGCGCCGCAGCCTCACTGCCGTCGTCCTTGTTTGAGCTCCACAAGCCTTGCAGCCGTGCGATCTCGGCTTCGATTGTGGCTGTATCGATCCGTCCGTCCGGGCTGAGAGTCGCCATACGGGTCGTACTGGCGGACAAATCGCGAAAACTTCCGTTTCACGAGGCGCGCTGCGACTGGATTTCGGATGAGTCCCGATATGGGACAGTTCGATATTTGGCGGGAAAACTCGGGCCGAGTCATTCTTTTGTCTTAAGAAAACCTTAAAAAGCCCTTCTGATTGCGGCCCGAATCCCTTGCGGCCGCTCTTTCCAGTTTCTGAGGGGTCAGATCATGGTTGCCGATACGAGCACGCGCGTATTCATCAATGAGTTCCATTACGACAATGCAAGCACCGACACGGGCGAATTCATCGAGATCGCAAATCTCGACCTGATCGACCTGACCGGTTGGACGCTGGTCCTCTACAACGGCTCGAACGGCACCGATTATGGCACCATCGCGCTCTCGGGCAGCGAACAGTTCACCACCGTCAACCTGCCGACCAACGGTTTGCAGAACGGCGCGCCCGACGGCTTCGCGCTCGTCGATGCAGGCGGCAATGTGGTCATGTTCCTTTCGTACGAAGGCAGCTTCACCGCGACTACTGGCCCCGCAGCGGGCCTGACCAGCACCGATATCGGCGTGGCGGAAACGAGCAGCACTCCGATCGGAGACTCGCTCCAGCTCACCGGAACGGGATCGACCTATGGCGACTTCACCTGGGCGGATGCCTCGGCGAACACGTCGGGCGCGGCAAACACCGGCCAGGTCATCGAAAGCCTGACCCCGGTCGTCTTCATCAACGAATTCCACTATGACAATGCCAGCAGCGACGTCGGCGAATTCATCGAGGTTGCCGGTACTGCCGGGCTCGACCTGACGGGCTATTCGCTCGTGCTTTACAACGGGTCAAACGGCGCGGTGTACAACACCATCGCGCTCGACGGTTCGGTAATCGACGACGAGGGCACGGGCTTTGGCGCAGTCGCTTTCGACCTGCCGAGCAATGGCCTGCAGAACGGTGCACCCGACGGGATCGCGCTGGTGGCTCCCGACGGCAGCGTGCTCCAGTTCCTTTCCTATGAAGGCACCTTCGTCGCCGTCGACGGTCCTGCCGCCGGCATCGAAAGTACCGATGTCGGTGTAGCCGAGACGGGCACCACCAATGTGGGCGACTCGCTCCAGCTTACCGGCACGGGCAACGATGCAATCGACTTCACCTGGACCGGCCCGTTGGCCGAAAGCCGCGGCACGCTGAACGCCGGGCAGAGCTTCGGCGACGGTCCTCCTCCGCCGCCACCGCCGCCCCCGGCAACCGGTGGCGACGTGTTCTTCAACGAATTCCATTACGACAATTCGGGTGGCGATGTCGGCGAGGCGATCGAACTCGCCGGTGCTGCCGGCACCGACCTCACCGGCTGGAGCATAGTGCTCTACAACGGTAACGGTGGCGGCGTTTACCGCACCGTCAGCCTCTCGGGAATCATTCCCGACCAGGATGACGGCTTCGGCACGATCAGCTTCGATGTGTCGGGCATTCAGAACGGCGCGCCCGACGGTTTTGCGCTTGTCGATGCCGATGGTAACGTTGTCCAGTTCCTGTCCTACGAAGGAACGATGACCGCGACCGACGGTCCCGCCGCTGGCCTGACCAGCATCGATGTCGACGTCGAGGAAGCAGGCAGCCCCGAAGGCTTCTCGCTCCAGCTGACCGGCACCGGTTCGAACTACGAAGATTTCAGCTGGACCGGCCCGGTCGATGACAGCTTCGGTTCGGTGAACACCGGCCAGGACTTCGTCGCGCCGAACCCCAATGGCAGCTTCTATGTCGACGATGCCTCGGTGACCGAGGGCGACAGCGGCACGAGCGCGCTGGTCTTCACGGTGCGCCGCACCGGCGGCACCGATGGCGAAGTCTCGGTCGACTATTCGGTTGTGCTCGGCAACGGCCCGCAGTCGGCGAACGCTGCCGACCTCGCTGGTGCGCTGTCAGGAACCGTGACTTTCGCGCCCGGCCAGACCGTCGCCGAAATCACCATCCAGGTGGTGGGCGATACGCTGCCCGAACCGACCGAGTTCCTCGGCCTCGAACTGTCGAATGCAGTGGGCGGCGCGGACATCCGCGACGGCGAGGCCACCGGCGCCATCATCAACGATGAAGCGCTCAACCTCCAGATCGGAGAGATCCAAGGCGAAGGCCACCGGTCGATCTATGTCGACAACCTCGTCACCACCACCGGCATCGTCACCGCTGTCGCCTCGAACGGCTTCTACATGCAGGACCCCGATGGCGACGGAAACTACGCGACGTCGGACGCTATCTTCGTCTTCACCCGTTCGGCGCCTGCCGTCGTCGCGGGCGATGCCGTGACCGTGAGTGGAACGGTCGGCGAATTCACGCCGGGCAATGACGAAAGCAATCTTTCGACCACCCAGATCACCGACGCGACCATCACCGTCGAGAGCAGCGGCAACGCGCTGCCACAGGCGGTAGTGATCGGCCCCAACGGTATCACGCCCCCGACCGAACTGGTCGATGACGACATGCTGACCGATTACGATCCGGCAACCGACGGCATCGATTTCTGGGAAAGCCTCGAGGGCATGCTCGTCACGATCGAGAACCCGGTCGCAATCGACAGCACCAACAATTTCGGCGAGCTGTGGACCGTGGCAAGCGACGGCAACGGCAACCTTTCGGCCACCAATGTGTCCGAAACCGGCCTGGTCGTGATCGAAGGCGGCGCAGGCGGCCTTGGCGAATTCGACAGCGGGGCAGGTTCGGACTTCAACCCCGAACGTATCCAGATCGACGGCGGTTCGACCCTCAACGGTGTCGTCTTCGATACGCCCAATGTGACACCCGGCGCGGTCCTCGAGAATGTGACCGGCGTCATCAGCTATGGCTTCGGCAATTACGAACTGCTGCCGACCGAGATGGTCACCGTCGCTGCGCCCAGCAATGCGCTGGCCGAATTCTCGATGCTCGAGGGTGCGGTCAACCAGCTGACGATCGCGACCTACAATGTGCTCAACCTCGACATCAACGATGCGGACGGCGACGCCGACGTGGCCAATGGCCGCTTCGAGGCGATCGCATACGACATCGGTGTGGCGATGAACGCGCCCGATATCGTGGTGCTGGAGGAAATCCAGGACGACAGCGGTTCGTGGAACGACGGCACCGTGTCCGCCGAGATGACGCTGCAGGCGCTGGCCGATGCGATCTTCGAACAGACGGGCGTGCGCTACAACGTGCTCGACAATCCCTTCGTGGAAGACGGGCAGACCGGCGGCCAGCCGGGCGGCAATATCCGCGTGGCCTTCCTCTACCGTGCCGACCGCGTCGATCTGGACCCGGATTCGGTATTCACGATCGATGACGATGCCTTCGCACGCACGCCGCTGGTGGCGACGTTCGAATTCAATGGCGAAGACGTCACCGTGATCGGCAACCACTTCACCTCGCTGATCGGCTCGGACAACATCTTCTCGGCCAACCAGCTTCCGGAGATGGCAGGCGCACTGCAGCGAGCCGAGCAGGCTGCTGCGCTCAACGCCTATGTCAGCGCATTGCTGGCTGCCGACGCAGGTGCCAACATTGTCGTCGCCGGCGACTTCAACGACTTCCAGTTCGAAGAGACGCTGGAAATTGTCACGGGCGATCTCGACTATGCCGGTGGCATGGTGATGGACGGCACCGATGTCGAGCTGGGGAACCTTGCCTACCTGCTCGACGCGAGCGAGCGCTACAGCACGCTGTTCCAGGGCAATGCCCAGATGATCGACCACATCCTTGCCAGTGAAAGCCTGCTCGATGGCGCGGCGATCGATATCGTCCATCGCAACATCCACACCGCCTCGGGCGTGTCGGACCACGATCCGGTTCTCGCACGCTTCAACATCGGTGTGCAGGTGATCGATGCGGGCAACGGCGCCGACGACGTGAGCGGCAATGACGGCAACGACCTGATCTTTGCCGGCAATGGATCGGACAGCGTGTTCGGCCTCGGCGGCGATGACGAATTGTTCGGCGGCAACGGCTGGGACGAGCTGTTCGGCGGGGACGGCAACGACCTGCTGAGCGGCGGCAATGGCAAGGACCTGCTTGTCGGCGGCGCCGGAAACGACCTGCTGATCGGCGGGCTGGGCGCAGACACCTTCGTCATCGCCACCACCGGCGGCACGGATATCATCGCCGACTTCGGCACCGGTCCCGACACCATCCTGCTGAGCGACACCGACGGTTCGGACGTCGGCTTCGTGCAGAACGGTGCGGATACCGAGATTTATGTCGCGGGCGCACTCGTTGCCGTGGTTCTCGCCAGCCAGGCCGCCGACGTCGAAGCTGCCAGCGAATTCTCGGAACCCGCTGTGGCAGTGATGCCCGACATCGTCGCCGTGGAATATCTCGACGTGCTCTACGCACCGTCGGACTTCGCGGTACTCTGATAGGCCAGGAAAAGACGCTCTCCGGCGGTGATCGCCGTCGGGGAGCCCGTCTTCCGGCCTAGGCCGACCTCGCGCCTTCGATCAGCGCGTCAACCACTGCGGGATCCGCAAGCGTTGATGTGTCGCCGACCTTGTCCGGCTCGCCCTCGGCAATCTTGCGCAGGATACGGCGCATGATCTTGCCGCTGCGGGTCTTGGGCAGCGCGGGAGCGAACTGGATCACGTCGGGCGAGGCGATCGGGCCGATTTCCTGACGCACGAACTGGCGCAGTTCCTTGCGCAATTCCTCGCTCTCCGGCTCGCCCGCATTGAGCGTGACATAGGCGTAAATGCCCTGGCCTTTCACATCATGCGGCATGCCGACCACCGCGGCTTCCGCCACCTTGGGATGGGCGACCAGCGCGCTTTCGACCTCGGCCGTGCCCATGCGGTGACCGGATACGTTGATCACGTCATCGACGCGGCCGGTGATCCAGTAATAGCCATCGTCGTCGCGCCGACAGCCGTCGCCGGTGAAGTAGCGCCCCGGATAGGTCGTGAAATAGGTCTGGAAGAAGCGGTCTTCATCGCCCCAGACCCCGCGCATCTGGCCGGGCCAGCTCTGCGTGATGACGAGATTGCCCGAAGTCGCCCCTTCCAGCAGCTTGCCCTCATTGTCGACCAGCGCCGGATAGACGCCGGGCAGGGGCTTGGTTGCACTGCCCGGCTTGGTCTCCACCGCCCCGGGCACCGGCGCGATCAGCGCGCCGCCGGTCTCGGTCTGCCACCAGGTGTCGACGATCTCGCAGCGGCCATCGCCGACGACCTCGTGATACCAGTTCCACGCCTCGGGATTGATCGGTTCTCCCACGGTGCCGAGCAGCCGGATCTGCGAACGATCGTGCCGCTTCACCCAGTCGTCTCCCTCGCGCATGAGGGCGCGGATCGCAGTGGGGGCGGTATAGAAGATGGTCACGCCGAGCCGGTTCGAGGTTTCCCAGAACCGCCCGAAGTCGGGATAGTTCGGCACGCCGTCGAACATCACCGTCGTCGCGCCATTGGCGAGCGGGCCGTAAACGACATAGCTGTGGCCGGTGACCCAGCCGACGTCGGCCGTGCACCAGAAAACATCGTTATCCTTCGCGCCGAACAGCATGTCGAAGGTGGCGGTCACCCAGTAGAGATAGCCACCGGTAGTGTGCATCACGCCCTTTGGCTTGCCGGTCGAGCCCGAGGTGTAGAGGATGAACAGCGGGTCCTCCGCGCTCATCTTCTCGGGCGGGCAATCGGCGGAAACTTTCTCGCGCAGGACATGCCACCAGTGGTCGCGGCCTTCGACGAAGGCGACATCGCCGCCGGTGCGCTTGACCATGATGACCGCCTCGACGGGCGATTTCTCGAGCGCCTTGTCGGCATTGGCCTTCAAGGGAATGCGCTTGCCGCCGCGCGATCCTTCGTCCGCCGTGATGAGCATTTTCGCGCCGCAATCCTGGATGCGGTCGGCAAGGCTGTCCGGCGAAAAGCCGCCGAAAACCACCGAATGGATCGCCCCGATCCTTGCGCAGGCGAGCATGGCGAAAGCCGCCTCGGGGATCATCGGCATGTAGATCGCCACGCGGTCACCCTTGCCGACGCCGCAATCCTTCAGCGCATTGGCGAAACGGCAGACTTCCTCGTGAACTTGCGCGTAGGTGAGGCTGTAGCCTTCGCCCGGCTCGTCGCCTTCGAAGACGATCGCAGTCTTGTCGCCACGCTCCGCCAGGTGACGGTCGAGGCAATTGACCGTGACATTGAGCTCGCCATCCTCGAACCAGCGGATGCCGAAATCCGCCTCGTCGAAGGAGCTGCGATTGGCCTTGGTGGGGAACGTGTCCCAGTCGAGCCGCCTTGCTTCCTCCAGCCAGTAGCTTTCCGGATCGCGATCGACAGCTTCGTGACGGGCGGCGAGGTCTTGCTGGGCATTCATGGAAATGGCGTCTCCTCTCAAGGGGCCGGATCATATCTGCCCAGCGCAGCGACGCAATGTCCGATATCTAGCCGCCGATCCTGATGCCGATCCAGACGGTCCGCGGCGTGCCGTAGTCGATCGATCCGCCCTGGTTGCGGGTGACGATATCCTCGTCGGTCAGGTTCTCGCCGCGCAGGACGATGGAGGCTTCGTCAGTCACAGGAAGCTGTGCGAACAGGCCGAGCGTTGTGACCGCAGGCAGGACGTCGCTTTCCAGATCGTCCTCGAACTGGCGCCCGACATGGCGAAGGTTTGCTGCGATGAGGCCGCTATCGCCGAACCGATAGCTAACGGTCGCACCCCCGACCCAGGCAGGGGTTTGCGAAGGCCGGTTGCCGTCGAATGCCGCGCCATCCTGCTGCGCTTCGGCATCGGTATAGGCGAGCGAGCCATCGAAACGCAGGCTGCCCAGCGCGACGCCAAGGCTGGCTTCGATACCGCGCGCTTCGATGGCATCGATATTGCGCCGCTGGCGGGTCAATGGGTCGAGCGTGACATTGGCAATCGCGCCCTCGACGCGGTTCTGGAATGCGGTAAGCGACAGGTCGAAAATATCGCCGGACGCGAAGTCTACACCCGCCTCGAAGCCTTCGAGCCGCTCGTTTTCCAGTGCGGCATTGGCATTGGTGGTGACCGGGAAAACCACGAAGGGCCGGTAGAGTTCATTCAGCGTGGGAAGGCGCAGGCCGGTATAGGCCGCCGCGCGAAGGCTCAGTCCGCCACCTGCATCGAAGACCGCGCCGCCACGGAAGGACTCTTCCCAGCCGGAGCGGTCCGCAAAGCGTTCCTCCAGCAGGACGGCACCATCGTCCGACCGCGCGACGTAGAAGCCGTCGCGGATAGTGTAGCGGTCTAGCCTTGCCCCCGCCGTGAGAGTGAGCGGGCCGAGCAAGAGGTCGTCCTCGATGAAGAAGCCGAGGTCGGTATTGGTGCCGCCCGCATTGCGCCGTTCGCGCACGGCACCGGTGAAGGCGCTGATCGCGGTTTCGAACAGCTCGCCCTCGCTGCGCCGATAATCCATGCCCAGCCGCAGGACATTGCTGTCCCCCACCGGCGGTCGGATCTCGAACTTGCCGCCCAGACCGGTCGAAGGCGTGTTGCGCTGGTCGAGGACCGGAACGAAGCGCGTCGAACTGATAACGATATTGGTGAAGTTGCGCGCCTGCACATAAGCGAGCGCGTCGAATTGCCAGTCGCCCCTGCCGACGAGACGCAGGCTCGCATCCTGTCCGGTGCTCGAACTGTCCGCGCCGTCGAAGCGCAGGGTACGGCGGTCGTCATAGACCAGCCCGCGCGCCTGCAACTCCATTGAGTCGCCGATTGGCGTGACACCGCGTGCCTGGACCGACCAGCTGTCGTAGGCAGCGCGCGCGCTGGCATCGACGCGGTCGGCTGGCGGCGTCGTGAAGAAGCCCTTGTCGCGGTCCCAGCGCCCGGAAATCACTCCGAAACCGTCGCCAAGGTCGCCCGCAACATGGGCCGCGCTTTCGGTGCCGCCGCGGTCGTTGACGTAAACATGCCCGCCGAAGCTGCCGAGCGTTGCGGCGTCGGCGCTTTCGAGTTCGATGGTGCCCGCTAAAGCACCTGCGCCGAAGGGGCCCGAACCGCCGCCGCGCGTCACCCTGACTTCGGCGAGCCGTTCGGGCGCGATTGCGGTGAAGGGAATGAAGCCGAAAAACGGGTCGGCCATGGGCACGCCGTCAAGCAGCACCAGCGCACGGCTGGTGGCATTGCCGCCCAGCGAACGCAGCGTCGCGCCCTGCGCGCTCGGATTCGAGGAGCGGCTGTCGGAGCGGCGGAATTGCTGGAAACCCGCAACGCCGGCGAGCGCGTCCTCGATCCGGCCGGACGAGGTCGAGACAAGCTGCTCGCGCTCGATCAACTGCGTGTCATAGGCAGGGCTCGCCGGGGTCTGGTCCAATCCTTCGCCGGTTACGATGATCAGCGCGTCATTGTCGCCAGCCGCATCGGCTTGCTGGGCCAGTGCATTGGGCGCCCAGATGGCGGAAAGGCCTGCAACGGTGAGGAAAAGCGAGCTGCGCAAAGAGTGTCTCATCGCCTTGCGTCTACAAGACATGCGGCGCGGCACAACCCGCCGCGCGCATTGGCGTTCGGCTTGACTTAAAGTGGCAAGAACGGCTCAAGGCGCGCAGGACTGAGCAGAGAGGATCATACGTGTCTCAACCAAGGGCCCTTCCGGCGCGCCACCGCAGCTGGCTGTTCGCACCGGGCGACAGCGAAAAGAAGATGACGAAGGCCACCGAAGGCGAGGCCGACATCGTGATTTTCGATCTCGAGGATGCGGTTGCAGACGACGCCAAGCCCGCCGTACGCGAAGCGATCTGCGCTTTCCTCAAGACGCGCGATAATGGCGAGCACGACCGGCTGTGGGTGCGGGTCAATCCGCTCGACGGGCCGCACACCGCCGATGATTTGGCCGCGATCATGCCCGCACGACCCGGCGGCATCATGCTGCCCAAGTCGCGCGGTCGGCATGATGTCGAGGCGCTGGACCAGATGCTCACGCCGCTGGAAATGGAGCTGGGGATCGAACCCGGCTCGACGCCCGTCATCGCGCTGGTGACCGAAGTCGCCGCAGCTATGTTCACCACGGGTGACTATGCGGGTGCACCGCGCCTCGTGGCGATGACCTGGGGGGCAGAGGACCTCGCCGATTCCATCGGGGCGATGTCGAACCGCGGCGAGGACGGCGAATACAGCTTCACCTACGAGCTTGCCCGCAGCCTGACCCTGCTCGGCGCTGCAGCGGCTGGCGTACCGGCCATCGAGACGATCGACGGCGATTTCCGCAATCTGGAAGGGCTGGAAAAGCGCGCCGGCAAGGTCCGCCGCGACGGTTATCGCGGCATGCTCGCGATCCATCCGGCGCAGGTGCCAGTGATCAACGCAGCCTTCAGCCCGAGCGAGGAGGAAATTGCCGAGGCGCGCGAGATCGTCGCTCTGTTCGAAGCCAACCCCGGTGCCGGTACCATCGGCCACAAGGGCAAGATGCTGGACCGGCCGCACCTCAGCAGGGCGCGGCAATTGCTCGCACAGGTCGAGGCCTAGTCCGCGAGCTTAGCCACTTCGGCAAGCACCCGTTCGGCCCATTCGGGACGGCAGATGAGCAAGTCGGGCATGTAGGTGTCTGCCTGGTTGTAGGTCAGCGGGCTGCCGTCGATGCGGCTGGCATGCATGCCATGCGCGAGAGCGACCGCTGCAGGTGCTGCGCTGTCCCATTCGTACTGGCCACCGGTGTGGAGGTAAATTTCCGCCTCGCCGCGAACCACGGCCATGGCCTTGGCGCCTGCCGATCCCATGCCGACGAGTTCTGCGCCGATCGTCTCGGCGACTGCCACGGCTTCCTTGGCAGGACGTGTACGGCTCACGACCATGCGCGGCTTTTCCGCCGCCGCAGGCACGTCGATCGGCGCGTCGGTCCGCAGCACTGTATCGAGACCGGGCAGGGCGACCGCACCGGTTTCCGGCTTGCCGTTCACGCATAGCGCCACGTGCACAGCCCAGTCGCTGCGGGCCTCGCCATATTCGCGGGTGCCGTCGACCGGATCGACAATCCAGACACGTTCCTTGTCGAGACGCGCGCTGTTGTCCTTTTCTTCTTCGGACAGCAGGCCATCCTCGGGGCGCTGCTGGCGAAGCGCGTGGCACAGGAACTGGTTGGCGGTTTCATCGCCAGCCTTGCCGAGCGACTTGCCTTCGAACATCCCGCTTTCCCGCACCTCAATCAGGATCCTGCCCGCCACTTCGGCGAGGTGGGCGGCGAGTTCGGCGTCGGTCATGGATTGTCCCTGCAGTACTTCAAAATGAATTCGGGGGCCGCATGGCAGACCGAAGCCTCCTTGCGAACCCCCGAAAAAGGATGATGTCCGATCAGCTTGCGGCAGGGCGCCTTGCGTAGATCCCAAACAGCGCGATGATCGCATAGCAGGCGATGGGCAGGATCATGGCCGTGCCCAGGCTGCCGCTCACATCGGCCAGCATGCCGGTCAGCAGCGGGATCACCGCACCGCCGAAGATGGCGATGTTGATGATGCCCGAACCGTCGGCAGCCTTGAGGCCCAGCTTTTCGCAGGCGAGCGAGAAGATCGTGGGGAACATGATCGAATTCATCAGGCCGACTGCCAGCAGGCTGTAACCCGAGACGGAGCCGGTCGTGTTGGTGGAGATCAGCACCAGGCTGATCGCGCCGATCGCCACGCCCATCAGGACGAGACCCGGGCTGACGAAACGCAGCACGGCCGAGCCGATGATACGTCCGACAAGGGCACCGCCCCAGTACATGAAGATCATGTCTCCGGCAGCACGCTCGGTCAGGCCAAGAACGCTTTCCTGCATCAGGTAGTTCACGATCAGCGAACCGATGGCGACTTCGGCACCCACGTAAAGGAAGATGCACAGCGCACCGAAAGAGAAGCGTGTGCGGCTGAGCAGGCTGTTGCCCCACAGCCAGATAGCGGGTGCAGCGAGAAGCAGCAGGATGCCGGGAATCTCGTTGCCGCGGATCACCAGCCAGCCGCCGATTGCGATCAGCACGATCCCTGCGACATAGCGCGCGGGGGTGGTGAGGGCGTCGCCTTTCATCGCGGCTGCGTCATGCGGCAGCTTGTTGCGGTTGATCCACACGACGAGCGCGATCACGGCGAGTGCCACGGCAAGGCCGATGTAGGTCGAAACGATCGCGGCGCTTTCTGCGGTGCGATACTGCTGGAGCTCCGCGCCCGAAAGTTCGGCTGCGCTCACCCCGGCAAGGCTGCCGAGGATGAGAGCCGAACCCACAATCGGGAAGATCGTGGTGCCGAGGCTGTTGAATGCCTGCGCGAAGGTCAGGCGGCTGTGGACGGTCTTTGCCGGGCCAAGCAGGCTGATCAGCGGATTGGTCACCACCTGCACGATGACGACACCGCTTGCGAGGATGAAAAGCGCGCCGAGGAACAGGCCATAGGTCGCGGTCTGGCTGGCGGGAATGAACAGCAGGCAGCCCGCCATCATGATGAGGAGGCCGGCAACCGCGCCGCGCATGTAGCCGATCCGCTTCACCAGCTGCGCGCCGGGAATACCGATCAGCAAGTAGGCGGTGAAGAAGCAGAACTGCACCAGCATTGCCTGCGTGTAATTGAGCGTGAAGAGCTCTTTCAGCTTGGGCAGGATCACGTCGTTGAGCGAAGTGATGCCGCCGAAAATGAAGAACAGTGCGAAGACGAAATACTGGAGGCCAGGCGCATTGACGTGCGCGCCTTCGGCCTCAACCGGATTCGGATCGGTGCTCGACGAAACGTCGGGTGCCAGTGCCATTTCAGTTATCCTCCCAAGTGCCGGTGCGACCCCACGGCGCCCGGTTTGTTTCTATGCCCTGTTTGCCAGCCTTTTTCCGGCGCACAAAGCGAATACGAATACGCCGTCAGAACGAGCAGTCGGTGCCGTCAGCGAATTCCTCGCGCACGACGCTGCCGATGTTGATCTTGAACGGCCCCTGCGACGTGAAGGTCAGCGAGGGTCCGAGATCGGCGACGCAGGCATCGGTAATGATCATCTCGCGATAGCCCTTGCCTTCCGCGACGGAGAGCTGCTGCGTGATGTCCAGCGGCTCGCCTGCGCCGACCTTCAAGTGGACGGCTGCGGAAGGCCGGGTCTGGACTTCGTAGATGACGCGATAGCCATATCCGTCGTCGCCGCCGCCCTGCGCCAGCTCGAGATAGGCGCCGGGGCCGAAGCTGATCGCGCGGGCATCTTCCTGTGCGTTGCGATCGAGGCCGATGGAGAAAATGCCGCCTGCTTCGCCGCGCAGATTGTCGAGCTTGCCGGTCGCTGTATTGGCGAGCACGCCGTCTGCAAGGCGACCGTTGACATACCAGTCCTTCGCCGCGCCCTGCTGGAGCGGGGCGCAATTCTCGTCCAGCGTCGGCAGCGGGCTGAGATCGTTGAACGAGCGGCCGTAGCCTACGGTGAAGAGCGCGCCTTCAGGGCCGTTGAGCGGGCCGTAATCGCAGGTTGCAGGCCAGCTGAAACCCAGCTTGCCGGTCGCGGGCATGGCACCCGTCAGGACGTCTGCAATGCCGGCACCTTCGCCGCCCGGCAGCCAGCTGGCCACGAAAGCATCGGCCGCGTTCAGTTCGCGGTTCACCCACATCGGGCGGCCCGAGAGGAAGACGGCCACGGTCGGCACGCCTTCCGATTTGAACTTGCGAAGGAGTTCGAGGCCTTCCTCGTCGGTGAAGCCGAGATGCTTCCGGTCACCGGCGAATTCAGCATAGGGCTCCTCGCCAAAGACGACGATGGCGACATCGGGCTTGTCCGAATAGCTGCCATCGGCCGACAGGGTGGCGCTGCCGCCGCTTTCCTCGACAGCGGTCTTGAGGCCGCTCCAGATCGAGGTTGCGCCGGGGAAATAGCTGTTGTCGAGGTCGCCACCACCCTGCCAAGTCAGCGTCCAGCCGCCCGCGGCCTGTGCGATATCATCGGCCGCGCCGCCTGCCACGAGCACGCTTGCGCCTTCCTTCAGCGGCAGGACGCCGTTGTTCTTCAGGAGAACCTGCGACTTGGCGACTGCCTCGCGCGCGATGGCGCGGTGTTCTGGCGAACCGATCAGGTCGTAATTGCCGGCATTGGGGCGATCGGAAGGCTTCACGAATTCATCGAGCAATCCTGCACGCATTTTCAGGCGCAGCACGCGGCTCACCGCCTCGTCGAGCTTGGCCATCGGGATGGTGCCGTCCTCGACCTGCGAAACCAGCGTTTCAAGCAGGCCCTTCCAGTCGTCGGGGACCATGTAGATGTCGAGACCTGCCAGCAGCGACTGCGGGCAATCGGTGTTGGTGCAGCCCTTGACCTGGCCATGGCCGTTCCAGTCTCCGACGACGAGACCTTCAAAACCAAGTTCACCGCGCAGCACGTCGGTCAGCATGTCCTTGTTGCCATGCATCTTGCGACCGTTGATCGAGTTGAAGCTGGCCATGATGGTTTCCACCCCGGCCGCGATGGTCGCGGGGTAGGGCGCGGCGTGCACCGCCTTCAGCGCCTCGATGTCGCCGTTCACATCGCCCTGGTCGACACCCTGGTCCGTACCGCCATCGCCGAAGAAGTGCTTGGCCGTGGCAATCACATGGCCTGCGCCGAGACGGTTTGCATCGCCCTTGCGGCCCTGCAGGCCTTCGACGAGCGCTGCGCCGAGCGGGGCGACGATGGCGGGGTCTTCCGAATAGCTTTCGTAGGTGCGGCCCCAACGGTCGTCGCGTGCGACGGCCACGGTGGGCGAGAAGTTCCAGTCGATGCCGGTCACTTCGATCTCGACCGCGGTTGCTGCACCGATACGGCGGATGAGATCGGCGTCGCGCGTTGCGCCCAGTCCGATGTTGTGCGGGAAGATCGTCGCGCGGATGATGTTGGTGTGGCCGTGGACCGCGTCGGTGCCCCACATGGTCGGAATGACGGGCTCGTCGCCTTCCATGGGCTCGACCGAGGCGAGATACATCTCGTCGGCATAGCGCAGCCATTCGCTGGCTTCGGCGTACTCATCGCCATAGGGACCGCCGTTGCCGCCGTTGAGGTAGCTGCCGAAACGATAGCGGCGCATGTCTTCGGGCGTGAAGCTGTTGATCTGCGGCTGGATCAGCTGTGCGACCTTGCGTTCAAGGCTCATGCGCGAGACCAGATCGGCAACGCGCGCATCTTCGCTTGTGCTGGCGCTTGCTACCGGTGTGCTTTCGACTTCTGCCGGAACGGTGTTGCAACCTGCCAGGGCCACTGCTGCAGCCGACACCAACCAAAACGCTTTCATGTTTCTCATCCCTCCGCGTCCTCTCCCGATTGAGAACGTTATCAAGGTGAAAACTGCCATGCGTTCGGCCCAAAAGCAAGCGGCTAGTTGAGGCGGGGCATGGTCGCCAGAAGGAGTGTTGCGAGGACCGTCAAAGCAGCGAGGACGATGAACAGGCCGCTGAAGCCGAATACGGGGACCAGCGCGAGCGTGAGCCAGGGCATGATGAGGCTGGGAACCGTGTTGGTCAGGTTGAAAAT
The DNA here is from genome assembly GCF_019711315.1 of Qipengyuania gelatinilytica. Taxonomy (NCBI): domain Bacteria; kingdom Pseudomonadati; phylum Pseudomonadota; class Alphaproteobacteria; order Sphingomonadales; family Erythrobacteraceae; genus Qipengyuania; species Qipengyuania gelatinilytica. The sequence goes on along the minus strand of NZ_CP081294.1, from coordinate 1,064,200 downwards.
GCCAAGGTCGCGGCCCCTTGTCGAAGGCTTGGGCAGGACGCGCAGGGTCTGGCTCGAATGCAGGGCGAGGAAGACGCTGGTCGACAGGCCGAAGACGAGATAGCCGACGATCGCTTCCCCGATACCTTCGGCCGATGCCATGACGAGCAGGCCGGCTGCGCCCAACGCGGCGCCCAGCACGAGCGGCAGTATCGGACGGTCTTTCAGATCCGACCAGCGCCCGGCGAGCATGGCCAGCGGGACCGAGAGCGCGAGCACCAAAGCGAAGATGCGCGCGGTATCATTGTCGGTGAAGCTCGGATCGACCGAAAGGAACCAGATCAGCAGGTAGGCGAAGAGGGCCGCCTCGGCGATCTGCACCAGCAGGCGCGCAAGCCACATCCGCGCAACCGCTCCACGCGCTGCGTGCCGCGCCTCGGGAGCTTTCTCGGCCTTGTCCCCGGCGAGGTGGGGCATGGGGCGCGGCCTGCCGAACAGCAGCACCGGCAGGACCATGATCGCCACGATGCAGGCGACAATCGCCAGTCTCGCGTCCGGCCCTGCCAGGTCCGGAATTGTTACGAGCGCGCCCGAAGCGGCACCCAGCGCTGGAGCGAAGGCCAGCAAGCCGCCCAGCATGCCTTTCTGTTCGTCTGGAACGACGTCCCCGGCCCAGGCAGCAAGCGGGCCCAGCATCATGTTCAGCCCGATCTGCCAAAGCACGATGAGCCCCACCAGTTGCACTGGATTAACGGCGACGGGAACCGAGACGAGCAGGGCGCATGACCACACAAGCCCACCGACTATCCATGGCTTGCGGCTGCCCGTCCGGTCGCTCGCCCAGCCAAAGCCGATATTGGCGAGGCTGGCCGCGCTCGCACCGGCAAATGCGCAATAGGCGAGCAGGTCTATAGCGCCCAACCCGGCCATGCTTTCGGCGCGAACCGGCAACAGCAGTGTCAGGAAAGGGACGTAGGAAACCGCGCCGCCGGCAGCGGCAAGCGCATAGAGCCAGAGAAACCGGAGCGACTGGCGCTGCTCTGGACGAGCGTCAGCTTCCTGCATCAACCCTGGCCGAAGCCGTCGAGCCGCGCACGACCAGTTCGCCCTGGATTTGTACGGGCTCGGCCGGAGCGGGTTTCTTGCGGGCATCGATGAGCAACTCAACCGCACGCGCCGCAGTGGCGGCGATCGGCTGGTCGATCGCGGTCAGCGCAGGCTGGGTGAAGCGCACGATGGGCGAATTGTCGAAGCTGACCAGCGACAGGTCCTTCGGCACGTTCAGCCCACGCCGCCGCGCGACTTCCAGCACGGCAAGTGCCATCTGGTCGCTGCTGGCGATAATGGCCGTGGGGGCCTCGGTGAGGCCGAGCAGGCGCTCGGCCGCCCTGGCGCCACTTTCGAAACCGAAATCGCCGCGTTCGCACAGGCCCTCGGAGGAGAAGCCCGCATCCTCTAGCGCCGATGCCCAGCCTTCCATACGCCAGCCCGACAGGCTGAAATCTTCCGGGCCGGCGATGAAGCCGATGCGCTCATGTCCGAGCTCGATCAAATGGTCGGTGGCCAGCCGCGCATTGTGGCTGTCGCCCATGGTCATCGCGATGCCCGGGCCCTCCTGCTTCGACCCGATGCGCGCGAAAGGGATGCCCTTTTCGGCAAGCAGGCCGGTGATGAGCGAGTTTTCCGAGTGCGGCGGGGTCAGGATGACACCGTCCGGCTGCAGTGCAGCGATCGCTGCACCAAGTTCGCGTTCCACGTGGTCGCTATGCGTGTCGACCAGTTCGATCAGCATGCGGTAGCCATGTTCGGCACAGGTCAGCATACCGCCGAGCAGCATCTGGTCGACCCAGTCGCGGCCCTCGCGTGCCTTCCAGTCGGCGATGGTAAGGTCGCGGTCGTTGATGGCGAGGATCAGGTAGGAACGCGATCCGCTCATGCGTTGGGCGGCGATCGAGGGTACATAGCCCAGCTTGTCGATGCTTGCCTGGACCCGCTCTTTCATGGCGGGGCGTACGTTGGGTTCGTTGTTGATGACGCGGCTCACGGTCTGGAGCGAAACCCCAGCATCGGCTGCCACGTGCTTGATCGTCACCGACTGTCGCCGCCGACCCATAATCACATCCCCCATCCCATGCGAAAATGGCGTGCGCATGATCCCGTAACATCACGCAGGCACCCGCCAGCAGGGCATCTTGGTGTTTTACAATAAAGAACGGGCCCCGGTCTTGCAACCGAGGCCCGCTCTCAATTCAACCTGATGCTACCTCAGAAATCGAAGCGGGCAAGGAAGGTGAAGCGGCGATCGTTGCGGAAAGCCGAGCGCGTGACGCGGTTGCCGTCGAAGTCGATAACCTGAGAGGTCCGGGTTACTTCGTCTAGCAGGTTCACGCCCTGGACGCCGAGCTTGATGTCCTCGGTGACCGAGAAGAACAGCGAAGCGTCGAGCTGACCGGTTGCCTCACCGTAAATCGGCGAGAATGGGAAGATCACGTCGCGAGGCGTCTGGAGGTACTCGGACCGCCAGTTGTATGCCGTACGAGCCGAGATCGGGCCCTTTTCGTAGAACAGCGTCGCGTTGACCGTGTGCTTGGAAACGCCCGGCTGGGGCAGGTCGCCGAACACGTCGCCACCGCTCGAGAAGTCCTTCGAGTCGATGTAGGTGTAGGTCAGAGCCGTGCCGAGGCCGTCAAGCGGTCCGGGCAGGAACTCGAACACGTCCTGATAGGCCAGTTCGACACCGCGCAGCTGCGCTTCGCCGAAGTTGATCGGACCATTGACCTGGACATCCGCAGTGGCGCCGCTCGGGCTGGTGATAGTCCGGAAGGACGGACCGAAGCCGAACAGTTCGCTGAAGTCCTTCTGGAACAGCGCTGCGGTGATCGAGCCGACATCGTCGAAGTAGTATTCGATCGAGAAGTCGTAGTTCCAGCTCTCGATCGGACGAAGGTTGCGGTTGCCGGTGAAGATGGCGAACAGCGGGCCTTCTTCGAGCGAGTTTGCGAGCTGCAGGGCGCGGGTGTTGTCGAAGATGGCGCCGCCGGTGCGGAACTCGGCGAGATCCGGACGCGAAATGCCCTTCGAAACTGCCACGCGGAACAGCAGGCCACCGCCCACATCCAGCTTGACGTTGGCTGCGGGCAGCCAGTTGTCGAAATTGATGTTGGCGCTGTCGTCGATGGTTTCGCCGGTAAATGCCGAAGCGAACTCGGCCTTGCGAGCGTCGCTCAGGTCGCAGTAGGCAGGTGCCTGCTGGCCGGGCTGTACGTTCGCACAGGCGTCGTTGATTTCAGCGACAGTTACCTGACCATCGTTGTCGAAGTCGAAGAAGTCCGGGAACGGGAAGTTCAGTTCGCCTTCGCTGCGGACGGTCGTGGTGACGTAACGCACACCGGCATTACCCGAGAGTTCCCAGCCATTGCCGAAGACGGTGCCGAAGTCGGCACGCAGGTAATAGGCATCGGTCGATTCCTCGACATCGCTGATTTCACCCGGGAGCCACGGGCCGCCCGGAACTGTACCACCGCGCGCGCTGATCGGGAACCAGGCGTTCGGGGTCAGGGTGAAGGCGGTAATTTCATTCGCCTGCTGCGTGATGTCACCGCTCAGGTAATCCGCAACGAGGTTGTCGCCACCGAAGAAGTAGGCAGAACCATCGCCAAACGGAATAGGCGCATTGCCGCGCTGGAAGTTGTCACCGAACGGATTGTACAGGTTCGAGGACTCAGGGAAGTCGAAGACATAGGCGCCGCCGCAGCCAAAGGCCTGGAAGTCGCCGCAGTTCCAGTTGCCGCCACGACCGGTCCAGGGCGCACCGAGGTTGCCCCAGTTCGAGAAGTTGGCGTTACGGGTCGTGCGTTCACGGTCGCCCCAGCGTGCACCGAACTTGACGTCACGCAGGAAGCCGTCGTCGCTGACGTTATAGTCGGCGTCGAAGCGCATGCTGGTAAGGTTGCCGTCGTTCTTGACCTGGTTGTCGAGCAGGAACCAGTAGAAGGTCCGTGCCGGATCGTTGAAGTAAGAAGTAGGCGAGGTGCCCGTGCCAGGCTCGAGGAAGGTGACCTGCGGCGTGTCGCCCGTGTTGTCGATCGACACGTTGGTATAGGTCTGCATCGCGCCGATGAAGCCGTTCTCGGTGCGGTCCGAATTGGTATGCTGGACCTCGATGTTCAGCGCAAGGCGATCGGTCGGAAAGAGGTCGATATCGATCGAGAAGTCTTCCGTGGCTGCATCATCTTCGCGCTGGAAGCGCAGCAGTTCGGTCGGGATACCCTGTCCGCCGGTGAACGGCTGGAGCTGGGTAAGCGTACCCGACTGGAAGATGCCGTTGTCGAAGGTCCAGGTGTCGACCGGGACAGGGAACAGGCCATCGTCGTTGACCAGCGCGAGAGCGGAAAACTCGTTGATGTTGGCCTGCGTTTCGGCGCGCAGGTATTCCAGCGTGATCAGCGCACTGCCGTCCGAAGCTTCCCACTGGGCAACGCCCGAGTATGCCTGGCGATCACGTTCGAGCGTGGTCGTACGCACGCCCGCGCCCTTGGGCACGACGACGCTGCCGGCCGGCGGGAAGTTGGTTTCGTCGAAGTTCGGGTCACCGAAATAGCCGCCAGAACCAACATTCACGATACGGAAGCAGGGGCCGTCCAGCGTGTCGGCGCGGTAGCAGGGGTCGGTAACCTGCGAAGCGTCGGTACGCGACACGAGTTCCTGCTGGGCATAGCCGAACTGCAGGCCGAAGGTGCCGATGTTGCTGTCCCACGTGTTCGAGATCAGGCCGGAGAAACCGGGCGACCATTCTTCCGCGAGATCGCCGACGTTCGCTTCGACCGTGCCGGCAACGCGCAGGCCCGGCGTGTCGAGCGGCTTGCGGGTCACGAGGTTCACGAGACCCGAGATGTTGCCGTCAATCATGTCGGCGCTGACATTCTTGTAAACTTCAACGCGACCGAGAAGCTCGGGGGAGATGTCGTTGAACTGAAGGACACGGCCGCCATTGGCCGAGAAGACTTCACGACCGTTGAGGTTGGAGAGCGTGTAGGGAAGGCCGCGAATGATCACGTTCGAACCTTCGACCGAGAAACGGTCGGGGTCGTCGCGCTGTTCGAAGCGGCTGATGTTTACGCCGGGAACGCGCTGGAGGGCTTCTGCGACCGAGCGATCGGGAAGCGCCCCGATGTCTTCTGCCGTGATGACGTCGACGACGGTATCGGCGTTTTCCTTGAAATCCTGCGCACTTTCGAGCGACTGACGGAAGCCCGAAACGATAATGACATTATCATCTTCGACAACCGTTTCAGCGTCTTCGTCTTCTTGGACATCCTGCGCGAAGGCCGGCTGTGCGGCCACCAGAGCAAGACCCGAAGCGGTCGTAAGCGCTGCGATTCGGCGCGCATAGTGCGCAACCGTATTGGATTTACGAGACATATTTCCTCCCTAGTCCCAAGACAGACGACGGCTCGAGCCATCATTCACCGATGTGTCATATTGCAGGTTGTGAGCGTTCACAATAGTCAATATACCGTTCGGCGCATTGCGTTGCCCTCTGGCAACAGATGCTATGTTTTGGCATGGGAGGGCGCATGGCTATCGAGCGTATCGTGATCGTTGGCGGCGGAACCGCCGGTTGGATGGCAGCGGCGGCCCTTTCGCGATTGCGTGCCGGGCGCGACGTCAGCATCACTCTGGTGGAATCCGAAGCGATCGGAACTGTCGGCGTGGGAGAGGCGACTATCCCGCCATTCGTCGATTTCAACCGCCTGCTCGAGATCGACGAGCGGGAGATGCTGGCTGCGGTGCAGGGCAGCTTCAAGCTGGGCATCCAGTTCGTGAACTGGGGCAAACAGGGCGACAGCTACATCCACCCATTCGGCAACTACGGCTACGAGATCGATGGCGTATCCTTCCACCATGTGTGGCACCGGATGCGGGAAAACGGTGATCAACGCCCGATTCAGGTCTTCAACCTCGAAACCATGGCTGCATTCTTCGGCAAGTTCGCTCGCAGCGAAGATTACCAGAAGCGCGGCGACCTGCCGCCGATGAACTATGCCTATCACCTCGACGCGGGCCGCTACGCCGCATTTCTGCGCAGCTACGCCGAGAAGCGCGGCGTGGTCCGTCAGGAAGGTCGGATTGCGGATGTCGCGCTCGACGGAGAGAGCGGCTATGTGACCAGCGTCTCGCTGGAAAACGGGGACCAGATCGAAGGCGACCTCTTCGTCGATTGCTCGGGCTTCCGCGGCCTTCTTATCGAGCAGGCGCTGGAGACAGGCTACGAGGAATGGACCAATTTCCTGCCGTGCGATCGTGCGGTGGCGCTGCCCTGCAAGCGTGACGACGGGAGCGGACCGCCCCCGTTCACGCGCGCAACGGCCCACAGCGCTGGCTGGCAGTGGCAGGTCCCGCTCCAGCATCGAAATGGCAATGGCCATGTCTACTGCAGCACCTATATGGAAGACGACGAGGCGCATGACATCCTCGTCAGGAATCTTGCCGGCAAGCCGCAGGCAGAACCGAACTTCTTGCGCTTCACAACCGGTCGCCGGAAGAAATTCTGGAACAAGAACGTCGTCGCGCTCGGACTGTCCGCGGGATTCATGGAGCCATTGGAATCGACGTCGATCCACTTGATCAACACCGGCGTGACCAAACTGATTTCCTGCCTGTCGCTGGATGGCATCACGCAGGCTCAGGAGAATGCGTTCAACCGCCTTACGGGGCGTGAATACGCGCGCATCCGCGACTTTCTCATCCTGCATTATAACGCGACAACGCGCGACGATTCCGAGTTCTGGAACTACTGCCGCACGATGGAAGTGCCCGATACGCTCAAAGAGAAGGTCGAGCTTTTCAAACACACGGGGCAGATCTTCCGCGAGGAAGACGAGCTGTTTACCGAGACGAGTTGGGCGGCGGTCATGCTGGGTCAGGGCATTCAGTTGGGCGGACGCAATCCGATGGCGGACGTCATCTCGACCGACACCCTCTCCAAGGAAGTCACCGGGATCGAACAGTCGATCCGCTGGCTGGTCGGGCAGATTCCCCAGCACGGCGATTACCTGAAGCAATATTGTCCCGCACCTGCGTGAGGCTTGCCCTCGGAGGGGCGCCGCTCTAGCGGTCGCTGCGCATGTTCGATCCCCTCGCTTTCCGCAGCGCTCTCGGCTCCTTCGCTACCGGCGTGACCATCGTCACGGCGCGCGATGCGTCGGGCGCGCCGGTGGGCCTGACCGCCAACAGCTTCAACTCGGTCAGCCTCGACCCGCCGATGGTGCTGTGGAGCCTGTCGCTTCATTCGGGCAGCCTGCCGGTCTTCCGCGACGCGGAGAACTGGGCGGTCCATGTGCTTGCTGCCGACCAGCAGCCCATGTCCGACCGCTTCGCAACGCCCGGCGTCGACAAGTTCGACGGGCTGGCGCTGGCCGACGGTCCCGAGGGTGCTCCGCTTATCGAGGGATGTGCCGCGCGCTTCGGCTGCCGCGCGCGTTTCGAATACGAAGGTGGCGATCACGCCATCTTCCTTGGCGAAGTACTCGATTTCGACCGGCGCGAGGCGGAGCCGCTGATCTATCATGGCGGCCAGTACGGACGCATCATGCGCGCGCCGACGGGAGCCGATCTCGAGCGCGAAGGCTTAGCAGAAGACACGGGCGAAAAGCTTTCCCTTACGGAACGGGGGGAGCAATTGCTCGAGGCGCTGGAGCGGGTGGCGAAGCGCTAGACTCTCCTTCCTCCCCCCGATACCGGTTGCAAAACGCAATCAGACTTGAGGAGAGGCCCCATGAAAACCCGCATCACCGAAATGTTCGGCATCAAGCACCCCATCATCCAGGGTGGCATGCATTATGTCGGCTTTGCGGAAATGGCGGCAGCGGTTTCCAATGCGGGCGGTCTGGGCATCATTACCGGCCTCACGCAAGGCACGCCTGAAAAGCTCGCCAACGAGATCGCGCGCTGCAAGGACATGACCGACAAGCCCTTCGGCGTGAACCTGACCTTCCTGCCCACGGTCAACGCGCCGGATTATCCGGGGCTGGTGCGCACCATCATCGAAGGCGGCGTGAAGATCGTCGAGACGGCGGGTAACAACCCGGCGCAGGTCATGCCTTTCTTCAAGGATGCGGGCGTCAAGGTAATCCACAAGTGCACCAGCGTGCGCCACTCCCTGAAGGCACAGTCGATCGGCTGCGATGCGGTTTCGGTCGACGGCTTCGAATGCGGCGGCCATCCGGGCGAGGACGATATTCCGAACATGATCCTGCTGCCGCGCGCAGCGGACGAGCTTGAAATTCCCTTCGTCGCCAGCGGCGGCATGGCCGATGGCCGCAGCCTCGTCGCCGCACTCGCCATGGGCGCGGACGGCATGAACATGGGCACGCGCTTCATCGCGACCAAGGAAGCGCCGGTCCACGAGAACGTGAAGCAGGCGATCGTCGCGGCCAGCGAGCTCGACACCCGCCTCGTCATGCGCCCGCTGCGCAACACCGAGCGCGTGATGACCAATGACGCGGTCGAGGAATTGCTCAAGATCGAGCAGGAAAAGGGTGACGACCTCAAGTTCGAGGACATCATCGAACAGGTCGCAGGCGTCTATCCGCGCATCATGACCGAAGGCGACATGGATGCAGGCGCATGGTCCTGCGGCATGGTGGCAGGCCTGATCAACGATATCCCGACCTGCCAGGAACTGATCGACAACATCATGAGCCAGGCCGAGGACATCATCACCCAGCGCCTCGCCGGTTTCCAGAACGCCTGAGGGAGCCGCAAGGATGCTCGATACTGCCAGGCGCTTTGCCTATAATGATGACCACGAAGCCTTCCGCGACACGGTGCGCAAGGTTTTTGCCGAACACATGGTCCCTTTCCTCGACAAGCACGAGGAAGAGGGCATCGTCGGACGCGAGGCATGGAAAGCGCTGGGCGAAGCGGGCATGCTCTGCCCGACCGTGGCCGAGGAGAACGGGGGGCTCGGCCTCGACTTCGGCTTCAACTGCGTGATTGCAGAGGAACTCAGCTACATGGGGTCGTCTGCCGGCTTCACCCTGCAGAACGACATCACGGTGAACTACTTCGAACGCCTCGGCACCGAGGAGCAGAAGAAGAAATACCTGCCGGGCATGGTGTCGGGCGACATCATCACCGCCATCGCCATGACCGAACCGGGTGCTGGCTCCGACCTGCAGGGCGTGCGCACCACCGCCAAGCTCGATGGCGACGAATGGGTCATCAACGGCTCGAAGACCTATATCACCAACGGGCAGAATGCCGATTGCGTGATCGTGGTCTGCAAGACCGACCCTTCGCAGGGCGCCAAGGGGACCTCGCTGATCCTCGTCGATGCAGGAACGCCGGGCTTCGAACGCGGGCGCAACCTGGACAAGATCGGCCAGCATGCCGCCGATACGTCGGAGCTGTTCTTCAACGATTGCCGCGTGCCGAAAGAGAACCTGCTCGGCGGGGAAGGGCGGGGTTTCGTCCACCTTATGGAGGAGCTGCCTCAGGAACGCCTTTCGATTGCCGTCGGCGCGCAGGCAGGTGCCCAGCGCGCCTTCGACGAGGCGGTGAAGTTCACCAAGGACCGCAAGGCGTTCGGCAAGACCGTGTTCGAGTTTCAGAACACCAAGTTCACGCTTGCCGATCTCGCCGCCAAGCTGCAGGTCGGCTGGGCCCATCTCGACTGGGCGATCGTCCGCCATCTCAAGGGCGAACTCACAACCGATGAAGCCAGCGCGGCCAAGCTGTGGCACACCGATCTGCAGTGGGAATGCTGCGATGCCGCGCTCCAGCTGCATGGCGGGGCGGGCTACATGAACGAATATCCCATCGCGCGGCTTTGGCGTGATGCCCGCGTCCAGCGCATTTACGGCGGAACGAACGAGATCATGAAAGAAGTCGTCAGCCGCGCAATCTGAGGAGAGTATTATGACCGATCCGCTCGATTATTCCGGCAAGACCGTCCTCGTGGTGGGGGGAACGAGCGGGATCGGTAACGGCATCGCGCAAGCCTTCCGCGCTGCGGGTGCGACGGTCCATGTCACCGGCACACGCGGCTCTGAGCAGGACTATCCCGATAGCGATATGGAAGGCCTTTCCTTCCACTCACTCGATGTCTCGGACCGCGACGCGGTCGATGCTTTCGACTGGCCCGATACGCTCGACGTGGTTGTGCTGTGCCAGGGCATTGCGCGCTATGGACGCGAGGAATTCACCCGCGAGGGCTGGGATGCTGTGATGGAGGTCAATCTCGACAGCCTGCTCGACTGCGCGAATGCCACGCGCCAGAAGCTCGCCGACACCGGCGGTTCGCTGATTATCGTGAGCTCGATCGGCGGGTATCGTGGCCTCGTCGGCAACCCGGCTTATGGGGCTAGCAAGGCGGGTGCGATCAGCATGGTGAAGTCGCTTGGGGTCGCCTTCGGGGCGGAGGGCATCCGCGTAAACGGCATTGCTCCGGGCTATGTCCACACGAAGATCAACGACGTGTTCCTGAAAGACGAGAAGTTCCAGAAGCAGACCATCGCCGCCACGCCCCGCGGCCGGCTGGGCCTGCCCGAGGATATGGCGGGTGCTGCGCTTTTCCTTGCCTCGCCGCTCGCCGATTTCATTGTCGGCCAGACGATCAGCGTCGATGGCGGCCTGAGCGTGGCTGGTTGACACGGCATTTTCCTACAGCTGCAAGGAATGGCATGGCCAAGCGATGGGGCACCAGAGAGATTTCGCTCAGGTGTCAACTTTGCATGGACTACAAAACGCTACGAAAATCAGGTATTTGTAGAGGAATAGGTGGGTTGGCATGGTGTCAATTCTGTCAACTTCGTAGTCAACAGGAGCAGGTCTCACATGGAATACACCAACCTCGGCCCCAGCGGCCTCAAGGTATCGCGCCTGTGCCTCGGCTGCATGAGCTATGGCGACACGACCAAGGGCTGGCACGGCGACTGGGTGCTCGGCGAGGACGAAAGCCGACCCTTCATCAGAGAGGCGGTGGAGGCGGGGATCAACTTCTTCGACACGGCCAACATGTATTCGAAGGGTGCGTCCGAAGAGGTGATCGGCAAGCTGCTGCCCGAATTCACGCACCGTGACGAAATCGTTCTCGCTACCAAGGCATTCCTGCCGTGGCGCAACACGCCCAATGCGGGCGGCAATTCGAGGAAGAGCCTGTTCCAGGCGATCGACGACAGCCTCGGCCGTCTCAAGATGGATTATGTCGACCTGTTCCAGATCCACCGGTGGGATCACTCGACCCCGATCGAGGAAACGATGGAGGCGCTCCACGACATCGTGAAGTCCGGCAAGGCGCGTTACATCGGCGCATCTTCCATGGCGGCGTGGCAGTTCGCCAAGGCGCAGGAAGTGGCGCGCAGCATGGGATGGACCAGCTTCATCTCGATGCAGAACCACGTGAACCTGCTCTACCGCGAAGAAGAGCGCGAGATGATCCCGCTGTGCGAAGACCAGGGCGTCGCGATCATTCCTTGGTCGCCGCTGGCGCGCGGGAAGCTCGCCCGGGCATGGGACGAAAGCACGGTCCGCAGCGAGACGGATGGCTTCGGCAAGACGCTCTACACGCAGAATGTCGATGCCGACCGCGATGTGATCGAGGCGGTCGGCGCGATTGCGGATGCGCGCGGCACCTCGCGTGCAACCGTTGCGCTGGCATGGCATTTCGCCAAGGGCATCACGGCCCCGATCATCGGCGCGACCAAGCCCGGTCACATCGGTGCGGCGGTCGATGCCATGTCGCTCGACCTGACCGAAGAAGAGGTCGAACGGCTGGAAAACCCCTACCTCCCGAAGGTGCCTGTGGGCGTGGTCTCGACCGCTCCGTCGTTCGGCAAGGTGACGCTGAAAAACGGCTGAACTTCGGAGTGTTACAAAGCCCGCAAGAGGGTCACAAACCAGTCACATGAATAGGCCACCGCTGCTCCTGTAACAGGGGACAAGGACACAGGCGTGGCCGTGATCAATATTCTGATGACTGCCGAAGAGGTCAACGCATTCGACGACTTCGACAATGGCGAAGTGCGCTATATTTTCGGCCACCTCACTTCAGCCGGACCGCAGCGTCTGATCGAAGGTTCTGTCTGCGCATTCGTGGACTGGGTCCTCGACGACCTGTCCGGCCTCGAGATGTGCCGACGCCTGCGGGCCGATCCGCGAACGACCGACGCACATATCACCATGGTCCTCGAGATCTGCGATGCCGAAGACAAGCGGCGCGCACTGGCTGCTGGTGTGGACGATTATGTTGTCGGCCCGGTCGATCGCACCGTGATTCTCGACCGCGTCCTTGCGCTCGGCACGGGCCGTATTGCTCAAGTCGGGTCGAGGCCGTTCAGACTGGGCAATCTCGAGATCGACTTGCCGGCCCTTCAGGCGCGCTGGGACGACAAGCCCATTACGCTGCGGCCCAATGAATTCCGCTTGCTGCGCTTCTTCGCCGAGAATGCCGACCGCGTGCTCAGTCGCACCGAACTGATCGTCGGGTTGGGCAAGCAGGATCCCCCGATCGACGAACGGACTGTCGATGTGTGGATCGGACGCCTGCGCCGCGCGCTGCGCAGTGTCGGTGCCGGCGAACCGATCCGGACCGTGCGCTCGCTCGGCTACGTCTACGACAGCCACTGACTTTCCCGAAAGGGCGCATAAAAAGAGGGCCGCTTCACGGTGAAGCGGCCCCTTTTAGTCGTTCGAGGAGGGTTTCTCAGAACTTGATCGATGCGCCCAGGCTGATGCTGCGGCCGACATCGTAGCTGTTGATGTCGATCCGGTTGGTGCCGTTGGTCTGGAATTCCTCGTGGTCGCGGCCGGTCAGGTTGCGCGCCTCGAATTTCAGTTCCAGTTCCTTGTCACCGAACACCTCGAAGCCCTGGCGGACCACGAAGTCGAGCGTGAGGCCGGGTTCCTCGATGATGTCGGGCAGGGGGCCTGCGCCTCGGCTGGTCACACGCTCGCTGGCGTATTTGAGCAGCACGGTGAACTGGCTCAGGCGGTCGAGATCTTCGAGGCCGAGCTGGAGGTTCACGAGGTGGTCCGACTGTCCGGTAAGCGGAACGCCGTTATCGAAGAAGTTGGTTGCCGGCTGGTCGGCAAAGGGGAAGACGCTGGCGATGTCGTCAGGTCCGACTTTGATTTCCGACTGGGTATAGGTGTAGTTCGCGATCAGCACGAGCTGCTGGCTGTCGAACCAGCCGCCAAGGTCCATGAGATCGAAATTGTACTGCAGCTCTGCCTCGCCGCCGTACAGCTCTGCGCTCGGGGCATTGGCGAAGCCGCTGATAATCTCGTTGTCCGAGAAGCTGGTGAAGACCTCGATCGGGTTTTCGATTTCCTTGTAGAAACCGGCCACGCTCGCACGGCTGCCGCCGCCGATGTAGTATTCGAGGCGCGCTTCGTAGTTCGTCAGCTCGCTGTCGACGAGACGCGGGTTGCCATTGAACTGACGGTTGGTCTCCGGATCGAAATAGGTCTGGAAGATCAGCTCGCGGAACTGCGGGCGAGCGATGGTCTTTGAGGCGCTGGCGCGGAACTGGAGGCTGTCGGTCAGCTCCCAGGTCAGCGTGCCGCCCGGCAGCCAGTAATCGTTCTCGAGCAGCGTGCCGCTGGTCGAGCCGAGGGGTTCTGCGAAGACCTCGACAGCCTCGACCGACTGGACCGCATCTTCGTAACGCACGCCGACATCGATGGAGAGCGTGTCGAAGGGGCGGATGTTGACCTTGCCGTAAGCGGCATGGATTTCCAGCGCCGCGGCAAAAGCGGGGTCCGACTGCGTGGTTTCGAAGATGGTCAGGTTGTAGGGACCGATGCCGCCTTCCGCTTGCGCGTCGGGATCGAATGCGAAGTCGATCAGCGCATCGCCGAGAAGGTTGTCCGGACGGAACGCGCCGAAGGCATCGGGGAAGCCCGATGAAGCGCGAATGTCGAATTCGCGGCGGGTCGAGAAGCGGTCCGTGTCGGTATAGGCATAGCCGACGGTGGCATTGAGCCCGTCGGTGACGAAATAGCCAACGTCGATCCCGCCGTACCACAGATCTTCCTTGAGGTCCGAGAAGGAGACGATCGCGCCGCCACGCTGCGGGTCGAGCGTGTTGAGGTAGACATCGCCGAACGGATCGTTGGCGTTGTTGGTGCGGACGTATTCGAAGGTCCATTCGAACGGTGCTTCGCGCTTGGTCTGCGCATAGCCACCGCGAAGGTCCACCGACAGATCGCCGGATTCGAGCTCGCCGACGAACTGGCTGTTGAACAGCTGGCGTTCGAACCAGGAGGTATCCTGGATCAGTTCCTCATCGTCATCCTGGAAGTCGATGCCCTGTTCGAGCGACGCGCGCTTGAGCGTGTCGTGGATGTAGAGGTTGGTGAAGCGGAACTTGTGTTCGCCAAGTTTGAGACCGAAGCCGAGCAGGCTGTTGACCAGCACGCGGTTGTCGGTGACGAATTCGTTGAAATCGGTGTCGAGATCGAGGTCGGCGTTCACGGCGGTCTGCTTCGTGATGAAGCGGTTGCGCCACTTGTTGCTGATCGATCCGGTGGCGATGATGCCAAGCAGCCCGTCGGAGCCCACGTCGAACGAGGTTCCTGCGGTCACGCCGGCGCTAAAGTTCGCCGGAATGTCGCCGATCTTCTGCACGAGGTAGAGGTTCGGGTCGTTCAGGTCCTGCAGGATGGCGCGCGTGTCGACGCCATCGTCATTGATGCGCGCGCCGCTGTCGAAGAAGCCCTGCAGCGCACCGTAATTGCCGACGTCGCGGCGGCCCTGGTCGAAACCGGTCCAGTCCCAGTTGCCGCCGAAATAGGTATAGCCCGGGCCGAAGGTGGTCTCGCTGTCGCCCGAGAGCGAGCCGCTGACGGTCAGGAAACTTTCGGTCGGGATCGCACGGGTGGTGAGGTTGATAACACCACCGCCGAATTCGCCCGGGAAGTTGGCCGAATAGGTTTTCTGCACGAGGCTCGATGCGACCACGCTGGTCGGGAAGATGTCGAGCGGCACGACGCGGCTGAGCGGCTGCGGCGAGGGAAGCGGCAGGCCGTTGAGGAGCGCCAGCGAATAGCGATCGCCGAGGCCGCGGACATAGACGAGGCCGTTGCCCTGCTGCGAAAGGCCGGTGACGCGGCCAAGCGCGCCGGCAATGTCGCCTTCGCCCGTACGGGCGATGCTGGCCGTGTCGAGCACCGTGACGACCTGCGGCGAGGCGCGCGTCACATCTCGAGTGCGGCGTCCGGTGACGACGATGGTGCCGCCGGGGATCGAGATATCCGGTTCGGCCTGCTCTTCTTCCACGACATCGCCGGGAACGGTTTCGTTGGCCGTTTCGACGTCATCGGTCAGTTCCTGATCGGGAACTTCCTCTTCGGTCGGCGGCGGCCCCTCTGCCCCGGTGCTCTGCGCAATGGCGGCAGCGGGAAAGGTCAGGGCGGTGGAGAGCAGGAGCAGCCCTGCAAGCTGCTTGCCAGTGGACATCGTGTTGACCCCCTCAGTTCAGGTCGAAATTCGGTACAATTCGAAAAGAGGCGGGAGGGCGCGATACTGCGCTCCCCCGCCTCCGATACGGTCGATCAGTTGTAGACCGGCAGGCTGGTGCAATCGCTGACGTTGCTGTCGAACGTCACCGTGCTCGAGTTGCAGGTCCAGCCGTTCACCCAGTCTGCATTCTCGGTGAAGACGGCGCCGATGCGGGCCGGCAGCTCGAAGAAGCTGGCCCATGCGGTCACGTCGAACACCGGTACTGCGTCTTCGTTGCTTCCGTTGAGGAACAGCGAGGTCAGCGTGTTGGTGAATGCCGAATTGGTGTTGGTGCCGGCGTTGAAGCGGGTTTCGATTTCCGCTGCGGTCACGCCCGAGCTGTCGCGGAAGGGCGACGATGCACAGTCGAGAACCACCGAGTCGAAGGCGACCGGGCCGCTTTCGTCGATGCTGGCGTCGGCAGCGCGGTTCAGTTCTTCCGGACCGTCGATGCGCAGGCAGGGCGTGCCCTGGGTCGATACGATGACCGAGTTGGCGATCGAGTAGTCGGCGAAACCGCGGATACGAACGACCTGGTCGTCAGCCTTCTGGTGGACGAAGGTTGCGTTCGAGATGCGCGTGTCCTGGCGCGGCGTGCTTTCGTTGAAGGCGTTGTCGCTGTCAGCCTCGATGATCGTGTCACCGGCGCCGGGGCGCTGGATCGCGATGAGGTACTGGATGTTGGCCTTCACGCCGGTATCGGTGTCGATGCTGTCGTCTTCCGCGCCGACCACGATCATGTTCCTCACATTCACACGGCCGCCGAAGAATTCGACGCCGTCATCCGAGCTGTTGTAGCTCATGATGTTGTTGAGGACGGTGCCCGAACCAGTGCCGCCGGTGGTCAGCGACTGGAGTTCGCTGTCGCCCGAGAGGACGAAGCCCGAGTAGCGGATCTGGACGTAGCTCATCGTGCCCGAGCTGTCGCCCGGCGTCGCGCCGCCGAAGATGGCCGGCTGAGCAGCGCCTTCGACCTGGCGTTCGCAGTTCACCGTGCCCGGGGTTGCGCCCGATGCGATGCAGTCGGTGACAGGAGCGCGGCCCGACAGGACGACGCCGCCCCACTGGCCCGACGAGCTGTCGTTGTTGAGGCCGAGAACGTTGTCGCGGCTGGTGAAGATGATCGGGCGGTCGGCGGTGCCAACGGCGTCGATCGTGTTGCCACGGTTGACGTTGAGGAAGCTCGAACCCGAAGCGTAGATGATGACGCCCGGTTCGATGGTCAGCTCGACATCGGTATCGTCGAGACCGTCCGAATTGGTCGGCGACGGACCGCCGTCGGTGCCGACATCGACGCGGCCGTTCATGCGGTAGAGCAGGCCTTCGATGTAAGGCAGCGTGGCGCTGGCGTTGAAGCGCGCGGGCATGGTGCAGACACGGTATTCGCCGGTCGGACCTGCAATCGTGCCATCATCGGTGAGGCCTTGCGGGTCGCTGATGGTGGGGCAGCCGGCTGCCGGCGTCACCATGGTGCCAGCAGTCGGGGTAGGGGTAGGCGTGCTGCCTCCGCCGCCGCCGTTGTTGATGGTGATGTTGCCGCCGGTGCCGGGCGAGACGATTTCGTCTGCGCCGCAGCCGGCCAGGGCAATGGCGGAAGCGCCGAGAATAAGCGAACGGTGAAAATTGGTCACGGATACGGTCCCCTCAAAAACCGGGAAAGAATCGGAATTTCGAATGCGAATTCGTTGATCGCGACTCGCCCGCTACGGACGCCGTGTGACAGTTTGTGTTGGTTCGTGACCGTTGTGTTGCAGTTTCAACAGCTTTCGTGCGCCAAACCCAACATTTCAGAAATATGACAATGTTACGGTTTTGTTGCAGCCGCCGTGGCTCAGCGATATCCAGACTCCATAAGAATGGGAGAATAAGGATGTCACTGATCGCAGCTGCCACCCTTCTGGTGTTCGCAACCGAAGGCACCCTCGTGGTGACCGCACCCGACACCGAGTACGATATCGGGTACGAGGAACTCGTCGCCGGCCATGACCGTGAAGCGCTCAAGGCTATCGAGGAATGCGAGAAACTTTCGGACCACGACCCTGCTCGCCAGATCAATCACGCAGTCGCTCTTGCGCGCGTGGGTGAATATGACGAGGCCCGTGCGCGCTTCGCTGCCGCTGCCCGTAATGCGGACAGGTACGAACTCGAGACTGCTACCGGAGACTGGGTGGATTCCCGCGTGCTGGCGCGCCGCGGTCTCGCGATGATCGATCGCGGTGAGTTCAGCCAGTATGTGGCGCTTGCCAACCGGTAAGCGTGTCACACATTAAGGGGACACCCCCAGGTAGAGCCCGTTTCCTTTCGTGAAATGGGCTCTTTTTTTGCTCGCTTAGGCGCAATTTAACCATATTCATGATTACGTCACCCTTCTGTCATGTATGAGGGTCATTGGGGCCGCACGGAGGGTGTACGACATGATTCGCACACACCCGGCGTTGGTGACGGGATTGATTTGCACCGCGCTGGCCGCCTTCCCGGCGAAGGCGGATGTAATGGAGATCGATGGTGACGGTGCACGCTGGAAAGCCGGCGGGGGCACTGCCTTACCTGCTGCGCAAAGCGTGAACGCCGCATTTGCCGCGCCTGTCGAAGAGGTGCCGGCAGAGATTTTCGTGCCGGATATCGTCGTTGCCGACCCTGTCGCCCATGCCAGCGGGGTCCCGGAAATTTACCGCGCCAAGGTGGCCGAGCTGTCGGCCAAGTACGACCTCAGCGAATCGCTGATCGAAGCGATGGTCTGGCAGGAAAGCCGCTGGCGGCACGATGCCGTGTCGCCCGTCGGCGCGCAGGGCCTTGCGCAATTGATGCCCGGCACCGCGCGCGATCTCGGTGTCGATCCCAAGGATCCCTTCGCAAACCTCGAAGGCGGCGCACGCTATCTTCGCGAGCAGCTTGACCGGTTCGACGGCGATTTGGAGAAAGCCCTTGCCGCTTATAATGCCGGGCCGGGACGGGTCGAACGTGCCGACGGCATTCCGCGCATTCGCGAAACCCAGAATTATGTCGCCTCGATCATGGGGCGGCTTGCAGATCACTCACGGGAGTAGAAGTTTGAAATCGTTTCTCGCCAAGCTGGCCGCACTGGTGGCCCTTGCAAGTCCTTCTGCCGCCTTCGCGCAGCAGGTCCAGGCAGATCCGGCCGGTTCGGGTCCGATCGTCAATGCCCTTGGCTGGCTGCAGGGCACGCTGCTCGGCAATGTCGCGACTGCCGTGGCGGTCATGGCCGTGGCCGCTGTCGGCTTCATGATGCTTACCGGCCGCCTCAACTGGCGTTTCGGTGCGACCGTGATCATCGGCGTTTTCATCCTCTTCGGCGCGGCCTCGATCGTTGCCGGTATCCAGGGCGTGGCGGCATAAGATGACCGCTCTCGTTCGCCACCCCGTCCACAGAGCGCTCACGCGTCCGCAGATGTTTGCGGGCGTGACGTTCAACTATTTCATCATCAACGGGGTGGTGACGACCGAGATATTCCTGATCACCGGCAGCTTCTGGGCGCTGTTCGCAGCGCTCGTGATGCACGGCGTCGGTTACTTCGCCTGCCTGCGCGAACCGCGCATTTTCGACCTGTGGATCACCAAGGTTTCGAAGTGCCCGCGGGTGAAGAACTACAAGCACTGGGGGTGCAACAGCTATGCCGCGTAAAGGCAAATGGATCGGCCCTGCCTCGTGGAGCGCCAAGGAAGCCCGTGCCGGCGACCGCCTCCCTTACGCGCGGCTGGTCGACGAAAGCACCGTCCTGCTGCGCGACGGTAGCGTGATGACGGCGATCCAGGTCCCCGGACTGCTGTTCGAGACCGAGGATAGCGACGCGCTCAACGCCCATGCGGCCACGCGCGAAGTGATGCTGCGTTCGACGCTCGATGCGCGCTTCGTGCTCTATCACCACGTCATCCGCCGCCGTGTCTCGGTGGAATTGGATGCCGAATTCCCCGATCCGATCAGCCGCCATATCGATGCGCGCTGGAAAGAACGGCTCGGCTCGGGCCAGCTGTTCGTGAACGACCAGTTCATCACGCTTATCCGCCGCCCCGCACGCGGCAAGGCCGGCCTGGTCGAACGCGTCGGCAAGAAGATGCGCGGCCGCAAGGACCGGCTCGAGGCCGATCCCAAAGACCTGCGCTCGCTGCGTGCTGCAGCGCAGGGCCTTGTCGCCTCGCTGCAGTCCTACGGCGCCACCGTTCTGGGCGAATACACCGGCCCGCAGGGCAATGTGAATTCGGAAATGCTCGAGCTGCTCTCGGCGCTCTACAATGGCGAGATGCGCCCCGTGCGCAAGCCGAGCGAAGACGTCGATCTCGGCATGATGCTGCCCTATCGCCGCGTCAGCTTCGGTCTCGATGCGATCGAGCAGCGCGGTTCGGGCTCGCCCGACTT
Source organism: Qipengyuania gelatinilytica (assembly GCF_019711315.1). Lineage (NCBI taxonomy): Bacteria > Pseudomonadati > Pseudomonadota > Alphaproteobacteria > Sphingomonadales > Erythrobacteraceae > Qipengyuania > Qipengyuania gelatinilytica. The sequence continues at coordinate 1,044,341 of NZ_CP081294.1, read as the reverse complement.
CGCCTCGATCCTCGGCCTCAAGGATTATCCGGAGGCAACCAGCCCCGGTCTGCTCGACGGCCTGCTGCGCCTGCCGTTCGAGATGGTCGTATCGGAAAGCTATGCGCCGACCGAGCGCCAGACCGCGCGTGAACGCATGGACCTCGCCATCCGCCGCCTGAAGAGTGCGGACGAGGAAGCCGCCGCAGAACGTGCAGACATGATGGCCGCGCGTGACGAGCTGGGGGCGGGCGCTGTCGGTTTCGGCGATCATCACCTCACCGTCATGGTCAAGGAACGTGATCTCGGCCGTCTCGACGATGCGACTGCCGCCTGTGCTGCCGCTCTTGCCGACACCGGCGCGATCGCCGTGCGCGAAGACACCAATCTAGAGCCTGCTTTCTGGGGGCAGTTCCCCGGCAATGAGGGCTATCTCGTGCGCCGTGCGCTGATCTCCAGCGCCAATATGGCGAGCTTCGGGTCCTTGCACGGCTTCGCGCTCGGCCAGCCGCATGACAACCATTGGGGCGATGCGGTCACGCTGCTGGAAACCACCAGCGCAACGCCCTTCTTCTTCAATTTCCATCACGGCGACCTCGGCAATTTCTCGGTCATCGGGCCCTCGGGTTCGGGTAAGACCGTGGTGATGAACTTCCTCGCCGCGCAGGCGCAGAAGTTCGCGCCCCGCACGATCCTGTTCGACAAGGATCGCGGTGCCGAGCTGTTCGTGCGCGGTATTGGCGGGCGCTACGACAGCATCCGTGCAGGCCATCCGACCGGCTTCAACCCGATGTCGCTCGAAGACACGCCGACCAACCGTGCCTTCCTGCGCGACTGGCTGGGCGTGCTGCTGAAGGCGGAAGGTCCCGAGGAAGAAGCGACAATCGCGGCTGCGGTCGATGCCGCCTATGCCAACGATGCTTCGCTGCGCCGTTTGCGCCATTTCAAGGAATTGCTTTCGGGCAGCCGCCGTCCGCTTCCGGGCGACCTTGCAGACAGGCTGGCTGCGTGGATCGGCGAGGGCGAGCATGCCTGGCTGTTCGACAATGCCGAAGACCGTCTCGACATGTCGGCTCGCGTGCTCGGCTTCGACATGACCGCGCTGCTGGAAAATCCCAAGCTGCGCACCGCAACGATGATGTATCTCTTCCACCGCATCGAGGAGCGTCTGGACGGCAAGCCGACCATGATCCTCATCGACGAAGGGTGGAAGGCGCTGGATGACGATGTCTTCGCTGCGCGTATCCGCGACTGGCTCAAGACGCTGCGTAAGCGCAACGCACTGGTGGGCTTTGCCACCCAGTCGGCACGCGACGCCCTCGAAAGCCGTATTTCGACCGCGCTGGTCGAGCAGACCGCGACGATGGTTTTCATGCCCAACAGCCGCGCACGGCCCGAGGATTACTGCGACGGCTTCGGCCTTACCACGCACGAACTCGCGCTGATCCGCACGCTGCCTGCGCACAGCCGCTGTTTCCTCGTGCGCCAGCCCGATGCGAGCGTCGTGGTGCGCCTCGACCTCTCGGGCGCGCCCGAAGTCCTGACGCTGCTGTCCGGCCGTGAAAGCTCGGTGCGCCGTCTCGACAGCCTGCGCGAAGCGATGGGCGATGCGCCTGCAGACTGGTTCCCCGCGCTCACGGGCTCGGCATGGCCGGGCGGTGCCAACGACACCAACGACAATATCGAGATCGGACAGGCTGCCGAATGACCAGCGCAGCGTGCCAGGAAGTCGCCGGACAGGTAGGTAACGGCGTCGCAGCAGCACTGCGCGGCGTCGATTGCGTTGCCGGTGAAGCGAGTGCGGCAGCTTTCGGCAAGCTGTTCGCGCCCGGCGGCGCGCTTGGCACGACGCTGACCATCGTACTGACGATCTATGTGGCGATTTTCGGCTACCTGCTGCTGACCGGCCGCACCAATATCGGTGTACGTGCGCTGATCCCGCGCATGATGACGCTGGGCCTGGTCCTCACCTTCGCCACCAGCTGGGTCGCTTACCAGAGCGTGGTGTGGAACCTGTTCGTCGGCACGCCTGACTATCTCGCGGGCGTCCTCACCGGCACGCAAGGCTCTGCCACCGATGTCTTCGCGCAGAAGATCGATGTCGTTTTCATCGCGATCCAGGAAGCCAGCGGAAATAACCAGGATTTCTCGGCCTTCAGCCCGCACGGCATGATGTGGCTCGGCGCCATGCTGTTCATGCTCGGCACCGTCGGCTTGTTGGTCACGACCAAGATCGCTCTCGGTATCCTGGTGGCGCTGGGACCGATTTTCGTCGTCCTGGCACTCTTCAACGGCACACGCGGGCTCTTCACCGGCTGGCTCAAGGGCCTCGTCATGTGCGCGCTCGCGCCGCTCTTCGCGGTGCTGGGCGGGTCGATCATGCTCGAGCTTTCGGTGCCGATCCTTTCGGCCCTGACCGAACAGCCGGGCGTTGTCCCCGCGCAGGCAGGCATGGCTTTCTTCATGATCGGTGCGGTTCACGTCGCGCTGATGGTCATGGTCTTCAAGGTCGCGGCCGCAATGGTATCGGGCTGGACCGTTTTCGGCCTCGTGCCCTCGAAGGAAGATGGCGGCACCGATACCAAGAGCGCGCCGGCTCCTGCGCCCGTCGTGACGCAGCCGCTGGCGCAGGCCCAGGCCGCCACGCAGGCGAGCGACCAGGCGCGCCGCATCGACGTGTCCGCCATTTCCACCGGCGCCGCCGCAAACGACAGCAGCGCGGGCGGCTCCTCGCGCACGACCAAGGTTTACGCCACCGCTTCAGGTGGCGCTCAGGTCTCTCCCACTACGGCGGGACCAAGTCGCACATCGGGCATCGGCAGCCGGTTCAAGTCCGCACCGCCGCGCAGCCTCGACAGTTCTACGGAGAAAAAGTCATGAATCGCGCGCTTATTCCGGCGCTCGCGCTCGCAGTCCTTGCAACGCCCGCAGTGGCGGATTCGCGCCTGCAGGAAGTCATGTATGACGAGTTCTCCGTCGTCACCCTCCCGGGCCGCGTCAACGTGCAGGCCAGCATCGTCTTCGGCGATGACGAGGTGATCGAGAATGTCGCCATCGGCAATTCGCAGACGTGGCAGGTGACGCCCAACAAGCGGGCGAACATCCTCTTCGTCAAACCGCTCGAGCCGCGTGCGGCAACCAATCTGACGGTCGTCACCAGCAAGCGCACCTACCTGTTCGACCTCGTCGCCAGCCCGAATGCAAAGCCGGTCTACGTGCTGCGCTTCGACTATCCGGTCGACCTGGAGGAGGAAGCGCGCAAGGCAGAAATGGCGCAGGCTGCTGCCGCTGAGGCCCAGCCGGAAGATCCGTTCTCTTCGGTCGATCCTGCCGATCTCAACTTTGCCTGGAGCGGCGAGGGCGATGCCAGCCTGCTGCCCGACCGCGCCTTTGACGATGGCGAAGCCACTTTCCTGACCTGGCCTTCGGGACGCGATGTCCCGGCCATCCTCGTGGCCAATGCCAAGGGTACCGAGGGTCCCGTCAACTACACCGTTCGCGGCGATACGATCGTCATCGACGGCGTCCCGCGCGCGCTCATCCTGCGTTCGGGCGATGACAGCGCGACGCTGGTGAACACCGGTCCGCAGCGCAGCACGAATACGGCCGAGACCGCACTTGCCCAGAAGGGGAACAACTGATGCGCAACACGCTGAAGATGCCGACCAAGGCTGGCGGCGCGAACATCGCCAACGATATCGATCCGCGCGACGAGAGCGATGCGGAAGTCATCGACCTTGCCCAGCGCAATGCGTTCCCCGCAGTGGCACGCCAGGGCGGGAAGAGCGATGCCATGGGCATGGTGGCGGGTATCGCCATCGTTGCGGGCCTCGGGGCGATTACGCTGTGGAGCATGAATGCTGCTCGTACGCCCGAACCGCAGGGCGTTGGTAATCCGCAAGTGGCCGCTCCTGCACCTGCACAGGTCGTAGCGCCGGCCACTGTGCCCGCTGCCGTGCCTCCCGCGCAGGGCAATGCGGGCGCGGTGCCTGCACCCGCTCCGGTCCTGTCCGCGCCGCCCCAAACCGTTCCGGCGGGCAATCCCTTCAACAACCCGACTGTCGTATTCGACGGCACTGCCCCGATGAGCCTTGCGGCGAATCCGGCGGCAGAGGGGGCGGCTTTTTCCGGCGCGCCTGCCGAGGGCAATTCCGCTTCCGATTTCGCGAGCCGCGTGGGCGGCGTTGGTGGCGCTCCGGCGCAGGCCAAGGCCATGACCAACCCAGCGACCACGGTCACGCAGGGTACGCTGATCCCCGCAATCCTCGAGACGGCGATCGACACGAACGTGCCGGGCTATGTCCGCGCGGTGGTGAGCCAAGACGTGCGCAGCTTCGATGGCAGCCGCGTGCTCGTCCCGCGTTCGAGCCGCCTGATCGGCCAGTACCAGTCGGGCATGCAGAACGGCCAGAAGCGTGCCTATGTGATCTGGACGCGCCTCATTCGTCCCGATGGCGCATCGGTCAGCCTCGCATCGCCGGCGATCGGTTTCGACGGCACCACGGGCCTCGAAGGCAAGGTCTCTGGCAACGGCTTCTTCAACCGCTTCGGTTCGGCCATGCTGCTCTCCGTCGTCGGCGGCCTCGGTACGCTGGCCACGGGCGGAGCGGGCGGTATCGTCCTGGGCGGAGCCAGCCAGTCCGCAGCGGCAACCGCTGCCGAACAGGACGGCTCGCGCAGCCCGACCGTGCGCGTGAAGATCGGCGAACCGATCCGTATCTTCACTGCCCGCGACCTCGATTTCTCGCGCGTCAACTGATCGGGAGCGTGACGAGGTGAGCGCCGACATCCATCCTTTCCTGCCGGACGACCATCCGGAAGAGGATGCGCCCAATGTCGACCTGCAGGGCGAGCGCAGCGTCTACCTCGAAGCCTATCTGAAGCCCTTCGCCGAATGGCTCGGCCGTGACACCGTCACGGAAATCTTGGTCAACCGGCCGGGCGAGATATGGGTCGAAGATGCGGCTGCGGGCGGAATGCAGAAGGTGCTGCGCCCGGAAATCGACGATCGCCTGATCCAGCGCCTTGCCGAGCAGGTCGCCCGGGTCAGCCACCAGGGGATCAATCGTGAGCACCCCTTGCTCGGCGCGACGCTTCCCGATGGTGCCCGTATCCAGTTTTGCGGCCCGCCGGCCGCGCGCAAGCACTGGGCCATGGCGATCCGCCGTCACCGCCGCCTCGACCTGCCGCTCGATGCGTATGACTCCGGCCCGCTATCGAAGGCGGAGCAGGGCGCCATGCCCGATCCGCAGGCCGAACCTGTGGCCTTCCTGCGCGAAGCCATCAGGCAGCGCAAAACGATCCTCGTCTCCGGCGGCACCAGCACCGGCAAGACGACGTTCCTCAACGCCATGCTCGGCGAGATCCCGCGTCACGAACGCGTGGTGCTGGTCGAGGATACGCCCGAGTTGAAACTGCCGGGCGAAAACGGCGTCGGCCTGGTGGCGGTGAAGGGTGAGCTGGGCGAAGCCAAGGTCACTGCCAACGAATTGCTGCAGGCGGCGCTGCGCCTGCGTCCCGACCGCATCGTCCTGGGCGAACTGCGCGGCGCGGAGAGCGTGTCCTTCCTGCGCGCGATCAACACCGGTCATCCGGGCAGCTTCTCCACCATCCACGCCAACTCGCTGAGTGGCGCTCTCGAGCAGCTTTCGCTCATGGTCATGCAGACCGGCATCGGACTGACGCGCAGCGATACGATCGCTTACGCCGCCAGCGTGATCGACGTGGTGGTGCAATTGAACCGCGATTCGAGCGGCAAACGCGGCATTTCGCAAATCGCCCAGAGTTCCGACCTCCTCTGAGGCTTTCCCTCTCGCCGTAACGTCACCCTCCGGCTGGTCCGCCATGCCGTAGCGTCAATTGCATTTCATGAAATTGCTGCGCTGCAACAAGAAAACCCAAATCCACTACTTCACGCAAGAATACTGCGCAAAAACTTGCGTGCATACGATTGTATGATAGCCTGCACGGCAGGTCTCCTGAGAGAAGACCAAAGGGATGAGGAGAGGGTTTATGAGGATCAGGGCTACCCTGATGGCCGGAATCTGTGCCAGCGCATTCGCAGTTCCCGCATATGCACAAGATGTCACCGGCGATAACGAAGAGACCGTTATCGTCGAAGAAGAGACAATTGTCGGCGACGAAGTCGTCGACGAACGCATCATTATCGTGACCGCACAGCGCCAGGCGCAGAGCCTGCAGGAAGTGCCGATCGCGGTGAGCGCTTTCGATAGCGAAGCGCTGGAAGCGCAGCAGATCGAAAACGCCAGCGATCTTCAGCTGACGTTGCCCAACGTCTCCTTCACCAAGTCTAACTTCACTTCGTCGAGCTTCACCATCCGAGGCATCGGCGACCTTTGCGTGGGCGTCTCGTGCGACAGTGCGACGGCAATCCACCTCAATTCTGCACCCTTGTTCAACACCCGCCTGTTCGAAACCGAGTATTTCGATCTCGAACGCGTGGAGGTCCTGCGTGGCCCGCAAGGCACTCTGTTCGGGCGCAACGCGACCTCGGGCGTGGTGAACGTCGTTACCGCGAAGCCCGATCTTTCGGGCTTTAGCGCTTCGGCCGATTTCGAATACGGCAATTACAATTCGCTCAAGGCGAAGGCCATGGTCAACCTGCCGATCGGTGAATCGATCGGCCTGCGCGTGGCTGGCTTCTGGCTGGACCGTGACGGCTATACCGACAACCTGTACGACGGGAACGACCTCGACGACCGCGAAATGTACGCGGTGCGCGGTTCGCTCCGCTTCGAGCCGGGTCCGGATACCACGATCGACCTCATGGGGTATTACTTCGAGGAAGACGACAACCGCATGCGTATCCAGAAGCAGCTGTGTCAGCGCGACCCCACGGGCGTGCTCGGCTGCCTCAACAACCGCCTCGATTTCGACAAGACCAATTCGAACTCGACCTTCACCGGTACGCTGGGTTCATCCGAATTCCTGGCCATCAACGGCATTCCGGCGACCTTCGGCCTGAACAGCCTTTACGGCCCGGATGCCTACGCCAATTTCGTCGAGCCGGCCGACTTCCGGACGGTGAATACCCAGTTCACCCCGGAATACTACGCCGACGAACTGCAGTTGCAGGCCCATATCGAGCATAGCTTCGGCGATATCCAGCTGGGCATCACCGGCACCTATCAGGAAACCAGTGTCGACTCGCGCCAGGACTACAACAACGGCGTGGGTGAGATCCCGAATGCTGCAGTGGCCTTCGGCACGCTGAACACCTTCGCCAACCCGCTCGCGGTCGGACCGGTGGTTGCATCCTACTTCCAGCCGATCGTCGATGCCCTGTTCGACGGCAACAACCTCTGCGTATCGGACACCAGCCTCGACAATACCGGTGCATACGAAGGGGCACGCGTCTGTACGCCGAACGGCACGCAGTTCGACCGCTCGAACCAGGATAATAGGAGCTACTCGGTCGAAGCGATTATTTCTTCCGACTTCGACGGTCCGGTCAACTTCCTCGTCGGCGGTATCTACGCCAACTCGGAGGTGATGGAGAACAGCTACTACGTGAACGCCTTCGCGATCGATTACATCGCCGGTGTGCTGGGCTCGTTCACCTCGCTGGGTGCGGGTCTCGAGCCGTCCTATCTCGCGACGTCGTTCTTCCGCAACAACACGCGTGATTTCGAGCTGGAGAGCTATGGCATCTTCGGTGAAGTCTATTTCGACATTACCGATCGCCTGAAGTTCACCGGCGGCCTGCGCTACAATGACGACAGCAAGTCGATCACCGCGCGTTCGACGCTGGCAAGCTTCCTCAATCCTTACAGCAACAATGGCGATCCCTTCGACTCGCCGTTTGTCGGAAGCTTCGATGCCGACCCGGGCACTGCTGGCAACCAGCTTGTCCAGGAACGTGCGGTAAGCTTCAACGAGATCACGGGCCGTGCGGTCATCGATTACGAGATCTCTCCCGACAACCATGTCTACGTGTCCTATTCGCGCGGCTACAAGTCGGGCGGTATCAACCCGCCGCTGCAGCCCATCTTCGAGGTTTCGGACAGCTTCGGTTCGGAAAGCATCGATGCTTTCGAAATCGGTTCGAAGAACTCGTTCCTCGACGGGAACCTGCAGTTCAACGCGACAGCGTTCTACTACAAGTACAAGGACCTGCAGCTCAGCCGCATCATCGCACGTACCTCGGTCAACGACACGATCGATGCGAACATCTGGGGCCTGGAATTCGAGACGATCATCCGTCCCGACTACAACTGGCTGGTCAACATGAACCTGTCGTTCCTCAATGCAGAGGTTGCCGGCGACCAGTTCTTCTCGAACCCGCGTGACCCCGGTGGCGGCGATCCCGATGCCGTGATCATCAAGGACATCACGAACGGTGCCCTTTGTGCCGTGACCGGGGCCGGGGCCAATGCCTTCGTGGCTGCAGTCAACGGTGGGCTCGGCCTTCAGGGCCCCTCGGCCTTCCCGAGCGACGGCGGTATCGCCTCGAACGGCGCCTTCAGCATCTGTAGCGTCCTCGACGCTCAGGCTACTGCGATCGGCGGCCTCTTCGGCGGCGTCGAGGTCCTCAGCCCCGGTGTCGAGGTCAACCTGAAGGGCAACAAGCTGCCTCAGGCACCGGAAATGAAGGCATCGGCAGGTGTCCAGTACACGGCTGAATTCGATAACGGCATGACGCTGGTTCCGCGTTTCGACATCGCGTTCACCGGCGAACAGTACGGTAACGTGTTCAACGGCCGGGTGAACCGGATCGCACCCTTCGTGCAGGCGAATGCCCAGATCCAGCTGAACGGTTCCGAACAGAACTGGTATGTTCGTGCCTTCGTGCAGAACATCTTCAATTCCGACTCGGTAACCGGTCTCTACGTGACCGACGCCAGCTCGGGCCTGTTCACCAACGTCTTCACGCTCGATCCGCGCCGCTACGGTGTGGCCATCGGCGCGAAATTCTAAACCCCTCGGTCTTCAACAAGGGGAAATTGGGGCGGCCCTTCGCGGGTCGCCCCTTTTTTATGTCCTGCTCGTGGACGATGCGAAGGGCGAGAAGTCGGTCTGCGTGTCGAAGATATCGACACCTTCCGCCTGCTTGAGCTTGTTGACAACGAGATAGGTGAAGGGCGTCAGCAGCGCTTCCCACGCGGTCTTGATGAGCCACTGCGACAGCACCACCTGCCAGAGCAGTTCGACCGGCCAGCCCGCAAGGCCCCAGAAGGCGAGCGGGTAGAAGATCAGGCTGTCGAGACCCTGGCCGACGACGGTAGACCCGATGGTGCGCATCCAGAGGTGCCGCCCCTCGGTCCAGACCTTCATCTTGGCAAGGACATAGCTGTTGGCAAATTCGCCTGCCCAGAAGGCGACCATCGAGGCTAGGACGATACGCCAGCTGTTCCCGAACACGAACTCGTAGGATTCCTGCCCCGGCCAGCCTTCTGCCGGTGGCAGTTGCACGACCACCCAGGCCATGAAGGCCATGAACAGGAGCGCGGCAAAACCGGTCCAGATGACCCGTCTCGCGCGGGCATAGCCATAAACCTCGGTCAGGATGTCGCCGATGATGTAGCTCACCGGGAAGAACAGGACGCCCGCACCGAATGACCACTGCCCGATCATCGGGAGGTTCACATAGCTGGGCTTCGACGCACCGATCAGGTTGGACAGCAGCAGGATCGTGACGAAGGCCGCCATCACCAGATCGTAATAGCGAAAGCGCGGTGCAGTCTCGGGCGTTGCGAGCTCGGTCTTTTCCATAGCGCGCTGCCTATTGCCGATTGGCGCATTGGCAAAGCCACGTTATGGCGTCCACGGCGCGCGCCCGTAGCTCATCTGGATAGAGCGCGAGACTTCTAATCTTGAGGCAGCAGGTTCGAGTCCTGCCGGGCGCGCCAGCCCGTCCCAAGGCGGGGTGGCGGGCGCCGATGGCTCGAACCTAGTTCGGAATCGGAGCAGCGCAGCTGCGGAGATGACGTAGCCGCATAGCGGCGGAGTAGTCCTGCCGGGCGCGCCAGTTTTCACGCCCTATCGCTCCGCTACTTGAGGGTGGTTTTCGTCCTGCCGCTTCGCTGCTTTAGGGCGGGTTGGGCCTAGCCGCGCGCGACCGTATCGAGCGGTTCGCCGGTCACAGGGTAGCCAAGGTCCTCGCCGATCTCGAGCCAGCTCTTGCCTTCGCGTTCGCCCATGTAAGGGGTGATCGTGCGCACGGGGATGCGGTCGGCCTGTTCCTTTGCCGCATTGAAATCCTCGAAGAGTGCAAGCCGTTCGAGGTTGCGGCGCGTGGGGAAAATGACCTTGATCTCGCCGCGCTCGGCCGCATCCAGCGCGCCTTGCGCGGTCGTCCAGAACAGGTGTGTGTTCTCCGACAGGTCTGCCTCGATCTCGACGGCACCCGTCCCGAGGTCGGCGATGTAGAAGCGCGTATCGTAGACGCGCGGAATGCGCTCGTTCTTCGGATACCAGCGAGCGAAAGGTGTCAGCTGGTCAAGGTCGAGCGTCCAGTCGAAATGGTCGAGCACGCTGGCGAGATCGCCCGTCTCGAGAAGATAGGCCCGGGCAGCGCGTGCGCGATCGGCATCGATATCGCCCGAGAGGCCGATGACGAGGCCAGTTTCCTCAAGCGTCTCCCTGACTACGGCAATCTGGTGGGCTGCCTCGTCCGGTTCGAGCGGTCCGCCCATCATGGCACCAAGCTCGAAATCGGCGGGATCGACCCGTCCCCCGGGGAAAACGGCCATTCCGCCGGCGAAGACCATTTCGCGCGAACGGATGGTCATAAGAATCTCGGGCGGACCGTCTTCCGCCCCCTTGCGAAAGATGACTACGGTTGCTGCGGGGATGCCTTCGGGAGAGGCGTCAGGGTTGATGCTCATGCCTGACTGTGTGCCGATGTCTGGCGGGATTGCCAAGCCGCGAAGGTTAATACGACCCGTCGGAAATTTTGACACTCGGGCGATACCGCAATTCGGCGTTAACTATCGTTCTGCCTGAAAGTCTTCGGGAAAAGGTTTTTGGCACGCACCATGCATAGAATGCCGTGTCCCAATGGTCTTCGAGAGGCGGACCGTCCCGGTCTCCTGTGTCCGCCTCCCCGAACGAACAAAAAGGCCCGCCCGGCAGTCCCCCGGGCGGGCCTTTCCCGTTTCTGGTCAGGTGAGGCTTCAGCCTTCGGCCTTGGCAACCTGCTTTTCTTCCATGAGCTGCTGCAGTTCGCCGGCCTCGAACATCTCCATCATGATGTCGCTGCCGCCGAGGAATTCGCCCTTTACGTAAAGCTGGGGAATCGTCGGCCAGTCGGAATAGGCCTTGATTCCCTGGCGGATTTCCATGTCCTGCAGCACGTCGACGCTGTCGTAGGCGACGCCGCAATGGTCGAGAATGGCCACCGCACGGCTGGAGAAGCCGCACTGCGGGAAGAGCGGGGTGCCCTTCATGAAGAGAACGACGTCGTTGTCTTTGACGATGTCGGAGATGCGCGAGTTTACGTCGGACATGGGAGCCCTGCCTTTGAATTAGCGAAAATGTCTGGCTGTCAGTTGGGTGCTTGGGTCGTCAGTTGCAAGGCGTGGAGTTCGCCGCCCATGCGCTCACCCAGCGCATCATATACCAGCTTGTGCTGGGCGACGCGGGTCTTGCCCGCGAATTGCGGAGCAGTGACCTTGGCCGCCCAGTGATCGTTATCGCCTGCAAGATCGCGCATTTCGACGACCGCGCCCGGAAGCGCGGCCTCGATCAGAGCGACGATGTCTTCGGCTGGCATCGGCATGGGATTACTTCTGGTCGCTCATGAACTGGCGGCGCGCTTCGACCGAGCATTCTTCCAGCTTGGCGCGAATGTCTGCTTCGCTGACATCGCATTCGGCCGCGGTCAGGTCGCCCAGAAGCTTGCGGATGACGTCTTCATCACCGGCTTCCTCGAAATCGGCCTGCACGACCGCTTTCTTGTATGCGTCGGTTTCCTCTTCGGTCAGGCCCATGAGGCCTGCAGCCCATTCGCCAAGCAGGCGATTGCGGCGGGCCGCAATCTTGAATTCGGTTTCCTGGTCGAAAGCGAACTTGGTTTCTTCGCCGCGTTCACGATCCTTGAAGTCGGTCATGTCTTTCCCCTTGGGTATGTCTTGCCTTGCCGAATAGGCATCGCATCACAAGGCGGCAAGGGTGTGACGGTCGATTAATCCATCGTCACGACGAGTTTTCCGATCGCCCCGCGGTTTTCCAGCTTGGCAATCGCTTCATGTGCCCGTTCGATCGGATAGGTCTCGCTGACCAGCGGGTTGATCTTGCCCGCCTTCCAGAGGTCGAAGAGTTCGGCGATATTGGCGTTGTTGCGCTCCGGCTCGCGCGCGGTGAATGCGCCCCAGAAGACGCCGCGAATGTCGCAGCTCTTCAGCAGCGTCAGGTTGAGCGGCATCTTGGCGATCCCGGCCGGGAAGCCGATCACGAGAAAGCGGCCTTCCCACGCAATCGAGCGCAGCGCAGGCTCGGAATAGTCACCACCCACGATATCGTAGACGATGTCGGCACCGTTCGGCCCGACGGCATCCTTGAATGCCTGCGCCAGCGCCTTGGACTGGTCCTTGTCGAAAGGCGCGCGGGGGTAGATCACCACCTCGTCGGCACCGGCCTTCCTCGCGACCTCGCCCTTTTCTTCCGTCGAGACTGCGGCAACCACGCGGCAGCCATAGGCCTTGGCGAGTTCGACGGCCGAGAGGCCAACGCCGCCAGCAGCGCCCAGCACGAGGACGGTCTCGCCCTCCTTGATGTCGCCTCGGTCCTTCAGCCCGTGGATGGTGGTGCCATAGGTCATGAGCAACGCCGATGCCTGCACCAGGTCGATGCCGTCCGGCACCTTGAACAGGCGCGCGGCGGCCACGGCCACCTTCTCCTGAAGCCCGCCATTGCCGACACCGCAGATGACCTTGTCGCCCACAGCAAACCCTTCGACGCCTTCGCCCAAGGCTTCGATCGTGCCGGAAATTTCACCACCCGGCGCAAAGGGGCGCGGGGGCTTGAACTGGTACATGTCCCGGATGATCAGCGTGTCGGGAAAGTTGATCGCGCAGGCTGCAACGTCGATCAGCACCTCGCCCTTGCCGGGGGTAGGGGCATCGATGTCCTCGACGACGAGGGTTTCGGGGCCGCCGGTCTCTTTCGACAGGACTGCTTTCATGCGGGCTCTCTCCGTTTATTGTGTGGCGCGTCGAGCCAGGGGAGGCTCGCGGCGCGGGTCTTTTCGTGTTGTGCAATCGAGGCATCGCGCTCCAGCGTCAGGCCGATTTCATCGAGGCCGTTGAGGAGGCAATGCTTGCGGAAGGGATCGACTTCGAAAGCGAAGCGATCCTGGAAGGGGGTGGTGACGACCTGGTTTTCAAGATCGATGGTGATCGGGTGATCCTTCGCTACCTCCAGCAGGCGGTCGACCTGTTCCTGCGGCAGTTCCACGGCAAGAATGCCGTTCTTGAAGGCGTTGCCCGAAAAGATGTCCGAGAAGCTGGGCGCAATCACCGCATCAAGGCCCATGTCCAGCATGGCCCACGCAGCATGCTCGCGGCTCGAACCGCAGCCGAAATTATCGCCCGCGATCAGGATCGGGGCGCCGGCGAAGTCTTCGACATCGAAGGGATTGCCGGGCGCCTGCCGGATCGTTTCGAATGCGCCTTTGCCAAGCCCTTCGCGGCTGACCGTCTTCAGCCAGTGCGCGGGGATGATGACGTCGGTGTCGATATTCTTGAGGCCCAGCGGAATCGCACGGCCCGAAATGGTCGACACCTGTTTCATCAATCGGTCTCCGGATTCTCGCCCGAGGGGATCGGCCCCGGCTGCTTGGGCTTGTTCTTCTTGTCACGGCGCTTGTTCGCATAGAGCAGCGCGGCGGCGATGGCGGCGGATCCGATCGCACCTGCGATGGCGGCCTTGCCTTTGGGGAGCTTTGTCATGCTCCCCTCATGGTATTTGCGGATGCGAAGGGCAAGGGTTCACTCGCCCATAAGCTTGCGTACGTCGGTGAGCCGACCCGTGACAGCGGCGGCGGCGGCCATCGCGGGACTGAGGAGATGGGTGCGCGATCCGGGGCCTTGCCGGCCGACAAAGTTGCGGTTGCTGGTCGAGGCGCAGCGTTCGCCGGGAGGGACCTTGTCGGGGTTCATCGCGAGACACGCCGAACAACCCGGCTCGCGCCATTCGAAGCCTGCCTCGGTAAAGATGCGGTCGAGCCCCTCTTCCTCGGCCTGTCGCTTGACGAGGCCCGAGCCGGGCACCGCGATGGCCCAGCGCACGTTCGCAGCTTTCTTGCGCCCCTGGAGTACGGCGGCGGCAGCGCGCAGATCCTCGATCCGGCTGTTGGTGCACGAACCGATGAAGATGTTCTCGACCTCGACGTCCTCCAGCGGCGTTCCCGGGGCGAGGCCCATGTAGTCGAGGCTCTTGCGGGCAGCTTCCTGCTTGGACGGATCGGAAAAGCTGTCGGGCGAGGGGACCACGCCCCCGATGGCGACGACATCTTCGGGGCTTGTGCCCCAGCTGACCGTCGGTTCGACATCCGCGGCGTCGATGACGACAGACTTGTCGAAGCTTGCGCCATCGTCGGTGGCGAGCGAGCGCCACCATTCGACCGCGTCGTCCCACGCCTGGCCTGTCGGCGCGTAGGGGCGGCCCTTGAGATATTCGAATACCGTGTCGTCCGGAGCGATGAGCCCGGCACGTGCGCCACCTTCGATGCTCATGTTGCAAACGGTCAGGCGGCCTTCGACGCTCATCTTTTTGAACACGGGTCCGCGGTATTCGATGACGTAGCCTGTGCCGCCGGCAGTACCGATGACACCGATGATGTGGAGGATGAGGTCCTTGGGCGTCACGCCGGGGCCGAGTTCGCCCTCGACGCGGACTTCCATGGTCTTGCTCGGCCTCAGCAGCAGCGTTTGGGTGGCGAGGACGTGTTCGACCTCGCTCGTGCCGATCCCGAAAGCCAGCGCGCCCACGCCGCCATGGGCCGCAGTGTGGCTGTCGCCGCAGACGATGGTCGTGCCGGGAAGCGAGAAGCCCTGTTCAGGCCCGACTACGTGGACGATGCCCTGCTCGGCTGCGAAAGCATCGATATAGTCGATCCCGAAGGCCGGCGCGTTCGCTTCGAGCGCGGCCAGCTGCGCGGCGCTCTGCTTGTCCGCGATCGGGAGGCGCGTGCCATCGGGCGCGGTGCGAGGCGTGGTCGGCAGGTTGTGATCGGGAACTGCCAGCGTCAGGTCGGGCCGGCGGACCGTCCGGCCGGCGAGGCGCAGGGCCTCGAATGCCTGAGGGCTGGTGACTTCGTGAACCAGGTGCCGGTCGATATAGATCAGGCAGGTGCCATCGTCCTGCCGCTCGACCACATGGGCGTCCCAGATCTTTTCGTAGAGTGTGCGCGGTTTGCTCGCCATGTGCGTGGTTTGGCCTCACTTTGGGACGGGCGCAAAAAGGCAAATCCAGAGTCTTCCAAACTTCATCTTTCTATGCTTTACTTACACTCATGTCAGCAAAGCCATTCTCCTTTCCGATCAAAGTCATCCCCGCAGATATCGATTTCATGGGGCACGTGAACAATGCGCGCTACCTGAACTGGGTGCAGGATACGGTGCTGGCGCACTGGCAGAAACTTGCGCCGGCAGAGGAAGTGGCGAGCAAGGCGTGGGTCGCGCTGAAGCACGAGATTACCTATCGCAAGCCCGCATTTCTGCATGACGATGTCATTGCCGAGACCGTGCTCGAAAGGATCAAGGGCGCGCGCAGCTTCTACAATACGGTGATTCGCCGCGGCGAGGATGTGCTGGCCGAAGTAAAGAGCATGTGGTGCTGCCTCGATGCAAAAAGCCATATGCCCGCGCGGATCAGCCGCGAGGTGGCACGCGATTACTTCGGGATCGATACGCGCAAGCCATCGCCCGACGCCTGATCAGGCTTTGCGCACCGGCTGCGCAGCGCCTATATTGTGACCATGGAAATCATCGCACCGATCCTGATTGTCCTTGCGACCGTCGCTGCCATGGAATGGGTGGCGTGGGCGAGCCACAAGTACATCATGCACGGTTTCGGCTGGGCGTGGCACCGCGATCACCACGAGCCGCATGACAATGTGCTGGAGAAAAACGATCTCTACGCGATCGTAGGTGCGGCGATGAGCATTTCGATGTTCGCGCTAGGCAGCGAATGGGTGCTCGGCGCGAATGCCTGGTGGCCTGCGACTTGGATCGGGCTCGGCATCCTGTTCTACGGCATCATCTACACGCTGGTGCACGACGGGCTGGTCCACCAGCGCTATTTCAAATGGGTGCCCAAGAAGGGCTATGCCAAGCGACTGGTGCAAGCTCACAAGCTCCACCACGCCACCATCGGCAAGGAAGGCGGCGTCAGCTTCGGCTTCGTTATCGCGCAGGATCCGGCGAGGCTGAAGGCCGAACTCAGGCGCCAGCGCGAAGCGGGCGAGGCCGTGGTACGCGAAAGCGCCGGAGCGTAGTCCGCCCCGGCGCTTCGATAATTCAGGCTGTAGATCCTACCTTGCGTAGTTCACGTAGAGACCATGGATCAGGCCGGGAATAAATCCGAGCAGGGTCAGGACGACATTCAGCAGGAAGGTGCCGCCCAAACCGTGCTTTGCGGCAACGCCGAGCGGGGGCAGCAGGATAGTGGCGATAAGAATGAGAATGGCCATTGGGTATTCCTTGTGTCTACCCTCCCGCCATCTGGAAAAGTAACGTGTTGGGATTATTGCGGTTCCTGAAATCCCGCAGATTTCCCGAATTTCTCGCGTCGAAACGAATGAAAGTGGACATGCGTCGAAATACTGGCAGAATTGCCGGTCATGGGGGACATCTTCCTTTCCTATGCCCGAGCCGACCGTGAAAGTGCGGAGCGGCTGGCTGCCGAGCTCGAGGCTTCGGGATATTCGGTCTGGTGGGACCGCCACATCGATGGCGGCTCGGAATTTGCTGCCGAGATCGAGCACCGGCTGGAAGAAGCGCAGGTCGTCCTCGTTCTCTGGTCGAAAGATGGTGTCACGTCCCGCTGGGTGCGCGACGAGGCCGTAATAGGCCTCGAAGCAGGAAAGCTGGTGGCGACCAGTATCGACGGCACACCTCCGCCTATCGGTTTCAAGCAGATCCACGCCATCGACATGACCGACCAGAATGGCCATGGCGATCTCTTGCGTGCGCTGGGACATCGGCTGGGCAGTCTTCCTGCCGCGTCGAGTGCAGATCAGGCCGCGCCTTCGCGCAGTCTCGTCGGTATCTTCGCTGCATTCGGCGCAGTCCTCCTTCTCGCAGGCCTCGGAGCGTGGTGGTTCGCCGGCGGTTCCTCCGATTCTGCCGAAGAAGTGACGGAAGACGAACTCACTTCGGTCGCCGTCCTGCCATTCCGGTCGCTCTCGCAGGACGAAGAAGACCGATACTTCGCCGAAGGCGTAGCCAAGGAAATTCTCAACCGGCTGGGGGCTCTTTCGGAACTACGTGTGACGGCCCGTACGGCCAGCTTCCGCTTTGCCGACACCGATCAGCCG
This sequence comes from Qipengyuania gelatinilytica, assembly GCF_019711315.1. Lineage (NCBI taxonomy): Bacteria > Pseudomonadati > Pseudomonadota > Alphaproteobacteria > Sphingomonadales > Erythrobacteraceae > Qipengyuania > Qipengyuania gelatinilytica. The sequence goes on along the minus strand of NZ_CP081294.1, from coordinate 1,026,862 downwards.
GCCAATTCGGTCGGCGAGACACTCGGGGTGGAATATTTCGTCGAGGGGACGGTGCGGCGAAGCGGAGAGGATTGGCGGGTAACCGCGCAGCTCGTCCGCGCCGAAGATGGCAGCCAGCTCTGGAGCGACACATACGACGTCACCGGCTCCGACATCCTTCGCGTCCAGTCGGAAATCGCCGAGCGCGCGGCCGAGGCGCTTGGGGTGCTGCTCGACGACGAAAAACGCGAGCGCATGGGCGAGGCGGGCATCGACAATCCCGAAGCCTATGCGCTGTTCGCGCGTGGCCTCGAATTGTTCGGCACAGAACACAATCGCGGCGCGACTTACGAGAATTTGGCAGAGGCCAATTCCTATTTCGACCGTGCCTTCGAACTCGAACCGCGTTTCTGGAACGCGCAGCTTGCGGCCATCGACCGCTACAGCCACCTCCTGACCGATCACAGCATCGGCTTCCCCGTCGGCGGCCCCGAAGTGGCCGAGGAGGCGCGCCTCGAGATACAGCGCCGCCTGTCGGAAGCGCGACAGCATGCGCCGCGCTCGGCCTACCCGACGATCGACCAGCAGGCGATCCAGTATTCCAATGATTGGTCCAATGCGCGGGAGGTCGTGAAGCGCATGCTGACGGAGGACCAGAGCTGTGCCGTATCGACCAGCTATAACGACTGGCTGGTCATAAGGCTGGGGCTGATGGAAGAGTATATCGACTACTCCAGGCGCCTCCAGCGCTGCGACCCCTTTTCGAGCAAGACCCCGTTGGCGGCTATCCTTCTCTACATGGACCGCGCGGACGAAGCGCTGGAAGTCATAGAGGCTTCGGGTGACCGGTCGGAGGCAATGCTGCGCATCCATGTCCTCGCGCTGATCGCGGCTGACCGGATCGAGGAGGCGCGCGAGGTTCTCGGCCGGATGGATCCACAGGCCTATTATCACGGCCAGGCCCTGACCTGGATCTTGGCGGCGGAAGGGGACCGCGAGGGTTTGCAGGCGCAGCTGGACAGCTACGAGCGGCTGGGCGCTCCGGATGTGGCGAAACTCCACGTTGCGACGTTGATGGGCAATCGCGAACTGGCCAACAGCTATGCCGCGAAGATCGATGCGCGGCCCGCCGGGCCGATCTGGTTCGCCAATAGCGGGATTGTCACCTGCCATTGCGGCAACGGCTTCGATCTCGATGTCACGCCAAGGTTCAAGGCTCGCCTTGTCGAAGCAGGCGCTTCGCTCGACCTGCCGTCACCTGTCGACTGGCCTCTGCAGAAATAGGCGCTACTCGTTGCGCGTCGCAATCCAGCTGCCCGCGATGACAAGGATTGCCAGCGACACCCAGTACCACGGGTGTCCCAGCGTGAAATAGGTCACCACCGCGCCCGTTGCCATGGCGCCGATCGCCATCGTCTTTGCCCTGCGGCTGATCGCTCGCCGTTCGCGCCAGTCGAGGACTTGCGGCCCCCAGTGCGGGTGGTCGAGGATCTTCTGTTCCAGCTCGGGGCTCGACCGGGCGAAGAAATAGACCGCGAGCAACAGGAAGGGGACCGTCGGCATGATCGGCAGGAATGCCCCGATCGCTCCGAGAGCTACCGCAATATAGCCAAGGATGCGGTAGATCGTGCGCATGTCAGCCCGCCGCGATCCGCGCAGCGTGCTCCTGTACCAGCGCGATCATGTTGGGCACGCCCTGTGTGCGGTTGCTCGACAGCTGGTTCTTCAGGTCGAAGGGGGCGAGGGCGGCGTGAATGTCCATATCGGCGACCTCGCTAGCAGGACGATCCTGAACGGCGGAAATCACGAGCGCCACGATGCCCTTGGTGATCGCTGCATTGCTGTCGGCGAGGAAGTGAAGCTTGCCCGCATCGCCGGTGGGATAGACCCACACGCTCGCCGAACAGCCGCGCACCAGAGTGGCATCGGTTTTCAACGCGTCCGGCATCTCGTCCAGCTCGCGCCCGAGTTCGATAAGGAGGCGATAACGCTCGTCACCTTCGAGGAACTCGTACTCTTCTTCGATATCGGAAAGGGATCGCATGGCGGCAGCCTCTAGCCTGCAAGCGCGCATGCGTCCATCATCTCAGCCCATCAGGCCGCCCGGGCGGGTAAAGGCATAGTAGATCACGTATATCCAGCTGATGAAGCCGTGAAAGATGGCCCACAGGATCGACTGGTTCTGGGTCCAGGAGATCGCGATCGCAAGCGCGCTGCCGATCCCGATGCCAACCTTGGCGACTTCGCCGCCCCGCTGGATCACAGGTCCACTCCGCTGGCGATAGCCTCGAGCTTCTTGATGCGCTCTTTCAGGTCGGCGAGTTCGATACGGGCCGCGCCCATCGACGAACCTTCTTCTGCCCGCGGGCCGTGATGCCCTTCGAGCTCGCTACGCTTGAGTTCCAGCCAGCCCTGCCAGCCGCGCAGCATCGCCGCTGCGACAATGACGAGACCGGTCAGGCCGGCTGCCGCGATAATCAATGTAGGTTCGAACATTTCCCCATGTCCTCCTTGAACCAGTGCCTCTTCCTATTCGCCTTGGCCGGGCTGCTTGTCGCGCAGCGCTTCGATCTCGGCGGAAATTCTCTTCGTTTCCTGCGCATCGAGCGAATTGCCATCGGTGGCGATCCTCTCGAGCACCTTGATGCGTTCGCGCAGGTCCTCGATTTCTTGCTCGGTCTCGCCATCGCGCGGGGCATTGGCGAAACTCTCGTTGCCGCGCTCATCCATTATGATGCCGCGCTCTGCCCGGTGGCGGGCCTTGAACATCTGGACCATGCCCCACACCACGATGGCGACGACTGCGACGATGGCCCATCCGCTCATGAAGCAGTCTCCCGCTTGTCTTCGACCGCATCCAGCGCGCGCAATTCGTCGATCTGCGCAGCGAGTGCATGGTTGCTGTCGGTGGCGATGCGTTCGAGCACGCGGACGCGCTCCTCCATCTTGCTATAGTCGCCATTGCCGAAGCGGGCCTGGTCAGCCTTTGCCTGCTCGACCTGCGCCTCGAGTTCGAGCTTGCGCTCGTCGGTGCGGATCTGGCTGCGGTGGATCAGGATACCCGTCATCATGGCAAGGCTCACGATGGTGAGGATAAACCCGAAGATCAGGGTCAGGTCGGGGTCCATCAGTTTGCCTCCGACTTGTCACGCAGGCGATCGATCTCGCTGGTGAGGTGGTAGCCGCTGTCGGTCACGATGCGCTCGACATTGCCCATGCGATCCTTCAGCGAACCGAGTTCGGCGCGAAGTTCGGCGTTTTCCTGGGTGAGTAGCTTGACCCGTTCGACCGCTTGGTCGTTCTTCGGATAAATCGCCTTGCCCCAGCTGTTCTCCAGCGGATAGCCATTCTTCATCTTCATCCAGTTCGAGAGAAGATAGCCGCCCGTCATAATCGCCACGCCGGCGATGATCGCTGTTTCGGTAACGAATTCCATCATGCTCTCTCCGAATTCTTGATGTCGAGCGGGACGCCCGCTCCCTGTTCCTCCACCCGGCGCTCGTCGCGCAGGGCCTCGATCTGGGTGGCCACGTCGTAGCCCTTGTCGGTGACGATGCGCTCGAGCACGCGGACGCGGTCTTCGAGCTTCGAGACATTGCTGGCGTATTGCGCTGCCTTTTCGGCGGTCACATCGGCCTGCTTGTCCATCATCTTCGCCTGGTGCTTCGTCCAGATCGAGAACATGCCCGTTCCGAAAACCATCACGATGGCGACGATCGGGATCATTGCTCCAATTGCACCGGAATCCATGGTCTTTCCTCCCCTGTCCCTGGCTTACCGAAGCCGTTCGATTTCGGCGGTCAGGCGCGGGTTGTTGCTGACGTAGAAGGTCTCGACGTCGGCGAGGCGGCGGTCGATATCCTTCATCCGGCTACGGATCTCGCGAGCCGTGCGCTTCGGGTTCTGGCGCACGCCCTGCCAGTACTTCTGCTCGGCAGGCTCGGAATAGAGATGCGCGGGCTTCTTGTTCAGCAAGATGCCGGCCAGGAAGTAGAAGGGGATCGTCGATCCGCCGGTCATGAAGGTCAGGCCGAGGAAGCCGAGGCGAACCCAGAAGGCATCGACGCCGGTATAGTCCGCGATGCCCGAGCACACGCCCATCAGCTTCGCATTGGTCTTGTCGCGATAGAGGGTTGTACGGGGGGAGTTCACTTTGCTGCTCCTTTTTTCTCGGCGATCAGCTGTTCGAGTTCGCGCAGCTGCTGGTTGTCCTCTTCGCTGTCATGGACGAGGCGGGCGGGACGGAAATCGGGGTTGTCGGAAGCCACCAGGCGTTCAACGGTGTCCATGCGGTCATCGAGGCGCTTGGCGAGGTTGTAGAGCTCTTCGAGCAGGGCCTCGTCATCGGTGGTAATGGTGGCGGAAGTCTTCCACTTGGTGATGTAGTGGAGGATGATCCACGGCAGGGCGATGAAGATCGCTACGATTCCAAAAACGTCGTCCATGGGTCAGTCCTCCTTCTTGGCGCTGTCCTTGCCGAGCGCCTTTTTCATCTGTTCAAGTTCATCATCGATTGCGTCTGCGCCTTCGAGCGCGGCAATCTCGTCGGACAGGCTGGGCTGGCCCTTGCCTTCGATCGACAGCGCATCGGCGCGGCCTTCGGCGTAGTCGACGCGGCGTTCGAGCTGGTCGAAGCGGCTGAGTGCATCGTCGACGCGATCTTCGGTCATCAGGCTGCGCAGCTTGACGCGGTTCTCGGCGCTTTCGAGACGCGCCGCGATGGCGGTCTGGCGGCTGCGAGCTTCGCGCAGGCGGTTCTGCAGCTTGGCGATGTCCTTTTCGTATGCGCGCAGGGCATCGTCGAGCACCGTGATTTCCTGCTTGAGCTGGTCGGCCATGTCGCCGGCCTTCTTCTTCTCGACCAGGGCTGCACGGGCGAGGTCTTCACGGTCCTTCGACAGTGCGAGCGCTGCCTTTTCGCCCCAGTCGGTCTGGAGCCGTTCGAGCTTGACCGAGTGGCGGTGCATTTCCTTCTGGTCGGCAATGGTCCGTGCGGCGCTTGCGCGGACCTCGACCAGCGTTTCCTCCATTTCGAGGATGATCATGCGGATCATCTTCTGCGGATCGTCCGCCTGGTCGAGCATATCGTTGAAGTTGGCCGCGATAATGTCGCGGGTACGGCTGAAGATTCCCATCAAAGGTGCTCCACTGGAAAAAAACTGGGCAGTGCTGCGCTTGCCGTTGTCCTGCGTCGGAGTCGGTGAACGACGGAGCCGTTCTACCTCACTGTCGAGCCGGGACAAGCGTACGGTATTGGGGCGGGCCGAAGCGTTCTTGTGCGCAGTTTTGCGCGGGGGACTACCGGGGGTAGAACGCTCCGGCCCAAGAGGATCGAAATTGCTCACGCGATTTCCACATGCTGGATCGACGCCACCAGCGGCATCGGGGTGGTGACCGTGATCTGCGAGCTCAGGGCGACGAATGCCGTCATCATGGCGATGCTGGCGATTGCGGCCTTGCCGAGCTGGGTGCTGAAGAACTTGCGGTCGTACATGGTGTCCTCCCTGGACAAAAACTGTTGTTGTCCCATGTTCAGCAAGGGGTGTGCCAAACGCGAAAAGCGGGAGAAATCTGCGCCCCTGGAGTAAGCCGGTAAAAATCGATATGGCGGGGATTGCCAAGCCTTGGTGAAAATCCCTATATATTGGCCATGGAGCGGGAAAATCAGTATATCGGCCAGTCCGGCGCCTTTCTCGATGCGGTCGAGCGGACCAGTCGTGCGGCCCCCATGCGCAGGCCCGTCCTGGTCATCGGAGAGCGTGGTACCGGCAAGGAACTTATCGCCGAACGCCTCCACCGCCTGTCCACCCGGTGGGACGAGCCGTTGGTCACGATGAACTGCGCGGCGCTGCCCGAAACCCTGATCGAAGCCGAATTGTTCGGCCATGAGGCAGGGGCTTTCACCGGTGCTACCAAACAACGCGCCGGAAGGTTCGAGGAAGCCGACAAGGGCACTCTATTCCTCGACGAACTGGGTACTTTGTCGATGGGCGCACAAGAACGCCTGTTGCGTGCCGTCGAATATGGCGAGGTCACCCGCATCGGTTCCTCGCGCCCGATCAGGGTCGATGTGCGGATCGTGGCGGCTACGAATGAAGACCTGCCGGCCAAGGCGGCTCGCGGGGAGTTCAGGGCCGACCTTCTAGACCGGCTGAGCTTCGAGGTCATCACGCTTCCTCCCCTGCGCGTGCGCGAGGGTGACATCGAGGTGCTGGCCGACTATTTCGGACGCCGGATGGGCGCCGAACTTGGCTGGGAAGCCTGGCCCGGTTTTGCCAATCACGTCGCCGAAGAGCTCGAGAACCATCCCTGGCCGGGCAATGTGCGCGAGCTGCGCAATGTGGTCGAACGCGCGGTCTATCGCTGGGATGACTGGGAAAGGCCGATCGGCCATGTCCAGTTCGATCCCTTCGACAGCCCCTGGAAGCCGATCTCGCCCGCTCCGGCGAAACCTGCTACCAGCGAGGCGGGGCCACCTGCAGCGTCTGCTCCTGCGGCTGATCTCGACAATATCGACGATCTCAAAGCCGCCGTCGACGAACACGAGCGCACGATTATCGAGCATGCTCTGGGCAAGCACCGCTGGAACCAGCGCCAGACTGCCAAGGCTCTGGGCCTGAGCTACGACCAGCTACGCCACGCGATCAAGAAACACGGTTTGACCGACGACGACTGATCAGCGCTTGCTTTTCGCGGGACTCGCGCCTATCTCGCCACCCATCCCGACATTGTCGCGACACTGAAGGGGCTGGCGCCGCAAGGGGCCGGCACAAAACCCCGTTGTCGCGATCCATGTCCTGAAATGGAGTATGAATGGCTGATCTTGCACGCTTGAACGAAGTGATCGAACCCGAAGCAAAGGCGCTGGGTTTCGAGCTCGTGCGCGTGAAGATGGTGCCGTCGGAAGCCGGCGACGGCGGCGAAGCGCTCCAGATCATGGCTGAAGACCCGGCAACGGGCCAGCTGGTGATCGAACAGTGCGCCGCGCTCTCGCGCCGCGTGTCCGACCGGATCGACGAGCTGGAAGAGCAGGGCGAAGTCCTGATCGAAGGCGCCTATCACCTCGAAGTCAGCTCGCCGGGCATCGACCGTCCGCTTACCCGTGCCAAGGATTTCGAGAACTGGGCCGGCCACGAATCGAAGGTTTCGATGGCCAAGGGCTATGACGGCCAGCGCAATTACAAGGGCGAATTGAAGGGCCTCGAGGGTGACCTCGTGGTGATCGAAGACGCCAAGGCGGGCGAGGCGAAACTTCCCCGCGACCAGATTCACTCGGCAAAGCTCGTCTTGACCGACGCGCTTATTGCCGCCACCCAGCCGCTCGACACGAGCGGTGCCGACGACATCGAAGAAGAAAAGGCAGACGACTGATGGCCAGCGCCATTTCCGCCAACAAGGCTGAACTCCTCGCGATTGCTAACGCGGTCGCATCGGAAAAGATGATCGACAAGTCCATCGTGATCGAAGCGATGGAAGAGGCGATCCAGAAGTCCGCCCGCAACCGTTACGGCGCGGAGAACGACATCCGTGCAAAGCTCGACCCGCAGACCGGCGACCTTCGCCTGTGGCGTGTGGTCGAGGTGGTCGAGGAAGTCGAAGACTACTTCAAGCAGGTCGATCTCAAGCAGGCCCAGAAGCTGCAGGACGATGCGAAGATCGGCGACTTCATCGTCGACCCGCTGCCCCCTGTCGATCTCGGCCGTATCGACGCACAGTCGGCCAAGCAGGTCATCTTCCAGAAGGTCCGCGACGCCGAGCGTGAGCGCCAGTACGAAGAATTCAAGGACCGCGCAGGCGAAGTCATCACCGGCGTGATCAAGTCGGTCGAATTCGGCCACGTGATCGTGAACCTCGGCCGTGCCGAAGGCGTCATCCGCCGCGACCAGCAGATCCCGCGTGAAGCCGCCCGTGTCGGCGAGCGTGTCCGCGCGCTCATCACCAAGGTGGAGCGCAACAACCGCGGCCCGCAAATCTTCCTCAGCCGCGCACACCCCGATTTCATGCGCAAGCTGTTCGCGCAGGAAGTGCCCGAAATCTACGACGGCATCATCGAGATCAAGGCCGCCGCCCGCGACCCGGGCAGCCGCGCCAAGATCGGCGTTATCAGCCACGACAGCAGCATCGATCCCGTCGGTGCCTGCGTCGGCATGAAGGGCAGCCGCGTCCAGGCCGTCGTGCAGGAACTGCAGGGCGAGAAGATCGACATCATCCCCTGGTCGGATGACGGCGCGACCTTCATCGTGAACGCGCTCCAGCCGGCAACCGTCAGCCGCGTCGTTCTCGACGAGGAAGACGGCCGCATCGAAGTCGTCGTTCCCGACGACCAGCTGTCGCTCGCCATTGGTCGCCGCGGCCAGAACGTGCGTCTCGCCAGCCAGCTGACCGGCAACCAGATCGACATCATGACCGAGGAAGAAGCCTCGGAGAAGCGCCAGAAGGAATTCGCCGAGCGCTCGAAGATGTTCGAAGAGGAACTGGACGTCGACGAAACGCTCTCGCAGCTGCTCGTGGCCGAAGGCTTCGCCGATCTCGAGGAAGTCGCCTATGTCGAGCTGGAAGAGCTCGCCGGCATCGAAGGCTTCGACGAGGAATTGGGTGAAGAGCTCCAGAACCGCGCCAAGGAAGCGCTTGACCGCCAGGAAGCCGCGCATCGCGATGCACGCCGCGAACTGGGCGTCGAAGACGATCTGGCCGAACTGCCGCACCTGACCGAAGCGATGCTCGTCACGCTCGGCAAGGCCGGTCTCAAGACGCTCGACGACGTGGCCGATCTCGCCACCGACGAACTCATCGCCAAGCGCCGTGAGGCACCGCGCCGCCGCAACAACAATGCCGACGGCCCGCCGATGCGCCGCGATCGTCCGATGCGCGAGCAGGACAAGGGCGGCGTTCTTGGCGAATACGGGTTGAGCGAAGAGCAGGGCAACGAGATCATCATGGCTGCCCGCGCGCACTGGTTCGAAGACGAGCCTGACACTCAGGAGGCCGCCGATGCGGACTCCACACAATGAGCGCCTGAGCCCCGACATCGCTGAAGCCCCCAAGGCACGGAAAGCTTCCGAGCCCGAGAGGCGCTGCATCCTTACCGGGAAGACGGACTCGCGCGATGCGCTGGTCCGTCTTGCCGCGTCTCCTTCCGGACTGGTCCTGCCCGATGCGCAGGAAAAGGCACCGGGAAGGGGCGCATGGGTGTGTTCCTCGCGCACGGCCATCGAAGAGGCGCTTGCCAACGGTAAGCTGAAGGCCGGCCTATCGCGCGCCTTCAAGACGGGCGAGCTGGAGATTCCGGAAAATCTCCCCGAAAAGATCGAGGGCGCGCTGACCCGTGTATTTCTTGACCGGCTGGGTCTCGAAATGCGCGTCGGAGCCCTTATCTTGGGCACGCAGCGCATTGCCGAAACGGCACGGGCCGGCGGTGTAGCGCTGCTTCTCCACGCGAGCGACGCCAGCGAGGACGGGCGCAAGAAGCTCGACCAGGCCTGGCGCGTAGGGCGCGATGCGGAGGGTAGCGGCCAACGTGGCTGGACACTGCCACTGGACCGCGACGCTTTGTCTGTGGCATTGGGCCGCGACAATGTCGTCCACCTCGGTCTGACACACGATGCTTCGGCTGCGCGGGTTCTCAAACCCTTGATGCGGCTGGAGCATTACCTGGGACGCGATATCCCTGAGGAATTCGGGCGAGCCACTGCGCGCGCCGGTGACGATACGAACGATTGAACGAAGAGAAACGAGCTAGAATGAGCGACGACGACAAGAAACCTGCCCGCAAACCGCTTTCCCTGAAAGGCGCGCAGTCGGGTGAGGTCAAGCAGACCTTCAGCCACGGCCGCACCAACAAGGTCGAGGTCGAGGTGAAGCGCCGCCGCAAGCTCGTGAAGCCGGGCGAGGCGCCGCCGCCTCCCCCGCCGCCTGCGCCCGAACCCAAGGCTGCTCCGGCACCGGCACCTGCGCCCGCAGCCAAGAAGCCTGCGCCCAAGAAGCCTGCTGCCGATGCGGAAACCCCGCAGGAACGCGTTGCGCGCCTCCAGCGCGAGGCCGAGGAAGAGCGCCTGAGGCTGGCCGAAGAAGCGCGCAAGCGTGACGAGGAAAGCGCCAAGAAGGCTGCCGCGGACGAGAAGAAGCGCGCGGAAGATAACAAGAAGGCCGAAGCCGAAGCTGCCAAGAAGGCCGAGGAAGAAGCCAAGAAGCCGAAGAAGGCCGAAGCCGTCGAGGAAGCTCCTGCAGAGGAAGCTCCGGCCGAAAAGGCCACGCCCTCGCCTGCCGCGCGCAAGTTCACGCCGGTCAAGCGTCCGGAAATCAAGAAGCCGGAACGCAAGAAGAAGGACGACAAGCCCGCTCGCGGCACGGAAACCCCGGACAAGCGCCGTTCGGGCAAGCTTTCGGTCAAGAAGGCTCTCAACGAGGACGAAGGCCGCCGTGCACGCAGCCTCGCCGCGCTCAAGCGTGCGCGTGAGAAGGAGCGCCGCCTGCAGGGTGGTGGCTCGAGCAAGCCGCGCGAAAAGCAGGTCCGCGACGTTATCGTCCCCGAGGCGATCACCGTTGGCGAACTCGCCAAGCGTATGGGCGAGAAGGGTGCCGACCTCGTGAAGGAACTCTTCAATCTCGACATGATGGTCACCGTCAACCAGACGATCGACCAGGATACCGCCGAACTGCTCGTCGAACAGTTCGGTCACAACATCCAGAAGGTCTCGGAAGCCGATGTCGACATCCAGGCCGAAGAGGACGTCGATCCGGAAGAGACGCTCAAGTCGCGTCCGCCGGTCGTCACCATCATGGGCCATGTCGACCACGGCAAGACCTCGCTGCTGGACGCACTTCGCGGTGCCAATGTGGTGAAGGGCGAAGCTGGCGGCATCACCCAGCATATCGGCAGCTACCAGGTGAAAACGAAGGGTGGCGATGCCATCACCTTCCTCGATACGCCGGGCCACGCCGCCTTCACGCAGATGCGCCAGCGCGGTGCCAACATCACCGATATCGTGGTGCTGGTGGTTGCGGCGGATGACGGCATCATGCCGCAGACGATCGAGGCCATCAATCACACCAAGGCTGCGGGCGTTCCGATGATCGTCGCGATCAACAAGATGGACAAGCCCGAGGCCAATCCGGACAATATCCGTACGCGCCTGCTCGAACATGAAGTGATCGTGGAATCGATGTCGGGCGATGTGCAGGACGTCGAAATCTCCGCCAAGGCGAAGACCGGTCTGGACGAACTGCTCGAGAAGATCGCGCTGCAGGCCGAACTGCTCGAACTCAAGGCGAACCCCGACCGCATGGCCGAGGCGACCGTCATCGAGGCGCAGCTCGACAAGGGCCGTGGCCCGGTGGCTACCGTGCTCGTCACGCGCGGTACGCTGGAACGTGGCAACACCTTCGTCGTCGGTACCGAAAGCGGCCGTGTCCGCGCGATCGTCAACGACCAGGGCAAGCAGATCAAGAAGGCTGGTCCTTCGATGCCGGTCGAGGTCCTTGGCCTCGGCGGTGTGCCCAGTGCTGGTGACGTGCTCACTGTGGTCGAGAACGAACAGCGCGCCCGTGAAGTGGCTGAATATCGTCAGGAAAAGGCGACCGAGAAGCGTACTGCGCTCGCGCCGACCAGCTTCGACACGATGTTCAACAACCTCGCGGCCAATGTCATCGAGTTCCCCGTGCTGGTGAAGGCCGACGTGCAGGGCTCGGTCGAGGCGATCACGACCGCGCTCCACAATCTCTCGAACGACGAGATCAAGGTCCGCGTCCTGCATGCAGGCGTTGGCGCCATCACCGAAAGCGACGTTTCGCTGGCTTCGGCTTCGAACGCGCCGATCATCGGCTTCAACGTTCGCCCGAATGCCAAGGCACGCGAACTGGTGAAGCGCGACGGCGTGGAGATGAAGTATTACGACGTCATCTACCACCTGACCGAGGAAATCGCGAAGGAGATGGCAGGGGAACTGGGTCCGGAGCGGATCGAGAACGTCGTCGGTCGTGCCGCGGTCAAGGAAGTGTTCCGTTCGGGCAAGAAGGACAAGGCCGCCGGCCTGCTGGTCGAGGAAGGCGTCATCCGCAAGGGCCTCCACGCCCGTCTCACGCGCGAAGACGTCATCGTCTCGGCCACGACCATCGCCTCGCTGCGCCGCTTCAAGGACGATGTGGACGAAGTCCGCGCGGGCCTCGAATGCGGTGTGGTCCTTGCCGACACCAACGACATCCAGCCGGGCGACCAGCTCGAGGTGTTCGAGGTCGAGGAGCGTGAACGCACGCTGTGAGCGGTGATCCGACCAAGCACGCATTGGGCGCCGCGCACGCGGACCTGATGGGTGTCGAATTCGACAGTTTCGATGCGGAGCGTGAGGAAATCACGCTCCGCTTCAACGCTCCTGCCAGCTTCATCACCCCGCGCGGCAGCGTGCAGGGCGGTCTTGTCGCAGGCTTTCTCGACGAGGTGATGGGCTGGGCGCATGTCTGGGCAACCGACCACGCCGAAGCGCCGCTCAATCTCGAAATTTCAATGACCTTGCTCCGTCCGGTCATGGCCGGACCACTGGTGGGCAAGGGCCGTGTGATCCGGCGCGGGAAGCGGGTGATCTTCCTCGAGGGAGAATTGTTCGACGAGGCGGGTAACATGCTCGCGCGTTCGACCAGTACGGCGATACCAACACCACGACCGACAGGAAAAGACTGATGGCCAAGCACCAGCATTCGACCCCCGAACAGCAATCCGTTCGTGTCCTCAAGGTCGGCGAGCGGGTCCGGCACATCCTGTCCGAACTTCTCGCGCGTGGCGAAGCGCATGACGATGTCCTGCGCGCGTCGAATATCTCCGTGACCGAGGTTCGCATGACGCCCGACCTTCGCAATGCGAAAGCCTATGTGAAGCCCCTGCTGGGCCAGGACGAGGCGGCAGTGCTCAAGGCGCTACGGACGAATACCGCTTTCTTCCAGAAGGAAGTTGCCAAGCGCCTGGGCCTGAAGTTCGCGCCCAAGCTTGCCTTCCAGCCCGACGAAAGTTTCGACGAGGCAGGCCGGATCGAACAGCTGCTCTCCGATCCCAAGGTCATACGCGACCTCGACGACGAAGAGTAACGCTTAGCCCGCGCCGCCCGGCAGGGTGTAGGCCACAGGTGCGTCCGGTCCCAGCGGGATGCCGAGGTAGAACCAGCCCACGATCAGCAGGACGCCCGAGACGAGCAGCCATACCGAGTAGGGCAGCATCATCGCGGTCAGGCTGCCGAGGCCGAAGTCTTTCACCCAGCGTTGCGCGAAGACCAGGATCAGTGGGAAGTAGACCATCAGCGGCGTAATGATGTTCGTCGCGCTGTCACCGACACGATAGGCGGCAGTCGCACCTTCGGGGCTGATGCCGAGCAGCATGAGCATCGGCACAAGGATCGGGGCAAGCAATGCCCACTTTGCCGAGGCCGAACCCACGAAAAGGTTCAACAGACCTGTAAAGATGACCATCAGTCCGAGCACCAGCGGCAGAGGCAGGCCCGTGCTCTCGATCCCTGCAGCGCCATGGACGGCGGTGATGAGCCCGAGGTTGGACCAGCCGAACATTGCCACGAAGTGCGCAGCGGCGAAGGCGAGGACGAGGTAATAGCCCATGTCCTTCATGCTCTCGGCCATCATGTTCACGAGGTCGCGGTGGTTCTTGATCGTGCCGGTGGCGCGGCCATAGGCCCAGCCGGTCAGCAGGAAGAGCAGGAAGAAAGCGGCCACCAGCGACTGGTAGAGCGGACGCAGCTGTGCGTGGATCGAGCAGTCGGCAGCCGGCACCGCGTCGCAGGCCGCTTCGTCGATCAGCGGGGTGCCGGGCGCAAAGACCATCAGCGTCCACAGGCCGACAACGAACAGCGCGGCAAGACCTGCATGGCGCAGGCCCTTGGAGGCGAGCGCTTCGTCAGTGGCACCAGGATCGGCAGGCGTGTCACCGGCTTCGATGCCGGCTGTCGCGCCGCCTGTCCATGCACCGAGGCGCGGCTCGATGACCTTGTCGGTCACGTACCAGATAATCGGCAGGTAGAGGAACGTCATCGCCGCGATGAAATACCAGTTACCGGCAATGTTCGCGGTCCAGCTCGGATCGAGCGCACTGGCGCCAACGGCTTCCTCGGTAATGCCGAAGAGCAGCGCGTCGAGCTGGCCGGGCGAGATATTGGCCGAAAAACCGCCCGATACGCCGGCGAATGCGGCCGCGATACCGGCAAGCGGATGGCGCCCGGCAGCGGCGAACAGGATGCCTGCGAGCGGGATGAGCACCACGTAACCTGCGTCGGCTGCATGATTGCCGATCATGGCGACGAGTGCGACGACAGGGGTCAGCAGGGCGGTCGGCGCGCTCTTCACGGCCTTGGACATGCCGGCTGCAAAGAAGCCGGAGCGTTCCGCGACACCGGCACCCAGCATCACGACCAGCACGTAACCCAGCGGGTGGAAGTGAGTGAAGGTCTTGGGCATCTCTACCCAGAGGCGCTGGATATTTTCCGGAGATAGCAGGCTTACCGCATCGATGCGCAGCGCAGCGCCGGTGCTTTCGTCCAGCGCGGTGGGATGAAACGCGGAAACGCCGGTCATGGCAGCGATGACCGAAACGATTACCAGTGCGATGATCAGGTAGAAGAAAATGAAGACGGGATCGGGCAGCTTGTTACCCGTCCGCTCTACCCAACCAAGAATCCCGGTCTGCGCGTCAGGTGCCGTGCTTGCCTCTGCCATGGATCGTCCCTGTCTTTTCGTATTGCTTTGGTCGGGGCGTCATCCCCAATCCTGTCTGACAGTCTCCTTAACAGGCCCTGCGGCACAGGCTAGGTCTTGCCCATGGCCAAGCTATATTTCTACTACGCCAGCATGAATGCGGGGAAGAGTTCGACGCTCTTGCAGACCGCCTTCAACTATGGCGAGCGCGGGATGAAGGTCTCGCTCTGGACGGCGGCGCTTGACGATCGGCCCGGCTTCGGGGCGATCTCGAGCCGCATCGGTCTTGCCAGCGATGCGCACCGCTATGAGCAGGATACCGATATCGAGGCGCATGTGCTGGCTGAGCATGCAGAGAGCGAACTGGCCTGCGTTCTGGTGGACGAAGCGCAGTTCCTCACCCAGGAGCAGGTCTGGCAACTGGCCCGTCTTGCCGACAAGGCGGGCATCCCTGTCCTGTGTTATGGCCTTCGGACCGATTTCCAGGGCGAGCTTTTCCCCGGCTCTGCCGCGCTGCTGGGCATTGCCGATGCGCTGGTAGAGATGAAGGCCGTGTGCGACTGCGGCCGCAAGGCGACGATGAACTTGCGCGTCGATGCCAACGGCAAGGCGGTAAGCGAGGGCGCACAGACCGAAATCGGCGGCAACGACCGCTATGTCGCCATGTGCCGCAGGCATTTCTGCGAGGCGCTGGAGGGTTAGGGGATGCGCCGGGGCAATGCCCACCCTACATAGCAGCCATGTTCGACACTCTCACGCTGGCACTGATACTCGTGCCATGCCTCATCATCGCCATCGTTTTCCATGAGGTCGCGCATGGCTGGGTTGCTCTCGCGCTCGGCGATACGACCGCGCGCGACATGGGGCGCCTGACGCTCAATCCGATCAAGCATGTCGACCCCGTCGGCACGCTGCTGGTGCCCGGCGCGCTGGCACTGTTCGGCGGGCCGATTTTCGGTTGGGCCAAGCCTGTGCCGGTCAATGCCCACAGGCTCGACAACCCGCGCTATGGCATGATGGCGGTTGCCGCGGCGGGGCCGGGGACGAATATCCTGCTCGCGCTGATCGCGGCGGTTGTATTCGGCATCATCGCCGGCTTCACTATCAACTGGGGCGGCACGATACCCGAGTGGATGATGAATTCCTTCGGCTTCTTCATCCTCATCAACACCTTCCTCGCCCTCTTCAACATGCTCCCGATTCCGCCCTTCGACGGCTCGCATATCGTGGGCGGATTGCTCCCACGCAGCTGGGCGAAGCATTGGCAAAAGCTGCAGGCGATGGGGATGCTGCTCATCCTGGTGCTGATTGCAGCGACATGGGCCTTTCCCGATGCGCGCTGGGTAGAGCGCATTTTCTTCGGCCCGGTCACGTGGGTCGTGGAGCAGTTCTATGGCGTATCCGAAGCCGTCTCGCGGCTGATTGCATGACCGAGCGGACCAAACCTGCGCCGCAGGGCTGGCTGCTGCTCGACAAGCCGCGCGGGCTGGGCTCGACGCAGGCGGTCGGTATGGTCAAGCGCGTGCTGCGGCAGGGTGGCTACAAGAAGACCAAAGTGGGTCATGGTGGAACGCTGGACCCGCTGGCCGAGGGGGTCCTGCCGATCGCACTCGGCGAGGCGACCAAGCTTGCCGGACGCATGCTCGATGCGAGCAAGATCTACGCCTTCACGATCAAGTTCGGTGAGGAAACCGACACGCTCGATACCGAGGGCGAGATCGTCGAGCGGTCGGACCACCTGCCGACCCGCGATCAGCTGGACGCCGTCCTGCCGCAATTCACCGGGCCCATACAGCAGGCGCCACCTGCCTACTCCGCGATAAAGATCGACGGCAAGCGCGCTTACGATCGTGCCCGCGCGGGCGAGCAGGTCGAAATGAAACTGCGCGCCACGACCATTCACTCGCTCGAAATCGAGAAGGCGGAGGAGGGCAGCGCAACCCTTGTCGCCCATGTATCCAAAGGCACATACATCCGCTCGCTTGCACGAGATATCGCACGCGCGCTTGGAAGTGTCGGCCACGTTACCTATCTCAGGCGCATCAAGGCCGGTCCCTTCCTCAAAAGTCAGGCGATTTCGCTGGACAAGTGCGAGGAAATCGCTAAGGGCGCGGCCATCGAAAACCTTCTCCTGCCGCTAGAGGCCGGACTGGACGACATCCCGGTCCTAAACCTCGAACCCGACAGCGCGCAGGCGGTCCGCCAGGGCCGGGTATTGTCGGACCTGCCCCAAACCGATGGGCTTCATCTGGCCAAGCTGGGAAATACCCCGGTGGCATTGATGGAACTCGAAGGTGGGACGGCCAAGGTCGTCAGGGGTTTCAACCTACCGGATGTCGCGGAGTAGAATGAATGTCGGTTACCACCGAGCGTAAAGCTGAAATCATGAAGGACCACGCACAGGGCAAGGGCGACACCGGTTCGCCGGAAGTCCAGGTCGCGATCCTGACCGAGCGTATTCGCAACCTCACCGATCACTTCAAGGCCAATCACAAGGACAACCACTCGCGTCGTGGTCTCCTCATGATGGTCAACAAGCGCCGTAACCTGCTCGCCTATCTCAAGAAGAAAGATGTCGAGCGTTACAACGCCCTGATCGCGAAGCTGGGTCTTCGTAAGTAAGAGTTTCTCGGAGGGGCGGCCAAACGGTCGCCCCTCTTGCTATTTGGCACCTCGCGCAATCCGGCGCGGGAGTATCAAGGGGGCTGATGGAATGCCCCGAACCGGACCGGGACGGTACACCCGGCACTGTAGGCCCCGCACCGCAATGAGGCCGTGCGGGTCATCAAGGAAAATACATGTTCGACAAGAAAACCGTATCGATTGAATGGGGCGGAAAAACCCTCACTCTCGAAACCGGTCAGATCGCCCGTCAGGCTGACGGCGCCGTTCTGGCCACCTATGGCGAAACCGTGGTGCTGTGCGCCGTGACCGCCGCCAAGAGCGTCAAGGAAGGCCAGGACTTCTTCCCGCTGACCGTTCACTACCAGGAAAAATTCTCCGCCGCGGGCCGTATCCCTGGTGGCTTCTTCAAGCGCGAAGGCCGCGCCACGGAGAAGGAAACGCTGACTTCGCGCCTGATCGACCGCCCCGTGCGTCCGCTCTTCCCCGAAGGCTTCTACAACGAAATCAACGTCATCTGCCAGGTTCTCTCGTTCGACGGTGAGACCGAACCCGATATCGTCGCGATGATTGCCGCGTCTGCGGCTCTCACGATCTCGGGCGTGCCCTTCATGGGCCCGATCGGCGCTGCACGCGTCGGCTTCCGCAATGGCGAATTCGAACTGAACCCGAGCCTCGCGACCGCGCTCGACGAAGAAGGTCGCCTCGACCTCGTCGTCGCCGCCACGCAGGACGCGGTGATGATGGTCGAATCCGAAGCCAAGGAACTGACCGAAGAGGAAATGCTCGGCGCCGTCATGTTCGCGCATGAGGAAAGCCGCAAGGTCATCGGTGCGATCATCGATCTCGCTGAACAGGCCGCCAAGGATCCGTGGGAAATGGATACCTCGGACGACACTTCGGCGATCAAGGAAAAGCTTCGCGGCATCATCGGCGACGATATCGCCGCTGCCTACAAGCTGACCGACAAGTCGGCCCGCTCGGACGCGCTCAACGCAGCACGTGCCAAGGGCAAGGAAGCCTTCGCAGACGAAGAAGCGCAGACGCAGCTCGTCGCCAGCAAGGCGGTAAAGAAGCTCGAAGCGGAAATCGTTCGCGGCGCCATCATCAAGGACGGCACCCGCATCGACGGCCGCAAACTCGACCAGGTTCGCCCGATCGAAGCCATGGTCGGCCTGCTTCCGCGTACGCATGGTTCGGCGCTGTTCACCCGCGGTGAAACGCAGGCGATCTGCACCACCACGCTGGGCACCAAGGATGCAGAGCAGATGATCGACGGCCTCGAAGGCCTGTCGTACAATCACTTCATGCTGCACTATAACTTCCCGCCCTATTCGGTCGGCGAAGTTGGCCGCTTCGGTTTCACCGGTCGCCGCGAAACGGGTCACGGCAAGCTCGCATGGCGCGCCCTGCACCCCGTGCTGCCCGACCATGAAGACTTCCCCTACACCATCCGCGTCCTGTCGGACATCACCGAGTCCAACGGCTCGAGCTCGATGGCGACCGTGTGCGGCGGCTGTCTTTCGATGATGGATGCAGGCGTTCCGATCGAACGTCCGGTTTCCGGCATCGCCATGGGCCTGATCCTCGAAGGCGACGAATTTGCGGTCCTGTCGGACATCCTGGGTGACGAAGATCACCTCGGCGACATGGACTTCAAGGTTGCCGGTTCGGAAAGCGGTATCACCACCATGCAGATGGACATCAAGGTTGCCGGCATCACGCAGGAAATCATGGCCAAGGCGCTGGAACAGGCGAAAGCCGGTCGCCAGCACATTCTCGGCGAGATGGCCAAGGCGCTTGGCTCGGCACGTACGGGCGTTTCCAAGCACGCTCCGCGCATCGAGACCATGCAGATCGACAAGTCGAAGATCCGCGACGTCATCGGTACGGGCGGCAAGGTGATCCGCGAGATCGTTGCCGAAACCGGTGCCAAGGTCGACATCGACGACGAAGGCGTGATCAAGATCAGCTCGTCGAACGCCGATGAAATCGAAGCCGCGAAGAAGTGGATCGAAGGCATCGTCGAAGAGGCGGAAGTCGGCAAGATCTACACCGGCAAGGTCGTCAACATCGTCGACTTCGGTGCATTCGTGAACTTCATGGGCGGCAAGGACGGTCTCGTCCACGTCAGCGAAATGAAGAACGAGCGCGTCGAAAAGCCGACCGACGTCGTGTCGGAAGGCCAGGAAGTGAAGGTCAAGGTCCTCGAGATCGACCAGCGCGGCAAGGTTCGCCTGTCGATGCGCGTGGTCGACCAGGAAACCGGCGAAGAGCTGGAAGACACCCGCCCGCCGCGCGAACCGCGCGGTGACCGTGGCCCGCGTGGCGGCGGTGGACGTGGTGGCGACCGTCGTGGCGGTGGCCGTGGCCCGCGTGGCGGCGGTCGCGACCGTGACGGTGGCGGCAACAAGGACGGGGGCGGTGAAGCCCACGTGCCTGACTTCCTGAAGGACTAAGTCCTCCGGACTGAAAATCGAAGAGGGGCCGCGGGTTCGCCTGCGGCCCCTTTTTTGTAATCCGGACGAAGTGTGTTATATATGTGGCACACTGGCGATTCGCTGCAAGAAAGCGTGCGCCAAATAAACCAAGAACGGATCGCAAGGGGTCGCTTGTCCAGAGCATTGGAGAGCGAAAATGGTCCAGCAGATCGACATGAACAAAGTTGAAGAACTCGCCGGAAAAGTCATCGGCGACGTGGCAGGTGCGATGAGCCTGTTCATGGCATTCCTTGGCGACAAAGCCGGGGTTTTCGACAAACTCGACGGCCAGGGTCGCGTCAGTCTCGAAAAGGCGGCCGAACTCACCGGCCTAAATCCGAAATACCTCCACCAGTGGCTCGGCTCGGTTTGTGCTGCCGGGTACATTACCTTCCACGCGCAAGACGAGACTTTCGAAGTGACGCCTGAGCAGGCGCTTATCATGGGCCGCGAAGGACAGCCTGCGTGTATGCAGGGCTTCATCGAATTGGTCGTCGCCCAATATGCCGCGCATGAGAAGGCTGCCGAAACCTTCAAATCGGGCGAAGGCCGTGGCTGGGACCAGCATCTGCCGTGCTGCTTCAGCGGGATCGACCGTTTCTTCCGCCCCGGCTACGAGGCAAACCTTGTGGCTGAGTGGATTCCGGCGCTCCAGGGCGTAGAGCAGAAGCTCAAGGACGGCGCCAGTATTGTCGATATCGGCTGCGGGCATGGATCTTCAAGCATCCTCATGGCCAAGTCCTACCCCAACAGCACGGTCTACGGGATCGACTTCCACGAACCTTCGATCGAGGTCGCTCGTCAGAAAGCGAAGGATGCAGGCGTCGACAATGTCAGGTTCGATGTTGCGCGGGCGCAGGACTATGCGGGTGAAGGCTATGACTTCGCGTGTATCTTCGACGCGCTGCACGACATGGGCGATCCGGTCGGCGCGGCCTCCCATATCCGCAAGACGCTGAAGGACGATGGCACGCTGATGCTGGTCGAACCGATGGCTGGTGACAGCATGGCGGAGAACATGCATCCGCTGGGCCAGATATTCTACGCGGGCTCTACGCTCATGTGCACTCCGGCGAGCCTCGCGCAGGAAGTTGGGCTTGGACTCGGCGCGCAGGCAGGCCAGGCGCGGCTAACCGAAGTTTTGGGCGAGGCGGGCTTCGGCAACGTCAAACGGTCTGCGGAAACCGCTACCAATATGGTGCTCGAAGTCACCGCCTGACTTTCACGCGGGGGCAGGGCGCGCTATCGGGGCTCCAGCTCCGAACAACGCCAACCGAGAAAGCCGTCCATGCTCCCGCGCGAAGAAATTGCCACCGCCCAGATACCCGGAGGCGAAACGCTGACACTGGTCAGCCACGGCCGCGATTTCATCATCATGCTCGGTCGCAACGAGCTGATGGGCACGCGCATGCAGTTTAGCGAGGAGCAGCTGGCCGAGCTGACGCTGGCCGAATTACGCACCTCTGCACCGCGCGTCCTCATCGGCGGCTATGGGATGGGTTTCACTTTCCGCAAGGCCTTGGAGAAGGGCGGCGTGAAGGCCGACATCGTGGTTGCCGAAGTGGTCCCCGAAATCCTCGAATGGGCGGAGGGGCCGCTGGCACACCTCACCGGCGATACGCTGAACGATCCGCGCGGCAATGTCGTTTTGTGCGATGTCGCGGCACTGATCGACGATGCGAACGATGGCACCTGCGCGAAATGGGACGCAATCCTGCTCGATGTCGACAATGGCCCGGACGGCATCGTGCGTGATGGCAACGAAAGGCTCTATTCGCGCACGGGACTTGGCAAGGCGCGCGACGCCCTGAATTCGGGCGGGGTCCTGGCCGTATGGTCGGCCGCGCCCGACCACCGCTTCCGTATCCGCCTCAAGGAAGCGGGTTTCGATGTCGAAGAGCGCATCGTTCGCGCGCGGCCCAACAACAAGGGGCCGCGCCACACGATCTGGTTCGCACGCAAGCCCTGAAGATCAGGCGACTTCGCTGATCTCCGAAGGCGGGCGGAACTCGGTGAGCGAAAGGCTGCGATTGCGCCCGCTTTCCTTGGCGGCATAGAGCGCCTTGTCTGCGCGCTTCATTGCGCCCGTCAGCGTATCGGTCTCGCTGATCGAGGTAAGGCCCGCGCTCGCGGTGACGGGATAGGGCAGGTCCGGCACATAGGCCCGCACCGCAAGGGTTATGCAGCGACGCGCCTGTTCGGCCCGTTCCTGCCAATCGTCCCCGTAGATCAGGACGACGAATTCTTCCCCGCCCAGCCGCGCGACGAAGGTGTTGTCGAGCTTCAGGCCCTGCGCGATGCCGACAAGGACCCTGTCGCCGGTCTCGTGACCGAACCGGTCGTTGATCCGCTTGAAATGGTCGCAGTCGATCAGTGCAAGGCCCGAGAGGCGTGACCGGTCCGCGTCTGCAAAATGCTGGTCGAGCCCGCGACGATTGGCGATTTCGGTCAGCGGATCGGTCACGGTCATGAGCTCTGCAGCCTTCATGTCCGCCATCGCGCGATCGCGTTCCTTCTGGATGATGACGAAACCGTCGACGATACCTGTCGCCGAGACCACGAAATCGATCACCAGGCCCGCCAGCAGGAGGTATGGCCAGTAGGGCAGGTCGCCCTGTGTCACCAGCTCATAGCTGAAAGCGATCAGGCCGATCAGGATCAGGGGCGCCCAGCCGATCAACTGGAAGCGTGCAGCCCTGCTACCGGCCTTGATGGCAGTATAAAGGCCGATGGCCAGCAGGACAGTGCAGGCCAGAAGGGCAAGGTCGTGTAATTGGTCGTAGAGCGGCACTGCCGGGCCGATTGCGCTCGCCGCGGCGGCGAACAGGCCGAGGGGAAGCATCCAGTAGAGCAGGCGCCGTGCCCGCCCAAGGTCGATGTGCGGCTCGACATAGTTGGCAAGGAACGGGCCGGTCATGGCTACGCCAAGTGCAAGAGCACCTTCCGCGAGCGACAAATGGATGCCGGCGACGGGTTCCCCATTGGAGAGTTCGATCGGGAAGAGTGCGATGACCATGCAGGTGAAGAAGATCGCCCGCGCCATACCCCAGAGCAGGTAGCTGCGGCGGACGAGCGGGTAGATCGCTGCGGCCGTAAGACCGAAGATGCCTGCAATCCCCAAAAATGCGCCGAAGGTGACGCTCTCCAAGTCCATGACAGTCTCCAGCTCTCTCTCACTTTGCTGTTCGCCTTGAGGGCATTTCAGCAGCCTCTCTTATCGCCGCAAGGCATGACAGCTTGGTCAACCGAATTGGTAACCAACGGGAAAAGATTTCGTCCAATCTCGACCTATTTCAGGTGGTTGCGCGAGTTAAGGCCTGGCTCGGGAAAAGTAAACGTGCGTCCCGCACAGGCAAAAACAAAGGCCCCCGGGAGTTTCCCGAGGGCCTCTGGTTTTTCGTTGCCTGCGCTAAGGTCAGCGTACGCGAGGACCGCCGAACGGCAGGGGCGGAGGGGGACGGCGCGCACCACGCGGGAGCTGTGCCTGATACGCCCTGCCGCAATGTTCGACGCAATAGGGGAAGCCGGGGTTCACGGACTCACCGCAGAAATGGAAATCGGGTTCGCCGGGGTGGCCCATCGGCCAGCGGCAGACCTTGTCCGAAAGGTCGAGCAGGCTGGTCTTGTCCGCGATCTCGGGGCTGGGCTTTGCCGGCACGAGGCGGCGCGGCGGTGCCGGGGGGATCGGTGCCTGCTGGTCGCCGGGACCCTGGCGCTGGAAACCGCCCGGTCCGATCGAGACGATCTTGGGCAGGTCGGCGGTCTTGTTGGGCAGCGGCTGCGAAGGAATGGCGGCGTCTGCCTTCGGTGCCGGCTTGGTCTCTGCTGCTGCCGGAGCAGGCGCGGGCTTGGGCACGGGGCGAGGTGCCGCCTTCTTGGCCGCGGGCTTGGGAGCCGGCTTGGGCTTGGGCGCAGCCTTCTTCTTTTCGGCGGCCTTCACCGGCGATGGGCGCGATTTCAGGCCGAGCCTGTGAGCCTTGCCGATGACTGCGTTACGGCTGACGCCGCCCAGTTCGTCGGCGATCTGGCTGGCGGTCGAGCCGCCTTCCCACATCTTTTTCAGCGTCGCGATCCGTTCGTCGGTCCAGCTCATGCGAATTCCGTATCCTTCGTGTCTCCACCGGCCATCTTGCCAGAGGAAGTGCTTGGCCCTAGGCGCACGCCTATGGCCGATCAAGTCAAACCCGCTCCTGCCGCCGGTCCTGGCGTCGAAGATGCCTCTTTTACCGATAATACGGGCAAGGGGATGGGCAGTTTCCCGAAACGCGGAGAGCCGGTGATTACCGGGATCAACCGCGTGGGACTATGGAGCCTCTATATTAAGGAGGTTCGCCGGTTTCTCAAGGTCCAGACGCAGACGATCTGGGCGCCGGCGGTCACAACCTTGCTCTTTTTGGTGATCTTCACCGTCGCTCTGGGCCGCGAGGGTCGCGAAGTGCTGGGCGTGAACTTCGCTACCTTCGTCGCACCGGGCCTGATCGTGATGGGCATGATGCAGAACGCCTTTGCCAATTCCAGCTTCTCTCTCCTAGCCGGCAAGATCCAGGGTACGATCATCGACTTGCTGATGCCGCCGCTGTCGACCGGCGAACTGATGACAGGGATCGTCGCTGCGGCGGTCACCCGTGCGATCGCCGTGGGCGGCGCGGTCGCGCTCGCCATGCTCTTCTATCCCGGCGTCAACCTTTCGATGGCCCATCCGTGGGCGGTGGCCTGGTTCGGCCTAATGGGGGCGACAATGCTCGCCCTGATGGGCCTGCTCGCCTCGATCTGGGCGGAGAAGTTCGACCATAATGCGGCCGTCTCCAATTTCCTGATCGCCCCGCTCAGCCTGCTGTCGGGCACATTCTACGTGATCGACAACCTCGCGCCGGCCTTCCAGGCGATCAGCAGGGCCAACCCGTTTTTCTACGTGATCAGCGGCTTCCGCTTCGGATTTTTGGGCGAAAGCGACATCGGTGACACCAATGCGGCGCTTTTCCAGAGCGCTGTCGGGCTTGCCGTCTTCAACTTGCTTCTTGCTTTCGTGGTCTACCGTATCCTCGCCTCGGGCTGGAAGATTCGCAGCTAGGCACTTGCCGTAGGCGGGCGCGCTTGCGATGCTCGCACCATGCAGACGGCCCTCATCTCGCTGTTCCTCGTCGCCGCGACTATCGCGATCCATTACGAGGTCTTGCGGTATACCTCGCGGCGCCTGACGCATGTGCATGTGCCGCCGCGCATGCGCATCATCCTGATGCTGGTCGCAGCGCTCGTCTCGCACGTGACCCATGTGATGCTTTACGCAGGCGCATTCATACTGCTGGAGGATGCAGGCGGGTTCGGATCGATAGGGGGCGAACGCGGGCATTCGGTGGAGGATGCCTTCTACTTCTCGATCACCAGCTACACCACGCTGGGCATCGGCGATCTCTATCCCACGGGTGCCCTGCGCATCATCAGCGGGATCGAGGCGCTCAACGGGCTCGTCATGGTCGGCTGGACCGCATCGATGACCTATCTCTACATGGAGAAGTTCTGGCACCTGCAGGGGCAGGCAGGACGTCAACCGAACAAGCGCAAGTAACGCAGGTCTAGCCCGGCAGGCTCATCGGGCGGGTTTCGAAGTGCAACTGCCACTGCTGCACATCCACCAGCAGGATTTCGCTGAGGCGGCGAGACCGTTCGACCAGCCTGTCATAGCGCAGCGGGTCCGCCTCGAGCGCGACCTTCAAACCCTCGAGCATGCGCGCAATCAGCGCCGAGCGTTCGCTGGTGGCGGCAAAATCGCCCTGCATCCGGATGCCGTAGAGCGCAGCTGCAAGCGCGGGGAACAGCGCGGTCAGCAACGTCACGATTTCAGCCATGCCGAACCCCAGCAGGCCCGCATCCTTGCCCAGGGTAAACGATACGATGAGGTAAGTGAGGCAGGCTGCGATCGTGCCCGCAAAGAAGCAATCGCCGATGATGTGCAACCGGTGGTTGGCGCGGTGCATCGCATGCTGGTTGGAGCGGTGATATCCAGCCTGGTCGTCGATCAGGTCGAGCATCGTCTGTCGCAGGCGGGAGAGATAGGCCTGGTCCATCTTGGCTCCCACCAGCCCCAGCTCGCGTGCGCTGGCGCGGGCATACCAGCTAGCCCAGCCCGGTTCGTGCGTACCGTCCTCCACCTCGCGGAGACCCAGCCGCCCGAGGATCGAGGTGATCATCAATTGCCTCAACCGTTCGGCAAGATGCCTTCGGTCGATCCAGCGCCGATGGAAATCGATCCGCGAGGCGCGGCGCGTATTCAGGATGATGATGAGGATCACGAGCAGCTCTGCCGTGATCAGGATCTTCTTGAATTCCGGAAACAGCAGCCCCGAAAGAGCGAGGAGGACCGCGAGGCCCGACAGCGCGAAATTGACAACGAAGCTCGACCTGAAGCGCAGCGCGAAGAGGCTCGCCTGCGCATCGGCACGCGCATAGCGATCGAGCAGGTCCGTATTGAGGAACTTGCCGAAATGGCCGACTTCAGCGAACGGCCGGACCAGCCCCCCGGCCTGCTGCGCGGAATCTTCGGCCAGCTGCGACGACAGGCTCAGCTTGGAAAGCTTCTTTGCGCCGGTCACCCACAGCAGCAGCGGCCAGGCGATGGCATGGCTGCGGCGTTTCACACGGGGATGCAGGAAATGCAGCAGGGCATCGCGCTGGCCTTCCCTGGGCGGCGCACACAATGCCTCGACAAGCGCGGGCAGGGCCTCGCTTGCGATGGCGCGTTCCACACCGTCTATGGTCGGGCGGTCGGGAATGGCGGCGTGCAGGCCGCTCCAGAGCAATTGCGGCGGTTTCTTTCCGTTTGCGTCGATATGGATCACCGGTTGGTGACGGGCGACCGCCTCCGCGATCACATTGGTCGTCCCCCCGCGGCCGCCGGCTGCCTCGCCATCCCATATGGCGAAGAGAATATCGCATTGGCTCAGGACGATCTGCCCTGCCATTTCGTAAGCTGCCTCCGACCCGCTGGGGTAATCGGCCAGTACCATGGTGGACGTCGCGCGCTCGATCAGTCCGGCGCTGCGTTCCCAATCGGCGGGCTTGAAATCCTTGGCATATACGTCGGGAGGGAAGGGCAGGCATGCCGACAGGCTCGCCCCGCTTTCCAGCGCTGCTTCCGCGGCGATGACATCGGCACCCTCGGCGAGCGAGGAAAGCAGTTTCACCGTCGGGGTGTCTGCGCTGAAACAGTCGGAATGGGTGCGCTGCAAGTCATTCAGGCGCTCGCCCGCAATGCGCAGGAGGCCCGAGATTTCCTCGCGGATACGGCTTTCGTGGCGGGTATCGAGACGAGGGGGGCGGTGTCCGGTTACCCCGAACCGGAGGGCGAGACGCGGTTCAAAGACCCGGCTTTCCGTCAAACCCCTATTCCTCCCCACCATCGATCAGATTGCAGACCACCATATTCCGGCGGCCTTGCCAAGCATGTATTCGCCGGCGCGAATCTGTTCGATGGTCCAGCATCGAAGCGGGACGTTACTTGTCCCGCCTCGATAAGGGGGGCTTTACTTGTTGAGGCGGTCTTCGATTGCCTCGGCGAGTTCTTCCAGGCGGGACGCATTGTAGCCAAGGTCGGATACGCCGACACGGCTGACCGAGCGAAGGTCGATCTGGCCATCCTCCACCCTTGCAACAACATCGTCCTTGAAGCCGAAGGCAAAGGTCTCTGCGACACCTTCGACCGTATTCGAACCCTCAACGCGGTGGACGTCCTGCAGGCCGATTTCTCCCATGGCGGCCACGATGGCGTCGAATGCCTGGTCGTCGGTTGCGCCGCCGATGATGATCGGCTGCAGGTTCTCATAATCCTCGGCGATGATGTCGGCGTGGTTCTTGGCCTTCAGGTCGGCATCTTCCGAACCTGCCCACATCTCGAGCTGGCCCAGCGGAATGCCGTAGTCGTTGATCGGATTGGCACCCAGTTCCTCGCGGATCGCCATGGTTTGGGCGGAGAAGGTCGGAGGATTGCGCAGGTCGGTCGATACGTCGTGGATCGGCGGGACGGCGTCTGCCTGGGCGCGCATGGTGAGGAGCCCCAGGAAAAGGATTGCCGGGATGGCGAGGGCCAGGGCGGCCTTCCACCACGGTCCGCGCGGGGTCTTGAGGAAGGCGAAGAGCAGTGCGACGAGCGCGAAAACGGCAGCAATGCCGATCAGGATCAGGCCCGACTGCATGATCATGAAGCCGAGGCCCGTGCGCCAGCCGATCAGCCCGATCTTGGGGCCGAAGACGGCAAGAGCGAACCAGGCGAGCACTGCGAGCGACACCCAGAGCGACCACTTGGGCAGGCTCTTGCGCCACACGAGGGGCTTCCTGTCGGTTTCGGCATTTGCCGGTTCCGCTGGAATCTCCTGCTGGTTGTCCATATCGGTCATCTTACCCTCTCCCTCTGTATGACGAGACACCCTGGTCGGGCACCCAAAGTCCTTCGGGTACCGCGCCGCTCTGCCAGAATACGTCGATCGGAATACCTCCGCGCGGATACCAGTATCCTCCGATGCGCAGCCATTGCGGCTTCATTTCGTCGAACAGGCGCTGGCCGATGCCGACGGTAACGTCCTCGTGGAAACCGCAGTGGTTGCGGAAGCTGCCCAAAAAGAGCTTGAGGCTCTTGGATTCCACGATCGTGTCGCCGGGGGCGTAATCGATCACGAGATGCGCGAAATCGGGCTGTCCGGTCACCGGGCAAAGCGAGGTGAACTCGGGCGCTGCGAATCGCACCATGTAGAGTTGTCCGGCACGCGGGTTGGGCACGTAATCGAGTTCGGCCTCTTCCGGAGACGCGGGCAGCGGGCTGTTTTCGCCCAGAAACTTGGGTGTCACTGTGTCGCTCATGCCGCGCATCTGCCGTGAATGTGGCCCGTGCGCAAGGCGAGGCTTGGAACGAGGCGCTTCAGTGCCTATTCAGCGCGCCTTCTCCAGTGAGCTGATCCTTACCCAATGCCCAAGCGTATTCGCCTACCCCTTGCCGCGCTGCTCCTTGCCGCGCCGACCGCTCTTTCCGCGCAAAGCACGCGCGATTTCCAGCTGCCGCCAGCGCCGACGCCGACGGCAAGCCCGCAGGTGCAGGGACCGGTCGATAGCGAGGGCTCGACGGTGCCGGCCCGTCCGCGCGTCATCCCGACTGCGACGCCGACCCCGACCCCCGTTCCGACGGCGACTGCCAATCCTGCCGCCACGGTCCAGCCGCTGCCGACACCTACGCCGACACCGTCTGCCAGCGTTCCCGCAGCAACCACGCCGCGCACTGCAACGCCAACCGCCGCGCCGACAAGCCGTCCAACTACCGTCCCCGTCCAGCCACCGGCATCCATGCCGGAAAGCGACGCGGTTCTTCCCGATACCGGGCTGGAGCAGGCGCCCCCGCAACGCGACCTGCCTGCACAGGCGGCTGATGCGGCTCCGCAGGCACAAGCGGAAACGGGAGCATCCGAGCAGCCGGAATGGCTGTGGCCCGCCGTGGGTGGGGGCATTCTGGCCCTGCTCGGCCTTGGCTATCTCGTTTCGCGCCGCCGGAAGAACGCGGAACCTCCGCAGATCGAGCGCCCAGTCGTGGCTGCGTCCGGTGCGGGCACGGTCGGCGCGGCGGATCTCCAGCTGCGCGCCGAGGCGATCAAGCTGACGCGCTCGGTGATGAACGCGACGCTGCATTATCGCGTTACGCTCCTCAACCGGTCCGGCAATGCGCTGTCGAACGTTGCGCTGGGGGCAGACGTCGTATCGGCGCATGGCGGCGTACCGGTCGAGCAGCAGGTCGCAAGCTCCTCGCAGCTCCTCGAGAAACGCCATACATTCGACCGTATCGCGCCCGGGCAGAGCGTTCGATACGAGGGCACGGTCATGATCCCGCTGTCGCAGGCACGCATCATCCGGCAGGGCAATGCGGCGCTGTTCGTCCCGCTCCTGCGCGTGCGTATCGATGGTGCGGACGAAGAGGTGCTGGTGAAGACCTTTGTCATCGGCCAGGGCGTCCCTGATGGCGGGCGGGTCAGCCCCTTCCGTCTCGACGATGGTCCGCGCAGCTACGAACCCATCGCGGCGCGCGCACTCGACTGATTGTCGACAGCACCTTCCCGGCAAGCTAGCACGTCGGGAGATGGAAAAGCTCGTTTCGACCGAATGGCTTGCCGCGCGTCTCGACGCGGAGGATCTCGTTATCCTCGATGCGACGATGCATTTGCCCGACAGCCCCCGCAATGCGCGAAGGGAATTCGAGGCCGGGCACATACCCGGCGCACGGTTTCTCGACCTCGCCAGTTTTATCGACACCGAATCCGATGTGCCCAAGGCCGTGCCGAGCGCGGACCAGTTTGCGCAGCGGATGGGCCGGCTCGGCATCGCGCCCGGCAGCCGTATCGTCCTTTACGACGACAGCGATATCGCCTCGGCGGCGCGCGCCTGGTTCATCCTCTCGCGTTATGGCGAGACGAAGGTGGCGATCCTCGACGGTGGGATCGCGAAATGGCGCATGGAAGGACGCGGGCTTTCCGACCGTGTCGTCGGCCACGCCCCTCGCGACAGGGTAGGTCATGACCCGGTCCGCACGGTCCGCAGCAAGGACGAGGTTGCGGCGAATGTCGACAGCAAGGAATGGCAGGTCGTCGATGCCCGCGATGCGGCGCGGTTCGAGGGCCGCGCGGGCAGCGGATCGCAGGGCCATATTCCCGGCGCGCACAACCTTCATTTCAAGCGGCTCCTTCGCGAAGACGGGACTTATCGCTCGCCCGATGCGATCAGGACGGAGTTCGAGGACGCGGGCGTCGATCTCGCCCGTCCGATCGTGACCAGTTGCAACAGCGGCATGACCGCAAGTGTGCTGCTGTTCGGCCTTGCGCTGATCGGGAAACTGGATGCCGACCTTTACGACGGGAGCTGGCTGGAATGGGGTGCGGATCCTGCCACCCCCAAGGAAAGCGGGGCGGCGCGCTGATCATGGCCGGAGGCAATAAGGACAAGCTCGGCAAAGGCACCCGCCTCGTGACAGGAGGGCGCTCCGGCGATTTCGCCGGACATGTCGTCAATCCGCCGGTCTGGCGGGCGAGCACCCATCTTTACGAGAATTGTGCGGCCCTGCGCGAGGGTGTGAAGAACAATGAGGACGGCGCGTTTTTCTACGGCCGTCGCGGCGCGCCCACCCAATGGAGCCTGTCCGAAGCGCTCACCGAACTCGAGCCGGGCGCGCATGGCACAGTCCTCTATCCCAGCGGTGTGGCGGCAATCGTCGGCGCACTGATGGCTGTCTTGCGCGCAGGCGACGTCTTGCTCGTGACCGACAACGCCTATGACCCGACCCGCAATGCAGCGATGGGCATCCTCAAGCGATACGGCGTGGAACATCGTTTCTTCGACCCGCTCGACCCTGACGGTTTTGCAGAGATATTTTGCGAGCGGACAAAGGCTGTAATGCTCGAATGTCCCGGCAGCCTGACGATGGAAGTCTGCGACATTCCGGCACTGGCGAGAATTGCGCGCGAGAAGGGCGCGGTCAGCCTGGTGGACAACACCTGGGCGACTTCGCTGGGCTTTGCCGCACTCGAGCATGGCTGCGACATCGCGATCACCGCACTGACCAAGCATGTCGGCGGTCATTCGGATCTCATGATGGGAGCCGCTACCGCAGGAGAGCGCTGGTACAGGCGCCTTCGCCAGACCTCGCAGCAACTGGGCCACGTGGTTTCGCCCGACGACGCATCGCTTGCCCTGCGCGGCCTCAGGACCATGGGGGTTCGCCTGGAGCGCGAGACCGCTACCGCGCTCGAAATCGCGATGTGGCTGGAGCAGCGGCCCGAAATCGCCCACGTCCTCTGCCCCATGCTTCCCGGCAGCACCGGCCACGATCTGTGGGAACGCGACTTTACTGGTGGGTGCGGCCTCTTCAGCTTCGTCCTCAAGGACCGCGACGATGCAGCGCGGTGCCGCTTGATCGACGCGCTCGACCTGTTCGGGATCGGATACAGTTGGGGCGGGTTCGAAAGCCTTGCCCTCCCGTTCGACGTTGCACCGGTACGATCGCGAATGGCGTGGCCAAAACAGGGCTGGGGGGTTGAGGATAGCTGCGGCATTCGCCTATCCATCGGCCTTGAAGATCCCGCGGACCTGATCGCGGACCTCGAACAGGCCATGGCCGCGATGGACGAAGGATAGACGTGCAAGGCGAAGCAGCTCCCACCGAGGCTCCCGAGGCCGCGAACGCTCCTGTCGAGCAGGCGTGGAGCATGGCCGAGGCAGCGCCTGAAGAAACGCAAGTAGCTGCCTCCGAAGGCCTGAAGGAAGCCGTCAGCAGCAAGAGCGAAACGGTCGGTTCGATGCTGGAATCGCTGGATTCGATGGCGCTCAGCATGGGCGACATGCGCATTTCGCTGTTCGACGTGCTGGTGGTTTCGACTGTCATCATCGGCGTCATTGCCCTCGCGTGGTTCATAAGCAAGCTGTTGCGACGGGTCGTTCGTCGCTTCACCAAGCTCGACGAGACGCAGCAGCTGCTGTCGGAAAAGATCCTCACGATCATCGTCTGGGCCGCCGCCTTTTTCGTCGGCATCGACTTGCTGGGAATCGATCTCACGGCACTGGCTGTCTTCTCCGGCGCCTTCGGCCTCGCGATCGGTTTCGGTCTCCAGAAAACCTTCGGTAACTTGATCGCCGGGATCATCCTCTTGATGGACAAGTCGATCAAGCCGGGCGACGTGATCGCGGTGACCGACATGGCGGGCAACGAGAGCTTCGGCCAGATCCGCAAGATCGGCGTACGCGCCGTTTCGGTCACGACCCGTGACCAGCGTGAATATCTGATCCCGAACGAAAACCTGATGATCAACCAGGTCGAGAACTGGTCCTATTCATCGAAGAACGTGCGCATGCAGGTCTATGTCGGGGTCAGTTACGAAGCCGACATGAACCTTGCCGAAAAGCTGATGCTGGAAGCTGCCAAGAGCTGCGATCGCGTTCTCAACGCTCCGCCACCGACTGTGTGGATGAGCGAATATGGCGACAATTCGGTTAACTTCGTGATCCATTGCTGGATCAAGGATCCGGAAGATGGCGTGGGCAACGTGCGCAGCGCCGTGCTGAAGAAGTTGTGGTGGCTGTTCAAGGAAAACGGGATCGAAATTCCCTTCCCGCAGCGCGACATCCACATCCGCTCGTCCGACCAGCTGGAACGCTGGTTCGCGGCGATGGCGGAAGGCAAGGTTACAAAAGAATAGGTTCACGCGCGGACAGCGTGGATTTCAAAATTTCCGCTTCGCAGCCGCACACGCATTCTGATTGGCGGAAATCGGCCGGTCACCGCATTTTTGCGGAATGGCACATAGTGGAACCATCTATCTCGTCGGAGCAGGGCCGGGCGATCCCGATCTCCTGACGCTGCGCGCCGCGCGGCTGATCGGCAATGCGCGCGTGATCGTCCATGACGGTCTCGTCGATCCATCGATCCTCGACCTCGCGCATCCCCATGCGGAGCTGATTTCGGTTGCCAAAAGCCGTTCGAAGCACACCATGCCGCAGGAAGACATCTGCAGCCTGCTGGTGGCCTATGCGCGTTCTGGCCAGGACGTCGTCAGGCTGAAGGGCGGCGATCCCTTCATCTTCGGACGCGGCGGCGAAGAGGCAGAGGCTGCCAATGCGGCTGGCGTAAAGGTCGAGGTCGTCCCCGGCATCAGCGCCGCCAATGGCGCGGCTGCGGCTGCACAGATCGCACTGACCCACCGCGAGGCTTCCTCGATCGTCAGTTTCGTTGCCGGCCAGTGCAAGGGCCTGTCCGATCAGGACTGGGCGGGCCTCGCCGGCAAGGGACGCACGCTCGTCATCTACATGGGCGTGAAAACCGCACCGCTGATTGCCGAAAAGCTGATGGCCGACGGTCTCGCCCCAGAAATGCCGGTGGCGGTTATCGAAAACGGTGCCCGGCCCGAAATGCGCGTCCTGCGCAGCTCGCTCGCCGGACTTCCGCAGCTCGTCGAGAGCGAAAATGTCGTCAGCCCCGCGCTGATCGTGATCGGTGAAGTGACCGCACGCGACAACGCACTCGCCGAACTCGCCCGGGAGGCAGCAGCATGAGAATCCTGACCGGAAACGACTTGAAGAGCGGCAGCGTGACCTGGTGGACCGGATCGGATTGGTCGCTCCATGTCGAAGATGCCGTCGACGTTGCGGGCTCCGAAGACGAGATCGCGCGCCGCGAAGAGGCCTCGCGCCGTGTGAATGCGCCCTATGCGATCGACGCTGAAATGCACGAAGGCCGTCCGCGGCCCTCGCATATCAAGGACCGCATCCGCGCCCTCGGCCCGACCGTGCGGCCCGATCTTACCCTCAAACCGACCGATCCTGACATCGGCACCTGGGTTATCTGATGTATCTCTACGACCAATACGACCAGCAAATGGTCGATGCGCGCGTGGCGGAATTCCGCGACCAGGCGCAGCGCCGCCTCGAAGGCAAGCTGACCGAAGACCAGTTCAAGCCGCTGCGGCTGATGAACGGTCTTTACCTCCAGCTTCACGCCTACATGCTGCGCGTGGCCGTTCCTTACGGCACGCTCAACAGCAGCCAGATGCATGCGCTCGCCGATATCGCGGACAAGTACGACCGCGGATACGGGCATTTCACCACCCGGCAGAATATCCAGTACAACTGGATCAAGCTGGAAGATGCGGGCGATATCCTCGCCGATCTCGCCAAGGTCGAAATGCATGCCATCCAGACCAGCGGAAACTGCATCCGCAATATCTCTTCGGATCATTTTGCAGGCGCCGCGGCCGACGAGCTTGTCGATCCGCGTCCCTATGCGGAACTGCTGCGTCAGTGGTCGAGCTTTCACCCGGAATTCAGCTATCTGCCGCGCAAGTTCAAGATCGCGGTGATTGCCAGCGATACCGACCGTGCGGCCATGCGCCTGCACGATATCGGCATCCAGATCGTGACAAACGATGCGGGCGAGCTGGGCGCTGCCTTCTATGTGGGTGGCGGCATGGGGCGCACCCCGATGATCGCGCCCTGCATCAAGCCCTTCGTGCCGCTCGACCGGCTGGTGACCTATGCCGAGGCCTGCCTGCGCGTCTACAATCGCCATGGTCGCCGCGACAACAAGTACAAGGCGCGCATCAAGATCCTCGTCCATGAAATGGGCGCAGAGGAATACACGCGCCAGGTCGATGCCGAATTCGACCACATGCTGGCGCAAGGCATCGAACCGCCCTTTGCCGAACTCGAACGCATTCGCACATTCTTCGAAGATCCGCTGTTCGAGGAAGGCGCGAGCGCGGAGATCGACCGCTTTGATCCCGATTTCGCGCTCTGGGTCGACCGCAACACCCATGCGCACAAGGCGGATGGTTATGTTTCGGCGGTGATAAGCCTGAAGCCCGTCGGCGGAATTCCCGGCGATGCGACCTCCGAACAGATGCGCCTGATGGCCGATCTGGCGAAGGATTACAGCTTCGACGAGCTGCGCGTCATGCACACGCAGAACATCGTCCTGCCGCATGTCCGCATGGCCGACCTCCATGCCTTGTGGACCGCGCTGGAAGAGGCAGGGCTGGGTAGCCCGAACCTCGACACGATCGAGGACATCATCGCCTGCCCGGGTCTCGACTATTGCAGCCTTGCCAATGCGCGTTCGATCCCGGTTGCCCAGAAGATTTCCGAACGGTTCGCTGCAAACGGCAAGACCGAGGCGCTGGGCAAGCTGAAGCTCAAGATTTCGGGCTGCATCAACGCATGCGGACATCATCACGCCGGCCACATCGGCATCCTCGGCGTCGATAAGAAGGGCGTCGAGAACTACCAGCTGCTGCTCGGTGGCAGCGAGGCAGAAGATGTCAGCCTCGCCAAGATCACCGGTCCCGGCTTCGACGAGGCCGGCATCGTCGATGCGGTGGAAACCGCCGCCGACGTCTACCTGCGCGAACGCGAAGATGGCGAGCGCTTCCTCGATACCTACCGCCGCATCGGCATGGCCCCGTTCAAGGAGGCGCTTTATGGATAATCTCTCGTCCGAAAACGACACCCTCATCCGCTATCGTGAAGACGAGCCGGTCGATCATGCGGCTGTCACCGTGGACTCTTTCCTCGACCAGTCGTCGGCCAGTGCCGTGCGCGTCGAGCCGGGTGACGATGCGCGCGAACTGCTCCCGCATCTCGAACGCCTGGCGCTGGTAGAGGTGAACTTCCCCGCTTTCGGCGACGGTCGGGGCTACTCCTCGGCGCAAATCCTGCGCGAAGCGGGATATGAAGGCGAACTGCGCGCCGTGGGCGACGTCATTGTCGACCAGGTGGCCTATATGCGTCGCTGCGGCTTCGATGCCTTCGATCCCGATGCCCCCTTGAACGAGGCCGATCTCGAAACCGCGCTCTCGCGCTGGCCCGAAGTCTATCAGCCGGCCGCGGACAAACGCACGCCGATCTGGAGCAAGAGGCACGCGTGAACGAAGCGCGCGCCATCGACCGGCTCGATACGGGCCCGCGCTTTACGGAGCATGATGCCATCCGGCTCAACCGCATGTTCCGTGGAAGCGATACCGAGGAATGGCTGCGCGCCGTCCTCGAGGGCGATTTGGCGGGCGATCTCGCCATGGTCTCCAGTTTCGGGGCGGAAAGTGCGGTTCTCCTGCACCTCGTCTCGCAGATCGATCCCTCAGTGCCGGTGCTCTTCCTCGAAACCGGCAAGCATTTCCCCGAAACGCTCGCCTATCGCGATCTTTTGAAGGAGCGCTTCGGCCTCAACCTCGTCAACCTCTATCCCGATCTGGGCGATCTGGAGAAGCGCGACGAGACCGGCCTTCGCTGGTCATACGATCCCGACGGTTGCTGCGAACTGCGCAAGGTGCGGCCTCTGGAAAAGGCGCTCGCGCGCTATGATGCGAGCTTCACGGGCCGCAAGGCATTCCAGTCCACTACGCGGGCGACGCTTCCGCGCTTCGAACTCGATACGTCGGACGCGCAGGGGCGGCTGAAGATCAATCCGCTGATAGACTGGGATGCGGACCGCATCGCCGCCTATTTCGGAGAATACGACCTGCCGCGCCACCCGCTTGTCGACCGCGGTTTTGCGTCGATCGGCTGCTCCCCATGTACGCGAGCGGTGAAGCCGGGCGAAGACCCGCGCGCGGGCCGCTGGGCCGGTTGGGACAAGGTCGAGTGCGGCATCCACAAGCCGGGCGAGGAACCCTTCCTCTAGATACGGGAAAGGCACCGCGGCGAGATGCCGACGATGCCTTCCACTTGCCGTTTGAAATCAGCTATCGACGCGTTCGACCGTTGCGGTCTCGCCCTTTTCGTTGACCGAAGTCCAGACGCCGTCCTCACCGATTTGTTCGGTGTTGCACTTCATCGTGCCGTCGTCGTCCTCATCGATATAGGCTTCATCGACAGCAGAGCAGTACTTGTCCGGCGACGGCTGTTCCCAGCGTCCGGTCTGGTAGAGCTCGCCGTCCTTGGTGGTCACATAGGTCCCGTCGGGTTTGACCTCTTCCATATAGACGACACCTTCGCCGTCGGTGACCTTGTACATGCCCGGCGACGGCATGCCGTCTGCGGCGGTCGGACCGGCCTCTTCGACTACGGCTACTTCATCTTCCGTTTCCACCGTGTCGGTGTCGTCGGCCTGTGAACAGCCTGCCAGGGCCAGTGCGCTTGCGGCAATGATCAGTTTCCTCATGGTACTCTCCTGATGCGACCCATGAGTGAATGGCGGGGTTTCCCGCTTGTGATTCGCGACACCAGTGAAGGGGAGAGTAGGCGATGCTCGGCAGAACGCAACGAATGGCAGTCAGGCGGCGCCTTCCTGCTTGACGTCCTGGCCGCCTGCGGCTGCCAGCTTGTCAAGATTCGCCTCGCGCACGGCCCTTGCTTCCTCGTCGTAGAGAAAGGGCAGGAAGGCATAGCGCTTGCCCTTGGTGACCGGCATCGCCTCGTGGAGCAGGGAGCAGGAGAAAACCACCGCGCCGCCGGTCGGCGCGCGATAGGTGCGCCCGCCGAATTCGGGGAAGCGCAGGTCGCCGCCCTCATATTCTTCGGCATTGAGATTGATCGTGACGGCAAAGCGGCGATGTGCGGTTCCGAAGGTGGTGTTGTCGCGGTGCGGGCGGAAATGACCCTTTCCCGCTTCGTAGCAGGCAACGATATGCCGCTCGATGCGGGTCGCCTTGAAATGGGTCGCGCGCTCGATAGCGGGGGCAACGCGGCGGGCGATGCGCTGGGACAGCATCTGGATGAGCTTCGCGTCCTCGATCGAAGTGTCGCGTCTGCGTTTGAAATTGTCGTCGAGAACGTGGGTCGTCTTGCCGTCCACGTCGCGCATGAAGCCCGAGGCTGTGCCGCCGTCCTTGTTGTACAGATCGATCAGCATCCGGCAGGTTTCGGCATCGAAAACGTCGGGCACGGTGAGCACCGGGGCGACCCCGTCAGGGACCTTGGCGGTCCTTTTCCTGAGTTCGGCAATCGCCGCCTCGCCCGCATCGATCCTGTAGCGCTGGATCACCCGCAATTCGCGATCGAGCAGCACCCAGAAAGGCTCGTAGCGATGGGCGTCCTTCGCCGCACCGAACAGGCGGCTGACCGCGCGGTCGTAATCGAGAAAATACCGGATGCCGGGAAGGTCCTGCGCAATCCTGTTCTGCGCGACATCGCTGGGGTCGACGGTCACGCCGAAGAACACCGCATGCTCGTCATCGAAGACCTCGCGATGCTTCGCCACAACCTCCAGCGCAGCCTTTGCTCCCGGCTGGCTGGCAGTGCCGAAGAACAGCATCAGCACGTGCCGCCCGCCGACCGAGTGGAAGGCATAGCGATCCGATCCCGAGAGGGCTTTGGCATGGAACCAGGGAGCATAATCGCCGGCTATCGGCGGGGCAGGCGGGGTTGTCATGAGAGGGTGTCTAAACCGCTTGCACGCGGGCGACAATCACCTCTCAGAGCCAGCCTTCGCGCTTGTACCAGTCTGCGGTCGCCGCGAGGCCTTCCTCGCCGGGGATACGCGGCGTCCAGATGTCCTTTGGGACGGCGCGGTCCTCTCGGCAGACCCAGTCGTCATGGACCATGTAGCCGACGCGGTCGTGCGTGAGCTTGGCATCGTCACCGCGCAGCAGGCGGTCGGCTCGCGCGCCGATGCGGAGCAAGGCTGCGGGCAGGTGAGGGGCGAGGACCCGCTTCCCCATGGCCCGACCGATCAGCCGTGCGAGCTCGCCGTGTTCGTAGCCTCGCGGCTGCGCGTCATCGGGCTCGAGCGTCGCCCCCGGTGCAGTTCGGGCAGGGGACAGCGCCAGCAGGCATTCGGCGAGGTCGTCGACATGAATGATCGAGGTACGCCCTTTCGGGGGAACCGGCACCACGCCGAATTTGGCGGACCGGAACAGCTCGAACATGTCCTTGTCGCGCGGGCCGTAAACGGCGGGCGGGCGCACGATGGTGAAGTCCAGCCCGCTCGTCTCGACAAAGGCCTCTGCATTGGCCTTGGACGCGCCGTAGAGCGACAGCGAAGGCTCACGCGCGGACAGCGAACTGGTGAAGACGAAGCGCTCGGCACCCGCAGACTTGGCCGCGTGCAGCAGCCTGCGTGTACCGATGACATTGGCCTCTTCGAATTCCGCCGGGTCGGGCGTGTTCGTAAGGCCCGCGACATGGACCACGCAGTCGGCGCCTTCACAGAGGGCTGCGAGCGATTTCGGATCAGAGAGGCTGCCCTCGACCCAGGTGACGCCATCGCGCGGTGCTTGCGTCCGGCGGGTAAGAGCGCGGACGGCGATGCCTTGCCTTGCAGCCGCGTCTAGAACGGCTTGCCCGACAAATCCCGTGGCTCCCGTAAGCGCAAGGGTCATGCACGCACCATGTGATCGCGGTGAACGACTGCGGCGCGCGGCGCATAGCCGAGCTTTTCCGCCTGCATATCTTCGCGCAGGCCGAGGATCGCGCGGCATTCTTCGCTCGTGTACTCGACCAGGCCCTGGCCGAGCCGCTCGCCTTTCGCGCCGTGGATCGCAACGAGGTCGCCGCGCCTGAAATCACCTGCGATCTCGGTCAGTCCTGCTGCCAGCAGGCTGGCACCATTGGCGAGCGCTTCGGTGCAGCCTGCATCGACGGTGAGGACCCCGGCAGGCGCAAGCCGACCGGAAAGCCATGCCTTTCGGGCGCTTTCTTCACCCTGCGGCAGGAATAGCGTGCCACGAGCGGCATCGAGCGCACGCGAAATGGGCGCTTCATGTGTTCCGTTGATGATGGCGAGTGCGATCCCCGCACGCTCAGCAATGCGGGCGGCCTGCAGCTTGGCCAACATGCCGCCGGAGCCGAGACCCGATTTGGACCCGCCTGTCGCCATTGCGATGATCTCGGGCGTCACCCCTTCGACCGTTTCGATCAGCTCGGCGCCGTCCTGCGCGGGGTCGCGATCATAGAAACCGTCGACATCGGACAGCAGCAAGACGCCTTCAGCCTGCGCGGCCTGTGCCACGCGCGCGGCGAGGCGGTCGTTGTCGCCGAAGCGGATTTCTTCAGTGGCGACGCTGTCGTTCTCGTTGACCACGGGAATGGCACCTGCGTCGAGCAGGCGCTCGAGCGTGGCCGACGCATTGAGATAGCGGCGGCGGTCTTCGAGATCATCGATCGTCACCAGCATTTGCGCAGCGACGAGACCGTGCGCCTCGAATGCATCCGACCACAGCCGCGCCAGTTCCACCTGTCCGACCGATGCGGCGGCCTGCGCGTCGGCAAGGCTGCCACGCCCGCCCCTGGGCAGGCCGAGCTTCGCGGCACCAAGTGCGATGGCGCCCGAAGAGACCACGATGACTGCCGTCCCGCGCTTCCTGAGCGCGGCAAGTTCGCGTGCCAGCGTTGCCAGCCAGTTTGCGCGGGCCTTGCCCTGCTCTATCAGCAGGGCCGAGCCGACCTTCACGACGAGCCGGTTTGCCTCACCCAGTCCTGAAAGCGTCGTGATCGCCATGGGCGTCAGATGGGCGACCACTCGCCGGTGCCGTCTTCCTCGGTGCTTTCCACCTCGGCGGCCTTGGTTTCGGTCGATGTGCGGTCGGGCAGGTAGCCGAGCACTGCGTCCAGCAATTCCTCGATGCCTTCGCCCGTCGCGCCCGAGATCGAAAAGACCTTGTCTGCGCCCGCTTCGAGCAATTCCTTGGCAAAGGCTTCGCCCAATTCCTCGTCGGCAAGGTCGAGCTTGTTGAGCGCGACAAGCTGCGGCTTGTCTGACAGGCCCTCGCCATAGGCCTCAAGTTCGCCATTCACCGTGCGATAGGCGTCCGCCGGATCCTGACCAGCGATATCGATGAGGTGGATCAGCACGCGGCAGCGCTCGATATGGCCGAGGAAGCGGTCGCCGATCCCGGCGCCTTCTGCTGCGCCCGCGATCAGGCCGGGAATGTCGGCGATGACGAACTCGCGCGCCTTGTGTCGGACGACGCCCAGCTTCGGCACCAGCGTGGTGAAGGCATAATGACCCACCTTCGCATTGGCGTTGGTGACCTGGTTGATGAAGGTGCTCTTGCCCGCATTGGGCAGGCCGAGCAGGCCGACGTCGGCCAGCAACTTGAGGCGCAGCCAGACCCACATCTCTTCGCCCGGCATGCCCGGCTGGTGCTGGCGCGGCGCGCGGTTGGTGCTGGACTTGTAGCTGGCATTGCCGCGGCCACCCATGCCGCCTTCGAG
Source organism: Qipengyuania gelatinilytica (assembly GCF_019711315.1). Taxonomy (NCBI): domain Bacteria; kingdom Pseudomonadati; phylum Pseudomonadota; class Alphaproteobacteria; order Sphingomonadales; family Erythrobacteraceae; genus Qipengyuania; species Qipengyuania gelatinilytica. The sequence continues at coordinate 985,436 of NZ_CP081294.1, read as the reverse complement.
GAAGACGACTTCCTGTCCGACCTCGGTGAAGTCGGCGAGGACCTCTTCCTTGTCCTCGGACAGCACCTGCGTGCCGACGGGCACGTCGATGATCAGGTCGGGCGCGCCTGCACCGGTCTTGTCCTTGCCTTGTCCGTGGTTGCCGCGCTTCGCCTTGAAGTGCTGGGCGTAGCGGAAGTCGATGAGCGTATTGAGGCCCTGCACGGCGCGGAAGATGATGTCGCCACCCTTGCCGCCATTGCCGCCGTCGGGACCGCCATACTCAATGTATTTTTCGCGCCGGAAACTGACCGCGCCGGGACCACCCGCGCCGGATTTCAGATAGATCTTGGCCTGATCGAGGAAATGCATTGCGCGCCCCTAGACGGTTTTGAGGGGCATGGCGAGTGTCAGTCGGGCAGGTCTTCGCTTTCGAGAACGGCGGCCATGGGCGTGGTGCGCGGCAGGCTCTGGAAGGCCTGCTGCTCTTCTGCAGGGACAGAGGCACGCGCCAGGGTCCGCCACAGGCCGAACATGGCGCCCATAATAGCCATGGTGCCGATCACGCCGAACAGGCCAGCGGGGCCCAGCAACCCCATCCCGAGCGAGCCGATCATCGGACCGGCGACGGCCCCTAGCGAATATGTCAGGACGAGCCCGCTGCTTGCCCCGATGCGTTCCTCTTCGGAAAGGTGGTCGTTCGAATGGGCGACGCACAGCGGATAGAGCGCGAAGGCGAAGCCTCCGAACAGGCTGCCGAGCACGATCGTCCCGAATGACGGCATCGGGACCGGCGCCATGACCGCGCAGATTGCTCCGACGATGAGGAAGCAGGCATTGACCACCTGACGGCGGTCGAACCGGTCCGACAGGATGCCGAGCGGATATTGCAAGACCACACCGCCCGCGATCACGCAAAAGGTGAACAGGGCAACCTGCGAAAGAGGCATTCCGATCCGCTGCACGTAGACCGCACCCAATGCGTAGAACGCGCCGAGCATGGCACCGGTCGCCAGCGTGCCGACGATCCCCAGTGGGGAGGCTTTGTAGAGTTTCTTCAACGAGAACGGGACCGTCTTCTCGATCACGGGTTGCTGCATCTTCGTGAGCAGGATCGGGAGGAGGGCGATCGACAGCAGGATCGCCGACACCATGAAGGGCAGGTCGGGCGCATTGTCGCCAAGGTTAAGCAGGAACTGCCCTCCTGCCTGACCGCAATAGAGCGCAATCATGTACGCCGCGAGGATCGAACTGCGGTTGGCCGGGCTCGCCTGCTGGTTGAGCCAGCTTTCCAGACACACGAATACGCCTGCCATCGCGAAACCGTCGATCAGGCGCAGTACTACCCAGACGGCGGGCAGGTCGATGATCGCATAGGTCAGGCTGCTGGCCGAATAGACGGTCACGAAGGCGGCAAAGGCGCGGATATGGCCGATATTGGCGATCAGCCGTTCGACCCGCATCGATCCGATCATGAGGCCCGCGAAGTAACTGGTGGCGACCAGGCCGATGATGGCCGCCGACTGCCCGTCTTGCTCCAGCCGTATGGCGATGAGGGTCGACAGGAAGCCGCTGCCCGCCATGAGGACGAAGATCGCTGCCAGGATGGCGCGTACTGGGAGGGCGGATGTCAGCATTCCGGCGCTGCGTATCACTCATTGTGCGCACTTCAAGCCATGACGGCCCGACAATGCCCCGCGCGGCCTATGGTGCGAGCGGTCCGAGAGCCTCTTTCAGCGGATCGAGCCATGGTTCGAACGGCTTCCATGCGTCCTGTCCGCTGCGGTTGATCGGGCGTCGGACCTGTTCGCTGCTGGCGGTACGCACCGCGCGGTCGGATTTGTGGAAGTCGAGGCAGGCTTCCTCGAACGGCAGGCCGCAATATTCGAGCATGCGGCGGGTCTGGCCTTCGAGATCGTCGAGCACGTCCTCGTGATCCACTCTCAGGACCTTGCCCGGCAGCACGCGGTCCCAATGATCCATCAGCGCGACGTAGTCGGAATAATAGCGGCCCACTTCCTCCAGCCCGTAAGTGAACTCCTGACCTTCGGCAAAGAGCTGTTTGAAGCCGGAAAAACAGCAGTCCATCGGCGCGCGGCGGGCATCGATGATCTTTGCATTGGGCAGGATCAGGTGGATGAGGCCGATGTGCCGGAAATTGTTCGGCATCTTGTCGATGAAGAAGGGCGCACCCTGACGGTGGACGCGCGTGTCCTCGATGAACTTCTCGCCGAACTGCGACAGCTGTTCGCGCGTGAGGTCATGGAGGATCTGCGGATAACGAGACTGGCCGGCCTTCCGGCCGCGCAGCCGGTGCGCCAGCGCAAGGATATTGGGCAGTTCAAGCGTCCCGTCGACCTGGCTGTGGCTGGCAAGGATCTGTTCGAGCAGGGTCGAGCCTGCGCGTGGCAGGCCGAGGATGAAGATCGGGTCGGGCGCGGAATGGCCAGAGCCTGCATGCGTATCGAACAATTCGGGCGTGCAGAACTCGGCCTGCTTCGCCAGTTCCTCGCTCATCGCGTCGGCGCTGTAGCGGGTTTGCGCGCGCTTGAGGGCGTTGCCTTCCTCGTAATGCCGGAAGGATTCCTTGTATTCGCCGCGGTCCTCATGCGCCTTGCCCAGCGCGAAGGAGAGGTGGACGCGGTCCATGAAGGCAAGGCCGGGCCGGGCGACCTGTTCGCGCATCGCAGCGATTTCGCTGTCGGTGAAGCTGTAGGTCTTGAGATTGGCGAGCGCATAATAGGCGTCGCCGTGGTCGGGCTTGGCGGCGAAGGCGGCGCGATAACTCTCGACCGCATCTTCCTGCCTGCCGGTTGTCTTCAAGGCATGGCCGCGGCTGGTCAGCGTGGCAGGATCATTGGGGAGCCTGGCAAGCACGGCATCGAACAATTCGAACGCCTTGTCATAGTCACCCGTCTGCATGCTCTCGATCGCCAGGCGCGACTGGAACAGCGGATTTTCGGGGTCCTGCCGGTAAAGCGCCTCGGCTTCCTCGCGTGCCTTTTCGAACTTCTGGCGGCGGCGCAGCGCGTCGATATAGTCGAGCCGGACCTGTATGTTGTGCGGCTCGAAGGCGGCAGCGCTGTCGAGCAGGAATTCTGCGTCTTCGAGTACGCCCAGCTGCATGCCGATCTTGGCGAGCAGGCGCATGCCCTCGACGTCCTTCGGATGGCTGCGCAGGTAATGGCGGCAGATCTCCTCGGCGCGAAGCAGGCGGCCTTCATGGAAATGGTGCGTGACCGCGACGAGCTCCTTAGGCAGGCCCGCGATCCGGTCGGCCTGCGCGATGGCACTCTGTGCCTCGGCCATGCGGCCCGCCTCTGTGAGAAGCGGAGCCATGGCGCGCCAGCTTGCTTCCAGTGCGGGGTTGAAGCGGGTGGCGCTGGCATAGGCGGAGATAGCTTCGGCCGACTGGCCGCGCGCCTTCGCAAGATGCCCGGCTTCCTGCCACGCGCGCCCATATTCCGGCATGACGCCGTGAAGCGAGGCAAGATAGCGTTCGGCATCGTCATACTGCTTCAGATAACGCGCGGCGACTGCGGCCATGTACAGTGCTTCGCCGTCCTTGCCGTCTTCGGCCAGTACGTCGTCGGCAAGCTGCCGTCCGCGCGCGAAGTCGCCAGCCTGCAGGGCCTGTTGTGCTGCCGAGAGAGTGTCTTCGCGGTTGGTCATGCTTGCCGCCTAACAAACAGAAGCGGCGGAAGCGATGGCCTTTGCCCGCTCCCGCCGCCTTGGTCCCGTTGAAGGGTGTCTGACTTAGTAGTCGAAGCCGACGCGCAGGCCGACCGTCAGCGGACGGTTGGTCGCAATACGCGCACGGTCGTTGACATAGTTGCCCGAGATCTGGGCGCGTTCGTCGAACAGGTTGTCGCCGAACAGTTCGACGCTCCACTGTTCGCCCTTAACGCCCGCTGCCAGGTCGAAGACCGTGTAGCTGTCGAGCTCGAGCTTGTTGATCTCGATCACGTCGGTGAACTTCGAAGCCGAATGCGTCACCTGCGGCTGGATGAAGGCTTCCCAGTCGTTCGACAGCGACCATTCGTACCGGGCGCGCAGATTGCCCTGGAAGGACGGTGCGAAGGCAAGTTCGTTACCCACGATCACATCGCTCGTCGGGATGAGCACTTCGGTGATCTCGGTGTCGAGGATCGAGAAGGCACCCGTCACAGTCAGCCCCGGCATCGAATAGGGCGCCACGGTAAAGTCTGCTTCCACTCCCCGAATTTCTGCGTTCGCAGCATTCGCCGAGAAGAAGAGGTTCGTGATCGACGGGTCGAAGATCGTCGTCTGGAGGCGGCTGATGTCGACGTAGAACGCGCTGCCGTTGAAGCGCATCTGGCCGTCTAGCAGCTCGGTCTTCCAGCCGAATTCGTAGTTCTTCACTTCGTCGGTATCGAGTTCGAAGGGAACCACGAAGCCCGCGCCATTGGTGGCACCGCCCGGACGGTTTAGCAGTCCGGGGCGGAAGCCTTCCGAATAGGTCGCGTAGAACAGCAGGTCCGGCGTCGGCGTGAGCGTCAGCGTGCCCTTGTAGATCACGCCTTCGGCCTTCGCTTCGTCCGGGGCGCGAACGGCGTTGAACACCGCGCGGGCCTGCGAAACGCTGAGACCCGCTGCGCGAATGTCGGCAAAGCTGTCGTTGATCGTGAAGGTCTGGCGCAGGGCCGCACTGCACGAGCCGATGAAGGTGAACGAACCGTCGCCGTCATACAGGTCGTTGAGGTCGGTGCCGAAGGCGTTGGCGTCCTCGGCGGCACCGCTGTTGCAGAAGCTACCGTTGGCGCTGCCTTCGAAGTCGACGCGGATGTTGTAGTAACGGATGCCGCCGGTGATGGTCAGCAGGTCCGGAATGATGTCGATGCTGGTTTCACCGAAGATGCCGAACTGCTTGTCGGTACGGCGGATGTCGTTCCGGAAGATCGTCTCTGCCGGGAACGGGCCGTCGAGCGAGGTATAGCCCGCCTGCGGGAAGTTCGGTGCGAAAGCGCCGAAGGGCTGCGCGATGACGTTGCCGGGATAGGCGAAGTCGTTGCGTTCCTTCAGTTCCAGGTCGGAGAAGAACACACCGCCCGTGGTGCGGATCCAGTTGTCGTCCGGCGTGCTGAAGCGGAATTCGTTGGTGAAGACTTCCGTTTCGCTGAACGAGGTGACGTAGAGGTTGGGTGCCTGACAGGTCCCGCTGGGGGCCGCTGCGCCGGGATAGGTCACCGAGCCGTCACAGATGTAATACGGCAGGTACTGACCGACGAACAGGTAATCGGTGTAGTCGACGCGCTGGTCGGTCGTACGGTCGGTGAACGCGCCGGTATAGACCAGGTCGAGCATGCCGAGGCGGCCCTCGAGGGTCCAGGCGGTGTTCGAGAATTCGTCTTCCAGCTTGTCTTCTTCGAAGCGCTGGATTTCCAGATCGTCCAGGCCGTCGAGTTCTGGATCGGCGAAGAAGACGCCATCGCTTTCGACTTCCTGGCGGCTGTGGGCCACGGTCACGGTCCAGTCGGGGGTGACTTCCCACAGCGCGGTGGCGCGGAAACCGGCATAGCTGGTGTCGTTGAAATCATCTTCGACCAGTGCCGCATTGTCGGCTTCGAGGAAGGTCACGTTCGACAGGTCGGCACCGGCCTGGAAGCCGCCGCGCAGTGCGTTCACGGGAACGCCGTTCGAACGGACCGTACCGGCCGGACGGAAGCGGGCGCTTTCGCTGAGGTCGCGCGTACCGGCGATATTGTCGATATAGCCGCCCTGGTGATCGTAATAGGCAACGCCGCGCAGTGCGATCGTGTTGGTCACCGGCAGGTTGACCATGACCTCGCCCTTGTAGCTCATCTCGCCACCCTTGGTGAACGAGAGGCCGGCATCGGCGCTCATGTCGAAGCCCGACAGGTCGGGCTTGGCGGTGATGAGGCGGACGACACCTGCCTGCGAGCTTGCACCGAAGAGCGTGCCCTGCGGACCCGAGAGAACTTCGATACGCTCCATGTCGGCGGCGTAGACGTCGAGGTTACGACCCGGCTGTGCGAGCGGCTGTTCGTCGAGATAGAGCGCCACGTTGGGTGCGAGGCCGGCAACACCGGCAGTCGTCAGGTTCGGCGTCGTCGAGGCGAGGCCTCGAATGTAGATCGTGCTCTGGCCCGGGCCGCTGCCGCCTGCGGTGACGGTGGGCAGCTGGTCGAGATAATCCTCGAAAGTGTCGACTGCGAGCTCGTCCAGTTCCTCGGCGCCGATGGCGGCGACGGAAACGGGCACATCCTGCAGGTCTTCGCTGCGCTTCTGCGCGGTCACGACGATGGTCTGGACCCCGCCTGTGCGCGGCTGTGCTTCAGGTTGTGCTCCCGTGGTTTCCTGCGCGAGCGCAGGCGATGCGACTGCGATGGCGAGCGCGCTAACGGACGCGCCGCTTATGATTTTCTTCATGGCTGGAAGTTTCCCCCGTGTGGATCGATATCTGTCGTCCTGCATCCGGCTGCCCGGACGGACCAATATTCGCGAGCCTGTGAAATTCACAATCCCGCTCGACGAGACCAATAAGGAAGGGTTGGGGCCGCGACCACCGGCGCGAGATAAAATTAGCGAATGAATTGAGTCCTGTTGTAATGAGACAACACGGCAAAGAACTCGGAGAAATATTTCAAGTAAGGAAACCGATATCGTAATACGAACGTAATCAGGACTTTTGCGGGGAATAATTTACTATTACTGAACCATCTATTTGAGTAAGTAGTTTCAAATAGAAATCGAGATATACTGAAAAATCTCGCCAAGCACTGTAACCTATTGTGAGCTAACTACTTCGTGGCGGCAAGGTCGGCGCAGCCGGCCGCAGTAGTCGGCACGCCGTGCTTCTTGCGCCGCAGGTCGTAGACAATCGCCTTCACGATCGAAATCGCCATCAGGGCGACGACAACGGAGAAGGGAAGCGCGCCGATGATCATGGTGATCCGGATCGCATCGATCCCGCCAAGGATCAGCATCGAGCCCACGACGAAGGCGAGGGCGGCACCCCAGAAGACGATGTGTCGGCGACGCTGGCCGCTAGTGTCGCCCGCTCCGTTGATCGTGTTCACGATCAGGATGGCGCTGTCGGCCGAGGTGATCAGGTAGGTCATCAGCAGCAGCACCACGAGGCCCGAGACTACCGAAGCCACGCCGGGCGACAGGAGTACCGCGAGCGTGGCGAAGAGCTGGTCCGAAATCCCGGCGCCGACGATGCTTCCGCCAGCCACGCCGCTCAGTTCGAGGTCGATCGCGGTCCCGCCGACGATGGTCATCCAGGTGAAGCACATCAGCGATGGCACGAGGATCACTCCCAGCACATATTCGCGAATGCTGCGGCCGCGTGAAATGCGGGCAATGAACATGCCCACGAAGGGGGCGAAGGCGATCCACCATGCCCAATAGAAAACCGACCAGTCGAGCTGCCACTGGACGAGTGCCGGTCCATTCGGGCCTGCTCCGTCGAACAGGGTCAGCGAATTGGGCACGATCGTGCGCGTGTAATCCCACAGGCCGACGCCGAGGAGTTCGAAGCCGAGCAGGCCCGATCCCACGACGATAAACAGGGCGAGCAGGGCGAAGGAAAGCCCCATGTTGAGGTTGGACAGCCACTTGATCCCGCGTCCGACACCCGAAAGCGCGCTGATGGTCGAGGCGCCGACCAGCACGACCAGCGAAACGATGACCGCGGCGGCCGAGGACGACCCATCCGGATCGAGCAACCAGTCGCCAAGGCCGAGGCGGGCGAGGCCGGCCACGAACTGCTCGACCCCGAAGCCCATGGTGACTGCCACGCCCAAGATCGTCGCGACCACCGCCACGATGTCGATGACGTGACCCCAGATACCGGACATTTTCAGGCCGAACAGCGGCGCCAGGCCGGAACGGATCGTCAGCGGCAGGCCGCGGCGGTAGGCGACGTAGCCGATGGCAAGCCCGACGAGCGCATAGGTCGCCCATGCGGCGAGGCCCCAGTGCAGGAAGGTATAGGAATAGGCAGGACGTATGGCTTCGGCAGAGAGCGGTTCGATGGTTCCGCGAATGATGTCAGGGTTATTGGCGAAATGCGCCAGCGGCTCGCCCGTCGAATAGGTCAGCATGCCGATGCCGATGCCTGCTCCAAACAGCATGGCGAACCAGCTGAACCGGCCGAATTCGGGCTCGTCGCCGTCGGCGCCGATCTTGAGGCGACCGGACGAAGGCCATAGTGCGAGCAGGAAACATACGACCACCAGCACGGCCACGAGGTAGACATACCAACCCGCGAAACTCGAGATGATCGTCGAATTCGCCGCGCTCAGCGTTTCGCTTGCGCTGACGGGAAAGAAGATCGCCCACATGATCAGCAGTGACACGATGATCTTGGACGGGATCGTCACTGCGCGGCTGAAGCCGTCGTAGAAACCGCGATCGTGTGTGTTGATCGGAAGCTCCACCAGAGGCGGGGCGATGGGTGCATCACTTTCGGAAGACATGGTTCCCAGTCATAGGGAAGCGTCGGTAAGATGCAAATGCTGGGGGCCGATTAGGCGGTAGTGGTGCCGGCTAGAGGAGTCGAACCCCTGACCTGATGATTACAAATCAACTGCTCTACCAACTGAGCTAAGCCGGCACACCGAGCGAGAGCGCGAGCGCCTCTGGCGCAATTTACGCGCCGCGTCCAGTATCATTGCGCCTCCTTGCCATCACGCCTATCGGCTCTGCGATGGATCTCGACGCAATCGTTTCCGAGACTTACGCCGAACTGGCCGATGAACGCGGCAGCGGGACCCCTGCAAGCTACATCCCGGCACTGGCGCTGGTCGATCCGAACAAGTTCGGCATAGCGCTCGCCACGCGTGACGGGGAGGTGGTGTGCGCAGGTGATGCGGACGAGCGATTCTCGATCCAGTCGATCTCGAAGGTATTCGCGCTCGCGCTTGCACTGGAGAGGGAAGGGGCGTCCCTGTGGGATGCCGTGGGGCGCGAGCCTTCTGGCAATGCCTTCAACTCGATCGTCCAGCTGGAGCGCGAGAAGGGCATCCCGCGCAATCCCTTCATCAATTCCGGCGCGATCGTCACGACCGATCGCTTCATCGGCGACCGGTCGCCCGACCAGGCGGTGGAAGACTTGCTCGTCCGCCTGCGCCGGATGGGGCGCGACGAGAGCATTACTTTCGATGAGGAAGTGGCGCGAAGTGAAAGCGAAACGGGCTCGCGCAATCGCAGCCTCGCCTGGTTCCTGGCCGATTTCGGACGCCTGCTGAACCCGGTAGAAGACGTGTTGTCGGTCTACTTCCGGCAATGCGCGCTCGCGATGAGCTGCCGCCAGCTTGCCGAGAGCGCCCTGTTCCTTGCTTTCGACGGCACCGATCCTGTCACGGGCCAGCGCATGTGCAGCCCCAGCCGGGCGCGGCGGATCAATGCGCTAATGTTGCTGTGCGGTCATTACGACAATTCCGGCCAGTTCGCTTTCGAAGTGGGCTTTCCCGGCAAGTCGGGGGTGGGCGGCGGCATTCTGGCGTGCGTTCCGGGCAGGGCGGCGATCGCGGTGTGGTCCCCGGGCCTCAACCGCGCAGGTACAAGCCTGCTGGGGGCCAGGGCCCTGTCGCAGATCGCGCTGAAGACAGGCTGGTCGGTTTTCAGCGGACAACTTCCCGAAATCTAGTACGGCGCATCTTGTGCCGGCGTCGGGGAAGTCTATGATCCGGCCGACTATTTGGGGGAGTATTACTTTGGACGACAATCTTCGCACCCAGCTTCAGTTCGAATCGAACAAGAAGTCGACGGGCGTTTCCTACCTGCTCTGGTTTTTCCTTGGCTCATTCGGAGCGCATCGTTTCTACCTCGGTCGCACCGGTACTGCCGTGGCGCAGCTTCTGCTGCTGTTGCTGGGGTGGCTGCCCTTTTTCCTCGGCTATGTGGTGCTGGGCATCTGGGTGCTTGTCGACGCGTTTCTCATTCCCGGCATGATCCGCGAAGAGAACCAGAAGCTGATCAACCAGCTCGACGGTGGCGGGCGACTGACGGCCTAAATCGCGCCGAAGGTCCAGCCTTCGGTTCGCGCAACTTCCGACGTAAGATCGCGTGGCGACCACCTCGATCGGTCGCCCGCGACCTTGCGCAACCATGCCGCTGTGAGCAGCGCGTCGGTGGCATGATCATCGATCTTGCCGGTTCCCGCTACCGGAGGTGAGGCGAGAGTCCCGAGCGCCTCGTTAAGCGCTTCGAACGTGCGCATCTTTGCCCTGGGAGCGCTTCGACCCGCATCGAGAGCGGCAAGGCTGGTGTAGATCTCGACGACCACTGAACCGCTTTGCGCCATCCGGTCGACCGGCCAGACCGGCAAGTGACCGCGCAACTGGTGTAGCATGCGCATACCCGTCAGGCTGGACTTGCCGACCTGTGCCGCCCCGACGAGGTTGAAGTTCGAATAGGGTTTGCACCCCATCGCCGCCTGTACCCGCTCGGTTACCCTGAAGCGGCCGCGCCCGTGGTTCGCGCCATCGCAGCCGAAGTGTTCACCGGTATCGATGCCGTCGCGGAAATAGGCGCGATAGTCCGGATGCGCCACGAAGCTGTTCGCTCCCAGATTGGGTTCGTCCCGGCAGAGGTCATCAATCAGCGCCCATAGTGAAGGCGCATCGGGAAGCAGGACGCGATTGTTGGGGAAGTAGGCTCCGCAATCGGCATGGGGCAGGGCGATGCCGAGGTCGAGGCCCACGAGCGTATTGTCGGGGAGGTCCTCGCGCAGCAGCGCCAGCACGTCCTGCCGCGACCAGCCCCTGCCTGCATCGACCAGAACCGGCGGGCCTCCGTCGGCATCGGCGATCGCCAGCGCGATCCCCTTTTGCCTCGGCCCCTTGGCGCCGGACCAGTCGATCGCGAGGAAATGGGCAAAGCGGTCAGCCACGCTCGCGCCTGAGCTTGTCCCAATAGTCGAGCCGCTTCTTCACTTCGCGCTCGAAGCCCCGTTCGACCGGCTCGTAATAGCTCTGCGGCTCCATCTCCTCCGGCCAGTAATTGTCGCCCGAGAACCCGTCCTCGGCGTTATGGTCATAGCTGTATCCCGATCCGTAACCGATATCCTTCATCAGCTTGGTCGGTGCGTTGAGGATGTTCTGCGGCGGCATCAGGCTGCCGGTCTCTCTCGCGCTTTTGAACGAGGATTTCTGCGCCTTGTAGACCGCGTTCGATTTTGGCGCGGTGGCAAGGTAGGTACAGGCTTGCACCAGCGCGAGTTCGCCCTCCGGACTTCCAAGAAACTCGTAAGCGTCCTTGGCGGCCATGCACTGCACCAGCGCCTGCGGGTCGGCCATGCCGATATCCTCGACCGCCATGCGCACAAGGCGGCGGGCGAGGAAGCGCGGCTCTTCCCCGGCGGTCAGCATGCGCGCAAGGTAATAGAGGCTGGCCTGCACATCGCTGCCGCGCACGGCTTTGTGCAGGGCGGAGATGAGGTTGTAATGCCCCTCGCGATCCTTGTCGTAGACCGCAACGCGCCGCTGGAGGAACTTGCCGAGCGCTGCCGGGTCTAGCGGATCGTCGATCTTGGCATTGTAGAGCGTTTCGGCCTGGTTAAGCAGGAAGCGGCCGTCGCCATCGGCGCTCGCGACGAGCGCATCGCGGGCCTCTGCGGTCAGGGGGAGCGGGCCTTCGAGCTTCTCCGCCCGGTCGAGCAGCTCGCCAAGAGCATCGTGGTCGAGGCGCTGGAGGATCAGCACCTGCGCGCGGCTGAGCAGTGCGGCGTTGAGCGCGAAGCTGGGATTTTCCGTGGTTGCGCCCACCAGCGTCACCGTCCCGCGTTCGACGAAGGGCAGGAAGCCGTCCTGCTGCGCGCGGTTGAAGCGGTGGATCTCGTCCACGAACAGCAGGGTGCGCTGGCCTGCTTCTGCGGCCTTGTCTGCTGCGGCGAAAGCCTTCTTGAGGTCGGCCACCCCGCTGAACACCGCGCTCACGCTCTCGAACCGCATGCCCACGCTATCGGCAAGCAGGCGGGCGATCGTGGTCTTTCCCGTTCCCGGCGGACCCCACAGGATCATGCTGGACAGGCGCCCGGCGGCGACCATGCGTCCGATCGCCCCTTCGGGCCCGGTCAAATGGTCCTGCCCGATGACCTCGGCGAGGGTTTCCGGGCGCAGGCGATCGGCAAGCGGTGCATCCTCGCGCATGGGTTCGCGCCTGGGCTCCTGGGGGAGTTGGTCTGGAAAGAGATCGGACATTGGTCGGTTCACATAGGACGTTCGCCGAGGATTTGCAGTGCCCGCTTGCACATCCTTCGTTAAGATATATCTTAGAGCTATCGAAGATTGATTGAGGAGCGAGCGATGCATAAGGCTCGGAAAATTCGCAAACTGCGCAAATTGCGCAAGATGGGCATGATGGGTGCCTGGCCCCGCATGGAAATGATGGGCGGCTGGGACGATGCCTTCGGGCCCGATGGACCGTTTGGTCCCAGCGGGCCGTTCGGACCGGGCGGTCCTTTCGGCAAGCGGGGTGGCGGACGCCGTCGCCGGATGTTCGGCTCCGGTGAACTCCGACTGGTCCTGCTGAAGCTTCTCGGCGACGAACCGCGCCACGGCTACGAGCTGATCAAGGCGGTCGAGGACCTGACCGGCGGCAGCTATGCGCCCAGTCCCGGCACGGTATACCCAACACTTTCCCTCCTCGAGGACGAGGGGGCGATCGCCCCGGCCAAGGGCGACGAGACGCGCAAGGCCTACGAAATTACCGATGCGGGCCGCGCCGAGCTTGAAGAGCGTGCAGACGAGGTCGACCGGTTGATGGAGCGGCTGGCCGGCCATGGCGAACGTCGCCGCGCCTATGCCACTCCGGAGATGTTCCGCGCGGCTGGCAACCTTGCCGGCGTTCTCAAGAACAAGGCGCGTAGCGGGCAGCTCGACCAGAAGACGATGGAAGAGATCGTCGACCTGATCGACGAGCTGGCGAAGAAGGTCGAACGTCTCTGAACCGTCCCCCGCTTGCGTCCCCCTGTGCGCGCGCTAGTCTGCGGGTCGGGGACGCGAGAGGGGAGGTTTCAAATGGATACAGCAACCAAGACGCCATGGCACCTTTGGGTGATCGGGGTGGTTTCGCTGCTCTGGAACTCGATCGGAGCAGCCGATTACATATTCTCCAGCCTGCGCAGCGAAGCGTGGTTCAAGATGATGCAATATCCTGAAGCGGGTATCGCCTATCTGGATCAGTTTCCGGCCTGGGCACATGGCGGATGGGCACTGGGCACACTTGGTGCATTCCTGGGGTCGATCCTGCTCTTGGCACGCAGTCGCCACGCCTTCGCGGCCTTTGCGATTTCGCTTTTGGGAATCGCCCTCACCACAGTTTACGAAGCGGGTGCGAATATGCCGCCGGAGCTCGCCGAAGTGCAGCCGGCCTGGTTCCCGATCGTGTTGTGGGCCATCGCCATCCTCCTGTTCGTGTACAGCTGGATGATGAAGAAGCGCGGCGTGTTGAAGTAGGGTCTACTCCGCGGCTGCGCGCTGGTCGTGCAGCCGCAGGTAGGTATCGACAACCGCCTGGTTGATCGCGTCCCACGAATAGGCGCGGGCAGCTTTCTCGCCCGCTGCACCGTGGGCAAGGCGCAGGTCGTCATCCGTGCAATAGCGCGCGAGAGCCTCGGCGCAGCCTTTCGAGAAGGCATCCGTCTTGCTCGGTGGGACCAGCTTGCCGGTCTCGCCATCATGGACGAGGCTTGCCGCGCCGGTCGCACCTGCTGCCACTACGGGTAGCCCGCAGGCCATCGCTTCCAGCGTCACATTGCCGAAAGTCTCGGTAATCGAAGGGTTGAAGAAGATGTCCCCGCTTGCCAGCGCACGGCCCAAATCCTTGCCGGTCTGGAAGCCGACGAAAGTGCCGCCCGGCAGGGCTTTCTCGAACCATTCGCGCGCCGGACCGTCACCGATGACCAGCACCTTGTGCGGCACCTGCCGTTTGCGCAGTTCGACAATGGTGTCGGAAAAGACGTCGAGCCCTTTCTCCATGACCAACCGCCCCAGAAAAACAATGGCGACATCATCGTCAGCGAGGCCGTTTGCCCGGCGCCATTCCATATCGCGCTTCGATGGGTCGAACACTTCGCGGTCGACCCCGCGCGACCAGATGCTGATATCTTCATGCATCCCTTGCGCCTTCAGCTCGTCTATCTGGCTTTGCGAGGGCGCGACGAGGGCATCCGTCCGGTGGTAGAAGCGCCGCAGCAGGCTTTCCACCGCAGGTTCGAGGAAGCTGAGGCCGTAATACCGCGGGTATGTCTCGAAACGCGTATGCACGCTGGCGAGGATAGGGATGTCACGCTCGCGCGCCCATTTGACGGCGGCATGGCCGGTCGGATCGGGAGCAGATACATGGACGAGGTTCGGCTGGAACGCCTCAAGGTCGCGTCTCTGTTCCTTGCCGAGGCCGAGCGTCAGGCGGTATTCGCCGCGGTTCTTCACCGGCATCCGCATGTTCGGCACATCGACCAGGTCGCCTGTCGGCGGGAAGTCGGGATTGTCGACCACAGGCGCATAGACGCGCAGCGCCGCGCCCTGCCGCAGGATGTAGTCGGCGAGGCGATTCAGCGCCTGGTTGCAGCCGTCGCGGGTGTAATTGTAATTCCCGCTGAAGAGCGCGATGCGGAGGTCTTTTGCTTCCATTGCCGTGCGCCATAGGAAAAGCGAAGGCCTTTGGCGAGAGGGCAGCGCCCACACGAGGTGTCGATAGTTCGCACCGTCTCGCCGAACTGCGGAAGCGCTGGTGGAACGAGTTGGCGGGTTCGCGCCTTGATTGGGCGAGCCGGAGCTTCGCGAAAGCATACCTATTTCGCATTGACTCCCTGACAAGCAACTTTATTGCCGCCGGCGGGCCACGCGGTCCCAACGCCGCGCGAGCTCTCTGCAAGGAGAGAATACATGACTGAACCTACGCTCAAGCCTGAGCGCCCCTTCTTCTCGTCGGGGCCGACCGCCAAACACAAGGGCTGGTCTGCCGCCCATCTGAAAACCGAATCGCTCGGACGCTCGCATCGCAGCGCCCTTGGCAAGTCGCGGCTGAAATATGCCATCGACCTGTCGAAGGAGATGCTCGGCGTGCCTGAGGATTACCTTGTCGGCATCATGCCGGCGTCGGACACCGGCGCGCTGGAATGCGCGATGTGGACGATGCTGCGCCCTGACCGACCGGCGACTGTCGCGGCCTGGGAAAGCTTCGGTAACGTCTGGATCCAAGACGCGGTCAAGCAGCTCAAGCTGCCCAAACTGACCACGCTGGACGCCGATTACGGCGAAATTCCCGATCTCGCGTCGATCCCCCAGGAAAACGACGTCGTCTTCACCTGGAACGGCACGACCTCCGGCGCGAAAATCCCCAACACCGACTGGCTCGCCGAAGACCGTGAAGGTCTGGCGATCAACGACGCGACCAGCGCCGTCTTCGCGATGGAGATGGACTGGGCCAAGCTCGATGCCACGACCTACAGCTGGCAGAAGGTGATGGGCAGCGAAGCCCAGCACGGCATGCTGATCCTCAGCCCCAAGGCGGTGCAGCGCATCGTGGAATACGATCCCGAATGGCCGCTGCCCAAGCTCTTCCGCCTCAAGAAGGGCGGCAAGATCAACACCGGCATCTTCGAAGGCGCGACGATCAACACGCCGTCAATGCTCGCCACCGAAGACTATATCGAAGCGCTCGAATGGGCGCAGGCGATGGGCGGGCGCAAGGCGATGTTCGAGCGCGCCGATGCCAACGCGAAGATCGTGAAAGACTGGATCGAAGCGACCCCGTGGCTGCGCAACATGGTCTCCGACCCTGCCAAGCAGACCAACACTGGCGTGTGCTTCGTCTTCCAGGGCGATTGGTACGAAAGCCTGTCCGACGAGGACAAGGCCGGCGTTCCGAAAAAGATCGTCAAACTGCTCGAAGAGCGCGACGTCGGCTATGACTTCAACGGCTATCGCGATGCCCCGCCGTCGCTGCGCATCTGGTGCGGCGGCACGGTCGAGCAGGAAGACCTGAAGCGTCTCCTGCCGTGGATCGAATGGGCCTACGAGACCGTCAAGAACGGCTGATCCGGCTGGCGGCCCGCGCATCGGGCCGCCGCCTTCCCCCTATTACTGACCGGCAACGCGCCGGGAAAACGACAGGAATATTCCGTCATGAGCAAACCCAAAGTCCTCATCAGCGACAAGATGGACCCCAACGCCGCGAAAATATTCGAAGAGCGCGGCTGCGACGTCGATGTCATCACCGGCGAAGCGCCGGAGGAACTGAAAGCCCGCATCGGCGAATACGATGGTCTTGCAATCCGTTCCTCGACCAAGGTCACGCCCGAAATCCTCGACGCGGCGACCAATCTCAAGGTCATCGGCCGCGCCGGCATCGGCGTCGACAATGTCGATATCCCCTATGCCAGCGGCAAGGGCGTGGTGGTGATGAACACCCCCTTCGGCAACTCGATCACCACGGCCGAACACGCCATCGCGATGATCATGGCGCTTGCCCGCCAGATCCCCCAAGCCGACCGCCGCACGCAGGCGGGCGAATGGCCGAAGAACGATTTCATGGGCGTCGAGGTCACCGGCAAGACCCTGGGCCTTATCGGCGCAGGCAATATCGGCTCGATCGTCGCCAGCCGCGCGCAGGGCCTGAAGATGAAGGTCATCGCCTTCGATCCCTTCCTGACCGAAGAACGCGCGCTGGAGATCGGGGTGGAGAAGGTCGACCTCGACACGCTGCTGGGCCGTGCCGACTTCATCACGCTGCACACGCCGCTGACCGACGAGACGCGCAACATCCTCTCGGCAGAGAACCTCGCCAAGACCAAGAAGGGCGTGCGCATCGTCAACTGCGCGCGCGGCGGTCTCATCGACGAGGCGGCGCTTGCCGAAGCGCTCGACAGCGGCCAGGTCGCCGGCGCGGCGCTGGACGTGTTCCAGACCGAACCGGCCAAGGATTCGCCGCTGTTCGGCAAACCCAACTTCATCTGCACCCCGCATCTGGGCGCCAGCACCACCGAGGCACAGGTGAATGTGGCGCTCCAGGTGGCCGAACAGCTGGCCGACTATCTCGTCAACGGCGGTGTTACCAATGCGCTGAACATGCCTTCGTTGAGCGCCGAGGAAGCGCCCAAGCTGCGGCCCTACATGAAGCTTGCTGAAAATCTCGGCAGCCTCGTCGGCCAGCTGGCGCATGGCAACCTCACCAAGATTTCCATCGAGCGCGAAGGCGCGGCGGCAGAGCTGTCGGGCAAGCCCATCGAAGGCGCGGTGCTGGCAGGCCTGATGCGCCAATATTCGGACACGGTGAACATGGTCAACGCGCCCTATCTCGCCAAGGAACGCGGGCTCGATATCCGTTCGATCCGCCACGAGAAGGAAGGCGCCTACAACACGCTCATCCGCGTGACGGTGGGTACGGAGCAGGGCGACCGTTCGGTGGCCGGGACGCTTTTCGGTGCCGACGCCCCGCGCCTCGTCGAAATGTTCGGCGTGCGGATCGAGGCCGAACTCGATGGCCACATGCTCTACATCGTCAACGAAGACGCGCCGGGGTTCATCGGCCGCATCGGTTCGCTGCTCGGCGAAAACGGCATCAACATCGGTACCTTCAACCTCGGCCGCCGTGCCGCAGGGGGTGAGGCGGTGCTGCTGCTGAGCGTCGACCAGCCGATCCCGCAGGATGTCGTCGACAAGGCCTGTGCGCTTGAAGGCGTGAAGACCGTCATGCCACTGGCATTCTAAACTGCGATAGGGCAGGGGACCCCGCGCTATGACCAAGCCTGACGATCTCCTGCCCATCGGCCTCGAAGACGCGCTGCCCGCGCGTGCCGCTGCGATCACCCGCGCCATGCGCCAGGTTCTCGATGCCATGGACAGCCATGGATATGACCGTGTGCGTCCGCCGCTGGTGGAATTCGAGGCTTCGCTGGCAGGCCGGATGGAAGGCGTGGCGACGCGCCGCATGGTGCGCTTTACCGATCCCGAAAGCCTGCGCACGCTCGCACTTCGCAGCGACATCACCGTGCAGGTCGGCCGCATCGCAGCGACCAGCCTTGCCGAGGCACCGCGCCCGCTGCGCCTTGCCTATGCGGGCGAGGTTACGCTGCTCAAGGCGGACCAGCTCGATCCCGCACGCCAGCGCCTGCAGATGGGCGCGGAACTTGTCGGAAGCGATAGCGTGGCGGCAGCCATCGAAGCGGTGACCGTGGCACTCGACGCTCTGGAGGCGGCGGGGCTGACCGGTCTTTCGGTCGACTTCACGCTTCCCGACCTTGTCGATACGTTGGCCGCTGAAGCGCTGCCGCTTGCCGAGGAAAGACGCGACGCGGTCCGGCGCGAACTCGACATGAAGGATGCTGGCGGGCTCAAGGCCGCCGGGGGCGAGGACTATCTCCCGCTCCTTTACGCGACCGGTCCGTTCGACGATGCGATCGGGAAACTGGCCGCGCTCGATGTCGGCGGTGTGCTCGCATCACGCATCGCGGCCTTGCGCGAAGTGGCCGCCGCAATCGGAGACCGCGCCCGTCTGACGCTCGACCCGTCCGAACGCCATGGCTTCGAATACCAGAGCTGGTTCGGTTTCACGCTTCACGCCACCGGTGCGCGCGGCGCGCTGGGCCGGGGCGGCACCTATGCCATCAAGGGCAGCGAAGAAGCTGCGACCGGCTTCTCGCTCTATATCGAGCCGCTGCTCGAGGCTCTGGGCCAGACCAATGCGGGCGCACGCGACACGCTCTTCCTACCGCTCGGACACGACACCGATGTGGCAACGCGCCTGCGCGGCGAAGGCTGGCGTACGGTTGCGGCTATCGGCGAGAAGGACGACGCGTTTGCGCTGGGCTGCACCCACGTGCTCGACGGCGGCGAGCCCAGGGCTCTCTAATCAGCCTTCCACTGGTCGTGCTTCGTCATGATACCGGTGAAAAGGTCCGAATTGACCAATTCGCCCAGCCAGCGCTGCAAATTCGGCAAATCCTGCGCATCGAACCATTCGCGGTCGGCATTGGCGAATTGCCGGACGAAGGGGAAGGTGGCGATGTCGACGAACCCGCGCTTCTCGCCACCAAGGTAACGGCTGGTCGCTAGCCGCTCTTCCAGCCTGCGCAGGTGGTCGAGCGCTTTTTGCCCATGCTCCTCAGGATCGACGTCGTCATAACGCGTCGAATATTTGTACCGGTCGAGATGGTGCTTGAACGGGCCGTCGTTCGCTGCAAGCAACTCGCTATCGTCGCGCTCGAGCCAGCCTTCGGGGTCGTTCCTGCCCAGTGCCCAGCGCATGATGTCGAGGCTTTCTTCCAGAACCGCGCCGTCTTCGGTCACCAGTACGGGCACGGTCCCCTTGGGCGAGACTTCGAGCATCTGCGGCGGTTTGTCGCGCAATACGACCTCGCGATGCTCGTAGCTGGCACCGCTGATGCTCAGCGCCATGCGAGCGCGCATGGCATAGGGGCAGCGGCGGAAACTGTAGAGGACCGGCTCAGCCATCCTTTTCCTTCCGACCGATGTGTTCGGCACCGAGTGCTGCGGCGAGCTGTTCCTGACGCTGGCGTTCGCGATATCGTGCGCGCTGTTCGTCGCTACGCTCGCCATGGCACTGGTGGCAGGAAACGCCTTCCTCGTAGTGCTCGTGCGCAAGGTCCGCCTCGCTCAAGGGACGGCGGCAGGCGCGGCACAGGCTGTGCGAGCCGACGTCGAGGCCATGTTTCACGCTGACGCGCTCGTCGAAGACGAAGCATTCGCCTTCCCAGCGGCTTTCCTCCTGCGGCACTTCCTCCAGATATTTCAGGATGCCGCCCTTGAGGTGGTAGACTTCGTCGAGCCCTTCCGACTTCACGAAGGCGGTCGACTTTTCGCAGCGGATACCGCCGGTGCAGAACATCGCGATCCTGGGCTTGCGTCCCTCGGCCTCGAATTCTTCGCGGCGCGCGCGGAACCACTCGGGAAACTCGCGGAAGCTCCTGGTCTGCGGATCGATCGCGCCTTCGAAGGTGCCGATGGCGACCTCATAGTCATTGCGCGTGTCGATCAGGATGGTGTCGGGATCGGAAATCAGCGCGTTCCAGTCCTGCGGATCGACATAGGTGCCGACACCGTCCACCGGATCGAGATCGGGCTGGCCCATGGTGACGATCTCGCGCTTCAGGCGCACCTTGGTGCGGTGGAAGGGCAATTCTTCGGCGCGCGATTCCTTCCAGTCGAGTTCGGCACATCCGGGAAGCTTGCGGATGTATTGAAGCACCGCCTCGATGCCTTCATCGCTGCCGGCAATTGTGCCGTTGATACCTTCGTTCGCAAGCAGCAGCGTGCCGCGCACGCCGTTGTCTTCGGCGCAAGCGAGCAGGCCCGGCTTGAGCGCGGCAGGATCGTCGAAGCGCGTGAAGTGATAGAGCGCTGCGATGCGGATAGGCAGGTCGGTCATGGTGGCGCGCCGATAGCAGTCCGGCGCGCCGCCCGAAAGACGATTGTCAGCCGTTGAAGTCGGCAGGGTCGGGACCCATGCGACCATCGGGATCGTCGAGATCGTCGATGCGGCCCATCTGCTCGTCCGACAGTTCGAAGGACAGGGCCTTGAAGTTCGCCTCGATATGATCGCGACTCGACGCCTTGGGGATCGGACAGAGGCCATGCTGGATATGCCAGCGCAGGATGACGGCGGTTTCCGGCTGGCCCGTCTCTTCCGCAATCGCCTGGATGACGTCGTTCGACATGCCCTTGCCCTGTCCGAGCGGCGACCAGCTCTGCGTCACGATGCCCAGTTCATCGTGCACCTTGCGCATCTCGCGCTGCTGGAAGCTGGGGTGCAGTTCGATCTGGTTGAGTGCCGGGGTCACGCCGGTTTCGTCGATGATGCGGCGCAGGTCCTCCTCGCGGAAGTTCGACACGCCGATCGACTTCGCCTTGCCTTGGTCGCGCAGTTCGATCAGCGCTTTCCACGTTTCCACGAACAGGTCGTTCGCAGGGCAGGGCCAGTGGATCAGCAGCATATCGACATGGTCGCGGCCAAGCCGTCCGAGGCACTTGCCTGCTGCAGCGAGGGTCCGCTCGTAACCCTGGCTCTCGTTCCAGATCTTGGTCTGGAGAAAGATGTCCGACCAGTCGCCCACGCCTTTGCCGACACCGCGTTCGTTGCCATAGATCGCGGCGGTATCAATCAGCCAGTAGCCAACATCGATCGCGGTCGAGACGGCCTCGGGCGCGTCTTCCTCTTCCATTTGCCAGGTGCCGAAGCCGAGCTGGGGAATCTGGCGGCCGTCATTCAGGGGTAGCGTGGGGTAATCGGTCATAAGGTCTCCTTTGCAACACCAATGGAGAACTCGGCGGATGTTTCCTCAGCTGCGCCTTGCCCCGTGCCCAATATAGGCCTAGTGCCGCGCGCGTTTGAGCATCCCACATTGCAGGACTTTAACTAATGGCCAACGTCACCGTGATCGGCGCCCAGTGGGGCGATGAGGGCAAGGGCAAGATCGTCGACTGGCTCGCCAGCCGCGCCGATGCCGTCGTGCGTTTCCAGGGCGGTCACAATGCCGGCCATACGCTGGTTATCGACGGCAATGTCTACAAGCTTTCGCTGCTGCCTTCGGGCATCGTGTCGGGCACGCTCTCGATTATCGGCAATGGCGTCGTGCTCGACCCCTGGGCCCTGAAGGCCGAGGTGGAAAAGCTTGAAGGCCAGGGCGTCACGATCAACGCCGACAACCTTGCCGTGGCGGACAATTGCCCGCTCATCCTGCCGATCCACCGCGATCTCGACGGCCTGCGCGAAACCGCGGCAGGCGCGGGCAAGATCGGGACTACGGGTCGCGGCATCGGCCCGGCTTACGAAGACAAGGTCGGCCGCCGCGCGATTCGCGTTTGCGACCTTGCGCATCTCGACAGCCTCGAACCGCAGCTCGACCGCCTGTGCGCGCACCATGATGCGCTGCGTGCCGGTTTCGACCAGCCGCCCGTCGACCGCGAAGCCCTGCTCGAGGAACTGCGCGGCATCGCCGATTTCGTGCTGCAATATGCGCAGCCCGTGTGGAAGCGCCTGAAAAAGGTCCGCAAGGCTGGCGCCAGGATCCTGTTCGAAGGCGCGCAGGGCGTGCTGCTCGATATCGACCATGGCACCTATCCCTTCGTCACCAGCTCGAACACGGTCAGCGGCACGGCAGCGTCGGGAAGCGGGCTTGGCCCCAATTCGACCGGCTATGTGCTCGGCATCGTGAAGGCTTACACCACGCGGGTCGGCAGCGGCCCGTTCCCCACCGAGCTCGAGGACGAGGTCGGCCAGCGCCTTGGTGAGCGGGGCCATGAATTCGGCACCGTCACCGGCCGCCAGCGCCGCGTGGGCTGGTTCGATGCCGTCATCGTGCGCCAGAGCTGTTCGATCAGCGGCGTCACCGGCATTGCGCTGACCAAGATCGACGTGCTCGACGGTCTCGAGGAAGTGAAGATCTGCACCGGCTATCGCCTGCGCGGGAATGTCTATGACTACTTCCCGAGCCATGCCGCCGACCAGGCCGAGGTCGAGCCGATCTACGAGACGATGGACGGCTGGAGCGAGAGCACGGCAGGCGCCCGCAGCTTCGCGGACCTTCCCGCCAATGCGGTCAAATATGTCCAGCGCATCCAGGAACTAATCGAAACGCCCGTCGCGCTGGTTTCCACCAGCCCCGAGCGCGACGATACGATCCTGATGCGCGATCCCTTCATGGACTGATCGCGCTTCAGCGCTTCTCCAGCATCGCCACCTGCAATTGCAGGCGCTTAACTTCGCGCAGCACGCTCAGCATGTTCATGCGGGCGAACATCCATTCCTTCAGGAACCCCTGCATGACCAGCAGGCCGAGCGTGGTCATGCCCCAGCCGACCATCGGCTGGAGGGTGTCGGCGGTGACCGCCCTGAAGACGGAATAGGCGAGGCCGATGCCGATCAGGATCGCGATCGCGAAACTGAACTTTGCCCACCCGCCCAAGGGTCCGTGCATGCTGTCTCCGATCTGGCGGAACATGCCGCGTTCTTCGTCGAGCGAGGCGAGGAAAGCCTTGTCGTCCTCGTCCAGCGCGGTGCTGATCTGGTTGTCGATTCCGGTCATTGATCGTCTCCGGTTAGGGCCGCCTTCAATTTCTGGCGGGCATGGAAAATCCGCGATTTCGCAGTGCCGGTCGGTATGTCCTGCACCTCCGCGATTTCGGCGAGGGTCAGGCCCTCGACAAAGAACAGTTGCGCGGCGAACCGCTGGTCGTCAGGCAAAGCGTCGAATGCCTCGCGCAGTCCGATCGCATCCTCGCTGGTCGCGGGCGTGGCCGGTGCGGCCGGCATTTCGCCGCGCCTCGATCGCCTAGCCTGCGCCAGCCTGATGCCATCGGCGCACCTGCGTCTCAGGATGCCGAAAGCCCAGGGTGCAAAGCGCGACGGATCGCGCAATGTCGCAATGCTCCGCAGGATCGAAATCCACGTTTCCTGGACAGCGGTACGCGCCATTTCCTCGTCGCGCATCAGGCGGTTTGCCGTGCGGAGCAGGCGGGGATGCCAGCGGGCTGCCAAGCGTTCACCTGCGCGGCGATCGCCTGACTGGACATGGGTCACCAGTAGTTCGTCAAACAGCTTTGCCGTATCCGGCTGACCTGTGCCCCTCTGCGTCATGGCCCTTTAGTCGCAGCAGATGGGCGAAAGGTTCAACTCAAAACGGTAACAGCTTCAAATTCTTGACACGATCTGTATTTGTTCTCACTACGTTCGCAATCTTACGGTAAGGAGAACGAGTCGATGCAAGCCGATTTCGCTTACGAACCTGTCCATGACGGCGCTGGAATCCAGCTGGCGGTCACCATTCTTGCCGATCGTGATGCCGTGCGCGCGCAGATGCGCGAAGATGCCGAGGCGGCGGGCTATCGCGTGCTCGAATGCTGCGGCCTCGATGAATATGCCAGCGGCGCATCCGGGGGCCTTGGCGATCTCGTGCTTGTCGACTGCGTGGAGCCGGATGCTGGCGCGATGGCGCTGCTCTCGCGGCTCGACATGCGGGCGGGCAAGTCGGGGGCGCAGCTGATTGTCTCTACCACGATGGATGCGCTCGATGCGGTCTTCGGCTGCTTTTCGATGTCGGGCGCGCAAATCCTCGTCGATCCGGGGCACGCGGAACGGGTGATCGCGATCGGTCGCTCTCTGGCCCATGTGCCCAACCTGCGCCTGCGCGAACTTGCGGAGGAAGACAGGCTGATGCTGCTGCGCCTGACCGAACAGGTCGCCGGCATGGCAGAGCGGCTGGAGAAACTCTCGCCCGGACAGCGCGAAGGAGGCGGGGCATTCCGGCTGGAAGCCTCGAGCAGTGCCTGGCGCGGCGCGGGTGACGAGTATGTTGTCAGAAGCGAAAACACGGCGGTGCCGCGTTTGCCCGAGGGGCCGGTAATCCGTGCGCTTATCGCCCGTCGCCAGGCGCGCGCCAAGTTCTTTGATGCGGATCTGTTCGCGGATCCGGCATGGGATATCCTGCTCGATCTCGCGGCATCGCGTTCGGAGCGGCAGCAGGTGTGCGTGACCTCGCTGTGTATTGCTGCCGGCGTTCCGGCCACCACGGCGCTGCGGTGGATTTCGCAGATGGTCGATACCGACCTGCTCGTGCGCATTCCGGACCCGCACGATCGCCGCAGGGCGCATATCGCGCTGAGCGACAATACCGCTGACATGTTGGCGCGCTATTTCAGCGAGATCGGCCTCGGCGCGAAGGAGCAGGTGCTGGTGCTCTAGTCGGCGCGGCGCAGCACTAGGACCTGACCGTCATGTCCCGCCGGATCGGCGGGCAGCGGGACACGCAAGGCATCGGCCCGTGCGCGGATCAGCACCGCTTCGGAGATGGCCTCGTCGTGGAGGACGACGTCAGCCGTACCCAAGGCGCGGGCCTGCCGAACGGTGAGATCATCGGGATCGTCACTGGCGATATCGAACTGCAGGACACGGTCACCTTCTGGCGCGGCGGTAGTGTCCAGCCACTCATCTATGCGCTCGCTGCTGGCTTGCGCGAATGGGTCGAGCGTCCCGCCCTCGCCAAGGGCTTCGTCGATTGCCCGGCGGCGCTCCGTACCGTCCGGAAACCGGTTTCTGATCCGCTCGCGCGCTGCGGCAAGCCCTTCCGCGAGCGCGCCAAGACCCTGCGGGAGCAGTTTCTCGAGCCGCAGCCTCAGGTGCTTTGCGAGGCCTGCCGACGCACCGCCGGTGCTCACCGCGATGATGACAGGGCCACGTTCGAGAATGCTGGGCAGGGTGAAATCGCACAGTTCGGGCCGGTCGGCGACATTGACCAGCAGGCCAAGCCGCTTGAGCCGCAGGGCGGCAGCTTCCGCAGCGCGCGGGTCGTCAAGCGCGACGAACCCCATCTTGGCGTGATGTGCCTCGGTCTCGGCGCAGGGAACACCACCGGCGCGTTCGACCAGCCGCGCTTTTGCCTCTGCCATCTCGCCATTGCCCACCACGACGACGCGCTGTCCCGCGATCCGGTGGAAGAGCGGGAGCGAATGCATCAGTCGTCGAGCCAGGCCGGAACGCGCTCTGCATCCATGATCGCACCGGCGGGGATGCGATCAGCCACCACGGCATACTGGTCGCCGTCGACAAGTACTTCGGCGACGAAACCGCGTGAATTATAGCTCGATGCCATGGTCGCCCCATAGGCACCGGCGGTCCGGAAGACTGCCAGATCGCCTGCGACAAGCGTGTCGCATTCGCGGTCCATCGCGAAGGTGTCGCCCGTTTCGCAAATCGGGCCGACGATATGGGAAACCGACTTCTCGCCAGTCGGTTGGACGGCTTCGAAATCGTGCCAGGCGCCGTACATGGCAGGGCGGGCAAGGTCGTTCATGGCCGCGTCGACCACCACGAAGGGACGTTCGATACCGCGCTTCACACGAATAACGCGGGTGAGCAGGACGCCTGCATTGCCCGCAATGACGCGGCCGGGTTCGAACATGAGCTGGACATCCCAGTCCTTCGTCACGCGTTCGATCATCGCGCCGTATTCGGCAGGTGCGGGCAGTTCCTCGCCGGTCTTGTAAGGCACGCCAAGTCCGCCACCCAGGTCTACATGGCTGACCTTGCAGCCCGTCTCGCGCAGCTGTGCGATCAATTCGCCAAGCTTGCCGAAAGCGGTTTCCAGAGGTTCGAGATCGCCCAGCTGGCTGCCGATGTGGACGGCGATGCCGCGCATGTCGAGCCCGTCTTCCTGGGAAAGGCTGGCATAGATTTCGGCTGCGCGGTCGAGCGGGACACCGAACTTGTTCTCGCGCTTGCCGGTAGAGATTTTCTCATGCGTGCGGGCATCGACGTCGGGATTGACACGAAGCGCGCAGGCCGCGGTCTTGCCGAAACGACGCGCGATCGAAGCGAGTTCGTAGCCCTCTTCCTCGCTTTCGATATTGAACTGGCCGATGCCTTCTTCGAGGCCTTGCTGCAATTCTGCATGCGTCTTGCCGACGCCGGAAAAGACGATGTCTTCGGGTTTCATGCCGGCTGCCAGCGCGCGGATCAGCTCGCCGCCCGATACGACATCGGCGCCATAGCCTTCCTTCGCCAGCACGCGCAGCACGGCGAGGTTGGGATTGGCTTTCACGGCAAAGGCGATGTGCGGGTTTTTCAGCCCCGACAGCGCATCGCGAAACACGCGCGCATGGCGCACCAGCGTGGCGCGAGAATAGACATAGACCGGCGTACCGACTTCTTCGGCGATGACCGGGAGGGCGACGTCTTCGGCATGGAGGATGCCGTTGCGGATCTGGAAATGGTCCATGGGGCTGCCCTGTGCCGAATGTCCCCGCGCCTGTCTAACAAACTGTGCTTTGCGGCCTGCAAATCACTCAGGCGGCAGGTCGAAGGGATCGTCCTCGCGCTCTTCCGAGCGGGTCCTGAGCTCCACCGAGCGATCGGGCGCGGCCTGCGGGTCCAGCGCGAGCAGGTCCTGCGCGTCGGGCTGCGTCTCGGCGCCGAACGGCTTGGGCGGCAGGGTCTGGCCCGCCACGGGTTCGAGATCGGCCTTCTGGCCGCAGGCGCATAGCGCAGCGGAAAGGGCGAGAACGGTGATTAAGCGCATGATTTACCTGTCCTCCAACCGCTTGCGCGCGGCTTCGACCTGCTCCCTAACACGGACCGGTGCCGTGCCGCCATAGGACGCGCGTGCAGCGACGGATGCATCGACCGAAAGAGCGTCGAACACCCGTTCGTCGATGCGGCTGTCGATCGCTTTGAGGTCTTCGATCGAGAGGCCGTCGAGCGCGACGGCCTTCTCGTCGGCCAGCTTTACCGCTGCGCCGGTGATGTGGTGCGCCTCGCGGAACGGGATATCCGCCTGCCGCACAAGCCAGTCGGCAAGGTCGGTCGCGGTCGCGTGACCGGCCTCGGCGGCCTTGCGCATCCGGGCGGTCTGGAACTGGCTGTCCGCCACCATTCCGGCCATCGCGGCAAGGCTGAGGTCGAGCAGGCCTGCTGCTTCGAATACCGGCGGTTTGTCGTCCTGCATGTCCTTGGAATAGGCGAGCGGCAGGCCCTTCATCGTGACCATCAGGCTGGTCGCGCAGCCGATCACGCGCCCGGCATGGCCGCGAACGAGCTCGGCCGCGTCGGGATTGCGCTTTTGCGGCATGATCGAACTGCCGGTCGACAGCGTGTCGGGCAGTTTGACGAAGCCGAACGGCTGGCTGGCCCAGATGATGAACTCCTCGGCGAGGCGGCTGAGGTGGAGCGAACACTGGCTCGCCGCCATCAGGTAATCGAGCGCGAAATCGCGGTCGGACACTGCATCGAGGCTGTTGCGGGTCGGGCGCGCGAAGCCGAGTGCCTCGGCCGTCATGTCGCGGTCGAGGTCGAAGCCCGTTCCCGCCAGCGCCGCCGATCCGAGCGGGCATTCATCCATCCGGTCGAGCGCATCGGCAAAGCGCGAACGGTCGCGCATCAGCATCTCGAAATAGGCGAGCAGGTGGTGGCCGAGCGTTACCGGCTGCGCTGTCTGCAGGTGGGTGAAGCCCGGCATGATGCTGTCCGCGTGCTCTTCGGCGCGGTCGACCAATGCACCCAGCACGGCGTCGATGCCTGCGATGCCACGGCACATGGCGCTGCGCACCCACATGCGGAAATCGGTCGCGACCTGGTCGTTGCGGCTGCGCGCCGTGTGGAGACGGCCCGCGGCCTGCCCCACGATCTCGGTGAGGCGCGATTCCACGGTCATGTGGATGTCTTCGAGGTCCCAGTCCTCGGGCACGCCGTCGCGCTCGTACTCGGCTGCGACCTGCTGTAGGCCTTCGTCGATTGCCTTGGCATCCGCCTCGCTGACGATGCCCTGCTTTGCCAGCATGGCGACATGCGCGCGGCTGCCGGCGATGTCTTCGCGCCAAAGAGCCTTGTCGAAGGGGATCGAGGCGTTGATTTCGCGCATGATCGCGCTAGGTCCTTCGGCGAACCTGCCGCCCCACATGCTGTTGGAGCCCGAATTGTCCCGCTTGTCGCTCACGCTCTTTACCATCCTCGGTCTTGCTGTCGCCGGCTGCGATAGTGGCGCGCCGGAGCAGGCGCAAGAAAGCGGTGCTTCAAGTGCGGCAAGCGGCGAGATCGACCGCAGCATGGCGGGCGAATTGCTGCCCGCGATGAATGTCACCGATCTGAAGGGGCGCGAGCTCAATCTCGGCGCGCTCCAGGGCACACCCGTCCTGCTCAACCTGTGGGCGACCTGGTGCGCCCCGTGTGTGAAGGAAATGCCGATGCTCGACGATCTGGCTGGCGAATATGGCGACACATTGCGCGTCGTGACCGTCAGCCAGGACATGGGCGACCCGAAACGCGTCGCGGCATTCTTCGAAGCGGGCGGATATGAGAACCTTCCGTCGTGGATGGACCGGCAGGCAGAACTCGGTTTCGCACTTGGCGGCGGGGAATTGCCCACAACCGTGCTATACGATGCGCAGGGGCAGGAGGTCTGGAGGGTCCGCGGGGACTATGACTGGTCGGGCGAAGAGGCGCGCGCGGCCATCGATGCTGCGATCCAGCCCTAGTTGCCCTTGATTCCGGCGTGCCCGCAATATATCAGGATTATCTAATATAAAGATTGCGAGGTAGCTCATGACTAACGGCACTTCCGAATTCGAAGTCGTAATCGTCGGCGGAGGTGCGGCAGGAATTGCCACTGCGGCATCCTTGCACAAGCGTGAGCCCAGTCTCCGGATCGCCATCATCGAGCCTTCCGACAAGCATTACTACCAGCCCGGCTGGACCATGGTCGGGGGCGGCGTATTCGAGGCAACACAGACCGAGCGCGACATGGCTTCGGTCATGCCAGACTATGTTTCGTGGATCCGCCAGGCCGCCACGGCATTCGAACCCGACAACAATACCGTTGTCCTCGCAGACGGTTCGCGCATCAAGTACATCTTCCTTGTTGTCGCTGCGGGCCTGAAGCTCGACTGGGACGGGGTAGAGGGTCTGTCGGATACGCTGGGGCGCAACGGGGTCACCTCCAATTATCGCTACGACCTCGCGCCTTATACCTGGGAGCTTGTGCAGGGCCTGCGTTCGGGCCGTGCATTGTTCACGCAGCCGCCCATGCCGATCAAATGTGCCGGCGCGCCGCAGAAAGCGATGTACCTCTCGTGCTCCGAATGGGACCGCCGCGGGGTGCTGTCCGATATCGACGTGCATTTCCATAATGCGGGCGGCGTCTTGTTCGGCGTGGCCGACTATGTCCCGGCACTGATGGAATATGTCGGGCGCTACGGCATCTCGCTGGACCTCAACGAGCGCCTCACGGCGGTAGACGGCAGCGCGAAGACCGCGAATTTCGAAACCGCCGATGGCAGCAAGACGGTGGATTTCGACATGCTCCACGTTTGCCCGCCGCAGACCGCGCCCGATTTCATCAAGTCGAGCCCGCTCGCCGGGGAAGGGGGCTGGATCGACGTCGACCAGCATACCTTGCGCCACAAGCAGTTCGATAACGTCTTCGGCCTTGGCGATTGTACGAATACCCCCAACGCAAAGACGGCTGCAGCTGTGCGCAAACAGGCTCCGATCGTCGCGACCAACCTGATCGCCGCGATTCTCGATAAGCCCATGCCGTCCGAATACGATGGTTATGGAAGCTGTCCGCTGACTGTCGAGCGCGGCAAGATCGTGCTCGCCGAGTTCGGATATGGCGGGAAGCTGCTGCCGAGCTTTCCCGACTGGGCGCTCGACGGCACGAAGCCGACGCGCCGCGCCTGGGTGCTCAAGGCCGACATCCTGCCCAAGCTCTATTGGGAAGGCATGCTCAAGGGCCGCGAATGGCTCGTCAAACCCGGAAAACTTGAGTGATGGACTGGGTTTACTGGCTATCCGGCGCGCTCTCGGGCGGGGCGGTTGGCTTTGTCCTCGGCCTCATCGGCGGGGGCGGGTCGATCCTCGCCGTGCCGCTGATGGTCTATGTCGTCGGGGTTTCGAACCCGCATGTTGCGATCGGCACCAGCGCGCTGGCGGTGGCGGCCAACGCGCTTGGCGGCCTGTTCAACCATGCGCGTGCAGGCACCGTGAAATGGCCCTGCGGAATGACCTTCGCCGCTGCGGGAATCCTTGGCGCCCTGGGCGGATCGACGCTGGGCAAGAATATCGACGGGCAGAAGCTGCTGTTCCTCTTCGCCCTGCTGATGCTGGTCGTCGGCGCCCTGATGCTGCGTGACAAGGGCCGCAAGAGCAACGCGGATGTGCGGCTTGGCAAGGACAATGCGCCAAGGCTGCTCGGCACGGGGCTGGGCACGGGCGCGGTTTCCGGTTTCTTCGGGATCGGCGGCGGTTTCCTGATCGTCCCGGGCCTGCTCGCAGCGACGCGGATGCCCATGATCAACGCTGTCGGCACCAGCCTGGTCGCAGTCAGCGCCTTCGGCCTCACCACCTCGGCCAATTACGCGATATCGGGACTGGTCGACTGGGCGCTGGCCGGCATTTTCGTGGCCGGTGGCATCATCGGCAGCATGTTCGGCACCCGCATGGCGCGCAAGCTCGCGAGCACCGGCGCACTGACGAAGATTTTCGCCGGAATCATCTTCATCGTTGCAGCCTACATGCTGTGGCAGAGCTGGATGGCGATGTAAGTGGGTGGCCCGTCGCTTGCGCTCGGGAGTTTCGATGCAAAACCATCCGCCGGATGCTTTCGACCGATCGAAACTGGTGGGCGCTGACGGGCTCGAACCGCCGACCCTCTCGGTGTAAACGAGATGCTCTACCAACTGAGCTAAGCGCCCCAATCTGGGAGGCCGCCGTTTAGCGCGCTTATTCGCTGGGTCAAGACGGCAGTTTGCCGTTGCGATTTGGGACATGGGTCCCGTCGCATCCTCCAACCGGTTGAATGTGCACGGCGACTTGGGAATACTGTGCGTATGGTAGCCAACACCGATCCCAAACCGGCGACCCGCTTGGAATCGGTCCAGGTGCTCCGCGGATTTGCGGCCATGCTGGTGGTACTGATCCACGCCGTCCAACGACAAGACCGGATAGGCAATCCGGCGGAATGGCTTTCGACCTTCTCCTATGTCGGTGCGATCGGCGTCGATCTCTTCTTCATCATCTCCGGCTTCGTCATGGCGCTTTCGATGCAGCGCTACGAAGGAGGTTCGGGTGCGCTGACCTTCCTTCGCCAGCGCGCATACCGGATCGTACCTTCGTTCTGGATATGGTCTGCCGTGTTCGGCGCCCTCATCGTCTGGCAGGGCTGGACGATCGTCCCCATGCAGGTGCTTAACACACTGACGTTCATTCCGATTTTCGACTTTGGCGACTATGAGGCACCGGTGCTCGGCGTGGGCTGGACGCTCGCTTTCGAAGCGGTGTTCTATGTGGTCGTCAGCGTTGTCATCATGCTGCGCCTGCCTGCGTGGTCGCTCATCCCGATCATTGCGGCACTGGTTCTGGTCCCTACGCTCGACACAGCCAATTGGGTCGGCGTGCGCTTCTTCTTCAATTCGATCCTGCTCGAATTTGCGCTTGGCGTTCTTGCCTATCTGCTCTGGTCTAAAGGCTGGCTTAGGCGGTCACTGGTTTTCGCCGGAGCGATCGGCGGGCTGGCCGTGATCGCGATGCTGTTGCCCGGCAAGGACGGCAATCTCTACCTCACCCCGCCAATCTACAATAACTCGCTCAGTGCGTTGAGAGCGCTGGTCTGGGGTGTGCCCTGCTTCTTCATATTCCTGGCCGTGCTCGAGATGAAGATCGGAGGAGGGTCAGTCACCCGGCTGATGAAGCTGGTCGGGGATGCGTCCTATTCGATCTATCTTACGCATCAGATCGTGTTCTTCGCAATCGGTTGGACGGCATTGCAGGGCGATCTGGAAGCTGTGCTGATGATCGTCGCCGCCGCCGCATTCGGAATTCTCGCCTATCGCCTCGTGGAAGCGCCATTGCTTTATCGTGCGCGGTCCCTTCGGGCGCAGCGTCACCTCGGCGCGCAAACATGAGCCGAAGCGGGCGCTGCGCGGCTGGTGACGGGAAAAACAATTGCCGCTATCGCTGCGACCAATGACGAAACGGCTCACAGTTCTCGCCACCGGCGGCACCATTGCAGGCATCGCCGGGTCGGCCATCGCCAAGGATTATCGTGCGGGCGAAATCGGCATCGACGATTATCTCGAGAAGGTCGGCGGACTGGGGCTCGAGGCGGACCTTTCCGGCAAGCAGATCGCGAATATCGATTCGGCGGATATCGGTATGGATGTCTGGCGCCCGCTCCACGAAGCGATCTGCGCCGCGATGGCGGACGACGGATGCAGCGGAGTGATTGTCACACACGGCACCGATACGCTCGAGGAAACGGCCTTCCTGCTCGACCTGACGCTGCCTGCCGACAAGCCGGTGGTCGTGGTCGGCGCAATGCGACCTGCCGATGCAGTCGGGTACGACGGCCTCAGGAATTTCGCCAATGCCGTGCGTGTCGCGAGCGACCCCAATGCCGCAGGGCGCGGTGTGCTGGTGGTCATGGGCGACCGCGTGTTTGCCGCGCGCGACGTGCGCAAGGTCCGCACCCGCGGGACCGAAGCCTTCCGCGGTTTCCCGCGAGAATCGATCGGCCTTGTGACGCCGGCGAGCCTCGAATGGTTCGGTGCGCCGTGGCGTCAGGGTGGCCGTGCCAGCTTCGACTGGTGCGAAAAGCTGCCCGAGGTCGTGATCGTCTATGCCTATGCCGGCTTGGATGCGGCAGGTGTCGAACGCCAGGTTGGCGAGAAAACGCGCGGTATCGTCGTCGCTGGCGTGGGCGAGGGCAATATGCCCGAAAGTGCGCGGCAGGCCCTCGTGGCCCTGGCGAAACGCGGCCTACCCGTGGTGCGCGCGAGCCGCGCCGATGAAGGCCTCGTCGACCGCGAGCCCGAAGACACCGAAAACAGTTTCGTCGCTGCCCGCGCGCTCAATCCGCAAAAGGCGCGCATATTGCTCCAGCTGCTGTTGGCGGGCGGGATCACCGACCCCGCCGCCATCCAGAGATCATTCGACGGCCGCTAGGCTCAGCCCTGCGGCGTGACGAGATATTTCTCGCCCGTCTTCATCTGGCGATAGTCGAGGATCGCATCCTTGGTCAGCATGCCCTCGAGATCGACCTTGGTCTTGTAGCTGCTGGCAAAAGTGGTGGTGAGGTTGTCGAGCACGCGCTTCCTCATCCGCATCACGGTTTCCATGCCCGCATTCTGCAGGAACGGCGTCAGCAGCCAGCCCGACAGCGTCCAGCCGAAGCCATAGGCCGGCGTCAGCACGGTGGGACCGAAGTCGAGACGGCCGTAGATGAACATGCGCTTCGCCTGATTCGAACCGTAGCGCGAATATTCCGTCATCTTCGACACGGCGACCTGCTCCATCGCCTTGAAGCAGCTGTCGACCATCTGCCCGCCGCCGATGGGATCGAAACCGTAGAAGGCGTCCGTCTCATCGATGGCGCTGCGCAGCTGGTCCATGAAATCGTCGTCCGAGGAATTCACGACGTGCTTTGCGCCCTGCGACTTCAGCAATTCGGCCTGGTCGTCCTTGCGCACGATGTTGACCAGATCCATGCCGTCTTCGAGGCAGATACGGTTGAGCATCTGGCCGAGGTTCGACGCGCCCACCGTGTGCAGGATCGCCTTCTGGCCATCCATCTTGGCGTTCTCGACAAAGCCGAGTGCAGTCATCGGATTGACGAAGCTCGAAGCGCCGGTCTCGCTGCTATGATCGCCCAGCGGCAGGCACATGGCGGCATCCGCAATCGCATATTGGCTGAAGGCATTGCCCGGTACGCAGGCGACACGCTGGCCCATCAGCGCCTTGGCCATGTCGCTGTCACCCGTGGCGACGACCGTGCCTGCGCCTTCGTTACCGGCGGGCAGTTTCTGGCCGTGGCGCGCCTTGCTGCCCGAGTTGAACGGTTCGGGCATCTTGGCGACGACCCTGCCGGGCGAATATTCCGCATTCTCGAAATCCGCCGCACCGGTCAGGATGGCGAGGTCGGAGGGGTTGATCGGAGCGGCTTCCATCCTGACAAGCACTTGGTTGCCGGTCGGCTCGGGGAAGGTGACATCCTCCAGTTCGAGCGTGAGGGTGCCGTCGCTGGTCAGCGTGGTGAAAAGCTGTTTGCCGGTGGTCATCCAATTCCCTTTCGTTGCTTTACGAAACCTGTTTGTGGGCCTCGCTACGCCTCGTTCAAGGGCTTGGCTAGGGTGCCGTTACGTCAGGCATCGCCCGGATAGGTCGCATCGACGAAATAGAGCCCGTGGGGCGGGGCGTTGAGGCCCAGCGCCTGCCGGTCCTTCGCCTCCAGCGCTTCGGCGAGCTGTTCCTCGCGCCAGCGCCCCATGCCGACCAGCGCGAGGCAGCCGACCATGCTGCGCACCTGGTGATGGAGGAAACTGCGCGCGGCGGCGTGGATGCGCACCTCGTCGCCTGCCCGCTCCACGTCGAGCCGGTCCAGCGTCTTCACCGGACTTTGCGACTGGCACTGGACCGAACGGAAGGTGGTGAAATCGTGTAGCCCAACCAGCGCCTTTGCTGCGCGGTCCATGGCCTTGTGGTCGAGCTCCTGCGGGACCTGCCACAGCCGATTGCGTTCCAGCGTCAGCGGCGCGCGGCGGTTCGCGATGCGGTAGACATAGCTGCGGCCGGTGCAGGAAAAGCGCGCATGCCAGTCGTCGGGCACGATCTCGCAATGCGTCACGGCGATCGGATCGGGCCGGACCTGTGCGTTCAGCGCCTCCATCAGGCGGAAGGGTTCGATGTCCTTCTCGATATCCATGTGGCTGCGCATGGCGAGCGCGTGGACGCCGGTGTCGGTGCGGCCTGCGCTGAACAGCCGCACGTCCTCACCGGTCACGCGGAAGGCTGCGTTTTCGAGCGACTGCTGGACGCTCGGCCCGTTATCCTGACGCTGGAGCCCGACGAAGGGTGTCCCGTCGAATTCAATGGTGAGCGCGAAACGGGTCACGAAAAACGCGCGCCCTGCCCCACCGCGTTCCCGCGCAGGAATTCGTCCCTATCCATCGCGGGCTTGCCGGCACGCTGGAGGCGGACTGGGCGGATGGCGCCTTCTCCGCAAGCAATCGCAAGGTCGTCGTCCAGCACCGTTCCAACTTCTCCCGAACCCTCGCTTACTTCCGCTCGCAGGAATTTCACCCGCGCTCCGTCGAGTTCCGACCATGCGCCGGGGAAGGGAGAGAGGCCGTGGATCTGCCGCACCACTTCTTCGGCGGGGCGAGACCAGTCGATGCGCGCTTCGGCCTTGTCGATCTTCTTCGCATGGGTGGCCGCCTCATGATCCTGCTCGACCGCGTGAAGGGCCTCGAGGTCGATCAGCGTGCCCACCATCAGCTGCGCGCCCAGTTCGGCCAGTTCCTCGGTCAGCTCGCCCGTGGTCTTGTCCTCGACCGGCGTGCGCACGGTGGCGAGCATGGGGCCGGTATCGAGGCCTGCCTCCATCTGCATGATGGTGACGCCCGTCACCTCGTCTCCCGCCATGATTGAGCGGTGTATCGGCGCTGCCCCGCGCCAATCGGGCAGCAGCGAGGCGTGGACGTTGAGACAGCCGAGCCTCGGCGTGTCGAGAATGGCCTGCGGCAGGATGAGGCCATAGGCTGCCACCACCGCGATATCGGCCTCGAGTGCGGCGAACTTTTCCTGCTCCTCTGCCGATTTGAGCGAGGCGGGATGCCGCACCTCGATGCCCAGCCGCTCGGCGCGCTCGTGCACTGCGGTCTTGGTCAGTTCCTTGCCGCGGCGCCCGCCGGGCCGCGGCGGCTGGGTGTAGGCGCACACCACCTCATGCGCGGCATCGACCAGCGCCTGCAGCGTCGGCACGGCGAAATCCGGGCTACCCATGAAGATTATGCGCATGACGTCTCTTGTGACCTTTCGTGTTCGGCCCCGGCCCCCTATCTGTGCCTCCATGGCATCGCAAGAGATCGAGACGCTGGCCGCCGCGCTGGCTCGCCTTCCCGGCCTCGGCCCGCGCAGCGCGCGGCGTGCCGTGCTGTGGCTGGTGAAACGCCGCGAAAGCGCGCTGCCCGCGCTGCTGGAGGCGCTCGCCACAGTGGGCGAGGCGCTGGTCGAATGCAACACTTGCGGCAATGTCGACACGACCAACCCCTGCGGCATCTGCGCCGACCCGCGCCGCGACGGCAAGGGGCTGTGCGTGGTGGAAGACGTGGCAGATCTCTGGGCGCTCGACCGGGCAAAGCTGTTCACCGGCAAGTACCACGTGCTCGGCGGCAAGCTTTCCGCGCTCGACGGTATCCGGCCCGAGGATTTGAACATCGCCAGCCTGCTTTCGCGGGTCGAGGAGGGCGGTATCGACGAGGTCGTCCTCGCCATGAACGCCACGCTCGAAGGCCAGACCACCGCGCATTACCTTGCCGAGCGGCTGGAGGGCTTCCCTGTGCGCATCACCCAGCTTGCCCATGGCCTGCCGGTCGGCGGCGAACTCGACTATCTCGACGAGGGGACTCTCGCACAGGCGCTGCGTGCCCGCAGACCGCTCGGCTAAGCGATCACTCTGACCGTCCCAATTCAATTGAAAAACGCGATTTCCGCGCCTATCTGCCCCTCCATGGCTATCCGTGAAATTCTCGAAGTGCCGGATCCCCGGCTCAAGGTCGTGTCCGAACCGGTTACCGAGTTCGACGACGAACTGCGCACCCTCGTCTCCGACATGTTCGAAACCATGTATGATGCGCCCGGCATCGGCCTCGCGGCGATCCAGGTCGGCGTGCCCAAGCGCGTGCTGGTGATCGACCTCCAGCCCGAAGACGAGGAAGCCGAGGGCGAGGTCTGCAATCACGGCGGCCACGAGCACGTCCACTATCCGGTGAAGAAGGAACCGCGGGTCTTCATCAATCCCGAGATCCTCGATCCGGCGGAAGAGCTGGCGACCTACCAGGAAGGCTGTCTCTCGGTCCCCGACATCTTTGCCGATGTCGACCGCCCGGCCACCTGCCGCGTGCGCTACCAGGACCTCGACGGTGAAACCCACGAGGAAGAGCTCGACGGGCTGATGGCGACCTGCCTCCAGCACGAGATGGACCACCTCGAAGGCATCCTCTTCATCGACCACCTCTCGCGCCTCAAGCGCAATATGGCGCTGAAGAAGCTGAAAAAGCTGCGCGAGGCGGCGTAGTCCCCACTATCCACATCCGATCTGGAGCGATCGGGTTGGCAAGTTGGATGTACTGTGGCATGTTCCATCTCTGTTCTTATGAGATGGGAGATGCCTTACGATTATCTGTTACGCCGCAGGGCGCCTAAACTTCAACCGAATCGATGATGAATGCATACGCGCGATCGAACCGACGCCAGTAAAGCCTAGCCGCATAAAGTCCGATAAGAGACGGTGGCCACGCGGGTTTGAAAACGTAGACCTTCGAATCAAAGCTTCCCTGCACATATCGATCGTTTCCAATATCGCAGACATGGAGAATGGACATGGCATGTCCTCCCCACGTGCTGCGCTGGATCAACGAACTCTGCTATTGGGTACTCCTGTCCTCGGACGGAGAGCGCTGCTTGTGCCAGTCACAGGTCGGATTCCTGACCGAAGCCGATGCAGAGGCAAATTTCCGCTGGTGGTATGCCAGCTAGAGATTCAGCTGCAGGGTGGTAGGCGCACAACCTACCACCACTTGCAGCGGAGTGAGATTTTATGGAAATGCCACTTTATGCACTTCTGATTATTTGCATGCTGATGGGTGTGGCCGCTGGTTGGTTCGTCGGCTCGAGACCAATTTCAGAATGGAAAGTAAGATTTGCCGAGCGTGATGCCGAGGCGAAGGATCTGTCCGAAAAACTGTCGCGCATGGCGCCGGAACTTGCGACGATGTCGGACCGTGCCGCTCGGGCCGATGATCTGGCGACCAAGCTCGATGCCGTGCGCGAAGAAAATACCGCGCTAAAGGCGCAAGCCGCCGGTTTCGAGGAGCAGAAGCGCTTGCTCGAGGAGAGCCGCGAGAAACTGCTCAAGGAATTCGAGAACACCGGCGCGAAAGTGCTAGGTGCCGCGCAGGAGAAATTCCTCGAGCGCGCGAACGAGCGGTTCGGTCATTCGGAAAAAACGTCCGAGGCGAAGATCAGGGAATTGCTCCAGCCGGTCGGCGACCGGTTGAAGAAATACGAAGACCAGGTGGCTGCGCTGGAAGAGAAGCGCACCAATGCTTTCTCTTCGCTCGCCGCGCAGATCGAACAGATGCGGCTCGGGCAGGAAGAGGTCCGGCGCGAGGCGCAGCGGTTGGGCAATAGCCTCACCAATGCCCCCAAGGCGCGCGGGCGCTGGGGCGAGCGGGCGCTGCAGAACGTGCTCGAACAGGCGGGGCTTGCCGAACACACCGACTTCATCCTTGAACAGTCGCTCGATACGGACGAGGGCAGGCTTCGCCCCGATGCGATCGTCAATGTGCCCGGCCAGAAGAAGCTGGTGATCGACGCCAAGGTCTCGCTCAATGCCTATCAGGCGGCGTTCGAGGCGGATGACGACGAAGTGAAACGCCAGCAGCTCGCGCTCCATGCAAAGTCGATGCGCGGGCATGTCCAGACACTCGGCACCAAGAGCTACCAGAGCCAGTTCGACGAAGCGCCCGACTATGTCGTGATGTTCGTCCCCGGCGAGCATTTCGTTGCCGCCGCGCTGGAAGCCGATCCGGACCTGTGGGATTTTGCATTCCACAACAAGGTGCTGCTCGCCACGCCCACCAACTTGGTCGCGATTGCGCGCACCGTGGCGCAGGTCTGGCGGCAGGACACGATTGCGCGCGAAGCGGTGGAGATCGGCAAGGCAGGGGCGGAGCTATATGACCGCCTCGCGGTCGCTGCCGAGCATATGAAGCGTGTCGGCGGCGGCTTGGAAACGGCAGTCAACAACTACAACAAATTCGTCGGCAGCTTTGAACGCAACGTGCTTTCGGCAGGCCGCCGCCTGCACGAAAAAGGCATCGAAATCGGCAAACGTGAAATCGAGGAAGTGCCCATGGTCGAGGGGACCCCGCGCTACAATGCGGAAGATGCCGCCCAGATCGAGGACGGGCGCGAGGCGGCGGAGTGAGAGATTGAGGACTATTCGCTAACGACCACGGCAACTCCCCTCCCGCCTTTCAAGAGGTTTTTCTACGAAGGCGCGGCACCTGGGATATAATTTTGAAAAGCACCCATATATTCGGCGGGGACGGATATATCCCTGAACCATCCGCCAAAACCCGCAATTATGAGTAGGGCGACAACAGGGCCTGCCACAAGCAATGCGCGAGCAGATTTAGCCTGCCCTGATCCATAATACAGCGCGGCCGCCAGATGCGCGAACAGGGCGCAGACGGCCAGGGTGTAGTAGGGATAGAAAAAATAGGACAACTCACTATGCGCCAGGGTGGAGGCGGGCCACCAGAAGTTCGTGTCGAGACCGTTCGCGTAGCGGGCAAACAATGCCGATAAGGCGTGCACGGTAATGAACATCGCCAGATAGGCGCCGCTAACGACTTGTATCGTCCCCCACCCTTTTTCGATGCCTGCCTTTTTGCGCTTCCTCACAAGCGCAATGCCCAGAACGACCTGCATCGCAAATGCGCCCAGAAGAACCGGCTCCACGAAGCCGATGCGATAAAGCTTCGTCGCCGCTTCCAGCGCGTCTCCATGCACCTGCGGTCCTAACAGACCGGCGAAATGCGTTCCGAAATGAAGGACGAGAAAGAAAAGGAGCAGGACCGCGTTCCAGCGGTGTAGCTTGACCGTCATAGAGATTGCCCTTCCGAATCAATTCGGATAAATAATATCCGAATATCTGGAGAAGACAATCATGCGTATGTCGCAGGGCGTCGAATGGGCGGTCCATGCTTGCACTGTGTTAGCGCCATTGGGGCCGGAAAAGGTGCTGAGCCTGGCTGCACTTGCGGACTTTCATGGCATCGGGACCACCTACATGGCCAAGCAGATGCAATTGCTCAGCCGTGCTGGACTGGTCGCCACAACCCGAGGTGCAACCGGTGGTTACACCCTGGCAAGATCCGCCAGCGAGATCAGCCTCTACGACATCGTGCGCGCGATCGAAGGCCCGGCACCTCTATTCCGCTGCACGGAAATCAGGCAACAGGGCCCTTGCGGCAAACGATCCGCCGACTGCCGCGCGCCTTGCGGTATTGCAGCTGCATTCGCCAAGGCCGAAGCTGCTTGGCGCGATTGCCTCAAGGCCGTTAGCGTCGCCGATATGGTTTCGGATGCTGCGGCGGCGTCGTCATCTGCAGAAATCTCTGCGGCGGTGGAATGGCTTGGGTTGAAGGCCACCACCCGGCCTGGAAAGCGGATGCTCTGACCCGCATCCGACATTAGCCGGGACGCGAGGGCCATTCATGTTCACCTAGATTGGCTGACTGCTTCGACGCGGCGAAGCACTGACGGTTCTCGCCGATATCAAGGCCGCGTCGTGACGGGCCCAAAATTTTCGCAAATCACCCTTGTCGGTGCTCCAGCGCGGCGGCGGTCTAGCCTTCGAGAGCGGCGAGGACCTCGTACCCCAGCACCGCCGCAGCAACCGCGGCGTTCAGACTGTCCGCCCGTCCCTTCATCGGCATGGTGACGCGCAGGTCGCAGGCCATTTCATAATCTTCGGGAAGGCCGCGGCTTTCGTTGCCGACCATGACGAAGCAGGGCGCGGCATAGGGCGCGGAGCGATAGGGCTGGGCCTTGCGCAGGCTTGCGGCGACCAGCTGGCCGTCTCCGCCGCGCAGCCATGTCTCGAATTCGCTCCATTCGGCCTGTGCGATGGACTGCGTGAACACGGCACCCATGCTGGCGCGCACGGCCTCGACGCTGAAGGGGTCGGCGCAATCGTCGATCAGGATCAGGCCGCCTGCGCCGATCGCATCCCCGGTGCGGAGCATCGTGCCGAGGTTGCCCGGATCGCGCAGCGCCTGGGCGACAAGCCAGATATCGGCTTTCGCCCTGTCGAGCGACGCAAGCGAAGTGTCGAATTCAGCGAATACGCCCGCGACCGCCTGCGGATTGTCCTTGCCGGTGATCTTGGAAAGGATGTCGGGGCTGGTCTCGATTACCTCGCCGCCGCTCTGCTCAACTGCCTCTTCAAGCGCGGTCAGCAGCGGGTGCGGGTCGCGCTTGTCGGCGAGCACCAGTACTTCGGGCACATGGCCGCATTCGCGCGCGTCGGTCAGCAGGCGCAGACCTTCGGCGAGGAACTTCTGCTCGCGCTTGCGGTGCTTTTTCTCGCGCAGGGCCCTTAGGGCCTTGACCGTGGGATTGGAAAAGCCGGTGATGACGCGGCGGTGTCCGGTCATCTCAAGGTTCTCCGAAACCGTCCTCGATCATGGCAGACAGGTCGGCCATCACGGCATCGGCATTGTCGCCGGCAACGATCAGTTCGATCGTGTCGCCCTTGGCCGCACCCAGCATCATCAGGCCGAGAATAGAGCCGCCAGCTGCTTCGTTGCTGCCCTTGGCCACGCGGACCTTGGTCGTCTCGGGCAGTTCCGCAACGGCGCCGACGAACTTCGCACTGGCCCGCGCGTGCAAGCCACGCTGGTTCACCACGGTCAGTTCTCTACGAAGCTCGCTCAACTTGCCTTCCGTGCACTGTCGAG
Organism: Qipengyuania gelatinilytica; assembly: GCF_019711315.1. Lineage (NCBI taxonomy): Bacteria > Pseudomonadati > Pseudomonadota > Alphaproteobacteria > Sphingomonadales > Erythrobacteraceae > Qipengyuania > Qipengyuania gelatinilytica. The sequence goes on along the minus strand of NZ_CP081294.1, from coordinate 943,434 downwards.
GTCCTGGCCGAGGAATTCGCTGGCCACGGTGATGTAATTGCGTCCGGCGGTCTGCGCGGCGTGGACCGCATCGACCACATTCATGCTCTTGCGGGCACCGGCGAGGCGGATCAGCATGGGCAGGTTGATGCCAGCGATCACTTCCACGCGGCCGGTGTCGAGCAGCGAAATGGCCAGGTTCGACGGGGTGCCGCCGAACAGGTCGGTGAGGATGATGGCACCGTCGCCCGTATCGACGCTGGCGATGGCATCGGCGATATCCTTGCGCCGCTGCTCCATATCGTCGTTCGGGCCGATGCAGATGGTGGCCACGCCTTCCTGCTTGCCGACCACGTGCTCCATCGCGTCGATGAAGTGTTCGGCCAGCTTGCCGTGGGTGACGAGAATCATGCCGATCATGCGTGAAATGCGTCCGTTGCGGGTCCCGAAGGGTCTTGGCTGTGCTTGTTAGTCATAAAGCCGTGTGGGGAATTCAGCTGCGCTCGAGCGGATCGGCGGGCCGGCTTCCCAGATTGCGGTGAATGACCGTGGGCGAAAATCCGGCCTCGCGCAAGACCTCGGCGGCGCGTTCCGCACTGAATACCGAACGGTGTCTCCCGCCGGTACAGCCGAAAGCGATGTTGAGGTAGCTGCGATCCTGTGCGGCATAACGCGGCAGGAGCTCGGTCAAGGTCTCTGAAATCCGGGCAAAAGCGGGCCCGAAGGCGGGGTCGGCCTGGATATGCGCGGCCACCGGTTCGTCGAGCCCGGTCTGTTCGCGCAGTTCAGGTACCCAGTGTGGATTGTCGAGGAACCGCATGTCGAACAACAGGTCGGCGAGCGGCGGCATCCCGCGCGCAAAGCCGAAGCTGGAGATCGTCACGGTCATCTCGCGGCCGCCGCTCTTTCCGAAGCGTTCGCGCACGACCTGCTGCAGGTCTCCGGAGGTATAATCGCTGGTGTCGAGCACGATGTCCGCCCAGCTACGCAAGGTGGCGAGCAATTCGCGTTCGGCTTTGATGCCGCCTGCCACCGGGCGCTCGCGCGCCATGGGGTGCGGGCGGCGGGTCTCGTTGTAGCGGCGTTCCAGCTCGGCCGCCGAACAGTCGATGAAAAGCGTGGTGAGCTCGATATCCTTGCGCGTGGCGAGCTGTTCGCAGAGCTCGATCGTCTCGGCAGGCACGAAGCCGCGCGTGCGCGAATCGAAGCCGATGGCGAGCGGGGCAGGGTGGTCGCTTTCGCCGCCCAGCAGCGAGCCGAGCAGGCGCACCGGGAAATTATCGATCGTTTCCCAGCCGAGGTCTTCCAAGACCTGCAGTGCTGTCGACTTACCGGCGCCCGACAGGCCGGTGACGAGCAGGATGCGCTGATGGCCGGGCGCGTCCGTCATTTGTCGAAGGTCAGCCCGTGCTTTTGAAGCGCATATTCGGCCCGCAGCGCCTGCGTCATGTCGCCGGCACGGAACATCAGGACGGGAATGGAGGTCCCGCGAATGTCGGTGGTGGGGATTTCGGTCGGATAGCGCGGCGCTTTCTTCTCGGTCAGCTGCAGGGCGAGCGATACAGGCGCGCTGGTGGTCGGCAGCTTGACGAGGCCGACATTGCGCACCTCGATCAGGCCCTCGGTCGTCATCGGAGGATGCGCGACGGGATGGCCGTCTTCCTCGACGATGCGGATGCCGTCGTCACCGATCAGCGTCGCGCCGCGATCGATCAGCATGAGGGCGAGGCTCGATTTGCCGAGACCCGGTTCGCCGGCGATCAGCAGGGCGCGGCCATCAATGGCCACGGCGGTCACATTGGGAATGACGATCTTCATTTCGCTGCCGGCAGGTCTAGCACGAGACAGGCCCCTTTCTTTCCGTCTGCGCGCTCGTCTGCGTGGAGCGTGCCGTCATGCGCTTCGGCGATGGTACGTCCGATGGCAAGCCCGAGACCGGAGTGATTACCGAAATCTTCCTCTTCGGGGCGATCGGAGTGGAAACGGTGGAAGACCTTCTCGCGCTTTTCGGCCGGGATGCCGGGGCCTTCGTCGCACACGGTCATGATGATGCGGCCATCGCGGCAGCGCATGATGACCTCGATCGTGCTGCCCTCGGGCGAGAATGACACGGCATTGTCGAGCAGGTTCTCGATCACGCGTTCGAGCCGCACGGGTACGCCGGCCACGACGAGGTCTTCGCCGATGGTTTCCACCTCGACCATGCAGCCACCGTTCTCGCCGCGCTCCTCGCGGCTGGCGACGACATTGCGGACGAGTACGGCGAGGTCGACGCGTTCGAATTCCGCGCGCGACATTTCTGCATCGATCCTGCTGGCATCGCTGATCTCAGTGACGAGCCGGTCGATCCGGCGCACGTCATGCGTCGCGATATCGAGCAACTGCGCGCGCAGTTCGGGATCCTCGACCTTGCCGAGCGATTCCGTCGCGCTGCGCAAGCTGGCGAGCGGGTTCTTGATCTCGTGCGCCACGTCGGCGGCGAAGCTCTCGACCGCGTCGATCCGCTGGCGCAGTGCGCCGGTCATGTCGGATACTGCGCGGGCTAGCATGCCGATCTCGTCGCGCCGGTCGGGAAGACGTGGGACCTCGACCTGGCGGTCACGGCCCTGCCGCACACGGACGGCGGCCTGCACCAGTTCGCGCAAGGGGCGCACGATGGTCTGCGCAAGGAACCAGCTGAGCAGCGTCGAAACGAGCAGGAACAGCAGAACGATCAGCAGCACGTTGGTCCGCGCCTTGCGCACGCTCTCGGTGATGTCGACCGGGTTGCGCGTCAGCAACAGCGTATCGCCGTCGAGGCCGACCGGCGCGGCCGCGTTGATCACATGCGTGCCGTCGGGCGCATCGCGCAGGACGATCTGGGTCAGGCTTTCCTCGCGGGCGCGCACCAGCTCGGGCCATGCACTGGCATCGTCTGCCTCGGGGTCGACATAGTCGGGCAGGGCGGGCGCGTCGACGACCCGGTCGAACCAGCGGTCCATGCGCAGGGCAAAGTTGCCCTGGTCGACATCGCTTGCATCGGGGAGCGTGAAGCTGGGCGGGGCAAGCGCAAAGCTGTCCGATTCCAGCTTGCCGTCGGGGCCGTAGACCCGGATGCGCAGCCGCTGTTCCTTGCCGATCTGGATCAGCAGCGCTTCTTGCCGCTGCGGCGTTGCACCGGCGAGCGCTTCGGCGGTGATCTGCGCCTCGACGAGCGCGAGCTTGAAGCGTTCGTCGAGCAGCTGCTTGCGATAGCTGTCGAGATAGAGGACGCCGCCGCCCAGCAGGACCAGCGGCAGGATGTTCACGAAGAGGATACGGCTGGTGAGCGTCAGGCGGCGCGACCAACGCAATTTGTCCAGGCTCGGGTCGCCCCTGAGCACGCTGCCGGTGTCAGCCATCGCTGAAACTGTAACCCGCGCCGTAAAGCGTCTCGATCGCAGAGAATTCGCCATCGACCTTACGGAACTTGCGGCGCATGCGCTTGATGTGGCTGTCGACCGTGCGGTCGTCGACGAAGACATCGTCTGGATAGGCGGCATCCATCAGCTGGTTACGGCTCTTGATGACGCCCGGGTGCAGCGCCAGCGCTTCCAGCAACAGGAATTCGGTGACCGTGAGCGAGACGGGCTTGTCCTCCCATGTCACATGGTGGCGCGCAGGGTCCATGCGCAGGCGGCCTCGCTCGATCACTTCGGCGGGTTTCTCGCCCGGTTCGATCGGGATCGGGCGGCGCGCATCGCTGCGGCGCAGGATCGCCCGGATGCGAGCCAGCAGCAGGCGCAAGCTGAACGGCTTGGCGATGTAGTCGTCGGCACCCATGAGGAAGCCGGCCTCCTCGTCCTGTTCGTCGTCCTTGCTGGTGAGGAAGATGACAGGAAGCGGCGAATGTTCGCGCAGGCGGCGCAGCAGTTCCATGCCGTCCATCTTGGGCATCTTGATGTCGAAGATGGCGAGATCAGGTGGATTGTCGAGCAGGGCGTTGAGCGCCGCTTCGCCATCGGAATAGACGCGCGTGGCAAAGCCTTCTGCCTGGAGCGCGATCGAGACCGTGGTCAGGATATTCCGGTCATCGTCGACAAGCGCAATTACGGTGCGATCGTCGGCGGGCGGCAGGGCATCTCCGGCGGTGTTTTCCATCGATTACGGCGATTAACGCAAGTTTCTCAGCATGACAACGCGGCAAGCCAAAGGGGTGAGGGGAATTATCCCGAAGCGCGTTTGACGTTGCGTCGCTCGGCTTCTAAAGGCTCTAACGAAGCGCAGCGCATTCGTATGCGCCAGCGATTCCCCGAGTGACACCGCCTCTTTCGCGCTGGAGATTTCAGTGACTACCGCTCTTTCCCACTCGCTTGCCGCGCAGGGCATCGAGACTTCCGCAACCATCCACCCCAACCTGACTTCGGACGAACTGACCGCTGCCGCACTGGAACGTGGCGAAGGCCGCCGCGCCAAGCACGGCCCGCTGGTCGTCGAAACCGGCAAGCACACCGGCCGCAGCGCGAAGGACAAGTTCATCGTCCGCAATGCCGAGACCGAAGACACGGTGTGGTGGGACAACAACGCCTCGATGACGCCCGAACACTTCGCCGCGCTCAAGGCTGACTTCATGGCTGCGGTAAAGGACAAGGACGAGCTCTTCGTGGCCGACCTGTTCGGCGGCTCGCAGCCGGAATACCGCGTGAACGTGCGCGTCATCAACGAGCTCGCCTGGCACAACCAGTTCATCCGCACGATGCTGGTCCGCCCGACCGCGGAAGAGCTCGACGGGTTCGAGCCGGAATACACGATCATCGACCTGCCGACCTTCAAGGCGGATCCTGAACGTCACGGCACCCGCAGCGAGACCGTGATTGCGGTCAACCTCGAAGAAAAGCTGATCCTCATCGGCGGCACGAAATATGCCGGCGAAATGAAGAAGAGCGTTTTCGGCGTGCTCAACTACCTGCTTCCGCCCAAGGGCGTGATGCCGATGCACTGTTCGGCCAATATCGGCCCCAACGGCAAGAGCGCGGTCTTCTTCGGCCTTTCGGGCACCGGCAAGACCACGCTGTCGGCCGACGCCAGCCGCACGCTGATCGGTGATGACGAGCATGGCTGGTCGGATACGGCGGTCTTCAACTTCGAAGGCGGCTGCTACGCCAAGATGATCCGCCTCGATCCCGAGAGCGAGCCGGAAATCTACGCCACCACCAAGATGGAGGGCACGGTCCTCGAAAACGTGGTGATGGACGACAATGGCGAGATCGACCTCGACGACAACACGCTCGCGGAGAATACCCGCGGCGCTTATCCGCTGTCCTCGATCCCGAACACCAGCTCCGACAATCTCGGCCCGCCGCCGTCGAACGTGATCATGCTGACCGCCGATGCATTCGGCGTCCTGCCTCCGATCGCGCGCCTCACGCCCGAGCAGGCAATGTACCACTTCCTTTCGGGCTACACCGCCAAGGTTGCCGGTACCGAAATCGGCGTGACCGAGCCGACCGCGACGTTCTCGACCTGCTTCGGCGCACCCTTCATGCCGCGCCACCCGAGTGTTTACGGCAACCTCCTGAAGAAGCGCATCGCCGAAGGCGGCGCGCAGTGCTGGCTGGTCAACACCGGCTGGACCGGCGGCAAATACGGCACCGGCAACCGCATGCCGATCAAGGCCACCCGCGCGCTGCTTAACGCGGCGCTCGACGGCAGTCTCAATGACGCGGAATTCCGCAAGGACCCGAACTTCGGCTTCGAAGTTCCTGTCAGCGTGCCGGGTGTCGACAGCACGATCCTCGACCCGCGGGCAACCTGGACCGACAAGGACGAATACGACCGCACCGCACACAAGCTGGTGCAGCTCTTCGTCGACAATTTCGAACCCTTTGCAGCGCATGTCGACCAGGGCGTGCGCGACGCGGCTCCCGCAGCCGCCTGACCCTATAGCCTGCGCAGCGCAGGCAGAGAGTTGGAGAGGAGGCCCCCGGTCGCGAAGGAGAGAGCGCGGCCGGGGGTTTTTCGTGCGTGAGACACCTGCCCGCCATGCGTACGAATGCGCGCGGTCGGTAGATTGCGAGGTCGCCGGGCGGCTGATAGCCCTCCGTGAGGGACGATGGAGTAACTGTATGAAGGCGCGCGCATATTGGGCACTTGCGGCGGGGGCATTGGCGCTCTCCGCATGTGGAGGTGGCAGTGGCAGCGCGCCTCCAGCAACGGGCGGAACCTCGACGCCCACTCCGACGCCAACACCAACGCCGTCACCAGCGACATTCGACACGCTGGTGTTCGAAGAGCAGTTCGACAGCGGCTCGCTCGATCGTTCGGTCTGGAATGTCGAGGGGCCGGCGTTCTGGGTCAATAACGAGCAGCAGGCCTATATAGATTCCAACGAAACGATTCTCTTCGGCCCTGTCGCGGGTGCCGAGGACGGTCAGGCGCTGATCCTTAGGCCACAATGGCGTGAAGGTTTCGCAACCCCGACCGGCCGGACAACCGATTTCGTCTCCGGCCGCATAAACTCCGCCGACAAATATGATGTGACCTATGCGAAGGTCTCGGCCCGCATCCGCATGCCCGATGCGCGCGGCGCCTGGCCAGCATTCTGGATGCTCGGTTACGGCGCGTGGCCGGATGCAGGGGAAACCGACATCATGGAATATGTCGGCGAAAAGGACTGGACGAGCTCTGCGCTCCACGGGCCCGGCTATTCCGGCGATACGCCCATGGCCGAACGCCAGACCTTCCCTGCGGGAGAGGACGTGACCGGCTGGCACGTCTACTCGGTAGAAAAGCGCGACCAGGACCTGCGCTTCTTCGTCGACGACCGCGAGTTTTACCGCGTCACCAAGGCCGACGTCGAACAGTACGGCCCGTGGCGCTTCGACCGGGCACAGTACATCATCCTGAATTTCGCGCTCGGCGGGACCTATCCGCAGGGCGTGAACGGGGTGACCTCACCCTATCCCGGCCTTCCGCAAGCGACGGTCGACCGGATCAAGGCCGGCGAGATCCAGATGGAAGTCGACTGGGTCCGCGTCTGGGAATGAGGCGAGGCGCGGCCTGCCCTAGGCGCTCGCCCCCGCGATGTAGCGCGACACGTTCTTCTCCAGCACATCCATCGGCACATTCCCGCCGAGGATAACCGCGTCGTTGAACGCCTTGAGGTCGTAAGCATCGCCTAGCACTGCCTGCGCGCGCTGGCGCTGGTCGACGATACGGCTGTGGCCGAGCTTGTAACCGGTCGCCTGTCCGGGCCAGCTGCAATAGCGATCGACCTCGCTCTGCACTTCTTCCGGCTTCGATCCATTGCGCTGGATGAAGAACTGGCGGCCCTGTTCGCGGCTCCAGCCCTTGGCGTGCAGGCCGGTGTCGACGACCATGCGGCAGGCACGAAAGGCGAGGCTCTGGAGATAGCCCAGCTGCCCCACTTCGAAGCCGTCATAGGCGCCCAGTTCGTCGGCCAGCTGTTCGCCGTACAGCGCCCAGCCTTCGGAGAAGGGATTGAAGGCGAGGATCGAGCGGATCAGCGGCAGGCGGTTCGAATATTCGCCTTCCCACACGTGGCCGGGAATGGTCTCGTGATAGGTAAGATCGGCAAGATCGTATTTGCGGTGCAGTTCGGTAGTGCGCAGGTTGATCCAGAAGCGTCCCGGGATCGTGCCGTCCTTGCTGCCCGCCCCGCCATAGGCGCCCGGTGCGCCGGCTTCTTCGGCGACCGGAATGCGGACGACCTCGAGATTGGGGTCTACCAACGTATTGAAGGCGCGCGGCATCTGCGCCTTGATCCAGTCGATCCGCTCGGCGATGAAATCCATGATTTCGGCGCGGCCTGCATCGCCCTCGGCGAACTTGTAGCGCGGGTCCTGCGACAGCGCGGTCATGCGCGCGCCGACGCTGCCTTCGGTATAGCCGATCTTGCGCAGGATCGGGTCCATGCGCGCGTGCAGCGCTTCCAGTTCCTCGAGACCCTGCTTGTGCACCTCGTCCGGCGTGAGGCGGGTGGTCGTGCTGGAGCGCAGCGCCCAGTTGTAGAATTCCTCGCCATAGGGGCGGGCCGACATGCCCGGATCGTCGGTCGCGACTTCGCGTTCCGCGCGCAGTTCGGTGAGCTGGCGTTCGAGCGCCTCGGCGATCACCCCGCTTTCGAGGATCTTCGCGCGATTGGCATGGCTTTCGGGCATGCCCGCAGCGTTGAGCTTGGCGCGCAAATCGTCTGCGAACAGCTCGCCCTTGCCGGCGCTGGCGATGGTCTGTTCCATCTGCACGATAGCCTTGTCGAGCAGGAAGGACGGCGGGACCACGCCCATTCCGCGCGCTTCGCGGATACGCGCCAGTTCGCCGTCGAGCGAGGCGGGAAAGGCTTCGAGACGTTCGATATATGCGTCCGCATCGTCGCCATTCTCGACCTTCTGCGTCGATTGCATAAAGCGCGGCATGGCGAGATATTCGCCCACGTTCTGGATGACGACGTAGGGTGCGGTACGCCAGTTGCCGACCGGCGTATCGCCATAGGGGAGGGCGAAGCCGTCGAGCGCAAGTTCATAGGCGCTCTGCACCACGTCGAGGTTGGTCACGGTTTCGCTGTCGAGCCCTTCGCGCGAATAGGCGGCAACGCGTTCAAGGTCCTGCCGCAGCGTGGCGGCATAGGCATCCTGCCCGGCAGGCGACTGGTCTTCGATCTTGCCGCGCAGATAGGCATAGCGGCCCGTATCCACGCCAAGGCTGGTGGCGCGTTCGGGTTCATGCTCGAGCAAATTGTAGGCGACGGTTTCGAGCAACCGCTCCGCACCGATCCTCTGTGCTGCGGCAATGCCTTCGGGCCGCGGTGTCGGGACGCATCCGCCGAGCGTGAGGGCGGTGGTTGCGCCAAGCCCTGCGAGGACCTGACGACGGGTTGCTTCGAAAGTGTGTTGGGTCATGCGCGCCGGTGTGTATCCGGCGCGCAAGAGTGTCAAATCAATCGAGGAATTCGGCCGGGACCTTGCCGCCGTTTGCCGACAATTCGCGCATGGTGCGCTTGTGCAGCCAGATATTGTCCTCGGCGGTGCCGGAATAATCCTCGCGGCCAAGCTCCGTTGCGAGCGCCTTGCGGCTCTCGTAACTGGAATCGACCCCGATCAGTTTCATCAGGTCGACGATCGAGGTGCGCCAGTTGAGCCGGTCGGCACCCGGCATGGAATCGAGGCTGTTCTCGACATCGATGACCGGCTTGGCGACGGCTCCCGTCTTGGGGGCATCTGCCCATGCATTCCCGGTGTTCGGTTGGGCCGGTGCTTCCTGCGCCTTGGCTTCCTTGCCGAAGATTGCTTCCTTGATGCTGCTGAAAATACCCATCGCTCTCGTCCTTTCGCCGTTTGTGCGGCCTATCGCCGCTTCGCTTTTGCAATCAACGGGATGGGATGCAGTGCGTTCCGGTGCTTTCCCGATCGCGCGACCCGGGCTAGGGAGCGGGCATGCTCGATACCGTCCTTTCTATCGTCGTACTTGCCGCCGTTGCGCTTTTTGTCGGCGCATTCCTGCTGTGGAAGCGGACCGGCAATGCCAAGAACGCGCTGCTCATGGTCCTGCTGGGCCTGATCGCGTTGGGCAACGTCGCCATCTGGACGATCCCCGACGCAGACGGCGAAGCCCCGCTCGACAAGGTCGAACGGGGCTCGCGTTAGCAGCTATTGCCCGGGAGGCTATTCGGGCAGCTGCCAGAGGACCGAACCGGTATAATGACCCGACACCGGTTCGCCATTCGACCCGCGGGCCGGTTCGAATTTCGCACGCTGCTGCACCAGGCGGCAGGTCGCTTCGTCGAGCTGACTGTGGCCCGTGCTGCCGGTGATCCGGCAACCCGTGACCTTGCCGCTGGCAGCGATATCGAGGCGGAAGCTGGCCACGCCGGTCAGCTCACGCCGCGCCCAGCTTGAGCGGTAGTCACGGTCCGAAAGCCATGCACCCGGATCATTGCGCGGCTTGGCTCCGACGGGAGCGAAGGTGGCTGCCGGGCTCGGAATCTCCACGACCGGACCGCTCGGCTTTGGGATCGGCGGCATCGGGGGCAGGGGAACGGTCGTCGTCGCGATCGTCGGCTCGGACTTATCGAGCTCGAACTTCGGGGTGGGCACGTTGACCGGCGGGGTTGTCGGAGTGTCGGGGACATTCTCTGCCTGTTCAGGCGGAGGCGGGGCTGGGGGCGGCGGGTCCTTTTTTACATCGAAAGTGTCCACTCTGGGTGGATCGGCGATGATTGCCTGAGAGACGGTAAGGCCGGTGACGATCAGCGCACCGATGGCCGCTTGCACTATAACGGCGCTCGCCAAACCCGTTGGCGAGGGGCCGCTCTTCTGGTCGACATATGACATGGGTCCTCTCCTTTGCGACTCCAGTTGATTGGATGTTACAACATATCAAATCAAATGCAAGTCCGGCCGTTTGGAGGGTGGCGGTAGGCAGGTCCGCTTACGAAAAAGGGCCCGAAAATCGGACCCTTGATCGTATTCGCATCGATTGCCTGACAGCGATCAGGTGATCGGGCAGGCCGGGTCGAGACGGAAGTCGAGGTAGTTGTCGACCGACTTCATCAGATCTTCCTGCTCGTTTTCGAAGAAGTGGTTCGCGCGCGGAATTTCTTCGTGATGCACGGTGATGTGCTTCTGCGTGCGCAGCTTCTCGACGAGCTTGGTCACGGCGTTTGGTTGGACGACGGTGTCCTGCGCGCCGTGGATGAAGATGCCGCTGGCGGGGCAAGGCGCGAGGAACGAGAAGTCGTACATGCTCGCAGGCGCACCGATGCTGATCCAGCCGCGGATTTCCGGGCGGCGCATGAGCAGCTGCATACCGATGAGCGAGCCGAAGCTGACGCCGGCAACCCAAGTCACCTGCGCTTCGGGATGAACTTGCTGGACCCAGTCGAGCGCGGCAGCGGCGTCGGACAGTTCGCCGATACCGTTGTCGAAGCTGCCCTGGCTGCGGCCGACGCCGCGGAAATTGAAGCGCAAGGTGGCAAAGCCGCGGTTCACGAAGGTCTTGTAGAGACGCTGCGTGATCTGTTCGTTCATCGTGCCGCCGCCCTGCGGGTGCGGGTGGAGGATCATCGCAACAGGTGCGCGCGGACGCGGGCCGGGAGAGAAACGGCCTTCGAGGCGGCCTTCGGGGCCGGGAAAGATCACGGTCGGCATGGGAGATATACCCTGACAGAAAATTTCGGGCGCGCTGGCCCTTTGAGGGCTTGCGCGAGGTCGCGGGCTATATAGGGTTTCACCGCCAAATCGCAATAATTTAAGGCCTCGTCCCGTCTCGACACGCATCTATCTCGATCATGCTGCCACCACCCCGCTGCGCCCCGAAGCGCGTGCGGCGATGGAAGAGGGCTTCGATCGCTGGGCCAATCCCAGCAGCCCGCACGCCGAAGGCCGCAAGGCCCGCGCGATGCTGGAGGACGCGCGCGAGCGGATGAAACGCGCGCTCGGCTGGGAAGGCGAGGTCATCTTTACTTCCGGCGCGAGCGAGGCTGCGGCCCTCGCTCTGGCCCATGCGAAGGCGGGCGCCCGGCTGGTTTCCGCGGTCGAGCACGATGCGATCCTCAAGGCGGCTCCCGATGCAGAGCGCCTGCCGGTGAAAGCCGATGGCGCACTCGACCTCGAAGTGTTCGCCGAAGCCGTCCAGCGCGAGCGCCCGCTCGTCGCGGTCCAGCACATCAATTCGGAAACCGGCAACCGGCAGGACATCGCCGCCATTGCCGGGCAGGTGCATCAGGCAGGCGGCCTCCTGCTGACCGATTGTGCGCAGAGCGCGGGCAAATTCGCGATTCCGCCCTGCGACATGGCAATCGTGTCGGCGCACAAGTTCGGCGGGCCGATCGGCATAGGCGCGCTGCTGGTGAAAGATTTCGCCATGCTCGATCCGGCTGGCGGACAGGAGCGCGGCTATCGGCGCGGAACGGAAAACCTTCCCGCCGCGATGGGTATGGCTGCGGCGCTGGAGGCGGCATCCTCACCCTATATCGACCCCTTCGTGCTCGAACCGATGGACGCGATCGTCGAGCACTGCCGCGAGAGCGGTGGAACATGGATATCCGACCGACTTTCGGACCCCACGCCCTACGTCCGCGCCATCGCCATGCCCAAGATGAGCGGCAGCGCGCAGGTGATGCGCTTCGACATGGCAGGTATTTCTGTCTCGCAAGGGTCGGCCTGCTCGTCAGGCACGATGAAGACCAGCCACGTCATGCAGGCGATGCAGGTAGAACCCGAAGTTGCCGACCGCACCATCCGCGCAAGCTTCGGCTGGAACACCACGCGCGAAGAAGTGGAACGCTTCGCCGAGGTATGGCTTGAGTTGGCAAAGGTATGAGCCAGAAATCTTGGGCGAGCATTCTTCGAGGCGCCGAATTTGGCATCGTGGCGGCCGTATTTGAGTTATTGATGTTTGGATCGGCCTGGACCGTCTGGGTAGCTATACCTCTGATCTTTCTCGCGGCGAGCAAACTTCGCTGCCAGAATTGCGGCACGAAATTGAACGACTTCCAGTACGCTAACAAATTTCGAGGCTCGAAGACTTTGCGGCAATGCCCGAATTGCAATGAGCCGATGATAGAGACCAGATGATCTACCTCGACTACCAAGCCACCACCCCGCTTGCCCCCGAAGCGCGCGATGCCATGATGCGCTGGCTCGACGGCCCGGGCGGCACCGGCTTCGGCAATCCGCATTCCCCGCACAAGATGGGCCGCGAGGCCAAGGCCGCGATCGAGTTTGCGCGCGAACAGGTCGCCGCGCTGTTTCCGGCGGGCGGCAAGGTGATTTTCACCTCCGGTGCGACCGAAGCGCTCAATCTCGCCATTCGTGGAAGCGGCAAGGATGGCACGGTCTCGGTTTCGGCCATCGAACATTCCGCCGTGCTCGACACGGCCAAGGACGCGGGCAAGTGCCACGTGCTGAACGTCGCCAAGGACGGGCAGTGCAACACCAAGCAGGACCTGCCGCAGGACACGCGGCTGGTCTGCCTGATGCAGGTCAATAACGAGATCGGTGTGATCCAGCCGACGGTCGAATGGCATCGCAAGGCAAAAGAGAACAACGCGCTCTACCTGTGCGATGCGGTGCAGGCCTATGGCAAGATCGAGGTCACCGGCGCGGACATGATCGCCATCAGCGCGCACAAGTTCCACGGCCCCAAGGGCGTGGGCGCTCTCTGGGTGCGCGACGGGGTCGATCTGCACGAGGTCCAGACCGGCGGCGGGCAGGAATTCGGCCTGCGTTCGGGCACCCTCTCGCCGGCGCTTATTGCAGGCATGGGAGCGGCAGCAGCCGAGGCGAAGGACCGGATGGAGCAGGACGCGGAGCACGTCCAGAAGCTCTGGAAGCGCGCTTGCCAGATCTTCGAGAACTGGGAACTCAACGGCAGTGCCGAGGCGCGATATCACGGCAACCTCAACATCCGCCCGCGCGGCCCCAATGGCGGCGGGCTGGATGTCGGCCGGCTCATGAGCGATTGCCGCAATGTGATGTTCTCTGCAGGGTCCGCCTGCGCCAGCGGATCGGGCCGAACCAGCCACGTGCTCGAGGCGATCGGCCTGCCCAAGAAGCTAGCCAAGGCATCGATCCGCCTCGGCTTCGGGCGCTACACCACGCTCGAGGAGATCGAGGAAGCGGGCCGGACGATCAACGAGGCGGCAAAGGCGCAAGGGGCCCTATGAAGATCACGTTCATCACCTCCGAAGGCGACCGCGTCGATGCATCGGGCGAAGCTGGTGACACACTGCTCCGCGCGGCCCAGGCGGCCGGAATGCCGCTGGAAGGCGCTTGCGAGGGGCAGATGGCCTGCTCCACCTGCCACGTGGTGGTCGACAAGGACTGGTTTGACCGCCTCCCCGAAGCGAGCGAGGAAGAGGAGGACATGCTCGACCTCGCCGCCGGGGTGAGGCGCACGAGCCGGCTTTCCTGCCAGATCGTGCTCGGCGAGGAACTGGACGGATTGACCGTGAGCATTCCGGCCGAGAGCCATGATATGAGCCGGTGAGGCGAGCCGCTGTCTTGGCTTGCGGGGTTAGAAGCGTCCAAGGACGTCGAGGAGCTCAGATTTCGTAAATGAGCTCACCTGTTTCCAGGTCGATCGTCCAGGGGTAGGGCTCTGAACTTTGAAATTCGTAGGCAAACTGGTTGATGCGCCTTCCGGGCGTATGCGTGACCATGAGCTCGTTGGGGAATGACGGCGCGCCTGCCTTTTTGGCGCCATTTCGCAGTTCTTCGAACTCTCTATCCATCCCATAATCGATGTCGGACCGGTCATCACGAATGACGTAACAACGGTCGCCGGTAATCGCTTCGTGAATGTCGAATTTGATCTCTTCCCGCCGATAACCCTGATTGCGAAAGCGATCAGCGATGAATTTCAGCATGGGTTCGACACTGTAGGAGCTTTCACCCATGACTTCTTCGCTTTCCTCGAAGTCATAACCGGTCGGCTCGCCTTTCCAGAACACCGATCGCGCGGTCGCCTTGTCGCATTCGGGCTGACTGACGATCCAGTACAGGACGTCAAGTTCATCGTCCCAGTTGTGGACCTCGGCGATGAAGTGCCAGTCGTCCGGATTCATTTTCGACAGGCATGCTATCTGGGCGGCGAGCAGCTTTTTTATGCATTCGTCATCGGTCATGTGGCGCGTCATTCTCGGTCAGAATCCTAGGCGCCATCTCATGCCAAAGCCTTGTTGAGGAATGGTTATTGCCTATTCCTTCTTCTCCGCGTCCGCTTCCGGCCTCGTCCACCCATCCTCGCCGATCCCTGTCGACAGCCCGATCCGCTTGAACAGGCGGATCGCGCCCCAGATGATCAGGCCGATGGGGATGATGACGATGCCGACCACCATCAGGAAGGCGATGAGGTTGCCGAGGATCGAGGCGAGCGAGCCCCATGCATTGCGGATCGGGTCGGCGAAACCGCCCTGTGACGGGGTTCCGGCCTCGTATTCGAGCGTCATCGTCGAATAGGCGACGCGGCCGCGCATCTCGTTGAGCCAGCTTCGCGCCTGGTCGATCTCCTCGTTTACCTTGGCGACGCCGCGCTCGGCCTCGACCAGTTCGGCGACCGTGCCCTGACGGTTTCGCAGCACTTCCATCAGCCGGTCGCGCAGCACCGTACGGGCGCGCAGGCGGGCTTCGGTGTCGACGATCTTCTTGGACAGGTCCTCACCCTCGATCGAGGAGGATACGAGCTCGCCCTTCATACCCTCCGATGTGGCCGTGAGGGCTTTGCCGAAAGTGCGGGCTTCGTCGCTCGCGATGGCGATCCGCAGGCTGCCATAGGCATAGTCGCCCGCGCTCTCGCCGGAATTCATAGAGACGATCCGGCAGGTCTGCGGGCCCTTCGCCTCGCACATGTCGGCATGCTTTTCCTGCATGGGGCGGATCAAATTGGCCGCCACGCGAAAGCCGTAGGAATAGGTATAGGCCACCTGCGGCATGCTGACGGAAATAGTGGTGTCTTCTCCCGGCACGGGCTGGCCGGGAACGGTGACCGGAGCGGGAGCGGGCGGGGGCGGAGCGATGCGGTGGGGCTGCGGAGGCGGCGGCGAGCCGGAGAACATCCCCTCCTCCCGCGCCTCGTAGAAGCCGAATTCGTTCGCAGGAGCAGCGGAACCGCCGTCCTCGACATCCACTGTCGTCACGCGTTCGGTGACTGGCTGCTCCCTTTCGGACTGGCCGCAGGAAGCGAGGGCTATCGTTGAAAGACCTGCCAGGATGGCGTGACGTGCTTTCATCGAAACTCTCCCCGTTCAATCACATCACACGGAGCTGTGTGGCGTGAATGTTACAACGTATCGCAAATCAAGCCCGCGTCAAGTCACGGGAATTTTGCTGGGCTGGGGAGCTTGTGGGGCCGATCAGGTTGCTTCGTCTTCGCGGCCAAGGTCCATGCGGACCTCGCGTTCGCGGGGCAGGTAGGCAGGCATCGGCTCGTTTCCGGCCGCTGCATCGAGGCGTGACGCGGCGGCTAGCATGTGTTCGCGCAAGCGGCAATGCATGGCCCAGCCGCATTTCGGATCCTCGGCCCTCGCCATGAAACGAACCGTCATGGCCCGCGCATCCTGCGCGACGACTTCGCAAATGGCATCTTCGGGGTCGATCACGTCCTCGTCATTCTCCACGAATTCGCGGAAAGGTTCGCGTAATTTGTCGACATCGGCGCGGTTATCCAGCTCGAGTTCGACATGCATCATCAGGCTGGCGTCCTGCTTGGTCCAGTTCTCGAAACTGTCGCTGGTGAAATCGCTCACCGGGGCGATCACCCGACGTTCGTCCCAGGTACGCAGGCGCAGGTGGGTGAAGCCGATCTTTTCGACGAAGCACCATTGTCCGTCATAATGGATCGCATCGCCGATCCGCGCGGTCTGCGCAAAGGCGATCTGGACACTTGCCATGATATCGCCGAGCACCTTGCGCGCCGCAAAGACCAGTACGAGGCCGAGGACACCGGCAGAGGCGATGATCGAGAAGCCGAGCGTGTTGGACAAATTGCTCGCGACAACGACGAAGCCGATGCCCGCGAGCAGGATCACCGCGGTCAGGATGCGGCGGATCGCGCTCATCTTGGTGTAGAAGTTGCGGTCCTCGTTATTGCCGGGGGCCTCGAGTTCGTCGGTGCGCCGCGATGTCGCGAAGTCGAACAGGGCCTCGATCACGGAGAGCGCGATGCCGACGATGGCCGCGATGATGAGTATCAGCTGCAGCGGGTCGAGCAGGTCCTTCGCTGGCCCGGAGAGCCTGAAGAAGGTCGTTCGGACGAGCGCGAATGTACCCGCAAAGGCAAGCAGGGTTGCCGGCAGGTGTATCGCCTGCAGGACCCCGTAAAGCTTGGTGTCCTCGTCCTGACGATCTCGCATGCGGTTGATCGCAAGATAGGTCAGGGCTGCGGCCAGCGCGCCGGCGAGCAGGATCAGCGGCAAAGCGATCACTTCCCACCATGCCAGCGTCCAGAAGGCCTGTTTGCGCAGCGCCGGGGGCAGGCTTTTTTCGAATTTGGTCGGACCGTAGACTTCGTAGAGGGCGGGGATATTCTCGACCGTCTGGCGGCTGAACACCCAGACCGGTTCGCCGTCGGGTGCCTGCACCCGCGCCAGCCTGATCGGCACGGCGCGGTTCTCCAGGTCGAGCAAGCCGATCGTCAGCGAGCGGCGCGCAACGCCGGACATGGGGTCCTTGCTGCTGGTGGTCGTATCGACTGCATCGGGGCGGTCGGGAAGCTCGGTCCAGCCGATCGAAAGCGAGCGATTCAGCAGGTCGTAAAGCTGGGCGGCAAGCTGATCGGCATCGCGTTCGGCAGGGTCGGTATTGGCAAGATCCAGCGCGGCTGCCGCATCGCTCCAATCCCCCCTCTCGCCAGCGGACATGAAGCTTTCCATCAGCCCCATGGGCGTATCGAGATCGAGGGGAACAGAGCCGGGCGGGGTGACCGTCTCCAGCTGCTCTACCTCGTAGACGTAGGCTTGCGATCCTTCCGCTACC
This sequence comes from Qipengyuania gelatinilytica, assembly GCF_019711315.1. Lineage (NCBI taxonomy): Bacteria > Pseudomonadati > Pseudomonadota > Alphaproteobacteria > Sphingomonadales > Erythrobacteraceae > Qipengyuania > Qipengyuania gelatinilytica. Next base: position 926,005 of record NZ_CP081294.1, on the reverse strand, counting down.
GAGCGGTCGGCCTGCGCCTGCGCCTGAACGGCAAAGAACGCAGCGAATACAGTGATAAGCGCGGTGACGATGCTTTTGTGAATGTTCCCCATGCCTTACCTAATGCCGCCGCGCCTTTATCGGTCCCCAAAAGCAGGAACCCCGCTGCCGGGGGCAACGGGGTTCCTTGGTTCGATGGGATCGAATTTACGCGCTTTCGAGTTCGCGCTTCTCGACACTTTCACCCAGCATTTCGATCAGCGCCTTGCTGAATGCAGGGATGTCATCGGGGTTACGGCTGGTGATGAGATTGCCGTCCTTGGCAACTTCCTGGTCGACCACATTCGCGCCGGCGTTGGCGAGGTCGGTGCGGACCGACGGCCAGCTCGTGACCGTCTTGCCCTTCACCAGGTCGGCTTCGACGAGCATCCAGGGTGCGTGACAGATGGCGGCGATGGGCTTGCCCGCCATGTCGAATTCGCGGACGATCGCGACGGCGCGCTCGTTCATGCGAAGGATATCGGGGTTCATCTGGCCGCCCGGGAGGAGCAGCGCGTCATAGCCCGAACAATCGGACACTTCGTCGACCGTCATGTCGACCTTGACGCTGTCGCCCCAGTCCTTCTGGTCCCAGCCCTTAATTACGCCCTTTTCGAGGCTGACCACGGTGGTCTCGAAACCGGCGTTTTCGAGGTTGGCCTTGGGCTTCATCAGTTCCGACTGTTCGAAGCCATTGGTGGCGAGGATCATTACGCGTTTCGTCATGGGTGGTTTCCTTTGATTTAGTGTTACCCATGCAACGTGTGGGGATGACGTGCCGTTCCGTGCTGACAGGCGAGCCGTGCCTCTGGTAGGGCAGGCTCCATGGCCACTACTGACCTTGATGATTCCGGCGCGGATCCGTTCGACGCGATTGTCGATGCGCCGTTCGATTCCGCGCTTTCCGAGCGCTATCTCGTCTATGCGCTGTCGACGATTACCGCGCGTTCGCTGCCCGACCTTCGCGACGGGTTGAAGCCGGTCCACCGGCGCCTGCTGTGGACCATGCGCCAGCTGAAGCTCGATCCGGCAAGCGGCTTCAAGAAATCGGCCCGCGTGGTGGGCGAGGTGATCGGTAAGTACCACCCGCATGGCGATACCGCGGCCTATGACGCGATGGTCCGCCTCGCGCAGGATTTCGCGCTGCGCTATCCGCTGGTCGAGGGGCAAGGCAACTTCGGCAACATCGACGGCGATAATGCCGCGGCCTACCGCTATACCGAAGCGCGGCTGACCAAGACGGCGATGCGCCTTATGGAAGGCCTCGACGCGGGCACGGTCGATTTCATCCCGACCTACAATAACGAGGAAGAAGAGCCGGAAATCATGCCGGGCCTCTTCCCGAACCTGCTCGCCAACGGGGCAAGCGGGATTGCGGTCGGCATGGCGACCAATATCCCCAGCCACAATGTCGCAGAGATCGTCGATGCGACGCTGGAAGTGATCGACAACCCGCATGTCGAACACGCGCGGCTGATGGAAATCTTCAAGGGCCCGGACTTCGCCACCGGCGGTGTCGTTCCCGAGAGCGCCGAGGTGATCAGCCACGCTTACGAAACGGGCCGCGGCTCCTTCCGTGTGCGCGGGCGCTTCCATGCGGCGGAAGCCGAGAAGGACGAGGACAAGCAGGCCGGCATCGAACGGCTGGGTGGCGGCCAGTGGCAGCTGGTCATCTCCGAAATCCCCTATCAGGTGCAGAAGGGCAAGCTGATCGAGCAGATCGCGCAGGCGATCGCCGACCGGAAGCTGCCCATCCTCGAGGACGTGCGTGACGAAAGCGACGAGCAGATCCGCATCGTGCTCGTGCCGCGCAGCCGCAATGTCGATCCGGAACTGCTGAAGGAGAGCATCTACAAGCTCACCGACATGGAAACGCGCTTCGGCCTGAACCTCAACGTGCTCGACCGCACGCGCACGCCGATGGTGATGGGGCTGAAGGAACTGCTCGACAACTGGATCGCCAGCCAGATCGACATCCTCCAGCGCCGCAGCCAGCACCGGCTCGACCAGATCGCGCGGCGGCTGGAACTGGTCGAAGGCTATATCATCGCCTTCCTCAACCTCGACCGGGTGATCGAGATCATCCGTACCGAGGATGAACCCAAGCCGGTTATGATGGCGGAATTCAAGCTCACCGACCGGCAGGCCGAAGCCATCCTCAACATGCGCCTGCGGTCCTTGCGCAAGCTGGAAGAGATGCAGCTTCGGGGCGAAAAGGACGAGCTGCTGAAGGAGCAGGACGAGCTCGAAAAACTGCTCGGCAGCCCGGCCCGCCAGCGAACGCGCCTCAAGCGTGACCTCAATGCGCTGCGCAAGGAGTATTCGGAAGAGACCGATCTCGGCCGTCGTCGCACCACCATCGAGGAGGCCGCGCCCGCGGTCGAATTCAGCATGGATGCGATGATCGAGAAGGAGCCGGTTACGGTCATCCTCTCGCAAAAGGGCTGGGTGCGCGGCGCCAGGGGGCACCTGCCGCTGGACCAGGAATTCAAGTACAAGGAAGGCGACGGTCCTGCCTTCGTCCTCCACGCGCAGACCACCGACAAGCTGCTGCTGATCGGCGATGACGGCCGTGTCTTCACGCTGGGCGCGGACAAGCTGCCCGGTGCGCGCGGCTTCGGCGAGCCGGTGCGCAACACGCTCGATATCGACGGTGCGGCGCAGATTGTGTCGGTCATCGTCCACCGCGAAGGGCAGGAAGTGCTGCTCGCCGCCAGCACGGGCAAGGGCTTTGCCGTGACGACCGACCAGATGCTCGCCGAAACCCGCAAGGGGCGGCAGGTGATGAATGTTAAGGACGGCGTGAAGCTCGTTGTCGCGCGTCCGATCGACAAAGCGCACGATCATGTCGCCGTCGTAGGCGAGAACCGCAAGCTTGTGGTCTTTAATCTGGAAGAACTGCCGCGCCTTGCGAAGGGGCAGGGCAACAAACTGCAAAACTACCGCGACGGCGGCCTGTCCGATGCCACCACCTTCACCATGGAGGAAGGCCTCAGCTGGGCAATGGGCGGCAAGGGCGACCGCACCCGCACAGAAACCGAGATGTGGCAGTGGAAGGTCGCGCGCGGCGGGGCCGGACGCCTGCCGCCGCAGGGCTTCCCGCGCGACAACAAGTTCGGATAAACAAAAGACCGGAAGCGCCGAAGCACTCCCGGTCCCTTGCGACCCTGGTTTCCCAGGGAACCGATAATCGGAATTATTCGCCGGCGTCGTCGCCAGCAGCCATTTCAGCCTGCTTCGCTCGGGCCTGTGCCGGGGTGAGGATTTCCGCACCTTCTGCAACCGGCGTCATGTTCGCTGCGAGGTCGGCGTGGTTATAGAGTACCATCAGCGCGCCTTCAGGGCTGATTGCGAAGCTGTCGCGAGCGAGGGTGACGATGCCGTCTTCGTTCTGGACGATGGCCATGCCTTCGTTGTCGACGGTGTAGATCGTGCCGAACGGGTGGCCTTCGGCGGTGACGACTGCCGCGCCTTCAACGAGGGCTGCGTCGAGCTTGGCAGCGGCTTCGGCGAGCTGCGCGTCCATCATGCCATCAAGCTGCGCCTTGGTAACGGTGATCGTCGGACCTGCTTCGCCCTGGCCGTACATTTCAACGCCCAGCGGAACCTTGTGCTTGCCAGTGTCGAGCACGGCCTGGCCGTTTTCGACCGACACGATGGTGCCGACTTCATTGCCTTCGGGGCCGGTTACGACGGCGCCTGCAGCAACCTGTTCGTTGGCGAGGGCCGGGGTGGCAGCAAGGGCAACGGCGGCAACGGCCAGCTTTGCGAACTTCATGTGACGAACTCCTAGATGTATTCAACTTATAGTTTCGCGACCCGCGGCAAGCGCGTCGCGAACGACCAAAATGGAAAGAGCGGAGACGAGAGTGGAGGTCCCGAAGTGATCCGCATGCCCCCCTCCGGGGAAAGCGGAACGCTCTATGGCAAGCGGGACGAAAAATCGCAACCGCGCTTGGGGGCCGTTATGCTGCAGTGCAGCTTAAGCAAAGCTGAAGATACTGTTTCAGCTTTGGAAACCGGACAGGAAGATCAGGGCAATTCTTCGTCCAGAAGGGCCAGAACACGGGTGCGATCGGGGAATCCCTCGTCCACCCAGCGCCGTTCCACCATCTGGAGGATTCGCGCCACCTGCGGACCCTTGCCCACTCCGCGCTCGACGATTTCGCCGCCCTTGAGGGGGAGCTGCGGCGCCTCCCAGTCTTCGAGCGCGCCGGGATCGGCGCGGGTCAGCAAGAGACGGTCGCGCGCACATTCCACGCCCTCGTAATAGGCGAGCGCCAGCGGCTGCTGGCTGTCGCTGGCGTCGCGCTCGGCCACGCAGGACAGGCGTTCACGCTGGGCGCGCGAGAGGCGCAGGCGCGCGGAGACAGCTTGCGCAAGGCTGGGCACGGGCGGGATGATCGCGGCCAGGCGGCGCATGGCATCGGGGGCAATACCGTATTCGCGTTCCTGCCGGACGAGTTCGGCCAGCTTCTCCGCCTCGCGCGTGCCGCATTCGGGCAGCACTTCCTGCATCACGCCGAGCTCGCGCATCTTGAAGACCGTCGGAGAGGGGTCGGGTAGGCCGAGCAGGTTCTGCAGTTCCCAGCCGACACGCTCGCGGCTGAGCCCCTTCAAGGTGGAGGCAAGCTCACTCGATGCGACGGTGGCCTCCTCGTCCCACGCGTCGCCGAAGCGCGTCTGGAAGCGGAAGTAGCGCAGGATCCGCAGGTGATCTTCGCGGATCCGTTCGCGCGCATCGCCAATGAAGCGCACGCGGCCGTTCTCCAAATCCTCTACGCCGCCGAAATAGTCGCTGATCTCGAGAGTTTCGGGATGGGCATAGAGTGCGTTGATCGTGAAATCGCGGCGCGATGCGTCCTCCTTCCATTCGGTGGCGAAAGAAACGGTTGCGCGGCGGCCATCGGTCGAAACGTCGCGGCGCAGCGTCGTGATCTCGACCGGGCCGTCGGGAAGGATCGCAGTCACCGTGCCGTGGTCGATACCCGTCGGCACGGTGCGGATGCCTGCTTCCTTGCAGCGGTCGATCACGTCCGCAGGCAGGAGCGAAGTCGCGATGTCGATATCGTGGATGTCCTTGCCCAGCAGCGTATCGCGAACGGCGCCGCCGACATAGCGCGCGTTGCCGGGCTCCAGCGCAGCGACAAGCTGGGCAAGGTCTGCGCGTTTCGTCCAGGATGCTTCGGGCAGTTTGGTCATCGTGGACGGCGCTTTAACGGCGTCAGTCGAACCACGCCAGACGGCGCGAGAGATTGATGCAGATTGCGGCAGTCACGCCCCAGATGCGGTAGCCTTCATGGTCCATCTCGTAATAGCGCCGCATCGCGCCTTTCCAGAACACCTCGTTCTCGTTCCACCGCTGGCGGTCCAACAGGTGGTCGAGTGGAGCCTCGAACCAGCTTTCCACCTCGCGCGGGTCGGGGCGGATCGCGAGGTCTGCGGGTACGGTGGCGAGGACGGGTGTGATGTCGAAGCCGGTGCCGGTCTGGTAGCGATCGGTTGTCCCGATCACGCGGACATGGTCGCGCTCTATGCCGAGCTCTTCCCACGCCTCGCGCAGCGCTGCCTCGACGGCATCTTCGCCCTTGTCGATCTTGCCGCCGGGAAAGGCGACCTGTCCCGGGTGGTCGCGCATGGTGCGCGGGCGCTGGGTGAGCAGGACCGTCGGATTGGCCTGTTCGGTGACTGCAATCAGCACGGCGGCATCGGCGGTGCGGTCGAGATCGGCGAAGCGGGCGTCGGACAGGAGGTCTTCGACCTCGCGTTCGTGGCCTTGCCGGAACAGCTCGGTCAGGCGTCCGAAGAGATCGCTCATTTCGGAACCAGCGAGAAAGTCTCGCCGCCGCTCGTTACCGTCCAGTCCTCGCCTTCTGCCAAAGCGATCTGCGCAAGCTGTTCGTAGGTCGAACGGTTGAGGCGGGCCTCGCAGCCGCGGCGGACGTGGAGGTAGAGTGCGGGCTGGTCGGGATCGCCTGCCGCGCGGATCGGGTTGTCGGGGCCGGCAACGACCAGTTCGTCGGTGTTGAGGCGGAACGCGAGATCGCCGTCCTTGCGGCTCACATCGGTGGCAATGAAGCAGGCGTCTTCGACCTCGATGCTGAGCTTCTGGTAGGGCACGACCAGCCAGTAGCTGCCGTCGTCCTCGCGATTGAGGAGGCCCGCAAAGGCGCGCACCATCGCGGTGCGGGTGATCGGGCTACCGTCATGCAGCCATGTCCCGTCGGCGCGGATGACCATGTGGCTGTCATCGACATTGTCGGGCGACCATTGCTCGACCGGGGGCAGGCGACGCTCCGCCACGGCTTCGGCGATTTCGGCCAGCGACATGCCGGCAAGCTCAGGGGGAGGGGTGTAGACCATCGTTGCGCAAACCGATGGCAGAGCCAAAGCCCTCGTTCAATCCTTGGCGGCTTGTGATGTCTCGCTGGTCCACGGGCCCAGCATGCCTTCGGGCGGCAGGATCGCGGGATTGCCGGTTCGGAGCAGCAGCCGCTCGCGTTCGAACGGGCCGGGGCAGTGCCAGCTGCCTGTATGCTCGGCAGTGAAGCCCCACTGCCCGTAATATTCGGGATCGCCGATAAGGATCTGCGGAAAGGGCGGTGCGCCCTCGTCGAAGGCGGCATCGATCGCGCCGAGGCTGGCGGCCATCAGCGCCTTTCCGAAACCTTCGCCCTGCCTGCCGGGCATGACCGCGACCGGTCCGACCATAATCAGCGGATGCGGGCGGCCCTGCGGGTCGGTCAGAGCGACGGGCCAAAGCTGGATCGAGCCGACGAGATATTCCTCTTCGTCGAGCGCGGCAAAGCTCAGCGCATCGAGCCACGCGGTCCCTTCACGGATGCGATAGGCCGTACGCGCATGCCGGTTTTCGCCGAACGCGGCGTCGAGCAATTGCTCGATCATGTCGGCATCGATTGCGGAAAGGGGGACGAGAGTCGCCATGGGCCGCGCCGATTAGTGGCGCGGCCTGCGGCTGTCGAACATTTTCACGTTCAACCGGGGCGAAGTTCGAGCAAGCGCCCGCCTTCACCGTCTTCGAGAACCCAAAGCGCGCCGTCGGGACCTTCGATCACCGAGCGGATGCGGTTATCCATCGAATAGCGTCCGACCTCGGTCGCATTCTCGCCATCGAAGCTAATGCGGACCAGTTCCTTGGGCTTGAGGGCGGAGATGATCGCATCGCCCTTCCAGCCTTCGAGCAGGTCGCCCGAATAGAAGATCATGTTGCCCGGCGCGATAACCGGGGTCCAGGCGATGGCGGGCTTGGTGAAGCCGTCATCGGCCGTGTGGTCGGGGATCGGCGTGCCGTTGTAATTGTCGCCATAGGACCGCGCGGGCCAGCCGTAATTGGCGCCGCGCGTGACGAGGTTGAGTTCGTCACCGCCTGCCGGACCGTGCTCGACTTCCCACAGGCGTCCTTCGCTGTCGAAATCCAGGCCGAGAATGTTGCGATGGCCCCACGACCAGATCTCGTCGCCATAGGGATTGCCGGCCGCCGCCGTGCCGTCGAGATTGAGGCGGACGATCGTGCCCAGCGTGTTCGAGCGGTCCTGTGCCGGGTCCTGCTTTTGCCGGTCGCCGCTGGCGACGAACATGTACTGTTCGTCCGGGCTGAAGGCGATCCGGTGCGAATAGTGGCCGCGGCCCGTGACCTTGGGCGCCTGGCGCCAGATCACTTCCATGCCCTCGATGCTGCATTCGTCGGCCTGTTCGCAGACCAGTTCGCCGCGCCCGACCACGGCGCCGCGCGTGTCGCCTTCACCGGCTTCGGCCCAGCTGAGATAGATGGTGCGGTTCGACGGATCGGAATCCGCCTCGCTCGGCAGGAAGGCGACTTCGCCAAGCCCGCCCTGTCCGCCGTAGTCGACCGTCGGCACGCCGGTAATCGTGCCGAGCCGCCCACTGGCGGTGTCGAGGAACTTCATCGTCCCCGGCTTCTCTGTGATGACCAGCATGTCGGTGCCGGGAATGAAGGCCGAGGCCCAGGGCTGGTTGAAGGTTCCGCGCTCGGTAATCTCGAATGCCGTCTCGGTCGGCTCGACCGGGGCAGGGGTCGAAGCGGCGTCGCCCGTGTCGCTGCCGGTGGAATACCCGCTGCCACAGCTTGCGAGCAGCACGATCGGCGATAGGGTCAAGCTAAGGATCGATAGGCGCTTCATGTTTTCTTCTACTCCCGAAAATGGTCTTGGCGACGCACCCCTTGTCATCGGGGTCGATGAGGCAGGGCGCGGACCGCTGGCCGGTCCCGTGGTGGCTGCCGCAGTGGTGCTGTGCAAGCCGTGCCCGGGCGGCCTCGACGATTCCAAAAAGCTCTCTGCCGCGAAGCGTTCCAAAATCGAGCCTCAAATCCAGCGTCGCTGCGCATGGGGGCTGGCGGTGGTGGAGCCCGAAGAGATCGACCGGCTCAATATCTTCGGTGCGACCATGCTCGCGATGACCGTCGCCACGCAGCGCTGTGTCGAGGCATTGGGCACCGAGCCGCAAGAGGTCCTGATCGACGGCAACATGACCCCGCACGGACGGCGCGAGGAATGGCGCTGGCCCGCCCGCGCGATTGTGGGCGGCGACGGCAAGGAAGCCTGCATTTCGGCTGCCTCCATCCTCGCCAAGGAATACCGCGACCGCATCATGGTCGAAGCTGCCAAGGCGCACCCGCAATACGGCTGGGAAAGCAACAAGGGTTATGGCTCCAAGGGCCACATGGAAGCACTGCGCATCCACGGCCCGACCCCGCTCCACCGCCGCAGCTTTGCGCCGGTCAGCCAGATGTTACTGATCTAATTGCACTTCTTTGAACCCGGCTTCGGGGCGAACTTGTAGAATCGGGATAGATCCCCTATGAAGCCCCCTTCGGGACGGCGCACAGTTGTTCGACGTATGGGGGGCGAATTCGGTGCCGGGACGAGACTACAAAAAACACGACGGCCCGCTGCCATTCGACGGCGACAACCTGTTCGAGTTCATCCTCGAGTACGACCCCAACCTCGTGTTCGTGAAGGACGAGGAAAGCCGGCTTGTATACGCCAATCGCGCCTTTCGCGAGATCTATTCCCCGCAAGTCCGCGATACCATTATCGGATCCACCACTGTCGAGAAGTTCACCGAGGAAGAGGCAAAGCTCTTTCTCGAGGAAGACCGGCGCGCGATGGAGCAGGGGCATACCGAAATCGTCGAGGACATCCTCGACTGGAAGGGCGAAAAAAGAACGCTCCTCACGCGCAAGTTCGCTATTCAAAAGCCCGGTGGCGACAAGCTGCTGGTCGCGATAGCCACCGATATTTCGACGCTTTCTTCGCGCGAGAAGCGGTTGGTGCGGCTCAATGCGCAGCTGAAGGTCTATTCGCATTCCATCGCGCATGATCTGAAAAACCCGATGGCAAGCCTGATGGCGGGCCTCAACATTATCAAACGCGACAAGCAAAACACGCTGAGCGAACGGTCGACAGCAGTCCTGGGCTCTATCATGGACAGCACGATGGGGCTGAGCGGATATATCAGCTCCATGTTAAAGGCGGCCGCTGCGGAAGCGCGCGAGCTCGACTTTGCCAAGCATGACATCAACCTGTTGATGGAAGAAGTACGCTTCAACCTTTCGGCCGCGATCGAGGCGGCGGACCTGACGCTCAACATCGCCCGGATGCCGGTTTCGGTGGTCGAGCCAAACCTGCTGCGCCAGCTGTTCCAGAACCTTATCGAAAACGCGATCAAGCATGCCGGTGTCGAGAAGATCCGTGTCACCATCCATTACGAAGATGACGGCGAGAATCACATCTTCTTCGTTACCGACAACGGCAAAGGCATTCCCGATGGTCGCAAGGAACAGATATTTAATCAGTTTTTCCGCGAAGGTCAGGCGGACGGCCTTGGCCTCGGGCTGACGGTTTGCCAGCGTATCGCCCATTTGCACGACGGTTTTCTGGAAGTGCGCGATACGTCGAGCGGCGGTGCATGCTTCGTGCTGCACATCCCGAAAAACCTTTCCAGCCGGGGTTTGTCGCAAGCGAGTCTTTAAAGCCACACCCCAGTATCTGGAGTCTGCGCGACGCATGCGGACTCAACATCTGGTGGGGGACTCGTTTCGTTCTCCTATGGTTAACACCATCTTTAGAACTGCGCGCTAAACAACTGTCTTGACTGGGAGTCCCTTTGGACTCACCCTGTGGATAACTACGGACAGGGGAATACAAATGGCGGTCCTGGAGACCACGAAGACGCGCGCCAAACCGGCTGCGAAGGCGAAACCGAAGCAGATGCCGAAGCAGGTGTCTCTGGAACTGCCCCTCGGGCAGATCCTCGATGGCGACTGCGTGGAAGCCATGCGTTCGATCCCCAGCGGCAGCATCGACCTCGTCTTCGCCGATCCGCCCTATAACCTCCAGCTCGGCGGCGATCTCAACCGGCCCGACGGCAGCCATGTCGATGCCGTGACCGATCACTGGGACCAGTTCGACAGCTTCAAGATCTATGACGATTTCACCCGCGACTGGCTGACCGAGGCCAAGCGCATCCTCAAGCCCGACGGCGCGCTGTGGGTGATCGGCAGCTATCACAACATCTACCGCGTCGGCGCGATCCTGCAGGACCTGGGCTTCTGGATCCTCAACGACATCGTGTGGCGCAAGTCGAACCCGATGCCCAACTTCCGCGGCACCCGCTTCACCAATGCGCATGAAACGCTGCTGTGGTGTTCGCAGGGTGAGAAGGCGAAGTACCACTTCAACTACCGCGCGATGAAGACGCTCAACGACGAGCTCCAGATGCGCAGCGACTGGGTCCTGCCGATCTGCAACGGCGCGGAACGGCTGAAAGAGGGCGGGACCAAGGTCCACCCGACGCAGAAGCCCGAAAGCCTGCTCTACCGCGTGCTGCTCTCCACCACGGAGAAGGGCGACGTCGTGCTCGATCCCTTTTTCGGCACCGGCACCACCGGCGCGGTGGCCAAGCGCTTGGGCCGCGAATGGATCGGCTGCGAGCGCGAAGGCGTTTATCGCAACGCCGCGCTGAAGCGGATCGAGAAGGAACTCCCGCTCGACGAAAGCGCGCTCACCACCATGCAGGCGGGCCGCAGCGCCCCCAAGGTGGCCTTCGGCGCACTGGTCGAAGGCGGCTTCATCAAGCCGGGCACGCAGGTCTTCGACAAGAAACGCCGCTGGATGGCGACGGTGCGCGCGGACGGCTCGCTCGCTTATGAGAAGCAGACCGGCTCGATCCACGGCCTCGGCAAGGAACTACAGGGCGCGCCCAGCTGCAACGGCTGGACCTTCTGGCACTACGAGGTCGAAGGCGAAGCAAAGCCGATCGACGCCGCGCGGCAGCTGTATCTGCTAGCGGTCGAGGATTGAGGGGCTTCCAAGTACGCGAGCAGTCACGCCCTGCGTCAGCTCTTCGGAGGTCGAACAAGGGCTACGGCTGTCCGACTTTGGGTGGGAAGCGGACCTGCGGCAATTTCGTCAAGCGAGAAACGAGACGACGGGATTCGAACCCGCGCCGGTCAACTTTGAAGGAATTCCGGGAGTGCTCCTTTGAGGCAATTAACCTCTCAGGCGGCACCCGCAATAAGCCGCTCTGCCACGTCTCTATGCTAGCACAAATGCCACGATCAGCATTTGTCACTTCTGCGCCGTTATGGGTGGCAAGCGGTCATTGCGCGCCGCAGCCGTAGATGACAGAAGTTCAGCGATGAAAATTGTCTTGCTAGCGTTAACTTTCTCACTTTTAGCTAGTTGCTCTCCGGCCAAGGAAACTTACGCTGAAAGCTGCTCCAAGCCGCTCGATCACTGGCGGACCGAACGAGACGGACTAGTACATTTATCCCCGGTCCTCGCGTTTTCCGTGGAGCAAGATGGACTGTTGAGGGAACGGGTTGGATCGTCGGAGCGCGTGATCTCAGATTCCGACCTTGCAGAGATTGCAAGTGAGGCGTCGTCCCTCAACCCAATTCCTCAACTCGTTCTCGAGGTTGAACCGAACGCACCATGCGATCGAGTGGAGGCAGTACGTACAATCATGAACAGGTCAGACATCTGCCGAGATGAGACTTCCCTTTGCAGCGAAGGAAGCAACTGGGAAAACTGGACAGAAACCGACGAACTTTAGCGCCCGCAATCGGGTCGTTAGCGGAATGACTGCTTTTCGCGCGAGATAGGTCGGAAGCTGACTCTACCTACGTCAACTTGGCCGCGTTGGGCGGTACGCAAGAGTCCCTGCATCCTCCGTTTTCCGATCGTGCACGGAAGGCCGGCTGCTGCGAGCATTTGTGAATTTAACGCCAGGACCGTGTTCCATGTGTTCCATCCTGTCGGCAATGCGCTAGGGCAGTCCAACCATGACTGATCGCGTCTATATCCGCCCTATCGGCCTCGTGCCTGGTCCGCAATCCGAACACGGCAATGCCATCCGGCTCGCCGGCGGCATGGTCTATGCCAGCCGCTTTGCCGTGATCCTGCGCCGGGAGGGCCAGGTCGCCGAACGCTGGCTCGCAGCGCCCGATACCATCGCCGAGGCGATGGGGCATCTGCCCGATACCGTGGCGGCCGATGCGGAGCAGCAGTGGTCGAACCTTACCATCGCGCATCCGCCGCTGGAGATGGGCGCGCGCACTGTCCGGCTCGACCAGCCGCAGGTGATGGGCATCCTCAACGTCACGCCCGACAGCTTCTCCGACGGCGGCGAGTTCATGGACAAGCCCGAGGTGCAGCGCGAACAGGCTGCCGGCATGGTGGAGGCAGGCGCCTCGATCATCGATATCGGCGGTGAAAGCACGCGCCCGGGTGCAAAGCCTGTCTGGGAAGGCGACGAGATCGAGCGGGTCGTACCCGCAGTTGAAATGTGTGCGGCCATGGGAGCTGCGGTCAGCATCGACACGCGCAAGGCGGCGGTGATGGAGGCCGCACTCGATGCGGGCGCTACGCTCGTCAACGACGTGTCGGGCCTGACGCATGATCCGCGCAGCCCCGAAGTGGTCGCTGCGCGCGGATGCCCCGTGGTGCTGATGCATGCGCCGGGCGCGGGCGACGATCTTCACGAGGGCGGCGACTATTCCAATGTCGTGTTCGATGTCTTCGACGAACTTCGCAACCGCCGCGACCAGGCGCTGGAGGCCGGGATCGACGCCAGCCGTATCCTGCTCGATCCGGGCATCGGTTTCGGCAAGAGCCTTGCCGACAATCTCGCGCTGGTGAACGCGCTGCCGCTGTTCCACGCGCTCGGCCACCCGCTGCTGCTCGGTATGAGCCGCAAGCGGATGATCGGTGCGCTGAGCAAGGAGGAAGGCGCGGACCAGCGCCTCGGTGGCAGCATTGCGCTGGCCATGCGGGCGATGGATGCGGGCGTGCAGCTAGTGCGCGTCCACGATGTCCGCGAAACCGTGCAGGCCCGCAATGTCTGGCGGGGCCTGCGTGATGCGGCTCTCACCGATTTCGCGGACCTGCCCGGCTGACGAAAGCGCCGTTCAGGCGGTTTCGTTTTCCTTGATATAGGTCTCGGGATCCTTGTCCTCGCGCTCGTAATGGCCCGCGTGGGCGGATTCGAAGGCGAGATATTTGATCCCCAGCGCGATGCGCTCCTCCAGCGGAACGCGGCGGCGGAAATCGCTGAGGCCCTGGCGCTCTTCCTCGCTCATGTGCTTGGAATTCTGCAGGTTCGCTTCGTCGACGCATTTCCACCACGCGTCCGAACCCACTTCTTCGCGGCCCGCCGCTTCGGCGGCATGGGCGATCTTGTTGTGATCGTCGATCGCATCGTCGGTCGTCTCTTCGGCGCTGTCGCTGTCCAGCGCGCCCGACCCGCACTGGAGCAGGCGAGGGTAGAAATAGAGTTCTTCCGCTTCGGCATGCGCTTCGAGAAAGTTGCGCAGCCGGTTGAAGATGCGGCCGAGCGATTCCGTGTCGTCACGCGCCATATCGAGCGCGGCGAACATGCGGCGCTGGCGGTCGTGATCGGCGAGGATACAGTCTACGATGTCCATGGATACTCCTGTGCAATTTGCACATAAACGGCGACAGGTCCGAGGCGTTCCTTGCTATCCCGGCGAGGCCGCGCTCCCGGCCAGCAAGCCGCCATCCAGTGTCAGCTCGGCGCCGGTCATGTAGCCGCTCTCCGGCGAGGCGAGGTAGACGCACAGCGCCGCGACCTCCTCCACCGTGCCGAACCGCTTCAGGGGCGTATCCGCGACCAGCGCGGCCATCCTGGCATCGCGGTCGGGCCCGTCACCCAGCATAGGCTCCCAGATGTCGGTCAGGATCGCGGCCGGATGGATCGAGTTGCAGCGGATCGCCCAGCCGTTCTGCGCGGCATAGAGCGCAACCGACTTCGAATGGTTGCGCATTGCCGCCTTGCTCGCCGCATAGGCTGCAGCCCCCGGAATGCCGACCAGGCCGGAACGGCTGGACATGTTGATGATCGAACCTGTCCCCTTCGCCTTCATTGCGCGCAGGGCGTAGCGGCAGCCAAGGAAGCACCCGTCTGTGTTGACTGCATGGACACGGTGCCATTCCTCGAGGCTCGCATTCTCGGGATCGTGGGGTGCAGGCCCGTCCTCGAAGCCGGTGATGCCGGCGTTGTTCACCAGCACGTCGATCGCGGGATAGGCCGAGGCGAGGGCATCCCAGTCGGCTTCGCTCGCCACGTCGAGCTGGTGGAAAGTGCAGCCGAGTTCTGCGGCGGCCTTCTTGCCCTCGTCCTCGTCGATGTCGGTCAGCACGACCTGGGCACCTTCATCGATGAAGGCCGCGCAAACGGCCTTGCCGATGCCGCGCGCACCGCCGGTTACCACGCAGAGCGTGTGTTTGAGTTTTTGCATGAGAAGTCTTTCGGAAAAATCAGGTGAGGCAGATCGGAGCGCATAACTCCGCTTGTCTAGCATATCCGCCGCAGCGGTGGCCTTAGTTCACCTGAGGTACTCCCGATTGAGAGGGTGGGCGTAGTTCGGCCCCGCCAGTTTGTCCAGCGAGGCGGGATCAGTAGCTGCTGTCACCCCACCCATCGGCGGCCATCTGCTCGCGGCGTAGCTCCTCGCGAAACTGCGCATATTCGCCGCCAGCGAGCGCGGTTTCCTTGCGCATCTCGCGATAACGGGCGTTGAGCACAGCCACATCGCGGCTCGACAGGGTCACAGGCCCGCTGTTGCTTGGAAACTGCATCGCCGCGCCCGATCCGTTCGAACCTTCGTAGTGGCCGGATTGCACGAACGACGATAGGGCGCGAGCCATGGTCCTGTCCGTCAGCGGTGCGGCTAGCCTCGGCGCAGTGTGGTTTTCGACAACCTCGGTCGGGAAATCGGGGCGGAACAGGAGGTTGCTCAGGCCCATGATCAGGAACAGGATCATGATTCCGCCAAAAGCCTTCTTGATCGCTGCCATTGACTCAGGCTGCGTTGTCGATGCCGAGATCGGACAGCTTGCGATAGAGCGTCGAGCGCCCGATGCCGAGGCGGCGGGCGACTTCGGTCATCTTGCCCTGGTAATGCCCGATGGCGAGGCGGATGATGTCGGCCTCGATCTCTTCGAGCGGGCGCAAATTGCCGTCATTCTGGTAGAGCAGAACGCCAAGCCCGCGCGCCCGGCTTTCGCCGCGATCGGCATCGCCGAGCAGTTCCGACAAGTGCGGGAAGCTGTGCGCGGTCAGCGCCTCGCGTTGTTCGTGGACGCAGGCGCGGAAGAGCACGGTCTGCAGCTGGCGGACATTGCCCGGCCAGTCGAAGGCTTCGAGCAGCGACAGGCCGCTGTCGGCAATCGAGTGATGCGAGAACCCTTCGAGCTCGCCGATCTTAGACAGGAAATAGCGGGTCAGGGCAGGGATGTCGCCGGCCCGTTCGCGCAGCGGCGGCAGGATGATGCGCGTTTCGGAAATCTGCTCGTAGAGAGCCTTGGAAAACCGGCCTTCCTCGACCTCGTTTGCGAGCGGCATGTCGCTGGCTGCAAGAACGCGAATGTCGATCTTGAAGCCGTGTGCTGCGCCGGTCGGGCGCACGATGCCGGTCTCGAGGATGTCGGCCAGCCGGTCCTGGATGACAGGATCGACCTGGTCGATCTCGTCGAGCAGGATGGTCCCGCCGTCGCATTGCTGGAAATAGCCTTCCTGCCGGTTGAAGGCACCGGCAAAGGCACCTTTCTCGTGGCCGAAGAGCAGCGATTCCAGCGTCTGCACGGCCACGCCTGCGCAGTTCACCAGCTGCACCGGCGCCTTCGAGCGCGTGGACGCGTGCTGGATCGCCCGCAGCAGCATTTCCTTGCCGGTGCCGCTTTCGCCTTCGACCAGCACGTGGCCATGCCCGCGCGCGGCGGTCGCGGCCTTCGCTAGCGCGGTGCGGAAATGGGTATCGGTGCCGACCATGGCATCGAATTCGAGGACCGACGGCAGTTTTTCGGCTAAAGGCTGGAGCTCGTCGCGTGGCGTCTGCACGCGCGAAGCGGTGCGCAGCGCGCTGAGCAGCCGTTCGGGTGCGACCGGCTTGATGAGGTAATCGAGCGCTCCGGCGCGCATCGCTTCCACTGCAAGCAGCGGCGATGTGCTGGCCGTGAGCATGAGGACGGCGATTTCCGCGCGTTCCGCCTTGATGCCGCGAATGAAGTCGCAGGCCGCATCGCCCGCCACGCGCTGGTCGAGCAGGACGGCGTCGATTTCATGGCCTTCGGGGCCAGCAAGCGCCTCGAGCGCGGCCTCGCAGCTTTCCACCGTCAGCGAGCGCCATCCCTCGCGCGCAGCCAGCGTCGAAACGATCCGGCTTTGCGCCGGTTCGTCGTCGATCAGCAGCAGGACACGAGTTTCTTCGGTCGCCATCATCGTTCTCGCCCTAGGCCGCGCTGCGAAATGCATGCGGTTCTTCGGCACCGGTGTAGCGAAAAGGGGTAAAGGGCGGATTAAGGCTGTCACCGCGTCTTGTCGGGCATCGCAAAGGCGCCGCACTTGTCGCCAAGCGAAGTGCGCGATAAACCCTGCCGCAACTACACGAACAAAGAGGGTTAGATCCGATGGAATCCGCAAACGACAAGAAAGCGCACGAGAAAACCTACGCTTCCTTCATCGACATGCTTAAGTGGGCGGTGCCCCTGCTGGCGATCATCACGGCCGTAGTCGTCGTCCTGATTTCGAACTGAGCGGCCCGCGCATGCGGATCGCGGTGCTCAAGGAGCGCGCCCCCGGGGAAACCCGGGTCGCGCTGACACCTGAAACGGCGAAGAAATTCGCCGCATTGGGTGCCACGGTCGCAGTCGAGGAAGGCGCGGGGCTGAAGGCCTCGATTCCCGACGAAGCCTATAAGGAGGCCGGTGCCGAAGTCGTCACCGGTCCCAAGGCCGTAGAAGGCGCCGATATCGTCCTCGGCGTACAGGCGCCCGACGTCATGACGCTGGCCGGTGCGAAACCGGGCGCATGGGTCGCGGCCACGTTCGATCCTTTCCGCAACAGCGATCTGATTGAAGCCTATGCCAAAGGCGGCTTCGAGGCATTGAGCATGGAATTCATGCCGCGCATCACGCGTGCGCAGAGCATGGACGTGCTTTCCAGCCAGTCGAACCTCGCGGGTTACAAGGCCGTGATCTCCAGCGCGAACGAATATGGACGCGCTTTCCCGATGATGATGACCGCTGCCGGCACCGTGCAGGCGGCCAAGTGCTTTGTCATGGGTGTGGGCGTTGCAGGTTTGCAGGCCATTGCGACGGCCAAGCGCCTTGGTGCGCAGGTGAGCGCGACCGACGTACGCTCGGCCACGAAAGAGCAGATCATGTCGCTCGGCGCGAAGCCCGTCTTCGTCGAAAGTGTCGAGGGTATCGAAGGCGAAGGTTCGGGCGGCTATGCCACCGAAATGAGCGAGGAATACCAGAAGGCGCAGGCCGAGCTGGTGAGCTCGCACATTGCCAAACAGGACATCGTCATCACCACCGCGCTGATCCCCGGTCGGCCCGCACCGCGCCTGATCTCGGACGCGCAAATCGCTACGATGAAGCCGGGCAGTGTAATCTTCGACCTCGCGGTCGCGCATGGCGGCAATGTCGAGGGCTCGAAGCCGGATGAAACCGTCGTGAAGCACGGCGTGAAGATCATCGGCTTTTCGAACACTTCGGCCCACCTCGCAGCCGACGCCTCGGCGCTGTTCGCACGCAATCTCTACAATTTCCTCTCCGCCTTCTGGGACCAGGAAGCGAAGCGGCCTGTGCTCGACGAAGAAATCGGCAACGCCGTGCGCCTGACGCAGGGCGGCAAGGTCGTGAACGAGAGGTTGGCGGGTTGAGGGGCGTCGTAGTCGTCGCAGCCGGTTTGGCCCTGTCGGCCAACACTCCCGCTCCCGAAGGAGCGCCTCATCCGATGACCGGCGAGTGGACAGTCGACTTGCGCCTTTCGCTTGACGATCCCGGCTATTCGCAACCGATGACGCTCGACATTGCAGAAGACAATTCGGTCGCCGGGACCTTCTATGGTGCGCAAATCGAGGACGGGCGCTTCGGAGCGGCACAGGGGCGCGAATGCGTCGCCTTCAGGACCAGCGATGGGTCGGGTGTTTACCAGCACTCCGCCTGCCTCCTCGGGGCAGTGCTTGTCGGCCAGAGCTGGTCCGAAGGGCGCGGGTTCGTACTGCCATGGACTGCCACCAAGACCGCAACTGGGGAATAAGATGGATTTCATTTCGATCCTGTCGATCTTCGTGCTGGCGTGCTTCGTCGGCTATTACGTGGTCTGGTCGGTCACGCCCGCGCTGCACACGCCGCTGATGGCGGTGACCAATGCGATTTCTTCCGTGATCATTGTCGGTGCGCTGATTGCGGCGGCGGCGGCTGATGTGCCTGCGGCGAAGTGGCTGGGGCTGCTCGGCATCGTGCTCGCATCCGTGAACATCTTCGGCGGCTTCGCGGTGACGGCGCGGATGCTGGCGATGTACAAGAAGAAGGAGAAGAAGTGATGTTCTCCTTCAAGGCAATTATTCCCGTTTTTATTGCAAGCACTCTATGGGCTGTTCCTGCGCGAGCTGTTCAGTGTGTCGAGGGCGAAATGACGCCCGCTGAATGCGATGCAATGATCGCGGAATGGGAGCGGACCATGGGAATGCCCGAGGTGCAAAGTGCATCCCAGGCAGCGGTCGAACACGCACCGGTGAACCCGTGGGTGGCGCTTGCCTATCTCGTGTCGGGCGTGTTCTTCATCCTCGCGCTGCGCGGCCTGTCCTCCCCCGCGACGAGCCGGACGGGCAACCGCTTCGGCATGATCGGGATGCTGATCGCGGTGGTGACGACGCTGGTGACGCATGTGCCGACCTCGGACCTGAGCAACTATCAGGTAGTCAGCGTTTTCGGGTTGGGCGAAATTTTGATCGCCATAGCCATCGGTGCGATCATCGGCATTACCATCGCCCGCCGCATCGCCATGACCGCGATGCCCGAGCTGGTCGCGGCCTTTCATTCGCTGGTAGGCTTGGCCGCAGTATTGGTGGGCTGGGCTGCTTATCTCAATCCGGGCGCGTTCGGCATTGCTGTACCTCCACCTGAATTTGGCTTCGGCTCACTACCAGTCATTGAGCCGGTAAGCCGGATCGAGATGGGTCTCGGAATCGCCATCGGTGCGATCACCTTCTCTGGCTCGGTCATCGCCTTCCTCAAGCTCTCTGGCCGTATGAAGGGTTCGCCGATCCTCCTGCCAGGGCGCCACTTCATCAATCTTGGCACACTGGTTGCGATCATCGTGCTGACCGCGCTTTTCGCCATGGCTGCGCCGGGCGACACCATGCCGCTGATCGTCGCGCTGACGGTGCTCGCCTTCGCCATCGGCTTCCTGCTCATCATCCCCATCGGCGGGGCGGATATGCCGGTCGTCGTGTCGATGCTGAACTCCTATTCGGGCTGGGCGGCAGCGGCGATGGGCTTCACGCTTGGCAATACGGCAATGATCATCACCGGCGCGCTGGTCGGCTCTTCGGGTGCGATCCTCAGCTACATCATGTGCCGCGCGATGAATCGCAGTTTCATTAGCGTGATCGCGGGCGGCTTCGGTGCGGACGATAGCGGCGCGGGCGGGGGCGAGGCGAAGGAGCAGCGCCCTTACAAACAGGGCAGCGCGGCCGATGCGGCCTTCATGCTCGAACAGGCGGAAAAGGTCATCATCATCCCGGGCTACGGTATGGCGGTGGCGCAGGCGCAGCACGCGCTGCGTGAAATGGCCGACCTGCTCGAGGAAAAGGGCGTGGAAGTGAAGTATGCCATCCACCCCGTGGCGGGCCGCATGCCGGGGCACATGAACGTCCTGCTTGCCGAGGCTAGCGTGCCTTACGAGAACGTGTTCGAACTGGAAGACATCAACAGCGAATTTGCCCAGGCCGATGTCGCCTTCATCATCGGCGCGAACGACGTCGTGAACCCGGCGGCCAAGACCGACAAGTCATCGCCCATTTACGGCATGCCCGTGTTCGACGTGGACAAGGCAAAGCAGGTCTTTTTCATCAAGCGAAGCATGGGCGGTGTCGGCTATGCCGGCGTCGACAACGATGTCTTCTACATGGACCAGACCATGATGCTGCTGTCCGACGCGAAGAAGATGGTCGAGGAAATCGTGAAGGCTCTCGACTGATCCCATGCGCAAGGTTCTGATCATTGTCGTCGTGCTGGCGCTCGTAGGCATCGGGCTGTGGGGCTATTTCGGCGGGTTCGAACGGGTCACCGCAAGCCGGATCGAGGCCGCGCTGGTCGGACGCGGTGTCCTACAGCCGGTCGCCGCCTGCATGGGCACGCGCCTTTCCGAACGCCTGACGATCGGCCAGTTGCGCGAGCTTGAGCGCATGCGCGTGCGTGAGAAGGACGCGGGCCTGCCCACCAGCACCGTCGAATTCCTCGAACGCCTCCGCACGGTCGAGGATGCGGAGATCATCGAAGTGGTCGGTTCCTCGGCTGCGATCTGCGCTTTCTCCGCGCGCTAACCCCCTCTTGCAATCGCGCCGCGCTGCGGCATCATGTCTTTCCGAGAGGGAGAGTCTCATGATCCGCATCGCTATTTCCGCCCTGCTGCTTGCCAGCGCCGCCCCGGTTTTTGCCGAAACCTATTCGATCGAACCGGGCGAGGGCGCGCAGGAACGCTTGCAGGAGGCGCTCATCCTTGCCGAGCCGGGTGACGAGATCGTGCTGGCGGCGGGTCGATACGAACTGACCGATGGGCTCAGCCTCGATGTCGATGGAGTGACGGTGCGCGGTGCAGGCATGGACGGCACGGTGCTCGATTTCACCACGCAGGCGGGCGCGGGCGAGGGGCTGCTGGTCACCTCCGACAATGTCACTTTGCGCGATTTCGCGATGGAGAACCCCAAGGGTGACGGGATCAAGTCCAAGGGCGCGGACAATATCGTCTATTACCGCATCCGCGTGACCTGGACGCGCGGGCCGCATCCGGAAAACGGGGCCTATGCGATCTATCCGGTCGAAAGCACCGGCGTGCTGGTCGACGGGGTGAAGGTCACCGGCGCGAGCGATGCAGGCATCTATGTCGGCCAGTCCGACCGCATCACCGTGCGCAATTCAATCGCCGAGGCGAATGTTGCAGGCATCGAGATCGAAAACAGCCGCAATGCGCTGGTCGAGCATAATATCGCCACCCGCAACACGGGCGGCATCCTCGTCTTCGACCTGCCCGACCTGCCCGTAATGGGCGGCGGCAATGTGATCGTCGCCAACAATCTCGTGGTCGCCAATGACACGCCCAA
The DNA here is from genome assembly GCF_019711315.1 of Qipengyuania gelatinilytica. NCBI lineage: Bacteria > Pseudomonadati > Pseudomonadota > Alphaproteobacteria > Sphingomonadales > Erythrobacteraceae > Qipengyuania > Qipengyuania gelatinilytica. The sequence goes on along the minus strand of NZ_CP081294.1, from coordinate 904,308 downwards.
TTTCGCGCCTCCCGGCAATATCGTCGCAGGCGTTCGCCGCGGGACGGGCATCATGGTGATGGCGAACGAGGATGTGCTGATCGAGAACAATATCCTCTCGGGAAATCCGACCGCACCGGTCATGGTGATCGCCTATGTCCAGCCCTATGACGACGAGCGCTACAACCCGCTGCCGCGCGGTGTGGTGGTGGGCGACAACACCTTCGACGGCGGCGGCTACGATCCGCAGCTGGAAGGCGGGGAACTGCTCAAGGCGGCATTTGGCGGCGAACTCCCTCCGGTCATGTGGGATGGGCTTGGCAGCCTTTATGTCACCGGCGAAGCGCCCGGCTGGTCGCTCAACCTGACCGAACAGGGCGTAGGGTTGGGCGCCGCGCAGCCTGCGCCGCTGGCCGCGCCGACACCCGAAGCTGCATTCGACCGCTCCGGTATTGGTGCACCGGCAGAGCTGGAGGCACGCCTCAGCCGATGAAGCTCGGGACCGTCTCCCTCCTGGCTGCAAGCCTCCTGCTTACCGGGACGGTGATCGCCCGTGCGACGCCGCCGCCGGAGCAATATGTGAATGATGCGGCGATCATGGATGATGGCCTGCCGAGGCTGCTGTCCGCCTATGGCTTCTTCGCCGACGCAGCGGCGCAAGAACCGGTTCCGCATGTCTATCCCTACAGGTTGAATACGCCGCTCTATTCGGATGGAGCGGAGAAGCTGCGGTTCGTCTACCGACCTGCGGGCACGCAGATTGCGGCGAGTGGGGAAGGACTGCTCGACCTTCCCGTCGGCAGCGCGCTGATCAAGACCTTCGCTTTTGGCGAGGGCGAGGACCGGCGGCTGATCGAGACGCGCGTGCTGCTGCACCGCGCGGACGGTTGGCTTGCGCTGCCCTATCTCTGGAACGAGGAGCAGACCGATGCGCGGCTGGCTGTCGCAGGCGCGCGCATAGACCTCACCACGCCGCGCGGCGAGGACATCAGCTACCGCGTGCCGAACAAGAACCAGTGCAAGGAATGCCACGGCCTCGGTGGAGAGGTGGTGCCGATCGGTCCCAAGGCGCGAAACCTGTCGGGCGACTGGCTCAAGCAAATGGTCGCGGCAGGGCACATCGACCGGATGCCACAGGGCGGTGACCAGCTGCCCTTGTGGGAGCATCGCGGAAAGGCAAGCGTGGAGGATGCGGCGCGTGCCTATCTCGACGTCAATTGCGCGCACTGCCATCGCCCCGGCGCGACCGCTTCTAACAGCGGCCTCGACCTGCGCTGGGAGCAGGAAGATCCGCGCGCGCTCGGTATCATGAAGCGACCCGTTGCCGCCGGGCGCGGGGCGGGCGACCTCTTGTTCGACATTGTGCCGGGAGACCCGGACGCGTCGATCCTGCTGCACCGCATGATGGTGAGCGAGCCTGGCGTTGCGATGCCCGAACTCGGCAAGGCGACCGTGGACGAAGACGGTGTCGAGGCGGTACGCAAGTGGATCGCGGGCATGGAGCCGCGCTGACTTTCCCAAGGCAAGACGGGCTTGCTGGCGCAGGGCCGTGACCTTTCCTGACCCTCGCAAATCGGCGGATCCGCGCGCACGTCCGGCTCAGTTTCAAGGCGTGGATTTTTCGCTTTGAACCGTGTTCCATGTGTTCCATCCTGCCGGAAACGCTTTGCGGGAGACGGGCGATGAAATGGGTCTGGCGAATTCTGGGTATTCTGGCTGCGGTGCTTGTCATCGCCTTCTTCGCGTTTCGCGTGCCCGATACCGACCCTGAAGAAATGCGCGCGAAATACGCAGGCGAGCCGTCGCAATTCCTCGAACTTGCCGACGGCCGCGAAATCCACGTCCGCGACGAGGGGCCGCGCGATGCGCCGGTCATCATGCTGCTCCACGGATCGAATGCCGACCTGCATACGTGGCAGGAATGGACCGAGCTGCTGCGCGATGATTACCGCATCGTGCGCTACGACCAGCGCGGCCACGGCCTGACCGGCCCCGCAAGCGATGACGATTATTCGCTCCAGGGCTTCACGGCCGATGTCGATGCGGTTGCCGATGCCCTCGGTATTCGCACCTTCACCCTTGCCGGCAATTCGATGGGTGGCTGGATCGCAGCCGGATACGCGATCGAAAACCCCGGACGGCTCGATGCGCTGGTGCTGGTCGATGCAGCGGGAGCCCCGATCCGGCGCGAAGGTGGCGGCAATATCGCCTTCACGCTGGCAGGATGGCCGGTGGTCGGCGACCTCATGAGCCAGCTGCTTCCGCGTTCGCTGGTCCAGAAAAGCCTATCGCAAAGCGTCAGCAACCAGGACATCGTCACCGACGAGGCCGTCGACCGCTATTGGGAAATGGCGCGCTATCCCGGCAATCGCTCGGCCACGCGCAAGCGCTTCTCCACTCCGCGTACCAGCTTCGACGAGCAGGAGATATCGGGCATCAGGGTTCCCACGATGGTCATGTGGGGCAAGGAGGATGCCCTGATCCCGTTCGAAGCTGCGGGCTGGTACATGGATCACCTCCCCGATGCGACGCTGGTCGCCTATGACGGTATCGGTCACATCCCGATGGAGGAAGCGTCTGAGCGCAGCGCGACCGACCTCATGGTATGGCTTTCGGAAATCCGCATGGCACCAATGGAACAATCCATGGAACTGCCGCCTGCCGAGGCCGTTCTAACCCCTTGAACATGAGGGGCCGCAACTGGGCGGCATAGAAAAGATCAGGAAGGAGCGCGGGCTTGCGCACATTGGGACTCATCGGCGGGATGAGCTGGATTTCCACCCGCGCGTTTTACGAGCGGATCAACAAGCAGGTGCAGAAGCGCGGCCAGCCGATGGCCAGCGCGCCGATGCTGATCGAAAGCCTCGACTATTCGCGGATCTACCAGGCCAAGCAGTCAGACGACTGGGACGAAGTCGCCAGCATCCTCGTCGACAGTGCGCGCAGGCTGGAAACCGCCGGAGCGCAAGGCCTCCTGATCGCGGCCAACACGATGCACAAGTGCTACGACCGGGTGGCTGAGGCGATCTCCATCCCCGTCCTCCACATCGCTGACAGCGTTGGCAAGGCCATGCAGGAAGCGAAGTGCGAGAACGCCGCACTGCTCGGTACGCGCTACATCATGACCGAAGGCTTCTATCGCCAGCGGCTGGTGTCCCACGGCGTCGACTTGCTGCCGCCCGATCCGCAGGACGTCGAACTGGTCGACGGCATCATCTACAAGGAACTGATGCTCGGCCGCGTGACCCGCGATGCGGAGCGCGCGCTCAAGACCATCATCACGATGAAGGAAAAGGAAGGGGCGAAAGCCATCGTCCTTGCCTGCACCGAACTGGAGATGGTGGTGGATACCGATGCCAACGTCCTGCCGGTGTTCGATTCCACCGATATCCACTGCCGCGCGGCGGCCGATTGGATGCTCGAAGCAACTTAAATCAATCTCGGATTGCAACCCAGATTGTATAATTGCGACATTTCGGTGACGGTCTGAAATTTTCCTGCGAAAACTAGCCTTAACGGGCTTGCGTCTCGATTTTCGTTCGGCATGTTCCCAATCCTCATTTCTCTGGGAAGGGACTGCAAATATGAAAATGAATATGGGTCGCCTCGCGACTGTAAGCCTCGTCGCGCTTGCGGGAGCTGCTGTTGCTACGCCTGCCGCAGCACAGAAGATCGAAAACCAGTACGTCTGCGTCTTCAACCCCGGCCTCGTGAGCCAGGGTCAGGTCAAGGCAGAAGCCAGCCGCTCGGCTCGCGCTGCCGGTGGCAATGTCAAGTTTACCTACGAACGCACCATTCGCGGTTTCGCGGTCAACGCTTCGGCACAGGGTGTCGCCAACATGCAGGCGAAGAACCCGCGCATCGCCTATTGCGAGCAGGAGCAGGTCTACAACGTCTCCGCTCCGCCTCCGGGCAAGGGCCCTGGCGGCGGTGGTGATGGCGGCGGTTCCAGCCCCGCGCAGACCACGCCTTGGGGTATCGAACGCGTTGGTGGTGGCCAGACCGGCGCGACCGGTCGTGCGCTCGTCATCGACAGCGGTGTCGATCTCGACCATCCCGATCTCAACGTGAATGCGGGCCTTTCGGTCAACTTCACGCGTGACAAGAACGCAGACGACGGCAATGGCCACGGCACGCACGTCGCCGGTACGATTGCGGCGATCGACAACAGCATCGGCGTGATCGGTGTTGCTCCGGGCGTCGAAGTGATCGGTATCAAGGTTCTCGACCGTCGCGGTTCGGGTTCGACCAGCGGTGTGATCGCAGGCATCGAATATGCCGCTTCGATCGCCAACGCGAACGACGTTGCCAACATGTCGCTCGGCGGCGGCTTCAGCCAGGCGCTGAACGATGCCGTGATCGCGGCAGCACAGGGCGGCCTCGAGTTCGCACTTGCTGCGGGTAACGAAAGCACCAGTGCGACGACCAAGTCGCCTGCGTCGGCCAACCACCCGAACATCTACACGATCAGCTCGTTTGCACAGGGCGACAACTGGTCGAGCTTCTCGAACTACGGCAACCCGCCGGTCGACTATGCAGAGCCGGGCTCGGGCATCCTGTCGACCTACAAGGACGGCGGCTACGCCACCCTTTCGGGTACCTCGATGGCAAGCCCGCATGCAGCAGGCCTGCTGCTGCTCGGTTCGATCCGTAGCGGTGGTACCGTCAACGGCGATCCGGACGGCAACCCGGATACCATCGGTATCAACTAAGACCCTCGGGGTCGCAGTTACGAAGGGCCGCGCGTTTCAGGACGCGCGGCCCTTTACTTTGCCCGCTCACAGCGAGCGTTCTGACGAAAAGCCCGCAAGTTCGCTATTCGTTCACGTTGTCGGCATGAATCGCCTGACCTAAGCCTCTCTCCCGCATGGAAAGAGCCCCTTACGCTGCCGATCCCGCCGCTTCGCGCGGACGCGAGTTTGCCGAAGATCGCGACGGTGCGCGCGGTCCGCGCAGCGAATTCCAGCGCGACCGCGACCGGATCATCCACTCGATTGCCTTCCGCCGCCTGCGTTCCAAGACACAGGTTTTCGTGGCGCCCGATGGCGATCACTACCGCACCCGGCTCACCCACAGCCTGGAAGTGGCGCAGATCGGCAGGGTGATCGCGCGCGAGCTAGGCCTCGACGAGGATTTGACCGAGGCCCTGTGCCTTGCCCACGACATCGGCCACCCCCCCTTCGGACATGCTGGCGAGGAAGCGCTCGAAGAAGCGATGACGCATGCCGGTGGCTATGACCACAATGCGCATGGCATCCGTGTGCTGGCGCGGCTCGAAAGCCCCTATCCGGACCATCCCGGCCTCAATCTCACCTGGGAGATGCTGGAAGGGATGGCCAAGCACAATGGTCCGGTTAAGACGATGAACTGGGCGCTTGCCGAGATCGACGACGCATTCAGCCTCGAACTGGATCAATGGCCGTCGCTCGAAGCGCAGGTTGCGGCGGTTGCCGACGACATCGCCTATGACAATCACGACATCGACGATGGCCTGAGGGCTGGTTTCCTCTCGCTCGACGACCTGATGGAGCTGGACCTCCTCGCCGACCAGTTCCGCCGGGTCGAGAAGCGCTTCCCCCATGCCGCGCGGGAGATCCAGCTGCGAGAGCTCGTGCGGAGCCAGATCGGGCTTATGGTCAACGACGTGCTTGAAAACACGCGCGCACGGGTCAAAGGCATGACCAGCGCCGACGAGGCGAGGAGAGCGGGCGAGCAGACGGCGGGCTTCTCGCCGGACATGGCTGCCGAAGAAAGACGATTGAAGAAGTTCATGTACGAGCGGCTCTATTATCATCCGGAGCAGATCCAGACGTCGGAGCGCGCGCGTGATGTCGTCGCTCGCCTTTTCGAAGCTTATCGCGACGATCCGAAGATCATGCCCAATGGCTGGGCGGAGCAGCTGCCCGCAGGCGAGCCGCACACGAGCCGGCACATCGCCGATTTCATCGCTGGGATGACGGACCGTTTCGCCATCGACCAGTGCCGCAGGATCTACGGCAAGACGCCCGAGGGGCTGTCCAATGTCTGATGCGCTGCGCCTGTGCCTCGTCGGTGCCACCGGCCTGATCGGCGGCGAGGTGATGCGCGAATGCGTCGGCCGCGAGGATATCCGCATACAGGGAATCGGCCGGAGCGAGGCGAAGTTTCCGCGGGGCCTGAGGATCGAATACTTCGTGGCCGAGCCGTCCAAATGGGGCGAAGTGCTGGAGGCGATCCGTCCCAAGGCGATGATCTGTTCGCTGGGCACGACATGGAAGAAGGCTGGCGAGGACGAAGCCGCTTTCAGGGCGGTCGACGAGACAATCGTACTCGATACGGCAAGAGCGGCCAAGGAATTCGGCGTCGAACGTTTCGTCGCAATCAGTTCTGCCGGGGCGGACCCGGCATCGAAGACATTCTACCTCAAGGTCAAAGGCGAGGTCGAACGCGAGCTGACGCGCATGCGGTTCAACCGGCTCGATATCCTGCGGCCCGGCCTGCTTCTGGGCAATCGCGAGAACGACCGCCGACCGGGCGAGCGCTTCGGTATCGCGGTCGCGCCGGTTGCCAACCTCTTGATGCATGGCAAGCTTCGCCAATATCGCGGTATCAAGGCCGAAACTGTGGCGCAGGCCGCTCTCTCACTGTCGAAGCGGGCGGCGCGCGGAAGGTTTGTGCATGACAATGACGCGATCATCCGCGCGGCGCGCACGCTCCCGCAACTCGTGAACGACTGAGGGGACACACCATGTGGTCGATAGCATTCAGCGCAGCCAATATCCTCGCGCTGGTGATGTGGGCGGCGCTTATCCTGCTGCCGCGCTGGCCCGCCCTGATGGCGGCTGCCCTCTATCTTGGGGTCGGGCTGCTGTGCGGCGCCTATTCCATCGGCCTGATCGGCATCCTTACCGGCACCATCGACCAGGTCGGAGGCACGGGGGCATCGATGGACTTCGGTTCGATTGAAGGCGTCCGCGCGATCTTCGCCAGCGATGGCGGAGTGACCATCGGCTGGATCCACTACCTCGCTTTCGACCTCTTCGTCGGCATCTGGATCGCCCGCGACGCCGATGCGAAGGGCTTTTCGCGCATCGTGCAGGCGCCGATCCTGCTGGCGACTTTCATGGCTGGGCCGCTGGGCTTGTTTATCTGGCTCTTGCTTCGTGAGCGGCGCGCGCGCGAAGGTGGCCGCTGGCAATAGGCCGCTTGTGCTCTTTTCCATGCGTGGCATGATGCACGCAGAGGAGAGAGCCACACATGACCGACGAGCCGAAGCTGTCATTCGATGCCTTCGTCCGCCACTGGGCGGCCGAGCGACCCGATCACATCGTTCTGGAGCAGGGCGATGAAGCGATTAACTTCTCGGATTTCGAAGAACGCAGCCGCAAGATCATCGCCATGCTCGCCTCCCACGGCGTGGGGAAGGGCGACCGGATAGCCTGGCTCGGCAAGAATTCGCGGCACTACTTCGAACTTTTTTATTCCGCCGCGCGCGTAGGTGTTGTGATGGTGCCGATCGGTTGGCGCCTCGCCGCGCCCGAGATCGCCTATATCCTTGGCGATACTGCTGCGAAGCTTCTGTTCCTGGGAGAAGGCTTCGAGGAAATGGCAGAAAAGGCATGCGGCCAGATGGACAGTCCGCCCGAGGTCCTGACCACTCCGGCGGGCCTTTCGGAGATCGATGCGTCACCGGCTGCCGAATTTGCCGCTGCAGGTCCGGATGACGCCGTCCTGCAGCTCTATACCTCGGGCACGACTGGTAATCCCAAGGGCGCGGTCCTGACCAATCGCAATCTCTTCTCGCTCCGCGTGCCGAGCAAGGAAGAGGGGCAGCCGTGGTCCTTCTTCGACGAGGGCGAGGCGATTCTCGTCTGCATGCCCTGCGCGCATATCGGCGGTACGGGGCTCGGTATCATGGCGATGGGGGCGGGCATCCGCGCGATCGTGCAGGAGGAATTTACTCCCGATGGCGTGCTCGATGCGTTCGAGCAGGGGATCACCCGCCTGTTCATCGTGCCGGCAGCGCTACAGATGGTCGTCCAGCATCCGCGTGCCAAGACGACCGATATGTCGGCGGTGAAATACGTCATGTACGGCGCTGCGCCGATCCCGCTGGACCTGCTCCGCGAGGCGGTGCGCACAATTCCCGAAGCGGGCTTCATGCAGTGCTACGGGATGACGGAGACGACCGGCACCATTGCTGCGCTTCCGCCCGAAGACCATTCGCTCGAAGGCAACCAGCGGATGAAGTCTGCGGGCAAGGCCGTGCCCGGTGCAGAACTCAAGGTGATCGGCGAGGACGGCGAGGAACTACCGCGCGGAGAAGTGGGCGAATTGATCTGCAAGAGCCCGTCAAACATGGCCGGTTACTGGAACTTGCCGGACGCGACGCAAAGCTCGCTCAAGGACGGCTGGATGCATACCGGTGACGCCGCCTACATGGACGAAGACGGCTATGTCTTCATCCAGGACCGGATCAAGGACATGATCATTTCTGGCGGCGAGAACGTCTATCCGGCGCAGGTCGAAAGCGCGATCTACGGCCACCCAGCGATCGCCGAAGTCGCCGTGATCGGCGTTCCCGACGAGACCTGGGGCGAGGCGGTGAAGGCCTGCATCGTCGCCAAGCCGGGCGAGGAAGTGGACGAAGCTTCGATCATCGAATGGACCAGGGAACGGCTGGCCGGGTTCAAGGTCCCCAAGAGTATCGACGTGATCGACGTGATGCCGCGCAATGCCAGTGGCAAGATCCTGCGCAAGGACCTGCGCGCGCCCTATTGGGAAGGGCGTGAGAGGCAGGTGAATTGAAACGTCACGCGCCCGCCACGGCGCGCAATTCCGAACCAATTGCCGAAGTTCTCGCCAGGGAATTGCCGGCTGAAGGACTGGTGCTGGAAATCGCCAGCGGCAGCGGAGAACACGCGGTCTTTATGGCGCGCCGCTTCCCGCACATCTCTTGGCAGCCGAGCGATCCCGATATTGATGCGCTCGCGTCGATCGCCGAATGGGCAAAGGAGGCTGGTCTCGACACCCTCGAACCACCCCTCCAGATCGATGCACGCGCCCCCGATTGGCCGGTCGAACGCGCCGATGCCGTGGTGTGCATCAACATGACCCACATCAGCCCCTGGGAAGCAACGGAGGGACTGTTCGCAGGTGCTGCGAGGGTTCTTGCGGTGAATGCGCCGCTCATCCTCTACGGTCCCTATTTCGAAGACGAGGTCGAGCCTGCGCCTTCCAATCTGGCATTCGACGAGAGCCTCAAGGCGCGCAATCCGCAGTGGGGCATCCGCAAGGTCGCTGATATGGACGCGATCGCTGCGCGCACGGGATTCGAACGAACATTCCGGGTTGAAATGCCTGCAAATAACTTGATCTTAATTTACTGCAGGACTGCATAGTTATGTGCAGTAAAATTATGAGAATGCGATAATTATACTGTTAATTCAGTTCGGAAATAATCATTTTACCCTAATTTCTTCTCGCCTTAACGTGATTAAGGAACAGAATTTCCTTTCATCCCTTCAGTCGGCGACGGGTTGAGGAGATAGGAAATGAAACTAATCAGAAACTTAGCAATTGCGCTTCTATCGACTGGCGCGGCGGTCACACCCGGAATGGCGCAAGTAAATCTGCCGGATACGGCGGCGCAGGAAGGTGAAGCAACAGCGGTGATGGGAGCAGATCTCGAAGCATCCACTGCTCGTGAAATCTCACGCCAAGAGGGGATATCCATCGGCGAGGCAGTCAACGGGTGCGCACTCAGGCAGTTCTGCCGGAATTGCAAAACCGCTTGGAATCGGCGTTTCCTGATAATTTCGCCCGGCTGACATTCGCGGGCCCCGCGAAGATCATTGCGCATTTCGATTCCGCGCCAGATCAATCGGAATTTCGTCGCGCGACCGCTGGATTGCCCGCTTCTATCCAGTTCGAAGTTGGTGAGGCGCGATACAGCGCGAGAGAGGCTGCCAAGATCGAAAATGGAATTCGCGCGACCACGCGCTCATTCCCGGAGATAAACTCGATAGCATTCGATCCTGTCGACGGTGTGATTTACGTGAACGATAAAGAAGACGCACAGATAGAAGCGGCTTTGCGTGGAGCCATTCCGATCGATGAACTCAAGATCATATTCAGGCCCGAAATGGCAATCACGCTCTCGGAAAATGCGATCTCGGGGTCGACCTGGAATGCCGAGACGGGCAGTCACAGCCAGTGTACGATTGGTCTCTCGGTCATCGATTCGTCCGGCACGAAATACACCACCACTGCAGGCCACTGTAACGACGACACGGCTCGCCACGAGTTCAATATCTACCAAGACCGGGCTTACGGTGAGCCGGGAGGAAGTCGCCTGAATTTCATCAGCCAGCGCCTTGACCTTGGAATGGATATTCAATGGCACACGCTTCGCGAAACCGATGATGCGATCAGGGCATATTACTGGGATGGGTCACAAAGCGTGCCGATCAAGGCACGCGGCAGTGGCGCGCCTACTTATGGCCAGACGTTTTGCAAGTTCGGCCGGAAAACCAGCTGGACATGTGGCACTGTCGGTTCGCGCGTCTGGCGCTATGGGGGCTACATGTACTACCTCACTGAACCAAATGGTAAAACCATCGTTCGACCTGGCGATAGTGGCGCCGGTGTCGTCCAGGGGAACACAGGCTGGGGCTGGGTCCATGGACAAAGCGGGACTGGCTCGGGATCAAGTACGCTCGTGTTCATGATTGTGCAGGAGATCTACGACCACACCGACCTTCGTATCCTCGGATGTTCTACCTGCTGACCGCATACGAAAAAGGGAGCCCGATCAACGGACTCCCTTTTTCATTTCGGCTCTATGATGCCGGAAAACGTCAGGTTTCTTTGTCAACGGCGTCGGCTACGGATTCGACGTCCTCGGCTGCGCCTCGAACGGTATTGCAGGCAGCTGCGCTGAGGCTCATGGTGGTAATTCCGAAGGCGATAAGCAGTTTCTTGATCATGATACTTCCTTCCCGAAGAGCCCGAGAATCGGACGTTCGCCGGGATAGAACGAGTGGATATTAGCGCGGTTCCCTTAACGCCAGCTTGGCAGGAAGGGCGCGATCACCCATATCGCCGCGCGATGCACGATTTCCTGACCTTTGCCAGCGATGCCGATTGGCTCGGCATGTGGGGCGCCGTATTCCTGCTTTTGGCAGGATTTGCGCTGCTTATGGAGCGAAGGCGCATGGAGCGCGCGCGGATCGACAGCGTCGGCTGGATACCTTGGACCGGCCTGTTTTTGACCTTCATGGTGGTAGGCGGCGGCCTGCTGGCCGTCGCTGTACCGGGCATAATTCGCGGCTGATGCCTTAGAGGCAGGCTTCCAGATACGCCTGGTCGAAGCCGAACTGGCGTGCCTTTTCCAGCGTGTAGGGACGCAGGCCCGAGGAGCGGAACTCGCCAAGGATCTTGCCGTCCTCGCTCTCGTCCAGATACTCGAACTTGAACAGGTTCTGCGTCACGATCACGTCGCCTTCCATGCCGATCACCTCGGTGATGTCGGTGGTGCGGCGCGAACCGTCGCGAAGGCGCTTCACCTGCACGATCAGATCGACCGATTCGGCGATCTGGCGGCTGATGGCTTCCTTCGGGATCTTGATGTCGCCCATCAGGATCATGTTTTCCATACGGCCGAGGCATTCGCGCGGGCTGTTGGCGTGAAGCGTACACATGGAGCCATCGTGGCCCGTGTTCATGGCAGCAAGAAGGTCGAAACATTCCGCGCCGCGGATTTCGCCCAGGATGATGCGGTCAGGACGCATACGCAGGGCGTTCTTCACGAGGTCGCCGATGGTGATGGCGCCCTGGCCTTCAAGGTTCGGCGGACGCGTTTCCAGCGGAAGCCAGTGCGGCTGCTGCAGGCGAAGTTCGGCGGCGTCCTCGATGGTGAGAACGCGCTCGCCCGGGTCGATCATTTTCGACAGCGCGTTGAGCATGGTCGTCTTACCAGAACCCGTACCGCCCGAGATAACGATGTTCATCCGGCAGGCGCCGGCAATCTTGAGCGCGGTACACATCTTCTCGCTCATCGAGCCGAAGCCCTGGAGCATGTCGAGCGTGATCGGCTTCTCGGAGAACTTACGGATCGAGATTGCAGTACCGCGCAGCGAAAGCGGCGGCACGATGACGTTCACACGGCTGCCGTCCTTGAGACGGGCGTCGGCGAGCGGGGTGGTCTGGTCGACGCGGCGGCCGACCTGGTTCACGATGCGCTGCGCAATCTGGAACAGGTGCTGTTCGTCGCGGAAGCGGATCGGAGCAATGACGAGCTTGCCCTTCTTTTCGATGTAGGTCTGGTCCGGTCCGTTGACCATGATGTCCGACACGTCGGGATCGTTCAGCAGCTCTTCCAGCGGACCGAAGCCGAGCAGTTCGTCGACGAGGACCTTTTCGAGCGCGAACTGTTCGCGGCGGTTGAGCGTGACTTTCAGCTCGGCCAGCACTTCCATGATGATCGGGCGGAATTCTTCCGACAGCTCATCCTTGGACAGCGTTGCTGCGGCTTCCGGATCGACGCGTTCGAGCAGGCGCGGCAGCACCTGTTCCTTGATCTTGTGAACGGATGCCTCGAAGCCGCCGACTTCGCCTTCGGTCTGGTGAGTGGCGTTCATGCGCTCCGAAAGGCGCGCCATGGCATCGGCATTCTTGCCCGAGCCACCTGCGCCCGGAGCGGGGGCAGCATCCTGCGGGAGGGGCGGGAACTGTTCGCCGCCGTCTTTCTTCTGATCGCCCGATTCCTCGTCCGACGAGGAACCGCCGCCGCGCATCGGGCGCGCAACGCCGAATTGCGGACGCGCACCGGCAGACATGCCCGCCGACCCGTTTTTCCGTCCGAATGCACTCATGCCCTAAACCCCCAGAAGGTATTGTTCGGTGACGGGGAATAGCTGCCAGAAAGTGACAAACCCCGTCTTGGTAGGAATGGTGAATAAGTTGGAAACCTTGATTTTTTCCTAAAGGCGATTGCGCGTTCAATATGCGGGGGTATCGTCACGAGGGAATGGCAAGCCGGCAGCGGGAATGCCGGGTCGAACGGGGTCTTGATGAGCGATAACAAGGGGTTGGACTGGAACTGGGCGCTTTCGCGCTCTGCAATAGCGATGGTTCTGGCGGGTCTGGCGATGTTGCCGATCGCCGGTATCAATTCGATTCCGAAGTTTTATCTTCGCACGCAGGACCTGCCGGTCATTCTCGCGATTGCCTCGGTGATGGGCCTGCTGATCTGGCGCCAGCCGGGCTGGAAGCTGCCGGAAAAGCTGCCTTCGACCCGCACGATCTGGATCGTGGCTCTCGTCCTGGTGCCGCTCCTTTGGGCTGGTACGCACCTGATCATGCTCGATTACCCGCTGACCCGCGACGAGCATATGGTCGTGTTCGACGGGGCCAATTTCGCATCCGGACGGCTCGGTTTCGCCTTGCCTGAAGAATGGGCGGGCTTCGGAGAACCGCTGGTACCGAACTTCCTGATCACGGCCGACGGCTGGCAAGCCATGGCTTCTGCTTACCTGCCGATCAACGCGATGATGCGCACCGGTTTCGGGATGTTCGCGGATCCCGCGCTGATGAACCCGATCCTCGTCGCGATCGGGCTGGTGGTCCTGTGGGGCCTCGCCCGTCGGATCTTCCCGGACAATAGTCGGGCGGTCTGGATCGTGATGCTGACATATCTCCTGTCGGCGCAGGTCATGACCAATGCCATGACCAATTATGCGATGACCGGGCACCTGGTTTTCAACATCATCTGGCTTTCGCTTTTCCTGCGCGGCGGAGTTGTGGGTCACGCGGGGGCGATCGTGGTGGGCTTCTTCGCGCTGGGCCTGCACCAGCCGGTCTTCCACCCGCTTTTCGCCGGTCCGATCCTGCTCGGCCTATTGTGGCAGCGCCGCTTCGGCCTGTTTGCGACCTATGCGGTCACTTACGCCGCTGCCCTGCTGTTCTGGTTCTCCTACCCGGTCCTGGTGGTGGACTCGCTCGGGCTTGAGCGCGCGGCCTCCGGTAGTGCGGCCGGGGCGGGCGGGTTTTTCGCCGAACGTGTCCTGCCGCTCCTGCGCATCGACGAGATCATGATCCCGCTCATGCTGGTTAATATCCTGCGCGCCATAGCGTGGAACGCTGCCTATCTGCTGCCGCTGTTCCTGATTGCCGCGTTCGGCTGGAAGAAGCTCGATGCGTTGGGCAAGCAACTTCTGGCAGGCGTCTTGCTGACGATCGTCGCGATTGCGATCCTGCTTCCCTACCAGGGCCATGGCTGGGGCTATCGCTATATGCATGCCCTGCTCGGCCCGCTGTGCCTGCTCGCTGGGTATGGCTGGAAGCTCCTGCCTGATGCGCAGAAGCCTGCTGCACAGGGCGGTATCATCGCGCTGGCGCTGGTCTCTGTGCTGGCGCTGCCCTTCCAGTGGTGGAGCGCGCACCGGTTTATCGAGCCGCATGTGAAGCTTTATGAGGTGCTGAGCACGCAGGGGACAGACTTCGTCCTCGTCGATTCCGAGATGCCGTCTCACGCAGTGGACGATGTGAGGAACCTGCCCGACCTGTCGAACCGTCCCCTGATGTTCTCGAGCCGCGAAATGGATGCTGCGCAGATGGACGAGCTGTGCGACAGGGGCAGCATCGCGGTCGTTACGCGAGCTGATCTGAAGACCGTCGGTCTTGCCGAAAACCTTCCCGACGAGAGCCCGGAATTCGATGCGAAGGCCCGGGTGCTTGAAGGCAGGGAATGTGTCCACCCGGTCAAGCACTAACGCTTGGCCATCACCTGCTCGATAAGCTTGGCGTAGTCGCGCGCCATTCGCTGCGCACTGTAATCGCGGATGATGCCCGCACGATCGGGCGTCGAGGCGGCAATTGCCGCATCCAGCCCCTCGCACCATAGACGCGCCGTGTTTTTCGGGTTTTCGACGTCGACCGGAAGCTGCGCCATCTGCCGGTCGAGCTCGGCGTCGGGCGCGGCTCCCTGCTGCCCGATAACCGTGGGAGCCTCGCATGCGAGTGCCTCGAGCGCGACAAGCGGGGTGCCCTCGGTCTCGCCGGGGAGAATGCAGGCGGCACAGGTCGAATAGAGCTGGGCGAGCTCGGCAGGGCCGGGGCGCCAGTGACAAGTCACGTTGCTTTGCGCCCAATCGCGCGGGTCGATCGTCCCGTATCCGGCAAGGACGAACTGTCGGTCCGGCATCGAGCGGGCCATTTCGCGCACGATCTCGATGCCTTTCTTGGCCACGAACCTTCCCACGAACAGCAGCGAACCATCGCGCGGCTGGCCGGTGGGGGCGAAGACATCGGTGTCGATGCCGTTGGGGATCACCGTCGCCAGCGGACCCTGGACGGGCCTGGAGTTCTTCAGCTTCGCCTTGGTAACAAACGCCAGCGCATCGGTGTTTCCGAGGATGCGCGGGGCAACGCGATCGTTGAATACCGAGAACGCGAGTTGACCGAAGCGCGAGGAAAACCTTACCTCGCCCGTGTGCTTGATCACGATAGAGGGGGTCTGCCGGTGCGCACTGGCAATTGCGGCAAGATTGGAAAGGTAGACGCTGTCGTGCACCAGCATGACGTCGGCCTCGCGCGCCGCCTTGTTGAGCGCGCTGACATCTGCCGGATGCGGGATGAGCAGCGGAACGCCGAGGCGCTTCTCGAACCAGTTGGTGGCGCGGATGGGCATTCGGACATAGGGCTTGTCCGAAGTGTCGCCCGCCTGTGCTTCACCGGTATGGGCCGCCAGCGTAACCTCGTTTCCGGGCATGCGCGCCAGTTCACGCGCGAGCAGGTGCGCCATATGCGCGACGCCGCCGCCTTCTTCGCGAAAAAAGCTCGAAATGCACAATATCCGCATCGGTCCTGCAGCCCTAGCATGAAGCACCCGATTTGAAATGAGTGGCAGCGTTCCATCCACCGGTGCGGCAGATACGGTGCCGCCCAAGCGCAATCTAGTGCGCCTGGCGATCGGGCTGGCCCTGGCCGGAGCCTTGCTCTGGTGGCTCTTCACGAGCTTTTCGGTTCTCGAGGCGGATGTGTGGACATCGCTTGGCCGCCACCCCTGGGCAATCGGCGCCATCGCTTTCGCGACCGCCTTCGCGATGGTCCTGGTCAGCACGATCAAGTGGCAGATGCTCCTGCGGCGAGGCGCGCCGGATCTCGCGCGTTCGGTGGGATTCGACCGGCTGTTCGCCTATACTGCGGCAAGCAGCGCGATCGGGCAGATCGTCCCGCCCTATATTGCCGGGCCGGCGGTGCGCGGCATGGCCATGAAGTCGCAGCACAATGCGGGGTTCGGCCGCAGCGCAATCCTCGCCGGATACGAGCAGGTTTTCGATGTCGTAACCCTGGTCATAGGCGGAATTGCGGCGCTTGCCCTGCTGGTCGGCGGGATTGGCGGCTGGGCGGGGGTGCTGGCTTTCGCTGCCACGCTCGCGCTGGCGTCGGCCGCGGTCTACCTGCTTCCGGAACGGTTTCGACCGGCGCGGATGGCTGCTGTCCTGCCGCGGCGATGGTCGACCACGCGCCGGATCAAGCAAAGCGTGGAAGCAGGGTCGGCGGCCGGTCTCGACGCGCCGCGCCTGCTCGGCCACCTCACGGCGCTGTCTTCGCTCCGCTATGGCGCGCTCGTGGCGCGTACCTTCGGTATCGGGATTTTCCTGCTGCCGATGATTCCATGGCAGACCATCGCGCTGGGATTTGGCGCTGTGCAAATGTCTGCACTGGCGGCGCTTACTCCCGGCAATCTCGGCATTACCGAGCTGGGCTGGAGCGCGATGACGCTGGTCACAGATGCTGCGACCATGGGCGAATTCGTGGCCTTTGCGCTTGCCTTGCGGGTCAGCGGCCTGATCGCCAGCGGCGCGCTGGCGGTGCTTTCGCTGCTCTGGCTCAGGCGGCCTTGATCAGCTTTCGCTCGTCGGCGAACTTCAGCACGCTCGGCAGCTGCAGGTAACGCAGGCGCTTTGCTTCCTTGCGGCCGCGCGTGACCGTGTCGAGGATCAAGCCGCTGAAAAGGCTCAGGAAAGCAAGGATCATCACGCCCGATGCCAGCAGGGCAGTGGGCAGGCGCGGCACGAGGCCGGTCTCGACATATTCGGCGATCACCGGGAAACCGAGGACGAGCGAGGCGAGGAACAGGCCCAGCGCCATCATCCCGTAAAGATACAGGGGGCGCTCCTGCTTGAGGAGGCCAGTAATGGTCCACAGGATACGCAGGCCGTCCGAAATCGTATTGAGCTTGCTCTCGGAGCCCTCGGGGCGTTCGGAGAACTGTGTCGGGACTTCCGCCGCCGGCATTTCGAGCTGGAGCGCATGGATGGTCAGTTCGGTTTCGATTTCGAAACCCTGCGCCATCACGGGGAACGACTTCACGAAGCGGCGCGAGAAGACGCGATAGCCGCTCAGCATGTCCTTGAAGCCGTTGCCGAACATGGTGCGCACCAGCGAGGTGAGCATCCAGTTGCCGAATTTGTGGGCGGGCCGGTAGGCGCCTTCCGCCGCGTTCGACCGCGAGCCGACGACCATGTCGAGCCCTTCCTCGACCAGCTTGTCGACCAGCGCGGGCGCAGCCTCTGCTTCGTAAGTCTCGTCGGCGTCGCACATCAGGTAGATATCGGCATCGATATCCGCGAACATGCGGCGGACCACGAAACCCTTGCCCTGGCGCGGTTCGCTGCGAACGACTGCACCGGCAGCGCGGGCGATCGCAGCGGA
This sequence comes from Qipengyuania gelatinilytica, assembly GCF_019711315.1. Classification (NCBI taxonomy): domain Bacteria; kingdom Pseudomonadati; phylum Pseudomonadota; class Alphaproteobacteria; order Sphingomonadales; family Erythrobacteraceae; genus Qipengyuania; species Qipengyuania gelatinilytica. The sequence goes on along the minus strand of NZ_CP081294.1, from coordinate 886,629 downwards.
ATCGTCGGAGGAATTGTTGTCGTAGACGTAGATCGTCGCCTGCGGCAGCGCCTTCTGGAACCGCTCGATCACTGCGCGGATAGCCAGCCCCTCGTTGTAACAGGGCAGGAGGACCGCAACGCTCGGTTCGGCGCTGGCGGCGTGGATTGCGGGCGCAAAGTCCTGCTTCAGCATATTCACGAGTGCTTCTCCGGCTGCTGATGCATGATACTTGCGACCCCCTCGAATTTCGTCTGCGAGCACCCTTGGCGAAGTTTGGTAAACAAGCGGTAAAGCATCGCCCGCTGGCCAAGCATGGCAGGAGCGGTTAGCGCGCGATTTCACACGATCTTGCGGGCCTTTCCTCCAGATGCACCAATCCGAACGCAGCGGCATCCTGCTGGCCCTTGCCGGCTTTGCGCTCCTGAGCATTGGCGATGCCGTGGTGAAGACGATGGCAGGCGAGTATTCGCCGCTGGGTGCGGCGGCGCTGCGGTTCGTCATCGGGGCGATCGGCGTATCGCTCCTGCTGCAACTGAATGAAGGGACTGCGGGTTTTCGTCCGAAGAACCCGTGGCTCCAGGCCGCAAGAGGCTTCTGTCTTGCCGCCGCGTCCTTGTGTTTCTTTTCAGCCGTTTTTGTCATGCCACTGGCGACCGTCATGGCGATTGCCTTTGTCGCCCCGATCATCGTTGCCTTGCTGAGCGGGCCGCTGCTTGGCGAGAAGGTGCGCTCCGCCACGTGGATCGCCTCCTTCGCGGCCCTGGGCGGCGTCGCGATGGTGTTGCGGCCGAACCTGGTCGAACTCGGCTGGGTTGCCTTGTTGCCGCTCGGCTCGGCCCTGTTCTTCGCGCTGATGATCATCGCGAACCGGGCCAGTGCAGGGCAGGGTAGCGCGCTTTCGATGCAGGCCTTCATGCAGATTGCCGCGCTTCCCCTGCTGGCCGTCGCGGCGCTGGGTGGGCATTTTTCCGGAGCTGAGAGCCTCGAGCTGACCGTGCCGGATTGGACGGTTCTCGCCCGCTGCACCCTGATTGCCCTCACGGCCAGCACCGCACACTGGCTGGTCTATCTCGGGACCCAGCGGGCAGGCGCTGCCACGATCGCCCCCATGACCTACGTGCAGATGCTCGTGGCGACTCTGATGGGCTGGTGGTGGTTCGGCGATGTCCCCGACCTGCCCACGCTGGCCGGTGCTGCGGTCATCATCGGGGCAGGCCTGCTGCTATGGTGGACTACGCCGCGGGAACCGCTTTCCTTGCCGACCGATTGATTGGATTGCGGGAAACGCTAAGGCTGGTTCCGCAAGGTCTTCCAAGGGGTCATCCATATATGTGCGGAATTATCGGTATCGTCGGCAAGGAAGCGGTTGCAGACAGGCTTGTCGACGGTCTGAAGCGGATGGAATACCGCGGATATGACAGTGCCGGTATCTGCACCATCGAGAATGGCGATCTGGTCCGCCGCCGCGCCGAGGGCAAGCTCAACAATCTGGTCACTGAACTGAAGGACCACCCCGCCGGCGGAGACATCGGCATCGCGCATACGCGCTGGGCCACCCATGGCGCACCGACGGCCAACAATGCGCATCCCCACGCGACCGACAAGGTGGCGATCGTCCACAACGGCATCATCGAGAACTACAAGGAATTGCGCGCCGAGGTGAAGGCTGCCGGTCGCACGATGGAAAGCGATACCGATAGCGAGGTCGTCGCCCACCTGCTGACGCGCCGGATCGAAGATGGCGAGACCCCGCACGAAGCGGTCGCCAACATGCTGCCGCGCCTGCGCGGCGCCTTTGCGCTGGCCATTGCGTTCCGCGACTATCCCGACATGCTGATCGGTGCACGTCGCGGCTCGCCGCTGGTCGTTGGATACGGCGAAGGCGAAACCTATATCGGCTCGGACGCGCTGGCGCTTGCTCCGCTGACACAGCAGATTTCATATCTCGAAGAAGGCGACTGGGTCGAGGTGACGCGCGAGGGCGCGACAATCTTCGACGAGGAGAACCACGAGGTTACCCGCGAGGTCCGCACTTCGGGCGCATCTGCCGCAGCGACCGAAAAGGGCAATTATCGCCACTACATGCAGAAAGAGATCTTCGAGCAGCCGACCGTGGTCGCGCAGACGCTCGGCTCCTACCTGCGCCGCGATGAAGTCTCGGTCGCACTGCCCCAGTTCGATTTCGACATTTCCAGCATCAAGCGCGTGACCATCGTCGCCTGCGGAACATCGTTCTACGCGGGTATGGTCGCGAAATACTGGTTCGAGCAGTTCGCCCGCGTTCCGGTCGACATCGATGTGGCCTCGGAATTCCGGTACCGCGAGCCGGTGCTCGAGGATGGCGGGCTGGCGCTGTTCATCTCGCAGAGCGGCGAGACAGCCGATACGCTCGCAGCATTGCGCCACTGCAAGGAGAAGGGGCAGACCATTGCCGTGGTGGTCAACGTACCCACCAGCACGATGGCGCGCGAGGCCGACCTGCTGCTGCCGACCCATGCCGGACCGGAGATCGGCGTCGCATCGACCAAGGCCTTCACTTGCCAGCTGGCCGTGCTCGCAGCGCTTGCCGCACATATGGCGGTCAAGAAAGGGCTGATGAGCCGCGAGCAAGAGCACGAGGTGGTCACACACCTGCTCGAGGCGCCTGCCTGCCTCAACTCCGCGCTCGACCACGATGACGATATTGCGGCGATGGCGCATCTCATCGCCCCGGCGCGCGACGTCCTGTATCTCGGGCGCGGCCAGGATTATCCGCTTGCGCTCGAAGGGGCACTCAAGCTCAAGGAAATCAGCTACATCCATGCCGAGGGCTATGCCAGCGGCGAGATGAAGCATGGTCCCATCGCGCTGATCGACGATGACGTTCCCGTGATCGTGCTCGCGCCTTCCGGACCGCTCTTCGAAAAGAGCATCTCGAACATGGAGGAAGTGCGAGCGCGTGGCGGCAAGATCGTGCTGATTTCGGATGCCAAGGGCCTGGAAGAGGCGGGCGAGGGCTGCATGGCGACCATCGAAATGCCCCGTGTCCACCCGCTGATCGCGCCTCTGGTCTATGCCATTCCGGTCCAGCTGCTCGCCTATCACGTGGCCTGTGTGAAGGGGACAGACGTCGACCAGCCTCGTAACCTCGCAAAATCGGTCACCGTCGAATAATTTCCCTTTCCGCTCTATCCTTTACCCGGAAATAACCTTTCCTGCGTAATTCGACATGCGTGAGCGACTGGAATTTCAACGCGCCCAATGAGGCCACCCCGCCGACCACGCGGCAGGTAATCGGTCTGGATGATCCAGAAACCGGTGACTGGGCACGTGTGCATGGCAGGCAGTATTCCCTCGTCGCACAACGCGCAGGGACGCGTGTCACCCTACACGCCATTGCGGCGCTCATTGTCACATGGCTGTGCAGTGGAAGCGTCGATCTGCTGTCCCTCCAGGCATGGGGCGCCGCGCTGGGCTTCACCGTGATGATTGCTTTCGCCAGCGATTACCGCCTGCGGGATGCCGAGGACCGGCTGTTCACGCGGACCGAGATGCGCAACCACGCCATAGTGGCTGGCCTCAAGGGAGTGGTCTGGTCGCTCGGCCTGTGCATTCTCGTGGCCTTGGGGGCAGGGGGGCAGATTGCCTCGATCTGGGGCGCAATCGCATTCCTCATCCTCGTGAGCGTTGCCAGCCGTTTCAGCGCGCCGCTCAGTTCGATCGCCTTTACTATTACGGCCTGCGCCGGCTCGTTCATCGCTGCGCTCGCAACCTTCAATTTCGGCCTTGCCCTGCTGATCGCGCTCAGCGCCGGCTTTGCTGTCTTCGGCCTGATCGAATCGGCCCGGCTGGCATTCGAAGCCCGGCTTGCGGACCTCGAAATGCAGGAGAAGAGCGAAACCGTCTCCATGCTCCTGCGCGAATTCGAGGAAGGCCAGGCCGACTGGCTCTGGCAGATCGATACCAATCGCCGCCTGCGCTCTGTAAGCCCGCGCTTCGCCTTTGCGCTCCAGCGCGACACGGCGGATATCGAGGGCAAGTCCTTCCTCCAGCTTATCTCCGGAGACGGCTGGAAGAACGGCGAATTCCCGCAGAGCCTGCATGAACTGGCCGACAAGCTGAAAGGTAAGGAAAGCTTCTCCAACCTCGTCGTCAAGGCCATGGTCCGCGGCGAGGTGCGCTGGTGGGAACTGTCCGGCACGCCGATGTTCGACGAAGACGGCGAGTGGCACGGTTTCCGCGGTGTCGGCTCGGACGTCACGACCCAGCGCGAGAGCACCGAGAAGATCGAATTCCTCGCCCGCTACGATCCACTGACCCAGCTTCCCAATCGCCTCCAGCTGAACGAGGCGCTGGGCAAGGCGCTGACCTATGCCGAACAGTGGCGCACACGCTGTGCCTTCCTGATGATCGACCTCGACCGGTTCAAGGCGGTGAACGATTCACTTGGCCATCTGGTCGGAGACCGCATGCTTGCGCAGGTCGCCTCGCGCCTGAAGCCGCTGATGGACGAAGGCGAACTCGTCGGCCGCCTTGGCGGGGACGAATTCGGCGTGGTCATCCGCGACGCTGCCGACCGCCGCCGTGTAGATACGCTTGCGAAGGCAATCATCGCTGCGCTCACCACACCCTTCTATATCGACAACCACGTGCTCTACGTCGGCACCAGTGTCGGTTCGGCGATCGGTCCGCGCGACGGCCATTCTGTCGAGGAACTGCTGCGCAATGCCGATCTCGCGCTCTATCGCGCCAAGGACGAGGGCGGCGGCACGCATTGCGAATACGAACCCTCGCTGCACTCCAACGCCGAAGAGCGCCGCCAGCTCGAGGTTGCGCTGCGCACGGCCCTGGAAAAGAACGAATTCGAGCTCCACTACCAGCCGGTGGTCGACACGCTCGATGAAAGCGTGGTCAGTTTCGAGGCGCTGGTGCGCTGGAACAGCCCCGAGCATGGCAACGTAAGCCCGGTCAAGTTCATCCCAATCGCCGAAGATACGCGCCTGATCGTGCCGATCGGTACCTGGGTCATGAACGAGGCTTGCCGCGAGGCCGCAACAAACTGGCCTGAAGACGTGAAGGTCAATATCAACGTCTCGCCCGAACAGCTGGTAGAGCCCGATTTCGCCGGAACGGTGGTTCGCGCCCTGTCACACAGCGGGCTCGATCCCTCGCGGCTCGAGATCGAAGTTACCGAAAGCATCTTCATGCGCGATGCGGCTGTTGCGCGCAAAGCGCTGGAACAGTGCATGGCACTGGGCTGCTCGGTCGCGCTGGACGATTTCGGCACCGGCTATTCCTCGCTCGGTTACCTACGCAAACTCAAGTTCACCACGATCAAGGTCGATCGCCTTTTCGTGCAGGGCGCGGCGCAAGACAGTCCCGAAAGCCTCGCGATTATCCGCGCCGTGGTGGCAATGGCCGACAGCCTCGGCATGACCACGACCGCAGAAGGCGTCGAGAACGAGGACGAGGTCGAAATGATCCGCCGTCTCGGCTGCACCAAGATCCAGGGGTATCACTTCGGCAGGCCGATGCCTGCGGACGAAGCCCGCAAGGTCCTGAAGCGCCGCGGTTTCGACGAGAAGCGCAAGAGCGCCTGAGGCCGGTCAGGCGCTGGCGAGCGCCTTCATCGCACCTTCGAACAGTGCAAGCCCATCGGTCCCGCCATGCGCTGCATCTACGGCACGTTCCGGGTGCGGCATCATGCCCAGCACATTGCCCGCCTTGTTGAGCACACCGGCGATATCGCGGCGCGACCCGTTGAGGTTGTCGGTGTAGCGGAAGGCCACACGGCCTTCGCCCTCGATCCGGTCGAGCGTTTCTTCGTCGGCGAAAAAGTTGCCGTCGTGATGCGCCACTGGGATGCTGATTTCCTGCCCTGCGGAATAGCCGCCGGTGAAGATCGACTGCGCGTTCTCCACTTTCAGCCCGGCATTGCGGCAGATGAAGTGCTGGCTGGCATTGCGCATCAGCGCGCCCGGAAGCAGCCGCGCCTCGGTAAGGACCTGAAAGCCGTTACACACACCGAGCACCGGCACGCCGCGATCGGCGGCACGGATCACTTCGCGCATGATCGGGCTGTTAGCGGCCATCGCGCCCGAGCGCAGGTAGTCGCCATAGGAAAAACCGCCCGGCAGGGCGATGAAGTCCAGTCCGTCGGGCAGCTGTGCATCGCCGTGCCAGACGCGAACCGGAGCCGTGCCCGAGACCTGTTCCAGCGCCACCGCCATGTCGCGGTCGCAGTTGGAGCCGGGGAAGGTGATGACGGCGCTGCGGAAAGCCATCAGCCGAGCTTCTCGATTGTGTAGTTTTCGATCACCGTATTCGCGAGCAGCTTCTCGCACATCTCGGTGAGGGCGGCATCGCTCGTATCGTCGGCAACATCGAGTTCGACTGTGCGACCGATGCGGACGTCGTCGACACCGTTGAAGCCGAGACCTTCGAGCGCATGGTGGACCGCGCGGCCCTGCGGGTCGAGCACGCCGGGCTTGAGGCTGACGAGAACGCGGATTTTCATGGGCGGCCTTTCAACTGGATCGCAGTGGGTCTGCTTTGCGCGCGCCTATGCCGCGAGAGGGCCACAAGAGCAAGAGACGAGCGGGATCGCCCCACAATCAGGCACTTGCAGGACACGGGCGCCTGCAGGGCCTGTCACCGCAATGCAACATTTGCTCAGAACCGCGCAATTCTGCGGCTTACCGACTCGCGTTCCGCGACATTTCGGCTACAGGGCGCGGGTCAATTCACTCCTCCCATCCCACCAACCCGCGCCGCGCATGGATTCGGCGCCGGGCCAAAAGGATTTCCTCTCCCATGATTGACCGCTCCCTTACCCTCCGCCTCCTTTCCGCCAGTACGCTGGCTCTCGCCTTCGCGCAGCCTGCCATCGCGCAGGATGTCGATAGCTCCGACACCGAAGCAACCGGTGCCGAGCAGGCCGACAACGGCGCGCTCGACGTCATCGTCGTCACCGCCAACCGCCGCGAGGAAAACCTGCAGGACGTTCCCGTCTCGGCAGCGACCATCTCCTCCGACGCAGTCCAGAACATCTTCGCGGCCGGTGGCGACACCACCGCGCTGGCCGGCCGCGTCCCGGGCCTGTTCGTCGAAAGCTCGAACGGCCGTGCTGCACCGCGCTTCTACATCCGCGGCCTTGGCAACACCGATTTCGACCTTGCCGCCTCGCAGCCGGTCTCGGTCGTCATGGACGACGTCGTCCTCGAAAACGTGACGCTCAAGAGTTTCCCGATCTTCGACGTCGAGCGCATCGAAGTCCTGCGCGGCCCGCAGGGCACGCTCTTCGGTCGCAACACGCCTGCAGGCATCGTCAAGATCGACACCGTGAAGCCGGGCGACGAATTCGCCGTCACCGGTTCGGCCAGCTACGGCAGCTTCAATTCGGTTTCGATCGATGGCGGCGTGACCGTTCCGATCGTGCCGGGCATTGCCTCGGTCCGCCTGTCGGGCCTGTGGCAGCAGCGCGACAACTGGGTCGACAATGGCTTCACCGGTGAAGAAGACGCCTATGGCGCCTACAGCGACATCGCCGGCCGTGCGCAGATCCTCATCACCCCAACCGATCGCCTGTCGATCCTCGGTAGCTACTCGGTCCGCGATCTCGACGGCACTTCCACGCTGTTCCGCGCCAACATCCTCGGCCCGGGCACGAACGACCTCAACGAGAACTACGACCGCGACACCGTCTTCTACGACGCCGGTGCAGGCAACCAGGCAAAGTACAATGCCGAGATCGCGACCGGTAAGGTCGAGTACGAAGCCGACTTCGCGACCTTCACCAGTATCACCAGCTTCGCCAACAGCGAAGGTTCGAGCCGCGGCGACATCGACGGCGGCTTCGGTGCCAGCTTCCTGCCGTTCATGGGCCCGGGCTTTATCCCATTCCCCTCGGATACGCAGGACTCGATCACTCTCGACCAGTTCACGCAGGAAGTGCGCATCGCTTCGCCCAGCGGCGGCACTTTCGAATGGCAGGTCGGCGGTTTCTACTTCGACAGCGATTTCGACGTGACCACGGTCGGCTTCGATTTCCCGCCGTCCGTGACCGTGAACCACACCAACGAAAGCTGGGCCGTGTTCGGCCAGGCGACGACCGAAGTCACCGAAGCCCTCAAGCTGACCGCAGGCATCCGCTACACAGAAGACGAGAAGGCCTTCTTCGTACGTGACGCAGCCGATCCGCAGGCACGTTCTGTTTCGGACGAGCGTATCAGCTGGGATGTCGCTGCATTCTACGAACTGAGCCTCGACGCCAGCGTCTACGCCCGTGTCGCAAGCGGCTTCCGTGCACCGACGATCCAGGGCCGCGACGTGGCCTTCTTCGCTGCTCCGTCGATCGCCACCAGCGAGAAGATCATGAGCTACGAAGCCGGCTTCAAGTCGGAGCTGTTTGATCGCCGCGTGCGCTTCAACCTCGCCGGTTACTACTACACGATCGACGATCCGCAGTTCTCGGCAGTCGGCGGCGCGGACAACCTCGTGCAGCTCGTCAATGCCGACAAGGGCCGTGGCTATGGTTTCGAGATGGACAGCGCGTTCCAGATCACGCCTGACTTCCTGATCACGCTGGGTGCCAGCTGGAACGACACGAAGATCCAGGACGAAAACCTTGCCGTGGGCATCTGCGCCCAGTGCACCGTGCTCGACCCGATCGTGAACATCGCCGGCACTGACCGCGCGCTGGTGGACGGCAACCCGTTCCCCAACGCTCCGGAATGGATCGGCGACGTCAGCGCCCGCTATGCGATCCCTGTCAGCTCGACCGGCGAAATCTTCGCCTATACCGACTGGACTTACCAGGGTGAGACGAGCTTCTTCCTCTACGACAGCTACGAATATGTCACCGACCCGCAGATCGAAGGCGGTCTGCGTATCGGTTACGCCAAGTTCGACGGCAGCCTCGAAGTTGCGCTCTTCGCGCGCAACATCACCGACGAGGACAATGTGAAGGGCGGCATCGACTTCAACAACAACACCGCTTTCGTGAACGACCCGCGCGTCATCGGCGTGTCGGTTCGCTTCGACTACTAAGTCGAAACGCGAAACCGAAATCCGAAGGGGCCGGGAGGGGAAACCTTCCCGGCCCCTTTTCTATTCGGTGTCCACCAGGCTCTGGTGGATGATGCGTATGCGAAGGGCCTCGTCGTCGCGCAGATACTTCGCTGCGGCTTCGCGGAGCATGTCCGGGCTAATGGCAAGCAGCCGCTCTTCGTAATCGCGATAGCGGCCGAGCCGCTCGGCGCGCAGCTGGGATTCGCTAAGCATTCCCAGCCAGTAGCTGTTCTCGCGACGGCTCTTTGCCAGCTGTTCCAGCATGGGCTTTCGCGCTCGTTCGAGAAGGTCGTCATCGACCGGCGCATCCCGCAGGCCCGCCGCGATGGCATCGATGGTTTCGAACACCGTTTCCGCATCTTCGGGCGCGATGACCACGGAGGCTGAGAAGCTTCCGAAGCCGTCGTAGGTGTCGCTCATAGCCGAGTTCGCACCCGGCGAATAGGATGCGCCCAAGTTCTCGCGGATCTCTTCGAGCAGTTGCAGGCGCATGACTGATGCCAGGAGCCGCATGGTCGCCTCTTCCTGCGCATCGTCATCGTCGGTCGTCGGCCAGTAAACCTGCGCCAAGGCCTGATCCTCTGCGCCTGCATGGCTAAGGGTCACCGGTGCCTTGCGCGACGTGAAGGACACCTGCCGTTCTTCGATAAAGGGCTGCAAGGTCTCCGCCCGTTCGGGCAGTGCGCCGAAAGTGCGTGCAACGGCAGCGATCACGGCTTCTTCGTCGATCTCGCCGACAACCGAGATCTCGATGGGTGCGGATGCGAATTGTGCACTTGTGAGCGCGCGCGCCTGCTCCAGCGTGATGGCATTGAGCGCCGCTTCCGACGGGATGCCGAAACGCGGATCGCCATCGGTGATGACCTGCGGCAGTTCGAATTGTGCCACCCCCTGCGGCGTGGCGTCGGCACGCGCGAAGAAGGGCGGGAGCAGCGCCTGCCAGCGGGTCAGTGCCTCCTCGCGGAAGCCGGGATCGGTGAGATAGGCCGTGGTCAGCTCCATCTGGAGCGGGAGGTCCGCCATGGTTGTCGCCCCGCCGACGCGGAACTGGTCGCTTTGTGTCGACAGGCCGTTCGACACGTCGCGGCCGGCCATGATCTGGCGCAGCTCGTCATAGCTGTGCTTGCCGAGCCCGCCGGAATCGAGCGAGGTCGAGATAAACATTCCGGTGCCGACAGCGTCGTCGGGTATCGACAAGAGGCCCGACCCGATGCGGATGTTGAACCGGACGCGACCCTTCTCGAAGTCCGTCGCCTTGAGGTTGAGGCGGACGTTGTTGGCAAAACGGATCTGGCGAAAGCCGAGATCCTCGACCGTCTCATCGGCGACGATCGACCCGGGCGTGCCGAAATCGGTATAGGCAAACTCTACGGTCTCACCGCCCTGCGGCGCTTCGACCGGGACCGCGCGGGAGGCGTCGAGGACGCTCAGTATGGCGCTTTCTCCCCCCTCTATCGCTTGCTTGGTGCTGACATGCACCAGTGGCGCGGACAGGGCGTAATCCTCGCGGAAAACTTCGGCGACGGCTTCGGGCGTGACCTCCCCGATCATGTCCTGAAACAATTGCCAGCTCGTCTGCGGGGTGACGAAAAGACGACCGGTCTTGGCAGTCGACAGGATCCCGCCTGCGAGAGACCCGCTGCGGCGCGTGTCCTGCTGCTCGGCTGCGGTGCGATACACGCGGGTGAAGTTGGCGACCTGCTCGGCCAGCTCGGCATCGGTAAAGCCATGCTCGATCGCGCGGCGCCATTCCTGTTCGCCGACCTGCAAGGCTTTTTCCCATTCGCCCTCCTTAGCCTGCACGGTCATGGTCGACTGGTCGTAGAGATCGAAGAAGTCGCCGGATGATATGCCGCCGGAAATGATCGGCGCATCCGGCGCGTTGGCGATCTTCTCCAGCCTGCGATTGACCATCGCTCGGCCAAGCGAGGACAATAGTGAGCGCTTGAAATCGGCCTGCCTGCTCTCACGCCGATCATGAGGGGCGAAACGGTCGATCACCACGATATGTTCGACATCGGGATCGACGAAATTGGCCGCGGCGGTACCGCGATCGAGATCGATTGTACCGCCTTCGATACGCTCGATGGCGTCCGGCTGCGCCTCCCAGTCGGCAAAAGTCTCGACCAGTTTCTCGCGCACCAGAGCCGGATCGACATCGCCGACTATCACCAGCGCGGCATTGTCCGGGCGGTAGTAGCGCCCATAGAGATCGCGCAGCCTTTGCGCCGGGGCTGCGTCGATATTCTCGACCGTTCCTTCCGCACGGAAGCGGGCCGAATAACGGGTTTCGGGGGCAATGAACTGGAGATAGTCCCTCAGCCGCCGGATCGAGTAATTGTTGCGGGTACGCGTTTCGGACTGGATCACCCCGCGCTCACGATCGACCGCGTCTTCGGCGATGGTCAACTCGCTTGCCGTCTCGCGCATCAGCATCAGCGCGGTGTCGAGCAATTCGGGATCGTTGCGTGGCAGGTCGAGCCGGTAGATCGTATCCTCGAAGCCGGTCGATGCATTGGTGTCTGCACCGAAGGCCAGCCCCTCGCGTTCGAGAAGCTTGATCATCTCGCCTTCGGGGATGTTGGTCGATCCGTTGAAGGCCATGTGTTCGATGAAATGGGCAAGGCCGAGCTCGTCGTCCTCTTCATCCACCCAGCCGACATCGAAGCCGAAACGGATCACCACGGTTTCTTCGGGCCGCTCGTTCTGCAGGATCGCGTAGCGCAATCCGTTGTCGAGCACGCCATATTCGACCCGTCCATCGGGCGCGATGTCGTAGATTGCATTGCCCCAGGCGTTTGTGGCAGCCGCTTGCTCCTGCTCCACACCGGTTTCCGCCTGCGCAACACAGGGCAGCGTGAGTGCCAGCAAGGGCAAGGGTGCAAGCACCCGCATCATGGTCTTCATTAACAGTCCTCTCCAACTCGCAGGCATAGCAAGGGCAGGCATGACTGCAAGCTGACCGAGCGGTGCACTCTGCCAAGCTGCGAGAGGCGTCGACGAATGCGAATTTGTCTTTCCCGCTCCTTGCGTTAGGGCTTGACCGATGACCGCAGTCGATCTCGTCTATAATCCCGTGTCGGGAAGCTTCAGCCAGGCTCACCTCGATGCTCTCGTCGCGGCATTGGGCGAACAGGGTTTCGCCGTCACGCCCATGCCGACCACCGCCGAGGGGGCACGGCTTTCGGGCACTGCCGAGCTGGTCTGCATCCACGGCGGCGACGGGACCTTGCGCGACACGGTGCAGGCCCTCGGCGAGGCGGCGGGTGAAGTGCCGCTGGCAGTCGCGCCATCGGGCACAATCAACCTCGTCGCGCGCGAACTGGGTTATGCGCGCAAGCCTTCAGCCTTTGCTAAGCAGGTGGCCGAGGGCTGGGCCAGGGGTAGCGGCGGCTGGGTCCGCGCGCCGCTTTACCGGCTGGGCGAAATGCCGATCGTTTCCTGCCTTTCGATCGGGCCCGACAGCCATGCGGTCGCCCGCGTTTCGGGCAAACTGAAGAAGCGCATCGGGCGCTATGCCTATGTCGTGGCGATGGTCCAGCAGATGAGCGAATGGCCACGCAATGCGATGACCGTGCGCGGCGAGCTTGCCGATGGCGAGCTATTCACCTGCGAGGCCGAGGCGGCAATCGTTTCGGGCGCGGCGCTCTATGCGGGGCCCTTCCAGCTGAGCCCCGAAGCCGCGCTCGCCGCCGACGCGGTAGAGCTGATCACCCTTGAACGCTCGACCCGGTTCAGCACCATGCTGCTCAGCCTTGCGGTCATGCTGCGCCTGCCGCTCGACAGGTTCGCAAAGGCACAGATCCGCAGCTGCCGGAGGATCGAATTCGACCGCTGCGTCACGCCCGTCCAGGTCGACGGGGACCACATGCCGGACTGCGCATACGCCATCGCACCTAGCGGGATGACGCTGCGCTACGTGGTGTGATAAGCTTGGATATATGATAGCGAAGCAGATCAGATGCATAGCGGCTTTGCCGATTGCCTTGGCAGCATTGTGGGCCGCCCCGGTCGCAGCATGTGTCTTCACTGTGCCGTTTGAGGCCGAGGTCGTTTACGATCCGCCGGCCGGCATGACCGATCCTGTCGAAATCGCGCAGTGGAAGGCCGAGCGGGCGGCTTTTGCCGAAGCCTATGAAAGCGTCTGGCAAGAGCAGAAGGTCAGAAAACGGCGCTCTGCGCTTGCCGACCTCGCCGCGCAAACAGAGGGAATGGCCCCCAGAGATCTTGCCGAAGATCTCGCGATCAATCTCACGCCGCCGCTGAAACCTGCCTTCGCGAACACCGATTCTTGTGGCGGGATCAGCGGCCCGCCCGTTCTCGACCCGGCTGGATATCATTCTATCGCCGGTTTCGAGGCTATGGCCGTCGAACGCGGACTGTTCGAAGATCCTGCAGACGCTAAGTTCATTCCGAGGCGCGTGGTCCGCGAGCTGGCTCGTTCACGAGGCAAAGGTGATCTGGGCGGTTGCCTCGTCGAAGCGCGGAGCAAGGTCGCCGACGCTTTGCTGCTCCGCTTTTCGCGGCGCGACCTCGTTCGTGCGCTCGCAACCCTACGTGAGAATGGCTTCGACCGCGTGCTGGATGACGGCAAGCACCATTCATACAGGCGTACGGGTGATTTCCGGCTGCTGGCCTTTGTCGACGGTCGCTCGGGAGCGCTGGAATTCAACAGCCGCGCGGGAGCAAACGAGACCTTTTGGGGAGATTCCGCGCGTCAGGAGCTCGCCGCCGAAGAGAGGCGGCGAGTGAGAGGTTTCTTTTCCGAAGACGAGTTGGGGCGCGCGCTGATCGAGGAAGTCCAGTCGATCGTTGCCAACGGCACCGAAGCATGCCCGCAATCGATGCAGGCCGAGGAGCGCTTCTGGATGCAGGTCCGCGAGCTAGCCCTTGCGAACAAGGCCAGGCGCCTAGAGCGCCGCGCGCAGCGAACGGGCCCTACTTCTTAGTCGGTTTGGCCGGCGTGCGCAGGCGGCCGCGGTGGGCGCTCATGTCGAGCACTTCGCCCGGCCCGTTATCCTCGTTCTGGAGGATTCCGAGGCGGCGCGCGACTTCCTGATAGGCTTCGCTTTCACCGCCGAGATCGCGGCGGAAGCGGTCCTTGTCGAGCTTTTCGCCGGTGTTGATGTCCCACAAGCGGCAGCCGTCGGGGCTGATCTCGTCGGCGAGGATCGTGCGGCTGAAATCGCCGTCCCAGATACGGCCGAATTCGAGCTTGAAGTCGACGAGGCGGATGTCGATCGCGGCGAACATGCCGCACAGGAAATCGTTGATGCGGATGGCCATGCTGGACATGTCCTGCATCTCTTCATGGCTGCACCAATTGAAGCAGGCGATTTCTTCTTCGGAGACCTTGGGGTCGCCCAGCGCATCGTCCTTCAGGCAGTATTCGATCAGCGTGTGCGGCAGCACCTCGCCTTCCTCGACGCCGAGGCGCTTGGTCAGCGAACCGGCAGCGACGTTGCGCACCACGACTTCGAGAGGAATGATCTCGACCTGGCGGACCAGCTGTTCGCGCATGTTGAGGCGGCGGATGAAATGCGTCGGAATGCCAATATGCGACAGGCGGGTGAACACATATTCGCTGATGCGATTGTTGATCACGCCCTTGCCGTTGATCGTGCCCTTTTTCTCCGCGTTGAAGGCGGTCGCGTCATCCTTGAAATACTGGATGATGGTGCCCGGTTCGGGACCCTCGTAAAGGATCTTGGCCTTGCCTTCGTAAATCTGGCGGCGACGTGCCATCTCTGCATTCCTTCGCGCGTAAAAGACAGCGCCCCGGTGGGTGGAATCGGGAAGGATCCGCACGGCCCGGGGCGATTGGCTGCCGCTTACCGGAAGGGCGGGCCGAAAGCAATTGTCGGCGGTTCGCTCACGTAGGACAATTTGCGCTTTCCTACCGCGAATTCGCGCCAATACCTGCCGTGCTCCTTGGAACAGTCAGGAGCAGCACATGACAATCGTTACGACACGCGCAGATGCGATCGGGCAGGACTTTAGCGGTTCGGACATGATCGAGACGACCGGTTTCGCGAATGCAGGCGACGGAGGCGAGGGGCGATACTGCCTCATCGATCCGGCGAGTTATTCGGGTGCACCTGCAGATGCCGGCCCTGGCACGATCGAGTGCCTCAACGGCTGGTACCGCCTGATGGGCGCAGAGCTCTACATCGAACAGTTCGGCGCCAGCAGCAGCGGAGTGAACCAGGCGGCCGCAGATGGCACCTCGGGCCTCGACAACGGTCCGGCCATCAATGCCGCGATTGCCTTTGCGTCGGCCAATGGAGCGAGCCGGATCGGTGCGCGCGGCAAGGGGCGTTTCGGGGTCGGGACGAAGATCGTGCTCGACGACGAAAGGCTGACCTTCGGCAACGGCATCTCGCCGTTCAGCCTCGATCTGGTCGCGCTGACGACCAACAGCTTCATCAGCGGCGAGGGCATCGTCGAGGTCACCAAGAACCGCGCTTCGCTCGACGGCTTCTGGCTGCGCATACCGAGCGGTGTCTGGGATCAGGAAACGCAGACCGGAACGCAGGTTTCGGGCGTGAAGACAATCGGGACCAGCGGCAACATCTACCATAACCGCGTCTGGAACGTCGAAGTCATCGGCGGGTACAAATCCTTCGACCTGCAGGGGCTCGAGGGCGATTTTCGCAAGACCCGCGCCAGGGGATCCTTCGCATTCGGCTATCACGTGACGGGAGCCGATAACGAGTTTTCACCCAGCTGCACCGCGGCCGATGGCGATATCGGCTTCTACAACAGCTCGGGTGCGGAAGGCGCGATGCATTGCGTGCGCAACCGGATCAATTTCCACCTCGATGGCGGGCTTCCCACGCGGATGTTCTGTTTCGACGATACGCCGCTCGAAACCGGCATCTGGGCAAGGAACCTGCGCGGCGCCCATATCCTGACCTATCACGGCAAGGTCGGCCAGCACGCTAATGCCGGTGCGACGGCGCATTACGTGAAGCTGGAGCGGTGCCGTCACTGCACTTTCGAGAATGTCGGGACCTATCGCGCGCAGGATGCCGCGACGCTCGCGGTGTCGGCGGACGCGTACTTCCTCGATATTCCGTCCGAGTGGAACGGCGATCCGTGGTCCAGCGTGCGCAACCGCTTCACCGGATACCGGCTGGACGATACCGAGATTGCGCAGGATGCAGCCACTCTCCGGCGCGTGGCGCGCAACGTTTTCCAAGGCTGCGAAGGGACGCATGTTGCGCGTCTTGTCGGCGACAATCACCAGCTGGTTGGCGAGGGTGTCTCGCTCGCCGCCGGTGCAACAGCCTCGTTCGAGCGATATCTGTCCCGCAAGCCCGGGGGTGCCCATCCGCACATCCTCCGCGTGCTGGGCAAGGCCATCGTCTCGCGCAGCGAAACCCAGGATGCCCTGGTCGGCATTTCGCTGAGGGTGCCGATCCTCGACGGTACTGCGACCAGTTTCGCCGGTACCGCCAATGTCACCGAGGTCGAACAGGCAGGCAGCGGCAATTTTGCCGTGTCGATCTCCAATGTGGTTTACGATGTGGTCGACAACCGCATCCGTTTCGACCTGACCGGGCCTGCCAATTTCGACAGCAAGTGCGAAGTCGTGCTGACCGATGTCCTGTGCGACAATGGAGCCTTCTAGCGATGTGCTGGCGGGAGGGGCCGCTGGTCCCTCCCGCCTAGTGCACGGTCTCTTTCCCGCCGTCCTCCTCGACGGCAGGGGCTTGATCGTGTTTCAGTTTCTCGATCAACCGGCCTAGCGTTGCCCGCTGGACAAGTACGCTGAAGAGCACTGCGGCAAAGGTCGCGGCAAGGATGAGGTCGCGCGTTTCGCCCGGCGGCAGCGACAGCGCCAGCGCAATCGAGATACCTCCGCGAAGGCCACCCCACCACAGCACGCGGCCCGCGCCCTTGTCCTGCAGGCGCGCCGCAGGGATCGTCTTGGTCGACACGAAGATGCCGACTGCGCGTGCGGCCAGCGTCAACGGAATGGCGAGCAGGCCGAAGAGCAGCGTGTCCGTGCCCGCCACCAGCACGATCATCTCGAGCCCGATCAGCAGGAACAGGACAGAGTTGAGGAGCTCGTCGAGCAATTCCCAGAACTTGAGCACATAGTCGCGCGTCACGTCGCTCATCGCATAGGTGACGCCGTGGTTGCCGATCAGCAGGCCTGCAACCGCCATGGCCAGCGGGCCGGAAATGTGGAGGTAACTGCACAGCGCATAGCCGCCCATCACGACTGCAAGCGTGATCAGCACCTCGAGCGTATATTCGTCCATTCCCGCAAGCGCACGATAGCCGAGATAGCCGGCGACAAGACCGACGAGAATCCCGCCGCCCGCTTCGATAGCGAACAGTTCGGCGCCCGCAATAAAGGAGAAATCGTTTCCGCTCACCGCGGCGCCGAGCAGGATGATGAAAATCACGATGCCCACGCCGTCATTAAACAGGCTCTCGCCCGCCACCGCGCTTTGCAGCGACTTGGGCACGTTCTCTTCCTTGAGGACGCCGAGCACGGAAACCGGATCGGTCGGGGCAATCAGCGCGCCGAAAACGAAGTACCAGATCGGCGCGATGGACAGGCCGAGCAGCATGCCCACGCCCCACATGGCGAGGCCTACCAGCACCGTCGAGATCATGACGCCGACCGTGGACAGCAAGAGCACGGGAAGCCATGCGACCTTGAGCCGGTCGAGATCGACATGCAGCGCGCCCGCGAAAAGCAGGAAGCTGAGCATCCCCTGCAGCAACGTGTCGGTGAAGTTCATCTGGCGAAGCGTGTCTGCCACCCAGTCATCCAGAGTGACGCCGGGGATGAACGCATTGGCGAGCATCAGCCCGATCGCGGCAATCGCGCCCATGACGGTGAGGCCGATGACATGCGGCAACCTGATGAAATGATGGTTGAACCATCCGAGCAGGGCGGAGGCGACAACCAGCAGTGCGGCGATGTCGAAGGCGGAGAGCGCGGTCGCGGTTTCTTCGTGCATGGCCGAGGAGATAACGCGAGCGTCGCAATTGGCAATGCTTGCGTGTTTTCATCCGCTTGGGCAGCTAGGTGCGCGTCATGCCGTTTCCCTTCCACTATCGCCATTCGGGTCTCGTCGTCGCTTCGGCACTCGAACTGCCCGAGTGGGAGGCGTTTGGCTGCGATCCGGGCGGGGAAGCGGATGTCGAAATCGCGATATCGGACGAACCCTGTCCCGACTGTCCGACCGATGGCAGCGTTGCGGTGGGCGAGGCGCTGCGCTTCGCAGTGGAGGGTATTGGCGGATGGCAGGTCGAGGGAGGCCGCCGGATCACCCTTCATCCCGGGCTGACCGCCGCTCCGCCGGAATTGCGCTTGTTCACGCTCGGGAGCGCATGGGGCGCGCTCGGCTACCAACGCGGCTTTGCCATGTGGCATGGCAGTGCGGTGGCCCGAAGTGGCCGGGCTATCCTGTTCTGCGGCGATGCTGGGGCGGGCAAGAGCACGATGGCGGGCGCCATGCTCTCGCGCGGTAGCAGTCTGGTCGCAGACGATCTGAGCCGCATCGAGCCGGGAGAAGAGCATGCGCTGATCCATCCCTCGTCCGCACGGATCAAGCTGTGGCGCGAAGCGATCGGCCATTTCGGCTGGGAGGAGCGTATCCTCCAGCGCGATTACTACCGCGAGGACAAGTTCCATTGCAGCTCGTCCGACCACCTCGCGGGCGAGGCGGCTTTGCCTCTGGTCGCTATCGTTACTCTTGAAGAGGGCGAGCAGGTGTCGCTTGACAGGCTGGCCGGTGCCGAAGCTCTCGGAGCGGCGATGAAGCAGACGATGTACCGGCCCGAGATGATCGAAGCGCTCGGCACATGGGGAGAGCAGGGCGCACTGGGCGCGCAGATCGCGGCGAAGTGTCCGGTCTATCGACTCACAAGGCCAAAAGACTTCGATTCGCTGGCACGCGCATGCGGGGCTGCCGAAGGGCTTTGGGGCGGTTGAGTGGGGAAAGTGGTGCCCGGGGACGGATTCGAACCGCCGACACTGCGATTTTCAGTCGCATGCTCTACCAACTGAGCTACCCGGGCTAACCTTCGCTGCGGCCTCTCGTGGGGCGCTCCAGCGGTTGGAGTGCGCGCCTATGGCGAAGCGCAGAGCGCTTGGCAAGGGGCTAATTCAATCGTCCTGTGGCTTGATCACTTCGGCAGCGATTTCTTCGGGCAGGGCAGTGCGGCCGGGCACGGCATATCCATCGCCGAACCACTTGGCGAGATCGCGGTCGCGGCAGCGCGTGGAGCAGAACGGCGCGTGTTCCTGGCTACGCGGCTTCTTGCAGATGGGGCAGGGCTTACTCATGCCCCACGATCTGGGCAGAGGCAGCTTCGATGGCAAGACCCGGATCGGTCTCTATCCGCAGTGGCCTTCCGGTGCGGCGCTCCACCTCGGCCAGCCATTCGGGCTTGAGCTTCGCCTTGAGCGCGGGATGCACGGTCAGCAGCGTCACGCCGGCACCTTCGACCGTTTCGGCCCGCCGCAATGCCATGCGCGCTGCCATGCCGGTACGCGAAGTGGCGAAGCGGTGGAGAAGCGAGGGACCTTCCAGCCGCGCGACCATTTGCACGAAACCGAAACCGTTCATCGCGGTGCGCTCGTGCGGCCAGCCATCCAGCGCATCCTCGAGCGCCACGTCGACCGCCTTGCGGTCCGCTTTGGCCTCCAGCGTGGGGAAGTCGATCCCGATCGAACCGCCAAGATCAAACTGGCGGATTGCCTGCGCGATAGGTGCGACCGAAGCCACCGCCAGCGGGCGCGGATCAAGGTGGCCGTCGATATCGACCAGCGTCATGGCAGGCGTCACCGCGAACAGCAGCGATCCGCCATCGAAGGCGATCTCGCCCGTGCTGGCTGCATGCCAGACATCTTCCCAAGCACCGGACGGAAAGCGATGCACGCGCTTGCCCGTCGCGAAGACATCCTCCGCAGGTCTGACTGAAGTGGCAGGACGCGCGGCTGGCAGTTTGTAACGGCCACGCTCGGTCATGGCGGCACGGGTCACGACTAGGTCGATCTGCGCACCCTCGTTGGCGTCGCGCGGGAGCTTGTCGACGAGCACCTCGCGCCCTTCGGCGGTCAGTGCTGTTCCACGGGTGCCTTTCTTCGTGACGAGCTTGGCCTGGAGGCTCTGTCCTGAATGCAATTCGCCCGGCCAGCGGCATTTGGCCGCCAGTACCTCGTCACCGTCGATCAGGATCGCGCGTGTTTCGCCGACGCCTTCCTCGACCAGCCACTCAGGCAATTTCGAAGCCTGCTGCTTTGAGGAGCGCGCGTGTTTCGTAAAGCGGGAGGCCAACCACGCCCGAATGGCTTCCCTGGATACGGGAGATCAGCCCTTCCGCGATGCCCTGGATGGCATAACCGCCAGCTTTGCCGTCCCATTCGCCGCTGGCGATATAGGCGTCGATCTCTTCGGCGGAGAGGCGCTTGAACATCACCACCGTCTCGCTCAATCGCTCGCGCACCGAACCGTCGGGAGCGCGTAGCGCAATGGCCGACAGCACGCGGTGTCGGCGACCGGAAAGCAGCTCGAGGCACTTGCGCGCCGTCGCCTCGTCTTCCGCCTTGGGCAGGATCCGGCGACCGGCGGCGACCACCGTGTCGCCTGCCAGCACGAAGCCGTCATCGCTGGCAGCCGCTTCAGCCTTCTCGCGCGCCATGCGTTTCGCATAGTCGCGTGGAAGTTCGCCCTTGGCAGGCGTTTCGTCGATATCGGCGGGATTGACGGCATCCGGCGTCAGCCCGAGCCGCGCGATCAGTTCGCGGCGACGCGGGCTGGCGGATGCAAGGATGAGCCTGGGCGCGGCCACGAAAGCTCGAACTACGGCTTACTGTGGGCCTGGGCCGCCGCGACCGGGCATGAAGCGATAGGTGATGCGCGCCTTGGTCAGGTCGTAAGGCGTCAGTTCGCAAAGCACCTCGTCGCCCACCAGCACGCGAATGCGGTTCTTGCGCATCTTGCCGGCGGTGTGGCCGAGTACCTCGTGGCCGTTCTCGAGCTCGACGCGGAACATGGCGTTGGGCAGCAGTTCCACAACGCGCCCGCGCATTTCGAGAAGTTCTTCTTTGGCCATTCGATTCCTTAAATTCGTGCAGTTGGTCGATTTGTGTCGCGCGCCCATAGCGTCAGGCGGGATAAAAGGGAAGACTTGGGCATTCAGGACGAGGCAATGCCGCTGCGACGAAATGTTACACGGCAAATGCTTGTTAGGGACTGCTTCTTCGTCGACACGCCGGTCGAGGGGGCCATTCGCGAACGAATGAGAAGAGACCTTCCTCGATGATTTTCTTTCAGAGACTGCCTGTAATTTCTGCTGTCATGCTGCTCGCCACGCAGGGAACGGCGCTGCAAGCACAGCAGGCGGCCGAACCCGAGGAGGAAGCGCCGGTCGCCGTCGATGGCGAAGCCGGATCGGCTCCGGTCAGCGAAGATGGCGATATCGTGGTCTTTGGCACGCGCCTGAAGGGGCAGCTGACGATCGACGACGCTCCGCTGGCGGAATACAACGAGGCCGATATCGCGGCCTTCGGCGCAAGTTCGATCGCGGACGTGATTGCCGCAATCGAACCGGCGACCGGCAGCAGTGCGCGCGGCAACCGCGGCGGCGGTAGGCCGGTTTTCCTGATCAACGGCATTCGCGTGTCGAGCTGGCGCGAATTCCGCTCCTATCCGCAGGAAGCCGTCGCCAAAGTCGAGGTATTCTCCGAAGAAGTCGCGCAGCGCTTCGGTTTCTCGCCCGATCAGCGGGTCGTCAACATCGTCCTGAAGCCCAATTTCCAGGCGCTGACGGCCGAAGTGGAATACGAACAGCCCGGCATCGGCGGCTATTCCTATAACGAACAGGAACTGACCTGGCTCAGGATCGGCGAGAAGGGCCGCCTTAACTTCGATGTCGAGGGCCAGGACCGCAGCCTGCTGACAGAGGCCGATCGCGGTCTCAGCGTGGGCGGCAATACCGACGAAGCGGAATTCCGCAGCCTCGTGTCGGACACTTTCGGCCTGCAGGCCGAGGCGAACTATGCCCGCGCCTTCATCGACAGCGGCACCTCGCTCAGCCTGAACGGTACTTTTGCGCGCAAGGAGAGCCTTTCTCTCGATGGTCTGGCGACTGACGGGATCTCGGTACTCGAGCGGCAGACGGATACGGACAGCTATTCGCTGGGCTCGACGATCAACAAGCCGCTTGGCGACTGGAACGCGACTTTCACCACCGATGCGAACCACACGCGCTCGGAGACCGACATCGACCGCTTCGATGCTTCGGGCTTCGATACCGCCACGAGCCGCACCTATACCATCGCCAACGACCTGACGCTGACCGGCTACCCGATCCAGCTTCCCGCTGGCGACCTGACCATGACGTTCGATGCCGGGTTCGACTGGAAGCGGATCGAAAGCGATGACACGCGCACCGACAATCCGCTCTCGCTTACGCGCAGGCGGGTGAACGGCGGGGTGAATATCAATGCGCCCGTCCTGCGGCGCGGCGGCCCGATTGGAGGTCTCAGCCTCAATTTCTCCGGCGGGGTGGAAGACCTCTCCGATTTCGGCACGCTGGCAAACTGGAGCCTTGGCGCCAACTGGTCGCCGACCGAGGCGCTCAACTTCAGCGCCACACGCATCTGGCGCGAAGTTGCTCCCAGTCTGACCAATCTCGGCAGCCCGCGTATCGAAGAGCTGAACCAGACCGTGTTCGACTATTCGACCGGAGAGACCGTGCTTGCGACCGTCATCAGCGGGGGCAATCCGAATCTTGTCGCAGAGACCCAGTCCGACTGGAGTTTCGGCGCCAATTGGGAATTGCCCTTCTGGGAAAACGCACGCCTGCAGGCGAATTACGGCATCAACCGTTCGCGCGATGTGACGTCGACGCCCTCCTTCAGTTCGGCTTTCGAGCAGGCCTTTCCCGACCGCGTGACGCGCGACGGGGCGGGTGAATTGCTGGCGATCGACCGGCGTCCGCTCACGCTGTACAAGACACGCAGCCGGATCCTGTCCTTCGGCCTCAACACGCGCGGGCAGATCGGCAAGGCGCCCGAACGCCCCGAGCGCGGCGAGGGTCGCGGAGGTCCGCCGCAAGGCGCGGCGAGCGGTCAGCAAAGAGGCGGACCCGGTGGCGGTTTCGATCCTTCGCGCATGGAAGCGATCCGCAAGGTCTTCTGCGAGACGCCCGAAGGCGAAACGCCCGACCTTTCGCAAATCCCCGAGATGTTCCGTGCACGCCTGCTCGATGATGCGGGCAATCCCGATCCCGAGAAGATCGCGGCAGCGCGCGAGCGTTTCTGCGGTGAAGAGGCCGATCAGCGGTCCGAACGCTTTGCCGCGATGCGCACCGCTCTATGTGCAGAGCCGCCCAAGCTCGACGAGTTGCCCGAGCGGATGCTTGCCCGGCTCAAGGGCGAAGACGGCGAGATCGATCCCGAAAAGCTGAAGGCGGCGCGCGAGCGGATGTGTTCTGCCGAGGGCGCACAGGGACAGGTTGAGAACCGTGGCGGAAGGCGCGGAGGCGGGATGGCGCGCATGTTCGGCGGCAATCCGAACGACACGCGCCCGCGCTATTTCCTGTCATTGAACCATGCGATCGCGCTGGAAAACGAAGTGCTGCTGTCGGAAAGCGGGCCGGTTTTCGACCAACTTGACGGCTTTGCCGTCGATGGCGCTCTCAGGTCGCGTGATACGACGCGCCTCGAAGGCGGCATTTTCTGGCAAGGTTACGGTATGCGCCTTTCCGGCAATTACGCCGGCGAAGGCGTCATTCGGGGCAGCGGCCAGCCTGGCTCTACCGACCTCTTCTTCGGTGATCTCGCGACTTTCGACATTCGCCTTTTCGCAGACCTCGGCGAGGTGACGAAATCCGAGGATGGCTGGCTCGAGGGCCTGCGCGTCGCGGTCCGCGTCGACAATGTCTTCGACGCGCGCCGGACGGTGGTCGACGGCAACGGCGATGTACCCGAGGCTTTCGAGCCATTCCGGATCGATCCGACGGGTCGTTACCTCGGCATCGATGTCAGGAAGGCGTTCTGACCTGACTTAGTGCAGCGCGCGCTTGGGGAAGAACAGGCTGGCGAGGCCGCGGACCTCGAAAGGTTTCCAGCTGCCTTCACCCTGCGCAAGGCGGTCCGCAATGGCGTAGACCGCCGCCGGATTGACCCCGAGCCCGCAATGGCTGGCGAGAACTTCGATATTCTCGCAATCCTCGCGGCCGCAGCGCTGGACCGAACCTCGCCAGTGAACCACGCCGTCAGTCCGTGTCAGGATCGAAGTCGTTGGCACCGGCGGTGCTTCGGCGAGCGCCTGGAAATTTCCGTCCCTCATGATCTCCGGCTCCTTGCCGTTGAGATACTCGAACAGGCGGGCGGCGTTTGTATGGCCGCGATCATCGCAGATCGGGCTGCCGAGGCTGATCACGAGGCGTACTTTTTCAGGAGCGAGCTTGGCCAGTTCCCGGGCGAACACCCCGCCGAGGCTCCAGCCGACGATGCTGATCGGGCGGCCGCTGCGGTCATGCAGCTCATCCACGCAATCCATCATCGCATCGATACGGGCCTGATCGACCTTGATGTTGCGTCCGAGGTTCCACCCGGCGCAGTCATAGCCAAGATCGCACAGCAGCCGGCGTAGCGGGCCGGTCGAATAGTCGGAGGCCATGAAGCCGGGCAGGACCAGCACGCCATGTCCGTCGCCCTTGGGCAATTGGCCCATCAGCGGGCGCAGGGCGTAGAAGCTGGCCAGTTCTCCCATGGCACGGCCGGGTTCGGCCAGCGTGAGCAGTCGGCTCGGCGGGCGGGCGTTGGATTGCTGCGTGGCGGCACTGGTCACGTTTTGGATGTTCCTTTCCCTTTCGGGGCAGCCGTTTTCCTCTTCGAGGATGTCTTTGAACGGCTGGCGACCCCTTTGGTGCCCCCCTTGCTCGTCGCTTTGGCGGCGGCAGGTTTTGCGGGCGTTTTCTTCTTTGGAGCAGCCCGCTTCTTGGCGGCAGGCTTGGTCGCACCCTTCTTAGGCGAAGATGGTTTCTTTTTGTTAGTTGGCGCTGGCTTTTCCGCAGTTTTCGCGGCTTTCTTAAGCTCTTCAAAGCTTTGCTGGATGCATTCGCGGTAGAATTCCGGGTCGGGCATCATTTCGCGGTCGGCAGTGAAGGCAATCGTTGCCTCGTCGGTGTAGCTTTGCACCACATGACCGAGCCCGAGACCGTCGGTGAGGCAAAGGAGCCCCATCATGCTCTCCATCTTCGCGCCTGCCGAATAGATCGGGATCGGCGGACCGGGGACATTGGTCACCACGGTCGAAAAGATCGGCCCCACGCCGCGATTGGCAAGGCTGAGCCGCGAATAGAGCTGCGCGCCGAGTGCCATGAACAGCGCAGGGCTGGCCTTGCTCATCTCGGTCATGTTCCGCGCGCCCAATGCGTCGGTCATCGCCTTGGAATTCTTCGTGCGGTCATGCACCCATTCGAGCCGTTCCACCGGGTCCGCGATATGCGTGCCCAGAGGCGCGATCATGGCCGCGACCTGGTTGCCCATCGAGTTTTTCTCGTCCTTCGCGCGGACCGAGATCGGTGCCATGGCGGTGAGCGTCTTCTTGGGCAGTTCGCCCTTGTCTTCCAGATAGCGCCGCATCGCGCCGCCTATGATGGCGAGGAACACGTCGTTGACCTTTGCGCCCTCCGCCGCGGTGCGGATCGCCTTGATATCGTCGAGGGCCACGCTGACGCCTTCGACAACGCGGTGGGGCGAGATCTTGCGGTTGAAGCGGGTCTTGGGCGCGATCATCTCGGTCGAGACGTCGAATTCCTTCGCGGCAAGTCCCTTCAATGCCTTGGCAAGGCCGGGGGCGGCCTTGGCCGCGACCTCGAGCTGTTTCAGCGGATTGGTGATCGCATTCATGTAGCTGCGGCCGAGCAGTTCGGCAGGGTTGGGCAGCTTTTCGGGCTTCCAGTTGTCCGGTCCGGGCGGAGGCGGTTCGTCGGGACGCAGCGTGTGCGTCGCTTCCATGAGGTCGATCCCGCTCATCCCGTCGATCGCGGCGTGGTGGACCTTGGTGATATAGGCGTAGCTGCCCTTTGGGATGCCTTCGATATTGGACAGCCCTTCGACCACGGTGATCTCCCAGGGCGGGCGGGTCAGGTCGAGCGGGCGGGCAAAAACGCGGGCAGCCTGGATGCACAGCTGCCGCCAGTCGCCCGGCTGCGGCAGGGCAACGTGCCTGACATGGTATTCGAGGTCGAAATCGGGATCCTCGATCCAATAGGGATAGTCGAGGTCGAACGGTACGCGCACCAGCCGCTGGCGCATGGTGGTGGAAAGCTGCAGGCGGCTTTCGATAAAGCCGAGGATGTCCTTGAACCGCACGAAGCCGCCGGGCGCGGTCTCGGGATTGTAAATAAGGATCGAGCCGATGTGCATCGGCGAATTGCGCGTTTCGAGCGCGACAAAGCTGGCATCCATGCCCTGAAGCTGCTGCATCAGGCTCTCCTGCAACGGCCCGCTTTTCGCGGGTCCACAAGCGGCAGAGGCTAGCAGAGCGCGGAAAGCGGTCAACTTGCCGCCCCGGTCAAAGCCTGCCGTAGCAGTTACAGGGGGTTAGAGCGCCTCACCCGCCGCAACGCCGCTCGCCCAGGCCCACTGGAAGTTATATCCGCCGAGCCAGCCGGTCACGTCGACCGCCTCGCCGATGGCAAACAGGCCGGGGACTTTCTTCGCTTCCATGGTCTTGGACGAGAGTTCCGCGGTCGAGATGCCGCCCACGGTGACTTCGGCCTTGGCAAAGCCTTCTGTGCCCGATGGGCGGAAGGTCCAGCGCTTCAGGCGTTCCTGTGCCGCTCGCAGCGCCTTGTCGCTCGCATTGCCCAGCTCGGTGTCTATCCCGAGCTTCTCGGCAAGGATGTCGGCGAGCCGGTCAGGAAGCGCCTCGCGCAGTACCGAACGTAAGGTTGCGCGCGGTGTCTCGCGCTTGCGGTCGAGCAGCCAGTCGCCCGAGGACTGGGGCAGGAAATCGATGCCGACTTCCTCGCCGGGTTTCCAGTAGGAAGAAATCTGCAGGATCGAGGGGCCAGACAGCCCGCGATGGGTGAAGAGTGCAGCCTCGGGGAAGCTGGCCTTGCCCGCACTGGCGACAACCGGTGCCGACACCCCCGAAATTTCGCGAAACAGGAGTTCCTCGCCGCCCAGCGTCAGCGGGACGAGGGCAGGGCGAGGCTCGACCACCTTGAGCCCGAATTGCCGGGCAAGGTCATAGGCAAAGCCGGTAGCGCCCATCTTGGGGATCGAGGGGCCACCGGTCGCGATCACGAGCGCCGGTGCGGTCACGATCTGCCCGTTTGCCATCACGGCGAAACGGCCATCCTCATGCTCGACAGCCGTTACCTCTGCGTTGCAGCGGACTTCGACATCGCCCCCAACTTTTCTGGATTGGGCGCATTCTTCGAGCAGCATCTCGACGATCTGTTTCGAGGAACCGTCACAGAACAGCTGGCCCAGCGTCTTCTCGTGCCATGCGATATCGTAGCTTTCGATCAGCGCGAGAAAGTCGCGAGGGGTATATCGGGCGAGGGCGGACTTGGCGAAATGCGGATTGCCGGAAAGGTAGTTCGCCGGCCCCGCGCCGATATTGGTGAAATTACACCGCCCGCCGCCCGAGATCAGGATTTTCTTGCCCGGCTTTTCCGCCTTCTCGAGCACCAGCACGCGCTTGCCCAATTGGCCCGCACGCGCGGCGCACATCAGCCCGGCTGCACCGGCGCCGAGGATTATAGCGTCAAAACTATCGGACATGGCTCAGGCTGCTTCAGGCTCCAGCGGCTTCTGGCGGGCCGCGATGAAATAGAACAGCGTGCCGAGCGCGAAGAGGCCGAAGAAAGTGATCCATGCCTGCGCATCCGCATGGCTCGCGACCCAGCCGGTGCTGACGAATGCAAGGCCCGCGACCACCGCGTGCAACGGATTGAGCGCGCCGTCGCGTTGCTCGATCACAGGCAGGGCAGCGGCGCTGACGAGATAGGTAAAGAGCCGCGTCAGCGTGCCGGCAAGTGCCAGCGCCTCGAAGCCTTCCCAGAGGCCGAATGCAATCCCCGCTACGCCATAGAAAATGATCGAGTTCGAAGGCGTTTGCCACCGCGGACTGACGCGTGCGAACCAGCGGGGCAGCATGCCGCGTTCGGCCATGCCATAGGTCATGCGCGGCAAGGTCACGCCGCCCTGGAAGTTGTTGCCCGCGATGCTGAAGGCGGCGGCAAAGACGATTGCGAATGCTCCGAACTGCCCCATGCTGGCTTCGGCAGCTCCTGCAAGGGCATTGTCCTCGCCTCCGGTGCCGGGCCCGATGGCAAGGAAGGCCCAGATGATCGCCATGTAGAGCAAGGTCACCGCGCCAAGCGTGGTGAGCAGCGCCAGCGGCACATCGCGCTTGGGCCGTTTCATCTCGCCTGCCGGCAGGACGACTGTCTCGAAGCCCATGAAGGCATAATAGAGCAGCAGCACCACGGTCTCGATCTCGCTGAACTCTGGCAGGGCGAAGGCCACATCGTTCGTGCCGGCGAAAAGAGCGGAAACGACAAGCAGGCCGAGCGGGGCCAGCTTGAGGATCGTCATCAGACCCAATGCGCCCACCGATTTCTTCATCCCGAACAGGTTGATCGCCGTGAGGATGGCGATGATCGTCGCGACCGCTCCCACCCGCATGACCGGATCGTTGAGAACGGGGAACAACGCCCCGAGATAGGCGACCATCACATGCGTATTCGCCGCCACGGTCACGATAGCGCTCATGTAGCGCATCCAGCCCGCCTGGTATCCGATGAAGCGACCGAAGGCCGCCTCGCCGTAAAGGACGGGACCGCCCGAATGGTCGAAGCGCGCCGCAAGCCATGCAAAGACGAGGATCAACGGGGCAAACAGGAGGCCACCGGCCAGCATCAGCCAAGGCGCGAAATCGCCGACCGCGGCCACGAGGATGGCGGGCATGGCGAAGATGCCTGCCCCGATCATGCCGTTTACCGGAAAGAGTGCCGTACCCCAGAAGCCGACCGTGCGCGGCGGTGCGATTGTTGTTCCGTCCATGCGGTAGGGGATGGCGGCAAACGCGCCTTTGCACAAGCGCCGCTCGCATACTATCTCCACCCCCATGTCGCGCAGCAAGGCCGGTTCCCCACACGACCCCAGAGGCAAGGAGCGTTTCAACGAGGAACGCGCCACCAAGACCGTGGCCAGCGCGCAGCCGGATCTCGAAACCGGCATCGCGACGATCCGCGAGACGGTGAAGACCCTTAAGCCGCGTCCCGGCGTCTATCGCATGCTCGATACGCGCGGTGACGTCCTCTACGTCGGCAAGGCGCGTAGCCTGAAGGCGCGCGTCGCCAATTACACGCAGGTGAAGGGGCTCTCGAACCGGCTCCAGCGCATGGTCAGCCAGTGCCGCGCGATGGAAATCGTGGTCACCAATTCGGAAGCCGAGGCGCTGCTGCTAGAGGCGCAGCTGATCAAGCGCTATCGCCCGCCGTTCAACGTGCTGCTGCGCGACGACAAGAGCTTTCCCTTCATCCTCCTGCGCGCCGATCACGCTTTCCCGCGCATCCAGAAGCATCGCGGGGCAAGGCGGGCCAAGGGCAATTACTATGGCCCCTTCGCCAGCGCCGGATCGGTCAACAAGACACTGAACGCGCTGCAGAAACTGTTCCTGCTCAGGTCTTGCACCGACAGCTTTTTCAACAATCGCGACCGGCCGTGCCTGCTCTACCAGATCAAGCGCTGTTCGGCCCCTTGCGTGGGAAGGATCGACGAGGCGGGTTACGAGAGCCTGGTGAACGAGGCCAAGGACTTCCTCTCGGGCAAGAGTGGCGCCGTGCAGGCCAATATCGAGAAGCAGATGGCCAAGGCGGCCGAGGATCTCGATTTCGAGACCGCCGCCATCCTGCGCGATCGGCTGCGTGCGGCGACCTTCATCCAGGGTTCGCAGGCCATCAACGCCAGCGGCGTGGGCGATGCCGATGTCTTCGCGCTGGCTGCCAAGGGCGGGCAGATCGGCGTACAGGCCTTCTTCATTCGCGGCGGGCAGAACTGGGGCCACAAGGCCTTCTTCCCGAAGAACACCGGCGACCTTGAACAGGCAGAGGTGCTTTCCGATGTGCTGCTTCAATTCTACGAAGAAGTCCCGCCGCCCAAGACGATCCTCGTCGACCGCGAACTGGCCGAGCAGGAACTGATCGCAGAGGCGCTGGCCGAAAAGGCGGGTCACGCGATTGCCATCTCGATCCCGCAGCGCGGCGACCGGCGCAAGCTCATGCAGCAGGCGCAGCGCAATGCTACCGAGGCGCTCGAACGGCGGCTGGCCGAAAGCGGCACCAAGGCCCAGCGCATGCGCGAACTGGCCGAATTCCTCGAACTGGACGAGGTGCCCCAGCGTATCGAAATCTACGACAACAGCCATATCCAGGGCGACAAGGCGCTGGGCGCAATGGTCGTCGCCTCGCCCGAGGGTTTCGAGAAGGGCCAGTACCGCAAGTTCAACATCAAGCAGGCCAAGACCAACGACGACTTCGGCATGATGCGCGAGGTCATGGCGCGCCGCTTCCGCAAGCTCGCCGAAAGCGAACGCGACGAGGAGAACGGACCCAAGGGGAAAGGCCACGAGGCTATCTGGCCCGACCTTCTCCTCATTGACGGCGGCAAGGGGCAGGTCTCCTCGGTGATGGCGGTGCTGGAGGACCTTGGCATTGCCGAGCAGGTTCCGGTCATCGGTATCGCCAAGGGCCCACACCATGGGCGGGAGGGGCGCGAGGTCTTCCACTTCCCTGACGGGCGCGAAAAGACGCTTCCGGTCAACTCACAGCTGCTTTTCTACCTCCAGACGCTGCGCGACGAAGTCCACCGTTTCGCCATCGGCGCGCACCGCGCCAAGCGCAGCCGTGCCATCACGGCATCGCCGCTCGATGAAATCCCGGGCATCGGGCCAGCGAGGAAACGCGCGCTGCTGCTCCATTTCGGCACTGCCGGAAAGGTCCGCGCTGCGGCGCTCGACGACCTGAAACGCGCGCCCGGTATCAGCGAGGGCGTGGCGCAGCAGATTTACGATTTTTATCATGCTCTGAGCTAGAACGACCGCATGACCAGCTTCCAGTTCGCCATGCTTTCCGTGTTCGGGATACCGGCACTGATTGTGGCGCTTCTCTTCCTTGCGCACCGAATGATGCCTCCGCACGTATGGAAGAGCTGGCCGGTCCAGACGCTCGCAACGATACTCTTCCTTGGTGTGATCGCCGTCCCGGTCGCTATCATCTGGCTGGACAGCCAGGGCGACTATTTTGAAGACCGCTATGCGCTCGTATCCGAAGGGCTGGGCATTCCCGACAGCGCGCAGGTCAGGCACCAAAGGTTCAACACGCTGGGGAATTGCTGGTCGAACGGGGTGAACTGGTCGCCGGATGTGACTTTCTCCTCGCCCGAGGCGCTCGATAGCTGGTTCGAGAGCGAGGCTTGGCACGATCCCTTGCCCCGACAGATAGCGGCCTATTTCGATGTGCCTATGGAGAACGTCACGATCCTCGATCGTGCGCTCGACCGGGCGGAGCGGGACGAGAAATATGTCTGGTCGAAGCGCGAAGACGTCCCCGAATGGCATGGACGGATCATCGGCTACACCAGCCCATTCGTGTGTACCGCTATCGAGCGCGATGAAACCGCAAACACGCTGACGCTGCGCCGCTGCGACCCCATCGCGCAGCCGATCGATACCGGGAACGGCGGACGCGTGATCCTGCGGTCGAGCGGTTCGCCCGGCAAGCTGATCGGCCTCATGAATTACCTTGGCGGTCCGCCTTATTGCACCAACCCCTTGCGGCGCGGGCTGAACCGAATGCTCGGCCTTCCCCATCCCGAGGGCGAGATCGACACGAAGCTGCCCGGATTCTAGTCGCTCAGACGACCTGCAGATGGGCGGAGGAAAGATCGTCTAAAGCGGGGCGATCCGGCTCGGGGAATGCGGCAAAGGTGGCTGCCTCTCCGAATGCGCCCGCAAATATAGCCTCCTTGCCGAAAGGGATGGCGGCTATCGTTCCGCTATCGACGACCCCGATGCGAAGCTGGAAGTCGCCGGTCAGCGAACCTTCCCCGCCCACCACGAGATAGAAGCGCCCCGTGTAGGGGGCGACGAAAACGTAATTGCCATCGAAGCCGAGCCCGGCATCGTCACCCGACTGGCCGATGTAGCTATTCACCGCCCACCCCTTGAGTGTGGTCACCACCAGTGTGGGGTCGGCCAGGCTACCGTCCGTGCCGAGCGTGCTCATGCCCAGTACGTTGAGCGTGTATTCCACCCCCTTCTTGAGCGAGACTAGGAAAGCTTCCGTCTCGCCGGCGGCCGCAATCGAACCGCTGAATGCCTCGCGCACTTCGGCTTCGAGCATTGGCATGACTTCGACCCATTCGCTGCCCTCGATCTCGGCAGCGATAAAGGAGCCGACCAGCGCGTGGACCTGCGCATTGGGGTGGACAGTGTCGAAGAACACGAGGTCGGAACATTCGAGCCAGTCGGCCTTCATTTCGTCGATCGTGAGACCGTTGAGCGCAGCGATTGTCGGCAAGACTGCCTCCAGCGCTCCCTGTTCGATGACATTGCCATCGGCGTCCGTAACATCGGCGAGCGGGACGTAATGGACCGTGGCACCCAGCGCTTCGAGCTGGGGAACGACCTCGGTCCGGATCAGCTGGTCGAGATAGGCCGAATACTCGCTGGCGCGCTGCGCGAAGTGGTATTCCTCGAAATAGCCCTTCCACCCGCCGCCTTCGCCGGGCGAGCCGTCGAGCACACCGTCGCCGTCGACATCGTAATGCGGGATCAGTCCGACGTCGGGAATGCCGGTCAGCACGATCTGCTGGAGGCCGCGCGACACCAGCTGGCTTAGCTCCTGCAAGAGTTCGGCTGCCGAGCTTTGCAGGTCGAGACGTGCATCGTAACGCGTACCAAGCGGTCCACCAGCCGATGCCAGTTCGCGGACATCGTTCCCGCCCATGGTCAGGATGACCAGATCGCCCGCATCGAAGCGCCCGTCGACTGCATCGCGCAAGGCATCTGTCTGTTCATCGAGGCCGGAAACGAATTCCTCGCCGCGGATGATCTGCGCGCCGCCATAGGCGAAATTCAGGCTGTCGCCCCTCGGATCGCCGCGGAAGGGCGCAATGGGGATGCCAATCCAAGGGTCGTCATATCCAAAGGGAAAGACCGGCTCGCTCGGCGATCCGACCAAGCGGTTCGCCAGCAGGTCGGCATAGGTATAGCCATTGGAAAACCGTCCGTCGAAATAGCCAAGGTCTTCGGTCGGCGCACCCTCGGGCAAAGCGGCGAAGGGCAGGCTGTCGTACCACTCGGCAAGGCCCAGCGCATTGCCCGCATCGACGAGGCTGTCGCCGAGAATGTAAACTGCGGAAACATCCAGCACATCGGCGGACAGCAGGTTTGCGTAGGATTTCTTCGCGACTGGATTTGGCATGACGACCTCCCTCGGGGGACGGCCCGATGCGAGATTGACCCGTGGAACGGTCCCGAACATGCGGGAGGGTCTCGCAAGAGGCGCAGCGCGTCAATTGGCTTAAGGTATTGGGCGAAAATGCGTCCTTCGCGAGAAATGCCGCAGAATTGCGCGGTTCATGCCCGCGCCAGATCTCGCGCCGCCAGTTTGCGCTCGATCAATTATTGGCACTCTCGGAAGGGCTAGGCTGCATCGCAGAAGGCTCGGGCGAGTCGTTGCCCGGCCGAACCCAGCCGGGAGACCTGCCATGAAAGCGATACTCTTCAACGCGCATTCCGACGAAGGCCATTCGCGACGTCTCGACGTGGTGCTGGACCTCGTTCGGGCATTCGACGGTCACCTGACCTTGCTCAATGCAGTTCCTTACGAGGCCGCTGCAAGCGCCGATCCCTATGGCGCGGCTTTCGCGGCGATGGTCCCCGTCTGGCGCGAGGAAGCGCGCAAGCTGCGCGAGGAGACCGAGAAGGACCTCGCCAACGAGGATGTGCCGTGGGACTGGATCGACAAAGCCGGACCGGTCTCGCTGGCCCTGTTGCAGAATTCGTCGCTGGCTGACCTGATTGTCCTGGGAGAGCGCGATCCGACCATTCGCGGGAAGACACCGTCCTTCACGGCCGGCGAACTGGCGGTCACGGCGGGGTGCCCCGTCCTTGTCCTGCCAGATGAGTGCGAGCGGCTCGATTTCGACAAGCCTGCGCTGGTTGCTTGGGATGGCTCGGCCGAGGCGAGCCATGCCCTGCGCGCGGCCGTGCCGCTCCTGAAGCGGGCAAGTTCGGTCTGTCTGGTTAGCGTACGCACGAAGAAATCGCGCAAGAAAGACACGCTGGACCTGCCTCCGATACGCGGGGCGGACTATCTCTCGCGCTATGGCATCAAGAGCGAAGTCGTCGAGGTCGACGAAGGCGATGAAGACACTGCGCATGCGCTCAGGAACGCAGCCGATGTGCGCGATGTCGGGCTGGTGGTGATGGGCGCCTACGGCCGGACACGCATATCCGAATGGATCTTCGGCGGCGTGACGCGCGCCATGCTCTCGGACGTCGGCGTGCCCTTGCTGCTCAGGCACTAGGGCCTGGCGGGGCGTCGACCGCGCAGGCCTAGCTGTGCGGTTTGCCGCCCGGCTTGCGCTTGCCGGCGAACTTCTTGCCCGACGGCTTGGGGCCTTTCTTGAACGGTGCGCCAGGCTTCTTGCCGCCCGGGCCACCATGCGGACCCTTCTTGCCGGGACCCTTCCCGAAAGGCTTGGGACGCACGCGCGGACCGCCTTCATGGCGATCGCGGCGGTTCTGGCGAGCCTCTACGCGCGGACCCTCGGGCGCTTCCTCGATCAGGATCGCGTCCTGTTCGTCATCGGCCGACGCAGTGCGGGCGATGGCTTCGGCGAACTTCGGGGCGATATTGGACGGTACCTGGAACCAGGTTTCGAACTGCCCGACGCGGATCGCGCCGATCTCGTTGCGGGTGATGTGACCACGGCGGCAGAGCAGCGGGAGGATCCAGCGCGGTTCGGCATTCTGGCGGCGACCGACGCCGATCTTGAACCACACCACGTCCTCGAAGCCCGGGCGATGGCGGTCGGCCTTGGCCTTGTCGCGCGCCTCGGGTGTATTGGGGATGAGATCTTCGGGCTCGGGCAGCTTCGAACGGTGTGCCTGCACCAGCGCTGCGGCGATATCTTCCGGCGAGCGCTTTTCCATCAGTTCCTTCGCCAGTTCGCGGTCGTGCTCTGCGAACTCGGTTTCGGCGGTGAGCATTTCCATCAGGCGCGAGCGATCCTGCTTGCGGATCATCTCTGGCGTGGGCGCATCCATCCACTGGGCTTCGATCTTCGCGCCGCGCAGCATGCCCTCGACGCGCTTGCGACGGTTGTAGGGCACGATGATCGCCGCCGTGCCCTTTTTGCCTGCACGACCCGTACGGCCCGAACGGTGCTGGAGCGTTTCGGCATCGCGCGGGATCTCGACATGGATGACGAGGCTCAATGTCGGCAGGTCGATACCGCGCGCCGCAACGTCGGTGGCGACGCAGGCGCGTGCACGGCGGTCGCGCAGGGCCTGCAGCGCCTGGTTGCGCTCACTCTGCGAATGCTCGCCAGACAGCGCTACGACGCCGAAGCCGCGTTCCTGCAGGGTCGCGTGGAAGCGACGGACATTGTCGCGCGTGGCGCAGAACAGGATGGCAGTCTCCGCCTCGTGGAAACGCAGCAGGTTCACAACCGCATTCTCGACCTCCGAGGGCGAGACGGTGATCGCCTGATAGCTGATATCGCCATGCCCGCGATCCTCGCCGACGAGGCTGAGGCGCAGCGAATTGGTCTGGTAACGTTCTGCCAGCCGCTCGATCGGGCGCGGCATGGTGGCGGAGAACAGCAGCGTACGGCGCGTATCGGGCGTCGCATCGAGGATCTCTTCAAGGTCCTCGCGAAAGCCCATGTCGAGCATCTCGTCCGCTTCATCCAGAACCACGCCGACCAGACCCGACAGGTCCAGCGCACCGCGCTCGAGATGGTCGCGCAGGCGTCCGGGCGTGCCGACCACGATGGCAGGCCCGGCACGCAGCGCGCGGCGTTCCTTGCTCGCATCCATGCCGCCGACACAGGTCGCGATACGCAGGCCAGCGCCTGCATAGAGCCAGCCGAGCTCGCGGCTCACCTGCAGCGCCAGCTCGCGCGTGGGTGCAATCACCAGCGCCAGCGGCTGTTCGACCAGTGGGAGGTTCGCGGTTTCGGCCAGCAGCGCGTCTGCCAGCGCGAGGCCGAAAGCGACCGTCTTGCCCGACCCGGTCTGCGCCGAAACGACGAGGTCACGCCCTCGCGCCTCTGGCTCGATCACGGCCGACTGGACGGGGGTGAGGGCGGTATAGCCGCGCGCGGAAAGGGCATCGCCGATAACGGGCGGGAGGGTTTCGAAAGACATCTTGGCTCGCAATACAAAAGCGCCGCGGCAACGGCCACGGGGCGAAAACAGAAAGAGGGATGGGGCCGTGTGCAATGACGGCAAAAGGCCCGCGCACCGGCTAACCGGCTCCCACGCGACCTTGGTTCGGCGAGCCCTCTACACGAGTGCGGAGCGTTTGGCTTGTTTTATTTTGCAGGTGCGAAATGAATGGCTCTCATCGCCACTCCCAGCTTCGCCCAATTCACCCCAGGATCACATGCGGGAGGTACCTTGCGAGGTCCCTTGTGATGGGGCTGGCGTCCTCGCGGATCGACATGGCGACGGCCTCGTCGCCCACGATCCAGCTGCCGATGACCGCGTGGTTCTCGCCGCTGCGGGCAAGGGGAGCATAGGCCTGGACGATAGCGCCTTCCGCGCCATAGCCTTCGTCCGGGCCTCGGTGGCGTTGCTGCCCGTCATAGAGCGAGATGTCCGCGCCCTCGCGGCTGAAGAAGGGTTTGCGCACATGGGGTCCGCGCGACATGTCGCGGCCTTCGGGCGAATATTCGAAGTAGGTGGGCAGTAGGTTGGGGTGGCCCTCGTTGCGCTCCCACAGCAGCGGAAGCATGGCCTTGTTGGAGAGGATGGCTTTCCAAGCGGGCTCGATGAAAAGGGTCTCGCTGCCCGGGATGTTCTTGGCGAAGCTTTCGCGCAGCATGTCTTCCCACGGGTAGAGCTTGAACAGCGCGCCGATCCTCAGGCCTTCTGGATCGACGAAGCGGCCATCCTCGGTCATGCCGATGGAAGAGATGTCGACGAAGCGTGTTTCCATGCCTGCCTGTCCGGCAAGGTCTTCGAGATAGGCGACGGTGGCCCGGTCCTCGATATGGTCGGCGACGCCGGAGAAATGGACCAGGCTGTCCTTCTCAAAGATCGCCTGGAAGCGTTCGATCAGTGCTTCGTGGAGGCGGTTGAACTGGTCGGCATCGGGGGGCAGCTGCCCGAGCTCGATCATGTCTTCGAGCCAGCCCCACTGGAAGAAAGCGGTCTCGTAGATCGAGGTCGGCGTGTCGGCATTGAATTCGAGCAGCTTGGCAGGGCCGGAGCCGTCATAGGCAAAGTCGAAGCGGCCGTAGAGCGACGGATCGCCGTCGCGCCAGCTGTTGGCGACGATGTCCCGCATGTCGTCGGGGATGGCGAGGCGTTCCATCAGTTGCTGGCTGCCGCATGCCTCGTCGACCAGCTGGAGGCACAGGGCATAGAGTTCGGTTGACGGATCTTCGATCCGGTTTTCGACCTCGTCGAGCGTGAATTGCCAGCAGGCGCGCTCGTCCCAGTAAAGATCGCCGTCGACGTGATGGAAAATAAAACCGTTGGCCTGAGCAATGTCCTGCCAATTGGGCCGTTCTTCGACCGTTTTTCTCAACATTTCGCGGCTGCGCCCCCGTCGCAAAGAATTTGTCAGGAATTTCCCTGTATGCCCATCAACATAACGGGAAACTGGGGACATCCAATGACGAATTCGCCTTTTCGCACCAGGCGCAGCAAGCGCTCCGGCAAAGTCGCACTGACGACCATGGCCGCACTGGGCGGCGGCGCACTTCTATCGGGCTGCGGCGAGGCTTCGGCCGAACAGACCGTTGCGCCGATGCAGGTGGCCAACGCCGAAGACGGACAGGAAGTACAGGTTTTCGAGAACGTCTTCGCCTGCGCCAAGGAAACCGGCCTCAGCCGCGAAGAATGTGCCGATATGCGCGAAGAAGCGATTGCGACCGCCAAGGAAGAAGCTCCGCGCTTCGAAGCGCTGGCCGATTGCGAGGCACAATATGGTGCCGGCAAATGCGTCGAGGAAGGCGCAGGCCAGGAGCAAACGAGTGGCCGCCGTAGCCATTTCTCGCCCTTCGTGGCGGCCTTCCTGTGGAGCCGCTCGAACCCGCGCCCGGTACCGGCATTCTCCGCTCCGGGTGGCGGCTACCAGACCAGCCGCGGTGTGCGTCTGGGCTATGCAGGTTCGCCGGGTAAGTATTACGCCGGGGCGCGCGCCTTCGAAAAGGCCCGCAGCATTCCGAAGGTGAAAGCTGCCTCGGCGATGGCCAAGGCTGGCGGTTTCGGCGAGAAGAGCCGGGGCTGGAGCGTCTCCAGCCGCACGGGCGCTGCGGGAGCCAAGGCTGCAAGCCGCGGCGGTTAAGCCCCGGCCCAAATCCCGAGATATTTTTACCGGGCTTTGCGGACGACGCCTTCTTGCGCGACGCTGGCGACCAGTTCGCCTGCGCGGTTGAAGATGCGGCCGCGGTTGAAGCCCCTGCCAGCACCCGACCAGGGGCTGTCGGTCGCATAGAGCAGCCATTCGTCGGCGCGTGCCGGACGGTGGAACCACAATGCGTGGTCGAGGCTGGCACCCTTCAGTTCTCCGCGCGCCCAGCTCAGGCCATGCGGCAAGGCGCTAGTCCCCAAAAGCGTGAAGTCGCTTGCATAGGCGATCACCGCGCGGTGAAGCGCCGCATCGTCGGGTAGCGGGGCGGCCGTCCTGAACCAGCTGTGCGCATGCGGGGGTTTCTTGTCCGCGTTCATCCAGTGCAGCTTGCCGCTGGTGCGCATCTCGATCGGTCGCGGGCGGAGCATGAGATTGCGCTGCATCTCCGAGACCTCGTCCATCTCCTCGATGAACTTCTTGCGCATCTCCATGTCCGAAGGGAGGTCCTCGGGATCGGGTACGTGAGGCATGGGGCTGTCGTCATGCTCGAGCCCCTGCTCGGGCCGCTGGAAGCTGGCGGTGAGGTTCAGGATCGGCGTATCTTCCTGCCGCGCCACGACGCGCCGGTTGGCGAAGCTGCGACCGTCGAAATCCGAAGCTACGGAATAGTCGATATCGATCCCTTCGCGGCCACCGCGCAGGAAATAGGCGTGAAGCGAATGGGCTTCCATGCCCTCTGGCGCGCTCGCTTGGGCTGCCTGCAAAGCCTGCGCGATCACCTGTCCGCCGAAGACCCTGCCGATACCGCCGGGCTGCTGGTTGCCCTTGAAGGAGTTCTCACCATCGGGAGCGACGGTCAGGAGGCGAATGAGTCCGGCAACGAGCTGTTCGGGGGTCTTGGTGTCGTTCACGCGGTAGGCTCTGCGTTCCCTTTACGTGAGGGTCAAGAAAAAGGCGGCGACACCGAAGTGCCGCCGCCCTTTGTAGCTTTATGATCGAACGGATCAGCCAGCCGCGAGCGCTGCAAGCAGCAGCAGTGCGACGATATTGGTGATCTTGATCATCGGGTTCACGGCTGGGCCCGCGGTGTCCTTGTAGGGATCGCCCACGGTATCGCCGGTCACGGCAGCCTTGTGGGCTTCCGAGCC
Organism: Qipengyuania gelatinilytica; assembly: GCF_019711315.1. Classification (NCBI taxonomy): domain Bacteria; kingdom Pseudomonadati; phylum Pseudomonadota; class Alphaproteobacteria; order Sphingomonadales; family Erythrobacteraceae; genus Qipengyuania; species Qipengyuania gelatinilytica. The sequence continues at coordinate 846,853 of NZ_CP081294.1, read as the reverse complement.
CTTGCCGCCGTGATTGCCGTCTTCGATGTACTTCTTCGCATTGTCCCATGCGCCGCCACCGGCGGTCATGGAGAGCGCGACGAAGATACCGCCGATGATCACGCCGAGCAGCAGTGCGCCGACCGCCGCAAAGGCGTTTTCCTGGCCTGCAAGGAACAGGATCGCGAAGTAGACCACGATCGGTGTGAGCAGCGGGAGCATCGAAGGCAGGATCATTTCCTTGATGGCAGCCTTGGTCACGAGGTCCACCGTCTTGGCGTAGTTCGGCTTGCTGGTGCCGGCCATGATGCCAGGATCGGCTGCGAACTGTTCACGCACATCGACGACAACGTCACCCGCGGCCCGGCCTACGGCGGTCATGCCCATCGCACCGAAGAGGTACGGGAGCAGCGCGCCGAGCAGCAGACCCACGATGACGTAGGGGTTCTCGAGGCTGAAATCGACGTCAGCATCCGGGAAAAGCTTCGCCAGGTCGGTTGTGTAGGCGGCGAACAGCACCAGCGCGCCGAGGCCCGCCGAACCGATAGCGTACCCCTTGGTCACCGCCTTGGTGGTGTTGCCCACGGCATCGAGCATGTCGGTCTTTTCGCGAACGCTGTCGTCGAGACCGGCCATTTCTGCGATACCGCCTGCGTTATCCGTCACCGGACCATAGGCATCGAGTGCCACGACCATGCCAGCCAGAGCCAGCATGGCGGTAGCGGCATAGGCGATACCCATGAGGCCAGCGAGCTGGAAGGTGGCGATAATGCCCGCAACGATCACGATCGTCGGAAGCGCAGTCGATTCAAGGCTGATGGCGAGGCCCTGGATCACGTTGGTGCCATGGCCCGTTTCCGAGCTCTTGGCGATCGAGCGCACCGGACGGTAGTTCGTGCCGGTGTAATACTCGGTGATCCAGATGATCAGGCCGGTAATCGCAAGACCGATCAGCGAACACCAGAACAGGTCCATACCGGTGAAGCTGACGACCTGCTCTGCCGTGCCTTCTTCGGCCAGCGGAGCGCCCGGGTCGACACCGGCAACCGCGCCACCGATTTCCGTGCCCATTCCGCCCAGCGCGTAGCTGATGACGAAATAGATCAGGGGAATGGCGAGGACGGCCGAGACGATGAAGCCCTTGTACATCGCGCCCATCACATTCGTGCTGCCCTTGCCGAGCTTCACGAAATAGGTCCCGATGATGCTGGTGACGATGCAAGCACCGCCGATCAGCAGCGGAAGCGACATCATCGGCATCAACAGGTCGCCGAGCACTTCGCTGAAGAGCAGCGCGGTCAGCACCATGGTGACACCGACGGTGACGACATAGGTCTCGAACAGGTCGGCAGCCATGCCGGCGCAGTCGCCCACGTTATCGCCCACGTTATCGGCAATGACGGCCGGGTTGCGCGGATCGTCTTCGGGGATGCCCGCCTCGACCTTGCCGACGAGGTCGGCGCCGACGTCTGCGGCCTTGGTAAAGATACCGCCGCCCAGACGCGCAAAGATCGAAATCAGCGACGCGCCGAAGGCAAGGCCGACGAGGCCGTAGACCACTTCGTCACTGTCCGGTGCGAAATTGGCGATTGCGGTCAGATACCAGAAGAACACGGCGATCGAGAGCAGGGCCAGGCCTGCCACGAGCATGCCGGTAATGGCGCCTGCGCGGAAAGCGAGGGTGAGGCCCTGCTGCAGCCCGCTTTGCGCAGCGGCAGCCGTCCGCACGTTCGAACGCACCGAGATGTTCATCCCGATGAAGCCCGCAACGCCTGACAGCACTGCACCGATGACGAAGCCGATGGCAGGCATCAGGCCCAGGAAAACGAACACCAGGATGGCGACGACGACGCCAACCATGCCGATGGTCGTGTACTGGCGCTTCAGATAGGCTTGTGCGCCTTCCTGGATAGCGGCGGCGATTTCCTGCATTTTCTCATTGCCGGCGCCCGAATTGAGCACCTGGCGGCTGGTGACGAAGCCGTAAATTACGGCAAGCAGTCCCAACCCTATGGATAGGATTACAAGGTCCACGAAAAACTCCCCTCCCGTTATATGTTTGATGCGCTCGGCATGGGAGATGCCGGCGCAACGTGGCGAAGAGGTATATAGGGCATGCAAGTGCTGGCAAGGGGGCAAAGGCGCACATTTCCGCGCTTTTCCCCCGAGCTGCGCGAAAGATTAGTGCGTGTAGCCGAGATTGCCTTCGGGACACTCGCCGTCGAGTATGACCGGATCGGCGCCCTTTGCCGTCACCTGACCGATGCGCGTCACCGGGAATTGCGCGTCGAGACCGGCAGGGCCGGTGCAGAGCAGGACATAGTCGTCACCCCAGCGCATGGCATCTTCCAGCCTGTCTTCCGGAGCCAGTGGAGCGACCAGGGTCCGCTCGATTGCAAGGGTCACACTGCTTGCGTTCGCAATGCGGGATGCATCGAGCAGCAGGCCATCGGAGATGTCCATCATCGCCGAAACATGAGGAGCAAGGTCGCGTCCCAGCGCAAGCTGCGGAACCGGGCGGCGATAGGCACTATCGTCATCATCCGTGTCGTCGCGCAACGCCTCGAAACCGAGCATGGCGAAGCCGATCCGTCCGCCGAGGTAGATTGCGTCACCCGGCCTTGCGCCATCGCGCGCCGGTACGGGACTATGGCAAGCGCGGCCGATTGCCGTGCAGCCCCATGCACGGGCGCCGTCGCCGCGCACCGTGTCACCCCCAAGCAGCAGGACATCGTAGGTTTCGAGTACCTCTTTCAAGCCGGCGACCAACCGGTGATCGTCGCTGCCGAGCATGTGCGAGATGAGAACGCCGACCGGCTCTGCGCCCTTGCCGGCGAGATCCGACAGGTTCACCGCCACCAGCTTCCAGGCGATATCGGCGGGGTCCTGCCCTTCGAGGACATGGACGCTTTCGACCATGGTGTCATGGGTCAGGACCAGCGTTTCGCTGCCGAATTCGATAACGGCCGCGTCATCGGCGAGCCCCCGGGCTTGAGGGGAGGTCGCGATCGCGCGCAGGGCAGATATGAATTCCGCTTCGTTCAATTTGTGGGGGGTGCGGATTGAAGCGACCGGAAAACAGCCAGGGCGCGGTCGAGCCGTGTCACCATGGCATCTTCCTCGTGGGGCCAATTCGCGATGCTTTCGCACTTTTCCGAACTTCGTACGGCCAGTGTCTCGCGCAGGTCGATCTGCATTTGGGAACCACGGATCGTCTCGCCATCCTGCAGGATACCGTCGCGGAGAAAAAATTCGTGACCGCTGGTGCCATCGCCCGGTTCGACGCAACTGCGTTTGATATAATAGAAGTAACGCCCGTCGCCCCGTGTCATCATTTCGATACTGAGCAGGTAATGCGAAAACTGCAGCATGCAGCTTTCGACAGTGCCTCCGGGATTTGGAAGGCGGCAACGGATTGCCACACCATCGACAGAGAAATCCAGCGCATTGGCCGGGGGAAGCGGTGGCGGAATGGCGCCCGCCGGAACAGGCGCGATCGCCATCGAGGTTACCGCCAAGCCTAACGCGGCGAGGCGTAGATTCACCGACCGGCTTCCTTGGCTACTGCGTCGAGAATTCCGTTCACGAATTTCGCCTCTCTGTCGTCGAAAAATGCTTTTGCAACATCGACATACTCGCTGATTGCGGCAGCTTTAGGGACATCGGCGCGGGCGAGCAGTTCGTAACTGCCTGCGCGCAGGATCTGCAGCATGGTCTTGTCGAGACGGGCCAGCGTCCAGCCCGAAGCGAGGCGGGCGGTCAGCAGTTCGTCGATCTCTTCGCGGCGGGCATCGACACCCTTCACGAGGTCATCGAAGAAATCGACGTCGGCATCGGCATATTCCTCGTCCTCGATCACCTTGCCGAGGCGGTGCTGGTGGAATTCGTTGAGCAGCTTGGCAGTGGCCGTGCCTTCCATCTGCTGCTGGTAGAGCGCCTGCACCGCGCCGAGGCGGGCTGCGCTGCGGGCCATTGCGCGGGGGTTGGAGCGGGGGCTGGTGTTCATGACAGTCTCTTGGAAATCGAAAGGGCGTGGGCGGGAAGGCCCTCGGCATCGGCGAGGCGTACGGCAGCCGGGCCGATGGCGGCCAGCGCGTCCGCAGACGCGCCGATGAAGCTGGTGCGCTTCATGAAGTCGAGCACCGACAGGCCGCTGGCAAATCGCGCGCGGCGACCGGTGGGAAGGACGTGGTTGGGTCCGGCGATATAGTCCCCGACCGCTTCAGGGGTCATCCGGCCGAGGAACACGCTACCGGCGTGACGAAGCTTTGCGAATATGGTTTCGGGATCGTCGGTGGCGATCTCCACATGCTCTGCGGCGAGGCGGTCCGACAGGGCAGGGGCCTCGTCGAGGCTGTCGACGATGACGACCAGTCCGTGATCGTCCCAGCTGGCCTTGGCGGTCTTTGCTGTCGGCAGCTTCATGAAGGCTAGATCGATGGCGTCGCTCACCTGTGCTGCGAAGCCGGCATCGTCGGTAATCAGGATCGACTGGCTGGTCGGATCATGTTCGGCCTGGCTGAGCAGGTCGGCGGCAATCCATTCCGCATTATTGTCGCCGTCCGCGATGACGAGGATTTCGCTCGGCCCTGCGACCATGTCGATGCCGACGACGCCGTATAGCTGGCGCTTCGCTTCCGCGACCCATGCGTTGCCCGGGCCGGTGACCACATCGACCCGCTTGATCCGTTCCGTCCCATAGGCGAGCGCGGCCACCGCCTGTGCGCCGCCGACGCGGTAGATTTCGTCGACGCCCGCGATATGCGCAGCGGCGAGGACAAGATCGTTCATCTCGCCCTTCGGGGTAGGCGTCGTGACGACGAGCCGATCCACGCCTGCCACCTTTGCCGGAATGGCATTCATCAGCAGCGAGGAGGGATAGGCCGCCCTGCCACCGGGCACGTAGAGGCCGGCTGCTTCGACAGCGCCCCAGCGCGCGCCGAGGCGCATGCCGATATCGTCGGTATAGTCGCGATCCTCGGGAAGCTGGCCTTCGTGATAGGCGCGGATGCGCGCGGCAGCCGTTTCCAGCGCCTCGCGCAGCTCTGCATCGAGCCTGTCGTAAGCCGCCTTGCAGGCCTCTTTCGAAATCGACCAGTCGTCGTCGGTAGACAGGTTATGCTGGTCGAAGCGCTTGGTGTATTCCACCAGCGCCTTGTCGCCGCGCTCGCGCACTTCGTTGAGAATGCCCGCGACATCGCGCCCGACCTGCATGTCGCTTTCGCGGCGGTCGCGCACGACACGTTCAAACTTCGCTTCGAAGCCGGCGTCGCTGGTACGCAGCAGCTGCATCAGGCTGCTTTCCGGTTTTCGCTGTCGGCGCGGAAGGCTTCAACCAGCGCTGCGACACGCGGATCGGTCTTGAGCGCTGCGCGATTGACGATCAGCCGCGCCGTGATGTCGAGAATGTGGTCGGTCTCGACCAGCCCGTTCTCCTTGAGTGTGCGGCCACTGGAGACAAGATCGACGATCCGGCCTGCAAGGCCTAACTCGGGGGCGATTTCCATCGCGCCGTTCAGCTTTACGCATTCGGCCTGAATGCCCTGGCGCTCGAAATGGCGACGGGTGAGGTTGGGATACTTGGTCGCAACGCGCAGGTGGCTTGCGCCATTGGTCGCGCTCGCGCCCTTGGGTTCGGCCACGGCGAGGTGGCAGTGCCCGATGTCGAGATCGACGGGGGCGTAGAGATCGGCGTAGTCGAACTCTTCGATCACATCGCTGCCCACGATGCCCATCTGCGCCGCGCCATGGGCGACAAAGGTCGCCACGTCGAAAGCGCGCACGCGGATCAGCCGCATGTCGTCGCGCGTCGTCGCGAAGGTGAGCGAGCGGTTGGCCTTGTCGTGGAAGGCATCTTCCGGCACCACGCGGGCACGCTCCATGACGGGAAGCGCTTCATCGAGAATGCGCCCCTTGGGAATGGCGAAGGTCAGGCTGTTGGTCATTGCGGAGCGGCAAATAGGCACGCCAGGCGAAAAGGGCAACGAATATGGGCACCAGCGGAGTGATGGATATCGTTTCGGTCCCAGAAGCCATCGAATGGCAGGCCGAACATGCCGAAATGGCAGGCGCACCCGGAACCGCCCAGGTCGTCCGTGCGCTGCTGGCGCTTGAAACTAGCGATGCTGCGACGGCCAGACGGATCTTCGCGTGGCAGGGCCTGTCCTTGCGCGATGCCATGCCGCTGCGGATCGCGGGCGGGCTGCACAATCTCCTGCTGACCGGTGAGGAACCGCGGTTGGAGGATGTCTATGCTGGCCGCATGCCGGCTCAGGACCAGGTCGATGCGCTGGTACGCGAGATTGTCGAAACGCACGACTTCCAGCTCATGCCGTGGCTCGACGGGCCGCCGCAGACGAACGAGGCAGGGCGCTCGGCGAGCCTCGCCGCCGGTTTGTTGTGGCTTGCGGACAGGCGCACGACGGCGCAGTTCGAATGGCTGGAAATCGGGGCGAGTGCGGGCATCAACACCATGCTGGGGCGCTATCGCTACAATCTGGGCGGTGTGCCCGTCGGCCCGGCGACGAGCCGGATGCAGATCGAACCGGAATGGCGCGGCGGTCCTCCGCCTGCCAAAGAGATCGGCTTCGTGGATGCGCGCGGAAGCGACATTGCTCCGGTGGACCTGACCGACGAACGCCAGGCGCTGCGCCTGAAGAGCTATGTGTGGCCGGAAGCCACCGGCCGCATGGCGCGGATCGATGCCGCGATTGCCCTTGCAAAGCGAATGCCGCCCGAAATCGAGCGAATGGATGCGGGCGATTGGGTGGAACAGGAGCTGGCGCGCGATCAGGAGCACGGCGTTACCCGCGTGATCGCCCATTCGATCATGTGGCAATATCTTCCCGACTCCACGCAAGAGCGGATCAGGACTGCCCTTGCGGCGGCTGGTGAAGCTGCCACGCCAGAGCGCCCGCTTGCCCATCTCTCGCTGGAAACCAATCGGGAGACTTTCGCGCATGAATTGCGGGTGCGCTACTGGCCCGGCGGCGAAGAGGAAACGCATCTCGCGAACGCCCATCCGCATGGCGCGTGGGTGGAATGGCTGGGCGCTTAGCCCGTTCGCGCGAAGAATTCCTCCATCGTGGAATTGACCGCATCGGGCTTTTCCCAAGGGACGAAATGTCCGCACTCGGGCACTTCGACCAAGGTCAGGTCCTCGATGTGATCGGGCAGGGCGGCGGTGTTTTCCGGGGGTAGCGCGAGATCGTCCTGCGCCCAGATCACGAGCGTGGGAATGCCCAGCTTGGGGAAGGGCGGCGGTGCCCAGCCTTCGGGTATTTCGAAGGGCGCGTCCATCGCCGGAATGTCGATCGGGCTTGCGCGGTACCAGTTGAGCATGGCGAAAGCGGCATCGCGGTCCTGCCAGTCCTTTAGCAATTGCTCGCGCTCTTCGGGCTCCATCTTGTCGGGGGCGTCCCAGCGGATTTCCTGTGCGAGAATGCCGTAAAGCCCTTGCTCGCGGACGAGCTCGTCATTCGCGCTATCGCGGAAACCGCGCATGTACTGGCTCGCCTCGCGCTGGACGGGCGAGGTATAGAGCAGCTTCTGGAAAACCGCGTGATGCGGCGCGTTGGCGATTACCGCGCGGGGCACGCGGCCCATCTGCTCGCCCGCCATGGCAACGCCCCAGGCGATGGCTCCGCCCCAGTCATGGCCCACGACGGTAAAGTCTTTCACGCCGAGCGCGTCGGCCAGCAGGAAGATATCGCCCACCAGCTTGTCGGGCGTGTAATTGTCGACGCCTTCGGGCTTCGATGACCCGCGATAGCCGCGCTGGTCGGGCGCGATACAGCGGAAGCGATCGGAGAAATGGGCGATCTGGTGACGCCATGTTCGATGGCTTTCCGGAAATCCGTGAAGGAAGATCAGCGCGGGCGCATCGCGCGGTCCGACATCGACTGTGTCGAGTTCGATACCATTGGCGAGTGTGACGCGCGTCTGTTCCATCAATCTTCCGCCTGCATCTTTTCCATGTATCCGGCCGCGACCATGCCGGCGACCTGGTCGAATAGCTGGTCAGGCGTCCGTCGCATCTCACCCATCGCCTCTTCCATTCCGTCGGCCACGATGATTTCCCGCTGGTTGAGTTCGACGGCATCAATGATCCGTTTCGCCGCATCGTCGGGCCTGATGCCGTTGTCGATCACCTTGTCGCTGCGACCGCGCGGCGTGCCGTCGGCGGAAAGCGCGTTGCGGCTGACATCGGTGGCAACAGATCCGGGGCAGATGACATGCACGTCGATCCCGCTTTGCGACAGCTCACCGCGCAGGGCGTCGGCATAACCGATCATCCCGTGCTTTGCAGCGCAATAGGCAGTGCGCATCGGAACGCCGACCTTCCCCGCGATCGACGAGATGAAAAGCAGCTTCCCGCTGCCGCGCTGCGTCATGTGCGGCAGCAGCGCCTGCGTGGCGGCGATCTGCGCGGTGAGGTCGATGTCGATAATGTCGCGATAGACCTGCATGTCCGTATCGACCGCGGGGCTGCGCTGCGAAATGCCCGCATTGGCCACGAAGATATTGACCCCGTCCTTCCAGCTTGCGGCTTCCTCGGTGGCCTGCCGCATTGCCTCGTCGTCTCGCACATCGAAGGGGAGGGTTTTCGTTTCGGTTTCGAGGCGGTCGGCGACCGCGCTCAGCCTGCTTTCATCGCGGCCGGACAGGATGATGTTGGCGCCTCTCCTGGCCCATTCGCCTGCCAGCGCGGCGCCGATCCCGGAGGATGCGCCGGTGATCCATGCAGTCTTGCCTTCGAAACTCATGCTTGCTCCCTCACGGATAGGTAACGGTCTTCGGCTGGCCGTCGGGGAGCGGGATATATTCCTCGCTATCGCCCGGGACTTCGGGGAAACGTCCCTTCCGCCAGTCTTCCTTGGCCTGGTTGATGCGTTCGCGGCTGGAACTGACGAAATTCCACCAGGCATGGCGCGGTGTCTGGAATGCCTCGCCGCCCAGCAGCATCACCCGCGCGCCGGACTCGCTCTCGAGCGTCATGTCCCGGCCTGGCTGGAGGATGGCGAGTTCATAGGGCTTGAGCGGATGACCATCGATCACTGCCTCGCCGCCCACCAGCATGACCGCGCGCTCGTCGGCTTCTTCCTCGATCGGGATAGCGCCGCCTGCGCCAAGGACGATCTCGGCATAGATGGTGTCGGCATAGGTCGTGGTCGGCGCACGTTCGCCCCAGAGTTCGCCCATGATGACGATCGCCTTGGCGCGGCCATCCTCGATCAAGGGCAGGTCACTAACAGCCTCGAACGCCGGATCGATCTCTTCCTTGCCGTCGGGTAGGGCGAGCCATGTCTGCATGCCGTATAGCTTGGGGCCGGCCGTGCGCTCGGCTTCGGGAGATCGTTCGGAATGAACGATACCCTTGCCTGCCGTCATAAGGTTCACCTGACCGGGCCGGATGGTCGAGAAACTGCCCAGGCTGTCGCGGTGATCGATCGCGCCTTCGAACAGCCATGTGACCGTTGCGAGATTGATGTGCGGATGCGGTCGCACATCCATGCCGGTGCCAAGGTCGAGCTGTGCGGGGCCGAACTGGTCGACGAAAATGAAGGGACCGACCATGGTCCGCTTCTTGGACGGCAGCACGCGTCGGACCTCGAACTGCCCGAGATCATGCGTCGTCGGTGTCAGCGTGAGGTCGATCTGGCTCATGTCATGCCCCTTGTTCCTATGGTGTCGGTGCGGAAGCCTGTATGGCGAGGGCGTGGACGCGCTCTCCGGGAATGTCGCCCAGCGCCTTGTTGACCATGCGCTGGCGGTCGAGGCGCGATTTGTCGGCAAAGGCGGGCGCTTCGATCACCACGGTGAAATGCGATTCCCCGCTGCCGTCGTCGCCCGAATGGCCGGCATGTTTTGCGCTATCGTTGATGACTTCGAGCCGCGTCGGTGCAAAGGCCTCGGTCAGAAGGCGTTCCATCTCCTGTTGGACCGATCCCGACATACGCTCGAATCTCCTCTCGCCTCTTTCCATACAGGGTTTCACTCCCCATCCTAGAACGAATGCGCCAGTCAAAGTTTCACGGAAGATATGAAGACACCGGCAGGGTGTGCGACCACCCGGCCTGCAACGAGCCGGGCGAGTTCCGCGCGCCGGGCAGTGCGGGGCACGGTTTCGACGGGCCGGGAAGCTGGCGCTGGATGTGCCTCGATCATGTGCGCGAATTCAATGCCGGTTACGACTGGTTCGAAGGCATGAGCGCGGAGGAAATCTTCGACGCGCAAAGCCCTGCGAGCGGCTGGCGCACCGAAAGCCCGACATTCCGGCCCACCGCGGGCGTCGACGGTATGCCGCGCTGGGCGGATTACGACGATCCGCTAGATGCGATTTCCGCGCGGGCCAGCGGCATCAAGAGCCGCGCCCGGCGCGAGGCGGAATTGGCGATGGACGGCCGCTTCAGCCGCCAGGAGGCCGAGGCGCTGGAGGTCATGGGGCTGGGCAGCGACATCGACCGACGCAGGCTGAGGCGTCGTTATTCTGAGCTCGTGCGCCGCTACCATCCCGACCGCAACGGCGGGGATCGCCAGTACGAGAGCCGATTGAACCGCGTCGTCGAGGCCTACAACACGCTGCGAAGCTGCCGCGCAATTGCCTGATTAGTCAGCTTTTGCCAGCGCCGCGCGTCGATAAAGCGAGTTATGGTGAGCTCGTTTGTTCCTGCGCCTCGGCAATCAACTGCATGTCGATCGCTTTCGCTTCCTTGTAGGCCGGTCGTTCGCGAAAGCGTGCCGCATAGTCCTCGAAAACCTTGCGTTTCGGGATCGATCCGAATTGCAGCCCCCAGTCGACTTGGCTGCCGACATAGACATCGGCCATGGTGAAGCGGTCGCCGCAGACGTAGTCGCGGTCGGAAAGCAGCATGTCGAACGTGTCCATTGCGCGTTCGTAGCTGCCGAAACCGACCATGCCCTGCTTCTGCGGATCGTCAACGCCCCAGCCCATGCTCCGCGCGACCACGGCCTGCTCGACGGGGCCGGCGGCAAAGAAGAGGCGGCGAAAATAGGCGGCTTTTTCGTGCGTCTCTGGCAGCAGGCCGGCGTCGGGATGCATCTCCGCAAGATAGTGACAGATCGCAGCAGCCTCGGTCACGACATGGACGTGGTCGCCATGATGGTGGACCAGTGTCGGCACCTTGCCGAGCGGGTTCGCCTTGAGGAAAGCCTCGGATTTCGCCGCCCATTCCACCAGCTCGGTATCGTAGTCCGCCGCCACCTCATGCAGCGCCCAGCGCGCGATCTGGCCGCGGCTCATCGGATTGGTGAAGAAGGTGTATTCGGCCATCAGTCTCTCCCGCTTGTATAGAGGGGAGTGAAGCCGCCCCACATCATGCGCATGCCATCGAATGGCATCTCCGCCATTTCATTTTCCCAGAAGGGATCGTTTTCCATCTTCGAATGCGCCGCGTCGGCGGTCTCCTTGTCGGGCCAGATCATCCAGCTGAAGACGATTCTTTCGCCCGGCTCTGCCTTGGTCGCCATGCGGAAATCGGTGACCTTGCCGTCGGTGATGTCCTCTTCCCAGGCTTCGACGATCTCGGTCACGCCATATTCGCGGAACTTCGCGCCGGCCTTTTCCGCCGTCGCGCGATAGGCTTCCTTGTTGCCCTCGGGGACTGCGATGAGAAATCCTTGAACATACATGGCTGCTCTCCTCTCATTCGCGAGGCTAGCACCGAAGCAAGTGCGTTGCGCGTCAATTCTGGCGGAAAGCCCAGCGGAGCGTCTTGCCCATGCCCCATGTCGCCGCACGTGCGGGGATCGAGGCGAGGCCGGGTCGTTCGAGACCGAGCATCGAGCGGGCGAAAGGCGGGAGAAGGGCGACGGCCTCCGCGCCGAGCATCGCCTGCAGGGCGGGAGGTGCGCCTTGCGGGCGCTGGCTGAGGACGAGGTCCGCGATCTCGCGCGCTTGCGGCGATGTGGCGAGATCGCCGCGCAGCTCGCGGAAGATCGCTTCGGCCTCGCGCCGGTCGGTTGGGACCGGGTCTGCGCCCAGGGCATTGGCGATGACTGCGAACTGGCGATAATATTCGTCCTGCTCACTGCCCGGCATGTCGGGCCGGACATGACGCAGATAGGCGGCGAGGAAGCTGGTTGCCTCGGCAACATGGACCCAGGCAAGCGTGCGCGGATCGGTCGCGGAGTAATTCGATCCGTCAGGCAGTGTGCCCCCGACAGCTGCGTGAATCCGGTTCACGCGCTCGATCGCCTGCATCGCATCGTCGCGGTGGCCGAAGGAGGTGACCGCGATGAACCGCGCTGTCCTGCGCAGGCGCCCATGCATGTCGCTGCGGAAGTTCGAGTGGTCGAGCACGCCCTGCAGGGCATGCGGATGGAGCATCTGCAGCAGCAAGCCGCGGATGCCGCCGACCATCATCGCCACGATATCGGCATGGACCATCCGGATTGGCGTGTTCTTCTCGAACAGGGCCTCGTCCGAAACCGGCACCGGCTGTTCGCCGCCCTCGACATCGTTGAAGACGCCGCGAACCTTCTCGACGAGCTTGAGGCGAAGATATTCGCTGGGGGAGGGCGACGCCATGGCACCAATGTAGGAGGACCTTGCGCACTTGGCGAGGGGCTGTGTCGTTCCCATGTGGCCCCTGCAAATAATTTTCGGGAGCACGTGATGCGCGTCAATGCCGACTTTTCCGATCGGGCCATCGTTCACACAGACAGGCTCGAATGGCAGCCGTCGCCCATGATGGGTGTCGATCGCCGCATGCTCGACCGGATCGGCGGCGAGGTGGCCCGCGCGACCTCCATCGTCCGCTATGCCCCAGGCAGTGCCTTTTCGGAGCATACCCACAGCGGTGGAGAGGAATTCATTGTCCTTGAAGGTACATTCCAGGATGAGCACGGCGATTATCCGGCCGGGACCTATGTCCGCAATCCGCCGACCACGCACCATATCCCGCGAGCCGACGATGGTTGCACGATCTTCGTGAAACTCTGGCAGTTCGATCCGGAGGACCGCAACCAGTTCGACCTCGATATGGGTAAGGTTGCGCTCGAGCAGGTGAAGGAGGGCGTCTCTTCCGCGACCCTGCATGCCGATGAGCGGGAGGTTGTCGTGTTGCTCCGGCTCGATCCCGGCGCGCATCACTCGGTCGGGGATACCGGCGGCGCGGAACTGCTCGTTCTCGAAGGCGAGCTGAAAATAGCTGGCGAGGCAATGCAGCGCCATGACTGGCTACGTCTTCCCAAGGGGGATCGCGCCGACCTCCTTGCCGGTCCGCAAGGCGCCCGCATCTGGATGAAGACCGGCCACCTCGCCCATGTCCGGGAACCACAAGCGGCCTGAAATCGGTTTCTCATTGCAATGGGGCATTGCGAGCAGCGCGCGCCTGATCTAACCCGCCTCACGATATGAATGAGATGACCGACAAGACCTTCGAGCCTTCCGCCAAGACCGTGCTGCCCGCGCCCGACACCGAAGTCGATGTGCGCGAGACTTTCGGGATCGACCTCGACTGGAAGGTTCCGGCCTTCTCCAAGCCCGATTCCCGCACGCCCGACCTCGACGAAGCCTATGTGTTCCATCCGGACACGACGCTCGCGATCCTTGCCGGCTTTGCCCACGACCGCCGTGTGATGGTGCAGGGCTATCACGGCACGGGTAAGTCGACCCACATCGAACAAGTTGCCGCGCGCCTCAACTGGCCGTGTATCCGCATCAACCTCGATGCGCATATCAGCCGTATCGACCTCGTCGGCCGCGATGCCATCGTGCTGCGCGACGGCTTGCAGGTTACCGAATTTCGCGAAGGCCTGCTGCCCTGGGCGCTGCAGCACCCGGTCGCTCTCGTGTTCGACGAATATGATGCCGGTCGTCCGGACGTGATGTTCGTTATCCAGCGCGTGCTCGAACAGCAGGGCAAGCTGACCCTGCTCGACCAGAACCGCGTGATCCGTCCCGATCCCAACTTCCGCCTGTTCGCCACCGCGAACACGGTCGGCCTCGGCGATACAAGCGGGCTTTATCATGGCACGCAGGCGATCAACCAGGGCCAGATGGACCGCTGGAATATCGTCACCGCGCTCAACTACCTGCCGGCAGAGACTGAGCAGCAGATCGTCGAGGCGAAGAACCCGGACATCGATCCCAAGATCCTCGCCGACATGATCAAGGTCGCGGACCTGTCGCGCCAGGGCTTCATCAATGGCGATATCTCGACCGTGATGAGCCCGCGTACGGTCATCACCTGGGCGCAGAACTACGCCATCTTCAAGGATGTCGGCTTCGCCTTCCGCCTGTCGTTCCTCAACAAGTGCGACGAGGAAGAGCGCATGCTGGTGGCCGAATACTACCAGCGCGTTTTTGGTGAAGACCTGCCCGAAAGCGTTGTTGGCAAGAGTTAAGGTTGGAGGCTCTATGCATCGCTGTGTTATTTGTGTAGCACAGTAGGTCCATGGGGGTAATCGACTCAATTTTCCGCCGCAAAAGGCCCGAGCCGGAATTCACCGGCCATCGCGGTTATTACGCGACCCATGACGCCTTCGACGATGCGGACTGGGACAGGCGGCTCGACGATCTCGACCACGCGCTTGCTGCCGAGGAAAAGCGGCGACAGCGGTTCTGGCAGCGCGACTACTGGCGCGGCCGGCGCAAGCGCTGGTGGGCTGCGCGCATTGTTGCCGGTATGATCGGAATATTCATCCTGCTTGTCGCGTGGCTCGCCATCACGGCGCCGCTTGGCAAGTCGCTCGAACCGATTGCTCCGCCGCAAATCACGCTGCTCGCTGCCGATGGCACGCCCATAGCGCGCAACGGGGCGATTACCGACGAGCCTGTCGACGTCTCGAAGCTGCCGCCTCATGTCGTCGAGGCATTCCTCGCGATCGAGGACCGGCGCTTCTACAGCCATTGGGGCGTGGACCCGCGCGGTATTGCCCGCGCAGCCATTTCCGGCACGGGCGGTGGCAGCACGATCACCCAGCAGCTGGCGAAATTTACGTTCCTGACGCCGGAGCGCACCCTGACGCGAAAGGCGCGCGAGGCCTTGATCGCCTTCTGGCTGGAGGCATGGCTGACCAAGGACGAAATCCTCGAGCGCTACCTCTCGAACGCGTACTTCGGTGACAATGTCTACGGGCTGCGCGCGGCGAGCCTGCACTATTTTTACCGCAAGCCAGAGAACTTGAGGCCCAACCAGGCAGCCATGCTCGCCGGATTGCTCCAGGCGCCCAGTGCCTATGCGCCGACCCGCCATTACGATCGCGCCGCCAAGCGTATGGGATTGGTCGTCCAGTCGATGGTCGCAGCCGGTTACATAACCGAGGCCGAGGCCCGCGCCATGCGCCCGCCCGCGCTTGATGTGAGGATGAAGAGCGACATACCTACCGGCACCTATTTCGCCGACTGGGCGTTGCCCGAGGCGCGCGAAATGTCGGACAGCGGCTATGCGCGGCAGACGCTCACCACCACGCTCGATTCCAAGCTGCAGAATATCGCCCGCCGGGTAACCTCGCGTGCTCCGCTCGGCGATGCGCAGGTCGCGCTGGTCGCCATGCGAACCAATGGCGAAGTCGTGGCGATGATCGGCGGCAAGGATTACGAGAAATCGCCCTTCAATCGCGCAACGCAGGCCAAGCGCCAGCCCGGCTCCACCTTCAAGCTGTTCGTCTACCTTGCCGCATTGCGCGACGGATGGGAGATCGACGACCGGATCGACAATCGCCAAATTACCGAGGGTTCGTACCGTCCGGGAAATTCGGGCGGCCGCTATTCGGACAGCCTCACGCTGGAAGATGCCTTCGCCCAATCGAGCAATGTCGCGGCGGTGCGCCTTTTCGGCGAAGTGGGGAGCGAGAAGGTTATCGAGACCGCCCGCGACCTCGGGGTGACATCCGATCTCACCAAGGGCGATCCGAGCACGGCTCTGGGCACCTCGACGATGAGCTTGCTGGAACTCACCTCGGCTTACGCCGCCATTGCCGGCAACGCCTATCCCGTCGAACCCCATGCTTTCGCCCGTCCCGAGCGGGGATGGTTCGAAAATCTCGTCGATGGTCCCTCCAGCCTGTCCGGCGATACGCACCGCGAAATGGAGGCCCTGCTAAGGACCGCGATCAACAAAGGCACCGGCCGCGCGGCAACGCTGAGCGGGCCGAACTTCGGCAAGACCGGCACCACGCAGGACAATCGCGATGCGCTGTTCGTCGGCTATGCGGGCGATCTCGTGGTCGGCGTGTGGATCGGCAATGACGACAATTCGCCGCTCGACGGTATTTCCGGCGGCGGACTACCGGCGCGTATCTGGCGCGACTTCATGACGCAGGCGCTCGGCGTGTCGGCTGCTCCCAGCCAGCCCGGTCCGCGCGAGAACACCGATCCGGGCGGACCTGTCGAGCCGCTCGACGTTCCGGACCTGGAGGACATCCCGCTCGGCGATGGCAACAGCCGCCTACGCATCCGCGACGGCGAGGCCGTTTTCTCGACCGAGGTCGATGGCATCCCCATCGATATTACGATCACCGAAGGCGGTATAGGAATCGACGAGGCGGCTATTGAGGAAGCCCGGCGCCGGGCAGAGGAAGCTCGTTACGAGGCAGTCAGGGAAGAGCTGGAGCGCCGACGCGAACCAGCGCAGTAAAGCCTAATCCTTAGGGTCGGCGACCAGCACGTTCATCACGGCAGTAGCGATCGGTCGCGTTCGGTCGTCCTGCCATGCCTCGACCGTCAGATTGGCACTGCGACGGCCAAGCTTGGTCACACGTCCCTTGGCATAGCTGGTCCGGCTCTTGCCGGCGGACAGATACTGCACCGTGATATTGATCGGCTTGAGCAGTGCCTCGCGCCCGCGTTCGGCAAGCTCGGCCCTCAGGGCGGCATAGCCTGCCGTTTCGAGTAATCCGCCGGTGGCGCCGCCGTGATAGTGTTCGGGCCGGCCCTCGACAGCCTCTTCGAAGGCGACACACATCACCGGGACACCGTCTTCCGTGCCCGAAATCTCGATGCCGAGCGAGCGGGCATAGGGCGTCAGCGCGTCGGGATTGCCTCGATCACTCACCGGGCAGCTCCCGCTTGTCGGCCGACTGCCCGATTTTCATGAAAACCGCCTGGATATGGGCGACCGGGTCGCTCGCGTCGCCATCATGCGCAAGTCCGCGCACGAAGGCAGCAGAGCGGGTGACGCGATAGCATTGCGAGCGTCCGAATACCGGCGATCCCTCGCGCGCCGGGCGCACGTAATCGACGCGCAAGTCGAGCGTTGCGATCGGCTCGAACCGGTCCATCGCCTTCCAGATCGCGAGCCCGCTGGCCATGTCCATCAGGCTGAGGATCGGCCCGGAGGCGAGTACGCGCTGCCCGTCTTCACCCAGCAGGTCTTCGCGCCAGGGGAGCTCGAGTTCGACCCAGTCGTCGCCATGGTCGGAATAGCGCAGGCCAAGCCATCCGGAATGTCCGCGGCTGGTGAGGAACGGCGTCGCCGTCCTGGGATCGAAGGAGGGTTGATCGGTCATAGTGGAGAGCCGCCGATAGCGTCCGGTTCCCGACGATTACAATGTTTTAATTCGATCGCGTGGCAACAAGCCGCCAGCCTCCTTGCCGGAGCGTGACACCGGGTCGCGCCTCCCACAATCAGGAGGATTACCTAATGAACCTACCCAAGATCGATCTTTCGAGCCTGCCCGACCTCGACACTTTGACCGGCCTGTTCGGTACCTTGTCGGCGTCCGAAGGCCCGACCGTGGATGACCGCGTGGTCGTGATCATGACCTACATCTACGAAGTCGCTCCGCCCGAAGCGCTGCTGTGACCGGGAACGCGGAACGATGAGAATCGACCCGCAATTGCGCGCGCTGCGGAGCGACACTGCTCCGCAGCGCAAGGCGCAGATCGCGCTCGAAGCGGCGCGCGATGCGTGGGCCCATGGTCCGGCGCGCAGCGTGCTCGAGCAGCTGGAGAGCTATGGCCGCAAGGGCGATCTTGCTGATTATCCTGCGCTGTCCGGGCTCTTCGCAGAGCCCGGGACGGCGAGCGCATTGATCGAGGCCCTGATGGCTTCGCTGCTGGACGAGGTAAGGGCGCACCCGCTCGGGCAGGTCCCGCTGCGGCATCAGTACAAGGATGGCTTGTCGGTCCTGCAGATCGCCCAGCGCGGGCGCGCTGCCTTGTCGCTGATCACATACGAGGAAACGGAAGTCGATCCGACCTCGGTATGTTTTGCCGGAGGCGAGCGTCACGAGGCGGTCCTCGCAGGATCGGCGGACATCTGCGAGTTCGAGCTGCTTGCAGAAGCACCTGGACGCGCCTCCATCGATTGCCGCACCCGCCGCGCAGTGGCCGGCGAATACTTGCTCTGCGAGGGAGAAAAGCAAACCCGCCAGATCCGGCAGGTGCATGGCCGTTTCGTTGTCCTGCGGCTTTCTCGCACCGAAGAAATGCCGCCCGAAACGCGCCAGTACAGCCTTGCCGACGGGCGCCTGCTCCACCGTGCAAGCGGCTGCCGCGCGGAAAGCCAGCGCGAAATGGCGACGGCTCTTCTAGGCAGAATGGGCCGCAGCGATGTCGCCCCGCTTCTTGCGCGGCTTACCAGGGAAGGCAGCGATCACATCCGCTGGCAGACCCTGCGCGAATGCCTCGCTCTCGATACGGTCGAGGGCTTCGGCGCGCTTTCGGCCATTGCGCGCAATCCTGCCGATCCGCTCGCGACGCCTGCCGGTGCGCTGATGGCGCAGCTGGTCGAGGCGCACCCCCAACTCTCTCAAATCGAGGTTTCGCAATGCCCCGTATAATCCCTTCCGATGAAACCGCAGCGCATGGCCTGGAGGACTGCCTCGAAATGCTGGACGCGGTGCCCTTCGAACCGGAAGACGAAAGCAGCCTCGCCAACGGCGCCGTCGCGTTGAAGCGACTGGCCAACAATCGCGACTTCCTCAGTGACTTGCTGATCGAGCAATTGAAGGTCGGTCACAAGGATGGCGGGATCGAGAGTGCTTACGGCCCCCAGTCGATCGTGCTGTCGCGCATGCGAGGCCGCAGTTTCCTGCGCGCCAATATCTGGCCCAGCGAACAGGAAAGCTGTTTCCGGGCGAGCGGGGCGGACGCCTTTGTCTACGGCGTGCCGCATGACCACAATTTCAGCTTCCTAACCGCAGGCTATTTCGGGCCGGGCTACAGCAGCGATTACTATGAATATGACTACGAGAGTGTCGCCGGATATCGCGGCGAGGTGTGCGACCTGCGCTTTGTCGAACGCACGCAGCTGGAGGAGGGCAAGCTGATGCTCTACCGCGCCAATCTCGACATCCATTCGCAATTGCCGCCCGAAAGCATGTCGGTATCGCTCAATATCATGCACATCGACCCGGCACAGGCGTGGTCGGACCAGTACGGCTTCGATCTGGACAGCAATGCAGTGACCGGTGTGCTCAATCCAACGTCGACCGAGTGCTTCCTGCGCTGCGCGGTGGGTATGGGCGGCGAAGAGGCGCTGGACTTCGCCAAATGGGCAGGCCGTGAGCATCCGAGTGACCGGCTGCGGCTCGCCAGCTTCGAGGCGCGCAGCGGGCTGTTGTCCGGGTCCGAGCGCGATCAGCTCTGGCGCGAGGCCGAGCTATCGGGGAGTGTCATGCTGGCGAAAGAAGCGGCGGAAAAGCGCCGCAGGATTGAGCGCGCCTACCAGAGCGCGTAGATCGTCATCACGAGGAAAAGGACGATGAATGCCATGCCGAGCAGGCGGCCAAGTGCGTTGAATAGACCGCGCCGCCGCCTGCCGCGATTGGGCACGGCTTCGAATACGTCCAGAAAATCCAGCATTGATGCGACCCTTCCCCCTTAAAAACCACCTCCTGCGAGCGTATCGATTGCCCCCTGGAGGATGACCGCAGCCGCGTGGCTGTCGATCTTTTCGGCACGCTTGGCGCGGCTCATGTCCTGGCCGATCATCGCGCTCTCGGCGGAAGATGTCGACCAGCGTTCGTCCCACAAAAGGACCGGTAGTTCAAGCGCTTGGGCAAGGTTCCTGGCGTAAGCACGGCTCGCTTGGGCGCGAGGGCCTTCGCTGCCGTCCATATTGCGCGGCAGGCCGAGGACGAGGCCCTTGATGCCACGCTCGGTCACGATTTCCCGCAGTTTGCCGCAGTCCTTGGTGAACTTGCTGCGCGGGATAGTCTTGCCTGCGGTCGCAAAGCGCCAGCCTGCATCGCAGGTAGCGACGCCGATGGTCTTCGTCCCCAGGTCGAGCCCCAGCAGCGCGCCGCCATCGGGCAGCGCATCGCCATAATCGAGCGCGTTGTCGGTTACGACTGTGACGGCGCCCATGCGTCCACGCGCCTGAGCACGTCTTCCTGAAGGTTCTTCCAGAAAAGCGGGATATCGTAGACGTGATAGTTGCCGCCCGGCAGCACGCCTTGTCCGATATCGGGCCCGTCGCCGATGCGCAGGATGCCACTGGTATCGCAGCTTGCCGGGACAGCACCTGCAACGAGTTCGCCGGAGGACATATCCTCGCTCGGCTTGAGCGTGCCGAGATTGTCTGCGGCAGAGGCTGCGCCACCGGTCATGCCGGTGAGCGGATTGACGCACAATATCGTATCGTCCGAGCCGCGTGGTTTGCCGTCCATGCCGGGAAGGGCGCTGTAGCGCTTGAGGAGTTGGCCCGGATCGCCGTCATCGGTGAAGCTGATGAAGCTCACGATGCAGCGCGCCTGGTCCGGCGCGGCGCAGGCGGGCAGGGGATAGGACGGCAGGTCATGCTCGACCGAGATCGGCCAGCCGGGGGCATAGACGGCGGCGATGCGGCCTTCGACCGAGCTGCCGGGTACCTTTTCGCGCAAGAGGCGCAAGATATGGACCGAACCCTGGCTGTGCCCGGCAAGCACGATCGGTTTGTCCTCTCCGACGCTCTCGATGAAGAATTCGAAAGCCTTCTCGACATCGGCATAGGCCGCGTCGATGGCCATGGTCGCTTCTTCCCGGTCGGTCAGGAAGGCACCGACCGCCGCTTGCCGGTATTTCGGAGCCCAGATCTCGTCGGCCCGGTTGAAGGGGCTGGCAAGGCCGCGCAGGAAGAGACGGGCGAGACGATCGGTTTCCTCGTCATCGAGCGGTGCATTCCATTCGCCCAGCGCGCCCTTGGTGTAGCTTGTGGGCGGGACGAAGAAGACGGCGAAATCGGGCGTGGCCTGCGCATCGGCAGCTTCGCCCCTCTGCGATCCTGCGGTGTCTAGGGTGCCCGGAGCATCGAGGCTCTGTTCGGCAGCGGGACTGTCGGGCGAGGGGGTCTGCGCTGCCGGATCGGCGACGGGCTGTGCGACGGCGGGCTGGTAGCGGGACGGGTCGCTCGTGCCGATACCGGGCCGCGAATACCACATGGCAGGATCCTGGTAGGCATTGTCGGCCAGCGCTTGCTGCTCCACGAACTCGCCGCGCGGGACCATTGCGATTTCCGTCGCTTCGCGGGACCAGATCGAAAGCGCGATTACGCCCACGATCAGCGTCACGATGATAATGGCAACAAAGTAGAGAAACTTACGCGCCATTCTCGGCGGCCTCCTGTTTCCTTGCTTCCACGTCGTTCTGTTCGGCGCGGCGTTCCAGCGCGACCTTGATCATGGCGAGCAGCGGATCGGCGAGGAAAAGGCCGATGATGCCGAACAGGATACCCATGATCAGCTGCGTTGCCAGAACTAGCGCTGGTGCAAGATCGACCGTCTTCTTGGCGATCATCGGAATGACCACATATCCGTCGAAGTTCTGGACGATGAAATAGGCTATCAAGGTATAAAGGCCCATGTCCGTGCCACCGGAGAAGCCGACGAGCACCATCAATGCGCCCGAAATGATCGCGCCAAGGTTGGGGACGAAGGCCAGCAGGCCGGTCAGGATCGCGAGCAGCGCGGCCATGGGGACCGGATCGATCCCGAACAACTGCCCGCCGAACGCGAGCAGGATGTAGGTGAAGATGCCTTCGACCAGCATACCGACCAATCGGCCGGCCATGAGGCGCCGCAGGGTCTGCCCCATCCGGGCTGCGGTAACGTAGAAATCGTCGCGACGATTGCGCGGAAGCATCCAGGCGACGCCGCGCTCGTAGACGCTGGGATCGACCGCGACATAGATCCCGATGATCGCAATCAGTAGGATCGTGGTCAGCCCGCCAACTATGCCGCTTAGCGCGCGGGTGACGGTACTGATCCCGCTGCCGATACTGCCGGCATAGTTTTCAAGATGATCCTGCGAAATGTTGAAGCCCTGCGACCTCGCGTAGTCGAGGAGTCCGCCGATCTGACGTTCGATGATGGCGGGAAATTCGGCCGCTTCCTGCGAGATGGTCGAACCGGCGAAATAGACCAGCCAGGCGAAGAACAGGACCACGCCGATCAACACGATGGTGACGCGCCAGGTCCTTCCGATCGGCAGGACACGTCCGAGAAGCCGCGTACCGCCTTCGATCATCGATGCGAATACAAGCGCCCCGAAAATGACCAGCAACGGGCGCGCGATGTAGACGGCAAGAATACACAGGCCGATCACGCCAGCCCAGATCGCTGCCCGCTTGATCTCGGTAAGCATCAGCGGATCGCCGATACGCGATGGGCTTGTGCCGAGATCCTCGTTGGCGATATCGAGCTTGTCGTCGGCCATCTAATTCCCTGTTATTGTGCCTCTTCCGAAGGCTTCGACGGGCGCAGCGTGGTCCATGCGCGACCTTCGCGCAAGCTCGTAAACCAGGTCACCGGATTGAGCGTGGTGGTCCCGTCGAGCGAGAAGGTGATGAATTCAGCCCGGCCGCCGATATTCTCCAGCGGCACTGGCCCGAGCAGTCCGCGCGAGGAATCGAGCTCGCGGCTGTCGGCCGAATGATCGCGGTTGTCGCCCATGACGAAGACATGGCCTTCGGGAATGGTAATCTCGGGGAAATCGTCGAGCGGCTGGTTCATGTGATCGATGATCAGGTAGCTGGCGCCGTTCGGCATGGTTTCCCGATAGACGGGAACGCGGCACACCTGCTCGCCCGCGTCATTGGTGACGAGGAAGCTGGGATCGTAGAAGCCCATGCAGGTAGAGTTCGCATCGACCGGCAGGTCGAGCGGCGGTTCGGCTTCCTGCGGCACGGGTTTGCCGTTCAGGATGATCTGGCCGTTGCTCACTGCAAACCGGTCTCCAGGCCGGCCGACGACGCGCTTGATGTAATCCTCGTCGCGTTCCGGGTGCACGGGAATGACGATGTCGCCATATTCGGGCGTCGCTCCGGCAACGCGCCAGTCGCCGCGCGGCGCGAGATGGAAGCTGACCGAGGACCAGTTCCAGCCATAGGGATATTTGCTCACCACCAGCCGGTCCCCGACCAGCATGTTGGGCAACATGCTCTCCGACGGGATGTAGAAAGGTTTCGCTACGAAGCTGTGGAAGGCGAACACCGCCAGCAACATCAGGGCGAGGCCGCGGATTTCCGCCAGCCAGTTGACCTTCTTGTCGTCGTCGTTGGTGTCGGTCTTTTCGGGGGTCGGTTCTGTCACGGCCGCGGTATCTGAACTCATGCGGGGTGGGCCTCGATGATTACGAATGCCTGTGCCCATGGATGATCGTCTGTGAGGGTGAGATGAATGCTGGCCTCATGGCCGTGCGGCAGCATTTCGGCAAGCCTTAGTGCAGCGCCGCCGGTCAGCGCCAGCGTCGGCGCGCCCGACTTGGCGTTCACGACGCCGATATCGCGCATGAAGACGCCGCGCCTGAAGCCGGTGCCAACGGCCTTGGAGAAGGCCTCCTTGGCAGCGAAGCGCTTGGCGTAGGTGCCGGCGATGGTGAAGGGACGCTTGCGCGCCTTGGCGCGCTCGATCTCGGTGAAGACGCGGTTTTCGAACCGCTCGCCATAGCGCTCGAGCGAATTGGCAATGCGCTCGATATTGCAGAGGTCGGAACCGAGGCCGATAATCATAGAACCCTCGCGAAAATGCCGATGAGGATGACGAGCATCATCCAGTGCAGCACGACCTGCGCCTTGACCAGCGGATGATCGATCTGCCCGCCCGAACGTTTGAGCGCGCCTGAGTATCCGAACAGCTGGACCAGCGGCCAGCCGATCGCGAAGGCCAGCAGCACCTGGCGCGAGAAGGCCATGCCGAGCAGGGCCAGGCTGAGCAGGAAGGGGATCGCTGCAGCTAGTGCCCACAATTGCGCCGCGCGTGAAAGTCCAGCCTCGCTCACCGTGCCCACCTCAACGTGCGTCATCCATCAGCTCGCGCATGTGGCGCACGGCCTGCTCCAGTCCGACGAACACCGCCTCGCCGACGAGGTAATGGCCGATGTTGAGTTCGGCGATCTGCGGAATGGCTGCGATCGGCTGAACGTTTTCGTAGGTGAGGCCGTGACCTGCATGCGGCTCGATGCCGTTCTTCGCGGCGAGCGCGGCCATGTCGGAAATGCGCTTCAATTCGCGCGCGACCTTCTCGCTCTCACCGTCAAGATGGGCGTGCGCATATTCGCCGGTGTGGAATTCGACGACCTCCGCGCCAAGTTTGAGCGCTGCATCGAGCTGGCGTTCGTCCGCCTCGATGAAGAGCGACACGCGGATGCCCCTGTCGCGCAGCTTCCAGACGATAGGGGCAAGCGTATTGTGCTGGCCCGCCGCGTCGAGCCCACCCTCGGTCGTGCGCTCCTCGCGCTTTTCGGGGACGATGCAGGCGGCATGCGGCATATGCCTGAGCGCAATCTCGAGCATTTCCTCGGTCGCGGCCATTTCCAGGTTGAGCGGCAGGTCGGTCGCTTCCTGAATGCGTTTCAGGTCCGCATCGCGGATATGCCGCCGGTCTTCGCGCAGGTGCGCGGTAATCCCGTCACCGCCGACACTCGCCACGATTTCGGCCGCACGCACCGGGTCCGGATGGTCGCCGCCGCGCGCGTTGCGGATAGTGGCGACGTGGTCGATATTGACGCCGAGGCGAAGGGGGCGGTTCAAGCCTTCCGGCTCCCGGGCTTGGTAATCTCGATTGCCGCGAGCTCCTCGGGGACCTCGTCATCGGCATAGGTCGGGAAGTTGATGTCGATCAGCGGGAAGAACGGAACGCCCAGATCGGCCGCGCCATTGCTGCGGTCGACGAGCGAGACTTCGGCGATGACCTCGCCACCCTCGCGCGCGACGGCGGCAATCGCCTCGCGGCTGGAAAGACCGGTGGTGACCACGTCTTCAACCATCAGGACCTTTGCACCCGGTTCGAGACGGAAGCCGCGGCGCAGGTGGAATTCGCCTTCGGGGCGTTCGAGGAACATGGCGTCCTTGCCGAGCGCACGGCCCATTTCCTGGCCGATGATGATCCCGCCCATCGCGGGGCTGACGACCACATCGATCTTGCTGCGGATGTCGCGCGGGATCTTCTGGGCGAGGGCAAAGGCAAGCCGGCCGGCGCGCTCCGGATTCATCAGGACTCGGGCGCACTGGAGATAGTGCCCGCTGTGGCGTCCGCTGGAGAGGAGGAAATGGCCTTCGAGCAGGGCTTCGCTGGCGCGGAATTCGGAGAGGATTTCGTCTTCTGTCATGGTGCGGATGCTCAAAGCGCCTCGCGCGCGTTTGCGCAAGAGGCAAAGGGACTTGCACATTTTTATCCGCCACCCGCTTGAGGCGCGCGCCATCCCTGCCTATAGGGCGCATCGCAAACGGACCTCGCATGAGGTACGGTCGCCGCGCACACGCGGTCTCCGTGAAAGCTCCAGGGTCCGCCTGACGACACGACACGAAAGAGTTCCAACGTAATGAAAACTCTCGGATTTCACCGGATCGTAGCCAGCCTCGCACTGGCGTTTTCGCTGGTCATCGGCACCCCTGCCGCCATGGCGCAGGACGCTATCGAAGCAGCGCAACTCGAATCCGTCGATCCCGCCGATGCGGCGAATCCCGATGCTGTTTCGGAAGGCAGCGGCGGCTACGAGGCAATGGCTCCGACCGAAGGCAAGGGCATGCCCATACCCGGTGGCTGGGACGTCCAGGCGCAGTATTCCGAGACTGGTGAAACTGCCTACACGCTGCACCACGGCCTGATCTGGGTCATGGCGGCGATCAGCGTCTTCGTGCTCGTCCTGATGCTCTACACGGTTTTCCGTTTCCGCCAGTCGGCCAACCCCGTGCCGTCGAAGACCAGCCACAACACGCTGATCGAAGTCGTCTGGACGGTGGTGCCCGCACTCATCCTGCTGGTGATCGCGGTCCCCTCGATCACGCTGATTGCAAAGCAGTACGAAACCCCGCCGAAGGATGCGATCACCATCAAGGCGATCGGTTACCAGTGGTATTGGGGCTATGCTTATCCGGACAATGGCGACTTCGAAATCGTTTCGAACATGCTGTCTGCCGAAGAAGCCGATGCGCGCGGCGAGCCGCACCAGCTGGCCGTCGACAACCGCATGGTCGTACCCGCAGGCGTTCCCATCCGCCTCCAGGTGACTGCGGCAGACGTGATCCACTCGTTCGCGGTGCCGAGCCTCTGGTTCAAGATGGACGCCGTTCCGGGCCGCCTGAACGAGCGTATCTTCGAGGTTGACGAGCCGGGCGTATATTACGGCCAGTGTTCGGAACTGTGTGGTGCGCGTCATGGCTACATGCCCATCGCGGTCGAGGCACTGCCGATGGATGAGTACAATGCCTGGGTCCTGGCGCAGGGTGGTTCGATCAAGGGCGCAGGCGATGACCTCGCTGTCGAAGATGCCGAATCTGCTGCCGATGCCGCCGCTGCCGGTGATGCCGAAGGCGTTACTGAAGCCGCCGCCGCCGAATAAGCCCGAAACGATATTTAGATAAGGTCTAGAGAAACACCATGGCCACTACCGCCGATAGCTTCGAGGCTCACACCGACCACCACGCACACGATGCCGATCACAAGCCCGGCTTCTTCGCGCGCTGGTTCATGTCCACCAACCACAAGGACATCGGTACGCTTTACCTGATCTTCGCGATCATCGCCGGTATCATCGGCGGCGCGATGTCGGGCGTGATGCGCTTCGAACTTGCAGAGCCGGGTATCCAGTACCTCGGCTGGTGGGTCGAATTCTTCGGCGGCGAAGCAAGCTTCGATGCCAACCTCCACATGTGGAACGTGTTCATCACCGCGCACGGCCTGATCATGGTCTTCTTCATGGTCATGCCGGCGATGATCGGCGGCTTCGGCAACTGGTTCGTACCGCTGATGATCGGCGCGCCGGACATGGCCTTCCCCCGCATGAACAACGTCTCGTTCTGGCTCACCGTTGCCGGTTTCGTCAGCCTCTGCTTCTCGCTCTTCGTACCGGGCGGCACGGGTCTCGGCGCAGGTACGGGCTGGACGGTCTACGCACCGCTTTCGACCTCGGGCTCGACCGGTCCGGCAGTCGACTTCGCGATTTTCTCGCTGCACCTCGCCGGTGCCGGCTCGATCCTCGGTGCGACCAACTTCATCACCACCATCTTCAACATGCGTGCGCCGGGCATGACCCTGCACAAGATGCCGCTGTTCGTGTGGTCGGTGCTGGTTACCGCATTCCTGCTGCTGCTGGCCCTCCCGGTCCTCGCAGCTGCCATCACCATGCTGATCACGGACCGTAACTTCGGTACGACCTTCTTCGATCCGGCAGGCGGCGGCGACCCGGTCCTTTACCAGCACCTGTTCTGGTTCTTCGGTCACCCCGAAGTCTACATCATGATCCTGCCGGGCTTCGGCATGATCTCGCAGATCGTAGCCACCTTCAGCCGCAAGCCGGTCTTCGGCTACCTCGGCATGGCCTACGCCATGGTCGCGATCGGCGTCGTCGGCTTCATCGTCTGGGCGCACCACATGTATACCGTGGGCCTCGACGTGAACACGAAGATGTACTTCACCGCGGCCACCATGGTCATCGCGGTTCCGACCGGCGTGAAGATCTTCAGCTGGATCGCCACGATGTGGGGCGGTTCGATCGAATTCAAGTCGCCCATGGTCTGGGCACTCGGCTTCATCTTCCTTTTCACCGTCGGCGGTGTGACCGGGGTCTACCTCGCCAATGGCGGCGTCGACGACGTGGTCCACGACACCTACTTCGTGGTGGCTCACTTCCACTACGTGCTGTCGATGGGTGCCGTCTTCTCGATGTTTGCGGGCTTCTACTACTGGTTCCCGAAGATGAGCGGCCGGATGCACTCCGAACTGCTGAGCCACCTGCACTTCTGGGGCTTCTTCATCGGCGTGAACGTGATCTTCTTCCCGCAGCACTTCCTTGGCTGGCAGGGCATGCCGCGTCGTTATCCCGACTATGCCGAGGCCTATGCCTACTGGAACGAGATCAGCTCGTTCGGCTACACCATCATGGCGCTCTCGATGATCTTCTTCTTCGTGAACATCATCTACGCCTTCGTCGCCGGCAAGAAGGCGGAAGACAACTACTGGGGCGAAGGCGCGACCACGCTCGAGTGGAGCCTGTCCAGCCCGCCGCCGTACCACCAGTTCAGCGAACTGCCGGTGATCGAGGACCACCACGACCACCACGACCACATTGGCGAAGCCAAGCCCGCAACGGCCTGAGGCTAGCTAGTCACTGGACACAGACAAGCGGCCGGTTCCACAAGGGACCGGCCGTTTTCTTTTGCCTGAAAGGATTGCGATGCCCGAAATGAGGACCGTCAGTGTCGGAGATCTGAGCCTGCGCTGCGCGATCGAGGGAGAAGGACCGCTGGTCATCATGGTCCACGGCTTTCCGGAAAGCTGGTACAGCTGGCGCCACCAGCTGGCTCCGCTGGCGGAAGCGGGCTTCACCGCCTGTGCGATCGACGTGCGCGGCTATGGCGGTTCGGGCAAGCCTGAGCCGGTCGATGCCTATGCGATGGAGCATATCGTCGGTGATCTGGTCGGCCTGAGGAAAGCCTTGTCGCCCGATCGGCCCGCGATGCTTGTCGGGCACGACTGGGGCGCCCCCATCGTGTGGAATTCGGCGCTGACCCATCCGGAGCATTTCCGTGCAGTCGCCGGCCTGTCCGTGCCCTTCGCAGGCGTCCCGAGCCGTCCCTTCACCGAGGTCTTCCACGAGCACTTCACGAGCCAGGGCAAATTCTTCTACCAGGAATATTTCCAGGAACCGGGCGTTGCCGAAGCGGAAGCGGAAAAGGATCCGCGCGACTGGGTCTCCCGCATGATGTATTCGATCAGCGGTGACGTGCCGCCGGGTGAATACTGGTCGAAGCCCTATGGCGCGACCTTCCTCGAGGGACTGCCCGATCCGCAGCCTGTCGACTGGCTGACCGAGGAAGATCTCGATTTCTACGAGGCGGAATTCAAACAGTCGGGTTTCCGCGGGCCGCTCAACCGCTATCGCAACCATGTCGACGACTACGAATGGTTGCAGACCTGGCAAGGCAAGCGCATCGAACAGCCTGCCCTATTCATCGGCGGAACGCGTGATCCGGCTACCTACCTGTTCGGTGCAGTGGAGGACCCGATCGCTCTGATGCGGATGTTCGCGCCGAAGGTCGAAGGGCATATTCTGGAGGGCGTGGGCCACTGGACCCAGCAGGAGCGCCCCGCTGAGGTCAACCGCTTGCTGATTGACTGGATTCAGCGGCTCTGAGCCACTATAGGGCGGCCAAGCGAATCCCATGACCGAAGCAACCACATCCTCCACCCAGCTCCCCGCGGACTGGCGCGACTTTTTCGCGCTGACCAAGCCGCGCGTGATGAGCCTCGTGATTTTCACCGGCCTGTGTGGTCTGCTCGCGGCACCAGGCAGCATCCATCCCATCATCGGTTTCACCGCGATTCTCTGTATCGCGCTGGGCGCGGGCGGGGCCGCGGCGCTCAACCAGTGGTGGGAAGCGGATATCGATGCAGGCATGAAGCGCACGTCCAAGCGGCCTCTGCCCGCCGGGCGGATGAACCGCACCGACGCGCGTGACTTCGGTATCCTGATCTCTGCCGCCTCGGTGGTCATCATGGGACTGGGCGTGAACTGGCTCGCGGCAGCGATCCTCTTCATCAGCATCGTCTATTATGCCGTCGTCTACACGATCTGGCTGAAACCGCGCACGCCGCAGAATATCGTCATCGGCGGCGGGGCGGGGGCGTTCCCGCCTATGATCGGCTGGATCGCGGTGACCGGCGACATCACGCTGATGCCGGTCCTGCTGTTCGCGATCATCTTCTTCTGGACGCCGCCGCACTTCTGGGCACTCGCCCTGTTCGTGCAGAGCGATTATGCCAAGGTCGGTATCCCGATGATGCCGGTGGTGAAGGGCGAACGTTCGACACGTCGCCAGATCCTTGCCTATTGCATCCTGCTGGTCCCGATCGCGGCCGCGCCGTGGTTCATCGCCGGCACCGGCGCATTTTATGGCGTTACCGCAATCGTGCTGTCGCTCGCCTTCCTGCTGATGAGCGTGCCGGTCGCCCTGCGTACGGCAGTCAAAGGCGACAAGATGAGCCTTGAGAAACGCCTGTTCGCCTTCAGCGTTTTCTACCTGTTCGCCCTGTTCGCGGCGCTGGTTGTCGACCGTGTCGCAGCCCAATATGGAGTTTTCGGATGACCCCCGAAGAGGAAAAGGAATTTCGCCGCCGCCAGAAGAGCCGGAACCTCGTGCTTGGCGGAATCCTGCTGTTCATGGCGATCCTGTTCTACGCAATTACCATCGTGAGGATGTGAGGGACTTATGACCACCGCGACTTTGCAAAACCGGAAGAACCGCACGGCGATGCTCGCCCTGCTGGCGGCGGCGGGCATGCTAGGTCTCGGATATGCGGCGGTCCCGCTCTACCAGCTGTTCTGCCAGGTCACCGGTTTCGGCGGAACCACTCAGCGCGCAACCGAAAGCGAAGCGGCCATTGCCGAGCGGATTGGGCAGGCGGCGGGCGGCCAGCAGATCTCGATCCGCTTCGATGCCACGACCGCGCCGGGCCTTGGCTGGACCTTCAAGCCCGGACAGGTGACCGATACCGTCACCATCGGCCAACGCGACCTGGCGATCTATCTCGCGAAGAACAATTCGGACCGTCCGGTGACCGGCACTGCGACCTTCAATGTCGAGCCCGAGCAGGCAGGCGCCTATTTCAACAAGATCCAGTGCTTCTGCTTTACCGAGCAGACGCTGCAGCCGGGGCAGGAAGTGCGCATGCCCGTACTTTACTATGTGGACCCCAAGGCTCTGGACGACCCCAACATGGAAGGCGTGGAGCAGATCACCCTGTCCTATACCTTCCACGAAGCGATCGATTAGACCACGAACGCAAGAATAACCTCGGCTGCCCCCTAGACCCGCGCGTTCTTGCGCATTAAGGGCACCCGCATAGCGAAACCCAGGACACAGGTACTATGGCTGGTAACGTCAATCACGAATATCACATCCTCGAACCCGATATCTGGCCGCTGATCGGCTCGATCTCGGCGCTGACCTTCACCAGCGGCATGGTTCTGTTCATGCATGATATGGGCAGTGCCCATCTCGTGCTGGGCCTCGGTATCGCAGGTCTCATCGCCACTTTCTTCTCCTGGTTCTCGAACATCGTGAAGGAAGCGCAGCGCGGCGATCACACGCCGATCGTGCAGTTGCACATGCGTTACGGCATGATCCTGTTCATCGCTTCGGAAGTGATGTTCTTCGTCGGCTGGTTCTGGAGCTGGTTCGATTTCGCGCTGTTCCCCAGCGAGATTTCCGAAGTCATCGGCGGCGAGTTCCCGCCCGTGGCTATCGAATATGTCATCAATCCGTTCAGCCTGCCCTTGCTCAACACCCTGATCCTGCTTTGCTCGGGTACCACGGTGACCTGGGCGCATCATTCGCTGATCCACGGTGACCGCGACGGCCTGAAGAAGGGCCTGTGGGCAACGGTCCTGCTCGGCGCGGTCTTCACCGCGATCCAGGCTTACGAATACGGCGTTGCCCCCTTCGCATTCGGCGGCAACACCTATAGCTCGGCCTTCTACATGGCGACCGGCTTTCACGGCTTCCACGTGCTCGTCGGCACGATCTTCCTGATCGTCTGCCTGGTACGCGCCTATGCGGGCCACTTCACGCCGCGCCAGCACTTCGGCTTCGAAGCCGCTGCGTGGTACTGGCACTTCGTCGACGTGGTGTGGCTGTTCCTCTTCGCCGTCGTCTATGTCTGGGGCGGCTGGGGCGCAGAGTTCCACTGATACGTTCCGGCTTGCCGGACACATGAAAAGGGGCAGTCCGGCAAGTCCGCGACTGCCCCTTTCGCTTTTCGATCGGACGAAACCCAAGATGACCCGCAACATTCCCATCATCCCGACGATCATCGTGGCCGCCGCCATCGCGGTCATGATCGCGCTAGGTTTCTGGCAGCTTGGCCGGATGGGCGAGAAGGAAGCCCTGATCGCACAGGCAGAGCAGTCGTTGAAGATGTCATCCGAGGTCGAATACCCCCGCGATCAGGCAGGGATCGAGGCAGCCATGTATCGCCGCACGACGATCCTTTGCGCCAGCGCATCGGGCGGGACGACGACTGCCGGGACCAGTGCGCGCGGCGAAAAGGGCGTGGCGCAGCGCGTGCTCTGCGAATTGGCGGACGGCACCCCCGTGAAGGTGGACCTCGGCTTCTCGCGCAATCCCGCGCCGGTCCAATGGAGCGGCGGTGAAGTACGTGGCACCATCGCGCCCGGCGGCCGAGTAGTCGCCGCAGAGCCGCTGGCAGGGCTGGAGCCGCTCGCCACGCCGGATCCGCGCGACCTGCCCAACAACCACCTTGCCTATGCCGGACAGTGGTTCTTCTTCGCGCTCACCGCGCTCGTCATCTACATCCTCGCGCTGCGCCGCCGTTCTGCCACCAAGGCTAGGGACGACTAAACACCCGCTTGCTTGCCCGTATGAGCCAGCGCGGCTAACCGCATGCGCGACATGAAATACGTCTCGACACGCGGTGAGGCCCCGAGCCTCGATTTTGCAGGAGTCACGTTGGCGGGTCTCGCCAGCGATGGCGGCCTATACGTGCCCGAAAGCTGGCCGCAGTTCTCGCAGCAAGAGATCGCGGCCATGCGCGGGCTTCCCTATGCCGAACTGGCCGCACGGGTGATGGAGCCCTTCGTCGGTGATTGCCTGACGGGTGAGCGCCTGCGCGAACTGACGGCCAAGGCCTATGGCCGCTTCGCCCACAAGGCGGTTACTCCGCTGGTGCAACTGGACGAGCAACACTGGGTGCTCGAACTCTTCCACGGCCCCACGCTCGCCTTCAAGGACGTGGCGCTGCAGATGCTCGGCCTGCTGTTCGAGGAATTCCTCGGCCGCGAAGAGGGCAGCCTGACCATTGTCGGTGCGACCAGCGGAGACACGGGCAGCGCCGCGATCGATGCGGTAGCAGGCCTCGACAATGTCGAAATCTTCATGCTCCACCCCAAGGGCCGGGTGAGCGACGTCCAGCGCCGCCAGATGACCACGGTGCGCGCGCCCAACGTCCACAACATCGCCATCGACGGTAGTTTCGACGATGCGCAGGCGATGGTGAAGCGCATCTTCGCCGATACCGATGTGGCTGCGAAACACCGCATCGGCGCGGTCAATTCCATCAACTGGGCGCGGCTGATGGCGCAGGTGGTCTATTACTTCGCCGCCTCGCTCCAGCTTGGCGGACCGGAGCGCAAGCTCGCCTTCAGCGTGCCCACCGGCAATTTCGGAGACGTCTTTGCTGGTCATGTGGCAGCGCGCATGGGCCTGCCCATCGAGCAGCTGATCGTCGCCACCAACGTCAACGATATCCTCCATCGCGCGCTGGCGGACGGCGACTATTCGACCGGCACGGTAACGCCCACCTCCGCGCCCAGCATGGATATCCAGGTCAGTTCCAACTTCGAACGACTGTTGTTCGATGTGGGCGGCCGCGACGGGCTGGCCCTTGCGCAGCAGATGCGCGATTTCGATGCGACGAAGGCGATGCGCCTGTCCAACGCACAACGCGAAGGGGCGGCTGCGCTCTTCACCAGTGCCCGTGCTGACGAAGACGATACGCTTCAGGCCATGCGCTGGGCCTGCGAGGAATGCGGCGAGATGCTCGACCCGCATACGGCGATCGGCCTGCACGCGGCGCGCAAGGCCGGCATCGATCCGGCCACGCCGGTGGTGACGCTCGCGACGGCGCATCCGGCCAAGTTCCCCGATCCGGTGGAACGCGCCACCGGTCTGCGCCCCAGCTTGCCTGCCCGCGTCGGCGATCTCTTCGCGCGCGAGGAGAGCTATATCGAACTGCCCGGCGCCTACGAGGCCGTGCGCGATCACATCATGGAGAAGGCTTCCTGATGGCCGAGCTCGTCCGCGATCCGGTGCTGATGGTCGGCGAAGGCTGGGACGGCTATCGCCTGCTCGACAGCGGTCACGGCCGCAAGTTCGAGGCCTATGGCGACTATCGCTTCGTAAGGCCCGAACCGCAGGCCATGTGGACACCGCGCATGGAAGAGTGGGACGCCCATGCCGAATTCGTGCCCGGTAGCGATGAGGACGGCGGCGGGCGCTGGCAGTATCTCAAGGATGTGCCGCGCGATGGCTGGCAACTGGGCTGGGGCGACGAAGTGCGCTTCACTGCACAGTGCACGCCCTTCCGCCACGTCGGCTTCTTCCCCGACATGGCGCCCGTGTGGACATGGATGGGCGAGCAACTCGAGGGCCGCACGGACGCAGAGACGATGAACCTGTTCGGCTATACCGGTGTCGGCACGCAGGCATTGAGCAAATACGGCCGCGTCACCCATGTCGATGCGAGCAAGAAGTCTGTCGCACAGGCGCGCGAGAACGCCGCGCTGGCAGGTCTCGATGATCGCCCCGTGCGCTGGCTGGTCGAAGACGCGATGAAATACGCTGCACGCGAGGTCCGCCGCGGCCGCCGCTATGACGGCATCATCCTCGATCCGCCAAAGTTCGGCCGCGGTCCGGATGGAGAGGTATGGCGGCTCGAACAGGGCCTGCCCGATCTGGTGTCGGATTGCCGCCAGCTGCTCGACAAGGACAGCAGTTTCCTGTTCCTCACCGTCTATGCCGTGCGTATGAGCAGTCTCGCGCTCGGCGGGCTGTTGCAGGAAGTCTTCGAGGGCCTTCCGGGCACGATCGAGCACGGCGACCTCGCCGTGCAGGAAGAGGGTGGTCGGATGCTGCCAACGGCGATCTTCGCGCGCTGGTCCAATCCGCGCTAGGGAAACTTCATGACCGATTCGCTGATCCTCGAAGTCGCCGATTTCGAACATGATGTCCTGACCGGCATCTATTCCGAAGAAACCGGCAAGCCGCAGCCGCTGCGCTTCACCATCCAGGTGCGGATGAAGCCGCTGCGCCACTACGATGCCGACACCCCGCTCGACGATTCGAAGAATTACATGGACCTCAAGTTCGCGGCGTCGCAGGCGCTGCCCGAGGGCGTGCATTTCAAGCTGATCGAGGCGGTGGCGGACCATGTCTGCGAAACGCTGTTCCTCCAGGACAAGCGAATCGAGGCGGTAACGGTGAAAATCGTGAAGCTCGCCATTGCCGAGGCGGGCGAGAAAATCGGTATCACGCTCCACCGCGAGCGTCGCTGATGAAGCGTGTCGAGGTGGAGGGTTTGCCGGAGGAACCTCTCGCTGCGGCGGGGCTGTTTCACCAGAACTGGCTCGACCCGATCGAACGCGCCCTCGACGAAGGCCTCGACGTGATGGCCGTCCTCGTTCCTGCCGATCACACCCATTCCGACTGGCGGCACGCTGCGGTCGCCATGCTGGCGCGCAAGCACACGCCGCACCGCGTGAACTTCATCGCGGGGGAGGGGCGCGGGGTCGACGAGGCAGAAGCCTATCTGGCCGACGCTCCCGGCGTGACCGGCCAATATCTGCAGGTGACCTGATGAGCGTGACGATTCTCTTCCTCGGCCCGCTGGCCGACCTTGCGGGCGCAACGGAGCGCGAGGTCGATGCGCCGGTCGATTGGGCGGGCCTGATCGACGCCGTTGGCGCAGACGTGGCCGGACAGCTCGAACTCGAACGCGTCAATGTCGCCTGCAAGGGCCGCGTGCTGGCAGACAAGCGCGCGCTCATGGCGCAAGATGGTGACGAGGTTGCACTGCTGCCCCCGGTGAGCGGTGGCTAGGCTATCCATATCCA
Organism: Qipengyuania gelatinilytica; assembly: GCF_019711315.1. Taxonomy (NCBI): domain Bacteria; kingdom Pseudomonadati; phylum Pseudomonadota; class Alphaproteobacteria; order Sphingomonadales; family Erythrobacteraceae; genus Qipengyuania; species Qipengyuania gelatinilytica. The sequence continues at coordinate 810,858 of NZ_CP081294.1, read as the reverse complement.
GCCCGCTCGACGTCCGCCTTCTCGACAGTGGGATGTCGGTGGGCGAGGCCTTGGCGGCATTCAACGCGGCGCATGGCGAAGCGGGCGGTGTGGTTTCCTTTCTCGGCAAGGTCCGTCCCGAGGACAATGTCCGCGCGCTGGAACTGACGCATTACGAACCGCTCACGCTTCCCGGGATGGAGGAATTGGCCACGACCGCCGCAAGCAGGTTTGCCCTCGATGGCGCCCTGGTCTGGCACCGGGTTGGCGTGATGACGCCGGGCGAGGCGATCGTTCTGGTCGCCACGGCAGCACGCCACCGGCGCGATGCGTTTCAGGCCGCCGACTATCTCATGGACCACCTCAAGTCCGCAGCATGGTTCTGGAAACGCGAAAGGCGCGATGACGGATGGCACTGGATCGAACCGCGCGGCCAGGACCACGATGACCTCGCCAGATGGCAATAAATTACCCGGTTTGATCTCGATCAAGGAAGCGTGATCGCGGGTTCGGCATAAAGGCTCCAACAAAGGAGATCGTCATGTCGAAGCATCTTACCCGTGACCTGGTGGCCGAGCAGGCCGTTATCGTCGAAGCGCCGGCCAAGCATCAGGAAGCCGATCGCACGTTCGAGCTGCCCAAGGGCCTCTATGGTGCAACGGTCGCGCTCTACCTGGGCTTCATTGCCGTCATGGCTACCGGCCTCCCGTCGCCGGGCCTTATCATTCCGATGACCATCTTCGCCTTGTTCATCGTCGCAGCCTTCGGTGTTCCGGCCATCTGGACGAAGCTCGCGCCGGAAAGCTCCTCGAAGCCGATGTCTTTCGCCAAGCTGCGCAGCCAGGGCATCCAGACGCTGACGGGTCGCCTTTCGGCCAAGGATGCAGCCGTGCAGATGCTCATCCTGCCCGCAATCATCTTCTGCTGGGGCGTAGCGACCATCACAATCGCGGCACTGGTCCGCTAAGAGAAGCCTCAGGAGAGGGGCAAGAGCGCGGGGTCGACCAGATCGATCCCGCGCTTACCTGTGCGCTTGATCGCCCCGTCCTTTTCGAACCGCGTGAGCATGCGGCTGACGGTTTCGATCGTGATGCCCAGCATGTCGGCAAGTTCGCCGCGTGAGAGGGGCAGTTCGAAGCTCGTGGCCGGATGGCAGGGCGAATCGCTGGCAGCGCGGGCGAGCGAGAGCAGGGCACCTGCCACGCGCTGCTCGGCCGAGGCATTCCCGGTGAGCGCGAGCAATTCGCGGCTGGCGTAGAGATCTTCCTGCGTGCGCCGCAGGAGCGCCTGTCCGAGCCGGGGAAAGCGGTTCACCGCCTCGGCAAAATTGGGGCCGGAGAAAACGCACAGCTCCGCATCACCCAGCGCTACGACGTCGTGGCGCATGTAGGGACCGAACATCTCACCGATGAAACCGGAAGGGTGAACGAGCGACAATATGCGTTCGCGTCCGTCGATATCGGTCGAAGTGATCTTCAGCGCGCCGGATTTCAGCGTGGCGCAGGCCGCTTCGCTCTCGCCCGCAGAGAAAAGCGTTTCGCCCCTCGACAATTTGCGGGTGCGGCCGACCCGGGCCAGCTCGTCCCGCTCTTCTTCGCTCAGCACCGCGCAGGCGGCACGGTCGCGAACCGGGCAGGTGGCGCAGGAAAGGCTCATCGAATGCGGCCGCGCAGGGTCGCCAGAACGGCGTCCTCTTCGCTGACCATGGCGATAACGGTTCTACGGGCCTCGTCGATCTTGGTGATATCTTCCGCCGCGACGCGGCTGGCGATGTAGAGAGTGTCGAGGTCGGCCAGCGGCACGGCGGCGCGGCTGCGGGCCGAATCGAGTTCGGCGAGGGCAACCTGCGCTGCCGCCCAGCGGTCGCTTGCAATCTCGCTGCCGCTAGCTTGTGCGACCAATTGCCTTGCGCCGGGTTCGATACGGGTGAATTCGGCATGTGCCTCGCGCGCGGCACCCACGAGGCTGTCCAGGCGCGCATCGAGACCGCCGGTCAGGTCCACTTCGACGGGCGGGACATCCAGGCGCTGGGGCACGGGACTTTCAAAGGTTCCTTCGGTCCGCTCGGAAGCGCGGATAGAGAGCGAGGGATACTCGGATCCGCTCGATGCGCACGCGCCAAGGGCGAGCAACAATGCGAGGGATACCGGAACACTTGCAATTGTAGGCATGCCCGCCACATAGCACGCGGAAGCACAGGTGCCAGTGCGAAAGCCAAAAAACCACCGCATCGAGCGTTGACTTAGTGGCACCTTTCGCCTAACGGCACGCTTCTTTCCGGGCCCGCACACCAGCGGGTCGACGGGCGCGCCGTAGATTCGCAAGGATGCGGCACAGCAATTTGTAACGAGAGATACGACCATGTTCGCAGTAGTGCGCACGGGCGGCAAGCAATACCGGGTTGCCGCCGGAGACAAGATCGCGGTTGAGAAGCTGGCTGGCGAAGCCGGTGACACCATCACGCTGGGCGACATCCTGCTCGCCGGCGAAGGCGACAAGATCGAAGACGCCTCGAAGGTGACTGTTTCGGCCGAAATCATCGCTCAGGCGAAGAGCGAAAAGGTCGTCGTCTTCAAGAAGCGTCGTCGTCACAACTACCGTCGCAAGAACGGTCACCGTCAGATGATGACGCTGCTGCGCATCACCGACGTCGGCACCGGCGGCGCCAAGAAGGCTGCTCCGAAGAAGGCCGAAGAAAAGAAGGCCGCTCCGAAGAAGGACACTTCCGAAGAGAAGGCAGCGCCCAAGGCCAAGAAGGCTGCGCCGAAGAAGGCTGCAGCCACCAAGGCGGCTCCCGCCAAGAAGGCTCCTGCCAAGAAGGCAGCGCCTAAGAAGACCGAATCCAAGAAGTAAGGAACCCGGACCATGGCACATAAAAAAGCAGGCGGTTCATCGCGTAACGGTCGCGACTCAGCCGGTCGTCGTCTTGGTGTGAAGAAGTTCGGCAGCGAAAACGTCGTCGCCGGCAACATTATCGTGCGCCAGCGCGGCACCAAGTTCTACCCGGCCGTCAACGTCGGCATGGGCAAGGACCACACGCTGTTCGCGCTTACCGACGGCGTAGTCCGATTCCACTCGGGCAAGCTCGGCCGCAAATACGTTTCGGTCGACGCGATGGCAGAAGCTGCCGAATAAACGGACGCTCCGATAACGGGATCGTCCAGACGAGACGGTCCCAGCCGGGCTAACGATCCGGCAGACGAAGAGGGAGATGGGGCCGACCCGTCTCCCTCTTGTCGTTTCTCCCTCTTCAAAACCGCTTGGGCGAAAATTCCTTTCGTCATCACGCAATTGTCACGTGTCCGGCCTAGGAGCCCGGAGCGTGGTCCTACGGGGAGTAAAACGTATGTTCCATGTAACCGAAAGGCTGCTGTTGCGGCCTGCCTGGCCCGAAGATGCAGATGCACTGTTTGGCGGTATCGCCGACAAGGGAGTCGTCCGCAATCTTGCCCGTGCGCCCTGGCCGTACCTTCCCGAGCATGCCCTTACCTTCGTCAAGCGCATGCAGGACCCGCGATATCCGGTCTTCCTGATTACCATGCCCACCGAGCGTGGGTCGCAACTCGTCGGCTGTATCGGGATCGATGCAGGCGAGGAGGCTACCGAGCTCGGTTACTGGATTGCCCGGCCCTTCTGGGGCCGCGGCTTCGCGACCGAGGCAGGTCGCGGCGTGATCGAGGTGGCCCGCTTGCTGGGGCATGAGCGCCTGACAGCCGGTCACTTCACCGACAATCCCGCCTCGGGCAAGGTGCTGCGCAAGCTCGGCTTCCTGCCCACCGGCAAGACCGCCATGCGGCACAGCTGCGGGCGCGGCGAGGACGCCGAATGCGTCATGTACAGCCTCGACCTGGAAGAAGGCGAGGTCTCCAGCCTGCAAGCAGCCTGACACGAAAAAGGGCCCCGCGATCGTCTCGCGGGGCCCTTATCGATTCGCTTGTCGAGGCGATTATTCGGCAGGCATCAACGCCGCCCGGAATTCGCCTTCGTACTTGCCGATCAGCGCGCGGTCGTCGTGGTCCCACGGGTGGAAGCCCGGCTTGAAATAAGCCAGCCACGCAGGGAGGATGCGGCGCACCACGCCCGGAGTGACCGTGAGATACTTGAACAGGCCCCACTTGGCCTTCCAGCCGGTGATGCCATCCTGCGCGAGCAGCTCGAGCGTGTCGTGGCAGCGGTTCTTGAAGAAGTTGAACGTCACGATCAGCATCATGAGGCTGCGCAGCTTCCAGCGGCGCCAATTCGTCCAGTCCTTCGTCGCGTGGAGATAGGTATCGAAGGCGACGCCCTTGTGCTCGATTTCCTCGATCGAATGCCATTCCCACATCTTGCGAACCTCGGGATCGGCGTCCTTGAAGTGCCGCGGGTTGGCGAGGAATTCGGCAGCCATCATGGCGGTATAGTGTTCCAGCGCCATGGTCGCTGCGAGATTGACGATGACCGGGCGATCCTTGGTCAGGGCTAGCATCTCGGCAACGCGCTGGTCGATCGCCTTGATGTCGTAGCCGTGATCTTCGGCGAGGCGATTGAAGGCGATGTGTTCGCGGGTGTGGTTGATTTCCTGCTTTACGAAAGCGCGGATTTCTTCGGCCAGCTGCGGGTCTGCACCCTCGCGGTGCGCCTTCACGGCTTCGATGAAGAATGCCTCGCCGCGCGGGAAAGTAGCGGAAAGGGCATTGTGCCATGCAGTGCCGAAGGGTTCACCTGCCCACCAGCGACGCGGCGTGGTGCCGCGATTGAAACGCTCGTCGCGCACGGTGATGGTGAGGTCGGCCGGCGTGGGTGCCTGGCGGTCGGTATCGGTATCGATCTTTACGGGGGCGTTCATGACGGCTCCGGATTGGTTACTTACATGAGTGTAAATAGGCTTTACTGACATAAATGTCAATAACAGTCCGCTATCGGCTTTGCGATCTAGCGGGGATGGGTTAACGCTGGTTGACGATGGCAACTCGCAAACGACTTTCACCCGAGGAATCCCGACTGGCCGCGCTTGAAGCGGCGCGTTCGCTGCTGATCGAAACGGGGCCGCAGTCGGTCACCCTGAAGGCGGTTGCCGGACGAATCGGGCGTACCCACGCGAACCTGCTGCATCACTTCGGCTCGGCTGCGGGCCTGCAAAAGGCATTGGCCGGGCATCTGGCAGAGGCTGTGTGTGCGACCATCGCCGATGCCGTTCGCGCCAGCCGCGCAGGACTGGGCAGTCCGCGCGAAGTGGTCGACCTGGCGTTCGATGCATTCGACAAGGAGGGTGCAGGTGCGCTCGCCAGCTGGATGATCCTCACCGGCAATGAAGACGCGCTGACGCCGATCGTCGAGACTATTCACGAACTGGTCGATGAGATTGCGCCAGAAGAAGCCGCGCATTCCGGAAATGCGACCCAGGTACATGAAGAAACCTTGGCGCTGGTGCTGATGGCCATGGGCGATGCGTTGATCGGCTCCGCGCTTGCCCGCTCACTCGGCCTGCCCGCCACTGCCGCACGCGACCGTGCCGAGCGAATGCTGGTCCGTTCGCTGGAAGCGGTTACTCCGCCGGCGTGAGGCCCGCGCGCAGCCATTCCGGCGCGCTCTCGGCATCGATATCGCTGACCCGCAGGTGATCGACCGCGAGGCCGAGCCTGTCGTAAGCAAGCTTGCGCCGTTTCTCGTCCGACTGCTCCAGCGGCACCACGACAAGCCTGCGATTGACCTTGCTGCGCCAGTTCATGCGGGCGGTATTTTCCTGACCGATGTAACACCCCTTGTCGAAAGCTACGCCGTGTAGCTCCACCGCATTGGTTTCGAGCCAGAGAATGTCGCCCAGCTCAGCCCGTCCTTCCGGCACGCCAAGCGAGAGGCGATGCTCGAGATAGGCCTCGTCTGCCGCGTCCTCGCCGTCCTGCGCGGGGGCAAGCCACCGCTGGCCGAGCGCCGCAAGCCGGGGATCGGGCGCGCCGCCGTCCCCCTGATGTCCCTGCCAATGGACGGCGACACTGTCGTCGACCTCGATGTCGATCCGGCGGCGCAGGCGATAAAGCGTCAGGCGCTTGGCCAGATCCTGTGCGACCTCGGCCTCGCAATCGAGCAGGATCGCACCATCGCCTGCGGGCCAGACAAACATGTCGAACATGGTCTTGCCCTGCGGTGTCAGCAGGGCGGCATAGACCGGCAGCGGCTGCCTGAGATCGTTCGTCAGCAGGCCTTGCAGGAAATCGAGGACATTGTCGCCGTCCTCCCCCTGCGGGCTCAGGCGGATCACGGCGCGGTTCATCAGGCGGGTTGCTGTCATGGGTGACAGATAGGTGCCTGCCCGCCATAGGCAACCGTCATGAGCACGGTATCCGAATCGCTAACCATCCGCCGCCCCGACGACTGGCATCTCCATTTCCGCGATGGCGAGACCATGCGCGCCGTGGTGCCGCATACGGCCCGCCAGTTCGGCCGTGCGATCGTAATGCCCAATCTCGCGCCGCCGGTCACCACCAGCGCTCTCGCGGCGGCCTATCGCGACCGTATAGCTGCGGCCGTACCCGAGGGTGTCGACTTCACGCCGCTGATGACTGCTTATCTTACCGACGAGACAGATGCCGACGACATGGCCGCAGGCTTTGCCGATGGTGTGCTGACCGCGGCCAAGTTGTATCCGGCGGGCGCGACCACAAATTCCGCGCATGGCGTGACCGATGTCGCCAATATCGAGGGTGTTCTCGAGCGCATGGCCGAAATCGGCATGCCGCTCTGCGTCCACGGCGAGGTCACCCATTCGGACATCGACATCTTCGACCGCGAGGCTGTCTTCATCGACCGGATCCTCGCCCCGCTGGTCGAGCGGCTACCCGATCTCAAGGTGATCTTCGAACACATCACCACGAAGCAGGCGGTCGAGTTCGTCGATGCTTCGGGGCCGCGCATCGGCGCGACGATCACGCCGCAGCACCTGCATATCAACCGGAACGCGATTCTGGTCGGCGGCATCCGTCCGCACATGTTCTGCCTGCCCGTCGCCAAGCGCGAGGAACACCGGCTCGCGCTGCGCAAGGCGGCGACATCGGGTTCGGCCAAGTATTTCCTCGGCACGGACAGCGCTCCGCACCATCGCCACGCCAAGGAAAGCGATTGCGGCTGTGCGGGTATCTTCAACGCGCCCTTCGCGCTCGAAAGCTATGTCACGGTCTTCGACGAGGAAGGTGCGCTCGACCGGTTCGAAGGATTTGCCAGCCTCAATGGCCCGGCATTCTACGGGCTGCCGGTGAACGAGCAGACGATCACGCTGGAGAAGGCACCCGTCGAAGTGCCTGCAGAGGTCGATGGCGGCGAGGCCGAGATCGTGCCCTTCCACGCGGGCGAGACGCTCAAGTGGCGGCTGGCTTCCTAGAGCGCGACCACAGGTCCCAGACGAACAGCGCCGCCGCCGTCCAGATAAAGGCGAAGCAGGCAGCCTGAACGGGCTTCAAATCCTCGCCAAACACGGTCAGGCCGAGGATGAAAACGATACTCGGCGCAAGGAACTGGATGAAGCCCAGCGTCGAGTAGGGCAGTTTCTTGGCCGCGATGGCGAACAACAGCAGCGGGAAGGCCGTCAGCGCCCCGCCGAGCATGATCGCCAGGGTCAGGTCGAAGCTATCGTCGATCGAGGTGCCCATCGGCGATTGCGCATAGAACCAGGCGACGCCGGCTGCAGGAAGCAGCAGTACGATGGATTCAATAGTGAGCCCGGGCAGGGCGCCCACATCCACCTGCTTGCGGATCAGGCCATAGGTGCCGAAGCTGATGGCGAGCGTCAGGCTGATCCACAGCGTCGTCAGAGCCCCGCCGAGCAGCAGGGAGACGCCTATCACGGCCAGGCCGACGGCTGCCCACTGCGTGCGCGTCAGGCGCTCCTTCAGCAGCAGGGTGCCGAGCAGCACGTTGAACAGCGGGTTGATGTAATAGCCGAGGCTGGCTGCGTAGACATTGCCCGCCTGGATCGCCCAGACATAGACCACCCAGTTCACCGCGATCAGCGTTGAGCTTGCAAGCAGCCACATCATGGTCCTGCGATTGCATAGCGCGCGTTTCAGGTCTGGCAGTTGCTTGCGAACCGCCACGATGACGAGGCAGATCGGCAAGGTCCAGATGATGCGCCAGCCGACGAATTCGAACGGCGGAACGCTCTTCACCAGTATCAGGTAGAGCGGCAAGAAGCCCCAGATGACATAGGCCGTGAGCGCCGCGATGAGACCCTTGCGGCCATGCTCGGTTTCTGTCGTGTCCATGAATATCCGGCGCCTAGGGCGCGGCATTCGCTGCCGCAAGCCTCATCTCGTCGCAGCCAGATATTCGGTTCGTCGATTAACGCAAATCTGTCGCTCGCGTTGCATTCCGTTCAGGAAGGTATGCGTAAACCTGAACGGCATCAAGGCTCCACCGAGTCGAACACGATCCACAGGACGAAGAACATGAACCGCATTTTGAAGACCGCATCGCTGGCGCTGGCCGCATCGGGCCTGACGCTCGCTGTGCCCGCAGCCGCCGCACCACTTCCCGCCCATGCCGCACCGCAGGCCCATGTGATGGCAGGCGATACGGTCTACGAGCACGGTCGCGGTCATCACAAGCACAAAAAGCACAAGGACCGGCGCTATCACGGCCGTCATTACGACGACCGCCGCTATTATCGCGAAGACCGTCGGTATTACCGCGAAGACCGTCGGGACTACCGCGACACACGCCCCTACTACATGCGCTACGACCGCAACTGGGGTCGCCCGGTCTATCGCGACACCCGCATCTGGCGCGGCCGCGACAACCGCTACTATTGCGAGCGTGAAGACGGCACCACGGGGCTGCTGGTCGGTGCCGGGGTCGGCGCGCTGATCGGCCACGAGGTCGCAGGGCGCGGCGGAGATCGCACGCTCGGCGCGATCATCGGCGGCGCGGCCGGCGCACTGCTGGGTCGCTCGATCGACCGCTCCAGCACCCGCTGCGGCTAACGAATACGAACTTCGGGCTGCGCCCACCCGCAGCCCGAGGGCGGCCTTCGGGTCGTTCTGGGCGTCGTCCGGACCCTCGTCACGAGGGACGGGCGGCGCCCTTTACTTGTGCGCGTCCTTGGACTTGCGGGTTGTCTTGACTGCATCGGCCAGGCCGACACCGATGCTTGCGCGGGGCTGGTCCAGCTCGGAGCTGGCGACCGGATAGGCGCAATAGTCTGCCGCATAATAGGCGGCCGGACGGTGATTGCCCGACAGGCCAATGCCGCCGAAAGGTGCGGCGGACGAAGCGCCGTTGGTCGGGCGGTTCCAGTTGACGATACCGGCGCGAGCCTCGTGCCAGAAGCGTTCGAAATCGGCAGGCTCGCCCCCGACGAGCGAAGCGGAAAGGCCGTAACGCGTGTTGTTCGCTTCCGCGATCGCCTCGTCGAAATCCTTGACCCGGATGACCTGCAGCAGCGGGCCGAACAGTTCCACATCGGGGCGTTCGTCGATCGCGGTGCTGTCGATGATGCCCGGCGTGAGGAACGGCAGGCTGTCATCCTTGCGCGTCATCTCCAGGATCGCTTCCGCACCGTGCGATGTCAGCGCCTCGTAGCTCTGGACGAGCAGATCAGCCGCTTCATTGTCGATCACCGTGCCCATGAAGGGCTGCGGATCGGCGAAGGGTTCGTCCACCAGCAGGCGCTTGGCGAGGTTCGTCACCGCAGGCACGATCTCGTCATACATGCTGTCGAGCACGACCAGGCGGCGCGCGGCGGTGCAGCGCTGGCCGGCAGTGGTGAATGCCGACTGGATGATGGTGACCGCCGCATCCTCGATCTTGGGAGTCTCAAGCATGACGATCGGATTGTTACCGCCCATTTCGAGCGCCACGATCTTGGAAGGATCGCTTGCCAGCTTGCGATTGATCGCGATGCCGCCCCGCGCGGAGCCGGTGAACAGGACGCCGTTGACCAACGGGTGCCCGACCAGCGCCTTGCCCGCTTCTGCACCGCCATGAACCACCTGCACCACGTCTTCGGGCACCTGCGCCTCGTGGAACAGCTTTACGAGGAATTCACCGACGGCGGGGGTCTTCTCGCTCGGCTTGAAGACCACGACATTGCCCGCGATGAGGGCGGGCACGATGTGGCCGTTGGGCAAGTGAGCGGGGAAATTGTAGGGGCCGAGCACGGCCATCACGCCGTGGGGCTTGTGACGCAGGGCTGCCGAACCCTGAAGCGCACTGTCGAGCTTCTTCTGGCCGGTACGTTCGGCATAGGCCGAGATCGAGATCTCTACCTTGTTCTTGACCGCTTCGACTTCGGTGCGGGCTTCCCACAGGGGCTTGCCCGTTTCGCGTGCGATCAGTTCGGCGAAGGGTTCTGCGTGCTTGAGGACTTCATTGGCAAAGCGGCGCATGAATTCCATGCGGCGGGGGGCGGATTCGCGTGCCCATCCGGTGCGCGCCTTTGCCGCACGCTCCATGATCTCGTCGACATCACCGATCTTGCCGCGCCAGATCTCGTTTCCGGTCGCAGGTTCGGTGGAAATCATTACGTCCGACACTGAAGTTATTACCCCTGAACCCGTTGCTCTATCTGCAACTGCCTATGTGCTTTCTGTCTGGGGAGGTCAAATTGAGTTTCCGCTAATATGTCCACACGGCACAGGCGCATCACCATGTGCTTCGCCCATCCGGCGCAGGCGCGAAACCTTCTCATGAAGCGGCGCCCAGTCGTCGCGTTCGTCGATGGCCGACCAGATCGCTTCGACCTCGTCGATGAGCATGCTTTCGGGCGCGTTCTCTTCCCAGTAATCGTGACTGTCACCGACAGCCTCGTATCCCGCCAGAATTGCGGCCAGGTCCCCTTCGGCATTCCGGCCGCCGCGCAGGCTATAGAAGAAGGCATCCGGTTGCTCTCCGCTTGCGGCCATCGACGCTTCGCAGGCGCCGACCAGCTTGCCATCCTCTTCAAGGCCGCGGCTGGCGATACCGAGGCGCCAGCACCAGCGCCGGCCGACCGCTTCCATATAGAGCGGTCCGAAACGCTCCATTGCCGCGATCAGCGGCGGGGCATCGCAGATGAGGCGCAGCGCGATCGCGAATTGCCCGCAATTCCAGTGCAGCGCCTCCGGCTGGCGTCCGAAGGCATAAAGCCCTGCGTGGTCGAAATAGGCCGCCGTAAAACCGGGCTTCCATTGCTGCAGGAAACGCCAGGGCCCGTAATCGAAGCTCTCGCCCGAGATGTTCATGTTGTCGGTGTTGAGCACGCCATGGACGAAACCTGCGACCATCCAGCTTGCCGCAAGATCCGCCATGCGTTCGACCACGAGGTGCATCAGCCGGACGGCCGGCTCGTCGCGGCCGGGCGCATCGTCCGGAGGAAGAGGGCCCGGGAACTGGGTGAGGCAGTAGTCAACCAGCTGCCTCATGTGCTCTTCCTCTTCCAGCGCGAGCAGCCGCTGGAAGGTGCCGATGCGGATATGCCCGTGGCTCAGACGCGTCATCACCGAGGAACGCGTCGGCGAGGGTTCGTCGCCCCGCATGAGTTCTTCGCCCGTCTCCACGATGCTGAAGGTCTTGGAGGTATTGACGCCGAGCGCCTCGAGCATCTCGGTCGCAAGGATTTCGCGAACGCCGCCCTTCAGCGTCAGGCGGCCGTCGCCGTCGCGGCTCCATGGCGTCTGTCCGGAACCCTTGGTCCCCAGATCGAGCAGCCGCCCCGAAGAATCGCGCATCTGCGCGAACAGGAAGCCGCGCCCGTCACCGATTTCGGGGTTGTAAACGCGGAACTGGTGGCCGTGATATCGGAGTGCGAGCGGCTTGGGCAGGTTATCGGGCAAGGCCTCGAAGCGTCCGAAATGCCTGACCCAGTCTTCGTCGGAGAGACCCTCGAGACCCACCGCAGCGGCCCAGCGATCGTTGCGAAAACGCAGTGTCGCTTGCGGAAAATCGGCGGCACGGACCTCGTCGCCAAGCCAGTCGGCGAGCTGGGTGATCGGCGTTTCGGGGCGGTATTCGGCGGGTTTGGGGGCGCTGGGCATAGGTTGGGGGATGGGGAAGCAGGCACGCGCATGCAAGTCGTCTCTCGAAATTTGCTTCAGGTGGCGCTACCGCAGCATTCATGGATACCGATTTCAGCGAGCGCAGCTGGCAGAGCCCCGACGGGCTGGAGCTGTATTTCCGCGATTATGCGGGCGACAAACTGCCCGTCCTGTGCCTTCACGGCCTGACCCGCAACAGCCGCGATTTCGAGGGGCTGGCGCCTTTCGTTGCGGAGAAAGGTCACCGCGTCATCGTGCCCGACATGCGCGGACGCGGCCAGAGCGCCTATGCCGATGACAGCGCGACCTATGCCGTGCCGACCTATATCGCGGACGTGATGGCACTGCTCGAGCAGGAAGGTATCGACCGTTTCGTCTCCATCGGCACGTCGATGGGCGGTTTGATGACCATGCTGATCGCCCAGCTTGCCCCGCAGAGGCTGGCGGGCGCGCTGATCAACGATATCGGGCCGGTGGTCGACCCGCGCGGGATCGACAAGATCAAGACCTATCTCGGCAAGGGCGGGAGCTTCCCCACCTGGATGCACGCTGCCCGCAGCCTCGAGGAAGTGCACGGAGACTCGCATCCCGGTTTCGACACGAACGACTGGATTGCCATGGCCAAGCGGTCGATGACGCTGTGCAACAATGGCCGCATCGCGTTCGATTACGACATGAAGATCGCCGATCCCTTCAACGAGGTCGACGATAATGCCGTCCCGCCCGACCTGTGGCCGGGTTTCGAGGCGCTGGCGGGCAAGCCGCTCGTGCTCGTGCGCGGCGAAGTTTCCGAGATCCTCAGCGCTGATACGCTGGCAGAGATGCAGAAGCGTGCGCCCGATGCGGATACCGTGGTGGTCCCTCAGGCAGGCCATGCGCCGACGCTGGACGAACCCGAAGTCCGTAGCGCGGTCGAAGCGCTGCTCGCCTCCGTCAAATGAGCAAACCCAACGACGGCATCCCGCCGCACGTCCTGCACATCTACCCCGACCGCGAGGCGGCAGAGCTGATCGCGCATTACGGACGCAAGCTGCGGCATACGATCGTCACCGATGACGATCTAGTCATGCAGGCGATGCCGAAGGGGCTGACGCTCAAGCAGGCATCGCATTTCCCGCCGCTCGAGGGTGTTCCTACGCCGGGCCGCCTGCAGAAGCTCGCCCGCGCGATGACGCCCTTCGACCTCGTGCTGACTCATGGCTGGGGGGCGATGGATGCGGCGATGGCGCACACGCTGTTCAAGGACGCGATGCAACTTCCGCCGCTGATCCACCACGAGTTCTCGCTCGGTGAGGCCGAGGCCAAGCGCCCTTCCAAGCGGCGGACATGGTATCGCCGGATCGCGCTGGGCAAGTCTTCGGGTCTCGTGGTGCCGTCGGAGAAACTGGAAGAGGCGGCGCTGGTCGACTGGCAGCAGCCGCTCGGCCGCGTGAAACGCATCGCACCCGGTGTCGATACGAAACTGTTCGCCAAGCAGCCCAAGCCCGATGGCTTCAGGGTCATCAAGCGGTCCGGCGAATTCTGGCTCGGCACGCATGTCGATCAGGCAGACGCGCAGGACCTGTCGATGCTTGTGCGCGCTTTTTCGACGCTCGGCGTGGACTGGCACCTGATCGTACTGGGCGAGGGCGCAGGGCGCGTCGAGGCGGAACAGACCATCGATGCGCTCGAACTGAACGACCGGGTGCACTGGGTCGGCACGACAGCGCAGCCCGGAAAGGTCATGGGCCTGCTCGATATCTTCGCCGTTGCAGCCGATGCGGGGCACTTCCCCGAGGCCGGGGTGCAGGCCATGGCGGCTGGCGTGCCGCTGGTGGTGCCCGACGAGGGCGAGCTTGCGCATACCGTTGCGCAAGCCAACCACCCCTGGCTCTTCCAGAAGGGCGACGAGACGGCGCTCGGAGAAAAACTGGGCGGTCTCGCAAGGGACAAGACAGAACGCCGCACGGTTGGCGAGGCCAATCGCGCGCATGCCGTTTCCAGCCTCGATCGCGACAAGACCGTCGCAACCTATCGCCGCCTTTACGGCAGCGCGATGCGGATCGAGCTGTAGTGCCTTTCATCGCGCATTCACGCGGGCGGGGACAGGCTTGTTCCAATGGGGTCGAAACCATTGCCCTTGCGCGGTGCGATGCTTAAAGACCCGCCCATTCAATTCTAGCCAATACTGGAGCCCGCGCCACAGTGGCCCGCACACCCAAGACCGAACCGACCCGCGAAGAAAAGAAGGCCAAGGCCGAAGCTGCAGAGCAGGAAGCGCTGCTGCGCGAAGTCGACGATGCCGTCAGGCAGGGCGATCTCGACAGCTTCCTGTCCACTTACGGCAAGCCCCTGCTTGGCCTGGTCATCCTCGGCCTCGCGGCCTTCGGCGGCTATATCTACTGGCAAAACCAGCAGGAAAAGGCGATCGAGGCGTCGAGCGAACAGCTCGTCCTTGCGCTCGAGAAACTGAGCGATGGTGACGAGGCCAGCGCCCTGTCTCGCCTCGCCCAGGTCGATGGCAAGGGCAGTGCGGTCTACAGCGCCAAGATGGTGCGCGCAGGCCTGATTGCGCAGGATGGCGATAACGCGCAGGCGATCGAACTGTTCGGCGAAGTCGCGAATGCCGAAGGCGCTCCCGAAGAAATTCGCAACCTGGCGCTGATCCGCATGACGGCGCTGCAGATGGACACGATCACGCCGGAAGACGTCGTTGCGGCCATGCAGCCGCTCGCAGCTCCGGGCGAACCCTTCTTCGCGTCGGCAGGCGAACTGCTCGGCCATGCCTATCTCGAACAGGGCAAGCGCGACGAGGCAGCTGCGTTGTTCGCGGAAATCGCGCGTGATGAAAATACCCCGATGACGGCGCGTGCGCGCATGCTCAACCTGGCTTCGAGCCTCGGCGTGAATGCCGTGGACGACGTGCAGGAACTGCTCGACGTACAGGGTGGCGGCTCGGCTTCGCCCACGCTCGTCAACGAATGAAAAGAAACGGAATTTCGATGAGCCAGATCAATCTCAAGACCATCCTGCGTGCCGGTTCCGGCGCAGCGCTCGCGCTTGCGCTCGGGGCCTGCAGCGGCGGCCTGTTCGGTGGCGGCGACGGCGAAAAGGACACGCCCACTCTCGGCGATCGCCAGCCGATCCTCTCGCGGATCGCCACCGGCGCCGAGGTCGATCCCGCTCTCGTGGGTACGCCGGTCCTCCTGCCCGCAGCCGAGGCTAACGATGTCTGGGGCCAGGCTGGCGGCACCGCCAGCAAGAGCTACGGCCAACTGGCGCTGGCAGAAACGCCCGCCCGCGCATTCACCGTGAATGTCGAAGGGGCCGGCGAACGCCGCCGCCTCGGTGCATCGCCCGTGATTGGCGCAGGCAAACTCTTCGTCGTAGGGACCGATGGCCGCGTGACGGCATTCGACGCCCAGACCGGCGCGGCGCTGTGGAATTACCAGAGCGACATCACCGACGACACGCGCGCGTCCGCCTTCGGCGGCGGCGTCAGCTTCGACAACGGTCGCCTTTTCGGCACCGACGGTGCCGGCAACGTCTATGCGCTCGACGCCGATACCGGTGCGCTGCAATGGAAGGTGAAGCCCGGCGGTCCGCTACGTGGTTCGCCCACGGTTGCTTTCGGCAATGTCTTCGTCATGTCGCAGGATAACCAGCTCTTCGCGCTCGACGCGAATGACGGCGCGCTGCAGTGGCAGGAATCCGGTTCGACAACCATGGCCGGCGTCTTCGGCGTTGCTGCTCCGGCGGCAGGCCAGGGCACCGTGGTGGCCGGCTACACCTCCGGCGAATTGATCGCCTATCGTTACGAGAACGGTCGCAGCCTGTGGGCCGACGCGCTGGCTCGTACCTCGATCTCGACGCAGGTCGGCGCACTGTCGGATATCGACGCCGATCCGATCATCCACAATGGCCGCGTCTACGCGCTGGGCCAGGGTGGCCGCATGGCCGCTTACGAGCTGGTGACTGGCCAGCGCCTGTGGGAACTGACCGTGTCCGGCATTTCCACTCCCGCCGTCGCCGGTGACTGGGTCTTCGCGCTGACCGACGAAGGCAAGCTGCTCGCGATCAGGGCAGACACCGGCAAAGTGCGCTGGCTGACCCAGCTGCCGCGCTACCGGAACGAGGAAAAGAAGAAGAATCCGATCTTCTGGCAGGGTCCGGTTCTTGCCGGCGGCCAGCTATGGGCGGCCAATTCGGAAGGCCAGATCTACCGGATCAGCACCGGTGAAGGTTCGGCTACCTTGTTCTACGATCTGGAAGAGCCGGTGAGCCTTGCACCCGTCGTGGCGCAGAACACGCTCTACGTGCTCGACGACAGCGGCCGCGTCACCGCGTTCCGCTAGGTTCCGGAAGGGGTCAGCCTAGCGGCTGGCCCTGGTCCGTTTCATACATCCTGAGTTCCTGCGAGGCGGGCGGATTTGCCGCCATGACCTCGCGAAACGCGGCCATGTGCGCGCTTTCGCCATGCGCGGCGAGCGCGGCTTGATCGCGCCAGCGTTCGAACAGGATCAGAGTGTCGGGATCGGCGATGTCGCGGGCGAAGGAATAGTCGAGACAGCCATCTTCTGCGCGGCTGGCGCGGACCATTTCAACCATCGCTTTCTGGGTTGCCGCGTCGATCGTGCGCCCCAGCTTGATGGTGCCGTTGATCTGGATCATCGCCTCTCTCCTTCGCTCAGAAGCTGTATTTGTAGACCCTTGAAACGTCGCCTTGCCATTCACCGTGATAGCGGTCGAGCAGGATCTGCGCCGGGACCTTCCCGCTCGCGACGATTTCGTCCAGTGTTTCGAGGAAGCCGGTCTCGTTGTCGCCCGAACTGTTGAGGCGGGCCCTTGCGGTCAGCCCGCTGCGCGCGGCGGCCATCACATCCTTGGCGAGATCGCGCAGCTTGCCGCCTCCCGGGATGGGCGCATCGAGCGCCAGCTTGGGAACCGCGTTACGAAGCTCCTCGCGCTCTTCCATCGTCCAGTGCTTGACCAGGTCCCATGCCGCATCGAGCGCATCCTGTTCGTAGAGCAGGCCGACCCAGAAGGCGGGCAGGGCGCAGATGCGGCTCCACGGTCCGCCGTCCGCGCCGCGCATTTCGAGGAAGCTTTTCAGACGCACTTCGGGAAAGGCGGTGGACAGGTGGTCCCACCAGTCGCTCTCGGTCGGTTTCTCGCCGGGCAGCACTTCGAGCTTGCCCTCGAGGAAGTCACGGAAGCTGAGGCCCGCTGCGTCGATATACTTGCCGTCGCGGAAGACGAAATACATCGGCACGTCGAGCATGTAGTCGACCCAGCGTTCGTATCCGAAGCCGTCCTCGAACACGAAGGGCAACATGCCGGTGCGGTGCGGGTCGGTGTCGCTCCAGATATGGCTGCGATAGGACAGGTAGCCGTTGGGCTTGCCTTCGGTGAAAGGCGAATTGGCGAACAGCGCAGTGGCGAGCGGCTGCAGCGCGAGGCCGGTGCGGAATTTCTGCGCCATGTCGGCTTCGCTCGAATAGTCGAGGTTTACCTGGATCGTGCAGGTGCGCAGCATCATGTCGAGGCCCAGCGTGCCCACGCGCGGCATGTGCCGCTTCATGATGTCATAGCGACCCTTGGGCATCATCGGCAGTTCTTCGCGGGTCTTGTCCGGCCACATGCCGAGACCGAGAAAGCCGACGTCCAATGCTTCGCCGACTTCTTTCACCTGCTGGAGGTGGCGACCCGTTTCAGCGCATGTTTCGTGCAAGTTCTCCAGCGGCGCGCCCGACAGTTCGAGCTGTCCGGCCGGTTCAAGGCTGACCGTACCGTCCGCTCCGCGCATGGCGATGACCTTGCCGCCTTCCTCGACCGGCTCCCAGCCGAACTGGCGCAGCGAGAGGAGGATATCGCGGATGCCGCCTTGCTCGTCATAGCTGGGCGCGCGGTGATCGCTCTTGTGGAACACAAGCTTTTCGTGCTCGGTCCCGATCCGCCAATCGGACTTCGGCTTCTCGCCATTCTGCATCGGCGCGACCAGCTGGTCGCGGCTTTCGATGATCGGATCGTCCTTTGCGGAAGTATCGCGCGTGCTCATGATCGGTGGCGATAGGCAACCGAACCTTGCGTGAAAAGGAAATTATTCCTCGTCGAGCCAGTCACCCGCCTCGGCCATCCAGACGGCTGTGCCTGCGATGGCGGCGGTTTCTCCGCGAAGGATGCGCGGACCGAGGCTGACAGGGCGCGCGCTGGGATGGGCGCGAATCATGGCGCGCTCGGCATCATCGAAACCGCCTTCCGGCCCCACCAGCAGGGCGGCTGGGTCATCGGCATAGCAGAAAGCGTCGGCGGCAGCTTCGCCTCCGTCCTCGTCCGCGAAATAGAGGATGCGCTCTTCGGGCCAGTCGCGCAGCATGGCTTCTAGTTTCTGGACCGGTGCGATTTCGGGCAGCGCCGTTCGCGCGCATTGTTCGGCCGCTTCGGTGACGATGCTGTCGGCGCGCTCTGTATTGAGCTTGTCGGCGACGCAGCGCCGCGTGACCACGGGTGCGATCCGCGCAACGCCCAGTTCGGTCGCCTTTTCGAGCACGAGGTCGAACCGGTCCTTCTTGAGCAGCGCGGGGCAGAGCCAGAAATCGGGCACTTCCTCGCGCTCGCGCAGCTGTTCCTTGACGCAAAGCGTGACGTGACGTTTGGCCGCATCGACGACCTCTGCCGCCCATTCGCCCGTCACATCATCGCACAGGATCACGGCATCGCCGGGCGAAACACGCATGACCTTGCCGAGGTAATGCGCCTGGTTGCCCTCGATCACGACCTGTGCATCGGCGGCAAGCGGGTTTTCGACGAATAGGCGGGGTGCGCTCTTGGGCGGCCAGGCGGGTGTTGCAGGCATGGCTTTGCAGGTGGCACGTGCGCTTGTAGGGAGCAAGCCATGAGCGACAGCGCGGCACCCGAAATCGTCCCCGACAGCGAACATCGCGGCCTTGTCGCGCGCCTGCCGCAGCTTCCGCGCGACCTTGCGCAACTTGCGCGTTTCGACCGGCCGATCGGCTGGTGGCTCTTGTTCTGGCCCTGTGTCTGGGGTGTCTGGCTGACCGGCGCAGGCTGGCAGTGGGCGCTGCTCGGCTGGCTGCTCCTAGGCAGCATCGCCATGCGCGGTGCGGGCTGCGTCTATAACGATATCGTCGATGCGAAGCTGGACCGGAAGGTCGCGCGCACGGCAAGCCGCCCCGTCGCGAGCGGGCGGGTGTCGAAGAAGCTTGCATGGGGGTGGCTGCTGGCGCTGTGCCTCGTGGGGCTGGTCGTCCTGCTGCAATTGCGGCCCCTCGCGCAGATCGTTGCTCTCGCAAGCCTCGCGCTGGTCGCCGCCTATCCTTTCATGAAGCGCATCACATGGTGGCCGCAGGCATGGCTCGGGATGGTCTTCACTTGGGGCCTGCTGGTCGGCTGGACGCAATTGCGCGCCGATAACTGGGATGCGCTGGCTGCCATGTATGCGGGCGCCGCGCTTTGGGTGATCGGTTACGACACGATCTATGCCATGCAGGACCGCGAGGATGACGCGCTGGTAGGCATACGCTCCAGTGCGCTGAGGCTGGGCGGCCATATCAAGGGCGGGGTGACGCTGTTCTATACCGGGGCGGTTGCGCTGTGGGCGCTCGCATTCTGGCTCTACCGTGCCGACTGGATCGCGCTGATCGCGCTGCTTCCGGCCGCCGGACATCTTTTCTGGCAGGTCTCGACGCTCGATGGCGAGGATCCGGGCAATCCGCTCGAACGCTTCCGTTCGAACCGCTGGACCGGCGCTTTCGTCGCTGCCGCATGCTTCGTCGTGGGGAACGCCTGATGTGCAACCTTTATCGCATGACCAAGAACAAGGACGAGGTTGCGGCCTGGTTCGACGTGGTGAACGAGCTGGGCGGCGCGAACTTCGGCGCGGAGGTCTATCCGGGCTATCCGGGCGCAGTGGTCGTCGAGGGGAAGCTCACGCAGATGAGTTGGGGTTTCCCGCTGGTGATGAAGGGCAAGAACGGCCAGCCCCTGAAGCCCAAGCCGGTCAACAATGCGCGCACCGACAAGCTCGACAGTTTCTTCTGGCGCTACAGCTTCGAGGAGCGCCGCTGCCTCATCCCCGTCACCGCATGGGCGGAGGCCGAAGGGCCCAAGGGCGGCAAGACGCGTAGCTGGTTCTCGCGCCCCGACGCGGCATTGTTCGCTTGCGCAGGCGTATGGCGCAATTCGGATGAGTGGGGCGACTGCTACTCCATGGTCATGACCGATGCAGGCGGTCTGGCAAAAGAGGTGCACACGCGCATGCCTGTGCTGCTTGCCAAGGACGACTGGAGCACGTGGACCGGCGGTTCACCCGATGACGCCCGCGCACTTTGCCGCCCATGGGAAGGTGAACTCGCGCTCGACCGGACCAAGGTTCCATGGTCGGGCAAGGGTCAGGTGGGGCTGCTCTAGTCGCCATGCGGATTGCGCTGTTCGAACCCGAGATCGCCGGAAACGTCGGCAATGTGATGCGGCTGGGCGCCTGCATGGGCGTGGGCGTCGACCTGATCGAACCGCTCGGTTTCCCGTGGGACGACCGCCGCGTCCGCCGGGCGGCGATGGATTATATCGACCACGTCGAAGTGGTGCGCCACGCCAACTTCGATGCTTTCCGCGAGGCGAGGGCGGGATGCCGGCTGGTGCTGTTCACTACGCGGGCGACCTCGTCTTCCTATGATTTCGAGTACCGGCCTGACGACATCCTCCTCTTCGGCAAGGAAAGTGCCGGCGTGACCGATGCCGTGCGGGCAGAGGTCGACGCCAGCGTTCGCCTGCCGATGAAGCCGGAGGTGCGGTCGCTCAACCTGGCGACCAGCGCGGGCCTCGCTCTGGGCGAGGCGCTGCGGCAGACGGGACAGTTGCCGGGTTAGGCTCTCTTCGATCCCGCGGCTCGGGTTTGCTCGCAAAGATCGGGCGGCTCAGGATGATCTCATTCATAGCTGACCACCTCGAATTCTATGCCGTCCCAATCGAAGAAGTAGAACCTGCGTCCGGGCTCGTAATCGTCGTGACCGAAGGGCTTGAGGCCGTGGCTTTTGACCACGCTTTCCGCCGCGTCGAGATCGCCAACGGTGAAGGCGATGTGGTTGAGCGGCTGGCCCTTTTCATACTCGCCCTTCACGTGATCGCCCGTGTAGAGCGCGATGTAGTCGTGATCCGCGCCGACATGCACGGACCTGCCAAATTTCATCGAAGGGCCGCGCCAGCGCTCCTTCCAGCCGAGCAGTTCGATCAACAGCGCGGCGCTGCGTTCGGGGTCTGTGACCGAAATATTGGCGTGTTCGAGGCGGCCTTGTGGGCTTGGGTTTGCCATGGTGCATCTCCTTTTGCAGCCTGCGCGTCGGGCAGGCTCGATTGCGATGCACAGGGATATGCAACCTCAAGCTAAGTTGAGGTCAAGCTTTGTTTTCGCTATCGCTGTGATCGATGAAAGCGAACGACCTCCTGCCAATCGGCGATCTCGCCCGCCGGACCGGCCTATCGGTCTCGGCGATCCGCTTCTACGAGGAGAAGGGGCTGGTCGAACCGCATCGCACCGCGGGCAACCAGCGGCGCTTCCTGCGTAGCGACATCCGGCGGCTCAGTTTCATCCTGATCGCGCAGAAACTCGGCCTTTCCCTGTCGGAGATCGAGGAAGCACTTGCCGGCCTGCCGCAGGGACGCACACCCAATGCCGCCGACTGGAAACGGATCAGCGGGGAGGTGAAGCAGCGCATCGACGCCCAGATCGCCGCGCTCGAAAAGGTGCGCGAGGATCTCGACGGCTGCATCGGTTGCGGCTGCCTCTCGCTCAGGAAGTGTGCGCTCTACAATGCCGGCGACAAATGGGGCGAGGATGGCAGCGGCCCGCGGGTGCTGCGATAGGCTTGCTGTTTCGGGCCACTCCCAATTGCGGGTAGCAGCGCGCGCCCTGGCCGTGCATGATGGACATCGTTCCCGCCCGATTTGCCATGGCCGGGACGACGGGGAGAGAGATGAAGATCGAATTCGCGCCCGAGCTCGAGGCATTCCGCGCCGAAGTTGCAGAGTTCTTCGCCACCGCGCCCACGCCCGCCATTCGCGAGGCCGGCCGCAAGACCACCAGCGTCTTCGCCCCGTTCAAGGAATGCATGGAATGGCATCGCATCCTCTATGACAAGGGATGGGTGGCCCCGCACTGGCCCGAGGAATACGGCGGCACCGGCTGGAGCGTGGAGCAGCGCTTCATCTTCGCCGAGGAATATCGCAAGGCCGACCTTCCGCCGCTGCTGCCGCAGAGCCTCGGCATGGTGGGGCCGCTGCTGATCGACATCGGGACGCAAGAGCAGAAGGATCGCTATCTCCCTGGCATCCTCAATGGCGACGATTTCTGGGCGCAGGGCTATTCTGAACCGAATTCCGGCTCCGACCTTGCCTCGCTCAGCTGCCGCGCAGAGCCCGATGGCGACGACTACATCATCAACGGGTCGAAGATCTGGACCACCTATGCGCATCACGCGAACCGCATGTTCATGCTCGTGCGCACCAGCACCGAGGGCAAGAAGCAGCAGGGCATCACCTTCCTGCTGCTCGACCGGATCGATTATCCCGGTATGGAAATCCGCCCGATCGTGGGCCTCGACGGGTTCCCCGAACAGTGCGAGGTCTTCTTCGAGGATGTGCGCGTGCCCCAGTCGGGCCGCGTCGGCGAAGAGAACGACGGCTGGAGCGTCGCCAAGCACCTCCTCAAGCACGAGCGCGGCGGCGGGAATGCTGCAAGTCCCACGCTGATGCGCTATTGCGAAAGGGCTCGGGCAGCAGCCGAGAAGACGCCTTCGCCCTTTGGCGGGATGCTCGCCGACGATGCAGTTTTCCAGCGCGAGATCGGTGAGCTGGAGGCGGATATCGCCTCGCTCGGCCATTTCGAGAAGCTGGCGATCTCCGGTCACGAGATCGCCCGCGATCCGGCGTTTCCCTCGATGAACAAGACGATCAATTCAGAGCTGGTGCAACGTGCCTCGGTCCTGATGACGCAGGTCTCGGGCGTGGACGGGCTGGCGCGTCAGCTGGAGGCTTTGCGGGTGGGGTCGAACGTCGAACCCCTCGGCAGCGAATTCGACCTTGTCTCGATGCCGCTCTATCTCAACAGCCGCGCGACCACGATCTACGCCGGTTCCAATGAAGTGCAGCGCGACCTGATCGCGCGCACGGTTTCGGGGAGCTAGGCTCATGGATTTCAGCTTCACTGACGAACAGCAGATGCTGCGCGATGGCGTCGGCAAGTTCCTCGAAAAAAGCTACGATTTCGACACTCGCCAGAAGCTGGTGAACTCGGACGCGCCTTGGTCAGCCGACGCATGGCAGCAGTTCGCCGAATTCGGCCTGCTGGCGCTGCCCTTCAGCGAGGAGCAGGGCGGCCTTGGCGGTTCGATCTCCGATTGCGTCGCCTTTGCCGAGCTGTTCGGCAAACACCTCGTGATCGAACCCTATCTCGGCTCGGTAATGCTTGCAGGTTCGGCGCTTGCTCAGAGCGGCCATGCAGCCGCGCAGGAATGGGTGGAGAAGATCGTTTCCGGAGAGGCAGTCGCCGCTTTCGCCTTCGAGGAAGGACACGGAACGGCCTCACCCGAATTGGTGGCGATGACTGCGCAGGGCAGCGGAGACAGCGCGCGCCTCACCGGCGAGAAGCGCCTCGTCCATGCGGGCGGGGATGCGGATGCGATCGTCGTGCTCGCGAAGAAGGGCGAGGGCGGGCCGCTGGCCTTCTACCTCGTCGAAGCCGGTGCCGACGGCCTCGATGCGCGCGCCTACACGACCATCGACGGGCGCAGCGCTGCGAACATCACCTTCACCGATGTGGCCGCGACCGAGCTTGGAACGTCCGAAGAGGCAGTCGAGAAACTCATCTCGGAAGCGATTATCGTCCAATCGGCCGAGGCTGTGGGCGCGATGGGCGCGCTCGTCGCGATGACCGGCGAATATGCCCACACGCGCAAGCAATTCGGCGTGCCGATCGCGACTTTCCAGGCGGTCGCGCATCGCCTCGCGGATATGAAAATCGCTTACACAAAAGCGCGCGCGACGCTGATCTACACCACTGCGCTGGCGGAGTCCGGCGCTGCGACCCCGCGAGATATCGCCATCCTCAAGGGACAGATCGGCAAGCTCGGGCGGGCAGTGGGCGAGGCGGCCATCCAGACCCACGGCGGCGTCGGCATGACCGACGAGCTAAGCGTCAGCCACTATCACAAGCGCCTGCTCGCCTGCGACACGACCTTCGGCGACCATGCCTATCATTTCCGCAAGGTCGGGATGGGCTGATTTTCGATTTGGATGTCAGGTAACGACCCGTTTGCGGACAGAAAGTCTAAGAAATCGAGCGAACTTCTTCGCGCGCAAACTGCCAATTTCCATTCTTGCCTTTCGAATAGATTGCCAGGATGCCTACGCCGGATAAGCCACCCGTAGATTTCCGAGCGAAAATCACAGCGTGCTCTTGATCCACTGTCCAAATAGGCATCGCGACTAAAAGCACGTGCGCGTCCCAATCATCCCCAATGGTGAGAGAATTTATTGTCTCATTGTCGGAAACGACCCCTTGTTCGGACAGCAAAGGTTCCAAGCTGATACAGGCATCGAGGACACTTTGCTCGGGAAGTTTTGTGACGCTGCGCCAATCGCCAACATGAGCGATGCTTTTTGGCACAGAACCCTCAATCGGGCCATCTTCAGAGATGACTGGAAGCAACTGCAGGGGTGCCTCTCGTACTGCGATACTTCGCGGCGCATCCGGGTATTTCGTTCGCGAGCGCTCCGCTTCGTTCACGAACCGCCCCACGTAATCAGTCACAATCTCACAAGCGACTTCTTGGGACGGAGTGTCGGCGCCACTTGGACTGCAGGCAGATAACAAGCTGGCAAATGTCGCCAAACATAGAAAATTACTTCGCATGGGTTGAAGCTACTGGCCTAGGCGAGGGGACACAATGTCCGTTTCCCACGTAATAGCTGCCGAAGGGACTAATGCTCCGGCCCGAGCTCGGGATCGAGGTCACGCGGGCGGGCGAAGTGGACGAGCTTGCCGCAACCTTCCTTCAGATCCGCCCAGTCGTCGATATCGAGCTCGAACACCGCGAAGGCCGCGGTGGGGAACTTGACCTTCGCCTCGTCGAACAGGGCGTTCTCGTTCTTCGGCGCGACCAGTTCGAAAACCATGTCGCCAAGGCCGGGATTGTGGCCAGCAAGGAGGAGGGTGTCGGCATCCCCGCCGTCTTCGCGGATCACGTCGCAGATCGTCTCGCTCGAGGCGAGGTAGAGACGGTCCTCCCATTCGGGGGCGACGCCTATCGCAGCCTGTTGGAGCGTGGTCTTAACCCGCTGTGCGGGGCTGGCGACCAGCTTGTCCCACTTTACCCCGTGTTCGCGAATGTGCTGGCCGATCAGGGCGGCGCCCTTGCAGCCGCGGGTATTCAGACCCCGGTCGAAATCGCGCTTGTCGCTCTGTCCCCAGTCGGACTTGGCATGGCGCAATAATCCAAGGACCTTCACTGCTCTTCGCTCTCCGCGGTTTCGGCTTCGTCTTGCGTGTCTTTCCCAACACCCTTCGCGACCCGCTGTAAAGCCTCGTCGAGTGTCAGGCGTATGACCGGCGTGCCTTCGGGGAAGGCGGAGAGCAGTCGGCTGGGAAAGGCGGAAGACAGCACCACGAAGTGCCCGGCATCGTCCTTGCTGCGAATGAGCCGCCCGAAAGCCTGTGCGAGGCGGGCACGGATGATACGGTCGTCATAGCGCTGCGCACCGCCCGCCTGCTCTGCCGCAGCGGCGCGCCGGGCGCGGTGGAGGATGGTGGGGCGGGGCCAGGGCACGCTCTCCATCACGACGCATCGCAGGGAGCGCCCAGGCACATCGACCCCGTCGCGCAGGGCATCGGTGCCGAGCAGGCTGGCACGGGCATCGTCGCGGAAGATATCGGTAAGCGTGCCGGTATCGATCGGATCGACATGCTGGGCGAACAGCGGCAGGCCTGCGCGCGCCAGCCGGTCGGCGATCCTGCCATAGACCGCGCGCATCCGGCGGATTGCGGTGAACAGGCCGAGCACGCCGCCGTCCGACGCCTCGATCAGTCGCGCATAGGCTCCGGCGAGCGCAGGAATATCGCCGCGTTTGATGTCCGTCACGATCAGCACTTCGGCACGGCCTGCGTAATCGAAGGGACTGTCGGCCTGCGTGGTCTTGGGCTGCAACTCCAGATGAGGCGCGCCGCTCTTGGCGATGGCATGCTCCCAGTCGGGGCCGGTCTCGTCGCGGTCCGTCAACGTGGCGCTGGTCAGCATCACGCCATGCGATTGTTCGAGCACGACCTGTGCGAATGGCTTCATCGGGTCGAGCCAGTGGCGATAAAGCCCGACGTCGAATTCCCGCGCATCGTTGCGATCCACGGCCAGCCAGTCGACGAATTCGGGATCGGCTGGCCCGCCCAGGCGCGAGAGCAGGGCTTCCCAAGCGGCGACCAGATCGATGCGCCAGGCAAGCGAGTGTCGCGCGCCCTCGATGCGCGCACGGCCCTGACCATCGAGCCAGTCGGGTGCATCCTCCAGCACGGCCTCCAACCTCCCCGCGAGCTTCAGCAGGGGAGTGCGGATCTGCGCGAGCGCCTGTGCGGCAGTGCCTGCTGCCTCGACCAGTTCGCCGGGCAGTTGCGCGGTCTCGGTTTCGATGCCGTAGCCTGCCTCGAGCCCGCTCTCGTCGCGAGCGAAGGTCGTAGCGCGAACCTGTGCGAGCAGCGCTTCCAATGGCCCCGAGGGCGCACCTTCAGCCAGCCGTCCCAGCCAGCCGTCGGAAGGCAATGCTTCGGCTGCCTCGATCGCGGCTTCGACTGCATCGCCCCCCGCCTCGTCGTAGCTGGCAACATCGGCGAGCCTTGCAGCAAGGCCGCGCCTGCGCCCGCGCGAATTGCGTTCCGGCCCGATGATCCAGCGGCGAAGCTCGATCGCTTCCTGCCCGGTCAGCGCGGCGGAGAAGGTGCTGTCGGCAGCGTCGAAAACGTGATGTCCCTCGTCGAACACGATGCGCGTCGGGCGGCTGGCGATATCGCGCCCGCGTGCCGCGTTGACCATCACCAGCGCGTGGTTGGCGATGACGAGGTCGGCCTGCGCGGCGTTTCTCGCGCTGCGTTCGATGAAGCACTTCCGGTAATGCGGGCAACCCGCATACACGCATTCGCCGCGCTGGTCGGTCAGTGCCGCGATCCCGCGCTTGCGGAACAGCGTGCCGAGCCAGCCGGGCAGGTCGCCGCCGATCATGTCGCCGTCCTGCGTATAGGCAGCCCAGCGTGCGACAAGCTGCGCAAGGATGGCCGGGCGTCCAGCAAAGCCGCCTTGCAGCGCATCCTCCAGATTGAGCAGGCACAGGTAATTCTCGCGCCCCTTGCGCACGACTACCGGCGGAGATCCGTCGGGGCGTGTCGCGGGCCATGCGCGCGTGCTTTCGCGGCGCAACTGGCGCTGGAGGTTTTTCGTATAAGTGCTGACCCAGACCGTCCCGCCCGATTGTGCAGCCCAGAGCGATGCCGGTGCGAGATACCCAAGGGTCTTGCCGATCCCCGTACCCGCTTGCGCCAGCAGGACATGCGGACGCTTCTGCGCATCGCGCGGGGCGAACACACCGCCGGCACCGCGCGCGAACAGGCGCTGCCCCTCGCGCTTTTCCGCGCCTTCGCCGGTCAGTTGTTCGAGATGCGCTTCGATCTCAGGTTCGTCGATCAGGACCTGTGCAGGCTGCGGCCGGTCGGGCGTTTCTTCCCATTCCGGCAGCTTGGTGAAGAGCCATTTCTCGGCCTTCTGCGGTTTGGCGACGTGCGGAGCGAGCACATTTGCCCACGGCCAGCGCAACCGTGCGAGCGATTGCAGGCTCGACCATGCGCCCTCGCGCTCCGCCCAGTCCTCGCTCTCGCAGGTCGCCACCAGTGCCCCTGCCGCCTGTTGCAGCAGCAACGGGACGTCGGCGTCGTCGGAGGGCGCGTCCAGCCCCAGCGCGTCGGCGAGGCCCTTGGGCGTCGGAACGCAGAATTTCGCCGGATGGACGAAAGCGAACAGTTCGAGCAAGTCGA
This sequence comes from Qipengyuania gelatinilytica, assembly GCF_019711315.1. Taxonomy (NCBI): domain Bacteria; kingdom Pseudomonadati; phylum Pseudomonadota; class Alphaproteobacteria; order Sphingomonadales; family Erythrobacteraceae; genus Qipengyuania; species Qipengyuania gelatinilytica. The sequence goes on along the minus strand of NZ_CP081294.1, from coordinate 782,835 downwards.
GGCCCGAAAGGTCGGGATAGCCGAGCCTGCTCGCCACCAGCGGCGCATTCATCAGCAGCAGCGGCGTGTCTGCCGCCGCCATGACCGCCTCGCCCTTCGAACAGCCGCGCGTGGCGCCATTCGCGTCGCGCAGCCATGTGCCTGCGTGGCTGGCATGCAGCGAGGGAAGGGGGAGAGGCTGGCTCACCCCCTCGCGTTAGAACACAAACGGAACGGGGGGCAAGGCGTGTGCCGCCCAATCCCCTTCGATTTATGCCGCGATCGACAGTTCCGAGGCGTGAAGCGCCTGTTCGAGGTCGGCGAAGATGTCTTCGGCGTCCTCCAGCCCGACCGAAAGACGCAGCAGGCCTTCGCCGATACCATGCGCGGCGCGCTCTTCAGGCGTGTAGGTCGAGTGCGTCATGCTGGCCGGGTGCTGGATCAGCGTTTCGGCATCGCCGAGCGAGACCGCGCGGGTGATCATGCCGAGGCGGTTCATGAACCGGATGCCCTGGTCGTAGCCACCGGCCAGGTCGAAGGCGATCATGCCGCCCGGCAGCGCCATCTGGCGGCTGGCGAGATCGGCCTGCGCAAAGCTTTCGAGACCCGGGTAGTGAACTGCGGCCACCTGCGGCTGCGCTTCGAGCCAGCGTGCGACTTCGAGTGCGGACTGGCTGTGGCGCTCCATACGCAGCGCCAGCGTCTTGAGGCCGCGCATCACCAGCGTCGCGGTGAAGGGGCTCATCACTGCGCCGGTCATGTCCTTGAGGCCTTCAAGGCGCACTTTCTCCATCGTTTCCGCGCTACCTGCGACGAGGCCGCCGACGAGGTCGCCGTGCCCGCCGAGATATTTGGTGGCCGAGTGAACGACGATATCCGCGCCCAGCTCAACCGGACGAGTCAGGGCCGGAGTGGCATAGGTATTGTCGACCACGACCTGCGCGCCGCGCTTATGCGCGACTTCGCTGATGGCGGCGATATCGACCAGCCGCATGTTGGGGTTCGCAGGCGTTTCGAAATAGACGACCTTCACATTGTCGTTCATCGCAGCCTCGAGCGCGGCCGGATCGGTCAGGTCGACATGGGTCACCTTGACGCCGAACTTGGCAAGGCCGTGGCGGAAGAAGGCGAAGGTGCAGCCGTAGAGCGTCTTGTCGGTGATGATCTCGTCACCGGCCTGCAGCAGGCTCCACATGACTGCGGTGATCGCGCCCATGCCGCTTGCGGTCGCAACGCCAGCTTCGGCGCCCTCGAGGGTTGCGATACGCTGTTCGAGCAGGTCGAGCGTCGGGTTCGAGATACGGCTGTAGAAATAGCCCTGCTGTTCGCCGGCGAAAATTGCGCCGCCCTGTTCCGCGCTGTCGAACGCGAAGGTGGATGCCATGTGCATAGGCGGGGTCAGCGCACCCATGTTCTCTGCCGGATCGTACCCGTGATGGATGGCGCGGCTGGAGAAACCGGAAAGCGTGGAGCGACTCATGTGATTGACCTCATTATGCGTGTTTGAGGCCGATATACCGCTATCCGACTGGAATATCCCTGCGAAGTATGCCAACTGAAGCGTCATAATTGGCAGATTATGCTACTGAGGGATGCGATGGACGCGAAAGACCGCCAGATCCTGCGCGAATTGCAGCGCGACGGACGTCTGACAAATGCCGAGCTGGCGGAGCGGGTACACCTGTCCCCGTCACCCTGCCTGCGCCGCGTCCGGAACCTCGAAAAGGCCGGCGTAATCGACCGCTACGTTGCCATCGTGGACCGAGGGGAGGCGGGTTATCCGGTGACCGCCTTCGTCCAGGTCACGCTTGCGCGGCACGACAAGGAGGTGGTCGATGCCTTCGAGAAAAGAGTGCGCGAAACGCCGCAGATCCTGACCTGTCACCTGATGACGGGAAGCTCCGACTACTTGCTGCAGATCGTCGTTGCGGGGCTGGATGCCTATGAGGATTTCATGCGCGAGACGCTCCACAAGACGCCCGGGATCGCGACGATCAACACGAGTTTCGTCTATGGGACGGTGAAGGACACGGTCGAATTGCCCTAACTTTGAGGGCGGTCGTCAGGCCTTGTGCGAGATGAAGTCAAAGGCCGGAATTGGGTGGAAAGCTGGCTGAGCTGAAAGCGCTTAAGCTTCCGATGCTAGCAGGGCCATCACTTCATCGAAGTCTTCATGCACATTGACCTGTGCACCGCCCGAAAAATTCAGGACAACACCGCGTTCGTTCTTTCCCACGAACAGGACTGCCGAAACCCGGCAAGCTGCAGCCGTTCCATCGGTCCGGCGGAACATGGCAAATCCCTTGGGCAGAGACATGGCGGCTTCGCTCTAGTTCAATTGCGAGAGTTGCAGGCCAAGCTCGGCATTTCGCTTCTCCGTCTTGGCTTGCTCGGCCTTGGCGCGGTCTGTCGCTACTTTTCGCGCCAGTTCGGCCAGCCTTGTCCAGGACTTCTCGGCACGTAGATTACGCTGCTTGACGTTATCGAGTGTGGCGGCGTCCGCTTCGAGAGCTGCTTCTTGCGCACGCGCTTCGTAAAATTCGAACGATTGGTACATTGTGCATCTCTCAAGTCTGGATCAAGAATGGGTGTCCCCCTCGCATGCCGGGTCGCAAAAGCACGCGAGAGGAACTCGGATCAGCTGATTAATCTGCAGCCGAGAGATTGATTGCGCTTTCCTTGCCGTTGCGGCCGGTTTCAACTTCGTAGTTGAGGCGCTGCTCCTTATCGAGCGTCGTCATTCCTGCCGCCTGGACGGCGGAGATGTGGACGAAGCTGTCGGCAGAGCCGTCATCGGGCTGGATGAAGCCATAGCCCTTGTCGCTGTTGAAGAATTTTACGGTACCAGTAGTCATATCGTTTCCTTTCAAGAAACGTTTGTGTCCGGCTGGCGAGATTGCGAGCCGGGTTCGTGCGTCAAGTCGTCAATTGAAAGGAGGTCGTCGTATTGAAGGCGCGAGAACCGGAAAATGTCCGATTGCCTCGCCAGGCGTCGATATCCGTCGAAATTCAACGTGAGCATTTTGTTTGGAGCCACAGAAGTCTCACCTGTTAGTGAGTGGCTTCCAAGCCCGTCGTCAGGGCTGCCGGATTGGCAAATTGCGCTTTGCTCCAGGCACAGGCTGCGGCAGCGCCCAGTCCGTGCTGGAATTCGCTTATGCGTCCGGCAATGTGTGAGGCCTTCACCAGTTCGGCGAGGCGGTCGTCATCGTTTGCAGCACCGTTGGCACCCATGAGGGCCCGTTGGTGCTGCGCGTATTGATGATTGAGGTCCATGTCAGTTCTCCTGCTGGGGCGGGGATGCTGATGCATGGCCGCGAAGGTGTGTGTGGCTCAGTCGATCATCGTTGCGACGATACGTCGCAGATCGGCGGTCGCCATGAGGCCGGGATTTGCATTTTCCCGCCCTCCGCCTTGCGCATGGATCGCGCCGAAACGGAGGGAAAGCTTGGGGCGCGAGGCATCGCGCGCATTCATTGAATTCATTATGTGTAGTTCCGGCAGGGTCTTCCTGCCGCCTTCTTCAAGTCTCAGCGCCTGTATCCGCGCTTGCGAGCACCGGCGGGCATGGGCCCTTGTGTTCGTTCGCGGAAGACGATCCGGCCTTTGCTCAGATCGTATGGCGTCATTTCGACGTGTACGCGGTCTCCAACGACCGATCGAATGCGATAGCGACGCATCTTGCCTGCAGTGTAGCAGATGATGCGATGCTCATTGTCGAGGACGACGCCGAAGCGACCGTCGGGCAGGATCTCATCGATCGCACCCTCCATCGTTATGAGCTCTTCTTTCGCCAACAAAGCATCCTAGCGTACGAAAAATCACCCGCGCGGACGAATTCCGCTGCGGAGCCAGGAAGGATGAAATGGACGAGGTGCCGGTAGCGCGCTTGTGCGTGGCTGGTGGCAGTCAATATCCGTCGCAAACGACGTTAGGCAATTTCTATATAGCAGCGTGCAAAAAAATTACAATGACTGATATTCAAGGATACAGAAATTGCTGGCCGCGATTGACTGCTCGGCAACCACCAAACTTTTTACGGCAAGACTTGTCAGGTCAAGTCTGATAGACGCTGCCTTATCGCAGTTGGTACGATTAAGCGTCCTGCGACTGAGAGACACGTTGTGCTCCCGCTTTGACGAGGAGAGCAAGGTGGATTTTCCATTTGATCAGTTCGGATATGCCGTGGGCTTCGACACCTGATGTCGGACCGCGATCGGGGAACGCGTCTAACGCCAGCTGCGGCGAAGCGAGAGAGCGAGACGACCCGCCTGGCCATGATCATCCTCGGGCGAGAGGCTGCAATTTTCTTTATGAACGAGCCCAATAGTCAGTTGGGCGGAAGACCGATCGATCTTGTGATCGAAAGCGAAGAAGGGCGCGAACGTGTCGAAGTGGAGCTCGCAGAGATCGAGTATCTGCAAGCAGTCGCGAAAAAGGAATAGCGCCAAAACCGAATGCAGTGCGCCTGCAAAAAGGCGACCCGAGGGGTGGTGCTGTTCTTGCAGCGCCGCTTCACCTTCAGGCCTCCGCTTCCTAACGGAAGTGGAGGTCTTTTTTTGCGCGACTAGGTGTCCGCGATCGGGTCGTCAGCGGAACTTCGCCCACGGTCTTCTCGATGCCTCTAACCTGGCGCCTTTACGCTCCTCGCGACGAAGCTTTCTTGCTTCCCGCTCGTGAAGGATAGCAACTTCCCGGAGATATAGGGAAAGGTTCGGATCGGTGCAGGCGGCAACCTTCTTGCGATCTTCTCTGGCGAGATTTTCGTAGTAATCAGCGTCCTTGTGGGGCTCGAAGCTCCCGAATTCCTCGTTTTTGTCCAAGGGCTGATCGTCGCCTTTAGCGAAACCCATTGCGTCATCATCGCTCATCGCACTGATCGAGCCATCACCTCTCCCGTCGCCGCGGCTCTGATCCTTTTCATCATTGCTCATTGGAAGAATCCTTCTGCAATGCACTGGCGGTCGGTAGCGACCGCGTGAGAGCCGGCTAAGAGGCGAAATAGCGAGAAGGGAGGGTCGAATGTGACCTTCGAAACCGTCAATTGCGACTGGTAGCTAGACTGAAGATGGCCCAGCAAAACCGATTAGCAATCCCGCAGGAAAATAAATTTCAACCGCTCGGATCAGGATCGGCAATCGGGCGCCAGCGGAATGACAGCTTTCCGGGTCATGCCTCCATTTCTCGCCCAGGATCGTGTTCCATGTGCTCCATCCTGTCGGGCTTACCGGCAGCCCCTGCAACACTTCGCACTTGCAACAGGAACGGCGAGCGGCAAGAGGGTTTGCCATGAGCATGAACGATCTGATCACCGCCGCACGTGTGTCCAAGGCCTGGCCGTTCCAGGAGGCGCAGCGGCTGCTCAAACGCTATCCTGATGGTACCAAGCCTGACGGCAGCCCGGTGCTGTTCGAAACCGGTTACGGTCCTTCGGGCCTGCCGCATATCGGCACTTTCCAGGAAGTCCTGCGCACCACGCTTGTGCGCCGCGCCTATGAGGCGATGATTGGTGCCAAGCCCGAAGACGGCAAGACGCGGCTCGTGGCGTTCAGTGACGACATGGATGGCCTGCGCAAGGTGCCCGACAACGTTCCCAACCAGGATCTGCTCGAGGCGAACCTTCACCTTCCGCTCAGCCGCGTGCCCGACCCCTTCGAGAAGGGCCACGAAAGCTTCGCTGCGCATAACAATGCCAAGCTGCGCGAATTCCTCGACCAGTTCGGTTTCGAATACGAGTTCATCGCAGCGAGCGACATGTACAATTCCGGGCGCTTCGACGATGCGCTGCGACAGGTCCTGCGCAAGAACCAGGACATTCTCGACATCATGCTGCCGACACTGCGCGAAGAGCGGCGCAAGACCTATTCGCCGGTCCTGCCGATCTCGCCTTCGACCGGCCGCGTGCTGCAGGTCCCGGTCGAGGTTCTCGATGCGGAAGACGGCACGATCCGCTTCACCGACGAGGACGGCACGCTCGTCGAGCAGTCGGCACTGGGCGGCATGTCCAAGCTCCAGTGGAAGGTCGACTGGGCCATGCGCTGGTATGCGTTGGGCGTCGATTACGAGATGTACGGCAAGGACCTGACCGACAGCGGCGTGCAGTCGGGCCGGATCGTGAAGGTGCTCGGCGGGCGCAAGCCGGAAGGCCTCATCTACGAGATGTTCCTCGACCAGAATGGCGAGAAGATTTCCAAGTCGAAGGGCAACGGCCTCTCGATCGAGGAGTGGCTGCAGTACGGCAGCGAAGAGAGCCTCGGCTACTATATCTTCCCCAATCCCAAGAGCGCCAAGCAGCTGCACGTCGGGGTGATCCCGCGCGCGGTGGACGATTACTGGCAGTTCCGCGAGCGCCTCGCCGAACAGGAGCTCGACAAGCAGCTCGGCAATCCGGTGTGGCACCTTGCGCGCGCGAACGGCGGGTTCGAGGGCAGCGAGGCACCCGGTGCAGGCGACAGCCTGCCGGTGACCTATGGCCTGCTGCTCAACCTCGCCAGCGTGCTGGGTGCGGAGGCAAGCGAGGACGCGCTGCGCGATTATCTCGCCAGCTACATCGGGGACGACAAGATCACACCCGAGCTGGAAGTCCTGATCGGTACCGCGGTGGCCTACACCCGCGACTATATCGTCCCGACGCTCAACAAGCGCGCGCCGGAGCCCAACGAGGCAGAGGCACTGCGGGCGCTCGACGCTTACCTTGCGGGCGCATCGGAAGACACCAGCGCCGAAGACCTCCAGACCGAGGTGTACGAAATCGGCAAGCGCGAGGAATACGGCTTCGAGTCGCTGCGCGACTGGTTCAAGGCGCTCTACCAGACTCTGCTCGGCAGCGATCAGGGGCCGCGCATGGGCAGCTTCATCGCGCTCTACGGTGTCGAGAACTCGCGCAAGCTGATTTCAGAGGCGTTGGAACGCTAAAATCCGCAAGTAAATGCTTCAAGCCTATCAGGCTGTTGTGGCAAAAAACGACGGTAATCGTGTTTTTTCGAGGCCGCAGGCTCTTGCAAAACATTGGAATGGCGGCACTATTACTCCTGGATGGTAAGTTGTAAAAGGGAGTACCTGCCGTGGGTCGTACCAATGGCGGTGGCGGGGGGGCGCATTCCCCGTCGGAAGACAATCGCAAGTTCATGGAGTTCGCTGAGCGCAACGCGCGGCTGGCCGGACGCCTCGCAGACCTGAAGATCGGCTCTTCCGAGCTGTTCCTGCAGACCACCGAACAGACGCGTATGGCGCTGTGTATCTCGGACCCGAACAAGCCCGATTGTCCGATCGTCTACTGCAACCAGGCATTCGTGGAACTGACGGGCTACGACCGCAACGAAATCATCGGCCAGAACTGCCGCTTCCTCCAGGGGCGGGGGACCAGGCCGGAGGCTGTGAGCAAGTTGCGGCAGGCTATCGAGACCGAAGAATACACGGTCGCCGACATCCTCAATTACCGCAAGGACGGCAGCGCGTTCTGGAATGCCGTGCATGTCGGACCGATCTATCACGAGGATGGGTCGATCGCCTATTTCTTTGGATCCCAATGGGACATCACGGAATTGCTCGCCGCACGTGAAACGATCGTCGAGAACGAACGGATCGCAACCGAGCTGCGCCATCGCACAGACAATCTGTTTGCCGTTCTTGCCGCCATAGTCCGCCTTTCTGCAAAAGACAGCAACGACGCGGCGGAACTGTCAGAGAAGATCGAACGGCGCATCGAAGCGCTTGCCGGTGCTCATCGCATGAGTCTTACCGGCGAAGGCTTGGCGGAGGATAAATCGAACCTGCATACCCTCGTGGAAGCTGTACTGCGCCCGTATCGCAATTCCTACGCCGATCGGATCGAGATCGTGGGCGGGGCTGTCGATCTTTCTCGCAAGAACATCACCCCGTTGGGTCTGACCCTTCACGAGCTTGCGACGAATGCGCTCAAATACGGTGCCCTATCGACCTCAGATGGGAAAGTTCACGTCGACTGGACGCAAGACGAGGAGTTCGTCGAAATCCACTGGATCGAAAACCTTGGGTCGGCGAGCGAGCGACTTGATACCCATCCAGCGACCCAAGGCTCGGGTTCGGGCTCGCGCCTAATCAACGGGGTCGTCAGGGGAAGTGGCGGCTCGATCTCGACCGATTACCGACCCGACGGTTTGCAGGCGACGATCCGCCTGCCGATCAAGAACAAGGTTTCCCTTTAGCCGATCAGCTGTGCTTGCGCGTGCGGTACCATTTGGTGAGCACGTACTTCGCGCCGGCAATCACGGGCGTGCCCGCATGCATTGTGTCCACATTGGGCTCGCCCTCGGGCGTGGCGTTGTTCCACACGAGTAGCACGCCGGGCTTGGGCTCGATCGAGGCACCGACTTCTGTGAAGTGTGTGTGTCCGCCCTCTTCGACCTTGTTGAGGAAGGCCATAGCTGTCCAGCAGCGCTGGCCGCCGCGCTTGCGTTCCAGCTTCCAGTATTCCTGGTCGGTATAGAACCAGTCGTTATGCGGCTTGAATTCCTGGCCGGGCAGGTAACGCTGGCCCTGGATCGCCTCGCCGGTAACCGGGTTCATTCCGAGCAGGTCGTCGATCCGGCGCGAGATGCCTTTGACGAAGGGATCGTTGGGGTTGAAATTGCCCGAGTAAGAGGTGCGGAACTTGGCGATATAGGCGGTCTCGTGCAGCTCGCTCGGCCGTGCGACGACGTCGATCATGGTGATGAAGCGGCGGCATTCGTCCGGCGAGAGGAAATTCGGCACGGCGAAGATCTCGGCGCGGTCGGTCGGCACCTTGTAGATTTCGGGATCGTTTTCGAGGCGCTCGCGAACCTTGGCGCCGATACGCCTGAGAGCATCCTGATCGGGAATCGCAGTGGTCTTGGTCATGGCACGAAGTGTTAGCGTGGCTCCGCCGCGGCGCAAACCGTCAACTTGCAGAGCGGTTTGGAGACGCTAAGCTCACGCCCGATCCTTGGAGGGGAGTGACAAGATGAGCCATACAGCCCGCCGCTATTCCGCCGGTGCGATGATATTCCACTGGGTGATCGCAATCGCCGTCATCGTGAACTGGAGGCTGGCGGAAAACGCCGAGCATGCCGAGGCGATGGAAGACAAGATTGCCATTTTCGCCAATCACAAGGCGCTGGGCATACTGATCCTCGTCCTGACGCTCGGACGGCTGGCCTGGCGCTGGACGCACCCGGTTCCGCCGCTTCCCTCGAACCTCGCGCAGTGGGAAGCGACGCTGGCGCGCACGGTCCACGTCATCTTCTATGTGCTGCTGATCGGCCTTCCGCTGGGCGGGTGGATTGCCAATTCGCTGTCCGGACGGGAGGTCGACATGTTCGGCCTCTTTGTGATTCCACCACTGCCGGTTGGCGAGAATGCCGAAGCGGCCAAGACCATCTTCGGCCTTCATGCAACGGGTGGCAGCGTCTTCATCTACCTGATCGCGCTGCACATACTCGGCGCGCTGAAGCATACGTTCTTCGACAGGAACGGCGGCATCTTCCGCATGCTTCCTTTCGGCAAGGTCCCCGGCTGAGGCCAAGGAAAAACCCCCACCGATCGCTCGGCGGGGGTTTCTTTGCTTCTTCGGTCCACTCTCACGCCGAAGAAGCGGGGTGGGGGAAGTGACTTACCAGAAGAAGTCGTAAATCACGTCGACCACTTCGCCGCTGTAGATGTCGACCAGCAGTACGTCGTCGTAATACCGGACCCAGCGATAGGGGCCGTAGACTTCCGGCAGGCGATAGCGCCAGGGATCATTGATCCAGTAGCGGCTGCCGAAGAACAGGTTGCCAAGGCGGAACCCGATGTCGAGCCTGCGATAGCGATAATCCCGGTACGGTGCGTAATAACGTCCGAGGCGGAAGATGCTGCGGTTGGTATGGCGATAGCGGTACCAGTCGTAGCGGTTGTTATCGCGCCAGCCATAACGGTCCCACCGGTCGTAATTGTGCCAGCGGCGGCCATCCCAGTAGCGCGAACGACGCTCTAGCGTGCTGCGGGCGGCACGATCACGGACGCTGCGCTCGCGATAGATGCGTTCTGCGCGGCGATCGGCCCGGCGGTCTGCGCGACGTTCCTGATAGCGACGTTCTGCGCGGCGGTCGGCACGACGCTCGGCGCGGCGCTCTTCGATCCGACGCTCGGTGCGGCGTTCCGCACGACGTTCGGCGCGGCGCTGTTCTTCGCGGCGTTCGCTGCGGTTCCAGTCGCGACCCGAACGCTCCTGCGCCCGTTCTGCACGGCGATCACCACGATTCCAGTCGGCACCGCGACGTTCCTCGGCGCGGTTCTCGCGCGAGACTTCGCGGACTGCCTGGCGGCGAGCACGTTCACGCTCGGCACCGTAATCCCTGCGTTCCTGACGACGCTCTTGCCGCTGTTCGCTGCGACGTTCCTGACGCTGCTCGCTGCGACGCTCCTGGCGTCGTTCGCTGCGTCGTTCCTGGCGTTGGGCGCTACGGCGTTCCTGGCGGCGCTGTTGCCGCTGCTGCTGCTGGCGTTCGCCGCGATCCTGCTGCGAGCGCTGCTCGGCAGCTTCAGCCGCTTCAGCCTGTGCGGGCAGGGCAGTGACCGTCATCGCGACCGCGAGGGCGCCCAGCGCGCTGCCTTTCATCAGCTTTGTAAGTGTCATGGAGCGTGTCCTTTTCTTCTTCTTCAAGCCGCTCCACACCTGCGGCTCATGTTCGATGTATTGCTTTGTATCACATCGGCCTGACTTGTATCTGAACCGGATTGTCGACCTCTCGTTCATGTTCGTACCGTTGAAAATTAACGCAACCCAGTGCCAACTCATGCGTTGGCTCTTGCGATGATCGATAATCTCCCCGCTGTCCGGAAGGACGTTATTGCACGGCTGACGGAAGCTGCAACCGGTCGCAAGTCGCCGATGCACACCCCCGTGGTGGCGACCGCCGATGCGGATGCACGCATCATGGTCCTGCGCGATTTCGACCCCGACGGCTGGACATTGCGGTTCCACACTGACGTGCGGTCTCCCAAGGCGAGCGTCATCGGCGACGGCGCGCCGCTTGGCGTATTGTTCTACGATCCCGAAGCAAAGGTGCAGATCCGTTGCCGGGGAAATGGCAGGATCGATTCGCAGAGTCCGCGGGTGCAGGAATTCTGGGAAGAGAGCGATGCCTTTGCCCGCCGGTGTTATCTCGGTGCGCCTCCGGGCGAAGATCGCGATGAGCCGTCGAGCGGGCTTCCAGCCTGGATCGAGGGCGCGCGCCCTACCGAGGAAGAGCTGGTCCCCGCTCGCCAGAATTTCGGCGCGCTTATCGTCGAGATCGCCACGATCGACTGGTATTACTTGTCTTCCGGCGGACATCGTCGTGCGATCCTGCAGCGGGACAAGGCGAAATGGGTTACTCCCTGATAAACCATCCCGATTGTCGGGCTGGTCATGTTTAAGAGCGAGTATCGGCGGAATCCGTTAGATTACAGAGGCTAGCCGGCTCGATGACGTCCAGTACCCGCATCCTGATGCTTTTCGATAACATGAACCGCGACTACGTCACGCGGCTGCAATCCGGTGCCACGCGCAAAGCAAGTGCTTGCGGAGTTACGATCGAGGCTGAAAACATCCACGGGACGGACAGGAGCGTCGAGAGCCTGCTCGATTCTCCCGGCCTTGGCGGTGTCATCCTGACCGCGCCATTGTGCGATGACCGCCATGTCCTCCTCCAGCTCGAAAAAAGAGGTATCCCCTTTGCACGCATCGCGTCGATGCTCGATCCGGGGCGGGGTATCACGGTGTCCATGGACGAATACGAGGCGTCGCGCGAGATTACGGGGTTGCTGCTCGAGGCCGGCCATCGCCGTATCGCGATCATTCGCGGACCCCGTTCGCACCTCGCCAGCATGCGGCGCTACAACGGCTTTACTGCGGCCATGGGGACCAAGGGTGGCAGGGCCGACCCCGCATTGATCGTCGAGGGCGATTTCACGCCCGAGAGCGGCAAGCAGCTCGCCTCCAAGCTGTTGGCTGGAAGGCCGACCGCAATCTTCTCGAGCAATGACGGCATGGCGGCGGGCTTCGTCCAGGCGGCTAGGGCTGCAGGCTATAGCTTGCCGGGACAGGTCTCGATCGTTGGCTTCGACGACGATCCCGTTGCGAAGACCCTCAACCCGCCGCTGACCACCGTGCGCCAGCCGCTAGAGGAAATGGGCGCTACAGCCTGCACCCTGCTGGCGGATTGCATGAAGGGAGCCGGCAAGAGCGTTGCTCATGCCGATGTGCCCTATACGATTGTGGAGCGTTCCTCGATTGCGCCGCCTGCCACGGCAACCGCAAGCGCCGCCTGATCAGGCCGTGTGAACCGAGTGCCGGTTCCGGCCGGCATGTTTCGCATCGTACAGCGCTTGGTCGGCTGCACGCAGCAGGTCGCGTTCGTCCCAGCCGGGCTTGAGTTCGGCAATGCCGATACTCAGCGTGATATTGATCGGCTGTTCCCACTGGGTCGAGCCAAGGCGATCATTGATTGCGATGCACCGCGCGTCGAGCTCTTCCGCGCTGCGGCTGGGGAAGACGAAGAGGAACTCCTCGCCCCCGATACGGCCGACTGAATCATCGCCAATCGCCTCGTCGCACAGGATGTCGGCAATAGCCTTAATGACACGGTCACCCACGCCGTGGCCGAATTCGTCGTTGATGCGCTTGAAGTAGTCGATGTCGATCATGGCGACGGACAGCGGGTCGCCCGTCAATTCGGAGGCGTCCATCGCCTCGGCAAGATTTGCGAGGATGCAGCGGCGATTGGGCATGCCGGTCAGTGGGTCGGTGGCGGCAAGCATGCGGACTTCAGCAGCTTCGCGTTCTGCCCTGGCACGGGCGGCTTCGAGCTGGCGCATGGTTTCGGCACGCTCGGTTACATCGAGCATCGTGCCGAACAGTGCGGTCACACGGCCCTTTCGGTCGGCCTCGGCCTCGCCGCGGCAATCGATATGGACGATCTCGCTATTGCCGCGCCGGATCCGCGCTTCGAAGGCGAAGGGAAGGGCATGGCTGGTCGCTTCGACGATGAACGAGCGCACGCGCTCGCGATCGTCTTCGTGGTGAAGGTCGAACCAGTCTTCGAGGCTCGGCTGGCTATCCGCATCGAAACCGCAGATCCGCAACGCCTCGCGTGACCAGCGGGCCGAATTGTCGACCGGGCTGAAGCGCCAGTGGCCGACCTTGGCCGCGCGTTCGGCAGATTCAAGCAGCCTCGCGTTCTCCGCGATCTCTGCAAGGGCGCGGCCGCGCTGGGCAAGCAGGAAGGCGACCGGCATCGAGGAAACGAGCAGCGCGACGAGATAGAGCTGGAAGAAGAAGACCTGCTTCTCGGTCGTGTCGAAGAACAGCGTGACAGGGCCGGTATTGAAAATGGACAGGACCGAGCCGGTCGTCGCGATGATGACGAGCGCTGCCGCAGCCCCGCTGAGGCCGAGCGTTGCGGTGGCGATCGCCATGGCCATCACCGGCAGGAAGAGCAGCGGTATATCGGCCTGGCCGAATGCTGCGACGCTCAGGATTGCTACGACAAGCGCGGTCCAGAGCGAGCGCAGCGACAGCAAATTCCTGCGGTCCTGCGGGTCCTGTGCGATGAACAGGATGATCGGCGTCATGATCAGCATGCCGAGTGTGACGGTGCTCATCCACGAGCTCAGGAAGCTATAGGTGAGGTTGCCCGAAAGGACGCCTGCCATGATTGCGCTGAAACAGCCGGCGAGAATCGCGGCGGCGCCAAAGCGGGCCATGTTCCAGGGCCGCGAGAGAATGAGCTTCGCAGCCGAGCTACCGCCCATCAATGCATAGACCAGATAACCTTCCAACAGGTTGGCAATGGTGTAACCGGTGGTGGCGAGGAAGCTCGATCCGGCCCACAGGTTCGCGGCCATGCTGGCGGCGGCGATCCAAGCAGTGGTAATGATGCGGCGGCGAGGACCGAAATGGAGGAGGGCAGCAACGAAGATGCCGCTCGAAGGCCAGACGGCCGCAATGCCGTCTTCGCCCTGGGTGAGGTTGAGGGCAACCAGCGCACAGACAAGCCAGGCGATGCCGTACAGCATCGGCCAGCCGTAATAGCCTGCACCCTTGTGATTCGAAGTCACTGTCAGTCCCCTCCCTTGGCTGTCCCTCTAGCCAAGGCTGATGAGGGCTTGCTTAACGGCTCACCTATCGGATTTCCAGTTGCATCTTGTGAAACCGGACAAGCTCTGGGAATCAACGATTTGCACATCGATTCCGGTCGGTTCCGCACGCGGCGGCCCTGCCTGCATTTCCTCGATCATGCGTTCGACAGCGGCCGGATCGCCTTCAAGGTGCGCTTCGACCGTCCCATCAGGCAAGTTGCGCACCCAACCGGCGAGGCCGAGTGAGCGCGCCGTGGCGACGGTCCAGTCGCGATAGAAGACGCCCTGGACCCTCCCATGGACGATGATGCGGCGGGCGGTCATCGGAGGTTCCCGAAGGTGTCCGTCCGCCGCTCCATTGTCAGGCAGCCTGCTTGATATCGCGCAGGGTCAGCTCGAAGGTCACGTCTTCGCCGGCCAGCGGGTGGTTCCCGTCGACCTTCACGGCCTCTTCGCCGACTTCGACGATGAACAGCGTCATCGGATTGCCGTCGGGCGCCTGCGCCTGAAGCGCCATGCCCGGCTGCGGGGCGGGTTCGGGCGGAAGGTTGGCGCGCGGGAGGTCCATGATCAGTTCTTCACGGCGCGGTCCGAATGCATCGGCGCTGGGAATTGCGACCGTCTGCTGGTCGCCGACTTTCATGCCGGTGAGAGCCTGTTCGATCTGCGGGAAGATCTGTCCGCCGCCGAGCTGGATTTCCTGCGGTCCGACCTCTTCGGTATTGCCAACGACCTGGCCGTCACCCCGCTTGAGGACGTAGTCGACGGTTACGGTGTCACCGTTGTTGGGAGTGGTCATGAATATCCTTTGAGATTTCGTGTTCGCGGCACTGGTGGTGCCGCATGGAAAGCGCGCCCGCGTACCGGACGCCTTGCACCCGACTCTCGCAATTCGTGAAGGGCTAGTCAAATCGACCTTCGCTTGCGCGGAACTTTGGGGGCTTGCGGCGATAGTGCCCCTGTGACCAAGTGAAGAACGCGGTCGAAACAGGGGGAAATATTCGTGAGCGAAACGCGCAACGCAGGTTGGAAGGTGGCCGGGGTCTGGCTGCTGAGGATAGCCGCGATCATGCTGGTCGCCGGATCGCTGATGAGTACCACCGATCTCAACCAGTGGTGGATCAGGATCTGGGATTTCCCGCGCATCCAGATCCTTATCGCGATGATCCTGCTGGGTATTGCGCTGTGGTTTTTCGATCGCGCATGGCGTCCCTGGCTGCCCTTGGTGCTTGCCGCGGTGAGCATCTGGCAGGTCTACCGCATTGTGCCCTACACTCCGCTTGCCCCGACAGAGGTGGCGCGGGTGTCCTCCGATCAGGCTTCCGGCAATTCCTGCTTCACCCTGCTGACCCTCAACGTCCTGCAGAAGAACCGCGAGTACGAGCGCACGATCGACCTCATTCGCCGTGTCGATCCGGATATCGTGCTGCTGACGGAGACCGACCAGGCCTGGGCCGATGCGGTGGCCGGTGTGCTGGAAGATTACCCGGGCCAGATCCAGCGTCCGCTGGATAACACCTATGGCATCCTGTTCGCGTCGAAGCTGCCGATGTTCGACGCGGCGATCCAGGACATGGCGCAAAAGGACACGCCTTCGGTCGTCGCGACCTTGCGCGCTGGCAATCAAAGCTTCCTGATGATCGGCCTGCATCCGCGCCCGCCCAAGCCCAAGCAGGATACGGAAGAACGCGACGCCGAGATAATCGTCGCCGCGCGCCGCTCGCGCGATGTGGGGCTTCCGGTGCTCGCAATCGGCGATTTCAACGATGTCGCATGGTCCGACACGACGAGCCTGTTCAAGGACCTCGGCAGCTTCCTCGATCCGCGTATCGGCAGGGGCACCTATGCGACCTTCCCGGCGAACATGGTGTGGCTGGGCTGGCCGCTCGACCACCTGTTCGTGACCGAGGAATTCCTGCTCGACGAGATGCGCGTGGGCGATCCCATTGGGTCAGATCATCGCCCGGTCATCGCTCGCCTGTGCCTAGACCCCGCAGCCGCACGCGGCCGCAACGAAGACGCCGAAGGCCCCAGCGCCGAAGACGAAGCGGACGCGGACGAGGTGATGGAGGAGTTCAGGGAAGACGAGAAGACCGACGCCGTGGAGGGGGAAGAGGGGTAGGGAGGCCTGAAATCAGCCCTACACACGCCATCCCTTAGTTATCTCTTCAGAGCAGAGATGCGCCAAGTTTACGTTGGATGCCGCCTGCACGCGAATGGCAGCATGTGGGGGGAAGCGGACGTTCACTTCTCTTGGGATTTAGGTGCCCTGCAGCCCATGTCCGAGGCATACACTTTCCATCCAGCGACCGCGGCTTCTCTCGCTCGTTCTGAACCACCGTTGACGATAGACCCTCCAAATCCAGTTATATGATTGAGCACTGCGTCAAGACCATCCACTACTAGGTTGGGCCCATAGTGCCGCGTAGCCTCGAAAGCGTCAGGTGAACGATTTTCCAACGATATCGAACGTGTCAGCAAAGGTCGGTGGTCATCCATTTGCGACACCATTGCAGGCACAGCATCTGCGCCCAGATTTATGAGTGAATCGAAGACCCGCTGCTGCTGGACACCACTCACTACTCCAAGTTGTGAGACCAGATCAGAAACTTCGTCAAAGTGAGGAAGCGAAGAGTCAGTTTGCCAACCACTGGCAATGTTGGATTGGCGAGCAACCTCGTATCGAATTGCATCGATTGCACCTTCATCCGAATAACGCAAAGCGTCAGCCGAATATCCAGCAAAATACAGACCGATGGGGCCTTCATCGACTTGGGTGAGAAATAGGATTGCTGGCTTTCCCGCAAGATCAGCCATCAACTCCATCGACGGCTTGTAAGGAGCATCCGAGGGGAAATGTCGGAGTGAAACGTGATCGTTATTTCCGCCCTTGATCCATGATTCCACTAGCAGAGGTAATTCGACGTATTGCGGACTTGCACTGCTGGCTTCCTCAACCAAGAGCGTTGGTGAGAAGTCCATGCGAGCGATTAGAATATGGTCCGATGCAGCAACCAAGGCAGCGAGATCAACATCTACCGGGCATTCGGCTGACCTGGCATCCAATTGGGCGGACGTGCATGCCGCCAACATCGCACCTGTCACGCTAAGGAAAATGAGTCGTCGAATGGAATGTCTCAACATTCTCGTAATATAGGCGGACACAGCGAACGTCCGCAATCGGGTCGTAAGTGGACAATCCGCTTACGACCCGTAGAGGCTTTACCGCGTCAGCTTCTTGTACGCCAAGCGCGTCGGACGGTCCGCAGCGTCGCCCATGCGGCGGCGCTTGTCTTCCTCGTAGGCTTCGAAGTTGCCCTCGAACCATTCGACGTGGCTGTCGCCCTCGAAGGCGAGGATGTGGGTGGCGAGGCGGTCGAGGAAGAAGCGGTCATGGCTGATGACCACGGCGCAGCCGGCGAAGTTTTCGATCGCCTCTTCCAGCGCGCCCAGCGTTTCCACGTCGAGGTCGTTGGTTGGTTCGTCCAGAAGCAGGACGTTGCCGCCCTCCTTCAGCATCTTGGCCATGTGGACGCGGTTGCGTTCACCGCCCGACAGCTTGCCGACGTTCTTCTGCTGGTCCGCGCCCTTGAAGTTGAATGCGCCGACATAGGCACGGGTCGAGGTGTCGTGGCCGTTGACCTTCATATAGTCGAGGCCGTCCGAAATCTCTTCCCAGACGTTGTTCTTGGGGTTCAGGTGATCGCGGCTCTGGTCGACATAGCCGAGATGGACGGTCGAGCCGATTTCCACCGTGCCGCTGTCGGGTTCTTCCTTGCCGGTCAGGATCTTGAACAGCGTGGACTTGCCCGCGCCGTTCGGCCCGATCACGCCGACGATACCGCCCGGGGGCAGCATGAATGAGAGGTTTTCGAAGAGCAGCTTGTCGCCATAGGCCTTGGAGATGTTCTTGGCCTCGATGACCTTGCCGCCGAGACGTTCGGGCACTTGGATGACGATCTGCGCCTTACCGGGCTTGCGGTTCTGCTGCTCTTCCTGGAGCTGTTCGAACTTGCGGACACGGGCCTTGGACTTGGTCTGGCGCGCCGATGGCGTTTGCCGGATCCATTCGAGTTCGCGTGACAGCGCCTTCTGGCGGCCGCTTTCCTCGCGGCTTTCCTGCTCCAGACGCTTGGCCTTCTTCTCGAGATAGGTCGAGTAGTTGCCTTCGTAAGGGTAGTAGGACCCGCGGTCGAGTTCGAGGATCCACTCCACCACATTGTCGAGGAAGTAGCGGTCATGGGTGATCATCAGCACCGCGCCGGCATATTCCTTGAGGTGGTTTTCCAGCCACTGGACGCTTTCGGCGTCGAGGTGGTTGGTCGGTTCGTCCAGCAGCAGGATCGAAGGCTTCTGGATCAGCAGGCGGGTGAGAGCGACACGGCGCTTCTCGCCGCCCGAAAGATCGGTGACGGGCCAGTCGCCCGGAGGGCAGCGAAGCGCTTCCATCGCGACTTCGAGCTGGTTGTCGAGCGTCCAGCCGTCGACCGCGTCGATCTTGTCCTGCAGCTCGGCCATTTCGGTGCTGAGCGCGTCGAAGTCGGCATCTTCCTCGGCCATTTCCATGCCGATCGCATTGAAGCGTTCGACCATGTCCGCGGTTTCGCGCGCGCCGTCCTTGACGTTCTCGAGCACGGTCTTGCTCTCGTCGAGCTCGGGCTCCTGCTCGAGATAGCCGACAGTGATGTTCTCGCCCGGCCATGCTTCGCCGGTGAAATCCTTGTCGATGCCGGCCATGATCTTGATTAGCGTCGACTTGCCCGCGCCGTTCGGACCCACAATGCCGATCTTGGCACCCTGGTAGAACTGCAGGTTGATATTGCTGAGCACCGGCTTCTGGGCACCGGGGAAAGTCTTGGTCATGTCCTTCATGACGAAGGCGTATTGCGCGGCCATCGGGCGAATCCTTGGATGTCTTCAAGAGAATGGGAAGTTGGCCTGCCAGATAGTCACGGGCGGGCCTCGGGGCAAGGTCGCTCTGGCATTTGGCACAGGGCTGTCCTAGGCGGAATTCATAATGAGCGAGAAGCCGGGTCAGTCAGGGAATTTGCCGCAGGTCGCGATCCTGTTTTCCCAGTTTGCCGCCTATCATGTCGACCGTGTCGAAGCAGCCGCGCGGCGCCTGAAGGGCAGGGCCGAGGTGCTGGCGGTCGAATATGCCACCACCAGCGCGACCTATGCGTGGGAGCCGGCCGAGGGCATCGAGCATGCGCGGCATCTCACGCTGTTTCCCGGCAAGAGCTATGACGAGGTCGGGCACCTCGCGCGCTATCGCGCTGCGATGAAGGCGCTGCGCGGGGCAGACATGGTCTGCACCGGCGTACCCTATTCCGAACGCGACATGATCGCGCTGTCATGGCGCATGGCTGCGGCGGGCAAGCGCATTGTCATGATGACCGAGAGCAAGTTCGACGATTTTCCCCGCAACCTCGCGCGCGAAACCGCCAAGGCGCGGGTGCTTTCACCCTACAAGGCGGCGATCGTCGGCGGGTTGCGCCAGCGCGATTACCTGCAGTTTCTCGGCTTCGGGGACAAGCCGATCCTGCCGGGTTACGACACGGTCGGCCTCGATCGTATCCGCCAGCAGGGTGGGGCAGAGGCCGTGCGCTGGGAGGACCGCGATTTCCTCTTCGTCGGGCGCTTCGTTGAAAAGAAGAACCTTTCGACGCTGCTTGCCGGATACGCGCGCTACCGCGAGCTGGCGGGCTATGCGGCGCATGGCCTCGTTCTGGCGGGCGACGGAGAACTCGCAGACGATCTCAAGGCACAGGCAGGCGAAGGGGTGGAGTTCACTGGATTCCTGCGCGCCGAGGAAGTATCGAAGCGTCTCGCGCGTTCGCTCGCGCTGTGCCTCGTCAGCACGGAGGAGCAGTGGGGTCTGGTCGTAAACGAGGCGGCTGCTTTCGGCGTGCCCGCGATCGTCAGTCATGCAGTCGGATCCCGCGATGCACTCGTGCGCAACGCAGTGACCGGCTACGTGGTCGAGCCGCAATCGGTTGAAAGCATCGCGCGCTCGATGCTCGCTGTTTCGCAGAGCGAGCAGGCGTGGCAACGCTATTCGGACGCGACGGCCGAGCGCGCGCATCTGGGCGACACCGAGCGCTTCGCCGATGCGGTCGAGGCGCTGTTCGACCCGGCGAGCGAGGGCGCGACCCGCGCACAGCAATTCTGGCAGGAGATTTCCGAGACATGAGTGACGCGAAACCGGGCGCTCTGGCGCGCTATTCGCTGACCAAGCGCGTGCTGGTAACGGGCGGGGCGGGTTTCCTCGGCTCGCACCTCTGCGATCGCCT
Source organism: Qipengyuania gelatinilytica (assembly GCF_019711315.1). NCBI lineage: Bacteria > Pseudomonadati > Pseudomonadota > Alphaproteobacteria > Sphingomonadales > Erythrobacteraceae > Qipengyuania > Qipengyuania gelatinilytica. Next base: position 762,463 of record NZ_CP081294.1, on the reverse strand, counting down.
GCTCGAAGACGGGCACGAAGTGCTGTGCGTCGACAATTTCTTCACCGGAGCGCGGGCCAATATCGCCCACCTGCTCGGCCACGAACGTTTCGAGCTGCTGCGCCACGACATCACCATGCCGCTGTCGGTCGAGGTGGACGAGATCTACAATTTCGCCTGTCCGGCATCACCGATCCACTACCAGTTCGATCCGGTCCAGACGACCAAGACCAGCGTGATCGGCGCGATCAACATGCTCGGCCTCGCCAAGCGGCTTCGCGTGCCGATCCTCCAGGCATCGACCAGCGAGGTTTATGGCGATCCGGAAATCCATCCGCAGACCGAGGATTACTGGGGCAACGTCAATCCGATCGGCCCGCGGTCCTGCTACGACGAGGGCAAGCGCTGCGCGGAGACGCTGTTCTTCGACTATCGCCGCCAGCACGATTTGCCGATCAAGGTCGTGCGCATCTTCAACACTTACGGCCCGCGTATGCACCCGAACGACGGGCGCGTGGTGTCGAACTTCATCCTGCAGGCGCTGCGCGGCGAGGACATTACCATCTTCGGCGACGGCGAGCAGACGCGCAGCTTCTGTTATGTCGATGATTTGATCGACGGCTGCGTGCGGATGATGGGCACCGATGCCGACACCACCGGACCGGTGAATATCGGCAACGAGGGCGAATATTCGATGCTCGAACTGGCCGAGACCGTGCTCGACATCGTCGGCGGCAAGTCTCAGCTGGTGCACAAGCCCTTGCCGCAGGACGATCCGCGTCGCCGCAAGCCGGACACCATGCTCGCACGCGAGATGCTCGGCTGGGAAGCGACCACGAAACTGCGTGATGGCCTTGCGAAGACCATCGCGTATTTCGAACAGAGCGGGCACGCGGACGCCAGCCGGAGCGATTGAGGCTTGGCATAGCCGCTGGCGCTGTTAGCAAGCGCCCTCATGAACAAGTCGCTCCTCGCGCTCGCCGCGCTCTCGCTTTCCGTCCCCGCCTACGCCGACCGCGCTGACGATGCGCTCGAAGGCGATACGATCGCCTGGGATTTCGTCGAAGGGATCACCACCGAAGTCGGCCCCCGCATGCCCGGTACCGAACAGGAAACGCGCGGACGCATCTGGGCGATGGACTGGCTGCGCGCAAACGGCTTTGCGAATATCGCCGACGAGCCTTTCGACATGCCGACCTGGGTTCGCGGGATCGAAACGGCCGAGGTGACCGCGCCTTTCGCGCAGCCGATGGCGATCACCGCGCTCTCGACGACCACCGCGACCGGCCCCGAGGGGATCGAGGCAGAGGTCGTCTATTTCCCGAGCTATGCCGATCTCGTCGCGGCTGAAGAAGGCAGTCTCGAAGGCAAGATCGCCTTCGTGAGCCACGACATGCGGGCAGCGCAGGACGGCTCTCACTATGGCTTTGCAGGCCCCGCGCGCTGGATGGCGCCTTCGCTTGCTTCCAGCAAGGGCGCTCTCGCTACCGTCATCCGTTCGGTCGGTACCGACAATCACCGCGTGCCGCACACGGGAACCACCACGTTTGCAGAGGGCGTGACGCCGACCCCGGCAGGCGCGCTCTCCAACCCCGATGCCGACAATCTCGAGCGCATGTTCGAGCGCGCCGAGGGCACGCCGATCCGCATGAAGTTGGTCATGACCCCGCGCGACCTGGGCACGACCCGCAGCGGCAATGTCGTGGGCGAGATAGTCGGCCGCGATCCTTCGCTTCCCCCCGTGTTGCTCGCCTGCCACCTCGACAGCTGGGACCTGGGTACCGGTGCGATCGACGACGGTGCGGGCTGCGGCATCATTGCAGCAGCGGCCAAGCACGTAGCGGCGGAAGGCCAGCCGCTGCGCACAATCCGTCTCCTTTTCGCAGGGGCTGAGGAGACCGGCCTCTGGGGTTCGAAGGCATATGCCGAAGCCCACCTCGACGAGCCGGTCTATGTCGGCCTCGAGAGCGATTTCGGTGCCGATCGCATCTGGCGCCTCGAAAGCAACTTCACCGCGAGCGATCCGGCGCTTTTCCGCGAAATCGCCGCCGCAGTGGGCCGCTTCGGCGTTGCGCCCAGCAGCCTCACCGCCAGCGGCGGCGCGGACCTCAACCTTGTGCGAGAGCAGAAAGGGCCGCTGATCGACCTGCAACAGGACGGCACGCGCTATTTCGACCTGCATCACACGGCGGATGATACGCTGGACAAGATCGATCCCGTCCAGCTGCGCCAGAACGTGGCGGTCTGGACCGCCGTTGTCGGCGTTCTCGCCAACCGCGAAGAGCCGATTTCGATGCCAGCGGCCGAGTGAATCCGTTACATATGTGACTGGTTTGCAATAGTAAGAACACATAGCGCGGGCGGCACTTGTAACCGTGCGACACCCTAACTACCCGTTAACCTTCTCTGCCTAATAGGGGGCAAGGAGGTTCGGGGCGGAACCATGAGAGAACAGATTATCGGCTTGATCACGCCTACCATGGCGGTGGTCTTCATGCTCGTGTTCCTGGTGATGTGGAACCGCGGCAAGATGGGCAATTACGTGCTCGCTTTCGCCGCGTCCTACCTGTTTTTCGCCCTCGGTTTCGCTGCGACTCACCTGCTCGATACGAGCACGCTCTACATTTTCCATGTAACCCAGTTCTTCTACACGCTCTCGGTCGTCAGCGGGCTGTGGGGCCTTGCGATGCGAGTGGGCCAGCCGCCCTATCTGGGCGTGCATCTGACGATTTACGGGCTCTCCGCGACCACGCTGGCGGTCGCAGTCTTGCTATCGACGGACATCGCTCCGCGCCTGATCATCGTGAATACCGGCTATGGTGCCATGTACCTAATCGGTACGATGACGCTGCTCGGCGCACACCAGCGCGAAGCGATCGACAAGCTGATTATCGCCGTCCAGGCGCTACTGGCAGCCCAATTCCTGATCCGCCCGGTTCTGACACTGCTGGTAGAATCCTCGATTGCGGCGGACGCCTATCGGGAATCGCTCTACTATTCGGTCGTGAACCTGTCGCTTTCGCTGATCTCTCTGGTTGCGGCGATGGTTCTGGTCGGTGCCTGCGTCTACGACCAGATCAAGGCTGTGCGCGAGCGCGCCGAGATGGACATGCTCACCGGCCTTAGGACGCGCCGCGCTTTCGAGCAGGACGTCGTGGCCCAGATCGAAAAGGCGAAGCTCGAAGGCGTTCCCGTCTCTCTGGTCGTCGCGGATATCGACCACTTCAAGTCAGTCAACGATGTCTGGGGACACCAGGTCGGCGACAAGGCGATTGCCGCTTTCGGCCGGGTCATCGAGGACACGATCCGCGATACCGACATTGCCGGACGCATCGGCGGCGAAGAGTTTTGCGTCCTTGCGTGGAACTGCGAAGGCGATGCGGCCGTCGCAATGGCGGAGCGCATCCGCAAGAAGTTCGGCGCTGCAAAGGTCGAGGGCATGCCCGAAGATCACCGCCTCACGGCAAGCTTCGGTGTTGCCGGACGCAAGGAAGGCGAAGGCTATGGCAAGCTTTTCGCCCGTACCGATTCCGCGCTCTACCGGGCGAAGCAGGAAGGCCGTAACCGCACCTTGTGCGATGGTGACAAGCGCCGCGAGAAGGCCAGCGTCACACCGCTCCCGACTGTAAGCACCCAGAAGCGGGCATAAGCCTAGGCGATCAATCCCTCGACCGGGCGATCCGTCCGTCCCGGATAAAGCGCGCGCATCACCTTTTCGGCATCCAGTTCAAAGTGGCTTGCCAGCGCGCCCGAGTTCAGCGCTTCCAGCGACATGGTCGGTTTGAGGTCGCGCCCTTCGTAAAGCTGCCCGGAAGCAAGGCCCGGCCAGTCAGCCAGCACGCGGCCTCCCTTGACCAAGCCGCCCAGCAGAAGCGCAGCGCTGCCGGTGCCGTGATCGGTTCCATTGGTGCCGTTGATCGCCACGGTCCGACCGAACTCGGTCACGACCAGCACCAGCGTATCTTCCCAGACAGGTCCGATCCCGGCGCGGAATGCCGCCATCAGGCCATCGAACTGCGTGAAGCGGCGTTGCAGCATGCCAAGCTGGTTGGCGTGGCTGTCCCATCCGGCAAGATCCATCATGACGACACGTGCACCCTGGGGGTCGGCCAGCATGCGCGCGGCAAGCGTGCCGGCGTCGCGCGCGCGGCCAAGCGAATCCATGTCGGACGCATCGGCAATTGCCTCCGTCTGGCGAGCCTGCTGCCACAGGCCGGCCAGCTGCGGATCGCCCGCGTAGAGATCGGGGAGCCGGTCGAGCAGCGCGTCGCTGGCCTTGGGCAGGGTGGTCGGTGCGTAAGTGGAAGCGGGGTTCGACCCGCGCAGCGCCAGCGGCAGGGCCGAAGCCAGCGCGATGGCCGGGCTTTCGCTACCTTCCAGAAGGCCAAGGAAGCGGTTGAGGAAACCGTCCCGCCTTTCGAATGGCCGCATGCCTCCAGTCTCGAGCAGGTTCTGCGCATCGAAATGCGAACGCTCGCGATAGCTGGTCGCAACGGCATGGACGAGCAGGGCATCGCCTTCGCCATAGAGACGCCCTGTCTCTGCGAGCGCCGGATGGAGTGCGAATGTGCCGTCCAGCTTCGGCGCATCGGCATAGGTGTCGAGCCATTTCGCCCGTGCTGCCCGGAACGCGGGATCGGCAAGCGGTGCGGCAAGCGCAAGCCCGTCGGTCGCCCCGCGCATCACGAGAACCAGCAAGCGCTTCTCGCCAGCAGTGCGCGCGAATGCCATGCGCGGGCCGAGCGAGGCAGCAGCAAGGGCGGCGCTACCGGCAAGCATTGTCCGTCTGTCGATCATGCTCACCTCCTCATCATCTCGGGTGAAACGAGCAGGAGCGCGAAGCCCATCTCGTTGCTTTCCGCCCAGCGCACAGACTGGCGGGTCGTGTCCGATAGCGAGCCGGGGAACATCGCCTCGGCGAGATCGCGGACATCCTCCAGCCGCAAAAGATTGGCGACGCGTTCGGCCGCCTCGACCCTGCGATAAAGGGCATTGGCTCCGGCCCAGCTTGCCTCGCGGTCGTCCCATCCGGCAGGAGAACCCGGGCGCCATGCCTGCTGGCCCAGCTCGCGCAACATGATGGCGAACTGGCGGTCGGCCAGCTTCATCTCTCCGCCCGCGCGCAGCAGGCCCACAGCCCACTCCCACGGCTGGCGGAACTTCACAGGTTCTTCGACCCAAGTCTCGGGTGCATCGATCAAGGCCTCGTAGACCTTGGGTAGATGCCCGCCACTTTCCGAAAAAGCCTTCGCCAGCCGGTCGACTAGGCTTTCGGGCGGCGTGTCGCCTGCAAAGTGGCGTGCGAGCTTGGTCGCAACGAAGCGCGCGGTCGATGGATGGACGGCGAGGTCGTCGAGGATGGCGAGCGCCTGTCCTGTGCCCGTGTCGCGGTAGCTGCGACCCATGACGGTCCGTGTGCCGGGCTCGTGGATATAATCGAAGAAAGCCGCACCGCCCGGTTGCGGCGTGGCCCGGGCAGCGGCGGGTAGGCCCTGCATCGTCCAGCCTGTCAGCGCCCGCGCGAGTTCCCTCACGTCTTCCTGCGTATAGCCGCCTTCGACACCCAGCGTATGGAGCTCGAGGATCTCGCGCCCGAGATTCTCGTTCAGCCCGCGCTCCGGCCTTCCGCGCCTCTCGCGCGTTGCCGCAGCGCGGCTGTTGGGGCCCTGCGATTGCCACTGATCGAGATAGGCCAGCATCGCCGGATGCAGCGATGCAGCCTTTAGAAGGTCGCTGAAATAGCCGGTGACATGCAGGCGGATCGCTCCGAATTCATACGGTCCCACAAGCGAAGGGAGCTGTGCCTTGTCCGCCGATACGGCGAAATGGTTCGACCAGAAATGGACCATCCGCTCCATGAACGGCGTATCGGTTTCGAGCGCCAGCCTGCCGCGCAGTGCGATATCGGCGATAAGGCCGCGCCTCACATCCTGCTGGCGCTCCTTGCTCATCATCGCCGCTGCGTCGGGATTGTCATCGTCTTCACGGGCAGCATTGCGCATGGCGCGAAATTCGGCGGTGTCGGCAATGACGCGAGCGACTTCCTCACCATCGACTGCCCTTCCGGCCAGTGCCTGTGGGGAAGGTTCGTAACCGCCAATCTGCTGCTTCAACCAGCTGCGTGGATACTGCGGCAGCGCGTCTCCGCGGCGATAGCCTAGTCCGAAACGATTGAGGGCGATCGATTGTGGGGTCACGGGACTGCAGTCGGCTCCTTGGCTATGCAACGCATGGCGCCGCGATGTGTCCCCCTGTTACGCCATCCGGGATAAGAGGCGAGGCATGAATGCTAGCTGTAGTCCGGCGCGGGCAATCAGAAAGACAGTGAACGACAGCCATAGCCCATGGTTGCCCATCGGCCACGTCAGCCAGAGGGCTAGGGCGTAGATCGCAAAAGCACCGAGCATCGTCAGCAGCAGGGCACGGGTCCAGCTCGCGCCCACGAAGACACCGTCGAAGACGAAACCTGCCACGCCTGCGAAGGGGATCACGATGAGCCATGGGCCAAGCTCCTGCGCAGCTTCGCGCACGGCATCGGTGGCAGCGAAGCTGGCGAGGATCGGGTCTGCAAGTATGGCAAAGCCGATCGCGACGAGGCCCGCCGTCGCCATCCCGCGCAGCATGATTGCGCGGACATAGGCGGCAAAGCCCTTGCGATCGTCTGCGCCCGCACGCTCGCCGTTGAGGACCTGCGCGGCGTTCTCGAACCCGTCGAGCAGCAGCGCGGTAAAGACGAACAGCTGGTAGATGATCCCGTTCGCCGCCAGCACCACTGCGCCGCGCTCTGCCGAAAGGCGGGTGAGGCCCGCCAGCGCGATCATCAGGATCACCGTGCGCAGGAACAGGTCGCGATTGACCGAAAGGAAGGGGCGCAATTCGGAGAAGCGGGCAATCCCGCCGTGCCGCGCGCGGTCCACCAGCGCCTTGCCGGAAACGCCGCCCAGCAGCAGCGCCGCCACGGCAAGAAGCTTGGCATATTCCGCAATGAAGCTCGACCAGCCGATCCCGGCAATGCCCCAGTCGAGGCCCAGGACGAACCACAGGCCGAGCCCGACATTGAGGAGGTTGTAGGCCACTTCCAGTACCAATACGGTCTTCATACGGCGCTGGCCGACGAGGAAGCCGATGGCGGCGAAGTTCGCCATGACGGCGGGCGCGCTCCAGTAGCGGATATCGGCGTAGATACCTGCTGCGCTGCGTACGTCGCCCTCGGCACCAAGTGCATCGAGCAGCAGCGGCAGCAGGAGCGGCTTGGCAAGGATGAGCAGGGCGGCGATTGCGAGGCCAACCAGCAATCCGCGCAGCAGCACGGCAGCCTGCTCCGACATGCCACTCCGTGTACCGGCCTGCGCGACCAGCCCAGTGGTGCCGGTCTTGAGGAAATTCATCACGGTGAACAGGACGGCGAACAGTCTCGCGCCCACGTCGACCGCGCCCTGCGTCGGCGCGTCGCCAAGCTGGCCTACTATCCACATGTCGCCGATGCCGATCATGGCCGTGGCGACATTGGTCACCATGGCGGGCAGCGCAATCGCCCAGATTGCGCGCTTGTCGATCGCTGCGGGATTGGCCGTGGAGGTCAGGTCTTGCTCCTCACACTAATATCGACGTGGTCGGGGAGACTGGATTCGAACCAGCGACCCCCTGTACCCAAAACAGGTGCGCTACCAGGCTGCGCCACTCCCCGACTTGACGTCGATATATCACCGGACCCGACGGTTGGTAGGCCCGGCAGGACTCGAACCCGCGACCTAGCCGTTATGAGCGGCCAGCTCTAACCAACTGAGCTACGGGCCCCCGCCATCCGTCCGGCGAAGCTGCCGCCTAGCCTCGCCATGGCGCGAGGGCAAGCGGCGAGATGCCGCATTGCTCAGCCTGATGCATTTTCCGGGCTGAAAGTGGTGTCCTGGGCGGTGAGTAGCGGCAGGGAGAGGACCAACCGGTCACCCACGCGCACGAGTTCTCCTCCTGCTACCCGGGCCTCGGCCCGGGCAAGACGCAGCGAGAAGCCCGCGCCGAAGATGCCCGCACTGAGCGCGCCTCCAGCAGGGCGGGTTTCGACTGCGAAAATGTTCTCCGCCTCGCGCAGGGATGCGGGAAGGCTCGCGGCGAGTTCGACCTGGTCGCCTTCCGTCACCAGCTGGAGCGCCACGGTTTCGCCGGCAGCGACCGCGCCCGCAATCGTGGCGAGCAGGCGCCAGCACAGCATTTCAGCCTCAGACTGGGCGAGGGCGAGCGGTGCGCGGCCTTCGCCGAGTTGTGCATCGAAGCGCGCGACGCGGGGGCTGAGGACGGTCTGGAGCTGGCTCACCTGCTTGCGCACGATGGCTGCGAAATCTGCCTCGCCGCTTTCTAGGTCGAGCGCGCCCACTTCGAGCTTTGCCAACCGGTCTAGTTCGTCGAAGCCGGCGAGAATATGCGCGGAATCTCCGGCAATGGTCGCGGCGAGAGACCGGTACTCATGCGGGACGGGGCCGATCATCTGCTGCTGGATGATCTCGGCATAGCCTTGCATCGCGTTCACCGGAGTGCGCAGTTCGTGAAGCAGCTGGCGCAGGCGGTCTGCTTCCGCTTCGCGCCGGTCGGCCTCGTCGCTCACCACGCGGCGGAAGCGGCCGACATAGCCGAAGAACCGGCCTTCGCCGCGGGTAAAGCGCGGTGCGGCATCGACGATCCAGTCGCCCTCGATCCGTGTCGCCCCGCGCAGGGTTACGCGCGAAGCGTCGAGCGGCTGGCGGCGCTGGATGGCCGCTGCGATCGTGTCCGAGCCCAGTGCGGCGAGATCGATGCCGACCACCATCGATGCGATGCGATCTTCAGCCCAGTTCACGCGGCCTTCCGAATCGGCGGCGAAGAGGAAATGGCCGAGCGGCTCTTTCGCTTCCTCGTCGACCGCTTCGCCAAGCGGCAGCCGTGGTGCCTCGGTCCGTGCCGCCTCGCCGCTGCGGGTCTTGCGGAAGGTCTCGATCCGGTCGACCAGCGCGCGCACATCGTCCTTGCCGGGCGCAGGGCGCGGTGTTGGCTCGGCAGGTCCGACCTCTACGGCGGGTTCGCCCGCAGGTTCGGGTGTTTCTGCCTCCGGTTCGGGCGGCGAGATTTCGTCGATCAGCTCGAACGGTTCGGGTTCGGGCAGGGCGCGGTCGCTCACGCCCAGGCGGTCGAGAATGCGTTCCGCCTCTACCGGCAGGTCCTTGCGGTGGCGCAGGAAGCCGCGCGCCCGGATCGGCAGCTTGGGAATGATCTCTTCCCATTCCGCCGCGGTCAGCTGCGCGCGGTACAGCGCGGCTGCGGCAATCTGCGGATGCGCTTCGCCGAACCATTTCACCAGTTCGGGATTGCGGAAACGCCAGCCGCTTTCGCCGACCATCTTCGCCCTGTCGGCGACCGAAATCATCTCGCCCAGCGCGATCAGGCGAAGGTAGGAAGCCGCTTTCAGCGCCTTGTCGCCGGCCTGCGGACGCTCTCCCAAAAGGTCGATCAACTGGCGGAACTGTGTCTTCGCGGCACGCTCGCTGGCTGCGCGGATGCGCAGCACCGTGGCGAGGCGGTCGTCGAAGTGCATTCGTAATTGGTCCTTCAAGGGCGGAAATTCGCAGAATCGGGCATGCCACAGGCACATTCACCCTTGGACAATGAGCATGGTTAAATGCGCATTGACCATCACTGGATTCTGCTGCGTTGCAATGTGGGACAATTGCTGGCAAACATAATAATGTTAGCCAATCGGTTGGTTGCGCCTTTTCAACATTTCATATGTGCGCACCGCAAGCCTTGGCCCATCGCGTGATCGCACGCGCTTTTGAGGAAGACACAACGATGGCCAATCTCGACGATATCGATCGTCGCCTGCTCGGCGAATTGCAGGACGAAGGCAGGATCACCAATGTCGAGCTGGCGCATCGCGTCGGGCTGACTGCTCCTCCGTGCCTGCGCCGCGTGCGCGCGCTCGAGGAAGAAGGCGTCATCCGCGGCTATCACGCAGAGCTCGATCCGTCGAAGCTGGGCTTCTCGATTACCGTCTTCGCCATGGTCAGCCTCAAGAGCCAGGCAGAAGACGCGCTGCGCGAATTCGAAGACGCGATGCGCGACCTTCCCGAAGTGCGCGAAGTGCACATGCTTAATGGCGAGATCGATTTCATCATCAAGATCGTCAGCCGCGATTTGCAGAGTTTCCAGGAATTCCTGACCAGCAAGCTCACGCCCGCGCCCAATGTGGCCAGCGTGAAGACCTCGCTGACTATCCGAACCAGCAAGAACGAGCCGGGCGTCCCGCTTTGAGCGAGACGATGAAGGGGCACTGCCTCTGCGGCGCGGTCGGGATCGAACTGACCGGCGCGAAGAACGAGGTGGAAATCTGCCAATGCACTATGTGCCGTCGTTGGGGCGGCGCATTCTACGCTGCGCTCGCCGGAGAAAGCTTTGCCATTTCGGGCGAAGACGCGATTACGGCCTATGCGTCCAGCGATTGGGGCGAACGTGCTTTCTGCTCGAAATGCGGGACCAACATTTGGTGGCGCTTCAAGCCAACGGGCAACCGTAGCTTTTCAGCCGGCCTGTTCGACGAGGCATCGGGTCTCGCCATCGAGAAAGAGATTTTCGTCGACGAGAGCGCGGACTGGTGTCAGCTCAGGGGTGATCACCCGCGCCAGACCGGCGCAGAGGTTATTGCCGAAGCGAAGGCGGCCGGATTCGAGTTCGATTGAATCCCGGGCGCATTTCAGATCTTGGTTGGGAAGAGGGCGCCGTCTGTGTCCCCTTTACCGACTGCAGTTGCTTTACGCAGTTCCTCTAGGGGCCATCCCGCAATTCCGACAGCATACCCACCAACCTTTGCTTGGATGCCGAAGACCCTATAACCATCGCGGGTCCTCGCGAGGAGGGGTGAACCACTTGTGCCTTTCCAGCTCGGGCAATCATGTTTGAGCACTATTGATCGCGGACGGATCGTACGTACTGAACAGCGGCTAGCAATCTGCAGAAATCGCCTGCCCCTATTCCGGGAAAAATATGCCAACGAGTGGTGCCCGGATTCCAAAGCTGAATGCAAATCAGCGACTTGTGCGGGCTCGACAAGAGCATTTTTCTCCAATCGTAGAATTGCCCAATCAAGCGCGTAGCTCCAACGTAGTGATTCCGAAGGTCGGCTGGCAACGCTAACACGTGATGCAAAACGTATTCGACCGTCCCTGTCGAACAGCCTGAAAATGCATCCCTTGAGCCACGTACCACGCTCTGGCGTATTTCCGTCCAGAACATGGGCAACTGTCAGGAGGGTGTCTCTCCTTCCGACAACAGTGCCTTGAAGCACCTGCGTAGAAAGTCCCTTGGAGCAGGAAAGTTCGCCGACCGGAGCGAATGACATGTGTGCAAGTTCGGCTTTGGTGGGCTGAGCAATGCTCACCTTCCCCTCTGCCGCGGCAAGGGGAACCAAGAAAATTGCAAGAGTGAATTTGAAGATATTCCTCGTCATCCGCACATGATCGCGGATCAGGAGGAAAATTTTTATCGCACCTGTTACACGTAGTTACCCGTATGAAGCGGGCCTCGGAAAGACCACCACTCGCTCGGGCGAATGGAGACGCCGATTATCCTCAAGCTTCATATCCAGGACCACTGTTGGGTCTTTAGCGGTCAATCCTACCTTCTGACCGAATGACCGCCAGCCACCCGTCTTCCGACCTCAATCCTCGCGCGTCTTCAGCCACTCTTCGAGCCACTTGATCGAGTAGTCGCCGCTCTGCACGTCCGGCTGCTCCAGCAGCGCTTGGTGGAGCGGGATCGAGGTTTTCACGCCTTCGACCACCATTTCCTCCAGCGCGCGCTTCAGGCGCATCATGCAGCCTTCGCGGTTGCGGCCGTAGACGATCAGCTTGGCGATCATGCTGTCGTAATAGGGCGGGATCGAATAGCCGGCGTAAAGCCCGCTATCGACGCGCACATGCATGCCGCCCGCCGGGTGGTAATGGGTGATCTTGCCCGGGCTGGGTGCGAAGGTGAACGGGTCTTCCGCATTGATGCGGCACTCGATCGCGTGGCCCTTGAACTCGATATCTTCCTGCGCGACCGACAGCGGCTTGCCTGCCGCAATACGGATCTGTTCGCGCACCAGGTCGACGCCGGTAATAGCTTCGGTGACCGGATGTTCGACCTGCAGGCGGGTGTTCATTTCGATGAAGTAGAACTCGCCGTTTTCCCACAGGAACTCGATCGTGCCAGCGCCGCGATAGGCCATGTCACGCATCGCCTGCGCGCAGATTTCGCCCATGCGCATGCGGTCTTCCTCGCCCAGCACGGGGGAGGGGGCTTCTTCGAGCACCTTCTGGTGGCGGCGCTGGAGCGAACAGTCCCGTTCGCCGAGGTGGATGGCATTGCCATTGCCGTCGCCGAAAACCTGGAATTCGATGTGGCGCGGATCGCCGAGATATTTCTCGATATAGACGGTGGCGTCGCCGAAGGCGGCCTTCGCCTCGCTGCCGGCCTGCTTCATCAGCGTTTCGAGCTGGTCTTCGCTTTCGCAGACCTTCATGCCGCGGCCGCCGCCGCCCGAAGCGGCCTTGATGATGACCGGATAACCGATTTCGTCCGCGATCTTACGCGCTTCGGACACTTCCGAGACAGCGCCATCACTGCCCGGCACCAGCGGGAGGCCGAGCGCGCCCGCGGTCCGCTTGGCTTCGACCTTATCGCCCATCGTGCGGATATGTTCGGGCTTGGGGCCGATCCACTTGATGTCGTGCGCTTCCACGATTTCGGCGAACTTGGCGTTCTCCGACAGGAAGCCATAGCCCGGGTGGATCGCATCGGCGTGGCTCACCTCTGCGGCAGAGATGATATTGGCGATATTGAGATAGCTGTCGGCCGCAGCCGGCGGGCCGATGCAGACGGCATGGTCGGCGAGGCGAACGTGCATCGCGTCGGCGTCGGCGGTGGAATGCACCGCGACCGTCTCGATGCCCATTTCATGAGCTGCGCGGTGAATGCGCAGCGCGATTTCGCCGCGATTGGCGATGAGGATACGCGAAATCGTCATGGCTTACCCGATGACGACGAGCGGCTGGTCGAATTCGACCGGCTGGGCGTTCTCGACGAGGATCGATTTCACCGTACCTGCCTTGTCGGCAGCGATCGGGTTCATCACCTTCATGGCTTCCACGATCAGGAGGGTCTGGCCTTCCTTGACGCTGTCACCCACCTTCACGAAGTCCGACGCGCCTGGTTCGGGAGCGAGGTAGACCGTGCCGACCATGGGCGACTTGATGGCACCTGCGGTATCGGCCACTGCCGGGGCGCTTTCTGCTGCGGGCGCTGCTGCCGGGGCTGCAGCTGCCGGGGCGGGTGCTGCCATCGGTGCAGGCGCAGCGGCCATTGCCACGCCGCCGCCGCGCGAAACGCGGATCTTGCGGTCGCCGTCCTCGACTTCGATTTCGGTTAGCCCGGTGTCGCCAAGCATCTCTGCCAGCTCGCGCACGAGCGAGGTGTCGACGTTCATACCGGATTTACCGGCGCTACCTTTACGTTCGGCCATGAATGGTCCCTTGTCAGTTATTGCACGCGCCTATGCTCTGGCTAGCGCGCCAAGACAAGGGGGGAGGGGGCGCTTTTAGAGAGCCGCGGCCTTATCCAACGCTACGGAATAGCTGCGCGCACCCAGGCCCTGCACGCAATCGGCGGCCGCCATGCCGACATAGGAGATATGGCGGAATTCCTCGCGCGTCGAGGGATCGGACAGGTGGACTTCGATGACCGGAACCGTGATCGCTTTTATCGCATCGAGCAGCGCGATCGAGGTGTGGGTATAGGCCGCTGCATTGAGCAGGACTGCCTTTGCACCTTTGTGCTGAGCCTCGTGCAACCAGTCGACCAGCACGCCTTCGTGATTTGTCTGGCGAAAGTCGATCGCCAGACCGAGGCCGTCGGCCTGCCCGCGAAGGTCCGCTTCGATATCGGCGAGCGTCGCGCTGCCGTAAATCTCCGGCTCGCGCGTGCCGAGCAGGTTGAGGTTGGGGCCGTTGAGGACGAAGACGGTGTCGGTCATGGGAAATGCGTTAGCGAGTGTTCGCGGACCTGAGAAGCGGCCTGTAGGCTAACGATCCGATTGCGGACGTTTCGCGAGTTGCTAGGGTGCTTTGATGATCAAAAAGAAGCTGGTTCGCTTGGACATCCTATTTGGTGCGCTCTTACTCAGCTCGTGCACGTCCATTGATTACGTTCCAGACACAGGTTGGTCAAACAATGAAACTGACCCCCGTTTTTATGAGAATTGGTTTGGGCACCAGCTTGCGGCCGCATCTGAGCCAGTGCTCGCAAGCGAGGAAGATCTCGCCCCCTTTTCCAACCGCTTCCGCCTGCTCATCCTGCCGAATAATTCACCAGCTTCAATCTACAGGATTGATGCAACTGGTTCAGGCGGAATGTCGTTGACTTACACACAACTTGATGGGGCTGGTGGCTACGAGCCTGGTGACATTGCCGAGCAATGGACCCGAGAGCTTTCTTCTAACGAAGCTCAGGATTTTGTCGATGCTCTCGATGCGGCTCGCCTAGGAACACTCAAGCGAGAAGCCGACCTTCACGTTGTGAATGACGATGCGGGAGCAAGTTACATCAGTATTTGCATGCACCCACCGGTTTTTGTGTTCGAACATCTCAGTCAGACTGAGCGAACCTACGTGACACGCGATATCTGCGAATTGCGTCGTGAACCAGATTTGGAGAAGCTTCAGATTTTAGTGTCTAGCTTTTCCAACGGAGGTTGAGCGCGCTTCCGCATTCCGCCCACAACCAAACGTCCTGATCGCGTTTACTGCTCCACCCCTTTCACCTTTCCCCACTGCCGTGCGGCGGTGTAGCCGAGGTAGCCGGTGCCGAAGAGCGCGTAGAGTTCCTCTGGAAGGCCTCTCAGATAAGTCGTGATACCGCTGCCGATGTCCTGCGCCGCCTGCGGCGAGAAGGCGGCCAGCACGCCCATCGGAAGGGCGAAGAGGATCATGGCATACATCACGTAGAGGAAGCTGGGGCGCGCGCGGCTGGTCCATGGGTCGGCGGACTTCGCCTCGGCCACGATGGCCGAGAGGCGCGCTTCGATCTGTTTCATCTCGTGCGTCCCTTCGAGCGCGAGAAGTTCCAGCTTGGCTTTCGCGCGTGCCTCCTTGTCGGGAATGATCTTGTCGATGATCGAAGCGATCGGACCGATGAGCGATTCTACGAGGGGCATGATTCTTCTCCTGTCAGCCTGGAAAAAATCACCGGATCGGTTCAAGTAGGAAAGAGGATTATCCATTTTCGAATCGGACATGCGAACGGTCATTGAAAATTCACGCATTGCGGGTATTGAAAGGCGCGAAGAACACTTCGCCGGAACCCTGACGCCATGCGCAAAATCCTACCGATCACGCTGATGGCCGCTGCAGCATCGCTTGCGGCGAACACTGCCATTGCGCAGGCCGATGCTGCGCCGATCGCATCGGACAGCGCCGGTGCGCTCGAGGCGCCCGAGGACTGGGACTGCGACCTCTACGACGAAGAATGGCGGGAGTGGATCGACGAAGGCAATTCGCCCGATGCGTGGCGATTCGCCGGTAAACGCTATCGCGCGGTATCGGACGGCGATCTCTACACCTGGGAAGACTGGCTCGACTGGTCGGACGAGAACGGCTGC
This sequence comes from Qipengyuania gelatinilytica, assembly GCF_019711315.1. Lineage (NCBI taxonomy): Bacteria > Pseudomonadati > Pseudomonadota > Alphaproteobacteria > Sphingomonadales > Erythrobacteraceae > Qipengyuania > Qipengyuania gelatinilytica. Next base: position 746,826 of record NZ_CP081294.1, on the reverse strand, counting down.
CTCGCAGGTGCCTATCTCGACGGCGGCACTGCTGCCAATTCGGGCGGTGCGTTCGGCGGTTCGACGGCCATCGGCCTCGTCGTGGGCTTCTTCGCGACCGCGCTGATTGCGGCCAGTGGCGGCGAGAATTCGCAGAGCCCCGGCTAAACATCAGCTACCCGCGCGCCGCACGAGGCGGTGGCGATTACGTTTTTCGATTTTGAGGGAAAACCACTGGTCGGGATGACTGGATTCGAACCAGCGACCCCCACACCCCCAGTATGGTGCGCTACCAGGCTGCGCTACATCCCGAAACCAGTGGAGGCGGCCCTATAGGCTCGGCATTTCGGCGATGCAAGCCTTGTGGCGCTCATTTCGTTGCGAGTTGCATCCATTGCTGCTAACCGCCCGCCACCAATGTGGAAGGGGGACCGCAAGAGGGCTTGAAGCCTGCATATGCGTCACCCACTTCGCTTTCGCACCAGACACGAACTTTATAACAGGTCCGACCACACATGCTCGATATCCTCGCCGCCGCCGGCACTGCCGCAGCCCAGCCGCCGGTATGGCTGCAGATCCTGCCCTGGATCGCGATTTTCGCGGTTTTCTGGTTCCTGATGATCCGCCCGCAGCTACGCCAGCAGAAGGCGCACCGCGAAAAGGTCGAAGGCCTGAAAAGGGGTGACGAGGTGGTCACGGCAGGTGGTCTCGTTGGCAAGATCACCAAGGTCGAAGAGCAGTTCGTCGAACTGGAACTGGCCAAGGGCATGAAGGTGCGCGCTGTAAAGCAGACCATCGGCGAAGTGCTGAACGCCAAGCCCGCCAAACCGGCCAACGACTGATCCGGCCCTCAAGCAAGGCTAAGGGGTAGACCGCCACGATGCTCGAATTTCCGACATGGAAGAAGGTAATGCTGTGGGGCATCGCCCTGCTCGGTGCGCTTGCCGCACTGCCTTCGATCTTCTCGCTCACCAATACGGCCTGGCCCGAACAGCTGCCGAACCCGACGGTCAACCTCGGGCTCGACCTTGCCGGCGGTAGCCACATTCTCCTCGAAGCCGATCCGGCGCAGGTCGAGGCCTCGCGCCTCGAAGACATGGAAGAAGGCGTTCGCAACGCCATGCGCCGTGCCGATCCGCGCATCCGCATCGGCGACGTCTCTACCGACGGCGGGCGGCTCAGCTTCCTGCTCAGCGATGCAGCGGATATCGACCGTGCGCGCGCGGAAATCGAAGGCCTGATCAACGGCACCGGCCCGGTCCGCGAATGGGACCTGCAGGTGGTGGACGGTCAGCGCTTCGTGCTGACACAGACCGCTGCCGGCCTCGAGAATGCCGTCGACGAAGCGATGGAAGGCGCGCTGCGCACCGTGGGTATCCGTATCGATGGCCTCGGCACGCGCGAGCCGACGATCCTGCGCCAGGGCGACACGCGCATCGTGGTCCAGGTCCCGGGCCTGCAGGATCCCGAACAGCTTAAGGAACTGCTCGGCAAGACCGCACAACTCGAGTTCAAACTGGTCCAGCGCCAGGCAACGCAGGAAGAGGTCGAACGCGGCTTCGTCTCCGGCGGTGAAGTCGTTCCCTATGCCGCGGACGAGCGTGGACAGGGCTTCGGCGTCGTCGTCGAACGACTTGGCGGGATCAGCGGCGAAACGCTGACCAGCGCGCAGCAGAGCTTCGACAGCCGCACCAACGAGCCGGTCGTCTCGATCGCTTTCAACCCCGAGGGCGGCAACAAATTCCGCGTGATGACGACCCAGTACACGGGCCGCCAGTTCGCGATCATCCTGGACGATGAAGTCATTTCGGCCCCGCGCATGCAGGAACCGATCATCAACGGGCAGTCGCAGATTTCGGGCAGCTTCACGGTGGAGAGCGCGAACAACCTCGCCATCCAGCTTCGCTCTGGTGCACTGCCGGTCGATCTCGCAGTGGTCGAGGAACGCACGGTCGGACCCGATCTCGGCGCCGATTCGATCAAGCAGGGCATGCTCGCCATGGGCATCGGTACGCTGCTGGTCATGCTCTTGATGATCGTCACCTACGGCCGCTTCGGCATCTATTCGACCGTCGCGCTTGTCATCAACGTGCTGATGCTGCTGGGCATCATGGCGGCGCTCAATGCCACCCTCACCCTGCCGGGTATCGCGGGCTTCGTGCTGACCATCGGTGCCGCAGTCGACGCCAACGTGCTGATCAACGAACGTATCCGCGAGGAGCGCAAGCGTGGTCGCCGCGTGATGGCAGCGGTCGAGAATGGCTACAAGGAAGCCAGCCGCGCCATTTACGATGCGAACATCACCAACTTCATTGCAGGCGTGCTGCTGTTCAACTTCGGCTCCGGCCCGATCAAGGGCTTCGCCGTGGTGCTCGTGGTGGGCCTGTTCACCTCGGTCTTCACCGCCGTTCCGCTGACCCGGATGTGGGTGGCCGGTTGGCTGCGCAAGACGCGGCCCACGGACCTTAATCTTTAAAGAGGACGAACAATGAAACTGCTCAAGCTCGTCCCCGACGACACCAACATCAAATTCCTCAAATGGCGCGTGCCCTTCTTCGTCGTCAGCATCCTGCTGATCGCGGCGAGCTGGGCGCTCGTGATGACCAAGGGCCTCAACTACGGCGTGGACTTCGCCGGGGGCCTGGAAGTGCGCGCAACCTTCGAACAGAGCGAGCAGGCACCGGTCGCGCAGCTCAGGTCCGAGATTGCCGAACTTGGCTATGGAGAGCCGGTCGTCCAGCGCTTTGGCGAGGACAACCAGGTCTCGATCCGCGTTCGCCTGACGGACGAAGTGTCCAGCGACAAGGAAGCGGCACAGGCGGCCGCCGCCGCAGTGATCGCGGACTTGCAGGCCAATCATCCGGACATCCGGATCGACGGCAACGACAACGTGTCGGGCAAGGTCTCGGGCGAGTTCCGCACCGACGCCACGCTGGCACTGATCTACGCGATGCTGGCCGTCGCGCTCTACATCTGGATTCGTTTCGAGTGGCAGTTCGGCGTGGGCGCATTGTTCGCGCTGTTCCACGACGTCTCGCTGACTCTGGGGCTGTTCTCGCTCTTCCAGATCGAATTCAGCCTGCAGATCATCGCTGCGATCCTTGCGATCATCGGTTACTCGCTCAACGATACGATCGTCGTTTACGACCGTATCCGGGAGAACCTGAAGAAGTACCGCAAGATGGAACTGCCCGAGCTGCTCGACCTCTCGGTCAACGAAACGCTCGCCCGTACGGTGATGACCTCGTTGACCCTGCTCGTCGCGCTCCTGCCGCTGCTGTTCTTCGGTCCGGCCAGCCTGTTCGGCCTGACGGTCGGCATCACCTGGGGCCTGTTCGTCGGCACCTATTCCTCGATCTACATGGCCTCGCCATTGCTGGTGTGGATGGGTGTGAATTCGGACAGTTTCATTCCGGAAGAATCCATCGCCGACAAGCAGGAAAAGAAGCTGCGCGGCGAAGTCTGATTGCTGCTGTCCGCTGCCTCTAGAGGCGGCGGACCAGCATCTCTGCAACACCGATCCAGGCAGGGTTGTCCACGACCTGCTGCTTTTCGCCGTGACCCGGCGGAAGCAGCCCGACGAGGTTGCCCTGCCGGTCGATCAGGCGGCCGAAGGCGAAGCGCCCGCCGCTCTTGGGTACCAGCACATCGCGATTGACCGCGCGGCCCGCATCTTCGGGCGCGAGCTGGCGCAGCCACAGCTGGTCGCCGGGACGGTATTCGCCGTGCGGATAGTCGATCGTGAGGACCACCAGAGCACCCTCGCTGCCGAGGTCGGTGGCGAGGATTGCGTCGCGCGTTTCGCTCAATGCTTCGGGCCCTGACTGGCCTAGCGTCGCCACCACCTGCGGGTGACCGGCCTTTTCGGAACGCACAAGGACTTCGGGTTCGACGCCCAGTGCGGCGCCGATGCGCTCCATCCATTTGAGCGAGAGGTTGCGCATGCCCGTTTCGAGGCGACCGACCGTTTGCGGGGTCGTGGGCGGAACGCATGCTTCGGCGAGATCGGCCAGCGTCATGCCCTTCTGCTTGCGGATATCGCGAATGCGGTTGATCATGACACTGCCAAATCCCTCTAACCAAATCGGTGTTTTCTCTTTCCTACACTAACCGGATGTTTGCAAGCCTGTCGTCCACAGACAGCGAGGAGACGGCACTATGCGCAGGGAACTGGTCGAACGGGAACTCACCGAAGTCGGACCGCGACGGGCGGGTTCGCCGACGCGCAGGACGCGAAGTGTCACGATGAACCTTGGCGAGAGCCCCCTGACCTGGCTGCATTCGCGTGGACACCTCGATGATCGCCAGTTCGATGCAGGAGAGCGGCTGCGGGCCGATTACGAACGCGCGCAATTGTCGCCTTCGGTCACGATGCGCTGGGACCCGGTGCGCGTGGATGGTGGGGGTGGGGGTGACGGCTTGACGCCATCGGAACGCCAGCTCGCGGCAAAGGCGCGTTTCGACGGCGCGATGCTCGAAGCGGGTGCAGGGCTGAAGGACATCCTCTGGCGGGTCGTTTGTGCCTGTGAGGGGCTGCCGGATGCGGAGAGAGGATTGGGCTGGCCGACACGCAGCGGCAAGCTCGTGCTGAAACTGGCACTCGATCGGGTGGCGGATTTCTACCGGATCACGTAGGAGAAAAGCATGGCAGGTATCAGGAAATTCGGTCTCGAAGGCACAACCCGGTATCGGATATATTCGGGCCTGAGTGGGCTACTTTTCCTCGGTCTGATTTTCCTCGGAGACGATCGATGGTTGGCTTTCATTGGTGTCGGTGTCCTGATGGTCTGGATCGCATTCTTTGATTCTATTGGTCCGGATGGCGAACGCAGAATATTGGGTATCAGGCCTGACGCATCATTCTTCGGCAAGAAGACGAGAGTGGAAGACAAGAAGGAGTAATTACCCCACAGGACCGTGTTCCATGTGTTCCAGCCTGTGGGACTACGCGGGCGGCAATCCTAGATATGTCGAACAACCGCCTCGCGCAGGACGGGAAGTACCTCAGCCTCGAACCAGGGGTTCTGCTTCATCCAGATCGCGCTGCGCCATGCCGGGTGGGGCAGCGGCAGGAAACGCGGAAGGTATTCGCGAAAGGCGCGCACACGCTCGGTCATCGAAAGCTTGCGGGCGTCGGGAAGGTAGTGCGCCTGCGCATAGGTGCCGACGAGCAGCGTCAGCCGCTCCTCGGGCAGGATGTCGAGTATCCGGTCATGCCATTGCGGCGCGCATTCGGGCCGCGGGGGCTTATCGCCGCCGCTCGCCTTGCCGGGATAGCAGAACCCCATCGGCACTAGTGCGACGCGCGCGGGATCGTACATCTGCTCCTTGGAGAGGCCGGTCCATTCACGAAGCCGGTCGCCGCTCTTGTCGTCCCACGGGATACCGGTCTCATGGACCTTCGAACCCGGGGCCTGTCCGATGATCAGCAAGCGTGCGGTGTGGGAGAAGCTGGTGACCGGACGGACCCCGTGGGGCAGGTGGGCGGCGCAGGTGCGGCAGCCCGCGATTTCTTCGGCGAGCCGCTCGTGCGTCAAAGCGCCTCCACCTGCTCGGCCAGCATCAGCCAGCGTTCCTCAGCTGCATCCTTTTCGGTCCGCGCATTCTCGATGCCCTTCGAGACATTGGCGAACTTCTGCGGGTCGGAGGTGTAGAGATCGGGATCGGCAAGAATTGCCTCGCCGCGTGTGATGGCCGCTTCCAGTTCCTCGATACGTGCAGGGAGCAGCTCGTAATCGCGCTGGTCCTTGTAGGAGAGCTTGGTCGGCTTGGACGCGGCAGGGGCCGGCGCGGGCTTGTCGGCCTGCTTCTCGGCCTTCGTCTTGCCGACGACCGGTTTCTGGCGCTTCTTCTCCCAGTCCTCGTAACCGCCAGCGACCACGTCGACCTTGCCCGTACCGTCGAGGCCGAGCGTGATGGTGACGGTGCGATCGAGGAAGTCACGGTCATGGCTGACGATCAGCACGGTGCCTTCGTAGTCGGCGATGACTTCCTGTAGCAGGTCGAGCGTTTCGAGGTCGAGATCGTTGGTCGGCTCGTCGAGCACGAGGAGATTCGAAGCCTTGGCGAATTCGCGCGCCAGCAACAGGCGCGAACGCTCGCCACCCGAGAGCACCGCGACCTTCATGTCGACTATCTTCGGGTCGAACAGGAAGTCCTTGAGGTACGCCTGCACATGCTTGCGGTTGCCTCGCACGTCGATCCAGTCGCCGCCTTCGGCCAGCACCTGCCGCACGGTCTTGTCGGCGGTGAGCAGCTGGCGCTGCTGGTCGATCATGACGCCGGTCAGCGTCTTGGCGATCTCCACCGTTCCACTGTCGGGTTCGAGCTCGCCGGTGAGCATCTTCAGGAGCGTCGTCTTGCCCGCGCCATTGGCGCCGACGATACCGATCCGATCACCGCGCTGGATGCGCAGCGAGAAGGGCTTGATGATGGTGCGGTCGCCATAGGACTTGGTGATCTTGTCCGCGACGATAACCGACTTGGACTTGAACTCCTCCTCGGTCGCCAGCTTGAGCTTTGCGGTGCCGCCAGCGGAAATCATCGAGGCACGCTGCGCGCGCATCTGCCACAGCTTTTCGAGGCGTCCCTGATTGCGCTTGCGCCGCGCGGTCACGCCGCGTTCGAGCCAGTGCGCCTCGAGCTTGAGCTTGGCATCGAGCTTTTCCGCCGCGCGCGCTTCCTCGGCATAGACCTGCTCTTCCCACGCCTCGTAACCACCGAAGCCGACTTCCTTGCGGCGCAAATTGCCACGGTCGAGCCAGATCGTCGCGCGGGTCAGGCGCTTGAGGAAGGTACGGTCATGGCTGATGACCACGAAAGCGCCGCGATAGCGTTCGAGCCAGCTCTCGAGCCAGTCGATCGCGCCCAGATCGAGATGGTTGGTCGGCTCGTCCATAAGCAGGAGGTCGGGATCCTGCGCCAGCGCGCGAGCAATTGCGGCGCGGCGCTTCTCGCCCCCGCTCGCGCCCTTCGTCTGGCGGCTCATGTCGATGCCAAGCTGGCCTGCGATGGCCTCGACTTCGTGCTCCTGCGGCGCATGTTCGCCGTCGAGCGCCCATTCCATGAGCGTCTCGTGGCCGGAGAGGTCGGGGTCCTGTTGCAACAGAACGATACGCGCATGCGGCTTGACCTTGCGCGTGCCGGCATCGGTTTCGACCTGCCCATCAATCATGCGGAACAGCGTGGTCTTGCCCACACCGTTGCGGCCGATCAGCGCGAGCCTGTCGCGCGGACCGATATGCAGGTCGAGCGGCTCGTGATCGGGCCCGCCGAAAAGCCATTTGCCCCCCTGCTGGAGAGCCATGCCTTCAAGGCTGAGGATGGGGGGCTGTGCCATAAGCCGCGCCGCTTAAGCGAGCGCGGTTCTCCCCGCAAGGGAAACGGCTTAGCTACGGCTGGGATAGATCCCTTGGGTCACCACGCAATACCGCATGCCAGCTGGTGCATCGCTGCGCAGATCGGGCAGGGCGAAGGTGGTGCGTCCGTCGCCACCATAGGTTGTGCCGAGCAGGGAAAAGAGCGCTGTATTCTGCGCAATCGGAAGCAACTTTCCGTCAGCAAGGAGCGTGCCTCCCGGACAGAAGTTCTGCCCCACGAGGATGACTTCCGCCAAATAACGCTCCTGCGCTTGCACCGGTGTGGAAGCGATCCCCGACGACAGTGCCACCGCTGCAACGGCCAGTGTCTTTGCGAACTTCATAGAAGGCCCCCCTTTTTTCGCGCCCCTAGTTTGCCCGCTGTTCCTCGACCATCCGTGCCACATCTTCAAGCAGGGCAGGCGCGTCGTAGACAATGCCGTCCTTGATGGTCCAGCGAACGCCGCCGACCTGCTCGATCTCGCCCGTCTCGTAATTCAGCCTGGTATGGCCGGTGCCGTAGAGCAGCTTGAGGTTGTCGAGCGGATTGCCCGGTACGATGACGAGATCGGCCAGCTTGCCGACCTCGATCGTGCCCATCGGCGCGGTCTCGCCGCGAGGATCGTAGATTTCCTGCGCGCCCGAAACGGTAGCGGCGCGGATCACCTCGAGCGGTTCGAGACCAGCCTCTCGCAGCATCTCCAGCTCGCCGACATAAGCGAAGCCCCAGGTCTGGTAGATATAGCCCGGATCGCTGCCCACGGTGACGCGCCCGCCGCGGCGGTGGAACTCCTTCGTCAGGTCGAACCAGTAGCGGTAGAACTTGCGCCAGGCGACCTCGTCCTCGGTGCTCCAGTCCTTGTAATAGCTGCCGTGATTGGTCGCGCTTGGCGCGTAGAAATCCATCAGGCTCGGAAGCGTGTAGCGTGCGTGCCAGTCACGGTTCTTCGCTGCCATCACATCGCGGCTTGCGGAGTAGATGTTGAAAGTCGGGCTGAGCGTCACGCCGCTTTCGATCAGGTGGTCGATATAGGCATTCCACTGCTCGCTACCCGGCTCGACCACCTGGTCTGCCAGCCGAGCGACCCAGCCGAAGCGCGATTGCTCGTCGAAGTAGTTGTAGCCCTTGGGATAGCGGGGGAGGGCACTTTCATCGAGCAGGCTCTCGAAGTGGCCGTAAAAGTGGGTGATCCCATCCATGCCCAGTTCGACCGCCTTGGCCGCGTTGACGCGCTGGACCCCGGGCTGGGCGAGGTGCGAGACGGTGCCAAGACCCTGCTTGTCGGCTTCGTCGAGTGCTGCGCCGAGGATATCGGCACCATGCGAATTGAAGAACTTGATGCCCCAGAAGCCGCGCGCCTTGGCCCAGCGGACCCACTCGCGCGCCTTGGCCTCGCTATCGATCGCGCCGCCGTCCCACTTGTCGCCGAAGACGGAGTAGGGGAACAGGCGCGGGGCGGTGATCGTGTTGCTGCGGCTACGCTGCGCATCGGAAAGGTCCCCCTGGCCGGGCCCGAAATAGAAGGACACGCCGCGCACGCTGGTGACGCCATGGGCGAGCCACAGCTTGTAGCCATAGGAGGGCTGCGCAGCCTTCGACGGGTCGCCGTTGTGTCCGTGCGTATCGACGAAGCCCGGCATCACGGTCATGCCCTTGGCATGGATGATCCTGGCCGCTTTCGCCCGGGTTTCGGCAGGTGCGCCGCCGCCATGGATCGCGGTAATCCGGTTGCCCTCGATCACGATATCGACCGGCCCCATCGGGGGCGCGCCCGATCCTTCGATCATGGTCGCGCCCGAAACGATCAGCGTGGGATAGGGGCCTTCGCCTTCCGCGCGGTCCGGCACCGGCTGCATCGACTGGGCATTGGCCAGGCCTGCGCCGAGCATCGCTGCTGCGGCAAGGACGAGTTCCGCAAACTTCATGGCAGTGGTTCCCCTCTTCGCTACGCCTCGTATCGCGCATCCGAGGCGCTGTGAAGTCGAAGCGATACGGAACAACCCCGTTCAGCCAACCGTAAAGCGGGCAAGGCGACACTTGCCGTCACGACACGGAGACAGATTATGAAACAGCTACTTGTTCCCTCGCTCGGCCTCGCCATGATCGGGGGCAGCGCGCATGCAGCCGAGGTGCAGATTTCCACCGAGGGTCCGGTGGTCGAACTGACCGTGATGGAACAGGTGGAGGCCGACCCCGACCTCGTGACGGTGGGGGCAGGCGTGACGACGGATGCGCCGACCGCGGTCGAAGCGCTCCGGCTGAATTCGGTCGAAATGCGCAAGGTCATCGACCGTCTCAAGGCCCTCGGCATTGCAGAACGCGATATCCAGACCACCGGTATCAACCTCAATGCCCGCTATGATTACGACCAGCGTACGCAGCGTCAGGTGTTCCGCGGCTACCAGGCGAGCAACCGGGTCAGCGTGAAGCTGCGCGAGGTGGACGAGACCGGCAAGGTGCTCGATGCACTGGTGGTGGCAGGGGCGACCAACCTCGACGGGCCGCGTTTCAGCCTCGAGGACGATACCCAGGCCAAGGCCGAAGCGCGCCGCAGGGCGATGGAGCGGGCCCGCGCGCAATCGCTCGAATATGCGCGGTTGGCCGGCTATTCCGACCTCCGCCTGCTCGAAGTGAACGAAACGATCACCGGCCGCAGCGGCCCGGTTCCCCAGATGCGCGCGGTCGCGACGATGGATGTCGCCGAGGCATCCGCCCCGGTGCAGCCCGGATTGGTCAGCACTTCGGTCAATGTGACAGTGAAATACGAAATGGTTCGCTGAACGTGTGTGAACGTCAACATTCACACCTTGTTCAATGCTCCATGCCTAGTAAGGCTTCATTATGAAACCGCTTCTCGCATCCTTGCTCGCACTCGGCCTCGTCGCCGGGCCGCTGACTGCCACTCCGGCAGAGGCGCAGCGTCGCTCCGACCAGGGCGAAGCGCGCAAGGAAATGCGTGCGGGTAATATCCTCAGCTCGCGCGAGATCGAGAACCGCGTGCTTCCGACCATGCGCGGGGCCGAATACCTCGGCTTCGACTATGACCGGACGGCCATGGCCTATCGCCTGAAGTTCATCCGCGACGGCCGCGTACTCTATGTCGATGTCGATGCGCGTACCGGCCGTATCCTGCGCCGCAGCCGCTGATTTCCGTCATCAGAAACCTCGCTCATCTTGACGCGTTCATCTACTTGAACGACATGCGCAAGATTATTAGCAAGGACGGAAATTCATGAGAATCCTTATCGTCGAAGACGAGCCGACGCTGGGCCAGCAGCTCAAGAGCACGCTCGAACAGAACGGCTATGCCGTCGACCTGTCGACCGATGGCGAGGATGGGCATTTCCTCGGCTCCACCGAAGATTACGATGCAGTGATCCTCGACCTCGGCCTGCCCGAGATCGACGGGCTGACCGTACTCGGCATGTGGCGCAAGGAAGGCCGCAAGTTCCCAGTCCTCGTGCTCACCGCGCGTGACAGCTGGTCCGACAAGGTGGCCGGCCTCGACGCGGGCGCGGACGATTATTTGGCCAAGCCTTTCCAGACCGAAGAACTCATCGCCCGCCTGCGCGCGCTCATCCGTCGTGCTTCGGGCAATACGTCGAGCGAACTGACCGCTGGCGACGTGCGTCTCGACACACGTTCGGGCCGCGTGACGCGCAAGGGCGAGCCGGTCAAGCTGACCGCGCAGGAATACAAGCTGCTGAGCTACCTCATGCACCACAAGGGCAAGGTGGTCAGCCGCACCGAACTGATCGAACATATCTACGATCAGGATTTCGACCGCGATTCGAACACGATCGAGGTCTTCGTTACCCGCATCCGCAAGAAGCTGGGTGCGGAAGTGATCACGACCATCCGTGGACTCGGTTACAGCCTCGACGACCCCGCCGACGCACCCCGCGCATCCTGACGATGTAGCGGGCGAAGCGCGTCCGGCGGCGGGTTCCCTGCCAGCCGTCGAAGCTGCGCCCGCCGCGGATGCGCAACCGGTAACCTTGGGCGAAAAGCCCGGCCAGCGTCGCAGTCTTGCTGCGCGCATGATGGCTATTGCCGGGATCTGGATTTCGGTCCTGCTGCTGGGTGGCGGCTTCGCGCTCGATCGCACGCTTACCCGGCAGGTGCAGAGCAATTTCGACGACCAGCTCGAATATGTCCTGACAGCCCTCATCGCCTCGGCAGAGGTCGATGACTGGGGCGATGTGCGATTCTATCGCTCGCTCGGCGACCAGCGCTTTCTCGAGGTGAACAGCGGCGTCTACTGGCAGATCAGTGGGCCGGACAAGGAACCCTATCCCAGCCGCAGCCTGTGGGATCGTACGCTCGAGGTCGATGGCAGCCACATCGACGACGAGCCGCATTTCTACGACAGCGAACAATTCGCCGACGAGCCGCTGCGCGTTGTGGAACGCAACATCATCCTGCCCGACAGCGACACGCAGTGGACCTTCACGGTCGCTTCGGCGCGCGAGGAGCTGGACTTCCAGATTGCACGTATCCGCTCGATCCTGTTCTGGAGCTTCGCGGTCCTCGGTCTCGGCCTCCTGATGATGGCGGCACTGCAGAGTTATTATGGCCTGTCGCCGCTGCGCCGTGTGCGTGCCGCGATCCAGTCGATGCGTTCGGAAGGCGCGAACCGGATCGAGGAACCGCTTCCGCTGGAAGTCGAGCCGCTGGTCGAGGAAATCAATGCCCTGCTGGCTCACAGCGAGAAGCAGGCCGAGGAAGCGCGGACCCATGCCGGCAACCTCGCACATGCGCTCAAGACGCCGCTGACCGTCCTGACCAATGCCGCGACCGCGAATGATCCCAAGCTCTCAGACCTTGTCTGCCGCGAGACCAAGACCATGCAGCGCCATGTCGAGCATCATCTGGCTCGCGCCCGTGCCGTGGGCCGGCGGGCGACCGGTCACGCGCGCGCCGATGTCTGGCCCAGCGCCGAAAGCGTGGTCCGCGCTGTCACGCGCATCTACGAAAACACGCGCTTCGACCTCGACGGAAACCGCGAGGCGGCTGTCGCAATCGAACGGCAGGACCTCGACGAAATTCTCGGAAACCTGATCGAGAATGCAGCCAAATACGGCGGCGGCAGCGTCTTCGTTACGGTCGATGCAGACCCGATCGATTTCGACAATTGCACCATCTGGGTCGAGGATGACGGCAAAGGCATTCCCGATGCCGAACGCGTCCGAATCTTCGACCGCGGCGCGCGGCTGGACACCGGCAAGCCCGGAACCGGCCTTGGCCTTGCCATCGTGCGCGATGTGGCGGAAATCTACGGCGGTACTGTCGAGCTGGACGAGAGCGAGGACCTTGGCGGCCTGATGGTCAGGCTGAAGCTCCCGCGCTCAGGGATGGCGAAAGAAGGCTAGTCCGCAGAGCGCGCCTGTTCGTGGTGGCGGATCACCTCGTCGATGATGAAACGCAGGAACTTCTCGGTGAATTCCGGATCGAGTTCGCTTTCTTCGGCCAGCCTGCGAAGACGGGCGATCTGCGCTTTTTCGCGCTCAGGATCGGCGGGCGGCAGTGTGGCTTTCGCCTTGTAGGCACCGACGGCCTGCGTGATGCGGAAACGTTCGGCCAGCATATGCACAAGCGCTGCATCGATATTGTCGATGCTCTTGCGAAAGCCTGCCAGCGTGCCGTCTTCGCCCTCGGAGTGTTGCGTGTCTTGCGTCATCGCTTGCCAAGCTATCATCAAAACCGGACTTGCCAAGAAAGCATAGGCAGGACATGGCCAAGCTGTAATGACTGCCGACGTCGTCCCCCTGCCGCGAAAAGGGCCAGAGCCCTCGATTGAGCCAATGCTGGCGCTGACCGCCAATGGCATGAACCAGGTCAACCAGGTCATCCTGGACAGGATGCAGAGCGAAGTACCGCTCATTCCCGCCCTGGCCGGACATTTGATCTCGGGCGGCGGCAAGCGCCTTCGTCCCATGCTCACGCTCGCCGGTGCAGAACTGGTCGGTTACACCGGTGCGCGTCACTACAAGCTGGCCGCAGCAGTCGAGTTCATCCACACCGCCACGCTGCTGCATGACGATGTCGTCGACGGCAGCGACCTAAGACGCGGCAAGGCGGCGGCCAACATCATCTTCGGCAATCCGGCGACGGTGCTGGTGGGCGATTTCCTCTTCAGCCGCAGCTTCGAGCTGATGACCGAAGACGGCAGCCTGAAGGTCCTGAAGATCCTGTCGGGCGCCAGCGCGATCATTGCCGAAGGCGAGGTCGACCAGCTGACAGCGCAGCGCAAGATCGACACCAGCGAGGAACGCTACCTCCACATCATCCGCGCCAAGACCGCAGCCCTGTTCGCTGCTGCGAGCCGTATTGCAGCGGTGGTCGCAGAATGCAGCGACGAGGAAGAGAAGGCGCTGGACGAATATGGCCGCAATCTCGGCGTTGCCTTCCAGCTTGTCGACGATGCGCTCGATTACGATGCGGACGCGGCTCAGATGGGCAAGGATCGCGGCGACGATTTCCGTGAGGGCAAGATGACCCTGCCGGTCATCCTCGCCTATGCGCGCGGCAGCGAGGAAGAACGCGAGTTCTGGAAGGCCGCGATTGCAGGCTTCCGCACCTCTGACGAGGATCTGGAACACGCCATCAGCCTGATCGATCGCCACAAGGCGGTTGCCGATACCAAGGCGCGGGCGCGCCATTTTGCGCAGCGCGCGATTGATGCGCTTTCGATCTTCCCCGATGGCCGTGCACGAGAGGCCATGACGCAGGCCGCACTGTTCTCCGTTTCCCGGGGCTACTGACGAAACATCCGGCCCGCAGGACGCAGGCCGGATGCTCCCGATTTTCGCTTACTGGCGCGTTGCCGTCCAGCGAACCACGCTGTCGTCGCGCGCTCCCGACGAGACGCCCGAAAGCGTGTTTCCGTCGATCGTGATGTCCGTGCTCGAAAGCGTTTCCCCGTCACGCGAATAGGTTTCGCGGAAGGAATTGTCGGACAGACGTTCGACCGCCACCATGACTCCCGAATCGCTGCCTTCGATCGCGACCGGATCGCCGCCAAAGGTCGCCGTCCAGCTGTCGCCATTGCCGGTGCTTGTCAGCGTGTCGCCGTCCACGGTGTAGGTGAAGGTCAGGCCTTCGTCATTGATATCGGCCACGTCGCTGACGGCCCATTCCCCGGACATGGCGTGCGAGCCTTCCGCACCGGGTGCGGTGCGCGTGTACATCGTCTTGCCAGTGACAGGGGCATCGCCGGCAAGGTCGGTCCAGTCTGCGGTCGCGGTCTGCCCGTCTTCGCTGATGGTCCAAGTCGCCCCGCCGAGGTCCTTGTCGCCCAGGCGGCTGGCGAATTTGACGGTGTTGTCGTCGACGACTTCGATCATCTGGCTGTCGGCGCCCGGCCGGTCGACCGTTTGCCACTCGCCATTGGCGGCATAGCCATAGGGCGGCGTGCAGCTGTCGCACTGGAACTGCCCGTCGGCGAGCGTGAAGTTGCGCGTGTCGTTTTCGAACGAGGCGCTGTCGAGATTGACCTTCCAGGTTCCCGCGATACCGCCTTCTTCGGTGGCAACCTCGGTTTCCGGTGCTTCGCTGCACGCGGCCATGCCCATCGACATCGTTACTGCGGCAAGCGCAGTCATCATCTTTCTCATGTGTCTCTCCCTTGCTTTGCGCCCCTTGACCGGCCCGCCAATTGACGGTGCGACGGTGAAAAGACCCCACCCCCTCCACCCGAATGAAGAAGCAAGGACGCGGCTGGATACCAGCAATTATGGCGTTTCACCAAATGCAATGATTTCGGAGCGTGAATTCAGTGCCTTGCGTAAACCTTGCCACCTCGGGGCTGTGCGCGTGCCCGATCTGTGCGAATAGCGTGACCGTGACCGAGACCCTGCCGATTCACGATGTCCTACCCGACCTGCTCGCCGCCTTGTCCGAAGCGAGTGCGGCGGTGCTCGTCGCGCCTCCCGGGGCCGGCAAGACGACGGCTGTCGCGCCTGCCCTGATCGGGGAAGACTGGTGCGATGGCATGGTCATCCTCACTTCGCCCCGCCGCGTGGCCGCACGCGCTACGGCGGAGCGCATGGCCCAGATGCTCGGCGAAAAGCCAGGTGAGACGATCGGCTACCTGACGCGCCTCGATACGAAGCGTTCGGCAAACACGCGCGTTCTGGTCGTGACCGAGGCGATCTTCGTGAACATGATCCTCGACGATCCTGAACTGGAACGCGCGTCCGCGGTGCTGATCGACGAGGCGCACGAGCGACACCTCGACACCGATTTCGGCCTTGCGCTTGCCCTCGAAAGCCGAGGCGTGCTGCGCGAAGACCTGCGCGTGCTGGTCATGTCGGCGACGATCGACGGTGCGCGCTTCGCCTCGCTGATGGGCGAGGGCACGCCTGTCATCGAAAGCGAAGGGCGGGCCTATCCGCTCGACATCCGCTGGCTCGGCTCGGCGCCGCAGGAGCGGATCGAAGACGCCATGGCGGCAGCCATCGCAACCGCATGGCGCGAGGAAGAAGGGGACATCCTCGCCTTCCTGCCGGGTGTCGGAGAGATCGAGCGAACGCGCGAGCGGGTCGAAGCCCGACTGCCAAAGGCGCTCGTCCTGCCTCTGCATGGGCAGGTGCAGCCAGCGGATCAGCGCGCCGCGATCAGGAAAGACCCCGAGGGGCGCCGGCGGATCGTGCTTGCCACGGCCATTGCCGAAACCTCTCTCACCCTCGACGGTGTGTCGGTCGTGGTCGATGCCGGCCTTTCGCGCCGTGCGGAATTCGACCGGGCTGCGGGAACGACGCACCTCGTGACCCATCGCGCGAGCCAGGCTGCTGCCGCCCAGCGCGCTGGCCGTGCGGCACGTCAGGGGCCGGGCGTTGCCTACCGCTTGTGGGAGGAGGGCGGCCATGCCGGTCGTCCATCATACGATCCGGCCGAAATGGAGATCGCCGACCTCGCGCCGCTCGTGCTCGATCTGGCGAAGTGGGGGACCGGCGATCCGGCGAGCCTGCAATGGCTCGATACGCCTCCTGCAGCCTCGATCAGTGCCGCGCGTCAGACGCTCAGGGCATTGGGTGCACTGGGCGAAGACGGTCGTATCACGCCTCGCGGTGCGCAGCTCGCCAGCCTGCCGCTCGATCCGGCGTCGGCCGCGATGGTACTCTTCGGTGCGGAGAGGGGAGATGCGCAGACGGCTGCGCGGCTGGCGCTGCTGTTGCAGGAGAGGGGGCTTGGCGGGCGCGGCGAAGATCTCGAGGCGCGCTTGCAGCGCTGGAACTCCGACAGGGGCGCCCGCGCGGAGGCCAGTCGCAAGCTGGCAGGACGATGGGCCAAACAGGCGGAGGCGCTGGTCGAGCGCAAGGGTTCCGAGGACGTACCGCCCGCCGTTCTCCTCGCGGCGGGGCGCCCAGACTTCATTGCCAAGCGCCGCGATGCTTCCGGCGAGAACTGGATCGCCTCGGGAGGACGCGGCTTCATTCTCGACCCGGCCTCTCCGCTCGCACGTGCGGAGTTTCTCGTGATCGGGGATGCCCAGGGCCAGGCGAAAGGCGCGCGCATCACGGCGGCGATTGCGCTGGAGGAGAGCGAACTGACCGCTTGGCTCGGTGAAAGGATCGAGCGGCGATCGGTGCTGCGCTGGAAGAACGGACGCGTCGAGGCGCGGCTCGAGCGGCGGTTGGGCGCAATCACTCTCGCCAGCGGGTCCGACGCCGAGCCGGATTCCCAAGCCGTTGTGGACATGCTTGTGGACAAGGTTCTGGAAAACCCGGCAAAACTCCTGCCGGCCGAACTCCTTGCCCGGGCCGCCTTCATCGGTCTGGACAGTTTCTCCGCAGCACGGCTCGCCGAAACCGCCGACATCTGGCTTGCGCCCTTGCTGGCCGGTCGGCGCGATCTGGACATTCCCAAGGGGCGGTTGGTCGATGCGCTTCTCGGAGGTCTCGACTGGAACGACCGCCAGCGCCTCGATGCGGAAGCGCCGCGTGAATTCACCTCGCCCGCAGGCACGACGCACCCGATCGACTATACGGGTGACGATGCGCCGAGCGTGGAAGTGCGTGTGCAGGCGCTGTTCGGCCTCGAACGCCACCCCATGGTTGGCAAGACGCCGCTTCTGCTGAAGCTTACCAGTCCCGCCGGGCGCCCGATCCAGTCGACCCGTGACCTGCCCGGATTCTGGCGTGGAAGCTGGGCCGATGTTCGCAAGGACATGAAGGGCCGCTACCCGAAGCACCGCTGGCCTGAGGAACCCTGGGCCGAAAAGCCGAGTTTGAAGACCAAGAACGCCTTTTCAAAATCCGGCGGCTGAATTAAGGGGCGCCCACTATGGCAGCACGTATTTACCAGCGACCGCAGAGCGCGATGCAATCGGGCAAGGCCCGCACCGACGAGTGGGTGCTCGAATTCGAACAGTCCGAAGCGCGCCGCGCTGACCCGCTCATGGGGTGGACCGGCAGCGGCGATACGCAGGCGCAGGTGCAGCTCAAGTTCCCGAGCAAGGAAGAGGCCAAGGCCTATGCCGAGAAATACGGCATTGCGGCCCGCGTCCACGCAACGCCGCCGCACACTCTGAAGCTGCAGGCCTACGCCGATAATTTCCGCTAATCGCTCCGCTTGAAATGCGGAGTTGAAATCTGGGCAAACCGCAGCCATATGGCGCGCCGGGAGTCGGGTGGACGTTTGCGTTCGCTCACCGGGTCAGGTCCGGAAGGAAGCAGCCCAGGTGAATTGCGGCGGGTCGCTCGGCTCCTTTTCCATTAATCCAGCGAAATGCCTTTCTCTCTCGCGGCGCGTTCGAGCGCCGTGATTGCAGCGCTGTTGCCCTGACGACCTGCTTCGTCGAATTTTACGATCAGGTCCTGCATGCGGATGGTGGCAAGGCAGAAGCCTGCGCGATCGCCTGCTTCACGGGTGTCCCACATTGCCTTGCTGACCTCCAGCGCCTCCCCGAAGCTATCCATTGCGCCGAGCATCGCGCTCGCAAATCCGCCTGCGCCGTCCGAGCCCATCATCAGGCCGATGATTTCCTCGGGAGTGAACTGACCGGACTCGTCCAGCTTCCAGCCCAACCATTGCACCAGCCGCGAATAGTAGTCCTGCCGGCGCAACAGCGCGCTCAGATAAGTCGTGGCTGGACTGGTATCGGATTGGTCCCAGATCTGTGCGGTGAAATTCGGATCGCCACATTGCTGCGCGCCAAAGCGGGGCGGAAGCGGGATCTCGGTCTGCTCGGGACGCGGTGTCCCATCGGGCAGCTGACCGAAGGTTTCACCGACCATGTCCATGGTAATGTCTGCGACCCCACAGGTCAGTGAGACGTCGCCCATCGAATAGGAGATGGACAGCATCTGGCGCTGCGGCCCGCCCTCGGTTTCGATTTCCCTCTCGAAAACGTAGTCGCCGTAATAGGCCATGAGGCCGATCGGCAGCTCATCCATGTCGAGGGTTATAGGCTGCCAGCCTTCTTCCGCGATCGTGGGTGTCAGTCCATCGACGAATGCGTGGTAACCGGCCTCCACGTCGTCCCCCCGGCCGACGGCAACCCAGTAGGACATCCACGCCATCCGGTCCGACCAGGGGGTAGAACGCGGACGCGCTTCCTCGAACGGAGCCATGCGCTCCGGCAGGACGAAGCTCATGTCCAGTGTTTCCATGATCCTGCTGCTGAGCGGGACTCCGGTCTGACCCCAATCGTATTGCATTGCGCCACTTGTGGAGCACATGCGGTCGAGGACCGGCGCGCTGAAGCTTTCGGGCGGTGCTTCCAAAACGCGATGCGTTTCGGTGTCGACTGCGAACAATTGAGCATGCGCAGGCTGGGCAAGCAGCGCAGTTGCAGCGACAAACAGATTCTGAATTTTCATAAGATTTGCGACCCCCATGGAAATTCCGTGCTTAATTTCCACCGGGGGCTTCGACAAGATCGGAAGGCTGTCCTAGACAGGTGGGATGGGTGATTCACCGGACAATACAGACGGCCTTCCCTGGGAGACCGATGCTCATGACGATGCGCCGAGCGCTGCCGAACTGGAAGCGGCGGGGCAGAATTCCATGTTCGGAGATGCGCCCGAGCCCGCTCCCGAGCCGGCACCTGCCCCTCCTGCAGCGCAAATGCCTGCAGAACCTGGGCCTGTCGCGCATGAGGCTGGTCTGGTGGAGCCGACCGCAGCCCCGACCGAAGCTGCGCAGCCCTATCGCGTGCTTGCGCGCAAATACCGACCGCAGACCTTTGCCGAACTGATCGGTCAGGATGCGATGGTGCGCACGCTGGCCAACGCCATCGCGCGCGACCGGCTGGCGCATGCCTTCCTGATGACCGGTGTTCGCGGGGTCGGTAAGACCTCGACTGCGCGCCTCATCGCCAAGGCGCTCAATTGCATCGGGCCAGACGGCGAGGGCGGTCCGACGATCAGCCCTTGCGGCGTGTGCGAGCCCTGCACGGCCATCGCCGAAGGTCGCCACATCGACGTCATCGAGATGGACGCTGCCAGCCATACGGGTGTCGACGATGTGCGCGAGATCATCGAGGCGGTGCGCTATGCGGCCGTTTCCGCGCGCTACAAGATCTACATCATCGACGAGGTCCACATGCTCTCGCGCAACGCCTTCAACGCGTTGCTGAAGACGCTGGAAGAACCGCCCGCGCATGTGAAATTCCTTTTCGCTACCACCGAAGTCGACAAGCTTCCGGTCACCGTGCTCAGCCGCACGCAGCGTTTCGACCTGCGCCGCATCCCGGTCGAACTGCTCGAAGCGCATTTCGCCGAAATCTGCCGCAAGGAAGGTGTCGAGGCCGAGGACGAGGCGCTCCACATCGTCGCCAATGCCGCCGAAGGTTCGGTGCGCGACGGTCTGTCGATCCTCGATCAGGCCATCGCCCATGCAGACATGGATACGGGCGGCAAGGTCACGGCTGAACGCGTGCGCGACATGCTCGGCCTCGCCGATCGGGGCGCCCAGCGGCGCCTGTTTGCGCACATCCTCGATGGCGATGCCAAGGCCGCGCTCGCTGCCGTCGACGATCAATACGCGCTTGGCGTCGAGCCGCTCGCCTTGATGCGGTCGCTCATGGATCTCACCCACCGCATCGCGCTTGCCCAGGTTGCCGGCGGCGAGGCCGACGGGACGACTGCAGAAGAACGCGCGCAACTGACCGAATGGGCAAACCGCCTCGAGGTCGGGCAGGTGCATCGCCTGTGGCAGCTCTTGCTCAAGGGGCATGACGAGGTCCGGCAGGCGCCCGATCCGCTTGTCTCCGCGCGGATGGCACTGCTTCGCGTATTGCATGCATCCGGCATGCCCGATCCGGGCAAGCTGGCGAAGAAGCTGGAAGAACTTGCGTCGCGCGCGCCCTCCGCTCCGGCTGCTTCGGGCGAAAGTGGCGGCGAGGCACCCGCGGCCTCGCTCGATTGGCACGAACTGGTCGAAAAGGTCGACAATGCCGGTCAGATGCAGGCGGCCAATCTCATGCGCTACCAAGTGCGGCCGATCACTGTCGAGGACGGGCGGCTGGTTTATTCGCGAGACGAACGCTTCGACCAGAATATCGAGCCGATCCTCAAGGACGCGCTCTACGCTATCTCTGGCAAGCGCTGGCAGCTTGAAACGGGCGATCCCGCGCTGGCTGTGCCCTCGATCGAGGAGGCAGCGCAGGCCAAGGTCGAGGCGGCAAAATCCGCCATGCGCGAGCATCCGATGGTAAAAGCGGTTGAAGCCGCCTTTCCGGATGCCGAAATGTTAGAAGACGGCGCCGAACTCCCCCCGCAGCGGCGCGAGGTTCCATGGAACCGCAGAGCATAAGGAAGTACGCATGAAATCGATGGAAGAAATGATCGCCGCTGCACAGAAGGCAGCCGAGACGATCCAGACCCAGATGAACGACGTGCAGGCAAAGCTCGACACGATCGAGGTCGAGGGCACTGCAGGCGGCGGCCTCGTGAAGGTTCGCGCAACGGCTCGCGGGCGTATCATCGGCGTCGAAATCGACGAGAGCCTGATGAAGCCGGAAGAAAAGCAGATGACGGAAGATCTTGTCACTGCCGCTTTCAACGATGCGCGCGACAAGGCCGATCGCAAGTCGGCCGAGGAAATGCAGGCAATTCAGGGCGGCATGGGCCTGCCCCCGGGTATGAACATTCCCGGTTTCGGATAATGTCGAAAAGGGTCGCACCATTTCGCATTTTGGCCGCCCTCCTGGTGGGAGGCGCGATATCCTCCGCCTACGCCCAAGAAACGCAGGAGGGGCAGGGCGAAGTGCTATCGGGCCCGCCGCCTAAGGTGCGGACGGTTGAGTTGATAACCGGCCAACCCGAGGCGACTTCCTCCAATGTGCCGCTGTCCGGGGCCGGTAAGATCAGCATGCCATTGGATACCAAGGGCTTGGAGTTCGGGCTGAATGTCCCCCCGGGCCATATGGAGTTGGGTGTAAAAGTCTGGTTCGACGCCGCCGGCAAAGCGACCGATTGCAGCTTTGCGAGATATGACAATCTCGGCTCTTACGACCGCCGCAGGTATTTCCAGTCATACAAGGTTCTGCGCGAGCAGATCTGCGCTCAAGCGTTGGAAAACTGGTCTTTCGAGCTTGCAGACTGGTACGGGGCAAAGGTCGACCGCGGGTTCGCGACTGTCGATTTTCGCCTCACTCCGACCGTAAAATTGGCAGAGCCTCTCGAGGCGACGCGTTACCTTCCTGCTGCCAGTATCCGCGTCGACTATTGGGTGCGCGAAGGCGAAGAGCCGACTTGCAAGGTCCGGACAGCACTGACCGATCCTGCACAGGCGGCGGCAATCTGCGAATTCGTTCTCGCCGACCCTGAAAACAATCTGATGCCCATGAAGGAGGGGCGTCCCACACCGTTTCGCTCCACTCGGCCCCTCTTGATCGACTGGAGCGAGACCAGCCTGAAGATCCTGCCCAGACCTTCCTTCAAAAATCTCGATGTCACATCGCTTCTTTACCGTAGACTCGACCGCGAACTGCCCGACGGAAGTCTGCAAGACATCGCTGCGATCAACTTTGAATCGCGCCTTTCGACGCGGGACAATCCAGCTTGGCGCACCACGGATCCGAATTGGAGAGGCCGTACGCTGTCTCTGCTGGGGATCGACGACAAGGGCCGGGTGCGGACTTGTGTCCCTTTGAGAACTTCTGGGAGCGCTTTGGTCGACAACGGCGTTTGTGCGGCCATGGTGCGCAAGAGCCGGGCGGCCAAAGGTAAGGCACTGGCGGGGCAGGACTATCGCTACGTCGTTGCGCCAGCGGTCTGGAAGCCTGCCCACTAGGCGAAGACGCCGTGGGCGGCGTCCCGTTTCGCTGTGCACAGCTTAGCTGCAGCAGGCCGTTGCACCTCGGCCTATCGCTACCCATATTCCTATCCAACACACGGTTCTGACACGGGCCGCAGACGGACAGAATGAATATGACCGAGACCTTTCCCCTCCTCCCCCTTCGCGACATTGTCGTTTTCCCCGGCATGGTCGTCCCGCTCTTCGTGGGTCGCGACAAATCCGTGGCGGCGCTCGAAAAGGCGATGGAAGGATCGAAAGACATCTTCCTGCTCTCGCAGCTCGATCCCGGTTGTGACGATCCGGAAGGCCCGGACCTCTACGACACCGGCGTGGTTGCGCAGGTTCTCCAGCTGCTGAAGCTGCCCGACGGCACCGTTCGCGTGCTGGTCGAGGGGCAGGAGCGTGCCAAGCTCAAGGCATTGCACAACACCAGCGACCATGTTGCTGCCGAAGTGACCATCATCGAGGAACCGACCGCATCGGGTACCGAGATCAGCGCGATGATGCGCCAGGTGGTCGCGCAGTTCGGCGAATATGCAAAGCTGAACAAGAAGATCGGCGAAGATGCTGCCGAACAGCTCGGCGAGATCGACGATGCCGGCGAACTTGCCGACACCATCGCGGCTGCCATCAACGCCAAGGTGTCCGACAAGCAGTCGCTGCTGGTCGAACCCGATCCGCTGAAGCGCCTCGAAATGGTCATGTCCTTCATGGAAGGCGAGCTGTCGGTGCTTCAGGTGGAGCGCCGTATCCGTGGCCGTGTGAAGCGGCAGATGGAAAAGACGCAGCGCGAATATTACCTCAACGAGCAGCTCAAGGCGATCCAGAACGAGCTTGGTGACGGCGACGAGGACGGCGGCAACGAGATTGCCGAGCTGACCGAGAAGATCGGCAAGACCAAGCTGTCGAAGGAAGCCAAGGCCAAGGCCGAAAGCGAGCTCAAGAAGCTCAAGGGCATGCAGCCGATGAGCGCCGAGGCGACCGTCATCCGCAACTATCTCGACGTGCTGCTCGGCCTGCCCTGGGGCAAGAAGAGCAAGGTCAAGCGGGACATCGGCAAGGCGCAGGAGATCCTCGACGCGGATCACTATGCGCTGGAGAAGGTCAAGGACCGGATCATCGAATACCTCGCCGTGCAGGCGCGTACCAACAAGCTGAAGGGGCCCATCCTGTGCCTCGTCGGCCCTCCGGGTGTCGG
Organism: Qipengyuania gelatinilytica; assembly: GCF_019711315.1. NCBI lineage: Bacteria > Pseudomonadati > Pseudomonadota > Alphaproteobacteria > Sphingomonadales > Erythrobacteraceae > Qipengyuania > Qipengyuania gelatinilytica. The sequence continues at coordinate 723,041 of NZ_CP081294.1, read as the reverse complement.
CAAGACCTCGCTTGGCAAGTCGATTGCCAAGGCCACCGGTCGCGAGTTCATTCGCCAGTCGCTGGGCGGCGTGCGTGACGAGGCCGAAATTCGCGGCCACCGCCGTACGTACATCGGCTCGCTTCCGGGCAAGATCGTCACCAATCTCAAGAAGGCCGGCAAGAGCAACCCGCTCTTCCTGCTCGACGAGATCGACAAGCTCGGCCAAGACTTCCGCGGCGATCCGGCATCGGCGCTGCTCGAAGTGCTCGACCCCGAACAGAACAACAAGTTCCAGGACCACTACCTGGAGCTCGACCTCGACCTGTCGGACATCATGTTCGTCACCACGGCGAACAGCCTCAACCTGCCGCAGCCGCTGCTCGATCGCATGGAGATCATCCGGCTCGAAGGCTACACCGAGGACGAAAAGGTCGAGATCGCGACCCGCCATCTGCTGCCGAAGCAGGTCAAGGACCACGGCCTCAAGGATGGCGAATTCGAGCTGACCGAAGATGCGCTTCGCGACCTCATTCGATACTACACTCGTGAAGCGGGCGTCCGCACGCTCGAGCGTGAACTGGCGCGTCTGGCCCGCAAGAGCCTGCGCAAGATTCTCGAAGGCAAGGCCGAGAGTGTCACCATCACGCCGGAAAATCTTTCCGACTTTGCAGGCGTGCGCAAGTTCAAGCACGGCATGAGCGAGGAAGAAGCGCAGGTCGGCGCAGTTACCGGCCTGGCATGGACCGAGGTGGGCGGCGAACTGTTGACCATCGAAAGCGTCACCACGCCGGGCAAGGGCGAGATCAAGACCACCGGCAAGCTAGGCGAAGTGATGAACGAAAGCGTTGCCGCGGCCTTCAGTTTCGTGAAGGCGCGCGCCCCGCATTACGGCATCAAGCCGAGCATCTTCCAGCGCAAGAACATCCACATCCACCTTCCCGAAGGTGCGGTGCCCAAGGATGGCCCTTCGGCAGGTATCGGCATGGTCACTTCGATCGTCTCGACCCTGTCGGGTGTGGCGGTGCGTCCCGATGTCGCGATGACCGGCGAGGTCACGCTGCGTGGCCGCGTGCTGCCGATCGGTGGCCTGAAGGAAAAGCTGCTCGCAGCGCTACGCGGCGGGATCAAGAAGGTCCTCATCCCCGAAGAGAACGTGAAGGACCTCGCCGAGATTCCCGAGAACGTGAAGGAAGGGCTCGAGATCGTACCCGTCGCGCATGTCGACGAAGTCCTCGAACATGCGCTGACTTCGCTGCCTTCGCCGATCGAGTGGACCGAAGCCGACGACCTCGCCAGCCAGCCGGGCAATGCCCAGCCGGGAAGCGTGTCTCCGCCGACCGCACATTAACATTTGTTACGCTGCATCGCAGCGAATCGTGACCGTAGTTTTCCCCGTCTTGCTGCTCGCAAGTGCGGTAATCGCCTGTGGCGTCCGCACTTCATCGCAGAAATCGAATTCGTGGGCGAAATTTGGCCGATTCTTGGGGAATTTGCCTTTGACAGACGCGACAAAAGCCTCTCAATTCGCTGCCTCTCGGTGAAGCGATTCACCGGTCGCAATTTAAAACACGAATTGAGGGGGTTCCCACACAATGAATAAGAACGATCTGATCAGCGCGGTCGCAGACGCAAGCGGCCTTTCGAAGAGCGATGCTTCGAGCGCGGTCGAAGGCGTTTTCGATGCAATCACCAAGTCGCTTTCGAATGGCGACGAAGTTCGCCTGGTCGGTTTCGGCACCTTCTCGGTTGCCAAGCGCAAGGCTTCGACGGGCCGCAACCCGCGTACCGGTGAGCCGATGAACATCCCCGCTTCGAACCAGCCCAAGTTCAAGGCCGGCAAGGGCCTCAAGGACGCCGTCAACTAAGACGCGCTTCCAGCTAAAAAGCGAAACGCCGCAGTCACCCTTCGTGACTGCGGCGTTTCTTTTGCTTGCGCGAGAATTACTTAGTCGAAAGCGATCAGCGCTGTCGGGGCCTGCTCCGTACGCGGACTGATGTTCCAGACGAGCGCCTGGCCACGGGCGTTGGCCTGCGGACCTTCGTCGGTGTTGTTGGCCAGGATCCTGCCATCGGTGATGATCGTGAAGGTACCTTCCGGCACGACGATCTTGCCCGGTTCCTCGCCTTCGTTCTCTTCGGACATTTGCGCCAGCCCGGCCATTCCTGCCATCATGCCCTGCATCGGGTTGCCGCCGCCCTGCGCCGCAAATCCGGGGGCATCGACGCGCACCTGCCCGCCGTCGCGCAGGATCACTGTGACGAACATATTCCCCATCTGCATCTTCTCGATCACCGGGAAGACGAAGTCGTGGGTCAGCTGGCCGGAAATGCGGAAATCGACGTCGAAAAGTCCATCACCCTTGTAGGTGACCTCTTCCCAGCCGCGCTGCCGTTCGAGCTTGGCGGCCAGTTCCTGCGCCGCCTCCGGGTTCGACGGATCGACGCCGCCGAGGAAGGCCTTCATGTCCTCCGCTTCCTCGCGCTGCTTGGCTGCACGCGCGCTGGCTTCGGCATCCCACTCGGCGCGCTGCTCGTTGACTTCGGCCAGCGTGCATTCGCGTTCGTTGTATTCCTCGTCATAGCACTCGGCCTCGAACTCTTCCGGCTTGTCCGCCATCTGCGCGAGCTTCGAGAGCGCCAGCATCTGGATTTCGCCGTCGTAGCTGTAGGTGAAAGAGCCGTTCTGCATGACCTGCAGCTCGCTGGTGAAAGCACCCGGCGACAGCAGGCATCCCGTCAGCGCGAGCGAACTTGCAGCGGCCAATGCTGCTGCACGGACCGGCCTTGAAATGAACGACATTGTTTTCCCCCTCGGTTGAATTCAGCTGCGTGTTGCAGCTGCGTATAGCGCAATTGCGGCGGCATTGGACACGTTGAGGCTTTCGATTTCGCTGGAGATCGGAAGCTTCGCCAATGCATCGCAATGCGTCTGGATATTGTGTCGCATGCCTTCGCCTTCCGCGCCAAGCACGATTGCGACCGGCCCCTTGGGCAAGGCCTCGGCAAAGGTGGTTTCGGTGTGCCCGGTCAGGCCGATGCGCCAGTATCCGGCCTCTGCCATCTCTTCCATCGCGCGCGCGAGGTTGACGACCCTGATCCACGGCAAGGTCTCGAGCGCGCCCGAAGCGGACTTGGCGATCACTCCGCCTTCGGGCGGGGCATGGCGGTCCTGCGTCACGAGCGCAGCCGCATTGAAGGCGACGGCCGAGCGCATGATTGCACCGACGTTGTGCGGATCGGTAACCTGGTCGAGCACCACGATCGGGCGCGCGGGATCACCGTCGAGGACTTCATCGAGGAATTTATCCTCCAGTTGCGCACATTCGAGCACGAGCCCCTGATGCGGTGCATCTTTGGCGACAAGGCGGGCGAGATCGGCGACGTCGGCATATTCGACGGGGAAATCCGCCGGCAGTTCACCATCGAGCGAAGCGATTCCCTCACGCGTCGCCCACAGCTTGCGGTGCTGGCGCTCGGGGTTCTTCAACGCGGCCTCGACCGCATGACGTCCCCAGAGGCGCACCTGTCCTGCGCTGGCGCGGCCACTTCCCCGGCCACCTTTCATCCGGCCGGCCCGGCCCCTGAGTGCGCGTTTGCGTTCGCCTTTTGCCATGTGTCTTGTCCTGTAATCCAGATTGCGTGGCGCTCCTGCCAGTGAGGGCATTGACAGGCAAGCGCCGCTTCGCCAAAGGGGCGCCTCTCGGCAGGGGATTGCCAAGCGAATCCCCGCATATTTCTCTTTTCCAAGAGATTTGGCGACCGGTGTGGACAGGTGGCCGAGTGGTTAAAGGCAGCAGACTGTAAATCTGCCCGCGCAAGCGTACGCTGGTTCGAATCCAGCCCTGTCCACCACCCGCCTATTCAATGACATGCACGCACCCCGGCTCGTCCGAAGTCGCGTCGTCGTGCATGTCCTAAGGGCCGCGTTAACCATTATTCGATAGCACCGATCCGACTGGTCAGCGCAGGGGGCGTTGACCGACGAGAGAAGGTTGCTCGACGTGTCGCAAACAGCATTGAAACCCGTGGCCGAAAGCTTTTCAGGAGTTCAGTCGCGGGTCACGGGGCATGTGGCGCCCGGCTTCGAACCGGTGGTCCATGCCTTTGCCGCGCCCATCCAGGCGCGGGCGGCACTTGGTGCAGCCTGCACGATCTTCCATCGCGGCGAGAAAGTCGTCGACCTGCAAGGTGGCTGGAAAGAGGAAACGCGTACCGATTGCTGGAGCGCGGACACGGCTGCTCTCGTCTATTCGCTTACCAAGGGCCTTACCGGGGTTGCGGCCGCTGTCGCTGTTTCGCGCGGCCTGTTTGCCTATGACGAAGCAGTTGCCGATATCTGGCCCGAATTCGCCGCGCACGGAAAGGGCCGCATGACAATCGGCGAGGCGCTGAGCGAGCAGGGCGGGCTGGCGGCCATCGACTTCAAGCTGACGCTCGACAATATGGGCGACGAAGATGCGATCTGCGCTGCCATCGCGGCCCAGAAGCCGAACTGGCAGCCCGGCGACCATGCCGGAAACCATGCCTACTCGCTCGGCTGGATCGCCAGCGAGCTCATTCACCGCCGGGATCCTGCAGGGCGCCGGCTCGGCCAGTACTTCGCCGAGGAAGTGGCAGGGCCGCTAGGCGTGGATGTTTGGCTCGGCTTGCCCGACAGCGTCGATCGCGACCGGCTGGCGCGAATCGAGGGCTTCCACATGCAGGACCTCTTCATCCGTCACACCACCATGCCGTGGCCGCTGACTTTCGACATGTGCCTGCCGGGAACGCTGGCGTTCCGCACGCTCAACAATCCGCTCATCCTCGAAGGGCCGGGTGCACTCGATTGCGAGCAGTTCTGGCGGATCGGGCAGGGTGGTGCCGGTGGTATCGCGACCTCGACCGGCCTTGCGACGATCTACCAGGCGTTTGCAGAAGGCGGCGCAAAGCTGGGCATCACGCCCGAGGTCCTCGATTATCTCAAGCGTGGGCATGCACACCCGCGCAAGGGTCTTCGCGACCAGGTCCTGACGGCCGACATGTATTATTCGCTCGGCTTCGAAAAACCCTTCGACGAATGGGAATATGCCCGGACCCGCAGTGCCTTCGGGAGCTTCGCTGTCGGCGGTTCGCTGGCCTATGCCGACCCCGATGACGAGGTCGCCTATGCCTGGATCACGAACCAGCTTGGCACCGGCAAATGGGACGATCCGCGCGAGAAGATCGTGCGCGATGCCTTTTACCGCTGCCTCGAGGCGGTGGCGTGAGCATTGCACAGATTGTCCTTTCGGACCTTCACCTCGGTGCACGCGACAGCCTGCTGACCCATGTAAACGGCGCTGACGAGATTGCCGATGGGCCCAGCGAGGTGCTCGCAAGCTTCGCAAACGCCCTGCGGGAGACGCTCAAGGACGGCGAAAAGCCTCAGCTGGTTCTGCTCGGCGATGCGCTCGACCTCGGGCTTTCGCCATTCGGCGATGTTTCCAAGAGCTTCCTGCAGCTGATCGACGCCTTCTTTCCGAAGGACGGTGCCGAGATATTCAGCCGCGACATCGTCTATGTCGCCGGCAACCACGATCATCATCTGTGGCGCATGGCGCAGGATCATTGCTTCGTGACAGCGGTGATCGACGGCAAGATCCCGGGCGACCTTGAACACATCACCACCATTACTGGCACGCCGAAGCATCGCTGCCGGATGATGGAATCGCTGATCGCGCACCGGCCGCATCTGGCGGGGGCGCATGTCCACATCGCCTATCCCAATTGGGGTGTCGCTAACCGTGAGCGGAGCCGTGCGGTCGTCATGCACCACGGCCACTATCTCGATTCCATGTACCGCGCGCTGTCCAATTTCCGCGGCTTTCTCGAAGGCAGCGAGATGCGGCCCGGTACGATGCGTGAACTGGAGGAACAGAACGGTCCGTGGATCGACTTCCTCTGGTCCGACCTCGGCAGTGCAGGAGAGATCGGCGGTGAGGCTGGCACGCTCTACCAGACGATGCTCAGCGCCGGGGCGAGCCATGACATGGCCGAGGCCATCGCCCGCCGCGTGACGGGCGGATTGCATTCCAGGCTGGGCATCAACCCGAAAATGGAGCTCAAATACGGCATCACGCTCGACAACCTCATTCGTGCCGCCGTCGATCTGACCGCAGGGCGCGGGGCCGAGAAACAGCGCGAAGGCTATGCGCGGGTCCTCGGCGATGACGAGATCGCTGACATCGGCTGGTATCTCTCGACACCCATGGCAACGCAGCTGCGCGAGGAACTCGGCGCACTGCCGCGCGAGGTCCAGTTCGTGTTCGGGCACACGCACAAGCCCTTCCAGGACGAACTCATGGTCGACGGCTACGAATTGCCCGTCGGCGTTTTCAACACCGGTGGCTGGGTGCTCGACGAGCCCGGCCTGATGCCCGTTCAGGGCTGCGCCGCGATGCTCGTGTCGGATGAGCTCGAGGTCGCATCGCTCAGGCTCTTCAATGATCCCGTGGACGACGTGATGGCGCCTGTGCGCGTGGAGGGAAGCGGGCGCGAGACGCGCCTTGTCGGCGAAGCCTCTGCAGCAGTCGAGGCAGCCTCAGCCCATTGGCAGGACTTTTCGCGCGCGGTTCACCAGCGCATTCGCAGCGAGGCGGACAAGCGCGTCCGGCAGTTCCTCGACCGTTCCGAAGACATGCGGGAGGCAGCGGAATGACCAGCATGCAAAAGCGCATCGCCAAGCCCCTGTCCGAGGCAAAGACGCACTATACCGTCCTCGTGATCGGTTCCGGGTATGGCGCCGGTGTAGCTGCAAGTCGTCTTGCCCGGGCAGGGCAGGACGTATGCGTGCTCGAACGGGGGAAAGAGTTCCTGCCGGGCGAGTATCCAGACAAGCTCTCCGACGCGAAGGGCGCGATGCAGTTCAATGCGAAGGGCGGCCGGATCGGCGAGCCCGATGCTCTGTTCGAAGTGCATGTGAACGATGACCAGTACGCGCTGGTCGGCTGCGGTCTCGGCGGTACTTCGCTGATCAACGCCAACGTCGCCCTCGAATTCGACAAGCGGCTGCTCGACGAAAAACACTGGCCGGCTGCTTTCCGCGAGAACCCGCATGAGATCGACGCTTACTATGAGCGTGCGCGCGAGATGCTTTCGCCCAATCCCTATCCCGACAGCTATCCCAAGCTGGCCAAACTCGAGGCGCTGGAGCATTCCGCCAAGGCGATGGGCGAACGTTTCTACAAGACGCCGATCAACGTCACCTTCGAAGACAAGACCAACCGTTTTGGCGTACCGCAGCCCGCCTGCACCAATTGCGGCGACTGCGTGTCGGGCTGCAATGTCGGCGCGAAGAATACGACGCTGATGAATTACCTGCCCGACGCGGCGAACCACGGTGCGGACATCTTCACGCAGGCCAAGGTGCTGTGGATCGAACGCGAGGGCGATGCCTGGCGGGTCCATCTCGAAGCCAATGGCAAGGGTGCGGCGCGCGGTCCCAGGTCGATTTCGGCCGATCACGTGATCCTTGGAGCCGGCGCCATCGGCTCTACGGAAATCCTGCTGCGCTCGCGCGAAAAAGGCCTTCCCTTATCGAAGCGGCTGGGCGAGGGCTTTTCGGGCAATGGCGATGGACTCGGGTTCGCCTACGACAGCTATTTCAAGGCCGAGAAACAGGATGATGTCCTGACAGCCGAACCGATCTACGCGATCGGCGTCGGCGCGAATGAGGTAGCGAAGGAAGCCTATCCCGGCCCTTGCATTACCGGCGTGATCGACATCCGCGACACGAAGGACGTGACCAAGGGGCTGGTGATCGAAGAGGGTGTCGCGCCCGGTATCATCGGCATGGCACTCGCCCCTGCATTCTTCTTCGGCGAGGCGCTGGCCGACAGCTTCACGCGTTTCGGCATGGACCAGGTCAAGCCGCGCCTGCTCGATGCGAAGGCCATGGGCGAAGCATTCCAGACCGATCCCGGAAGCATCGGCGAATGGGCGTACAAGGGGCCGATGTCGCGCACCCAGACCTATCTGGTGATGAGCGTCGACGCTTCGCACGGACGGCTCGCCCTCGAGGAGGACAGGATCGCGATCCACTGGCCGCAGGCTGGGGAAGAGCGGACTTTCCGCCGCGACGACGACAAGATGCGCGAAGCCGCCGAGGCAATCCAGGCGCAGTATTTCTCCGACCCGCTATGGGCCGAACCGATGGGCCGCAAGCTTATCACCGTGCACCCGATCGGGGGCTGCGGGATGGGCGACGATGCGCAAAGCGGCGTGGTCGATGACAGCTGCCGGGTCTTTGCCGGCGAGAGCGGCACCGAAGTCCACCAAGGCCTCTACGTATGTGACGGGGCTGCGCTGCCCGGTGCGGTCGGGGTCAATCCCTTGCTGACGATCACCGCGGTGGCCGAGCGCGCCGTGGAGAAGTTGGCGCAGCGCAACGGCTGGCACATCGACTATACGCTGGCGGCGGAAGGGCCTCTGCCCGAGCCGGTCGAAGAGGATGACTGGGTCGGCGACGAACCGTTCAGGGTCAACCTCGGCGAGAGGCTCGAACTCTCGGTAGCCAAATGGGTCGCCGGGCATGCCATCGATCCGGTGTCGCGCGATATCGAAACGGCCGCACGGCATTTCGAGGAAGGCGCAATCGGTGAAGGCAAGAAGGCCATCCGCAAGCTCGTGAAGGAGCACCCCGAGGCAATGAGCCCGGGTCTTGCCTTTACCGAGACCATGGCGGGCCACATCAGCGCGACCGGATGCCACCATCGCCCCTGCGGCCATGCCGAACGCATTCGTGACGACTATGCTAATGGCGCGGCCTGGGGTCGCACCGAAGGCAGCGAATGCAGTTTCCTGCTGACGGTCGCGACCGAGAATCTCCACCGGATGATCGAGGAGCCAGAGCACCGGTCGGCCATCACCGGTAGCGTGGTCGTTAGCGCGATCTCGCCCGATCCGCTCAAGGTGCGCGAAGGCATTTTCCGCCTGCTGGTTGCCGATCCCGCACAGCCGGAAAGCTGGAAGATGCTCTACGACATGGTCCTGGAGGGGCCTGAGGGTCCGATCCACTTCCATGGTTTCAAGACGCTCCAGCAGCGCGGGAATTCGGACCCCTGGACCGATCTCACCACGCTGTTCGTGACATTGCGCCACGGCGAGGACGAGACCGGCGAACTGATCGGTCGCGGTGTGCTCAAGCTCGGCATCGACGAATTCATGCGACAGCTGACGACCATCGAAGTGCACGATGCGAACACGCTGGTCGGCCATATCGTGAACCTGATCCCGAAGGCGAAGAAGGCGATCGAAACCGTCTTCGTCGCCAAATACGCGGGATTCTTCGCGATGACTGTCTTCCGTGCCTATGGCGGGATGCTGGCTACGCTCAACGACTTTGCGAAGGCCGATGCGGCGAGCTTCGTCCCGCGCGAAATGCGCCTGCCGCCTGCCGAACGCCATATTGTGCCGACAGGCGATGGAGTGAATATCGGGCTGACCCGCTATCGTGGCGGCGCGCGCGGTCCGCTGGTGCTTGCACCGGGCTTTTCGGTCCGTGCGTCCAGTTTCGCCACGCCCACCGTGGACGAAAACCTCACCGAGAGCCTTGTCGCGAAAGGCTATGACGTGTGGCTCTTCGATTATCGCGCCAGCAATGATGCGGGCAATGACAACGAGCACCCGCCCGAATTCACCATCGACGATATCGCGCGCTACGACTGGCCCGCAGCGGTCGCGGAAATCCGCAAGGTCACCGGTGCCGAGAGCGTGCAGGCACTGGCGCATTGCATGGGGTCGATGAGCCTCCTGATGGGCATCGGGGCGGGCTATGTCTCGGGCGTGCGCTCGCTGATCAGTTCCCAGCTGACACTGCATCCGGTCACCGACTGGCTGAATTACCTGAAGGCCGATCTCGGGGTCGCAGGTGCGCTCTCGCAAATCTCGCTGCTCGACGGGCATCTCGATTTCGTCAGTCAGGGGACCGAGACCGATTACGAGATCGATGCGGTCGCGTACCAGATACCCGTCCCCGACGGGCAGGCCTGCAAGAACCCGACCTGTCGCCGCGTGTTCGGCGTCTTCGGACCCAGCTGGGACCATCGCCAGATCGGTCACGATACGCACAATGCGCTCGGCAGCATGTTCAGCCGCGTTTCGCTGAAACCCTTCGACCAGCTCGGGGCGATCATGCACAAGGGCCTCGCGGTCGATGCAGATGGAAAGGCGGTTTATACCTCGTCGCAAGCTGCAAAGCGCCTTTCGCTGCCCATCAGCTTCCTGTCGGGTGCAACCAACCAGATCTTCTATCCGGAAAGCGGCCAGCGGACGCGTATCTGGCTGTCCGAGCACAATGGCGACGGGCTCTACCAGCAGCGCGTCGTCCCGAATTACGGACACATGGACCTGTTCATCGGCCACAATGCGCATCGCGATGTAACGCCCGTCATTCTCGAGCAGCTCGAATGGCTCGAGGCGCAAGAGGAGAAGTGCTCAGAACGCAAGACGGGGTGATGCAGTCACTTGCGGGGCAGCGGGCGCGGTATTAGGCACGCGGCATGAACGATACATCCAGCATGACCGGTCGGCCCGTCATTTCCTCCACCGGGCTATTCACGCCCGAGGAAAGCATTACGAACGAAGAGCTCGTTGCAAGTTTCAACGAGTATGTGCAGCGCCACAATGCCGAGCATGCCGATGCGATTGCCGCTGGCGAGATGGAGCCGCTGGCGGAAAGCTCGGTCGGCTTCATCGAGAAGGCAAGCGGTATCAAGGCCCGCCATGTCATGGCGAAAGAGCCGATCCTCGATCCCGACATCATGGCGCCGCGCTGGCCGCAGCGTTCGAATGACGAGCTGTCGATCCTCGCCGAAATCGGGGTGAAGGCGGCAAGGCAGGCGCTCGAGAGGGCGGGTCGCAAGGCAGAAGATGTCGACGCGGTGCTGTGTGCGGCTTCGAATATGGAGCGGCCCTATCCCGCCATGGCGATCGAGATCCAGCAGGCGCTCGGCATCGACGGCTTCGGATTCGACATGAACGTGGCGTGCTCGTCTGCCACCTTCGGTATCCAGACTGCCGCCGACTATATCCGCGCTGGCAATGCGAAGAGCGTGCTGGTCGTCAGCCCCGAAATCACCAGCGGCCACCTGAACTGGCGCGATCGCGACAGCCACTTCATCTTCGGCGACGTCGCTACCGCCGTGCTGGTGGAAGATGCCGCAGTCGCTCCGGCGGAGCACTGGGACATCCTCGGCACGAAGCTGAAGACCGTGTTCTCGAACAATATCCGCAACAACTTCGGCTTCCTCAACCGGGCCTATCCGGAAGACGCCGGTGGTCCCGACAAGCTCTTCGTCCAGGAAGGGCGCAAGGTCTTCAAGGAAGTGGTGCCGATGGTCGCGCAGATGATCGTCGACGAAGCCGAGCGCCTCGACATCGATCCGCAGGGGCTGCGGCGCTTGTGGCTGCACCAGGCGAACACCGGAATGAACCGCCTGATCGCGCATCGCGTACTCGGTCACGAGGCGAATGAGGACGAGAGCCCGACCGTGCTCGACACCTACGGCAACACCTCCAGCGCGGGCTCGATTATCGCGTTCCACCTCCATAGCGAGGACCTGAAAGAGGGCGACACCGGCCTGATCTGCAGCTTTGGTGCAGGCTATTCGGCTGGGACCGTTTTCGTGCGCAAGCACGGTTGAACGCCTTGTGGCGCTCGATTCCAGCGCCTAAGCCCGCCCAATGGCAGGTGACCTTTTAGACAGCGAGGGTAGGGGCGAGGTCTTCTCTTCCCTGCCGCGTATCCATCCGGAAGGGCGCAAGTTCGCGATCGGCGCACTCGCCATTTCGCTGGTGTTCGCCTTTTTCGCCTGGGAGACGCTGGCCTGGCCGATGGCGTTTCTTTCGCTCGGGATTCTCGCCTTTTTCCGCGATCCGGACCGCGTCGTGCCGCAGGATGAACGCTATGTCGTGTCTCCGGCCGATGGCACGGTGGTGCAGATCACGCAGGTCGCGCCCCCGCAGGAGCTGGTTGTCGATGACGGCAGCGGGACGGAAGGCCTCGGTACGGACCCGGTAACCCGGGTTTCGATCTTCCTTTCGGTATTCGACGTCCATATCAATCGCACGCCCATTTCCGGGATGGTGCGCCGCCTGGTCTACATTCCCGGCAAGTTCCTCAACGCCGATCTCGACAAGGCGAGCGAGGACAACGAGCGGCAATACATCCTCGTCGAACGGTCCGATGGGGTGAAGATCGCATTCGCGCAGATTGCGGGGCTTGTTGCACGGCGCATCGTGCCCTTCGTGAAACCGGGCGATACCCTGGGCGTTGGTCAGCGTGTCGGCATGATCCGTTTCGGTAGCCGTGTTGATGTGTATTTGCCTGCCGGTACCGGATCCAGGGTCATGATCGGGCAACGAGTGATTGCAGGGGAAACGGTTATCGCCGAGCTCGATACCCGCCCCCTCATCGAAGGAGTGTCGCAGTGAGTATCCCCGAAGCCGATCCGCATCGCCAGTACGAAGAGCGTGCGCGCCTCGGGCCGAAAGCCGCCGAGGACGAAAAGCCCGTAATGGGCAAGTCACGCGGTCTGTCGCTGCGGGCGATGGCGCCCAACGCGATCACGGCCGCTGCCCTGTGTTCCGGCCTGACCGGCATCCGCTTCGCGATTTCGGAGCAGTGGGCCGCTGCGGCAGTCGCGATTATCGTCGCAGGCCTTCTCGACGGTATGGATGGCCGCATTGCGCGTGCCCTCAATGCCCAGTCGCGGTTCGGCGCCGAACTGGACAGCCTTGCGGATTCGTTGAGCTTCGGCACTGCGCCTGCGATTATCCTCTATCTGTGGTCGTTATCGGCAGAGCCCCGGCTTGGCTGGTTTGCCGCCCTTGCGCTTGCGATCTGTTGCGCACTGCGGCTGGCGCGCTTCAACGCGCAGATCGACATGCAGGAGCAGCCGCACAAATCGCTCGGCTTCCTGACCGGCGTTCCGGCCCCAATGGGGGCGGGACTTGCCTTCATGCCTTACTATCTGTGGGCGGCGACCGGTCTGGATATCTTCCGCGCGCCGATCCTTGTCGGCCCGTGGCTGATTGCCGTGGCACTCCTGATGATTTCGAGCATGGCCACGCCAAGCTGGACGTCGCTGCGTCCGCGCAGGGGGATCAGGTTGTGGGTGCTTGCCTTCGTCGGCCTGCTGTTCGCTGCCTTGCTTGTCGAACCGTGGTGGACGCTGAGCGCGATCGGGATCGGCTATCTGGCACTCCTGCCGTTCACGCTCCTGCGTTATGGCCGGATCAAGCGGCGCGCCGCGTCGTCTGCCGGATAACCCTAGCGCCCGTCCGCGCACGGGCATAACCCAGCGAACCTTCTGCAAGCGAACGCGGACGCTGCCCGGCCGGCGCGCTGGCGTATCCCTGCTTCAGGCGCATCCGCAGCATGCCGAAAGCGGACCACCAGCGCAGTCCGCTATCGGCGAGCACGGCAATCGTCACCAGGCCGGCGAGAGCGAAAGCAGCGAAAAGGAACAGTGCGAACATCGTTTCATCTCCTGCCCCGGGCCTGTCGACAAAGCTGTTGACAGGCGGGGTAAGTTTACGGGAAAACCCCTAATGCCCGCCGGGTGTTCCGGCGATGAGAACAATGTTCTCGTTTTGTTCCGGCCTGTCAAGCGCTTTTTGCGGTCGGATTCCCTTTTTTGTCGGTGAATTGAGTCTGGATTTGTCCGGAAAAGGCCGCTATGCGCGCGCCGTCCCCCATGGAATCGGCCAATTCGGGCTGTTTCGAAGGGCGGGCAAATCCACATGGAAGGCGCTCATACCGGTGCCCGATCGCGGGATACTCCGCATCACGGGTTCCAGTCTTCCAGAGGTACAACCGGAAAGGAAATGACCATGGCGGCTCCTACCGTCACCATGCAGCAACTGATCGAGGCCGGCGCACACTTCGGCCACCAGACCCACCGTTGGAACCCGCGCATGAAGCCGTACATCTTCGGCGCGCGCAACGGCATCCACATCATCGACCTGTCGCAGTCCGTGCCGCTCTTCGCGCGCGCTCTCGACTTCATCAGCCAGACCGCACGTTCGGGCGGCAAGGTGCTGTTCGTCGGCACCAAGCGCCAGGCGCAGGATCCGATCCGCGAAGCAGCGCTCGCTTCGGGCCAGCACTTCGTCAACCACCGCTGGCTGGGCGGCATGCTCACCAACTGGAAGACGATTTCGCAGTCGATCAAGGAACTCAAGACCCTCGAGGAAAAGCTTTCGGGTGACACCGGCGGCCTGACCAAGAAGGAAGTCCTGAACCTGACGCGCAAGAAGGACAAGCTGGAGCTTTCGCTCGGCGGTATCCGCGACATGGGCGGCATTCCGGACATCATGTTCGTGATCGACGCCAACAAGGAAGACCTCGCTATCAAGGAAGCCAACGTTCTTGGCATCCCCGTGGTCGCCGTGCTCGACACCAATGTCGACCCGAACGGCATCGCCTTCCCGATCCCGGGCAATGACGACGCTGCCCGCGCCATCAAGCTCTATTGCGATGCGGTTGCCGAAGCGGCCCGCAGCGGCAAGGGCGAAGGCGTGACCGACAGCGGCAAGGACGTCGGCGCGATGGAAAATCCGCCGGAAGAAGCTGCGGCCTAAGGCCCATTCGTGAGGCGGGAGCGCAACGCTCCCGTCACACAGGCGAATTAAGCGCCGGGCCGCTGACCACAGCAGGCCCGGTGCCTACGCATTCAAGATACCAAGAAGGAAATCATCATGGCTGCATTCACTGCTGCTGACGTAAAGGCCCTGCGCGAGAAGACCGGCGCGGGCATGATGGACGCCAAGAAGGCGCTCGAAGCCGCAAACGGCGATATCGAAGCCGCAGTCGACGCACTGCGCGCCAAGGGTCTCGCCACCGCCCAGAAGAAGTCGAGCCGTACCGCGGCCGAAGGTCTCGTCGGTCTCGCCGTCGAAAGCACGAAGGGCGTTGCCGTCGAAGTGAACTCGGAAACCGACTTCGTTGCGAAGAACGACAAGTTTCAGGACTTCGTCCGCAAGACCACCGCTGTCGCGCTCGGCGTGGACGGTGACGATGTCGAAGCCCTCAAGGCTGCCGGCTATCCCGAAGGCGGCACCGTCGCCGAAAAGCTGACCGACAACGTCGCCACGATCGGTGAAAACCAGCAGATCCGCCGCATGAAGACCGTTTCGGTCACCAACGGCGTGATCGTGCCCTACATGCACAACGCTGTCGCATCGGACCTCGGCAAGATCGGCGTTCTCGTTGCGCTCGAAAGCGAAGGCGACAAGGCCAAGCTGGAAGAACTCGGCAAGAAGCTCGGCATGCACATCGCTGCTGCTTTCCCGCAGGCTCTCACCGCTGAAGGTCTCGACGCCGACGTGATCGCACGTGAACGTGCCATCGCCCAGGAAAAGGCTGCCGAAAGCGGCAAGCCCGACAACGTCCAGGAAAAGATGGTCGAAGGCGCAGTGGCCAAATACGCCAAGGAAAACGCGCTCCTCAGCCAGATCTACGTGATCGACAACAAGACGCCGATCGCACAGGTCGTCGAGCAGGCTGGCAAGGACGTTGGCGCCAAGGTCGAACTGGTGGACTACGTCCGCTTCCAGCTCGGCGAAGGCATCGAGAAGGAAGAAAGCGACTTCGCTGCAGAAGTGGCAGCTGCTGTCGCTGGCTAAGCGCCAGAGAGCTTCCTACACGAATTGGGCCGCCGGAGTTCGCTTCGGCGGCCTTTTTCGTGGGCACCATGCCAATTCGGCCGACCTAATGAACACACGTTAACCCTCGTATTGCAGCCACCTTCGGCGCATTTCGGCTTGCCACTGGGCGAGTTGCTCCGGTGTTTCGGCGGCGGTGCCGTCGGGCCAGAGATAGCGATAGGGAAAATTGTGACCCTGGAGCGCATCGTCCTGAAGCTCGCCGCGATTGAGGCCGGAATGGCGGCGCAGGTCGTTGAGGTAATGCGGAAGGTCGGCATAGGAAAAATCGGGCTCCAACTCGATCCGCCCTTGCGTCCGGGCCTCTATTTCGAGTGTCCGGCCCAGTCGCATGCTCCGCAATATTCGTTTCGGCGTCCGTCCATATCGGCGCTTGCAGGCGCGTTCGAGCGTGCGCGGCGTGCATTCCAGCCGCTCAGCCAGTTCCCCCACCGTCCAGTCGCGGCCTGAATCGCGTACCAGCGCGTACATCTCGCCCACCAATCCGGCGGGCGTCGCGAGCGGCAGCAATTCCAGCAGCGCTTCGTCGAGAGCGGCAAACCACGCTTGCGGTGTGGCGGGCACGGCTTTCAGCCGCTCGTAAATCCGTACAATACGCGGATGCTCGTTCGGGTCCATGGCGACGATCCCCGTCTCCGTCGATGGATCGATATCGAACAGGCGATCATAGGCGTTTGCCATTACGCGCAGGGAGACGATGTCGCCGCCGCCTATCGTATACCGGATATGCGTGGGATCGGTCGCGATCCCCATCAGCACGGGTTCTGTGCGCTGCTCGCCATTCACTTCAAGGTAGGTGCCGGAAAGATTGAAGGCGATAAGGCCGGGAGAGAAGGTGGCGATATCCTTCATAGGCATATGCCAATGCCCGTAGACATCGATGAACCCGGCGAGGCGCGGATCGCACATGCGAATGGGAATTTGCATCGCGGCGCATCATGCGCGCCGCGGCGGGCAAGTCAATTCAGGAGGTTGCGGGCAGAGGGCGCTCCGGCCCGGCGGCACCAGGTGCAGCCCTCCCGTCGGTCATGCCTTCGCGCTCGTAGAGCCTGTAGCGCGAGAGCAGCCAGACGCCGATCGTCACGCCGATGAAGGGCAGGACACTCGCCGAAGTAACAATCGCCCCGATCGCCATTTCGCCTTGTTCCTCATTGGCTATGAAACCGCTCAGCTGGAGCAGCCAGCCCAACGCAAAACCAGTCGCCGCGCCGCCGATATTCCCAACGAGGCGATAAATCGTCATGTAGATCCCCTGCCGCTCGCGACCGGAAACCTTCGCATCGTAATCCGCGATATCGCCGAGCATCGCGTAATTCACCGCTGCCGCGCCCCCTGCGACGCCTGCAATCGCCGTCGCTAACGCAAAGACCGGGAAGCCGAAGACCAGCGTAAGCGGGATGATGGCGAAGACCAGCAGCCACAGCTTCAATCCCTTGCTCCAGATCGCGCGCATGCCCCAGCGTGGAATCATCGCGTACCAGCCCCATCCGGTAATGCGCTGCAGCACGAAATACGTGACGAATATGACCGCGATCATGTCCGGACGATCGATCACGTAGGTCAGCATGTAGGGAACGCTGAAGGCGAGGCTGGTAAAGGCGAAGCTTTCTGCGAATTGTACCCCGATCAGTTGTCGATGGTAGCCGACGCCGAGGACCTCCTTCAGCATCTTGAACACGTTGCGCTCGACGCTGGTATGGTTCGTGGGCAGCTCTTTTAGCAGCGGATAAAGGACAACCGTCAGAACCACGGTCGCCGCGCTCAGGCCGATGAACCAGGGTGCAACCGCGGCCTTGGGATCGTCCGCCTGCAGCGCGCCCTGTCCGGCGAAATTTACCGCTATCACGATCGGTATCGTGATGAAGGGGATGAAGATGCCGAAAAAGGTGCGCGCCTTGGCCGTCGTCCCCGATTCGATGCCGAGCGCGCGGATTGGGATGTAGCGAAGGGTTGTCGCGGTCTGCATCCATATTAGCGCCACGAATAGCCAGCCGATCGTCTGCCATTCTCCCATGCCCGACGGGACGAGGAAGACTGCCCACAACATGGAGCACATGAGGCCGCCGACGAGGATGAAGGGTCTGCGACGCCCGTACCTGCTCTCGCTGCGATCGCTCCATGTGGCGATGGCGACATCGGAGACGCCGTCGTAGATGCGGGCAGCTGCCAGCAAGGTGCCGACCGCAGCGGGCGCGACCAGCAACACATCGGTCGCGTAGATGAAGAAATAGTTCTGGAAGAACACCGCCATCGCACCGATCGGTAATGTGGTGAGTGCATAGAACAACAGTGTCCGGCGGTAGACCAGCTTGGGATCGTCCACGATGACGCTCACGACGGCAATCTCCCCTTGCGACAGGAATATCATGCCGAGCGGTACGCGTCAGCGCTTGAAAGAATGCGACACACTGCGCATTCCACACCCTTGGCAGCGGCGCGCTCGCGCTCTAAGGCCGCGCAAACCCCACAAACAGAGTTGCCCTGCATGACCCTCCCCAAGATGAACCGCGTCCTCCTGAAGCTGTCGGGCGAGGTGTTGATGGGGGACCAGCAGTCCGGGATCGATCCGGCCTTCGTGCTGGAGCTGGCCAAGGAAGTGAAAGCGGCCAAGGAAACGGGTCTCGAAATCTGCCTCGTCATCGGCGGCGGCAATATCTTCCGCGGGATGGCAGGGGCGGCGCAGGGCATGGACCGTGCGCAGGCCGATTACATGGGCATGCTCGCCACGGTGATGAATGCGCTGGCGATGCAGAGCGCGCTCGAACAGATCGGCGTCGAGACCCGCGTGCAGAGCGCAGTGCAGATGGACCAGGTTTGCGAACCGGTGATCCGTCGCCGCGCCGAACGTCACCTTGAAAAGGGTCGCATCGTGATTTTCGCCGCTGGCGTCGGCGCGCCCTATTTCACCACCGACAGCGGTGCTGCGCTGCGCGCGGCCGAAATGAAGTGCGATGCGCTGCTCAAGGGGACCAGCGTCGACGGGGTTTACGATAGCGATCCCAAGAAGAACGCCGATGCCAAGCGCTATGAAACCGTGAGTTACGGCAAAGTGCTGGCGGACGATCTCAAGGTCATGGACGCGAGTGCGGTTGCATTGTGCCGTGACAACGACATCCCCATCGTGGTCTTCTCGATCCGCGAGAAGGGCAATGTCGCAAAGGTTCTTTCGGGCGAGGGTACCCAGACCGTCGTGACCGACCACACCGCTTAAGACGAACGAACAGACAAGACGAGGAAGCCGATCATGGCAAAGTACGACAAAGCCGATATCGAACGCCGCATGCAGGGCGCGATCGAGAGCCTGAAGGGCGACCTTTCGGGTCTGCGCACGGGCCGTGCGAATACCAGCCTGCTCGATCCCGTAGTGGTCGAAGTCTACGGATCGATGATGCCGCTGAACCAGGTGGCGACCGTCTCGGCTCCCGAACCGCGCATGCTCAGCGTGCAGGTGTGGGACAAGGCCAATGTCACCGCGGTGGAAAAGGGTATCGCCAAGGCGAACCTCGGCCTCAACCCGATGATCGACGGCCAGAACGTGCGCCTGCCGATGCCCGACCTTACCGAAGAGCGCCGCAAGGACCTTGCCAAGCTGGCCGGCCAGTATGCCGAGCAGTCCAAGATCGCGATCCGCAACGTCCGCCGCGACGGCATGGAAGCGCTCAAGGAAGACGAGAAGAAGAAGGAAATCTCAGAAGACGAGCGAAAGCGTTCGGAAGACGAGGTCCAGAAACTGACCGACAAGTATGTCGCCGAAGCCGACACCGCTGCATCGGCCAAGGAAAAGGAAATCATGACGCAGTAAGGTCGCAGGCGACCTTTTCTTCGTTCATTTCCCGCCATGGCTGACAGCCCCGACAAGACCGCCCGCCACGTGGCCATCATCATGGATGGCAACGGACGCTGGGCCAAGCGCAAGCACCTGCCGCGCGTCATGGGGCACCGCAAGGGCGTGGAGGCTGTGCGCGAACTGGTGCGCAGCCTCAAGGACACCTCGATCGAGTGCCTGACGCTCTACGCCTTCAGTAGCGAGAACTGGAAGCGGCCAGAGGACGAGGTCGACGACCTGATGAATTTGATGCGCAAGTTCATCAAATCGGACCTGCCTGAATTCATCGCCAATGATGTGAAGCTGAAGATTCTTGGCGACTGGCAATCGCTTGCGCCGGATATCGTCGAAATGCTCGAGGATGCGCTGGCGCAAACCGCCAAGGGTTCGCGCACGTTGGCCGTTGCGCTGAACTATGGCGCGCATGCCGAGATTACTGCAGCGGCACGCGCTGCCGCGGCTCAGGGCGAGATTACCGAAGAGACGCTTGCTGCCAATCTCTACAGCGCCGACCTGCCGCCGCTCGACCTGCTGATCCGCACCAGCGGCGAGGTCCGGCTGTCCAATTTTCTCTTGTGGCAGGTCGCATATGCGGAAATGATCTTCACCGACGTGTTGTGGCCCGACTTCACGCCAGCGCACCTCCATGATGCGCTAGAACAGTTTGCGGGCCGGGAGAGGCGATTTGGTGGCAGGTGAAGCTCCGGCGAAGGGCAAGAATGTCGATTTGCCCATCAGGTTGCTGTCTGCCGCAGTAATGCTTGCAGTCGCGGTTGCTGCGCTGATGGCGGGCGATCCGTGGCTCGACCTGTTTATCGCCGCTGTCGTCATTGCCACGCTCGTCGAGTTCATCCTGCTGGTCCTGAAAGCAACAGCAAGCCCGGTTGCGCGCTTCGTAGCGATTGCGGCGGGCACAGCCTATATCGTGCTTGCGGGCCTGATCCTCGTGCAATTGCAACCCGGAATGATCGTGGGCGTGGTCGGCACGGTGATCGCTGTCGACACTTTCGCCTACTTCTTCGGCCGTACGCTTGGCGGGCCGAAGATCGCGCCAAGCATCAGCCCGTCTAAGACCTGGGCCGGACTGCTCGGCGGCGTCGTCGGGGCAAGCGCATGGCTTGCCACATTTATCTATTTCGCAGCGCGGCAGATCAGCGGGCCCACCACAATGGGCTTCGAGATGGGCGAGATCGGCACGATCGTGGCAATCGGAGCGCTTCTCGCGGTTGCTGCGCAGGCAGGCGATTTCCTTGAAAGCTGGCTCAAGCGCAAAGCGGGAGTGAAGGACAGCTCGAATCTGATCCCGGGGCATGGCGGTTTCTTCGACCGGACCGACGGGATGATCCCGGTCGTGCTGATTGCCGGCGCATTTCTGGGTGCGAGCCTGTGACCCGTTCGATAACCGTCCTTGGCGCGACCGGATCGGTAGGAGCCTCGACGCTCGACCTCATCCGGCGCAACCGGGGTGAATGGCGCGTCGAAGCACTGACTGCGCATTCGAATGTAACTGACCTGGCGAAGCTGGCCCGCGAATTCGGTGCCAAGGTCGCCGTGATCGCCGACGAAGCGCACCTCGATGATTTGCGCCAGGCGCTCTCCGGATCGGACATCGAGGCTGCGGCCGGCCGCGCGGCGCTGTGCGAAGCGGCATCGCGGCCCGTCGATATCGTGATGGCAGCCATTGTCGGCTGCGCGGGGCTCGGCCCGGTCATGGCGGCGATCGAGCAGGGCGCGACCGTCGCGCTCGCCAATAAGGAAGCGCTGGTCTCCGCAGGCGAGGTCATGACCGAGGCGGTAAAGCGTCACAAGGCCACGCTCCTTCCCGTCGACAGCGAACATAATGCGATCTTCCAATGCCTGCAGGGCGGCAAACTGTCCGAGGTCCGCACGATCACTCTCACGGCCAGCGGCGGCCCCTTGCGCACCTGGCCGCAGGAGCAGCTCGACACGGTGACGCCTGCACAGGCGATCGCGCATCCCAACTGGGACATGGGCGCGAAGATCAGCGTCGACAGCGCGACCATGTTCAACAAGGGCCTCGAACTGATCGAGGCGCATCACCTGTTTCCCGTCGGCCTCGACAAGATCCGCATCGTGGTTCACCCGCAAAGCGTGATCCACTCGATGGTCGAGTATCGCGATGGCTCGACGCTCGCGCAGCTCGGTCCGTCCGATATGCGCGTGCCGATCGCATCCTGCCTTGCATGGCCTGCGCGGATGGACACGCCGATGGACCCGCTCGACCTTGCGGAAATCGGCGAACTCACCTTCTTCAAGCCTGACGAAGACCGCTTTCCCGCCACCCGGCTCGCTCGCGAGGCGGCTCAGGCGGGCGGGGCGGCCCCGGCCACGCTCAATGCTGCAAACGAAGTTGCAGTGGCCTCATTCCTGGCAGGTAACATCCCGTTCAGCCGCATTGCGCTATTGGTTGAACGCGTCCTCACGGAAAAAGAGCTTCCGGCTGCGCCGCGGACCCTCGAAGAGGTCCTGCGCGTTGACGAGGATGCGCGGATGCGCGCAAGCGCCATGATGGAGCAAGCCTGACCTTGGACGGATCGATCCCCTTCTGGATGTATCTCATCGGTTTCCCGCTTTTGCTGGGACCGTTGGTTACCCTGCACGAGCTGGGTCACTATCTTGTCGGACGCTGGTTCGGAGTGAAGGCGGAAGCGTTCTCCGTCGGTTTCGGCAAGGAATTGCTCGGCTGGACCGACAAGCGAGGCACGCGCTGGAAGCTGTGCGCGCTGCCGTTGGGTGGATACGTCCAGTTCAAGGGCGACATGGACCCTGCCAGCATCCCGCATCCCGACCAGATCGAGAAAGCCAGCGCGGAAGAACGTGACGGGAGCTTCCACCACGCCTCCCTGTGGAAGCGTGCGCTCATCGTTTTCGCAGGTCCTGCCGCCAATATCCTGATTACGCTGGCGATCTTTGCCAGTTTCTTCGCGCTTTACGGCAAGCCGGTGGCCGAAGACCCCAACCAGACAAATATCGTCCGCAGCTTTGCCGAGGAATCGGTGGCACGCGACGCGGGCCTTCGCGAAGGCGACCGTATCGTTGCGATCGACGGCGAACAGGTGGTCGAGTTCCAGGACATCCAGGACCGGGTCCTGATGTATCCGGGCCGTACGATCGAAATGCAGGTCGAGCGCGGAAACGAAACCCTCGAAATCCCGGTCACCATCGGCGATGTGACCGAGACCGACCGCTTCGGCAATGAATCGCGCATCGGTCGCATCGGTGTCTACTCGAACGGGCTGGCTTTCGAGGATGTGGGGATCATCGAATCCATGGGCCTCGCTGTCACCCAGACCGGCAAGCTGGTCGACATGATGGTGACAGGGATCAAGCAAATCATCGTCGGCGATCGCTCGGTGAAAGAGCTGGGAGGACCGGTCACGATCGGCAAGTTTGCAGGCGAACAACTGAGCCTCGGACCGCTTGCTTTCATCAACTTTGCAGCGCTGATCTCGCTTAACTTGGCATTCATCAACCTCCTGCCAATCCCGGCACTCGACGGCGGGCACCTGGCTTTCTACGCGGCAGAAGCAATCCGCCGGAAGCCCTTGGGACCCCGCTCGACGGAGGTGGCCTACAGGGCCGGCGTAGCCCTCGTGCTTGCGCTGATGGTTTTCGTCACCTTCATCGACATCGCCAAACTTCCCTTCTTCGGGAATTAGGCGGGGACAGGGTCGTGTCTGGTGCCTGCTTGGGTGCCACACGGCTTGATTGGACGGCCTGCATCGGGCAGGGGGCCAACTGGCCTCCGCAGGGCGCAGGCCGATGGATTATTTGAGGACGGGAACTCCCTTGTCGATGACTGGAATTGCGACTTCCGCAAGCGAAGCGAAACTGCGCAGCAAGCGCGTGATGGCCGGCCTCCTGGCAGGCACCGTTCTGGGCGCACTGCCGGTGACGGCGATGGCGCAGGAAACCGGCGCCGATGCGACCGCCGAAGGGCAGGGCGCGGCGCAGGCTGGACAGCCCACTTCGCTCCAGCAGCAGGATGTCGTGCGGACCATTGCAGTGGCAGGTGCCCAGCGCCTCGAGCCGCAGACCATCCTGTCGTACATCCGCCTTCGTCCCGGCGATCCCTACACCCAGGCCGCCGGTGACCAGGTCCTCAAGGACCTCTACGCGACCGAGCTGTTCTCGAACGTCAGCGTCGTGAACGAAGGCGGCAATGTCGTCATCTCGGTGGTCGAGAACCCGGTCATCAACCGCATCCTCCTGGAAGGTAACGAGCGTATCAAGGCGGACAAGATCCTGCCGGAAATCCGCCTCGCCCCGCGCCAGATCTATACCCGTTCGAAGGTGCGCGCCGACGTGTCGCGCATCATCGAGCTCTACAAGCGGCAGGGCCGTTTCGCCGCAACGGTCGAACCCCAGCTTGTCCAGCTCAGCCAGAACCGCGTGGATATCGTCTTCGAAATCAACGAAGGTCCCAAGTCCAAGGTTCGCCAGATCAACATCATCGGTAACGAGCAGTTCTCCGATGGCGATCTGAAGGGCGAGATGGTCACGAAGGAAGCGCGCCTGCTGACCTTCCTCAGCTCGAACACCAGCTACGACCCCGATCGCCTGGCCTTCGACCAGCAGCAGCTGCGTACTTTCTACCTGACGCAGGGCTATGCCGATTTCCGTGTCGTGTCCGCCGTGGCCGAGCTCACGCCCGACAAGGAAGACTTCATCATCACCTATGTGGTGGAAGAGGGCGAGCGCTATAAGTTCGGCGAGGTGAAGGTCGAAAGCGAACTGCGCGACTTCGATAGCGACTCCATGACGCAGCGCCTGCCGATGCAGACCGGCGACTGGTACGATGCACAGCGTGTCGAAGACACGGTCGAACAGCTGACCGACCTTGCCGGTACCTTCGGCTATGCCTTTGCCGATGTCCGTCCGGAGTTCCGCCGCAATCCCGACGACCTGACGATGGACGTTACATTTTCCCTGCGCGAAGCACCGCGCGTCTATGTCGAGCGTATCGACGTGAACGGCAATACGCTGACGCAGGACAAGGTCGTGCGCCGCGAATTCCGTGTGGCGGAAGGCGATGCCTTCAACAGCCTCGCGATCAAGCGTTCGGAAGCACGCATCAAGTCGCTCGGCTTCTTCCAGGAAAACTTCGAGATCTCGCAGGTCGAAGGCAGCGCGCCCGACCGCATCATCCTCGAGGCGAATATCGAGGAGCAGCCGACGGGCGAACTCCAGCTCTCGGCAGGTTTCTCGTCGATCGAACAGTTCATCCTCGCCGGCTCGATCCGCCAGCGCAACTTCCGCGGTCGCGGCCAGACCATCGGTCTCAGCCTGAACTATTCGCGTTATTCGAAGTCGGCCAACGTCAGCTTTTCCGAGCCTTACGTCTTCGACCGCAACGTCTCAATGGGCGCGGATATCTACCACCGCGAATTCGACAACGAGCGCTTCACCTTCGCCAGCAACCGTTACAAGCAGGCGACGACCGGCTTCCAGATGCGCGCCGGCGTTCCGCTGACCGAATACATGGCGCTGATCGGCAGCTACACCTTCAACTACGAAGACATCACCGTCGGTTCGAACTTCTTCAGCGACACCAATGGAGACGGCATCGAGGAATGCGTCGGCTCGCGCTTCGTTTGCGAAGCGGTCGGCCAGCGTACTTCGTCGATCGTCGGCCTGACGCTGAACTACGATTCGCTCGACAGCCGCCTCCGCCCGACGCGCGGCGAGCGTATCTCGGTCACGACCGAATTCGCGGGTCTCGGCGGCGACGTGAGATATGCCAGAATGCGTGCGCAGATGGGCAAGTGGTTCCCGCTCGGCAGCGGCTTCATCTTCTCGCTCAATGCTGAAGGCGGCTGGATCCATGCGCTCAAGGACAATCCCAACCCGGGCTTCGACGACGTTCGCCTGACCGACCGGTTCTTCCTCGGCGAATCGCAGTTCCGCGGCTTCGACATTCGCGGCCTCGGCCCGCGCGTCGTCCGCCTGCGCTACCAGGATCTCGACAGCGATCCGACCACGCCACGCACGCTGCAGACGATCGAGGAATTCCGCGCGATCGACAACAACCAGTTCGACGATGCACTTGGCGGCCGTGCCTACTATCTCGGCCGTGCGGAGCTCGAAATCCCGCTCGGTTCGGGTGCGCGTGAAATGGGCCTGCGCCCGTCGATCTGGGCTGATGTCGGCTCGCTCTTCGCGATCGACCGCCCGATCCTCGCCGACTTCCCGAACAGCTTCCAGCAGACGCAGTTCGGACGGGCGGTCTTCTTCGGCCCGCTCTACGATGCGGACGGCAACCCGGTCATCGACAATAACGGCACGCCCGACGATCCGAGCGACGATTTCCCGACCACGGGCAATACGTTCGATGCAGTCGATGCCGACGGTAATCCGAACGACGTCGTGCTCGACCCCAACGGCTTCTATAAGGAAGTCCTGCTCGGCGACAGCCCGAGCCCCCGTATCACCGTGGGTATCGGTGTGAACTGGAACTCGCCCTTCGGTCCGTTCAGGATCGATCTATCGCATGCCATTAAAACGCAGCCGGGTGACGACACCAAAACCCTTTCCTTCAACGTAGGAACGCAATTCTAATGAAACTTCTCACCAAGACCCTTGCCGCTGCGAGCCTCGCCGGTGCGGCCCTTGCCGCTACCCCCGCCGCTGCGCAGGTTTCGGGTAACATCGCCGTTGCCAATGCCCCGGCTACGATCGCCTTCAGCAACGCGCTGAACACCGCGTACCAGCAGATCAGCACTACCTACGCAGCGGACATCACCTCGCTCCAGCAGAAGAGCCAGCAGCGCCAGGCGCTGGTGCAGCCGTTCGACACCGACGGTGACGGCCAGCTCAACCAGACCGAGTTGCAGGCCTACCAGGGTACGACCCAGGCGCAGCAGGTCCAAGCGCTCGACCAGGAACTCGGCCAGCTTTCGAACCGTCTCGACGCAGCTCGCGTCTACGCGGTCGAGCAGGTCCTCAACCAGTACGGCACCGCTCTCGAAGCGGTGATTACCCAGAACAACATCGTGGCGGTCCTTTCGCCTGATTCGCTGGTCTGGTCGAACCAGGCTGCGAACATCAATCAGAAGGTTCTCGATTCGATGAACGCCGCGCCGGTTGCGGTCCAGATTACTCCTCCGCAGGGCTGGCAGCCGTCGCAGCAGGCAGTTGCCGCGTTCCAGCAGGTCCAGCAGATCCGCCTGATTGCCGCCGCCCGCCAGCAGCAGGCGCAGCAGCAGCAGGCACAGCAGCAGCCGGCCCAGCCGAGCGGCCGCTAAGCCAGACAAGGGAGCAGGGGATATGAGCGATACCGGTTTCGACGTCGTCGAGGTGCTCAAGCGCCTTCCGCACCGCTATCCCCTGCTGCTCGTCGACCGTGTGGCCGAGCTCGTCCCCGACGAGCGCATCCACGCGGTAAAGGCAGTCAGCTTCAACGAAGACTTCTTCCAGGGTCATTTCCCTGGTGCGCCGATCATGCCCGGCGTCCTTCAGATCGAGGCGCTGGCACAGGCTGCAGGCGTGCTCGCGGTTGAAAGCCTCGGCCTCGCCGGATCGGGCAAGCTCGTCTATTTCATGGCGATCGAAAACGCGAAGTTCCGCGCTCCCGTGACGCCGGGCGTCTTGCTCGACCTCAAGGCCAGCTTCGTCCAGAAACGCGCCCGCGTCTGCAAGTTTGCAGGCGAGGCCAGCGTCGATGGCAAGGTCACCTGCGAAGTCAGCTTCACCGCCATGATCGCCGACGCTCCCGAATAACCTTGCGAATCTTGGGTAGCGCCGCTAAGGGCGCAGCCTTTCCCAACACAGCTGGACCGGTCGGAACCGTTCCGAAGCTAGAAGGACGTTTATCATGAAGGCCGAAGGTCACCCCGATTACCACATGATCACGGTCAAGATGACCGATGGTACCGAATTCCAGACGCGCTCGACCTGGGGCAGCGAAGGCGACACGCTGACGCTCGACATCGACCCCACCAGCCACCCGGCATGGACCGGCGGCAAGCAGCAGCTTCAGGAAGGCGGCCGCGTTGCAGCCTTCAACAAGCGCTTCGGCGGGCTCACGCTCAAGAAGTAAGCTGTTCGCGAGTAGCGACAAGTTTCAAAGGGCGGTCCTTGCAGGGCCGCCCTTTTTCGTTGCGCTTCAGGCAGCGCAGTCGATGCAGCGGGTGGCGATCGGGCGTGCTTCGAGGCGGGCTTTGGCGATGTCCTTGCCGCAGGTTACACAGGTCCCGTAGGTGCCATTCTCGATCCTCTGCAGCGCCATGCGGATCTGCGAGATTTCCTTGCGCAGTACTTCGTCCACGCCCTCCAGCGCCTCGTCATCGGCTAGGTCCACTGCCTGCTCGCTCGAATCGGCGTCGAGCGGATGGCGCAGGTCGTCCTCGATCACTTCGGCCCTCTCAAGAAGGTCTGCGAGCCGGTTCTCCAACTGCGTCCGGATTTTCTTGAACTGGTCCATGCCTAAGCCCTTCTTCGCCTGAGAATGAGGGCATTCTAGCAGTTCTTCCGGGCAGTGAATTTGATGGGGATCAATAGTCCGTCGGTTCGAAACGCAGCACGCCCGCATATTCATAGGCGTTGCCGTCGCCGGGATGCCGCTGGCCGTTGAACACCGGTACTTCCGGGATTTCGTAGATCGAGATGCCGTCCACGCAGGCCATGTTCACGCCGTAATGGTCGGGTTCCGATCGCAACTGGTGGAAGGTGTGGATGCCGCATTTCGAGCAGAAGCGATGTTTCGCCTGCCCGCTTCCGAAAGTGTAAAGTGTCAGCGCCTCTTCGCCCTGCGTTATGTCCAGCGATGTCATGGGAACGTCGAGCATGACGACGCCCTTCATCGCGCAGATCGAACAATTGCAGCGCCGGACGACCGCGTTTTCCGGCACGGTCAGGCGGAAGCGGACGGTCCCGCAGTGACAGCCTCCCGCAAGCGATTTTCCAGCCTCGATCACCAGCCCCACTCCTTCTCGCGATACCATTTGGTAATCACATATTTGACGCCCTTGCGAACCTTCATCCCGTGATGGATGGTATTGGGGTTCTCCCGCCCGTCGGGCCGCATGTTGTTCCAGCAGACCAGCTTGCCGGCTTCCGGCTGGAAGGTCTTTTTAACCGCCTTGAACCGCGTTGCCCCGCCAGCCTCGACCTCGTTGAGGTAGATCATGAAGGTCCAGGTGCGCTGCCCGGCGACCGAGCAGTATTTCTCCCAATCCTGACCGCCGCGATTGAAATAGTCGCAATGCGGCTTGAATTCCTGCCCGACGTCATAGCGCTGGCCCTGCAGCGGTTCGCCATAGGCCGGGTCGATACCGTTCAGCGCAGTGAGCATCGCCTCCAGCTCGCGGACAGCCGGTTCCCCGGCATCGAGATCGCAGGTCTCGCTGGTGCGGAAGTAGTGATCATCGCCTGCATCGGCGAGGGTGGATGGCCGGCGGTCCTTTTCGATCAGCGCGATGATCTGTTCGCGCAGGTCCTGCCCGAGAAAATCGCGCATCTGGAACAGCTCGAGCTTGTCGCTCGGGATACGCTGCACGCCGGGTCTCGACAGCAGCCATTCGGCAGAGGATTCGCCCGGGGCATTCATGGGATTGCACGATAAACGCTCGCAACGCGCTATCAAGCCGAGAAAGATAGTTGCGCAAGTGAGGGTTGAAACGCTTTTTCGCTTCCCATATCGGCCTCGTTGTGCAACAGGCACGCGCCGTTGCGCAAGGCGGGTTGACGGCCCGCCGCTCGCGTATATGTGCCGCCTTCCCGGCAGCGTTCCGGGGGCATGTGGCGATCGTAGCTCAGTTGGTTAGAGCGCCGGTTTGTGGTACCGGAGGTCGCGGGTTCGAACCCCGTCGATCGCCCCATTTTCTCCCTTCGCACCGGGTATACAAATACCTTATCCAAAGGGGCGAGAGGCTGATGACTGCATTCTGGACCGAAGCGGACTATGACGATCACGAGCTGGTACAGCTTGTGCGCGACGCGAAGAGCGGCCTGACTGCGATTATCGCACTCCATTCGACCCATCTCGGCCCCGGCGCGGGCGGAACCCGGTTCTGGCACTATGCAGAACCCGGCGATGCGATGCGCGATGCGCTGCGTCTGTCGCGCGGCATGAGCTACAAGAACGCGATGGCCGGCCTGCCCATGGGTGGCGGCAAGGCCGTGATCCTGGCCGATGCCGACAAAACCAAGACCCCTGAAATGCTCGCGGCATTTGCCGACGCGGTCGACGCTCTGGGCGGACAATATGTCACCGCCGAAGATGTCGGTATTTCCGAAGCGGACATGGCTGCGGTTGCCGAGCGAACGCAGTATGTATCCGGCCTTCCGGTCGACGGCGAAAACGCAGCTGGCGGCGATCCGGGTCCTTTCACCGCACTCGGCATCTTCCACGGCATCAAGGCCGCAGTGAAGCACAAGCTCGGCAAGGACAGCATGGAAGGCGTCCATGTCGCCATCCAGGGCACCGGCAGCGTTGGCGGCGGTGTCGCCCGACTGCTCGCCAAGGAAGGCGCGAAGCTGACGCTGGCCGACATCCACGAAGACCGTTGCGAGGCACTGGCCAGTGAAATCGGCGCCGACACAGTTGCGTCCGATGCTGTCATGTCGGTCGCTTGCGACGTCTTCTCGCCCAATGCCCTTGGCGCGATCCTCGATGACGAAGGCATTGCCCGTCTCGACTGCAAGATCGTGGCCGGCGGTGCGAACAACCAGCTGAAGCGTCCCGAGCACGGTCCCATGCTGGCCAAGCGGGGCATCCTCTACGCGCCGGATTATGTCATCAATGCCGGCGGCATCATCTCGGTCACGCTCGAATACCTGTGCCGCAACAACGGCGCGCCCTGTGACATCAACGAAGTTCGCAAGCGGATTGCGCTGATTCCGGGCCGGCTCGAACAGATCTGGCAGGAAAGCGATGCGAGCGGCAATTCGCCCGACCAGGTGGCAGACAAGATGGCGCAGGAACTGATCGGACGCTGATCATGCTTGCCCGTTGAGGCCGCTACTGCAATAGGCTGGCCCCACGGCTTTCGACATGCACGGTTTCGCCAATCCCAAACGCTTTCTGGCCCTTGCTGGCTGGTTGACTCCGGTCCTGCTGGTCGGCGGCCTGCTGCTTACTGCAGCGGCGCTGTTCTGGGGTTTCACGCAGGTTCCGCCCGACCGGCTGATGGGCGAAACGGTACGGATCATTTTTATCCACGTGCCGACTGCATGGCTCGGTATGGGCGGGTGGACCGCGATCGCGGTTTCCAGTCTCGTTTTCCTCGTCTGGCGGCACCCTTTGGCGGCCATCGCGGCACGCGGTGCAGCTGTCCCGGGCCTCATCTTCACGATCATCTGCCTCGTGACCGGTTCCATATGGGGCCGCCCGACCTGGGGCGCGTGGTGGGTCTGGGACGGCAGGCTGACCTCGATGCTGGTTCTTGCCTTCCTCTACGTTGCCTATATCGCCTTGGCGCAGGCGGCCCAGCGCGAGGGCATTTCCGCCCGCATTCCGGCAATTTTCGGACTGCTGGGTGCGGTGAACATCCCGATCATCAACCGCAGCGTCGTGTGGTGGAATTCGCTGCACCAGCCACCCAGCATCACCATGGGCAAGAGCGCAATCGACGGCGTTTTCCTCATGCCGCTGCTCGTCGCGGTGCTCGGATTCTCGCTGATCTTCGGCGGTGTCGTGCTGGCCCGCATGCGCGCACTCCTTGCCGATATCCAGGCTGAGGCGCGCCTGCGCCGCCGTGCGATGGAGGCCGACTGATGCGCGAGGCACTCGACCAATGGACTTTCGTCTATGCCGCCTATGCAATCGGCGTGGCCGGGACACTGGCCATGATCGCATGGAGCTGGATCGCAATGAGGCGCGCCGAAGCGCGCCGTGAAAAGGCGAAACGCAAATGAAGGCGAAGCACCAGCGCCTGGTCCTCGTGCTGCTGGCACTCGTCGCGCTTGTCGGCGCGGCCCTGCTGGCGGTCTATGCACTGCGTAACCAAGCAAGCTATTTCTATCTGCCGGAGCAGATGCAGGCCGATCCGCCCGCTGTGGGGCAGGCGGTCCGTCTTGGTGGCATGGTCGCCCCCGGATCGCTCGAAACCCTGGCCGACGGCATTACGGTGACCTTTACCGTCACCGGTCGCGAAGCTTCGGCCATTCCGGTGCGCTATGCAGGCATCCTGCCCGATCTTTTCGTCGAAGGATCGGGTGTAGTGGCCGAAGGGCGGCTGGCAGCGGACGGCACATTCGAAGCCGATAAACTGCTTGCCAAGCATGACGAGAACTATGTCCCGCGTGAGTTGCAGGACATGAGCGAACATCAGGCCGCCGAAATGGCGGAAGAGACGACCGTAGGTCTCGAATGATCGCTGAAATCGGTCTTGCAGCATTGTGGTTGGCGGCAGCACTGGCGGTGCTGCAGCTTGCCGGTGGGCTTGCTGCCCTGAGGGCGGGCGAGAATAGCGATATCGCTGCCCTTACGCGCCCGGCAGCCGTCCTCCAGGGCGGGCTCGTGGCGATTGCCTTCGCCATGCTCTTGTGGGTCTTCGCCATCACCGACCTGTCGGTCAAGCTGGTGGCGATGAATTCGCACACGGCCAAGCCGCTGATTTTCAAGCTCTCGGGCGCATGGGGCAACCACGAAGGCTCGATGCTGTTGTGGGTCACCGTCATGGCGCTGGCAGGCGCTCTGATCGCAGGCATCGAACGCCGCCTGCCCGAAAAGACCATGCAGGCGACCTTGGCCGCACAGGGCTTCGTCGCGCTCGGTTTCTACGCTTTCCTCCTGCTCAGTTCGAACCCGTTCGAGCGCTTGCCCGAGCCTGCCCTCGAAGGGCTGGGGCTCAATCCGCTGCTTCAGGATATCGGCCTCGCGCTGCATCCACCCACGCTTTACTTCGGATATGTCGGGCTTTCGGTGGCCTTCAGCTTTGCCGTCGGCGCGCTGGTAACCCGCAATGTGACGCCCGATTTCGCCCGTGCGATGCGGCCGTGGATTCTCGGCGCATGGGTTTTCCTGACGCTGGGCATCACCGCGGGCAGCTATTGGGCCTATTACGAGCTGGGCTGGGGCGGATATTGGTTCTGGGACCCGGTGGAGAACGCCTCGCTGATGCCGTGGCTCGCCGCGACTGCCCTGCTGCATTCGGCCAGCGTCCTGGCGAGCCGCGATGCCCTGCGCGTCTGGACCATCATGCTGGGCGTCGTTGCATTCTCCATGTCGATGCTGGGCACATTCCTCGTGCGTTCGGGCATCCTGACAAGCGTGCATGCCTTCGCGGTAGATCCGGAACGCGGCAGCTTCATCCTCGTCCTGCTGGGCCTCTACATCGGCGGCGCGCTCTTGCTGTTCGCGCTGAGGGCAGGGACCATCAGCGAGGGCGAGCGTTTCTCGATCGCCAGCCGCGAGGGTGCGCTCGTCGTCAACAACGTGATGCTCAGCGCGATCCTTGCCGTGGTCTTGCTCGGAACGCTTTATCCCTTGCTGACCGAAGCCTTCGACGTGCGCGTTTCGGTGGGGCCGCCCTATTTCAATCCGGTCAGCGCGGTGTTCGTTTTCCCCATGCTGGCGGTCATGGCGGTCGGCCCGCTGCTACGCTGGCGGCGCGATAGCTGGAGCCGCGTTTCGAAGGAAATGGCGCTTACGGTCGCGCTGCTCCTTGTCGCGCTGGTGATCTTCGGCGTGGTCTCGCAAGTCGCGCTGTTGCCGCTGCTGGGATTGTCCTTCGCCATCGCGCTTGGCGTGGCGAGTTTCCTGCCGCTCAGGGGACGCAGCCTTCGCCGCGTGCCGATCGCCGTGTGGGGCATGGTCCTGGCCCATTTCGGCCTTGCGGTTGCCTTGCTCGGCATGGCCAGCGAAAGCGCCTTCTCGACCGAACGGCTTGCTGCCCTTGCTGAAGGTGAGCGCACTTCGGTCGGTCCGTGGGCAGTCGAGCTGCAAGCGGTGGAGCCAGTAGCCGGACCGAACTGGACGGCCATGGCTGCGCGCATGGCGGTAAGTTACGACGGCGGGAAGCCGATCGAGATAGCTCCGCAATCGCGCAATTTCTGGGCGCCGGCGCAGCAGACGACCGAGAGCGTGCTGGTCACTCGCTGGAACGGCCAGCTTTATGCGGTGGTCGGCAGCTCTTCCAATGACGGGCGCTGGCAGGTCAGGCTGTGGTGGAAGCCGCTCGTGACGCTGATCTGGTATGGCGGCTTGCTCGTGGCTCTTGGCGGTGTTCTCGCCCTGATCGGGCGAGTTCGCACCGATCTCAAGCGTCGCACGGCTGCACGCAAGGGCGCGGCGCGTCGCCTGGAAATGGAGAAGGTTTCATGAGCTGGCGCCTGTGGGTTCCGCTGCTGCTGTTTTCCGCCTTCCTTGGCCTTGCGGCTTACCAGCTGACGCAGCCGAAGGACGATGTCGTGGAGAGCCGGATGGTGGGGCGCGAATTGCCCTATTTCACGCTGCCTCCCGCCAGTCTCGATCGGCCCGGTGTCGACAGCCGGGATTTCTACGATGGCACGCCCAAGCTGCTCAATATCTGGGCCAGCTGGTGCCTGCCCTGCATTGCCGAGGCTCCACAGCTCGAAGCCCTGAAGGAACAGGGCGTGGAGATCGTTGGAGTGGCCATCAAGGACGAGCCGGTCGACGTCATGCGCTTCCTGAGCCAGCATGGTAATCCATACACGCGCATCGGGCGCGACGACCTGTCCGAAGTCCAGCTGGGCATCGGATCTTCGGGCGTTCCCGAAACCTTCGTGATCGATGGCAAGGGCATCATCCGCTATCAGCATATCGGCGATATCCGCGAAGAGCATGTCCCGATCCTGCTCGAAGAACTCCGGAAAGCCGGAACTTGAGGGCGCTGTTCGCCTTGCTAGCGGTGCTGATCGCTCTGCCGGTGGCTGCGCAGCAGTCGGTGCCGCCCGCACCCTATGCCTATCGCCAGCTCGAAGATCCTGTGCTTGAGGCCGAGGCGCAGGCATTGATGGAAACGCTGCGCTGCCTGAAGTGCCAGTCGCAGTCGATCGCAGATAGCGACGCCGCGATGGCGGGCGACATGCGCCACCAGGTCCGCATTCGCATCGCTGCGGGTGATAGCGCCGAGGAAGTGCGCGCCTGGCTGGTGGAACGCTATGGCGATTACGTGAGCTATGAACCTGTCCTCAGCGCGACGACCTGGCCGCTGTTTGCAGTGCCGGTGATTCTCGTCCTTGTTGCCGGCCTCCTGTTCTGGCGTCGCTTCCGGAGGCGCGCATGAGCTGGATCGCCGTCATCGTCTTGGCTGCGCTGAGCTTCCTTGCCGCAGTATTCCTGCTCAAGGTCAAGCGCCCGGGCTGGAGCCTGCTTGGCGCTGCATTGCTGTTCGGCCTGTCCGGCTACGCATTGCAGGGGTCGCCCGAGATGCAATCCGCTCCTGGCACGACACGTGCGCAGCAGGGCCTGGATGGCGAACTGCTCGTCAGCTCGAGGCGCGACTTCTTCAATGCGGGCCAGCTGCCTTCGCGCTGGATCCTCACGGGAGATGGCTTCGCCCGCCGCGGCGACTATATGCAGGCGGCTGGCTTCTATCGCAGCGCAACTCAGGAAAATCCCGCAGATACAGAGGCATGGCTCGCGCTTGCGATTGCACTTGTCGAACATGCCGAGGGCAATTTGACCCCGCCCGCGCTCAAGGCTTTCGAGAGGGCCCAGGCACTCGACGAGACGAACGGCGGTGCGCGCTACTTCCTCGGACTATCGTGGTTGAGGGCGGAGCAGGTCGGAAGGACTGTGGAGCTTTGGAGCGATGCGCTGGAAGCCGCGCCCGAGGATGCCCCGTGGCGCAATACGCTCGCATTGAGACTGATGCGACTGCAGCAAATGCTCGGTATGGACGCTCCCGCAGCCGACGAGGCCCCCCAACCGTGAGCCTTGCAGATATTGCGGCGCTGTCGCCTTGGTGCTAAGCGCCGCGACCTTGCACGGGGATCAGCCCCGGAAACGCAAGGTTTTTGACGCAATGCGGCAGGATAACACCCACATATGACCGAGGCGACCACGCCGAACTCCCAGCCCTCGACTGGCGGGGAAAACGCTCCGGGCCACGGCCATGGCGGGTCGAGGGCCGCGCTTGCGGTGGGCGCGATCGGTATCGTCTTCGGCGATATCGGGACCAGCCCGCTTTACGCATTCCGCGAAACCTTTGCCGGTGGATCGAATATCGCGATCGACCAGTTGCACGTGTTCGGGGTCGTCAGCCTGATCTTCTGGTCGATGGTGATCGTGGTGGCCCTCCAGTATGTCACCATCCTGATGCGCGCGGACAACAAGGGGCAGGGCGGCAGCCTTGCTCTCGTTGCCTTGCTGAGCCGTCACATGGGCAAGTCCCGATGGGGCTGGCTGATTGTCTTGCTCGGTGTGTTTGCGACATCGCTATTCTACGGCGACAGCATGATTACGCCCGCCATCTCGGTCCTGTCGGCCGTGGAAGGGCTGACGGTGGTCAATCACACGCTCGATCCGATGGTGATCCCGATCGCGCTGGTGCTGCTGGTCATCCTGTTCGTGCTGCAAAGCAGGGGGACGGCCAAGGTAGGCGCCCTGTTCGCGCCGGTGATGATCGTCTGGTTCACGACGCTGGCGGCACTGGGTTTGAACCAGATCGTCCAGCATCCCGAAATCCTTCATGCGCTGAACCCCTATTATGCGGTGATGTTCTTCGTCACCGACGGTTTCGTCGCTTTCCTCGCCATGGGTGCCGTGGTGCTGGCCGTGACGGGTTCCGAAGCGCTCTATTCCGACATGGGCCATTTCGGCCGCGGCCCGATGCGCCTTTCGTGGTTCGGTTTCGTCATGCCGTGCCTGCTGCTGAACTATTTCGGGCAGGGCGCCATGATTGCCAGCCTTTCGCCCGAACAGGCGGTAGAGGTCGTAAAGAGCCCCTTCTTCTTGCTCGCGAGCGAGGAATACCGCCTGCCGCTGGTCATCCTTGCCACCGTGGCGACGTTCATCGCCAGCCAGGCGGTGATCTCGGGCGCCTTCAGCATCACCCACCAGGCCATGCAGCTCGGTTTCATGCCGCGTCTCTCGATCCGTCACACCAGCGAGACCGAAGCGGGCCAGATATATATCCCGGTCGTGAATTGGGCGCTGATGATCGCCGTGATCATCCTCGTGCTGACCTTCCAGAGTTCGTCTAACCTCGCCGGAGCATACGGCATCGCGGTGACCGGCGCGGTCACCATCGACACGCTGCTCATGGGCGTATTGTTCGTCGGCGTGTGGAAGTGGAAGTGGTGGTACGCGGCGCCTGTAGTGATCTTCTTCCTGATCATCGACGGGGCATATTTCGCCGCGAACCTGTTCAAGGTGCCCGATGGCGGCTGGTTCCCGCTGGTCGTGGGCCTCATCGCCTTCACCCTGCTCACGACATGGGCGCGCGGGCGCAAGCTGATGCGCGAGCGCATGCACGAGACCGCGCTGCCGATCGAAATCTTCGCCAAGAGCGCCAAGAATTCCGCCACGCGCGTTCCCGGCACCGCCATCTTCATGGCCAGCCAGACCGCTGGCGTGCCCAGCGCGCTGCTGCATAACATCAAGCACAACAAGGTCCTGCACGAGCGCGTGGTGATCCTGACCGTGCTGATCGCCGATGCGCCCTATGTCGATGCGGACGAGCGCTGCGAAATCCACGACCTCGGCGACGGGTTCTACCGCGCCGTGCTGCACTATGGCTTCATGCAGGAAACCAACGTGCCGCAGGGGCTGAAGCAAATGGAACGCTGTGGCGGCGAGTTCGACATGATGCACACCAGCTTCTTCCTCAGCCGCCAGACGCTGCTGCCGAGCGACAAGCCGGGCATGCCCATCTGGCGCGAGAAGATATTCGCCTGGATGCTCCGAAATGCGGCGACGGCGATGGATTTCTTCAGGCTTCCGACCAACCGTGTGGTGGAGCTGGGGAGCCAGGTCGAGATCTAGCGGGGCCTCAGGCCAGCACTTTCTCCATCTCGGCGCGCTCGAAGCTCTGCTCGCCGATGTGGACGACCTGCTGTTCCACCACGGTGAAGCCCATCCTTGCGAAGGCAGGTTGCGCCATCAGGCTGGCGTGGACCCATAGGCGCTGCTCGCCCTTGTCGCGGGCCTTCTGCTCGATCGCATCGAACATGCGGCGGAACAGGCCGCTCCCCTGCGCAGCGGGCCGGATATAAGCGAAGTCGATATAGCCCTCCGCATCGAGGCTCATGAAGCCGAGCGTTTCGCCTTCCGTATCTCGAGCCTGGATGACATGCTGACGGGCAAGGCGCTCGTCCCAGACATCGCCGCTGCGGCGTTCGGGAACCCAGGCGGCGCGCTGCGCCTCGCTGTAGCGGCTGGGGCCGTTGCGCACGGCATCGTACATCACGTCGGCGAGCGTGGCATGATCGGCCTGTGTGGCCCAGTGTAGTTCGATTTGATCAGTCATCGGCGGCTTACTAGCGGGCCGCCTTGCAAGTTCAACCCGTCGGGGGTTCGTCCTTCAACACCTCGTCCGTGTCCTCCAGCGAGAGGCCGTGCTTCAGCAACATAGGGATCTGCGTGAAGGTGAAGAGGAAGGTCAGCGGCAGGAACACCCACAGCTTCGCCCAGAGCCAGCTTTCGAAGCTCATCGTGCGGACCATGACTTCGTTGAGCCCGGCGAGGAAGATGAAGAAGTAGCCCCAGTTGCGCGAGAGCTTGAGCCAGCCCTCGTGGGTCACGCCCTCGAATGCGGCTTCGAGCAGGACCTGAAGCCATGCGCGGTCGCGCAACCAGCCGATGATCAGCACCGCGCCGAACAGCAGGTAGATTGCCGTCGGCTTGAACTGGATGAAGCTTTCGTCCTGCAGCCAGATCGTCAGCGCCCCGAAACCGACGATCAGCGTCGTCGAGAGGATCAGCATCGGGCTGACCTTGCCGAATTTCCACTTGCTGAAGGCAAGCGCGAGGATCGCGGCGACCATGAAGGCTCCGGTGCCGGCAATGACCGCAGCGATCTCGCTTCCGCCCTCGGGCTGCGAGAACTTGTAAACGCCGAGGAAGACCAGCAGCGGGCCGTAATCGACCAGCGTGTGCAGCCAGCCGGTGGGTTTCTTTTCGCCGTTCTCGGCCATTACGCCACTCCTGCAATCACGCGCGCCACCAGGTCCGGATCGAAGGGGCGCAGATCGTCGATCTTCTCGCCCACTCCGATGGCATGGATCGGCAGGCCGTATTTCTCCGCCGCCTGCACCAGTACGCCGCCGCGCGCCGTGCCGTCGAGCTTGGTCATGACGAGGCCGGTAACGCCCGCAACTTCCTTGAACACGTCGATCTGGCTCAGCGCATTCTGGCCGTTGGTCGCATCGAGCACGAGTACCACGTCATGCGGTGCTTCGGGATTGAGGCGGCCGAGGACTTTGCGGATCTTGGCCAGCTCGTCCATCAGCTCGCGCTTGTTCTGAAGGCGGCCTGCGGTGTCGACGATCAGGACATCGGTGCCGATCTCGGTGCCTTTCTTGACCGCGTCGAAGACGATGGAGGCCGGGTCTCCGCCCTCGGGTCCACGCACGATGGGAACGCCCACGCGGTCGGCCCAGGTCTGCAGCTGGCCAATGGCTGCGGCGCGGAATGTGTCGCCCGCCGCCAGCATGACATTGTAGTCGTCTTCCACGAAGAGGTGAGCGAGCTTGGCGATGGTGGTGGTCTTGCCGCTGCCGTTGACGCCGATCACCAGCAGCACCTGCGGGCGCGGGAAGGCGGTGATTTCGAGCGGCTTGGCCACCGGGCGCAGGATTGCCGCGATCTCGTCGGCGACTGCCTGCTTCAGTTCGTCGGCGCTGATCTCAAGGCCGAAACGCTTCTCTTTCAGCTTCTCCCGGATGCGCGCAGCCGCGCTCGGTCCGAGGTCGGACATGATCAGCGCATCCTCGACGTCGTCGAGCGTCGCATCGTCCAGCTTCGCCTTGGTAACCGCCTCGGTGAGGTTCTCGGTCAGGCGATCGGAGGTCTTCTTGAAGCCGCCGAACAGGCGCTCGGTCCAGCTGGGTTTGCTCATGACAGGAGATTGTCCTCGAGTGTCTTGGGCGTCACGGTGACGATGGAGCCGCGCTTGGTGCCAGCTGGCAGTTTCACGCGGGCGAATTCGGGCGAATAGCCGGTTCCGTCGGCTTCTGCGAGGACCGTAAGCGGCTTATCGACCAGCGTAGCCAGCCAATCTGCGCGCAGCTTGGCCACTTCGGTGCGAAGTTCGCCAGCGCGGCGCTTTACCGATTGGCGATCGACCTGCGGCATACGCGCAGCCGGCGTGCCGGGGCGCGGCGAATAGGGGAAGATGTGGCCGTGAACGATGTCGAGCTCGCGGATGATCGAGAGATTGGCTGCGTGGTGCTCTTCGGTCTCGGTCGGGAAACCGGCGATAAGGTCGGCGCCGACGGCGAGGTCGGGGCGGCGGCGCTTGAGGCGCGCGACCAGATCCACCGCATCGGCGCGGAGGTGGCGGCGCTTCATGCGCTTCAGGATCAGGTCGTCGCCGTGCTGAAGCGACAGATGGATATGGGGCATCACGCGCGGCTCGCTCGCGAACAGCTCGAACAACTGATCGTCGACCTCGATCCCGTCGATCGACGACATGCGGATGCGCGAAAGCTCCGGGAAAGCGTCGAGCACAGCCCCAACGAGGGCGCCGAGCGTCGGGCCACCGGGCAAATCGTGGCCCCATGACGTGACGTCTACGCCCGTCAGGACGACTTCACCCGCGCCGGCTTCGAGGTGCGTTTCGACCTCGCCAAGCACATCGGCAACGCCCAGCGACCGGCTTTTCCCGCGTCCCTGCGGGATGACACAGAAGGTGCAGGCGTGATCGCAGCCATTCTGCACGGCGACAAAGGCACGTGTGTGAAGGGCAGGCACAGGCGGCGCACTGGCAGGCACGTTCCATGCGCGCGGGTCGAGCTTGGCCTCATTGGCAATCAGGCCATCCACTTCGGGCATGGCGGCTAGCTGGTCTCGTTCGATATCGGCTGCACAACCTGTGACGAGCAGGCGCGCATCGGGATTGGCCTTGCGTGCCTTGCGGATCGCCTGCCGCGTCTGGCGCACCGCTTCGCTGGTCACGGCGCAGCTGTTGACGACGACGAGGTTGTCCTCGCCCGCCAGCATTGCGCGCATGCGCTCGCTCTCGGAAAGGTTCAACCGGCAGCCGAGCGAGACGATTTCAGGCGCATTCACGCGTAATCTTCCCAGTCGAACGTTCCGCGAAACGCTTCGGTCGCGGGTCCGGTCATGCGGATCGTGCCACCCTGCTGCCAGGCAATCTCGAGCTCGCCGCCGGGCAGGGCGACGGTGACCGGGCTATCGACCAGCTTGCGGCGGATGGCGTGCACTGCAGTCGCACAGGCTCCCGTGCCGCATGCGCGGGTCAGGCCGGCGCCGCGTTCCCAGACGCGCAGGCGAATGCGGCTGCGGCTTTCCACGCTTGCCACATTGACGTTCACCCGCTCGGGGAACAGCGGGTCTTTCTCGATCTCCGGCCCGAGCCGGTCGAGCGGCACCGCATCGGTGTCCTCGACGAAGGCAACAACGTGCGGGTTGCCTACATTCACGGCGCCGGGATCTTCGAGCATTTCCCAGCTGACCGGCATCGATAGCGTATCCATCGGATAGGCCAGCGGGATCGCATCCCAGTCTAAACGCGGCTCGCCCATATCGACACTGGCACCGCCGTCGCGCGGCGACACCGCGAGCATGCCGCCTGCGGTTTCGATAATGCCTTCGCTGCCATGAAGCAGCGCAACTGCGCGCGTGGCGTTGCCGCAAGCCTCGACCTCGCCGCCGTCCGCATTGAAGATGCGCATCTTCAGGTCGGCGCTCTCGCTCGGCTCGAGCAGGATCAGCTGGTCGCATCCGATTCCGGTATTCCGGTCGGCCAGCGCGGCAGCCACCCGCGACGAGATCGCGGGCAGGGCCTGTTCACGCGCATCGAGGACGACGAAGTCGTTGCCGAGGCCGTGCATCTTGATGAAGGGGATGCGCATTATGACGCGCATCTAGGTGCTGGCGCGTGCAGCGTAAAGTGTCAGCCCGCAGCCTTGCCGCTGCCGGTTGTCTTGCCGGGCGCGCGATCCTGCCCGCCTACCGCGTCGCTGATGTCGACAACGCCCTTGTCGTTGTTGCTGGCAAGCCGGCCCGCTGCCGCAAGGCGCTTGATGACCTTGTCGGCCGGTTCGGGGCGGCCGTAGTGATATCCCTGGCCCTTCATATTGCCCCAGCGGCCAAGCGCCTTGAGCACGGCTTCGTCCTCGATACCTTCGGCAATGACCGGCATCGAAAGCCCGTCACCCATCGATACGATCGCGTCGACCAGCTTGTCGCTGTGATCGGCTTTGCGAAGTTCGCTGATGAAGCTGCGGTCGATCTTGAGCTGGTCGAACGGCAGGCTGCGCAGCTGCGAAAGGCTGGAATAGCCAG
Organism: Qipengyuania gelatinilytica; assembly: GCF_019711315.1. Lineage (NCBI taxonomy): Bacteria > Pseudomonadati > Pseudomonadota > Alphaproteobacteria > Sphingomonadales > Erythrobacteraceae > Qipengyuania > Qipengyuania gelatinilytica. The sequence goes on along the minus strand of NZ_CP081294.1, from coordinate 681,150 downwards.
TGCCGAAATCGTCGAGACTGATCCGCACGCCCTGGTTGCGTAGCGAGGTGATCATCGAGCGCACCATGCCGATGTTCTCGTGCAGGCAGGTCTCGGTAATCTCGATATCGAGGCGATTGGCCGGGAAACGGTGCTTGACCAGCAGCTTGAGCAGCTTCTGGGCGAACCACGGATCGCGCATCTGCACCGGCGAGATATTCACCGAGAGGGTCAGCTTGGGATCCCATTCGCGCGCATCTTCGAAGGCGCGTCCGATCAGGTTTTCGCTGAGTTCCGCGATCACGCCGATGTCTTCGGCGATGGGAATGAAAATGTCGGGACCGATCAGGCCCATTTCGGGCGAGTCCCAGCGTGCCAGCATTTCGAAGCCGACCAGCTCGCCAGTCTCGAGATCGACCTGCTGCTCGTAAAACGGAACGAACTCGTTGTTGAGGATGCCGCGGCGGATCCCCGCCTCGATCTCGTTACGGAAGCGAAGCTCGTCTTCCATGTTGTGTTCGAACCAGTAGAAGCGGTTCTTCCCCTGCTTCTTGGCGTGATACATGGCGATATCCGCCTTGTGCATCAGGCGCTGTGCAGCGTCTTGGAAAGATTCGCCTTTATCGCCTTCTTCCAGGTGCAGCGAGCTGGCGATGCCGATCGAGATCGTGATCTCCATGGCGATGCCGTCATGCACCACGGGCGCCGCGAATTGCTCGACCATCCGGGTCGCAAGGTGATCGACCCTCTCGGGTGACTGCGGGTGATAGGGCACCACGCAAACGAACTCGTCGCCGCCGAGACGGGCGAGCGATCCGCCTTCCGGCAGGAGCGAGGCGACGCGTCGTGCAGCGGTGCGCAGTACGAGGTCGCCAGCAGCATGGCCGTTGAGGTCGTTGACCTGCTTGAAATTGTCGAGGTCGATCGCAATCGCGGCCAGCGCGCGTTCGTCCCTGGGGCTGCTCTCCAACAGCGCGCCAAGCGTTTCGGCAAAACTGCGGCGATTGAGGCAGCCGGTAAGATCGTCGATCTCGGCGAGGCGGCGGGCCTCTTCCTCGGAAAGGCGGGTGCACTCCAGTTCGGTGTTGAGCGCCTTGTAGCGCTGCCAGCCAAGCAGGATCAGTGCGATATTGAGGAGAAGCGCATTGGTGAGCGCCACGTCGGGTCCCGCTCCGAAGCCCCTGAGTGCCTGGATGGCGAGGGGAAGGACCGAACTCGCGGTTGCGACGAACAGCATGGTCGCGGCAAGGGCGATGCCGAGAGTGACGAAATCGGTACGTTTGCGGACTTTCGACAGCGCACGCGCGGGACGTCCCGCATCCAGCACTGTCTTGCTCAAACGATTCACGCGAACCCCCGGGAAATTCCTGCGTGGAAAGGTGAGTAATTCGGCAAGCCTAAAAAGCGGTTAATCCTGCGCGCAAAGGAGCGCTCAGGGTGGCCAGCGCAGGGACGGCTCGCTAACGAGGCGCGGTACACGATAGTTCGACAGGAGAATGATGCAGATGGCGCGCTACTGGCTGATGAAATCCGAACCGTTCAAATACAGCTGGGACGACCTTGTTGCCGAAAAGGAAGGCACTTGGGATGGCGTTCGCAACCATCGTGCAAAGAACAATCTCGCGGCCATGGAAGTCGGCGACCAGGCGTTCTTCTACCATTCGCGCGAGGGTCTGGAGATCGTCGGGATCTGCGAGGTCAGCGTGGCAGGCATGACCGATCCGACCGATCCGGAAGGCAAGTGGGCGGCAGTGAAGATCGTGCCCAAGACCAAGCTGCCCTCTCCGGTCACGCTCAAGCAGATCAAGGCCGAACCCAAGCTTGCAGATTGCGAACTGGTCAAGCTGTCGCGCCTGTCGGTAGCCGAGATCAAGCCCGACGAATGGTCGATCATCTGCTCGATGGCAGGTATCTGAGCTTCGTCGCTCAGGGCAACCGGTTGGGCGCAAAGGTGCGGAACTGAATGCCCGGTGTGGCCGTTATCCTTTTGTAACCGCGCCGGATTTTCGGCGCATGCCAGACAAGAGGAGAAGCCACATGGGCGAACTGACAGAGAAGATCAAAGGCAACACCAACGAAGCCATCGGTAACCTGAAGCAGCATTCGGGCGATGCCGAAACGCGCGCCGAAGGCCGCCAGCAGGAACAGAAGGGCGAAGCCCAGCAGTTCAAGGGCGAAGTCGAAGGCGAGCTCGGTAACGACATCTGACGCACACCGTCGCGCTGACTTACAGCGAGAAAAGGCCGTTTCCCTATCGGGGACGCGGCCTTTTGCTTTGGCCTAGCGGTCGCGCAATCCGCTTACGGTGGCGCCGCTGGCAGCGAGCTGTTCGATCTCGATCTTGCAGTGGATCAGGCGCAGTCCGGAACGGCCCTCTGCCGCCACGAGTGCGTCCTTGAATTCTTCCGTCGTCGTCGCGGCTGCAGACCAGCCTCCGAAGGCTGAGGCAAGCGCGGCGAAATCGGGATTGGCCAGACGCGTACCGCTGATCCTTTCCTCGCCCGGGAATTCGCGTTCCTGGTGCATGCGGATGGTGCCGTAAGCCGAATTGTCGACCACGATTACCAGCAAGTTCGCGCCATGCTGGACCGCCGTGGCCAGTTCCTGCCCGTTCATCAGGAAATCGCCGTCTCCTGCCACGGCGACCACTGTGCGCTCCGGATGGCGCAGTGCGGCGGCGACTGCCGCAGGTACGCCGTATCCCATCGCGCCGCAGGTCGGGGCGAGCTGGGTCGGGAAGCCCTCGTAACGCCAGTAGCGGTGCCACCAGCCAGCAAAATTGCCCGCTCCGTTGCAGATGATCGTGTCGGCGGGCAGCGTATCGCGCATGAACTGCACGCACTGACCCATGTCGAGCGCATGGTCGGCGGGGTGCGCGGTCGCCCATGCTTCCCATTCGGCGTGGGCCTGCGCGCCCGCATCGAAGTCGATTGCGTCGCCATCGTCCCACAGGGCGGCGCTTTCGGCGAATTCGGCCATTCCCGCGCATATGGCGAGATCGGCGGGATAGACGCTGTTGAGCTCGTCCGCATCGGGATGGATGTGGATCAGCTTGCGATCTTCGGCCACCAGAGGCGGCACGGTGTAGCCATCGGTGGTCGCTTCACCCAGCCGCGCACCGACTGCGATGATCAGGTCGGCGTTCTTCACCCGCTCGACCAGCTTGGGGTTCGGGCCATAGCCGAGGTTGCCGGCATAGACGCGGCTGGACGGCGAGATCGCGTCCTGCCTGCGGAAGGCGGTGGCCACGGGAATGCCGAGCCGCTCGGCGAAGAGCTGGAAATGCTCGCGTGCCTTGGGATTCCAACCCGCTCCGCCGACAATGGCGACCGGCGATGCGGCATCGGAGATGAGCGCCATCATGGCCTGCATCGCGTCGGGACAGGGCGCCTGTGCCGGCGCATCGACCCGCGGACGCGGTGGGGACGCGGTGTCTCGGCTCAGCATGTCTTCGGGGAGGGCAAGGACAACCGGTCCGGGACGACCGGACACTGCCGTGGCATAGGCACGGGCAACATATTCCGGGATACGGTCCGCACTGTCGATCCGTGCCGCCCATTTCGCGATCGGGCCGAAGAAGGAGGCGAAATCGACCTCTTGGAAACCCTCCCGGTCGCGCATCTCGCTGTCGACGTCGCCCACGAACAGGATCATCGGCTGCGAATCTTGCATGGCCACATGGACGCCAATGCTGGCGTTGGTCGCGCCGGGGCCGCGGGTTACGAAGGCCACGCCAGGGCGCTGCGTCATGGCTCCGTCGGCACAGGCCATCATCGCGACTCCGCCTTCCTGCCGGCAGGTCACAAGGTCGATCTGGTCCTGCTGCCCCAGAGCGTCGAGCACCTGTAGGAAGCTCTCGCCCGGGACGGTGAAGATGCGCTCACATCCCTGTTCGATCAGGCAATCGACGAGAAGGTTGGCGGCGGCTGGCGTGGCGCGAGTGGTCATGGTTCCGGCGGTTAGCGGCGCGCGGGCCGCCGTGCAATTACCGTCTTCGAATGCGCTGTTTATCCACCGGATGTCGGGCCGCTGTCCCATTTTGGGGCAGGGTGGAATTTTCGGGAAACCAATGGTTAAAAAAGCGTTAAGTTGCCATCATGAGACGCGCACTTGTCCTCTCCAGCGAAGCCGCACGCCATTGGATGCGGGCCGGGATTCCCCAGCGACGCCGCCTGTTCGCGGACGCTCCGCAGGCGGAGCCGGTCGACTGGAAGCTGACTGCGAACGACGTCCGCGGTGTTGCGACGACCTACTTCGCGACTCTCGCCGCAGTTCTCGCCTTGATTATCTGAATTCAGGCAGCAGCCGCCGCAGCTGCATGGCGTTCCGCATTGAGCAGCCTGCGTCCGAGCCAAGCCGAGATGAGGCACATGCCCGCGCTGATCAGCACCTGTTCGACAATCGGGATGCCTGCCGCACTCATTCCCATCACCAGCAGCGACCCGATCACCATCGCACCCGAATTGACGATATTGTTCGCCGCGATCGTGCGCGAGGCCTGATCGGGCGCGGCGCGCGTCGTCAGGAAGGCGTAAAGCGGGACGACGAACATGCCGCCCGCGACTGCTATCCCTAGCAGGCACAGCAAGAGGACCGTGGCCATTGGCCAGGCAAGGAAACTCGCAACATCGAGCAGCTCGGTCGGCTTGTCTGCCGCCCAGAACTTGGCGACGAAGTAGAACGCCACCACGAAGAGCCCCATCGCGATGACCGATTGCGGGGCATAACGGGCCGACACATTGCCCTTCAGGAGCGCGTTGATGGCGACCGATCCGATCGCCACACCGACGGAGAAAACGACGAGGAAGATGCTCGCCACTTCCTTGCTCGCCATGATGACGTTCTTGGCGAGTGGCGGGAACTGGATGAACAGGACAGCGCCGATGGTCCAGAAGAAGCTGATGGCGAGGATCGCGTAGAACACTTCGCGATTGTGCATCGTGTCCACCACCAGTTTTCGCGATGCCCGCAGGATGTGCCAGTCGAGCTCTTCGACCTTGCCCAGCGGCGGCGCCTCGGGAACCTGGCGGCTGATGAGATAACCCACGATCGAGGTCGCAATGATAGCGATCGCCGCGACTTCCACGGGGATCCAACCGGCGAGGATCGTGCCCGCAAGAATGGCGATATAGGTTCCCGCTTCGACCAATCCGGTACCGGCCAGCACTTCGTCCTTGCGCAAGTGCTGCGGCAGGATTGCGTATTTGATCGGTCCGAGGAAGGTCGACTGGATGCCGGTCATGAACAGCGCCAGCAGCATGAGCAGGACGGGTATGCTCGTCTCGATACCGAAAAGGGTGACCGGCAGCTCGTAACCCTTCCACGCCAGCAATAGGCCGCTGGCGCCGATCACCATCAGCAGGATTTCGCAGGCCTTCACCTTGCGGATGATCGAGGCCTTGTCGCGCATGTCCGCCAGCTGGCCCGCCAGCGCGCTGAGGATGAAGAATGGCAGGATGAACAGACCCGAGGCGACGGCCGAGAACATCCCTTCCGCCTCTTCCGAATTATAGATCTGGTAGACGACGAACAGGACCATCGCGGTCTTGTAGAGATTGTCGTTGAAGGCGTTGAAAAGCTGCGTGACGAAGAGCGGCAGGAACCGCCTCGTGCGCAGCAGGTGTGTGGATGTAAACATGACCCCCCGGGAGGATACCTCTCGTCTCGGCAACCCTCGTAAAGACATCATGGCAGCGGACAACCCCGTGTGAAAGCTTTTGCGCCGCGACGTTTGGCGTTAGGGGAGGCCAAAGATGCTGACTTTGCCCAACATACTGACGCTGTCGCGCATCGTGGCGATCCCTCTCCTGGCCTTCCTCTTGTGGTGGCCAGGCTGGGAAGCAGGCTACCTGATGGCCTTCGCGCTTTATGCCGCCATGGGCATTACCGACTATTTCGACGGTTACCTCGCTCGTTCCAGCGGCGCGGTCTCGAAGCTGGGTATCTTCCTCGATCCGATTGCCGACAAGATCATGGTGGCTGCCGTCATCCTCGTGCTGGCAGCACAAGGCGTCCTGCGCGGTCCCTATGTTGGGGATGCGCATGTTATTGCAGGACTGATCATCCTCGTGCGCGAAATCGCCGTGTCCGGTCTGCGCGAATTCCTCGGCGGGCTGCAGGTGTCGGTTCCGGTCAGCCGGCTGGCCAAGTGGAAGACCACCTTCCAGCTGCTGGCGCTTGGCTCGCTTATCCTCGGACAAGGCTTGCCCAACTGGAACGTGATGATCGGTACAGTCGATGCCAATGTGCCGCATACGGTCGGGCTGGTCACGCTTTGGGCAGCGGCGGTGATGACCGTCATCACCGGTTGGGATTACCTGCGGGTCGGCCTCAAGCACATGGATTGAGGCCCGGCCCGGCCCGCGAATAAGGCGGGTTTCGCCACAATCCTGCGACGAAACGGTTCATCCCATAGATGCAACGCTGGTTGCATGATGAACTTTTTCTCAACCATTAGCGTTCATCTAGTAACCCATGAACGCAACGCTACACATGATCCTCGGCGCGCTCCTCAAGCTTGGAGGCATTGCCATCGCCTTTAACGAAGTGCGTGGCCTCGTGCTCGCGGCACCCGTTCTTTACGGCATGTGGACCTCGGGCGGAACGGCCATGGCCATCTGGCTGGGCTTCTGCGCTCTCGGGGGAATCGCGCTGAGCGTTATCGTGCCGCTGTTTGCGTACAAGAAGCTCGACAAATACGTGCAGTCGAAGGCGCCGGCCTGAACGAACCCGCCTAACCGGCGCGCAGTTCTTCAGCCAGTAGCTCGAAATCCTCGCGGCGCGGTGAATTCTTGCGCCAGATAAGCGCGATCTCGCGGCTCGCCTGATCCGATTTCAGCGGGCGCGCGACGACGTCCGTCCCTTCCAGAATACCTGCATCCACAGCCATCTTGGGCAGCATGGTGAGGCCGAGGCCGTTGTCCACCATCTGCACCAGCGTATGCAGGCTGGTCCCGATCATCGTGGTCGAACCGCGCAACTCGGGGCGGTTGCAGGCCGCGAGCGCATGGTCTTTCAGGCAATGCCCGTCCTCGAGCAGCAGCAGCCGCCCGTCGTCGATCATGTCCGCAGAGATTGTCGCAGGTGGATCGCGCGGGTCGTCCTTGGGAAAGGCGACGTAGAGCGGATCGTCCGAGATGTGCGCCTTGTCGACCTCGCCTGTCGTGAAGGGCAGGGCGAGCAGAACGCAGTCCACGCGCCCATGCTGGAGCGATTCTACTGCATCGTGGCTGGTCTCTTCACGCAGGAACAGTTCCAGGTCGGGCCGTTCCTTGCGTAGGCGCGGCAGGAAACGCGGCAGCAGGAACGGCGCGATCGTGGGGATCACGCTCATGCGCAGCTGGCCGGCGAGCGGCTTGCCAGCGGCCTGCACCAGATCGGCCAGTTCTTCCGCCTCGCGCAGCACGCGATGCGCCTTCTCGACAACCTGGTTGCCCAGCGCCGTGAACCGCACGACGCGGCGACTGCGCTCGACCAGTGTCACACCCAGCAGCGATTCGAGTTCGCGGATGCCCGCGGAAAGGGTCGACTGCGAGACGAAGCTTGCTTCCGCCGCACGACCGAAATGGCCGTGTTCGTGAAGCGCCACGAGGTATTGCAACTGCTTCAGAGTAGGGAGGTAGGTGCTCACTCTGCCGGAGCCCCGGCCTCTTCTGCAGGACCGGTGATGACTTCCTCTGCCGCGGCTTCGACCATGCCTGCATGGACATCGTCGACATGGGTCATGAGCAGCTTGCCGTCCTTGACTGCGAATGCGAGGCGGCCCTCGACGAGTTCGAGCGCATCCTTGCCGAACACCTCGTAACGCCAGCCTTCGAGGATCGGCAGCTTGCGGACACCTGCCGCAAGCGCCTCCATCTCGTCGGCGCGGGTCAACAGGCGCGCGGCCACGTCGATTTCGCGGGCACGGATCTTCAGCAGCAGCTTGAGGAGGTCGGCCACCAGCGCGCCTTCCTTGCCCAAGGGCGCGCCACGCTTGGGCTTGTCGGGCATTTCTTCCTTGGACAGCGGCTCGGCCTTGTCGATCACCTTGAGCAGGCGCTTGCCGATGTCGTTATCCTTCCACGCATTCGACAATCCGCGGACCTTGGTGAGATCGGCCTGCTTCTTGGGCGGGTGGCTGGCGATGTCTGCCAGCGTTTCGTCGCGCATGATGCGGCCGCGCGGGATATTCTTGTGCTGCGCCTCGCCCTCGCGCCACGCGGCCAGCGCCTTGAGTCGGCCGAGGACGGCGGGATTGCGGCCCGGCGAACGGATGCGTTTCCATGCAAGCTCCGCGTCATTGGCGTAATTGGCCGGGTCGGCGAGCTTGTCCATCTCGGCATTGAGCCATGCGCCGCGACCGGTCTTGATCAGCTTGCGAAGCATCTTGGGGAAGATGTTCGACAGGTGCGTCACGTCGCCGATCGCATATTCGATCTGGCGATCGGTCAGCGGACGGCGGCTCCAGTCGGTAAAGCGCGCGCCCTTGTCGACCGTGATGCCGAGCCAGCTTTCGACGAGATTGGCATAGCCGATCTGTTCGTTCTGGCTGATCGCCATCATCGCGATCTGCGTATCGAAGATCGGATGCGGGGTCTTGCCGGTGAAGTTGTAGACGATCTCGACGTCCTGCCCGCCTGCGTGGAAGACCTTGAGGACATCCTCGTTCTCGCACAATAGGTCCCACAGGGGAGTAAGGTCGATCCCGTCGGCCAGTGGGTCGATTGCCGCGGCTTCTTCCTCATTGGCGATCTGTACCAGGCACAGTTCCGGCCAATAGGTGTTCTCGCGCATGAATTCGGTGTCGACGGTGACGAATTCGCTTTCCGCAAGCCGCTCGCATAGGTCGCTGAGGCGTTCGGTATCGGTAATCAGGTCGTGTATTTTCATCGTTTCGTTTCTGTCTGTCGAGCGGAGTACCGCTCCCGCACCATCCAATGCCTCTGCCAAAACCTTGACAAAAGCCCGCTGGTGCCCTGTTAGCGCGCGCGATTCCTGCTAAGGAGCGCGGCGCCTGCGCCCTAGCGGCATAACTCCGAAAATGGAAAGATTTTAGATGCACGCCTATCGTACCCACAACTGCGCACAGCTGACGAAGGAAAATGTCGGCGATACCGTCCGCCTCTCGGGCTGGGTGCATAACAAGCGTGACCATGGCGGCGTGCTGTTCGTCGATCTTCGCGACCACTACGGTATCACGCAGATCGTTGCTGACAGCGACAGCCCGGCACTGCCCGTCCTCGAAAAGATGAAGCTGGAATCGGTCGTCACCATCGACGGCACGGTGAAGGCGCGTGACGAAGTGGCGGTGAACAAGAACCTACCGACCGGCGAGATCGAGGTCTTCGCCCGCGAAATCACGGTCCAGAGCCGCGCGGACGACCTGCCGCTGATCGTCAACCAGGCAGAAGATTATCCGGAAGAAACGCGCCTGAAGTACCGTTTCGTCGACCTGCGCCGCGAGCGTGTTCACAAGAACATCATGCTGCGTAACCAGGTCATCACGAGCCTGCGTCGCCGCATGACCGACCAGGGCTTCAGCGAGTTCCAGACGCCGATCCTCGGTGCATCGAGCCCTGAAGGTGCGCGAGACTACCTCGTGCCCAGCCGCCTCCACCCGGGCCGTTTCTACGCGCTCCCGCAGGCGCCGCAGATGTTCAAGCAGCTGCTGATGGTTGCCGGTTTCGACCGCTACTTCCAGATCGCACCCTGCTTCCGCGACGAAGACCTGCGCGCCGATCGCAGCCCCGAATTCTACCAGCTCGACTTCGAAATGAGCTTCGTGACGCAGGAAGACGTCTTCCAGGCGATCGAACCCGTCCTCGCTGGCGTGTTCGAGGAATTTGCGAACGGCAAGAGTGTGACGCCTGCCGGTGAATTCCCGCGTATCCCCTATGCGGAATCGATGCTGAAGTACGGCACCGACAAGCCGGACCTGCGCAACCCGCTGATTATCAGCGACGTCACGCACCACTTCGAAAAGTCGGGTTTCGGCCTGTTCGAGAAGATCGTCGGTACTGGCGGCAAGGTTCGCGTGGTCCCGGCTCCGAACACGCATGAGAAGAGCCGCAAGTTCTTCGACGAAATGAACGACTGGGCCCGCAAGGAAGGCTTTGCCGGCCTCGGCTACGTCACCCGCAAGGGCGGCGAGTTCGGTGGTCCGATTGCCAAGAACCACGGCACCGAAGGCATGGAAAAGCTCTATGCCGAGCTGGGCCTCGGTGAAAACGACGGCCTGTTCTTTGCTGCCGGCAAGGAAAAGGACGCTGCCAAGCTGGCAGGTGCCGCGCGCACCCGCGTTGCCGAGGTTCTCGAACTGATCGAGGAAGGCTGCTTCAAGTTCTGCTGGATCGTCGACTTCCCGATGTTCGAGTATGACGAAGAGGCGAAGAAGGTCGACTTCAGCCACAACCCCTTCTCGATGCCGCAGGGCGAGATGGAAGCGCTGGAGACCAAGGACCCGCTCGATATCCTCGCATGGCAGTACGACATCGTCTGCAACGGCTACGAACTGTCCTCGGGCGCCATCCGTAACCACCGCCCGGACATCATGTACAAGGCGTTCGAAATCGCTGGCTATACCCAGGCCGACGTGGACGAGAACTTCTCGGGCATGATCGAGGCTTTCAAGCTCGGCGCACCGCCGCATGGCGGTTCGGCACCGGGTATCGACCGCATCGTGATGCTGCTCGCCGACGAGCCGAACATTCGCGAAGTGATCGCTTTCCCGCTGAACCAGAAGGCGCAGGACCTGATGATGGGCGCACCGTCGCTCGTCTCGCCGCGCCAGCTGCGCGATGTGCATATCCGCACCATCGAGGCACCCAAGCCCGAAGGTGCAGAGGCCACTCGCGTCGACCGCGCGGGCGACGCGTAACTAACATCGGGTGCGGCACTTCGTCGCACCCACACCATACAATCTGGCGCAAAACCGGCTGCGGGATCGGCTTGGGGGAATTGCGTCCTGTTCATATTCCGATCACTTTTTCTGACTAAAAATGATGTTAGACACCACAGGGGGCGTCGACAAATGACTTTCAAGATCAACATTACCGCGGCTGCGACGCTTGCAGCCATGACCACCTTCGCCGCTCCGGCAACTGCGGAAACCCTTCCGGTTTCGGGTATTTATGCTGCAGGCGAAGATGCACCTTCGGAATTTAGGACCGTCGTAGTCGAGCGTTTCGATGGCAATGAGGGCACGAAGTTCGAACTCGAGCTGCGCAATGCGATTGCGCGCGCCACCATCGATGGCGAGGACTATTTTGACGTGCGCCGCAACACCGGCCCGGGCGAGGGCGCATCGCCCGTCGCATGGATCAGCGGGACCGCTTTCTCCGAAGTCGAACGCCTGCCCTCGGGCACCACCGAAGAAAGCAAGTGCGTACGTGAAGACAAGGATGGCAAGTGCATCCAGCGTCGCACGGTCACCTACAAGTGCCGCGAACTCAACGTGCGCTTCACGGGCGAAGTGCAGATGCTCGATGCGCGTGACGAGCTTGTCTATGATCGCGGCTATTCGACCAGCGGATCGCAGCGCTACTGCGCCAATGAGACCTCCGTTCCGACCGTCAGCAGTATGGTTTCGGGCATGATCGAACGGTTCGCATGGGAAGTGCGCCGCGATCTCGCGCCGATCCAGCGTAATGAGGACATTCGCGTGCTCGAAAGCCGCAGTGATATGGAAAAGGCGCTGCGCAAGCCGTTCAAGAAGGCGCTTAAGCTGACCAAGTCCGATTGGGGTGCTGCTTGCGCCGAATTCGATCGCCTCAACACGCTGCAGCCCGACAACGTCACCCTGACCTTCAATGCCGGCCTGTGCCGCGAAGTGGTCGGCGACCTCGACGGGGCCGCAGACCTGTATCGCCGCACGCTCGAACTCGAAGCGGGCAAGGACTATCCGACGGCCGGCCTGTCGCGCATTTCGTCGCGGCGCCGGGCGGAAACCCAGCTGGCTGCACATTTTGCCGAGCCCGAAGACGAACTTCTTGCAGATGGCGAAGAAGCGCAGCCTTCCGCCGATTCTCAGGGAAGCGGTGCAGGGCAGGACTGATCCGACGGCGCGTGCCGGTTTACGCTGGGTCAAGTGGCCCTTGCGCTAGCGCGCGCCGTTGATTAGGGCGAACCGCAACTATCAAACCCCCAAGATGAGAGGGAATAGAATGAGCGATACTGCCGACCGCGTGCAGAAAATTGTCGTCGAGCATCTCGGCGTCGAAGCAGACAAGGTGACCCAGGAAGCCAGCTTCATCGATGATCTGGGCGCAGACAGCCTCGACATCGTCGAACTCGTGATGGCCTTCGAAGAAGAATTCGGCGTGGAAATCCCCGACGATGCGGCTGAGAAGATCACCACCGTCGGCGACGCGACCAAGTACATCGAAGAGCACAAGGGCTAATCCCCAGGGGGGCTAAGCCCCCAGCTTTTCATTGCCCGTGCCAGTGCATGGGACCGGACAGGCCCGACCCTGAAGATGGGCCGGGCCTGTTGTCTTTTTTGCGGAGAAATTCATGCGTCGTGTGGTCGTTACCGGACTTGGCCTCGTCACCCCGCTGGGCGGCGACGTCGAAACCACCTGGTCCAATCTTATCGCCGGCAAGAGCGGGGCGGGACAAATCACCCGTTTCGATACCGAAGGCCAGAAGGCGACCATCGCCTGTGAAGTGAAGGGCAAGGACCACGAGTGGGGCTTCGACCCCGACAAGCGCGTCGACCACAAGGTCCAGCGACAGGTCGACCCGTTCATCGTGTACGGCATCGATGCCGCCGGGCAGGCGATCGAAGATGCCGGCCTTGTGGACGTGGACGATGACACCAAGCTGCGCGCGGGCGTTTCGATTGGGTCGGGCATCGGCGGCTTGCCGGGCATAGAGAGCGAATCGATCGTCTTGCATGAACGCGGCCCGGGTCGTGTCAGCCCGCACTTCGTCCACGGACGCCTGATCAACCTCATCAGCGGCCAGGTCTCGATCAAATACGGCCTCATGGGTCCGAACCACGCCGTTGTGACTGCCTGCTCGACCGGCGCACACTCGATTGGCGACGCTGCGCGCATGATCGCGCTCGACGATGCCGACATCATGCTGGCGGGCGGTGCGGAAAGCACCATCAACCCGCTTGGCGTGGCCGGATTCGCGCAGGCCCGCGCGCTCAACATGAGCATGAACGACCAGCCCGAAAAGGCGAGCCGCCCTTACGACAAGAACCGTGACGGCTTCGTCATGGGCGAAGGCGCAGGCGTCGTAGTTCTCGAAGAATACGAACACGCCAAGGCGCGCGGTGCGAAGATCTATGCCGAAGTCGTCGGCTATGGCCTTTCGGGCGATGCCTATCACGTCACCGCCCCGCATCCCGAAGGCAAGGGCGCGGAACTGGCGATGAAGATGGCACTCAAGAAGTCGGGCCTCGAGCCCTGCGACATCGATTACGTCAATGCGCATGGCACCTCGACCATGGCCGACACGATTGAACTGGGCGCGGTCAAGCGCGTGCTTGGCGATGATCTGTGCGGTGCTTCGATGAGCAGCACCAAGTCCGCCATCGGTCACCTTCTCGGTGGCGCAGGCGCGGTTGAAGCGATCTTCTGCATCCTCGCCATCCGCGACCAGATCGTCCCGCCGACGCTCAACCTCGACGATCCGGACGAAGGCACCGAAGGTGTCGATCTCGTGCCGCATAAGGCGAAGAAGCGCGAAGTGAAGGCTTGCCTCAACAACAGCTTCGGTTTCGGCGGCACCAATGCCTCGCTGATCGTCAAGCAGGTCGAGGACTGACGGTCGCTCCGCGGGTGACGCCGGACAGGTTCCAGCCGCTTCCCGTTGCGCAGAAGAGGCCGGCGAACGAGGCTGCTCGCCGGTGCCTGCGGCTGCTCGGCATGCTGCATGAATTGCACAAGGTCGGTTATCAGCGGCTGCGTGCGGACATGGGCATGTCGCCCAGCGGGATCCATTGGCGGTGCAAGATCTTCGTCGCCGACCGGCACGATATCGAACCCGCCTGTTACACCAGCGCCGACCAGACGAACTACTATCGCTGGACCGATGCGGACCACGATACCGCGCGCCAGATGGCCGCAAAGTTCATCGACCGCTTTCCCGAGCTTTGCGAAGCAGGCGCGGGGCTCGATTTCGCCAATGCCGGCTGGCTCACATGGATGCTCGGCAAGGCGGAGAGCGGGGCGCTGCCGGTATTTTTTGCCGATTACCCGATAGAGATCGATCCGCACGACCGGCCGCCGCCACCGGCTGCCGATTGAGCTTTCCCTTCCCCGCGCCGAACCGCTAGGGCGTTCGTGCTCAATTCAACCGAGGTATAGTTACGACGTGAAGAAGCTGGGTTGCCTGATTGCCGTGATCCTTCTTGCAGGTGCTGCGCTGTTCGCCGGCTCGCACATGGGTTCCGCGACGATCGAAGAGGATACGCCTTTCATCATCCCTGCCGGTTCCTCGCTGACCTCGGTCGCGCAGAAGCTCGAGGACGAAGGGCTCATCACCTCTTCCGACGGATTCCTGCTGCGCTCGAAGATATTCGGCGGTTCGGACCCGATCCAGGCCGGCGAGTTCATGCTTTCGGCGGGTATGTCTCAATCGGAAATCTTGGACGCCTTCCAGAACGGGGACGTCATCCGGCGCTTCGTGACGATCCCGGAAGGACTTCCCTCGATCCTCGTCTACGAAAGGCTGATGGCTGAAGACCTGCTCACCGGCGAGATCGAGGTGCCCGAAGAGGGCTCTATCCTTCCGGATACCTATGATTTCGAGCGGGGCGAAAGCCGTGCATCCGTCATCGCGCGCATGCAAAAGGCGATGGACGATTATCTTGCCGAGGCATGGGAAAAACGCACCGACAAGGCGGTCGTGAAGTCGCCTGAGGAAGCCCTGATCCTCGCTTCGATTGTCGAGAAGGAAACCGCGCAGGCTGACGAGCGACCGATGGTGGCCGGTGCCCTGTCCAATCGCGTGCGTATCGGGATGATGCTCGGCGCGGATGCGACCACGATCTATCCGATCACCAAGGGCAAGCCACTGGGGCGGCGGATCCGCGTTTCCGAGCTCAAGAGCACCAATCCTTACAACACCCGCGCTGTTGCGGGATTGCCGCCGGGGCCGATCACAAATCCGGGGCGCGAAAGCATCGCGGCCGTGCTCGACCCGGCTGAAACGAAGGCTCTCTATTACGTTGCCGACGGAACGGGAGGGCACGTCTTTTCCGAAACGCTCGAAGAGCATAATCGCAATGCCGCCAAATGGCGCGCGCTGCGCCGTGAACGTGGCGAGATGTGAGCGAGGGTGACGCGCCCCTGATCCTGACGGCGGAACTCCCGCCTGACTTGCATCGCCGTTATACCGACCTGCGAACCCAGTATTTTCCGCCCGAGCGGAATTATCTCGAGGCGCATGTCACCTTGTTCCACGCGATACCTTCCCCGTGCGAGGATGAATTGCGCCGCTATCTCGCGCGCCTTGCGGGCGAAGTCCCGCCGATCGAGGGGCAGGTGGAAGGCCTCATGTCGCTCGGCGGAGGTACCGCGATAAAGCTATCGAGCCCGCAATTGCTCGAGCTGAGAGACGAGATTGCAGAGCATTTTCGAGGAATGCTGACCCAGCAGGACCAGCACCGGCCGCGTCTTCATGTGACGATCCAGAACAAGGTCACCTCGAAAGAGGCAAAGGCGCTGCAGGCCCAGCTTTCCGGACTGATCGAGCCCAGTGGATTCGCATTTCCGGGCCTTGCGCTCCATGCCTATCGCGGTGGCCCTTGGGAATTCCTGCGCCGCTTCGCATTTCGCGGGAATTGAGTGTTGACCGTAGGCGAAGCGCGCCCTAAATGCGCCGCCTGCCGAGCGGGCGTATGCGCCCGCCGCATGGCCTTTCGGGGCGGAGTAGCTCAGGTGGTTAGAGCAGCGGAATCATAATCCGCGTGTCGGGGGTTCGAGTCCCTCCTCCGCTACCAATTTCAGGCATTGCGAGGCTCGCCAGCCAACACGACTGGCGAGCGACGCAGACAGCTATCGGATCAATCGTCGGAGCCGGAGCTTTTCGTCTCGCACAGCCAACCGAGAAAGCGCCAATCGCCGCCACGCTTGATGAGAGTATCGGCACATCGCTCGACGCTCGTCTCGCGCTCTCCCTTGTGGTTGGTCTCGACGATATTGGCGTAGTAATACGCGATTGCCGTATCTCCACTGACAGATATCTTGATGGGATCGAGCCGGTAATAGAGCACCTTGCCTTCGGCGCCGAAGACCCTTGTGCGTTCCGCCATCTGTTCGCGGGAGGTGGGGACGGGATAATCCGTGTTCCAACCGTAGCCTGCGGGATCCAGTTCTTCCGCCCATGTTCCGGCGTCGGAATGCTCCGACCATGCAGATGACACGTAGTTCCAGACCTCGGCCTGACCGCTATCCCATTCCTGTGCAAGAAGTGGGGCGGAGCTCATCATCAAGCCGATGCTTGCGATTGGAAGAATTAGGTTTTTCATGGAGTTTTCCCCTAGCTTAAGTCCGGAAGAAACCGGACTTTCGGACAGGGAGAAGGCGACCCTCAATCTTCAGGCAACCCCCAGTAGCGGCGATAGTAGAGACAAACCTAGTAAAGTCAAAAGCTGGCCAAGTGCCATTGGACTGCATCGTGTCTGGAGCCCTCCCGAACAATCGATAGAACGCGACCACTCTGCGCGTGTCGGGGGGCGAGTCCCTCGTGCGTTAGCAGGCATGCAACCATGATCGCCGCGCTTCGCGCCTGAGCCGGCACCCACGGCTGCGCGAACCTGTTGCATTGCGTGTTACCCGTCCTCCGTATAGCAAGGCCCTTCGCCCTTTGCCGGAGAGGCTTTTTTGGCTCAGATATTTATCTCTTATGCGCGGTCCACCGCCGAGCAGGCGCAGGCGGCCGCGCGCGGCCTGCGAGACGAGGGGTATGAGGTCTGGATCGACGATGCCTTGCCCGCGCATCGCGAGTTTTCGGTCGTCATCGAGGAAAAACTGCGCGAGGTCGACGCCGTGCTCGTCGTGTGGTCGGACGACGCGCGCCGCTCGCGCTGGGTGCTCGCGGAAGCGGACCTCGCGCATGAGCAGGGCAAGCTCGTACAATTCAGCCTCGACGGGACCATCCCGCCCTTTCCATTCAACCGCGTGCATTGCGAACAGGGAACCGGCTGGTCGGGCGACATTACTGCGGCCCCCTGGCGCAAGATCGTCGCATCGGTCGAGGAGTTGGCGGGTACCTGCGCGGATGCCTTGCAGGGTAGCGGCCAGGATTCAGGAAGTCCGACATCACGCGATCCCCTGCTCGCCGTCATGCCGTTCGACAATTTCAGCGCGGATGCCGAGCTCGACTTCTTCTGCGACGGGATTTCGGAGGAAATCCAGCGGACAGTGGCGAGCGGGAGCAGCCTCAAGGTCGTCGCGCGGGCATCGAGCTTCCAGTTTCGGGGCGCGGATAAGGACACTGCGCGCGTCGCCACGGCGCTGGGCGCGACCCACCTCCTCGATGGATCGGTGCGCCGGTCGCGAAACCGCGTGCGTATCAGCGCCGAACTGGTCGAATGCACTACGCGCAGCGCCGTCTGGGTCGACGGCTTCGACGGGGATCTGGACGACGTCTTCGATCTGCAGGAACGGATCGCGGAAAAGGTGGCCGAAGCGCTGAAGGTTGCGCTTACGCCGGCGCGCAAGGAAGAGGCACTCGATCCCGCCTCTTACGAAGCCTACATGCGTGCCCGCGGCATCATGGCCGAAGGCGATCCGCTGTTCGACGATGCCTATCGCGAGGCCATCCCCCTGCTAGAACGGGTGGTGGAGACTGCGCCCAGTTTCGCGCCGGCGTGGGAAAGCCTCGCCGAATGCCGCGCCTGGACGCTGCGCTCGGGGCGCTACGACAAGGCCTATCACATTGGGCGCGACGGGGTCATTGAGGCGGCGAAGACTGCGCTGCGGCTCGATCCGAAGAGCGGCGGCGCCTATGTCGCGCTCGCCATGCTCGAACCCTGGGGCGCTTATGCCGAGCGCGAGGCGCTGCTGCTGAAGGCGCTGGAAGTCTCCCCGCGCGATACGGCCGCGCTGACCGACATGAGCACCTTCTGCTGGAGCGTGGGCCGGTTCCGCGATGCGCTGCGGTATGCCGAGCGGGCCTGCGAGCTCAATCCGCTGATGCCATCCGCACGGCTCAACGTGGCGCAGATGCGCGCCTATGTCGGCGATATCGACATTTGCGTGGCGATGCACGAGCAGCTTCACAAGCAATGGCCGGAAAATCCCGGCATCCTGATCTCGCTGGTTAATACGGCGGGTACGCTCGGCTATTGGGACGCCTTCGACAGGGCAGTGCCGGATGTCAGCCAGCTCAACGAATGGCAGAGCCGCGACATGCGCGCCGCGCTCGCCTTTGCGCAGGCGGTGCGCACGAAAGACCCGGAGCTTATCGATCGGCGGATGACGCGTTATCGCGAATATCTCGACAAGACCGGCCATCTGCAGCTCAACCTGGTGGTGTCGATCGGGGAATTCGGACTGGCCGACGAAGCGCTCGATATGGCCGAGCGGGCGTCGTACGATTTCGTCTTCAACCCCGACGGTGCGCGGCCGAGCGCCTATTTCCCCGGCACCATCATGGGGCCATGGAGCAAGGTGCTGCAATTGCCGCGCTTCGTACATCTGTGCACGAGGCTGGGCTTTTCCGATTACTGGAAAAGCACCGACAAATGGCCCGATTGCGAGGACTGGGTGGAATATGATTTCCGCAGCGAGGTCGAGGCTTCGCTGAAAGCGGCTCAGGGAGAGAAGACGCCCGCTCCATAGGTGTGGAGCGTTTCCAGCACTTCGAATTCGGCGTCCGATTGGAAGGTGAGGGCGAAAACCACGTCCTTGCTGATGATCGGAAGATGCCAGTCGGTTGCCAGTTCGGACGGCGTAGCGTCGGAGAACGCGAAGTCTTCCTTTCCAGCGGCAGGCTCGTCGATATCGAAGAGTGTCTTCAATTGCTCGCCCATCGTTTCCGACCAGGCGAAGGCCAGCTTGACATCCGAGCCCCGGAAATAGCGCAAGTCCTTCACGTTTTCATGAGTTGCGCGCGAAGCGATAATGGCGCGATAGGCGGCCACCCGCATGTCGAACGCGTCGCGGAACTGCTTGAGCGTATCGATATGCACACCGTCGGCAGGTTTGTTGCGGTCGTGGCCAATGCCGGGGATCGACCTGCCCCATGTGTCGAGCAGGTCCTGCGCCTCGGTGTGAGCTTCGGCATGAGCGATCATGGAATCATAATCGACATCCTCGGTCCCGGGAGCGAGATTGATGCGTAACACTCCGATCGAATGCGAGCGCGAGCGAGGCTTGAACTTGGTAAAGCCCTGTATAGCCACGTCGAGGTGCAGGTCGTCGGTCTTGTCACCCGTGTGGAAACCGATGTCAGCCATCTGCTTCTCGCTCCCCCATATTTCGCGGCTGGCGAACATGACGGTCGAATTGTCGACGAGGTAAAAGGGCTGGATCCAGACGAGGTCCGGCTCCGTCGATGCAAGGTTGTGCCCATCGACTGCATAGCGATGGGCGGGAAACTGCCAGAAGACCTCCCGGAAGGCGACCGTGTCCCACCCTTCGCGGCGCCCGCCTGCACAAGAGAATTCGGGATGATCGGTCACCATCAATATGCCGTGCGTCGGTTCCTCCAGAGCCTCGTAGCGGTAAGGAGGTAGGTCGGGTCCCGGCGCATTGAGATGGGTGTCGAGATAGCCTTGCATGCAGCTGCGCGACACCTTGAGGACAAAGGCCCAATGCTTGCTGCGCAAGGTACGCCAGGGCGGGATGAGCGACTGGTCGGAAAAGGAGGGGACGAAATCGGTCATCGTTTGAAAAGACCCTCGAGCAGTCCCTTCATCGGCCGGAACAGGGGAGCAGTCAGGTCGCTGCGAGCAGCGCGCGGCTGGATTCCGTCGATCCCGTCGATCGGAAACTCGTGGATTACACGCATCTGGTCGTAATCGATATCGGCGCAAAAGCGGAAGGCTGCGACAGGATGGGTGCTCATCGTGGCGCCGAGGCCGACCTTGGGGCTGGATATCAGCGTCGAGATGATCTGGCGGAAACTGCCTTCGCTGTTGAAGCTGATGTCGACATCCTGCTCGTTGTAGAACTCGATCGAGCGCAGGTTTGAGAAGTAGGACCGGCACGTCACCAGCGCCTGGTAGACGGCCTTGTCGGGATGTTTCGCATCGCGATACTGCTTCAATCCGACGGTACGCATCACGGTCGGGATAGTCCCGAGAGATACGAAATTCATGAAGTTGGACAGCTTCGACATGGTCGCGATGAGCGCGGAGGCCTGCGGCGTGTCGAGCAGGGAAAAGAGCGATTGCTCGTCTCCCTGCGGCGTGGCGGTCGGCATCGGTGCTCCGGTGGTGACGGTGACGAAATCGCGATATGCCTGCACCTCGTGCGGAGCCCCGTCCTTCCAACTGGGCAGGCGGACCTTGCCAAAGAAACTGTCGGGCTCCTGGTTCTCGCCAAAGTCGATCTCGGCCAGCAGCTTGCCGAGGCCGAGCATCTCGCGCCCGCACACGCTCGACCACGGCTCGCTCACCACGATAACGGGGACGATCCATTCCACCGCCGCGCGGGTTATCGCCGTCAACGGGTTGGTCCCGTATCGCACCACGGGGATGGCGACGAATGCTTCGCGTTGGCTGGTGATCCCCCGGTCGGGATAGGGCGTCTCGCCGAAATCGAAGACATCGCGCGCCGAGCTGATCATCTCGGGATAGTCGAGGAACATCAGCGTGGCGTAAGGCCAGGCGGCGAGCGGGCGGTAGTGAAAGCCGCGCTCGGATGCGGTGCCGAGGTTGAGATAGGTATCGCAATAGGCCTGCACCTTGGCCATGTCTGCCGCCCAGATGAAGGTGTTCACCCGCACATTCGGGAAGTGATAAGGGGGCGGCACATCCTGGCTGATCGCCGACTGGACGTAGGGCACGAAGGTTTCGCCGCCGATCATGGCGCCGTCTCTGCCGGGGTGAGGCTTTCGAAAACTCCGGCGCCGGCGTCGACCACCAGTTGTGCCCCGAAAGCGCTGGCAGGCGTCTGGAAACCGGCGGGAGCCTCGCCGCCGAGGACACGCCGGACCACCTCGCCTGCACAGAGCACGCTTGAGGTGTACCCGTCGAGCGTATGCAACTTCAGCCGCCGCACGCGCCGCCATTTGTCGAGCGCTTCGACCACCATGGCAAAGCGCGCCCGTTCGCGCGCTTCCGGCGAAGGCGAGCGCGGCCAGGCCATCGAAAGCTGGTCGGCAAACTCGCGCGCCTGCCGTTCGCCCGTCACGCGCATGCCGATGCCCGACATGCGGTAGGCGGCGCGCTCGTGCCACCTCATCTCGGTGTAGACCTCGATATTGGCGACGTCGGTGGATACCGGGCCGGTGACGACATCCGCCCAGCTCATCGCGACGCAATCGCTAAGGCCGCTGCCGAAGTCGAACGGACGCTTCAGACTGCCGGCAGGCACGCGTTCCAGCTTTTTGTCGCGGCATATCATTGCGTCGGCATCGAGCAGCCGGGCGGCCGTCGAGACGCTTCCGCGCGAAATCACCTGCGCGCGTGAGATGCCGAGGCACATCCGATCCGTATCGGGCCACAGCTCCACCGCTCGTTTCATCAAGCAGTCGGTCGCCGCGACAGTCAGGCCGATCCCGGGGAGGATCATGACATTGGCATCGAACGCCTCCCGGTCGTGCGTTTTCAGCTGCTTGAATACGGGCCATTCGCCGCCAAGGTCGAGATAATGCGTTCCGTTCGCCGTGCAGGCGCGCACGAGGTGGCCGGCGGTCTCGTTGAAAGGACCTGCTGCGTTGAGCACGGCCCCGGCCTCGCCAACATGCTGCGCGGTCGCCTTGGTATCGTCGAGGCCGAAGGCAACCCAGGGGACGCCCAGCTCCTCGGCAATCGCACGGATCGCCTCGGGATTGCGCCCGGCAAGCTTCAGGTCGACCTTCCCGGCGAGGTGGTGAGCCACTTCGAGGCCGGTGACGCCGTTGGCGCCATAAAGAAGGAGGTGTCCGCTCATGGCCGGTCGAACACCCAGCTGGGCAGCATTTCAAGGAAGTCGAGTTCCACGCTTGGCGGCAGGCCGTCATAGGCAGTACGGAATTCCATCATGGCCACACCCGCCATCGCATCGGCGACTTGCCGCGCGTGGCGGATGGAACCGCGCTCTTCCATGAGGGCGGCAAGCCAGTCGATCTCTTCCGTCGCGCGTTCGGCGCGCGGCAGGCCGAGCAGGCGTTCGAGCCGCGTCCTTTCGACCGCCGAACAGGCTCCGTGGACATGGATCAGCATCAGCGTGCGCTTGCCCTCGTAAAGGTCCCCGTTGCGCTCCTTGCCGTAGCCGGGATTGTCGGTGAGATTGCGCAGATCGTCCTCGATCTGGAAGGCGAGACCGAGGAAATGCCCGAAGCGCATGACCCGCGCCGGGTCGATCCGGCCACGTCCGCCCATCAGCACGCCGAGCTGGGCGGGCCAGATCATGCCCATCCATGCCGTTTTCTTCAGCGCCATGCGCAGGTAATCGGCTTCGGTCAGGTCCAGCACGTTGCAGTCGCGCCAGCCGAGTTCAAGCGCCTGGCCCTCGGCAGTCTGCCGGGCCATGGCGATGGTGACTTCCAGCACGCGCTGACCGACCTCCGCGCCCAGCGGCCGGATGGCATCGAGAAGGGGCTGGAAAGCCGTGAAGAGGAGGGCATCCCCGGCGTTGATCGCCAGCGACACGCCGTGCTGGGCGTGCAGTGTGGGCAGGCCGCGACGAAATTCGCTTTCGTCCTGTACGTCGTCATGAATGAGCAGCGCATTGTGGAGTAATTCGACTGCCGCAGCACAGCGCGCCGCCTGTTTCAGCTCGCCGCCGAAGATCAGCGCATTGGCGATGCAGATACCCGGGCGCAGCATCTTGCCGCCGCGCTTGGGGTATTCGGCCATGAGCGTATCGAGATACGGCGCCTCGGTATCGGGAGTGAGGTAATGCTGCAGGTAGACGCGCGTCTCTTGCCCGAAGCGCTGCAACAGGCTCGCGGCCTCGCGGTGCTGGCGGTCGAAGCCCTGATGCGCTTCGGCGTTCATGAGGCTCCGAGGACTTCGATCGTGAGAACGCCCAGCGGCACATCCTGCCCGTCGGCCATGATGAGGCCGTTATAGAAGCCGGGCGGCTGGTCCTTGGGTATGCGGACGCTGATGGAAGGACACTCGCCCAGCGCAGCCGAAAAGGCGGTGCATTGGAGCGGTTCGGCCTTGGTGCCGTGCGGCTCGAGCCTGGTTGGCCGTATCTCTTCAGGGCGCGTCGGGCGCTTGGGTTTCAGCATGCGGTTCGAATGGCTGACCGCTTTGCCGTGGCCGGTGAAATGCGTCTCGAACTCTATCTCGCCGACATTGCGCGGCGCGGTATACGTGCCTTCGGCGTGACTGCCACCCTTGGGCATGGTGCTGCGGAACGGCGGGACCTGCGCGGCGACCACGCCGGGTTCGGGCGGGGCCGATGCAACGCTCATCTGCGTGACCATCTGTTCGCACAGGTTCAGTGTCGAGGTGCTGAGCTGGCGCACGGCCTCGATGGCTTTGAGCGAGATCGAGGCGAGATCGCCGGGCAGGGCGTTCATCGACATATCGCCCTTTTGCAGCCGGTCCATGTTGCTTCGAGTGTTGCGCACCGCTTCATCGAACACGTCCATACTGCTCTGCACCGCTTGGGCGACGGCCTCGTCCATGCTGGCTACCGGATCGCCTTCAGGGGTGTGGGAGGCAGTGCGCGAGCGGACGCCCGCTCCGCTGCGGATGGGCCGCGTGCGCTCGGCCTTAGGGGTTGTCTTGCGCGCGGAAGGATCACGGGTGGTCATAGGCGGTAATGTCCTCGAGCCTGGGTGAACCGGAAAGGGCGTGGGCGGCCAGCAGTCCCGACATGACCGCGCCCTCGACGCAGCCGGAGTGGAACCCGCTGTCGGTCCAGTCCCCGGCGATGGTAAGATTGTCGTAGGTGCGGTCGAGCGGCGAAATGCGGTAGCGGAAGCTGCCCGGCGTATGGATCACATAGCGGTCGGAAGGGTTGACATTGGCGCGCCAGTACTGGGTCGCGAACCGTCCTTCGTCGTTGAGCTTGCGGTCGCCGCCATATTCCTCGGCAACCGACAGCAGGTTCCACCGGAAATGACCGTGTTCGTCATAGGCGCCGGGCCACACTTCGCGCACCGGCCCTTTCAGGAAGCCTTCCGCGTTTGCGCGCACTTCTTCGGTCCGCAGCGAAAGATAGTCGGTGTCGTCATCGCTCGGCGGCGTCTCCGGATCGGGCAGGACGGCGCAGAAATAGACCGAGGTTGCCGGCGGCGTCTTCCACGCCTCTTCCGGGACGACATGGGCCATGTCGCACCATGTATCGAAGGGCTTGGCGAAGGCGCCGGTGATATAGGCGGGCCCCGGCCAGCCGAGGTCTTCGAGGCTCTTGTCCATCCAGATCTGGAAGGCCTGCGAGGCGACCGTCTTCACATGGAGGCACATGTCCGCCCAGCGCTGATCGTGGGCGACGATTTCGGAGGCGACATGCGGGATTGCGCCGACGCCGACGGTAAGCGCCACGAAGTCGAAATCTTCCGCAACGCGAAGGGTCTTGGTGCCGGCGCGCCGACGGTCCCAGTGGGATTCGAAATGCCAGCCCTCGGCCTCGATTTTCTTGCCGTCCTTGAGCTGTGCGTAATCCGGCTTTGACGGCCAGCACGGCTTGCCCGCCACTTCGACCAGCGGCTGGTATTCGCCATCGCGCTCGATCTCGGCCTGTACGTCGAAGGTGAGGCTGTCGACGTGATCCCCGCTTTCCGAAAGGCCGGTGTTGGTGAGGCGGTGGAAGAATTCGAACTTTACCCCGCGGTCGCGCATGGCGGTGTAGAGCGGGGCGAAGACCACATCGCCCATGCCGGCGCGCATCCGCCACATGAAGGCGCCGCGATAGCCGAAGAAGGTGCGCAAGGTCCCACGCAGGCCCTGACCGGCGGATAGGGCAGGCTTGCTCTCGTCCCCGTTCTCATAGCCCATCGACAGGTCGTAGAGGCCGCGCAGGAAGGGCGATTGCAGCGCCCGGATCGAAGCGCCGTTGATGCGCATCCATTCGCGGCATTCGTAATCGTCGATCGCGTCGAGGCCGCGCTCGTCGGTAAGGATGCCATAGCGGATCATGCCGGTGATCGTCGCCACCGTCAGATCGGCCACTTCCCACATGAAGCGGTGCTGGTCGTCGGCGATCCACTGGTCCTCCACCCATTGCCGCAGCTGCGACAATATGCCTTCGGACGCCTTGAGCAGCCCGTCCGACCTTGCCGGGGTGACCGACCGCAGGAGTGCGGCAAGAACGCCGAGCCCTTCGGCCAGGGCCGCCGCCCCGGCAAACCGGCCGAGCCGGGCAAGATGGGCGAGGCGGTGCGAAATATCGCCGGAGGCGGGATGCTCGAAATCGGTAACGGGCGTCTTGCCGTCGACCCTGGTGTCCAGCACCAGGGCCTGCATCAATTCGAAGGCCCGCGCCATGTAGTGGGGGAGCGAGAAACCAGTATCGGGGGGTAGCGGATCGCCGGGCAGGCCAGCGCGCGCGGGCATATGCACGCTCCAGCTGGTGAAGCCGCCGTGCTCGTCGGAAGAATGGAGGGCGATGTCGTTTTCAGGCGTCCAGGCGTCGCGCCAGTCGCCGTAGATGTGACCCTTGCCGGCGGCCTCTAGCTCGGCATGGCACTCGCGCATCATGCGAAAGGAATTGTCGTAGAAGCCAAGCCAGATGTGGAGGCCATGCTCTTCGATCCGGCCTGAAACGCCGCGGCCCGAAGCACCCTTGCCGCCCAGTCGCCAGCCTTCCTGATAGACGGTGACCTCATATTTCCCGCGGTGTTCGGGGCGAGAAAGTTCCCATGCCAGCGCCATTGCAGCGCAGCCACCGCCAATGACGGCAACCCGTGTGGGCGAGCCGCTCAAGCCGTCATTCCCGGCACGAATCGGCCAGCGTTTCTACAAATATTCCGCGCACGAGTTTTCGCCTCCCCAAGCGACCTAGCTGGAAACCTATAGAAAATTATTGGCGCTGGGAAGTCGCCCCTCCCGAATGGCGCCTCGGACTACGAATGAATTACAAATTCACCGCTGTTCTGCGTCGCCTGAGGCAATGTCCGGACTGGCGACATCGCTCGCTTGTCGATCGGGTGGCAGCAGGCGCGCGACCAAGCTTCGCCATTCTATGTTCTTCGGGCTGGTGCCTGTCCTGGCCTATGTATCTGGGGGTTCGGGCCAAGTAATGCGTGCAATGGCCGTGCTATTTTCTTGCAATCCATGGTTTACGTGGTTCGAGAACGGTCTTTTCAAACGCCTCTCGAAAGGAGAGGTCGGCAATGATTCGACTCGGTCCGTTCGATTCGAACAAAAGCGACGAATCTTTTTTGAGCAAGATCTAATATATTGGAAATGATAACGTTATTTCGAGCTCGGAATGTCGTTTTTGACCAAAGATTGCAAAAAAGTTTGACCACTTTTGGCCAATGGCTGCCGGTAAAAACTGCGTTGCATTTCAGTTAACTGGCGAGGGACGTGTAAGGGTTGCCGACAGTTTGAGAACGTTTCCTGCCCGGCGAAACGAGGGTGTCTGCCGTTTTGGCGCTTGTAGTCCCCGTGGAATCACGTATCTTAAGTATCGAAATCACAGATCGCTGGGTATTAGGACGGGATTCCAACCGCATCGCGATGTCGATTTCTTACAAAAAATAAAATTCTTACCCTGGGTTCGCGTACTTCCAATTACTTGGTCGGAGTACTCGAATATGTTGGACAAATCTGAAGTAAATGTGGCGCTTGTCTGTGCCAATTCTATCATGCGTGAGGGATTGCGTCGAATTCTTGATGAAGAAGAATTCGTAGTCGGTCATTCCTACAAAAACTGCGAAGCGATGCTCACTGGCGAGTTGGAGCCGGTCGATGGATCCGAACTGATCGTCATCGATGTGAGCGCTGCCCAGGACGTGAAGGCCGAAGTCCACGCCCTCCGCAAAGCCTATGCCAATTCGCGTCTCGTCCTGTTGACCGACGAGTTCGAATACGAGGTGATGGTCGATTCCTTCCGCGCCGGTGTCGACGGCTATATCGTGAAGGAAATCGCCTGTCGTTCGCTTGTGGAATCGCTGCGACTGGTCACCCTTGGTGAAAAGGTCCTGCCGAGCGCACTGCTTGAGCATCTGGCCGACCGTAGTGTCATGCCCGGACCGAGCGGCAAGAGCGGCGCAGACCTGGTCAAGCTGCTTTCGGAACGCGAAATCGAAACGCTGCGCTGCCTGATCATGGGCTATCCCAACAAGGTCATCGCGCATCGTCTCGATATCAGCGAGGCAACCGTGAAGGTCCACGTGAAGGCGATCCTGCGCAAGCTGATGGTCCAGAACCGCACCCAGGCAGCCATCTGGGCCGTCAATAACGGTGTCGATGCAAACGCGGCGTGTGCCACCGTGGCCGCAGAGGCCGCTCCTGCAGAGCAGGGCGAGGTACCCGAAATGGCGGTCGGTCAGCACGCTTAAGCGTCGATCCGATCACACGATCCAAGAGGGCGCGGGAAGCGGATTTGGTTCCGTTTCCCGCGCCCTTTCTCGTCGGCCCAGTCTCCGCATCGCGCCGCCCATTTGCCCTATATTTCCTAGCCTTAAGGACAATTGCAGGACCGACCCGGCTTTCGCATCATCTGGCTGACCAAGGACTGGAAAGGCAGTGGGAAATGCGGATCGGAGTTGTAGGTTCGGGCTATGTCGGATTGGTATCCGGTGCTTGCTTTGCCGATTTCGGCCATGACGTTGTCTGTGTCGATAATGACGAGGCGAAAACCGCCGCATTGCGCGCCGGGAAGGTCCCCATTTTCGAACCGGGACTCGATGCCCTGATCGAACGCAACGTGGCGGCCGGGCGGCTGTCCTTCACTACCGACCTTGCTTCCACCGTGGCCGGCAGCGACGTCGTTTTCATTGCCGTCGGGACGCCTTCAAGACGCGGAGACGGTCATGCCGACCTGACCTATGTCGAGGCAGCTGCCCGGGAGATCGGCAAGGCGATCGAGGGCTTCACGGTCGTTGTCACGAAATCGACGGTCCCCGTCGGCACCGGAGAGCGAGTGGAAGAGATCATCCGGGACGCGAATCCGGATGCCGACTTCGCCGTCGTATCCAATCCCGAGTTCCTGCGCGAAGGCGCTGCTATCGAGGACTTCAAGCGGCCCGACAGGATCGTGATCGGAAGCGACGATCCACGCGCCCTGGAGGTCATGCGGGAGGTCTACCGGCCCCTGTTCCTCAACAAGTCGCCCCTCGTGGAGATGAACCGGGCGTCTGCCGAGCTGGCGAAATATGCGAGCAACGCCTTCCTCGCCACCAAGATCGCCTTCATCAACGAGATCGCCGACCTTTGCGAGAAGACAGGCGCGGACGTCCAGAATGTTGCCCATGCCATCGGGCTGGACAAGCGCATCGGGCCGAAATTCCTCAATGCCGGTCCCGGCTATGGCGGAAGCTGTTTCCCCAAGGATACGCTCGCCCTGCTCAAGACGGCGCAGGACTATGACGTGCCCCAGCTGATCGTGGAATCGGTCGTGTCCTCGAACGACAAACGCAAGCGCGCGATGGGAAGGCGCATCGTCCATGCGATCGGCGACATGGCGCGCGGGAAGAAGGTTGCGATCCTCGGCCTCACTTTCAAACCGGAAACCGATGATACGCGCGATAGCCCTGCAATCGCGATCATCCAGGCGCTGCAGGATGCAGGGGCCAACGTGTCAGCCTACGATCCCCAGGGGACGGATCAGGCCAGACAGGTCCTGAGCAATGTTGACTATTGCACTTCGCCTTACGACGCGGCCGAGAACGCTGATGCGATAGTAATCGTGACCGAATGGGACGAGTTCCGCGCCCTCGACCTGTCGCGCATCCGTGACCAGCTGCGTGACCTCGTGTTGGTCGACCTGCGCAATATCTACCACCGCACTGAAGTGGAGCGGCTCGGCATGAAATATGTCGCAGTGGGACGCTAGGGGTGGACGACGGAACACCCGATCGCGCCGTACCGTACGATCTTGCCGAAATTGCGCGGTTCATCGCCGTTGGGGCACTGAATACGCTGGTCGGCTATGGCTTCATCCTTGCGGGACTGTTCCTCGGCGCAGGCGATTACCTCGCAAATGCGGTCGGCTTTGCGCTGGGCATGCCGGTCTCATGGTTGCTCCACCGCAAGCTGACTTTCCGCGTTCGGCGTCGGGTCTCGGCAGGCGAAATCGGACGCTATGTTGTCGCAGTAGCCATTTCCTATGGAGCGAACCTTGCGGTCGTGACGGCAGGACGCATGGCGGGGTTCTTCGAGAACCCGCTGGTCCAGTTGGCTGCGGTGTGCTGCTACGCTGCGGTGTTTTACGTGCTCAGCCGCCGTTTCGTATTTCGCGGAGGTGAGGGGGACGCGGCGGCTCGCGAAAATTGAGCCTCGTCTCGATGATCGGGTCGGCATCCGTGCGCGACTGGATGAACAGCCGGCCGATATATTCGCCCAGTATCCCCATGAAGATCGCGTTGATCGAGATCGACATCAGCAGGAGGATAGTGGTGGTTGCAAAACCGGCCGGCCATGCCTGTCCGAAAAACACCCTTCCCAGAATATAGACGAAGGACACGATCATGCTGATCAGGCCGACGGTTATGCCGGCAAAGGACGCAAGCCGGAGCGGCAGCAGCGAATGGTTGAGCAAGCCGTCGACTGCCAGCGAGACCATCGACCTGAACGGAAACTTGCTTTCCCCCGCAACCCGGTCGGCGCGGTCGTACTCGATGCCGATCTGCGAGAAGCCCATCGAGCTTATCAGTCCGCGCAGGTACGGGGTCGTGTCCTCGACCTTGTGCAGCTCATCCAGGATGCGGCGGTCGCACAAACGGTATTCGCCCACATTGATCGGCAGGTCGTCGTCGCTAATCTTGGAAATGAGCCGGTAGAAGCCGCGGCGAAGCTGACGAACGACAAATCCGTCGGGCAGCGAACGGCGGATGCCGTAGACCACCTGATGATCCATCCGCCACAGCTTGAGCATTTCGGGGATGAGGGAAGGTGGATCCTGCAGGTCGCAATCGAGCTGTATCGAACATGCCCCTGTCGCTGCCTTGTAGCCGCACAGCAGGGAGCGCTGGTACCCGAAATTGCGCGAGAACCGGATGACCTTCAACCGGGGGTCCTGTCGTGCCAGCCCCTCGAGGATCGCGAAGGTGCGATCCGTCGAGTGATTGTCGGTGAAGATGATCTCGTAATCGTAATCGGGCAGGCGCTCGAAGGTGTTCACGATGGCCTTGTAGGCCCGTTCGACATTGTCCTCTTCATTGAAGGCGGGGACGAGTACGGAGACGAGGGTGCGCGCGGTTTCAGGCATGGTGCTGCCTCAATGGCTTGTGCTCCTGGAGGTAGGAGTTGGCGAGCATCTCAAGACCTCGGTCGATACCGATCCTCGACCTCCAGCCGTAGATCTGGCCCGCGAGTGCCGCATCGGAAAGCAGGACGCTTGGCTTTTGCGAAGGTGAGTTGTCCTCGACGTCAACCAGATCGGCATTGCAGCCCATGACCTCGAGAATGCGCGAGGCAACCTGCCTCATTGTCGGTGCCTGACCCGTGCTGACATTGATGTGGCGGGCACCGGGAAGCGGGGCTTGCCCCATGACTAGCAGGGCATCGATCACATCGTCGACATGGATCAGGTCGCGCCGGTCATCGGGGTGTCTGAGCTTTATCGGGCGGCCCGTCTGGCAAGCCTCGAATAGGGCAGGCACGAAGAAATTCGGGGACTGGCCCTCGCCATAGGTCAGGGCGAGGCGCGCAGTCACGCTCGGGAAGGGGAGGTCGTCCTGCAGGAGCGCGAGGTAATGCGTGCCTGCAAGCATCGCCGTGCCATAAGGCGTCACCGGTGCTTCGCGCTGCTCTTCGCGATAGGGGAATGCCACGTTGCCATATTCCGCGATGGTCCCCGTCCGGACGAAATTGTCTGGCGGGCGGGGCAGATCGGCGAGAGCTGCCACTAGTGCGATCAAAGTCTGGACGATCGTTTCCATCGATGCGGCAGCATTGGCGACGGGGTCGCTGCCGGCAAACCTGGTCGGGGTTGCGAGGTGATAGACAACGTCCGGCTCTGCCTGTGCGAGGCAAGTAGAAAGCGCATCGCGATCCGCGACGTCGGCCCGGTGGATGACTAGCCTGTCTGCGAAACCCGCAATCCGCTCCAGACCCGTCCCCGGGCGGACCAGTGCATGAACCTGCGCCCCTTCATCGAGCAGCCGACGGCAAAGATGCGAGCCGATAAAGCCCGCGGCACCTGTCACAAGGCAGTTCTTCCCGTCCATGCTGGTTGCCTCCCTCGCAGTCAGGAAACCAGGCGGGGTTTCGGATACGGCACTATGAACTGGCCGCCACGCTCGCGGAATGCCTCTTGCTGCGCATAGATCTCGTCGAAGAAATTCCACGCCAGCATGAAGAGGACGTCCGGCTTCTCTTCCTCGATCGCTTCGACCGGCTTGATCGGAATGCGCGTGTTCGGGGAATAGAGGCCGTGCTTGAGCGGGTTCTTGTCGGCAAGGAAGGTCAGGTCGTCCGCACCAATCCCGTAATAGGTGATGGTGGTGCTGCCCCGGGCCGAAGCGCCATATCCGGCGATGGTCTTGCCCTCGGCCTTCAGCGCATCGATCATCTCGCGCAGTTCGCGTCCGATTTCGTCGAATTCCTGGGTGCGCCGGTCGTAGGTTCCCTGGTCGAGCATTCCGACCGCTGCTTCGTCGGCGAGCATGGCGGCGACATTCGGACCGATCGGAAAGCCAGCGCTCTTGCGGGTCATGAATGTGCGGAACGAGCCGCCGTGGATTCCGTCGAGATAGGTGACATCGCTCACTTCGAGATCGAACTTCTCCGCGAGCTTGACCATCGAGAGCACGCTGAATTCGGACACGTGCTCATGGTACATGTTGTCGAATTCAGCCTTCTCGAGCATCTCCTTGGCCCAGGGTACCTCGATGATGAAGGTGCCATCGTCCTCCAGCAGGATGCAGACAGCCTCCATGAAATTGTCGAGATCGCCGATGTGGTTGAAGGTGTTGGTGGTTGTGATGACCTTCGCCTTGCCGCGCGCATCGCGAACCTCGGTGGCGGATTGCGGGTGGAAATAGGCGATATGCGTTTCGACACCGCGCTCTGCCGCGATCTCGGCGATGTTTTCTGCCGGGTCGAAGCCCAGTGTCTTGCAGCCGCGCGAATTGCAGGCGGCCAGCAACAGTCCGTCATTGCTGCCGATATCGACCACAAGCCCGCCGTCGGCACGCTGTGCGATGACATCGGCAAAACTGTCGAAATGCGAATGCATCGTCGCCGCGCCTGAAGGCACGTAGAGATAGTGCGAGAAGAAACCTTCGGGGATCTGGTCGGCCACGGCGATGAGACCGCATTCGAGACAGGCATGGGCGTTCAAGGGGAAGGCGGGCTGTGCCTTGTCCATGTCCTCCGGACGGATCAACATCTGTCCGGGCGAATGCTCGCCATAACTCAAGAACAGGTAGGGATCCTTCGCTCCGCAAGCGCGGCAGGTGTCCATGGTGGACTTGGCAAGACGGTCTGTGGACTGGGGATCAAGCATGGGCGGCCTCGCTGACTGGTGAAGAAAGGCGAGACTTCGCGAACGCTTCGAATGTCTCGTGCATGTAGTCGATCTGCGCATCGTTGAGGCCGTGGTGGCAGGCGAGCAGGATGCCTCCACGCATGACAGCATCCGACACCCCATAATCGTCGGCAGATGTGCGTGATTCCACGTTCTGCATGGCCGGCTGGCGCAGGATATTGCCGGTGAAGACCGGGCGTGTTTGCACGTCCCGCTCCTCGAACCAGATCTGGAGCTCGCGACGCTCGAAGGGTGCCTCGGGGCGGATGGTAAGCGGGAACGACAGCCAGCCAGTGCGCGATTCCGGCATCTGGCGCGGCAGGATGAACCATTCCTCGTACTGGCGGAAAAAGTTCATCTGGCGGTCGAAATTGTATTCCCGGGCAGTGATATTGCCTTCCAGCTTGCCCAGCTGGACGAGGCCGAAAGCCGCGCCCATTTCGGATGGCTCGACGTTGTATCCGAGCTCGTCGAACAGGAATTTCGCATCATAGCTGATCCCGTCCACGTCGACGTTGAAGCGCTTCTCGATGCTCTCGCTGTCCTGGTACAGGGACGATGTCCGTCCCCAGGAACGCAGCAGCAGCGCCTTGCGTGCAAGCTCTTCGTCGGTGACGCAGAGCATTCCGCCGTTCCCGGCCGCATTGATGACATGCGAGCCATAGAAGCTGGTGGTGCTGATATCCGAGCGCGTACCGGTGCTCGTGCCGCGCAGGGTGGCGCCGAGCGTGTCGGCGCTGTCTTCGATGACCTTCAGGTCATGGGCATCTGCCAGCTCGCGGATACGGTCCCAGTCGGGCAGGTTGCCGATCAGCGAGGGGATCATCATCGCCCTGGTCTTCGGGCCGATCATCTCTTCGATCTTGTCGATGTCGATATTGTAAGTTCCCACGGCGGCGTCGACGAAGGCGGGGACCAGCCTGCCCCGCACGATCGGCGCCACCGTGGTGGCAAAGGTAAGAGCTGGCGTGATGACCTCGCTCCCCTCTTCCAAATCGAGCAGCTCCATCGCCAGGTAATTGGCGGAGGAGCCGGAATTGACCATGATGCCATGCTTCTTGGCGAAAAGCTTGGAGACACGCTCCTGCATTTCGCGCACCTTGGGGCCCATCTGTGTTGAGGTGCGCAGCACTTCGACAACGGCTGCAATTTCCTCTTCGCCGTGGACGGTTTGTCCGTAATTCACGCGCATACCGGGCGTTTCCCTTCAGGCTGGTTGATAGTTGTTTCCGTGCCGCAAAAGCGGTCAATCTGGGTAAGGGTGAGCGCGCGCATGTCGACTTCACCCTCGGCATAGGCGCGGTACCACTGGGCGATCATGGCGATCGCTTCGTCGGTGGAGAGGCGCGAGGCCCAGCCGAGACGTTGCATCGCCTTGCTGCTGTCCAGTGTGAGCATGCGGGCTTCGTGCGGTTCACCGCTGCGCTTGCCGAATGCGATCTGTGCCGCACCCGGACCCCACTCGGCCTGAAGCTTGCGCGCGATCGGTTCGACTTCCTGGAACGCCGCAGGAGGCGGCCCGAAATTCCAGGCCTCGGCGAAACGAGCGCCGTCGTCGGAGAGCAGCTTTGCCGCAAGCTCGAGGTAACCGGAGAGCGGTTCGAGGACGTGCTGCCACGGGCGCACGCTTGCCGGATTGCGGATCGTGACTGCGGTTCCTGCCAGAGTGGCGCGAATGATATCCGGGATCAGCCGGTCGACGGCCCAATCGCCGCCACCGATGACATTGCCGGCCCTGACCGTCGCGAGGTGCGGGCTGCCCGCTTGCGAGAAATAGGAGCGGCGAAACGAGCTGGCGACCAGTTCGGTGCAGCCCTTGGACGCGCTGTAGGGATCGCTGCCACCCAACTGGTCGCTCTCGCGATAGGGCCATTCCCACTCGTGGTTCTCGTAGCACTTGTCGCTGGTGACGACGACGATACCCTTGAGCGACGGCATTCGGCGCGCACGGTCGAGGACCACGGCGGTGCCCGTCACATTGGTGGCAAAGGTGTCGACCGGATCGTCATAGGACGGGCGCACGAGCGATTGCGCGGCAAGATGCAGGACGAGATCGGCATCGACGCCTTGTGTCGCGCGCCCGAAGTCTTCGCCAGAACGGACATCGCCGATCCGGTGATCGACCAGTTCGGCAAGGCCGACGCTTTCGAACATGGACGGGCCCGGCGGCGGTTCAAGCGCAACGCCGATGACCTCAGCGCCCATCTGCGCGAGCCACAGCGACAGCCAGCATCCCTTGAAGCCCGTGTGCCCGGTGACGAGCACGCGTTTGCCGGAAAAGCAGCTGGCCAACGCCTCCATCGGGACGGGGGGTATGTCAGGCATTGACCAGCTGCACCTGGGAATCGGTGGATAGGACGGGCTTGCCGTTTTCGAAATCGAGCCAGGGCGGATTGTCGCTCGCGGCATATTTGTTGAGCGTATCGCGGTCGCGGACGGTGTCCATCGGGTGCCAGAAGCCCTTGTGCTTGTAGGCCATCAGCTCGCCGTCGCGGGCGATCTTGGTCAGCGGGGCCTGCTCGAGCGGCTCGTCGTCACCGGTCAGGTAATCGAGCACGCCGGGCTCGAAGACGAAGAAGCCGCCGTTGATCCATGTTTCATGCTTGCGCACCTTCTCGGTGAATTCAGAGACCTGATCGCCGTCGAGCTCGAGGTTGCCGAAGCGTGCGGGCGGCTGGACGGCGGTGACCGTAGCCAGCTTGCCGTGCGACTTGTGGAACTCGACCAGCTTGCCGATGTCGATATTGCCCACCCCGTCGGAGTAGGTGACCATGAAGGGTTCGTCGCCGATCCAGTCGCGCAGGCGCCGCAGGCGTCCGCCGGTCATGGTCGAAAGGCCCGTATCGACGACCGAAACCTTCCAGTCGACCTTGGACGTGGGCTTGAGATCCATCTTGCCGTTCCCGATGCCGACCGTGAAGTCGTTGGTCATCAGGTGCAGGTCCTGGAAGAAACTCTTGATCGAGATCGCCTTGTATCCGCAGGCGATGATGAAATCGCTGAAGCCGAAGTGGTCGTAGATATCCATCACATGCAGCATGATGGGACGACCGGCGACCTCGACCATGGGCTTGGGAATACGGACGGTTTCTTCCGCAAGTCGGGATCCGAGTCCCCCTGCCAGTAGAACCACCTTCATCTCAGTTTCCTTTCGCCTTCAACGGTGGCGGGAGCCGTTTGAAGGCCCCCGCCGTGGTTGAAGTCTACGGAAACCGCGGGTTTTGCCGAAATGGGCATCGGGGTTAGGCAGGTTTAGCCAGCGCCCCTCCCAAGGGGCTAGCACCATACGAAAGGGTCAGCGCCCGGCGACGTAGAGATCGAAGGAATTGCCGGAATCCGGGCCACCGACCGGCTGATAGCCGCGCAGGCGGGCATATTCGGCCAGATCGGCCTCCATTTCCTCATCCCGATTGACCAGAATTGCCTTGGGCTGCTGCGCATCGAGGAAGCGGTTCAATTCGGCGGGCGAGGTGGTGCGGTAAAGCTTGCGATCCTTATCCGTCATGTAGGGCGCGACACGGTAGACGAACTGGCCCGCCGCGAACTCAGGATAGATCGAGTAGCCGCCTTCCAGCGCGAGGAGGGGTGATAGCGTTGCGATCCTTTCGC
This sequence comes from Qipengyuania gelatinilytica, assembly GCF_019711315.1. Lineage (NCBI taxonomy): Bacteria > Pseudomonadati > Pseudomonadota > Alphaproteobacteria > Sphingomonadales > Erythrobacteraceae > Qipengyuania > Qipengyuania gelatinilytica. Next base: position 644,878 of record NZ_CP081294.1, on the reverse strand, counting down.
CCTGGTCCAGCCCTGCGTTGGCTCCTGCACCCTGGACATCGCGAGCGAGCCGGAGCGTGTCCCAGGACCCCGTGGAGGCAAAGCTGGCGAGCCCGCCTGCCAGCCTGGGCGCGGCGTTGAGTACGCTCAGAACCGCTGCAATTGCCATGAGCATCGTCACGGCCCTGCGGTGCTCGCCCGCGATTTTTCCGGCGAGGATGAGGATCAGCAAGACAAGGAAGGGGAGCGGCGGGACGTAATAGTGATCGAATGAGGGGGTCGGGACGAAGGACACCACGAAACCGCACAGCGCCATTCCGGCTACCACGAGCACTTTCCAGTCGGTCAACGCGCGCAGGCCTTTCGTGACGGTGGCGAGAGCTGCCATGGTGCCGACCATGACAAGCGCAAGCAGGCTCGTATTGCCCAGCCACATACGCTCGGCCAGCAGGATCTTGTCCTTGATGCCCACGGCTTTCGGCAGGTCTGCATCGGCCCAGTAGACCGGGTGCAATTCCATGAAATAACTGAGGGTATGCGCGAAGAATGCCTCGGGATCGGACAGCATGTGGGCGAGCGTGGGCAGGCCTGCGATGATGCCCCCGGCTGCCAGGGGCAATAAGCCGCGGACCAGTTTGTCCTTCAGGGAATGGACACTCGGCGCGATCAAGATCGCCAGCGCAAAAAACGGAGCGATGAAAATGTAATTCGCTTTGAACCCGATGGCGAACGAAGCGATCAGTCCGGCGAGAAACAGGCGGGTGGTCGAGAGACTTTTCCGCTCGATCCCGGAGGCCAGCAAGGCGAATGCCGGAAAGACGAGCGCGACCGGGATGAAATTGTTGGTCGCCAGCGCGCCCGCACCGGTCAGCAGCATCGTGTTGCAGAGCAGGACGAACGAAGCGGCAAGAAATGCCGTGGTTCCGGAAGACAGTTGCCGCGACAGCTTCCAGATCGATGCGATCGCGAGAAGCCAGAATCCGACCAGCAGCACGCGCGCGGAAAGGAGCGGGTTCGAGGTCCCGACGATCTCGTAAACCAGCCCGAGAAGATAGGGCAGGTTCGGCAGGTGGTTGTAGCCCAGGTCGCGATAGATATCGCCATTGCCGATATTGGCTGCGACCGTGACGAACAGGTTCTCGTCGCGGTTGAGCGGGTAGGACAGGATGCGGCCTGCAAGACCCGCCAGCACAAGGCCAAGCACGGCAAAACCGGCGAGGCGCAGCCTGCTGCTTGTACCTTCGATTGGCTCCTGGATCGCCATCGTCCCTGTTTCGACCGGTCTATGCATCTCCTGTCAGGATGGTCCCAAGCGCCCGCCATGACGAGCGCAAAGACGGGCTACCCCTTTAGGACGGCAAAGTGCCTGTCTGCCGGAGGTTGGCGAAGAGGGGCAGGGCATAAGGGGTTAGACCGTTTGCCCACCTCAACCGCCCGATCATGTGTGCTAGTTCAGGGGTTCCCGAGCGGCGGAGAGCGAAGACTTCAGGCGTGGCGCAGCATATTGCAATCTTGATCACTGCTCTTGGCGCAGGGGGTGCCGAGCGTGTTATCGGCCAGCTGTGCGACCATTGGCATGGCGCCGGACGCCGGGTGACCGTCATCAGTTTCGATGCGCCGGATGACCCCATCTATCACTCGATACCCGCTGGCGTGGAGCTTGTTCGGCTGAACTGCAATGGCGGCGGCGTAACCTCCGTCCTGCGCAAGATCTGGCGTCTCAGGAAGGCCCTCGTGCAGCTACGGCCCGACGTATTGCTGTCATTCCTCACGAAGAACAATTTGATTGCCGGACTTGCCGGTGCAGGGTTGGATCACGGCTGGGTCGCCTGCGAGCGTAACAATCCCGAGGTACAGGGCGCACATCCCCTGTGGAACCGGTTGCTTCGCCGCGCCTACCGTCGTGCCGATGCGATCGTGTGCCAGACCAGGGGTGTGAAGCGGTGCTTCCCGGTCGGCCTGAGGGATCGACTGGTGGTGATCAACAATCCCGTTTCGCCCCCGGTATTTGAGGCGGGGCGCGAAACACGAAGGATTGCCGGCGTCGGCAGGCTCGATCGGCAGAAAGGCTTCGACCTACTCGTAAAGGCCTTTGCCCGGATCGCACCGCGCCACCCGGAATGGCATCTCGATATCTGGGGTAGCGGAGATGAACAGGGGAACCTCCAGGCCCTGATCGTCGAGCGTGGTTTGCAAGCCAGCGTAACCTTGCGCGGGACGAGCGAGGTTCCCGGTGCATGGCTCTCGGAAACCGAGCTTTTCGTCCTGTCCTCCCGCTACGAAGGTTTTCCCAACGTCCTTGGTGAGGCCATGGCGGCAGGCCTGCCGGTGATCGCCACGCAATGCGATTTTGGGCCGGAAGAGATGCTTCACAACCAGGCGAGCGGCTTGCTGGTGCCGGCCGAGCAGGTCGGGCAACTGGCCGCCGCGATGGAGCGGCTGGTCAAGGATCCCGAACAACGTCGCCAGCTGGGTGAAGCCGCTCAGGAAGCTGCCCGGGCCTTCGCGCCCGAGAAGATCTTTCCGCAATGGGACGAGTTGCTCGACCATTTTGCCCGCCGCAAAGGTGTTGGCGCACCGGCCGGGACCCGGCGGCGGGAGGCGATGGCGGAAGGATGAGCGCTGAAGGCTTTCCCATTCTCTTCACCTCGGCCGGGCGAAGGGTCGAACTCATCCGCTGCTTTCGCGCGGCGGCAGGAAAGCTCGGTCTTGAGCTGGAAGTGCATGCCTGCGACTTGCAACCGGACCTGAGCGCAGCCTGCCGCGATGCCGATGCGCGTTTCGCCGTACCGCGCTGCACCGACGATGGATATGTCGAACGCCTTATCGAATATTGCGAGGCGAAGGGGATCAGGCTCCTCGTCCCGACAATCGATCCGGAACTGCACCCGCTGGCGTTGGCAAAGGACCGTTTCGCTGCGATCGGAACCATGGTCCATGTCAGTTCGCCCGAGACGATCGAGATCGTGCGCGATAAGGCACTGACGGCCGCGAGGCTGGCGCAAGCCGGCGTGCCTGTCCCGAAGACCGCCACGGCAGACGAAGTGCGCGCCGATCCGGCATCCTGGCGCTGGCCGTCCTTCATCAAGCCATCGGGTGGTAGCGCGAGCAGGGGGATCGGAGAGATCGCTTCGCCCGAAGAACTGCTGCCGCATTATGACGAGCCGATGATCCTGCAGGACCTGCTCGATGGCGAGGAATATACGGTCAATATCTACATCGATGCCCACGGACGGCTTGCCTCCGTCATCCCGCATGTCCGCCTGTCGGTCCGGGCTGGCGAGGTCGAAAAGGGGCGCACCACCAGATGCCCCGATATCGGGAAGATCGCCGAAAGTATCGTAGAGGCGCTGCCGGGGCTCAGGGGAGTCTCCTGCTTCCAGCTGATCGACGATGCGCGTTTCGGCATGCGCGTGTTCGAAATCAACGCCCGCTTCGGTGGGGGGTATCCCCTGGCGGACCATGCGGGCGGACGTTTCGCCGAAAGCGTCCTGGCGCTTGCAAATGGCCGTTCGGAATGCGCCAGCAATGTCTGGCAAGATGGCGCCACAATGCTGCGCTATGACGGGGCGGTATTCGTTTGATCGAGCTGACTGCGCGGACGGTTGTGCTCGATCTCGACGACACGCTCTATCTTGAGCGCGATTTTGCTCGCAGCGGTTACGCTGCGGTCGGGCGCTCGCTATCGCACCTCCTGAATAGCGAGCGCTTTGCGACTGTCTGCTATGAACTGCTCGCCATCGGCCATCGCGGCGACATCTTCGACAGGGCGCTCGATTATTGCGGCGTTGCGCCGGAAGATCGCGATATGCCCGAGCTCGTGCGCATCTATCGCACGCATGACCCCGACATCGCGCTATGCGACGACGTGGCCGGTTTCCTCGAGAGGTTTTCAGAGCGGCGGATCGGCCTGATCAGCGATGGGCCGGCTGACATGCAGGCGAGGAAGCTTGAGGTTCTCGGACTGAAGGATAGGTTCGATCACTGCATCCTGACGGGCCAGTGGGAAGGGGATTTCGGCAAGCCGCATCCACGCGCGTTCGCCGAGATACAGGAACGCAGCGGCCACTCTCCCGAAGAGCACGTCTACATTGCCGACAATGCGACCAAGGACTTCCTTGCGCCCAACCAGATGGGGTGGCTGACGATCCAGTTATTCCGACCCGGTCGCATACACAACAAGCCCCCGCCGAGCGACGATCACGCGCCGCGGCTTTCGCTGACGGATTTGAAGGGACTGAAGCCCGCCTGAGGTTTCAGCGATGCTGCGAAAGGTCGGGCTTGGCCCTGCCTGCCGCCGAAGTACGGCGCTCGCCCCCGATCATCACCCAGAACGTCCGCGTTATGATGACCAGATCCCGACCGAGGCTCGGGTTGCTGACGTAGTCCAGGTCGAGAGCGATTTTTTCGTCGAGGCTGAGCAAGGTGTTGCCGTTCACCTGCGCCCAGCCTGTCAGGCCGGGCCGGACCTTGCCCCGTTGCTTCCCCCGTTCTCCCAGTGAAGCGATCGTCTCGGGAAGAAGCGGTCTGGGGCCGACGAATGCCATGTCGCCCCGTGCGATCGACCAGAGGCCGGGCAGTTCATCCAGCCGCGAGCGGCGCAGGAACCTGCCCCATGCGGTGACCCGCTCGTCGTCAGGCAGCAATTCGCCGTTTGCATCGCGCCTGTCGGTCATCGAACGGAATTTCGCGATGCGGAAAGGCTTCCCGCCGCGTCCCGAACGCAGTTGCCTGAAAAGGACGGGCGAGCCTTGGCTCATGCGGGTGATAAGACCCAGAATCCCCAGCAGCGGGGACAGTCCCACCAGCAGGATTATGGCCAGTAGGCGCTGCATCCGGCCGGCAGGTCAGGCTGCGCGCGGGGTGCGCCTGAAGACCCTGCGCACCTGGTCGAGGAAGCTGATCTTTTCGGGCACGTCGTCGACGTAATACTCCGATGCCTCCATGTAGAACTGGACCGAGTCCCCGTACTTGCGGCGGGCGTGTTCGGCATAGTCGACATGGTTGTAGACCACGCCGTTGACCTGATCCCCCAAGAGCTCGAGCGTCGCCTTCATCTGGTCGACCGTTGTCTGGCCCCAGTGGGCGACGACCACCGTGTTGTCCGTGTAATCGCACATCGCGCGCGCATCGCGGACGGCGAGCGCTGCGGGCGCATTGATGATGACCTTGTCGAACATCTGGCTGAGCTTCTCGATCAGCATGGTCAGGCGATAGCTGGTCAGGATCGAAGCAGGATCGCTCACGGGACGGTTTGCGCTGAGCAGGACGATCCGGGGTTTCTCTTCCTCGCTCTCGTCGCCCTTGCGATGCCATTCGATCATGTCGGGCGCGGGATTGGACAGCAGCGCATCGAGGTCGGCGCGGCCGGTGATCACATCGACGATGTCCGGCGTGTCGAGCTCGTTCTGCAGCGTCTGCAACAGGCCGTGGCGGCGAAGGTCGAGGTCGACCACGACTGCCGTCTGCCCCATGCTGACCGCCGCTGCCGCCATGGTGAGCGACACGGTGGATTTGCCATCGCCGGGCAGGGGCGATGTGATGAGGACAGACTGGGAATCGGAATTCGGCGAGAGCGCCTTCAATTCGGCATAGGCCGACCTTGCCGCTTCGCCATAAAGCGACTGCGGGTTTCGCAATACCAGGTTCTCGTCGATCTTGTCGGATACGCCGCTCTGGATCGTCGGCAGCATGCCGAGGGTCGGCACGTTCACGAACCTGCGGATTTGCGCGGCGGTGCGCAGCCGGTCGTCGATAAGGTCGCGCGCGAAGGCGATCAGCATGGCGATCACACCCGATCCCAAAATGGCAAGCAGGATCATCTTTAGCGGTTCGGGCGAAATGCGATCGAAATCGGGGACGGCCGGCGACACGACGAGGGTATTGACCCCCTGGAGCTGCATCTGTGCTTCGATCTGCTCGATGCGATCCGCGATCTTGGCATAGGCGGTATCGGCCAGCACGCTGGCACGCTCCAATTGCGAAAGCTCGGCCATGTTCGCATTGTTCTGGTAGGCCTTCGCCGTCATCGAGGCGAGCGTACCCTGGAGACGCGAGGCGCGAGCAGCGTCCATCGCGGCATCGCTCCGGGCCAGGGCGGTCATGCGGGCGGCATCGGCAGATGCAACCTCGTTTGCAGCCGCGCGGGCACGGGCCTGCTCGCCTGTCAGGGCGCTATTGACCGATGAAAGCTGCGAATTGACGCGCTGTACGTCGGGGTGATTGGGACCATAAGTCGCACCGAGGCGAGCCTGTTCGGCAATCAGCTCGGATTGCTGGCGTTCGAGCTGCTGGACCGCTGCCGAGGTCGCCTGTGCAGTGCTGCGAAGGCGTGCGGCATTCGAGATACCGGCACTGCGCGAGGCAGAACCGCTGCTGGAGGCGCTCGCCGATGCTGCTTCGACAGCGATGCGGTTGATCTGTTGGAGGTCTTCCTGGCTACCGGCTCCGACAAGCATGCCCGTGCGCGCGCGGAAATCGGATAGCTCACGCGCCGCGTTTTCTGCGTCTGCCGCGCGGCTGGCCTGTTCCGACTTCAGCGATGCGAGCAATTCCTCCCGGCGCTGGTTGCTGTGCGAATTGCGCACGTCACGGACCGATTCCGGAAACTGGTTGGCGATACGGGCCGAGAGCGCAGGATAGCGGGTCGTTACAGCGACCTGTATCAGGTCGGACCCCGGCTCGCTCGCAACCGACATCATCGACAGCAGCAGGTTCGTCGCAGCCTGCATCTGGGCAGTGCGGCCCTCGGGCAGGCTGCCGAGTTCGTTCAGGAATGCCTCGTCTTCGAGGAGCGACAGATCGTCGATCACCCGCTCGGCTGAAGCACGCGACCGATAAAGGCGCACCGCATTGGCCACGCGCTGCTCGTTACGCGAATTCACATCGGCCTGGTTGGTCCCCACCTCGTCAACCAGTTCGACCTGTACCTGTGCCACCGAGCGGTACTGGCTTGGCGCCAGCAGCTGCTGGGCGGCCACGGCAAGTGTGGTCAGCCCGACGATCGCGATAATCAGCAGCTTGTGACGCTCCAGCAGGCGCAGCATGTCGCGCAAGGACATGACCTGCGGGGCATGCGAGCCTTCGTGGCTTATGGCACTCGCATAGCGGTGATCGACTGCCGTATTTCCGGAAGCGGTTTGTGGAGCAAGGTATTGGGACATGGTGGCGTCTCGGCTGCTAAAAAGGCTTCCGCCAAGGCAGCATAGCCCGGGCGTTTCCACCCGCAGTATGAACGTTCCGAGACGCTCACCATATCACCCATAGGATAAAATGATGGCTATTGAGATTAGCCAGACCACTTAGACCATAGGGCTATTAAACCATCGGACGACCGCAATTATAGGCAGGAAGCGCACCGGTTCCGGCATCGTAGATACCGCGATAGCGATTGTGATCCTGGGCCACGAAATTGAGGTATTCCTCGATGTTGGGATAGCCGTCACCGTCAGCATCGTCGTTCGCATCCCACTTGTCGGGATCGGTGCTAGTGAACTGCTCTTCCCACGCATCGGGCATGCCGTCGTTGTCGCGGTCGGGCAGTGCCCCGCCGGTCGCCGACAGGTTCGCATAGCCGGCGATGGCCGTGCGAATGTCGTTGGGCAGGTCGACCAGATAGGGAGGTGCATCGCAGGTCCGCACATCTTCGATGAAAGCCTTGTCGACATTGTCGCGGCAGCTTCCGTCACGGCACAGGTCCGCACCGGCGAATGCAAGCACGTTGCGCATGCCCTGCATCGGGCTGGAGATCATCCAGTCCTCGAACGTCCTGGTAAGTCCCGGTGCCAGCGCGAACTTGACACCCTGGACGACGTCCTTGCCCTGAATGGCGCAGTTTTCGAGGCCATTGGAAGTCAAACCGCAGACCGTCGTGGAATCGACACCGTCGAGGAAGCCGACCGAATCAAGATAGTTGTCGGTCACCGTCGACCCGAACTGGCCGGCAATCCGGGTCCGCGGGGTCACGTTGTTCTTCATGTATACGTCGAAACCGTAGGGCAGGCCGCTGACCGCGCGGTTGTACAGCGCGGGCCAGTAATTGCCCTTGCGGTTGGTGAAATACGAACCACGGAACCAGGTATTGCCGATGTAGTTGACGTACACCGAACCGAACTGGTTCGACAGCAGGCCGCCTTCTTCGGTAAAGTTGTAAAGGACGTTGTTGAGCACGTCGATCTGGCCGGTATCTCCGACCCCGCCGTTACGCACGCCCGGAGACAGGTTCATCCCGCGCTGCACGCCGTGCTGCGACAGGTTGTAGGCGATCGTCATGCGATTGCCCGGCTTGGTGAACCAGGTCTTGCAGTGAAGCGCCGAACTGTGTCCCGCATCGCGGCAGATGTTCGGGCCGGCAATCGACCACTGCACCGTGCAGTCGGAGCAGGTTACATCCATGCTCTCGTCGGTGCCGTACATGGAAGATACGTGGTCGACGACCTGGTAGCGGGTGTTGTTGAGGCGGATCGGGTCGCCGTTATCAGACGGCCGGTTGGGGTGTGGAGCAAACCGCAGCCTGATATGGCGCGCGATCATGTGGTTCCCGTCGCGGCGCGTATCGAGCAGCGAGTCCACCGGATTGTAGTTGTCGCCCAGGCGAAGCTCGATCCCGCCGGGCGAAGTCTGGCCCGCGATGTAGATCTTTTCGGTCGTAATCCACGCTTCGGACTGGAGCGTGATGGCGCCGGACACGTCGAACACGCAGTAACGCGGGCGACCTGCCGGGATGCTGTAGGGCGAATTGACCGGCAGCGCCTTGGCGCATTCGCGATAGGTGATCTTGCCGTCGTTCGGATCGGCCGTGTCTTCGAGCGAGTTGATCTTGTAGACCACCGCGTTCGGCGAACGAACGCTGGTGACGCGGCCATAACCAATGGCCGTCGGGAAGGCGATCGGGTGGATCGCCTTGTCGGGGATCCCGCCATCGTCCGGGTTCGCGAAAGCCGCCGCCGCACCGGCCGTTGGCGTTGGAGTAGGCGAGGGGCTGGGGCTCGGGCTCGGGCTGGGGCTCGGACTCGGGCTCGGACCGGGTACGCCCGTCGTAGGGGGAGCGCTGGAATCGCCGCCGCCACATGCGGCGACAAGGAGGGTTGCTGCGGCAGTCCCAAGTAGGACGCCGGGGTTTAACTTGGCCATTTGCCAACCTTTGCAGGGTATTTCAGGTGGATAGGGGAAGGCCTGGCGCAAATTGTACCGGCGACCCTCCTGCACTTAATGTTATCGAGAATATTTCTCTGACCGCGATGGTTAATAAATCAACACCGAACCGCGGAATTCCGCCAAACAGAGCACTATTTAGGGCGAGTTGTTTGGTTAGGTGGGTTCATTTCAGGCAACACATGGGCTAGCTTGGGAAATCAGCTTAGCGTGTTCGAGTTGCCGACCGAATGCTCCCCACGATTCGCGTTCGCTGTCCGGTTCGCCCGATTGCTGCTCACTTCCCGATATAGACGCTCGTAGTGCTCCGTGATCGCATTCAGCGAGTAATTGTCGACAATCCGTTCCCTGCCGGCGAGGCCGAGGCGGCTGCGCTCCTCACCCGACAGCTCCAGCATTCGCGCTATCGCCGCGGCAAGTGCCTCCGGGTCCTCGGGCGGAACGATCTCGCCTGCCGGGCCGACTATGGCCCTGCTGTCACCCACGTCGGTGGAGATGACCGGGACACCGCATGAGAATGCTTCCCCGATCACGTTCGGGAACGCCTCTCCCCACCCCGAGGGCACCACGAGTATGTCGAGACCCGGCAGCCATTCGGCAACGTCGAGCCGGGCGTCGCTGGTCGTGACGCGACCGGACGGCAGCTTTTCGATCATCTTTCGCAGGTCATCCGGCGGCTCGGCCAGCCCGTGTCCGACCATCAAAAGGTGAAAATCGCTGCCTTGCTGCATCGCGATTGTCGCAGCGGCCACAAGGTTCGCATGCCCTTTCATCGGGTGGAACCTCGCGATGCAACCTATGATAGGACGGCCAGCCGGTATCCCGAACAGGGCTTCGACCTTTTCTCGCGCCCCAGGATCGGGACGGAAGAGGGAACAGTCGAAGCCATTCGGAATGACTGTCCGCTGCGCGGTAGAAAAGCCATGGACTTCGTGCTGCGCTGCCGACGCGGTGGAGTTGTAGACGATGGCGCGGGGGCGATGCGAGAGGCGCCGGCTGATGGCCAGCAGGGCCCTCGTGCGCAGGGTCTCGCGCTGTGCATTTTCGAGGGAATGGCGAATATTCCAGATGGTCGGCATATCGCTTCGGCTGGCGAATTGCGCGTAGGTGACTGCCAGGTTCCCGTGATACATCCAGCCATGAAGGACATCGGGGCCGAGCTTTTTGACGAGCCTCATCAGGCGCCTTGCCGCACCGATGGTGGGCAAACCGCGCTTCATCCCAAGCGTATGAACTGTTGCCCCCGCCGCCGTAATTCGTTCGGCCAGCGGGCCGGGCTTGAGCAGGGAAAGCACGTGCTGCGTTTGCGACCGGGAATCGTTTTCGATCAGCTTGGCCAGCATGTTCTCGGCGCCACCCACGTTCAGTCCCGTGATGACGTGCAGGATCTTCATGCAGCGATTTCCGTATACAATTCCTCGATCGCACGGACGTGCTTGCTGATCCCGAAACTGCTCAACGCATGCTTGCGCGCGTTCGCCGCGATACGTGCGCCGAGGCCGGGATCGTCATCGAGACGCGCGAGCTGTTTCGCCATGTCTTCGGGATCGTCGGCCTTTGCCAGCAGGCCGGTCTCGCCATGTTCGATAGCCTCGATATTGCCTCCCGACGCCGCGGCGACGACCGGTGTGCCGACCAGCATGGCTTCGACGAGCGTGCGCCCGAAGGGCTCGTTGACGGCGGGCACCAGCAGCGCGTCGCAAGCCGCAATCCACCGCTCGGCAGGCTTGCGGAACCCCATCATGAGCACGCGCTCCTGAAGGCCGTTATTCTCTATCGCCTTGCGGACCTTCTCTTCGAAGCCGGCCTCATACTCTTCTCCAAAGAGCAGCCCGTAGATTTTCCTTTCGGGATTTTCGCGAAGGGCCGCGGCGATAGTTTCGACGAAGGTTTCCGGCCTCTTGCGGTCGCCGAACTGGGCGAAGAACCCGACGATGAAGCTGTCCGCGTCGAAGCCCAGCTCTTCCAGAGCTTCGCGCCTGCTTTCGTTGCGGTCGATGTCGGCACAGGACGTATCGAAAGGAGAATGGATGACGCGGCACCGGTCTCCGGCCGAATAGTTCGATGGCTGAGGCGATGCGTAATGCGATACGGAAACCACGGCCCTGGCCGTCAGGGGCGCGACGAAGCGCAGCCCCTTCGCCCGTGGATGGCCGCGATGATGCCAGACCTGTTCCACGCCGGCGATCTTCGCAGCGAGGCCCCAGACGACGTGGTTGCGGCCCTCGTTGGTGTGCACATAGTCGAAGCCGCCTTCTTTCAGGTGGGCGATCGCTGCGCGCACACTGGAAGTTATGCCGAAGAGCGTTTCGGAGCTCGGATCGGGCATGGCGATGCGGGAATAGGGTATGCCCTCGTCTTCCAGCATCCTTCCCAGATCACCCTCCGGCCCGGAAAGGAGCACCTTTGGCTCGAACCGCGCCGGGTCGAGTTCGCGCAGCATTGTCAAAGCCGAGATATGGCTGCCTCCGACCATTCCGTCGGTGAAAGGGAAACATATTCTGATCGGCATTCAACTGGCCTCGCCGTTGCGGCACGGTGAAATCCCGCGCTGTGTCGCCCACGATTATGGCGCAATCCCGGACCTCATGGGCAGATAAATAGGCCAATATCCAAAAGGCTACCAAGGCTTGTGACCGGTATCTCGGAGTGGCAGCGCCTCGCTCGCATGCTCAATTGCGACTTGGCACCGGATAGGCTGTTTATCGTGATGAAAAGAGCATCCTGAATCCATGTCCATCGCAGCTTCGCGCTTCTTCTCGCTGCCGCCCGAGCAGATCACACCGGCCCTGGAGGCCGCGTTCTTCAGCAGTTTGAAGACGGGTAACGATACCTTCAAGAAAACCGACGTCCGCCGGTTCGAGGAAATCGACGGCGTCGTCGCGGCCGAGCTTGCGAAGGCATTTCCGGGACAAGCGCTCGAACTTCTCGACGTCGGCATCTCCTCCGGCACGACCACGCTGGAACTTGCCGAGGCTCTCGAAAGCACAGGTCTCGACTTCCGTATCACCGCCACGGATCGCAGCTTTGCCGCGTCCATTCTCGACGGACCGCTCGGCAGTCGTGCGCTTGTGGAGGACAGTGGGCACATCTTGCAGTTCGAGATAATGGGCCGGCCGCTGCGAGCGTGGGACAGGCGGCTGGACCGCTTTACCGGAAGGTCGATCCTCAATGCAGCCTTGCGCAAGGTCATCGGCAGGTCGGCCAGGGAACAGGTGGGCGTTCGGCCAGTCGAACTCGTCAGTCCGCGCCTCAAGGAACAGCCCGGCGTCACCATAGCCGAAGATGATATCTTCACGCGGACCCCTGCGTTCGAGCACAAGTTCCACTTCGTTCGCGCGGCCAATATTCTCAATCTCGATTACTTCGACAAGGACCGGATCTCGACCGGAGTGGGCCATCTGCGCGCGTATCTGCGCAGTCCGGGTGCGCTGCTGCTTCTCGTCAGGACCGACAAGGTCACCAGCCGCAACCATGGGACGCTGTTTCGGCTCGATGAAGACTACCGTTTCGAGGTCGTCCGTAGGTTCGGCGACGGGAGCGAGGTCGAGGACCTCGTGCTGGCTGTCGCCTGAGGGCGGAGCCCCAATCAGCCAGCTACGAGCTGGTCGCTCAGGTCATCCAGGAATTGCTCGAGATTGGAGATCCCGTCTCCATCGCTGTCCGACCAGGAATCCGGCGTTTCGGGATCGGCTCCGTGGTCGCGTTCCCACCAGTCGTCCATGCCGTCTGCGTCCGCATCGGGATAGGGCGTGCCGGCCTCGATCGCGGGAATGCTGCCGGGCGCCTTTGCCAGTTTGCCGCCCCGGCGCTGGACTTCCGATACCACCTGGCGATCGAGCGCATCCCTCGGATGAGCGCCTGCAGATTGCAGGACCTGCGTATAGGCGTCCTGCGCTAAAAGAGGCTGCATGGTGAATTGGCAAGGCGGTGTATCCGTAGCGATGTCCGCGACCGAACCGTCGAGATGGGTGAAAGCACCGTCGAACAGGTTTCCGCGCATATAGGCACTTGCCTTGCCCTTGCTGCCGATTGTCTGCCGCACGATCCCTACGGCATCGCGCCTCGTGTCGGGCCCGGCGATGAAGCTGTTGCCGACAATCGAGACCGGGCTTCCGCCGTGGCTTTCCCAGACCTCCGCAAACTCGGATTCCGCATTGTAGAAGACGTTGTTGAAGATCTCGATGCACGAGCCCGGCGTGAAATTGATGTCCGGATTGCGGTCTCCATTGTGCGCGCACAAATTGCCGATGAAGCTGACTCGCTGTGGCTGGAAGGAATCCGCAGCGAGCAAGGCGCACTTGTCGTGCCGCGGGATTCCCCAGGAGAAAATCGAATTGCTGATCGTGATCTCGTCATTGTCGGCATAACCGTTGACGATCTCGTCCCGGGCCCAGCTGGCGCTGACATGGTCGACTATCACCCGCGAGCTATTCTCGATCGTGACGGCGTCTTCTGAGCCACGTTCGTTGCCGACGCGATCGGTCCGGACCCGCAAGTGCCTTACCACGACATCGTGCGTGTCCTTGATCACCAGCGGAGTCCTGCCGGCATCGCCCCCGCCGTGCGCCAGGGTTATGCCTCCGCCCGGCGCAGTTTGGCCGGCAATCGTGATGTACGGGTTGCGTATCCGCGGAGGGCGCTGGGTGAAGCGGATAACGCCGGAGACCCGGAATACGCAGACGCGCGGTTCACTTTCTTCTATACAGGCGCGCAGGCTGCCCGGGCCCGAGTCCTCGAGCGTTGTAACTGCGATCACCCTACCGCCGCGCCCTCCCTCGCTAACCGCGCCGAAGCCCTGCGCGCCCCGGAAAGCTAGCTTTGTGGCAGGCGAGGTTACCTGTTCCGCGTCGGTGTCGTCGATCTGCTGGGCAAGCCCGTTGCCCGGCCCCGAACAGGAAGTAACTGCAATGCATGTCGCGCTGAGCAAGGCTCGCATCTTGCTAGCTTTCCCGTGACCGTACGACGGCTTTCGCGATGAACTTTGAAGCGGTGGTGTCATGGCTACCCTTCAGACCCGCCATGGGGCAGGAAATCAGCGTATCCATACAGTATTTTAACAGTCGGAACGGGTCTCTTTGGGGGTAGCGGCATGACACCCTTGCGAGACCTGCGGTTCAAATGCGCCAATCCACTAGCCGCCTGACCCTTGGGCGCGGAGCGCAACTGGCGGTAGGTTCGCCGATATCGCGCAACCGAAAATCCCGGGATGACCTTGGCAAGCTCGACAGCAGACCAGCATTTCCTGCCTCCGGGCGGTGCCGTGAGGCGGGCAGAGCCTCGCACCTATGCATCGCGCTGGGAAAGGATCGCCTATTTCTGCCTGCTGGGAGGCATGTTCACGCTGACCTGGAACATCGTGCGGCTTGGCGATGTGAACCTTAGCCTGTCGGACGGACTGTTCCTGTTCGTGATCATGTTCCTTGTTGCGCGCGGGCACCTCAACGTACAGCCTTTTGGGGCTGCCACTCCGCTCTGGCACATCGGTCTGCTGCTGATGCTGGGCGGGTTGTTGATCAGCTCGATCGTCAATGGCGTCGCAACGCGCTGGATAAGCGTAGCCGCGCAATATTCCTTCGCGTTCCTCGCCATTCCGATGACGCTGGCGAGCTGGCGACGGCAAGTGCTCGACCGATGTATCGTCGCGTTCGCTCTCGGGGTGGTGCTTTCCCAGGCGATCGCCTTTGGCGCGAACATCTTCTTCACCTACCACGATACGTGGATGGTCATGGGGCGCGACTTCATTACCGCCACTGGGCGGGTCGGCGCGCTGTCGGGCAATCCGAATACCAACGGTGCAGTGGCGACCTTCTGCCTGCTGAGCCTGATCTATATCTTCCACCGGGGCCTCCTCCCGCGCTGGCTTATATTCCAGTGCGCAGCACTTGCCGGTTGGGGGCTGATCACCAGCGCGAGCTTTACCTCCTTCGTGCTTGCCTGCATCGCCCTGCCGCTAGCGTCGCTGATCCTCTGGCCGCGAGGCACGCTGGTTGCGATCCTCGTGATCCTGTTTGCCGTAGCGGTCGGAGTGACGTCCGAAGTTCCCCTGCCTGCCGTGTTCGAGCAACGCGTTGCGGAGGCACTTGCGCAAGGCAATCTGGACCAGGCAGGGACTTTCTCCGGCCGCTGGGAGATGGCGCTCGAGGCATGGCGCCTGTCGGGTGACACTGCGCTGATCGGCTTCGGTGCCGACGGCTATCGCGCTGTCAGCTCTCATCAGGCTCCGGTGCATGTTCTCCCGCTATTGCTGATGACCGAGGGTGGCCTTCTGTCCCTTCTCGGACTGATCGTGCTGCTCATCATGCTCTGGGTACTCGGTTTCAGCATCCTGCGGAGCATGAGGGCCGATGCGGCGCTGGTGCTCGGCCTGCTCGTCGTCTTCACCGGTTTTACCGTTTCGGTGCCGCACATGTATGCCCGCATGTGGATCGTACCCGTGCTGCTGGGCCTCGTGCATGCCCTCAAGTGGCGCGAGCAATTGCCTGTTCCATCGTGGGGTGATCCAAAACCACCAGGAGCCGCGAGCATGGGTGCCGAAGCGTCCGGCAAGGAAGCGTTCGCAGCCGGAGGGGCGCGCGAGCAGTGAGCCAGCCCACCCGATATCCTGCCGAGATAGCGGATACTCCGGCGGCCCAGGATGCAGATGTGCCTTCCGGTAAGCCGGGCAAATCCTTCTTCGGATCACGCTTCGTGAGCATCCTCCACCTGTTCGGCGGAAATATCGCCAACAGCCTGCTCATGCTACTCGGGACGGCATTGGCTGCGCGCACGCTCGGTACCGAGCAATTCGGGGTCTTCGTTCTCGTCCTTACACTGGGCCGGTTCAGCGAGCGTCTCGTCAGGTTCGAATCCTGGCAGCCGCTGATCCGTTTCGCGGCCAGCGAGGAACAGTCCTTCGACAGCGACCGCATGGGCTCGCTTTTCCTCTACGGGCTCCTGCTCGACACGGCGAGCTGCCTGCTGGCCGCCGCTCTCACCATTGGTGGCGGGTTGTTGCTGATGCAAACGATCGGCCTGCAGTCGGAAGATTTGCCCTTCGTCATGATCTTTGCCGCTGCGATCGCCCTGAACATTCGCGGATTTCCCACGGCTGCCCTGCGCCTTGGCGGCCAGTTCCGCACGCTTGCCTATCTGCAGACCGTTTCGAGCTTCGTTCGCATCATGCTGGCCTTTGCAGCCTTCCTCATGGGCTGGGATATTCTGGCATTCATCCTAATCTGGACCGGCGTGCAGATCTTCGACACTGCGCTTTTCCTGTTCATCAGCTTCAGGAGCCTGAAGAGGCAGGGCGTGGCAAATCCCCTGAAAGCCGATTGGAGAAACCTGCCGCAGCGTTTCCCGGGCTTCATGAGCTTTGCATGGTCGACGAATATCTCCAGCACGCTGCGGACCATGACGCAGGAAGCGGACACCCTGCTCGTCGGCGCCCTCGGAGGTGCGTCATCGGCCGGACTTTACCACATCGCCAAACGGGTCGCGAAAGTGGCGATGCAGATCGGGGCGAACGTACAGGCCGTGATGTATCCCGATATGGCGCGCCTGTGGGCCAGGCTTGAAATTCATGCATTCCGCACAGTCACCTTTCGTTTGCAGCTCGCCTTGATGGCGATCGGCCTTGCGGCGCTGGTCGCGACGATCCTGTTCGGCAAACAGGCACTCGCCCTGGTCCTGGGAAGCGAGTTCGTGGCGGCGTACGGGCTGCTGATCGCGCAGATGGTGGCGGTAATCCTGATCCTTCACGCGGCACCCTCGCGATCGGCCCTGCTTTCTATGCACAGGCCGGGTGTGGTCCTGATCGTTGCCGCACTGTCCACCGTCCTCTTCTTCATCACGGCGTTCGTTACGATGCCGATCTATGGCGCCCTGGGCGCCAACCTTGCACACATCGCATTCGGACTGCTGACCGCCGTCGCGCTCGACGTCTTCTGGTGGAGGGAATCGCGCAGGGCGATGGAAGGCACGACCGACTAGATTTCAGGTGGAGCTGCGGATGGCGGTTTGCGCCGGGTGTCAGAACCTGAGCCTGAGGCCGACCCCGCCACGGAAGCGGTCGAACTCTTCATTCACAAGGTCGCTCTGGCGGTCTCCATAGCTGGCATCGGCAACGATCGACACGTGCCGGCTTACGAGAAACTCCAGCTCGCCGCGCACGATCGCGGTTTCCTGATCGATGCCCGTTCCACGGAAGCGGCTGCGACGATACCCCGCCGAGAGCGAGGAATAGAGATTGTGGCGGATTTCCTGCTGCCAGGTCAGGCGCACAGTCGTGTCGGTTCGCCCGGTCGCCCCATTGCGGAACGTGGCGACATCGCCGCTCGAACCCGATAGCGTCAGCGCGGTGCGCCGCTGTGGCCGGTAGGTGACGTTGGCGGCAAGCGAAAACCCGGTCCGATCATCGAAAGTCGGTTCGTCGGGTTCGAAGCGGAAGATACCGGCCGAGATTGCACCTTCGACAAGCCCGCCCGGTGCGAAGCTGAGTCCTGCACGGCCGCCCCATGTCGTGGAATTGCGTTCCATCCCGGCAAGATCGGTCTCGAGCCGGAAATCGCGGCGGCTGGCAAACCCTGTCGCAGTCACGAAGACAGAGCCTGCGATCTGGAAACCGACGGTTGCGCTGCCGCTGTAGGAAGTGAAATCGCGGTTGTCGTCGACCACGGAGCGCGCGTCGTATTCCGCGACATCGGCCCTAAGGTCGAGCAGGATCCGTCCGCGTTCGCGGCGGTAATAGGCATTGCCGCTCAGGATATCGATCTCTCGCGGTCCCGGCGCCAGGAGATCGCGAGCTTCCGGGTCGCCCCTGTCCTCGATGGCGCGTTCGAATTGTGCGCCGAACCCAAGCGACTCTCCCTCGACGGGCGTCCAGGTGAAGTCGCCGAAGAAGCGTGCAGCCTCGGCATCCTCGGTTGTCTGCTCGGCATGGCGCCGAACGAGCGATTGCGTCCCGATTTCGAAGCGCGATTTCCCGTTGTCGATTGCTGCAACGACGAAGGGGGACAATTCGAAAACGACGTCGTCGATCTCGTTATCGGGCAGGGCATAGAGGTTGCTGTCGTATTGCGTGGTCGCGCGCACGCCGACCGTCACGTCGAATGGGCCGATGCGGGTCGGGTCGATCTCGTACTCGGGATCGTCGCGCGGGATAGCAGGTGCCGTATCGGGGAGCGATTGGGCGGCCAGCGGCGCATGGACGAGCGCCGCTGTTGCGACCGAGAGCGAGAGAAATGTTGCCCCCCGCATCGATCAGAACCAGCGCTCGTAGACGCGGATGCGGTCGCCCGGCATGACCAGCGTCGTTTCGTCTGCCTTGCCCACGACTTCGCGCCCATCGATGTTGCGCGTCACTTCCACCTCTCCGGAATCGGCGCGATAGGTGTAGCCGCCAGCTGCGGAAACGGCTGCGAGGACGGTCATCCCCTGACGGTAGGTGAATTCGCCGGGACGGTTCACTTCACCCAGAACATAGAACGGGCGCAGGGCCGCTGGTTGGACATTGACGACCGGCGCATTGAGAATGCCGGCGCTGCGATACTGGTCTTCGACCTTCGAGCCGATTTCGCGGAAGGTAAGTCCGCGAACGTCGATCTGCTTGACCATGGGAAGGGAAATGGCCCCGGAATCGTCGACCGTGTAGTCGCCTGATGCCGCATCGAGGTCCTGCACGGTGATCTTCAGCGTATCGCCGGTATTGACGCGGTATTCGCCGCCCGGAGGTGCCGGAATTGCCGCGAGTCCACCCGGTCCGCCGCACCCAGTGAGCGCTGCGCTTGAAAAGGCGGCGAAGAACGCCATGCCGAGCAATCCGAGTAAGCGGGACATTGTTTTCTCCGTTATTATTGCACCCGTCCTGATGGACCTTCACTGGTGACCCTAGCGCACACGGGGCGTGTGCTGGTGGTCAATTAAGTCGATGACCACAAAGCGGTTCTCGCGGCTAATCCTTATGGGGTAGGCGCGCTCAGGCGACGGCACTGGTCGCCGGCGCCTTCCATGCCGACAGGTCGAGGCCGGTCAGCTGCTCGGTCAGTTCAATATCTTCGCGGTAGAAGTCCTCCATATGCTCGCGAAGACCGGCATCGAGAGGGGGGTAGCGCACTTCCCGGGCAAGCAACGACCGGGCGCTTTCGAACCAGAACTTGCCCCTGAAAGGGCGCACAGGCTCCTTGAAAGGCGCCAGAACCTTGCGCATCAGCAGCGGGAGAAGCATTTCGCGGCTGTTGTTCTCGCGCTTGTAGATCAGCTCGTCATTAATGGTGATCGGGGCGCCGATGTGGCCGCATACCCGCTCGATGACGCCGATGGGATCGCGCGAGACATCTTCGTAGGTGAAGACGAGCAGCTGTTCGCGCGGGAAATGTTCGAGCCAGCCGGACAGATGCTTTCCGTAGAGCCCGTCCAGAAGGAAGCGTGGGTGGGGATTGTCCGGGTCGGAAAGGTAGTCCTCCGGCTGATCGTTTACCTCACCGCGGCGGTAGAACATCTTGTAGTCCGAATAGGCCCTGCCGACCGGATTGCGCAGCTGGACTACCAGGCGTGCGTCCGGGAGCATCTGTGCCATCCGTTTGGCAACATGTGCATCGGACAGGTAATCTGCGGATTTTTCACCCAGCAAGGTCGCCCGGGCAGGGTGGTTGCGGAACCAGTCGAGATAGTGATCCTCGCCCTTTTCATATTCGCGCGAAAAGAAGTGCGGCTCCGGATCGGGCATGAAGATTGCCGGATTGGCCTGAAGCTGCAACTGGATCCAGGTGGTTGCCGCCTTGGCTGCTCCGATGATGACAAAGTCTGGCTTGCGTGCTGCTGTCACCCGGCTTCCCCGTCCAGCGCGAGGAGCAGGGCAGTGGCAGTCGCGCGCATGTCGTCACACAGCAGCGTATGATCCGCTTGCAGCATCAGGGACCTGCGGCCGAGGTCGCGGGCGACCGGAAGGTCGCCATCCCGTTTCACCTCCAGCCCCTCGAATGCCCGCTCGAGGCTCATGTCGGGGCAGGAGCCCGTTCCGATGGCGATCCCGGTTGCGTGCAACCGCTCGATCAGGCGTGAACGCAGGTCTTCCACCGTCTCGCCAACCGGATCGGTGAGGGCGAAGTTGAATTTGTAGTAAGCGTGCTCGTAGCCCGCTGGCGTCTGTTGCAGGGAAACGCGAGGATCGCCTTCGAGCGCGCGGGTGAGGATCTCCGCATTCATCCGGCGACGAGCCAGCCAGCCTGGCAAAGTATGGAGTTGTCGGCGGCCGATCGCCGCCTGCATCTCGGTCATGCGGAAATTGGTCCCCGGCTGGTGGCAGACATAGCGAAATTGCCCCGGCTTGCCTTGCCCGTCGCGCATTGTTGCACGGCACTTGCCGTGATCCTTGTACGACCAGCCGCGTTCGCAATCGTCCTCTTCGCGGAACAGGCACATGCCGCCTTCGCCGCCCGTCGACATGATCTTGTCCGTGCAGAAGGAGAATGCCGCCGCATCGCCCCATGAGCCTGCCTTGCGGCCATCGATCGCAGCACCATGGGCCTGTGCGCAGTCTTCAATCACCTTCAATCCATGCCTGTCCGCAATCGCGCAGATGCTCCGCATGTCGGCGGGCAATCCGCCGAGGTGCACGCAGAGGATGGCCTTGGTTCGGGGGCCCACCAGCCGTTCGATCGACGCCGGATCGATATTGTGAGTGCTGGCGTCGATGTCGGCGAACGCGGGTGTCGCTCCCACGGCCAGCACCGCGCTGGCTGTCGCGAAGAAGCTGCGGGCAGGGACGATCACCTCGTCGCCCGGACCGATGCCGAGCGCCCGCATGGCTACCTCCAGCGCGACCGTGCCATTGGCCACGCAGAAGCCATGGGGCATGTCGATGTATTCGGCAAACTCCTGTGCAAACAGCGTCGTCTGCTGTGCATGGACGAGGCCGTTCACTTGCCCGGTGGCGAGAACCGAGACGACGGCATCTATCTCGTCCTGTTCGTGACGCGGCCAGTGGCTGGCGCGTGGACGCAGCGCTGCGACGGGTTTCTCCTTGGGGGTGAAGATGTTCATGGGGTCGCAGCCGTATCGACCAGGCTTGGCTTCTTTTTGGGCGTAATGAGGTCGAAGCGTGCCCCGCTGCTGGGAATTTTTACGAGGTGGTGGGCGATGCGCTCTGCCTCTGCCGCGTCATTGCGCTTCACGGCTTCGAACAGCCGGTCGATGCTCTTGTTGATGAAGGGCAGCGGGATCGGGTGCGAGCGTGCTTCGAAGATGCCGCCGATCTTGGAAGGCACCTCTTCCTCGCAATCGTCGAACAATTCCTCGTAGAGTTTTTCGCCCGGTCGCAGGCCGACATACTGGATTTCGACATCGACTTCCGGCTCGAGGCCGTACTGCGCGATCAACCGATAGGCGAGATCGACGATGCGGACCGGTTTGCCCATGTCGAGGACATAGATGCTGCCACGCTCCAGGTCTTCGGCCAGCGCCGATGCACTGCTCTGCAGGATGAGCTGCACTGCCTCGCGTACGGTCATGAAAAAGCGTTCGATGTCCGGATGGGTAACGGTGAGCGGCTTGCCCTCTTCCAGCTGACGCCGGAATAGCGGCAGGATAGAGCCGCTGGAGCCAAGGACGTTGCCGAAGCGCACGGTCATGAAGCGCGGTGCATCGGGATCATCGACACCGCACATGTCGAGCGCCTGGCTGTAGAGTTCACCGACACGCTTGGTGGCACCCATCATGCCGACGGGGTTCACTGCCTTGTCGGTCGAGACCTGGACCATCGCCCGGGCGCCGAATTCGGTGACGGCGTCGGCGATGTGCTTGGTGCCGATGATATTGGTGTGCACGCCCGCGCAGGGATTGAGCTCGACAATGGGCACATGTTTGAGGGCTGCGGCGTGGTAGACGACCGCAGGACGATGCTTCTCGAAAACGCGGTGCACTTCGTCGCGGGAGCGGATGTCGCATAGTTCGGGATGGATCTCGAGATCGGGATATTTTTCCCGCAGCGTCATCTCGATCGAGTAGAGATTGAACTCGCACAGCTCGAGCAGGATGAGATGCGATGGCCGGAAGCTTGCAAGCTGGCGCGCCAGTTCGCCGCCGATGGTGCCGCCGGCTCCGGTGACGAGAACGCTCTGGCCCTCGATCTGGCGCGTGATGACGTCGCCCTGCATTTCGAATTCGTTTCGACCGAGCAGGTCGGGGACCGAAAGGTTCTTGGGGTCTTCGGCGCCGGGACGCTGGAGGATCTGGCTCCAGTGGTTCTTGATGCGGGAGAGCTCTAGCCCGAGCTCGCGCGCCCGGTGCGTGAGCCGGGTCATCTCGCGATTGCCGAGATACATTCCATCATCCAGCGTGATTGCGAGCGAGAACGGTCGACCCTGCGCTTCTGCTGCCTTGGCGATTTCAACCAGCTTGTCATGACTGCCAAGGACGCGCACTCCGCCGATCCGGTCGATCACGTCGGCTTCGGACGGCAGCAGGATACCAGCGATGGCGAATTGCGGGTCGTCCTCGGCCCGCATCAGTTCGATGACCGACATGGCCCATTGAGCGGGGCCGATCAGCAGGGCTTGCGGAAGGTCGGCCCTGACGGCCGTGCCAAGCCTTATCTTGGTGCCAGCCATGTTTTCACGGGCGATCCTGCGCAGGGACCGGAGGCCTATCAGCAGTCCGGTCGCAAGCATCCACTGGGTAAGCGCAGCGGCGACCAGGCCAAGCCCCAGCGTCGCTTTCTGGCCGAGGATCAGCAGCGTCCAGCCCAGTGCCGAGCCAAGCAGTCCCAGGCCGATAACGGCTGCAGCATGAGCGAAGCCGAAGAAGCGCCAGCTCTGGCGATAGATGCGGAACACCAGCAGGGTCGCCGTCGCGGTCGCGGCAAATCCCAGCAGCGCGGGAGGGAAGGTGACGTCGAGGCCATATCCCGACAGCGGAACCATCATTCCCACCGCGAGCAGGCTGACGACGAATGCCATCATGTCGAGCAACGCCAGCAGCACTGTCCTCAGCAGCCAGCGGATGGAGGTGCGGCGATAGGGACGCATCTGGCGGTGCGCACGTCCCAGGCCGACGACCTTGCGGATCGGAGGAGTCACGCCGGCGTCGGCATTCCAATCGTCGTTCGCGGATCTAACCTTGTCGGTCATGCTGGCGATCGGCCTTCCTGTGCGTGCGGATGGTGGGACAAGAAATCGGTGAGGCTCAGGGATAGTCGATCACGGCACGCTGGGCAGCGGCGCAATGAGACATCAACCGGAATGGTCGCAATCAGCCCAAGGTGGTGGTGGGGCTAATCCCATGTCGGAACGGATGGGCAGGTCCTTACCCATTTGGCCTGATCGTCCCGGTGCCATCTCAAAGGAGTATGCCCCCTATTGCCGATTGAACCCGCGCCCGCTTCGCGCCGATTATGTCCTTGCGTGGAGGACGAATTTTCCCGTCCTCCGGAGAACATGGCACGAGAACCGGCCGGAAGGACCCGCGAAGTTGAAGATCGTCGTATTATCGAGCCTCGCATATTCGCTGACGAATTTTCGCGGCGACTTGCTGCGGGCGATGAAGGCGAACGGACACGAAGTCGTGGCTGTCGCTCCCGATCACGATGAGAAGGTCGAACGCGAACTGGCCGAAAGCGGCATCGCGTTTCGCACGGTCCCGATGAGCCGGGCAGGGATGAACCCATTCGCCGATCTCTGGCTGATGCTCCAATATTTCTTCCTGTTCCTGCGCGAGCGGCCCGAACTGGTTCTTGCCTATACGCAAAAGCCGATCGTCTACGGTGGCCTGGTCTCGCGGCTGCTCGGCATTCCGCGCTTCTTCCCGCTGATGTCGGGACTGGGGCATGTCTTCAGCCCGGATAGCGGCGTCCGCCCGCTGATCCGTTCGGCAGTGGCGCGCCTCTACCGGCTGGCGGTGCGCCGGGCGCAGACGATCTTCGTTTTCAATTCGGACGACCGTCGGGACATGCTGGACCTGGGCATTATCGGGCCCGATCAGAACGTCCTTCAGGTCCCGGGTTCCGGGGTCGACCTGCAGCGCTTTCCCAAGGTCGAGCCACCTCATGGCAGGATGCACTTCCTGCTGGTAGCCCGCCTGTTGCGCAACAAGGGCATCCTCGAATTCCTCGAGGCCTCAAGCGTGGTGAAGCGGTCTTGCGATCGCTGCGAGTTTACTGTGCTCGGACATATTGATGGGGAGAACCCCGCGGGCTTCACAAAAGACGAAATAGCCGGCTTTGCGCGGGATTATCCTGTCGAATTCGTGCCGGGGACCGACGACGTGCGGCCTTTTCTAGCCGACAGTTCGGTATTCGTCCTGCCATCCACTTATCGCGAGGGGCTTCCGCGCACGATCCTCGAAGCGCTTTCGACGGGGCGGGCCGTGATCACGACCGACATGCCCGGTTGCCGCGATGCGATCGACGACGGGTCAAACGGGTTTCTCGTAAAACCCGGCAATGCGGATGATCTTGCGCGCGCGATGATGAAATTCGTGGCCGAGCCGAACCTCGTGTTCGACATGGCGACGCGTTCGCGCACGCGTGCCGAGCGCACATATGACGTCGAGATCGTCAATCGCATGCTGCTCTACGAGATGGACTTGCTCAGACTTTCCGGCGGGCCGACCAAGCCTCGTCCGACCGACAAGCCCGCCGAAAACCTCGCGCCGCGTCCTGCTTTTGCGGAAAAGCGCAAGGTGGGCTGAGTGGAGCAGCGAACCAAGCGCGCAGTGGTGGTGGGAGCCGTCGGTAGCACCGAAGTGGTGCTGGATGCCTTCGCCCAGGCACAGGGCTGGGAAGTGGCGCTGGTGGTGACGCTTCCGCTGGAATTGAGTTCACGGCACTCCGATTTCGTCGACCTTGGCCCGCAGGCGGAAACGCTCGGAGCAGAAGTCTTCCGCACGGGGAAAACCAATGATCCCCAAACTCTCGATGCAATCCGCGAGGCACGGCCCGACTACATCTTCGTCGTCGGTTGGTCGCAGCTGTGCGGGAGCGAGTTCCTTGGCATTCGCCCCGGCAAGGTGATTGGCTACCACCCGGCAGCTCTGCCCAGGCTGAGGGGAAGGGCGGCTCTTCCCTGGACGATCCTGCTCGACGAGAAGATCACTGCCGGAAGCCTGTTCTGGATGGAGGAGGGGACCGATGACGGCGATATCCTCGCCCAGTCCTATTTCCACCTTGCGCCCGACGAGACTGCCGCTCAGCTATACGAAAAGCACATGGTCGCGCTGCGCGAGATGCTGGAACAGTGCCTGCCGCTTCTTGCCGACGGCAATGAACCGCGCCGCGTGCAGGACGAGCGTTATGCCACATGGGCAGCGAAACGGACCGCGCGTGACGGGCTGATCGACTGGAAAGCCGATGCCGCTGCGATCGACCGGCTGGTCCGCGCTGTCGGCCGTCCATATCCCGGTGCGTTCACGAATGTGGGCGGGGATCGCCTCGTGATCTGGAGCAGCGAACCTGTCTTGGGCGGAAGGCTTCATCATGCAGCGCCCGGACAGATCGTCGAACGCGAGGGGGATAGGCTTACTGTCCAGACAGGATCCGGCCTTCTTCGAATTCTCGAATGGGAATGTGATAGCGTGAAGCCTCTTCGCATGCATGAAATCCTCGGGAGGGACGATTGAACAAGATTCACGATCTCGGACGCGTGCTTGTCGTGGCTCCGCATCCTGACGACGAAGTGCTGGGGTGTGGCGGAACCATGGCGCGCCTCGCCGAGGAAGGGCATGCGGTCCATGTGCTCGTCGCAACGCGCGGCCAGCCGCCCGCTTTCCCGGAGGAGGGCGTGGCGCGGGTGCGTGCCGAAATGAAGAAGGCCCATGCACTGCTGGATATCGCCGAAACGCATGAACTCGACCTCCCGGCTGCCGCCCTCGACACTGTTCCGGCAGCGCAGGTGAATGCAGAGATCGGCGATATCGTCCAGGCGGTTTCGCCCGATACGCTGTTCCTGCCCTTCTACGGGGACATCCACGGCGACCATGCGATCGTGTTCCAGGCGGCAATGGTGGCCGCCCGGCCGCGCCACAACCGTGCCCCGGCCCGCATCCTGTGTTACGAAACGCTCTCGGAAACGAACTGGTATGCGCCGCCGGTGACGCCGGCTTTCATTCCCAACGTCTACATCGACATCGCCGATACGCTGGAGCGCAAGCTGGACGCATTCAAGTGCTTTGAATCGCAGGTCCGACCATTTCCTGAGGAGCGCTCCGTCGAAGCTCTGGAAGCGCTCGCCCGCTCGCGTGGCGCAACGGTCCATCTGCGCGCCGCCGAAGCCTTCGCGAATATCCGCCAGATAGTCCGTTAGGTCGGTCTTCCAGACAGATGTTTCAGCGGTAGGAGAAGTTGGCCTGCATCGCTGTCACGCCGTCGCATCGCACTGCCTCGACGCTGTCATCGGCTGCTTCGCGCAGATAGACAGGCTCACCCAGGAATAGCGGTGCAGTGGCGCGGAAACTGAAGCTGGCAAGGTCGCCCTTGCGCATGGCGAGGTCCGCCAGCTTGGCGGCAGTGAAGGGGCCGTGGATTATCAGGGCCGGATAGCCTTCGACACCTGTCGTATAGGGATAATCGTAATGGATACGATGGCCGTTGCAGGTCGCGGCGGAGAAGCGGAACAGCGAAACCTCGTCGGGTTGCCAGGCTTCGCCATCAGGAGCTTCGGCAGCGGGCTGCGGCATGGGCACGGGATCGCCTGCGTCGCGGTAGACATAGGTCTGGACTTCGCGCACCCGCAGCTCGCCGCCCTGTTCGATCCGCTTCTCGACCTTTGCGAAAACCAGATCGCCCGTTCGTCCGCTCTTGTGAGTAAGCTCGGCGACGCGGCTGGTCTGCTTGGCGGAAGCGCCGAGATCGAGTTCGCCGGGAAATTCGATGCTGGATGCTGCGAACATCCGCCTTGGTAGTGTGACGTCAGGAAGGAAACCGCCGCGTTTCGGATGTCCGTCAGGCCCGATTTCTCCGTTTAGCGGATTGGGCAGGAAAAATGCCCAATGCGGCAAGGGCGGCCGATCGTGTTCGTCTTCCTTTCCGACTGAGCGGGCGAAGCGGCAAAGGACGAGAGGGGCCAGAGTTTCCTCTTCCACAATCTCGCGGCCAACGGCCTTCTGCCATTCGCTCAACTGGGCTTCGGACACGCCCGTCATGTTCAGGCGCCCTTGAACGCTGCCTTGCGCTTCTGGAGGAAGGCAAGCGCGCCTTCGACGGCATCCTGCGTGCTGCCCGCCTTGCGCTGGGCCTTCGCCTCAGCGGCGAGAGTGGCGGCGAAATCCATTTCCAGCCCGTCGCGAAGTGTCTGTTTCATGAGGCCGAGGGCTACCGTCGGCCCATCGGCCAGTCGCTCGACCAGCGCCTTCGCTTCTCCGGCGAGCGCATCGTCCTCGACACACTTATAGATCAGGCCGATACGCTCCGCTTCTTCGGCGTGGATCTTCTCGCCCAGCATCACCATGCGGGTCGCCTGCGCCGTGCCGATCAGGCGCGGCAACATCCAGCTGGAGCCGCCATCGGGAACCAAGCCGATATTCGCGAAGGCCTGGAGGAAATAGCCGCTCTTGCCGGCAATCACGAAGTCTGCCGCCAGCGCGATGGAACAGCCGACACCGGCTGCCGGACCCTGGACCACCGAGACCACCGGAACGGGCAGCGAGGCGAGCGCCTGGACCATCGGGTTGTAATGCTGGCTGAGCGAAGCATAGGCGCGGTCGCCGCCGCTGACCGACATTTCCGCATTCGCTGCAAGGTCTGCACCCGAGCAGAAGGCCCGGCCTTCGCCTTTCAGCAAGACTGCGCGGGCATCGCCCAGATCGCGGATGGCGGTAAAGATTTCGTCCGCCATTGCAGGCGGGCAGGCATTCAAGCGCTCGGGGCGGTTCAGCGTGATGGTGAGGACATTGCCCTCGCGCTCAGCCCGGATGGTTTCGAAATCGCTCATTGCCTGCTCCCAAGATTCTCGTTGCCCGAACCTCTTGGGCAAGCCGGTCTGGAAAAGCAACCGATCGAATGGCTCAGGCGGGCTCGTACTGGAAAACCTTCGTAGCCTCATCCGAGAGGCGGTGGCCCAGAACGAAAGCGTGAGGCGTAGTGGTAAAATAGCGCCAGAAAAGGTGTCGGGGATTGATGATCATACGATGCAGCCATTCCAAGCTCGCATCTTGCATCCACTGCGGAGCCCGACTGTAGTCGCCGGTGATGAAGTTGAAGCAGCCACCACAAGTGATGGTCCAAACCGCATCCAGACGATCCTTGTATTGCACACAGAATTCCTGCTCGAGTGGCTTACCTAAACCAACCCACAAGAAGTCGGGCTTCTTCTCCTCGATGTCCGCGAGTATCTCTTCCTCTCTACCTTTGAAGAATCCATGGTGTCGCCCCACGATCTTCAGTTTCGGATACATCCTCTTGAGTACGCGTGCGCACTCGGAGTTGATCTCCTCGGGAGCTCCGAGAAGGTAGAAAGTGCGACCACTTTTCTCGCAAGCCTTGGCGAAATCATGGATCATATCCGTTGTCGGTGTGCGCTCCGGAATAGGCTCAGAGCAGTATTTTCTGGAGACATCGACTATGAACTGGCCATCAGCGTGAATCACATCTGCGTGTTCGAGCGCTTGGCGAAACTTCGGGTTCGTTCGGGCCATGGAAACGCCTTGGCCGTTTGAATCGAAAATCAATCGCGTGCGCACACGCCCATGCTCGTCGGCGAAACTTGCATCACTGTGGGCGGCGTCGACGAAATCCTGTCTGCTTGCCGCAGCAACCCATTGGTCAGCGACGCGCACATGTTTGATAGGCGTCCATACTTTGTCAGTCATCACTCTCTTTCGGGTAATCTTTAGCGTAGCGCCCTGCCCTTTTTATGCATTGGCCCGTTGCCAAATTCCCATGCCCTTTTCGTCCCGGAGGATCAATCCCGCTGTGCCGACCGGCTCGTGTGAGCCATCGGTAAACCACGCCAGGGCGGCGCTATCGCTTCCCGGCACCAGCGCGAGAGTGCGTTTGCCTTCGGGGGTGCGGGCAACCACGACGCCCGAGCGAGGCGATCCGTCCCTCGCGTAGTGGACCGTATAGGTTTCGACCTCGGCCTCGCCTTGATATTCCTCGTCCAGTTCCGGAACGGCCCCGCGCTTTGCATCGGCTTCCTGCTGGTAGTCGAATTCCTGCGGGAAGCTTGCGCCTGTAGGAGCTCCGGACAGGAGTATGGTGTGATTGTGCGTGGCATATCCGCCATTGGCGAACAGCAATCCCTTGTCGGTCGTTCCGCGCAGGCGGAGCACCATCTCGGCGACCGCATGGCTCATATAATTGCCGATCGGGCCGCCGCCGAAAGTCAGCCCGCCAAAGACGGTGGCCGGGCGATCGAGCGGCCAACCGAGGACGCGCCGCGCCATCTTGGGGACACAGGGGAAGCAGGAATAGAGCTCGACATGGGCGAGGTCGTCGGCGCTCACACCGTTCAGTTCCAATGTCCGCTCGATCGATGTCGAGAGGCTGGGCGAATGGTCGTAGCGGTCGCGGGCGAGGAAATTGCCGTCCTCATGCGCCGCTGCGCCGTGGCCGACGAACACCAATTTCTCATCCGGCACTCCATGCTCGCGCGCCTCGGCAAGGCTGGTGACGATGAAGCCCGCGCCCTGGTTTACCGATGAGTTGGCGACCTGGAGCTTGGTGTAGGGGAAAGCGATCGGGCGGTTGGTCGGCGAGGGGGTGATGACCTCTTGCGCGCTGACTGCCTCGCGTATCCACGCGCTGTCGTTGCCCGCGGCCACTTCGCTCATGCCCGACCAGATGGCGCCGCTTTCGGCCTGCCCTTCGGCGAGCGACTGGCCATAGGCAGCGCGTCC
This sequence comes from Qipengyuania gelatinilytica, assembly GCF_019711315.1. NCBI lineage: Bacteria > Pseudomonadati > Pseudomonadota > Alphaproteobacteria > Sphingomonadales > Erythrobacteraceae > Qipengyuania > Qipengyuania gelatinilytica. The sequence goes on along the minus strand of NZ_CP081294.1, from coordinate 614,941 downwards.
GGCATTTTCGTAGAGCGGATAGACGTCGGTCGGCACGACGAGGCCGTAACTGGGCGCATAGCCGCTCCGCTTGCGGTGGCTCGCATCGCGCAAGGCATTGGGCTTTTCGCCATCGTCGCGTGGTTTGAGTGCAGCGAGCTTTGCCGCAGTACGCAGCGCCTCGCCGCCGACTATTGCGCAAACGCTCGCTTCGCCGCGAGCGATGCGGTTGGCCGCTTCGTGTAGAAGCAGGATCGGACTGTCGCCATTGGGCATGGCAGTCTGCATGCGATGGGCAGGATCGATACCGAGCGTCTCGGCGAGCGTCCCGTCCACCGGATTGAGCTGGGGCCAGGCCAATTGGGCCACGACCGAAAGCGAATCGCAGCGAGCCAGCCAGTCGCCACCGGCGTCTTCGTCGGCATGGCGCAGGGCTGCTGCCATCAAGCCGATCGGATCGAGCCCGTCTCCGGGATCTTCGGGGCGATCGTTGATCTGGCCAACGCCAATGATGACGGGAGTTTTGCGCGGGTCGGCTTCGCTCATCCGCACAGGCTTAGCGATGCGCAGCGATTTCGCAAATGAAGGAGGCTGGCTGGGGTGGCAGGGATCGAACCTGCGAATGGCGATACCAAAAACCGCTGCCTTACCACTTGGCTACACCCCAGCAGCGGGCGCTCCTATAACGCCCCCATCGCGAATGTGAAGGGGTAGCAGTTCGCGTTTCTATGGGCGATAGCGCTTTTCATGACGGACTTGGCCAAGGCACGATCGATCCTCGAAACGCTGGTGGCATTCGACACCACTTCGGCGCGCAGCAACCTTGCACTGATCGAGTGGGTCGAGGCCTATCTGGGCGAACATGGCATCGCCTCGAACAGGGTGCCGAACGAGGGCGGCGACAAGGCAAACCTGTTCGCCACCTGCGGCCAGGTGGTCGAGGGTGGGGTCATCCTTTCAGGACATAGCGACGTGGTGCCGGTGGAAGGGCAGGACTGGAGCAGCGATCCGTGGATCGTCCGGGAAGCCGACGGGAAATACTTCGGGCGCGGGACCTGCGACATGAAGGGTTTCCTTGCCCTCGCGCTGGCATGGGTCCCGCAGTTCGTGAAAGGGTCGAGGCCGGTCCATCTGGCGATCAGCTATGACGAGGAAGTCGGCTGCAAGGGGGCACCCGCCATGATCGAACGGATGGCTGTCACCATTCCCGCGCCGCGCCTTGCCGTCATCGGCGAACCGAGCAGCATGAAGATCATCACCGGCCACAAGGGAATTTGCGCTTTCGAGGTGAATATCCGGGGGCACGAGGCGCATAGCTCGCTGGTCGACCACGGCATTTCGGCCAACATGGTTGCGGTTCACCTGATGTCGAAGCTGGCCGAGATCGCGCGCGAGCTCGAGGCTTGCGCCAATCCGGACAATGGCTTCGATCCGCCGCAGGCGACGCTTACCATCGGCGAGATGCAGGGCGGGACGGCGGTCAACATCCTTGCCGGGCATGCACGTTTCGTGTTCGACCTGAGGTGCCCGCCCGATGTCGATCCGGACGCCGCGATCGAGCCCTTCAGGGAGCTCTGCGGCAAGGTCGATGCGGAAATGAAGGCGAAGTTTCCCGCCACCGGTGTGGAGTTGCAGCAGCTCGCATCCGCGCCTGCGATGACGCATGCGGGCAGCGATGACGCCGTGGAGTTCGTCCGCAAGCTGACAGGCGAGAATACCGCGCCTTCGCAAGTGGCCTATGGCGCGGAGGGCGGGCAATTCCAGAGGGCCGGCTTCCCGACGCTGATCTGCGGGCCGGGGTCGATCGAGCAGGCGCACCAGCCCGACGAATGGCTTGCGATATCGCAGTTCGAGGAAGGCGCCCGCTTCATGGAGCGCCTTGCCCGCGAACTGGCCTGATCAGAGCTTCTTGCCCTCGAAATCGGCGGCGGAGTGGCGTTCGAGGAGCTGCGTATCCTCGTCGCCCCAGGCCTTGTTGACGATGCGTCCGCGCTTCACTGCGGGACGTGCAGCAATCTGTCTGGCCCAGCGTCCGACGTTCTCGTATTCGTCGATCGAGAGGAACTTGCGCGCCTCGCCATAGATCGTGCCTTCGACGAAAGGTGCCAGCCACGGCCAGGCCGCGATATCGGCGACCGTGTATTCGTCACCGCCGAGATATTCGGTCTTGGCGAGGCGCTGGTCGGCAACGTCGAACAGGCGCTTCACTTCCATCGCATAGCGGTTGATCGGGTATTCGTACTTCTCCGGCGCATAGGCGTAGAAGTGGCCGAAACCGCCGCCGATGAAGGGGGCGCTGCCGATCTGCCAGAACAGCCAGCTCAGCACTTCTGCGCGGGTATGATCGGTGGGAAGGAAGGCGCCGAATTTCTCGGCCAGATGCAGCAGGATCGCACCGCTTTCGAAGATGCGAACGGGCGTTTCGCCGCTGCGATCGAGCAGGGCAGGGATCTTGCTGTTGGGGTTCACATCGACAAAGCCGCTGGTGAACTGGACGCCGTCGCCGATGTTGATCGTGTAGGCGTCATACTCGGCACCCGAGTGCCCTGCTTCGAGAAGCTCTTCGAGCATGACGGTCGCCTTCACACCGTTGGGCGTGGCAAGCGAATAGAGCTGGAAATCATGCTCGCCTGTGGGCAGGTCCTTATCTTCTCGCGCGCCTGCCGTGGGGCGGTTGATATTGGCGAACTTGCCGCCGTTTTCGGCGTCGTGGGTCCAGACTTCGGGCGGTGTGTAGGTCGGATCGGCCAAATCTCATCTCCTGTTGGCTGGGTCGCTATTACGCCCAACCGTTCGTCGCAAGGTGGGGAACGGATACAGCCTCGCCACGGTTCTTCCCTTCGCCATGACGAAGCTCATCTATGTCGACGATCAACTGCCCGGTATCACCCGCAAGGGTGCGGGTAAGGGGTGGGCCTATTACGACCCTACGGGCGAACTGATTACCGACCGGGCAGAGAAGAAGCGCCTCAATGCGATCGCCTTGCCACCGGCCTATATCGATGCGTGGTTCTGCCCGGCTCCCAATGGACATATCCTTGCCACCGGCGTGGATGCCAAGGGTCGCAAGCAATACCGCTATCATCCCGAATTCCGCAGCCAGCGCGAGAGCGAGAAGTTCGACAAGTGCCTGGCCTTCGGACAACTCCTTCCGCTGGTGCGCAAGAAGGTGGAAGAAGACCTGCGCGGACGCAAGCTCACGCGCGAGCGTGCCGTGGCGAGCGTCGTTCGCCTGCTCGATCTGGGCGCGGTCCGCGTCGGGAACGAGGGGTATGCCGAACGGAACAATAGCTACGGGGCCACCACCCTGCGTCGCCGGCATGCCGAGGTGACCGGCAAGACATTGAAGCTGCGCTACAAGGGCAAATCGGGCAAGATGCGCGAGGTCACGCTGACCGACGGTAGTCTCGCTCGCATGGTGCGCAACATGCAGGATCTTCCGGGTCAGAACGTCTTCAAATATGTCGACGAGGACGGAGACGTGCAGGTCGTTGGTTCAAGCGACGTGAACGAATATCTCGAAGCCTGCATGGGAGAACGCTTCACCGCGAAGAATTTCCGCACCTGGCACGCCAGCGTCATGGGGTTCGAATGCCTGCGCACGGGTGAGGGGCGGATGCCGATGAAGGCATTGCTCGAATGCGTCGCCGAACAGCTGGGCAATACGCCTGCTGTTACGCGCAAGAGCTATATCCATCCTGCTGTGATCGACCTCGTCGACCGTCAGGAAGACTGGCGCGAAGGCCTCCAGCTTCCCCGCGCGACACAATGGCTGACCCGCGAAGAACGCGGCTTGCTCAGCCTGTTGCAGGAAAGCCCTGCGGCCGCCGAACTTCTGGCAGCATGAGCATCGTCCTTGCGGTAATTATCCTTTTGAGATAATCGCCCTGCCATGCATCTGGCAGGGCAGAAACTGAAAGCCTGGCGACTGGCGCAGGACCCGCCGCTCTCTGCGGAAGAATTCGCCTCGCGACACGGTTTCAAGACGCAGACCGTCTTCGGCTGGGAAAGCAAAGGGCGCATTGCCCGCGCCGGTGCCCAGCGCAAGCTCGCAGAGCTGAGTATCTGCCAGCCGGCGGACTGGATCGAACCTGCCATTCAGGAAAAGAAAGACACTTCACGCATGGCGAAGAGCGATACGCATCCCTTCTACGACCTTCACACGCACGGCTTCGTGCGCGTGGCGACCGCAACGCCGAAAGTTCGCACGGCCGACGTCGCCTACAATGCGGAAGGGATACTCGAGCAGGCGCGCAAGGCGCACGAGCGTGGGGTGGACCTGCTGCTCTATCCCGAGCTGTGCCTGTCGTCCTACGCAATCGACGATTTGCATCTCCAGACCGCGCTGCTGGAGGCCGTCGAACGCCACCTAGCCGACATCGTCGAGGCATCGCGCGATCTAGCGCCGGTGTTGGTAATCGGCGCACCGCTGCGGCGGAATGGGCGGATATACAATTGCGCGGTGGCGATTGCGCGCGGCAAGCTGCTGGGTGTCGTGCCCAAAAGCTACCTGCCCAATTATCGCGAATTCTACGAAAAGCGCTGGTTCAGCCACGGCCGCGAATGTGTGGGCCTGGAAATCGAAGTGAACGGCAAGACCGTTCCCTTCGGTACAGATCTTGTTTTCGATGCCGATGACCTGCCGGGCTTCACATTCGGTATCGAGATCTGCGAAGATTTCTGGTCGCCCAACCCGCCCGGCACGCTGGCCGCGCTGGCAGGGGCGACGGTCCTGCTGAACCTTTCGGCGTCCAACATCACCATCGGCAAGTCGGACGAGCGCCACATGCTGACGCGCGCCAGCTCAAGCCGGTCGGTCTGTGCCTATGCCTATTCGGCCAGCGGCTATGGCGAGAGCACGACGGACCTCGCGTGGGACGGGCAGGGCATGATCTACGAGCTCGGAGACCTGCTGGTTGAAAGCGTGCGCTTCGACCATGCGCCCGAGCTGTGCGTTGCCGATGTGGACACCAAGCGCATTCTTGCCGAACGCATGCGGATGCAGACATGGGGCGATGCGGCCGACGCTGCAGGCCGGCCCGAGGACTGGTATCGCCGTGTGCGCTTCGAACACGGCCATTCTCCCAAGGACATCGGCCTCGAACGCCCCGTCCGCCGCTTCCCCTTCGTGCCCAACCGGCGCGAGAAGCTGGACGAGGATTGCTACGAGGCATTCAACATCCAGGTCGATGCGCTCATGCGCCGGATCGAGGCGACGCGGCCCAAGTGCCTAACCATCGGTATCTCGGGCGGGCTCGATAGCACCCATGCGCTGCTGGTCGCGGCCAAGGCGATGGACCGGTTGGGAATGCCGCGCACCGATATTCGCGGCTATACCATGCCCGGCTTCGCGACTTCTGATGGGACCAAGTCCAATGCATGGAAGCTGATGAAGGCATTCGGCATCACCGCCGAAGAGATCGACATCAAGCCGACTGCCACCTTGATGCTGGAAAATATCGGCCACGCCTTTGCCGATGGCGAGCCGGTCTATGACGTGACCTTCGAGAATGTGCAGGCGGGCCTTCGCACCGACTACCTCTTCCGTCTTGCCGGACAGCACGGCGGCTGGGTTATCGGGACGGGCGATCTGTCCGAACTGGCGCTCGGCTGGTGCACCTATGGGGTTGGCGACCAGATGAGCCATTATGGCGTCAATGCGGGCGTGCCGAAAACGCTGATCCAGTACCTCATCCGCTGGACCACCACGACCCACCAATTCGATAACGGCGTGGATGAGGTCCTGCTCGACATTCTCGATACGGAAATCAGCCCCGAACTCGTGCCCGCTGGCGAAGACGGGTCGATCCAAAGCACGCAGTCGATCATCGGACCTTACGAACTCAACGATTTTTTCCTGCATCACGTTATCCGCTGGGGACAAAGTCCCAGCCATGTCGCCTTCCTCGCCTGGCATGCGTGGAAGGACGCTGAGGCTGGTCAGTGGCCGATCGATTTCCCCGAGGACGCGAAAAACGAATACGACCTCGCTACGATTGCGAAGTGGCTGGAAAACTTCGTGAAACGCTTCTTCGGTTTCAGCCAGTTCAAGCGCAGCGCGCTTCCCAACGGGCCGAAGGTCAGCGCTGGCGGTGCCTTGTCGCCGCGTGGTGACTGGCGTGCACCAAGCGATGCCGTAGCGGATCTGTGGCTCGAAGACCTGCGCCGCAACCTGCCCGGCTGACCTTGCAGCCTCGGCTGCAATAGGGCAGCTTGCCCTCAATCGGATCGTAGGGACGCGATCGGCCAAGGGCACAGAGCCAGCCGACACTCTTTCAAGGGGGGTAGCGATGGCGTCTGCCGCGTCGGGCAATTCGATGATCCTGGAAAACAACCAGCGACTGCGGCTGTTCACACTCTTCATCCTTTATGTGGGGCAGGGGATGCCCATCGGGCTGTTCTGGTTCGCCATTCCGGCATGGATGGCGGTGAACGGTGCGCCAGCCGCCGATGTCGGCTCGGTCGCTGCGCTGACGGCGCTGCCGTGGTCGCTCAAGCTGGTGAACGGCTTCATCATGGACCGCTACACCTTCCTTCCGATGGGACGGCGCAGGGCGTGGATCCTCGGGGCGCAGATCGTGATGATCGCATTCCTCGTGATCGGGGCGCTGGTCGATCCCGCCGTTACCGATGTCGCGATCCTCGGCGGTATCGGATTCGCGGTGAACATGGCGACAACCTTTCAGGACGTTGCGGTCGACGGTCTTGCGGTAGACATCATGACCGAGGACGAACGCGCGCGGGGCTCGGGGATGATGTTCGGCGGTCAGGCGATCGGCATTGCCGCTGCCACGGCCATTTGCGGGTTCGTGATCGAGGATTTCGGCGCGCCCGCGGCATTCCTGATCGTTTCGGCCCTGATCTTCGCGCTCTGCATCTACATCGCTTCATTCAGGGAACGCAGCGGCGAACGATCGCTGCCGTGGTCGACCGGTCAGGCCCATGAACGCAATCTCGCTATCCAGCTCGATGCCTGGTGGCCGCTCCTGAAGGCGACGTTCAATTCGATGCGCAGGCTGGTCAGCCTGCTCTGGATACCATGCCTATTCGGACGAGGTGTCCTCTATGGCGGCTTCACCGGCGCCACTCCGCTGATCGGGGCCAATTACGCCGGCTGGGATACTTCGGAAATTTCCAGCCTCACTGCGACGGCCGGCCTGCTGGCGGGCGTGTTGTGCATTACGCTGGGAGGATGGCTGGGAGACAAGTTCGGCGCGAAGCGGATCGGTATCATGTGGATCGCATCGGGCATCGCCCTGTGCGCCGTAATGTATCTGGGCGTCGGGTACTGGAGCAACTCGGCGGTGTTCATGGCCTTTGTGTATTTCTGGATACCGCTGGATATGCTGATCACGGTTGCCCTGCTGCCGATTTCCATGCGCCTGTGCGATCCGACTGTCGCAGCCACGCAGTTCACTATCTACATGGCGGTTTCCAACTTCGGCATCTCTTTCGGAGCCTTCATGCTCGGCAAGACCGATGCCTTGGGAGGGCTGCCGTCGATCTTCATCATCGTGGGGACCGGGCTGTCGGTTGCTCTGGCCCTGCTGCTTACCGTCAAATACCCGCGCCGCCCTGAATATTACGAAATCCAGAAGCGGCGCGAGATTTTGGCGGCTCACAAACCGGCCTGATCAGGCGGCGAGGCGTTCGACCTCTTCGTGGGCTTCGGCGATCTTCTCTTCGCCGCCTTCGCCCATGATGCCATCTGCTGCGACCAGCTCGACGTCATGGATGCCGAGGAAGCCGAGGAAGAACTTGAGCCAAGGGGTCATGAAATCCATGTCGCTGCCAACCGGCGTTCCGCCCGATGCCGCGGTGATGTAGGCCTTCTTGCCAGTGAGAAGGCCTTCGGGACCATTCGCCGTGTACTGGAAGGTCGTGCCGGCGCGGGCAACGAGATCGGCCCATGCCTTCACCGTTGCAGGGACGGAGAAGTTATAGATGGGCACACTGAAGACCAGCGTATCGGCAGCCTTCAGCTCCTCGATCAGTTTGTCGGCGATCTTGGCGAGTTGGTGCTGGTCGTCGGAGCGTTCGGCATAGGGCGCAAGATTGGCGGCGAAACGCTCGGCATCGATGAAGGGAATGTCGTTCTTCGACAGGTCGCGAGTGACCACATCCGCGCCCTTCTTGGTGGCCAAGCCGTCAACCAGCTTGTTGCCAAGGCTGCGCGAGACGCTCTCGCCGTCGCGGATGCTGGCAGTGATGTGAAGGATAGTGCTCATGTCTGTGTCTCCTGATCAGGCCGCGTCGACGAGGACGAGTTCGCTGTCCTCGAGCGCGGTGATGGTGATGCTGTCTTCCTTGGTGATGGCGAGACCGTCGCGGGCCTGTGCCTCGATGTCGCCCACGCGGATGCTGCCGGTGGCGGGGACGAGGTAGAGGTGACGGTCGGCGGTGCGCGGTGTGTACGTGACGCTCTCGCCAGCTTTGACCGTCGCGCCCAGAACGCGGGCATCGGTGCGGATCGGCAGCGCGTCCTCGTCATTGGCCACGCCGCTGGCTAGCGGCACGAACTGGCCCGCACGGTCGCCCTTGGGGAACTGGCGCGCGCCCCAGCCGGGGTCGCCTCCGCGTTCCGAGGGGATGATCCAGATCTGGAAGAGGGTGGTTTCCTCGTCCTCGAGGTTCATTTCCGAATGCGCCACACCGCGTCCTGCGCTCATGACCTGCACGTCGCCCGCTTCGGTGCGGCCTTCATTGCCCATGCTGTCGCGGTGGGTGATGGCACCGGTGCGGACATAAGTGATGATTTCCATGTCATTGTGCGGATGGGTCGGAAAGCCGCTTTTCGGAGCGATCTTGTCGTCGTTCCAGACGCGCAGCGCGCCCCAGTTGACGCGGGAGGGATCGTGATAGCCGGCGAAGGAAAAATGGTGGTTCGCATCGAGCCAGCCGTGATTGGCCTTGCCGAGGGTGCTAAAGGGACGATGTTCGATCATGCTTGGTCTCCTTGGGAGAATGCTCTGTTGGACCAAGAGATAGACGTTGCGCCGTGTTCCGATAACTGCGATAAAATGCGCTAAGATGTTCAGGAAATACGAACAATGAAGCTGGGCGAACCAAGTCTCGATCAATTGCGCATCTTCCTCGCGGTGGCCGAGGAAGGCAGCTTTGGTGCGGCCGCGCGAAAGATGGGGAGGGCGGTGTCTGCCGTCAGCTACGGTATCGCCCAGATGGAAGCCCAGCTGGGCGTCACCCTGTTTGCCCGCGAAGGTTCGCGCAGGCCGGTGCTGACCGAGGAGGGAAAGGGCCTGCTGGCAGAGGCCAAGGCGGTCGCCGACGGCATAGATACGCTGCTCGCGAAGACCCAAGGCTTGCACGCAGGGCTGGAAAGCGAGGTCTCTCTGGTTGTCGACGTCATGCTCCCCGGCGAGGTCACGGCGAGCGTCCTGCGCGAGTTCCGGCGAATGTATCCCAATGTCGCCCTGCGATTGCAGGTGGAAGCACTCGGTGCCGTCGCCGCCTGCCTGCTCGATGAAAGTGCCGACCTTGCGATCGGAGGTCCGGTCATGGCCGATCACCCCGAGCTCGAACGGCAGGCCATCGGCGCGGTGGAGCTGGTTCCGGTTGCAGCGCCCGACCATCCGCTGTCACGCTCGGGCATCAAGCCGGGGGAGAGCCGCAAGCACCTCCAGCTCGTGCTCACCGACCGTTCGCCGCTGACCGAAGGGCGCGAGTTTTCGGTCCTTGCGCCCGAGAGCTGGCGGCTCGCCGACCTCGGCGCAAAACATGCGCTGCTCAAGGAAGGGATCGGCTGGGGCAACATGCCGCGCCATATGGTCAGCGGCGATATCGAAGAAGGGCGGCTGTGCGAGCTCGACCTGCCCGAGAAGCCCGGCGCGAACTATATTCTCAGCGCATTATGGCGCCGCGATGCACGGCCGGGCCCCGCGACCAGCTGGCTGATCGACGCGATACGGGATCGGCTTGGAAAATGCAGCGGGGTCGAGCCGTCAGTTGTCGGTGCCGGTGACTGAGGAGGCGTGACAGCCGCCGGGCGCTACTTCGATATTCATGCCGGTCTGCACCAAGCCGATTTTGGCGCCGATTTCGCAACCCTGCTGGATGTTGCTGTCGATTGGCACATCCCTGGTCGATCCGTCGACGAGCCGCACTCGGGCCAGCGGGCTGTTGCCGTTGTAGCTCGCCGCCATGCCGAAGGATTCGACGGTACCGGTAATCTGTTTGGCGGGTTGCGGTTCGGCAGTCATGACCCAGAAGAGGCCATATCCGATCACTAGCAAAGCGATCAGCACGACCACCGCTGAGAGTACTCCGCCCTTCGCGGGGCCAGATTGCCTCACAACTTCGTCACCCAACCATGGGTGTCCTCGACGCTGCCCTTCTGGATGCCGACGAGCCGCTCGCGGATCTTGTTGGTCATCTGGCCGGTGCCGCCGGAGCCGATAGTGAACTCTCCATCGGGACCGAGCACGGTACCGACCGGGGTCACGACGGCTGCCGTGCCGCAGGCCATGGTCTCGAGCAGCTTGCCGGTGACCGCATCGGCGCGCCACTGGTCGATGCTGTAAGGCTCTTCGCGCACCTGCAGGCCTTCTTCGCGCAGCAGCTCGATCAGGCTGTTGCGGGTAATGCCGGGCAGGATCGTGCCGGTGAGCGGCGGAGTAATCACGGTGCCATCATCGAAGACGAAGAACAGGTTCATACCGCCCAGTTCCTCGACCCACTTCTTCTCGACCGCATCGAGGAAGACCACCTGGTCGCAGCTGTTTTCGATGCCTTCGGCCTGCGGGACGAGGCTGGCAGCATAGTTGCCGCCAGTCTTGGCCGCACCGGTGCCGCCGGGGGCGGCGCGCGTGTAGTTGCGGCTGACCCAGATCTTCACCGGCTTCGCGCCGCCCTTGAAATAGGGGCCGACGGGGCTGGCGATCAGGATGTACTTATACTGCTTTGCCGGTCGCACGCCGAGGAAGGCTTCGGATGCAAACATGAAGGGACGCAGGTAGAGCGAGCCATCGGGATCGCCCGGCACCCAGTCACGGTCCGCAGCGACCAGCTGGCGGATCGATTCGAGGAACAGCCTCTCGGGAAGGTCGGGCATCGCCATGCGGCGTGCGCTCTCGTTGAAGCGGCGCGCGTTCTGCTCGGGGCGGAAGAGGGCGAGCGTATCGTCACCCTGCTTGTAGGCCTTCATCCCCTCGAAGATTTCCTGGGCGTAGTGGAGCACGGCCGCTGCCGGATCGAGGCTGATCGCCTCGCGCGGGCCCAGCGTCGCCTTGTGCCAGCCGCCCTTTTCCTCGTCATAGTCGATCACGACCATGTGGTCGGTGAACAGCTTGCCGAAACCGGGGTCTTTCAGCGCCTGTTCGCGCGTGTCGGCAGGCGTCGGGGCGGGGTGGGGGAGATGCTCGAATTCCATGCCCGCGCGGTTAGTGGGAAGGGAGCCTTGGTGCAAGTATGCAGCCCAAAATGAGAAGGGCAGCGACACCCGGAGGTGTGCTGCCCTTCGCATGGTCAGCGGCGGAAGTGCCGCTCACGAAGTCTCTAAGGGTATCTGCCTACCGATAGTACCTCGCGCGGAAACTTGCCGACCTCTCTGCTGAACCATGAGACATCGGATCACCTCCTTTCGCGCTTGTGAGCTAAGAACCGCCGTATCACCGGGGTCCAAGACCGCGTTCGCCGCTGATCTTGAGTACAATTTGAGTCGTTTTGGGTCTTAAAACAACCCTTGCAAAAAAGTTTTCCCACGTCAGAATTGGCGTTTGTGGCTCGGAGCGTTTTCCGGGCCTTTTTCATGCCTGAAATGGTAACCCGTCGCAGTCGGTAATCCGCACAGGGAATCGGCTCAGCGGCAGGCCTCGATGACACGGGTCACCTCTGCCCATGGCGGCAGGTAAAGTGTGCGCATCCCTGAAGTTTCCACAGCGAATCGTCCGCGGGTCACAGCCATGGCGTCCAGAAGGCGATCGTTCGATGAAAGCATCACTGTCGCCAGCGCCGGGTCCTCCAGCGGTTCGGTCTCGAAGGCGCGGTCCATGGTTTCGGTTCTGATCTGCATGACCAGCGGGGTCGAGCTTGCCGATGGGCGCGCGAAACCGAACCTCTTGGTGGCTTTCTCGCAGCGCATGAAGAACAGCGGGACCATCGCGTCGGTGCGATAGACGGCGAGTGCCTCATCGCGTTCGTCGTCGAAAATCCATTCACCAGCCGAACGCGGTTCGTTTATCCAGTCTTCGAATTCGACCTCGGTAATCGGCGCAGGCGATGACGCAGCCGTTGGCGTGGGAGTGTGGGCAGGCGCAGGAGCGGATGCCTGTGCAGCCGGGCTCGGACTGGGTGCGGGTGTGGAGTCCGGGGCGGGCACGCAGGCGGCGACACACAGCACGCTGGAAAGAAAGATCGAGCGGGCAAGGGCGGTATACGAGGCTTTCATGCCTCACCAATGCTCGCTAACGGCTATGTTTCCAATGGCAAAGAAACGTCGCCTCGATCAGATGCTGGTGGACCGCGGGCTTGTCGAGAGCCGGACGCGGGCGCAGGCGCTGGTCATGGCGGGGCTGGTTTTCTCCGGCGAGCAGAAGCTGGCCAAGCCCGGACAGCAGATGGCCGAAGACGTCCCACTCGACGTGCGCGGGCGCGATCATCCATGGGTCAGTCGCGGCGGGATCAAGCTGGCGCATGCGATCGAACACTTCGGGCTTGACCCCAAGGGCGTCACCGCGATGGATATCGGCAGCTCGACCGGCGGCTTCACCGATGTGCTGCTCCAGGGCGGGGCGGAACATGTCTTCGCAGTCGATAGCGGCACCAACCAGCTCGCATGGAAGCTGCGGCAGGACGAGCGTGTCACCGTGCTCGAACAGACTAGCGCACGCATCCTGACGCCCGAGATGATCGACCGGCCCGTCACATGGGTGGTGTGCGATGCAAGCTTCATCGGCCTTGCAAAGGTGCTCGAACGCCCGCTCGAACTGGCGCAGCGCGAGTGTCGGCTCGTTGCCTTGATCAAACCGCAATTCGAGGTCGGGCGGGAGGAAGTGGGCAAGAAGGGCGTCGTCAGCGACCCCGCACTTCACCAGCGCGTATGCGACGAAGTCCGGGACTGGGTCGAGGAGCTCGGTTTCGAGGTCCAGGGCATTGTCGAGAGCCCGATTACAGGCCCCGAAGGCAATGTGGAGTTCCTGATCTCTGCAATGCGAAGTTAGCGTGATGCGACATTGAATTTACGTAAAACATAAAAAATATCTTGCGAATCGTTATTCTATGGCGCTAGAGGCCCTCATCCGAACAGATTGAGGGCAAGATAATGAATGCAATTTGGGTACGGCGCTTCGTGGATGCGCTGGTTCTGCTTTTCGCGCTGGTGATCCTGGCATCGCTGATCCAGCTTTTCGGCTCTATCGCCGGCAACACTTTCGGCAGTGTGAGCTGGGAAGCAACGGGTCTTCCCGGACCGGAGACTGCGCTTGGCGATTTTGCCAGCTTCGCCAAGAAGACCGGCAACCTCACGGTCGAGGGGCTGTACCTGACCAATGCGTTCTATTGGGCAGCGCGCCTCGCGGTGCTGGGCCTCATGCTTGCATCCTTCGTCAAACTTCGCGGCATCCTTGGCCGTATCGCGACAGGTGAAGTCTTCTGCGAAGCCAATGTCGGCGCGCTGCGCACGATCGGCTGGTATCTTCTTATCGGCAGCCTTGTCTCGGTTGTCGCCACCATCGTGATCCAGGCTGCCATGCTGAACGCCCTGCCGCCGGTCGAAGGTATCGAAGTACACCCTTCGATCAGCTGGGACGCGAAAGGTGCCGAGAACATCTGGCTCGAATACGACCCGCCTATCGTTCACCTGCTGATGGCGTTTATCGCCTTCCTTTGCGCCTCGGCATTCCAGTTGGGCATGAACTTCCGCAAGGACAGCGAGAGTGTGGTCTGATGGCGATTGTTACCAATCTCGATGTGATGATGGCGAAGCGGAAGGTCAGCTTGAAAGAGCTGGCCGACCGCATCGGCATTTCGAACACCAACCTTTCGCTGCTCAAGACGGGCAAGGTGCAGGGCGTGCGCTACAAGACATTGAACGCACTGTGCCGCGAGCTGGATTGCCAGCCCGGCGATATCCTCGAATATCGGCCCGGCGACGAGGAAGAAGAGGCGGGCGGCGATTGACGTTGCCACGCTCCCCGCTCTAGGCGCTTGGCCGAGAGACCAAACGGAGAGAACATGTCCGCCAATATCGCCGAAATGGAACGTCGCCGCGAAGCTGCCGAGCTTGGCGGGGGCGAGAAACGCATCGCCGCGCAGCACGCCAAGGGCAAGCTGACCGCGCGCGAGCGGCTCGATGTGCTGCTGGATGAAGGCAGTTTCGAAGAGCTCGACCGCTATGTGGAACATGACTGCGTCGATTTCGGCATGGCAGAGCAGCGTATTCCGGGCGACGGCGTAGTTACTGGCAGCGGCACGATCAACGGCCGCCTCGTCTATGTTTTCTCCCAGGATTTCACCGTCTTCGGCGGCTCTCTTTCCAAGCGCCATGCAGAAAAGATTTGCAAGGTTATGGACACCGCGATGAAGGTCGGCGCGCCGGTGATCGGCCTCAACGATTCCGGCGGTGCGCGTATCCAGGAAGGCGTGGCCTCCTTGGGCGGCTATGCCGAGGTGTTCCAGCGCAACGTTCTCGCCAGCGGCGTGGTGCCGCAGATCAGCCTCATCATGGGGCCGTGCGCGGGCGGCGCGGTGTACTCGCCCGCGATGACCGACTTCATCTTCATGGTGGAGGACAGCAGCTACATGTTCGTCACCGGGCCCGACGTGGTGAAGACGGTGACCAACGAGGTCGTCACGCAGGAAGAACTGGGCGGCGCGAAAACGCACACCACCAAGACCAGCGTCGCCGACAACAGCTTCGAGAACGACATCGAGACGCTGCTCGCGACGCGCGATTTCTTCGATTACCTGCCGCTGTCGAACCGCGAGGAAGTGCCCGAGCGCCCGACCAGCGACCCGTGGGACCGCATGGAGGAAAGCCTCGACACGCTGATCCCCGACAACGCCAACCAGCCCTATGACATGCACGAAGTCATCCGGAAGACGCTGGACGAGGGCGATTTCTTCGAAGTGCAGCCGAACCATGCCGCCAACATCATCTGCGGCTTCGGCCGGGTGGAAGGGCGCACGGTGGGCGTGGTGGCAAACCAGCCGATGGTGCTCGCTGGCGTGCTCGACATCAACTCCTCCAAAAAGGCCGCGCGCTTCGTGCGGTTCTGCGATGCCTTCGAAATCCCGATCCTGACCTTCGTCGATGTGCCCGGCTTCCTTCCCGGCACGGCGCAGGAGCATAACGGCATCATCAAGCACGGCGCGAAGCTGCTCTTCGCCTATGCCGAGGCGACCGTGCCGAAGATCACCGTGATCACCCGCAAGGCCTATGGCGGCGCCTATGACGTGATGGCGTCCAAGCACCTGCGCGGCGACCTCAATTACGCCTGGCCCACCGCCGAAATCGCCGTGATGGGTGCAAAGGGCGCGGTGGAGATCATTTTCCGCCAGGACCGCGACGATCCGGACAAGATCGCGGAGAAAACCAAGGAATACGAAGACCGCTTCGCCAACCCATTCGTGGCGGCGAGCCGTGGTTATATCGACGAGGTGATCTACCCGCACTCGACGCGGAAGCGGATCGCGCTGGGACTACGTAAGCTGCGGACTAAGCAACTCGAGAACCCGTGGAAGAAGCACGACAATATTCCGCTGTGATATGGATGCGCTGGCCAAACTGCTGATTTTTGGGATCATCGCCGGATGGGCTGCGAACATGATCGGAGCATTGGCCACAGGAAAGATCGTGCGATTTCCATCGCGTCTGCTTGTGTTTTTCGATCGTGAGGAAGACCGCGGTGCATTCTATGTGCAGATGATCATCACCACGATATTATCTTTGCTTGGCCTCGGCCTCATTCTGGCAATTTATTGGGAAGCGTTATGAAACTCGGCCGTCTCAACCACATCGGCGTCGCCACGCCCTCGATCGAAGAATCGATCCGCTATTACCGTGATGTCATGGGCGCGACCTCGTTCCACAAGCCCTTCGATCTCGAGGCGCAGGGGGTGAAAGTCTGCTTCGTCGACACGCCCGGCGAGAACGGCACGAATGGCACGCAGATCGAGCTGATCGAGCCGCTCGGCCCCGACAGCCCGATCGCCAAGTTCCTCGAAAAGAACCCCGCCGGCGGGCAGCACCACGTCTGCTACGAGGTCGAGGACACCGAGGACGCGCGCAAATGGTTCGAGGACATGGGCAAGCGCATCCTCGGCCCCACGCGCATCGGCGCGCATGGCACGCCCATCTTCTTCCTCCACCCCAAGGACATGATGGGCCAGCTGACCGAGATCATGGAAACGCCCAAATCGGGCGCGCACTGGTCGAACTGATCCTGTGCCATGACGCGCAAGAGGGAGCGGCATCTCTTCGAATGGAACGAGGCCAAGCCGTTCAGCTGGAAGGGTTTCCTGCAAGGGCTCAAGGAAGACCGCCGCAGGGCGGAGGAACGATCCGAGGGCTGGGGCGGCGTGGTTGCGCTCGTCGCTCTCACCGCCTTCATATTCGGCGCAGGTTATGTCGAGTTTTTCGGCCCCGGCCTTGAATCCACCAATTATATCCGCCGCAACTGGCCGCCCGATCCCGAGCTGGGGAAATATTATCGCTGGGTCGGCTGGGGCTTTCTGGGTCTGGGGGCATGGACAGCCCTTGGTACCCTATGGATAGCGGGGCGCGAGGGGATGTCGGCGGCGCGGTTCGTCAAAAGCCTCTGGGTCGTAGCAGTGATCGCGCTGGGCGGGCTCTACTGGTTTGCAACGGCGCACCAGTACGACCGCTGGTTCGCGATCCATGGCGAGATGACGCAGGAAGAATTGCGCGCAGCACCCGCCTGGACCGAGCCGGGTCTGCCGCCTCTCGACGAGCTTTTCTAAGCACCGGCTTTTCTGCGCATAGGAATGCGGTTAGGGGATCGGCCATGACCGATGCACCCAAATACGAAGACTGGAAGCCCCTCGCCGACAAGGAGGTGAAGGGGCGCGACCTGACTTGGCACACGCCTGAAGGCATTGCGGTGAAGCCGCTCTATACCAGCGAGGACACCGCCGATCTCGACCCCGGCGTTCCCGGCATCGCGCCGTTCACGCGCGGACCCTATGCCTCGATGTACACCGGCCGTCCGTGGACCATCCGCCAGTATGCGGGTTTCTCCACCGCCGAGGAATCGAACGCCTTCTATCGCCGCAACCTCGCGGCGGGTCAGAAGGGGCTGAGCGTCGCTTTCGACCTTGCCACCCACCGCGGCTATGACAGCGACCACCCGCGCGTAGTTGGCGATGTCGGCAAGGCGGGCGTCGCGATCGATACCGTGCGCGACATGGAAATCCTGTTCGACCAGATCCCGCTCGACACGATGAGCGTCAGCATGACGATGAACGGCGCGGTGATCCCCGTGCTGGCCTTCTACATCGTCGCGGCGGAGCGGCAGGGCGTTTCGCAGGACAAGCTTGCCGGGACCATCCAGAACGACATCCTCAAGGAGTTCATGGTCCGCAACACCTATATCTACCCGCCCGAACCGAGCATGCGGATCGTCTCCGACATCATCGCATATACCTCGGCCAACATGCCGAAATTCAACAGCATTTCGATCTCGGGCTACCACATGCACGAGGCCGGGGCGACGGCGGTGCAGGAGCTCGCCTTCACCATTGCCGACGGCAAGGAATACGCCAAGCGCGCGATGGAAGCGGGCCTCGATATCGACGCTTTCGCGCCGCGCCTGTCCTTCTTCTGGGGCATCGGCATGAACTTCTTCATGGAGATCGCCAAGATGCGCGCCGCGCGTGCATTGTGGCACGATGTCATGACCGACCTCGGCGCGCAGAACCCCAAGTCGAAGATGCTGCGCACGCACTGCCAGACTTCGGGTGTCTCGTTGCAGGAGCAGGACCCCTATAACAACGTCATCCGCACCACGATCGAGGCGATGGCAGCGGTGCTGGGCGGCACGCAGTCGCTTCACACCAACGCGCTGGACGAAGCGATCGCGCTGCCGACCGATTTCAGCGCCCGCATTGCGCGCAACACGCAGCTGGTGATCCAGGAGGAGACCGGTATCACCAATGTCGCCGATCCCTTGGGCGGCAGCTATTACATCGAAAGCCTCACCGCCGCGCTGGTGGAGCAGGCCAAGGCCATGCTCGACGAGGTCGAAGCGTCAGGCGGCATGACCGAATATGTCGCCAGCGGCAAACCCAAGGCGCAGATCGAGGAAGCGGCCGCAGCGAAGCAGGCAAGCGTCGACAAGGGCGAGACCGTGATCGTCGGCGTGAACAAGTACCGCCTCGCCGAAGAGGCCGATATCGACACGCTCGACATCGACAACCACGCCGTTCGCCAGAGCCAGATCGCACGCCTCAAGAAGGTGCGCGAAGGACGCGACGAGTTCGCCTGCCGGGCCGCGCTCGATGCGCTTGCACGCGGTGCGGGACAGCGCGAAGGCAATCTGCTCGAACTCGCGGTCGAGGCTGCCCGCCACGATGCGACGCTGGGCGAAATCAGCCAGGCGATGGAAGACGCCTACGGCCGCTACGACACCATGCCGAAGCCCGTTCGCGGCGTGTATTCGCAGGCCTATTCGGAAGACGCCCGCTACCAGCAGGTTGTTGCGGGCGTGAAGGCGGTCGAACGCCGTTTGGGCCGCGCGCCGAAACTGATGGTCGCCAAGATGGGCCAGGACGGCCACGACCGCGGCGCCAATGTCATCGCCTCCGCCTTTGCCGACATGGGTTTCGAGGTCGTCTCCGGCCCGCTGTTCCAGACGCCGGAGGAAACGCGCGACATGGCGCTCGAAAACGATGTCGACGCCATCGGCGCGAGCAGCCTTGCGGCGGGTCACAAGACGCTCATCCCCGAACTGATCGGCCTTCTGAAAGACGCGGGCCGCAGCGACATCAAGGTCATCGCCGGCGGCGTGATCCCTCAGAAAGATTACGACTTTCTGCGCGATGCCGGGGTGCAGGGCATCTACGGCCCGGGCAGCAATGTGGTGGAATGCGCGGCGGACGTACTGCGCCTGCTCGGTCACAATATGCCGCCTGCAGGCGAGGATCTGGACGAGGCGGCGGAGTGAAGAAACTATCGTTGCTCATGGCTGCATCAGCATTGCTGATCGGACCTCCAGCCTTGGCCGAAGACGGTGTCCAAGCCATCTTTGCCGACGAGGGGTTGTCGGTCGGGCAGCAGTATTCAAAAGCGGCTCATTTTTGTGCGAACGACGCCTACCCCAATGAATTCAATTGCGCGCAAGCTCTTTCGAAACGCGCGGAAGCCCAGCTGGCCATGTCGGTTCGCAAATACGAGCAGGTTGCCATGCTCATCTCCAAGGAAGAAATTTCGAGATGCTCAGCTACCGCTGACACTGAAAGTAGTCCGCAATGCGATGGCACCGATATCGTCACCGACCTCATGGAATCGCAGCGCGCTTGGGAATTGTACCGCAATCATCAATGCTCCTTGGAAGCGCGTGATTCACGCGGTGGATGGGGAGCGAGTGCCAACTACTGGCTTTGCAACGCTCGCCTTATCGGCAATCGCCTAAGCAATTTGCAAACCATCTTTCGCTCTTACGAAGCACAATTCGAGGTTCAATGACCCAAATCCGCACCGACTGGACCGGCGAGGAAATCGCGGGGCTGTTCGACCTTCCCTTTACCGAACTGCTGTTCCAAGCCGCCACCATCCACCGCGAGTTTCATCCGCCCGAGCAGATCCAGCTCTGCACGCTGCTGTCGATCAAGACCGGCGGGTGTCCGGAGGATTGCGGCTATTGTTCGCAGTCCGTGAAAGCCGATAGCGGGGTCGAGGCGACCAAGCTGATGGAGGTGCAATCGGTCCTCCAGCGCGCGGCGCAGGCCAAGGATTCAGGCTCCCAGCGTTTCTGCATGGGCGCGGCGTGGCGCAATCCCAAGGACCGCGACATGCCCGCGATCGTCGAGATCGTGAAGGGCGTGCGCGCCATGGGGCTGGAGACCTGCATGACATTGGGCATGCTGACGCCGAAGCAGGCGGATATGCTGAAAGAAGCAGGTCTCGATTACTACAACCACAATGTCGACACGGGCCCCGAATATTACGAGCGCGTGATATCGACCCGCAATTACCAGGACCGGCTCGATACGCTGCAGAACGTGCGCGATGCGGGCATCAATGTGTGCAGCGGCGGGATCGTGGGCATGGGCGAAACGCGCGAGGATCGGGTGGGCTTCGTCCACACGCTCGCCACGCTGGAGCGCCATCCCGAAAGCGTGCCGGTCAACGCGCTGGTGCCGGTCAAGGGGACGGTGCTGGACGACATGCTGGCCGACACACCACTCGCCAAGATCGACGATATCGAATTCGTCCGCACCGTGGCGGTGTCGCGTATCACCATGCCGATGAGCATGGTGCGGCTGTCGGCGGGGCGCGAGAGCATGAGCGAAGCCACGCAGGCGCTGTGCTTCATGGCGGGCGCGAACTCGATCTTCACCGGCGACAAGCTGCTGACCGCTCCGAACGCAGGCGACGACAGCGACGCGGCGCTGTTTGCGAAGCTGGGGCTGACGGCGCTGGCGCAGGAAGAGCCGATGCGGGCGTGCAGGGTGGCGGAGCCTGCCGAGTGAGGCTTGGCTTCTCCGTCGACGCGTTGCTGCGCAAGGCGCGGGGGGGCGGCGTGCTGAAGATGGGGCTCGCCAAGCTGGACGAGGGGGCATGGCTCCAGCCCGATCCCGACCTTGCTGCGCGCGCGGCGGGGTTCGAGGACTTTCCTGAAGGCATCAAGACCTCTTCCGAGGGTGACGCTGCGGGGGCAGAACTTGCCGCCATGCTTGGCCTCACCGGCGGCCTGCCCGAAGCCGCCGCAGCGCATCACGAGGACATGTGCCTCCTCACTTTGCGTCCCGGTGAAGATCAATATCGCGTTGTCGGCGCAGCCGTCGCATGGCCTTCCGACTGGACGCCCGCCGACAAGATGGGCCTCCCCTTGCGCGCACTTCATGCGCCGATCCAGGGCTATGAGGAGCAGCTTGCGAGCGGGGTCGATCATTTCATGGCCAAGCTCAAACCGGGCGCAATCTACGGGCGCTGCAACTGGTTCATCGCCGCCACTGGCGAGAAGCGTTGGGTGGCCGGGCCGCCCGAGCAAGCTTTCGCCCATGTCACGCCCAACAATGCAGGCGAGACCCTGTTCGTGCGCTCCGAACGGCAAACCCTGCGCCGCCTTTCGGAAACCAACGCGATCCTCTTCACCATCGGCATTTATGTCTCGCCGCTGGGCGAACTTTCACACGAGAACCAGCAGCGTCTCGCCACTGCCGTCACCTCGCTGCTCGAAGGCGAAGGCGGCCGCCGCGGCGCACAGGCCTATGCCCACGCGCTGGCAGGCTATGTGGCGCATCGGGAGTAACCCTCCTGCCCCGGCCATGGGCAATTGACTTTATCGCTTCTGAAGCCTGTTTTCCCCCTTGTTCCGATCCCAATCAAGGATCGGGTTCCGGGTCGCTTCTCGGGGTCGCGTTCCTTTACAGGGGAGTGGACTGTATGAAGAAGCTTGTACTCGCTGTGGCCGCAATCGGCCTTGCAATTCCGGCAGCGCCGGCATTTGCAGACAATCACGAAGAACCCGTACTGGCAGAGCTCGACTGGTACCGGATCAACTTGATGAAGTGGAAACCGGGCAAGGGCGAACGTGCTCATGAGATCATCGAGATGTTCCAGAAGGTCGATGAAGCTCTCGGGCAGAGCGGCGTGATCGATTTCCACATGGCTACCGGCGAATGGGATTCGATCGTCGCCCTGCCGATGCGACAGGGCATCGCTGCCATGGGCTGGAGTGAAAACCCCGAAGGCAAGAAGTGGGAAGCCGAGTTTATCCGCCAGGCAGGCGGCGAGGACAAGGCGAAAGCCATCTGGGAAGAATTCGATTCCCTGATCGCGCGTCAACAGCGCCATATCGGTCATATCGACCGCGATTGAGGCATCTGCCTTGATACCGGGCCTCCGCTACGGCATGGGCGTGCATACGTTTGTACACCTGCCTTTCGGAGGCCCGATTGTTTTCCAAGATCCTGATTGCAAACCGCGGCGAGATTGCCTGCCGCGTCATCAAGACCGCCAAGCGCATGGGTATCCAGACGGTTGCCGTCTATTCCGATGCCGATGCCCGCGCGCCTTTCGTGCGCATGGCGGACGAGGCGGTACATATCGGGCCCGCTCCTGCGGCGGAAAGCTACCTGATCGCGGACAAGATCATCGACGCCTGCAAGCAAACCGGCGCCGAAGCGGTGCATCCGGGCTATGGCTTCCTGTCCGAACGCGCGAGCTTCGTCGAGGCGCTTGAGGCGGAGAACATCGCTTTCATCGGCCCGCCGACCAATGCCATCGCTGCGATGGGCGACAAGATCGAATCCAAGAAGCTGGCGAAGGAAGCGGGCGTGAATGTCGTCCCCGGCTTCGTGGGCGAAATCCGCGATACCGACCACGCGGTCGAGATCAGCAACGACATCGGCTATCCGGTGATGATGAAGGCCAGCGCCGGCGGCGGCGGCAAGGGCATGCGCCTCGCGTGGAGCGAGAAGGATGTGCGCGAAGGCTTCGAGGCGACCAAGCGCGAAGGTCTCAACTCCTTCGGCGATGACCGCGTCTTCATCGAGAAATTCATCGAGAACCCGCGCCACATCGAGATCCAGATCCTCGGCGACAAGCACGGCAACGTGATCTACTTGAACGAGCGCGAATGCTCGATCCAGCGCCGCCACCAGAAGGTCGTGGAAGAGGCGCCGTCGCCCTTCGTGACGCCCAAGATGCGCAAGGCCATGGGCGAACAGTGCGTCGCATTGTCCAAGGCGGTCAATTATCACAGCGCCGGGACGGTCGAGCTGATCGTCTCGGGTGCCGATCCGACGGGCGAGAGCTTCTACTTCCTCGAAATGAACACCCGCCTGCAGGTGGAACATCCGGTGACCGAAGCTATCACCGGTGTCGATCTCGTCGAGCAGATGATCCGCGTTGCGGCAGGCGAAGAGCTCCAGATCAAGCAGGACGATGTAAAGATCGACGGCTGGGCGATCGAAAACCGCGTCTATGCCGAAGACCCCTATCGCGGCTTCCTGCCCTCGACTGGTCGCCTCTTGCGTTACCAGCCTCCGGTCGAGCCCTGGGCCGATGACGGCGAGGAAAACGGCCGTCGCGGGATCGACGGCATCCGCGTCGACGATGGCGTATTCGAAGGCGGTGAAGTGTCGATGTTCTACGACCCCATGATCGCCAAGCTGATCACATGGGGCGAGACGCGTGACGAGGCAGCCGACCTGCAGGTCGCCGCTCTCGACGCCTTCCGTATCGAGGGACTTGGCCACAATGTCGATTTCCTCAGCGCGATCATGCAGCACGAGCGCTTCCGTTCGGGTGAGCTCACCACCGGCTTCATCGCCGAGGAATATCCCGAAGGTTTCGAGGGCGCGCCGGCAAGCGACCAGCTGAAGAGCGTCCTGGCCGCCGTGGGCGGCGTGATCGCGACGGCCGATGCGGACCGCGCGCGCCGGATCAACCAGCAGCTCGATGGCGACGAATACGCGCCGGGCGACTGGACGATCCGCATCGGCGAACGCGAGGAAGGTTCGACCACGCACGAGGTCGTGCTGGAGGAGAATGCGCTCACGGTCGATGGCGAACAGGTTACGATCGAAATGCAGTACACGCCCGGCGAGCCGATGGTGGATGTCGCGCTGTGGGATAATGATGCAGGCGAGGATGACGAGAAGGTGGATATCTACACGATCCAGCTCGCACCCACCCGCACGGGCTACAAGATGACTACGCGCGGTGCGACGCATACCCTCCGCATCCTCCAGACGCGGATCGCCGCCCTTGCCGGTCA
Organism: Qipengyuania gelatinilytica; assembly: GCF_019711315.1. Classification (NCBI taxonomy): domain Bacteria; kingdom Pseudomonadati; phylum Pseudomonadota; class Alphaproteobacteria; order Sphingomonadales; family Erythrobacteraceae; genus Qipengyuania; species Qipengyuania gelatinilytica. The sequence goes on along the minus strand of NZ_CP081294.1, from coordinate 591,044 downwards.
CATGATCGAGAAGGAACCGCCCGATCTTTCCAAGATGCTGATTTGTCCGATGCCGGGGCTGCTGGTGAAGCTGCACGTGGCCGAGGGCGAGGAAGTCCAGCCCGGACAGCCGCTCGCCACGGTCGAGGCCATGAAGATGGAAAACATCCTCCGCGCCGAAAAGCAGGCGACGGTCGGCAAGATCAATGCAGGCGAGGGCGACAGCCTTGCCGTGGACGAGGTCATCCTCGAACTCGAATAGGTTTATTTCAGAATCGAAAAGCGCGCGCGGCGATTAACCAAATCGCCGCGCAATTGCGTGTTTCCGGACCTTTTCGAATCTTGCGAATTCGCGGCTTCAGTCGCGATTCAAGGTAAATGCACTTTTAAGAATTGGCCCGTGCGGTGATAATTCCTGTCTTCGAGTCGCTTCGGAAACACTGAAGCAGGAGCAAATTATGGCACACAGGGGAACAGGGTTCTTCGATACCAGGGGCAATTATTACAAGACCCCCGAAGACGCGACGATCAGCGACCTCGCTGGCATTCTGGGAAAGATCGGCGAAGGCGACAGTCTTGCGCCGGGCATCGCACAGATGCTGCTCGACCGCCGCAGCGAGATTGAACGTCTTTTTGCCGAACACGACACGATGATGGCCGAATACCAGCCGCATGGCGCTGGCAAGGTCACCCAGCTGAAGGCACGCGCGAGCTAATTCGCGCGGCCTTCCCAAGGCTGGCGGTCAGGTCAGAACGTATCCGAGAAGCTCACGTTGGTGATGGTCAGTCCACCCGGCAGTTCATCGACGTTGAACTTCCACTGGATCAGCAGATCGCGATGCTGGCAGACGTAATTGAGATGGAACCGCAGTTCCGTCGTGTAGTCCCGCGATTGCAGGATGCACCGCTCTACCGGTCCGTAGATATCGACAGCGTTGCGTGCCTGCCCGCCGAGTGAGGTGAGCTCGGCGCCCTTCGACGCGAATAGCGGGCTGCCGCTGGCCGCAGCATGGATCGCTTCCTGCATTTTCTCCGCTTCGATAAGCGCGATAATCGGTGCGACTGCTGCTTCGGCACGGGCGAAATCTGCGGCATCGGGTTTGGACACGATTTCACGAGTGGTGTCCTGGGCCATGCTCGGTACGGCGACCGCGGCAAGCGCGGCACTCAAGAAAATCCTTTTCATGCAATGCCTTCTAGCATCGCCACTGCGCGAATCCACCCCGCACTTGCCCGCTCGATCTTCACGGGAAAGCAGCTGAAGGTGAAACCATGTGACGGCAGGCTTTCGAGGTTGGTGAGCTTCTCGATCTGGTAATAGGGCCGGATGCGGCCGGCCTTATGACCTTCCCAGATAATGGCCGGATCGCGGTTCTCCGCCCAGCGCTTTGCCGTGTGGCTGAAGGGGGCATCCCAACTCCATGCATCGGTACCGACCACTTCCACACCGCGCTCGGTCAGCCACAGGGTCGCTTCCGCGCCGAGGCCTACGCCCTGGTCGGTGAAATTCTCGGTGCCGTAGATAGCGCCCGACTGCACCAGCACGATGTCGAGAGGCTGAAGGTCGTAGCCGATCCTGTCGAATGCCTCTTCTACCTCCGCAGCGCTCACCACGTGGCCGTGCGGCAAATGACTGAAATCGAGCTTCACTCCCGGCCGGAAGAACCGGTCGAGCGGAGCCTCGTCGATGCTCGGTGCGGGGCTGGCGCCGTCATCTGTGGTCGAATGGTAGTGCCACGGCGCATCCATATGGGTGCCGTTGTGGGTCGAAAGTTCGAGCATTTCGACCGCCCAGCCTTCGCCATCCGGCAAATCGGACTTCTCAAGCCCCGGGAAGAACATGGCGATCTGCTCCCACGTGTTCTCGTGGGTCATGTACTGGATCTTGGGCCGCATCACCTCCGGGTCGGAGACGACATCGTTGGTGATCGGGATGGACAGGTCGATAAAGCGCGTCATGGGCGCTAAGACTAATGCGCCTGAAGCTCTTCGTCGAGGAAGGCCGCAATGTCGGCCATGTCGACATCGCGCGCCAACCATGCCTCGCCAATGCCGCGCAGCAGGATGAAGGGCAGGGTGCCCGCGTCCATCTTCTTGTCGTGGAGCATGTGATCGGCGAGCTTGCGTCCGTCGCAATCGAGGCCGAGCGCGGAAATTTCGGCAGGTAATCCCGCAGCATCCACTGCACGCGTCACGCGGGCCGCATCGTCCAGCGACAGTTCGCCGCGCCGTGCGGAATAGCGGGCCGCCAGAACCATGCCCAGCGCCACGGCCTCTCCATGAAGGAGGCGATCGGAGAAGCCCGTCTCGGCTTCGAGCGCATGGCCGAAGGTGTGGCCGAGGTTGAGAAGGGCGCGCGCGCCGCTGGTCTCGCGCTCGTCCTCTGCGACGATCCGCGCCTTGGCTGCCACGCTGTTCGCAACTGCCCGTTCGAGCGGTTCCGGCTGGAGCGCGACGACATTGCCGCCTTCGCCTTCGAGCCATTCGAAAAAGCCTGCGTCGCCCAGAACGCCGTATTTCAGCACCTCGGCATAGCCCGCCCGCAATTCTCGCGGGGGAAGGGTGGACAGCGCATCGAGATCGGCCAGCACCAGAGAGGGCTGGTGGAACGCGCCAATCAGGTTCTTGCCCGCAGGGGTATTGATTGCGGTCTTTCCACCGACCGAGCTGTCTACCTGAGCCAGCAGGGTCGTGGGCAATTGCACGAATCCGCAGCCGCGCTTGAGGATGGCGCAGGCAAATCCGGTGAGATCGCCGACAACGCCGCCGCCAAGGGCCAGCACGTGATCCCCGCGCTCGACACCTTCGGAAAGCAGCCAGTCGGTCAGTCGTGCGAGGCTGTCCCAGCTTTTCGATCCTTCGCCCGGTTCGACATCGTACCAGCGCGGCTCCTTGCCTGCTGCCTCGAGCGATCGGGCGAGCGCTTCGCCCCAATGTTGGCGTGCATTGGCATCGGCCACGATCGGCACGCGGGTCTTGCGCAGGAAGGGGGCTGCTTCCTCGGCCACATTGGCGAGCAGGCCGGTGCCGACACGCACTTCGTAGCTGCGTCCCGCAAGATCGACGGGGATTACTGCCATGCGTCGAGCTCCTGCAGGATGCGTTCGACGGTCGCTTCGTGCGGTCCGTCATCGGTTACGACATGGATTTGCGCCTGCGAGTAGGCAGGGCCGCGCTGTTCCTTGAGGTTGAAAAGGATCTCGCGCGGATCGCCCGTCTTCAGGAGCGGGCGGGTGTCGCGGCGTGAAGTGCGTTCGACAAGCGTGTCGAGATCGCAATCGAGCCAGATCGCCAAGCCCTTTTCCAGCACCAGCGCACGGGTCTCTTGGTCGACGAAGGCGCCACCGCCGGTTGCGATCACGCCGTAACCCTCTTCCATCAACCGGGCGATCACGCGTCGTTCGCCATCGCGGAAATAGGCCTCTCCATGGGCTTCGAAGATTTCGCTCACCGATCGGTCGGCGGCACGTTCGATTTCCTCGTCGGCATCGACGAAGCTGCGCGAGAGCGCATTGGCGAGCCTGCGGCCGATGGTCGACTTGCCCACGCCCATCAGCCCGACCAGCACCAGCGGGCGCGTGATACGCCCTGCCAGCGCCGGAAGGTCCAATTCACCGGTCGAAGTGTGTGCGTTGCTCATTGCCGCTCGGCCTATAGATGCGCTAGGGCGCGGGCAAGGCATCGGATTGTTCACCGGGGATACGAAAAACTTGGCCGTCAAACGTTCGCGCATCGCAGGCATTGCCATCCTCGGCATCCTCGCTGTCCTGATCATCGCCTGGATCGACGGCGGGGAAGAGCCGTTGCGCACCATTTCCGAACCTGTCGAATTGCCGGAGTCGCTGCGATGAAGCGCGCTTACCTCCTCGCAGGCGGCGCGCTTGTGCTGTGCTCTACGCTGGTCATGGCCCAGAGCGCTCCGGAAAGCCTTCTTCCTCCCGGCGTCGGGCAGCCCGCGCCGACGCCCACACCGGCGCCTGTGCCGACTGCGACCAGCGCGCCCTCGGCTCCTGCCGATCCGACGGCCCCGGCACCGCCGCAGGGCTCCGAAGTCGTTCAGCCGATCCCCAGCACGCCCGGGCCGGTCGATACTTCCGGAGTATCGCTGTCGGACATTCCATCGGTAGAGGAACTCGAAGAACTGACGGTCGACGAGCTCGACGATCTTCTGGGCCTCAAACCGCGCTACGACATTCCTCCTGCGGCTCGCCGGTCGACCGAACGGGTCGGCATTATCGATGAAAGGGAAGGCGGACTGCCGGTCGCTTCGCTTGCCCGCCAGCCGGCTTCCATCGTGCGTGCTGCCCTGGCCAATACCAGTCAGCCGCTCGTCTCGCGCTGGGGGCATATCCTCATGCGCCGCGCACTCGCGAGCCGCCTTGCCGCGCCAGAAGGCATGAATCCGGTCGAATTCGCCGCGCTGCGGGCCGCAGCGCTCAACGCCATGGGCGAGCATTCCGCGGCCCGAGCGCTGGTCCAGGACGTGGATACGGCAGACTATTCTTCCGAACTGACCGAAGCCGCGCTCGACGCCTATGTCGGGACTGGGGACATCACCGGCGCCTGTCCTGTCGTGCGCCTCGGACAAGCCGATCGCGACGATGTGCAGTGGAAGATGTTCGAGGGTATTTGTGCCGCCTACGCAGGCGAAACGACCGCTGCGAACAATGAACTGCGCCGCCTGCTCAGCCGTACGGAAGAAGACCGCATCGATGTCCTGCTGGCGCAGCGTTACGCTGGTGCCGCCGGGCAGGGCCGGCGCGCGGTCACCATCGAATGGGACGGTATCGAGGCGATGAACCCCTGGCGGTTTGCGCTCGCCAACGCGCTTGGCGAACCGATTCCCGATGGTCTGCTCGAACAGCTCGGCCCTTATTACCTCAAGGCAGGGGCCAGCACGCCTGCGCTTCCAATTGTGCAGCGCCTGCGCGGTGCCGACCTGGCAGCCGCGGCGGGCATCTTCTCTTCCGCTGCGATGGTGGACCTCTATTCGCAGCTCTATGCTGACCGCGGAGAGCAGCAGGATGCCGATGCGGCAATCGCCCGCGCTGCCCGCCTGCGCGACGCCTATGTCGACCCCGATGCCGGCGCCCGTCTCGCAGCGATCCGTGATGTCTGGTCGGGCGATGACGAATATGCCGGACTGGTCCTGACCGCCTATGCTTCCGCGCGCCTCACGCCGAGCAATGATTTCGAGGACGATGCCCCGCGGCTGATCGCTTCCATGCTGACGGCAGGCCTCGATCGGGATGCGATGCGCTGGGCCGATGTCGTGGAAGAAGGAAGCGTGGGCTGGGCGCTGCTGGCGCTCGCCAATCCGCAGGATGTCGCGGTGACCGACGGGCAGCTTGCCACGTTCGAGAATGGCGACGAATCTTCCGGCCAGCGCAAGTCGAAGATGCTGCTAGCAGGGCTCGCGGGTCTGGGCCGCACCGATGCCGATAATATCGCTGAATATAGCGAGCGACTGGGCGTCAACCTGCGCGCCCCGACCGCATGGACCCGCATGATCGACAAGGCAGCCGAGGCCAACAACGGCGCGCTTGTCGTGATGCTCGCCGGACTTGGCATGCAGGGCACGAACTGGGACCAGATGACCGCGCGTCATCTCTATCACATCGTGTCGGCACTCAATCGCGTCGGCCTCAATGCCGAAGCCCGGATGATCGCCGCGGAGGCGGTCGCGCGGGCCTGATCGGGCCATGAGCGATATCGAGGATTTCCTCGCCATGCTCGCCGCAGAGCGGGGAGCGGCGCGCAATACCCTTCTGGCCTACGGGCGGGACCTGCACCAGGCCGAGGAACTGCTCGGGGGCGACTTGGCGAACGCTACACCGGCCCAGCTCGCCAAGCTGGGGCAGGGCTGGTCCTCGCTCGCGCCTTCCACCATGGCGCGCAAGATTTCCGCGCTGCGCCAGTTCTTCGGCTTCCTGATGGACGAGGGCGAGCGCGAGGATGATCCGACCCACGCGCTGCCGCGTCCCACGACCCGTAGGCCGCTGCCCAAAATTCTCGGCCATGCGCAGGTGGAGGCGCTGTTCCAGCAAGCAGAGGCAGAGGCAAAGAGCGACCGGCCGGAATCGGTTCGCATGCTGGCCATGCTCGAACTGCTCTATGGCTCGGGACTGCGCGCAACCGAACTCGTCTCGCTGCCGATGTCCGCAGTTCCTCGCGACGAACCGTTCCTGACGGTTACGGGCAAGGGTGGGCAGGCCCGCCTCGTCCCGGTGAGCAAGCGCGCGAAGCAGGCTCTGTCACGCTGGCTGGCGGTGCGACCGACCGGTTCGCAATGGCTGTTTCCCTCACGCACCAAGCATCTCTCGCGCGTCAGATTGTTCCAGACGCTGAAAGAACTCGCGGTGCGGGCCGATCTCCCACCTGAAAAGCTGAGCCCCCACGTTCTGCGCCATGCCTTTGCAACGCACCTGCTGGAGGGCGGGGCGGACCTGCGCGCGCTTCAGACCTTGCTAGGTCATGCCGATATCGCGACCACGCAAATCTACACGCATGTCGACGCAGCGCGGCTCGTGAAGCTGGTCAACGAGCGCCACCCGCTTGCGCAGTCCCGCCGTAGCGACTAGCGGGTCTGCGATGGTTTCCTATCTCGAATTCGAAAAGCCGGTCGCAGAACTTGAAAAGCGCATTGCCGAATTGCGCAATGCGTCGGAAGGCGACGATGTCGATATCTCCAAGGAGCTTGAAAGGCTCGAGGTGAAAAGCGCGGACTTGCTCGCGACCACCTACGAATCGCTTTCGCCCTGGCAGAAGACGCAGGTTGCACGTCACCCCTCGCGCCCGCATTTCCGCGACTATGTGGAGCATGCGTTCGAAGAATTCGTGCCGCTGGGCGGTGACCGCGCCTTTGGCGAAGATGAAGCGATCCTTGGCGGCTTTGCCAAGCTGAATGGCCGCAAGGTCATGCTGATCGGCCACGAGAAGGGCAACGATACTGCCAGCCGCATCCGTCACAATTTCGGCATGGGTAAGCCCGAAGGCTACCGCAAGGCGATTCGCCTGATGGAAATGGCCGGGCGTTTCGGACTTCCCGTGGTGACGCTGGTCGACACCTCGGGCGCATTCCCCGGCGTGGAAGCCGAAGAGCGCGGCCAGGCAGAAGCCATTGCCCGTTCGACCGAGGCCTGCCTTGCGCTGCCGGTCCCGATGGTCGCAACCATCGTGGGCGAAGGTGGCTCGGGCGGCGCAGTCGCGCTTGCCAGCGCCGAGCGCGTCCTGATGCTCGAACACGCGGTCTATTCCGTGATTTCGCCCGAAGGCTGCGCCTCGATCCTGTGGCGCACGGCCGAAAAGGCTCCCGATGCCGCCGAAGCGATGAAGATCACCGCGCAGAACCTGAAGAAGCTCGGTGTGATCGACCGGATCGTCAACGAGCCTGTCGGCGGGGCGCATCGCGATCCCAAGGCAATGGCGGAAGCGCTGGGCCAGGCGATCGGCGAAGAACTGGACATGCTGTCGAAAACCTCTCCCGACGAGCTCAAGCGAATGCGTGAAGAGCGCTTCCTCAGGATCGCCGGCTGAACCGTTCCGGAAGCGTGCGGGAACAAAGCTCCGCATCCCCTTGTTATCTCTGACACAAACGAACCGGCTGCGCGGCGGATAGATCCGTGCGGCTTTGCGAAGGGGAGCTTCCATGACCGCAACCAAGAGAATCGCCTTATCTTCCGTTGGCTTGGCCTTCGCTCTTACGGGCTGCGCTGCGCTACCCGGAGGCGGGTCGATCCCGGATGCTTCGGCACCCATTACGCAGGACGAGGCCCAGATAGGCGCGGAGGCTCATCCCCAATTGCTCGCTGAATTCGGCGGCGCGATGACCGGATCGCAGGCGCAATATGTCGAGCAGGTCGGCAAGAATATCGCCGTTCAGTCAGGCCTCGGCAATGCACGCGAGAGCTTCACCATCTCGCTGCTCAACAGCTCGGTGAACAACGCCTTCGCGATCCCGGGTGGTTACGTCTACACGACGCGGCAGCTCGTCTCGCTGATGAACAACGAGGCCGAACTGGCCGGCGTGCTGGGTCATGAGGTCGGTCATGTTGCCGCCCGCCATTCGCAGCGACGCCAGAAGACCGCATCGCAGAACCAGATACTCGGTGTGCTCGGGGCAATCGCGTCGAGTGTGCTCCTCGGCGATACGGGTATCGGGCAGCAATTGGGGCAGCTTTCGCTCCAGGGGGCGCAACTCTTTACCCTCAGCTATTCACGCAGGCAGGAAACGGAAGCCGACAATCTCGGCATTACCTATCTCGGGCGCGCCGGATACGATCCGCGCGCGATGGGAACCGTCCTGGCGAGCCTAGCTGCCCAGAATGCGCTCGATGCCCGCTTGCAGGGACGCGACAGTGCGCGCCTGCCGGAATGGGCTTCGACGCACCCCGATCCTGCCAGCCGGGTGCAGGCCGTTCTGCAGCAGACGCAAGGGATGACCGGAGTCGTCAACCGCGATTCCTTCCTGACGCGGATAGACGGGCTCATCTATGGAGACGATCCAAAGCAGGGTGTGATCGAGGGCCGCCAATTCATTCACCCGGATCTGCGGCTTTCCTTCACCGCACCGCAGGGTTTCTACATGATCAACGGCACGCGCGAGGTCAGTATTTCGGGCCAGTCCGGCAAAGCCGTATTCTCGCTGGCGCCGTACAATGGCAATCTCAACGCCTATGTGCAGAGCGTCTTTTCCGCGTTGAGCCAGCAGCAGCAGATCACACCGTCCAATATCCAGACGCGTACCGTCAACGGATTGCCGGCGGCTTTCGGGACGGCGCGGGTCAATAACGGCCAGAGCCAGGTCGATGTGACGGTCTTCGCGTATGAATTCGCGAACGATCGCGCCTATCACTTCCTCGCGATCACTCCGGCCGGACAGGCGAGCACGTTCAACCAGATGTATTCGTCGGTCCGCCGTATCTCGACGCAGGAGGCGGCGCAGGTCGTACCGCGCGTGCTCGATGTAATCACCGTTCGTAGCGGCGATACCGTGAGTTCGCTCTCGCGCCGGATGGCTTATTCCACTGCGCAGGAAGAACGCTTCCGCGTCCTCAACGGCCTTGGTGCGAATGATCAGCTCCAGGCCGGCCAGAAGGTGAAGATCGTCATCCGCGGAAGCTGATCGACATTTCCTTCAGGCAAAGAAAAAGGCGGCGAGGGGAAATCCCTCGCCGCCCTTTTTGTATCGACAATCGCCGATTAGACGTTGGCGGTAGCCATTTCGTCCGACACCGTGGTGAAGGTGGCGTCGAGCTGGTTGCCGAGTGCGCCCATTGCGGTCATTGCAGCAACGGCGATCAGAGCAGCGATAAGGCCGTACTCGATTGCGGTTGCGCCTTCTTCGTTGTTGCGCAGCTTGTTGATGAACTTCATGTTATGTCTCCTGGTTCAGTCTTCGTACCCGGCTCGCACCGCGTCCTACGGCTTGAGCTATCCTCGTTCTGACGCCGACAAGTTGACAAATCGTAACCGTGCCAGCGTCTTTTTGACCTCTTCACCCTGCGTCTTAGATTCCTGCGTTCTGCATTTCGGTCGAGATCCCATTCCACATGTCGATCGTCGTTTGTCCGAAAGCTTCCACAGCCCCCATCAGGGCCAAGAAGATCAGTGAGAGGATCAGCCCGTATTCAACAGCAGTCGCACCGCGGTCGTCGGCTTTCAGTTTTTTCAGAAACTCGACCACTTCGGTTGCCCCCAATGTCAATTCGTAGCTGACATCCTTTGGGTACTCGGGCAGGTGTTAAGAAAAAGTTGCGGGGTCACGAAAGTTTGGAAAATTTCCCGACAATCACCTTGGTAGTTGCCCTAGCCCTGCGGGGCGGGGACGGGCGCTGGCTCATGCACAAACGGCCCGACCACAAGCATCACGGTGGCTTGTGGGAATTTCCTGGCGGTAAGGTCGAGTCGCACGAAACCCCTGCAAATGCGCTGGTTCGAGAGATCGAGGAGGAACTCGGGATCGCGATTCGGATCGAAGATCTTGCGCCGTCCGGATTCGCACAGGAGGCAGACGGCACGCGTGAGCGCCCGATTGTCATACTCCTTTACACATGTTCCCATTGGGAGGGTGAGCCGCAGGCACTCGAAGGCGGGGCAGTGGACTGGTTCGGCGCCGATGAAGTGGCTGCGCTGGACAAGCCGCCGCTCGATATCGCGCTTGCGGCATCATTGATGGAAAAATACGCGGATTAGGTGTTGCCAAGGCCGCAGCACCCACCTATGTGCCGCCCTCCAACGCGCCAGTAGCTCAGCTGGATAGAGTACCTGACTACGAATCAGGCGGTCGGAGGTTCGAATCCTTCCTGGCGCGCCATAAAAGCCCATGACCCCGCAAGGGTCGTGGGCTTTTGTGGTTTTGGGCCTTTTTCCAGCTGCCAGTGTCACCCGGATATGTGACAGCAGCTGGACACAGTCTCCTCACAACATGCGCCTGACGGTCGATGGTCCATTGCGCCGCGCCAGAACCCCAATAAGGTGCGCCTGCATCCTGCGATCAATGGCTTGGGGACGAAGCCTGCGCGGGATGGAAGGGGACAAGCATGGTCATAAGGTCGCACGAATCCATCCGGCGCGCTGCAGCGTTTAACCGGGCCAGTATTCATAAGGGGCAGGTCGATGCGGCCGGTCCGGCGCAAGAGTTACAGGGAAGCGGAGGGTCTTTCCGCACCTGTCTTACGCAGCCGGGCTTTGCAGCATCCCTGGGCGCGGCGGACACCAGCCAGCAGGCCTGAACGCCCGCGCGTCAGTCCGCGTTGTCTTCCAGCCAGTGCATGTCGTCGTCGGAAAAGCCGAAGTGATGGCCAGCCTCATGAATCACCACGTGACGGACGAGGTCATCCATGCGGACGCCGGTGTCGCGCCATTCGGCGATGAGCGGTTCGCGAAATAGCCAGATCCGCGCAGGCATGCGGTGGCTTTCCCAGACGGATCGTTCGGTCAGTGCCACGCCTTCGTATAGGCCGGTCAGCTCCCACTTGCTGGCAAGCCCGACCGATTCGAGCTGTTCGGCCGTGGCGAAGTCTTCCACGCGCATCACGATCTCGCCCATCTGCTCGCGGAATTTCTCCGGCAGGTCGCGGACAACCGCTTCTGCCATCTGCTGCATCTGCGCCTGGGTGGGGCCGGAACGGTCTTGGCTCATGCCGCTGATATGCGGTGCCAGGTTCCTGCATTCAAGCATTGCTGGAACCGCCTTGCCTTCGGCCTGTTCTGAAAGGCGATAGGAGAATCAACCCGATGTCCGATGCCACCGAAATCTTCGCCCGCCTCAAGAAGGACCACGATAAGCACCGCGAGCTGCTGGACAAGCTTCTCCAGACCAGCGGCGACACCAAGGAGCGCGAAGAGCTTTTCGAAGAGCTGACCAAGGAATTGAAGGGCCACGCTGCCGCAGAAGAGCAGGCGCTTTATTCCACGATGCTGCGCAAACCGCCGACCACCGATGAGACGCGCCACTCGGTTGCCGAACATCACGAAATCGACGAAGCGCTCAACGATCTCGCCGCGACCGACATGTCGGAAGGTGCCTGGCTGACGAAATTCAAAAACTTCGACCACCAGTATCGCCATCACATCGAGGAAGAGGAGGAAGACCACTTCCCCGATTTCGAGAAATATCTCGACGAGAAGGACATGGAGCATATGCGCGCGGTCTTCGATCGGCGTAAGGAAGAAGAGAAGGCCGAAGCGGAAGTGACGCCTGAGAAAAAAGAGGACGCCAAGGAATAGCCATGAGCGCGGAGGGGGCATCCGAAACGCAATCCGAAGGGGCATCGAGCCGCACTTCGCAGCTGGAACCCGGCGTGGAGCCGGGTGTCTGGCGCTATGAAATGGCCAGCAAGGCATCGGTGATTGTCGATGCTGCCGACTATTTCGCCTACATGCAGGAAGCCATGCTGCACACGCGCCGGCGCATGCTGCTGATCGGCTGGGATTTCGATACGCGAATCCATCTCGAACGCGGCCGGCGCTGGTGGCAGCGCCCCTGGAAGCGTGGATATCCCCGGCGGCTGGGCAGTTTCATCGCCTGGCTCGCGCGGCATCGCAAGAAACTCGATATCCGACTCCTGAAATGGAATTTCGGCATTTTCACAATGCCGCTTCGCGCTTCGATGATGTGGGACCTTGCCCGCTGGGTTCGCCACCCGCGGATCAATTTCAAGTTCGATACCGCACATCCGGTGGGGTGCAGTCATCACCAGAAGCTGGCGATCCTCGACGGCAAGGTCGCGGTGTGCGGCGGGATCGACATGACCGACAAGCGCTGGGACACGCGCGACCACAGGGAAAACGACGAGCGCCGCGTCACCCCGCGCGGCAAGCCTTACGAGCCGTGGCATGATGCCACCATGATGATGGAAGGCGACGTCGCCAACGCCCTCGAAGAGCTTGGCGAGGACCGCTGGACCAGAGCCGGCGGCGGCACTCTTCCCCAATACGAACCGAGCGTTGCTTCGCCATGGCCCGAACCGCTGAAGGCCCAGTTCGAGAATGTCGAGATCGGTATCGCCAGGACGCGGGCCGCCTATCGCGACTGGGAAGAGGTAAAGGAGATCGAGCAGCTCCACCTCGCGCATATCAAGCGCGCCAAGCACTTCATCTATGCCGAAAGCCAGTACTTCGCCTCGCGTGCGATTGCCGAAGCGATCATCGAGCGGGTGCAGGAAGACGATCCGCCGGAGATCGTGATCGTCCATCCGGCCAATGCCGACGGCTGGCTCGAGCAGCAGGCGATGGACCATGCGCGCGCGGAACTGGTCCGCGCTATCGAGGAGGCCGACAAGAAGAGCCGCTTCAGCATCTGGACCCCGCTGACCGGCGAGACGCCGATCTATGTGCATGCCAAGATCATGATCGTCGATGACGAAATCCTGCGCATCGGTTCCGCGAACATGAACAACCGCTCGATGGGGCTGGACAGCGAATGCGACGTGTTCATCGATTCTACCCGCAAGGCGAATGCGGGGACGAGCAGCATGATCGCGAGCCTGCGCCATTCCTTGCTGGCGGAGCATTGCGGCATCGAAGAGGACGAGGTGCCGCAACTCCAGGCCCGCTATGGTTCGATGGCCGCGTTGATCGATCACACGCTGACTCCGGGCGAGGGCCGCAACCTGCAGCGTTACCATCCGCCGGACCTCAACGACGCCGAGGAATCGCTTGCCCAGAGCGCGCTGCTGGATCCCGAACATCCCGACGATATGTTCGAGCCGTTTGCAAAGGGCGGACTTTTCCGCAAGGGAAGCCGCCTCGCGCGCATGCGCAACAAGTTCAGAAGGAAGAACGGCAAGTGAGCAGCCTGGTCGGCCCCGACGAAGACAACCCGCTTGGCAAACCCCCGGTCCCCGAACACGTCCAGGACGCGATCCGCACGCTGATCGAATGGACGGGCGACGATCCGACGCGCGAGGGCCTGCTCGACACGCCTGCACGTGTCGCGCGCGCTTGGAAGGAATACTGCCTGGGTTATGAAGAGGACCCGGGTATCCACCTCAGCCGCGTGTTCGAGGAAGTGGGCGGGTATAACGAAATCGTCCTGTTGAAGGACATTCCCTTCCAGTCGCACTGCGAACACCACATGGCCCCGATCATCGGCAAGGCGGCAATCGCTTACCTGCCCAACGACCGCGTAGTCGGTATCTCCAAGCTCGCCCGCGTGCTCCACGGATATGCACGCCGCCTGCAGGTGCAGGAACGCCTGACTGCCGAGGTTGCCGACTGCATCTGGGAAAACCTCCAGCCGCAGGGCGTGGCTGTTGTGATCGACGCCCAGCACAGCTGCATGACCGCCCGCGGCGTCCGCACGCCCGGCGTCGGCATGGTCACCAGCCGCATGATGGGCACCTTCCTCGAAGACCAGCGCAGCCGCAAGGAAGTGCTGAGCCTGATGGGGTATGGCTGAGAAGGGGCGTTAGTCGCCCGATAATAGTAGTTCAGTTAACGAGCTGATCGGGGACATTTCAATTCAAGGCTCAATTAAAGCTCCCTAAATTAAGAATGTCGGTTCCTTCCAATTCGCTAAACTTTGGCAAAATTAAATGTAACAGCTCGCTTTTGGTGGGATAAATGGAGGGAACCATGAAGAAAATTGCTGTCGTCGCCGCACTTGCTTGCGGCGCGCTTGCTACTCCTGCTTTGGCACAGGAGGAGGAAAAGGAATTTGAAGGCCCGCGAGTTGAAGTAATGGTCGGATACGACCGCTTCGACGCTGGCCTCGATGGCTTTGACGATAGCAGCAACGCTGAAGATATCTTCTACGGTGCAGCAATTGGCTATGATTTCCAAAGCGTCGGGCTCGTATTTGGCGTCGAAGGCGAAATTGCTAGTTCGGGCAATGGCGCCGAAGAAACCTTCGACGATGGTATCGATAGCGCAACTGTCAGCCTCGAAGATGGTGTAAATCTTTATGTCGGTGGGCGGGTTGGGACCGTGGTTGGAGACGATGGTCTATTCTACTTCAAGGCAGGCTTCGCTCACACGACCCTCGACCTGGATGCTACCGCCACGATTGGCGGGGTGACGGAATCGGAAAGCGCAGACATTTCATTTAGCGGTCTGCGGCTTGGTGGTGGCTACGAGTATTCATTCGGCGGCGCGTTTGCGAAGCTTGAATATCGATATACGAACTACTCTGATGGAGATATCAAAGCTGATGGCCAAAGCGTCGATCTAGACGCCTTTGGCGACATCGACATCGAGCGCCACCAGGTCGTTGTGGGCGTTGGTTATCGATTCTGACTGAATGAGTGAGGAGGGGACGATCCTCTCCTCACCCGGCCATCATGGCACATGGGCCCTTGAACAATTTCCGGTTTCCAAGAACCGACAAGTCGCCGGTCAGCTACCCGCCGAACAGCTTGGCAAAGAACCCGCGCTTCTTACGCGTAGGTGCAGTCTCGCCCGCAACACCGTAAAGATAATTCCCCAGCTGCACCGCCTGCTGCTTGGTGAGGAAATAGCGGAACTCGCGCACGTCTTCGTTGCTGTCGACGACCTTGCTCGTGCTCTGCATCAGCAAGGCGATCTTCTCGCCGGCAGGGTCCGCCCTCCAGCCGAGCAGCATTCCGAACTTGTCATCGCCTGCGGTCTTGTCTTCCATGGTCACGTTTCCCCGAAGTGCGCGCAAAAGACTGCGCCCCGCCGTGCCGGGTGGCAAGGCGGGGCGCGCGTTTGTCCTCAGACGGGACGGGTAACCGGATTACATCTGGCCGAGCATGTGCTCCGCACTCGAGACCGAGAAATCGCCCGGCGCTTCGACATTGAGCTGCTTCACCACGCCGTCTTCGACCAGCATCGAGTAGCGCTGGGCGCGCTGGCCCATGCCGAAGCCGGAGAAATCGGCATCGAGGCCGGTGGCCTGCGCGAATTCGCCATTGCCGTCGGCCAGCATGGTGATGTCCTGGCTGCCGGCTGCCTGGTTCCACGCACCGAGCACGAAGGCATCGTTGACGGCGGTCGCGACGATCTCGTCGACGCCCTTGGCCTTCAATTCATCGGCCTTTTCGACATAGCCGGGCAGGTGTTTCGCAGAGCAGGTCGGGGTGAAAGCCCCCGGTACGCAGAAAAGCGCAACGGTCTTGCCCTTGAAATAGTCCGAAGACTGGACCTGCTCGGGGCCTTCGGCGGTAGCCTTGACCAGTTTTACGTCGGGAAGGCGGTCGCCTACGGCAATTGTCATTTGTTAAAACTCCTGTGTCTTGAAATCCACACAGAGCATCTAGTGCGACAGGCCGTGCTTGCAAGTGCGGTGGATGGTTAACCGCGGTTTACTTCGCACCTTTAAAACCCGGTAAACATTCTGCAGGCACACCTTGGTTGTGGACACGGGACGTCCGCACGACGGGAGACCAAGGGACATGCATTTCAAGAAAACCATGGCAGCCGCCGCGACGGCCGCTGCTCTTCTCATGACGCCGACAACTGCCAGCGCTGCGAGCCAGGACGAACAGGTCCGCAAGCTCGACATTATGCTGATGGTCACCTCGCTTCGCTGCCGCATGGGGTCGGACGACTTCCAGCCGCAGTATCGCAAGTTCTCGGCCAATCACATCACGGCGCTCAACCAGGCTGCTCGTCGTCTCGAGAGCGGCCTTGTCGCGCGCCACGGCAAGAAGGGCGCCAAGCGCGCTCTCGATCGGATCAGCGTTGGCATGGCCAACCAGTACGGCCAGGGTCACCCGTGGCTCGGCTGTGCAGAGCTGAAGGAAATTACCGAGGACCTTTCGAAAACGAAGGATCCGGCAGTGCTTACCCAGGCAGCCGACGAGTTGCTTGGACCGGCACCGCGCAGCGGGGGTCGCTGGGCGCGGCGCTAAGGCCTTTCGGGATCGAAAGAGGTAGAGCGGAGGGGCAGTTGCTCTGCCTCCGCTGAAAGGCTAGGGGCGGCGCTTCGACAGTGCCGCCCCTTCTTCGTGCGCGGCGTATTTTTCCTGCATTATCAAGGACTGCCCGTGACCGAATTCTCCGATTACGTCATCAAGGACATTGCGCTGGCCGATTACGGCCGCGAGGAAATCCGTATCGCGGAGACCGAAATGCCCGGCCTGATGGCCACGCGCGAGGAATATGGCGATGCCCAGCCGCTCAAGGGCGCGCGCATTACCGGCTCGCTGCACATGACCATCCAGACCGCGGTCCTGATCGAAACGCTGACCGCTCTGGGTGCCGAAGTGCGCTGGGCGACCTGCAACATCTTCTCCACTCAGGATCACGCCGCTGCTGCCATGGCTGCCAACAACATTCCCGTTTTCGCGGTGAAGGGCGAAAGCCTCGCCGAATACTGGGATTATGTCGGTCGGATCTTCGACTGGTCCAGCGACGAAGACCCCGATTGCACCGCCAACCTCATCCTCGACGATGGCGGCGATGCGACCATGTTCGCCCTGTGGGGTGCGCGCATCGAGGCAGGCGAGGAAATGCCCGAGCCGCAGAACGCCGAAGAAATCGAGATGCAGCGCGCGCTGAAGGAATTCGTCGCGAAGAAGCCGGGCTACCTCACCAAGTCGGTGAAGGCGATCAAGGGCGTGTCGGAAGAAACCACCACCGGTGTCCACCGCCTCTACCACCTCGCCAAACAGGGCAAGCTGCCGTTCCCCGCGATCAACGTGAACGACAGCGTGACCAAGTCGAAATTCGACAACCTCTATGGCTGCCGCGAGTCACTGGTCGACGCGATCCGCCGTGCGACCGACGTGATGCTTTCGGGTAAGGTTGCCTGCGTTGCCGGCTATGGCGATGTCGGCAAGGGGTCGGCCCAGTCGCTGCGCAATGGCGGCGCCCGCGTGCTCGTGACGGAAATCGACCCGATCTGCGCGCTGCAGGCGGCGATGGAAGGCTTTGAGGTCGTGACGATGGAAGATGCGGTAAAGCGCGCCGACATCTTCGTCACCACCACCGGCAATGAAGACGTCATCACTGCCGAACACATGAAGGCGATGAAGCCGATGAGCATCGTGTGCAACATCGGCCACTTCGACAGCGAAATCCAGATTTCCGCGCTCGACAATTACGAGTGGACCGAACTCAAGCCGGGTACCGACCTCGTGAAGTTCCCCGATGGCAAGGAAATCATCGTGCTGGCCAAGGGGCGTCTCGTGAACCTCGCCTGTGCCACCGGCCATCCCAGCTTCGTGATGAGCTGCTCCTTCACCAACCAGGTGCTGGCGCAAATCGAGCTCTGGGAAAACACCGATGGCTACGAGAACGACGTCTACGTCCTGCCCAAGCAGCTCGACGAAAAGGTCGCCGCGCTCCACCTCGACAAGCTGGGCGTCAAGCTGACCAAGCTGAGCAAGGAACAGGCCGACTATATCGGCGTGCCGGTCGAAGGTCCGTTCAAGCCGGAACACTACCGCTACTAAGACAATCGGGCGCGCTGCGCATATTTTGCGCCGCGCGCCCGAATCTTCACGTTGCATCCACGCCGCTAGCCTAATAGCTGGCAGGTAATGGAAATTTCGCCCGTCCTCCTTCCTATCATCGGACTGATGCTGGCGCTGTGGACCGTCACGGCGATGTGGCTGATGATAAAGGCCAGCCGGGACAGCCAGGCGTCCGCGGCGCACAAGAAGGTTGCCCGCCGCCTCTCACGCATGGTCGAGGAAGGCCCCGCCATCCCGTTGCTGGTGCGCGTGGACGGAAGGATCGAGGCGCCCGACCGCTTTGCCCGCTGGATCGGGCTGGACAAGGTCCCCGAATATCTGAGCGAACTGGCCGGCACGGACGACAGGGGCCTGTCCGAAGAGCAGGTCGAAGAACTCTCAACGCTGGTCAGGCGCACGCAGAAAAGCGCCAAGCCCTTCAAGCTGGCCCTGCGGCCGCCGGGTTCGCGCAAGTCGCTTGCCCTGCGCGGCGCGCTGGCCGATCCGGCAGTCTCGCCCAGCGGCGCGGCGCTGATCTGGGTCTTCGATTTCACCGAAACCGATGACGAACTCGCCCGCCTTGGCGAGGAAGCAGCGCGTGCGCGTGACGATTTCGGCGCACTGGTCGGCCTGATCGAGGCTGCGCCGATGCCCATGTGGTTCCGCGGTGCCGACATGCAGCTACGGTTGGTCAACAAGGCCTATGTCGAGGCAGTCGGCGCGAAGAGCGCGGATCAGGTCGTCGCCGAACAGATCGAGCTTGTCGAAAAGGTCGGCGGGCGCAGTGCGGCGCAGGTCGCGCAGCAATCGGCAGATCGCCGCCAGCCGATCGAGCGTATTCTCTCGGCCACGATCAACAACGCCCGGCGCACGATCCGCGTCACCGACCTGCCTCTGGTGGGTGAGGGTATCGCCGGCTACGCGGTCGATATCGAGGAAATGGAAGAGCAGGCGCGCGAATTCCGCGCCTTTCGCGAAGCGCAGCGCTCTATGCTCGACCAGCTTTCGATCGGCGTGGCCCAGTTCGATGCGCAGCACCGGATGACCTTTGCGAACCAGCCGTTCCACCGCGTCTTTTCGCTGCCGCCGGGTGTGGTCAACGAGCGCACGACCTTCGAGCAGATGCTGATGGTTGCGCGCGAAAACGGCCGCATTCCCGAAGTCCGCGACTTCCCTGCCTGGCGCAAGGAGCTGGGCGAATGGTTCCAGATGGACGAGCCCGAGGAAGTCGCCTGGCCGCTGCCCGACAGCACGCATTTGCGCCTCGTCGCGCAGCCGCTCCCCGATGGCGGTCTCGTCCTGATCGCGGAGGACCAGACCGAACAGCTGGCCCTTTCGGCCACGCGAGACACGCTGCTGCGTACGCGTACCGCGACCTTCGACAGCCTGTTCGAAGCGCTCGCGGTTTTTGCGCCGGACGGGCACCTCGAACTGTGGAACCGCGGCTTTCCAGTCGCCTGGGGACTCGAGGGCGAGGAACTGGACGGGCATCCGCAGGCCGAACAGCTGCTCGAGGCGATCTCGAAACAGCTCGCCGACCCGAAACAGATATCCGAAATCGGTCAGACGATCCGCTCCGCCACGCTCGACCGCAAGAACCGTCGTGGCCGCATCGCGCTCGCCGACGGCCGCACGCTCGACTATGCAGGCGTTCCGCTGCCCGATGGCAACGGCCTGATCACCGTACTTGACGTTACGGCGTCGCAGCAGGCGGAAGAGGCGCTTCGCGAACGCAACCGCGCGCTGGAAGAGGCAGACGCGGTGATGACCCGCTTCCTCGCCAACATGTCTTACGAATTTCGCACACCTCTGACGTCCATTGGTGGATTTGCCGAACTGCTCTCGCAAGGCATCGCCGGCGACCTCTCTCCGCAGGCAAAGGAGTATGTGCAGGCCATCACCATGTCGGTGGGCAAGCTTACCGCGCAGGTTGAGAACGTCCTCGATCTCTCGCAGTCAGAGGCGGGCCTGATGCCGCTGCGCAAGTCGAAACTGGAGATGATCCCCTTCATCGAACAGATCGTCCGCAAGCGCGAGGATCGCATCGTCGAAGGCGGGCTCACGCTCGATGTGAAAGGCAATGCCAGCAATGTTATCGAGGCCGACCGCCAGCAATTGCAGCGCGCGATCGGTCACCTCCTCGACAATGCCATCGCCAATACGCCGCGCGGCGGACGCATCCTGATCGATATCGCCAAACGCCGCGGCCAGAACCGCATCGTCATCTCGGATAATGGGCAGGGCATGAGCCAGCACGAACTTGCCCGCGCTCTTGAAGGCATCCGCATGAGCGCGGACGGCAAGGGGATCGAACGGCGCCAGGGCCTTGGCATCCCGCTCGCGCGGCAGCTGGTCGAAGCACATGGCGGGGCGCTCGACATCCAGAGCCGGAAGAATGCCGGGACAACGGCAACGATTACCCTGCCGTGACCCGCGACCTTCCCGATCTCGATGCGATGGAAGCCTTCGGTGCACTGATTGCGGAGCGGTTGCAGCCGGGCGACGTCGTGGCGCTCACCGGCGGGCTGGGCGCCGGCAAGACGACGCTTGTGCGCGCCATCATCAGGGCACTAGGCCACGAGGGTGAAGTGCCCTCGCCCACCTTCACGATCATCGAGACCTACGACCACCTGCGCGTGCCGCTGGTGCATGCCGATTTCTACCGGCTGGAGGACCCGTCCGAAGCGATGGAAATCGGGCTCGACGATTATCGCGAGGGTGCGGCGCTGCTGGCCGAGTGGCCCGATCATGCGGGCGGCTTCGAGCATGAGCCGGGTTGCCTTGCAATTACGCTCGAAACGGTGGGCGATGGACGAAGGGCCATTGTGAAGCCGGGCGAGGCTTGGCAAAGCCGCATCCCATGAGCGCACTACCCGACGGCATTCACGATTTTCTTGGCGACACCGAATGGGAAGGCGCGGAAATCGCGCCGCTGGTGGGCGATGCGAGCTTCCGCCGCTATTTTCGTCTCAGGATGGGTGGCCACACGGCAATGCTGATGCATGCACCGCCGCCGCATGAAGATCCCGCACCCTTCCTTCACGTGGCCCATTGGCTGGAAGAACAGGGCATGCGCGGCCCTGCGATCCTGCTGGAAGACGCGGCGAATGGCTGGGTGCTGACCGAGGATTTCGGCGACCAGCGGATGAAGGAATGGATCGACGACCATCCGGGCGACGAACACGATACCTACGCGCAGGCGATCGACGCGCTTGTGCAGCTCCACCAGCTGCCGCCGGGCCCGTTCGAACCCTATGATATGGCGGTCTACCAGCGCGAAGCGGCGTTGTTCACCGAATGGTATTGTCCTGCCGCCGGCCTGTCGGTCGATGAAGCAGGCTGGACCGCCGCATGGGAAGAGGCGCTTTCTCCCATGCTCCCGCGCCAGAACCCGGGCGTGACCGTTCTGCGTGATTATCATGCGGAAAACATCATGCTGCTCGAACCGGGCAAGCTGGCAGGCGAGCAGGGGCTGATCGATTTCCAGGACGCACTGGTCGGCCATCCTG
Organism: Qipengyuania gelatinilytica; assembly: GCF_019711315.1. Classification (NCBI taxonomy): domain Bacteria; kingdom Pseudomonadati; phylum Pseudomonadota; class Alphaproteobacteria; order Sphingomonadales; family Erythrobacteraceae; genus Qipengyuania; species Qipengyuania gelatinilytica. The sequence continues at coordinate 569,695 of NZ_CP081294.1, read as the reverse complement.
CCTATGACCTTGTGAGCCTGCTGCAGGACGCGCGCCGCGATGTGTCGGAGCAGCTCGAGCACGACATGCTGTGCCGCTATCGCGCCGCCGCCGATCCCGGCGAGCATTTCGAGGCGGACTATGCGCGGCTCGGTGCGCAGCGAAATGCCAAGATCGTCGGCATCTTCACGCGCCTCTACAAGCGCGACGGCAAGCCCCGCTATCTCGGCATGATTCCGCGCGTCTGGAAGGCGATGGAGCGCGACCTTGCTCACGAGGCGATGGCGCCGGTTGCCGCCTGGTTCGATGCCAATATCCCGCAGGACCTGCGCGATGCCCACGGCGGAGAGATCGCGTGAGCAAACTCGTTTCGGATACCGCCATGCTGATGGCGGCAGGCCTCGGCAAACGCATGCGACCGCTCACCGCGACCATGCCCAAGCCGATGGTGCGTGTGGCAGGCAAGCCGCTGATCGACCGCGCCCTCGATCGGGTCGAGGATGCCGGCATCGAAAAGGCAGTGGTCAATGTCCACTACCTTGCCGAGAGCATCGAAGCGCACTTGAAGCCGCGCAAGATGCCCTCCGTCACCTTCTCCGACGAGCGCGAGGAACTGCTGGAAACCGGCGGCGGCATGACCAAGGCGGTGGGAGCAGGGCTGCTTCCCGATCCGTTCTTCGCCTGCAATGCCGACAGCATCTGGCTCGACGGGCCGCGCAATGCCTTTGCCGACCTGTCGGCTGCCTGGGATCCTGACAAAATGGATGCGCTGCTGCTGGTCGTGACGCACGCCCGCGCGCGGAATTTTGACGGGACGGGCGATTTCTACATGAATGGTGCAGGGCGGCTGTCGCGCAAGAAGCCCGACCGGATCGCGCCCTTTATCTACACCGGCATCCAGCTGGTGTCGCACCGGTTGCTGCGCGATGCGCCCGACGGGAAATTCTCCACCAACATCCTGTGGGATCGCGCGATCGAGGAGGATCGCCTGTTCGGCGTCGCCTTTACCGGCATGTGGTACGAGGTCGGCACGCCGCAACATATCAAGCCGACCGAGGAGGCGTTGACGGGTGGCTGAAGAAGGCAGGGTCGCAAGCCAGCCGAAGGTCTATTCCATCGCTGCCCATCGCGGGTTCGCCGATGCCCTCGTAGCGGGGTTGGTGCCGCGCTATTCCGATCCCGAGCTGGGCCTGTCGAAACTCACCCTTCTGCTTCCCAGCTCGCGTGCGCGGCGGACCGTATCGGAAGCCTTCATTCGCCATGCAGGCGAGGAGGGCCGGGCAGGCCTGCTGATGCCGCGCATGGCCGTGGTGGGTGACCTCGATCTCGACGAAGCGCTCGGGCCGCTGCTCGACCCGCTGGGCACGAGCGATATCCCGCCCGCCATCGATCCTCAACGCCGGATGTTTGCGCTTGCCAGGCTGATCGCCGAGGAAATGGGCGATGAGGCACCCAGGGGCGCGACGCTCCTGCGCCTTGCCCGTGAGACCGGAGCGACGATGGACCGGTTGCTGGTCGAGGATGTCGGGCCTGAACAGCTGCGCGACGAGAAGGTCGCCGGCATCTTCCCCGACCTCTCCGGACATTGGCAGGATTCGATCAGGTTGTTCGCGAATGTGCAGGCGCACTGGCTCGCGTGGCTGGGGTCCGAGGGCATGCTCGATGCCGCCGCCCGCCGCAATCGCCTGTTCGACAAGGCGCGCAAGGCCTGGAAGGCCAATCCTCCTAAAACGCCCGTCGTCGCTGCCGGTGTCACCAGCGCCGCGCCCGCGCTCGCGAAGTTGCTACGGGTTGTGAGCGAGTTGCCGCAAGGCGCATTAATCCTACCCGATTTCTACCTGACCATGGACGAAGATGTGTGGGACGAGCTGGGCCGGGCCGGGGCAGCCCCGACACCTGAAGACACCGCTTTTGCCCGCGACGATGCGGTCACCCACCCGCAATATCACCTCAAGCTTTTGCTCAACCGGATGAGCGTGCGCCGCGAGGAAGTGCAGCCGTGGCACCGAAAGGGCATGACTGCCGCTCCGCCCGAGCGCAGCCATGCGATCTCCGCCCTCTTCTTGCCGCCTGAAGCGAGCAAAGCCTGGGTCGAGCTCAAGCCCGAGAAGCGCCGCCTGTCTGGTGTGCGGATCATGCAGTCTGCCAACCGGGAGGAGGAAGCGCAGGCCATTGCATTGCTGGTACGCAAGGCGCTTTCCGAACCGGAAAAGCGCGTTGCGGTGGTCACGCCCGACCGCCCGCTCGCTCGCCGCGTGGTCCATCACCTCGCCCGCTGGAACATCGTGGCCGACGATTCCGCCGGTCGCCCGCTGTCTCATACTCCGGCCGGCCGCGCATTCCTGCTCGCCGCCGAGGTCATGGCCGAAGGGGCCAGGGCGGTGCCTTTGATGGCGCTGCTCGGCCACCCGCTGGCAGACGGCGGCATGGAGCGCGGGCGCTGGCTGAGGCGGCTGCGTGTGCTGGAACGCGCCTTGCGCGGCCCCAGGCTTGCGCCGGGTCTTGAACCGGCACGCGCCGAGATCGACCGGATCGCAGAGAAACGTCCTGAAATGGCCGAGTGGTGGGCTGTAGCTGAAAAGGCAGTGCTGCCGTTGGTCGAGGTCGACCGCGACACGCCTGCCGGCCTTGCGGCCATGATCGATACGCTCGCGTCTAGTGCAGAGGCGCTGTGCGGCGAGCAATTATGGGCGCAGGAGGATGGCCGTACGCTTGCAGGGTTCGTCGAGGAATTCCGCCTCCACGCCCGCGAGGCAGGCTTTACTGTCGCCCCGCGCGACATCGCGCAGGTGCTCGCCGATGCAATGGAAGAGCGCGCGGTGCGCCCCCCCTATGGCGGCCATGCCCGCGTACAAGTGCTCGGCCTGCTCGAAGCGCGCATGAACCGGGCCGATCTCGTCATCTGTGCGGGTCTCAACGAAGGCGTGTGGCCTGCGCGCGGCAGCGTGGATGCGCTGCTCGCACCTCCCGTCCTGCGCACGCTCGGCGTGCCCGGAGGCGATTTCCGTATCGGCCTTTCGGCGCACGATCTTGCCGGCGCAATGGGTGCGCCCGAAGTGGTCCTGAGCCGCAGCGAGAGGGACGAAGGCGGTCCGGCGATCCCCAGCCGCTTCCTGCTGCGTGTCCAGGCGCTGCTCGGCGATTTGCTCAGGAATTACGAGGATCATGAGACCATCGCGCTCGCCCGCGCCATGACCCGCGCAGAGGCGGCTCCCGATTATCCGCGCCCGATGCCCAACCCGGGCCCGCAACAGCGCAATGTCGACATCTCCGCCACTGCGCTCGACCGGCTGCTGGGTGACCCCTACCAGTTCTTCGCGCAGAAAATCATGGGGCTGTCGGATCTCGACGAGCTGGATGCCGACCCCAATCCGCTGTGGCAGGGCAATGTGGCGCACGAAATTCTCGAACGCTGGCACAAGGCAAAGACGGACGACCCGGCGGCGCGCATTGCCCCGATCATGGAGCAGGTGCTCGACGAGGAGAACGCGGATGCGCTGGTGCGCGGCTTGTGGCAACCGCGGCTGCAGAAGGCGCTCGAATGGATCGAGGAAACGGTAAATGCCTATTCGGGCCGCGAAGTGCTCGCGGTCGAGGTGAAGGGCTCGATGCATTTCGATGACGTCTTCGTCCACGGGCGCGCCGACCGGATCGATCGGCTGGAGGATGGCTCGCTCGGTATCATCGACTACAAAACGGGTAAGCCGCCTACTGCCAAGATGGTCGAGCAGGGGTATGCGCTCCAGCTCGGAATCCTTGGACTTATCGCAGAGGACAACGGCTTCAAGGACATCACGGGCGAGCCGGGTGGCTATGAGTACTGGTCACTGGGCCGCGCGAAGGACGATAATCCGCACGGCTTCGGCTATGTCGATATCCCGCTGAAGGTGGGTAAGAAGCAGACCGGCCTTCTGCCGGAGGATTTCCTCCCCACGACCCGCAAGAAGCTGACCGAGGCAATCGACAGATACATCAAGGGCGATGCGCCATTCACCGCGCGCGCGAACCCCGATTACCCGGCCTACGATACCTACGACCAGCTGATGCGGCTGGAGGAATGGCTCCCGCGCCAGGCGGACGAGGGAGGCGCCTCGTGAGCGGCAACGTCTATAAACTTCAGGACGCGCAGGCAGACAGCGTCAATCCGCAGGAAAGCGTCTGGCTTTCGGCGAGCGCGGGGACAGGCAAGACGCAAGTGCTTTCGGCACGTGTGCTCCGCTTGCTGCTGGAACCCGGTGCCGACCCGTCGCAGATCCTCTGCCTCACCTTTACCAAGGCGGGGGCTGCCGAAATGGCGGTGCGCGTCAATTCGGTGCTGGCGCGCTGGGTGCGCATGGACGCGGGGCAATTGGGGACCGAACTCGGCTATCTCGGGGCGCCATCCGATCCCGAAACGCGGGAACGCGCCCGATCGCTCTTCGCGCGCGTGCTCGATTGTCCGGGCGGCGGACTACGCATCGATACGATCCACGCCTTCGCGCAATACCTCCTCGCCGCCTTTCCGAGCGAGGCAGGCGTGCTTCCCGGAAGCCAGCCGATGGAGGACCGCGACCGCGACCTCCTGAGCCGCGATGTCCTCTCCGACCTGCTCTCCGAGGGCGATCCCGCCATTCGCGAGGCGGTGGCCGAGATGAGCCGCCGCAAGGGCCCCGACGCGGTGCTCGGCTGGCTGATGCGGTGCGCACGTCACAGGGAATTGTGGGACCAGCCGGGCTGGCAACACGGCTTGCGCGATCCGGTGCGCCGCGTGCTGGGCATTCCCGCAGATGCGCACGAGGGCTGGGTGGCAGAAGGCTGCTCGGACGATGTCTTCCCGGTGGCGGATTTGCTCGCGTGCAGCCGGATCAACGCAGAATGGGGCGCAAAGACCGGCCTCGACAACGCCGACTTCGCGGCGGGGTGGCTGGCCGCAAGCCCGGTCGAGCGCCTCGCGCGGATCGACGGATTTTTCGGAACGCTGCTGACCAAGAAGGGCGAGCCGAGCCGGCTATCGAACCTCGAAAAGGTCGATCCCTCTTATGGCCTCCACATCGAACGCGTATTGGAAGGAGTCACGCAAGTTCGCGAACGCGCAGCGATGCTCGATCTAGCCGCCTTCCTCACACCGCAGCTCGAAGCCGGTCGCGCTTTCACAAAGCGGTGGGAAGAGGCCAAGGCCCGCGAAGGTCTCGTCGATTTCGACGACCTGATTCACCGCGCCGCGCACCTGCTGTCGTCCAACGCCATGGCCGACTGGATCCGCTACAAGCTCGACCGCAGCTTCGACCACATCCTCGTCGATGAAGCGCAGGATACGAACGAGGCTCAGTGGAAGATCGTCAGGGCGCTGACCGACGATTACTTCGACGGCCTCGGCGCGCGCGGGACCGCGATCCGTACGATTTTCACCGTGGGCGATTACAAGCAGGCGATCTTCGGTTTCCAGGGCACCAGTCCGGAGAACTTCCGCAAGGCGCGTGATTTTTTTCGCGACAAGATGGAAGCGGCTGCCACGGCCGCGGAAGAGGCTCGCGCGAACGCCACTGCGGGACGGCTGGAAGAATACGACCTCTTGCGCAGCTATCGTACCAACCAGACCGTGCTGAGCTTCGTCGACCGGGCGATGCTGGGCATCGGCTACGAGGGATTCGGCCTCGAAGAGCCATCGCCGCCGCACGAGGGTGCCGATGCACCGGGGCTTGTTACCCTCTGGAAAGACGTCCGGATAACCGAAGGCGAGGATGATGACGGCGAGCAGGAGAACGGCTGGCTCGCACGCCACGACCGCCTGATGGCCGACAAGATTGCGCGGCAGGTTGCCCAATGGCTCGACCCCGAAGGCGAGGGCTTCACGCTGGTGAAGGGCGAGCCGCGCCGCGCGGCTGCGGGCGATGTCATGGTGCTGGTCCAGAAGCGCCGCGAGCTTGCTTCGCTGATCGTCGCAAGGCTCTATGCGCATGGCGTGCCTGTCGCGGGTGTCGACCGGCTCCGGCTCGGCAATCCGCTGGCGGTTAAGGACCTGATGGCGGCGATCCGCTTTGCCGCGCAGCCACTGGACGATCTGACGCTCGCCAACCTCCTCGTCTCGCCGCTGATCGGCTGGAGCCAGGAAGATTTGCTCGTTTTCGGCTATCGCGAAAAGGGTATCCGCCTGTGGGAGCACCTGCGCGGATCGGATGAACCGCGCGTCGCGCAAACCGTAGACATCCTGCGCGAAATCCTGCGGCGCGCGGATTACGATACGCCGCAGCAATTGCTGCACTGGATCCTCGTCGGATCGATGGACGGGCGGCGCAAGTTGGTCGCGCGACTGGGGCGCGAGGCGAACGACCCGATCGACGAGCTGCTGAACGCTGCCAATGCCTATGCAAGCGCGCATGTCGCCAGCCTTCAGGGCTTCATCCGCTGGTTCGACGCGGGCGATGGCGAGCTGAAGCGTGAAGCCGGCGAAGGCGGGGACCAGGTCCGCGTGATGACCGTGCACGGATCCAAGGGGTTGCAGGCCCCCATCGTGATCCTGGCCGATGCGGCGATCAAGCCCGATGCCTCTGGCGATCTATCGCTACAAGAAACGCCGCTTGGAGCAGACCGGGCCAATGTGATCCCGCTCCCGTCGCTGACCAGGGCAGAAAAGGTCGGTCCGGTTCTCGCTGTGGAAGAGGAAAACGCAGCGCGTTCGATGCAGGAGCACTGGCGCCTACTCTACGTCGCGATGACCCGCGCGGAAGAGGCGTTGTTCGTAGGCGGCTCGCTCGGGCCGCGTGACGCTAAGAACGGTCCGCATGAAGACAGCTGGTACGCCCGTCTGGCGCAACTGTTCGAAGCCGACGAGGGTTTGGAAGACACGATATGGGGTGCTCGCTGGGAAGTAGGCGAGCGCGCCCCTCCCGTGCCGGCTTCTGCCCGGAAAGTGCAGGAAACCACAACCGAACTCCCCGACTGGGCGAAGCAGCCGGTCGGCCCGGAGCCGCGTCCGCCGCGTCCTCTGGCGCCTTCGGGTCTCGGCGAGGTGGAGGGCAGCGATCCGCCGCTTCCGCCAGAGGTTGCAGCCGGTGCCGCAAGGCGCGGGGTGCTGATCCATGCGCTGCTCGAACGCCTCCCCGAAGTCGCGCTCGATAGGAGAGAGGAAAAGGCGCGGGACTGGCTGGCACGGCAGGCACCTGACCTGGACGATGCCGAACGCGAGGAAATGCTGAACCGCGCGCTCTCCGTACTAGAAGAACGGGGCTTTGCAGACATATTTGGCCCGGATGCACTGGCGGAGATCCCGCTCGCTGCCACGGTCGAGGGTCAGGTGGTCATGGGGACGGCCGACCGGCTGCTGGTCACGTCCGACAAGGTCACCGTGGTCGATTTCAAGACCGCGCGCCGCCCGCCGACTACGCTCGACGCTATTCCGGACAGCACCTTGCGGCAGATGGCAGCCTATGTCGCGGCGCTCGAAGTCATCTATCCGGGCCGCGCGGTCGAGGCCGCAGTGCTCTATACCCAGACGCCGCAGCTGATCGCCTTGCCTGCCGACAAGCTCGCTGCTTACAAGGCCGCGTTTGCAGATCGGCAGGAAAGCTTTGGCCTGCCACCCGTTGAGTAATTGCACCCGCCTCCCATATGGGCGGGCAAGACATCAGATAGCAGGAGTATTCCCATGGCCACCATCAACGTCACCGACGAAGGCTTCCAGAAAGACGTTCTCGACAGCGACAAGCCCGTTCTCGTCGATTTCTGGGCCGAGTGGTGCGGGCCGTGCAAGATGATCGCACCGGCGCTTGAGGAACTCTCCGAAGAACTCGGCGACAAGGTCACCATCGCCAAGATGGACATCATGGAAAACACCGGCGTGCCCGGCGCGATGGGCGTGCAGTCGATCCCGTACCTCGTGCTTTTCAAGGATGGCAAGCCGGCGGCCAACATGCGCGGTGCTGCGCCCAAGGGCCAGCTCAAGCAGTGGCTCGAGAGCGAGCTCTAACTCCCGCAACCCTCTCCTTCGACCGCAATCTTGCGTTGCGGTGCAACATTGCTAAACGCGTGAGACCATGAAGCGCACGCATCTGCCCCTGAACGCCTTGCGCGTCTACGACGCCGCCGCCCGGCACCTCAGCTTCACCCGCGCGGCGGACGAGCTGGCGGTGACGCCTGCGGCCGTCGGCCAGCAAATCCGTGCGCTGGAGGATCACCTCGGCACGGTGCTGTTCCGTCGTACCAGCAAGGGTTTGGAACTGACGCAGGAAGGTGCAGCCGGTCTCGACGCGCTGCGCGAAGGGTTCCTGAAGTTCGAGGAAAGCGTCTCCGCCATGCAGGCCGGACAGGCTTCGGACAGCTACACGATTGCCTGCCCGCGTGAATTCTACGCCCAGTGGCTGGCGCCGCGCCTTGCGGAATTCTCCAAGGAGAACCCGGAGATCAAGTTCGTCTTCGTGGCGGACGAGAATGCCGACTTTACCGAGGCGAACCTCGATTGCGCGATCCGCCTCGTCGATGGTCCTGGCGATTTGCAGGGCGTCGAACTGGCCGCCGCACGCCGCGTGACCGTGGCTGCCCCTGGCGCTCCCGATCGCTGGATCGACTGGGGCCTGCCGCTGCAGGATGGTGTGCAGGCGCACATCACGGTCAGCAATGCCGGCCAGGCGCTCTCGGGCGCCATGGCGGGGCTAGGCAAGGCGATCCTTCCCGAACTTCTCGCCAAGGAAGCGCTCGAAGCAGGGCGCCTCGAACTGCTCGATGGCCCGGAAACGGGCACGCGCGCCTACTGGCTGGTCGCTCCCACGCCGCAATGGCGGACCAAGAAGGTCAAGGCGCTGGTGGCTTTCCTCGCGGATTAGGGAGCATAGGGCTGCGGTGCGATGATCGCCGCAGTCAGACGCATTGAGGCTTCTTCGGGCATATTGCCCGCCGCTTCGTACAATGCGAGCCCTGCCGCGCACTGATTGGTCAGCGGCAGCGCTTCGAAACCCGTCCCGTCGATCACCGCAATTGCATCCTGCTCCGGGATGGTACCGACCAATATTTCATAGAGAGTGTCGATGTCTTCCTGCGTGACTTCGCCGCGCGGGTTCGGGTCCTGCTGGCCCGCAGCGATGGACTTCAGGGTTTGGACGCTTACCGAAATTATGCGGCGCTGGACCGTGGGAGAATAGGTATTGCCCGGCTGCAGGCCGGTGGCGATCATCTGTGCGCAGAGGGGCACGCTCTCGTCCCGCAGTGCGCGGACCAAGGCCAGATTGCGCTTCATCAGCTCGAGCAGGGCCTCGTCCGGCGCGGCGACGAGGTGCTCGCCGTTGGTTAATGTAAAATTTCGCATGTAGCCGAAACCAAACTGGCTCAGCTGCTCGTTCGATGCGCCTTCCCTTGCCATCACCGCGAGTCTGCTCCGGAATTCGGCATATTCGGCCGGAAACTCGTCGCGGAAGGTGTCGTAGAGCGGTGCATGGATGAAGTTGCCATGCATCTCGAAATCCATCTGCGAGCCGAACTTGTAGCTGCGATAGCCATCGAGGACGGCTGGCATCATCACGAAGATGATCAGCAGGACAGCAATGAACACGCCAACGCGTTTAAGCTTGGGGCCGATACCTTCGCCCTCACCGTGAACGTCCGCGTAACTCATTGTCCTGCCCCCTCGAATGCTGCGTAACGCGCGAGAAGGGCGTGCGACCCCTTTCCCCCACAATTCCTTTGCGAGGCTTGGCGGATCGGTCGCCGGAGGGCAAGTGGGCGGAATGACTATTCGCCGCGTTCCCGAACTGAGCACCGAACGCTTCATCCTGCGCCCCTTGCAGGAGAGCGACTGCGCGGCCCTGCTCCCCACGCTCTCCGATGCGGACCAGTGTCGTTTCCTGACCCGGCCCGAGTTTACCAGCCATGAAGAGCTGTGGGGCTGGCTGGCCGATCCGACGTGGAACGGACGGACGTGGATTGCCGAGGATGGGGAAGGGCAGGTCGCGGCCCGCTTCGTATCGGTCCCGGCGCATGAGGAAGGGGTCGAGGAAATCGGCTATATCACCTGCGCGCACCGTCAGCGGGAGGGCGTCGCCCGCGAATGCACCGAAGCGCTTGTCCGCCACCTGTTCGAGACCGACGGATTGCGCAAGCTCACTGCCGAGGTGGATGCGGAAAACACCGCTTCGGTCCGGCTGCTCGGCGCCTTGGGCTTTACGCGCGAGGCATATTTTCGCGAACACGAGACTACGCATATCGGCCTGCGCGACGTGATGATGTACGGGTTGCTCGCGAAGGATTTCCTCGCCCCGAGCGAGCCTGTCAGATTTGGTCGAAGGCCCTGAATACTTTCGCCATGCCGGGGGGATCGCATTCGGCGCGAAGGCGTGCGATGGCCTCGGTTATAACCAGATCGTATTCCATCACTCCGTCCTGAAGCCCCTGGTAATTGCCTCCAAGCGAACGGGTAAAGTCGCGTGCGCTGCGATTGTCGCTGAGGATGTTGACCGAGAACTCTTTCAGCCCTTCCGCCTGGGCATCGAGCAGCATCGTCGCAGTCAGGAGCTTGCCGAGGCCAAGGCCGTGATAATCGTCTAGCACGCCGACCGAGAACTCCGCGCTGTTCTTGTCATGCTCCTCGCGAAAGGCGTGGACGGCGCCGATCGCCGCATGCTCGTCGCCCGATGAATCGATGGCTCCCCAGGCGATGTGGTCATATCCGTCGACGGTGGTGAGGCGCTCGATCACCCAGCTGGGCGGTGCCGATGCGCCGGAAAAGAACCGCAAGTAGCGCGACTGGGGCGACATCCGGCCGATGCCGACCCGCATGCGTTCTGCGTCGTCTTCGCGTATGGTGCGAATGCAAACCGGATGCCCGTTCTCCAGCTCGGTATGGATGACTAGGTCGGATTGACGCACGACTGATGAACCTCCTGGCCCGTTCGCAACCGTCCTATCACGGTTCCCCCTCATCTCACTCGTGAATTTCGAAGCCGGGAAACCTCAATGATTTCCGGGCGAGCAAGAGCACCGGCCCGGCGGAACAATCCGCCGGGCCGGGCCAATTGAGGTCAGAAGCTTGCAGAGACCCTGATCCATGCTCCGCGACCGGGGCCATACAAACGATCGCCGACGGCGATGTCCGAAGCTGCCACCCGATTTCGGCCTGCAAGATGCGGTTGGTAACTTTCGTCGAAAAGATTCTCGACCCCTGCCTCGACGCTGATCGTATTCGTCAAAGAATAGCGGCCGAAAAGTCCGACGATGGCGTATCCTTCACTCCGCTCTTCGTCGTTCGAGATGGAGATCTTGGTTTGCCCCGCGGCGGCGACAAGTTCCGCACCGAGCGCCAGACGGTTATTGGACCACGTTCCCGACAAACGAAAATTGGCAGGTGCCACCCGATAGAGGTTATCCTCGATGTCTCGGCGTTCACCTCTGACATAGCTGGCCGTTCCCGACACTTCGAACTGCCGGACCGGACGGAACAAGAAGTCGAGGTCGGCCCCATAGAGTTCGGCATCGACATTCCCGAAGCGTAGCGGCGTGGCGTCGCCGTTCATGGCGGCAATCATCTCCACCGGGCTGTCGATCACGCCAACCGTTGAATCGAACGGGACCCCCTGAATGTAATCATCGACACGCCGGTAGAAGATTGTCGGACGCAGGGCGATAAACTCGCTGGACCAGTCGAATCCGATCTCGGCAATCCACGCAGTTTCGGGTGCAAGATCGAGGTTGCCGACATAGATGCTCCCATCGGCAAGACCGTAGCTTGCCTCGGTCGGGAGCCAGCCGAAGCGTTCGAGCAAGCTGGGTACCCGTTCCTTGCGAGCAAGAGACAGACGCGGTGTGAGGTCGCCCAGGTCAATCCAGAGCCGGGCAACAGCATCGACCGTTGTCTCATCCCGCTCCCGGTCGGAAGCGATGAAATCCGCTGCGATGATACGCGGCCCCATCGGGACAGCCGTCCCCAGCGTCGGGTTTCCTGCCGATTGGCGGGTTCTGTCGATGCGGGCACCCACCTCGAATGCGAGCGCCTCGATACCACCTCGCCATTGTGCGTACGCCCCGATGCGCTCGTTCGAGACATTCGGCTGTGCATCGATGAAGAAGGCATCGTTGAAAGGATTGGTGATCCGAACGAACTTGTCGGTCAGTTCGACATCGCCCCCAATCTCCAGATGCGCCGCCGATGACCCGAATTGCAGCGAAACTTCGACAGTATTCGTATCTGCGTCGGCGAACGTGGCGCGTGCACGCATCGGTTCTGCTGCAGGCAATCGCGTTGTCTGGTTATCCATGAGATGCCGGACCGAGACGTGGCCCAGCTGGATGTCGATCCCGATGTCCTCGGCGATCTCGCCGCGAAAGCCGCCACGCACGAAGTCCGTGTCGAAGTATACGATGTCGAGCGCGAAGGGTGGATTGCCTGTCGGGTCGGTTTCGCTTCGTCGGTATTCGAGGAAAAGTTTGCCGGGTCCGGCCTTGAACCCGCCATGCACGCCATAGAGATTGCGCTCGAAGGATGTTCCGACCGCAGTTCCGCCGGGAAATTCGTAACTTTCGCCCTCCTCTCGGCTTGCAATCACACCCAAGCGCCAGCGGTCATTGGCAACACCGGCAAGGCCCGCCACAGCGAAGCTGTCATCATTGCTTCGATACTGGCTCGTCATCCTAGCCTGGACATCCAGTGCGGGCCCGTCGGTAAAGTGAGCTTCAACCAGCTTTGCATCGACCGATCCGGCCAGTGCCGGGCCGGAGGATACCGGCGCGACACCACGGGCAATCTCGACCCTGTCGACTAGCAACGAGGGAGCGTAGTGCAGCGGCGGGTCCATGGCATTGGGGCCGCCCGAGGCGAACCTCTGGCCATTGATGCGTCCGAGAACCCGCTTACCGGCAAGCCCGCGGTAGGAAAGCTGGCCCGACAATACACCGTTGCCCACAAGTGCGCCGCCCGGCGCGCGAGCGGCTATCGAAGCTGCATCTGCCGGAATGGCTATCTGATCGGGAAGTTCACTCGTGTCTGTCGCGATGTCGTCGCGGCGGAACGCGGTTACGAGGATCGTATCGGTAAGGATTGTCTCGTCATCAGTTGCATCAGGCCTGTCCTGGGCCACGGCCGGATGACAGATGAAGATGGAGCAGGACGCAAAGAGTGCGGCCCTGCGCAGGGAATTTTTTCGCATTGAATGTCTCGTTTATCTGAGTGGCAAGCGGACGTGCGCCGAAATTCGGTCGCTCCATTCGTCCGGTTTTCAGGTCAAACGAGATTGGGGGGCGCCCTCGCCAGATAGGAACGTGCAGGCCGGCTTGGTGTGAGGTCACGTAGCCGTTGGGCAGAGAATGCTGCGAGGTGCTTGGTTGCCGCTTGGAACAGAACCGGCTCCCCAGGGAGCACCGGGCCACACGCCGAGCAACATGGCTTGGCGCGATTGTCTTCGCCGTGTTCCTCATGGGGGGAGGGCTCGCCCTGATCGTCTTTTCCATGCATCGCATGGGCCATGGAGGTATGGGCCGGAGCTTCCAGCGCCGGTGGCTTGGCGTCTGTCCCCGTCCAGCAGCAAGGAGCGCCAAAGACCACTCGCAAGCCGATCGACATCAGCAGCAAGAAGTTGAGGAAGGCGTGGCCGCGCTGTCGCATTGCGGTCGCATTAGCGCGCCGAGCACCAAGTTCAAGGCAAAGGAACGCCGCCGGACTTGACTAGCGACGCTTCTCCAGCAGCTCGACCAGTTCCTCGAATTTCTGTCGCTGCTCGGTTTCGTCGCCGCTGGCAATCGCTTCTGCCACGCAGCACGCGGCATGATCCTTGAGTACCTGCGTCTCGACCTTGGTGAGGGCCGATTTGATGGCCTGGATCTGGTGAAGGATGTCCACGCAGTAGCGATCGTCCTCGACCATCCTGGCGACGCCGTTCACCTGTCCCGCAATCCGATTGAGGCGATTGATTTTTGCGTCCGTATTCGCAGCCACGTGGGACCTCCGGTTGTAATACCCTGTGGGGGTATATATGTGATCGCCCGAAGTCCTTCAACCGAGCCTTTTGGACGGTAGCATTCATGTCGATTGATCGCCGCAAGTTCATCACGAGCTCGGCCGCGCTGGGAGCGGCCATGTCGCTTCCGCTTCCTGCGTGGGCCCGCGGTGAAAGCCTGACGCATGCCAAGCAGGGTTTCGGCGAGGTTTCGGGAGAGAAGATCGCGCTGAGTGTCGGCGATCACCACTTCGGTGTCGGCGGGCGCAAGGGACATGCGATTGCCGTGAATGGCAGCGTGCCCGGGCCTCTGGTGCGCCTCAGGGAAGGCCAGAACGTCCGCATCGATGTGACCAACAATCTCGATGAAGATACCTCGATCCACTGGCACGGCCTGCTGCTGCCGTTCCAGTTCGACGGTGTCCCGGGGGTCAGCTTTCCCGGTATCAAGCCGGGCGAGACCTTCACCTACGAATTTCCGATCCGGCAGAATGGCACCTATTGGTGGCACAGCCATTCGGGCTTGCAGGAGCAGGTCGGGCATTACGGCCCACTCATCATCGAGAGCGCCGAGCCCGATCCGCGCTATGACCGCGACTACGTGGTATTGCTAAGCGAGTTCACGCCGGTCCACCCGCACGAGATTGCCCGCAAGCTCAAGGTCGGCGAGCATTACTACAACCGCCAGATGCAGACCGCGACCGAGGGCGACATGCCCTTGAAGGAGCGGTTGATGTGGGGCGGGATGCGCATGAACCCGCGCGATATCTCGGACGTGACCGGGTCGACTTACACATTCCTCATCAACGGCCATGGTCCGATGGACGGGTTGGAATACCTGTTCGCGCCTGGAGAGAAGGTTCGCCTGCGCGTGATCAACGGCTCGGCGATGACCTTCTTCAACATCCGCATCCCCGGCGTCCCGATGACGGTCATTGCTGCAGACGGGATGGACGTGGCGCCGGTCGAGGTGGACGAGTTCCAGATCGGCACGGCAGAGACCTACGACGTGATCGTCGCCCCGCCCGCGGGCAGCCATGCGCTGGTGGCAGAGGCGATGGACCGTTCGGGCATGGGCGTAGCCTCGCTAACCTCTCACAAGGGCCACCGAGCTACGCCCCCGCCACTGCGCGAGCCGGTGACGCTGACCATGGCAGACATGGGCATGGGCTCGATGGACGGCGCGCATGGCGGCGCTATGGACCAGGACGCGCATGCCGGTCACGGCTCGATGGCGGGCATGGACCACGGCGGGATGGATCATGGCGCAATGGGGCATGGCGACATGGACCATTCGATGCGCGACACGTCAAAACTCCCGCCCGACGCTCAGGTCGGTCCGGGGCTCGACATGGTTTCACCCATGCCGATGGACCGGATGGATTACCCCGGCCTCGGGCTCGACAATGTGGGGCACCGGGTGCTGCGCTACACCGACCTCAAGGCGAAGCGGATGAACCCGCATCGCATGCCGACGCGCCAGCTTGAGATCCATCTCACCGGCAACATGGAGCGCTACATGTGGAGTTTCGACGGCAGGAAGTTCTCCGCCGTGACCGACGATCCGATCCGCTTCTCCTATGACGAGCGGGTGCGGGTAAAGCTGGTCAACGACACGATGATGGCGCACCCGATCCACCTGCACGGCCACTTCTTCGAGCTGGTCAACGGGTCAGGGATGATGAACCAGCCGCTGAAGCACACGGTCATCGTCCAGCCGGGCAGCACGGCGACTTTCGACGTCACCGCGAACGAGCCGGGCGACTGGGCCTTCCACTGCCACCTGCTCTACCACATGCATGCCGGCATGATGCAGACGGTGACCGTGCGTCCGTTCCCCGCAGCGGGAGAGGGCGCATGATGCTCCGCCTCTGCCTTGCAAGCACACTCGCGCTCGCCGCAGCGCCGCTGTCCGCGCAGGATATGTCGGGCCATGAAGGGCACGGCGCGCAGGCGGAAGAGCCCGCGGCCGAGCAGCCCCCGAAGGACGATCATTCGGGCCATGGCAACATGAAAAAGCCGCCCGCTCCGTTCAAGCTCCCCGATATGACCGGCGCGCCGCAGATGGACCATTCTGCGCATACCATGGGCGACATTCCCTCCGGCCCGCCGCCCGCAGAGGCCTTCGAAGGCCCGCAGCACGCGGCCGATGAAATCTTCGGCGCCGAAGCGATGGCCGAGGCCCGCAAGACCAACCACGCCACCCACGGCGACATGCTGACCGGCACCATCATGGCCGAGCGGCTGGAGGTGCGCATTTCCGACGGCCACGAGGCGTTCCTGTGGGACGTGCAGGGCTGGTACGGCGGCGATATCGACAAGTTCGTGATCAAGTCAGAGGGTGAGGGCGAGTTCGGCGAGAGCGTGGAAGACACCGAGATACAGGCGCTGTGGGGCCATGCGATCGGACCCTTCTTCGACCTGCAGGCAGGCGCGCGCATCGATCTCGAGCCGGAAACCCGCAGCCACTTCGTTCTCGGCGTGCAGGGCCTCGCGCCCTATATGTGGCACGTCGACGGCGCGCTGTTCCTGTCCGACCGCGGCGACCTTACCGCGCGGCTGGAGGGCGAGTACGACCAGAAGATCACGCAGCGCCTGATCCTGCAGCCGCGGGTGGAACTGGAACTGTCCGCACAGGACATTCCCGAACGCGAGATCGGGGCAGGGCTCACCAAGATCGAGACGGGACTGCGCCTGCGCTACGAAATCGCCCGCGAATTCGCCCCCTATGTCGGCATCGGCTACGAGGCCAAGCTGGGCGAAACCGCGGATATCGCACGCCTCGCGGGCGAGGACACGGACGGCGTGGCAGCCGTCTTCGGCATCCGTGCCTGGTTCTAGGACCTCTCTGTCGAGACGGAGTTCCAGCGCGAAGTCGGCTGGTCGGGGCCAACGCGAGGAGGGGATCGTCTTCGGACTCGGGCGCCACATGCGTAACGGCCGGGGTGGTTTGCCTGACCGTCTGCCGCAAGCAATCGGTCTGCGCTGGAGCGGGATTCAAATCGTGTCGAGCCGAGGGCTGCACCGAGGCGCCAGGGTCCTCGGCAGACGAATCAGACCGGGATTTGCGGGCCTTAGCGAACATAGCTCATGGCACGATGTACAAGCCATGAAGTGGGGCAATGATTTCTAGGTAGCGAAATTGCCGAGCCGCCGGCGAGGCAAAGGAGGCTACACGCCTGAGCTTAGGCGATAAAACTCAGCCAAGCGGGCGCACCGCGTCAGGTTCCGGCAATAAAACAGGCGAAGTATTAATAAAATGAAATAAATATATCTATCTTGATGGAGTGAGGTTTGGGTTGACCAAACTATTTGGTATTCATGATCCTATCAATTTGCAATCGCACTTGTGCCATTATCATTCTTGTCGGATTTTTATTGTACTCCATCCTGTAGATATTCAAATCCCACTCATCGTTTTTCATTTCAGAAATGGTGCAATAAACGCCATCGATCTCGTCTAGGGTTTCTTCAATTTTGCTCGCTTTCTCGGCGTCGGCTTTTACTACTAGTGAACCCACCAATTCGCTGATTGCCTCGCTTTCATCGCTCGACATTTGATCTCTTGAGCGTTGCAAGCGTGAGATACTGGCTGACAGGTTGTCTAATTTGTCGATTATATATTTGGTCTCTGTCACCGTCTCAGTTTTAGGCTCAACCATTTCAAAGGTGAAGTTTTCCACGAACGACTTGTAGGTTCCTTCGCTAAACGTACGTTGAACTTCCTCGATTTTCTTGGCTAAACGATCAATAAAATTATCGATAGAATTGTACTCGAGATCTCTTCTGTAATCGATGTAGCCAATATTATTAATGTCGAATGGCGGCTTTTTTTGGCCATCTGTAACAATGATTGTAGGCTTCTTCGTTGACAATCTGAGTCCGGTTTCAAGCATTACATTTGGGTTCAGGCCACTGACATCGCAAATGATCACGTCATTCTCGTAGATATTTTGGAGAATTGCGGATTGAATCACGTCCAAGGCTGGATTTTCCCAGACGAGCTTGGGCTTGAGTCCGGCTTTTTCAATCGCTCGGCGATGGATTTTTTGAACTTTGGCCCAATGTTCCTCTGGATAAAGCTCGCCCATAGATGCGATGGGCATTACGATCCCACAACTCTTCTGATTAGTCTTTGGTTCTTTCGCCATGATCACAATCCTCTACTGCGGCGAGTGCGGTATCTTTGGCCTATGTGTTTGTAAAGGTTGCTTGAGTTTGCAAACCAAGAGGGTGCTACAGATATTTCTTCAATTATGTATATGTTCTCCCTCCCAGTCTCTCCCTTGACCAATCCCCCCTCCCGCACTATGTGCGCGCCCATCCGGTGAGGGAATCGCCCTGTGCGAAGCCAACGCTGGCCAGATAGAGCTGAACATTGCCGGTCATGACCCGGGGGCCTGTCGCAGATGCGATAAGGCTCTTTTCTATTGCAGCGAACCTCATGGATCGCTCGGGGCAGCCGTCAAAGTAACCCGGTGGCCGTGTGGGCCGATGGGTGGAGCGTTTCAGGCTCGTGCGAACAGACCGCCCCGGTGCTTGCCAGCGCCGCGTGCGTCGCAACTGCACGAACCCGATCGTAACACCATCAACCCGCTAGTCGCCGCCATCACACGGTGAAGAGAGAACTCATGCCGACTATTAACCAGCTGGTCCGCAAGGGCCGCGTTCCGCAGAAGGCCAAGTCCAAGGTCCCTGCAATGGAAGCCAACCCGCAGAAGCGCGGCGTTTGCACCCGCGTCTATACGACGACCCCCAAGAAGCCGAACTCGGCACTTCGTAAGGTTGCCAAGGTTCGCCTGACCAACCAGCGCGAAGTCATCTCCTACATCCCGGGCGAAGGCCACAACCTGCAGGAGCACAGTGTTGTGCTCATCCGCGGCGGCCGTGTTCGCGACCTTCCCGGCGTTCGCTACCACGTCCTTCGCGGCGTGCTCGATACGCAGGGCGTGAAGGATCGCAAGCAGTCGCGCTCGAAGTACGGCGCGAAGCGTCCGAAATAATCCACGGGACTTAGGAGATAATCAATGAGTCGTCGTCGTCGTCCCGAGAAGCGGGAAATCCTGCCTGATCCGAAGTTCAACGATCAGGTCCTTTCGAAATTCATGAACAACCTCATGTATGACGGCAAGAAGGCCGTCGCTGAAGGTATCGTCTACACCGCGCTCGACACCGTCGAGAACAAGGCCAAGACGAACCCGGTCGAGCTGTTCCATGAAGCTCTGAACAACATCAAGCCGCAGGTCGAAGTGCGCAGCCGCCGTGTCGGTGGTGCGACCTACCAGGTGCCGGTCGAGGTTCGCCCCGAGCGTGCCCAGGCACTCGCGATCCGCTGGCTGATCGGCGCTGCACGCGGTCGTCCCGAAACGACCATGGCTGCACGCCTGTCGGGCGAGCTGATGGATGCTGCGAACAACCGCGGCAACGCCGTCAAGAAGCGCGAAGACACGCACCGCATGGCGGACGCGAACCGCGCCTTCTCGCACTACCGCTGGTAAGCACCGGTTCGGAGACCGTTTCGCCTTCGGGTGGAACGGTCGCCGGACGGTCACATTAGTTTTCCAAAGGGGCGGCAAAACTGTCGTCCCAACCCCACGAGGAATTTCACATGGCACGCGAATATCCGCTGGAGCGGTACCGCAATATCGGCATCATGGCCCACATCGATGCCGGCAAGACCACCACGACCGAACGTATCCTCTACTACACCGGCAAGTCCTACAAGATCGGCGAAGTCCACGACGGCGCTGCGACCATGGACTGGATGGAGCAGGAGCAGGAACGCGGCATCACCATCACCTCGGCTGCCACGACCACTTTCTGGCAGAACGAAGATGGCAAGGGCGAAAAGCACCGCATCAACATCATCGACACCCCGGGCCACGTCGACTTCACCATTGAGGTCGAACGTTCGCTGCGCGTGCTCGACGGCGCGGTTGCAGTCTTCGACGGCGTTGCCGGCGTTGAACCGCAGTCCGAGACCGTGTGGCGCCAGGCCGACAAGTACGGCGTTCCGCGCATGTGCTTCGTCAACAAGCTCGACCGTACCGGCGCAGACTTCTACTACTGCGTCCAGTCGATCATCGACCGTCTCGGCGCGAACCCGCTGGTCCTCTATCTCCCGATCGGCGCGGAAAGCGACCTTCAGGGCGTTGTCGACCTCGTGAACAACCGCGGCATCGTCTGGGAAAACGACGGTCTGGGCGCGACGTTCAACTACGTCGACATCCCGGCTGACCTGGCCGACAAGGCTGCCGAATACCGCGAGAAGCTGATCGAGACCGCCGTCGAACAGGACGACGATGTCATGGAAGCTTACCTCGAAGGTAACGAGCCCGACGCGGCAACGCTCAAGCGTCTCATCCGCAAGGGCACCATGGCGCGCGACTTCGTTCCCGTGCTGTGTGGTTCGGCGTTCAAGAACAAGGGAGTCCAGCCCCTGCTTGACGCGGTTGTCGACTACATGCCGTCGCCGCTCGACGTTCCGGCCATCAAGGGCGTCCTGCCCGACAGCGACGAAGAGCAGAGCCGTCCGTCCTCGGATGACGAGCCGTTCAGCGCGCTGGCCTTCAAGATCATGAACGACCCGTTCGTCGGTTCGCTCACCTTCACCCGCATCTACTCGGGCCAGCTCGCCAAGGGCAGCGTCCTGAACTCGGTGAAGGACAAGAAGGAAAAGATCGGCCGTATGCTGCTGATGCACTCGAACAACCGCGAGGACATCGATGAAGCATTCGCAGGCGACATCGTCGCCATCGCAGGTCTCAAGGAAACCACCACCGGTGACACGCTGTGTGCACCGAGCGCTCCGATCATCCTCGAGCGCATGGAATTCCCTGAGCCGGTGATCGAGCTTTCGGTCGAACCGAAGACCAAGGCCGACCAGGAAAAGATGGGCGTCGCCCTCAACCGCCTGGCAGCCGAAGATCCGAGCTTCCGCGTCACCACCGACCACGAAAGCGGTCAGACGATCATCAAGGGCATGGGCGAGCTTCACCTCGACATCCTCGTCGATCGCATGAAGCGCGAGTTCAAGGTCGAAGCAAACGTCGGCGCACCGCAGGTCGCTTATCGCGAATACCTCGGCAAGCCGGTGGACGTGGACTACACCCACAAGAAGCAGTCGGGTGGTTCGGGTCAGTTCGGTCGCGTCAAGCTCAAGGTCACCCCGGGTGAGCGCGGTCAGGGCTTCGTCTTCGAAGACGAGATCAAGGGCGGTAACATTCCGAAGGAATATATCCCGGCGATCGAAAAGGGTCTGCGCGAGCAGGCCGAGAGCGGTCACTTGGTCGGCTTCCCGATCATCGACTTCACCGTGAACCTGTATGACGGTGCTTACCATGACGTCGATTCGAGCGCGATCGCGTTCGAAATCGCCGGCCGTGGCGCAATGCGCGAAGTCGCAGAGCGTGCAGGCATCAAGCTGCTGGAACCCATCATGAAGGTTGAAGTCGTGACCCCCGAGGACTACCTCGGCGATGTCATCGGCGAC
The DNA here is from genome assembly GCF_019711315.1 of Qipengyuania gelatinilytica. NCBI lineage: Bacteria > Pseudomonadati > Pseudomonadota > Alphaproteobacteria > Sphingomonadales > Erythrobacteraceae > Qipengyuania > Qipengyuania gelatinilytica. Next base: position 548,332 of record NZ_CP081294.1, on the reverse strand, counting down.
CTTAACTCCCGTCGTGGCCAGATCCAGGGCACCGACAGCCGCGGCAACGCCCAGGCAGTCGAAGCCAACGTGCCGCTCGCGAACATGTTCGGTTACGTGAATGAGCTGCGCTCGTTCACCCAGGGCCGCGCACAGTACACGATGCAGTTCAGCCACTACGACGAAGTTCCGGCTAACGTTGCACAGGAAGTCAAGGAGAAGCTTGCGTAAGCGAGCCGACCGGTCTAGGGGCGGCGCCTGATTCAGCGGGCGCCGTTTCCTCCCCGCAGAAATCCCAAATTTTAAGACAGAGGTTATTGGAAAATGGCGAAGGAAAAGTTCGAGCGTAATAAGCCGCACGTTAACGTCGGCACCATCGGTCACGTTGACCACGGCAAGACCACGCTGACCGCGGCGATCACCAAGGTCATGGGTTCGGCCGTCGATTTCGCAAACATCGACAAGGCTCCCGAAGAGCGTGAGCGCGGCATCACCATCTCGACCGCACACGTCGAGTACGAAACCGACGCGCGTCACTACGCACACGTCGACTGCCCGGGTCACGCCGACTACGTGAAGAACATGATCACCGGTGCAGCCCAGATGGACGGCGCCATCCTGGTCGTGAACGCAGCTGACGGCCCGATGCCGCAGACCCGCGAGCACATCCTGCTTGCACGTCAGGTCGGCGTTCCGGCTCTGGTCGTTTACATGAACAAGGTCGATCAGGTCGACGACGAGGAAATCCTCGAGCTCGTCGAACTGGAAGTTCGTGAACTCCTTAGCGAGTACGGCTTCGACGGCGACGACATCCCCATCATCAAGGGTTCGGCTCTGGCCGCTCTCGAAGGTCGTGACGAAGAAATCGGCGAAAAGTCGATCCGCGAACTGATGGAAGCTGTCGACACCTACATCCCGCAGCCCGATCGTCCGGTCGACAAGGACTTCCTGATGCCGATCGAAGACGTGTTCTCGATCTCGGGTCGTGGTACGGTTGTCACCGGCCGTGTCGAAACCGGCGTTGTGAACGTTGGCGACGAAGTCGAAATCGTCGGCATCAAGGACACCACCAAGACGACCGTCACCGGCGTCGAAATGTTCCGCAAGCTGCTCGATCGCGGTGAAGCTGGCGACAACATCGGTGCACTGATCCGCGGCGTTGGCCGTGAAGAAGTCGAGCGTGGCCAGGTTCTCGCGAAGCCGGGTTCGGTTACGCCGCACACCGAGTTCAGCGCAGAAGTCTACGTCCTGTCGAAGGACGAAGGCGGCCGTCACACGCCGTTCTTCGCGAACTACCGTCCGCAGTTCTACTTCCGCACCACCGACGTCACCGGCGAAGTGATCCTTCCCGAAGGCACCGAAATGGTGATGCCGGGCGACAACGTGACGATCGACGTCAAGCTGATCGCACCGATCGCCATGGACCAGGGCCTGCGCTTCGCAATCCGCGAAGGCGGCCGTACGGTCGGCTCGGGTGTTGTCGGCACCATCAAGAAGTAAGCTCTTAGCTGAAACTTAGAGAGGGGCCCGTCCTCCCGTCAGGGGAGGGCGGGCCCTTCGCTATTAGTGTGGGCGTAAAAAACCGGCAGAAATGCACGGTTCGGCGCACTCGATGAATGCCTGTTCAGTCGGGCGGAAATCGGGGGTTGCCAGAATGGGGTCTCCCCCGTATATGCGCGCCCACAGACAGGGATTCGTCCCTATCGATAGAATTCACGGAAGGTCGCCCGCAACCGGGAAACCGGGCTCGCAGTGGGGCTGACCTTTCTTTTTGTTTGCGGGCCACCCGCTGGTCCGCTTGGCTCTTTCGCATCGGTGTAGGTAATGGAAGCACAGAATATCCGCATTCGCCTTAAGGCGTTCGACCATCGCGTTCTCGACCAGGCAACTGGAGAGATTGCAGACACCGCGCGCCGGACGGGTGCACTTATTCGTGGTCCCATTCCCATGCCGACGCGCATCGAGAAGTTCACCGTGAACCGCGGCCCGCACATCGACAAGAAGTCGCGCGAGCAGTTCGAGGTGCGCACCTACAAGCGGCTGCTCGACATCGTGCAGCCCAACGCCCAGACCGTCGACGCGCTGATGAAGCTCGACCTCGCTGCTGGCGTGAACGTCGAAATCAAGCTCGCCTAAGCGTTTGGTTTCGGTCCACCTGCCGGACCTAAAGCCGCAGGAAAATTTCGGGGCACTCGATAGCCCCGCCTGATCCACGGATCAGGCAAGACATCGGGATACCGCCGGGCAATCGCCCGGGACTGCGTCCCCCGTCTGCTTCCTTCGGGAAGCAATCAGCCCGGACGGGGGCACGCATCGCACAATCGGGCTGGCACGCACCCTGGGGATGAGCTCCTTGGTGCCTCTGTTGAGGAGTTTGACGATGCGCACAGGCGTTATCGCAAAGAAAGTCGGGATGACCCGCCTCTTCCAGGAGGACGGACGGCACGTACCCGTGACCGTTCTTTCGCTGGAAGATTGCCAGGTCACCGCACATCGCACGGAAGACCGTGACGGCTATTACGGCGTCCAGGTCGGTTCGGGCGAAGCGAAACAAAAGAATGTAGCCAAGCCGCAGCGCGAAGCCTTTGCCAAGGCTGAAGTCGCGCTGAAGATGAAGGTCGGTGAATTTCGCGTGGACAGCGAGGAAGCCCTGCTTCCCGTTGGTGCCCGCATTTCGGCCGAACACTTCGTCGCAGGCCAGAAGGTCGACATCACGGGCCACACCCAGGGTAAGGGCTTTGCCGGCGCCATGAAGCGTTGGGGCTTCGGCGGTCTGCGTGCCACCCACGGTGTTTCGATCTCGCACCGCTCGCACGGTTCGACGGGTAACCGTCAGGATCCGGGCCGCGTGTTCAAGGGCAAGAAGATGGCCGGTCACATGGGTGACCGCCAGCGTACGCAGCAGAACCTCGAAATCGTGCGCACCGACGCCGATCGCGGTCTCCTCTTCGTCAAGGGCTCGGTCCCGGGTGCGAAGAATGGCTGGCTGATGGTTCGCGATGCCGTGAAGGTTGCCATGCCCGACGATCTGCCGTTCCCCGGCGTGATGCGTCGCAACGAAGATGAGTTCAAATCGGAAGAAGCCGATGCAGGTCTCATCGAGAGCGCAGCAGAGCACGAAGTCGGCACCGAAGTTTCCGCTGAGCAGCAGGAAAAGCTGATGCAGCAGCAGGAATCGGGTGCGGACGCCGAAACCACCACCGACGGCGATGCCGGCGGTGAAAGCAAGGAGTCCTGATCGTGAAGGTCAAGGTCCAGAAAATCGACGGCAAGGCGTCGGGCGATATCGAGCTGAGCGACGATGTGTTCGGCGTCGAGCCGCGCGCTGACATCCTGCACCGCGTTGTCACTTGGCAGCTCGAGAACCGTCGCGGCACCGCACGTCCCACGCGTGAGCGTTCGGACGTTGCCCGCACCGGCAAGAAGTTCGGTCGTCAGAAGGGTTCGGGCGGCGCACGTCACGGCGATCGTGGCGCTCCGATCTTCATCGGCGGTGGTAAGGCTCACGGTGCGCGCAAGCGTGACTTCGAGCAGTCGCTGAACAAGAAGATCCGTGCCCTCGGTCTCAAGATGGCTCTCTCGAGCAAGGCTAAGGACGGCCTCGTCGTCGTCGACAGCCTCGAGCTCAAGGACGCCAAGACCAAGGCGCTCAAGGGTCACTTCGACAAGAATGGCTGGGCCGGCAAGGTCCTGATCATCGACGGCGAAAGCGTGAACGACGGCTTCAAGAAGGCTGCCGGCAACCTGCCGGGCGTGAACGTCCTCCCCGCGATGGGCGCCAATGTCTACGACATCCTGAAGCACGACACGCTCGTCCTCACCAAGGACGCGGTCGAGAAGCTGGAGGGCCGTTTCAATGGCTAAGAAGCAGGAAGTGGAAGCACGTCACTACGACGTCGTGCTGGCACCGCACATCACCGAAAAGTCGACGCTTGCTTCCGAGCATAACGCCGTCGTCTTCAAGGTGGCTAACGATGCGACCAAGCCGCAGATCAAGGAAGCCGTCGAGGCGATCTTTGGCGTGAGCGTCACGGGCGTCAACACCATCAACGTGAAGGGCAAGACCAAGCGCTGGAGGGGCAAGCCCTACAAGCGCAACGACCTGAAGAAGGCCGTGGTCACCCTGAAGGACGGCGACTCGATCGACGTCACCAGCGGTATCTGAGGGGCTAGAGAGTAATGGCACTCAAGAACTACAAACCGACGAGCCCCGCGCGCCGCGGCCTCATCCTCGTCGACAAGTCGGGCCTGTACAAAGGCAAGCCCGTCAAGTCGCTCACGGAAGGCAAGCGCAAGACCGGTGGCCGGAACAACAAGGGCCATGTCACCTCGCGTGGCATCGGCGGCGGTCACAAGCAGAAGTACCGCTTCATCGACTTCAAGCGTCGCAAGTGGGACGTTGAAGGCACCGTGGAACGGATCGAATACGATCCCAACCGCACCGCTTTCATCGCACTCGTGAAGTACGAAGACGGTGAGCAGGCCTACATCATCGCTCCGCAGCGTCTCGCTGTTGGCGACAAGGTGATCGCTGGCGAAAAGACCGACACCAAGCCCGGCAACGCAATGCTGCTCGGCCAGATGCCGGTCGGCACCATCTGCCACAACGTCGAAATGAAGCCCGGCAAGGGCGGTCAGATCGCACGTTCGGCAGGTGCCTATGTCCAGCTGGTCGGTCGTGACCGCGGCATGGTCATCGTGCGTCTCAACAGCGGCGAGCAGCGTTACCTGCGCGCCGACTGCATGGGCACCGTTGGCGCCGTTTCGAACCCGGACAACCAGAACCAGAACCTGGGCAAGGCCGGTCGTCGTCGCTGGATGGGCATCAAGCCGCTGACCCGCGGTGTCGCCAAGAACCCGGTCGATCACCCGCACGGTGGTGGTGAAGGTCGCACGAGCGGTGGCCGTCATCCGGTTACTCCGTGGGGCAAGCCGACCAAGGGCGCCCGTACCCGCAAGAACAAGCAGACGGACAAGATGATCATCCGTTCGCGTCACGCCAAGAAGAAGAGGTAACCCGACATGGCTCGTTCCGTCTGGAAAGGTCCGTTCGTCGAACTCAGCCTTCTGAAGAAGGCAGAAGAAGCGCAGGACGCAAACAATGCCAAGCCGATCAAGACCTGGTCGCGCCGCAGCACGATCCTGCCCCAGTTCGTCGGTCTCACGTTCAACGTGTACAACGGCCACAAGTTCATCCCCGTATCCGTTTCGGAAGAAATGGTCGGCCACAAGCTCGGTGAATTCGCGCCCACGCGCACCTTCCCGGGTCACGCTGCCGACAAGAAGGGCAAGCGCTGATGAGCAAGCAGAAAGCACCCCGTCGCGTCGCCGATAACGAGGCACTGGCAGTGGGCACCACCATCCGTGGTAGCGCCCAGAAGCTGAACCTCGTTGCCGAGCTCATCCGCGGCAAGAAGGCCGAAGAGGCCCTCAACATCCTCGCATTCTCCAAGAAGGCGATGGCGAAGGATGCCACGAAGGTTCTCGCTTCGGCGATCGCCAACGCGGAAAACAACCACAACCTCGATGTCGACGCACTGGTCGTCGCTGAGGCTTCGGTCGGCAAGTCGATCACGATGAAGCGCTTCCACACCCGTGGTCGCGGCAAGTCGACGCGCATCCTGAAGCCGTTCAGCCGCCTGCGCATCGTCGTCCGCGAGCAGGAAGAGGCGTAAGATGGGCCATAAGAGCAATCCGATCGGTCTGCGCCTGCAGATCAACCGCACCTGGGACAGCCGCTGGTACGCCGAGGGGCGTGACTATGCCAAGCTGCTGGCCGAGGACATCGAGATCCGCAAGTACATCCTCGAGAACGCTGCCCAGGCCGCTATCTCGAAGGTTGTGATCGAGCGTCCGGCAAAGCTTTGCCGCATCTCGATCTACGCTGCGCGTCCCGGTGTCATCATCGGCAAGAAGGGCGCGGACATCGAGAAGCTGCGCGCCCAGCTGTCGAAGATGACCGAAAGCGAAGTGAAGCTGAACATCGTCGAAATCCGCAAGCCGGAAGTCGATGCCAAGCTCGTCGCCCAGGGCATCGCCGACCAGCTGATCCGCCGTGTGGCATTCCGTCGTGCGATGAAGCGCGCCATGCAGTCGGCCATGCGCCTTGGTGCCGAAGGCATCAAGATCATGTGTGGCGGCCGTCTCGGCGGTGCGGAAATCGCCCGCGTCGAACAGTATCGCGAAGGCCGCGTGCCGCTGCACACGCTGCGCGCCAACATCGATTACGCTGAAGCCGAAGCACTTACCGCTTATGGCATCATCGGCATCAAGGTGTGGGTCTTCAAAGGTGAGATCCTCGGCCATGACCCGACCGCGCAGGACCGTCTGATGATGGAATCGCAGACGTCTGGCGTGCGTCCGGCTCGCTGATTGCAGGTATAGGAAAGAACCATGCTGCAACCGAAGAAAACCAAGTACCGCAAGGCGTTCAAGGGCAAGATCCACGGCAACGCCAAGGGCGGCACCACGCTCAACTTCGGCTCGTACGGGCTGAAGGCTCTCGAGCCCGAGCGTATCACCGCGCGCCAGATCGAAGCGGCTCGCCGCGCGATCACGCGTCACATCAAGCGCCAGGGTCGTCTCTGGATCCGCGTCTTCCCGGACGTGCCGGTTTCGAAGAAGCCTGCCGAAGTCCGTCAGGGTAAGGGCAAGGGTTCGGTCGAATACTGGGCAGCTCGCGTGAAGCCGGGCCGCATCCTGTTCGAACTCGACGGTGTTGCCGGTCCGCTGGCCGCCGAAGCGTTCAGCCGCGCAGCCATGAAGCTGCCGGTGAAGACCAAGGTCGTGGCCCGCCTGGGCGACACCTCGCACCTCGGAGGCGAATAATGAGCAAGATCGAAGATCTGCGCCAGAAGAGCGACGACCAGCTGGGTGAGGAACTCACCACCCTGAAGCGCGAGGCCTTCAACCTCCGCTTCCAGGCGGCGACCAACCAGCTCGAAGCTCCGGCGCGCATCCGCGAAGTCCGTCGTACGATCGCCAAGATCAAGACGCTGCAGGGCGAACGTGCCCGCGCAGCGGCAGCCAAGGCGTAAGGAGTAGACCATGCCAAAGCGTATCCTTATCGGCACCGTCACCTCCGACAAGACCGACAAGACCGTGACCGTACTGGTCGAGCGTAAGGTGAAGCACCCCCTCTACGGGAAGATCATCCGCCGCTCGAAGAAGTACCACGCACACGACGAAAAGAACGAGTACCAGCTCGGCGACGTCGTGCGCATCGAAGAAACCAAGCCGATCTCGAAGACCAAGACCTGGATGGTCAAGGACCGCGTGACGGCAGGCGGAACCCAGGCTGTCGAGGCTGACCTCGAAGTCGAAGCCGCAGGCAACTGACGTTTTAGGAACTGCCGGGCAGATGTCCCGGCAAGCCAAGAGAAGGAACCGGATCAATGATCCAGATGCAATCCAATCTCGACGTCGCGGACAACAGCGGCGCAAAGCGCGTCCAGTGCATCAAGGTACTGGGCGGCTCCAAGCGCCGCACCGCGTCCGTCGGTGACGTGATCGTGGTTTCCGTCAAGGAAGCCCAGCCGCGTACGAAGGTGAAGAAGGGCGATGTCCATCGCGCTGTCATCGTGCGCACGAAGAAGGACGTACGCCGCCCCGACGGCAGCGTGATCCGCTTCGACAGCAACGCCGCTGTTCTCGTGAACAAGAGCGAAGAACCCATCGGCACCCGTATCTTCGGCCCGGTCGTCCGCGAACTGCGCGGCCGCGGCTTCATGAAGATCATCTCGCTTGCTCCGGAGGTGCTCTAAAATGGCATCCGCAAAGATCAAGAAGGGTGACACCGTCGTCGTCCTGTCCGGCAAGGACAAGGGCAAGACCGGTACCGTCGCGAAAGTCAGCCCCAAGGACGGCAAGGTCGTCGTTGAAGGCGTCAACATCGCTGCGCGTCACCGCAAGCCGACCCAGCAGAACCCGCAGGGTGGCATCGACCGCTTCGAAGCACCGATGCCCATCAGCAAGGTTGCTGTGGCGGATCCCAAGGATGGCAAGCCCACCCGCGTCCGTTTCGAAGAAAAGGACGGCAAGAAGGTGCGTGTTGCCGTGAAGAGTGGGGAGACCATCGATGGCTGATTACACCCCCCGTATGAAGCAGCGCTATGACGACCAGATCGTCAAGGCGATGACCGAGAAGTTTGGTTACAAGAACCGCCTCGAAGTTCCGAAGCTGGAAAAGATCACGCTCAACATGGGCGTTGGCGAAGCCAGCCAGGACAAGAAAAAGGTTCAGACCGCTGCGGAAGAAATGGCCAAGATTGCCGGTCAGAAGCCGGTCATCACCAAGGCCAAGAAGTCGATCGCACAGTTCAAGCTGCGCGAAGGCATGCCGATCGGCGCGAAGGTCACCCTCCGCCGCGAGCGCATGTACGAATTCCTCGACCGCCTCGTGACCATTGCAATGCCCCGCATCCGCGACTTCCGTGGCCTCAACGCCAAGTCGTTCGACGGTCGTGGCAACTACGCAATGGGCCTCAAAGAGCAGATCATCTTCCCCGAAATCTCGTACGATCAGATCGAGAAGGTCCGGGGCATGGATATCATCGTAACCACCACGGCGAAGACCGACGAAGAAGCCCGCGAGCTTCTCAAGCTGTTCGGCTTCCCGTTCCCGGCTGAAAAGTCGGAAGAGAAGGAGGCGGCGTGAGCCGCTTCCGGATCGCAGGATAAGGAAGGAACTTAAGTCCAATGGCGAAACTGAGTTCGATCAACAAGAACGAGCGTCGCAAGAAGCTCGTCAAGCAGTACGCGGACAAGTACGCAAAGCTGAAGGCTATCGCTAATGACGAGAGCCTCGACGAAGGCGAGCGTCTGATCGCACGTCTCAAGATGGCTGAGCTGCCGCGCAACGCGAACCCGACCCGCGTGCGCAACCGCTGCGCCACCACCGGCCGCCCCCGCGGCTACTACCGCAAGTTCGGCCTCAACCGTATCGAACTGCGTGACCTCGGCAACAAGGGCCTGATTCCGGGCCTCACGAAGTCGAGCTGGTGAGGTAAAGACAGATGGCTATGACCGATCCCCTGGGTGATATGCTCACCCGTATCCGCAACGGCCAGCAGGCGAAGAAGGACAGCGTCCTTTCGCCGGCTTCCAAGCTGCGTGCGAACGTCCTCGAAGTGCTCCAGCGCGAAGGCTACATCCGTGGCTACAGCGACGATGCTTCGGGCAAGCACCCGCAGCTGCGGATTGAACTGAAGTATTTCGAGGGCGAACCTGCGATCAAGCACGTTGCCCGTGTCTCCAAGCCCGGCCGCCGCGTCTACGCGGGTTCGAAAGAACTCCCCGTCGTTCGCAATGGCCTTGGCATTACCATCGTCTCGACGCCGCGCGGCGTGCTTTCGGACAACGAAGCACGCAACGAAAACGTCGGTGGCGAAGTGCTGGCGGAGGTGTTCTGATGAGCCGCATCGGCAAAAAGCCGGTAGCGATCCCCAGCGGGGTCACTGCCACGATCGAGGAAGGCACGCTCAACGTGAAGGGTCCCAAGGGCACCCTTTCGATGGGTCTGTCGGATCTCGTCGAATACAAGCTCGAGAATGACGAAATCTCCGTCACTCCGGCCAACGATACGCGCGCCGCTCGCAACCACTGGGGTATGCAGCGCACGCTCGTGTCGAACCTGGTCGAAGGTGTGACCGAAGGTTTCACCAAGGTTCTCGAAATCAACGGTGTCGGCTACCGTGCACAGGCGCAGGGCAAGAAGCTCAAGCTTCAGCTCGGCTACTCGCACGACGTCGATCTCGACGTTCCCGAAGGTATCGAGGTGAAGACCCCGGACCAGACGACCGTCGAAATCAGCGGTTCCGACAAGCAGGCCGTGGGCCAGTTCGCGGCGAATGTCCGCAAGTGGCGCAAGCCCGAACCCTACAAGGGCAAGGGTATCAAGTATCGCGGCGAGTATATCTTCCGCAAGGAAGGGAAGAAGAAGTAAGATGGCAAAGCTTTCTCTTTTCGAACGTCGCCGTCGCCGCGTCCGCACTGCGCTTCGCAACCGTGCCGGTGGCAAGCCCCGTCTGTCGGTGCACCGCACCGGCAAGCACATTTACGCCCAGGTTATCGACGATGCAGCGGGTAAGACCGTCGCTTCGGCTTCGACTCTCGGCGTGAAGGGCTCGGGCGCGAACGTCGATGCCGCCAAGCAGGTCGGTAGCGACATCGCTGCTGCTGCCAAGAAGGCTGGCGTCACGACCGTCGTGTTCGACCGCGGTGGTTTCCTGTTCCATGGCCGCGTCAAGGCGCTGGCCGACGCCGCTCGTGAAGGCGGGCTGGAGTTCTGATGATGGCTGACGAAAACAAGAACGAAGAAGCCGTGACGGCTGAAACCGAACACGCTGTGACCAATGAGACGCCGGCTATTGCCGACACTCCGAGCGAAGCAGCTGCAAACCAGGATCCCGCACAGGGCGCCGAAGGCCAGCCGCGTGAGCGTGGTGGCCGTGGCGGTCGCGGTGGCAACCGTGACGGTGGTGGCCGTGGCCGTGGCGGTCGCGACAACCGCCGTAACAACCGCCGCGAAGAAGAAGACGACGGCATCATCGAGAAGCTCGTCCACATCAACCGCGTCAGCAAGACGGTGAAGGGCGGTAAGCGCTTCGGTTTCGCTGCACTTGTGGTCGTGGGTGACGGCTCGGGCCGTGTCGGCTTCGGCAAGGGCAAGGCCCGCGAAGTGCCGGAAGCGATCCAGAAGGCAACCGCAGCCGCTCGCAAGAAGATGATTCGCGTCCCGCTGAAGGAAGGTCGTACCCTCCATCACGACGGCAACGGTCGCTTCGGTGCCGGCAAGGTTACCGTGCGTACGGCACCTCCGGGTACCGGTATCATCGCCGGTGGTCCGATGCGTGCAGTGTTCGAGAGCCTCGGCGTCGCCGACGTGGTGACCAAGTCGGTCGGCACCTCGAACCCCTACAACATGATCCGTGCCACCTTCGACGCGCTGACCGACCAGACTTCGCCGAAGTCGGTTGCCCAGCGTCGCGGCAAGAAGGTCGCCGACCTGCTTGGTCGCGGTGGTGCATCGGAGGCCGAGGCTGAAGCCGACGCCGCCGCTATCGCGGAGTAATTGAGATGGCGAAAGCAAAGACCATCAAGCTCAAGCAGATCGGTTCGCCGATCCGCCGTCCCGAAGGCCAGCGCAAGATCCTCATCGGTCTTGGCCTGAACAAGATGCACAAGGTTGTCGAGCGTCAGGATACTCCTGAAGTGCGCGGCGCCGTGGCCAAGGTCCCGCATCTGGTGGCGATCGTCGAAGACTGAGGCGCAAGCCTTCGTCGGATACGATTACAATTTGACGGGGGCGGCCTGCTGCGATAGCGGGCCGCTTCCATTTTTCAGCGCGAACAAAGCGAAAGCGAGTGCAGACATGACTATCAAACTCAACGACATCCGCGACAACCCCGGCGCCCGCAAGGAGCGCATCCGTGTCGGCCGTGGCATCGGTTCGGGCAAGGGCAAGACCGGCGGCCGCGGCCAGAAGGGCCAGAAGAGCCGTTCGGGCGTCGCCATCAAGGGCTTCGAAGGCGGCCAGATGCCGCTTCACATGCGCCTGCCGAAGCGCGGCTTCAACAACCCGTTTGGCAAGGACTACGCCGAAGTGAACCTGGGCATGGTCCAGAAGTTCATCGACGCGAAGAAGCTCGACGCCAAGAAGGACATCGACCACGCTGCACTGAAGGCCGCTGGCCTCGCACGCGGTGGCAAGGACGGCGTCCGTCTCCTCGGCAAGGGTGAACTCAAGGCCAAGGCCAAGTTCATCGTCGCCGGTGCCTCGAAGGGCGCCATCGAGGCGGTCGAGAAGGCTGGCGGTTCGGTCGAAGTCATCGCCAAGGGCGAGAGCGAAGCCGAGAAGAAGGCCAAGCGCACCGAAGCCAACAAGGCCAAGAAGTCCAAATAATACCGAAAATATGGGGGGCGGGGTTCGACAAAGGTCGCCTCGCTCCCTATCTGTCCGGTCTATGCCGGGACGGGCCGGCGACAAGCTAGGATCGAAGACGACCAATGGCATCAAGCGCCGATAATTTCGCGAGCAACATCAGTCTCGCCAATTTCTCCAAGGCCACGGAGCTCAAGCAGCGTATCTGGTTCACGATCGGCGCGCTGATCGTTTTCCGTTTCCTCAGCTTCGTGCCGCTGCCGGGCATCAACGCCCGCGCACTGAGCCAGCTCGCCGACCAGACGCAGGGCGGCATCATCGACATGTTCAACATGTTCACGGGCGGTAGCCTTGAACGTATGAGCCTGATCGCGCTCGGCGTCATGCCCTACATCACCGCCTCGATCGTGGTGCAGATGGCCTCGGCCCTGCATCCCACGCTTGCTGCGCTGAAGAAGGAAGGCACCACCGGTCGCCAGAAGCTGAACCAGTACACGCGTTACGGTACGGTCTTCCTGTGCACGATCCAGGGCTGGTTCCTTGCCGTGGGCCTCGAGAGCTTCGGCGCGTCCAGCGGCATTGCTGCCGTTGTCGACCCCGGCCTCATGTTCCGTATCGGCGCTGTCATCAGCCTCGTCGGCGGCACCATGTTCCTGCTGTGGCTGGGTGAGCAGATCACCAGCCGCGGTATCGGCAACGGCGTTTCGCTGATCATCATGGCGGGCATCGTCGCCCAGTTCCCGACCTTCGTGACCAACATGGCCTCGGGCTACAGCGAAGGTTCGATCGCAACCGGCATCCTGCTCGGCTTCATCGTCATGGTCGTCGGCCTGATCCTGCTGATCAGCTTCTTCGAGCGCGCACAGCGCCGCCTGCTGGTCCAGTATCCCAAGCGTGCGACGCAGCGCGGCATGATGCAGGCAGACCGCTCGCACCTGCCGCTCAAGCTCAACACGGCCGGCGTGATCCCTCCGATTTTCGCCAGTTCGCTCCTGCTGCTCCCGCTCACGATCACCCAGTTCGCAGGTAATGCGCTGGATCCGGAAGGCGGCGTCGGCGGCAGCTTCGGCACTGTGCTCCAGTACCTGCAGCACGGCCAGCCGCTCTATATGACGCTGTACGCGCTCGGCATCATCTTCTTCTGCTTCTTCTACACTGCCGTCGTCTTCAATCCCGAAGAGACCGCGCAGAACCTGAAGAAGAACGGCGGGTTCATTCCGGGTATCCGTCCGGGCAAGCGGACCGAGGAATATCTCGACTATGTGCTGACCCGCATCACCGTGATCGGTGCCATCTACTTGACCTTCGTCTGCGTGGTGCCCGAATACATGATCGCGCAGACCGGTGTTCCGCTGTTCCTTGGCGGTACTAGCCTGCTGATCGTCGTGAACGTCACGGTTGATACCATCAGCCAGATCCAGTCGCACCTGCTGGCGCACCAGTACGGCGACCTCATCAAAAAGGCGAAGCTCAAGGGCCGCCTGCGTTAAATCCCGAGACGAAGGGGACACCTCTCGATGGACATCATTCTTCTCGGCCCTCCGGGCGCTGGCAAGGGCACGCAGGCACAGCGGCTTGTCGAGCATCACGGCATGCTCCAGCTGTCGACCGGCGATATGCTCCGCGAAACGCGCAAGGCCGATACCGAACTTGGTCGCAAGGTCGCCGACATCATGGACTCGGGCGGTCTCGTGTCGGACGATATCGTCTCGGCAATGATCGATGCCAAGCTGGCCGATATGGGTCCCGAAGTGGGCGCCATCTTCGACGGCTATCCCCGCACGGAGCATCAGGCAGCGCAGCTCGACGAAATTCTCGCCAAGCACGGTCGCAGCCTCGACCATGTCATCGAGCTCGAAGTGAATGAAGACGCGCTGGTTGAGCGTATCACCGGCCGTTATACTTGCGCCAACTGCGGCGCTGGCTATCACGACACCTTCAAGCAGCCCAAGGTCGAAGGCGTGTGCGACCAATGCGGTTCGACCGAGTTCAAGCGCCGTCCGGACGATAACGAGGAAACCGTGCGTCACCGCATGTCGGTCTATCGCAACGAGACCGCACCCATCCTCCCCGGCTACGAGAAGCGCGGCATCGTGAAGCGCGTCGACGGCATGGGCGCGATCGACGAAGTCACGAACGCGATCGATGCAATCCTGAGCTGATCCGGCTTTCCAAAGCCTGCATTGCTGCATAGAACCTCCCCCGAACAGGGAGAGGTTGATGAACAGGTTCGCATTCTTTGCTGCAGCGTCCGCGCTGGTTCTTGGCACACCTGCTGCGGCAGAGGTGATGGAGCAGGGTGACGACAGCTTCGTCACGTCCGACAGCGCCACTGTGGCGGCGACACCGCGCCAGACCTGGCTTGCACTGATCAAACCTGGCGAATGGTGGAACGACAGCCACACCTGGTCGGCCGATGCCAGCAACATGTCGTTGGTGCCAAGCGCGGGTGGCTGCTTCTGCGAGAAGATCCCGGGCGAGGGCGATATTCCTCTGGACGGAAGCGTCCAGCACGCCGTCGTGGTGCAGGCCGTTCCCGATAAGGCACTCCGCCTACGTGGTTCGCTCGGGCCCCTGCAGGCTGTGCCCGCCACAGGCATCCTGACCGTCATGCTCGAAGAGGTCGATGGCGGCACGAAGATCAACTGGCAGTATCACGTCGGCAATGTCAGCGGCTTCCCGATCGATACGATCGCCGGCGCGGTCGACGGAGTGATGACGGAGCAGCTTCACGGCTTGCGCGACTATCTCGGCGCGCTCGACGACGAGGATGAGAGCGAGGACTAGGTCCTCGCTCATATGAACGAAAAGCCGGTCCGGACGTAGATTGCGAAAGCGGAGCATCTCCGCATCCAGTCTCGCCCGGAGAAGCAATTGCCCGACAAGATCCCCGACCTCGAAACTTTCATCGAAGGCGTTCGCAAGCGTAATCCCGGCCAGGACGAGTTCGTCCAGGCGGTCGAGGATGTTGCGCAGGACATCATCCCCTTCATCGCCGATCATCCCGAGTATCACGAGGCAGAGATACTCCGCCGAATTGCCGAGCCCGACCGGATCGTGTCCTTCCGTGTGTGCTGGGAGGACGACGATGGCAACGTTCGCGTCGAGCGCGGGTGGCGGGTGCAGAACAACAATGCGGTCGGCCCCTACAAGGGCGGCCTGCGCTTCTCGGAAAACGTCAATGAAAGCGTCCTGAAATTCCTCGCCTTCGAGCAGACTTTCAAGAACTCGCTCACCGGCCTGCCGATGGGCGGCGGGAAGGGCGGTTCTAATTTCAATCCCAAAGGCAAGTCAGACCGCGAGGTGATGCGCTTCTGCCAGAGCTTCATGTCTGAACTGTTCCGCCACATCGGTCCGGACCGTGACGTGCCTGCCGGTGATATCGGCGTGGGCACGCGCGAGATCGGGTACCTCTTCGGGCAGTACAAGAAGCTAACCGGTCGCTGGGAAGGCGTGCTAACTGGCAAGGCCAGCGAATATGGCGGGTCCAAGCTGCGCACCGAGGCCACCGGCTATGGTGTCGTCTACTTCCTGCGCGAGATGCTGAAGGACCGCGAAGAAGGGCTGGAGGGCAAGAGTGCCGTCATATCCGGATCGGGCAACGTCGCCCTGCATGCGGCGGAAAAGCTGATGAGCGAGGGTGCGAAGGTTCTCACGCTGTCCGACAGCGACGGCTTTATCCATGATCCCGACGGGATCGACGAGGAGAAGCTTGACTGGGTGAAGACTCTCAAGATCGAGAAGCGCGGACGCATCTCGAATTATACCGACAAGTTCGACGGTGCCGAATTTCACGAAGGCAAGGCGCCCTGGGATGTCGATTGCGACATCGCCTTGCCCTGCGCGACGCAGAACGAATTGGACGAAGGCGGTGCCAAGGCGCTGCTCGGCAATGACGTGATGGCCGTGGTGGAGGGTGCCAATATGCCGAGCACTGCCGAAGCATCCGCGCGCTTTCGCAAGTCGGGCATATTGTTTGGCCCGGCCAAAGCCGCCAACGCCGGCGGAGTGGCGGTATCGGGCCTGGAGATGAGCCAGAATTCCGAGCGGGTGAGCTGGGACCACGAGACGCTCGACAACATGCTCACAGGGCTGATGCAGGACATTCATGACAAGTGTGTGGAAAGCGGAACCGATGATGATGGCAATGTCGATTACGTTCGCGGTGCCAATATCGCGGGATTCCGGAAGGTTGCCGATGCGATGCTGGCCTTCGGCGTGGTTTGAGGCTGATTTTGACCTATCGGGCAGCCGCGTGTAGGGCTTGTGGTTGAAACCTAGCGGAGACCGCCCATATCGGCGGCCTCGGTGCTTGCGCGCGCTGGCTGTTGACGCGAGAAGCGAATCCTACTAAGCGCGCCTTTCATTCGACACTTGCGGTTAGTCCGGCAGGCGACAGCCTTTGTGCACGCCATCCGGGCTTTTTGCGCTACCAGCGTCCGCCGATGTCAATGAAAACAAAGCGTTGAGATGGGGTCCCGCTTCAAGAGACCCTGTGGAGCATGGAGAATTAAGTGGCTCGTATTGCCGGGGTAAACATCCCCACAAACAAGCGCGTTATCATCGCGCTCACCTACATTCACGGTATCGGCCGTACCAAGGCTGTCGAAATCGCCGACAAGCTCGGCATCGATCACGCCACGCGCGTCCAGGACCTCACCGACGAGGAACTGCTTCGCGTTCGTGAAACCATCGATGAAGAGCATACGGTAGAAGGTGACCTTCGTCGCGAAACCGCGATGAACATCAAGCGCCTCATGGACCTGCGTTCCTATCGCGGCCTTCGCCATCGTGCCGGTCTGCCCGTTCGCGGCCAGCGCACCCACACCAATGCCCGCACCCGCAAGGGTAAGGCCAAGCCGATCGCCGGCAAGAAGAAGTAAGCTTCGGCTCGTCCGATAAGCTTTTCCCTTCTTGATAGAATAGAGGAATACACACCATGGCACGCGAACCAGGCCGCGTAAGGCGCCGCGACAAGAAGAACATCTCTTCGGGCGTCGCGCACATCAACGCCAGCTTCAACAACACGATGATCACCATCACCGACGCGCAGGGCAATGCTATCAGCTGGTCCAGCGCCGGCATGATGGGCTTCAAGGGTAGCCGCAAGTCGACTCCCTATGCCGCACAGGTTGCCGCCGACGACGCAGGCCGCAAGGCTGCCGAACACGGCGTCCGCACCCTCGAGGTCGAAGTGAAGGGCCCGGGTTCGGGCCGTGAGAGTGCACTGCGCGGTCTCGCCGCAGTGGGCTTCACGATCACCTCGATCCGCGACGTGACGCCGATCCCGCACAACGGGGTCCGTCCTTCCAAGCGTCGCCGCGTCTGATCCGTACCTGCCTGGTGGCTCGGATACGCTGAGCCACCGACACATTCACGGACCGGGCGCTCGATAGAGAGCTCCGGTCCTGCCCGCATCCACACCAGGGGAAATCCATGTCCGTCAACATCAAGAACTGGCAGGAACTCAAGAAACCCAACACCCTCGACATCAAGGACGGTGGCGACAAGGACCGCAAGGCAACCTTCGTTGCAGAACCGCTCGAGCGCGGCTTCGGCCTCACGCTCGGCAACGCGCTGCGTCGCGTCCTCCTGTCCTCGCTGCAGGGTGCAGCCATCACCTCGATCAAGATCGAGAACGTGCTGCATGAATTCTCTTCGCTCGCAGGTGTGCGCGAAGACGTCACCGACATCGTCCTGAACGTGAAGCAGATCGCGCTCAAGATGGAAGGCGAAGGCCTGAAGCGCCTCCAGCTCTCGGCCACCGGCCCGGGCGAAGTGAAGGCTGGCGACATCGCCGTTTCGGGCGACATCGAGGTCATGAACAAGGATCTCGTGATCTGTCACCTCGACGAAGGCGCCACGCTCAACATGGAGCTGACCGCCGACACCGGTAAGGGCTACCGCCCGGCAGTGATGAACCGTCCGGCCGACGCGCCGATCGGCCTCATCCCCGTCGACAGCCTGTACTCGCCGGTTCGCCAGGTGAGCTACAAGGTCGAGAACGCCCGCGTTGGCCAGGAACTGGACTACGACAAGCTCTCGCTGACCATCGAAACCGACGGCACCGTCACCCCGGAAGACGCCGTGGCCTATGCCGCGCGCATCCTCCAGGACCAGCTGACGCTGTTCGTCCACTTCGAAGACGGCATCCCGCAGCCCAGCTCGGCCATGATCGGCCAGGCTGCAGAGCCGCAGGAAAGCGACACCAACCAGCTCAACCGTTACCTCCTCAAGAAGGTCGACGAGCTGGAACTGTCGGTCCGTTCGGCAAACTGCCTCAAGAACGACAACATCATCTACATCGGCGACCTGGTCCAGAAGACCGAGGCCGAGATGCTCCGTACGCCGAATTTCGGCCGCAAGTCGCTCAACGAGATCAAGGAAGTGCTCTCGTCGATGGGCCTGCGCCTCGGTATGGACATCCCTGGCTGGCCGCCGGAGAACATCGAAGAAATGGCCAAGAAGCTCGAACAGGAACTTCTCGGCTAATCAGGGCCCTCGGGCTCTCAAGGGCAATGGCGGCGGGCCCTAACCGCCGCCAGCACTGGGCTACCTAGAACGGGCCCTTTTCGAACTAAGGAAAAGATACAATGCGTCATAAAATTGCAGGCCGTAAGCTTCAGCGTAAGACTGGCCACCGCAAGGCCCTGTTCCGCAACATGAGCGCCGCGCTCATCAAGCACGAACAGATCCTCACCACGCAGGCGAAGGCCAAGGAACTGCGTCCCTACATCGAAAAGCTGATCACGCTGGCAAAGCGTGGCGGTCTTTCGAACCGTCGTCTTGCGATGAGCAAGCTTCAGGACGAAACGCAGCTCAAGAAGCTCTTCGAAGTTCTGGCAGAGCGTTATTCGGACCGTGACGGCGGTTACACCCGCGTCATCAAGGCCGGCTACCGCGGCAGCGACGCTGCGGCCATGGCCGTGATCGAATTCGTCGACCGTGACGTCGACGCCAAGGGCCAGGACAGCGGCCCCGTCATGAGCGACGAGGAAATGGAAGACGCGTAAGCCGCGGCTCCATACCGAGACAATGAAAGGCCGGGGGAGAAATCCTCCGGCCTTTTTCTTTATGCGCTTGACTCTCTGCTCGCTTGGGCAGATATTTCTGTCATGACAGAAAAAAGTGACAGGATCGAATTGTCGCCTTCCATCGCACGCTTCGTGCTGCATTGGGGCGATCTCGGCAGCCAGTGGGGCGTGAACCGCTCTGTGGCGCAGATCCACGCGCTGCTGTTTATCTCCGACGAGCCGCTCAATGCCGAACAGGTCGCTGCCACGCTTGGCCTTGCACGGTCGAACGTGTCTAATTCGATCCGCGAACTGCTTTCGTGGAAGCTGATCGAGCGTGTGCCCGTGCTGGGCGAGCGGCGCGATCATTTCACGGCCGAAGCCGACATCTGGGAAATGGCGACGCGCATCGCCAAGGGGCGCAAGGAACGCGAGATCGATCCGGCAGAAGCCGCTCTCAAGCTCTGCAACGAAGAAGCGGCGAACGATCCCAAGATCAGCCCGCAGGCCCGCCAGAAGCTCGCCGACATGCTCGAATTCGTCTCCACGATGTCGCGCTGGCACGACGAGATGCTGAATGTGCCCAAGGGCGCTCTCATGACGCTGATCGGACTGGGATCGGGCATCGTGAAGGTGATCGGATGGAGGCCTGGCAAGGGCAGGAAATAGCGACCCCATCGAAGGGGCAACAAAGGGGAAGTGCGATGCAGGCGCAGCTGCAGGAAGTCGGAAAGGTCGAGCCACTCAGGGGCGCCGAGGCTTACGATACGCGCTTCCGGGCCCTTGTTGGCGAAGATGCATGGCGCGACCTGCCTCTTGCGGTCCAGAAGCGCTTCTCCAAGCGTCTCGCCGAAGCCAAGGTCGCCATTTATCCCGGCATCATCGATGAAGTCCGCTTCAGCCGCGCTGGCTGGTTGCTGGCCCAGCTTTGCCGCGTGATCGGCGCGCCATTGCCTCTCCATCCCGACAAGGGCGTGCCCGCCACGGTCTCGGTCAGCGAAGACGGAGCAAGCGGCGGGCAGTGCTGGACGAGGATATACGGTCGCAAACGCGGCTTCCCGCAGGTGATCCACAGCGCGAAGCGTTTCGCCGGCAGGTCGGGCCTCGAGGAATACCTCGGCCGCGGGATCGGCATGGCGCTGAAAGTCGTCGCGATCGAAGCCGGTCTCGAATTCCGCAGCGATCACTACTTCCTCGATATTGGTCCCGTACGCCTGCGCCTGCCCCACTGGATCGGGCCGGGCCGGACGGTGGTGCGTCACCGCGACCTTGGCGAGGGCAGCTTCGAGTTCTCGTTGCAGCTGGTCCACCCGCTGCTTGGCGAGATGGTCTACCAGTCGGGAGTATTCCGCGATGGCTGAACCGCTCAAGGTCCTGCTGGTCGGCGCAAGCGGCGTCTTCGGTTCGCGCCTGGCCGAACTCGCGGCGTGCGAGGAGGGCATCCACCTTACGCTTGCGGCGCGAAACCTAGGGAAGCTCGAAGCGCTTGCCGCGCGGTTGCCTTCCAGGGTGGGACTCGCCCGGATAGACCGCGACACGGTGAAATCGGTCGACCTCGTGGGCTACGACCTGGTGATCGACGCGGCCGGTCCATTCCAGTCGTCGCACAGCAGGCTGATCGATGCTGCGATCGGCGCGCGTGTTCACTATATCGACCTTGCCGACGGGCGCGATTTCGTAGCGCAATTCCCGCGCTTCGATGCACAGGCGCGAGAGGCCGGTGTTTCGCTCGTGACCGGGGCGAGCTCGATCCCCGCGCTCAGCCATGCCGTGATCGACGAATTGACGGCCGACTGGCGCGCCATCGACAATCTTCGCATTGGCATCTATCCTGGCAACCGCGCACCGCGCGGTCGGTCTGTGGTCGAGGCCATCCTCTCCTATGTCGGCAAGCCCGTCCGCGTTTTCCGCGAAGGCGAATGGCAGCATGTGCCGGGCTGGGGCGGGCTTCATCGCGAAGAGATCCCGCGCATCGGCAAGCGCTGGGCCTCGGTCTGCGACACGCCCGAGCAGGATTTGCTTGTGAAGCGATACAGCCCGCGCCAGTCGGCCGAATTCTTTGCGGGTCTGGAATTTGGCTTGCTGCACGTCGGCCTATGGCTCTGCTCGCTTCCGGTACGCTGGGGCTGGCTCAAGAGCCTTCGCCCCTTTGCCCACCCGATGCTCAAACTGGCCGAGCTGGTTCGGCTCGTCGGCTCCGATCGCGGCGCCATGACGGTCCGGGCAAGCGGAGAAGGGGCCACGGGCGAGGAAATCGAGCGTATGTGGACGCTGCGCGCGGATGCCAATCGCGGGCCTTATGTTCCCGTGCTCGCCGCACTCGCCATGATCCGCCGGCATCGCAACGGCAGCGGGCCGGAGGCTGGAGCGCTCGTCTGCTCGGGTCTGCTCGGGCTTTCCGACTTCCTGCCCGACATGGAGGCGCTTGGCATGGAACACTGGACGGATGGCGACACGCAGGACTTTGACTTGGAGGCCAAGCCGCTGCAATCCTCCGCTGCATGATCAGGACCGCCCTCGCAGCCGCCACGCTGCTCGCCGCTACGCCCGCGCTCGCTCAGTCGACGACGCAGGACGAGATAGATGCCCGCTACGACCGCGCACTGGCGGCGGGGTACAAGGCGCTGTTCCTGTGCAGCGCCATCGCGAATGCGGAGCGAAACGGAGCTACTCGCACTCCCGAGAGCATCGAGCGGTGGGAGCTGGTCGGAATTCAGTCTCCACTGGATAAGATAGTCGCTGAGCTGGACTTCGAAATCCATCGCAGAATGGGCTGGATGCAGCGCGTGGAGGTTGTGTGGGCCGATGACGCATCTGCGAGAGTTGCAGTAACAGATGGCCGGAACGGCTGTCATCTACAGCCTATCGGCACAATACCTGCTGATGACGAGACGGTTGCTCTGGTCAAAGGCGGCACAGGGCCGGGCAAACTGATATCACTACCTTGGGGTGCTGAGCGATCGAGTCGCCATTTCTACCGTGTATTGCGGGGGACGGCTGACCGCGCATTTGCGGGCGATTACGGCGAAGGGACGCGTACCACTGCCGTTCTCGTCAAACGACGTGGTCAAGTCTTCGAACGTTATGCCGATGATTTCGGTCCGTTGACGCCCCAGCGCACATGGTCGGTGGCCAAAAGCATAGCGGCTACCCTGGTCGGTGCAGCCCAGCTGCGCGGCGAGACTGATGTCCAGCGCCGCACGGGAATCACTGGCTGGGCGGACGATGCGCGCCGAGCTGTTACAATCGATCAGTTGTTACGCATGTCATCAGGTCGATATTCGGACACGCCAGGAAACCGAACCGATCCTCTGTATTTCGGAGGCTCCACCGTCGAAGAAACCGCGCTTCACTGGTCGCTCGTTAGCGAGCCGGGGACGATCTATCGTTACGCAAACAACGATACGCTGGCTGCAATCAAGGCCATCGAGGAGACGTTCGAGACCAATCCGCCTAGCGCGTTCCTTGCAAAGATCGGCATGAATGACACAGTGGCCGAGACTGACTGGCAGGGAGACTACATTCTGTCGTCACAAGTCTGGGCGACAGCTCGCGACCTCGCAAGGCTAGGTCAACTTTACCTCGATGACGGTGTCCTTCCAGACGGGACGCGTATCCTGCCCGAAGGCTGGGTCGAATACGTCTCGACCCCCAGCGGCCCTCAGCCAGATGGTCCTTTCGGCTACGGAGCAGGCTTCTGGTTGCTCAACAAGTCCGAGGGCATTCCGCCCGACACAATCGCCGCCATGGGGAATCGTGGACAATTCATAATAATCGTCCCGAGTCTGAACGTCGTGATCGTCAGAAGGGGCGAAGATCCTGCAGGTTCGCGCTTCGATATTGCGTCCTTCACGCGCGATGTGCTTGAATCTATTACGAATTAAGTATTCAGGAAAATCGACACTTATCTGAACATCGCCTGCAATCGCGATTCAGCGTCACCTCAGAGCGACTCGCCTAGAACCTCAATCAACCGAGGCAATCCCGCCACGGTCGAAATGAGGAGAGCCTCACATGAACATCAAGACAAAGGCTTTTGCGAAAGGTGGGATCGCAACCGCTGCCGTCGGCGCAATGGCGCTGGCAGGAGCTACACCCGCATATGCAGGTGACCGCGACGATGACGGCATTTCCGTTGGCGACGTGATCGCCGGTGCCGTGATCATCGGTGGTATCGCCGCGATCGCCAACTCGGCGAGCAAGGACCGCGATTACTACCGCGACGGCCGCTATTACCGTGACGGTCGCTACTATCGCGATGGCCGCGAATATCGTCGCGGCGCCTATCGCCATCGTGGCAGCCCGCGCGACGCAGTCGAACGCTGCATCCGCAAGGCCGAGCGCGTCGCTTATAACAATGGCTATCGCTTTGCCCGCGTGACCGACATCCGCGATGTCGATGACAATCGCTATGGCTGGCGTGTGAAGGGTCGCATCGTCGTAGACGGCTATCGTGGCCACCGCGGATACGACCGTTACGATCGCTATGATCGTCGTGGACGCGATTACCGTCGCGGCGGAGATGAAGGCAAGTTTACCTGCCACATCCAGCGTGGTCGCTATGCCGAAGTAGACTTCAAGGGTATCCGCGGTCTTCGCTGATAAACCGAACGCCGACATTACCAGTCGTCATGGGCGGCCCGGACCACATCTCCGGGCCGCCTTTTTCGTGCGTGGTTCAGGATGAGGTCAGCAGCGCGCGCGCATGAGATCGGCATTGTGAAACCAATCGCGCCAGGTGGGGGTGCGAGCTTGAACAGGGACCGGCCCATGCCGAACTTCAGAACTCTCGCCGCTGCGCCTGCAATTCTCGCGGTTTTCTCCATGACGGCTGCGCCGGCAGTGGCTGCCGAACTCCCCCACATGCAGCCCGTCTCCGCAGGCTGGGCCGATCTTGATCCCGCCTATGATGCGACCAAGGCCCAGACGGTCGAGCACCGCCGCTACCACCGCTATCGCTATCGCCGCGGACCCGACGCGGGCGATGTCATTGCAGGGGTGCTGATCATCGGCGCCATTGCGGCAGCTGCCGACCGCGCCAGCAAGCGCGAACGCGACAGGGATTATCGGGACAGGGACTACCGTGACAGGGACTATCGCGACCGCGAGTACCGCGATGATTCGCGTTTGCGCGATGGGCTCGGGATCGACCGCGCGGTGAATATGTGCATCGCGCGGGTCGAGCGCGATACGCGGGTCGAAACCGTGGACCGTGTCGATCGCACCGCACGCGGATGGCAGGTCGCCGGCACGATTTTCAACGGCGACGGCTTCACCTGCATGATCGACGAAGACGGCCGTATCAGCGATGTCGACTACGGACAGCGCGGCGCCGGTTACAAACGCGATGACGATGATCGCTATGACGATGAAGCCTTTGACGACGATTATGCCGTCGCTCCGGAGAACGATCGCCAGTGGGAAGACGACCGCTATGCCGCGGAACGTGAGCGCCTTGAGCGCGGTGCGACCGCCGATGCTGGCGATGCGCGTGCAGCCTATCCCGGCGGCCCGATCGAGGGAGACGATGCGGACGAAGTCGATGGCGATCTGGAAGCCGGGGACGGCTACACCACCATCTAGCTCTCGTCCGGCTTGGCGCGCCGCTCGTCATAGGAGGGCAGGGCGAGGTTCCAGTGGATCGCGGCGAAACGCAGGCTGAAACCGGCCAGCGTCGCTGCGATCCAGACCCACCAAAGTTCTATCCCGAGCAGCGAGCCGAACACGTTCAGGCTGGCCGCAAGGGCAGCTGCGGTCACGTAAAGTTCG
The DNA here is from genome assembly GCF_019711315.1 of Qipengyuania gelatinilytica. Lineage (NCBI taxonomy): Bacteria > Pseudomonadati > Pseudomonadota > Alphaproteobacteria > Sphingomonadales > Erythrobacteraceae > Qipengyuania > Qipengyuania gelatinilytica. The sequence goes on along the minus strand of NZ_CP081294.1, from coordinate 523,690 downwards.
GGGCGCATCAGGATCGATGGACGGCCTGCCAGCACGTCGCGGATGATGCCGCCTGCCGTGCCGGTTATCACGCCCATCAGGATCGCCGGGACGACCGGCACGCCGTATTCCAGCGCCTTGGCCGAACCGAGCACGGCGTAGGCGGCAAGGCCGAGGCCGTCGGCAATCGAGAGGAACTTCCCCTCCCACCAGCGCGTCGGAGTGAACCAGGCGAACAGTGCGATGCCGAGGCATACGACAGCCACCCAGGGGTCGGTGATCCAGAAGACAGGCGCACCGATTAACAGGTCGCGGATCGACCCTCCGCCCACACCGGTAATCAGCGCGAAGAAGACCAGCGTGACGAGCGTCTGCTTCTCCTTCGCTGCGACCAGCGCACCGGTGAGCGCAAAAATGGCGACACCGGCGAGGTCCAGCCAGTCGAGGACCGGGGTGAGGATTTCCTCGTTCAAGCGGGCACCTGCACCCGCGCCTTGCGGCGGCGGAACATGAGGATGCAGCCCAGCAGCGAGCCGATGACGCCGAGACCTGCAAACAGGATCAGGATCGGGTGGCTGGTATCTTCGCGCGTTTCGAGGTCCATGATGTGCAGGCCCCAGACGAAGTCGAAGGTCCGCCACCACTCTGTGCGCACGGCCTCGATCCGACCGGTTTCGGTACCGACGTAGACGTGAGTCCCGTCTTCCAGCGCAACCTGCCAGACGGGCAGGGGGCGGCGGAAATCGAACGGCACATTGTCAGCTTCGAACCGGGTGGCGCTGACCACCTTCTCGCCGCCGTGGATCCCTTCTTCCACGATCATGCGCGCTTCGATTTCGGAGAGCGGCGACATCTTTTTGCCGTTGGCGCGAAAGCGTTCGCTCGTCCCGTCCATATAGGTGATGCGCGTGACGGTTTCGCCGCGCTCGACCTGCGTCGCTACCGAGCGCACCGGTGCAGTGCTTTCGGAGGGGAGCGACACCGCGATATTGGTATCGGCAGGCAGCGCCTGTTCGGTCACTTCCTTGCGCAAGTGGTTGCCGCGAACTTCCTCGATCGGCTTGATGACCATGATGAGGCCAGTGACGGTCCACATCAGGACGGGCACACCTACCAGCCAGCCAAGCCAGATATGCCACTTGGCGAATTTCTGCATCATGCGCATGCGCGCCATTGGTAAAACTCCCGTCGATCCGCCCGATCCATGGGCAAGAGCGATCAGGAGTGCAAGACCTCGCCGATTTGCTCCGCAGCTGCGATGCAGGCGAGGTCCGACCAGCGCGGTCCCATGACCTGGACGCCGCACGGAAGGCCGGCTGTCTCGCCGATGGGCAGCACGGTTGCGGGGAGGTTGGGGAAGGTCGCGAGACCGGCCCAGCACAGACCCGCAGCGCCCGGCACCTCTGCCCCGTTTATATCGATCATCCCGTCGAAAATGCGCTTGTCGCTATGCGGCACGGCAAGCACCGGCGCGGGCGGGGCGAGGACGAAGTCGTAGGTCTCCAGCAGATGCGCCCAGGCCATTTCATTGCGCGCCTGTATGTCGAGCATGTTGAACCAGTCGGTTGCGCTGGCACGTTTGCCATCCTTGGCAGGGGCCCCGCGAGCCATGGCGATGTTGAGCATCCGCATGTAATCGCCATGCTGCTTTTCGAGGTCGGGCAGCAGATCGCTCGACCGGTCGACCGTCACGCCAGCGCGTTCAATCTCCGCGGCCATCGCTTCCATCGGTCCGCGCACGGCATCGTCGGTCGGGCAGGAGGGATGATCGACCAGCATGAGCACCCGGCATCCGCGCAATTCGACCGGCTGTTCTTCCAGCGGAAGCGAGGCGGTGATCCTGAGAAGTGCGGCAAGATCGGCGGAATTGCGGGCGAGGGGGCCGGCAATCGAGAGCGCGCCGTCATGGGCACCGCGCCCTGCCATCAGCGGGTGATCGTGGCCTTCCTTGCTGATCAGGCCCCAGCTCGACTTGTGGCCCCAGACACCGCAGAAATGGGCCGGAACACGGACGGAGCCGCCGATGTCCGTACCGAATTCGCATGGCACCATGCCTGCCGCAACCGCCGCCGCAGAGCCGCCCGAGGAGCCGCCGGGCGAGCGTTCGTGATCGTGCGGATTGTGTGTGCGGCCGTAAACGGGGTTGTTCGACTGCCAGTCGGCAAGGTCGGGCGGGACATTGGTCTTGCCAAGGAAGACCACGCCTGCCTGCTTGAGCTTGCGGACCACCATGGCATCGCTCTTCGCGATATTGTCGGCATAGGCTTCGTGGCCCCAACAGGTCGGCAAGCCTTCGATGTCGAAGCTTTCCTTGATCGTCATCGGAACGCCGAACAGCGGGCGGTCGTCTGGCGAAGTGCCAAGCGCTTTTGCCGCGTCGCGCGCCCGTTCGAAATCGCACACGACCACGGCATCGACCAGCGCGTCGAGATGTTCGATGCGGGCGATCGCGGCATCGGTCGCCTCGAGCGGTGTCATCTCGCCGCGCGCGATGGCAGCCGCGGTTTCAAGCGCGCCGGGCTGGTCGGTCAGTTTCGGATAGGCCAAGCAGGTTCCCCCCTCTCTCTCTGGCGCGTTCTACGCCAAGGGCGGGAGAGGGGCAATCTGTGCCGGGCTACTCCTTGATGCCGGTCGACTTGTTGCCGTTCTGGTGAAGCGTGACCGATACGATCTCGCCATCATCGTCGCGGTTGAAGGTAAGCTTGGCGTCGACGACCTTCAGGAAGAACTCGTCCTTGCCCTGTGCGAATACCGGAAAAGCATCCTGACCGGTGGCCTGCGTCATGAACTGGTCGCCATCGGCCCAGAATTTCAACGCGAAGGTGGGTGCGATACGATAGGTTCCTTCGTATTCGGCGAGGTCGGACGCCACCACAGCAATTTCCTCGCGCTCACTCGCCAGCTCTACCTCGCCGCCGCGCGCCAGCGTCATCAGTGACAAGCCGAGAGTTCGCGCATTGCCGCCGTTGAGGTTGGCGAGGACGACGACGGTGATGTCGCTTTCGGGATCGTAACCAAGCCAGCTGTTAAAGCCCTCGATGCCGCCGCCGTGCCAGTAGGTGGTCTTGCCGTCGAGTTCCTCAACGAGGATGCCGGATGCATATTTCGCATCGCCGAAGGCCGCCAGATCGGCCGGTTTCGTGTATTCCGCGAGCGCCGCATCATTCAGGATCTTCCCGCCGAACAGGCCGCGCTGCCACTTCAGCAAGTCGCCAGTGGTCGAGTATAGCGCTCCAGCCCCCTGCGGGATCGCCATGTTGACATAGTCGGCGTTGACGATGCCATTTTCCGAGGGGGAGTAGCCCGAGGCCCGATGGTCCAGGATTTGCGACGAGACGTCGATGCCTGTGTCATCCATGCCGAGGACGTCGAAGATTTCGGTCTGCACGAATTCGGCATAGGACTTGCCGCTCACTTCCTCGACGATCGCGGTCAGCATGAGGTAATTCGAGTTCGAATATGCCCACTTTTCGCCGGGGGCGAATGCGAGCGGCAGGTCCGAGAAGCGACCGATCAGTTCCTCGCGGGTGGTGGGCAGGTATTTCCAGGTTCCGAATTCGTCGAGCGAAGTGACGTTGGGAATGCCCGAAGTGTGGTTCAGAAGGTCGCGCACGGTGATCGCGTCCCACGCTGCGGGGGCTGTGGGCCAATAGGTCTTCACCGGCTCGTCGATGTCGAGCTCACCGCGCTGCTGGAGCAACAGGGTTGCTGCGGCGGTGAATTGCTTGGTGACCGAGCCGAGCCGGAATTTCGTATCCGTCGTATTGGCAATGTCCCATTCGAGGTTGGCCGAACCGTAGCTACGGTCGAGGAGGATCTCGTCACCCTTCGCGACCAGCACCGATCCCATGTAGGTGCCTGCCTCGGTATCCGCCGATACGACCTCGTGCATTCTCTCGCTATCCTGAGCGAGGGCAGGGGTGCCGGCTCCGGCCAGCAGGGCGAGGGGGCTGAGGATATGGGTGGCGAGCTTCGAGCGGATCATGTCTCTCTCCGTAGTAGTGATGTGCTTCACTAATACAGTATGCATCGAGATGATCAAGCCGTTGCGGTTTCATCCTTTTCGGGTTCGGCGGCCTCGTTCTGGTGCCCGGTAGCGAGGCCCAGCGCGAGGCCGAAGCCGAGGATGGGGGCGGCCCCGAAGCCAATGAGGACGCTCGGATAATTCGACATGAGCGACAGGATCGTGAAACCGAACAGGCACCCCGCCAATGTGAATCGTATTGCCTTCGACGCAGGGATTGCGCGCAGGATGAGGAAGAAGCTCACCACCAGAGAAAGGAACAGGCCGAGAGCCGCGAAAGGTGACAGGCCGGCGGCGGTGACGAGAACGCGCTCCACGAATTCCTGCGGCGGCGGATTGCCGCGGACCGCCATGACGATTGCGGCGAAGAACGTGAAAATGCAGGTCGTCCCGATGCGCCAGTCGCGCGGGACGTCGTGCAGTCCGATTGCCGCAAACAGCAGCGCAAAGCCGAGCGCTGCATCCGGCTGGAGCAGGCCTGCGAATGCCGCGGCAAGCAGGATCGGCGGTGTATATTCGCGCTCGCGCACTGCGAGAACGAGGATGGAGGGGAGCAGGAGTCCCGAGGTGTGTAGGTTGAACGGACCAACCGGCAACCACCGTGCGACACCGTCATGCCAGGGGCCCGTCAGGAGCGGGAGGAACAGCCCTGCAAGCATGACGACGGTGAGAGCGCGCCGTGCCTTCTCGGTTGAAGGTGCTGAGATGAGCAGGGCCATGCCGAGCCCGGCAACAAGCACGCCCGCATTGATAGCGAGATAGTGCCGAGGGGCGCCCGCGAGATGCAGGAAAACAAGGCCCGCGAGGACAGGAATCGAAAGGGCGAGCAGGGCAGGTAGCCGTGTCCGCAACCTGCCCATCGCTCGCCCTCCCGCTTTACGATCAGATGTGGATCGGCTTGCCCTGTACCGCCATGGCGGCTTCCTTGACCGCTTCCGAGTGCGTCGGGTGAGCGTGGCAGGTGTAGGCGATATCTTCGGATGTAGCGCCGAATTCCATGGCCTGTGCTGCCTGCGCGATCATCGTGCCGGCGACGCTGGCGATGCACCAGACGCCGAGCACGCGGTCGCTTTCGGCTTCGGCGATGACCTTCACGAAGCCGTCGGGTTCGTGATTGGTCTTTGCGCGGCTGTTCGCCATCATCGGGAACTTGCCGACTTTGATCTTCGACTTGTCGCCGCCCATCTTTTCGATGGCTTCTTCCTGCGTCAGGCCGACACCGGCAAACTCGGGCCAGGTGTAGACCACGCCCGGAATGATGTCGTGGTTCACGATGCCGGTCTGTCCCGCGATATTCTCGGCGCAGGCGATGCCTTCGTCTTCGGCCTTGTGCGCCAGCATCGGGCCGGGGACACAGTCGCCGATCGCCCAGACGCCGTCGACGGCGGTGCGGAAGTCGTGATCGATCTCGATCTGGCCGCGCTGGTTGGTTTCGAGACCGATGTTCTCGAGGCCGAGGCCCTGGGTATTCGGCTTGCGGCCGATCGAGACGAGCACGCAATCGGCTTCCAGCGTCTCTTCGTCGCCGCCGGCAGCGGGTTCGAGCGTCAGCGTGGCCTTCTTGCCCTTGACCGTCACACCGGTGACCTTGGTCTTGAGCTTGAGTTCCATGCCCTGCTTCTTGAAGATCTTGGCCGCTTCCTTGCGGACATCATCATCCATGCCGGGCAGCAGCTTGTCGAGATATTCGACCACGATCACTTCGGCGCCGAGGCGGTTCCAGACCGAGCCGAGTTCCAGCCCGATCACGCCGCCACCGATGACGACCATTTTCTTCGGCACCTTGGGCAGCTCGAGAGCGCCGGTGGAATCGACCACTACGTGATTGTCGTTATCGACCTCGACACCGGGCAGCGGAGTGACCGAAGAACCGGTAGCGATGATCACGTTCTTGGCGGTGACCGTCTCGTCACCGACCTTGACCGTGTGCGCATCCTGGAAGGTGGCGCGGCCTTTCTTCCAGTCGACCTTGTTCTTCTTGAACAGGAATTCGATCCCGCCGGTCAGGCTCTTTACCGCATCGCGGCGCTGGGCGTGCATCTTGTCGAGATTGAGCTTGGGAGCGACCTCGATGCCCATGTCGGCCATCGCGCCGTTCGCGGCAGCGTCGTAGAACTCGGATGCGTGCAGCATCGCCTTGGAGGGAATGCAGCCCACGTTGAGGCAGGTCCCGCCCAGCGTCTCGCGGCTTTCGGCACAAGCGGTCTTCAGACCCAGCTGCGCAGCGCGGATTGCAGCGACATAGCCACCCGGGCCAGCGCCGATGACGAGGACGTCGTAGTCGTATTCAGCCATGTGTCTTTCCTCAGAGGTCGATCAGCATCCGGGTCGGATCTTCGATCGCTTCCTTGATGATTTTCAGTGCGGTGACCGCCTCGCGGCCGTCGATCAGGCGGTGGTCGTAGGACAGGGCGATATACATCATCGGGCGGATGACGATTTCGCCGTCGACGACGACCGGGCGGTCTTCGATGCGGTGGAGGCCGAGAACGGCGCTCTGCGGCGGGTTGATGATCGGGGTCGACATGAGCGATCCGAACACACCACCGTTGGAGATGGTGAAGGTGCCGCCCTTCATGTCTTCCATGGTCAGCGTGCCTTCCTTGGCGCGCTTGCCGAAGTCCGCGATGTCCTTTTCGATGCGGGCAAAGCCCTTGTCCTGCGCGTCACGGATGACGGGGACCACGAGGCCGTTGGGGGCCGAGACGGCGACCGAGATGTCGACGTAGTCGTGATAAACGATCTCGTCGCCCTCGATATAAGCGTTCACCGCGGGTACGTCCTTCAGCGCAAGGCAAGCGGCCTTGGCGAAGAAGCCCATGAAGCCGAGACGGATGTCGTGCTTCTTGGCGAACATGTCCTTGTACTTCGCGCGCGCTTCCATGACGGCGCTCATGTCTACGTCGTTGAAGGTGGTGAGCAGCGCGGCGTTGTCCTGCGCGCCCTTGAGGCGCTTGGCGATCGTCTGGCGCATGCGCGTCATCTTGACGCGTTCCTCGCGGCGCTCGCCGGTGGCGGCAGGTGCCGGGGCGGGAGCCGAGGCTGCCGGAGCCGGGGCTTGCGTGTCGCCCTTGGCTTTGGCTGCAGCAATCACATCTTCCTTGGTCAGGCGCCCGTCCTTGCCAGTGCCCTTGATGGTGGAGGGGTCGACCCCGTGCTCAAGGACGGCGCGGCGCACGGCTGGCGAAAGCGTCTGCGATGCGTCGGAAGAAGCCGCTTCGGCGCGTTCTTCCTTTCCCTCTTCACGCTGTTCGGCAGCACGACCGGCTTCCTCGCCGGTGGCAGCGCCCGTGGCGCCTTCTTCGATGATCGCGAGAACGGCGCCAACTTCGACGGTATCGCCGACTTCGACCTTGAACTCCTTGATCACGCCGGCAACGGGAGAGGGCGCCTCGACAGCGACCTTGTCGGTTTCGAGGCTGACGATGGGTTCGTCCACTGCCACGGCATCGCCGACGTTCTTGAGGAACTCGCCGATGGTAGCTTCGGTGACGCTTTCACCGAGAGTGGGGACTTTGATTTCAGTGGCCATGGTGATTGCTTTCCTCTTCGGGCCTCGATCAGTTGCTCGTGCCGCCGTTCAGGCCGAGCGCGATATTCACGAGCGCTTGCTGCTGGACCTGGTGGCGGCTGGCAAAACCGGTTGCTGGTGACGCGGCGACTTCGCGGCCGGCGTAGGTCGGGCGCATGCCGTCCTTGCCTGCCTTGGTTGCCGCTTCCTCGATCAGGCGATCGACGAAGAACCATGCACCGTTGTTCTTGGGCTCTTCCTGGCACCAGACGATCTCTTCGAGATTGGTCATGCGCTCGAGGCGCACGGCCAGCGGTTCGCCCGGGAAGGGATAGAGCTGTTCGATGCGGACGATCGACACGTCCTTCAGTTCCGCTTCGTCGCGGCGCTGCATGAGGTCATAGGCGACCTTGCCGCTGCACAGGACGAGCCGCTTGATCTTCGTGTCGTCGATCTCGGTCATGTCGGACTTGATCCGCATGAAGTGGTGATCGCCCATGAACTCTTCCGCCGTCGACTTCGCCAGCGGGTGACGCAGCAGCGACTTCGGGGTCATGATGACCATCGGCTTGCGGAACGGACGCAGCATCTGGCGGCGAAGCACGTGGAAGTAATTCGCCGGCGTGGTGATGTTGCAGACCTGGATATTGTCGTTCGCGCACAGCTGGAGGAAGCGTTCGAGACGCGCCGAGCTGTGTTCGGGACCCTGGCCTTCATATCCATGCGGGAGAAGCATCACGAGACCGTTCGCGCGCAGCCACTTCACTTCGCCAGCTGCGATGAACTGGTCGATCATGATCTGGGCACCGTTGGCGAAATCGCCGAACTGCGCTTCCCACATCACGAGGCTCTTCGGGTCGGCCATGGCGAAACCATATTCGAAGCCGAGCACGCCATATTCGCTCAAGGGGCTGTCATAGACCTCGAACTTGCCGTGCGGCAGCGTGGTGAGCGGGATGTATTTACGCTCGTCCTTCTGGTCGATCCAGACGGCGTGGCGCTGCGAGAAGGTGCCGCGCCCCGAGTCCTGGCCGGACAGGCGCACACCGAAACCTTCGGTGACGAGGCTGCCGAAGGCGAGCGCTTCGCCGGTCGCCCAGTCGAAACCTTCGCCGCTGTCGAACATCTTGCGCTTGGCATCGATCACGCGGCCCAGCGTCTTGTGGATGGTCACATCGTCGGGGACGGTGGTCAGCGTACGGCCGAGGCTGTCGAATAGCTTCTGGTCGATGCCGGTTTCGACATTGCGGCGTGCGGTTTCGGGATCGGCCGGCTTGTTGAGGCCCGCCCAGCGACCGCCGAACCAGTCGGCTTCATTGGGCTTGTAATCCTTGGCGGCGGCGAATTCCTCTTCGAGGTGCTGGTCGAATTCGCTGCGCAGCGCATCGGCATCGCCCGGTTTGATAACACCTTCGCTCTCGAGACGCTTGGTGTAGAGCTCGCTCACACGCGGGTGCTTCCGGATCTCGTCATACATCAGCGGCTGGGTGAATTTCGGTTCGTCGCCCTCGTTGTGGCCGAAGCGGCGATAGCACCACATGTCGATCACGATATCGCGGCCGAACGTCTGGCGGTATTCGATGGCCAGCTTGCAGGCGAAGGTCACGGCCTCCGGATCGTCGCCGTTGACGTGCAGGATCGGGGCCTGGACACCCTTTGCCACATCACTGGGGTAGGGGCTGGAGCGCGCGAACTGCGGGCTCGTGGTGAAGCCGATCTGGTTGTTGATGACGAAATGCAGGCAGCCGCCGGTGTTGTAACCGCGCACGCCCGAGAAGCCGAGGCACTCCCAAACGATGCCCTGGCCCGCGAAGGCGGCGTCGCCGTGCAGCAGCACCGGCAGGACCTGCTCGTGCTGCTTGAGATCGTCGCGGATGGCCTGCTGCGCGCGGGTCTTGCCGAGCACTACGGGGTTCACCGCTTCGAGATGCGAGGGGTTGGGCACGAGGCTCATGTGCACGTCGATACCGTCGAATGAACGGTCGGTGCTGGTGCCGAGGTGATACTTCACATCGCCCGAGCCGCCCACATCGTCGGGGTTCGAGGAACCGCCCGAGAATTCGTGGAAGATGACCTTGTACGGCTTGCCCATCACGTTCGCGAGGACGTTGAGGCGGCCACGATGGGCCATGCCGTAAATGATTTCGCGCACGCCGAGCTGGCCGCCATACTTGATCACCGCTTCGAGCGCGGGGATCATGCTCTCGCCGCCATCGAGGCCGAAGCGCTTGGTGCCGACGTATTTCTTGCCGAGGAACTTCTCGTATTCCTCGCCGCGGATCACCGAGGCAAGGATCGCGCGCTTGCCTTCATCGGTGAACTGGATCGTGTCTTCGGGGGTCTCGAACTTGTCCTGCAGGAAACGACGCTCGGTCGTGTCCGAAATATGCATGTATTCGAGGCCGACCTTGCCGCAATAGGTCTCGCGCAGCACGCGGTAGAGATCGCCGATGGTGACCCATTCGAAACCGAATACGCCGCCGACATAGACTTCGCGCGCTTCCTGCCCGGCAAGGCCGTGCCATTCGAGCTTGAGATCGTCGGGTACGTCGCGGTGCGAGAGGCCCAGCGGGTCGAGATCGGCCGCCAGATGTCCGCGGACACGGTAAAGCCGCACGAGCAGCATCGCCTTGATGCTGTCGTCTGCCGCCTGCTCGATCGCCTTGGGATCGGTGGCCTTGCCGGCTTTTTCTGCTGCCGCTTTCACCGCAAGGCGCATCTGCGTGGGGTCCAGCGCCGCGGTTAGATCCGCGTCGCTGTCCACCACCTGCTGCAGCCAGTTGGGATTGCCCCAGCTGGGGCCCTGCTGCGGACCTTCCTGATCGCCCATTTCGGGCAGGAAGTTCTGGCTCTCGTTACCCATTTTCGTACCTTTCGAAGAAGGAGCGCTTGGCGGTTACGCCAGTTCCTTCAACATCGCGTCGAGCGTGGTGCCGAGTTCGCTGGGCGAGGGGCTGACGCGGATGCCCGCATCTTCCATCGCTGCGATCTTGTCGTCCGCGCCGCCCTGGCCGCCTGAAACGATGGCACCGGCATGACCCATGCGGCGGCCCGGAGGCGCCGTGCGGCCCGCGATGAAGCCGACCATGGGCTTCTTACGGCCCTTGGCAGCCTGTTCCTTGATGAAGGCCGCGGCTTCTTCTTCCGCGCTGCCGCCGATTTCGCCGATCATGATGATCGACTTGGTGTCGTCGTCGTCGAGGAAGAGGTCGAGTACGTCGATGAAATTGGTGCCGTTTACGGGATCGCCGCCGATGCCGACAGCCGTGGTCTGGCCGAGGCCAACCATGGTGGTCTGGTGGACGGCTTCATAGGTCAGCGTGCCCGAACGCGAAACCACGCCGACGCTGCCCTTCTTGAAGATGGAACCGGGCATGATGCCGATCTTGCATTCGCCGGGCGTCAGCACGCCGGGGCAGTTCGGGCCGATCAGGCGGCTGTTCGAACCGCGCAGTGCGGCCTTCACGCGCACCATGTCGAGCACGGGGATGCCTTCGGTGATGGCAACGATCAGTTCCATCTCGGCGTCAATCGCCTCGAGGATGGCGTCAGCCGCGAACGGCGGCGGCACGTAGATGCACGAAGCGGTCGCGCCGGTTTCGGCCTTGGCTTCCTTGACGGTGTTGAACTGCGGCAGGCCGATGTGGTCGGTTCCGCCCTTACCGGGGGTCACACCCGCAACCATCTGCGTCCCGTAATCGAGCGCCTGCTGCGTGTGGAAGGTGCCGGTGTTGCCGGTCATCCCTTGCGTGATGACCTTGGTGTTCTTGTCTACGAGGATGCTCATTTGGATTTGTCCTACGCTTTGCCGAAGAGTCGGGAGAAAAATGATCGAGGTTTGGGGAGATCGGCCAGTGGACCGTCGGGAAAAACGATATGACGTCCCTCTCTTCCGTCATCCGACATTATATCATACGTGCCAAGACCAAGCGCCCGCGCTTGCTCCTTCGCCAGCTTTTCCGCTTCCCCAAAATCTCCCGGACCGCGCGGCATATCGAACAGTATCGCGGAACCCATAAGGCTGTAATCCATGGCATTCGGGCTATTCGTGTCGGTGCGGATAAAATCAGGAAATCGAGCGGTCATCGCATCATACCAAGCGCGCAATTCGGGGCTCAGTCGATCGAATTCCCCCTCTTCGGGATGATCGCTTTCTTGAATCTTCTCGAACCATTCACGCCAAGCTTTCGCGTCTCGTGGTGCTTCGGAGGGATCAAAGACGACAGAGTCCGCGCTCATTTGAGGCTCTCGTCGAGACTCTTGCATGCCTCAAGCAATTCCTCGACCGCGTCGGTCGAGACCTTGAGGTTGCTCTTTTCTTCGTCCGAGAGTTTGATCTCGATCACTTCCTCGGTGCCGCCTGCGCCGATCATCGTGGGCACGCCCACATACAGCCCGTCGAGGCCGTACTTGCCTTCGACATAGCTGGCGCAGGGCAGGATACGCTTCTGGTCGCCCAAGTACGCTTCGGCCATCGCGATCGCGCTGGTGGCGGGGGCGTAATAGGCCGAGCCGTTGCCGAGCAGGCCGACGATCTCGCCGCCGCCCTTGCGGGTGCGGTCGACGATTTCGTCGATGCGGCTTTCCGACACGCCCTTGATCTTGGCGAAGTCGTTGACCGGGATGCCGTTGATCGTGGTGTAGCTGGTGACGGGGACCATGGTGTCGCCGTGGCCGCCAAGAACGAAGGCGTTTACGTCCTTCACCGACACATCGAATTCCCACGCAAGGAAGGTGGCGAAGCGCGCGCTGTCGAGCACGCCGGCCATGCCGACGACCTTGTTGTGCGGCAGGCCGCTAAACTCGCGCAGCGCCCAGACCATCGCGTCGAGCGGGTTGGTGATGCAGATCACGAAAGCGTCGGGGCAGTTGTTCTTGATGCCTTCGCCGACCGACTTCATCACCTTGAGGTTGATGCCGAGCAAATCGTCGCGGCTCATGCCGGGCTTGCGGGGGACACCGGCGGTGACGATGACGACGTCCGCGCCTGCGATGTCGGCATAATCGTTCGAGCCGGTGATCTTCGCGTCGAAACCTTCGATCGGGCCGCACTGCGAAAGGTCGAGCGCCTTGCCCTGCGGCATACCCTCGGCGATGTCGAACAGGACGATGTCGCCCATTTCCTTCTTCGCGGCGAGGTGGGCGAGGGTGCCGCCAATCATGCCGGAGCCGATGAGCGCGATCTTCTTGCGTGCCATAGGGGGTGTGCGTCCTTTACGAGCTTCGCGGGACCCGGGTTTCCCACCGATGTGGCGTGCGCAATCGTCCCGCGTGGGTGCGCGCGCCCGGCGTTTCGGGGTGCGACCTAGGCCCGCACGGGTACGATTGCAACCGGAATCAAGCGGTCCCCGGAACTATCTTTGCAAATAGTTCGCAATAGCAATAAGGTCCTGCAGTGGCGGAAGTTCTACCAGCAGGACGCATAAGGTGCGCGAGTGGTTCCACCTGCCGCGAGGGCAAAGTGTCTGGTTAGCCGATGAGGAGGTCTTCTGCGGTCTTGCCGCGTGATGCGACCTGGTTGGCGAGCCTGCCGTCCAGCTTGCCGCAAATGCCGATCCAGTGGCGGTATTCGTCGTCCGAGCCCGCTCCAGCTGCGTCGCTGGCCTTGCGGGCCGCGTCATTTGCCGCATCGAGGCCGTGTTCGGCGAAATGCAGGAGTGCGTCTCGCAGCGACTGGTCGATGGCGACGTTGCGATCGGCATTGTCATTGGCAGCAGGTGCCACCGGTCGCTTGGCAAGGGCTCTCGCGAGAGGAGACTGGGTCGTACAACGTGCAGCAGCAAAGTGGACGGACATGTCTTGCGTTCTCCCGAAGTCTCGGCGGGAAAACGTCCCGGCCAGCTCACGAGAAGGGCTCTAGCGGGTCGCTCGCTAAACATCGGTTCCACTTCATGCTTGAGAGAATGTAAATGTTGCGCTTTCGGTTTCGATCATTGCGCGCCCAGCTTGCCGAGCCGGGCATTCGGGCCTATTGCGCAGGGATTGGTACGGGTTGGGCTGCGCAAGTGGCCCCTAAGAGGGAACGCGATTGAATGCCGCGGCTGCCCCCGCAACTGTAACCGGGGAGCGATCCCGCCACATGCCACTGGCCCTCGGGCCGGGAAGGCGGCGGGGGAGCGATGATCCGGAAAGCCAGGAGACCTGCCTGTACCAGTCGTTCAGCCGCGGGCGGGGTGTACCGATGGCAAGCGGGGAAGAGAGCAATTCCGCTCCCTCCCGTCATGGACGGCAATGCGTTCATGATAGGAGGTTTCGTGTATAAATACCTGTTTTTCCTGACTGCCTCGGCAGTTCCCGGCGCTGCACTCGCGCAGGATTCCACCGAGGATGCGCTGGCGGAAATCCTCGCTGCGCAGGATGCGACGGGGCCCGCGGAACAGCCCGCCGACAATGGCGGCGAGCAGATCACGATTGCGGACCAGCTGGTCCCGTCGATCACTGTGACGGCCAATGGTCTTGGCACGGACATTCGCAACACCGGCCAGGCCGTCACCGTCATCGACCGCGAGGAACTGGTCTCGATTCAGGGCGCAGACCCGACCCGTGCGCTCCAGCGGGTGCCGGGCGTTTCCTTTTCCCGCAACGGTCCGGCTGGCGCCTTCACGGGGGTGAACCTGCGCGGTGCCGGGTCTGAGCAGGTTCTCGTCCTTATTGATGGCGTTCCCGTCGCCGACCCTTCCTCGCCTGCGGGCGGTTTCGATTTCGGCAGCCTGCTGACCGGCACTGTGTCCAAGATCGATGTCCTGCGCGGATCGAACAGCACCATCTGGGGGTCTGACGCGATCGGCGGCGTGATCGATATCTCGACCCGCGCCGATACCGGTATGCAGGGCAGCCTCGAACTCGGCTCGCGCGGGACCGCGTTCGCCAGTGCGCTTGCCGGTGTGAGCGAGGATGATTTCTACGTCGGTCTCACCGGTTCATGGTACGAGACCGACGGCTTCTCCAGCGCCGCCTCGGGCACGGAGGAAGATGGCTTTTCGCAGATAGCTGTAGGTGTCACGGCCTTTTACGACATTGCCGACAGTCTCGAACTTTCCGGCCATCTCAACATGAGCGAGGGCCTGCTCGACATCGATGGCTTCCCGGCACCGAATTTCACTTTGGCCGACACGGCTGAAACACAGAAAACCCTGCGTTACTGGGGGGATATCGGGCTCACTTATTACGGAGCCGACCTGACGCTGCGCGCTCGTTACAGCCGCGCCGATACCGATCGCAGCAACCGCGCCGACACTGGCACGCTCAGCTTCGAGAGCAAGGGCCAGATGGAACGCGCGGACCTGCGCGGCGAATATCGCCTTGTCGGGGGCCTGTCCGCCGCATTCGGCTACGACTACCAGCGCAACCAGTACGAAACGAGCTTCGACAGCTTTGCGCAGGCGAATATCCAGGGCGCCTATGTCCAGCTCGGCTGGGTGCTGGGCAAGCTTGCCGTCCACGCCGGGGGCCGCATCGACGACCACGACTTTTTCGGCAGCGAAACCAGCTTTGGCGGCGACGTCAGCTATGGCCTGAAGGATGACTGGCGCCTGCGGGCAAGTTTCGGCGAGGGTTTCAAGGCCCCTTCGCTGTTCCAGCTCTTTTCCGACTACGGCAATCGCGACCTCCAGCCCGAGCTCAGCACCAGTTTCGATCTCGGCATCGAGAAGGGCCAGCGCGGTACGGGCACTCACTTCGCGCTTTCCGGTTTCCGCCGTGACAGCGAGGACCTGATCGACTTTGTTTTCTGCACCGGCCTGCTGCCGTCGCCCTGCAGCCCCGGCCAGTTCGGCACATATGACAATACCGAGCGCGCGCGTGCGCAGGGGATCGAGGCGGAAGCCGGCATCGACGTGGTCGGCACGCTGCGGATTTCAGGTGTCTATTCCTTCGTCGACGCGGAGGATCGCATGACAGGCCTCGAACTCGCCCGCCGTCCGCGCCACTTCGGAACCCTCTTCGCCGATTGGGAGGCGGGTTTCGGCCTGTCGCTCGGCGCGGACCTGCGGATCGTGGGCGACAGTTTCAACGACGCGGGCAATTTCACGCAGATCGACGGCTACGAACTGCTCGACCTGCGCGCGGCCATGCCCTTTGGTGACAATCTCGAGGTGTTCGGGCGTGTCGAAAACGTCTTTGACATCGAATACGAGACCGTCAGCGGCTACGGGACCGCCGGAAGAGGCGTCTTCGCCGGAGTGAGGGCCCAGATGTGAAGCCGCTGATGGCGGCTTTGGTGCTGCTGCTCGCGGGCTGCGCGGGCAACGATGCTCCTGCGCAGCAGGTTGGCGAGAGGCCCACAATCGTCAGTCTCAATCCCTGCACCGATGCGATCCTCGCCGAGGTAGCTGCTCCCGGCCAGATCCTCGCGATCTCGCATTACAGCAAGGATCCCGGTTCCAGTTCGATGGCGGCGCGCGACGCGGCGCGTTTCGCATCCACCGGTGGTACGGTGGAGGAGGTCTTGGCGCTTCAACCCGATGTGGTCGTGGCCAGCACGTTCCTCCCGCCTGCGACCATGGCGGCGATGGTCGACCTTGGCCTCGACGTACGCACATTCGGAACGGCTTCCACGGTAGAGGAGAGCATCGCCCAAATACGCGAGCTTGCTGGGCTTGCAGGCCGCGCAGAGGCGGGCGAGCGGCTTGTCGCGCAGATCCGGCAGGCGCTGGAAGATGCAGCTTCGTCCGGCGAGCCTGTCGAGGTGGCGCTGTGGCAACCGGGCGGTATCGTCCCGGGCGAAGCGTCTCTTGTCAGCGATCTCCTGCGCAGGACCGGCTTCACCAGCTATGGAGTCCGCCGCGGCATGGGGCAGGCAGATTACCTGTCGCTCGAGCAGGTCATGGCCGACCCGCCGCAGGTGCTTCTGGTCGCGGGGACTGAGGTGGGGCAGTCGCATCCGGCTCTCGATGCCGTGCCCGATATGCGCCGCGAGACCCTCGATACGCGGCTCCTTTACTGCGGTGGACCCACGATCATCGAGGCGGCGCGCCGTCTGGCCGAAATCCGGGAGGGCTCGGCATGAACCGCGCGTCCCTGATTTTCGGCGTCCTGGTACTGGTGGCGTTGCCGCTTTCGCTCTTAGCCGGGCGCGTCTGGATCGATCCGGCGAGCACGCCGAATGCGGTCCTGATCGTCGCAGAACTGAGGTTGCCGCGCGCGTTGCTGGCAATCGTCGTAGGCGCAGGGCTTGGAGCTGCCGGCGCGGCGATGCAAGGATACCTGCGCAACCCGCTCGCCGACCCAGGGCTGTTCGGGATCGCCCCGGGAGCCGCTCTCGGCGCAGTGATCGCCCTATGGTTCGGCTATGCCACAAGCGCCTGGTTGCTGCCGCTCTTCGCATTGGTCGGGGCCGCCTCTGCCATGGCACTGCTCGCCGCGATTGCCGGCCGCACCGGCGGCATCGCGCTTTTCACCCTCGCAGGTCTCATGGTCGCGAGCCTCGCAGGCGCCTTGACCGCGCTCGCGATCAGCATGGCGCCCAACGCCTTTGCGATGAGCCAGATCGTCCTGTGGCTCAACGGTGCGCTGACAGACCGCAGCTGGCGGGAGGTATGGCTCGCCGCGCCGCTCGTCCTGCTGGGCATAGTGGTACTCTGGCGCGCAGGTCGTTTTCTCGATGCGCTGACGCTGGGTGAGCCGGTGGCGCGTTCGCTCGGTATCGATACGACCCGGCTCTTGTGGCTGCTGGTGGCGGGGATCGGCCTGACCGTGGGGGCAGGCGTGGCCGTTGCCGGGATCATCGGCTTCGTCGGCCTGATCGTCCCGCATCTCGTTCGTCCGCTGACAGACCGGCGGCCATCGCAGCTGATCGTGCCGAGCGCGCTTGCAGGAGCATTGCTGGTGCTTGTGGCAGACAGCGTGGTGCGTGTCCTGCCCCTGGTGACCGAATTGCGGCTGGGTATTGCCCTCAGCCTTCTCGGCGCGCCCTTCTTCCTCGGATTGCTGGTGCGTATGCGGAAGGGGACAATCTGATGCTGTCGACCCATGAGCTGAGCATCGGGGATCGCCTCAAGCACGTCACTTGCGCGCTGCAGCCCGGAAAGATAACGGCGATTTGCGGACCGAACGGGGCGGGCAAGTCCACGCTTCTCGAGGCCATGGCGGGTTTGCTTGATCCGGATGTCGGCAGTGTCGAGCTGGACGGAAGCGGGCTTTTCGACCTGCCGCCGAGACGGCTGGCAAAGCGTATCGGCTACTTGCCGCAATCGGCAGAGGTGGCTTGGGACGTGTCGGTCCGCACACTAGTGCAACTCGGCCGCATGCCGCATGGCGACCAGTTGGCCGAGCCTGTCGATGCGGCGCTCGCAGCGCTCGATCTAGCACCGTTAGCCGACCGCCGTGCCCAATCGCTTTCGGGTGGCGAGACTGCGCGAGTGTTACTTGCGCGTGTGCTCGCCGGCGAGCCCGACTGGATCCTCGCCGATGAACCGCTTGCAGCGCTCGACCTGGGCCACCAGCTCGATCTTCTCCGGCACTTGCGCCGCGCAGCCGACGCGGGTGCAGGTGTCGTCCTCGTGCTCCACGACCTCGCCCATGCGATGAACCACGCCGACCGGGTGCTTGTGCTCGATCGCGGTGCACTGGTGGCCGATGATCGGCCAGAAAGTGCGCTGGACGATGTGACGATCCTCGATGTCTGGGGTGTCGCGGCAAGCTGGGTCGGGGAGAGCGGAAAGCGGGCACTGGTCACGGCCTGACGCGTTAGGGCGTCATGAGTCGCGAAAATCTTGTCGATCAATGGTTTGCCCTGACGCGTGAGCGCATGCCCGGCCTTGCCGAGCAACGCGGCTGGCCGGTCCGTTTGGACCATTGCTTCATGCGTATCCTGCTCGACAACGCGCTGGGTGCGAAGTGGAACGACGAGATTCCGGCGCCTGCCTACAGCAATGCCCCGACGGAGGTGCTCGAGCGTGCGATTGCTCTCGGAGAGGCAGTCATTTCGGGCGACGAGGATCTTGCCGAACTCAATCGAAATTCGCTCGGCTGGCGCGGTAAGCAATAGCGCTTCCTTGCACCATGCGCGCAATGGGCTAGGCGTGGCGCATGGCTGATACGAATACGATCGCAAGCGATCCCTGCTGGCTGCCGCACCGGATCGATGTCCCTGCACGCATGGTGGAATTCATCCGTGTCGAGCGGGACGAGCTTTCTGCGCAGGGCTTCCTTGCCGAGCGCGAGCCGGGTCCGGAGGGAAGGGCGCTGGCTTCGTGGGACGAGGTGATCGCCATGAAGCCGGAAAGCGGCCAGCTGCACTTCATCTTCCACACGGCTTTCTGCCGTTCGACGCTGCTGGTTCGCGCACTCGATGCGCCCGGTGTTTCCGTGGGGCTTAACGAGCCGGGCATCATCGCAAGCATGGTCAATGCAGGCGATGCGGCGCGCGCACTCATTGCCCCGATCCTCGCGTTGCTGGCGCGTCCGCACACGGCTGGTGAGGCGGTGTTCGTCAAGCCGACCAATCACGCGAACATGCTCATGCCGGCGCTGCTTCAGGCGCGGCCCGATGCGCGGGCTGTGCTGATGACGAATGACCTTCCGGTCTTCCTGAGGTCGGTGGCGCGCAAGGGCCTCATGGGCCGCCGTTGGGGCCGCCAGCTGTTTCTCGAGATGCAGGGCTATGCCGGCATGGATTTCGGCATGGATGCGCGCGAGAATTTCGCCATGAGCGACATGCAGGCCGCAGGACTTGCGTGGTTCCTGGCCCAGCGCTGGTTCACGGTCCATCTCGGTGGGCAGGTTCAGGGAGTGAGCAGCGACAGGCTGCGGGTCCTCGACGGGGACCGTTTCGATGTGGACCGCGAGCAGGCGATCGCATCGGTTCTCGATCTTGCGGGTATCGGGACGCCCGATGGGCTCGCGCACTCGCTCGCGACCGGTCCCGTGTTTTCGCAGCACTCCAAGCTCGGCGGCTCCTTTGCAGAAAAGGCCCCAGCCGAAGAGGATGCAAAGCTGAGCGAGGAGATCGAACAGGTCGGCCAATGGATCGGCATGATCGCGCAGCAGGCGGGCCTGCAGGTCCCGCTCAGGCAGACGCTCTTCTGACCACGAAATAGGGCCGGACCTCGCGGCCCGACCCTTCATTAGCGTGTGAGCGTGCGGCTTAGTTGACCGCGGTGCCCGGCAGCTTGCCGTCCGACACTTCGGTGTCGGCTGCTTGGTCACCCTCGGTGAGACCACGTGCTTCGAGCATCGGTGTCACGTCGGGCGCGCGGCCGGCGAAGTTTTCGAACATTTCGAAGTAATCCATCGTGCCGCCACGGCTGAGCACCTTGGCGCGATAGTGATCGCCATTCGCGCGCGTTAGGCCGCCGTTCTCGATGAACCACTTGCGGCTGTCACGATCGAGCATCTCGGTCCACAGATAGCTGTAATAGCCCGCGGAATATCCCGAGGGCGAGCTGAAGATGTGGTTGAAATAGGTGCTGCGATAGCGCGGCGGGACGAGATCGATCTCGAGGCCGAGCTCTTCCAGCGACTGGCGTTCGAAGGCATCGACCTTCTCCGGCGTGTCGATGGCTGCCGCTTCAGCCGGGCTGAGCGCGCTCCACTTCATGTCGAGCAGGGCGGCTTCGACGACTTCACCGAAGTCGTAGCCTTGGTTGAACTTGGCCGCGGCCTCGATCTTGTCGATCAGTTCGGCCGGGATCGGCTCGCCCGTCTTGTAGTGGACGGCGTAGTTCGACAGAACGCTCGGCCAGGTGGCCCACATTTCGTGGACCTGGCTGGGATATTCGACGAAGTCACGCGCCGTCGCGGTGCCCGAGAGGCTCTCGTAACGCTGGTCGGCGAAGAAGCCGTGCAGCGCGTGGCCGAATTCGTGGAAAGCCGTGTTGACCCAGTCGAAGCTGACCAGCTGCGGTTCGCCTTCCGGTGCCTTCGGGATGTTGAGCACGTTGTAGATCACCGGCTTGGTACCCCACAGGTAGCTCTGGTCGACGAAGTTGCTCATCCACGCACCGCCGCGCTTGGACGGGCGCTGGAACGGGTCGAAGTAGAACAGGCCAAGTTCCGATCCGTCGCGGTCGAACACGGTGTAGACCCACACATCGGGGTGGTAGACCGGGATGTCGGTACGACGTTCGAAGGTCAGGCCGTAGAGTTCCTTGGCCATGAAGAACACGCCATCTTCCAGCACCTTGTCGAGCTGGAAATATTCCATCACCGCGTCTTCATCGAGATCGTAGCGGTCCGCCTTGATCTTGTTGGCATAGCGATACCAGTCCCACGGCTTGACTTCATAGTCGCCGCCGTCGGCCTTGATGGCTTCGTTGAGCATGGCGGCCTCTGCACGCTGCGTGGCGGCGAGGGCGGGGACCATCTGCTCCATGAAGTCGAGCGCGGTCTGCGGCTTTTCGGCCATGCGGTCCCACATGGCATAACTTGCCCAATCGGCTTCACCGAACAGCGCAGCCTTTTCGGCACGCAGCGTGGCGATCTTGGCGATCAGCATGCGCGTGTCGACGTCCATCTGGCCATCGGCGCGATGGTAGCTTGCCATGAACAGCTTTTCGCGGGCGTCGCGGTTTTCCATCGCCGGCAGGAGCGGCTGCTGCGTGGTGTTCTGCAGGGCGATCGCGAACTTGCCCGGCTGGCCGTTTTCGGCGGCGAGATCGGCAGCTGCCTGGATATCGCTGTCCGACAGGCCGGCAAGGTCTTCGCGGCTGTCGAAGAAGACCGGATTGTCGTTCATGGCCGAACGCGCAAGCTGTCCGAACTCGGTCGTCAGCGTCGAGAGCTCGGAGTTGATCGCCTTCACGCGCTCGCGCTGGGCGTCGGTAAGGAGCGCGCCTGCGTGGACCATGCTTTCATAGGTGTTCTCGAGCAGGGTCGCGTCTTCGGGCGTCATCGTCATCGCGGCGCGATTGTCGTAGACTGCCTTCACGCGGGCGAAGAGCTCCGGATCGAGCGTGATGCTGTCACCATGGGCGGTCAGCTTGGGGCTGATCTCGGTGTTGATTTCGTCGAGACGGTCGGTGGTGTTCGTGCCGGTCAGCGCGAAAAAGACGCGCGCAACGCGGCCGAGCATACGGCCAGACTTTTCCATGGCGACGATGGTGTTTTCAAAGGTCGGCGCGGCCGGGTTTGCCTTGATGGCCTCGATCTCGGCCTTCTGGATTGCCATGCCCTGCTCGAAAGCGGGGAGGTAATCGTCTTCCGAAATCTTGGTGAAATCGGGCGCGAGGAAGGGCAGCGTGCTGTCCGAAGCGAAGTAGCCGGTGCCTTCGGGGATGATGACGGTGCTTTCGACCTCTGCGTCTGCAAGCGGGTCCATTTCGCCTCCGGGGGTTGTGCTGCAAGCTGCAAGCAGGGCGGCGGCGGCGGTGGTGGCCAGGATTTGGGCCTTCATGTTCTCTCCAATATTTCTGCGGTGGCGAGGGGTGTCGAGGCACAAGCCCAAAACCCCACGCGTGCGACGCGCGGGGTTAGAGGGGATTTGCGCCCGTTTCGCAAGGCAAACCCCGTCCAACCGCCGACTCTCGTCGGCAGCGGACAATGGGCTATTGGCTATGAACGCTGTCTTAGCGGTCGAGGTTCTGGAGCAGGCGGCGCATGAGCGCCTGGATATCCAGACCCTTGATGCGACCGTCTTCGCCCTCGCGCACCGGAAGCATGGGCGTGAGCTTGTAAGCTTCGCCCACCGGTTCCAGCGCGTAGGAACCGCCACCGATCTCGATCAGCGCCTTGCCGTCTTCATCCTTGATGATCACGATTTCGGTGCTTGAGGTCACTTCGTCACCCAGCAGCACCTCTTCGGTCAGCGTATAGAGGTTCTTGCTCGCTTCCTTGATCGAATACCGGAAGTAGAGCGGCGCTCCGAAATCGGCAGTCGGACGCTCGGCCACCGGCGGCGGGCCGTCATTGGTCGAAATGTCGACGTTCATGCGCATGCTGCGGACGGCAAGAGCGGGCGACTGGTCCTTGAGGATCGTGTGCTGGCCCATATTGTTGTCGGGCAGGCAGGTGGCGGTCCACTCGACCTTGAAATTGCCCGTCGGACGGTTGCGCTTGTCCACCAGGGGCACTTCCTCACGGGTGGGCAGGCACCAGATGACATCGATATCGATGTTGCGTTCGACCGCAGGCGTACCGGGAATGACCCCGCCATACCCGCCATAGGTGACAACCGTGCGCTTTGCAGGCACGCCGTATACCGGCAGGCCGCCTTCGACCGAACGGCTCGAGAGCAGCGTGCGGATCTTAACTTCTTCGGTCACGACACCGGTGTAGCCGTGGCGGAAGCCAGCGGTGATGAAAGGCTCGCCCGCTTTGAACTCGCCTTCGACGGCGGTGATTTCGCCCGTGCTCTGGTAGGGCAGGCGGTCGTGTTCCTGGTTGGCGGCAAGCTGGGCCTGCTGCGGCGCGAAGCCGACGCTCAGCGGGGCGAACTTGTCGCGCGCTTCGATGCGATAGAGCTCATCGGTGCTGAGCAGGCGGCGCATCTGGATTGCGGCGCCCGACTTCTTGGAGCTGATTTCGGCAACGGCGGGGCCCATGCGCGCGATGCGGGCACCCTTCTGTTCGGGCGTCATGCTCTCGAAGGTGGTCGCCTTCGCGCAATAGGGATCGCCGTAATAGGAACCGCGGCCGCCGTCGGTAACGTCACCGTGTTCGTCCCTGGCAAGGCGCAGCTGGTAGAAAGGAAGGTCCCAGTCCTTGCCGCAAGTGGTCCATTCGGCCTTGAGCTGCGGCAGGCCCTCGGTACGCACGGTATAGGGGGCCGGCGTAACCATGGGGACAGCCGCGGTCAGCACGACCGCGCCATGGACCGACTTGCCGGACCGTTCCGCGATGAAGGCATATTCATCGAAGGTGCCGTCCATATCGCGGTCGATCAGGCAGGCATCTTCCTCGCCCGTAGGTGCTTTCAGTTTCGTGGCGCAATAGACCTTGCCGTTAAGCGAGGTCAGGCTGCGAGGATCCTTGGTGGAGCGGAATCGCGCTTCGTAAAGCTCGACGTCCGACACGCTGCCGTCCTTCCAGGTCATCGTTGCGGTGGCGGCAGATGCTGCGCGCGCATTGGTCTGGAGCAGGAGGCGGTTGCTCGGCGCACTGCCCCTATGCCAGACATTGCCCGTCGGTTCGTCACCGGTCTGCGGGGCGAGTTTTACCGGCACATCGATGGCGACCGAGCGGTGCAGGATTTCGTCGCGAGTGAACATTTCGGCGAGAGCCATCGGCTCTACCGCGATATTCACTGGAATGTCTTCCAGGAGGGCTTGTGCGCGCTGCTCGGGATCGAGGCGCGTGTTGGCCGACTTGGTCAGCGTGTCGAACAGCGAGGGAGTTTCTTCCTCGCTTTCGATAGCGACCGTCGGTGGCGGCGGAACCATGACCGGCGGCGGAGCTGTCGTCTGCGTCGGGGCCGGTGTTGCCTTGACGGGTACGGGAGGCAGGCTCTGCCGATCCTGAGCGATTGCCGCCGAGCCAACGCCCAGAGACACGATTGCCGCCATCGTGGCGACGCCATTCAAACTTTTCATGATGCAACCCCTGCATTTACGATCCGCGCCGAATTTGCCGAGGTTTGCCGCCGAATACAACCGATTCCGGCAATCGATAGG
The DNA here is from genome assembly GCF_019711315.1 of Qipengyuania gelatinilytica. Classification (NCBI taxonomy): domain Bacteria; kingdom Pseudomonadati; phylum Pseudomonadota; class Alphaproteobacteria; order Sphingomonadales; family Erythrobacteraceae; genus Qipengyuania; species Qipengyuania gelatinilytica. The sequence goes on along the minus strand of NZ_CP081294.1, from coordinate 499,629 downwards.
ACTTTGACGCTTTTATACTACGCAGGGCGCTATTCGATGTCTCGACCCTGGCCGAGTTCGGTCTGCTCGCGGGCCGTTTCTGCCGCTTCGACGAGCGCTTGCCGGTTGACGGTCACGACCTGCGGGCGGCCGCTTTCGCCGACCACCAGCCACAGCGTGCCGAGCTGGAAGAAGCCGCCGCGATCCTTTTCCACCGTCATTTGCGACAGGTCGAGCTTGCGCAGCATCTCGAGCATGCGCTCGTCGAAAATGTCGTCGAACAGCGCATCGACCTGTTCCTCGGTGAGGTCCTGCTGGCGACCGTCTTCGTCGATGTACAGAAGCGGGATGCCCAGCTGCTCGAGAAGGCGGGCCTTGTCGCCGCTTTGTGCCGCTTCGCGCAAGGCGCCGATTGCGGCCTCGAAACGGCTCGGGCTGGTGTCGGTGGCGCAGGAGATCGCGCCGCCCTTCGCGACATCGTGGGCGCGGTCGAATTCGATATCGGGCTCTTCTTCGCCGGACCATACGTAGAGCAGGCAGTCGTCCGGCGGCGCTTCGGACCCGACTTCCTCGATCGTTTCGAGCAATTGTTGGCGCGCGGGATCCTCGTCGGCTTGCGTATCTGCAACGGGCGAGCAGGCCGCGGCCAGAAAGGCCCCGGCAATAACTGGCAATCTGGTGGCCAATGCGCGCTTCATGGGTCCTTGCAGCGATAAGTGACGATGGGTTCGTAAAGCGATCCCTGCGGGCGAAGGTGGCTCTCATACAGGATGTAGTCGTCAACCTGCCACGGTCCAAGCGAAAGCCCCGTGTTCCGTGCAAGGAACGGGGCCGAAGGACCGCAGGAGGCATTGAGCCGGGCCATGGTGATATGGGGCGCGAACTTGCGCGTTTCCGGCGCAAGTCCGACCGATGTGCAGGCGCGCTCGACCTTGCGTTGCAGGCGCAGCAGGGGCTCACTGGGCGCGATCCCTGCCCACAGCGTATGTGGCACGCCCTTGCGTTCGAAGAAATCGACCCCGCTCACGCGAAGCTCGAAAGGCTCAATGCGGATCTCGGCGAGAGCCTCGACAAGGTCGTCCGCTGTGTGGGGGTCGGTTTCACCGACGTACCGCAGCGTAAGATGGAGCTGGTCCTCGTACTGCCAGCGGGCGTTGTCGACGCCGTCCATAAGGTCGATCAACGCATCGCGAATGGCCTCGGGCGGGCGGATGGCGACAAAAAGGCGATGGGTCATGTTTCTGGCCGGTGCGGTCCGGCGGGCCTGGAGAGTGAGTACGGGCACCCCGGATTGTAGCAGACCTGGTTTCGTCCGGCGGATTTCGCCTCGTAGAGTGCGTCATCGGCCCGTTGCAAGGCATCGCCGACGGTTTCGTTCTTGCGCAGCGCTGACAGGCCGATCGATGCTGTGGCCAGCCCCACAGGCAACTTCTCTTCGCTGGCGAGATTTTCGATGTTGAGGCGCAGTTTCTCTGCAATGGCGATGGCATCGTCAACGTCCGGAACATCGATAAATACGGCGAACTCTTCGCCTCCCAGGCGTGCTGCAAAGTGGGTATCGCCATCGAGTTCGCGCAGGCCGTCGCGGATCGAGGCGGCTATAGCGATAAGCAGGCGATCACCCCTGTCGTGACCGAATTTGTCGTTCACCCGTTTGAAGCGGTCCACGTCGATGATCATCATGTGGCCCGGATCGCACAGGGCTTCGGCGTGGAGTTCGTGCTCGAAAATAGCGCGCCGGTTGTAGAGCCCTGTCAATGGATCGCGTGTGGCGAGAAATTCGGCCTGGCTAAGCGCTTCGGATAGTTCCTCACCCAGACGCATGTTCTGGACCAGCATGTCCGCAGCGACAATGCGCTGCTTGGCCGCCCCGAAACTGAACAGCGACACGGCGGCAAAGACGAGGACCAGACCCGGCCCCATGACCAGCGCGAAGTCGGTCGGTGCGGCGGCAAGACCGATCCCGCCAGTCGCGAGAAATGCGAATATGAACGGCGCCCAGATATGCAGGGTGGAGGAGGTGTTTGTTACGACCAGCGAAACGCAAATCATGATCCCGCCGAACACGAGGAATGCAGCAGGATGAGTCGAAGGCTCAAGCAACAGCGGCATCAGCAGTAGTGCCCAGCTCGACCCGCCCAGCACACCGACTGCCATGCCGGCGGTAATCGTGCGCTGGATCGAGCGGCTTGCACTGATTTCCCTGCGCATACGCTCGTAGACGATGGCGGTTAGCAGGATCGCAATGAACCGGAACAGGGCAGGGAACAGGAAAGCAGTGCGGTTGGGGAGCATCTGCGCAATGCCGACGATCAGGGCTGTGCCCAGAATATTGGCAAGGAGCGTGCGTTTCTCGACTTCGGAAATCGCGCGCAGGACCTCATATTGCCGTTCGGCAATCCATCCTTCATCGCGATCCGCTTCGGGAAGGCCTGAAATTTCTGTGCGCCCGTTGTTATGCACGCGATCGTAGTAGCGCCTGACCACTGGTTTACCAGTAATAATCCCTTATGTAGTTACACGGGTGGCGCCGGTTTCGCGCGGGTCATCATAGCTTGCGTCCATGAAGATCTGGGCCCTGCGCTCCGAACGGTATTCAAGTCCGCGTGCAACCTTGCCGGCTGCATGCGTATAGTCGAGTTCGGCGGCAATCGCTTCGTAATCCCGGTCGGCAATAGCGGCGTTGAGGCGCGGGCTTTCGCGCTCCGAAACATTACCGAGGCCGACATTGTAAACGAGGTCGAGCAACGCATCGAATTCGTGCTGGTAGAGGGGCAGGTCGCCCACAAGGATCCTCACGCCGCGTTCGGCGGTCTTCAGGTCTTCTTCCAGGAAATCGAGCACGCGCTGCTCGGACACCCTGTCGCCAACGCGCAGATTGTCTGCGGGGCGGACCAGGTGGCCGACACCCACGGTGGGGTAGCCCGCGACGTCGCGATATACGGTATAGCGTACGCCTTCTTCTTCGATCAGCGCCTGCTTAAACTCGTCGCTTGCCTTCAGGATGACTGCCGGCTTGCGCACGGTGTCGTTCTCCGCAAGCGGCTCGGTCACGGCCACGGTCTGCTTTGTCTTGGGACGCTGGACCGGAGGGCCGGTAAAGGCGGCAAGGCTCATCGCGCCTGCGCCCATCATAAGCGATGCACGCTTGCGGGTGGAGAGCCTCGGTTTGACATTGTAGACCCCGGCCGCAGCCTTTCGTGCGCGCTTCAGTGCGCGCCGATGGTCGCGATGGCGACGGATGCGGCGGAGCATCCCCGACGCCTTGCGGTTCTCGCCTGCATGCGGGGTAGCGGTCCATTTTTCGTTGTCGAGCGGACGGTCGAGCTCCTTCATGATCGCCTTGAGCCGTTCGCTCTGGATCGATCGCCGTTCGTCGGCGGCCGTGGAGGCGGATGAAGTCGGCGCGACCTGACCTTTATCTGTTGTGTCTGGCATTAAGAAAATGCGCCTTCGTTCTAGTATTTCTGCGCGAGGAGCCTCAATGCGCCTCGTCTGCCTGCTCAGTGCGCGCAACTATCGAAAAGAGCGCATTGGCGACTTGTGCTTGTCTATAGAACGTACGGGAGAGGGTATTGGGTCCACGACCCGCCGACAACGGGCCACGCTTTGCGGAGGACACCAAGAAAATCAGGCGACCGCGCTGACCCGGTTCCGGCCTTCGCCTTTGGCCTGGTAGCAGGCAAGATCGCTGCGCTGCAGGACATCGTCTAGCGTCTCGTCGGGGTGCCACCGCGCAAGGCCGATCGAGGCAGTGACCGTTTCACGACCAGCCCCGTCAATGCCCACGTCGATGCTGGCAATATCCTCGCGCAGGGCCTCTGCGAAACGGCGCGCCTCGGCACAGTCGCAGCCATCGAGGATGACGATGAATTCTTCCCCGCCATGGCGGAAGGCAGGAAGGTGGTCTGCGCCGAACGCCCGAAGGCGGGCGCGAATGACGTCGGCCGATGCCACCAGCACGCGGTCCCCCGTCGCATGGCCGTGGCGATCATTGATCCCCTTGAAGTGATCGAGGTCGATCGCAAGGACATGGCGCGCCGATCCGTTTTGCGGGTCATGCTCGCGCTCTTCGAACAGCTTACGGCGATTGAAGAGGCCTGTCAGCGGGTCACGCCAACTGAGGAATTCGGCATGGGCGAGCGCTTCGGAAAGCTCATCGGAAAGTTCGCGGTTCTCGACCAGTATCTCCGCCGATGCGATGATATGATGGCCGGTATTGGCGGAATAGACCCTGATCCCGATAACCGCCATTGCTCCGATCGCAAGGATCGTCGGGTTCTGGCCGTCAGGATAGAAGAAAGCCAGCACGGCAAGGGTCAGCAGGAAGCTCGCCAGCATGCCGTCGCGCGGGCCAGGCAGGGCAGCCAGCGTAACCGCGATCAATGTCAGGATCATCAGCACTGCGGCGTAGATCATCAGGCCGGAAGCGACCAAGGCGGTTTCAGGCGGTGGAAGGGCCATCAGCCCGAGCGTGGCGCCGGTCAGGCACATGGCGATGAACAGGATACGGCGCGGCCAGACCGTGTCGCCGCGCTCGCGATAAACCCGCTCGAGATCGGTCGCCGCCCAGCGGGTAAAAAGGAAAGAACAGGCGCGCAGACAGATGGCAATCACATGCAGCTGCGGCATGCCCATCAGCGCAATTGCACAGAGCAATATTGCCAGCCCGAAAAGGCTCGCGGTGAGCGACCGTCGCTCGCGTTCGAGCATGGCGAGGATCGCCTCGCGCTGGACCTCGTATTCGGCATCCATCGCGGCGGCACGCGCGGTGCCTCCTTTGCTTGCCCTGACGGCATCGGGATGTTCTCTAGCGAGCAATGGTCTTGCAGGTCCTCTTTCGGGGGAGGGCCTAGCACATGAAGGTTAATGAACCGTCCTAGTATTGTTAATCCTTTTACCTCGCCCCGTGAAATCCAGCATGCCTGCGCAAGTTATTGCTAAAGCACGAAATCGGCGCCCTGCAGCGCGATGTCGCCGTCAAGCACAATGATGAAGTCAGCAGTGCCGTCACCGTCGACATCGCCTTCGACCATCGTCTGGTTGCCGTCGCTGGAATAGCGCAGTTCGCCCGCAGTGCCGCTGAATGCGGCATCGCCAATGAAGGTGAATTCATCGTCCGCGCCGCTCGAGGTGTCGGCATCGAAGGCGCTGAGGTCGATGAGGTCGCCGTCGGCCTGGCTGAAGTCGGTGATGACATCGGCGCTGCTGAGCCACTTGCCGGTTTCGTACCTGCCGAAGACGAAGGTGTCTGCACCGGCGCCGCCGGTCAGTATGTCCTTGCCCCATTCGCCGCGCAGCCAGTCGTTGCCTTCTCCGCCCAGCAGCACGTCGTTGCCGGCGCCGCCAAAGAGCAGGTCGTCGCCGATGCCGCCGTCGATCGTATCATTGTCCTTGCCGCCGAGGATGCGATCATTGCCGTCCTCGCCGAAGATCAGGTCGGCACCGGTGCCGCCATAGGCACGGTCGTGACCATTGCCGCCGTGGATTTCGTCATCGTCCGCGCCACCGAAGAGGTAGTCGGTGCCGTTGCCGCCAGCCATCCAGTCATTGCCGTCGCCGCCGTCGAGGCGGTCCCAGCCGGTGCCGCCGTATAGCGTATCGTCGCCAGCCTCGCCCCAGACGCGGTCCGAGTGATGGCCGCCATCGACGATATCATTGCCGTCACCGCCGTAGATATAGTCGACGTCGTCGTCGCCATTGATCGTGTCGTTGCCGTAGACACCGTAGAGGAAATCCTGGCCGTCGCCGCCGTGGATGATGTCGTCCGCGTCATAGGTCGCGTGCATCTCCGCACCTTCGACATCGCCATAGATCGTGTCCGATCCTGCCATGCCGCTCAGCGTCTCGTTGCCGTTCGAGCCGGTAATTACGTTGTCGAGTTCGTTGCCGGTCAGCTGTGCGCCATTGGCATGCCAGAATTCGCGGTAGGTGATGTTCTCAAGGTTGGCACCAAGCGTATAGCTGTAGTTGACGAGGACCGTGTCGATGCCTTCGTCGGCATACTCGACAATCGTGCCGGTTTCCCAAACCCGATAGGTGTCGTTACCCGCGCCACCGTAGAAAGTACCGTACTGGCCCGCGAGGACATTGTCCTGTTCGTTGCCGTAGAGCGTGGCATTGTTGAAGACGGTCGCTTCCTCGACATTGAGCGCCATGGTATAGCTCGAGCCGGTAATGAGCTGTACGCGATCGTATCCACCATCGGCATCTTCGACCACGGTCGCATCGCCGCTGTTGAGGTAGTAATAGTCGTTGCCGCCACCGCCGATTGCCGTGTCGAGCGCGTCCATCCCGCGGAAATGGTTGGTGCTGTCGGTACCGACCACCGTCTGGGTGTATCCGCTGCCCTCGAACCGGACGTCGAAGATGCCTTCGGGAATGACGTAATAGTCGGCCGTGGTGTGCAGGTAATTGGTGGGGTTGCCCGACCAGTAATCGACCCCGCTGCCGACGATCACTACATCGTCGGTGTCGTCGACCCAGAAGAAAACGTAACCCGTGGCAAGGCTGGCATCGAGCGTATCGATCCCGGCGCCGCCATCCAGCGTGGAGTTGCCCGATCCGGCGACGGTCAGGTAATCTACCCCGTCGCCACCATAAAGATCGTTCTGGGACCCGGCGGCGTAAAGAAGGTCCGCACCATCGCCGCCGTAGAGCTGGTTGTAGCCAAAGTCGCTGCCGAAGAGTGTATCGTTGCCTTCTCCGCCGTCGAGCAGGATCGTCCAGCCATTCCAGGACTGCAGCAGGCTGGCATCGATATAGTCGGCGCCGCCAAGGCCATAGGCTTCGAGCGAGCCCAAACCGTCAATGATGTAGGTACCGAGTTCCATCCGGTTGTCGAGTTCATTGCCGGTCAGCACGAAGTCGGTCGCGTCGCCGGTAATGCCAAGGTTCTCGACATTGTCGGGCAGCGTGTAGGTGCCGTAGGACGTAATGACGGTGTCGGTGCCTTCATTTGGCAGTTCCACGACGAGATCGCCCGGATTATCCACGTAATAGGTGTCGTCGCCGAGCCCGCCGGTCATGGTGTCCTCGCCAATCCCGCCGTCGAGCACATCGTCGCCGGGTGTGCCCTCGAGAATGTCGTTATCGGCTGGATTGCCAGTTCCGCCGCCCGATAGCGCGACCGACAGGATGCCGGCGGTCGTATTGAGGAATGCCTGGCTGCCGTCGGCTGAGATCGCCATTTCGATACCGTAGGGCAGTACCGCGGCCGTTATACCGTCGACGGCAAAGGTTTCGCCCTGCGTGAAGGTCGGGCCGGTGAAGTCGTCAAAGCCCGCCACGTAGCTCACGATCACGCCTGCCGCCGCATCATAGGCATACAGCGTCTCGCCATCGGCGCTGAAGGCGAGGGCGGCGATATCTCCCGAGAAGCCATCATACATCGACAGCGTGTCGATGTAATAGAAGTCCTTCGTGAAGATGTTGAGCGCGCCGTCTGCGAACACTGCGATATAGCCATCGTAGTCGTTGCCCGACACGGCTTCGACACCGCTCGAGAAGTCCATCACTCCAGGCTGCGTGAAGGTGTTGTCGGTGAAGACATAGCCATCGGGCGTGACGAGGCTGAACTGGCTGTCTGCCTGGTAAAGTTCGCCCACCAGCGTCATCGAATAGGCACCAGAAGGCGTGAGTGACACAGCGGTTCCGTCGCCGGGTATATCGCCCAGATCGGTCATTCCGCCGTAGCCAAGGTCGAGGCTGATGAGCGAAGACGAGGTTCCGTTTGCGCTGTGTAGCGACACCAGCACTTCGCCGTAGTCGCTGACCGAGATGTCGGCGATCCCGCGATCATCTCCGGAAATCGGCACCTCGAAATAGCTGACGTAGAAATCGCCGGTATAAGGGTCGGGACCGTAGCCGACGTCGATCAGTGCGAGATGTCCGGTTGCGGTGAAGTCGGCTCCGGTGCCGGCTTCGTTGGTCAGCGTCGCAAGGCTGACGAAGAGAAAGACGCCATCGGGCGAAATTGCGATTGCGTCCAGGTCGTCGCCCACGAAGGTTTCGACCTGTAGCTCTCCGGTCGAGGCATCGTAGGTGCGCACGTAACCATCGTTACATGCCACGTAGATGAAGGCGCCATCGGGGCTAAGCACCCAGTTTTCGTCACCCTGGGTTTCAATCAGAAATTCGGCCATTTGCGTTGCGTCCCTTGTGAATCAATCGGATTCAGCAAGGAGAGCTAGGTCGAAATACTTTACGAAATCTGACGTTTGCGAGAGAAAGTCACAAAAAAATCCGCGAATACTCGAAAGGTGCAGAAATTAGAGAACGAAGTCCGCCGCCGTCATCGTCAGGTCGCCGGCGAGCTGGATGAACATATCGGCCGATCCGTCGCCATCGACATCGGCGGCAAGAAAGGTATCGCCGCCACTGCGGAAGAAGCGCAGTTCGCCTGCCGTGCCGGTGAACCGGCCAGACCCGATGAAAGTGAAGGCGTCGTCTCCCGCAGTGCCGGCTATCGCATCGATTGCGGACAGGTCGATCACATCGCCTTCGGACTGGCTGAAATCGGTGATGAAGTCCGCGCTGGCGAAGTAGCGGCCCGACTGGCTGGTCCGCTCGAACAGGAATGTGTCCGCACCGTCGCCTCCGGTCAACTCGTCGACGCCCCAGCTGCCGATCAATATGTCGTTGCCACTGCCGCCATCGAGGAAGTCGTTGCCCGTGCCTCCATGCAGGCGATCGTTGCCGAACTCGCCGAACAGGCGGTCATCGCCATTCTCGCCGAACAGGCCGTCCGACCAGCCGCCACCGCGGATCGTGTCCCAGCCGGTCCCGCCGAAGATCCAGTCGTTGCCGATCCCGCCTTCGAGCGTGTCGCTGCCGCCATTGCCGCGGATCTGGTCGCGCCCATCACCGCCAAGGATCATGTCGACGGACATGCTTCCTCCGAGCACATCGTCGAAAGCAGAGCCTTCGAGCATTTCGATGGATACCAGCGTGTCGATGCCGGCACCCAGCGTCTCCTGAGTGGCACCCTGGATCGCCAGAGTGACCGAAACGCCGCTTTCCGCATCGGTGTAGGATGCCATGTCGAAACCCGCACCGCCGTCGAGAAGGTCGTTGCCCGTTCCGCCCGCCAGTTCGTCGGAACCGATGCCGCCGAACAGTTCGTCGTCGCCGCCGGCTCCGCTCAGGTAATCGTCGCCTTCGTCACCGAAAAGGTGATTGACGATGTCGCCGCCAAAGACCTGGTCGTTGCCTTCGCCGCCGCGAAGGTAATCGTGAAGCGGGACGTCGAGCACATCGTCGAGGATCGTGCCGAGGCCGGTGTCGGCCAGGATGGCGAGGTCGAGTTCGCCGATCGTATAGGCATAGCCGCGATAGAAGACGACGCCGTTCATCAGGCCCAGCCGAGGATCGTCGCTGTCGCCGGGAAAGGCGTTGCTGTTGCCGTAATGCGCGGCGTTTCCGAATGTCAGGTCCAGCGGGCCGCCGAAATAGGCTTCCACGTTGGGGCCGAGGAAATGCGGGTCGCCCTCTATCGTAAGGCGCCGCAGGTCGTAGGGGGTCGCATAAGCGAATTCGTTCGACGAACCGTAATAGCCGGTAAAGCCCAGGGCGTGGCCGATCTCGTGCAGCATGACGCTGAGGCCGTCGGTCCGGTCGGAGGGAATATCGTCGCGCGTCTGCGGGGTGGAATCGAGGAACAGCTCGTTGAGCAGGTAGTCGCGCGAGATGTAGATTACGATGTCGTGCCCGCTGTCGCTGACATTCTGCCCGGTCTGCAATTCATAGGCAGGCGCGCCAACCAGCACATTGCGGCCCTCGAAAACACCAAGATTGGTGCCGTTACCCCAGGTCGCCGCGGCGGTCCCGGTGCTGGTGGACTCTACCAATTCGATCCGCACCGCAACATTCGCATCACCGGCAAGAACCGCACCCCAAAGCCGGAATGCCTCGTCCGTCACGCCGAGCAGCAAATCGATGATATCCTGTGGGATATCGGCGAGATTGACGACGTTGTAGGTGGGATTGAGCGCCATGGTCGCGACTCCGGATTTCTGCGATGAAGCGGAGCCTTTCGCTAATTTCGATGCGGGTCAAGCGGAACGCATTGGTGGCGCTTACAAAACGAAGTCCGCAGCCGTCATCGTCAGGTCTCCGTTTAGCTGGATGAACATGTCGGCCGATCCATCTCCGTCCACATCGGCTGCGAGGAAGGTGTCGCCTCCATTGCGGAAGAAGCGCAGTTCGCCGGCCGTTCCGGAGAACGCGTCCGAACCAATGAAGGTAAAAGCATCGTCGCCTGCCGTGCCAGCGATCGCGTCGATTGCGGAGAGGTCGATCACATCGCCGTCGGACTGGCTGAAATCGGTGATGAGGTCAGCGTTGCCGAAGAAGCGGCCCGTATGGTCCGCGCGCTCGAACACGAAGGTGTCCGCGCCGGCACCGCCGGTCATGGTGTCCTTGCCCCAGCTGCCGTTCAGGATGTCGTTGCCGAAGCCACCATCAAGGAAGTCGTTCTGGCCGCCACCGTCGAGACGGTCGTTGCCGTAATCGCCGAAAAGCCGGTCGTTGCCGTTGTCGCCGTAGATCGTGTCCGACCAGCCGCCGCCACGGATCTCGTCCCAGCCTGCACCGCCGAACAGCCAGTCGTTGCCATTGCCGCCCTCGATCGCGTCGCTGCCGGAATTGCCTCGGATTTCGTCACGCCCGGCATCGCCGAGCAGAGTATCGGCTTCTGCACTGCCGTGAAGCTGGTCGTCGTATGCGGATCCGCGCACAGCTTCGATCGAGATAAGAGTGTCTACACTGCCGCTAGAATTATCCCGTACGACGGAGGGCGTGTCGAGTGTGATATGCACCCCGGTGCCTGCATTTGAGTAGGAGGCGATATCAAAGCCTGCTCCTCCATCCAGGACATCGTTTCCAGCGCCCCCGACAAGTTCGTCATTCCCCTCGAGCCCTCTAAGAATGTCGATCCCGCTTGTTCCCGTGAGCAAATCTGATGAAGCCGTGCCGTTGGTGACATCATAGAAGGTCCGCGACGCAAAGCTGGTTGGGGAGTTGAAGTCCCTGAACATGAAATAAAGATCGCCGGATCCGAATTCGACGACGGAGGGAAGGTCTTGGCCAAGCTCTGAGACTTGGTTGACGACAATCCTGTCACCAACAGGAGTTGCCTCGGCGTCATATCTTTGGGCGTAGATTTCGCCCCTTTGAAAATAATTGGAACCGCCATCATCTGTATCTGCTCGCCAGGTGACCACAAATCCCCCGTCTGCCAAAGCTACTACAGAAGATTGACCCGTTTCTGGATCGCTTGAGCCGATTTGAAACGGATCTCCAATTGCGGAGCCGCTGGCATCCAGTCGCTGACCGTAAACGAAGGCATTCGGATAGGGTGAGTCCGTCCAGGTGACTATGATGTCTCCGGAAGTGAGGACCGCAATAGAACTGAAAAAGGCGTCGTGGCTGGCAGGGCCTTCGGAGATATCCCAGCTCGAAAAGCTGACCGGCTGCATCTGATATTCGGAATCGACAATCCGAACATTGACTTCCCTGGAGGAGCCGCCCGACCGCCAGTCTTCGGTCGGACCTGTCCACGAAATGGCGAAGCCGCCGTCATTGAGAGCTGCAAGGCGGGGATAATAACTTTGGGCGAAATCGTCGGACGTTACCGAGACCTGCCCGCTGATCGACCAGCCGCCGCTTGCGAAGAGGCGATAGACGATATTCCCTACACCGTTGTCCCCGTTGTCAGTCCACGCCACGGCAAGATTGCCATCGGCTAGCTGGACAATATCTGGCTGACTCTGATTTCCGAACGTCTGGACGTTGACGGCGCGAACTGGACTTGTTGCTACGCCGGCAGAATTGAAAACTTGGAGGTATATACCGTTCAGACTAGCGTCGGACGCCTGCCAAACCACAGCGAAACCGCCCGAAGCCAATCCCACGATCTCAGGATCGTAGCCGTTCGAGGCCACCAATACCTCGGAACCGGTTTGCAGGCCGTCTGCATCGAAGATCCTTACGAGGATATTCCCGTCGCTCTCGGCAACCGAGACAAATCCGCCGTCTGACGTCCTCGACAGCGAATTTTGCCCGGATGACCCGCCTCCAAGATCGACTTGTTCGAAACCCGCGTAATCTGAATCGGTTGTGAGATAATACATTGCGACCCCAAAAAGCACCCTAAAAATCCGTAGTTTATGAACTGTTATTTGTTTTCTCGAAGTAGTCAATCAATTGGCAAAGCAAATTATTCCGGAACAGGTTCTGGCGCTCCGGAAAGCTGGCGATGCGTTGTAAAATCGACCGCTAATCCTACATCATTCGGAACCGTTCTCGCGCTCATCGACTCATTACGCGTAGCCATCTCCAGTCGGGTGTGCGTGGCGACTTGACCCAAGCGAACAATTCAGGAACACGCTTCCTCCATGGCACTTACCAAGATCTCCGTACGCGGCGCACGCGAGCATAACCTCAAGGGCGTCGATATCGACCTGCCGCGCGATAGCCTTATCGTCATCACGGGGCTGTCGGGCTCCGGCAAGTCGAGCCTTGCCTTCGATACGATCTATGCCGAGGGGCAGCGGCGTTATGTCGAGAGCCTCTCCGCCTATGCGCGCCAGTTCCTCGAGATGATGCAGAAGCCCGATGTCGAGCATATCGACGGGCTGTCTCCCGCTATCTCGATCGAGCAGAAGACCACGAGCCGCAACCCGCGCTCGACCGTGGCGACGGTGACCGAGATCTACGACTACATGCGCCTCTTGTGGGCGAGGGTGGGGGTGCCGTACTCGCCCACCACCGGCCTGCCGATCGAGGCGCAGACGGTCTCCAACATGGTCGACCGGGTGATGGAATTGCCCGAGGGCACGCGCCTCTACCTGCTCGCCCCCGTGGTGCGCGGGCGCAAGGGCGAATACCGCAAGGAGCTGGCCGAATGGCAGAAGGCGGGCTTCACCCGCGTGCGCATCGATGGCGAGATGTACCCAATCGAGGAAGCGCCCGCGCTCGACAAGAAGTTCAAGCACGACATCGAAGTGGTGGTCGACCGCCTCGCGGTGAAGGAAGGGCTGGAAACCCGCCTCGCCGACAGTTTCGAGACCGCGTTGAAGCTGGCCGATGGCCTTGCCTATGTCGACCTTGCCGATGGCGTGGTTCCGGGCCGCGAGGACGAGGGAGCTTCGGGCGGCGCGATGAAGGGCGCAGGGCTGCCCGCGAACCGCATCGTGTTTTCCGAGCGGTTCTCATGCCCGGTCTCCGGCTTCACCATCGAGGAAGTCGAACCGCGCCTGTTCTCCTTCAATGCGCCGCAGGGGGCCTGCCCGACCTGTGACGGCATCGGCGAAAAGCAGCTGTTCGACCCGCAGCTGGTCGTGCCGAACGAGGCGCTCAGCCTCAAGAAGGGCGCCGTGGTCCCCTGGGCCAAGAGCAACCCGCCTTCTCCCTACTACATGCAGGTGCTCGCCAGCCTCGCGAAGGAATACGAGTTCGACCTGACCACACCGTGGGAGGAGTTCGACAAGGAAATCCGCGACATCATCCTTTACGGAACCAAGGGCCGCGCGATCCCGCTCACCTTCAAGGACGGGCGCAAGGAATACACCGTGCGCAAACCGTTCGAGGGCGTGATCGGCAACCTCAACCGCCGCATGCTGCAGACCGAAAGCGCGTGGATGCGCGAGGAGCTGGCCAAGTTCCAGACCGCGCAGCCTTGCGAGACCTGCCACGGCAAACGCCTCAACGAGAAGGCGCTGGCGGTGAAGATCGCGGGCACCGACATCGCCACGCCCACCAAGATGAGCGTCGCCGATGCGAAGGACTATTTCCTCAAGCTGCCCGATGCGCTGGGCGACACGCAGCAGCAGATCGCCAAGGCCATCCTCAAGGAGATCAACGAGCGGCTTGGCTTCCTCGACAACGTGGGGCTCGACTACCTCAACCTCGACCGCACCAGCGGAACTCTGAGCGGCGGCGAGAGCCAGCGCATCCGTCTCGCCTCGCAGATCGGCTCGGGCCTCTCGGGCGTGCTCTACGTGCTCGACGAGCCCAGCATCGGCCTCCACCAGCGCGACAACGACCGGCTGCTGGAAACTCTCAAGCGCCTGCGCGATCTCGGCAATACGGTGATCGTAGTCGAGCATGACGAGGACGCCATCCGCACCGCCGACCATGTGGTCGACCTCGGCCCCGGCGCGGGCGTGCATGGCGGCGAGGTGGTGGCGCAGGGCTCGCTCAAGCAGGTGCTCAAGTCGAAGAGGTCGCTCACCGCTGACTACCTCACCGGGCGGCGCGAGATTGCCGTCCCGCAGACGCGCCGCAAGGGCAACGGGCACGAGCTCACCGTCCACGGCGCGCGGGCGAACAACCTCAACAACGTCACCGCCAGCATCCCGCTCGGCACCTTTACCTGCATCACCGGCGTTTCGGGCTCGGGCAAGTCGTCCTTCACCATCGACACGCTCTACGCCTCCGCCGCGCGCCAGCTGAACGGCGCACGCATCGTGGCGGGCGCGCACGACAAGGTGACCGGCCTCGAATATTGCGACAAGGTGATCGAGATCGACCAGTCGCCCATCGGCCGCACCCCGCGCTCCAACCCGGCGACCTACACCGGCGCCTTTACCCAGATTCGCGACTGGTTCGCCGGCCTCCCGGAAAGCCAGGCGCGCGGCTACAAGCCCGGGCGCTTCAGCTTCAACGTCAAGGGCGGCCGCTGCGAGGCATGCCAGGGCGACGGGCTGATCAAGATCGAGATGCACTTCCTGCCCGACGTTTACGTGACGTGCGAGGAATGCGGCGGCAAGCGCTACAACCGCGAAACGCTGGAGGTGAAGTTCAAGGGCCACTCCATCGCCGACGTGCTCGACATGACGATCGAGGACGCGGAAGGCTTCTTCAAGGCAGTCCCCCCGATCCGCGACAAGATGCACATGCTCAACGAGGTGGGGCTGGGCTACGTCAAGGTCGGCCAGCAGGCGACCACCCTATCCGGAGGCGAGGCGCAGCGGGTGAAGCTGGCCAAGGAACTGTCCAAGCGCAGCACCGGCCAGACGCTCTACATCCTCGACGAGCCCACCACGGGCCTCCATTTCGAGGATGTGAGGAAGCTACTCGAAGTGCTGCAAAGGCTGGTGGACCAGGGCAATTCGGTCGTCGTGATCGAACACAATCTCGACGTCATCAAGGTCGCAGACCACATCCTCGATCTTGGCCCCGGAGGCGGCGTGCGCGGCGGCGAGATCGTCGCCCAGGGCACGCCGGAAGAGGTAGCTGCGGTCGAGGGGAGTTATACGGGGCAGTATCTCAAGCCGATGCTGGAGCGGCAGCGGGAGGCGGCGGAGTGACGAGGCGCTAGCGAAGATTCTGAAGTGACTGGTTTAGTGCCTTCAGAACATCCTTCAACCTTGTGATTGTATCCCGAGTCAGCGGCAGCCGAGTGCCCGACGCATTCGCTTCCTGGAAAAGGCGCGATAAGGTCTTTTTGTTTGGCTTTCGCGGCAACGACAGCTGCGTTTGAATGCGGGTTATATCCTCAGCATCTAGTAGGTCTTCGATTTCCTTCCCTGTCTGCACGTAGTCAGAAAGTAAAACGACCTCATGGTCGAGATCTAACGATCTTCGATATTCCTTTTGGGCAGCCTTCCCCTCATTGTCACCGTCAAGCAAGATAAGATAATTACTGCCCCACCCTCTCAGGATCGCAATGACAGGCTTCATAGTGGTGGCGCCAAGTGCCGGCACGATTGGGACAGAGCTGGTCAGGTAAAGTCGTCGAATATATGAGAGGATATGAAAATCTGATTTTCCTTCCACAACGATACATTCATCTTGTAAATCAAGATTGCTGGGTTTTACTTCCAAGCGGTCCAAAACCGGTTGAAAGTAGGTCAAGCTCCCTGAACCTTGGTCGGCTTCAGAGACGAACTTCCGATATTTTATTGCTTCGACGCGCGCGTCTGCGGATGCGCTACCTTCGCCACTCGGATCAGCATAGTCGATCGCGTCGTTCTTAACGATGTAAGCTCGTTCAAGCCACAGTGGGTCGACCATGTAATGTGAATGCGTCGAAAATATCAGGCTGTTGGGTGCTTGTGAAATATCCCTAAAACTGTCTAACAATTTTTCTTGAGCCTTGGCATGAAGATTCGAAGCCGGCTCATCGAACAAAAACAATATACCACGATTGCTCTCGCGTGTGGCCATGAATTTGGTAAACAGCAGGAAGCAAAAAAACCACCTGAAGCCGAGTGATCTGTCAGCAATATTATACCTATTTCCGGAATCTCTTACCTTAAATTCTATCCATACATCATGACTTGTGGTTTCGTCGTCGTATTCCGTAAATTTATCGTATGCGTCGATTGAAATTTCCTTACGCACAGGCGAGTGGGTAAAAATCTCATCCCATTTTCGGATGATGAAGTCAGAGACAGTATCCGCCGCACGATCGACGGTTTGCTTTATCATCTCTCGATTGGACCGTTCCGCCGCGCCTTGGGCAACCGGTTCTTTGTACTCACCGTCCTTCGTTCGCCCGTGCAGTTCGTCAAACCGTTTCACTATGTGTGGCGCGATCTTGTGGCCCGCGCCTCCGGAGTCCAGAACGGATTGGAATATATTCTTGTAGAATTCGTTCAGGGCCTTCTTTTTACCGTGACCCGGACCGCCACTAAGATAAATTTTCTCAGGAAAGTCAAAAACGAACGTCGGAAAATATGCTATTCGTGGCAAGAAGGTTAACAAAATCGAGACTATGTTTTGGCGTTCTTCGTTTGATGGGTCTCGAAAATTCTTTTGTTTACCGGTCCGGACTTTTGGAGATAAATTCCAGCGATGGATCCGGAACTTGTGTTTTGAGGCTTCGTAGGAGTGTCCCGATCGTATTGTGAAGCTGAGGGGTATCGACTGGGGATCAACTTCTATCGCATGTCGGCGCTTCATCAGTTCAATAGCATCGTCGCGCTCTTCTTCGCCCCATTCGACCTCTGCTTCTACCGTCGAGGCACCGTTGAAGTTTGAAAAATGCTTGCGCGGTATGAAGTACGCTGGATTGTCGCTGAGTAGCACACTCTCGTCGTAGAGTGCTTTGCTTTCAGGATCAGGTGAGAAGCTGTAGATTGCCTCAAGAATAGTGGTCTTTCCGCTTTCGTTCAGACCTATCAGGGTGGTTGCCTGAGCTCCTTGGGAAGTGGGCAACTCGATTTGAGTCTTCTCGATGCCTCGATAATTTTCGATTGAGAACTTTCTATAATGCATATCGTTTCTCCAGCGATGGAGATTACGAATGCAATCGCCTATTGCAACAAATGCAGCGCGAAGTTCAATTTATTTCGGTGCAAAACCTAGTTATTTCGAGTGCCAGTTTCCGCGGTCAGCCTATCCTCATTTCTTTCGAGAAGGCCCCAAACCTCGATGCCTGCATTATCTTCGAATTTCAGCGCTCCTGATCGAAGAAGTATGCGCCGAAGCTCGTTGTCGTCATACCCGCCGATATGGTGCTTTAGGGTCTTAAAGGTTCTCAAACGGTAGTTCTCATGCTCCAATAGTTTTTTGATCAGCTCCTCTGTTTTGTATTCAAGCTGAAATTCTCTTTCCGTTCGCATTCTAGCTAGATGGATAGTGACGAGCGAGGTCAAAACTGCAACTGAAACTGTTGCGAGAATATCTAGCAGGGTCATGCAGCGGGTCCTTTTTCTTTCCTACGCATGGAGGCTGTCATAAATCGCGTGGTTCATTCAAGCCCATGAGGTGAACCATGAACGCTCTCGTCACCATCGAAGCCGCCCCCACCGCCGGTCCTCACGGGGAGGGGCACACGATCTTCGGCCCCAAGTCGCAGGCCGAGTTTCTCCAGAACCTCCAGCTGTTCGGCCCAAGAGGCGCCCAAGATCCGGTTCGCGGCCCAAGCGATGCGGGTTTCGGCGTGGCTTGTGCGGACTGTTGCCCGAATGTCTCGCTTCCACCGCGAGGGGTGACAAAGGCCTGAGGCTATAACCTATGTTTTAACGCTCGCCCGAGTGTGGGTGGTAGATGGCTTCCCATCGCCGGACCACGCATTGGCTTATCGGCGACTGAGAGAAGCCCCGGCATTGCTCCCGCCTCGTGCACTGGAGTTCTCCCATGTCTGACTGGCTTGTCGTCCTTATCACCATACTCGCCGCGCTGGTCCTGGCGATGATCGTCAGCGAATGGATGGTTGGTCGCCGGCGCCGCTGAGCGCGCGCTTGCGGGGCGGGCGGTCCCGAAAGGTGGCTGCTCACCTGTAAAGTGGCCTTGGCGGCGGCGCTGGGGATGTCTCCTTCCGGTGCTTGAAATCCCGATCAACCGACGTTTATGAAGCGGGCGGGGTAAAATTTGGGGACTGCACCATGGCCACTGCTGCCAAAGCCGCGCCTGCGCGCGAATTCACCGTGAAGCCGCTCTTCGCAGAGCCGTATTTCGTGATGAACATCAAGGATGCGATTTCGCCGAAACAGGTGAAGTTCATCCAGTCGCTCAAGATGAATGCGAACCAGGTGAACCACATCTCGGAAGAGCTGCGGCTGTTCGACCGGCCGGAGATGAAAAGCATCAACAAGGCGGTAGACGAGGGGCTTGCGACCTTTGCGCGCGAGGTGATGGGGATATCGCACGAACTGGCCGTCACGCAGAGCTGGTCGCTGATGAACCCGCCGGGCGTCGGCATGCATGCGCATACGCACTCGAACTCGCTGATCTCGGGCTCGCTCTATTACGCGCCGCTGCCCACTCCGCCGGGCAACATGATCTTCGAGCGCGACAATGGCTATCGCCAGATCGAGATGAAGGTCCACGAGGCGAAGCAGAACGTCTACAACACGCCGCGCAATGCGGTGGTGCCGAAAGAAGGGGACCTGGTGCTCTTCTCGAGCGCGATCCAGCACTATGTCGAGGTGAACAATTCGAACGAGAACCGCTACTCGATCGCCTTCAACACCTTCCCGCGCGGGAAGATCGGCAGCTTCCGTGAAGTGAGCGAGCTGGAGCTCTAATCTAAAAGCTTAATCGAGCAGTGCGAGTTCGACGCTGCCGTGTCCGCGGCGGACCAGGCCGATTTCCTCTGCCGCTGCGCGCGAGAGGTCGATCGTGCGACCCGGAGTGAAGGGGCCGCGATCGTTGATGCGCACGATCACCGACTTGCCCGTGCGGGGGTTGGTGACCTCGACCATGCTGCCGAAGGGCAGTGTCTTGTGGGCAGCGGTATAGGCATTCATGTCGAACCGCTCACCACTGGCGGTGCGGCGACCATGGAAGCGGCGCCCGTAATAGGACGCAACGCCGCTGCCGAGCGGAGTGCTGGCAGGCCCTTCC
Organism: Qipengyuania gelatinilytica; assembly: GCF_019711315.1. NCBI lineage: Bacteria > Pseudomonadati > Pseudomonadota > Alphaproteobacteria > Sphingomonadales > Erythrobacteraceae > Qipengyuania > Qipengyuania gelatinilytica. Next base: position 480,354 of record NZ_CP081294.1, on the reverse strand, counting down.
TCGATCGGCGGTTCGAACGTGTCGATGTCGACCACGCCGGGACCGGCCTCGGGTGCCTCGGGCAGCTCGGCATAAGGCGCAAAATGCGCTTCAAATGTCGGCTCTGGGATGATCTGGGATTCGGGCTCTTCGGAATGACCGGCCGTGCCGGGCAGCGCCAGGGCTGCAAGGAAGAGCATGCTGCGAAACGCGCGTTTGGCCATGAATGGACCTCCCGTCTGGTTCGGGAGGATATAGGTGAGGTCGGCGCGAGAGTCGTTAACGCGGACGGAAACCGCCTCGAAATGGCCACGTTTCGCCGCGTCTCGCCCTCGTAAAAAGCTGCCCTACAGCATTTTGGGGGTCTCACCGGGAAAGGACACCAGCAGATTATTCGACCTCTGCGGAACAGTTCCTTGATATGGTCGGATTGGCAGTGGCCCATAGCAAATGGGGCCGGCATCGCTGCCGACCCCACTCTCACCGATACGTGGCCGTGTTCCTTCAACCGAAGTTCAAGGGACGCAGACTTGGCATCCGATGTTTTCCCATCAGGCTGTTCGAAAACAGTCATCAGGTTCTATCACCGGCGCTCGCACCGGCATCCGGATCTACCCTCCACTCGGCCCGGTGTCGGTCGCGTCGCGATCCGAAGATCGTTCGCTTACCTTGCCCAGCCGCGCTTCAACGGGCGGTTCCGCAGCCTGACCTTCCGTTGGTGGCCGGTGCCTCGAACGGTCACATCGCCTTCAGGTCCGAAGACCTTTATACGACGCCACCTTCGGCAATCGGCCGGGTTGGTCCGGCTCACAGCTGGAAACCTTCGCACTTCCGTCATCGACCCACCTTGCGTCCGGCGTGAACCTTCTGCACGAGGGTCTCGTGATGTGCGCGGACAGATCCCGCTGCGTCTTCCCGGTTCCGAATTTCCGTTTCCTTTCAGGTCGTTAGACCGTCTTGGCTGGAATTTTTCTTCGCCGTTCCGATGAATTGAAGCTGCGCCTGATCGGCCGATTCTTCAAGCTTGCAAGAGGCGAGTTATCCACTTTCCCCACTTTTCGCTGTGGAGGGGGGTGGATAAGTCAACGGTTCATCGTAAAAATCGGAACGCCAAAGCGTCGGGGGGCGAAATTTTCAGCCCCCGAAGCGATTTCGACGCGAAATTTTCTACCGATCGCGTTTGGCGAGCAGGCGCAGACGCAGCGCGTTGAGCTTGATGAAGCCTTCCGCATCCTTCTGGTCATAGGCCCCCGCATCATCCTCGAAGGTGACATGCGCTTCGGAGTAGAGCGAGTTGTCCGACTTGCGGCCCACCACCATCGCATTGCCCTTGTAGAGCTTGAGGCGGACCGTGCCGCTGACCTTCTCCTGGCTGAGATCGATCGCCGCCTGCAGCATTTCGCGCTCGGGACTGAACCAGAGGCCGTTGTACACCAGCTCGGCGTAGCGCGGCATCAGTTCGTCCTTGAGATGCGCCGCGCCGCGATCGAGCGTGATCTGCTCGATGCCGCGATGAGCGCGGGCGTAGATCTCGCCGCCGGGGGTTTCATACATGCCGCGGCTCTTCATGCCGACGAAGCGGTTCTCGACCAGGTCGAGGCGGCCGATGCCGTGCTTGCGGCCAAGATCGTTGAGTGCGGTCAGCAGCGTGGCAGGGCTCATCGCCTCGCCGTTGAGGGCAACGCCGTCACCCTTCTCGAAGTCGATCGTGATATATTCAGGCGTATCGGGCGCGTCCTCGGGATGGTCGGTGCGCGAATAGACGTAATCGGGGGTCTCTTCCCACGGATCCTCGAGCACCTTGCCTTCGCTGGAGGTGTGCAGGAGGTTCGCATCGGTGGAGAAGGGACTTTCTCCGCGCTTGTCCCTGGGGACGGCGATCTGGTGCGCCTCGGCCCAGGCGATGAGCGCCGTACGGCTCGTCAAATCCCACTCGCGCCACGGGGCGATGACCTTGATGTCCGGATCGAGCGCGTAGGCGGAAAGCTCGAAGCGGACCTGGTCATTGCCCTTGCCGGTTGCGCCGTGGGCGATGGCATCAGCATTCGTCTCATGCGCGATCTCGACGAGGCGCTTGGAGATCAGGGGGCGCGCGATGCTGGTGCCGAGCAGGTAGTCGCCCTCGTAGCGGGCGTTGGTGCGCATCATCGGGAAGACGAAATCGCGGACGAATTCTTCGCGCAGGTCCTCGATGAAGATGTGCTTGTCGGGAATGCCCATGGCGCGGGCCTTCTCGCGCGCCGGCTCGATTTCCTCGCCCTGGCCCAGATCGGCGGTGAAGGTCACGACCTCCAGCCCGCGCTCGACTTCGAGCCACTTGGCGATGACGGAAGTGTCGAGGCCGCCGGAATAGGCGAGGACGACGCGCTTGATATCGGACATGGGCAGGCACCTTGGTTGCGTTTGCCGCGCCGCTAGCAGGGGGGCAGGGCGCGTGGCAATCAAGAAGCGCTGTTGCGGCGGTCAGGCAGCCTTTTCGTCGCGTGCGGAACTGGTGGGCGGCGCGTAGATGGACACACGGTTCCGTCCGTCCTGCTTGGCAGCATAAAGCGCGTGGTCTGCCCCTTTGAGCGGGAAAGGCCGATCCTCATTGCGCAGGACGTCGATCCCGATGCTGATGCTCAAAGGGCATAACGCACCTTCGGGCGAGCGAAAGTCGAGTGCAGCCACGCGTTTGCGCAGTCTCTCGGCACAATCGCGCGCTTCGGCGAGGGTGGCATCGGGAAGAAGCACGCCGAATTCTTCGCCGCCCAGCCGCGCGACCAGTGCCTCTTGTGGGACCCCGTCGGCGAAGAGGCGCGCAAGCGCCTTGAGGGCTTCGTCACCCGTATGGTGTCCATGGCTGTCATTCACCGACTTGAACCGGTCGGCGTCGATCAACAGCAGCCCTGCATCCTTACCGGCAATCAGCCGGCGCTCCACCGCGTCGAAGAAGGCGCGTCGGTTGGGCAGGTCGGTCAGCGCATCGTGCGTGGCCTCGTGCTCGAGCAGGGCGTTGAGCTGTGCCAGCCTTTCGCCTTGCGAGGTCACGTAGAGTCCGACCGGAATGCTGCACACCAGCGGGATCACGAGCGCCAGCGAAAGTGCGAGGGCTATATTCTCACCATTGCTGGGCTGGAACGCCATGACGATCAGCGTGCACAGCAGCGATCCTGCCGTCAGCGTGGCGGCGATGATCGCGGTGTTCTTCACCACCCGACGGTTAATGAGCAGGTCTGAAGCCATTGTGCATCCCTAGGACTGAGGTGTTGATGGGCAATTAACCGCTACCCCGTAGTCGCTTTCCCAGAGGGCCGCCATTTGGCATAGCGACACGGGTAACGGGGCAAGGGACGCGCGCATGGGATTGTGGAACAAGGCGAAATCGCTGGCAGAGCAGGCACCGCCGGAGCGTAACCGCTACGTCGATTTCCTGCGCGCGCTGTCTATCCTGGCGGTGGTGGTCGGCCACTGGCTGGTCGCCGCGCCCTATATCGCTGCGGACGGCGAGGTGGTGGGCGGTCACCTGCTCGGCATCCTGCCGTGGACGCAGTGGCTGACCTGGGGCTTCCAGGTCATGCCGATCTTCTTCCTCGTCGGCGGCTATTCGAACGGGGTGAGCTGGGCCTCGACCCGCGCGAAGGACAGCCATTATTCGGACTGGTTCGCCAGCCGCATCCAGCGCCTCATCAACCCGGTCTTTCCCGTGCTGCTGGTGTGGGCAGCCTTCGCCTTCATCGCCACGCAGGTCGGCATGGCGCGCGAGACGGTGCGCATGGCGGTCTTCCTTGCGCTGATCCCGGTGTGGTTCCTCGCGGTGTACCTACTGGTAACTGCACTCGCGCCGCTGACATACGCCCTCTGGCGCAAGATGGGCTTCCGCTCCTTCTTCCTGATGGTCTCGGCAGCGATCCTCGTCGATTATCTGGCAGTGTTCGAGGGCGTTCCCTATGTCGACTTCCTCAACTTCATCTTCGTGTGGGTCGCCATCCACCAACTCGGTTACGCCTGGCACGACGGCGCATTCCGGAGCACGGGCCATCGCCTGTTCTTCTTCGCGGCGAGCCTCGCGGTGCTACTCTTCCTGACGCTGGTCGGCCCCTATCCCATCGCCATGATCGGCGTGCCGGGGGCAGAGCTGTCAAATTCCATGCCGCCGACGATCGCGCTGCTGGCACTCGGCATGACGCAGACGGGGCTGGTGCTGGCGCTGGAGCCGTGGGGCAGGAAACTGCTCGACAACCTCTCGATCTGGACCGCGACGGTACTGATGAACGGCATGATCATGACCGTCTATCTCTGGCACCTGACGGCTTACGTGCTGGTGATGGTCGCCGCTTGGCTCGCCCGAGGGATCGGCCTGCGCGTCATGCCGGGGACGGAGGAATGGTGGTGGAGCCGCCCCGTCTGGTTCGCGCTCTACATCGCCGCGCTGCTGCCGCTGATCGCCATCTTCGCCCGCTACGAACGCGGCAGCGGTGCCGCCAAACGCGAGACACCCATTCCGCGCCTGCGCCTCGTGATCGGCATGATCGCAATCTGCATCGGCCTCGCCATGACCGCCGCCATCAGCATCGCCAGCCCCGAGGGCGTGACTGGCGTGCGCCTGTGGGTCGTGGCTTTGCCCTTCGTGGGAGCGGCTCTGGTGGGGTTCGGGCCGGTTTACCGGTGGGTGCGGGGGTAGGAAGTTGGAATTCTTTAGCAGCGTCGTGTCAGGTGGTGAGAAGTCGGAAGACGTAACGTGGCTGAGTGACCAAATGTGTAACTGGCTGTCTTCCAAGCTCGAGCAGTTCGAGGTCGATGGGAAGATTGAACGCATCCTCTTTCAGCCAATTTGCTTGCCCAAAGACCTATCGCATTTTGAAGAATCTTTCGCAGTCCGGGAGCGTGGCGCTCTCCTGCATATCTGTCCAGAAATCGACTACGATGCTTTCGAGCGCGAAGATCGTGCTTCCGCCTCCGCCTTGATATTCTCGGGATTGGTCGAGGGTATTCGAACATTCCTGGGCAGAGGCCGATACAAGCAGCAACTGATTGCGATCATCGAGCGACTGGAAGAAGTACAGATAGACCGGTTTGTAGCCTCGATCGCCGACAAGAAAATGGATTTGCCGAAGCGCGAACCCATCGACCCAATGTCAGTGGAAAGGCTTGAAGCACTTCTCGAGAGCTGGCCGGACGGTAAGAACGTCAGAGATCGAAAAACGGCAGAGCGGCTACTTGTCCGGCTCAAAGAGGGACACGGCCACGAAGGCTAGGGCCATCAGCATCGCCAGCCCCGAGGGGGTGACCGGCGTACGCCTTTGGGTCGTGGCGCTGCCGTTTGTGGGAGCGGCGCTGGTGGGGTTCGGGCCGGTTCATGGGTGGGTGCGGGGGACATAAGGTTGCCTCAAATGAGCCGATGTTATGTGGCTCAGATTGCTAATCACCTGAGACCGCATCAAGGCACGAAGGGGAATGTCAGATCGTGTTCGAGGAAAACGCCAATGTTGCCTTTGGCAGGAATATTCTCACCGTAGAATGTCTCGCCATCCGAGGTGTAAGTGATTTTAAGTCCTGCTTTCAGCGTTCCATCGCCGTCGATGGCGAATGCAATGGGCAGCGATGCGGTCCATTGGTCGACTGCGGTGTCATATGATCCGAAGAGGCCCATGTATGGCCTTCCGACGAGTGTCCTAGGCGGGCGGACATTGAATCCAGCGCCGATGAGAACGCCGTCAGTTTCATACGGCGCTGCAAGATTTATTTTCTTGCACTTCGAGAAGCCGAAAGTCGGGTTTTCAACATTTGTGTCTTCGTAACAAACTGACACATCCTCGGCGTCCTTTGGGTAGCGTACAGAGCGTTGCCATCCCAATGAACCTGCTATCCCCAAATCCCAGCCGTTGTCGTCAAAGGTTACAAGTGCATGGCCGGCGTAGAGCTTGAATTCGGCAGGATTGAAGCTTTCCTTAGTGAGAGCATTGTTATTCAGATCTGTTGGAAGGGCGGGTAGAATTGTGACACCTGTTCCTGCTGGGTCTCGCAATGCGTAGAACGACTCTCTGAGAAATCCGTACTTGCCCTGGGCCCCGAGGTAGAACTCCGGGATCTGCTCTTTTCCATCATCGCCGATGCCCCAGAATTGGGCGACGTATTTCCCGAAATATTTGTTCTGACGATCCTTGTCGTCGGCGATCCATTCGCGGCAATCACTGTCTGAATGCAATGAAGGTGTGTAGGGCTTTCCAAGTCCTACGGCGCAATCCCGACTGATCGTTTCGAGCATTTTTGCTAGCCTGTCGCGTCCGTCCTTGAGCTGGCGTGGAGCCATCCAACTTCGACGCCAATCGAGGCCCAATGCCCAGTCAGAGTTGCCAGAAAGGCCGTCGCCCGCAGACCAACTTCCAAGTGTAATGGAATTGTCCTCTGCGATACTCGCAAATCCTTTGATCCCAAACCGATCTACCCGGCTTCGATACTGCTCGCCATCTATCCTTATGAGCGCGCGGTTGACAAAGACCGGCCCGAGGCTCGCGTATTGCCCCTCCTTACCGCCCTGTATGAAGAAGCCCAGTTCTGCGGAGTTTTTGTAGTCGGCTATCCGAGCGAGGCCCAATTGGTCTTTGGCAAAGGCGGATAAGGTTTCATCGCTGTCACAGGAAGCGTCAAAGCATAGTGCCTTGTCGATGGTTTCCGAGATGCTGTCAGGTGTTGGAACGGCTGTTGGCGTCGTTCCGTCAGTCGATGCAGCCAACATTCGTTCTGCTCTCGCCAAGGCCTCATCAGCTTTCTGCAATGCTTGGAGCGCCTCAGCGCGGGCAGCCTTAGCCTGCTCCAGTGCCTCCGTAGCCGCTTCGGCTGTTTGGTCCTGCGCAAAAGCAGCGGTGGGTCCCACAAATATTGCGGAAACCATCGCCGCTACCCTAATTGATCGATGCATATCCTTCCCTCCCCAAAAAATACGCCAAGAAGCGATAGCATCTTAAGCAAATAAATCAATCTAACTACAAAATGCGCTCTATTTATTGACGTAGGAAAGAGGTGTTATGGAATTCAGATTCGCTGTTTCCTACTCGATATGTCACTTTTAAGAGTATGGGTTGGTGCGATTTCGCTCAATTGTGGGTTGTCGAAAACGCGGGCGGAATCCGAGCGTATCAGAGGAGTTCCCCCAGGACAGTGTTTCATCCGTTTCACCGTCTAGGGCTTCGCGGGCCGAAACCCAACCTCGGTCCTACAGCCCGCTACTCCGCCGCTTCCCGCTGTGCGAAGCGCCACTCCGGCACCTTGTCCGCGTCGGCGGTGCGCAGGCGGGCGCTTTCTTCCGTGATCCATTCGCGGGTCATGGGGATCGCGCTGCGGTCCTTCACGTAGATCAGCTGCCAGTTGACCATGTCGCCGTGGCGGAAACTCTGTTCGGCGCCGGCGAGGTAGTAGAGCCACATGCGGTAGAAGGTCTCGTCGTACATATCGACGATCTCTGCGCGGTGCTGGACCGTGCGGTTGTACCATTCCTCCAGCGTGTGGCTGTAGTGGAAGCGCATCGCCTCCACGTCCATCACCTGCCAGCCGTATTGCTCGGACTGGCTGACCAGTTCGGACAGCGCCGGGATGTAGCCGCCGGGGAAGATGTAGGTGCGCGTCCAGGCGTCGGTAAAGCCGGGAGCGCCGGCGCGCCCGCAGCAGTGGCTCATCATCACGCCATCGGGTTTGAGCAGGCGGTTTGTGTGCTCGTAGAACTGCGGGTAATGCGGGGTGCCCACGTGTTCGAGCAGGCCGACCGAGCTGATGCGGTCGAACTGGCCGGTGACGTCGCGGTAGTCGGTGAGGCTGAACTTGACCCGGTCGGCCACGCCCGCTTCCTCCGCGCGTTCCTGGCAGAACTTGATCTGGTCGGGGGCGAGGGCGACGCCGTGGACCTCCACGTCGTAATGCCGCGCAAGGTAGAGCGCAAAGCCGCCCCAGCCGCAGCCGATGTCGAGGATGCGCTGACCGGGCTTGATGTGCATCTTGGCGGCAAGATGCGCCTTCTTGTCGAGCTGCGCCTTCTCGAGCGAGGTAGTTGCCGGGTCCTCGCGGTAATAGGCCATGGTGTACTGGCGATCCTCGTCGAGGAAGCGCTCGTACAGCTCGCGGGTCAGGTTGTAGGTATGCTCGGCGTTCTTCTTCGCCTTGCCGCGAAGGTTTATGCTGTCGGCCTTGGCGATGAGCTTTTGCGCGGCGGTGCGCAGCTTGCCCTTGGGCTTGAGCGCCTTGTCGCCGGGCCTCCCCGCCTGTTCGGTGACGAAGAGGATGAGGTCACGGATGTCGTGCGGCTCTTCCACCTTGAGCCAGCCCCACATGAACGCCTCGCCAGCACCCATCTGCGGATAGCGGGCGATATGGTTGGCGGCCTTCTTGTTGGTGAGGGTGATCCTGAGCGGCGGCTCGGCAGCGTCGCCGGTGCCGTATTCATAGGTCTTCCCGTCATGATCGGTGACGATCAACCGCCCGTGCTTCACCGCGGCCTTCAGGAATTTGTCGAGCAACCACATTGTATTCTTCTCCCCCACGAGAAGGGCAGAGCATGGCATGCGTTGGTGATGAGTCAATCGACTGCTAGGGTTTGTCCATGACCGAAGCGAAAACCCAGATCACCAAGGTCGATCCTGCCAACTTCATCGCCGGCGTCGAGCCGGAGAAGAAACGCGAGGAAGCGAAGGTGCTCGACACGCTGTTCCGCAAGGTGACCGGCGAAGAGCCTCAGATGTGGGGCCCGAGCATCATCGGCTATGGCGAGTACCGGACAACCTATGCCAGCGGCCGCGACGTTCACTGGATGCGCAGCGGGTTCAGCCCGCGAAAGGCGAAGCACTCGCTCTATTTGATGGGCGGATATTGCGACGAGAATGCTGGCAAGCGGCGCGATGAACTGCTGGGCAGGCTGGGCAAGTACAAGACGGGTAAGAGCTGCCTCTACATCAACAAGCTGGCCGATGTGGATATGGAGGTTCTGGAGGAGTTGCTGCGCAACGACTGGGAAGCGATGGCGCGGACCTATCCCGAGTGATCAGATCCCGGCGTACCACTGGTAGCCGGACCGGTCTTCCCAGTAGCCGCCCTGTCCTTCGCCGATATCGTCGAGGCTGGCGACCGCCTCGATCGCGGTAAGGTACTTCGCGTGCTTGTAGCCGAGCTGCCGTTCGATCCGCATGCGCAGCGGCGCTCCGTTGCGGATGGGGAGGGGCTCTCCGTTGAGCTTGTGTGCGATGATCGTTTGCGGGTGATAGGCGTCGATCAGATCGACGCTCTCGTAATAGTCCTGCCCGTTGAGCTTGTCGGCGCAGCGGAAGACGATGAACTGCACTTCCGGCCTGAGCTTGGCTTCATCGAGGATCACCGAGAGTTGCGGTCCGGTCCATTCACCGATCGCGCTCCAGCCCTCGACACAGTCATGGCGCGTGACCTGCGTTCGCTGCGGGAGCCTGCGAATATTGTCGAGGCTGAGCTGCATCGGATTATCGACCAAGCCGCGGACTTCGAGCCGCCAGTTGGCGAAGTTGTCCGCAGCCTGCGCCTGGTAGTCGCCGTTTTGCGGATCGGTCGAACCATTGCCGCGGAAGAACGGCGAAATCGCCGAGCGAGGGTATTCCGGCGCCAGCGCCTCGCGATCGGTGAGCAAGCGGTGCGCGCCCTTGTGCCACCTCTCTGCCGCGCCGAGCAGTTTGGAGCCGGCGTCGCTGTCCGCGATCTTGTTGCAGCCGGCAACGAATGCAGCGGCAGTTACGGCGAGAAATCCCCTACGCTTCATCACTCTTCCCTCCGGTGATCATGTCGCGGATCTGGCCGATTGGCCCGGCGAGGATGACCAGCACCACGTGCACGACGAAAAAGCCGAACAGGGCAAAGGCGAAAATGAAGTGCAGGCTTCGAGCCGACTGGCGCCCGCCGAGCAGCTCGACAAGCCAACCGAATGTCGGCTCCATCCCCGGGCTTATCGCAATGCCGCTGAAGATCATCATCGGCAGGAAGACGCCCAGCACGAGGCCGTATGCGAGCTTTTGCAGGAAGTTGAACTTCCCGCCTTCGTGATCGAAATTCAGTTTCAGGTGCTGGACGACATCATGCCAGATCGCAGCCGGCTTCCATTCCGACGGGCTGGTCATGAGGTCACGCTTGAAGTGGCGATTGACCAGCATCGCGACCCACATGAAGAGCAGCAGCAGCGCGAAGGGCCATGCCATCAGGATATGCCAGTCGCGCGCCACGGCGAGGCTGTAGTAGCCGGGGATCGTCATCCAGTCGGGGAAGCGAGGGACGATGAGCCAGGCCTGTTCGGGGGCGAAGCCCCAGTCACCCCAGTAAAGGCGGCGGTGGGCATTCGAAATCGTCAGGCCAGACATGAACAGCACGACAAGGCACACGAGGTTGAGCCAGTGCCAGATCCTCGTGCTCAGCGCGTGGCGTTTCATGCAGCGTGTCCTTCGCGGGCAAGATAAATCACGTCGCGGGGCTGGCGAAGCAAGTGCTGCCCGCTGTCGACATAGAGCGTCTGTCCGGTTTTCAGAGCGCCGCCTGCGAGGAACACAGCGGCCTTCGCGATTTCCTCGGCATCCGTGCGACGCTTGAGCAGGTTCATCCGGTGCGAAATTTCCGCTTCTTCGCTGGTCTGGTCGTGGCTGGCGAGGATCGCTCCAGGCGCGAGGCCGTAGATGCGGTCATCGTCCCTCGCGGCCCCCATCGACAGCATTTCGATCGTCGCGTCGAGGGCGTGTTTGCTCATCGTGTAGCTGAAGAAATCCGGATTGGGATTGGCGAGTTTCTGGTCGGTGATCTGGATCACGCGGCGGCCGCCATCGGATCGCGCCTTGCTTAGATAGGCTTGCGCCATGCGCGCGGGGGAGAGGGCGTTGACCTGCATCGCCTTCCGGTTCGTGTCAGGATCGAGATTGGTTACATCGTCGGGTGCAAAGATCGATGCATTGTTGATCAGCGCGGCCCAGTTCGGGAGCTTGCCCGCAAGGTTTTCGATCATGGCGACAGCGGCATTGCCGTCCGACAGGTCGCAGCCGACTGTCTCGGCGCTATCCAGCGACGCGGCGAGTTCGTCCGCCTCTGTTCCGGAGCTGTTGTAATGGATGACGACGTGCCATCCCGCCTTGTCGAAAGCCCGCGACATGGCGGCGCCGAGCCGTTTTGCCCCGCCCGTGACGAGAACCGATGGTTTGTGTTCGCTCATCGCCCACGAGCATAGGGGGCTGAAGCCCGATAGCAAAGCGGCGCCGCCACCCTTTTGGGTGACGACGCCGCGGGTTCGAAGGTGCGACCCTTGGGATTAGCGGCAGCGAAGGCTTCCGCGGTCGATTTCACGACCGATAACGGCACCAACTGCACCGCCGAGAATTGCGCCCAGCGTCTTGTCGCCGCGACCGGCAAGCTCGTGGCCTGCCAGCGCGCCGACACCTGCGCCGATCACGAGGCCGGTCGTGCCATTGTCACGCTTGCAATAGTAACGGCCGTCGCGTCCGCGCCACATGTAGCTATCGCGGGTAATGCGGCGCGGCTCGACGTAGTAACCGCGTGAATCGTAACGTGCGGCGCGGTCCTTGGCGCGCTTGCCATGGGCGGGCGCCCAGGACGGCGGATCTGCGGCTGCCGGAGCGGAGGTGCCGATACCGGTCACGGCGAGCGTGCCGGCAGCAAAGGCGATTGCAAATTTCTTCATTCTGCGTCCCCAAATGAGAGTGGATCGGCGTGCACATTGCTCGAAGGATTACAACCGCGGCTGAACGAACGCCGTTAATCCGAAATTAGCGATAAACCGACCGTTGAGGCGCGATGAGCCGTCACGATTCCAGTGCATTGCGGGCCTTTGCGCGCCAAAGCTCGCAGAGGCGATCGAGCGCGGCGATCTCCTCCAGCTCGGTCTGGGAAGGGTTATCGGCGGGGTCGTAAAGCTTGGCGAAGAGGCGCGCCACGCTCCACCCTTCATGGCCATTCTCGACCTTCTCGAAAGTGTCGCCCGCCTGTGCTTCGCCTTCTTCCAGAACGCGGTAGTACCACCCGCAGATATGCTGTTTCACGATGCGCTTCACCATGCCCTTGCGGCCGAAGCGGTGTTCGATCTTCCAGCATGGCTGGCGGGGCTGGCTGACTTCGAGCAGCGCGCCGCCGATACGGAAGCGGTCGCCGATGAGTACGCCGGTTTCGACAAAACCATCCATCATCAGGTTTTCGCCAAAGGCCGCAGGTCCCGCGAGGAGGTCGTGCCCGCCAAGCCAAGCGTCCCAATCGGCGTAATGATCGTGGGGGTAATGGTGCACGGCCATGTCGGGCCCGCCGTGGTGCTTGGTATCGGCCACCATGTCGCCTTCGATACCGAAAGTGCGGATCATAACGGGCCCGTCGACCGGTTGCTTGGCGATCGCGCTGAGTTCGGCGCCGTTGAAGGGTTGGGGCAGGCCGGTGCAGATCGCCTGGACGGTAACACTCATGTCACTGCTTCTCCTACAGGGTGGAACGCGTGGACCACGGTCCGGCGCGGAAAAAATGCCGGAGCTACCCAGAGCATGTTTCCCGGCGGTTTGCTCCTGTTTTCGGGCCGGCATGTGAGCTTTCCAGCACAGGGTGCATTCCTGGGAAAGCGTCATCTGGTTTGTCAGCTCTCCGGAGACTGCAAGGTCAGCGCATACCAGTCGCGTTGCACGCCGTCTGCACCTTCGCCGCGATAGCGCTCGGCCGCTGCGATCCGGAAACCCGCATCGTGATAGATCGCCTCCAGCCAGTTCTCGTCTGGCAGGTTGGTCAGGCGGCCAAGCGGGTCGCGTCCCTCCGCATCGCCGAGCTTGTAATTGGCAAAATGCCACCCGCTGGGGCGCAAGGCCTTGCGTACAGCGGCGAGCACTGCGGGCAAATCCGCGCGGGCGACGTGGAGCAGGCAGGCATGCGCCCAAACCGCATCATATTCGGCTTCAGCGTTGAGTTCATCGAACCGCATGACCCGCGCACCCACGTCGAAGCGCTCGTTCGCCTTGCGGACCATTGCGGGGGTCCCGTCGGTGGCATCAAGGTCGAAACCGCGCTCGATTATACGCGCAGAATCCCGTCCGCCGCCGCATCCCAGTTCAAGGACTGTTGCGCCCGGCTCGAGGTGATCGAGGAACCGGTCGAGATGCCGGCTCGGCGCCTGTCCGAAGCTCAGCGTGTAGCGCGGCGCGTTTGCCTCGTAATAGGCGATAGTTGCTGGGTCGGCGCTCACGCCTCGGCGGCCTGTTCCGCCTCTGCCTCCTCGCGATCGCGCTGGGCGCGGCTTTTCTTTTCCGCTGCCGTCTTGAGCTGGCCGCAAGCCGCATCGATGTCGCGGCCGCGCGGGGTGCGCACAGGAGCCGAGATACCGCCTTCGAAGACGATGTTCGAGAAGCTGCGCACGCGCTCGGGCGTGGAGGTCTCGTAGGCGGCGCCGGGCCAGGGATTGAACGGGATGAGGTTCACCTTGGCGGGCAAATCGTACTGCTTGAGCAGGCGAACCAGTTCGTGCGCGTGCTCGTCGCTGTCGTTCTTGTCCTTGAGCATCACATATTCGAAAGTGATGCGACGGGCATTGCTGGCGCCCGGATAGGCAGCGCAGGCTTCGAGTAGTTCCTCGATGCCGTATTTCTTGTTCAGCGGGACGATCTCGTCGCGGATTTCCTTGGTCACCGCGTGGAGCGAGACCGCAAGGTTCACGCCGATTTCCTCGCCGCAGCGCTGCATTGCAGGGACCACGCCGCTGGTCGAAAGCGTGATGCGGCGCTTGGACAGCGCAAGGCCCGCACCGTCCATCACCAGCTTGAGCGCGCTCTTCACATTGTCGAAGTTATAGAGCGGTTCGCCCATGCCCATCATCACGATATTGGTGAGCAGGCGACCGTCCGAACTGTAGTGGCCTTCGTCCTCGGCATCGTCGAGACCGGCCATCGAACCCTTGGGCCATTCCCCCAGCGCATCGCGCGCCAGCATGACCTGGCCGACGATTTCGCCCGGCGTCAGATTGCGCACCAGCTTCATCGTGCCCGTGTGGCAGAAACGGCAGTTCAGCGTGCAGCCGACCTGGCTGGACACGCACAGCGTTCCGCGATCGGCGTCAGGGATGAAGACCATTTCGAACTCGTGACCGTCCGCGGTCTTGAGCAGCCACTTGCGCGTGCCGTCGGTCGAGTGCTGGGCCTCGACCACTTCCGGCCGGCCGATGACAAAACGCTCGGTCAGCCAGGGGCGCATGGTCTTGGCGATATCGGTCATCGCGTCGAATTCGGTGACGCCGCGATGGTAAAGCCAGTGGAACACCTGCTTGGAACGCAGCTTGGCCTGCTTGGGATCGAGGCCGGCATCTTCGAACAGTTCGCGGATGCGCTCCTTGGGCAGACCGATCAGGTCCACGCGGCCATCGGCGCGCGGCGTGATGTCACGCGCAACGGGAACCGGGTCCACTTGCCCGGGAATGCTCATCAGGTTCGTATCTGCCATGGGAGCGGCGCATATAGTCCTGCCTGAGCCAAATTGAAAGCCTGCGCGCGGGCGCGAAACAATCCTGCCGCGAGCATTGCGTTCCCACCTCCCATCGAACAGGTTGATCGGTTCGTCGCAGCTTTCGAGTTTCCGCTGTTTGTCGCTCGAAATCGTCCACTCATCGACGATTATGTGACTAAAAAACCACGTTTTCCCGTTGTGCCACGTTCATGAAACTGAACTCGGTCGCGCTCCGTTTCACTGGTCCACGCTGTCGCGATGACGGCGGAAAACAATAACGGAGTACACACATGAAAAAGACTGCAGCCCTTCTCGTCGCGGGATCGATCCTGGCAACGGCAGCACCCGCAATGGCACAGGATTCGGATGAAGAAACCTTCACCGGTTTCCGTGCGGAGATCCTTGGCGGTTACGATGTCAGCCAGGCCGGAAGCAGCGTCGACGACGATTCCGCAGCCGACAACGACCAGTCGATCGACGGCCTCAACTACGGTGTTGGCCTCGGCTACGACTATGACGCAGGTGGCGTCGTGCTCGGTCTCGAAGGCGAATACACCGGTTCGACTGCCGAAACCGAGTTCGCCGATGGCGATTTCGAAGGCTTCGGTATCGGTAACGTCGAAGCGGGCCGCGACCTCTATGTCGGCGCACGCGTAGGCGTGAAGGCCAATGACGACCTGCTCGTCTACGCCAAGGGCGGTTACACCAACATGCGCTACAACCTGCGCTCGAATGACGGGACGCAGGACTTTCGTGCCGATCTCGAGGCTGACGGTTACCGTCTGGGTGCCGGCGTCGAATATGCGCTGAGCGACAATACCTACACCAAGGTGGAATACCGCTACTCGAACTATGGCGATGCCACGATCAAGTTCGAAGGAAATGCGCCCGATGTGCAGGTTGGCGACATCGACATCGACCGCCACCAGGTCATGGCCGGTTTCGGTCTGCGCTTCTAAGCGACGCAAAACATGAAATGAAATCGGGTCGGGAGCGCTTTGCTTCCGGCCCTTTTTCTTGGCTATCGCCGGGGGCAGGCGAGGGTGGCCGCATCCATTGCAGTGGCCGACCCGGCGAGCGAGTAGCTGTCCGCGAAGCGTCGCCCGCGCGTATCCGTCCCGCGGACCGTCATGGTCTCGGCAGAGCGCATTGCAGCCACGATCGCAGCGTCCATCGTCGGGTTCTGCGCCCAGGCATCGGCCTTGCCGCCGGTGAGGGTGAAGGTCTGGCGCCCGATACGCAGCGAAACGCGGCTTCTCTCGCGGATTGCGCGCGACAGGCGGAAATGGACCTGTCCGCGCAGGCGCCGTGCAGGCCATGTCCCGATCGTGGCATAGGGTTCGAACTCGCGCGAAAAGCGGCTCTCCTCGGCCTCGGCAATGGCATAGCAGCGCGGCACCGACGGATCGCGGAATGCGCCCCAGTCGGAAAAAATGCCGAGGCTTTCCTTGGCAGAGAGCGGGGCTGCGATTGCGGCCACGGCCGCCAGCGTCAGGAGGGCGGGGCTACGCATATTCGATCGCCATCACTTCCCATTCCTTGTCGGCGCCGGGAAGGCGGACCACGCGAAGATCGCCTACGGCAGCACCCTTGAGGGCACGTGCCATGGGGCTGGACCATCCGATCCGCCCGGCGCTGGCTTCCTGTTCGTCGTCGCCGACGAGCGTGACGACCTTCTCGTTGTCGTCCTCATCCGCCAGCGTGATGGTGGCGCCGAAGAAGGCGCGCGACTTGTCGGGTTGCTCTGCAGGGGTGATGACACGCGCGGCCTTCATCCTTCGCGACAAATGGCCGAGCTCGCGATCGATCTCGCGCATGCGCTTGCGGCCGTAGAGATAATCGCCGTTCTCGCTGCGATCGCCATTGCCTGCCGCCCAGCTGACGATTTCCACGATCTCGGGCCGCTCCTTGCCAAGTAGGTGGTCGTAGCGCGCCCTCAGCGCGGCATAGCCTTGCGGCGTTATCGGATTTGTCTTGCCCTGCATTGCAGGAGCGTCCCTAGCGGCAAAACTCAGCGCAGGTAATGGCGGATATCGCGTTCGTAGCTGCGGGACTTGTCCGGATGCATGTTCGCATAGGTCACCGCGTTGCCGATCACCCGCATGACGTAATACCGGGTTTCGAAATTCGCGGGGATCTGCTCGACCCAGGTCACCCAGTCGACTGCACCGGTGCGCGGATCGCCATTGAGGCGGAGCCATTGGTTCACGCGGCCGGGTCCCGCATTATAGGCGGCAATCGCCAGCGGATAAGCACCGTCATAACGGTCCATAAGGCGGGCAAAGTGCGCATCGCCGAGACGGATGTTGTAGCTCGGGCTCTCGGTCAGGTTGGCGGACATGTACTGCACGCCGATCTTGCCTGCTTCCTCGCGAGCGGTACCCGGCATGAGCTGCATCATGCCACGTGCACCTGCGTGACTGACGCGAGTGCGGTCGAATTCGCTTTCCTGGCGGGCGATCGCATGGATCATGGTCCAATTCGCGCCCGAATGGGTCGGGACGGTGGGAAAGCCCAGCCGCTCGAAACCGGCGACACCGGTCTCTCCGGCAACCATGCCAGCCACGACAGCCATTTCATTGAGTCCGGTTTCCTGCGCGAGTTCGGCCACGAGGGCCATCTGCGTCGGGGTTCGTGCCTTTTCGGAAAGCGCCTCGAAGAAAGCGCGCTCGGTCTGCCATGCGCGGCGGTTGTTCGCCATTTCGCGCAGCGCCTGCGTGAGCGGGTCGGCGTTGAAAGCCGTGCGGTCGGCCTCGGTGATGCCCGCAGTCTGGATTGGTGCGAAAGCCGGGACGGATCGTCCAAGCTCGCTCAATGCCAGTTGGCCGTAATAATAGTCGGGATAGGCCGCGGCCATGTTCCAGTAGCGCTCTGCCTCGGCGCGGTTGCCGGCCTTTGCGGCGGCGCGGCCGGCCCAGAAAAAGCCCTTGGAACGGGTGAGCGGAGTCTTTGCGGCAGCGCCGTAGCGATAGAAGAGCGGCGCTGCCTGCTCGCCATCACCCAGCGACCAGAGCGCCTTGGTCCCGCCAAGCCACATCAGGTCGGTGTATTTGTCGCGCAGCGAGAAGGAGCCGTCCGAGATATCGGTGCCCGGCTCGAACAGGTCGTCGACCTTGGAGGCGATGCGAACGGCGCTGCGGGCATCGGCGCCCTGCGCAATACGCAGGCTTTCGGTGACGAAGGCGGTGCCGTCGAATGCGGGCGTCGCGAAATCGGCGCGGGTCGCCAGCAGGTTGATCGCCTGCGGCAAATTGCTGGTCGAGCGATAGTGGCGGGCGAGGTTAAACACATAGCCGCTGTCGTTGAGCGCACCGCTTGGCACGGCAATGTCGGCTTCGTTGGGCGTCGAACCCTGAAGGACCGCAAGGCGAGCCTGTGCCATGTCGCGATAGGCAGGCGAAACGCGCACGATCTGGCGCGAAGCGGCTTCCATCTCGCCCTGCCACAGCAGCGCGTTCATGCGCGCATCGTGATCTTCGGGCGTCAGCGCCTGGCCAAACAGGCCCTGCATATAGGCCTCGGCGGGGCCGCTCATCCGGCCGCCGCGCCAGGCTTCGCGGGCAAGGTCCTGCGCTTCGGGGCGGTTCAGTGAGGCGAGGGCAAGCGCGTAGCGCGCCTTTGCGCCATTCGTGATCGGAGGATGCTTGTCGAAGAAGGCCACCAGCTGCTGCGGCGATACCGCATCGCGGTCGAGCGCGGCTTCGGCGCGCCGCTGCAGCAATTCCTGCTTCGGGAAATGGGGGTAGCGGGTGACGAAACCGGCATAACTCGCGAAGGAGAGGTCATCGCGCTTGGTCAGATATTCCCAGTCGGAAAGCACCTGCGCCATGCGCGAGGATTGCTGGGCGACCATGGAATTGCTGCCATCGGGCCAGCTGGTCGGCGTCTGCGCCATTGCAACGGCAGGGAACGCCAGCGAAGCGCTGGTTGTAAGTGCAAGCGAGATAACAGTTTTTCGGCCCATGCTGGACATAATGCCCGGCCCCTCCTTATCAGGCGGTGAATGAATTGCGACATCGGGTGCCCAAAAGCGCCCTATTTCATATCTCTAACGCAGGACTTCCGTAAATGTTCTCAGGCTCGATACCGGCTCTGGCGACTCCTTTTCGCGACGGATCGTTTGACGAGGCTGCTTTCCGCAGGCTCGTGGACTGGCAGATTGAAAACGGCAGCAAGGGCCTGGTCCCTTGCGGCACCACGGGCGAGGCCTCCACGCTTTCGAACGCAGAACATCACCGCGTGATCGAGGTGTGCATCGAACAGGCTGCCGGCCGCGTGCCCGTCATCGCGGGCTGCGGGTCCAACGACACGCGTAACGCACTGCTCCATATGCAGTTTTCCAAGAAGGCCGGCGCTGCAGCGGGCCTGTGTGTCGCGCCCTATTACAACCGCCCCAGCCAGACCGGCCTGATTGCGCATTTCAGCTTCCTTGCAGAAAACAGCGACCTGCCGATCGTTCTCTACAACGTGCCCAGCCGTACGGTGACCGACATCGAGGACGAAACCGTCTGCGAGCTGGTCAATAAGTACCCGGACCGCATCATCGCCATCAAGGACGCGAGCGGCGACCTTTCGCGCGTCGCCGACCACCGGATGGGTATCGGCCGCGATTTCTGCCAGCTGTCGGGCAATGACGAGCTGTGGCTCCCGCATTCGGCCGCGGGCGGGTCAGGGTGCATCTCGGTCACCGCGAATGTCGCGCCGGCCCTGTGCGCCGAATTCCATGATGCAATTGCTGCCAACGATCTCGTCAAGGCGCGCGAGCTCAACGACCGTCTCTTCCCGCTGCATTACGCGATGTTCTCCGACGCGAGCCCCGCGCCGGTGAAATACGCACTCAGCCGCGTCCATGACTGGATCGAATGCGACGTGCGCCTGCCGCTGTGCAACGCCAGCGAAGCATCGCGCAAGGCAGTCGACGAGGCGCTGGTCCACGCCGGGCTTATCGAAAACGCCTGAGGTAATGACCCGGCCGATCAATCGGCCGGGTTATGCTCCTCGACGAAGGAAATCGCGGCATCGAGCATCGCGGTGCGCGTGGGTGCCTGCGAAAGCCAGTGGTCCTCGCCCTTGAGTTCAAGCAGGCGGACCTGTTTTCCGGCATCGCTTAGCGCGTCTTCCATCAGTACTGACTGTTCGAAAGGCACGACGGTATCGTCGCGGCCGTGGATCAGCAGGACCGGGGCCGACGCTCTGGAAGCCTGCGCAGTGGGCGAAAGGGCGTCCAGATCGGCGTTCTTGCCGATGAGGCGTTCGACCCCGCGGGTGAAGACGGTGGACTTTCCGCTCAGGTCGTAGCGGAAGAAGTCCTCGATGTCGTAGACGCCGTTGACGCCTACGGCGCAGCGGTATCCATTCTGGTGCGTCGTGACCCCGGCCAGCGCAGAATAGCCGCCGAAGCTTGCACCCACGATGCAGGCTCGGTCGGCATCGACGATGCCTCGCGCCGCAAGCGCCTTGAGGCTGTCGCCGATATCGGTCTGCATCTTGCCGCCCCATTCGCCATCACCCGCCTCGACGAATGCTTCGTCGCGATTGGTCGAGCCGCGGAAGTTGGGCTGGATGACCGCATAGCCGCGCGCTGCAAAGGCCTGTGCCCACCAGTCGAAAATCGGTTCGTCATGCGCCGTAGGTCCGCCATGGGGCAGAACGATTGCGGGAAGGTTCGTGTGCTCGCGGCCCGGGGGGAGGGTCAGCACGCCCTCGAGCGAAAGGCCGTCGCCTGCCTCGTACTCGAAGGTTTCGATAGGCGCGATTGCCTGCCCCTGGATGAAGGGACGCTCGAGGCCGAGCATGGCGCGCGAGCCGCTCGCCGTGTCCATGCGGAACCAGCTGCCGCTGTCGTAATTCCCGCTCGTCGAATAGGCGAGGGTGGAGAAGTCTGGCGTCCAGCCCGCCAGCGAAACGCTGCCCTGCGGGCGGCCTTCCAGAAGCGAGGCGAGCGGCGCTGGCTGGGTTCCGTCGGAGAGCAGGATACCGCCCGTCTTATCGACGACGCCGAGCACCCGTTCGTCCGCAGTGCGGATGACCCAGTCGACTTCGATATCCGACCATAGTTCGCTGGCTTGCCCGCCCTCCAGAGGGAGCGAGAAATACCGCCAGTCGGCCCCATCGCTGTCGTAAGTCGTATAGACCAGCGCATTGCCCGCCTTGTCGAGACCGCGCAGCGAAATCCGTCCGTCTTCCTGGACGCCGCGAGCGATGATCGAGCCCGAGGGATTCTTGATCGTGTACTTGCCGTTCTCAAGGTCGAAATCGAGCGTGACAGCGATCTTGCCATCACTTCCGATGATCCAGTCACGTGAGCGACCTTCTCCTGCAGGGAAGGCGACTTGATCGGTCTCGCCCGTCAGCAGGTCGACTGCAAACAGCGCAGGGCGATAGCTAAGGATGCGCATTTCCTCGCCCGAGGCGCGGCCCATGCGGAAGCCGGAGAAATAGCCGACCCAGCGACCGTCGACACGGTGGATGCCGCTGAAGCCCGCAACGAAATTGGCGACCTGACGCTGCTCTGCGAAGACCGAGATGACTTCGCGGCTGTCGTCGAGTGGCAGGACGTTCACACGCATCCATTCACCCATCACGCGATTGGTCTTGAGGGCCAGTTCCTGCGTTTCGGACCGGCGTAGCAGGATCGCCTCGTCACCGACCCAGTCGATCCCGCGAACCTTGGCGTCGCCGACGATAAATTGCTTCACCGGTGCGCCGCTGCTGTCGAGCACCATGATCTGGCGTTGGTTGTTCACCGTCATCAGCATGGCGGTGTAGGCGCCCGAGTTGGAGATAACGGCCCGCTCGATTGCGGGCAGAGCGCCATAGGCCTCGATAGGAGGGGCTGCGGGTGCCTGCGCATGAGCCGGTGCAGCCGAGAGCGCGATTGCGCCGGCTGCAGCCAGCATTCCGAATTTCGCGCCGATCAGAGCAAAGGTGTTGGATGTCATTTTCTCGGTATCCGTGAAGTTTGGTTCTTGCCAAGCGTCAGTCGGCGGGATTGTGCTTTTCGACGAAGCCGACTGCAGCTTCGAGCATCTGCTGGCGCGTGGAGGACAGCGAGAGCCAATGGTCCTCGCCCTCGAGTGTGACGAGTTCGTAGGGCTTTCCGGCGTCCTTGAGCTTGTCGGCCATCTTGTACGAGTGGTCGTAGGGCACGACCGTATCGTCCTCGCCGTGGATCAGCATGATCGGGGCATCAGCCTGAGCGGCAAGACGGCGCGGCGAGACTGCATCCCACCGGTCTTTCGGGCCGAGCTGTTCGAGCAGGGCTGCCTTTGTGATCCTCTGCCGGCCGGAAGCGCGATAATCCTCGTTGTACATGTCCCCGATGTCGCTGACCGGGGCCACCGCGACGGCGCATTGGTAGAGGCCCTGCTGCAAGGTCACCCCGGCTAGCGCTGCATAGCCGCCATAGCTTGCCCCGACGATACAGGCGCGATCGGGATCGACGATGCCTTTATCCGCCAGCGCGGCAAGACCGTCCGAAAGGTCGGTCTGCATCTTGCGACCCCACTCTCCGTAACCTGCCAGCTTGAAGGCCTGTTCGCGATTGGTCGAGCCACGGAAATTGGGCTGGAACACGGCATAGCCCCGCGATGCAAAAGCCTGCGCCCACCAGTCGAACTCTTCCTTGTCATGCGCATGAGGTCCACCGTGCGGCAGCATGACAAGCGGCAGGTTCTTCGCTTCACGGCCCGGCGGAAGTGTCAGGATGCCGTCGAGATCGAGGCCATCTGCAGCAGTGTAGGAGAAGGTCGAGATCTGGCCCACCATGTCGGGCAGGATCCGCGTGCGCTCATAAGCGAAACCGTCAGCGCGCATCGTGCCAAGATCGACCACATACCATGACCCGCTGTCTTTATTGCCGCTGGTCCGCACGAGCACCTTTTCGAAGTTCGGGGTCCAGTCGATCATGCGCATGTCGTACTTGGCGAATGCCTTGCGAATGCGGCTTACGGCCTTCTGGTGTGCGGGCTCTGCGAAAACCGGCCCCTTTTCGCCGTCGAGATAGCCGGTCAGCCTTCCGGTCGGGGCGTCGAAATAGAGGCGGTCGATGTCGGCATCCGGCAGGAACGGGGTGGACGCTCCGCCCGCCAGGGGCACTTCGTACCACTGCGACACGCCGTCATCGTCGCGCAGGTAGTAGATGACCGATGCGCCATCATAGCCGAGGCCGACCAATCCGACGCGGCCTGCGGCATGGGTGCCCTCGGCAATGGTCGTCCCTTGGGAATTCGAAATCTTCCAGTTGCCGTCGCGTCGACTGAGATCGAACACCGCGGCGACGCCGCCTTTGGTCCCGACCAGCCAGTCCCGATAGTGGTCTTCAGCCGAAGCCGTGTCGATCCGTGTCACATCTTCAGTGTCTACGGTGAACCTGTAGAGATACGGGCGGCTGTGCTTGAATGCGTAACCGTTGCGCTGGTCGCGGCGCAGTTCCAGCGCGCCGAAATAGGCCTGCCAGCGGCCATCGACAAAGCGGATGCCGTGCGAACCAAACACGGCGTCGACCAGGCGACGATTGCGCTGGAACACGGTCGTGACTTCTCCGTCAAAGGTGACGGGCACAACATGGGCGCTGTAAAGCTCTGCCTTATCGACAGTGAAACCCCAGAGATCTTCGGTCTTGCTGGTTTGCAGAAGGACCCGGTCATCGCCGATCCAGTCGAGACTGCGGACCTTGGAATCGCCTACTTCCATCTTGCGGATCGGCCGCATGTCGGGGCCGAGAAAGAGCACCAGTCGCGTCTCGCCGATCGTAGTGAGAACCGCGATATTGGTGCCGCTGGGCGAAATTGCAGCCATTTCGACACCTGGCAGCGCGCCATAGGCCGAAAGCGGCGGCGGTTCTTCGACTTGCGCATGCGCAGTCGTCCCTGCCGAAATAAATAGAATAGCCGCGAATAGCGGCATGAAGCGACCCAGCTTCAGCATACGACCCCCAAAGTACTTACGATCCACTTGTAGTGTCTTCGATCTGCCTCTCGATTGCAAGCAGCCTTCAAGCCCCTTGGCCTTTTGCTTCCGAGCGCCTACATGCGCGCACCCTATGGCACGTCCCAAACCCGCCACATTCGACAAGCAGAAGACCGTCGCCGACAACCGGCGCGTGCGGTTCGATTATCATATCGAGGAAACCTTCGAGGCGGGTCTTGCGCTGCAAGGCACCGAGGTAAAGGCGCTGCGGGCAGGCGAGGCGAGCATCAAGGAAAGCTATGCCGAAGTGCGCGACGGGCAGGTCTGGCTGATCAATGCGAACATTCCCGAATATTCGCACGGCAACCGCCTGAACCACGAACCGCGCCGCCCGCGCAAGCTGCTGCTCCACGAGCGCGAGATCGACAAGCTGTTCGGGGCTGTCGAGCGCAAGGGCATGACGCTTGTCCCGCTGTCAGTCTATTTCAACTCGACCGGCAGGGCCAAGGTCGAGCTTGCACTGGCCAAGGGCAAGCAGGCTCACGACAAGCGCCAGACGATCAAGGAACGCGACTGGAAACGCGACAAGGCCCGCTTGATGCGCGAAAAAGGCTGATCGACACTCGTTACCCCTTTTTCAACGCCGATCGGCTACCACATGGAACATCATGCCAGGTTCACTTCTTATCGCCGATAAAGCGCCCTTGCGTCCCGCGGTTGCGGCGCGCATTGCGGGAGCGTGGCGTTGAGCGGACCCAGGTCAAAGACTTTCCTTGCGGATCTCTTCCGTAAATACATGCCCACGCGCGAAGAAATGGCGCGCAACAAATATCTCAAGCCCATTGCCCATCGCTTCCTGACGCCGGAACTCTGGCGCTTCACGCGGCGCAGCGTGCCGCGCGGTGTCGCGCT
The DNA here is from genome assembly GCF_019711315.1 of Qipengyuania gelatinilytica. Taxonomy (NCBI): domain Bacteria; kingdom Pseudomonadati; phylum Pseudomonadota; class Alphaproteobacteria; order Sphingomonadales; family Erythrobacteraceae; genus Qipengyuania; species Qipengyuania gelatinilytica. The sequence goes on along the minus strand of NZ_CP081294.1, from coordinate 456,105 downwards.
GGGGCTGTTCGCTGCATTCATCGTGCCGATCGGGCAGATTTTCCTCGCGGCATTCCTTGCCCTGCCGGCGCGTGCGAATGTGCCGTTGAGCGCGCTTGTGACCTTCGTGACCAATCCTTTCACCCTCCCATTCTGGCTGTTCTTCGCCAACAAGACGGGTGGCTTTGTCCTCAACATCGATCGCGCCATGGGGGCACGGGCCGGTCACCTTGCCGAAGACGGTGGCGCACTCGCGCGCTGGCTCGAGGTCGGCGGCGTGACGGCTTTCGGCTTCCTGGTGCTCGCTATCGTCAGCGCCGGCGTGGGATATCTGGTGGCAAGTTTCGCGTGGCGCTTTGTCGTTGCGCGCCGCCGTCGTAAGCGTCTCGTCGCGATGGAAAAGCGTCTCGACGAGCGTATGGGGGAGAAGGGCGAGTGAGTTTCGTCAGCGACGAAACCCCGCAAGGCCTGCCGCCACTGCCGCTCCTGCTGGGTATCATCCTGGCATTCGTCGTTTCGGTCGGGGTCGTCTGGCTTGCGGCGGGTACATCGCTTGCAGCGGTTGCCTATGGCGGCGGATTGCTGGCGATCCTGTTCGCATTGCTGCTTGCAGCGCGGCTGCGCACGGCGCCGGTATCGAGCGAGCCGGGCCAGCCCGATTGGTCCGTCACTGCCGCTGCCATCCGCAATTCGCATCGTGCCGTGGCCATCGTCGACCGCGCCAATCGCCTGACCTGTTCGAACGAGACGTTCGAAGAATGGTTCGGCGGAGATACGCCGCCGCATGAACTCGAGTTCGGCGAGGAATCCCGGCAGAAGCTGCTCGATGCTCAAAGGCAGGCATGGCGGGAAGGCAACGCCAAGTGCGAGGGGCTGCGCCTTTCATCGGGTGAACGCTCTTTCGTCCTGAAGATCGAGCGCGTCGGTCGCGGCGAGGATTACCTTGTCTGGCGCTTTGCCGAAATCGTCCGCCAGAAATCCTACGAGGGTATCGCGGAGCGGGTTTCCGGCCCCTTCGGCGCGATGATGTCGCGTGCAGGTATCGAACTCGCGCTGGTTGCCCCTGATGGCATCGTCCAGGCTGCCACTCCGGGCCTTGGCGAGCGGGCGACCGGTGCCAAGAACACCTCGCTGGCAGGCCAGGAATTCGTCCAGCTGCTGCGCTCCGACGATCGCGACCGCATTTTCTTCGCTCGCGAAGGGCAGCAGGGCACGCCGCAAACGCTGGTCCACGTGCCGCTCGATGCGCGCCAGACCGGCAGCGATCTGCCGCCCGACCAGGCGCCATCGCTCATGCTGCTGGTCGATAGTGGCGTCGGCATCGGCGGTGGCTGGCAGAGCAGCGGCAAGGCAGCGATTCCCCAGCTCGAGGCGCTGCTGTCGGCCCTGCCGCTCGGCCTCGCGCTGACCGACCGCGACGGGCGCTTCCTCTTCGCCAACAAGGCATTCCTGCGCGCGGTTGAACGCGAGAGCCAAGGCCTGCCGCAATTCCCGTCCGATCTCGTCGTACGCGAGGACAAGTCGGCCATGGCCGATACTGTGCGCCGCTTCGCCAAGGGAGCTACCTCCAGCGGTGACATGGCCGTGAGGCTGGCGGGCGACAAGGAAGAGCCGGTGTCGATCGGGCTCGCAGGCGTTCGCGGGCTGGGCGAGGCGGCCGTGCTGCTTTCGATCAGCGATTCCACCGAAGAAAAGCGCCTGCGCCGCCAGGTCGCGCAAGCCACCAAGATGCAGGCTGTCGGCCAGCTGGCAGGGGGCGTCGCGCACGACTTCAACAACGTGCTGACCGCGATTATCGGCTATTGCGATCTCATGCTTCTGCGCCACACGCCGGGCGACAGCGATTACGATGACATCCAGCAGATCAAGGCGAACTCGAATCGCGCCGCCAGCCTGACGCGCCAGCTGCTCGCCTTCAGCCGCCAGCAGACGCTGCGACCCGTCGTGCTCCAGATGCCCGACGTGGTCAGCGAGGTCAGCCAGCTCTTGAAGCGCCTCATGGGCGAGAAGATCGAGTTCACCGTGCGCCACGACCGCGAGCTCGGTGCCGTCCGCGCCGACCCGCAGCAGCTCGAACAGGTCATCATCAACCTTGCCGTGAATGCGCGCGATGCGATGCAGGCGCATGCCGAAAAGACCGGCAAGCAGGACTGGAAGGGCAGGCTCACGCTGGCTACCCGACGCATCTCGGCGCGCGATGTGCGCAAGATGGGCATCGATATCATGCCCGCCGACGACTACACCGTGCTGATCGTGCAGGACACGGGCGGCGGCATTCCCGAACAGCACCTCAACAAGATTTTCGAACCCTTCTTCACGACGAAGGAGCAGGGCAAGGGTACCGGCCTCGGCCTGTCGACCGTTTATGGTATCGTGAAGCAGTCCAACGGATTCATCTTCGCCGACAATGTCAGCGGTGCCGATGGATCGCCGGCCGGTGCGCGGTTCACCGTCTACCTGCCGGTCCACAAGGGCGAACTGCCCGAAATCCAGCGCAAGGAAGAGCAGGAAGAAGCCAAGGCCAGCGAATGGTCGGGCGGCGGCAACCTGCTGCTGGTAGAGGATGAGGACATGGTCCGCGCCGTCGCCGAACGCGCACTCGCCCGTGCAGGCTACCAGGTGACCACTGCGCGCGATGGCGAGGAAGGCCTTGCCGCCATCGCCAATGGCAATACCGAATTCGACCTGATTGTTTCCGACGTGGTCATGCCCGCGATGGACGGCCCGGCCATGGCCCGCGCGATCCGCAAGGTGAAGCCCAGGATCCCGATCCTCTTCATGTCGGGCTATGCAGAAGAGACGCTTCGTAACGAAATCGACATCGACAACATGCACTTCATTCCGAAGCCGTTCAGCGTACAGCAAATAAATGCCAAGGTATCTGAAGTGCTTGGAGAGCAGGTCAAGGTTGACGCCTGAGTGAAAGGCGGTGCAATCCTGTCCTGGAAAAGGGGGGATTGCCATGAGGGTACGCAGTTATTCGTTCGCAGCCACGATCGCACTTCTGGGCGCGGCACCTTTGCTCGCCCAGTCGACCGAGCAGGCGCTGGAAAACCCTGACCAGACCGCGCAGGGCGATGTCTCGATCACGATCTACAATGGCGGGCGCAGCCTGGTGCAGGACGTTCGCCAGCTGTCTATTCCTGCCGGACAGACGACCATTGCATTCCCCGATGTTTCGGCCCGCATCCAGCCCGAGACGCTGAGCTTTGCTGCGGCAGGCACCTCGATCGTCGAACAGAATTTTGATTTCGACCTGCTGACGCCGTCCAAGCTCATGGAAAAGGCGATCGGCAAGACGATCACGCTGGTGCGGACCAATCCGGCCACCGGAGTGGAAACCCGTGAACGGGCGACCGTGCTGTCGACTGCCGGTGGCGTGGTGGTGAAGATCGGCGACCGAATCGAGGTGCTGCGTGACGATGGCCTGCCGGTCCGCGCAATCTTCGACCGCGTGCCTTCAAACCTGCGTGCCCGGCCGACGCTGTCCGTCACGCTCGATTCGACCCGCTCGGGTACGCGCCCGGCCTCCATCCGTTACCTCACCTCGGGACTTGGCTGGTCGGCTGACTATGTCGCCCTCTTCGACGAGGGCAACAGCACCGTCGACATGCAGGGCTGGGTCACACTGACCAACCAGACCGGCACGACGTTCAAGGACGCGGACCTGCTGCTGGTTGCTGGTGATGCGACCGGCGGAAACGGCCGCCGTCCGCAGCCGCGCAGCATGCGTACGCCGGGTACCGAAGCGGCCGAGCGCGAATCGCTGGGTGAATTCTATCTCTACCCGATCGAGGAACGCACCACGGTCGCCAATGCGCAGACCAAGCAGGTCAGCTTCCTCGATGTGCAGGGCGTTCCGGCCCGCCGCCGCTACGAACGCCGTGTGGGTTGGCTGGTCCGCGACGAACAGCCCGTCGCGGCGAGCAGTGCGATCTCTTTCAACACCGCGCGCGACCAGGGGCTGGGCGATGCCCTGCCTGCAGGAACCGTGCGGTTCTACCAGCGCGACCGTCAGGGTACCCCGCAATTCATCGGCGAGGCCGGTATCGGCCACACGCCGATGGGCAGCGACCTGTTCCTGCGCACCGGCGATGCCTTCGACGTCTATGTCCAGGCCGAGGTCGAGAAGCGCGAGGAAATCGACAAGGACGAATGGGAAAAGACGAACCGGTATCGCGTTCTCGAGGACGGCGAGGTTGCCCGCGAAGTCGAGGTCGAGCGGAAGATCAAATATTACCGCACGACCATGCGGTACACCTTCTATAACGCGAAGAGCTCGCCGGTGAATGTCGAGTTCTACCAGGATGGTCTCTATCGCGGGTGGTGGTCGCGCGACTATCGCGTCGTCTCGGAGGACGTGACGGGCGAACAGCAGGGCCCCTCGACCCGCAAGTGGGACGTGCGCGTGCCTGCAGCGGACAAGCGCGTTGTCCGGGTGGTTTACGAAACGAAGTATTGATCGGGAGATCGCGGCAATGCGCATCCTCCCGGCCACTCTAGCCTTTCTCGCGGCGTTCCTTGCGGTGCCTGTGGCCGCGCAGGATGAGCGCGCCCGCGTGTTTGCCTCCGAGGCAAGTCACTATGCGGTGACCGTCTATCGCGACCCCAGCCGGTCCGTGGGCGCTGAGATGGACCAGGACAACCCGCGCGGATATGCGATGATCAGCGAAACGCGCACTGTCACGCTGCCGCGCGGTCGCTCGACCATCCTGTTCGAAGGCGTTTCGGAAGGCATGGTCGCGGTGAGCGCGATCGTCTCCGGCCTGCCGGGCGGGACGATCGAGAAGAACCGCAACGCCGACCTCCTCTCACCGGCCGCCCTCGTCGACCGGACGCTCGGCAACCGGGTCACCATTACGCGCTTCAATCCCGGTACGGGAAAATCGGAAAGCCGCGATGCGATCGTCAGGACCCGCGCCGACGGCGGGATCGTGCTGCAGACCGGCGACACCTTCGAGGCTGTGCGTTGCTCGGGCCTGCCCGAAAAACTCACCTTCGACGGCGTTCCGCCAGAGCTTTCGGCGCGTCCCATCTTCAACATCGACACCTATAGCGAGACCGGCGGAACCTACGAGATAGTGCTCACCTACCTCTCGTGGGGTTTCGACTGGGAAGCGAATTACGTCGCGCAACTGGGCAACGGGCGACGGGACGGGACATTCCCCATGGGGCTGACCAGCTGGCTCACCGTCCTCAACGACAACGGGCAGTCATTCCCCGATGCAGAGCTGATGGTGGTGGCCGGCAAGATCGCGATCCAGAGCGATTTCGAAGAACTGGCCAAAAGCCCTCGCGCGCGAGGGCTTAGGCTCAATTGCTATCCGATCGGCAGTACCGCGAGCGGCACTCCGGTCAGGAGCTACAACGCGCCGCCGCCTCCTCCACCCCCACCGGGCATGCCTCAGGGTTTCGACGATGAAGTGATCGTGGTCACCGGCTCGCGGATGCGGCGTGAATCCTTCGCCTCGATAAGTCCGCTCTCGGTCGTCTCTGAAGAATCGATGGCCCGCGAGGAGAATCTCGCCGATCTCAAGCTGTACCGCGTGCCGCGGCCGGTGACTGTGGCCTCGAAAGGCATGAAGCAGATCGCCTTCCTCTCGCGCGAGGCGATCCGGACCCGTTGGCTCTATTCCGCCTATTGCGATCCCTATGACCGGTTCTATCCCGGGGACGAAAAAGACGATCTGGAGGAAGCCGAAATTCGGCTCTTCACCGAGAACAAGGTCGACTTCGGGCTCGGTGCCTCGCTCCCGATGGGGAAGGTCAATGCGTTCGAGAGCACGACGCTCGGTCCGCAACTGGTCGCAGAGCTTGAACTGCGTGATTACCCGGTCGGGCAGGAGGTCGAGCTTCCACTCGGGCAGAGCGCGAAGGTCTTTTCCTACTGCGCCCATTTGGGCGACACATATCCGGACGATAACGGGAAGCGCTGGACCAGCATTCGCATGATAGTGTCGAACGCCAATGATGCGCCCGCACTTGTTCGTGTGAGCTTCGGCAACCCTGCCAGTTGGGAAGTCCGTCCGCAGGGGCAGGACGCTTACGTCAAGAACGGCGATCTCGTGGTAGACGTGGAAGTGCCGGCCAACAGCACTTATGACAAACGTTGGAGAGTCCGCCGCCCGAAGGCCTATTTCACAGACGAATAGGCCATCTGCAAAAAAATTTCGTTCCACTCTTGTTCTTGTGGAACAAACGCGGTACATGCCTTGGTAGTTGAAGAGTCGATAGCGGCTCTGGAAATGCAAAAGGGGAATGTGTCATGGCGGCTAGTCTGAAGCTTGTAGAAGGAAAGAAAGTGGACGCAGACCGTCAGAAGGCATTGGACGCCGCCCTCGCGCAGATCGATCGCGCATTCGGCAAGGGCTCGGCAATGAAGCTCGGCCAGAAGGAAGCGATGAATGTGGAGGCCATCTCCACCGGTTCGCTCGGCCTCGATATCGCACTCGGCATCGGCGGCCTTCCCAAGGGCCGCGTGATCGAAGTTTACGGCCCGGAAAGCTCAGGCAAGACCACGCTCGCGCTGCATGCCATTGCCGAAGCGCAAAAGGCTGGCGGCACCGCCGCATTCGTCGACGCTGAACATGCGCTCGATCCCGTCTATGCCAAGAAGCTGGGCGTGGACGTCGATGAGTTGATCGTCTCGCAGCCCGATACCGGCGAACAGGCGCTCGAAATTACCGACACGCTGGTGCGCTCCAACGCGATCGACATCCTCGTGGTCGACTCGGTTGCCGCCCTCGTGCCGCGCGCTGAAATCGAAGGCGAGATGGGCGACAGCCATGTCGGCCTCCAGGCGCGCCTCATGTCGCAGTCGCTGCGCAAGCTGACCGGCTCGATCAACCGTTCCAAGTGCATGGTGATCTTCATCAACCAGCTGCGCATGAAGATCGGCGTGATGTACGGTAACCCCGAAACCACCACCGGTGGTAACGCGCTCAAGTTCTACGCCTCGGTCCGCCTCGACATCCGTCGCACCGGCCAGATCAAGGATCGTGACGAGGTGATTGGCAACTCGACACGTGTGAAGGTGGTCAAGAACAAGGTCGCCCCTCCGTTCAAGCAGGTCGAATTCGATATCATGTATGGCGAAGGCATCTCCAAGATCGGCGAGATCCTCGATCTGGGCGTGAAGGCCGGCGTGGTCGAAAAGTCGGGCAGCTGGTTCAGCTACGACAGCGTCCGTATCGGCCAGGGCCGCGAGAATGCGAAGACCTTCCTCAAGGAAAACCCCGAAATGTGCGCCAAGTTGGAAGCTGCGATCCGCGGCAAAACCGACGAGGTCGCCGAAGAGATGATGACTGGTCCGGACGCGGAAGACTGATCACACCTCTTCAAGCGGGAGCGCGTACGGCACCATTCCCCCGCCGTTCGTCAAAGCCGGACTGTCCCCCGGCGCTCCCGGAAACACGGAAAGCCGGTGCGCGCGCACTCATCCAGAGCGCTGCACCGGCTTTTCGCGTGTTTGGGGCAGACGTGCAATAAAGCGGGTAGCGCGGCAGCGTTGCTGTCCCTAGGCAGGGCGCTCGAAATCAGGAGAGCACGATGACCATCACCGTCCACCATCTCAACAACAGCCGCTCGCAGCGCATACTCTGGCTGCTGGAGGAACTGGGCGCGGACTACGACATCGTCTCCTACCAGCGCGATGCAGAGACCAATCTCGCGCCGCCGGAACTCAAGAATGCCCATCCCCTCGGCAAGTCTCCGGTGATCGAGGACGACGGACGCCTCGTCGCCGAAAGCGGAGCGATCATCGAATATCTCTGCGCGCGCCACGGTGGGGAAGCCTGGCTTCCCGATCGGTCGAGTTCCGAATGGGTGGATCACCTCGAATGGATGCAGTTCGGGGAAAGCTCGTTCTTCGTACCCGTCATGCTTAAGATCATGGCGGGTCGCCTCGGCGATGCGGCAGCCCCGATGATGCCCCGCGTGGAAGAACAGTTTGCCGCGCATGTGGACTTCGCGGAACAGAATATCTCCGATGACCTGCACTTTGTCGGTTCGGACTGGAGCGCGGCGGATGTGATGATGAGTTTTCCCGCAGAAATTGCAGTCATGCAGGGCTATGCGGAGAAGGCGCCCAAGCTCGCCCGCTTCGTCGAAGCGATCCATGCCCGTCCGGCGTGGCAGCGTGCCCGTGAGCGCGGCGGACCCTACTTCATCTGGTAGGAGTGGATTTCGGCTCCATGTACGGGGCATTCGCGCTTGTCCCGCGCGCAGTGATTGCCTAACTGCGCTCCCATGACGTCGACCAACGAAATCCGCCGCTCCTTCCTCGATTTTTTCGCCGGAAAGGACCACGCCGAAGTCCCGAGTGCGCCGCTCGTGCCGTTCAGCGATCCCACGCTGATGTTCGTGAACGCTGGCATGGTCCCGTTCAAGAATGCCTTCACCGGCCTCGAGACCCCGCCCGCACCGCGCGCCACCAGTGCGCAAAAATGCGTGCGCGCAGGCGGCAAGCACAATGATCTCGACAATGTCGGCTATACCGCGCGGCATCACACATTCTTCGAGATGCTCGGCAATTTCAGCTTCGGCGATTATTTCAAGGAACAGGCGATCGACAATGCCTGGACCCTGCTGACCAAGGAATGGGGCCTCGATCCCGAGCGCCTGCTGGTTACCGTCTACCACACGGACGACGAAGCCTTCGACCTGTGGAAGAAGCGTACCGGCTTTGCCGATGACAAGATCATCCGCATCCCGACCAAGGACAATTTCTGGGCCATGGGCTCGGACGGTCCGTGCGGCCCGTGTTCGGAAATCTTTTACGATCATGGCGACCACATCTGGGGCGGCCCTCCGGGTTCGCCGGAAGAAGACGGCGACCGCTTCGTCGAGATCTGGAACCTCGTCTTCATGCAGTTCACGCAGGAAGCTGACGAGATCGTCGGCAACCTGCCCAAGCCCAGCATCGACACCGGCATGGGCATCGAGCGCGTCGCTGCAGTCATGCAGGGCGTCCACGACAATTACGATACCGACACCTTCAAGGCGCTGATCGGCGCCAGTGAATCGCTGACTGGCGTCAGGGCCGAAGGCGACCAGCAGGCCAGCCACCGCGTCATCGCCGACCATTTGCGCTCGACCAGCTTCCTGCTTGCCGACGGCGTTCTGCCCAGCAATGAAGGCCGCGGCTACGTCTTGCGCCGCATCATGCGCCGCGCCATGCGTCATGCGCACCTGCTCGGCGCGAGCGAGCCGCTGATGCATCGCCTCGTCCCCGAGCTTGTCAGCGAGATGGGCGCTGCCTACCCCGAACTCGTTCGCGGACAGGCGCTGATCCAGGAAGTGCTCGAGCGCGAGGAAACGCAGTTCCGCCGCACGCTCGACAAGGGCCTCAAGCTGCTCGACGAAGCCACCGGCGACATGGGCGAGGGCGGCACTCTGGACGGCGAGACCGCTTTCAAGCTCTACGACACCTATGGCTTCCCCTACGATCTCACCGAAGACGCGCTGCGCAACCGCGGCATTGGCGTCGACAAGGACGGCTTCGATGCGGCCATGGCGCAGCAGAAGGCCGCCGCACGCGCTGCGTGGAAGGGTTCGGGCGAAGCTGCCAGCGAGGAAGTCTGGTTCGATATAGCCGAGCGTGAAGGCTCCACCGAGTTCACCGGATACACCTCCGACACCGGCGAGGCAGAAGTCGTCGCGCTGGTGAAGGACGGCAAGGAAGTCGACAGCGCGTCGGAAGGCGACGATGTCATCGTCCTGACCAACCAGACGCCGTTCTATGGCGAAAGCGGCGGCCAGACCGGCGATGCCGGACGCATCTGGACCCCTGAAGGTCTCGAGATCGCAGTCTCGACCACGAACAAGCCGCTCGGCCGCCTGCACACGCATATCGCCAAGGTCGAGAAGGGCAGCATCAAGGTCGGCGATGCCGTGCATCTCGAAATCGACGCCGGACGTCGTGACCGCATCCGCGCCAACCATTCGGCGACGCATCTCGTCCACGCGGCACTGCGCAATCGGCTAGGCGAGCATGTGACCCAGAAGGGGTCGCTGGTGTCCGACGACCGCTTCCGCTTCGACTTCTCGCACCCCAAGCCGCTCGGCGATGACGACATCGCCGCCATCGAGGCTGAGGTGAACGAAGAAATCCGCGCCAACGAAAAGGTCGGCACGCGCCTGATGACGCCCGACGATGCGGTTGCCGCCGGCGCACTCGCGTTGTTCGGCGAGAAATACGGCGACGAGGTTCGCGTCCTGTCGATGGGCCGCAAGGGCGGCGAGGGCAAGAATTACTCAGTCGAACTTTGCGGCGGTACGCATGTCGAGGCGACCGGCGATATCGGCCTGTTCAAGATCGTCAGCGAAAGCGCGGTCAGTTCGGGCGTACGCCGCATCGAGGCGCTGACCGGTGAAGCGGCCCGCCGGTGGCTCCTCGCACGCGATGAAACCGTGCGCGCCATTGCCGGCGCTCTCAAGACTTCGCCAGACGAGGCTGCCGCACGCGTGTCGGCGCTGGTCGACGAGCGCAAGCGGCTCGAAAAGGAACTCGCCGAAGCCAAGCGCGCGCTTGCGCTGGGCGGCGGCGGATCAGGCGATGCTGGACCTGCCGATGAAGATATCGCCGGTGTGAAGTTCTCGGGCCAGGCAATCGACGGCCTTAGCCCCAAGGAACTGCGACCTCTGCTCGATGAAGCCAAGACCCGTATGGGTTCGGGCGTTGCAGCGATCTGCGCGGTGAACGATGGCAAGGCGGCGTTTGCCGTTGCCGTGACCGACGACCTGACCGGCCGCTTTAGCGCCGTCGAGCTGGTTCGCGCCGGTGTCGAAGCGCTGGGCGGCAAGGGCGGCGGTGGCCGCGCCGACATGGCGCAGGGCGGCGGGCCGGATGGCTCGAAAGCTGCCGAAGCACTCGATGCAGTGCGCGGCGCGCTGGCAAAAGAAAACGCCTGACCGGCGCTAACCGGTCAGGCGTCTTTCTCCTCTCCTGGAGAAATTTATCAGGCGCTGGGCGTCTTCTTGGTGACGGCGCTCGAGCCCTGCTCGATATCGTAGCCTTCGGTATCGCCGGGCTTGCCGCGCAGCTGGTCGGGTGCCTGGTCCTTCAGCGGATCGGCCACGTTCTGCGGCTTGAACTTTTCGTCGTTGGGGATGGGCTTCGTCGGGTCGATGTCGCTCATTTTATTCTCCTTTTGCCCTCTCAACGCATGGAGAGAGCGAAAGGTTCAACCGTCTGCCGTGCTTGAGCGTAGCTTCGGCTTGTAGTCGAGCGCGCCTTCCTTCTCGATCAGTTCGCGGAACTCGTCGCGCTTCTCGTGGATCGAAGCGATGACGGGTCCCATGGCAACACCGATATCGACAAGGACAGCCTCGCTCAGTTGCAGCGTGGCTTCGAGAGTTTCAGGGACTGCATGGCTGGCGCCGGCGCGGTACAATTCTGCCGCGTGGTTGATGTCGCGGGCGCGGGCAACGATCAGCAGGTCGGGATAGTCGGCGCGCAGCTTGGCGACGAGCCGCTGTGCGAGGATGGGTTCGTCCATCGTCAGAACGACTGCCAGCGCATCCTCGATGCCAAGACGATGCAGCGCATCGCCCCTGGCGGCGTCTCCGAAGACAGCGCGATAGCCCTTGCGCTTGGCGCCTTCGATGAGGTCGGCGTTGGAATCGAGAGCCACGTAGGGCTTTCCGTGCTCGTCAAGCATTTGCGCGATCAACCGCCCGACGCGCCCTGCGCCGATTATGATGACGCGGCGCTCGCCTTCGTCCTCCTCGGGCAATTCGGGTACCGGCTCCACGCGGCGCGCAACGACGCGGCCCAGACGCGCGAGGAGTGGCGTAATCGTCAGTCCGATAGCGGTCACGATCTGCCAGAATTGGGCCGTGCCAGGCTGGATCAGGAGGGCGGAGCTGGCGGCAGCAAGGACGATCAGGGTGGTTTCCGATGGGCTCGCCATCAGGATGCCTGTCTCTGCCGCAGTGCTGCGGCGCGCGCCCATCAGGCGGAGCAGCACGCCGGTCAGCAGCGCCTTGAACACCACCACGCCGACAACGGCGGTGGTGATCGAACCGATATGCTCCCAGATCGTGGCGAGATCGATGCTCATGCCGACGGTGATGAGGAAGATACCCAGCGCGAGGCCCTTGAACGGCTCCATGATGCTTTCGACTTCGCCGTGATATTCGGTCTCGGCGATCAGCAGGCCGGCGATCAGCGCGCCGACAATGGGCGAAAGGCCGACGGCTGCCGTGGCGAGGCTCGATCCGATCACCACCAGCAGCGAGGCGGCGAGGAAAAGTTCGGGGCTCTTGGTCCGCGCCGCCTGTGCGAAGAGGCGGGGAAGGGCGAAGCGTCCCGCGATCATCATCACGGCGATGACCAGCGCGCCCTGCCAGAGCGTGGTGAGCAGGCCTTCCCAGCCTTCCGACGCGGCATTGGGCGCCATGGCGCCCAGCACGAAGACGATGGGCACAATCATGATGTCTTCGAACAGGAGCATGGACAGCGCCGCTCGCCCGACCGGGCTCGTGCTGCCCGAAATTGGCAGGACGATGGCGGTCGAGGAGAAGGCGAGGGCGAAACCGAGCGCCAGCGCGCCGATCCAATACTGGCCCATCATCGACAGCACGACGGCAAGACAGAGCCCGCCGATCAGCAACTCTGCTGCGCCGAGCCCGAAAACCAGCCGCCGCAATTGCCACAGGCGTTTGAACGACAGCTCCAGCCCGATGGCGAACAGGAGGAGGATGATCCCGAACTCCGCAAACAGGTCGAGCGAGTCCGGGTCGGATATGGTTATATGTTCAAGCCATGGTCGCTCGAACACCATCTGGCCCAGGCCGTATGGCCCCACAAGGATACCGATCAGGATAAACCCGATGACCGGCGTGATGCGGAAACGCGTGAAGACCGGGATGACCAGTCCCGCTGCGCCAAGGATGACGAGCGCGTCGGAAAGTGCAGGTGATGCGAGTTCGCCCGATGCCATGGGTAAGCTCTAGCCAGCAGGTCCGGTTAAGTCACGAGACTTGACTGCGATTAGCCACCACCGGGACCGGTGGGGCCGAGCGGCTCGCGGCGCGGGCGGGGCTTGCCGGGGTGTTTGCCGTCCTCGTCCCATTCGATCCGGTAGAGATCGAAGCGCCGGTCGGCGAGGTTGCGCACCGTGCCTTCGGCGCGCGCCCACTGCAGGTCGGCAAGATTCACGTCGCTGATGGTGAGCGTTTCGACATTTTCGGTGGATTCGGCGGCGATCCCGTCGCGCGCGAAGGGGAAGTCGCAAGGCGTCAGGATGCAGCTTTGCGCATATTGGATGTCCATATTGCCGACATTGGGCAGGTTCCCGACATTGCCCGACAGGACGACGAAACACTGGTTCTCGATCGCGCGGGCTTGTCCACAATATCGCACGCGCAGATACCCTTGGCGGCTGTCGGTGCAGAAGGGTACAAAGATGATACGCGCGCCTTCGTCGGCGAGGCGGCGGCTGAGCTCGGGGAACTCGCTGTCGTAGCAGATCTGCACGCCGATCGGGCCGCAGTCGGTCTGGATCACCTCGACCTTGTCGCCGCCCTTGATATTCCACCAGTATCGCTCGTTCGGCGTGGGGTGGATCTTCTCCTGCGCATGGACCGACCCGTCGCGTAGGCAGACATAGGCGACGTTATGGATGTCGCCATCGTCCATCCGTGTCGGGTGGCTGCCAGCGATGATGTTGATGTTGTAGCGCATCGCCATCTCGGAGATGTCATCGCGCAGGCGAGGCGTATATTCGGACAGGCGCTCGATGGCCTCGACGGGCGAGAGTTCCTTCTCCTCGAAGCTCAGCAACATGAGTGTGAAGAGTTCGGGAAAGACTATGAAGTCCGATTCGTAATCGCTTGCAACATCTACGAAATATGTGACGTGGCGCATGAATTCGTCATAGTCGGCAACCTGCCGCGCCTGCAGCTGGCAGGTCGCCACGCGCACAGCCTCGACGCCGCGCGGGATGCGCTTCTTCACCGGTTGGTCGCGCTCCACATAGGGATTGCGCCAGACCATCATCACGGCGTTGGCCATGCTGGCCTTGTCCTCGGGCAGGTAGCCCTCGATGATCCGTTCGGGTTCGAAGCCATTCGCCAGCTGGAAGCGCAGCACAGGGTCGTGCAGCTTCCCCTCGACGACCTTTTCGAGATAGTCCTTCGGCCCTTCGACTTTGCGGCGCAGGCGGCGATAATTCGGCATGCGTCCGGCAAAGACGATACCGGTCAGGTCGTTCTCTTCGGCCAGCGCTCGGCGTTCTTCGTACAGCCGTCGCCCGATGCGCACGCCGCGCACCTTGGGGTCGACGCACATCTCGTAGCCATAGAGCCAGTCACCGGTCGGATCGTGGCGGCTGCCATAGCCGTTACCCGTGATCTCGTCCCAGTCGTGGTCCTGGAAGGCGAGCGCCTCGGCCAGCTGCATGGTAGCGCAATAGCCGACCACCTCGTCATCAAGCAGCGCGACGAAGCAGCCTTCCTTGAAATTGTTGATCTGCCCCCGGATCTCGCCGTGGGTATAGGCGGGCATGTCTCCATAAACCCGGCGCACGAGGTTCGCGATGCCGGGAATGTCCTTGATCATCGCATTGCGCACGTCGAGCCGCTTCTGGCCGTACTTCTCGCTACCCTTGCGGCGAGTAGTGCGCTTCTTTGGGTTCGTGCTGCTGGGCATCAATCTTCCGTGTTGAATAATTGGTCGACCGAACCGCCGTTCTGCGCGAGGATTTCAGCGACGCGGCGGCGGCCGTGAAAGTAAACCAATGCCGGGCTATCGGTTCCGCTACTTTTGAGAGCGGCTGCTTGTTCGTCCGATAGCGTGCTTTCGCCAGCAACATAGTCGCAATAGCCTTCGACCTTCCATTGCGGAAAGGCCATCGAACGCAGGATGCCGAACCTGCGGCGGATCAAACCGTGGGTGAACTCATGGGCAAGTACCGATCCCAAGGTGCGTTCTCCCCCGATAGAGGCGATTTTGCCGCTCTCGGGATCGGCCTTGTTGACCACAACCGCAGTGTTGAGCGGTCGCGTGATCGCAAGCGAACCGGAGGAACTGACCGCCAGCCAATGCCAGCGCCAGCCTCCATCGGTGATGAATATTGGCCGGGATTCGGAAGTAGAGGCAAGGGGTGTCGTCGACATACGGGCCTGCACCGATTGCACACTCTCTCGCACCATGGCTGCGTCGAGCGGTTTCTCCGAATGGATCGTGCCGATCTCCGTCTCAACCGAATGGGGGAAGGCCAGCAGCTGCGGCGCCATAACCGGCGATGCAAGAATAATGAGGGCGGCCCCGACCAGAGTCGAAGCCGCCCCTTTCATGGTCAGACGAGGTTTCAGCCCCAATTTGCCATTTCTGCTTCGAGGCCTTCGACGATGGCTTCGAAGAACTGTTCGGTGGTCATCCAGCTCTGGTCCGGACCGATCAGCAGCGCGAGGTCCTTGGTCATCTTGCCGCTTTCGACTGTCTTGATGCAGACCTGCTCGAGCGTCTCGGCGAACTTCACGACATCGGGCGTGCCGTCGAACTTGCCGCGATACATGAGGCCGCGCGTCCAGGCGAAGATGCTGGCGATCGGGTTGGTCGAGGTTGCCTTGCCCTGCTCGTGCTGGCGATAGTGGCGGGTGACGGTGCCGTGCGCTGCTTCCGCTTCGACGGTCTTGCCATCGGGCGTCATCAGGACCGAGGTCATCAGGCCAAGCGAGCCGAAGCCCTGCGCAACGATGTCCGACTGCACGTCGCCGTCGTAGTTCTTGCAGGCCCAGACGAACTTGCCGTTCCACTTGAGCGCTGCTGCGACCATGTCGTCGATCAGGCGGTGTTCGTAGGTGAGGCCGTGCTTCTCGAACTCGGCCTTGTATTCGGCGTCGAACACTTCCTGGAACAGGTCCTTGAAGCGGCCATCGTACTTCTTGAGGATGGTGTTCTTGGTCGACAGGTACACCGGCCACTTGCGGTCGAGGCCGTAAGCGAAGCTGGCGCGCGCGAAGTCGCGGATGCTGTCGTCGAGGTTGTACATCGCCATGGCGACGCCGGGGCTCTGGAATTCGAAGACGTCGAGATCGATGTTCTCGCCGTTCTCGCCTTCGAAAACGAGGCGCAGCTTGCCCGCGCCCGGGATCAGCGTGTCGGTGGCGCGGTACTGGTCACCGAAAGCGTGACGGCCAACCACGATGGGGTCGGTCCAGCCGGGCACGAGACGCGGCACGTTGTCGATCACGATCGGCTCGCGGAAGACCACGCCGCCAAGGATGTTGCGGATCGTGCCGTTGGGCGAGCGCCACATTTTCTTGAGGCTGAATTCCTCGACGCGCGCTTCGTCGGGCGTGATGGTGGCGCATTTCACGCCGACGCCGTGTTCCTTGATCGCGTTGGCCGCGTCGACCGTGATCTGGTCATCGGTCTCGTCGCGCTTCTCGATCGAGAGGTCATAATATTTGAGATCGACGTCGAGGTAAGGAAGGATCAGACGTTCGCGGATCCACTTCCAGATGATCTTCGTCATTTCGTCGCCGTCGAGTTCGACGACCGGGTTGGCTACCTTGATCTTGGCCATTTGTTTCCTGTCAGTTCGAATGGAGTTGGGGGCGCTTTAGCAGACAGGCGGATGAGAGCAAGGCGAGGGTTGCGACGGCCTGATCCGGCACCGAATCCCGAATAATTTCGGATGCGCGGACGCTCGGTCGATATTGCCAAGCGAGCACCGGCTCGACTATGCGGCCTCAGATGCCGTCGGATGAGCCGACGGTCGGACGTTTCTTCATAGATGGGTCGCAGCTCCTCTCCTTGAGAGCGCAATTGAGAATGTCGCTAGAACAATATCTCGAAAACAACCTGCGTCCTTCGATGGAGCACCAGCGCGTCCAGATGTACGCGCTGCTCTTCCTTTTGGACACGGGGATCCTGTTCGTCAGCTTCTGGGTCGCCGGTGCGATCTACGTCGGCGATATTCCGTCTGCCCGCGCAATCCAGGTCATGCAGTTCACCCTGCCGATCTTCCTGGTCATCGCGATCTACAACCGTGTCTATTCGATCCGCGCGCTGGAAGACTGGCGCTATGCGCTCGGCAGGCTGGCGATTTCGCTTGTCCTGTCGGCCATGCTGTTCCTCGTGATGACCTTCTACGTGCGCTCGGGCGGCGATTTCGCCCGAGTGACCTATTCGCTTGCGATCATCCTGTCCTTCGCTGTCATGGCAGGCTTGCGTGTCCTGTTGAGCTTCTACATCCGCAAGAACTATGGCGGGCGGGTCAGCAATGTGCTCGTCATCGAGGATGGCGGACCGGAAGTGGTTCTCAAGGGGACCGACCGGGTGACCGCCGATGCGGCCATGGTCGAAAAGGCACAGACCGATCCGGCCGCGCTCGACCTCCTGGGCCGAACCATGCGCAACATGGACCGCGTAATCGTGAGTTGCCCGGTCGAGCGCCGGGTATTCTGGGCAAAAATCATGCGGGCGGCCGGTGTCCACGGCGAAGTCCTCTCGGAAAGCCTGCAGGAGCTGGGTGCGATCGCGCTCGAACGCGAAGGCGGCTGGTCGTTCCTTGTGGTGTCGGCCGGTCCGCTCGGATTGAGAGCGCGGCTGACCAAGCGCGTTATCGATCTCGCCTTCACCATACCGGCGCTGGTCCTGCTCGGTCCGCTGATGCTCATCGTCGCGCTGCTGATCAAACTGGAAGATGGCGGGCCCGTATTCTTTGTCCAGCCGCGCATGGGGCAGGGCAATTGCATGTTCGACATGCTCAAGTTCCGCTCGATGAAGGTCGCCAAGCTGGATGCCGAAGGTGCGCGCTCCACGTCGCGCGAGGATGACCGCGTCACGCGCATCGGCAAGTTCATTCGCCGCACCAGCCTCGACGAACTGCCACAGCTGATCAATGTGCTGCGCTCGGAGATGAGCCTTGTCGGGCCCCGACCGCATGCCCTCGGCTCACTCGCCAATGAAAAGCTGTTCTGGGAAATCGACAGCGACTACTGGCAGCGGCATTCGCTTAAACCCGGTTTGACCGGCCTGGCCCAAATACGCGGCCATCGCGGGGCAACGGAAACCGAAAGTCATTTGACCGATCGACTTCAGGCCGATCTCGAATACATCAGGGACTGGTCCCCTTTAGGTGACTTGCGTATCATGTTGGCAACAGCCCGCGTTCTCGTGCATCCAAACGCATACTGAGGCGAAAATCCCACAATAATAATAATTTGCTTTTTTCTCGGAACCTTCACGAGAGGCGCATATTGGTGGATTGTGCGGGTGCGAAGTTTTGCACTTTACGGCGATTTAACCGGTTGCACTTAGTGGGATACGTTGCTAGCCCACAGATCGAATTCTCGTAAGAAGAACACTAGGAGACTACCTTATGAAGACCAGCCGCCTTCTCTCGGGCCTCGGTGCAGTCGCAATGGCGGTTGTTCCGGTTGCAGCTCAGGCCGGCACCCGTGCCGCCGACGCCGGAACCGTTTCGGTTCAGCCCGTCAAGATGTCGACCGTAAGCCGTTCGGCCCAGTCGGCTGACGAAGTTAGCGAAGCTGGTGGCGGCGCCACCATCATCGCTATCGTCGCAGCTATCGCAGTGATCATCGGTATCATCGCTGCAACTGGTGACGACGATGACGACCGTACCCCGGGTTCGGCTCTCTAAGTCCGCTCTTTAAGAGTTTTGACCCCGCCGGCCTTTTCGGGTCGGCGGGGTTTTTCATGTCTGCTACCCTGCGGGAACATCCATGCTCTCACGTAACCGATCACAAAAGCCGGTCTCGCCCATCGAATGGACGCGGATGATCGGATGGTCACTGATCGCCCTGATGGCGATCTCCCTGATGTTCGGTGGAGGAGGTGTCGGTCGCGGCCTTACCAACCTCCTCGTACAGCTCGTGGCGCTTGGCATCCTGTTGTTCACGCCCGGAGCGTTGCGGCATTTCGTAGCGACGGCGCCCAAGACCCTGCTGATACTTGTCGGGCTCACGCTGGCCTTGCCGCTCATCCAGTTGCTGCCGCTGCCTGCGGGCCTGTGGCAGTCGCTCCCTGGCCGCGACATGGCGGTGGAAAGCCGCGAACTCGTCGGTGCCGGGGATGACTGGTTCCCGATCACGCTCGATCGCGCCCGCACACTTACGGCAGTGCTGGCTCTGATTGGGCCGCTTGCCGTCCTTACCGCCGTCTTCGGCAGGAAGCTGGCGCAAGGTCGCCACATCCTGCTGCTACTGGTCGGCCTGGCCTTGGCGAACTTCCTGTTCGGCGCACTGCAGTTTGCGACCTCTTCCGATGCGCTCATCCTTTACGGCAGCCGCTCGGATGGCCGGTTCTACGGCTTCTTTGCCAACCACAACAGCAGCGGCCTCCTGATGGTCATCGGGCTTTGCGCGATGGTTGGTTTTTACGCCGACAAGCCGCGCAGGGCGACCCAGTCCGCCGCGATGGCCTTTGTCGCCATGCTCCTTGTCATCGGGGTCGTGCTGACCAACTCGCGGTCTTCCACGGCGCTTCTGCTCCTCCCGCTGGCCTGGATCGGCTGGCTCATCCTGAAGGAGCTGGCGAAGGTGGAAGCGCGCAAGCGCTGGACGATTATCGGTGCCGGCGTGCTTGGCATTGCCGCGGTCGGCGCCCTCGTCGCGACCAACGACCGTCTCGGCGCGACGTGGGAGCGTTATGGCGACCTTGAGGATTCGCGCCCCGATATCTGGGAAGACACTGCCAATGGCATCGATCGTTACTGGCCCGTCGGCAGCGGCATGGGCACCTTCGACGAGGTTTTCCAGGTCGAGGAATCGCTCGAGACGCTGGTGACCGGCCGCGCAGGCAGGGCGCATAACGAATATCTCGAAATCGTGCTCGAGGCGGGCATTGTCGGTGGCTTGCTGGTGATTGGCTGGGGGCTTTACCTCTTGTTCGCAACATGGCGCGGACTGCGTTCGGTTCATGCCCCGGTCACGCTGGCTGCGGCAATGGCGAGTGCCTGCATAGCGCTCCAGGCGCTACTCGATTTGCCGTTGCGGAATATGGCGCTCTTATGCGTTGCAGGATTGCTTGTCGCTCTGCTATCGGCCCCATTGTCGACAAAGAGGGACTAGGGTCATTGTCTAAGAAATTCGCGGGGCTTCTGCTCCCTGCCTGCCTTTTGCTATCCGGATGCTTCAGCCCGTCGGCCAATCTGCCGAAGGGTGATGAGGCCTATCGGATCGTGCCGCCGGCATCGGAGGAAAACGGTCTCGTCGAATATCGCATCGGCGTGCTCGACACCCTCTCGATCCGCGTTTTCCAGGAACCCGAGCTGACCTTCGACGAAATCTCGGTCAATTCGGCAGGGACGTTCAACTATCCCTTCGTTGGCGAAGTGGCGGCCGAGGGCAAGACCCCGATCGAACTCAGCCGAGAGCTCGAAGCAGGCCTCGGTAGCCGTTACATCCGCAACCCGCAGGTCGTGGTGGGCGTCGTCAGCTCCGCCGCTCAGCGTGTCACCGTCGATGGCATGGTCAATTCGCCGGGTGTCTACGAGATCGCCGGTACGTCCTCGCTTCTCGAGGCCATCGCGCGTGCGCAGGGTCTCCAGTTCACGGCTGTGGACGATGAAGTCATCGTTTTCCGTGAAATCGACGGCGAACGCTATGGTGCGGTTTTCAACCTGAAGCAGATCCGCGAAGGCCGTGCGCCCGATCCCGAAATTCTTGGCGGCGACCGTATCGTCGTCGGCTACTCGGCAGTCCGCGGAGCCTATCAGGACTTCCTGCGCGCAGCGCCGATCCTCAATCTTTTCACAAGGTTCTAACCATTGGCTAGCACTTACCCGGCATCCGGTGCGCAGGACGCTTCGCAGTTCGAAGGCGTAAAACCTGGACGCTATCCCGCTGAGACGGCGACCGATGGCGATGCCTTCATGGACATCGACCTGCGGCGCGTGTGGGCGGCCATCCGGCGCAACTTGCTGCCGATTGCTGCAATCCTCATCATCGCGGTCGGCCTCGGCGTGCTCGTGACCCTGCTGATGCGGCCCCAATACCAGGCGATTTCGCAGGTCCTGATCGAGCAGAAAGCAGATTCGATTATCGAGGACTCCGAAACACAGGCCGTCACGCCGTATCAGGAGACCGAGCGCTTCCTGCAGACGCAGGTCGACGTGATCGAGAGCCGCAGCCTCGCCGAACGCGTGGTGGAATCCGAAGACCTGTCGGAACGCGAAGAATTCTACGAGGCACAGGGCGTCGAAATGCCCCAGCTCGATACGCTCGAGGGCACCGGTTACTCCGGCCCCGAAGGCCTAGCGCGCTATCGCCGCGACACGGCGATCGCCATGGTGATGGACGGCCTCTGGGTAACGCTGCCCGTCGACAGCCGCCTCGTTTCGATCGGCTTCACCAGCGGCAATCCCCGCATTGCCGCGGAAATGTCCAATTCGATCGCGCAGAACTTCATAGAGAGCAATCTCGCGCGCAAGTTCGACAGTTCCGCCTATGCGCGTGAATTCCTCGCCCAGCAGCTGGAAGATGCGCGCCAGAAGCTCGAACAGAGCGAGAAGGACCTCAACACCTTCTCGCGCGCTGCCGGCCTGATCCGTGTAACGGGGCAGGGGCAGAACGCTGACCAGGAAACCACGCTTTCGGTTACCAACGATACGCTGCAGCAGCTGAATGAGGCAGCCAGCCTCGCCACGGCAGAGCGTATCGCCGCTGAGAACGTGTGGCAGAATGTCGCCAACCAGCCGATTTCCTCGATCCCGCAGGTCCTGCAGAACCCGGCTTACAGCAGCCTCGTTCGCGAGCTTTCGCTGGCGGAAGCCCGTCTGGCCGACGAACGCACCCGCCATCTCGACGATCACCCCAATGTGCAGGCGCTGCAGGCGCAGGTGGACCGGATCGAGCAGCAACTCGACCAGGTCGGCAACTCGATCAAGAATTCGATCCGACTAGGGTATGAGGCCGTCCGTGACCGTGAGAACGAAATTCAGGCGCAGGTTGCGCAGGTTCGCGATGCGGCGCTCGACGAGCAGGATCGCGGCGTCCAGTACAACGTGCTCAAGCGTGTGGCCGAGACCGATCGTGCGCTCTATAACACGCTGCTGACGCGCTATAACGAACTCAACGCCACCGCCGGTGCGACGTCGAACAATGTCTCGATGGTCGATACCGCGCAGGTGCCGCGCCAGCCGTCTTCGCCGAACCTCATCATCAACCTCGTGGTCGCGCTGCTCGGAGGCCTGATCGTGGCGGCGGGCGTCGTCTTCCTGCGCGAACAGTTCGACGATGTCCTGCGCACGCCGGAAGATGTCGAGAACAAGCTCGGCGTCTCGCTGCTCGGCCTGATCCCGATGATCCAGGGCGAGAATCCGGCAGAGGATCTCGAAGATCCCAAATCGCCGGTGAGCGAATCCTACCAGTCGCTCGTCACCAACCTGCGCTACAGCACCGCAGATGGCATTCCGCGCACGCTTACGATCACTTCGTCCAAGGCGGGTGAGGGCAAGACGACTACCGCGGGCAAGCTGGCGCTCGAATTCGCTGAACTGGGCCGTACCACGCTGCTGATCGATGCCGACCTTCGTCGTCCGACGCTGCATCGCAAGCTGGAGAACCGCAAGCAGGAGGGCTTTACGGCCCTGCTGGCAGGTGAGCGTACCAAGGAAGAGGTTATCCTCCCTTCGGGCCATCCCAAGCTCAGCTACATGACGGCTCTGCCGATGCCGCCCGATCCGGCCGCGCTGCTCAGCTCGACGAGGCTCGATGAACTGATCGCCGAACTGCTGACCCAGTACGAATGCGTGGTCTTCGACGCACCGCCGATGCTCGGCCTGTCCGACGCACCGACCCTGGCCGCGCACACCGATGCCGTGATCATGGTCATCGATGCCGATTCCGGTCATCGCGGCGCGGTGAAGGCCGCCCTGCGCAGGCTCGACATGGTCCGGGCCAACGTGCTCGGCGCGGTGCTCACCAAGTTCAACCCGCGCAATATCAGCGGTGAATACGCCTATTACGGCACCGACTATTACACCTACGAGCACGGTAGCGACGAAGAATGACACCGCGCGAGCCTGGAACCCTTGGCTGGATCCTGCGCGGCGCCCTGTTCCTTGCGATTGCGGCTGTTGCGGTCGTCTCGCAGATCGACCGCAGCGCGCGCGTAAGGCCCGCGCTGATCGCCTATGTGCCGGAAGGGTTCGGCGGTTTCGCAGACGAGAAAGCGGCGCGCCTGCTCTCCGTCACCGATCCCGAGAGCGCGATGGCGCGCGGTGAGGCTCTGTTGCGCCAGCGCCCGATCGAGGCAGCGAACCTCTCGGCCTACGCTCTCGCGGCTGTGGAAGCCGACGACGTTGCCCAGGCCGGACAGGCGCTGACGCTGGCCGCGCAGCGTGGCTGGCGCGATGCTTATACGCAGGTCACTGTCATCGGCAGCGCACTGACAAATCAGCAATGGGAAGTCGCAGCGCAGCGCGTCGATGCTCTTGCCCGCATGCGCCGCGAGGAAGAGGCGGTATTCGGCACGATCAGCCTGCTGATCAACGAGCCTGAAGGTCGCCGCGCTCTGGCAGAACGCATGGTGCAAAGCGGGCCGCTGGTGGCCTCGATTGCCGAATTCCTGCGTGCCAATCCGACATTCGGACCGGCGGTGGCGGAAACCTTCGTGATGACCGGCGGAATGGAAAGCTCGCTAGAATGCGAGGACTATGCGCGCGTGGTGCGAACGCTTCTGGGCAATTCTCAGGCCACCGAAGCGCTCGAAGTGTGGCCGCAACGCTGCCTCACCGATGAAGACCGCAGCACACAGTTCCTGTTTGCCGAGGGTGAACCGAGTCCCTTCGGTTGGACCTATCCCTCCGGAGCAGGCATTTCGATCCGGTCCGGAGATGCCGAGGGCACGCTCGATGTCCGCAATCGCGACCCGCTGCGCCGCCAATTCGCATTTCGCTTCCTCACATTGGAAGAAGGCACTCACAGGCTCTCCCTTCGCCGTGAGGACGAAGGCGGCACGAGGCGTCCGGGTTCGGGCCCGCGTGCGGAGGTCTCCGTCTTGCTGCGGTGCGATCGCAGTGCCGGCAATGCGGCGGGTGCACTCGTCGGCGAGCGTTATCGCGGACCTGTCGAGTTCACCGTTCCGGCCGATTGCCCTGCGCAGTATGTGGCGCTGACTGCGTCGCAGGGGCGGATCGAGGGACTGCGGATCGAGATCGACTGACGGGGCAGCGCGCCTTGCCTATGTTCAAGAGGGATGCGAGAACGACAGCGGCGGGCTGCGCAGGCGGCAACGTAGCGGGATTGGGCTCGGGAAAAATGCGAGTAGTTAGGTGAGAATTCCGAAATCGGCACCCTTCGCGCTGGTGATGGCGCTGCCTCGCACGGCACCGAGCTATGCGGGCTATGTCGCCACGCCGATCTTCATGATCAACTGGCTGGCTAAGCGCAGCTATACGCGGATGATCTTCCTGCTTGGCTTCCTCGCCGTGGGCGCCGTGGTCAACATCGCGATGGGGCTGAGTTTTTCCTTCACCTCATGGGCGCTGGAGCTGGCGCTGTTCCTGCCCTTCATGGCGGCGGTGCTGGGCTTCGTGCCCTCGCGCCATTTCAACGGGCGCAGCTTCATCAAGATACTTAACGTGCTGGTGCTCATCACCAGCCTGATCAGCTTGACCCAGCACGGTTTCCCGTTCCGCTTGCCTTACATTCACTTCCTCCCCGATTTCTACAACGGGGGCTACGGCAATGGCGGTGCGAAGATTGTCACCGTCATCGGCTTTTTCGGGGTCGCCGAGGCTTTGTCGCGCAAACGCGCGCTCAACGTTAGGGACAATGCCACGCTGATTATCTCGGGGCTCAACTTCCTGATGCCCAACTTCATCCTCGGCATCGTGGCGGGCGCTGCGGCACTGGTGATCTTCGTGCGCAAGAACCGCGCGGTGATGTTTGCCGGTGCCGCTGTGGCGATGGTGGTCGTGCCCTATCTCCAATATCGCGCCGAGGTGAAGAACGACGCGTTCCAGGAGTATTACGGGGCGAACCCCAAGCTCTATGCCTTCGTGGCGGTGGGCAAGCTCTATCTCGACGAGCCGCATACCGCTCTGGTCGGCGCGGGGGCGGGACAGTTCTCGAGCCAGCCGGCGATCTGGACCAGCCCGATCAACCGCTATGTGAGTACCCACAACCTGCCAAAGCTGCCGGGCATGTTCTCGGCCGACGTACACGAGCAGCATGTCGCGCCGATGCTCGTCCGCTTCAAGAACAACAAGTATGCAATCGAGTCGTCGGCGAATAAGCCGTACAGCGGGATCAGCCAGCTCTTCGCGGAACTCGGCATCCCCCTCACCGTGCTGCTGCTCTATTCCGCCTACCTGCTGTTCTGGCGAAGCGGGCAGGGCGATTTCGGCAGAGCAGCATTCCTGTTCCTGATTGCGATCAACTTGCTCGATCCGCAGATCGACTCTCCGTGGTTCGGGGTGATGATGTTTGCGACGTTGCAGGCGATCATGGCGGATCGCAGGGTCAGAGCGGCAAGGGTCGACGAGGCGAACAGGGAAAGCGGCGTTTTCCTGCCCGGGCCGCAGGCTGCGCGACCGGCGCGCGCATAACGGGCGCAAGGCTCGAACTCGCCATGACCGACAGTCGCTTCCCCGATTTCTACATCATCGGCGCTGCCAAGGCGGGGACTACGTCCCTTGTCGACATGCTGCGCCAGCACGAAGGCGTTTTCTTCCCGCATGAGAAGGAACCCCATCACTTCTTCCTGCGTGAAGACGAGCGCGACTGGACCATCCTCGACGGATCGAAGAAGCGCGCGCTTCGCGAGACGCTGCCCTATGGTGACGAAGCAGGCTATCTGAAACTCTACGGTAGTGCGCCTGAAGGGGCACTGCGCGGCGATGCGAGCACGAATTATCTCGTCAACGAGACCGTACCCGGCGCCATCGCGAAGGTCCGGCCCGATGCGAAGATCATCGTGGTTCTCCGCGAACCTGCGGGTCGGGCCTACTCCGCCTGGCTCCACGCCCGCTCGCGCGGTGAGGACGGCTGCGCGCAATTCGCAGATGCGCTGGACAAATGTGACAGGGGCGCTCGTGCCACCTCGTTCGCAACGAATTACGTGGCCGAGGGCGAATACGAAGGCCATCTCGCAAACTGGAAGGCGAGCTTCGGTGACCGGTTGCTGGTCCTCCTGTTCGAAGACCTGATCGCCGACCCGCAAGCGGCATTCGATCAAGTGCTCGGCCATCTCGGCCTGCCTCCTCAGGTGCTTGCAACAGAGCAAGCATCGCACAAGAACGCCAGCGTGGAGATTTCCAATCCCGTCGCCCGCGCATTCCGGATGACGGCCAAGCGCCTGCGCCGTGCCGCTCCCGGCCTCTTCGAGCTTCCGCTGTTCCGCAGGCCCTACGAATTCCTCCTCGCGCGCCTCGGGAAGAAACCGGAAAAGCTCGGCGCCGGCGAGCGCGAAAGGCTTCAGGCGCATTACGCAGCGCATATCGAGGCGACCGAAGACCTGATCGGCCGCGATCTTTCGGAATGGAAACGCTGATGTCGCGTGCCTCCGATCGGCGGAAACTCGTGATGGCCACGGCAGCCGTCGCCGGCAGCCGCGCGCTCGGCTTTCCCTTGGCCCTGCTTGTCAGCATGTGGCTTACGCGCGTGCTGCCGCGCGACGAATTTGCGTTCTTCGGCGTTCTCGCAACCTTCTCGATCCTGTTCAGCATGTTCGCACAGGCAGGGTTCCAGACCGGCGTCGTGCGCATGCTGGGCGAGGCCGAGGCTGGCGACAAGAGCCATCCCAAGCCCTCGATCGTCTACGCATCGGTTCTCGTCACACTGGTCTTCAGCCTGCTGCTCGCCGCCCTGTTCTATGTAGCGGGTAGGGGCGTGCTGCCGGACATCGGCGTAAAGGGCGACTGGCTGTTCCTGCTCGCCGCCGGACTGCTCGTGGCGCGTTCGGTGAACACCGTGACAGCGCAGGCCCTTCGCGGGATCGGGCGCGTCGGCATGTCGGCGAATTTCAGCGGGCAGGGGCCGCAAGGCGGTATCGTGCGCTGCGTGCTGATCCTCGCCGGATTCGCTCTGGCGACCCACTATTCAGACCTGACGCTGGAGAGCGCGATCTGGATCTCGATAGTGGCCTCGGTGCTCTGTACCCTGGGCGCGCTCGTGATGGTCCTGCGCCACACCGGGTTTGCGACCAGCCCGCGCGAGGTCATCGCGACAGCCGATGCCCGCAAGAAAGACAATTTCAACATGATGCTGAGCGAGGCGCTGGTCTACTGGACCTCCGCCTCTGCCGCCCTGGTTATCGGCGGCATGATCGTGGAGGCTGCGTTGATGGCGGGAATGGTAGCCGCCTTCCAGCTGCGCAACGTCATCACCAGCCCGCTGACTATCGTGGCAGGGGCGGTCCCCAACATCCTCATCCGGTTGCACCGTGAAGGTGACAGGGAAGAGCTGGAGAAAGTGCTGCGTTCGACCGCCTCTGCCGCCTTCGCGGTGTGCCTCGCGGCCTGCGGTTTCCTCGCCCTTATCGGGCCTTGGGGTTTCAGGCTGCTGTTCGGCGCCGACTATGGCGACGCCTATTACCACTTCGTCATCATGGCGGTGGGCATATCCTATTTCATCTATTGCGGCTTGTCGGGGCAGGCGCTGTTGCTGCTCGGCGATACGTCGGTCCAGCGCGCGGTAATGATCAAGGTCCTGGCCATCACGACCCCGCTGTACGTGGTGCTGGCCTATTGGGTTGGCCCCTATGGCCTGTCTATCGGCCTTGCTGTCTCGATGATCCTGCAACAGGCCCTTCTGGTCCGCGCAGTCCGCAAGAGCCTGGGCGTCGACACACGGGCCTATCTCGACCCGCGCGAATATCTGAAGGCTCCGGCCATGCTGAAATCCATAATGACCAACAAGGGCAAGAAAACCTCCAACGATGTCTGAGACAGCTGCAAAGCCTGCACGAACGGTTCTGGTAACGGGTGCTCCCCGCAGCGGTACAACGCCGGTCGGTGAATTGCTGAGCGGTTCGCCGGGAGCGATCGAGCTTTACGAGCCGATGAGCGACATCGTGGGCGACCGCGCCGTGCGCGACTGGTTTCCCGTTCCCGGCCAGGAGGACTTCGACCTCGCAACGGCCGACGACCTGATCGACCGCATTCTACGCAGGAGGGTGCGGAATACCTTCCGGCCGGAGAACATCCTCGGCAACCTCGGGCGCAACAAATACCTCAACAGGAGCCGCCGCACGGCAATCCTCGCGAGGTTGCAGCCGTGGAAGCGTACACAGGTCTGGAAGGACCCCATGGCCTTCTTTGTTGCGCCCAGGGTCGCCCGGACGACCGACGTGCCCGTCATCATCACCGTGCGCGATCCCCTGAGCCTTGCGTCGAGTTTCGAACGCATGTCCTGGCGTCCGCCGGTCGAAGGGCTGGTCTCACGCATGCGGTCTGTCGGAATGCCTGTCGATGCGCGCATAACGGGGCTCCTCGAAGGTGGGATCGATGCGGCCAAGGCAGGGGCTGTCGCGTGGAACCTGCTCTATTCGGTCCTGCTACGTGAGATGCGCGAAGGATTGCCCGCAACGGTCCTCGTGAATTCCGATCTCATGGTCGATCCGGAGGCGGTTCGTGCGCGGCTGATCGCGGTCACCGGTCTTGCGGTTCCCAAGCCCGCCGAGGCTGCCGAGGACAAGGCTGCCAGTGCTGAGCCGCTACCGGAAAAAGCGCATATCCAGAACCGCTCGCTCGAGAGCATTACGCAGTACTGGAAAAAGACCCTGAGCGAAGAGCAGGTCGCCTTCTGCCGCGACCTCAATGACGAGCTGTGGGCCGAACTCGAACCGGAAATCCGCCGCCAGCGCGAAGCCTGGTAACTTAGGCGTCAGGCAACAAAAAACCCGCCGGTGAGGGCGGGTTTTCGTTCGATGGTGGGCGTACCAAGGTTCGAACTTGGGACCCCTACGATGTCAACATAGTGCTCTACCACTGAGCTATACGCCCACGCTATCGAACAGGCCGTTTTGTGCGGCAGGCGCGCCCTTTAGCGAGGGCGCAGAGACCGCGCAAGAGGCAATCTCATGTAAATTGTCAGAGTTGGGCGCTGACCCGGTCTTCGAGTACGCGTTCGACCTCGAGGACGAGGTCGCGCAGGTGGAACGGCTTGGACAGGACCTTGGCGTTCGGCTGCTCGCGGCTTGCCTTCAGAGTGACCGCTGCGAAGCCCGTGATGAACATCACCTTCGTGGTCGGGCTGATCTCGTTGCAGCGCTGTGCCAGTTCGATGCCGTCCATTTCGGGCATGACGATATCCGACAGCAGCAGGTCGTAATGATCGTCTTCGAGCAGGGGCAGGGCGGACGTACCGCGATCGACTGCATCAACAGAATACCCGGCATTTGCCAGCGCGCGCTCGAGATAGGTGCGCATGGCCTCGTCGTCTTCGGCCAGCAGGATTCGTTTCTGATGCAGCTCACTCATGCGCATGTCCTTAGCTCAAATGGCTTAACAAATCTTCCGTCGCGTTCACTAATGTCCCTAATCGAGACCGGTTTCTTTGACTTGCCCCGACCGAGCGGCCAGCATCAAGCAAATTCTTGGCGGATTACCGTATGATTCGCTGCAACTCGGGATGGACGCGGCCACCATGGATGGACCGGGATTCACACTGGAAATCGCCAACCAGCCGGCCCTGCCGGTAATAATTGCAGCGCCGCATGGCGGGCGGGCCTATTCTGATGAGATCCTCGGCAATTTCCGTGATCCCGCTAGCCGCCTGAGGCTCGAAGACAGGCACGTCGACGGCCTTGCCCGCAGCATTGCCGAGGAAACGGGCGCGTCCCTGCTGCTGGCACATGCACCAAGGGCAGTGATCGACCTCAACCGTGCGCCAGACGATATCGATTGGACCATGGTCCGTGGTGCGAAAGCTGCGAAGGTGCGCCACTCGCTGGCAAATCGCAGGGCGCGCAGCGGGCTCGGACTGGTTCCTCGCCGCCTGCCCGGACTGGGCGAGATATGGAAGAGACCGCTCGAGCGCACCGATCTGGACGAACGGATCGAAACTATCCATCGCCCCTATCACCAGGCGCTTGGCAAGACGCTGGAACAGTTGCGCGACCATTGGGGGGCGGCGCTGCTTATCGACCTGCATTCCATGCCGCCGCTCCGCCGGAGGCATCCCGAAGAGGTGACGGCGGAATTCGTCATCGGAGACCGGTTCGGATCAAGCTGCGACAGCCGTCTGATTGCCTGCGCCCTCAACCATTTCGGGGAGGCGGAAAGGCCGGTGGCGCACAACCGGCCCTATTCGGGAGGATATGTCCTCGACCGGCATGGCGCGCCGCTGCGCGGGATCCATGCGATGCAGGTCGAGGTTTGCCGCGCTACCTATCTCGATGCACGCCTAGAAAGCGAAAGCGCGCGCCAGCCGGCGATTGCCAAGCTGTTGTCCGGATTGGTGAGGAAACTGGCTTCCGAAACCGCCGAACTCGGCAGCCGCGGGCAATTGCCGCAGGCTGCCGAATAGCCTTGCGAGCACCATGAAAAAACCACCCCGTGCCCATGAAAAAACCACCCCGTGCTAAGTCGCACGAGGTGGCCAAGGTTCAGGGAGGTTGGTGCACTCTCATGCACCATGCCGGCAGGCTATGAGGGGAGCGCTGCCGACACATTGAAGATGGGCATCGCGCAGCTGCGTTTCAAGCAAAGAAAAAGTGGCGGAATCGGCCTTCTCGGCGCGATTCCACCACTTTTCGTCGCTATCCCTGCCTAGGGGCAGGGACCTTGGATCAGGCGCTTGCCTGGGCGTTCGGCTGAGGAGCCTTACCCTGCTGTGCCTGGCGCGCGAAGATCGTGCGCATCAGTTCGAGCGAGTAGATGTGGGCGTGGACCAGCATCAGGATGCCGTTCTTGTGCCATTCGATGATCTTTTCGTCGCTCAGCTCGCGCAGCTTTTCCTGGTCGACCATCTTGAAGCCGCGGTAGATGAAGGGCTGCTCTTCGCCTTCGCGCTGGATGGCGACTTCGCCGTCCATGAGCAGGTTGTTGTCCTTGAGTTCGGTCAGGAAAGCCTGCGTACGCTGGGCGGCCTGTTCGAAGTGCTGGCAGAATTCCAGGACGCGCTTGGTGGCGTCGGTGGTGTTGCCTTCGTCGTCGAACAGACGCTCGCCTTCTTCGAATTCGCCCACGGCATCGGAGGTCGGGTCGAACATCAGCGAAAGATCGGTCGCGTCCTGCTGCAGCTTGGCGAGCATGAACGGATAGCGGCGGATGTAAGCCGGGATGTAAACGGCTTCGGTAACCTTGCCGGCATCATCGACGAAGGTGTTCACGCCTTCGTTGAGGCCCATGAGAGCCAGCGGAAGCGGGTTTTCGCCGCTCGAGAAGACGATCGGGAAGTGACGCTGCGACTGCACGAACTCGTCGACGGTCAGCGGAATGGCGTGGGCCTTCGAGAGCCACGGTGCGCTGTCGACCGAACGGGTGCGGAAATTTTTGTGGTCCTTGCTGTTCAGCGGCATCAGGTCGTTGAAAAACAGGGGCAGTTGAGGCTGCTTCGGCGCGCTCGCCATGAATACTCTCCGAAAAATCTTCTAGATTAGGATGGGATGAGGCGAAGGACCCTTGCGACCCCATCCGCCAGAAGCTGCGCGCTTTACGGATTTGTACCCGATTGCGCAAGCGGTAGGAGCTTGCCGGGATTGAGCAATCCCCGGGGGTCGAGCGCCTGTTTGACGCTGCGGAGGACCGCCAGCGCTGCCGGGTCTCCCAAACGGCCCAGTTCGTCGCGTTTCATCTGCCCGATTCCATGCTCTGCGCTGATCGATCCGCCCCACTCGGTGACAAGGTCATGCACGAAGCTGCTGATTTGCTTGCCTTCGCTGTCCTCCCAGCGTCCGGGAGTGACACCGGCAGGGGCGAGGACGTGGAAATGGACGTTGCCGTCGCCAAGGTGACCGAAGGCCAGGGCGCGGGTCTCGGGGAAGCGTTTCTCGACCTCGGGAATTGCCGCGGTGACGAAATCGGCCATGCGTTTCACCGGCACCGAAATGTCGTGTTGCATGGCGGGGCCGATCGCCCGCTCGGCCGGCGAGATCGAATCGCGAAGAAGCCAGAACGCCTCTGCCTGCGTCTCGTTGGCCGCGATGACGGCATCCTCGAGCAAGCCCAGGTCGAGCGCGCCCTCCAGCATGGTCTCGGCGAGAGAGGCCAGGTCTTCTCCACTAGGCTTTGTCGAAACGAGTTCGATCAGCGCGTTCCATGCGTGAGGCTGAGCAAGGGGGGCGCGTGCATCGGGCAGGTGGTCGAGTACTGCGGCAAGGCAGTGGTTGGGCAGGACCTCGAACCCCTCAAGCGCCTCTCCCGCCACGCGCTCGCAATGGACCAGCAATTCGCGCGCCTGCCGGATCGATGCGAGGCCCGCCCAGATCACGGTGCGACCCGAGATTTCAGGCAACAGGCGCAGCGTTGCACCCGTGACGATCCCCAGTATGCCTTCCGATCCGATCAGGAGTTGCTTCAGGTCGAAGCCGCGATTGTCCTTTTTGAGCGGGGTGAGCGTGTCGAGAACGCTGCCGTCGGCAAGGACGGCCTCAATGCCGAGGACTTGCGCACGCATGGTCCCGTGGCGCAGCACCTGCGTCCCGCCCGCATTGGTCGAGATCAACCCGCCGATTGTCGCCGAACCCTTGCCGCCCAGTGTCAGCGGGAAGCGCAACCGGTGCTTTTCGGCAGCCTCGTGAAGGTTCTGCAGAATGACGCCCGCCTCGCAGGTGACCTGCATAGCTTCGGGATCGAGGGAGGTTATCTTGTCCATCCGGCGCAGCGAGATGAGGACAGCGTCTCCGCTCTCATCAGGCGTGGCTCCGCCCGACATGCCACTGTTTCCTCCCTGCGGGACAATCGGCACACCGTGCTTCGCACAGAGCCTTACCAGTTCGGCTGTTTCGGCTGTGCTTGCGGGCGAGGCGAGGCCGATGGCACGTCCGGTATAGCGACCGCGCCAATCGGTCAGCCACGGATCGACAAGTTCTGGGTCCGTGGTGAAGCCCTTGGGGCCCAGCAGCCGGGCGGCAGCGTCGCAGAAGGCGGTGGTATCGCTCATGGATGCGCCCATGCCACACTCTGCCGGGCAAATGCCACCACTTGCCAAGAGCGCTCAAACAATTAAGCCGATATTCAACCGATGGGGGGCATGGGCGGCAAGCGAATGTCGTGCGGTCCCTCGCGCGGCCCGAAGGAGCTTTTCGCACCGGACATGCCAACACCTGCCGCCCTGATTGCGCCTTTGGCCCTCGTGCTGCCGTTCGGGCTCATGAATCTGGCTTCGCCGGAAGACGCCGGTGATGCGCCTGTGGCAGAGCAGGTGCGTGAGGGCGATCGTGCCCTTGATGGGAACACGGTATCGGCGCGCCGCGATGACTGGAACGCGATTGTGGACAGCATCATGCCGGGCCCGGCCCAGCAGGTCCGCATCGAGCGGCGCGTCATCCTGCGCATTTCGCCGGCAAGGCCGGCCGGACCTTCGCGACAGAACCTTACCGCGGAAGTTCCGCAGCAGGAGCGTCCGCGAACGCGCCTGGTCGAACGCAAGGCGGGTAACTGCATCGAAAGCGCGCGCATCGGCGGCGTGTCCGACCGCGGTGATCGCCTGCTGATCCTGATGCGTGACCGCAGCATGATGACGGCGCGGCTGGAAAAAGGCTGTTCGCCGAGGGATTTCTACCGCGGATTCTACGTCGAACGCAGCGACGACGGCAAAATTTGTGTGAACCGCGACCGGATCATGAGCCGCTCGGGCGCCAAATGCCAGATCGACCGATTCAGCCAATTGGTCGCAGAAGAGCTGGACTAAGGCGCTTTTCCTTGACTTGAAGCGCCAAATTGGCGAAGGGCGCACACGGTAAAGGCCGCGGCAATGCGGCCTTTTTCGTATTTCCAATTTAGCATTCCAAATCTGGGGGCACCCGAAAACCGCATGAGTTTTGCCGATCTCGGCCTATCCGAAGACCTGCTGAAAGCCGTCGAAGAAGCCGGCTATACCGAGCCGACTCCGATCCAGGCGCAGGCCATCCCGCCGATCCTGATGATGAAGGACATCATCGGTATTGCCCAGACGGGCACCGGCAAGACCGCCAGCTTCGTCCTTCCGATGATCGACGTGATGGCTTCGGGTCGTCGCCGCGCGCTGATGCCCCGCAGCCTCATTCTCGAGCCGACCCGCGAGCTTGCCGCACAGGTCGCGGAGAATTTCGAGAAATACGGCAAGAACCACGATCTCAAGATGGCACTGCTCATCGGCGGCGTTCAGATGGGTGACCAGGTCAAGGCGCTCAACGAAGGCGTCGATGTCCTGATCGCCACGCCCGGCCGCCTGATGGACCTGTTCGAGCGCGGCAAAATCCTACTCAACGGCTGCGAACTGCTCGTGATCGACGAAGCCGACCGCATGCTCGACATGGGATTTATCCCCGACATCGAGTTCATCTGCGACAAGCTTCCCGAAAACCGCCAGACGATGCTGTTTTCGGCCACCATGCCGCCGCCGATCGAAAAGCTCGCCAATAAATTCATGAGCAATCCCAAGCGGATCGAGACGACTCGCGCGGCGACGACGAACAAGGACATCACCGCGTTCAAGATCCCGGTCGAGACCCGCAAGAAGCGCGAAACGCTGCGCTGGCTGCTGCAGAACGACCACGTCGAAACCGCTATCATCTTCGCCAACCGCAAGACCACCGTTCGCGAGCTCAACAAGAGCCTCCAGCGCCACGGGTTTGCCAGCAGCGAAATCCACGGAGACATGGACCAGGCGAGCCGCATCAAGGAACTTGACCGGTTCAAGTCGGGCGATGTGAATATCCTGGTGGCATCCGACGTTGCAGCGCGCGGTCTCGACATCAAGGGTGTCAGCCACGTCTTCAATTTCGACACTCCCTGGCATCCGGACGATTACGTCCACCGTATCGGCCGGACGGGCCGTGCAGGGGCCAAGGGGCGCGCATTCACCTTCGTCTCGAAGGAAGATGCCGAGGCAATCCAGAACGTCGAGAAGCTGACCAAGAACGAGATCCCGGTCTTCGGGAAGAAGGACGTTCGCGTCGAGCTGGTCGAAAAGCCCGCCGAAGAAGCGGAAAGCAAGCCTCGCCGTTCGAAAAAGCGCGACGAGGACGAGCCGAAGAAATCGGACAAGCCCAAGCGCGAGAAGAAGGCTGAAGAGGCTCCGGCCGAAAAGCCCAAGCGTTCGCGCCGTCGCGACCACGAGGAAGACGCTCCGGTAGCCGCAGGCGAATGGAACGGCCCGAAGCCGGGTTTCCTCGACGTTTCGGCGACCTGATTTAACGCTTCCCTAACCATGCGCGTGCGAACGTGCGCGCCATGGAAATTTTCGCCGATCCTGCGCGTTCCACGCTGCTGACCCTGGCCGCAACGGGCCTTGTGTTCGGCCTGCTAGCGCTCGTGATGAAACGTGGCGGAATTGTCGCGGCCATCAAGCGCAGCCACAAAGAGTTCTCGACCAATCTGGGGCTGACGCTCTTCAACCTCGTCTTGCTCGCCCCGCTGTTCCTCGTGCCCGAAGGTGCGATCCGTAGTGCCATCGGTACGCCGCAGTTTCTTGCCGGTTTCTGGAATAGTGTGAACCAGCCAATCGCGCTGGTGGCTGCGATCCTGATTTTCGATTTCGTGGTCTATTGGCGGCACCGGCTGGAGCACACGCCGCTGCTCTGGGCGATCCACGCGACCCACCATGCCGACACGGCAATGCACTGGCTTACTGTCATGCGCAAACACCCCCTCAGCAAGCTGCTGAGCGTGTGCCTCGACGTCTGGCTGCTCCTGCTTCTCGGCCTGCCCGAATGGGCGGTCGGTGGCGCGGCCTTTATCCGGAGTTGGTGGGGGTTCTTCATCCACTGCGACGTGCCGTGGACGCTGGGCATCTTCGGACGCGTGCTGATCTCACCGGCGGCGCACCGGCTGCACCACATCCGTGACGAGGCGCTGATGGGCAGCAATTACGGAAACACGGTAACGCTGTGGGACAAGCTCTTCGGGACGTATGTCGATCCCGCGCCCCATATCGATTGCGATACCGGCATTGCGGAGGGAACGCGCGGCTTCGTGGGCGAATTGCTGCGCCCGTTCGAGCGGCGTTATTGGCAGCGACCCAAGCAGGCTGACCAGACAACGGAAGCAGTGGGCTAGGTATGTTCCAGCGTTTGAAGGATTGGTACTTCGAAAGCCAATTGGCCGCGCACCGTGACAAGACCGCGAGAGCTATCGCGAAACACGGGTGGACGGCCACATATGTCGGTGATGAGAGATCTGATCAGGCAGAATTTGCCTACACCATCGGTTTTAGCGACTTCGGAGCACCTGAACTGATCGTTTTCGATCTCGACCCAGTCTTAATGAACTACGTGTTTTGGGAAGCCTTCGAGCGCGTAAAATCAGGCAGCGAACTTTTCGATGGGTTTGTCTTCCGTGAGCCCGATCCCGAAGCGAACGGTTTCGAATGCACCTTTCGGACGGCCCGTCATTCTGAAGTGTGGGACAGGTATGTCTTCGACGCGATTGCCTATTCGCGGTTCCGTGGCCGAGGGGATAGGCCCGACGTCATGCAGATCGTGTGGCCTAGCTCTCGCACCTTACTATACCCGTGGGACCTGGACTGCCCACCTGAGGTAACGCGCGCGCAACCCAAGCTTTACTAGGTCAGTCCTCAGACAGTTTGACGAAGCTGTCGAGCACGCGCTTGGTGCCGGCCTTCTCGAACTCGATTTCCAGCTTGTTGCCTTCCTGGTCCATCACGAAACCGTAACCGAACTTCTCGTGGAAGACGCGCGCGCCGATCGCGATGTCGGTGCGCGGTTTGGCGGCGAAGCTGGCCGCGCTTCGGCCGCTTTCCGCAATGCGCTTGGGCTTGGTGTCGTAGCCGGTCGAAAGGGCGCGCTGCCATCCGGGGCCGCGAGCGGTGCTGCGCTCGGGGCGGGCGCTGGAGACATGGGCGAAGGGGTCTTCGTTCTCGGACCAGTTGGCGCGCCACAGCGATGCGCCGCCGCTCATCGTGGTCTCGCTCTCGATATGCTCGTCGGGCAATTCCTCGATGAAACGGCTGGGAATGGAGCTGGTCCACTGGCCATAAATGCGCCGGTTCGCAGCGTGATAGATGGTGCAGCGACGCTTGGCGCGCGTGATCGCGACATAGGCAAGGCGGCGCTCTTCCTCGAGGCTGGCAAGTCCGCCTTCGTCGAGCGAGCGCTGGCTCGGGAACACGCCTTCTTCCCAACCGGGCAGGAAGACGTGGTTGAATTCAAGACCCTTGGCCGCGTGCATGGTCATGATGGTGACCTTCTCGCCATCGTCGCGCCGGTCGTTGTCCATCACGAGGCTGACATGCTCGAGAAAGTCGGTCAGCGTCTCATATTCCTCCATCGCGCGGGCAAGCTCGGTGAGGTTTTCGAGACGGCCTGCGCTCTCTGCGCTGCGGTCCTTCTGGAGCATTTCCTCGTAACCGCTTTCGGTGAGGACGGTGCGCAGCAGTTCGGAAGGCGTCACCTGTTCGGCCATCTCGCGCCAATGCACGAATTGTCCGAGCAAGCCGACGAGGGTGTTTCGCGCGCGTGCCGGCAGTTCGTCGCTATCGGCAAGGTCGAGCGATGCGGCGGCCAGCGGGGTCTGCGTCCTGCGCGCGTGGCGACGCATGGCTTCGAGCGTCTTGGCGCCGAGGCCGCGTTTGGGCTGGTTATAGATGCGCTCGAAAGCAAGGTCGTCGGCTGGCTGGGCGATGGTGCGCAAATAGGCGAGGGCATCGCGAATTTCGGCGCGCTCGTAGAAGCGGAAACCGCCGACGATGCGGTAATTGAGGCCGATCTGGATGAAGCGGTCTTCGAATTCGCGCGTCTGGTACTGCGCGCGCACGAGGATCGCGACTTCGTCGAGCGGGGCGCCTTCGCTTTCCAGCCGTTCGATAGCCTCGCCCACGCGGCGGGCCTCCTCCGGCCCATCCCAGACCCCGACGATGCGGACCTTCTCGCCTGCGGGCAATTCGGTCCAGAGCGTCTTGCCGAGCCGTTCGCTATTGGCGTTGATGAGGCCCGAGGCCGCTGCAAGGATCTGCGGGGTGGAGCGATAATTCTGCTCCAACTTGATGACCGCAGCGCCCGGAAAATCCTTTTCGAACTTGAGGATATTGGCGACTTCTGCGCCGCGCCACGAATAGATCGACTGGTCGTCATCCCCGACCACGCAGATGTTCTTGCGGGTCTGGGCGAGCAGGCGCAGCCAGAGGTACTGGACCTGGTTGGTGTCCTGATACTCGTCGACGAGGATATACTTGAAGCGCTGCTGGTACTGAGCGAGCACGTCGTGATGCTGACGGAAGATGTTCAGCATGTGTAGCAGCAGATCGCCGAAATCGCAGGCGTTCAGCGCCTTCAGGCGGTCCTGATACAGCTTGTAGAACTGTGCGCCCTTACCATTGGCGTAGGCTTCGTTCTCGACCGCATCGAGATCGCCCGGGTTGAGACCGCGGTTCTTCCAGCGGTCGATCAGTCCGGCCAGCTGGCGCGCAGGCCAGCGTTTCTCGTCGAGATCGTTTTCCTGGATCAGTTGCTTCAGCAGCCTGAGCTGATCGTCGGTATCGATGATCGTGTAGTTGCTCTGCAGCCCGACCAGTTCGGCGTGGCGCCGCAGCATCCGCGCTCCGATCGAATGGAAGGTGCCGAGCCAAGGCATTCCTTCGACCGCATCGCCGATATGCCGTCCGACACGCTCGCGCATTTCGCGGGCGGCCTTGTTGGTGAAGGTCACGCAGAGGATTTCGCTCGGCCACGCCCGGCGCATTGCGATGAGATGTGCAAGCCGCGCGGTAAGTGCCGCCGTCTTGCCGGTGCCCGCACCTGCGAGCATCAGCACCGGTCCTTCGGTGGTCAGCACAGCCTCGCGCTGCGGCGCATTCAATTGCGCCGCATAGGGCGGAATCTCGCCGTTTTCGGGCGATTGGGCGGGGGCGGGAAGGTCGGACATTGCTTCGGAACAGCTAGGGAACGCTGTGCTGCAACACAACCCCCCGCAATGCCCGACCGGAACTATCACGCGGGTAAAAGAGTAATATCGGCAATGAGCCTCTCAGGAGACATAACAATGAAGCACATCATTCTTGCTGGCGCCGCAGCGCTGGCCTTTACCGCCGTGCCGGCTGCCGCAGATGACCACATGGATGCGGAAGTCACCGTCTACCAACTCGGCGAAGACCAGGTCGTCATCTATGACAGCTGGCCCGAAGAACGCCGCGTCGTCTATGATGCATGGCCCTACGGCGTGCAGGAATATTACTGGACGCTCGAACCGGCACAGGCCGATGGCTGGTGGGTGCTGACCGATCCCCAGCGCGTGCGCATCTACGAGATGACGCCCGAGCAGCGCGCCACGGCGTGGCAGCAAATTAGCTCGCAGATGAGCGGCACCAACAATGCCAGCACCACTGGCATGACGGCCCGCACCGCGGCCGCCACGACTACGACGCCCGCACCGCGTTTCGTGAGCAACCCCGTGACCCAGACGCTGCCTAGCGGCTATCAGGAAGTAGCTGACACCAGCGACCTCCCCGTGTGCAAGCCCGATCAGCAGGAAGGCTGCATCAACAGCTGGGAAAAGAACAAGACCGGCACGCGTCCGCTCGAATACTGGCCGGGACGCCCGGCGAGCGAAATCGATCATCCGCTTCCGGCAACGCGCCCGGCAGACACCAACGACTGATTTAAATGTCCAGCCCAGCTGGTTCGCCAGCGCGGACGCTTGGAGGGGGCGGTTCCACCATGGTGGGACTGCCCCTTTTCCATGCGATCAATCCTTCAGCCGAAGCAGTGTCAGCTTGGCCTTGCCCACGACACGTTCGGCATCGATCTCGAGCGCTTTCAACTTGATGTCCTCTTTCCGGTGCGTCTCGAGCGCAATCCATGTCGCAGGACCAATCCATCCGAGCCGAGTCATCCGGTCGAGGGCAACCTGGCCGGCGCCGGTATCATAGGGCGGATCGAGCAGGATAAGGTCGTGTGGCGCCTTGGCCGGGCCGAGGCTCATGACCGAGCCTTGCTGGACCTGAGTGCGCGTTCGCGCATCGAGCGAGGCGATATTGGCCTTGATCGCCCTGACAGCCTCGGCATCCTGCTCAACAAAGAGGCATTGCGCCGCGCCACGCGAGAGGGCTTCCAGTCCCAGCGCGCCCGATCCGGCGAACAGATCCGTCACCGACAGGCCTTCAAAGCTGCCGAGGCGGCTGCTCAGCATGTTGAACAGGGTTTCGCGCGTGCGGTCGGCTGTTGGCCTGGTGCTGTCTCCTTTGGGTGCGATGAGCTTCCGTCCGCGCCAATCGCCAGCGATGATCCTCATTTGCGGCCACCGCGCGACAGGTCACGCTTGAACGCCTCGACATCGCCGCGCTTCAATTCGACGGCCTGCCCGCGGGGAAGGTCGCCGAGATGGAAGGGGCCATAGCCGATACGCAGCAGGCGGTTCACTTCGAGCCCGAGATGTTCGAGCACGCGGCGAACTTCGCGGTTCTTGCCTTCACGCAGGGTCATCTCGATCCAGCGATTGCGACCCGAACCGCGTTCGAGGTTCGCCTCGATCTGGCCGTAGCGCACACCGTCGATTTCGATACCTTCGATCAGCTGGTCGAGATCGGCCTGCGTGATGTCGCCGAATGCGCGCGCGCGATAGGTGCGCGGAACACCGGAGGAGGGCAGTTCCATCGCCCGTTTCATCTCGCCGTCATTGGTGAGCAGCAACAGGCCTTCGGTGTTAAAGTCGAGACGACCCACCGGCATGACGCGGCCCGCATTCTTGGGCAGTGCATTGCGCAGCGCCGCATAGATCGTAGGACGACCGGCGGGATCACGCTCTGCGGTGATCAGACCGGAAGGCTTGTGAAAGGCGAAGAGGCGCGTGTCTTCGATCTCGCCCACCGGCTTTCCATCGACGGTGACGCCGCGCAGGCTTTCCAGCTTCACAGCAGGCGTATCGAGCACCTTGCCGTCGAGCGACACGCGACCATCGGCGATCATGCGCTCGACCTCGCGGCGGCTGGCAACGCCCGCACGCGCGAGCAGCTTGGCGATACGGTCGCCGGCTTCGGGGAGTCTGTTGTCGGACATGGAAAGCGCGCTAGGCGCTCAATTGGCGGCGCGCAAGGCTTCCTCGACCGTCTCGTGATAGCGGCGAATACCGCCTTCCATCGAGCCGAGCGTCAGTTCGGGCACCGCGCCGGTCGCAAGGCCTTGCTGCCCGAGTTCCGCCGCGCGGAAATCCTCGCTGGCGAATACGCCGCCGTCGAGCAGTGCCCAGCTGCGTTCCCAATGGTCGCGGGCCTTGTTGGTGGCAGGGGCCTCCGGGATCAGCATGAAGTCTTCCACCAGCGTGCGATCATGCGCCTGGGGCATCATCACCATGAGGTTGATGTAGTCGGGGCTGGGGATGACCAGCGCTCCGGGCATGGTCTGGTAAGCGAAAGTCACCACACGGCGCATTTGCGTCATGTCGGTGAGATCGACGCCTTCCATTTCCTCCAGCCGCCCCACCGCGCTGCGGGCGTGCGGGCCGATCATGTCGCCGCTGGTCACACCGTCCTTGAAGAAGGGGCCGATGGTCTGCGCGTGGAGGCGAGTGACATGGTAGCTTTCGAGGAAGGCATCCATGATGAGCTTCCAGTTGCCGGCAACCTCGTGGGTCTTGCGGCGGAACAGGAAGTGTTCACCCATGCCCAGCGCGTCGAAATCCTCACCCAGCTTTTCGGCGAGTGTGAAATCGGCGGTCTCTTCCTTCGGGCAGAACCAGATGATGCCGCCGGTTTCTTTCGAGGGCAGCTCCACCAGGCCCATCGAACCCTTGTCGAGATCGGGGAACGTGTCGGGGCGGGGCAGGGCAAGGAGGCGCCCGTCCACCGAATATGTCCACGCATGGTACGGGCACACCAGCTTCTTTGTGCACTGGACCTCGTCACCCTCGACCAATCGCGTGCCGCGATGGCGGCAGACGTTCAGGAACACATGCGCCTGTCCCTGTGCATCGCGGGTAATCAGTAGCGGACGACCGGTGGCGTCGTGCGGAACGGCCATGCCGGGTTCGGGCAGCAACGCAGTTGGGCAGATGATCTGCGGAAGCCGGTCGAAAATCGCGCTCTTTTCGCGCGCGAAATATTCAGGGTCGGTATAGACATGCGCGGGCACGCTCGTCTGGCCGAGACCCTCGCGTTGCTTGTTCTGCGCAATATCCTGCGCGAGCGCCAGCATACCGTCGGTTGGCCGGCGTCCGTCGAGCAACGTGGATGGATTTGCCATCGCGCCTGTTCCTTTCACTCTCCGACCGTTAGTGTCGCAAAAAATTTCGATAATAGGAAGGACGCTAGGGAATGGCCGAAGCGGTTGCAGAAGAGAAGAAGTCGGCGTGGAAGGTCCTCGGGCTGGCGCTGACCAACCGCAAGACCGGCTTCATGCTGCTGTTCGGCTTTGCCAGCGGCCTGCCGTTCGCGCTCTTCCTCGGCACCCTGTTCGCATGGCTGACCGAAGCGGAGGTCGACTTGGAGACGATGGGCATCTTCAGCCTCATCGGCCTTGCCTATGCCTTCCAGTTCCTGTGGTCCCCGCTGATCGACAAGGTCAATATCCCACTCTTGCGCAAGCTCGGACGGCGCAAGCAATGGATCGTGCCCGCGCAGGTGCTCCTCGGCACCATCCTCGTCACGATGAGCTTGCTCGAACCCAAGAGCCAGCTCGGCTGGTTCAGCCTGCTTGCCGGGATCGGCGCCTTCGCCAGCGCGACTCAGGACATCGCTATCAACGCCTGGCGCATCGACGTCGCGGATGAGGAAGCGACAATCGACATCCTCTCGACCGTCTACCAGATGGGCTACCGGCTTTCCTCGCTCGTGGGCGGCGCGTTCGGCCTCATCATCGCCGCCCGCATCGGCTGGCCGGAAACATACATGCTGATGGGCGGTATCCTGCTGGCAGTCGGTTTTGTGGGCCTGTGGGCTCCGAATGCCTCGCAAAGCGAT
Source organism: Qipengyuania gelatinilytica (assembly GCF_019711315.1). Lineage (NCBI taxonomy): Bacteria > Pseudomonadati > Pseudomonadota > Alphaproteobacteria > Sphingomonadales > Erythrobacteraceae > Qipengyuania > Qipengyuania gelatinilytica. The sequence goes on along the minus strand of NZ_CP081294.1, from coordinate 413,151 downwards.
GCAGATGTCGCGACCGAAAGCGAGCTTCAGGTCCGTGCGCTGCGCAAGGCGGGGGAACTTGTCCCGTCGATCCGCAATCGTGCGCTGGCGCTTGTCGCCGTGCTGTGGGCAGTCGCGATCGGCATCGTGCTGACCTTCATGATCATGTCGATGACTAACGCGCCCGAAGATCGTCCCAACCCGACCGATTTCACGCTGAACATCGGCCCGTGGATCATCGTCGCCACGATCATCCTTCCCGCCCTGATTGCCGGCTGGCTCGCTTCTCAGAAGAAGCAGGGCAAGCACTTGCTTGCAGCTGACGAGGCACCGGCAACCGGCGGCGCCTATGCGCTGGACCACCTATATCGGGCACTAGTCCTCCCGCTGGTCGAATTCGTCGGCCGCCTGGGCTGGTCGCTGGTGCTGATCCTGGCAGTGGTCCTCACCTACCGCATCTGCGACGCGATCTGGGGAACGTTCGCCTATCCGTTTTACCTTGGCGAGCTCGAGTACACGAATGACGACGTGGCATTTGCCTCGAAGTTCTTCGGAGTGGGCGCGATTATCGCAGGGCTGGCATTGGGCGGCCTGATGCTGACGACGATCGGCCGCATGGCGACGCTGCTGATCGGCGGTATCCTGGCTGCGCTGACCAACCTTCTCTACGCCGACATGGCGCTAGGCGGAGCGAACATGCAGGCATTCAGCGATACCGTCGGATTTACTTACCTCATCACGCAAATCCCGGAGATCGGCGATCCCGAGCTGGCCAAGCTGACCATCACCATCGCCTTCGAAAACCTCGCCATCGGCATCGCCGGTGCAGCCTATATTGCTTGGCTGTCCTCGATCGTGTCGAAGAAGTTCAGCGCGGTTCAATATGCGCTGCTGTCCTCGCTGACGCTGCTGGTCGGCACGTTGGGACGCGGCGCGCTGGGCGAGATGATCGAGAACCAGGGCTATTACGACGTCTTCATCCTGACGACGTGGATCGGGCTCGCTGCCGCAGTGCTGGTGTGCTTCGAATGGTACCGCGAGAGCCGCGGTAAGGCGGCTGCGGGCATCGTCGCACCCGAGGCTGGGGAGCGCGTCCCGGCTGAGTGATCAGTCGGGGAGCTCGTCGTTGAGTCGCAGGACTTCGCCTGCGAGGTAGAGCGAGCCTGCGATGAGGATGGGTAATCCGTCATCGGGCAGCATAAGCAACGCTTCCTCGACATTGCCTGCAGCACGGGCATCGGGGCCAAATGCCTCGGTAGGGTGGTCATCGTGGTGCGGCACCGGCACGACAGTTAGTGTCTGCACGTAATCGCCGAGTGGTCCGATGAGGGCCTGCGGATCTTTTGCTTCCAGCATCCCCAACACGAGATGGAGTGGCTCGTTGAAATATTTGGCAATCGCCTTCCCGGCGCTCAAATTGTGCCCCCCGTCGAGCCAGAGGCGATCTTCGCCAACGAGTGCAGTTAGAGGGCCGGGACGAAGCAGTTGTAGCCGAGCCGGCCAGTGAGCCACACGAAGCCCGCGAATGAATGATTTTTCGGCGACGGGGAGGATATCCTGCGAGCGCAGCATTTCCTTGGCGAGCCACGCATTCCTGCGTTGGTGCGGGCCTAGCTGGGCCAGATTTCTGACCTGGTCACCCTGATCGGAGGTGAAGCCTTCGCCATCGATATTGAATGTCATCAGGTCGTCAATCGCATTGTCCGTCCTTTCAAGGAGCGGTGCGCCAATCGAAGCCGCAACCCTGCGGATCACATCGCGTGCTTCGGGGGGGTATTCATTGCCCATTGTCACCAAGGGCACACCTCGCTTCGCGATACCCGCCTTTTCAAACGCAATCCGCGCAATCGGCTCCTGTGGCACTCCGTCTTCTGGAGCCAGCAGGAATCGCTCGTGGTCGATCCCCAGCGCGGCAATCCCGCAAGCGGCGAGCACATCCGGCTCCAGCACATTGGTCGCATCGAAGCGTCCGCCCAGACCGACTTCCACGACGCAAGCATCGGCAGGCACGCGCGCGAACTCGGTGAAGGCGGCGGCGATGGTAACTTCGAAAAAGCTGGGGTTGAGGTCTTCACCAACATCCAAAACCTCGGCCAGCAGTTCGGCCAGTCTTTCGTCGGAGATCAACTCGCCTGCCACGCGGATACGCTCGTTGTAGCGCACCAGATGCGGGCTGGTGGTCATGTGGACCTTGTAGCCCTCCGCCTCCAGCATTGCGCGCAGGAAGGCGCAGGTGGAGCCCTTGCCGTTGGTCCCGGCAACATGAAACACGGGCGGCAGCTTGCGGTGCGGGTTACCCAGCCGGTCCAGCAGCGCGCGGATGGTGTCGAGACCTAGACGCCCGTCGGGCACATTCAACTGCGCCAGCCGGTCGAGCTGGGCCTGCACTGCGGCGTTTTCGGAGCGGGCGAAGTCCCGCATGGGAGGGTTCAGGCCGCTTCCGCAGGCGCGAGATAGTCGATGATCGTCGCCACCGTGTCGCGCAGGTCGTGGCGGTGGACCACCATGTCGACCATGCCGTGCTTGTGCAGGTACTCGGCGCGCTGGAAGCCGTCGGGCAGCTGTTCGCGGATGGTATCCTGGATCACGCGCTGTCCGGCAAAGCCGATGAGCGCGCCGGGCTCTGCAATGTGGACATCGCCCAGCATGGCGTAGCTTGCGGTAACGCCGCCCGTGGTCGGGTCGGTCAGCACGACGATATAGGGCAGGCCGGCCTCTTTCAGGCGGCGCGTCATCACGGTCGCCTTCGGCATCTGCATCAGGCTTAAGATGCCTTCCTGCATACGTGCGCCGCCAGCGGCGGTGACGACGATATAGGGTGCGCGCAAGGTCAGCGCGCGCTCGGCGCCCTGGCAGAAGGCGGTGCCGACGGCCATGCCCATGCTGCCGCCCATGAAGGTGAAGTCCTGCACGCCAACGACCGCGGGCTTGCCCTCGATGGTGCCTTCACCGACGAGGAAGGCGTCCTTGTGCGGGCTCTTGGCACGCGCCTGCTTGAGGCGGTCGGTGTATTTCTTCGAATCGCGGAACTTGAGCGGGTCTTCCTTTACCTCCGGCACGGGAAGCGTGGCGAAGCCTTCGTCGAGCAGCAGTGCAAGACGGCGATCGGCTCCGATGCGGCCATGATGGTCGCAGCGCGGGCAGACGTCGCCATTGTCGGCATATTCCTGCCCGAAGACCATTTGCTGGCAGCCGGGGCATTTGACCCACAGATCCTTGTCGGTGGTGCGCTTGGGCAGCCAGCTGATGTTGTTTCTTACGCGTGTAAACCAGTTCATGCGCCCGCCTTTGCCGCCGAATGCACTGCCTTGGCAAGGCTTGCCGTCAATTCGCGCAGCTTTTCCGGAGCGTTTTCGCCATGCTCGCCGACGAGTTCGACAAGCGCAGAGCCGACGACCACGCCATCGGCAACCTTGGCAATCGCACCCGCCTGCTCGGGCGTGCGGACGCCGAAACCGACCGCGATGGGCAGGTCGGTGGCCGCCTTGAAGCGCGCAACCGCTTCCTCGATGGAAGTCTGCGCGGCCTGCTGCTTGCCCGTGATCCCAGCGACCGAGACATAGTAAAGAAACCCGTCCGATCCTTCGAGCACCTTGGGCAGGCGCTTTGCATCGGTGGTGGGCGTGGCAAGGCGGATAGGAGCGATCCCGGCCTCGCGAAGCTGGGGTCCGAGCGCATCGTCTTCCTCAGGCGGAATATCGACACAGATTACGCCGTCAGCACCCGCTTCCTTCGCAGCAGAGGCGAACCAGTCCGGCCCGCGCCGAATCATCGGGTTGGCATAGCCCATTAGCACCAGCGGCACATCGGGATGCCGCTCACGGAACTTGCGCGCGATGCGCAGGACATCGGCCGTCGTCGTCCCCGCACCGAGCGAACGCAGGTTGGCGTTCTGGATCGCAGGGCCATCGGCCATGGGATCGGTGAAGGGCATCCCCAGCTCGATCACATCCGCGCCGCCCTCGACCAGCGCGTCGAGATTGGCCGCAGTGTCGCCATCGCCTGCCGTAACGAAGCAGACAAGCGCGGGGTGGGGCTTGGAGAAGGCGTTGGAGAGGCGGGTCATTGGGTAATGCTATTCCGGAAAGCTACGGCGAGAAAAATTAGTGCGAGAATGGGAAACGAGAAAGATATCAACTGCAGGATTTCACGAGGAATGTCGGCGGGGCAATTGTAGATCGGTGGGTCAGCGATTCCGATTCCAGCATCGCGGAACACATCAGCGCACTGCTCATCCAGAAAATAGGCGCCAACGGCAATCAGGCCGCATAGACCGGCAGCGATTGCTGGCTGTCGCCAATCAAGCTTCACATCTCCACTCCCAACCGCTCGGCCACGGTGAAGATGTCCTTGTCGCCGCGTCCGCACAGGTTGGCGAGGATCACGCTGTCCTTGGGCATTTCCTTCGCGCGCTTGGCCACCGCCGCGATGGCGTGGCTGGGTTCGAGCGCGGGAATGATACCCTCGGTGCGGCAGAGGAGCTGAAAGGCCTCCAGCGCCTCTTCGTCGGTGATGGCGGTATATTCGACGCGGCCCGTGTCTTTCAGCCAGGCGTGTTCGGGGCCGATACCGGGGTAGTCGAGGCCAGCGCTTATCGAGTGGCCCTCGGTGATCTGGCCGTCCTCGTCCTGCAGCAGATAGGTCTTGTTGCCGTGGAGCACACCGGGGAAACCGCCGAGCAGGCTGGCCGCATGTTCGTCTCCATCGAGGCCGTGTCCTGCCGCCTCGACACCGAGCATTTTCACGTCCGGATCGTCGAGGAAGGGGTGGAACAGGCCGAGCGCGTTCGAGCCGCCGCCGATGGCGGCCACCAGCAGGTCGGGCAGGCGGCCGATGCGGTCCTGCATCTGCACGCGTGCTTCCTTGCCGATGACGCTCTGGAAGTCGCGGACCAGCTCGGGGTAGGGATGGGGGCCGGCGGCGGTGCCGATGATGTAGAAGGTGTCGTGGACATTCGCGACCCAGTCGCGCAGCCCTTCGTTCATCGCGTCCTTCAGCGTTCCACGCCCGCTGGTAACGGGTACGACTTCCGCGCCCAGCAGCTTCATGCGGAAGACATTGGGCGACTGCCGCCGCACGTCCTCTGCGCCCATGTAGATGACGCAGGGCAGGCCGAAGCGCGCGCAGACGGTGGCGGTGGCAACACCGTGCTGGCCCGCGCCGGTTTCCGCGATGATGCGCGTCTTGCCCATGCGGATGGCGAGCAGGATCTGCCCGATGCAATTGTTGATCTTGTGCGCGCCCGTGTGGTTGAGTTCGTCGCGCTTGAACCAGACCTGCGCGCCGCCGAGCGCCTCGGTCAGCCGCTCTGCAAAATAGAGCGGGGACGGGCGACCCACGTAATGTTCGAGCAAATCGTCGAACTCAGCCTGGAATGCGGGATCGGCCTGCGCCGCGCGGTATTCGCGCTCGAGATCGAGGACCAGCGGCATCAGCGTTTCCGCTACATAGCGGCCGCCATAGTCGCCGAAATGTCCACGTTCGTCGGGCTGGTTCTTATAGGTGTTAGGAGTACTCGCCATGGGCACCCCATGCCGAGGTGCGGGCGTGAAGTCGAGAGTGGGTTTCGTTTGTCCTCGACAAGCCAGATTCAAACCGCCATTCGGCCTCGCCATGAGTGACGATTTCAAGATGCCCGAAGACTGCACCGACATGCGCGAAGTGCGCATAGGCGTCGACACTACCGATCGCGAGCTGATGGAGCTGCTCGACCGCCGCTTCGGCTACATGCGTGCCGCAGCCCGGATCAAGCAGGACCGCAATGTGGTTCGCGATGAGGCGCGCAAGGCCGAAGTGATCGAGAATGCGGTCGCAGATGCAGAAAAGCGCGACCTTCCGCATGGGAAAATCGCGCAAATCTGGGACCTTCTGGTCGAAACCTCGATCGCTTACGAACTGGTCGAGTGGGACCGTATCCGCAGCTGACCAGGCATAAGGGCGATCAGTTGCCCTGGTTGAAGTCGGTCCAGCCTTCCTTGGTCAGGCAGACCTTTTCCTTGCGGCGGCTGCTCATGTCCATGCGGATGTAGCGGCAGATCTTCTTGTCTTTCACTTCGGCAGGCTGCTGCGCTTCGGTCTTTTTCTCGTCCTTCTTTTCTTCGGGCTCGCTGGCGACTGCGGGCATGGAAAGGGCGGCAAGAGCAATTGCGGGCAAAGCGAAACGCATCGTAAATCCTCGTTTTGTCTGGGGAAAATCGTTCGCCCGCCTGCTAGCGAGCGTGCCATGAATGCGCGATGATTAATCGACTAACTGCGTTTGGGGCCACGCTGAAGCGAGGAAAGCACCCCGCGCAAAGTGCGCACCTCGAGGTGATTCCAGCCGGGCTTGGTCAAAACGCCGCGCAGCGTGCGGCGTGTGGCATCGGCGCGCGGTTCGGGAAGGAAATATCCCTTGGGTTCGAGCATCCCTTCCAGATGCGCGATCAGGCCTTCCAGCTCATCCTGCGGGGCGGGGGGCAGGAGGTCTTCCTGCGTGGGCTGGACCAGATCCTCGTGCTTTGACCATTCATAGGCACACAGGATCACCGCCTGCGCGAGATTGAGCGAACCGAACTCGGGATTGATCGGCACGGTCAGGATCGCGCGGGCAAGCGCAACATCCTCGGTTTCCAGACCAGAGCGCTCGGGACCGAACAGGATGGCGCTGCGACCCTCGGCGCCCGCCATTTCGCGGCTCGCTTCTTCAGGTGTGTAGACCGGCTTTGTCACACCGCGCTTGCGCACCGTGGTCGCATACACATGCGCGCAATCGGCGACTGCCTCCGCCGTGGATTCGAAAACCTGTGCCTGCTCGAGCACGATGTCGGCACCGGCTGCGGCAGGCCCGGCATCGGGATTGGGCCAGCCATCGCGTGGGCTCACCATGCGCAGTTCGGTAAGGCCGAAATTGAGCATGGCCCGCGCGGCCTTGCCGATGTTCTCGCCCAGTTGCGGGCGTACCAGCACGACGATTGGTTTGCGGCTGTCAGCCTTGCTCATTGGCGGCTTCCTGCACCGTGCTCGCAAATTCCTCGAAGTCGCGGGCTTCGCTGAAGTCGCGATAGACGCTGGCGAAACGGATATAGGCGACGCTGTCGAGCTGGCGCAGGCCGTCCATCACCAGCTCGCCGATGCGCTTGGAGGGGATTTCGGCCTCTCCGGCAGTTTCGACCTGGCGCTGGATGCCGCTGACGAGCTGGTCGATCTGTTCCTGTGCCACGTCGCGCTTGCGGCAGGCGAGCGAGATCGACTGTTCGAGCTTCGAGCGATCGAACGCTTCGCGTCGCGCTTCCTTGCCGTCGGTGCCCGATTTGACGACAGTGACTTCGCGCAGCTGTACACGTTCGAAGGTGGTGAAGCGCGCACCGCATTTGGAACATTGGCGGCGACGGCGGATCGAGGTGGAATCCTCGGTCGGACGAGAGTCTTTTACCTGACTGTCGTCATGGGCACAGAATGGGCAACGCATCGGTTATCCGTAAATCAGGGGCGCAGGCGTTTGTAGAGCATGAAGCCAGCACCGGCGATAAGGCCGATGGGCCAGGTCACGATGGGCAGGACACCGCCTGCGATAGCGCCGACGGCTGCACCGGTGAGCACGGGCTTGGTCGAGGGATGATCGAGCCCTTCCTTTGCCATCGCCTTGATCTCGGCAGTCGCGTCCGGGACGAGATCGTGATCGCCATATGCAGGCTTCGACGGTTCATCATCGCGATTGCGGCCGAAGTCGTCGTTGCGACCGCCTGGCCGCTCGTCGTCGGACCGACGATAGCCCGTCGGTTCGCGGTCGTCTGGAATATTGCCCATGATTGCTCTCCTCAGCGTCCGGGATAGACCGGGAAAGCCTTGCACAGTTCGGCCACGCGGTCACGCACGCTTTGTTCGACCTGTCCATCGCCCTCGGGGCCGTTGCGCGACATGCCATCGACCACTTCGCAGATCAGCTTGCCGATGGTTTCGAACTCGGCCTCGCCGAAGCCGCGCGTCGTGCCCGCAGGCGAACCGAGGCGGATGCCGCTGGTCACGAAGGGGCTGCGGGTGTCGTAGGGAATGCCGTTCTTGTTGCAGGTCAGCCATGCACGGTCGAGACCGGCTTCGGCGGCCTTGCCGGTGACATCCTTCGGCGTGAGGTCGACGAGCATCGAGTGGTTGTCTGTCCCGCCCGATACCACGCGCAGGCCGTTCGCCTCGATACCGCGGGCCAGCGCGCGCGCATTGGCGACGACCTTGGCGGCATAGTCCTTGAAATCGGGCCGCAGCGCTTCGCGGAAGGCAACTGCCTTGGCGGCGATCACATGCATCAGCGGGCCGCCCTGCATGCCGGGGAAGACCGCCGTGTTGATCGGCTTGGTGAATTCTTCCTCGTTCCACAGGATGATGCCCGAACGCGGGCCGCGCAGGCTCTTGTGAGTGGTCGAGGTAACGACATGGGCGTGCGGGAAGGGCGAGGGGTGCGCACCGCCCGCGACGAGGCCGGAGATGTGGCTCATGTCGACCATGAGATACGCGCCGACTTCATCGGCAATCTGGCGGAAGGCTTCCCAGTCCCAGACGCGCGAATAGGCCGTGCCGCCGGCGATGATCAGCTTGGGCTTGTGTTCGAGCGCGGTGGCACGAACTTCGTCCATGTCGATCAGTTCGTCGTCCTTGCGCACGCCGTAGCTGACAGGGTTGAACCATTTGCCGCTCATGTTGACGGGCGAACCGTGGGTGAGGTGACCGCCCGAATTGAGGTCGAGACCCATGAAGGTGTCGCCCGGCTGCAGGAGCGCGAGGAAGACCGCCTGGTTCATCTGGCTGCCGGAATTGGGCTGGACGTTGGCGAAATTGCAGCCGAACAGTTTCTTGGCCCGCTCGATCGCGAGCGTTTCGACCACGTCGGCATAGTCGCAGCCGCCGTAATAGCGCTTGCCCGGATAGCCTTCCGCATACTTGTTCGTGAACACGCTGCCGGTCGCTTCGAGCACCGCGGTCGAGGCGATGTTCTCGCTCGCGATCAGCTCGATCTTGTCCTGCTGGCGGCCCAGTTCCTTGCGGACCGCTTCGTAGATCTCGGGATCGGCTTCGGCGAGGCTGTCGTGCCAGAAACGGTCCATCGGTGTGCGAGCGGTGTCTTTTGCCTGGGTAGCCATGGAATCAGATGTCCTTGGTGTATTCGTGCGCGAGTGAAGGGTTCGACAGTTTATTGACGCGGCGCTGGTGGCGACCGCCGGCGAATTCGGTTTCGAGGAAGGCGGTGACGCAGGCCTTGGCCATGTCGATGCCGGTCAGGCGCGCGCCCATAGCGATGCAGTTCGCGTCATTGTGTTCGCGGGCGAGGCTGGCCGAAAGCGGTTCCGAAACCAGCGCGCAGCGTACGGCGGGATTGCGGTTCATGCTGATCGAGATTCCGATGCCGCTGCCACACAGCGCAATGCCGCGTTCAGCCGTGCCATCGGCGACGACGCCGGCCAGCTTGTAGCCGAAGTCGGGATAATCGACGCTGTCGGTGGTCTCCGGCCCGAGGTCGGCGACCTCGTGACCCTGTTCGATAAGCCAGTCGCGCAGAGCTGCTTTGAGCTCGATGGCGGCATGGTCGGAAGCAAGGGCGATACGCATGCCGCGCACATAGGGCGTTGGGGCGATTCTCTCCACCCCGTTTGCCCGCTCGTGCACACGAATTCCGGCCAATCGTGTGCATGGTGTCCAATTCTTAAAGATTTCGAGGTTAACGCGGGGGTATGGATATGTCTGTGCAACCATCGCTTGCCCCCGCGATTGCCCCGGGAGTCGCCCGTCAACCCATGCGTGGAGGTGCGATCGACCGCATCCTGAATGCGGTACGCGTCCATCTGGGCACCGAGATCGCCTTCGCTTCGCGCTATATCGAGAATGGCCAGAAGGAACTTACGCATATCGATGCGGATTTCGAGTTGCCGATGGGGCCCGGGTTCCGCGATCCGAGAGAGAACAGCTATTGCTGGCACATCGCCGAAGGACGCCTGCCCGAACTGATCCAGGATCCGTCCGATTTTCCGTTCACGCAGGATATCGCGATCACGCATTTCCTGCCGGTCGGCTGCCATCTCAACACGCCGCTTCGCCTGTCGGACGGCACGCTTTACGGCAGCTTCTGCTGTCTCAGCCGTTCGCCGGACCGCACGATGACCGAACGCGATCTCGGCGTTCTCAAGGCTTTTGCCGCCCTGGCCGTCGAGCAGATTGAGTCGACACTGGACAGCGATTATCGCCATTCCCGGATCGATGCCCGCATCAACAAGCTGGTGGAAGAGAAGGGCATGCAGATCGTCCAGCAGCCGATCCATGCCATCAAGACGGGTAAGCCGGTTGGTGCCGAATGCCTCGCGCGCTTTCCCGATGCGATGATGCGCGGTCCCGACAAATGGTTCGACGAGGCGGCCGAGATAGGTCGCGGAGTGGAGCTGGAATTGCTGGCCGTCGAATGCGCGCTCGAGAGCATGCGGAAGGTGCCGAATGACTGTTACCTGTCGGTCAATGTGTCGCCCGAAGCGGTCATGTCGGGCGCCTTGGGGGCGATCCTCGACAAGGCAGGCGAAACCAACCTCGTCATCGAACTCACCGAGCATAACCAGGTCGAGGATTTCCCCGCTCTGAAGGCCGCTCTCGAGCCTATCCGCAAACGCGCGCGGATCGCCATCGACGACGTCGGCTCGGGTTATGCCGGAATGCGCCACCTCGTCGACCTAGCGCCGGACCTGCTCAAGCTCGACATGACGCTGACCCGCGACATCCACAAGGACGTAGCGCGCTGCGCTCTGGTCGGTGCGATGGTGAAATTCGCCGAGGCAATCGGTTCGAAGCTGATCGCCGAGGGCATCGAGTACGAGGAAGAGGCCGAGGTCCTTCGCAGGCTTGGCGTCGAGTACGGGCAGGGCTTCTTCTACGCAAAGCCCATGCCGGTCGAGGATGCGGCCAAATACCTAAAAAAGGGCTGAGAACTCCCATTGTTATCGGAGATGTGAAGGTGAAACGGTTCCAGTCCGCCGCCGCCCTTCTAGGAGCGATTACCATGCTTTCTGCCTGCGGTAGTGATCCGCATTCCTTCCAGCCGGGCGATTGGGAACTTCAAGCGTGGCTCGAAGGAGATACTCCGGGTGTCCGGGCAGGGGAGATGACCGATACCGTCACGATCCCGCAGGACCTCGCATCGGCCTCTCCGAAAGCGGTCTTCTTTTCCGAATTCTATCACGGCGCCAAGGCTGCGAACGTCACTTTCGAAGATGGCGAAATTTCGGGCCATCTCGATCAGGGGGCAGTGGCACCGTTCCCCGAACACTCGCAGGCCGTTTCGGGGTGGTACCGCAACGATAGCTTCGAAATGAAAATCGCCATGCCGCCCATTGGCGGAGTGCAAAGTTACCAGGTCGTGACCGGTAAGCTGGTGGACCCGGCGATCTGAGTCCCGAAAAAGAGGCCGGTCAGGAAGTGTCCCAACCGGCTCCAATTCATCGTTACTGATCCAGGAACGAGCGCATTTTGCGGCTGCGGCTCGGGTGCTTGAGCTTGCGCAGCGCCTTGGCCTCGATCTGGCGGATACGTTCGCGCGTCACCGAGAACTGCTGGCCGACTTCCTCCAGCGTGTGGTCGGTGTTCATGCCGATGCCGAAGCGCATGCGCAGCACGCGTTCTTCGCGCGGCGTGAGCGAGGCAAGGACGCGGGTGACCGTTTCCTTGAGGTTCGCCTGGATCGCAGCGTCGACCGGGATGATCGCGTTCTTGTCCTCGATGAAATCACCGAGATGCGAATCTTCCTCGTCGCCGATCGGCGTTTCGAGACTGATCGGTTCCTTGGCGATCTTCATCACCTTGCGCACCTTCTCGAGCGGCATGGAGAGCTTCTCCGCCATCTCTTCGGGCGTCGGTTCGCGGCCCTGGTCGTGCAGGAACTGACGGCTGCAGCGGACCAGCTTGTTGATCGTCTCGATCATGTGGACCGGGATGCGGATCGTGCGCGCCTGGTCGGCGATCGAGCGGGTGATCGCCTGGCGGATCCACCAGGTCGCGTAGGTGCTGAACTTGTAGCCACGGCGGTATTCGAACTTGTCGACCGCCTTCATCAGGCCGATGTTGCCTTCCTGGATGAGGTCGAGGAACTGCAGGCCGCGGTTGGTGTACTTCTTCGCGATGGAGATCACGAGGCGCAGGTTCGCCTCGACCATTTCCTTCTTGGCGATACGCGCTTCACGCTCGCCCTTCTGGACCATGTTCACGATGCGGCGAAATTCTTCGAGCGCCATGCCGGTGGCGCTGGCGATGTCGCTGATTTCCGTGCGGATACGGTCGATTGCGTCGGCTTCCTTCTCGGCGAAGGCGGCCCATTTCTTGTCCTTCTTGACGCGGTCATCCATCCACGCATCGTCGAGCTCGTTGCCGATATAGGCATCGAGGAAGTCGACGCGCTTGACCTTGTGACGCTCCGCAAGGCGCAGCATCTGGCCGCCGAGCGCGGTCAGGCGGCGATTGAAGGCGTAGAGGTTGTCGACCAGGAATTCGATCTTGGTCGCATGGAACTGGACGCTTTCAACCTCGGCGGTGAGCTGGTCGGAAAGGGCTTCGTACTTCTTTTCCTTGGCTGCCGGGAAGGCTTCGCCGCGGCCGAGGGTCTCGACGCGTTCCTTCTGGAGCTTCTCGAACTTGCCGAACAGGTCCTTGATGCGGGCGAAGCGCTCGATAGCGTCGGGCTTGAGCGCAGCTTCCATCTGCGCCAGCGACATCGTGTTGTCTTCTTCTTCCTCGTCGTCCTTGGAAGAACCTTCTTCGCCGTCTTCGCCGTCTGACTCCTCGTCGTCGTCCTCGTCGTCATCGTCGCGGATGGTCGGGCCGGCGGTTTCTTCCGAGATTTCGCCGTCGTCATCGTCGTCTTCGGCATCGTCGGCCATCTTGTCCGCCGGCGGCTCTTTCGAGAGCATGGCATCGAGATCGAGGATCTCGCGCAGCTGCATCTCTTCGTTGTTGAGCGCTTCGGACCACTGGATGATCGCGTGGAAGGTGATCGGGCTCTGGCACAGGCCCATGATCATCATGTCGCGGCCGGCCTCGATACGCTTGGCGATGGCGATTTCGCCTTCGCGGCTGAGCAGTTCCACCGCGCCCATTTCGCGCAGGTACATGCGGACCGGATCGTCGGTACGCTCGCCCGTGGCGGCCTTCTTGGCAGCAGGCTTCTTGGCCGCGTCCTTTTCCTTGGCGGAAGGAGCGGGCGCGATTTCCTCGACCTCGTCCTCTGCCTCGGCTTCCTCGTCGTTCTCGACGATCTGGACGCCCATTTCGGACAGCGCCGACTGGATATCCTCGATCTGGTCGCTGCTCATCTCGCCTTGCGGCAAAGCGTCGTTGAGCTCGTCATAGGTGACGTAGCCCTTTTTCTTCGCCTTGGTGATCAGCTTCTTAATCGAAGCTTCGTTGAGATCGATCAGGGGGGCGTCGTCTTTGTCGCCCGACTTGGATTTGGTGGCCATAAACTGGGGTCAGTCCATATTTTCTGCGCTGTCGGAGACTTCGCTCCGCGCGGTATCTGATTCTCTAGCGGCCGGCGAAGCGGCCTTTCGGCTTGCCATCTGGCCGAGTCGCGCCTCGAATTCCAGCTTCCGCTTCAACAAACGCTGTTGATCGGCAAAAGCTCCTTCGGGGTCGGTTTCGAAACGCGCGGTCGCTTCTGAAAGCGCGGCTTCGAGCGCCGGCCTTTCGACCAGCAACGACACGGCTTCAGCCAGATCCTCGCGCGCATCAACCGGGTCTGTGCCTTTATCGAGAAAGGCGAAATAGGTGTTTGCCGGTGGGGCGGGTAGGCCTTCTGGGAGGGATATGGGCGATTCGGCGCGCGAATCAAGCGTTTCCGCAGCGGCAATCAACGAATCTATTGCAGGGCCGACTTTCGGGTCACGCGCGGCAAAGCGCGACAGGGCTTCCTCGTGGCGGACGATCTCGCCCGGAAAGCGCAGCAATCCGTGGATGACAGCCACCGCCAAGGCATCGCGCGAACCGCCAGACATGGCGTGCTTCAACCGGGCAGCGGTCTCGGGCGACAGGCGAGGGGGCGCGGCATTGAAGCCTCCCTTCTTCCATTCGCCGCGCGGTTTGAATTCGCGAGGCGGGAATGCGTAGGCAGAGAACCGCTCGAGCAGTTCCTTCTTGTAGAGCGCCCGAATGTCGGGGTGCTGGATCGTATCGACATGGGCCAGCAAGCGCTCCTTGAGGCCCGCCTTCTCTTCGGGCGAATTGAGCGGCAGGGCGTCGCGCTCGAAAGCCCAGAGCGTGTCGAGCAGGCTTGCGGGAGAGCCAAGCAGTTCCTCCATCGCCCCGACGCCCTTGTCGCGGATGAAGTCATCGGGATCCATTCCGGCCGGCATGCGCACGATCGACAGCGAGTGCCCGGGGCGCAGCATCGGCAGTACACGGCCAATCGCGCGCATGGCTGCACGTTGGCCGGCATTGTCGCCGTCGAAGCACAGGATGGGGCGCTCGACCTGCCGCCACAGCAGCTCGATCTGGTTTTCGGTGAGGGCGGTCCCAAGCGGGGCAACGGCTTCCGCGATACCCGCATTCGCGAGCGCGATGGCGTCCATATAGCCTTCGACCACGATGATCCGCCCGCTCTGGCGCGCGGCGGGTGCTGCGCGGTGCAAATTGTAGAGCGTGCGACCCTTGTCGAAGAGCGGCGTATCGGGGCTGTTGAGGTATTTCGGCCCGTAGGCGTCATCGTCGAGGATACGGCCACCGAAAGCGATGACCCTCCCGCGGGTGTCCTGGATCGGCAGCATGAGGCGGCCGCGGAACCTGTCGTAGGGATCCTTGTCCTCGACATCGATCCGCATCCCGGCCTCGATGAGCATGGCTTCGTCGAAATTCGACAGGGCCCGCTTGAGCGCCTGGCGATCGGACGGGGCAAAACCGAAACCGAATTCCTTGACGATCCCGGCCGAAAATCCGCGCCGCTTCAGGTAAGCCCGCGCGTCCGCACCCTCGGCAGAGCCCAGTTCGTCGACATACCATTGCTGGGCGGCTGCCGTCACATCGTGCAGGCTCGCGCGCTTTTCCGCACGTTCGGCAGCGCGCGGATCGGGGGCAGGGACCTCCATCCCGGCTTCCGCCGCGAGTTCCTTCACCGCATCCATGAAAGGCATGCCGCGCTGGTCGGTCAGCCAGCGAATTGCATCGCCATGCGCCTCGCAACCGAAGCAATGGTAGAACCCCTTCTCGTCATTGACGTAGAAGCTTGGTGTCTTCTCGTTGTGGAAGGGGCAGCAGGCCTTGAACTCACGCCCCGCCTTGGTGAGGCGCACAGTGCGGCCGATCACTGCGGACAGCGTGGTCCGCATGCGCAATTCGTCCAGCCATTGGGGTGAGAGGGCCATGCCGCGTCCCTACCGCGAGCCGCGCCAAACCGCTAGCTTGCGGGCGTCTCAGCTACCGGATTTTCCTCTGCGGGAAAGGGACCCAACGCGATGGCCTGATTGCCGTCGATTTCCAGCAGGTAGGCGTCCGCAGGACCTGCCGGGGGAAGCGTGGACTGCCACCAAAAGCTGATCGTCGTGCCCGGTTTCCAGCCGTCGCCTTCGACGACGCGCCAGATGATCCGCCCGTCATCGCTGGTGATCGAAATCGCATCTTCTCCGCCCAGAGCTTCCACCGCCTGCTCGGTCGAATAACCGACAGCGCGGGTGAAACCATGTGCCTGTTGCGTCATGCGGAAGAGGGTCGGCGGACTTTCGACGACCTCGGGGCCTTGCGCGGGCTGCTCGGCCTGCGTCCAATCGTCCGACAGGGTCACCTGGTGGACATAGGTGTAGACAGTGCCTTCCGGCATTTCTCCCGGCTCGCATTCGGTCACGTCGGCGGGGCAGGCGACAAAGCTGACCATCTTGCCGATTTCGCGGTTGCCGGCGCTGAGTATGGTCTCGACCTCGGGGCCCTGGGGGCCGACGATCCTGGCGCCCAGCGTTTCCATGTCGAGATCGGCAGCCGCCAGCGTGCGCGGCTGGGCCACCGAGGGTGTCGGCGTGGGGGTGGGTTCCGGTTCACCTTGCGAACATGCAGCAAGCGCGAGCGGGGCGATCAGCAGCAACTTCCTCACGATAGAGCTTCCTTCACCAGGCCGCTTGCCTTGGTCATGTCGAGGGTGGCGCCGTGGCGCGCTTTCAGCTCGCCCATGACCTTGCCCATGTCCTTCATGCTTTCCGCGCCCGTATCGGCCTTGATCTGGGCGATGGCTGCGCGGGTTTCTTCCTCGCTCATCTGCTGGGGGAGGAATTCCTCGATGACGACGAGTTCTGCCTTTTCCTTGTCGGCGAGTTCCTGGCGTCCGCCATCTTCGTACATGGCGATCGATTCCTTGCGCTGCTTGGCCATCTTCATCAGCACATCGGTGACGAGCTCGTCATCCCCGGGCTTCTTGTCGGCGGTGCGCAGTTCGATGTCGCGATCCTTGATCTTGGCGCCGATCAGGCGAAGCGCGGCCGTGCGCTCCTTGTCCTTCGCTTTCATGGCAGTGACGGTTTCGGACTGGATCTTATCGCGGAGCATCGGTTCTCTTTTTCGTTAAACTGTGGATGGTTCGCGTCTCATGTAATGGAAGGGCGCGGAAAGCCAAGAGTTCCACTCAATCGCGGGTTGACGGGAATCGCTGCGCACCCTAGCGGCTGGGACTTAGCACACATCGCTGGAAACCCCCTGACCCGGAGCGCCCATGGCCCTGTCCGCATTCTCGCACGCGCAACCTAAAGACGCGACGGGAGTCATCGTCCTCGCAGATGGCACCTGCATCTGGGGCAAAGGCTTCGGCGCCACCGGCAGCGCGGTGGGCGAGGTGTGCTTCAATACCGCCATGACCGGCTACCAGGAGGTGATGACCGATCCCTCCTATGACAGCCAGATCGTCACCTTCACCTTCCCGCATATCGGCAATGTCGGCGCGAACGAGGAAGACGTCGAAAGCCGCGGCCTTGGCGCGGTCGGCCTGATCGTGCGGCAGGACGTGACCCGCCATTCGAATTTCCGCGCCCGCGACGAGTTCGTCGAATGGTGCGCCAAGCACGGCAAGATCGGCCTTTCAGGCGTCGATACCCGCGCGCTTACCCGCCGTATCAGGGCGCAAGGCGCACCCAATGCCGTGATCGCGCACAACCCGCGCGGACAGTTCGACCTGAAGGCTCTGAAAAAGCAGGCCGCGGAATGGAGCGGGCTTGAAGGCCTCGACCTGGTTCCCGGCGTCACCCGCGACGACCGCGAGGACTGGAAGGGAGGCTACTGGCAGCTCGGCACAGGCTATGCAGAGGCCGACAATGCCAAGCCCCACGTTGTTGCCATCGACTATGGCGCAAAGGACAACATCTTCCGCAACCTCGTGAAGGCCGGTGCGAAGGTCACGGTCGTTCCGGCGCGCACCAGCCTCGAGGACATCCTCGCGCTGCAACCCGACGGGGTGTTCCTGTCGAACGGCCCCGGCGATCCGGCTGCAACCGGCGAATACGCTGTCCCGGTCATCCAGGGCCTGCTTGAACGCGATATCCCGCTGTTCGGTATCTGCCTTGGTCACCAGATGCTCGGCCTCGCGGCTGGCGCCAGGACCGCCAAGATGTTCCAGGGCCATCGCGGCGCCAATCACCCTGTCCAGCGTGTAGGCGAGGGCTGGGGTGAGAGCGAGGGGCTCGTCGAGATCACCAGCATGAACCACGGTTTCGCCATCGATGCCGAGACGCTGCCGGAAACGGTCGAGCAGACCCACGTCTCGCTCTTCGACGGCACCAATTGCGGGATCACGATCAAGGGCAAGAAGGCCTTCGGGGTCCAGTATCACCCCGAGGCGAGCCCCGGGCCGCAGGACAGTTTCTACCTCTTCGAAAAATTCGTGGGGATGCTTTGATGATTACTTTCAAGCGCACGCACTCGGCTGTCGTAGCAGCGGTACTGGCTTTGTCGCTCGCAGCTTGCGGTAGTTCCGATACTGCGTCGCATGCGGCAAATGGCGAGGCAGGTCCTGCAGCAGTCCCTCAGGTCGATACCGGCTGGGCCGTAGGGACCGACGATGATGGCGCCTTCCAGCTGAAGCGCCAGCTAAACCAGCTTACGCTGGCCTACTCGCTCGCACCCGGTTCGGATGGCCCGCGTGCTACCGTGCGGGCCTCGGTGTTCCCGTGCATGAACGGCGAGGGGAACGAGATGGCGGAGGAAAGCTTCACCCCCATCGATGACGAGAGCGGCCAGATCATGACCGTGCGCGACCGGATCGACAGCGTCATCGGAAGAGTGGCTTCCAAATGCCGCATCCCGGAAGAGGTCCGGACCGACATCACCGCCGGTTTCGACGGCAAGTATTTCTCCACCGACAGCCAGCGCGCAGCGATCAGCGGATCATAGACGAAAGCTCCCATGCCCAAACGCACAGACATTTCCTCGATCCTCGTAATCGGCGCCGGCCCGATCATCATCGGCCAGGCCTGCGAGTTCGACTATTCCGGCACGCAGGCGATCAAAGCGCTGAAGGAAGAGGGATACCGGGTCATCCTGGTGAACTCGAACCCTGCCACGATCATGACCGATCCGGAAATGGCCGATGCGACCTATGTCGAGCCAATCACGCCCGAGATCGTCGCCAAGATCATCGAAAAGGAACGCCCCGACGCGGTCCTGCCCACGATGGGCGGGCAGACGGCGCTGAACTGCGCGCTGTCGCTCTTCAATGACGGCACGCTGGAGAAATACGGCGTGCAAATGATCGGCGCCGATGCCGATGCGATCGACAAGGCCGAAAACCGCCAGCGTTTCCGCGAGGCGATGGACGCGATCGGGCTGGAAAGCGCGCGCAGCGGCGTCGCGAACACGGTCGAGGAAGCCTATGCCGTGCTCGAACGCACCGGCCTGCCCGCGATCATCCGCCCCAGCTTCACGCTCGGCGGCACCGGGGGCGGCATTGCCTACAACAAGGCCGAGTTCGAACGCATCGTGCGCGAAGGTCTCGACGCATCGCCCACCACCGAGGTCCTGATCGAGGAATCGCTCCTCGGCTGGAA
This sequence comes from Qipengyuania gelatinilytica, assembly GCF_019711315.1. Taxonomy (NCBI): domain Bacteria; kingdom Pseudomonadati; phylum Pseudomonadota; class Alphaproteobacteria; order Sphingomonadales; family Erythrobacteraceae; genus Qipengyuania; species Qipengyuania gelatinilytica. Next base: position 394,165 of record NZ_CP081294.1, on the reverse strand, counting down.
AGAGTACGAGATGGAGGTGGTGCGCGACCGCAAGGACAATTGCATCATCATCTGTTCGATCGAGAACGTCGATCCGATGGGCGTGCATACCGGCGACTCCATCACGGTCGCTCCCGCGCTGACGCTGACCGATAAAGAATACCAGATCATGCGCACCGCCTCGATCGAGGTGCTGCGTGAAATCGGGGTGGAAACAGGTGGTTCGAACGTACAGTTCGCAGTCAATCCCAAGGATGGCCGCCTTATCGTGATCGAGATGAACCCGCGCGTTTCGCGGTCCTCGGCGCTCGCATCCAAGGCCACCGGCTTCCCGATTGCTCGCGTCGCCGCGAAACTCGCCGTCGGCTACACGCTGGACGAAATCCAGAACGAGATCACCGGCGCGACCCCAGCCAGCTTCGAGCCGACCATCGACTATGTCGTGACCAAGATCCCGCGCTTCGCATTCGAGAAGTTCAAGGGTTCGAAGAACGAGCTGTCGACCGCGATGAAGTCGGTCGGCGAGGTCATGGCGATCGGTCGCTGCTTTGCGGAATCGATGCAGAAGGCGCTGCGCGGTCTGGAAACCGGCCTCGACGGGTTCAATCGTGTTCCCGAGCTCGAAGGCGTGTCCAAGGAAAAGATCACCGCCTCGCTCAGCCAGCGCACCCCTGATCGTATCCTCAAGATCGCGCAGGCATTCCGCGAGGAATTCACGGTCGAGGAAATCGCGCAGATCACTGGCTTCGACCCCTGGTTCCTGCGCCAGATCGAAGCGATCATCTACGAAGAGAACATGCTCGGCCACAACGGCCTGCCGCGCGATGCGACGGAGATGCGCCGCCTGAAGGCAATGGGCTTCTCCGACAAGCGTCTTGCAACGCTTGCGGTGCGTTCGGTGGGTGTGGCTGGCGGCATGGCTGAAACGCAGGCCCGCCGCTCGGGCCTGCTGCACGACGCGCTGCGCGCCATGGCGGGCGCGACGAGCGAACAGGAAGTGCGCAAGCTGCGCCACAAGCTGGGCGTCTACCCGGTCTACAAGCGCATCGACAGCTGCGCCGCCGAATTCGAGGCGATCACGCCCTACATGTACTCGACCTACGAAGCGCCCAGTTTCGGTGAGAGCGAGGACGAGGCCGACCCCAGCGACCGCAAGAAGATCGTCATCCTCGGCGGCGGCCCGAACCGTATCGGGCAGGGCATCGAGTTCGATTACTGCTGTGTCCACGCCTGTTTCGCGCTGGCCGAAGCCGGGTTCGAGACCATCATGGTCAACTGCAACCCGGAGACGGTTTCGACCGACTACGACACATCGGACCGCCTCTATTTCGAGCCGCTGACCGAGGAGGACGTCCTCGAAATCATGCGCACGGAAATGTCCAGGGGCGAAGTGGTCGGCACGATCGTCCAGTTCGGTGGCCAGACGCCTCTGAAGCTTGCGGCTGCGCTTGAGCGGGAAGGCATCCCGATCCTCGGCACTTCGCCGGACGCGATCGACCTCGCCGAAGACCGCGAGCGGTTTGCCAAGCTGGTCAACAAGCTCAACCTCAAACAGCCGCTCAACGGTATTGCCAAGAGCCGTGACGAGGCCGCCGCAGCCGCTGCGCGCATCGGATATCCGGTCCTCCTCCGCCCGAGCTATGTGCTGGGCGGCCGCGCGATGGAGATCGTCGACAGCGAACCGCAGCTCGATGACTACATCAACACCGCAGTGAACGTGTCGGGCGACAGCCCCGTTCTGGTCGATCAGTACCTGCGCGATGCGATCGAATGCGATGTCGACGTCATTTCGGATGGCAGCGAAGTCCGCATTGCTGGCGTCATGCAGCATATCGAGGAAGCGGGCGTCCACTCGGGCGACAGTGCCTGCACGCTGCCGCCGTACAGCCTCCCCGACGAAATCGTGGAGGAAATGGAACGCCAGGCCACTGCGCTTGCCCAGGCGCTCGACGTACGCGGCCTCATGAATGTGCAGTTCGCAGTCAAGGATGGCGAGGTCTACCTGATCGAGGTCAACCCGCGCGCCAGCCGCACCGTGCCTTTCGTCGCCAAGGCGATCGGCCAGCCGGTCGCCAAGGTGGCAGCACGCGTCATGGCAGGCGAGCCGCTTTCGAATTTCGAACCCTTCAACCTGCGGCCCGATCATATGGCCGTGAAGGAAGCCGTCTTCCCCTTCGCCCGTTTCCCGGGTGCGGACCCCGTGCTCTCGCCCGAGATGAAATCCACCGGCGAGGTGATGGGCATCGACCGCAGTTTCCCGGCAGCCTTCTACAAGTCGCAGCTCGGGGCCGGTATGCGCCTGCCGACCGAAGGGACGGTGTTCGTTTCGGTCAAGGACAGCGACAAGGAAGTCATCCTTCCGGCGGTCAGGACCATCCTCGAACAGGGCTTCAAGGTTATCGCGACCGGCGGAACCCAGCGGTTCCTGTCCGAGCAGGGGCTCGACGTGGAACGGGTCAACAAGGTCGCCGAAGGACGTCCGCATATCGTCGATGCGATCATCGACGGCGAAGTGGCGCTGATCTTCAATTCCACAGAGGGCTGGCAGTCGCTCCTGGACAGCAAGTCCATCCGTGAAGCGGCGCTCGAAAAGAAGCTTCCCTACTACACGACCGCGGCCGGGAGCCTGGCCGCGGCACGTGCGATTGCGGAGGTTTCGACCGAGCAGCTTGAAGTGCGTTCCTTGCAAGACTATTATAGCTGACAAGAACACACGCGTACCCCTTCCTCACATTCGACCGCGCAAGGTTCCGCAAATTCGCGGACCGGGGTCGAATTGTCCGGGGAAGGTTCGCAAAGCAGGAAGGATTGAAGCCCCATGGATAAAGTGCCCATGCTGGCAGAGGGCTATGAGAAGCTGACCGCAGACCTCAAGCTTCTGCGCGCGGAACGGCCCCGTATCGTCGACGCGATCGAGGAAGCACGCGCGCACGGCGACCTCTCGGAAAACGCCGAATACCATGCCGCCAAGGAACGCCAGGGCCAGGTAGAGGCGATGATTGGCGACCTTGAAGACAAGATCAGCCGCGCGCAGATCATCGATCCGACCACGCTGTCGGGCGACAAGGTTATCTTCGGCGCGACGGTGACGCTGCTCGACGAAGACGACAAGCCGGTCAAATACCAGATCGTCGGTCAGACCGAAGCAGACGCCAATAAGGGCCGCATCAGCTACACCTCGCCGATTGCGCGTGCCCTGATCGGCAAGCAGCTGGAAGATGAAGTGGAAGTCACCGTGCCCAGCGGCGACAAGTTCTACCTGATCGAAAAGATCGAATTTATCTGATCTTCTCAGCGCGACCGAATATGCAAAAACCCCGCCTCGTGCGGGGTTTTTCTGTTCAGGCGGTGCGCCTGCCTCGTGCCGGGTCGATCGTCTTCACCATCGCCCAGTTCGTGATTTCCACACCATCGATCTCGAAGGTCCGCTTTTTCATCGCGTTATAGCCGGCTTTTTCGAAAGCGGGCTTTGCGATGTGGCTCGCCTCGGTGAAGAGGTGGGTGATCCCGTGATACTTGGCGTATAACGCTGCCGTCTCGAGCAGGCTGGTGGCCAGCCCTTCCTTCGTGTGGTCGGGATGGCAATAGAGATGGTCGAGATGGCCGGTCTGCTCCAGCATCGCATAGGCAACCGGTTCATCGTCCTCATCAGTGGCGATGAAGATCTGCGTACCTGCATCTGCCTGCGCCTGGTAGACCTCGGGCCCGGCGAAATTCGCCAGCCAGGCCTCTACCTGTTCTTCGCTATAGGCGTCCGGTCCGATGGCTCCGATCGCAGCGCGGCCGAGTTCGGCGAGCGCTTCCGCATCGCCGTCCTCGAATGAGCGGATCGAATAACCCATCGTGTTTGTCCTCAGGCGTCGGGATCGAGCAGCTTGTGGAGGTGGACGATAACGTACTTCATTTCGGCATCGTCGACCGTGCGCTGCGCGTTACCGCGCCATGCGCTTTCTGCATCTTCATAGGTGGAGTAAACACCGGCGACGTGGATGCTCTCGGGATCCGAGAAGGTAACGCTGCGCGGATCGGTCACGCGGCCACCCATCACCAGGTAAAGCGTCTGCTTGCTCTCTTTTTCTTCCATGATCGGTTCTTTCGCTTGGGGAGGAGGAAATTTGGCCACGCCAATAACGAAAGCGGCGCGACAGGCAAGCCCGTCACGCCGCTACGTGGTTTTGGTTTAGATTCGGTTTAGTTGGTCAGACGCGCGCGAAGGTCGCGATAGGCGCGCGAGGATTTGCGGCTTGCACGGCGACTGCTCGAGCGGACGGTGTCGCCCATCGAGTCGAGCCGATAACCGGCGTCGCGCTTGATGCGGCGGGCCTGCGTTCCGGCTGCGTCGCTGAAATCTTCGAACTTGTCGCCGGCACCTTCGATCATCGAAAGACCGTAGGCGATAGCGGCATCCGTCGCATAGGATGCAAGCGATCCACCACGACGGCCAAGCTCGCGGCCGCGGCGGGTCATGGCGCCGATAGCAAGCCCGACGACGACTGCGCCCGCAACGGTTGCAACCGGGTGCTTCTTTGCAAATTCGATGGCGCTGTCGGCGACGTCCTTCGCCTGATCGGCAAACGAGCGTTCTTCATTGCGACGTTCGCCTGCTTCGATGCGCGCGCGCAGCTGATCGCGCTTTTCAGCGTCGGTCAGCTTGCTGTCTGCGCTGATCGGGGTGACGTTGGTCTTTGCTGTGTCGGACATGGGTAAACCTCTTGAATTTGTGTTCGTAGCTATAACGGTTCGCGGGGGGTCAGCGTTCCGAGCCGTCTGAGGTTTCGTCCCAATCCTCGTCCTCTTCGTCGTTCACAATTCCCAACAGCTCCAGCAGCGGGTTCCTTGCGAACCACACAACGATGGCGGCGACCAAGGCGGCGAGGGCGCCCTTGTTGTCCTCCGCCACGTCGATGGCTTCTTCGTAGAGGTCCATCGCGCCCTCGGTCACGCGGTCCATCGCGCGTTCGCCAAGGCCCTTGTGGGCGAAGTCGGCCTTGATGTGCTTGATATCGGCTTCGACCAGCGCCCGCGCGGAGTCGCGCAGGTACTTGTCTTCGAGCATGCGAGCCTTGCGATCACTCATTGTTGCCGTCCGTGAAAGCATCGCGGATGTCGTCGATGCGGCCCTTGAGCAACATGAGCAGGACCACTCCGGCAATTATCAGGGCCAACGTTACCACTCCCGTTGCGCCCCACGGGCCGAGCAAGGGCATGAGCGCGATGACGGCACCGACGGTGAAGGAGATCAGGGCTAGGTGGAGCACGCCAAAGGCGCCAAGCCCGAAAGCAATGGCGCCCTTAAGGCGATTGGCCGTGAAGCCGGCGCGGCTCTTTTGGTAGGCGACTTCCGCCTCGGCGTAAGTCTTCCCGTCTTCGAGAAGAGCGAACAGGTCGTCGGTAAGCGAAGGACCGTGCTGTCCCTCGCCATCCTCTTCCGGATCGTAATCGTCGGGCAGGTCGAGCGGACCTTCGTAGTCCGCCCGATCCTGTGTTTCACTATCTACCATCGGGCCCCCAGCTGCTGATCGTTATCAGCGACGGAACAGGCGCGAGATCAGGAAGCCTGCAACAGCAGCGATGCCGATTGCAGTACCCGGGCTCTTGCGGACGAATTCGCGGCCGTCTTCGACGAGATCGTCGACGCTCTTCTGGTCGAGCTTGGATGCGTAATCGTCGAGCGCGCTCGAGGCGCTACGTGCGTAGTCGCCATATTTCGCACCGAGCTTCTCATCGACCTGGTGCGCGTTTTCGGTGATGGTCTTGCTCAGCGAACGCAGGCCTTCGCTGGTCTTCACCTTGCCTTCGGTGGCGAGTTCCTTGCCCTTGACCTTGGCATCGGCGCCATAGGCCTTGGCATCGGCAACCCAGTCTTCGCTCTTGCCCTTGGCCTGGCCGCGGTAAGCTGCGGCGCGTTCCTGACCTTCGGCCTTGAGCGCGGCTGCACCTGCCTTGGCTTCTTCGAGAGCGGCATTGAAACGGCTCTTGGCTTCGGCACGATGCGGGTTGGCGGTGGTGGTGTCGGTGGTTGCGGTGTTGGTCACGGGTGTCATCTCCTTGGCGGTACTGGTCTTGGCCACGGTCTTGCGCGGCTTTTTCGCAGTGCCTGTTTTCTTTGCGGTGGAAGTCTTGCGCTTTTTCGAAGCGCCTGATGCGGTGGAATCTGCCATTGCTCTCGTCCTTGCCCTCAATTCGTATTCATTCCCCGGCGTTTGTCACAAACCGGGTGTTCTATGGTGCAACGCAACTTGCGCGCCGTTGTTCCGACGAATAGAGCGCTTTCCAACCCTCGACTTGGGGGTGTTTTACTGAATTACAACACCTGTCTCCGGAGTCACGCTTCCAATGACCGCAATCATCGACATCCACGCTCGTGAAATCCTCGACAGTCGGGGCAATCCCACGGTCGAAGTCGACGTTTTGCTTGAAGATGGAAGCTTCGGCCGCGCTGCGGTGCCTTCGGGTGCCTCGACCGGCGCGCATGAAGCCGTCGAGCTGCGCGATGGCGACAAGGCCCGCTACCTCGGCAAGGGCGTCACCAAGGCGGTCGACGCGGTCAATACCGAGATCCGCGACCTGCTGATCGGTAACTTCGATGCCGAAGACCAGCGCGATATCGATCACTCGATGATTGCCCTCGACAATACGCCCAACAAGGGGCGCCTTGGCGCGAACGGCATCCTTGGTGTCAGCATGGCAACCGCAAAGGCTGCGGCAAATGCTCGCGGATTGCCGCTCTACAGCTACATCGGCGGCGTTTCGGCGCACGTCCTTCCGGTCCCGATGATGAACATCATCAACGGCGGCGAGCATGCCGACAACCCGATCGACATCCAGGAATTCATGGTCATGCCCGTGGGAGCCGACAGCCTGGTGGAGGCCGTGCGCTGGGGTGCCGAGGTGTTCCATACGCTCAAGAAGAAGCTGCATGAAAAGGGTCTCGCCACCTCGGTTGGAGACGAGGGCGGCTTCGCCCCGAACCTTGCAAGCACGCGCGATGCGCTCGATTTCATCATGGCATCGATCGAACAGGCCGGCTTCAAGCCGGGTAAAGACATCGTTCTCGCGCTCGATTGCGCATCGACCGAATTCTTCAAGGACGGCAAGTACGAGATCTCTGGCGAGAAGCTTTCGCTGACCGGCGTGGAAATGGCCGAATATCTCGACAAGCTGTGCGCCGAGTATCCGATCCGTTCGATCGAGGACGGCATGGCCGAAGACGACTTCGAAGGCTGGAAGGCCTTGACCGATCGGATCGGAAACAGCGTGCAGCTGGTAGGCGACGACCTCTTCGTCACCAACCCGCAGCGCCTGCGCGAAGGTATCGTCCAGGGTCTCGCCAACTCGCTGCTCGTCAAGGTCAACCAGATCGGCACGCTGTCCGAAACGCTCGACGCGGTGAACATCGCAAACCGCGCGGGCTACACTGCAGTCATGTCGCACCGTTCGGGCGAGACCGAGGATGCCACCATTGCCGATCTCGCGGTTGCCACCAACTGCGGCCAGATCAAGACCGGCAGCCTTGCGCGCAGCGACCGGCTCGCCAAGTACAACCAGCTCATCCGCATCGAGGAAGAGCTGGGCGACAGCGCGCTCTATGCGGGCCGCGACTGTCTCGGAAAGATCGTCTGCTGAAGACCTAGTTGTCGGCCCGGTTCTTCGGGTGCAACCAGTACTGATAGACACCCCAGCCGTTGATGAGCAGCAGCAGGCCGTTCATCGCGGCCAGGGGCAGTGCGCCCTGCGTGATGCCGATGTAGATCCACAGCGTCGATACGAGGCAGAACAGGACAAAGCCCCATCCAGTCGCACGGCGTCCGAGATCGAATGCGATCATCGACGCGGCAAGGACGGTGCCGATCGAGGCAATCCATTCCACCGGTCCGTTCATGATATCCTCTTCCCCATGTTTGCCACGACGCTTTCCGCAAGCTAGCGTTCCGCAATTGCTCTTGTGGGAGAGGGGCTTGGCAGGTTTTCCGGTTCTTCCTGACGAGGTGACGCCCGACTGGCTCGGCGCCATTCTGGGCACGCAGGTTTCATCGGTCCGCTGGGAGCCGATCGGAACGGGTCAGGTCGGCGACAGCGTCCGTTTCCATCTCGAAGGCGAAGGCGTTCCGCCAACATTGGCCGGCAAGTTTCCAGCGGCCGATGCGGCTAGCCGCGGGACTGCGGTCCAGTTCGGCCTCTACCGCAAGGAAGTGGAATTTTACCGACAGGCGGCGCCATTGGTCGACGTACGCGCGCCGGGTGTGCACTTTGCAGTCGTTACCGAAGATGGCGCGGAATTCTGCCTGCTCTTCGAAGATCTCGCTCCGGCACGGCAGGGCGACCAGATCGCGGGGTGCGGTATCGAAGATGCCCGGCAGGCCATTCGGCAGGCCGCCGCCATTCATGCGCCGAGCTGGGGGAGGGCGGACATCCTGCAGGCCGAGTGGGTCCAGCCGCCCGAAAATCTCGGCGCGACAGTCAGCATGATGTATCCGCAGGCCCAGGCCATATTCCGCGAGCGTTACGCCTCATCGCTGGAGCCGGAACTGATGGATTTGTGTGACGGGCTGGCACAACGCGCCGCGCAATATTTCCAGCGCGACGCGGAACCCCGGTGCCTCGTCCACGGCGACTTCCGCCTCGACAACATGCTCTTCGATGTACGCGGCGGGGCGGAGCCCATCGCCATCCTCGACTGGCAGACGACGACAGTCGGCAACCCGATGAACGATGTCGGCTATTTTCTTGGTTGCGGGATCGGCCAGCTCGGCCTCGATCATGAAGGCGAGCTGCTCGATCTCTACTATGCCGAGATGGCGCAGCGCGGGGTCGAGATCGATCCGGATCGGATGACCCGCGATTACAGCCTAGGCATTTTGCACGGGGTTTCGACTGCCGTGTTCAGCGCGGCCTTTGTCGAGAGGACGCCGCGCGGGGATGACAATTTCCTGTCCATGGCCCGCGGTGCCTGTTCACTGGCGCTCCGCCACGATAGCCTGTCCGTGCTTTAGGAGACCTGATCATGGCGCTTTCCAAAGGTGATGAATTCCCGATCCACCAGACGGCCGAACCGGTCGCCTACGCAGGCACGGACCGGAATTTCTACGATCGCTATTTCTTCAATGGCTATGCGCCCGACGGGAGCGGCTTCTTCGCGCTGGCATTCGGGGTCTATCCGCACCTGGATGTCGCCGATGCGCATTTCAGCTTCATCCGTGGCGACACCCAATATTGCCTACACGCCAGCGCCGAAATGGGGATGGAGCGGATGTCGATGCGGGTCGGCCCGATTGCGATCGAGGTGATCGAACCGCTCCATGCCCTCAAGGTTACCATCGACGAGACGGAGGATATCGCGGGCGAGTTTACCTTCACCGGACGCGCTTTCCCGATCGAGGAGCCGCGCTTCACCCACCGCATCGGACCGCGTGCCTTCATGGATTACACGCGCATGACCCAGAACGGCCATTACGAGGGCTGGATTTCACTCGATGGCGAGCGTCATGACATGGCGGAAGGGACCGCGGGAACGCGAGATCGCAGTTGGGGCGTCAGGCCTGTCGGCGCACGTGACCCGCAGCCTATGCCCGGGGCGCCGCTGCCGAGCTTTTTCTGGCAGTGGACGCCAATCAGCTTTCCGAACGGAAGCCTGTTCTTCCACGTCAATAACGACACGCAGGGCAGGGCGTGGAACACCCGCGCGGCCTGGGCGCCGGACGGGGCGGATGCGCAGGATATCGCGGAAGGCCACGGCAGCATGCGCACGCGGCTCCAGCCGGACACGCGCTGGCCGTCAGGCGGGACGCTTTCGCTTGCGGTCATGGGCGCGCCCGAACAGGTCACGTTCGACCCGCTCGGGCGGTTCCAGATGCGCGGGCTCGGATACACCCATCCGGAATGGAATCACGGCCTGCATCATGGCACCCTGGAGGTGGAGCGCGAGGACATCGCCCTCGATGCGCTCGACCCGCTCGCGCCCGAAAACCTGCATGTGCAGACGCTCGTCAGGGTATCCGGCAATGACGGCAGCGAAGGGATCGGCGTTTTCGAACAGCTGATCATCGGCCCATTCGCCCCGCTGGGGCTTACCGGCATGGTCGACGGGGCGTCCTAGGCTGCGAAGCGGCCCCGGAGATCGAGCAATGCGAGTGCTGCCTTCGCGGCTTCCCCGCCCTTGTCTTTCTTGGTCGGGTCGGCCCGCACGATAGCCTGCTCTTCGTTTTCGACCGTGATGATGCCGTTGCCGATTGCGATGCCATCCATGGTCAGCGCCATGATGCCGCGAGCGCTTTCGCCTGCCACGATTTCGAAGTGGTAAGTCTCGCCGCGGATGACCACGCCAATAGCGACGAAGCCGTCATAACGTCCGGTTTCGGCCGCCATGGCGATTGCACCGGGGATCTCGAGCGCGCCTGGAACGGTGAGTACCTCCACGCTGTGTCCGGCTGCCTCGAGCGCAGCTTTTGCACCTGCGACCAGCATGTCGTTCAGATGGTCGTAAAAGCGCGCTTCGACGATCAGGAAATTGGCCATGGGGTTCACTCCGGAATGGGCATGTGGTCGACGATATTGAGGCCGTAGCCCTCGATCGCGACGACGTTGGGTTGCGAATTGCTGAGCAGGATCATGTCCTCGACACCGAGGTCGGCAAGGATTTGCGAACCGATGCCGACATTACGTTCGGCCTCGCTTTCGCCGTAACCGGCGGCGGGACGCCCGGTGATGATCACGATCACGCCCGAGCCATGTTCGCCGACGGCCTGCATGGCGCGCTGCAGTGTGCGCTTGCGCGGCCCCGGCTTGCCAAGGACGTCATCGAAGATCGAAATCGGGTGTACGCGGGTGAGGGTAGGCGCGCCTTCCTTCACTTCGCCCTTCTGGAGGACATAGCTTTCGCTGCCGTCGACCGTGTTGCGGTACGTCAGCATGCGCCAAGCACCGCCGTAATCGGAATCGAACGTGTCTTCTGCAATCCGCTCGACCAGGTGGTCGTACCGCATGCGGTATTCGATCAGGTCGCGGATCGTGCCGATCTTCATGTCGTGCTTGCGCGCGAAGGTCACCAGGTCATCGAGCCGCGCCATGGTCCCGTCGTCCTTCATGATCTCGCAGATCACGCCAGAAGGATTGAGGCCGGCCAGACGCGAGATATCTACCGCAGCTTCGGTATGACCGGCACGGACGAGGACGCCGCCATCGCGTGCGGTGAGCGGGAAGACGTGGCCCGGCGTGACAATGTCGTCGGGGCCCTTGGTGGGGTCGATTGCGACCGAGACGGTGCGCGAGCGGTCTGCCGCGCTGATGCCGGTGGTCACACCCGTCTTGGCTTCGATGGAAATAGTGAAAGCGGTCTGCATGCTTTCCCGGTTGTCGCGGCTCATCGGCTCGAGGCCGAGCGCCTTCACGCGCTTCGTATCGAGCGAAAGGCAGATCAGCCCGCGACCGTGGGTTGCCATGAAGTTGATGGCATTGGGCGTCGCCATCTGCGCCGGGATGACCAGGTCGCCCTCGTTCTCGCGGTCCTCGTCATCGACCAGGATGAACATTCGGCCATTGCGGGCTTCGTCGATAATCTCTTCCGCGCCGACGATGACAGGCGTCTCGTCATTGGCTTCAAGGAAGGCCTCGAGCTTGCCGAGGGTTTCGGCCGTCGGGTTCCAACCTTCCTCGGTGCAGTCACGGAGCGTATTGGCATGGAGCCCGGCGGCGCGGGCGAGGCCGGCACGGGTCATGAGACCGTTGCCGACGATGGTGCGGACCTTTTCGATCGTGTTCATGCCTTGAGCGCCTATCACATCAGAATGTGACAGGCAATGATGTGACACATCGTATGTGATCAGCAGGGGTTAGGCGCACGAACAAGCGCCTGGCTGGATCATCTGGATGGGGAAAAATGGTGGACGCACTAGGGCTCGAACCTAGGACCCGCTGATTAAGAGTCAGCTGCTCTACCAACTGAGCTATGCGTCCACACTCACGGTCATTTCCGCGTTTCGCCCGGTGTTGCGGGCGGCCCCCGACTCGGGGGAGGCGCTCATATAGCGGCTGTCTCGACGAATAAAAGGGTCAAAATGCGATCAGGCCACATTGCGTCGTTTCATGGCTGCGAAACCTTCGAGCAGAAGGCGGATTTTCGCGCCGAAAGGATCGCTGGGATTGTCGACGATGTCGATGACCTTGCCGTATTCGAGCGTGCGCAGGGCGGCGAACGCTTCGTGGAGCGGCAGGCCCGTTACCTGGTGGATTTCCCAGACGGTGCTTTCCTGTCCGGTCCGGGAGCGCTCGCACACGCTTTCGAGTACTGCGCGGCAGGCGCCATCGCCTGCAAGATCGGCGATCGCAGCACAGTCTAATTCATCAATGTTGATCGGGCGTTCCGACGGAGCGCGATTTCGATCGGGCACGGTAATTCCCTTCGCGAATCATAACGCGCTCCCCCTTCGCTTGATTGGATAGTTTGAGGCAGATATATTCATGATTGGACGGATAAAGTCCCCTTGGTGGGTGACATCGTCCAAGGCCGTAGGTTAAATGCAGGAATTTGCAGCACATTTCGAGAAAATCGACGATGGCGAGGAGATCCTCGCATACGTATACGCGTTTGCCTCGGAACGTGGTGCTACGGCCCTGAGCTACCACTGCTTCCCGCGGTTCGAGACGCCCAACTCCGAGCGGACATTCGTACACGGCATAGGATTTCCGGAAGGTGCGCTGGAGACTTTCGTCGAGGAGGGGTTGATGAAAATCGACCCGGTACCTGCGCTCGTATTCGCAAATCCACCCATCCTTAGCTGGCACAAGGCTGTCGCCATGACCGCGGATGATCCGGTGGCCGTGAACTATTTCAAGCGTATGCGCGAATTCGGCCAGCTGAACGGCGTCAGCTTTTCGCTTTATGGACCACAGTCGCGCGATGGATATGCGGCGATGGTGTTCGAGAAGCCGCCAGGGGAAATGCCCGAAGGGTTGATAACTTTGCTTCACGGCATAATGCAGGCCGCGCACGTCAAGATTTGCCAGATCACGGTGCATGGCGAGGAAGCAGTGGATCTCTCCGAGCGCGAGCTGGAGGTCCTGCACTGGATGTCGTTGGGCAAGAGTGCCGCCAATATTGCGACGATCCTCTCGATATCGCCAGACACTGTGAAGACCTATGTGAAGCGCCTCTACGAGAAGCTCGGCGTGGGCGACAAGGTCGCCGCAACGGTCAAGGGACTAAGGCTCGGCCTGATCCACTTCTAGCAACCTAGGTTATCAGTCCCGTCCGCGGTGCGTTGCGGTTCCAGCGGTGCACCATCATCAGCACGCCGATGCAGATCATGTTGGTCATCATCGAACTGCCGCCGTGGCTGATGAAGGGCAGCGGAATGCCCACCACAGGAGCGAAACCCATCACCATCAAGAGGTTGATCGCGACGTAAAAGAAAATCGTCGCGGTCATCCCGGCCGCGAGCAGCTTTGAGAAGCGGTCATTCGCAGCGCGGGCGACCGACAGGCCCCAACGCAGGATCACCGCGAATGCGGCAAGAACGAAAAGGCCGCCGACGAATCCCCATTCCTCTGCCATGGTGGCGAACACGAAGTCGGTATGCGGTTCGGGCAAGTAATTGAGATGGCTCTGCGAACCCTCGTTGAAACCCTTGCCGAATATTCCCCCCGATCCGATCGCGATCTTGGATTGCGTGATCTGGTAGCCTTCGCCGAGCGGATCGCTTTCGGGATCGAGGAATGTCGTCACACGATCCTGCTGATAGGGCTGAAGCGCGAAGAAAAAGGCCAGGGGTATGGCCGCAAGGCCCGCTATTCCGGCAAATATGAACCACCTGATCGGCAATCCGGCCAAGAACATCACGACGCCGCCGCCGAAGGCGATCGCCAGCGAGGTGCCCAGGTCCGGCTGCAAGAGTACGAAGGCCATCGGCGCAAGGATAATCCCGCCCGCCGGCAGCAATGCGCGCCAGTTCGGGATCATGCCTACCGGGAGCGAGCCGTAGTAATGGGCAAGCGCCACCACGACGGCAGGTTTCATGAGCTCGGATGGCTGGAGACGGATCGGGCCGACTTCAAGCCAGCGCTGGCTACCACCGCCGACTTGCCCGACGATCTCCACCGCCATCAGCAACAGCAGGATCACGAGGTAGGCCGGATAGGTGAAGAAGCTGACCAGAGGCTTGGACAGGCGCGAGATCACCACCGCCATGGCGAAGAGCACGACAAAGCGGACCAGGTGGGATTTCGCGTAGAGATCGAAATTGCCGGCCGCTGCGGAGGTCAGCACGAGTGCGCCGAAGCCGATGAGCCCGAACAGCGGAAAGAGCATTTGCCACGGCTGCCGCGCAATCGGCTGCGGTACGATCCCGCTCATTGGCCGGAATCCTGCGCTGCCTCGTTTGCGGCTGCGGCTCCAGCCTGGCGCTCCGGAGTTTGGGCGGAGGGCGGAGCGCGGCTTATCTGGCTGCTCGTCTCGTCATCCTCGCGTCGCCGGTTGGTGCCTTCGGCCAGTTCCTTGTCGGGCCGTGCTGCAATCCTGGCTTCCGCCTCGACCTGGTCGAAGATGTCCTCGTCGCGTGTCGGGACCGGTGGAACCGAAGCGCCGGCCGCGGCTGCATAGGCACGGTACTTGGAATCGAGGCGTTGCTGTGCCGTACCGCCCCACTGTTCTTCCAGGGCACGCAGGGCTTCCATGCCCTTCGCCGGATCGAACAGGTAGGTCATCACATCGCGGGCGATCGGATAGGCAGAGCCCGACCCGCCGCCGTGCTCGATAACGACCGCGCCCGCATACTTGGGCTTGTCGAAGGGGGCGAAGAACACGAACAAGCCGTGGTCGCGATACTTCCACGGGCCGGTCTTGCCGTTTGAGATGCTGAGCGAAACGACCTGTGCGGTACCGGTCTTGCCGGCCATCTTGATATCATCGAAAGGCAGCCGCGCACGGCCTGCGGTACCCGGGCCGTTGACCACATCACTCATGGCCTGCCGAACGTATCCGATTTCCGCGTCACTGAAGGCGAAATGCTCGAACTTTGGCTTGTCTTCGGTCAGTCTCAGTCGCGGCATGACCCTGTCGCCCGTCGCGAGCCTTGCGCTCATAACTGCCAGCTGAAGCGGATTGACGAGATAATACCCTTGGCCGATCGACGAGTTGACCGTGTCATAGGGCTGCCACTCGCTGTCGCGCCGGCGTAGTTTCCATTCGGGTGAGGGGACGGTGCCGTAAAACTGGCTGGTCACGGGCAGATCGAACTCTTCACCCAATCCCATCTTGTGAGCCCACTCGGCGACTTTCTCGAAGCCGACCTGCTGGGCGAAATGATAGAAATAGCTATCGCAGCTCTGGTAAATCGCCTTCGCCATGTCGACGCGGCCGTGGTTGCTCCAGCAATTGAAGAAGCGATTGCCGATCCGGCGCCCGCCATTGCACATGATCGCCTCGTCGGGTCGCACACCCGCATCGAGGAACGCCATGCAATGCATCGGCTTGACGGTTGAGCCGGGCGGATAAAGCCCCTTCAGGACCTTGTTGCGCAGCGGCACGCGTTCATCGTCGCGCAGCATCGCATACTCGACGCGGCCGATGCCTTGAGAAAAGCTGTTCGGGTCGAAGCTCGGCATCGAGGACATGCACAGCACGTCACCCGTTTCGCAATCGAGCACCACGCATGACCCGCTTTCGAGACCGATGCGACGGGCGGCATAATCTTGCAGGGGGCCATCGATCGTGAGGCGGACCGGTTCGCCCTGGACGTCCTCGCGGGTCTCGAGATCGCGGACGATGCGGCCCGAGGCGGTTACCTCGACGCGCCTTGCACCGGGCTTGCCCTGGAGGTCCTGCTCGAACTGTCGCTCGAGCGCGTCCTTGCCGATCTTGTAGCCGGGCGTGATCAGGATCGGGTCGGGGCGCTCCTCGTATTCCTCTGCCGATGCCGGTCCGACGTATCCCAGCAAATGCCCGACGCTCGGCCCGGTGGGATAGAAGCGCGAGAAGCCTCTTTGCGGCACGACGCCGGGCAGGTCCGGAAGGCGCACGCTGATGGCCGCGAACTGATCGTAATTCAGGCCGACCGCGATCTCGACAGGCTGGAAACCGCGCGCGTCATCGATGCGCTTGCTGATGTCGGCCACGGTCGTATCGGGCAGGTCGAGAATGTCGGCGAGAGCCGAGAGCGTCTGCTCCGGATCATTCATCCGGTCGGGGATGACGTCGACACGGAAGTCGGCGCGGTTGGAGGCGAGCGGGGCGCCGTTGCGGTCGAGAATCCAGCCCCGGCGCGGGGGAATGAGCGAGAGGTTTACACGGTTACTCTCGGATTCGAGCACCCAGCGCTCGTTCTCGGCAATGGCGATATAAGCCATGCGGGTGGCGAGGATGGTACCGATTCCGCCCATCGCCCCGCCGATCACGAAAGTACGCCGGTTGAAGGCGTTCTCGAGCGTGGTCTGGCTCACCAGCTCGCGCGGCTTCGCGCCGATCTTGCGACGTCCGAAGATACCCATCAGACGCGCTTCCAGCGCTTCAGGCGCAATTCGTCGAGCCGCGCAACGATGCGGGCGAGGATGGGAAACAGCAGGATTGAAAGGACAAGTTGGGGCACGAGAGCGACAAGCGAAGGTATGGAAGGAGTGGCGCCGGACAACAACCAGCCGAACAGCAGATAGCTCACGGTTAATATACCGGCGGTGAACCAATCCTGCCAGAAAGCGCGCCACGGGAGGCGCAGTTCGATGGCCTCGATCACCAGCATCGTCAACGACCATAGCAGGATTGCGAAGCCGAAGGGCTGGCCGCTGAACAGGTCATCGAACAGCCCGAGCGGGAAGCCTGCCCAGATAGGCAGCAGTCCGGGACGCACAAGTCTCCATCCGACCAGCATCAGGTAACCGAGCGGCGGCACCATGGGCAGGGCTGCCGCGATCGCGAATACCGGGAGGAGCGATGCCAGCATGATACTGGCCCAGGGAATGACGTTGGCGAGAAACGGCGAGTGCGAGCGATTGATCCTGCTGCCGTATGCGTCGCTTCGCGCGCGCGGATCGTTACGCTCCATCAGTCGCCCAGCTCTTCTTCGATCGGCGTGGTGGCCCCTTGGGCTGCCTCGGGTTCGAAGATCGGTTCGATGGCAACGAAGTCGGTCGCGGCAGGATCGCTGACGATGCGGGCAAGGCCGCCGTCATCGGTAAGCTCCGTCACGATCGCCACGGCAATACCGGGCGGGTAATATCCACCCGCGCCGCTGGTGACGAACATATCGCCGGGCCTGAGCGGGTTGATCCCGAGATTGATGAGCTTGATCCTGAGCAGGCTGTCACCGCGTCCTTCGGCAAAGGCGACGATCTCGTCGCCAGCCCTGCGGACCGGAAGCACGCTTTCGCTGTCTGTCAGCAGGAGTACGCGCGAGGAACTGCCGCCGGTTTCGAGGATGCGCCCGACCACGCCGCGCGGGCTGCGAACGGGCATGCCGACAGTGACACCGTCATCCGAACCTGCGCCGAGGTAGGCGAACCGGCGCGTGCTTGTGGAAGAGGAGCCGATTAGGCGGGCAACTGCAACGGGCGTGCGATCCTTGTCCTGCAGGTCCAGCAAGCCCTTCAGCCGAAGATTTTCCTGACGAATGGCCTCGGCTTCTTGCAGGCGGATTCGCGCCAGTTCCATCTCGCGGCGCAGTTCGGCATTCTTGGAGCCGGCCCGGTAGTAGCCGCTGATCGAGTCCCACAGGCCCTTCGATCCGGTTCGCGCCGCCGCGACGGTTTCTGTCGCTGGTGAGGCGGCATCCTGCGCCGCGCCTCTCGGACCTCCGAACAGCGTTGGCTGGAAAAAGGACAACCCAAGCAGGATGGCGCCCAGCAGGGCGCCGATCCCGGCAAGGATATAGCCGGTGAACAGATTGTACTGCGCCCGCTTGGAATAGCTGGAGCGCCGCTGGCCACTCGGCGCCATTGCCTGCCCCCTTGCCTTATGCTGTCATCAATACGCCGCGATAGATCGGATCTTCCATGGCCCGACCGGTGCCGATCGCAACACAGGACAGCGGATCTTCGGCGATGGTGACCGGCAGGCCGGTTTCCTCGCGCAGATATTCGTCGAGACCGCCGATAAGCGCGCCGCCGCCGGTCAGGACGATGCCCTGGTCGACGATGTCGGCCGCAAGTTCCGGCGCCGTGTTTTCAAGCGCAATACGCACGCCTTCGACAATTGCGCCGATCGGTTCGCTGAGGGCTTCGGCGATGTGGCCCTGGTTGATGGTGATTTCCTTGGGCACGCCGTTCACAAGGTCGCGGCCCTTCAGCGTGATGCTTTCGCCAACGCCGTCTTCGGGCGGGCGGGCCACACCGTAATCCTTCTTGATACGCTCGGCAGTGCTGTCGCCGATCAGCAGGTTGTGGTGTCGTCGGACATAGCTGACGATGGCTTCGTCCATCTTGTCGCCGCCGGTGCGGACCGAGGTGGTATAGGCGAGACCGCGCAGCGAAAGGACCGCAACCTCGGTGGTGCCGCCGCCGATGTCGACGACCATCGAGCCGACCGGTTCGGTCACGGGCATGTCCGCGCCGATGGCGGCTGCCATGGGTTCGAGGATCAGGTAAACCTGCGAAGCGCCGGCGTTCGATGCGGCGTCGCGGATTGCGCGGCGTTCGACCGAAGTCGAGCCCGAAGGCACGCAGATCGTGATTTCCGGATAGCGCATCAGGCTCTTGCGGCCGGTGACCTTCTTGATGAAGCTCTTGATCATCTCTTCGGCGACGTCGAGGTCGGCGATCACGCCGTCACGCAGCGGGCGGATGGCTTCGATGGAGTCGGGCGTCTTGCCCATCATCATCTTCGCATCGTCACCCACGGCCTTCACGCGCTTCATGCCGTTGATGGTCTCGAGCGCGACCACGCTCGGCTCGTTCAGCACGATGCCCTGATCCTGCACATAGACCAGCGTGTTGGCGGTACCGAGGTCGATCGCCATGTTCTGCACGCCGAATTTGAAGAGGTTGTTCCAGAAGCCCATTTTAGTTCGATTTTCCGTGTACTGCAGGGGTTGCGCAAAGGGTGAATCACGCCGCGTGCGCGCGCCCGGGGGGAAGCGGTGGCGGTGCTTTAGCTATATTACGCTCCGAAAGCCAAAAATTTCCGTAAAAGCTGCGGGGGAAAGTGACACGCATTGTCTCGGATTTCCGGCACTTCGCCGCTATACCGGGAAATCCATGCCACAAATACGCCGACTGCCCGATAATCTCGTCAATCGCATCGCCGCTGGCGAGGTGGTGGAGCGCCCCTCTTCGGCGCTCAAGGAACTGGTCGAGAATGCGATCGACGCGGGGGCTTCGCGGATCGCGATCAAGCTGGTCGAAGGTGGCCTGACGAGCCTCGAAGTGACCGATGACGGTTGCGGGATGACCCCGGATGAGATGGCGCTCGCGCTCGAACGTCACGCCACCTCGAAACTGCCCGACGAAGCTATCGAACAGGTCGCCACGCTCGGCTTTCGCGGCGAGGCACTGCCCAGCATCGCCAGTGTCGCGCGGTTCACCCTGGAAAGCCGGCCGCGCGGGGCCGATGATGGGTGGAAACGCATCGTCGATCATGGCGAACTGGTTTCGGAAGGACCGGCTGCCCTGCCACCCGGAACGCGCGTGCGGGTGGAGAACCTCTTCGGCAAGATACCCGCGCGCCGCAAGTTCCTGCGCACGCCGCGCAGCGAATACGCCGCCTGCCTCGACGTTGTGAAGCGCCTCGCAATGGCGCGGAGCGATGTCGCGATCACCCTGGATCATGGCGACAGGCGCATTCTCGGCCTCCAAGGCGGAGAAGGGCTGGCGAACCGCGTGGCGCAGGTTGTCGCTCGCGAACTCAAGGAAAACGGGGTCGCGATCGACCTCGACCGTGGCACAATGCGCTTGACGGGCATCGCCGGCCTGCCGACATACAATCGGGGTATCGCCGATCACCAGTATCTCTTCGTCAACGGACGTCCGGTGAAGGATCGCCTGCTGACCGGTGCTGTGCGCGGCGCCTATGCCGATATGCTCGCGCGTGACCGGCACGCCGTCCTCGCGCTGTTCCTGGAGCTTCCGCCCGAGGACGTGGATGTGAACGTGCATCCGGCGAAGACCGAGGTGCGGTTTCGCGATGCGCAAGGCGTGCGCGGTTTCATCGTCTCGGGGCTCAGGCAGGCGCTGGCGACCGGCGATCGCAGGAGCGCGCAATCTCCCGATGCGAGCGCCATGTCGCGCTGGCAACAGGAACCTGTGCGCGACGAGGCTTCGCCTGCGCTTCGCTCGATCTTCGAAAGCCGCGACTGGTCCGCTCCGCAAACGCGCGTGTCCGAGCCCGTACAGCCGTGGCGAGGAACGGAAGGCGGCGTGATGGCTGCGCCGCAAGGCCGTGCAGAAGAAGCTGCGCCGGTGGCCGCAGAAACACAGGATTTTCCGCTCGGCGTTGCACGCGGACAGGTTGCGAACACCTATATCGTGGCCGAGGCGAAGGACGGTCTGGTCCTCGTCGACCAACATGCCGCGCACGAGCGCCTTGTCCTCGAACGGTTGAAAGCAGCCGGAGCCGAGGAAGCCGTGGCGCGCAGCCAGGCGTTGCTGATCCCCGAGGTCGTCGAGTTGGACGAGACCAGCTGCGACCGCCTCGAGGAAGCAGCCGACACGCTCGCGAAGCACGGGCTTGCGATCGAACGTTTCGGTCCCTCGGCGATGCTGGTTCGCAGCCTGCCGCATGCGATCGCGCGTACCGATCCCGAAAAACTCCTGCGCGATATCGACGACGATCTCGCGCTCAACGGGGAGGCGCTGCACCTCGGTGAGAAGCTCGACCTGGTCCTTGCGACCATGGCGTGTCACGGCTCGGTCAGGGCGGGGCGGGTGCTGCGCGTTGACGAGATGAACGCCTTGCTGCGCGAGATGGAAAGAACGCCGCGTTCGGGCCAGTGCAACCACGGGCGGCCCACGTGGGTTAAGCTCTCGATGGAAGACGTCGAGAAGCTGTTCGGGAGACACTGATGCGACTGTTGGTGATGTCCGCCCTGCTTGTGCTTGGAGCATGCAGCGATGGGCCGAGCGAGGAAGAGCGACAGGCGGATGTCGCCGAGGTCGAGGCCAACCAGCAGCCGCCGGCCGAGGAGTTCGAGCCCGATCCCATTCGCTATCGGGAAATCGAGAAATACGACCTGTTCGGGGCCGGTTGCAGCTTTGCACCGGATGGCGGTGGCCTCGGCGCGGTGGCGATTGCCATGGCAGACGAGGGCTATATCATTCGCAATGGCGACCTGCTGCGCTTTGCGGCGGATACCGGGAGCCGCGAATTGCCCTATCTGGCGCGCAACAAATATACCGGGCTGGAGTACAGCTTCATCCTCGATCTCGAAGAAGAAGGCGGCGAGCAGAGCGGCTACGAGACCACCGATTACCGTGGTTCACTCGTGGTGAGAGATGCAAGCGACCGGGTGGTCTACGAGGCCGATGGCCTCGTCCAGTGCGGCGCCTGAACTAGTCCGAACCGCCCGGCTCGCGCGTGCGGATCAGGCCGTTCGAAACCATTTCGAGGACGATGTCGCCGTCCTGGTTGAAGGTCCGGATCAGGCTCTTGAAGATGCCCATTTCAGGCCGCGAGGCACTGCGGCGCTTTTCGATGACCTCGGTCTCGCAGCGCAGCGTGTCGCCGGGATAAACGGGCTTTTTCCAGCGCAACTGGTCCACGCCCGGTGAGCCGAGGCCGGCCGACTTCTCGCCTTTCATGTTCTCGACCATCATCGCCATGGTCATCGAACACGTGTGCCAGCCGCTGGCCGAGAGCCTGCCGAAATGGGTTTGTGCGGCAGCCTCGTCATCGAGATGGAAGGGTTGCGGATCGTATCTGGAGGCGAAGTCCATCACCTCTTCGCGAGTGACCTCGTACCGGCCGAATGCGCTCTTCGTGCCGACTTCGATATCTTCGTAGAACGTCATGGGCCGGGTGATGGCTCACACGATTGGTCGAAGCAACATCCAAATGCCCATGCCGACCATGGCAAGGTTTTCCGTCAGCGACACGAAGCCCAGCGGGACATTCCCGCTTCCGCCAACGCAGGCGCACTTGATGTCGCGCTTCTGGATGTAGACTGCGTAAAAGACGCTGACCGCGCCCACTGTCCCGATGAAGAGGGCAATGGGTATCGATAGCCATGGCAGGATGCGTCCGGCCATGAGGACCGCCGCCGTCGCCTCCAGGAAGGGATAGGCATAGGCGTATGGAACCCAGCGCCTGCCGAGAAGGTCATAGCCGACGAACATGCTCGAGAACTGTTCGACATCCTGCAATTTGAGCATGGCGAGCATCGCCATCGAAAACGCCACGAACCATTCGCCGGTCCGGATGGTGAAGGGCGCGTCGTAGACGAAAAAGCTGAGCGCGACGGCAAGGGCCGCGCCTACCGCGAATACGGCGAGTACGGGCGTGTAGCTCTTGTCGCCCGGCTTGCTCTTGTCGTAACCGAAGTGCTTGCGCAGGTCGGTGTAACCGCCGATCCGCTGGCCATCGATGAAGGTCTGCGGCGTGGTTTCCACGCCATGACCTTCCTTGAAGGCATCGGTCATCTCGCGCGTGGTGAGGTGGTTGTCTTCCACCTTGAAGCCTTCGCGCTTGAGCAACCACTTCGATTTGATGCCATAGGGACAGACATGCTTGTCCATCACCATGCGGTAGAGTTGTGCTGTCTTAGCCATGGCGTTGAAGTATACCCCCCTGGGGTATGATTCAAGGTCAGGCGCGGAAGGAAGGTACGCCCGCGCTCTTGTCCAGATCCGGAATGATCCGGTAGCGTGCAAGAACGAGGCTGAAGAGACCGAACAGCATGAGGCCGATCGCTGTCAGCGTGAAGACGAAACCATCGTCGGCAAGGCTCGCCACGGCATTGCCAAGCGATTTCACTTCGCTCGCGCCGCTCGACATGAAGCCCGCCTTGAACAGCGACCAGCCGATCACCGTGTAGACTACGCCGCGGGCAAGATAGCCTGCGCCGCCCAGCCAGCGCGTCGCGGACGGGGCCTGGGCGCTGATGCGGTTCATGAACTCGCCGGTAATGCCCTTCTTCGCCTGGAAGATGGCCGCGAGGAAGAATGCGATGCCGAGGATGCCGAGCACGATGCCGCCAAACTCTACCGAAAGGACGCCGGAAGCCGCCTCCTGCGCGCCGCCGCCGCCAGAACCGCCCGAAGAACCCGAGCCGCTCGTGGCAAACTTGTACGCGGAGTAGGCAAGGACGATATGGGCAATCCCGCTACCGGCATGGCCGATGCGCTTGCCCCAGCCCTTGGCGTCGGAACCGTTGTTCTCGATATCGAACAGGGGCGAACAGAAGCGGAAAAGGGCGTAAGCCGTCAGTCCGACGACCATGATCCAGAGGATCGCCGTTCCGGCAGGATAATCCTTGATGGCCTGGAAAATTCCGTTCGTGCCCTCGGCGATCTTGTTGGCGCTTGTCAGCGCGATCAGGCCCAGCACGAAATAGAGGATTGCGCGGCTGAAATAGCCCACGCGCACCAGCCAGTTGAACTTTTCGGACTTGTCTACCACCGGAATACTCCCCTTGTTTGCATGCCTAACGGCAGGGGAGGGGTAAGCGTTCCGCCTTAGCTATCAATCGCTTGAAGAAAGGGCCGGTACCAGTGCGTCGATCGAGCCATCGGCCTTCTCTGCTTGGGGCAGGCCGACAAGGCGGCGCAGGAGCGGCGCGATGTCCGTGTTGTCGAAGATCGGCACAGTCGCGCCCTGTCGGAAAGCGGGGCCGTTTGCGATGAAGACGGCTTGCATTTCAGGCGCGAAACTGTCGTAGCCGTGGTTGCCTCCACTCCAGCTCGAACCCGATGCGGATCGCGCGATCGTCCAGCCGGTTTCCGGGAGGCAGAAGTAGGGCGGAATACGCTCGTGCGTTCCGTAGTTGTAGCGCGCGGGGATGTTCTCCTTCGCCCAGCAGGTCATGTGTTCATGATCTGCAAGGATCGCATCGCGGAACTCGGCTTCCTTGCCCTCGGCCGGTTCGAAGGTCGCATAGGCACCGGCTTCCACAAGCCGGTACAGCGAGCTGTCGAACAGTTCGTCGAGCGCGATGACACGCTCAGAACTGGTCGGGGCCATGCCATGATCCGACACGATGACGAGATTGGCGGGCTGGCCCAGCGCCTCAAGTCCATCGACCAGCATGGCGATATGGCTGTCGACATCGCGCAACGCGGTGTCGATTTCCTCACCGATAGGGCCGGCATCATGACCGGCGCTGTCGACCGTATCGAAATAGAGCGTCACGAATTCGGGGCGGATTTCTGCCGGACGGCGCAGCCAGTCGAGCACCGAGTTCACGCGCTGCGTGTTGGACACCTGCATCGAGAACTGCTGCCAGTCGCTCGGCAGGATACCGTCCGTCACCGGCCCATAACGCACGGCGGTACCGCCCCAGGGGACGGCAGAGCCGGGCCAGAACATCGCGGCGCTGCGAATGCCGGCTTCCTCGGCCTCCACCCAGACGGGCTTGGCCTCGCTCCACCAATAAGGATCGACCGTCGCCATCGTGAACGGCTCTGCCGGTTTGCCCTTGTCTTCCATTCGGTTGGCAGTGATGCCGTGATGGTCCGGCACGAGGCCGGTCACCAGCGTCCAGTGATTGGGGAAGGTCTTGGTCGGGAAAGAGGGGCGCATCGCAGCGCGCACACCGCCGTCCGCAAGCTTCGAAAGCGCCGGTGTAATGCCGCGATCGAGATAGCTGGGATGGAACCCGTCGATCGACACCAGGATCGTCACCGGTTCGCGTTCTTCCGCCTGCACTGCGGTAGAGGCACTTTCGACCTGCGGTGCACATGCCGGAAGCGTAACTGCCGCTGCCAGGGCGAGCGCGGTGACGAGGTTCTTCATTGCTGGCCCTCCTGCCGGGATCAGACGTTGAACTTGAACAGCATGACGTCGCCGTCCTGCACGAGATATTCCTTGCCTTCCTGACGCAGCTTCCCCGCTTCGCGCGCGCCGCTTTCACCGCCCAAGGCAACGAAATCGTCGTAGGCGATGGTTTCGGCGCGGATGAAGCCGCGTTCGAAATCGGTGTGGATTTCGCCGGCTGCCTGCGGGGCCTTGGCGCCTTCGGGGAAGGTCCATGCGCGGGCCTCCTTCGGGCCGGCGGTGAAGAAGGTGTTGAGGCCGAGCAGCTTGTAGCCCGCCTTGATCACACGGCTGAGGCCGCTTTCTTCCAGCCCCAGTTCGGCGAGATATTCCGCGCGATCTTCGGCATCCATCGCGACCAGTTCGCTTTCGATGGCCGCCGATACGACAACAGCCTGTGCGCCCTCGGCTTCGGCCTTCTTGAAGACAAGTTCGGAGAAGGCATTGCCCTTGGCCGCGTCTTCCTCGCCGACGTTGCAGACGTAGAGAACCGGCTTTGCGGTGAGGAGCTGCGCTTGGCGCAGGACGCGCGCTTCTTCTTCATCATTCGGTTCGGTGAGGCGGGCGGGCTTGCCGTCACGCAGGAGCTGGAGGGCCTGTCCAAGGACACTGGCGATGATCTTGGATTCCTTGTCGCCCGCCGTTGCGCGCTTTTCGGCAGCCGGAACGCGCTTTTCGAGGCTTTCGAGGTCGGAGAGCATAAGCTCGGTCTCGACTACTTCGGCATCGGTGATCGGATCGACCTTGTTGGCGACGTGCTGAATGTCGTCGTCCTCGAAGCAGCGCAGAACATGGACGATCGCGTCCACCTCGCGGATGTTGCCGAGGAACTGGTTGCCGAGGCCTTCGCCCTGGCTCGCGCCCTTAACGAGGCCCGCGATATCGACGAAGGCGAGCTGCGTCGGGATGATCTTGGCCGAACCCGCAATTGCGGCGATCTTGTCGAGACGTTCGTCAGGTACGGAAACCTGGCCCACGTTCGGTTCGATCGTGCAGAACGGATAGTTCGCAGCCTGCGCGGCCTGCGTCTCGGTCAGTGCATTGAAAAGGGTGGACTTGCCGACATTCGGCAGTCCGACGATCCCGCAACG
This sequence comes from Qipengyuania gelatinilytica, assembly GCF_019711315.1. Taxonomy (NCBI): domain Bacteria; kingdom Pseudomonadati; phylum Pseudomonadota; class Alphaproteobacteria; order Sphingomonadales; family Erythrobacteraceae; genus Qipengyuania; species Qipengyuania gelatinilytica. The sequence continues at coordinate 368,212 of NZ_CP081294.1, read as the reverse complement.
GAAACCCATCGATTACTCCGGAAAAAATGTGTTGGCCGCGCCCTTAGCGCCGGTGCGCGCCGAATGCCAGAGGATCAGACGTTGTGGACCGCCTTGATCATCGGCCCGTAGGGACTTTCGCCGAGCCAAGCGAGCTGCACCTTGGCGCTGACCTCGTTGATCGGGACCTGCGGCTTGGGTCCGGGGTGGACCGGTCTGCGGAGCGGCCGGGTGCCCGGCGGCATTGCGATGATCGCGGCGATGGCATTGGGTACATCCATCGGATCGGTTTTCCCGCCTCCTGCGCCGCTTTGGCGCAATTGCTCGATCATCGCGGGATAGCCTGCAAGATGCTTGTCGTCGGCGCGCTCGAGCAGTTCCATGGTGAGCCGGTTGGCATTGTCCCAGATCTTGGTCGGGTAGCCGCCCGGCTCGATGATCGTGACGTCGATATTGTGAGGCACCAGCTCGTAAGCCATTTGCTCGCTCATGGCCTCGAGTGCGAATTTCGTAGGCGAATACTGGCCGAAACCCGGCACCATGACGCGGCCGAGCTGGGATGTGACATTGAAGATCTGTCCCGACTTGCGTGCGCGCATCGCGGGGAGGGCGGCTCTTGCCAGACGGTGCGGGCCATATACGTTCGTGTCGAAAAGCATCTTGGTCGCCGCCATGTCCTGGATCTCGATGGGACCTGCGGTGGAGATGCCGGCATTGTTGACGAGCACGTCGATACCGCCACCCGCTATGCGCTCCGCTTCGGCAACGCCGGCCGCGACCTGCGCATCGTCGGTGACGTCGATCTCGATCACGTGAAGATCGAGCGACTCGTCCTGGGCGAGGGTGCGAAGTTCCTCGGCTTCTGGACGCGGAAGGTTCCGCATGGTTGCAAAGACCTTTGCACCCTTGCGTGCGAAGTCCTCCGCCATCAGCCTGCCGAAACCCGAAGAACAGCCGGTTATGAGGACGCTTTTGCCCGACATGTCTGCCGGGGGCTTGAGCATGTCGTCCTGAGCGGCGCGGGCTGCGACTGCGACAACTCCGGTCGCGGCGGCTCCAGCGAGCAGGGTGCGTCGGTTGATCTGGGGCATGTGCGGGTCTCCTGTGTTGGATGACCCTTACCAGATCAATCCTGCATGCGCAGCGCCACATCGTTCATGAAGCGCGCATCGTCTCCCTTGGCGAGCCACTCGGCCTCTGCGCCGATTGCGCCCAGCATATCGGCAAGGTCGTCCATCTCGCTCTTGGCGTAATTGCCGAGGACATGGCCGGTGACCCGATCCTTGCTGCCGGGATGGCCGATGCCGATCCGTACGCGGCGGAAATCGGGGCCGAGATGCTGGTTGATCGAGCGCAGGCCATTGTGACCTGCAAGCCCGCCTCCGCGGCGGACCTTGACCTTGAACGGCGCGAGGTCGAGCTCGTCATGGAAGACGGTAAGGTCCTCGATATCGAGCTTGTAGAAGCGCGTGGCTTCGCCGACGGCGCGGCCGCTCTCGTTCATGAAGGTCGCCGGCTTCAGCAGGACGATTTTCTCCGTCCCGATGCGCCCTTCCTGCACCCAGCCGGAGAATTTCTTCTGCACCGGGCCGAAGCCGTGCATCTCGGCAATCGTATCGCACACGATGAAACCGATATTGTGCCGGTGCATCGCATATTGCGGTCCGGGATTTCCAAGGCCTGTCCAGATCTGCATTCGCGCCCTCTAGCGATAGCTTGCCTAAAAGCAAAACGCCGGCCTCTTGCGAGACCGGCGCCTTGGTGATTTCCGACAGGAAAGTGCGAATTAGTCTTCGCTCTTTTCTTCCTGCTCTTCGGCTGCGTCAGCGTCCGGACCCTGTTCGGTCGCAGCGACACCGTCTGCCGGTACTTCTTCCTCGCCTTCGCCTTCAGCGCCTTCGCTCTTCTTGAGCGCCGACGGAGCGACGAGGGTTGCGATGGTGAAGTCACGGTCGGTGATGGCGCTCTCGGCACCTTCCGGAAGCGTGACTTCGCTGATGTGGATCGAATCGCCGACTTCCTTGCCGGTGACGTCGATTTCGATTTCGCCCGGGATCTTGTCGTTTTCGCAAACGAGATCGAGTTCGTGACGGACAACGTTCAGCACGCCGCCCTTCTTGAGGCCCGGCGAGGCTTCTTCGTTGGTGAAGACCACGGGAACCTGGACTTCGATCTTGCCGCCCTTGGCGAGACGGAAGAAGTCGACATGCTCGGGGCGGTCGGAGACGGGGTGAAGCGACACGTCCTTGGGGAGGGTCTTGATCTTCTTGCCACCCAGCTCGATCGTGACGATCGAGTTCATGAAGTGGCCGGTGCCGAGCTGCTTGACCAGCTCCTTGGCTTCCACGTGGATCGTGATGGGTTCTTCCTTGCCGCCATAGATCACGGCGGGGACACGGCCTTCGCGACGCAGTGCACGGGAGGCTCCCTTGCCAGCCCGTTCGCGCGTCTCGGCCGGAAGTGTCAGAGCGTCGCTCATGTCGCTTACCTTTCGAATGCGTTTGATATCCTCGGTCCGCCACGCCTCCAGGGATGACCATGACGCCGAAGCGCGCGCCTATAGCGTGACCGTGGTGAAAAGCAAGCGCCCAGTTGCGCCTGCCGTTACTGGATGCGGCGGACGACGTAGCCGCGGGCTTCCAGGAAAGCCGGAAGTCCATCCGGCCCTACAAGATGCGCGGCGCCGACCGCTATCAGGGGGCGTTTCTCTTGCGCCAGCAACATGTCGAGCTGCGCGGCCCAGTAGCGATTGCGTTCGACGAGCAATGCCTCGCGCAGTTCGGGATCGCTCAGCATACCCTGGCGGCTGCGCGCTTCGAGAGTGTCGAGATCGCCGCTCTTCCAAGCCACGGCCAGCGCCTGAACGCCCTCGTCGCCGAGCGTCGCCTCTTCCACGACCGCGTTGAGCAGGTCGCGCTGCTCGGCTTCGGGAAGGTCATCGAAGATGGCGAGTTGCCGTTCCGGTCCCTCGAGCTCGCCAATGGGTTCATCAGCAAATTCGTCGATCAGGATACGATCGATCCCGTTCCGCGTGTCTCCGGTGCTTGCCGCGCGGGCAATCGCCAGCGCAGCCGCCCAGCTTTCAAGCCCGTCGAGTGCCGCGACGGACAGGTCCTTTTCGTCGGCAAATTCCTTGAAAGTATCGCGCAGGGCGGGGTCGAGGCGTGCGACCAGCCCCTGCTGCGGCGGTTCATCGGCGGAGATACGTCCGAAAAGCGCCGCAAGACCTGCGGTGTCATCAAGGCCGGCGGCCTCGACCACGAGGAAGTCGGCCTGTCCGGCGACCTTCTCGAACTCGGCAGAGCGCCAGGCAACATCGGCGGGGAGTGCGTGAATTGTCCCGTAGAGCCAGGCTTCGGTCTCTCCATCCGCATTCTCTACCTGCCAGAGCGCAGGATAGCCTTGCGCGAGCGATACTGCGGATGGTTCGTCCGGACTGTCGCACGATGCGAGCAGGAAGGCGGCCAGAAACGGAAAGAGGAAGCGTGCGGTCACGCTTCCTCTCTGCCAAGCCATCGCGGCAATGCAAGTCCTACTGGATGCGGCTCACACTGATGCCGCGCTGCCCGAGGTAATCCTGCACGCTGTTCTCGCCGGCGAGGTGTCCGGCACCGACTGCCATGAAGGCAGTTCCAGGCGTATCCAGACGCTCGTCGATCCATCCGGCCCAATTGGCATTGCGCTGGTGGAAGAGGCGCGCGGTGACCAGGGGATCGGACGCATTGGCTTCCTGCAGCATATTGCCAAGCGCCTCCGCATCGCCTTCGGCCCATTCGGCGATGATGCTGTCGAGCATCGCGATGCCGGCTTGCGGGTCCTCGACCGTCTGCAAGAGGAAAGCGATCTGGTTTTCCATCGGCAGTTCATCGAAGATCGACAGCTGGAAATCGACGGTTTCCAATGCGACCCTTTCGGTGCCCTCGGCCACGGTTGCCTCGAGCACTTTTTCCACGCCGTTCTCGCCGTCATAGCCTGCCGATTGCAGCAGGATCTGGGCGATGTTGATCGCTGCGAACCACGGCTCCAGCGGGTCGAGCGCCTCGGCGGGAATGCCGAGCTTGGCGATGCCTGCCTCGAACTTCGCCTGCTGCTCGTCGGTCATCACGCCGCGCAGGGTGCGTCCGTCGTTGAACATGCCCTTGGCGGCAATCGTCTGGCCCATCGATGCAAGGACTTCCGGGGTCATATCGACTTCGGTGACCAGCGAGCCGCTGCTGTCGAGCGCCGCCTTTACCGGGCCGCTGTACCAGTCGACCTCCGCGGGCAGGGCATGGACGGTGCCGAAGATATAGATCGTCGTATCTTCGTCCGCGACTTTCCAGAGCGCGGGGCCTCTCTCTGCCGCAAGTTCGGCAGCCGCTTCTTCCGCGACTGCTGCAACAGCAGCTTCGTCGGGCAGGGTCGAGCAGGCCTGTAGGGCGAAGAGGGTGAGACCGGCGGCCGTTGCCCGGAAAAATTGCTTGGCTTTCATTTGGCATCCTTTCGAAAGGTAGACCTGTTGCTTGGGCACCAGGAGAATCTGCGACACTTGAAGACCGGCGGTGTCGACTTGGTCGGATTACTGGATTCGCTTCACCTCGAGGCCGCGTTCACTGAGCATCGACTGCACCGAGACATCGCCGGCAAGATGTGCTGCACCCACTGCCAGCAGTATGCTGCCGGGTTGATCGAGGCGGTTTTCCAGCCAGACGGTCCATTTCGCGTTGCGGTTCTCCAGGAGTACTCGCTCGACCTCGAGGCCGAATTCGCTATCGCCAAACCCAAGATCGCTCAGGTCAGAGGTTTCACCCTGTGCCCAGTCGTGCTCGCTCTGGAAGGGGGCGATAGTTTCGGCAGGCTCTACGCTTTCCTCTTCCTCTACGCCGAGCGTGTCGATCGATCCGCCATCCCATGCGGCGAGATCCTCTTCGAGTTCTTTGATGAGCAGGTCCTCGTCGATTGCGAGGAGCGAGCGCAAGACGTCGAGCGAATCCTCGATCGACCCGATCGGCTTTCCGGCCGCGGCGAATTCCGCCTCCAGCACGGTCTCGACGCCGTATTCATGCTCCGACCCTTGCGCCTCCATCATCTCGAGACCCGCGCCGAACATCGCGAGGAGGGGCGGAGTGAGATCGAATTGTTCCTGCGGAATGCCCGCAAGCTGACCGAGCTTGAGCCATTTCTCGCCCGATTCAGGGGTGAGCCGCTGTGATGTGGGTGTCCTCGTGTCGGCATCGGCCATCAGTTCGGCGAAGAATGTCTGCATGCCCGCATCGGAATCGGCGTCGCTGGTTTCCACCACCAGCTCGTCGACTTCTCCGACGATCCGGTCGAAGACGCCGTTGCGCCATTTGAAGCCTTCGGGAAGCACGTGGATCGTGCCGAACATGTAGATCTTGGTGTCTTCGTCTTCCAGCAGCCAGATGGCCGGGGCAGGTTCGTAATCCTGGACGACCGGATCGGGCTTGCGAAGCGTGTAGGGCGTCACGATCCCGGCATTACGGATCGATTTTTGCTCCTGCGGCGCTTCGATAACGCTATTGTCCTGCGCCCAGGCAGGGCTGGTCATCGGCACAAGCAACATTGCCGATAGTGCGACCACGAACGGTGAATTCTTCATTGGACCCCTTCAAATACTTGGGGAGACCATAAGCACGCCTATCCGGAAGCGCAATTGTCGCTGCATTGCGGCATTGACCCGTTTTCGCCCTTGCGCCATTGCGCCGCTCCATGGACCGTAATCCGCAAAAATCCTTCCAGGACATGATCCTTGCGCTCCACGATTTCTGGAGCGCGAACGGGTGCCTTATCCTGCAGCCCTACGACATGCGTATGGGCGCGGGCACCTTCCACACCGCCACCACGCTGCGCGCGCTGGGGCCCGAGCCGTGGAACGCGGCCTTCGTGCAGCCCTGCCGCCGTCCGACCGACGGCCGCTATGGCGAGAACCCCAACCGGCTGCAGCACTATTACCAGTACCAGGTCATCCTGAAGCCGAGCCCGGCGAACATCCAGGACCTGTATCTCGAAAGCCTGCGCGTGATCGGTATCGATCCGCTCAAGCACGATATTCGCTTCGTGGAAGACGACTGGGAAAGCCCGACGCTGGGAGCGTGGGGCCTTGGCTGGGAAGTCTGGTGCGACGGGATGGAAGTCACCCAGTTCACCTATTTCCAGCAGATGGGCGGCTTCGACTGCAAGCCGGTCGCAGGCGAGCTGACCTACGGCCTCGAACGCCTCGCCATGTATATCCAGGGCGTCGACAACGTCTACGATCTCGACTTCAACGGGAAGGGCGTCACCTATGGCGACGTCTTCCTCGAGAATGAGAAGCAGATGTCGAAGTGGAACTTCGAGGTCGCCGAGACAGACGCGCTGTTCGACCTGTTCAACAAGGCCGAGGCCGAGTGCAGGAACGCGCTCGCGCACAACGTCCCCATCGCTGCTTACGAGCAGGCAGTGGAGGCCAGCCACATCTTCAACCTGCTGCAGGCGCGCGGCGTGATCAGCGTGCAGGAACGCGCCAGCTACATGGGCCGCGTCCGCGACCTCGCTCGCGGGGCTTGCGAAGCGCATATGGAAAAGGAAGCGCCCGTGTGGGCCGAGAAATATCCGGAGTGGTCGAAATGAGCGACTTCCTCCTCGAACTGCGCAGCGAAGAGATCCCGGCCCGTATGCAGGCTGGCGCGCGCGCCGAACTCGAAAAGCTGTTTCGCCGAGAGCTGGACGCTGCCGGTGTCACGACGGGCGAGATCACCGTCTGGTCGACCCCGCGACGCCTTGCGCTGATCGCGCGCGGTCTGCCCGAAGCTACCGAGGCCGTCAGCGAAGAACTGAAAGGCCCTCCGGTTGGCGCGCCCGATCAGGCTATCGACGGTTTCTGCCGCAAGGCGGGCGTCGAAAAGGGCGATCTCGAAGCGCGCGACGTGAAGGGCAGGGCGACCTACTTCGCGGTGAAGAACGTGCCCGGCCGCGCGACTAAGGACCTGCTCGCCGAAGCGATCCCCGCGATCATCCGCGATTTTTCATGGCCAAAGTCGATGCGCTGGGGCGCTGCCTCGATCAGCACCGAGAGCCTGCGCTGGGTCCGCCCGCTCTCGGGCATCGTCGCACTGCTGGGTGACGATGTGGTCGAATGCGAGGTGCATGGCGTCACCTCCGGCTCGGTCACGCTCGGCCACCGCTTCCACCACTCGGGCGACATCACCATCGGCAATGCCGACGATTACGCAATGAAGCTGCGCGCCGGTCATGTCATAGTCGACCATCAGGAACGGCAGGACGTTATCCGCTCGGGCGCTACCAAGGTTGCCGCCGAGGCAGGTCTCAAGCTGGTCGAGGACGAGGGTCTGGTGATCGAGAACGCCGGCCTCACCGAATGGCCCGTGCCGCTGCTCGGGCGCTTCGAGGAAGATTTCCTCGAAGTGCCGCCGGAGACGATCCAGCTCACCGCCCGCGTGAACCAGAAGTATTTCGTCTGCGAAGACGACGTTGATGGTTCGGGGGCGAAACTCGCCAACGCCTTCATCTGCACCGCCAATATCGAAGCTGAAGACGGCGGCGCACGCGTGGTCGACGGCAACCGCAAGGTCCTCGCCGCCCGCCTGTCCGACGCGCGTTTCTTCTGGGACGTCGACCGCAAGAAGAATCTCGCCGAGCACGCCAAGGGTCTGGAGCGCATCACTTTCCACGAGAAGCTGGGCACCGTCGCCGACAAGGTCGACCGCGTGGCGAAGCTGGCCGACTGGCTGGTCTTCGACGCCAAGGCTCCGAACGGAGATCACAAGCTTGCGCGTCAGGCTGCGGAGCTCAGCAAGGCCGATCTCGTCACCGAAATGGTCGGCGAATTCCCTGAACTGCAGGGTCTGATGGGCGGCTATTACGCGAAAGCCGAAGGTCTGCCGGTCGAAGTCGCGGAGGCGATCCGCGATCACTACAAGCCGGTTGGTGCGAGTGACGAGGTGCCGACCGCGCCGACTACCGTAGCTGTCAGCCTTGCCGACAAGCTCGACAACCTGCTCAGCTTCTTCAAGATCGACATCTTGCCAACCGGTTCGAAGGATCCCTTTGCGCTTCGCCGTGCTGCTCTAGGCTACCTGCGTCTGGTGCAGGCGAACGAACTCAAGCTCTCGCTGGACGAAGTCGTCCATGCCTGGGCGAGCAAGCCGATGCCCAAGCTCGCCGAAAAGCTGGCGGACTTCCTGCTCGACCGTCTTGCCGTACAATTGCGCGACGAGGGCGTGCGCCACGATTATGTGCAAGCTTCGCGCAGTTGGCGCGGGCGGCCCGACCAGCGCATCGACCGCGTCGAAGCGCGGGCAAGGGCGCTCGCGGCTTTCCTCGGCAGCGAAGACGGCACCAACCTCCTCGCAGGCTACAAGCGCGCGGCCAACATCCTCAAGAAGGAAGACTGGCACGGCATCGAAGGCGAGATCGCCCGGACCGGCGAGGAAGACCCGCTGGCGCTGGTCGACGATCCCGATATGCGCGCCGTCGTCGAAGCCAAGATGGCCGAGCGCCACGCGAAAGAGCTTTCCTACGAAGCAGAGCCTGCCGAAAAGGCCCTGATGGATGCTCTGGCGAAATCGGAACCGGCGGCCTCGCAAGCCATTGAGGCGGAAGACTTCTCAGGCGCTATGGCCGCGCTGGCCGCCCTTCGTGCACCGATCGACCGCTTCTTCGATGAAGTGACGGTAAATGCAGATGAAGAAAACAAGCGGGCACATCGTCTGGACTTGCTTGCAGCTTTTCGTGCTGCGGTGCACAAAGTGGCCGACTTCTCTCGAATAGAGGGATAGTTTCCCGGCGAGTGTCAACTTCGGCAATCGCCCGAAAAACCCCGGATTATCGGTGGTTTGCGGCTCGAGATTATGGGTGACCGACTGTCACCTTTGTCAAGTTTGAAGGATTTTTGCGTGACGGAAACAGTCTTCACCTTCGGCGGAAACGCACCGCATACGAATGCAAGGCAGAAGGACAAAACCGTGACAGGTGGCAAGGGCGCAAACCTTGCCGAAATGGCCAGCATCGGCCTGCCGGTCCCTCCCGGCTTCACCATCGCGACCGAGGAATGCCTCAAGTATCTCGCGGGCGGCAGCGACTTCAGCGAGAAGCTGCGCAGCGATGTTGCCGAAGCGCTGAAGCATGTCGAAGCGACCGTGGGCAAGGGCTTCGGTGATGCGTCGGACCCGCTGCTGGTCTCGGTCCGTTCGGGCGCGGCAGTGTCGATGCCCGGCATGATGGATACAGTCCTCAACCTCGGCCTCAATGACGAGACGGTTGAAGGCCTCGCCAGGACCAGTGGCGACGAGCGTTTCGCCTGGGACAGCTACCGCCGCTTCATCCAGATGTACGGCGACGTCGTGCTCGGCGTCGATCACGGGCTGTTCGAGGAAGCGCTCGAGATCGCCAAGGAAGACAATGGCTATTACGCCGACACCGAGCTTTCCGCCGAAGAGTGGAAGAAGCTGGTTGCCGAGTACAAGTCCATCGTCGAGCAGGAACTGGGCATGCCGTTCCCGCAGGACCCGATCGAGCAGCTGTGGGGCGCTATCAGCGCGGTCTTCGACAGCTGGGATACAGAACGCGCCAAGGTCTATCGCCGGCTGAACGACATTCCGCACGACATGGGCACTGCCGTGAACGTGCAGGCGATGGTCTTCGGCAATATGGGCGACACCAGCGCAACCGGCGTTGCCTTCACCCGCGATCCCTCGACAGGCGAGAAAGCCTATTATGGCGAGTGGCTGGTCAATGCGCAGGGCGAGGATGTGGTCGCGGGTATCCGTACACCGCAATATCTCACCAAGGCAGCGCGCGAGAATGCCGGAGCCGAAAAGCCGAGCATGGAAGAAGCCATGCCCGAAGCCTTTGCCGAACTGGCGCGTCTCTTCGACCTGCTCGAGCGGCACTATACCGACATGCAGGACATCGAGTTCACCGTGCAGCAGGGCAAGCTCTGGCTGCTGCAGACGCGCAACGGCAAGCGCACGGCCAAGGCCGCGCTCAAGCTGGCGGTCGACATGGTGGGCGAAGGGCTGATCGACGAAAAGACCGCGATCCTGCGCGTCGATCCGATGGCGCTCGACCAATTGCTTCACCCGACGCTCGATCCCGATGCGCCGCGCGATGTGATGACGACCGGACTTCCGGCATCGCCCGGTGCGGCAAGCGGCAAGATCGTACTCGATGCGGATACGGCAGAACTGTGGGCCAATCGCGGCGAGAAGGTCATCCTCGTCCGTGTCGAAACCAGTCCGGAAGACATTCACGGCATGCATGCTGCAACCGGCATCCTTACCGCGCGTGGCGGCATGACCAGTCACGCGGCAGTGGTTGCTCGCGGGATGGGCCGCCCCTGTGTCTCGGGCGCCTCGCAGGTCTCGATCGCGCGGGAGGGGCGCACGCTCACCATCGGCAATCGCGAGCTGAAAGAGGGCGACACGATCACCATCGACGGCGCGAACGGCCAGGTCATGGCGGGCGAGGTCGCGACGATCGAACCCGAGCTCGCCGGCGATTTCGGGACGCTGATGGAATGGGCCGACAAGCATCGCCGCATGCGCGTCCGCACCAATGCCGAGACCGAGAACGACTGCCGCATGGCACGCCAGTTCGGGGCCGAGGGTATCGGCCTGTGCCGGACCGAGCACATGTTCTTCGACGCCGACCGCATCAGCGCGGTGCGCCAGATGATCCTCGCCGATGACGAGGCAGGCCGCCGCGATGCGCTCGCCAAGCTGCTGCCGGAACAGCGCGCCGATTTCGTCAAGATTTTCGAGGTGATGACGGGCCTGCCGTGCACGATCCGCCTGCTCGACCCGCCGCTCCACGAATTCCTGCCGCATGGCGATGCCGAGTTCGAGGAACTGGCCACCGCCACCGGCAAGAGCGTCGAGCAGCTGAAGCGCCGCGCGGGCGAATTGCACGAATTCAACCCCATGCTCGGGCATCGTGGCTGCCGCCTCGGGATCACCTATCCCGAGATCTACGAGATGCAGGCGCGCGCGATCTTCGAGGCGGCTTGTGAAGTCGCAAAGAACAGCGGCGAAGCGCCGGTGCCCGAGGTGATGATCCCGCTGGTGGCGACGCGCAAGGAGCTCGAATTGCTCAAGGCCGTGGTCGACCGCGTTGCAGGTGAGGTCTTCGAAGCTTCGGGCTGCCAGGTCGACTACCTCGTCGGCACGATGATCGAATTGCCGCGCGCTGCGCTGATGGCGGGCGAGATTGCCGACGTGGGCGAGTTCTTCAGCTTCGGCACCAACGACCTCACGCAGACGACGCTTGGCGTAAGCCGTGACGATGCTGGCCGCTTCCTGACCGATTATGTCGACAAGGGCATTTTCGCCCGCGACCCCTTCGTCAGCCTCGATATCGACGGGGTGGGGCAGCTGGTCGAGCTCGCCGCCGAACGCGGCCGCAAGACCCGCGGCGATATCAAGCTTGGCATCTGCGGAGAACACGGCGGCGACCCGGCCAGCATCGCCTTTTGCGAACAGACCGGTCTCGACTACGTCAGCGCCTCGCCCTACCGCGTGCCGATCGCCCGGCTTGCAGCAGCGCAAGCCAGTCTTCGCTAGTTCTTCCAGCCGGTTAGGGTGAGAATCTCGAAAGTTTCGATCACCCGATCCTGCGCATTGGCGGCCGTCAGGAAGGCCGTTCTGGCCCTCTCGAGCGCGGCCTTACCGAGTGGCGGAGCAGGGCGGGCGAGGCTAGATCCAAGGCCTTGATCGCGCAGGTCCGAGACAAGCCGGTCAAGCGAGCCGAACGATACCTCGAGGCTGTGGCTGTCGACCACCTGTCGCTTGAACAGGGCACGCCGCATCAGCGCGGATGCGGCTGAATTGTCCACGAGCGGGTGCATGCGGGCCGCGGGCCTGTCGGGCTCTGCCGCAATCATTGCGCGGCGCAGGTTTGCCAGGCTTCCCGCCCCAATAATGCTGGCGATCATGATCCCATCGTCCGCCAGGGCACTGCGCATGTGGAGGAGTGCGCCCGGCAAGTCATTGACGCGGTCCAGCGAGGCCAGGCTGACGATCAGGTCGAACGGAGCACCCTCGAGTGGCAATTCCTCGTCGATCGTTCGCACGCTTCCCTCGACGACATCGGATCCCCGTCCCCGCAATGACAGCGCGAGGGTATCGGTCCAGTCGCCGATCACGAGAACCCGGGCAGGTTCGAAGCGCATGAACTCGAGCCGGTCGAGTACATCTTCGACCATGTCCTGAAGGACATAGCGCGCCGCATCGCGCTGTGACTGTCGAACGAGCGCGCGGCGGAGGCCGGCGCGGCGGCGGGTGCGACTGAAGATGCGGGGTGGGGCCTGCGAATCCATGCGGCGGGACCTGCCGTGCTTGCATCGACCTTGCAAGCGGTGCAGCAAGACCTTGTGGGGAGAGTAACCAAACTGCGCCGGACCATCGGGGAGGGAATCGCTCCGCTCGTCGATCTCGTTTACCCGCCGAGGTGCCCTGCCTGTGGCGAGAGTGTCGGCGAACACGGCGGGCTTTGTGCGGAGTGCTGGTCGGGCCTCGCGATTCCCGGAGACCCGAGCTGCGCAAGCTGCCAGCGTCCTTTCGGCGAGAGCGGTCCGCAGGGGGAAGCGATCTGCGCACCCTGCCTTGGCTCCCCGCCGCCACATGACGGTATCGCCGCCGGAACCCTGTATACCGACACCTCGCGCAAGCTCGTGCTCGCATTCAAGCATGGCAAGAGGATCGCGCTGGCGCCTTTGTTGGCCCGCATGATCAGCGCGCGCCTTCCCAATAGCGAGGAGGAGCATTTGATCGTGCCGGTGCCGCTGCACCGCTGGCGCCAATGGCAAAGAGGTTTCAATCAGGCGGCGCTGCTCGCCCGCGAACTGGAAAAGCTCGGCTGCGGAGAATTGCTTGTCGATGGTTTGAGGCGGACGAAGCGGACTCCGAGCTTAGGCGGAATGGGAGCGAAGGCCCGGGCCAAGGCCCTTTCAGGCGCGATCGAGGTTGCTAAACCATCGGCAGTCAAAGGACGGCACATCGTGCTGGTCGATGACGTGTTGACGAGCGGTGCGACCAGCACGGCATGTGTGAAGGCACTAAGGCGGGCAGGGGCGAAGTCCGTGGTGATCGCGTGCTTTGCACGGGTTCTCGATGAGGCGTTGGAGCACGCTGCATAAGCGAAACGCCCGGAGTCCGAAGACCCCGGGCGCCACGTGACGAAATTCACCGGACCTGTCTTGCGACGTTGGTGCTTGCCCCCCAGCTAGCACCAGGCCCTATCCCTCATCGTTACCGGGTGCGCCGCACTTAAACCCCCATGCGGCTGCGGACCCGGGACCCCCTGAACCTGGCACTCTGTTGGCACCACATGTTCCGGTGGACAGGCCTCACATGACCTGTGAGAGCGTTCTCTCCCAAATCGGTCATTCCTCCAACAGACTTGTGGCCCTATGTTCGATTTCGAGACCCGCTTGTGGTTATCCTGCAACAAGATGTCGTAAATATACAAAATCCGGAGCCAACATTGTCCGAGACGCAATCAGATCGCGAAAGCGGCACGCAGTTCATACCGAAGTTCGACGACAAGGGCCTGTTGAGCGCCGTCGTTACCGATGCCGAATCCGGTAGGGTCCTGATGGTGGCATTCATGGATGAAGAAGCACTCTCCGCCACGCAGCAGACTGGTGAAGCGCACTTCCACTCCCGCTCTCGCGGCAAGCTTTGGAAGAAAGGAGAGAGCTCGGGGAACGTCCTCAAGGTGGAAGAAATGCTCGTCGATTGCGACCAGGATGCGATCGTCCTGCGGTGCCGGCCTGCCGGGCCCACCTGCCATACGGGCGCGACCAGCTGTTTCTATCGCAGGCTGGAAGACGGCATTCTCCAACCCGTCAAGTCTTGACGCTTACGTAAACGTTGCACTATGCAGGCGGCATGAATCAGCCGCTTCCAAACGCCGACAAGGATCGCCGCCACGCCGGCGCGCATCTCGATCGGCCCGACAAGCTTGAGCGCGAACAGTTTTCGATCTCGGACCTCACCAGCGAGTTCGGCTGCACGGCGCGTGCGTTGCGTTTCTACGAAGACGAAGGGCTGATTGCCCCGTCGCGCGTGGGGCTGACCCGCATCTATTCCAAGCGCGATCGTGCGCGTCTCGCATGGATCATGCGCGCCAAGAATGTCGGCTTCTCGCTGACCGAGATCCGCGAGATGATCGATCTCTACGATCTCGATGACGGGCGGGCCGAACAGCGCCGCGTCACGCTCGAAAAATGCAGGAAACACGTCGCGAAGCTCAAGGCGCAGCGCGCGGACATCGACAGTTCGATCAAGGAACTGTCGGAGTTCATCTCGCTCGTCGAAGACCAGATCGACTGAACCGAAAAGCCTCCCCGGCGAGTTGCCGCCTTAACGACACTCTCTCCAAGGACCTATAATGCCCACCTACACTGCTCCTACCCGTGATACGCGCTTCATCATCAATGAAGTCCTCGAGCTTGGAAACTACAGCAACCTTCCCGGTTTCGAGATGGCGACCGACGATGTGACCGATGCGGTCATCAACGAAGGCGGAAAATTCTGCGCCGAGGTTCTCGCCCCGCTCAACCGCGTCGGCGACGAACATGGCTGCGTACGCAATGACGATGGTTCGGTCACGACACCTCCGGGTTTCAAGGAAGCTTTCGACCAGTTCCGCGAGGCGGGCTGGGGCACGCTCGCCCATGCGGAAGAATTCGGCGGACAGGGCATGCCGCACGTCCTCGGCTTCGTGATGGAAGAATTCATCTCGAGCGCCAACCAGGCCTTCGGTATGTATCCCGGCCTCACCAATGGCGCGATCTCGGCGCTGGTTGCCAAGGGCTCGGACGAACAGAAGGCGATGTACCTGCCCAAGATGGTTTCGGGTGAGTGGACCGGCACCATGAACCTGACCGAGCCGCATTGCGGCACCGACCTCGGCATGATCCGCACCAAGGCCGAACCGCAGGGCGACGGCAGCTATTCGATCACCGGTACCAAGATCTTCATCTCGGCCGGCGAACACGACATGAGCGAGAACATCATCCACCTGGTTCTCGCCAAGACCCCAGGCGCGCCCGACAGCACCAAGGGCATCTCGCTCTTCGTGGTGCCCAAGTTCATCGTGAACGAGGATGGCACCCCGGGCGAGCGCAACGGCGTCATGTGCGGCTCGATCGAGCACAAGATGGGCATCCACGGCAACTCGACCTGCGTGCTCAACTATGACGGCGCGAAGGGCTGGATGGTCGGCGAAGAGAACAAGGGTCTCGCAGCCATGTTCATCATGATGAACGCCGCGCGCCTCGGCGTCGGCATCCAGGGCCTCAGTCAGGCTGAAGTAGCGTACCAGAACGCGGTCGCCTATGCGCTCGACCGCCGCCAGGGCCGCGCCCTGACCGGTCCGGCAGAGCCCGAGGCGCAGGCCGATCCGATCTTCGTCCACCCCGATGTTCGCCGCATGCTGATGGACGCTAAGGCCTTCACCGAAGCCATGCGTGCTCTGGCCCTGTGGGGCGGCCTGCTGGTCGACCTGACGCACAAGGCCTCGAGCGAAGAAGAGCGTGAGCAGGCCGACCTCCTGCTCGGCCTGATGACCCCGGTCATCAAGGGCTATGGCACGGACAAGGGCTATGAAGTCGCCACCAACATGCAGCAGGTCTTCGGCGGCCATGGCTACATCGAGGAATGGGGGATGAGCCAGTTCGTTCGCGACGCGCGTATTGCCCAGATCTACGAAGGCACCAACGGCGTGCAGGCGATGGATCTTTGCGGCCGCAAGCTCGCCCAGAAGGGTGGCGCGGCAGTGCAGGCCTTCTTCAAGCACGTGGGCGATGAAATCGCCGCTGCGAAGGAAATCGATGAACTCAAGGACATGGCAGAGCAGCTCGAAAAGGCTCTGGGCCAGCAGCAGGCTGCAACCATGTGGTTCATGAACAATGCCATGCAGAACCCGAACCACCTCGGCGCGGGCGCGCATCACTACATGCACATCATGGGCATCGTGACCCTCGGCCTGATGTGGCTGAAGATGGCCAAGGTCGCCGTTGCCAAGGTAGACAGCGCCGGCGACGAGAAGGCATTCTACGAGCAGAAGATCGCGACCGCGCGCTACTACATGGATCGCTACCTCCCCGATGCCAGCGCACTGCGTCGCAAGCTCGAAGCGGGCAGCGACAGTCTGATGGCGCTGGGCGAGGACGCATTCGCGACCGCCGCTTAAGCATCGGATTACAGCAACAAGAAAGGGCGCCCCCGCTAAGGGAGGCGCCCTTTTCTTTTGTCCGGCGTCTTCTACTCGGCAGCGACGTCGGGCTCGGCCACTTCTTCCGGCTTCACATAGGTGTCGAACCAGTCGATCATTTCGGCCAGCGTGTGGAGCACGCTTTCGCGGCCGCGATATCCGTGGCTCTCATGCGGAAGCATGACGAGGCGTGCCGTCCCACCCGTTCCCTTGATCGCTGCAAACATGCGTTCCGACTGTTGCGGGAACGTGCCCGAGTTGTTGTCCTTCTCGCCGTGGATCAGGAGCATGGGCTCGTTGATCTTGTTGGCGGCCATGAATGGCGACAGCTTGTAGTAGGTTTCCGGCGTGTCCCAGAAGATGCGGCGCTCGGACTGGAAGCCGAACGGCGTCAGCGTGCGGTTGTACGCGCCCGACCGGGCGATGCCGGCACGGAAGATGTCGCTCTGCGCGAGCAGGTGCGCGGTCATGAATGCGCCATAGCTGTGACCGCCGACACCGACACGTTTTCCATCTCCGAAGCCGCGGCGCACGGTCTCGTCGACAGCAGCCTGGGCCGAGGCGACAATCTGTTCGATGAAGGTGTCGTTCACGGTCTCCGGATCGTCACCGATCACCGGCATCGCGGCACGGTCGAGCACGGCATAGCCCTGCATGAGGAAGAAGAGGTGCGAATAGCCCCCGACACGGGTGAAGCGATATTTGGAATCGCGGACCTGTCCGGCCGTCGCAGCATTGTTGAACTCGCGCGGGTAGGCCCAGACGACAACAGGCAGCTTGTCGCCTTCCTTGTAGTTCGGAGGCAGGTAGAGCGTTGCTGTCAGGTCGACACCGTCGTCGCGCTTGTAGGTGATCAGCTCTCGCTCGATGCCGCTCAATTCGGGGTGCGGATCGGGGAAATTGGTCACGAAGCGGGCCGCGGCGCCTTCGTGAAGGCGGAAATTGCCGGGGTTTGTGGGGCTTTCGTAATAGGTGATGAAGCGATCGGCGCTATCGCCGGCAAGGTCGATCACATATTCGAAGTTTTCGCCCACGTTGCGCCACAGCTCGGTGGTCTCGGTTGTCGCGATGTCGAAACGGCGGAGGAAGGGGCGGTAGCCATCGGGGCTTGCGCCCATGCCGGACAGCAGCATGGTCCCGTCTTCGACCTTGGCGACGCCGTAGCCGGCTTCGTTGCGAACGAAGATCGGATTGCCCGGATCGGCATAGGCGTCCTGCACATTGCGCAGGTTGAGCACACGCGGTGCATCGTTGCCTGTCACGTCGGTCAGCGTCTGGCGGACTTCGCGGGTGTCGCGGTCGTAATCGATCAGGATGATGTCGTCTGTATCCTCCATCCCGAACCAGCCCGAATAGCGGTCTTCGAGCTTCGCAATTTCGCGCGGAGAACCGTCGAACGGGGCGGAAAGCGTGAAGACAGCGTCGCGCACATCGGTTTCGACCCGCGGATCGCCGCCATCCTGCGCCTCGGCCCAGAGAAGGAGCGACCCCTCGTTGGGATGCCATCCGACCGAACGTCGTCCTGTCGGCACACCCTGTACCGGGAGGTTATCGGCAAGGGGTTGCTCGGCAATCGTCTGCAGCAACTTGCCATCTGCGGTGAATACGGCAGTCGTCGTCGGGAAACGGTAATAGGGAACCTGATAGGAGAAGGGCTTCTCCAGCCAGCTGGCGAGGAGATACTTTCCATCAGGCGAGGGCGCGATTCCCGTATAGATCCGTGCGGGCAGCACATTGCGTGCCTTGCCGCTTGCCGGGTCGATCAGCTTTGGCTGGCTGGTGACGAGCCATTCGAAGGTCGCCTCGTCATGCGCGTCTTTGAGCAAGTCCTGATAGGTACGCGTCTGGGCTTCTTCCCCGCCGGTCGCATCCTGGATCGCGGGGCCGACCGGTGTGAGGCTTTCGACGGGCTTGGCACCGCGTCCTTCGGGAATGGTTAGGACCAGAAGCTCGCCACCGGGCGTCCAGCGCGGTTCTGCAAAAATGGCATTCACGCCATTGCGCATGACCGTCTTCGCCCGGCCGCTCGCAATGTCGAGGACCATCAGCGCCATTCCATCGGCCATCGTATTGGTGAACACGATCTGCGACCCGTCGGGCGACCAGTTCATGTCCGAAATGTCGGCATTGGCAGGAAGAGCGACGCGGCGCACTTCGCCGGTCTCGATGTCCTGCAGCGACAGGCCGACGACATTGCGCGGATTGTGCCGATCGTTGATCGCGGCATCGAGCCGAAGGCCGGCCAGACGCTCCATCGGCTTTGCAAGTTCGGAGACGGGTGGAAGCGCCTCGCGCTCCATCAGCAACATCGTCTTGCCATCGGGCGAGATCATCACGCCGGGCGAGGGCGCGCGGGTAACGATGTCGGCAATCGCGGCAGGCGGCGTATCGTAGGCCGTCTGAGCAGCGAGCGGAGTTGCGACGGTAGCTACGGCAAGCGCCGCGAGGCTGACGAAATTCTTCATGGGGCAGTCCCTCCCAGTTCCCTAACCTTCAATGGGTTAGCGAGAAAAAGGAGGGGCTGCCAATACCTTGGTGGTCGGATGACGACCGTTCGTAGAAAACGTTTCTATTCGGTCGGAAGGAAATCCGGCACCGACAGGTAACGCTCGCCCGTATCGTAATTGAAGCCCATGACCCGCGAACCGGCGGGTAGTTCGGGCAGCTTCTTGGCGATGGCCGCGAGCGTCGCGCCGCTCGAGATGCCGATAAGAAGCCCTTCCTCTGCCGCGCAACGGCGCGCCCATTCCTTGGCATCCTCAGGTTCGACCTGGATCGCACCGTCGATTGCCTGGGTGTGCAGGTTTGCCGGCAGGAACCCGGCACCGATACCCTGGATCGGGTGCGGACCGGGCTGGCCGCCGCTGATGACAGGGGAGAGCGTGGGTTCGACCGCATAGGCCTTCATGTCGCTCCACGATTCCTTGAGCACTTCGGCGCAGCCGGTGAGGTGACCGCCGGTGCCCACGCCCGTGATCATCACGTCGATCGGGCTGTCGGCGAAATCGGCGAGGATTTCCTTGGCCGTGGTGCGCTTGTGCACCTCGTAATTCGAAGGATTGTCGAACTGGCTCGGCATCCATGCGCCCTCGGTCTGCTCGACCAGTTCCTGCGCACGTTCGATCGCGCCCTTCATGCCCTTTTCCTTGGGCGTGAGGTCGAAGGTCGCGCCATAGGCCAGCATCAGGCGGCGGCGTTCGAGGCTCATGCTTTCGGGCATGACCAGCACGAGCTTGTAGCCCTTGACGGCGGCGGCCATGGCGAGGCCGATCCCGGTGTTGCCGCTGGTCGGCTCGATGATAGTGCCACCCGGCTTGAGCTTGCCTGATTTCTCCGCATCTTCGACCATGGCAAGGCCGATGCGGTCCTTGATCGAGCCGCCCGGATTGGCGCGCTCGCTCTTCACCCAGACCTCGTGATCCGGGAACAGGCGCGAGACGCGGATGTGCGGGGTGCCGCCGATGGTTTCGAGGACGGACTGGGCTTTCATGGGATCTGCTCCTGCAGTTTATTCTCTGGGGTCTCTTCTACCAATTCATCGGGCGGATCGAAGGTCCGCGTCGTGCGCAGCACAGGAAAAACCCGGCTCCACAAGGCGACCGTCGCGATCGCGCCCGCACCGCCGCTGACGACGGCTGCAACAGGACCTATCGCATATGCGAGGCTCCCGGAAAAGAAGTCGCCGAATTCGTTGGAAGCGCTGATCGTAAGCAGGCTGACCGAAGACACGCGGCCGCGCTTGTCGTCGGGTGTGTGAAGTTGGATCAGCGACTGGCGGATATAGACGCTGAACATGTCCGCCGCACCGACGATGAAGAGCATCGCGAGGCTGAGCGGCATCGAAGTCGAAAAGCCGAACACGATGGTCGCGAGTCCGAATATCGCGACAGCCCAAAGCATCTTCGGGCCGACATTGGTCTTGAGTGGCTTGAACGAGAAATACAGCGCGGTGAGCGCAGCGCCGACGGCCGGTGCCATTGCCAGCTGCGCCAGGCCGGTCTCGCCAACCTCGAGAATATCACGAGCATATACGGGGAACAGCGCGGTGGCCCCAGCGAGGAACACGGCGAACAGGTCCAGCGTGATCGCGCCGAGCACCATCTTGGTCTTCACCACGTAGCGCAGGCCCTCGACCATGGCGTGGATCGGGCGCTGGTTCTGGGGGCGGGGCGGTTGAGGCACCTTGCCGATGAACGAGAGCGAGGTGATCGACACCACAAACAGCGCGAAGGCAGCAATGTAGGGAAGCGCCGGAACAAGGGCGTAGAGATAACCGCCCAGCGCAGGACCGACGATCATCCCCACCTGCCACGAGATGCTCGACAGTGCGATCGCATTGGGCAGGATCGACTTGGGAACGAGGTTGGGGGCGAGGGCGGAGAGCGCAGGTCCGGCAAAGGCCCGTGCGATCCCCAGCAGGATTGCGATGCCGAAGATCCACGTCAGCGCCACCTGCTCGGTCCATGTCAGCCATGCCAGCAAGGCCGCGCAGATCATTTGCAGCATGACGGTCAGACGGCCCAGATTGCGCCTGTCGAAATGGTCGGCGGCCCAGCCCGAAAACGGCGTCAGCAGGAAAAGCGGGACGAATTGGAGCAAGCCGATCAGGGCGAGCTGGCCCGACGCCTCGGCCACTCCCATGCCGCCATCGCGCGCGATATTGTAGGTTTGCCAGCCGATGATCAGCATCATCGCATATTGGGCCAGTGTCATGGTCAGTCGCGCGACCCAGTAGGCGCGGAAGTTCGCTATGCCCAAGGGATGTTGGCGCGGCGATGTGTCGGGCGAGGGTTCGGCTGCGGAATTCACGCCAGACGCATGACAGGCGCCCCTTCGGTTGTGAAGAGACGCCTGCTTTTTCGTTCAGAAACGAATGTTGGCTGTCAGCGCATCTTCCGCAAGCGCGGATTGGGCTGGATCGTGTCGATCAGCGACAGGAAATCGTCGACGCGGATAATGCGTTCGAACTGGAAGCCTGCGCGATTGTCGCGGCACCAGATGCAATATGCCTCGATACGGCCGATGACCGGCAGTCGAACCACGATACGCTCGCCACGATTGATCGACTGCGCATCGTCGATCATGAAACCGTTGGCAGAGATATTCGCGATATGCATGCGCATGTCGCCCTTGCCGAAATGCTCGGCAATGACGGGGTGGTCGACCGGGTGGCGCGCCATCCGGCGCTGGTCGGTTACGCTGAGTTGTGCTCCGGCGCTCATGCGGTGTGAACCCTTTTAATGTTCTCGTGACCCGCCACTTATTGCCGCACAAAGGCTGATAATTGGTAAACCGCTCGGTCAGATTTTCGCAAAAGGGTTAACCAAGCGCTTGTCATCGCCGGATAATCGCGTGCTTCTTCTTGCCAAGGGAAAGCTTGGTTTCACCGCCTTTGGGCACCTCGACCAGATAGCCGGGATCGGTGACGGTTTCGCCATCGAGCTTCACTGCATTTTCTGCCAGCTTGCGTTTTGCCTCCTTGCCGGAAGAGCAAAAGCCGAGCCCGGTCAGCACCGCGCCGATACGCATGCCTTCGGCACCCACCTCGAGCGAGGGGAGGTCTTCACCGGCACCGCCGCCGGCGAATGTTTCCGCAGCGGTCTTCTCCGCCGTCTCGGCAGCCTCGCGGCCACGGACCAGCGCGGTGACCTCGTTCGCGAGGACTGTCTTGGCCTGGTTGATATCCGCACCCTCGAGCGCTTCGAGGCGTGCGATCTCGTCGAGCGGCAGGTCGGTAAAGAGGCGCAGGAAGCGGCCCACGTCGCGGTCGTCGACATTGCGCCAGTACTGCCAGAAATCGTAACTCGGCAGCTGCGCATCATTCAGCCAGACTGCACCCGCAGCCGTCTTGCCCATCTTGGCGCCGTCGGCGGTGGTCAGCAGCGGCGTGGTGAGGCCGAAGAGCTCGCGCCCGTCCATCCTGCGGGCGAGTTCCATGCCGTTGACGATATTGCCCCACTGGTCGCTTCCGCCCATCTGCAGGCGGCAATCATAACGCTGCGCCAACTCGCGGAAGTCGTACGCTTGCAGGATCATGTAGTTGAATTCGAGGAAAGTCAGCGGCTGTTCGCGATCAAGCCGCAGTTTCACCGAATCGAAGGTCAGCATCCGGTTGACCGTGAAATGCGGGCCGACATCGCGCAGCAGTTCGATGTAGCCGAGCTGGCTGAGCCATTCGTCATTGTTGACCATTACGGCATCGGTCGGACCGTCGCCGAAGGTCAGCAGGCGTTCGAAGACCTTACGGATACCGGCGATGTTGGCATCGATATCGTCATCGGTGAGCATCTTGCGGCTTTCGTCCTTGCCGGAAGGATCGCCGACCTTGGTCGTCCCGCCGCCCATCACCACGATCGGCTTGTGACCGGCCTGCTGCAGGCGGCGCAGCATCATGATTTGCACGAGGCTACCCACGTGAAGGCTGGGCGCAGTGGCATCGAAGCCGATATAGCCGGGCACGACCTGCCGCGCGGCAAGGGCGTCTAGTCCTTCCGCATCGGTAATCTGATGGATATAGCCGCGCTGTTCGAGCAGACGCAGGAGTTCGGATTTGTAGGTGCTCATGATGAAGCGCCCGCTAGCATGGGGATTCGCAATTGGAAACGCATGAACTGGTAGTGCATCCTGCCTATCCGCCGTTGGAGGTGTCGAAGGTCCATGCGAGCATCATTTCGCGCGATGCAAACTGGCTTCGCCTGCGCTGGCGTATCGATGGAGCGGCGAAGCTGGTGGTTCCGGCATTTGCCGGTAAGGGAAGGGCGGACGAGCTCTGGCGCGCGACGTGCTTCGAACTCTTCCTGATGCCGCGCGGTGGCGACGCCTATAGCGAGTTCAACCTCTCTCCATCGGAGCGCTGGGCGGCGTATGATTTCTCTTCCTATCGCGACGGCATGGAAAACCGTCCATCGCCGCGCGAGCCGGACTGCACCATGCGGAAGGGCAGCAGTTTCGCGATCTTCGATGCTGCCATTCCCGCAGGCGCTATTCCGGTCGAAGAATGCGAGGCCGGTTTGACCTGCGTTCTGGAAGAAGAGGGTGGTATCAAGAGCTTCTGGGCGCTCTGTCATCCACAGGAGCAACCCGATTTCCACGATCCGGCTTGCTTCACCGTCCAGCTTGCGGCACCGAGCGCTGCATGAAATTCGGTATCGACCGCCTTCTCACCCAAGACGATCTGCGCGCCCCATTAGAGGGGAAACGTGTATCTCTTGTCGCCCATCCGGCTTCTGTCACCGCCCAGCTTGATCATTCGCTGGATGCCCTGATCGCAAAGGGGGTGAACGTCACCTCGGCCTTCGGACCGCAGCACGGTCTCAAGGGCGACAAGCAGGACAACATGGTCGAGACGACGGACGAGATCGATCCGCGCTACGACATTCCCGTTTTCAGCCTGTACGGTGAAGTGCGCCGGCCCACCGGCCAGTCCATGTCGACGGCGGACGTGTTCCTGTATGACCTCCAGGACCTCGGCTGCCGGATCTACACTTTCGTCACGACACTGCTTTACCTGCTCCAGGAAGCTGAGAAGGCGGGCAAGTCTGTGTGGGTGCTGGACCGGCCGAACCCCGCGGGCGGCCCGGTGGAGGGAACGCTGCTGCTGCCCGGGCAGGAAAGTTTCGTCGGCGCGGCTCCGATGACCATGCGTCACGGGATGACCATGGGCGAGATGGGCCACTGGTTCGTCGACCATTTCAAGCTCGACGTCGATTACCGGGTGATCGAGATGGAAGGCTGGAAGCCGGGCAAGTCGCCCGGTTACGGATGGCCCGAAGATCGCGTCTGGATCAATCCGAGCCCCAATGCCGCAAGCCTCAACATGGCGCGGGCCTATGCCGGGACCGTCATGCTCGAAGGCACGACGCTGAGCGAGGGGAGGGGAACGACACGCCCGCTCGAAATCCTGTTTGGTGCGCCCGATATCGATGCGGGCGCAGTGCTGGCAGAGATGAAAGCCATGTCACCGGTGTGGCTGCGCGGCTGTCATTTGCGCGAATGCTGGTTCGAGCCGACCTTCCATAAACACGCAGGTACGCTGTGTAACGGGTTGATGATTCACGCAGAAGGCCCGTTCTACGATCACCACGAATTCAAGCCGTGGCGTCTCCAGGCGCTGGCCTTCAAGGCGATCCGCAAGCTCTATCCCGATTACGAAATCTGGCGCGATTTCCCCTACGAATACGAGTTCGACCGGCTCGCTATCGATGTCATCAACGGCGGTTCATCACTGCGCGACTGGGTCGACGACAGCGAGGCCGAACCGGGTGATCTGGAAGCGATCGCCAGCACCGACGAACAGGAATGGCGCGAAACAATTGCGCCGCATTTGATCTACGGGTGAGGGCAGCACTTCGATGAAAATATTCGTCACACTAGTCCCGATTTTAGCGGCATCTTCTGCGACAGCTGGCCAACCCGTGGCCGAGCACGGCGAGCCGCCGATCTTGGAATCGAAGGGCGAAGCTCCGGGCGATCGCATCTTTAAGCAAACCTTTACGGCCGACGAGCAGCAGCTATCGCTCGACCATCTGACGGTCGCCGACATGTACAGCATGTTCGGAGCTAATGGCGGGAGCATCGCGGCACATACCGTCAGGATGCGCTGTCGATTGGGGGCTGACGGGCAAGTTACGCCCTACACCTGTTCGCCCAGCGAGAGCGAGGAGCCGAACATCCTGGCGGTCATCCGCGTTCCGAAGTTCGAGGAACGTCTGGTTGGCCTGCCGGCATTTCGCCCCCTTGGGGAGCAGAGCGGCGACAAGTGGGAATTCTATCGTTTTGTCGAATTCGACCTCGCGGTGCCTGAGGTATCGAGCGGCCCGATCGACCTCACCTCCGGGCCGTTGGTCGATCACAAACAGTTCCTCGATTACATAACTGACGAGTACAAGCACCTGTCCTATCCGGCGCGGGCACTCCGGAGAGGGCTTTCAGGCGTTCAAACTCTCGAGTGTCAGATCCAGATGGACACCTCGGTTATTTGCAGATCGATCGACTTCACCGTTCCTGAAGCCCATGGCATTTTCGCCGCAGCCACAAAGCGCTTCTTCCGGAACGCTCGGATCAGCAGCAAGCTGGACGACGGCAGCGACCAGCGTGGTGCGCGGTTCCGGGTACCGATCAGGTGGTCTTTGCCAAGTTAGCTGTGATCATTGGGCCTCATGGTCGTGTGAGACAGCTAGATCGGATCGCGCCGCTTATCCCTGCTTGCGGCTCAATTCGCGCATCGCGTCGTCCAATCCGTCGAGAGTGAGCGGGTACATGCGGTCGTTCACGATCCGCTTCATCACCTTGGTCGACTGGGAATAGCCCCACTGCTTTTCAGGTACGGGGTTGAGCCAGACGGTCGCGGGATAGGTGTTGACCACACGCTGCATCCACGTGGCACCAGCTTCCTCGTTCATATGCTCGACACTGCCGCCGGGATGAGTGATCTCGTAGGGGCTCATCGCAGCATCGCCGACGAAGACGACCTTGTAGTCATGCCCGTACTTGTGGAGGATATCCCAGGTCTTGGTGCGCTCCTGCCAGCGGCGGCGGTTGTCCTTCCACACGCCTTCGTAAAGGCAGTTGTGGAAGTAGAAGAACTCGAGGTTCTTGAACTCGGTGGTCGCGGCGCTGAACAGCTCTTCCGTGATTTTGATGAAGGGATCCATCGAACCGCCGACATCGAGAAACAGCAGCAGCTTCACGGCGTTGCGCCGCTCGGGACGCATATGGATGTCGAGCCAGCCCTGCTTTGCCGTACCGTCGATGGTCGCATCGAGATCGAGCTGGTCGGCTGCACCCTCTCGCGCGAAGCGGCGCAGGCGGCGGAGCGCCATCTTGATGTTGCGCGTGCCCAGTTCCTTGGTGTTGTCGAGGTTCTTGAACTCGCGCTTGTCCCACACCTTGATGGCGCGCTTGTGCCTGCTTTCGCCGCCGATCCGCACGCCTTCCGGGTTGTAGCCCGAATTGCCGAAGGGTGACGTGCCCCCCGTGCCGACCCACTTGTTGCCGCCCTGGTGGCGCTTTTCCTGTTCTTCGAGCCGCTTCTTGAGCGTCTCCATGATCTCGTCCCAGTCGCCCAGGCTCTTGATCTTCTCCATCTCTTCTTCGGAGAGGAATTTTTCGGCCACTGCCTTCAGCCAGTCTTCCGGAATGTCGACCGGGTTCTGGCCGTAATCGGTCATTATGCCCTTGAAGACCTTGGAGAAAACCTGGTCGAAACGATCCAGCAGCCCCTCGTCTTTCACGAAGGTCGCGCGCGATAGGTAGTAGAAGCTCTCGGGCGACTGGCCGATCACTTCCTTGTCGAGCGCCTCCAGCAGGGTGAGGTGCTCCTTGAAGCTGGCGGGGATGCCCGCGGCGCGCAGTTCATCGACGAAGTTGAAAAACATGAACTCTCACTAAGCAATCCGAGGCCGCGAGGCCAGTGGCAATCTGCAACTTGCCGTCTGGCGAACAGCCCGCTGCTGTAAATTTCCGACAGTCTTAAGCGCTCGGTAACCATTATTCCGTAGTGACCACGCTGCAAAAGACCAAAGGGGGTCCGCGAATATGGAACTGAATGCGATCGATGCGCGGGGAGCATCGGCCCTGGACAAAATTCCCGAGGCTTGCGGCAAGGTAACCGTCGGCTGCTCGGATGTCGCAGGTATCGTACAGGCCGTGATCGACAGCTCGGGCGTCCTGCGCGCCGAGCATATCGAACTTCAGGGTACCGTGAAGGAACTGGAGGCGGACCAGCGCAAGGTCGCCGAAGCCAGCGATGAAGCGCGCATCCTTTCCGCACGGGCCATCGAGCGCCTGGGGCAGGGCACCAGCCAGATCCAGTCGTCACTCCAGC
Organism: Qipengyuania gelatinilytica; assembly: GCF_019711315.1. Lineage (NCBI taxonomy): Bacteria > Pseudomonadati > Pseudomonadota > Alphaproteobacteria > Sphingomonadales > Erythrobacteraceae > Qipengyuania > Qipengyuania gelatinilytica. The sequence continues at coordinate 341,193 of NZ_CP081294.1, read as the reverse complement.
AGATCACCGACCTGCTCGATCTTGTCGAAACGCTTGCCACCCACGTCACCGGCTTTGCCGCCGCGATGGACCAGGTGAAGCGCTGTTCGCAGGATATCGAGCAGATTGCAGAAACCACCAACATCCTCGCCCTGAACGCGACCATCGAAGCGATGCGTGCAGGTGAAGCCGGCAGGACCTTCGCGGTCGTGGCGAACGAGGTGAAGACGCTTGCCGGAGAAACCCGCAAGGCGACGGACGAGATCTCGGACGTTATCGAGACGCTGGGCTCCGAAGCATCGACCGTGATTGAACGGATCGAAGCAGGCGCCAAGGCATCGAACGAGGCCAAGACCTCGGTCGCGAGCATCGATGCAACGATCGCCGGCGTCAGCCAGCTGGTCGAGGAAGTCGATCAGCAGAATGACCAGATCACCCGTGCAACGGGCATGATGACCGAACACGTCGACCGTGTTTCCAACGTGCTTGAAAGCTACGACCGGGCCGCCAACGAGAACGAACAGCGTCTGGAGACCGCACACGAGCGGATCGAGGAACTCGAACTCACCGCCAGCGAAATGTTCGACCGCATAGTCCAGGCCGGCCTCTCGCCGCAGGACAGCGCCATGGTCGAAGCAGCACAGAAGCGTGCGCGGGAGGTCGAGGAGCTGGCCGAACAGGCAATCGCCGACGGCAGGCTCACGCTCGACCAGCTGTTCGACCAGAACTACGTCGAAATCCCGGGAAGCAATCCGAAGCGTTATCGCACCGGCTTGATGGACTGGGCGCATGACAACTGGCGCGCCGTGCTCGACGGGGCAGCCGAGGGCGATCCTCGCGTGATGGCCGCAGCATGTACCGACATGAAGGGCTACCTGCCGACGCACTTGAGCAAGTGCTCGCAGAAGCCGACCGGCGATATCGACCACGACACAAAGTTCGTTCGCAACGGTCGCATGATCCTCGACACGATCGACCAGCGCGCCAAGGAAAGCCAGGCTCCCTACATGATGGCCGTGTACCGTCAGGAAAACGACGGTCGCACCTATCGGGTGGTCCGCAACGTCTACGTTCCGGTCACGATCAAGGGCCGCCGCTGGGGCGATTTCGAACTCGCCTACAGCTTCGGCTGATTACGGAATTCCCCAAGCAAAAGGGCCGGAAAGCACCAAGTCGCTTTCCGGCCCTTTTCGTATCGATGATCGCTGGATCAGGTCTGGCGACGCGCCATGAAAGCGAGGCGTTCGAACATCATCACGTCCTGCTCGTTCTTGAGCAATGCGCCGTGCAGCGGCGGGATCGCGCTGTTCGGATTGCTGTCCTGCAGGACTTCCAGCGGCATGTCCTCGTTGAGGAGCAGCTTGAGCCAGTCGAGAAGTTCGCTCGTGCTTGGCTTCTTCTTGAGGCCGGGCACGTCGCGCAGCTCGTAAAAGGTTTCCATCGCCTTGGTGACGAGGGTCTTCTGGATGCCCGGGTAGTGAACATCGATGATCTCGCGCATCGTGTCGCGATCGGGGAACTTGATGTAGTGGAAGAAACAGCGGCGCAGGAATGCGTCGGGCAGTTCCTTTTCATTGTTCGATGTGATCACGACGATCGGGCGCTCTTTCGCCTCGATGCGGGTGTGCGTCTCGTAGACGTCGAAGCTCATGCGATCGAGTTCCTGCAGGAGGTCGTTCGGAAACTCGATATCGGCCTTGTCGATCTCGTCGATCAGCAGGACCGGGAGCTGTTCGGAAGTGAAGGCTTCCCACAGCTTGCCCTTCTTGATGTAGTTCGAGATGTCATGGACGCGCTCGTCGCCGAGCTGGCCGTCGCGCAGGCGGGCCACCGCATCATATTCGTAGAGGCCCTGCTGCGCCTTGGTCGTCGACTTGACATTCCATTCGATCAGCGGGGCATCGAGTGCCTTGGAGATCTCATGCGCCAGCACGGTCTTGCCGGTGCCGGGCTCGCCCTTCACCAGCAGCGGGCGGCGCAAGAGCACTGCAGCGTTCACCGCGACCTTCAGGTCTTCGGTGGCGATATAGGATTGGGTGCCTTCGAAACGGGTCTGTTCGGCAGTAGTGTCGGACATCGGTTTTCCCTTGCAACTTGACGCAAGCGTTAGGGTGCGGGCACGCGAAGGGCAAGGGGGCGTTGTAACTCTGACAGCCGCCTTACCGAACGAGGGACCATGCCGACCGAAAACATCACCATCAGCACCGGCGCCGGACACGAACTGACCGGCTCGCTCGAACTTCCGACAGGTCTCGTGCGCGGCGCTGCGCTGTTCGCGCATTGCTTCACCTGTACGAAGAACAGCAAGGCGGCGGTTGCCGTGTCGCGGGCACTTGCGGCCGAAGGCATTGCGACCATGCGGTTCGACTTTACCGGCCTTGGTGGAAGCGGCGGAGATTTCGGGCGAGCCGGCTTTGCCGCCGATGTCTCGGACCTCGCTGCTGCCGCTGAGGACCTGATCCACCGCTTCGCGCAGCCGATCCTGCTGATCGGGCATAGCTTGGGCGGTGCTGCCGTCCTTGCCGCCGCGGATGACCTGGGATTCGACAGGATCGCAGCGATTGCGACCATCGGTACGCCCTCCGATGTGCCGCACGTGCTCGACAACATTGACGGCGATATCGAAACCATCCGCCAGCAGGGGGAGGGCGAGGTGCGCATCGGCGGCCGCCAATTCACGATTGGCCGCGAATTCATCGAAAAGGTCGAGAACACCGACCTGCTCGCCGAAGTAGGCCGTATCCGCAAGCCGCTCATGTTCCTTCACTCGCCGATCGACCAGATCGTCGGAATCGAGCACGCCAGCGCGCTGTTCCAGGCAGCGAAACACCCGAAAAGCTTCGTCAGCCTCGAAGGCGCCGATCACCTGCTGCTACGCGAGGAAGACGCACGGTTCGTCGCCAGCGTAATTGCAGGCTGGGCACACCGATACCTGCCGCTACGCGATGACTGGCCGATGCCCGAAGATGGCATTGTCGCCTGCACCGGGAACGGCAAGTTCGGAACCGAGGTCCATACCAAGAGCCACCGCTTCGTGGCCGACGAGCCCAAGAGCTATGGCGGAGATGACACGGGTCCGACGCCCTACGATCTGCTCAATGCAGCGCTAGGCACCTGCACGGCGATGACCATGAAGATGTATGCCGACCGCAAGAAATGGCCCCTCGAGGGTGTAAGCGTCGAGGTCACGCACGAGCGCGACCACAAGGACGAATGCGACCATGTGGAAGCGATGCAGCAAGGCAACCAGATGCAGGCGCTCAAGCGGGTGATCACGATCCGCGGCGACGATCTCGACGAGGATCAGCGCGCCCGGCTTATTGAAATCGCAGACAAATGCCCGGTGCACCGCACTCTGGAGGGTGAACTCCATGTGCACACCGCCCTCGGCGATGGCAGCGGCTAGTTCAGCAGGCTCATTGCGATAATCGCGAAGAAGAACGCCAGCATGAGGCCGGTCGCCCAGCGCCAAGGCGCTGACGCTTCGGACATTCCGCGCTCGTAGGTGAAGTGCCAGATCAGCCCGCTCGCGGCGAGGCAGATCGCAACCACGACCAGCGGCGGCAGGCCCAGAAAGCCATAGCCTATACCGAACAGCACCGGCTGCGCGATAACCTGCATGAGCAGGGCGCCGGCGAACCAGACGATCGGGATCGGGCGGTAATGCGTGTCCGAAACATACCAGTCGGGCAGGGCGGTGTCGGTGCGCGCGATCCTTCGGTCGCCTGCCATGACTTCGCCGTTGTCCTCGGGCGCACCTTCGGCATCGTCGGGCAAATCGCGCTCGTCAGGCATCGATCATGTCGCGGTCCATGTCGCCCGCATTGTTCTGGATGAAGTTGAAACGGTGTTCCGGATTGCGGCCCATCAGCTGGTCGACCAGTTCCTTCACCACCGCACGCTGCTCGAATTCCTGCGGCAGCGTGATGCGAACGAGGCTGCGGGTTTCCGGGTCCATCGTCGTCTCGCGGAGCTGCGCCGGGTTCATTTCGCCAAGGCCCTTGAAGCGACCCACGTCGACCTTCTTGCCTTTGAAGACAGTCTCTTCCAGTTCCTTGCGATGCTCGTCATCGCGGGCGTAGCGGCTCTCCTTGCCCGCGGTCAGGCGGTAGAGCGGGGGCTGGGCGAGGTAGAGATGCCCGCCGCGCACGATTTCTGGCATTTCCTGGAAGAAGAACGTCATCAGCAGCGTGGCGATATGCGCGCCGTCGACGTCTGCGTCGGTCATGATGATGATGCGGTCGTAACGAAGGTTTTCCGGATCGCATTCCTTGCGCGTTCCGCAGCCCATGGCGAGCGACAGATCGGCGATTTCGCTGTTGGCGCGGATCTTGTCGGCGGTGGCGGACGCGACGTTGAGGATCTTGCCGCGGATCGGCAGGATCGCCTGCGTCTTGCGGTTGCGCGCCTGCTTGGCGCTGCCGCCTGCCGAATCGCCTTCTACGATGAAGAGCTCGGTCTCGCCCTCGCCATCGCCCGAACAGTCGGTCAGCTTGCCGGGCAGGCGCAGCTTCTTGGCATTGGTCGCCGTCTTGCGCTTGATCTCGCGTTCCTGCTTGCGGCGCAGGCGCTCGTCCATCCGCTCCAAGACCTGGCCCAGCAGCGCCTTGCCGCGGTCCATGTTGTCGGAAAGGAAGTGGTCGAAGTGATCGCGCACCGCGTTCTCGACGAGGCGCGCGGCCTCGGGTGAGGTCAGGCGGTCCTTGGTCTGGCTCTGGAACTGCGGATCGCGGATGAAGACGCTGAGCATGACGTCGCCGCCGACCATAATGTCGTCGGCGGTCAGATCCTTGGCCTTCTTCGCACCTGTCAGTTCGCCGAAGGCACGCAGGCCTTTCGTGAGTGCGGCGCGCAGGCCCTGTTCGTGGGTGCCGCCATCGGGGGTAGGCACGGTGTTACAATACCAGCTGGTCGAACCGTCCGAATAGAGCGGCCAGGCGATCGCCCATTCGACGCTGCCCATTTCCTGCCCGGCGTCGTTGGCGGGAAATTCCTGCTTGCCGGCAAAGGGCTGCGCAGTGACGCATTCGCGGCCGTTCAACTGCTCGGCGAGGTGATCGGCAAGGCCGCCGGGGAATTTGAAGACAGCTTCTGCGGGCACGTCTTCCGACGCGAGACTTTCGGCGCATTTCCAGCGGATTTCCACGCCCGCGAACAGGTACGCCTTGGATCGAGCGAGTTTGAAGAGGCGCTTTGGATTAAACTTGCGATCGCCGAAAATCTCGGTGTCGGGCACGAAGGTGACGGTCGTGCCGCGCCGGTTGGGCGCTGCGCCGATTTCCTCGATCTTGCCGGTCGGCGCACCCTTGGAAAATTCCTGCGCATAGAGCGTCTTGTCGCGGGCTACCTCGACCCGCGTATAGTCCGACAGCGCGTTGACCACGCTGACGCCAACACCGTGAAGGCCACCGCTGGTGGCATAGGCCTTGCCCGAGAACTTGCCGCCCGAGTGCAGCGTGGTGAGGATTACCTCGAGCGTCGACTTGCCCGGATATTTCGGATGCTCAGCCACCGGCATCCCGCGACCGTTGTCGGCGATGGTGATCCGGTTGCCTTCTTCCAGCTTCACCTCGATCCGGCTCGCATGGCCGGCAACAGCCTCGTCCATCGAGTTGTCGAGGACTTCTGCGACGAGATGGTGCAGCGCGCGGTCATCGGTGCCGCCGATATACATGCCCGGGCGACGGCGCACGGGCTCGAGCCCCTCGAGGACCTCGATGGAAGAAGCGTCATAGTCGCCGGAAGAAGTCGGCGTGTTTTCGAACAGATCGTCGGACATGGGTTCAGGCTATATCGCCCACCCTGAAGGCTGCAAGAAGGCAGCCAAGGTTATCCGCCTGTCAAAAGCCGGTAGGAGCCGGGGAAACGATGGTCACATCGCCATTGCCGACCTTGCGGACTTCCATTGCCCGTTCCACCACGCCGTTGCGCTGGAAGCGGAAAGGACCGTCCATCCCGTCGAAGCCGCCTGCCTGGTAGAGCACGTTCACCGGGAATTCCCGGCCGACCCGCCAGTCGCGCGCCGCCCGCAGGGTCAGCAGGACGGCATCGTAGCCGAGCGTCGCGACACGGTAGGGCTGCGAACCGAACCGTTCTTCGTAGCTGGTGACGAAACCGCCATAGCGGCTGTCGATCACGGACGAAAAAATCGCACCGCGCAGGGCCGGGGAACGCAGCACATCGCTGTCTCCGCTCCAGCGCTCGGTACCGATGATTTGCAGGCCATCGGTCTTCACCGCAGCGGCGCCGCGGATCGAGTTGCTACCGCCATCGGCGATCAGGATGGAATCGAACCCGCCGCGCTGCTTCAGGCGTCCAGCCGCGCTCACGACCGAGGTGTTGGTGCGGGCATAGCGTTCACCCGTCACGTAGCGCCCGCCATATTCGGTCAACGCAGTCCGCAGTGCCGCCTCTGCCCGGTTGCCATAGTCACCGTCGGGAGCGAGGATGGCGAAGTCGCGCGCGCCCTTGGAACGGGCGTATTCGACGCTGCGCGCGATCGACTGTTCGGGGATGTGACCCATGACGAACACCCCGGGTCCGGCAATGCTCGTATCGTTCGAAAAACTGATGATGGGCACTGCCGAGCCTTCTGTCTCGGCACGGACCGAGGCGACATTGGTGCCGAGGAGGGGGCCGAGGATCAGGCGATTCCCATCCGCAAGAGCTTCACGCACCGCCGCCCGTGCGCCACCCGAGGTGTCGTAGGTGGTGATGCGGAGATTGTCGGCATTGGTGTCGAGGATCGCCATGGTTGTCGCATTGGCGATCGACTGGCCGACCTCGCCGTTCGAACCGGAAAGCGGGACGAGCAATGCGATGCGATGACGCTGTTCGTCGTCGGGGAGGGTGGTAGCGCTCGGTTCGGGCGTCGGTGTGCCGGTACCCGGCGTCTCGGCGGTCTTCGGAATGATCGAACAGCCCGACAGGAGAACGGCCCCTGCCGCCACCATCAGATTACGCCGGTTTACAAATGCGCGCTTCATCTTGCCGCGTCCCTCATTGGTAGTTCATGGAGGAAAGGTGAGCGACAACACACCTTCCGTTTCCGAGCGCCTTACACCCGGTCTTTATCTGGTTGCCACCCCTATCGGCAATCTGGGAGATATAACGCTTCGAGCTGTCGATATCCTGAAGCGCTGCGATGGTGTCGCTTGCGAGGATACGCGGGTGACGGGCAAGCTGATGAAACATCTCGGCATCTCCAAGCCCCTGTGGCGCTACGACGACCATAGCGAGCACCGGGACCGCGAAAGGCTCGTCGAGTCGATGCGCGAGCGGGCGGTTGCGCTTGTCACCGATGCCGGGACTCCGATGATTTCCGACCCGGGATACCGGCTTGTGAATGACTGCCGCCGCGAGGGAATTCCCGTGACCAGCCTTCCGGGAGCGTGCGCCGCAGTCGTTGGGCTGACGCTTTCGGGCCTGCCGAACGACCGCTTCCTTTTTGCCGGTTTCCTTCCAAGCAAGGAAAAGGCGCGAAAGGATACGCTCCAGGAGCTGGCCGCTATCGATGCGACGCTGGTGTTCTACGAAACCGGTCCGCGCCTGCTCAAATCGCTGGCTGCCCTGAAGGAGGTAATGCCCGAGCGGGAAATTGCCGTGGCGCGCGAGTTGACCAAGCTGCACGAGGAATGCCGCCGCGGGCTCGCTGACGGGCTGATGGCCTATTACGACGCCAATCCGCCGAAGGGCGAGATCGTGCTCCTCGTCGGGCCACCGGACGAAGAAGTGCCAAGCGATGCGGATGCCGACGCGATGCTTCGTGAAGCGCTCGAGACGATGAAGGCAAGCCAGGCGGCGGGGCATGTCGCCAAGGCAACCGGTCTCGACCGCAAGACGCTGTATGCGCGCGCAATGGAAATCCGGGCTGAATGAAGCGGCAGATCGCCGAACAGAGCGGCCGTGACGGCGAACGGCGCGCCGCCTTGTGGCTGCGTGCCAAGGGCTGGCAGATCCTCGACCATCGCGTGAAGACGCCCGCTGGAGAGATCGATCTTGTGGCCAAGCGCGGATCGCTGGTCGCCTTCGTCGAGGTGAAATGGCGCAAGCGCAAGGAAGAGCTCGATCACGCGATCGACCAGCACCGGCTTTCGCGGGTTGCGGCGGCAGCCGAAGCAGTGGCACATCGCTATGCTGCACAAGGCGAGGATTTCCGGATCGACGTGATCCTTCTTGCGCCCGGCGCGTTCCCTCGCCACATCGCCAACGCCTGGCAGCCATAAGGAATTCGCATGTCGCTCCGCGTCGCCGTACAGATGGACCCGCTCGAAAGCATCAATATCGCGGGCGACAGCAGCTTCGCGCTGATGCTGTCCGCACAGGAACGGGGCCACGAAGTCTGGCACTATGACGTCGAAAGCCTCGCCTGGGAGAGTGACGGATCTCCGATGGGCAAGATCACTGCCCATGCCGCACCCGTGACAGTGCAGCGCGTGGCAGGTGACCACTTCACCGCAGGCGAGCGACGCCGGATCGACCTTGCGCAGGATATCGACGTGGTCCTCATGCGGCAGGACCCACCCTTCCACCTCGGCTATATCAGTTCGGCGCTGCTGCTCGACCGGTTGAAGGGCACCACGCTGGTCATCAACGACCCGCGCGAGGTGGTGAACGCGCCGGAAAAGATGTTCGTGCTCGATTTTGCGCGTTTCATGCCGGCGACCATGATCGCGCGGCACCTAGACGACCTAAAGGCCTTCCAGCAGAAGCACGGCTCGGTGGTCATTAAGCCTCTCCACGGCAATGGCGGCAAGGCGATCTTCAGGCTGGACGAGAGCGGCACGAACCTGTCGGCGCTGAGCGAGGTTTTCGACCTGACCTGGCCCGAACCGCACATGATCCAGCCCTTCCTTCCCGAAGTGTCCGAAGGCGACAAGCGCATCGTCCTCGTCGATGGCGAATTCGCAGGCGCAATCAACCGCTTCCCGGGCGAAGGTGAGTTTCGTTCGAATCTTGCCCAGGGCGGCCATGCCGAAGCTACGGGCCTTACCGAGCGCGAGCAGGAGATCTGCGATGCGATGGGGCCGGAGCTCAAGCGGCGAGGCCTCGTTTTCGTCGGCATCGATGTCATCGGCGGCAAGTGGCTGACCGAAATCAACGTGACGTCGCCGACCGGGATCGTCGCGATCGACAAGTTCAACGGCACCGACACCCCGGGGCTGATCTGGGACGCGATCAAGCGCCGTCACGCGGCGATGTAATCAGTCGTCCCGTTCACGGGGATGCGCGCTGCGATAGGTGTCGAGCAGCGTCGCGGCGTCGACCTTCGTATATATCTGGGTAGAACCGAGGCTCGCATGGCCGAGCAATTCCTGCAGGCTGCGCAAGTCCACACCGGCACCAAGCAGGTGGGTGGCAAAGCTATGCCGCAAGGCGTGTGGCGTCGCAGTGTCGGGCAGGCCGAGCGCACGGCGTGCACGGGCGACGGCCTTTTGCACCACGCCTTGCGACAGGACGCCGCCTTTGACCCCGCGAAACAGCGGGTCGCCCTTGCCGAATGGCCATGGTGACTTGCGCACGTAATCGTCGATTGCTTCCCGGATGAGCGGGACGATCGGGACCACCCTTTGCTTGTTGCCTTTGCCGGTGACGGTGATCGTATCGCCCATCGGCAGGACCTCGCCAGTCAGCGACAGTGCTTCGGAAATGCGCATTCCCGCGCCATAGAGCAGGAGGAGAACCGCTCGGTCGCGCGCACCCGTCCAGTCCTCGGCAGACAGGGCCTCGACCGTCTCGGCCAGCCCCATGGCGTCATCGGGAGAGACAGGGCGTGGCAAGCCCTTCTTGAGCCTCGGCCCTCGCAGTCGCGGGGCATCGGTCACATCCATCCCGGCCTGCGCTCGGCAGTAGGACACGAAGCTCTTGAGCGCCGAAAGCTCGCGCGCGGCAGAGGCATTGGACAGTCCATCCGCGCGGCGCGCGGCCAGGTGAGTGCGCAACTTGCCTGCCGTCAGACCGGCGACCTGCTCGAAGCTTGAAAAATCGGTGCGCGTGAGAAGCCGTTCCGCCGCCTTGTGATAGGCGCGCACGGTATGCGGGGAACGGCGCAGTCCCAGCGCAAGATGGTCATGCCACGCCTTGAGGACATCCTGCCGGCTCAACTGCTCACCAGTTCTGCCGGGACCAGCTCGCCCAGAAGCGCATCGAGCAGCGGCATCCCTGCATCCGTGACGGCAAGATGGTCGCCTTTCCGAACGACGAGGCCAAGCCCGGAATAGAGATCGAGCTTGCCCTGATCGACCAATGCCGTTTCCGGAACCCCGAAGCGGTCGGACAGCGCGGCAAGGTCGACACCTTCGGAAAGGCGGAGGCCCATCAGCATGGCTTCGGAGGCCTGTTCACGCTGACCGAGCGAGCGCGCCTCTGCGATGCCGTGCTGCTCCCGCTCGACGGCCGCGAGGAAGTTTTCGGGCTTCTTGTGCCGCGTCGTTGCGACGCCGCCGCGCCGGCCATGCGCTCCCGGGCCGATGCCGTGATAATCCTGGTAACGCCAGTATGTGAGGTTGTGGCGGCTTTCCTCTCCCGGACGTGCGTGATTGCTGATCTCGTAAGCGGGCAGTCCGGCTGCTGCCGTCATGTCCCGTGTCAGCGCGAACAGGTCGGCCGCCGGATCGTCATCGAGCGGCGAGAACACTCCGCGCCTCACATCGGTGGCAAAGCGCGTCGTTGGCTCGATGGTCAGCTGGTACAGCGACAGGTGCGATGTGCCGAGCTTCAGCGCCTGCGACAGCTCTGCCTCCCACTCTTCGGGTTTCTGTCCGGGGCGGGCGTAGATCAGGTCTATGGATACGCGCCCGAAATGCTTCTGCGCGATCTGCAGTGCGTCGAGTGCTTCCTGCGCTCCATGCAGCCTGCCGAGGAATTTCAGGACGTCGTCGTGCACGCTCTGCACGCCAAGCGAGACACGGTTCACGCCGGCGCTGGCAAGGTCGGCAAAATTGGCGGCCTCGATCGAGGATGGATTGCCCTCCAGCGTGATCTCGATGGTATCGTCGAAACCCCAGAGCCTTTCTGCCTCGTCCAGCAGTGACGCCACGAGGGCAGGGGGCATGAGGGAGGGAGTTCCTCCACCAAAAAAGATACTTACGAGCGGCTCTTCACTTGTCTTCCGGGAATGCTCGTGACGCATATCTGCCAGCAGAGCCGCTTGCCACGCCGCCATATCGGTGCGTTCGCGGACATGGCTGTTGAAGTCGCAATAGGGGCACTTTGCGAGACAGAACGGCCAGTGGATGTAGAGCGAGCGCGCCAAGAATTGCCTTCAGGTCAGCGGTGAGGACAGGGCCTCTATAGCGGGGAGCCGGTGCGCGCCGCAATCAGGACGCGAATTGCTCCGCCACCAACTTTGCAAACGCATCGGCACGGTGGCTGATCGCGTGCTTTTCCTCCGGCGCGATTTCGGCAAAGGTCTGCTCGCGGCCTAGCGGGACGAAAACCGGATCGTAGCCGAAGCCCATCTCGCCGCGTGGCGGCCAGGTCAGCGTGCCGGGCGCAGTTCCTTCGTAAACGGCCTGCTCGCCATCCGGCCACGCGATCGCAAGCACGCAGTGGAAGGCGCAGGAACGATCGACGTCAGGGCCCTTCTCCTGAAGCATCCCCTCGACTTTACCCATAGCCATGTACCAGTCACGCCCCGGCTCGCCCTCGAAATGCTGACGCTCGGCCCAGTCGGCCGTGTAGACGCCGGGACGTCCATCGAGAGCATCGACCGAAAGGCCACTGTCGTCTGCCAGAGCGGGAAGCCCCGAGGCTTCCGCCGCAGCTCGCGCCTTGAGCAGAGCGTTCTGGACGAAGGTCGTCCCAGTTTCCGCCGGTTCGGGCAGGCCTAGCGAACCTGCGGAGATGCACTTCACCCCATGCGGAGCGAGGAGCGCGGAGATTTCCTTGAGCTTGCCCGCATTATGCGTGGCAATCACGAGGCTGCCCGAACCGATGCGACGTGTCATTTTGCCGTGGCCTCGCCCTGTGCCTTGAAGATGTCGGCACAGCCCATCTGGGCAAGGCGAAGGAGGCGGAGGAACGCTTCTTCGTCATAGGGCGCACCTTCGGCAGTTGCCTGCGCCTCGGCGATCTTGCCACCTTCGATCAGGACGAAATTGGCATCGGCATCGGCATTGCTGTCCTCGGGATAGTCGAGATCGAGCACCGGCGTGCCGTTGTAGATACCGCAAGAAATCGCGGCGACCTTTGCGGTGATCGGATCTTCGACGATGTCGCCCGACTTCATCAGCTCGTTCACGGCCAGTCGCAGGGCTACCCAAGCGCCGGAAATCGAGGCCGTGCGGGTGCCGCCATCTGCCTGGATGACGTCGCAATCGAGCGTGATCTGGCGCTCGCCCAGCTTCTTCATGTCCACCACGGCGCGCAAGCTACGGCCAATAAGGCGCTGGATTTCCTGCGTCCGTCCGCTCTGCTTGCCCTTGGCGGCTTCACGCTGGCCGCGGGTGTGCGTGGCGCGCGGGAGCATCGAATATTCGCCCGTGACCCAGCCTTCACCCTTGCCGCGAAGCCACGGCGGGATGCGTTCTTCGACCGATGCCGTGCACAGCACGCGGGTTTCGCCAAAGCTGATGAGGCAGCTGCCCTCGGCGTGTTTGGTGTATCCGGTCTCGATCGTAATGGCGCGCATTTCGTCGGGCGCGCGTCCTGAAGGTCGCATTTGTATCTCCAATGCAGTCGAATCTCTGGTGCGGGCTTTGGAGCAAGCCCCTTGAGGCCGCAAGGGGAGCAGCTAGATAGGGCACATGAACGCACCACCTCTCACCGATTTGTCCGACCGCGCCCGTGAGATCTTCCGTCTCGTGGTCGAAGGCTATCTGGAAAGCGGTTCTCCCGTCGGTTCGAAAGCGCTGGCGGGGGAGGGCGGTGTGAACCTCTCGCCTGCGTCGATCCGTTCTGTCCTGGCCGAGCTGGAGCAGCGCGGGCTCCTTGCAGCGCCGCATACAAGCGCCGGGCGAATGCCGACCGACAGCGGCTTGCGCCTGTTCGTGGATGCCATGATGCAGGTGGCGGAGCCTACGGCCGAGGAACGTGCGGCTATCGAACAACGGATCGCGCAGCCCGGGCCGATCGAACGGGCGCTGGAGCAGACAAGCGCACTGCTGTCGGACCTTTCGGGCGCAGCGGGTATGGTCATGGTGCCACGTCGCGAACCGCGCCTCTCGCAGGTTTCGCTCACCGCGCTCGACGCGAACCGCGTGCTGGCGGTACTCGTCGGAGAGGACGGCAATGTCGAGAACCGCATCCTGGCGCTGCCTGCGGAGGCACTGGGCACATCTCTCGAACAGGCCAGCAATTTCCTCACAGCCAAGGCGCAGGGACGCACGCTGGCCGAGGCCGCCAAGCTTATCGAACAGGAAATCGCCAGCGGACGCAGCGCTCTGGACGAAGCGAGCAGGGACCTCGTCGCGCGGGGCATTGCGACGTGGACCGAAGACGCATCGAGCCGCCCTGTCCTGATCGTGCGCGGGCAGGCCAACCTGCTCGACGAAAGCGCATTGTCCGATATCGAGCGCGTCCGCTCGCTTCTCGACGACCTCGAAAACAGGCAGTCGGTTTCGAGCCTCCTCGAATCCGCCCGCGAGGCGGAAGCCATGCGGATCTTCATCGGAAGCGAGAACCGGTTGTTCTCACTGTCCGGCTCTTCGGTGATTGCTTCGCCCTACCGTGACCGCGACGGAAAAGTGGTCGGTGTATTGGGTGTGATCGGCCCGACTCGGTTGAATTACGCTCGTGTTGTCCCCATGGTTGACTTCACGGCCCGATCATTGGGCAAGCGTATTGGATGACAGGGTTTCCAGGTGAACAACGAAAACACTAACGAACCGCAGGATAAAGCGGTCGACGAAGAAGTAGCGCGCGAGATGGAAGGCGTGCCCGAGCATTTGCGCGACGATGGCGGCGAAGATGAAGATACCGCTGCCGAGGCGCTGGACGAAGCTCTGGCAAGCCTTCGTGGCGACCTCGAGAATGCCAAGCAGGAAGTGCTCTACGCCCGCGCAGAAACGCAGAACGTGCGCCGCCGCATGGAAAAGGACGTGCAGGACGCGCGCAATTACGCCGCGACCGGTTTTGCCCGCGACATCCTGAGCGTTGCCGACAATCTTGCTCGCGCGCTCGACGCGATCCCGGCTGAACAACGCGAAGATGACAAGCTCAAGGGCTTCATCGCCGGTATCGAAGCCACGCAGCGAGAGCTGGAGAAGGTCTTCAACCAGAATGGCATCACGCGGATCGCCGCCAAGGGCATGCCGCTCGATCCCAACCAGCACCAGGCCATGATGGAAGTGCCCACCGACGAGGTCGAGCCGGGTACCATCGTGCAGGAAATGCAGGCCGGTTACATGATCAAGGATCGCCTGCTGCGCCCGGCCATGGTCGGGGTCGCGAAGAAGCCCGATTGATCCACGCTTTGGGAGAGAAGTGATGAGGACTGCCTTTTTCGGAGCGGCGGTCCTTGCCGCCTCTGCCTTTTCCATGCCGCTGGCCGCGCAGGAGACTGCAGACGAGCGGCTCGCCGAGCTGGCGGATGAGTACCAAGATTACCGCTTAGCCAGTTTCGGTTACGTGGAGAGCGAGAGCGGGGCCTCGCGGCAGGGCGATGCGCTGTGGTCGGTCACCCCGGAAGCCTGGCGCACCCGCGCTGCGCAATACCGGCAGTTCCTCGCGCGCCTCGACGCGCTCGAAGGCGAAGGCTTCAGCAGCGATGCGAAGACCGATGCTCTGGTCCTGCGGACGCTGCTCGAAACCGAGATCGGCGACGCGCAGTTCTCCGAGTGGGAAATGCCGTTCAACAGCGACAGCAATTTCTGGTCTTATCTCGCGCCCGGCGGGGGCTTCGGTTCGGTCGAGGACTATGAAGCCTATATCGGCCGGCTGAACGATCTGCCCCGATATTTCGCCGAGCACACTGCCAATGCGCGCGCCGGTCTGGAACGCGGGTTCTCGGTACCGCGTGTATCGCTCGAAGGACGTGACGTTTCGATTGCGGCCTATGTGGTCGAGGATCCTGAAGACAGTCCCTTCTGGCGGCCGTTTGCCGCTATGCCCTCGAGCTTTTTCGAGCAGGATCGCGAGCGTCTGCTGGCAGCGGGCCGGGCGGCTATCCGCGAAAGCGTGACACCTGCCTACGCCGACTGGCTGAACTTCTTCCGTGACGAATATCTCGCAAACACTCGCACCAGCCTCGGCGCGAGCGAGTTTCCCGATGGCGAGGCCTATTACGCGCAGCAGATCCGCGAATACACGACCCTCGACCTGAGCGCCGAGGAAATCCATCAGATCGGGCTGTCGGAAGTCGCGCGCATCACCGCGGCAATGGAAGTTGCCAAGGCCGATGCTGGTTTTGAGGGCACTCTTCAGGAGTTCATCACCTTCTTACGCACCGATCCGCAATTCGTTGCAGATACGCCGGATGAACTGATGGGCGTCGCCGCCTACACGGCCAAGCGCGTCGACGACAAGCTGGGCGAATATTTCGGCTTCCTCCCCCGGTATCGGCACGGCCTGCGACCGGTCGATCCGGCGATTGCTCCGTTCTACACGGCGGGCAGGGGCGGTCTGGAATTCTGCCAGATCAACACGCACGACCTGCCTTCGCGTCCGGTCTACAACATCCCCGCGCTCACCATGCACGAATGCGCGCCGGGCCATTCCTTCCAGGCAGCGATTGCACTCGAACGCGAGGATGCGCCGCGCTTCCGTCGGCAAACCTATTTCTCGGGCTTCGGCGAGGGCTGGGGTCTCTACACAGAGTATCTCGGCAACGAGATGGGCATCTATCGCACGCCTTATGAACGCTTCGGCCAGCTGTCCTACGAGATGTGGCGCGCTGCTCGGCTCGTGATCGATACCGGTATCCACCATTATGGCTGGAGCCGCGAGCAGGCGATCGATTATCTCTCCAGCCATACGGCTCTGTCGGACCGCGAAGTGGAAACGGAGATCGACCGCTATATCAGCTGGCCCGGTCAGGCGCTTGCCTACAAGCTCGGCGAAATGCGGATGCGGGCAGTGCGGGAGAAGGCGGAAGAAGCGCTGGGCGAAGACTTCGACATCCGCAAGTTCCACGATGTCGTCCTGTCGCTAGGTTCCGTGCCACTTCCTGCGCTCGAAGCGCGCATCGACCGGTTCATTGCCGAAGGCGGCGAGGGACTCCCGGGTGTGACATACGACTAGGCAGGCGTTGCCCCCGCAAACCTGACGAGCAGATCATATGCTTTGACATCTGCGGCGCCAGCCAGCTTGACGCCGTTCCGCAGCCAGAAGGCGTGCTTCACGATCTCCGCCTGTTGCTCGATCCCATAGCGTTCGAGCGGCCAGCCGGGCTTGAGGCTGTAGTCATACCGCGCCCATGGCATGCGGTGCGTCACGAGATACAAGCTGCCCCGCGTCTGGGTCTGCCAGACGTGGACGAGCTCGTGGATCAGCAGGCCCTGGCGGATGACGCTCTCTTTCGAGAAATCTTCGCAGTAGTTGGTCGACTTCGGGTGAAAATGCAGGTGACCGCGCGGGGCCATCGTTACCCGGGTCGGTTGGAACGGAAACCACTTGCGGCGCCTGATCGTGACCAGGCTGTAATCGATAGCGTCCCCGAAAACGGTCCGGGCTAGAGCAATTTCACCCGGGGTCAGGGGCCTTTGCCCGCCCACCGGACACGCCGGCGGGACAGGCTCGTCATGGCTTTCGACCCCGAGTGTATCGCGTGGTTCGATCAGCGATCATCCCCGGCGGCCTGTGCGGTCGCTTCGAACGAATGGCGGCGGCTTCCCGCGGCGATCAGGGTTACGGTCGTCGTGTCGCCTTCACCGAAGCCTTCTTCGAGATCGAATGCCATCACGTGCTTTCCGCCCGGCTCGAAGGCAACCGTGCTGCCCCTTTCCACCATCACCGGCGGCGCTTCGCCCATGACCATTTCGAAGTCCCATTCCATCATGTCGTGGATTTCGGCGTTACCGGCCTTTTCCACCTCGGCGTTGCGGAATGCGATGTTGCGGTCGCCATTGTTCTTCAGCGTGAAGTAGATCGCTGCCGGATTGCCCGCGACTGGCGGAAGCACGAGGCGCGCGTCGGTAACCTCGATCCCTTCGATCACGTCGGCCTGCTCTGCCGGCGCTGCTTCTTCCTGCTGTCCGCCGCAGGATGCCAGCCCGAGCGATGCTCCGGCAAGCAGGATCGCGGCGTAAAACGGCTTCTTCATCTAGAAATTCCCCCTCGTGTGTCAGGGTGCAAAAACTAGCGACGTGCATCCCTTGTGCCAAGGAAAACCGCACCTATATCGCCGGGGTAATACACCGTTTTTTTCGAGCTGCCGACCGGTTTCGCCTTGGATGGGAAATCAACTGAGCGGCGTCCAACGATTTGAAACAGATGGGGAAACCATGAGCAAAGTAATCGGTATCGACCTCGGCACCACCAACAGCTGCGTCGCCGTGATGGACGGCGGCAAGCCCAAGGTCATCGAAAATTCCGAAGGCGCGCGCACGACGCCCTCGATCGTTGCCTTCACCAAGGATAACGAGCGCCTTATCGGCCAGCCGGCCAAGCGTCAGGCAGTCACCAATCCCGACAACACGCTGTTCGCGATCAAGCGCCTCATTGGCCGCCGTTTCGACGATCCGATGACCAAGAAGGACATGGATCTCGTCCCCTATGACATCGTCAAGGGCAAGAATGGCGACGCATGGGTCGAAGCTGGTGGCGAAGAATACAGCCCGTCGCAGATCTCGGCCTTCATTCTCCAGAAGATGAAGGAAACCGCAGAAAGCTATCTCGGCGAAGACGTGAAGCAGGCGGTCATCACCGTTCCGGCTTACTTCAACGACGCCCAGCGCCAGGCGACCAAGGACGCCGGCCAGATCGCCGGTCTCGAAGTCCTGCGCATCATCAACGAGCCGACTGCGGCTGCGCTCGCCTATGGCCTCGACAAGGAAGACGGCAAGACCATCGCCGTTTACGACCTTGGCGGCGGTACCTTCGATATTTCGATCCTGGAAATCGGCGATGGCGTCTTCGAAGTGAAGTCGACCAATGGCGATACCTTCCTGGGCGGTGAAGACTTCGACAGCGCAATCGTCGAATGGCTCGCTGCGCAGTTCCAGAAGAAGGAAAACATGGACCTTAAGAGCGACAAGCTCGCTCTGCAGCGCCTCAAGGAAGCAGCCGAAAAGGCCAAGATCGAATTGAGCTCGGCGCAGACCACGGAAGTGAACCTGCCCTTCATCACCGCACGCATGGAAGGTGGTTCGTCCACCCCGCTGCATCTTGTCGAAACGATCAGCCGCGCAGACCTCGAAAAGATGGTTGGCGACCTGATCAAGCGCACGCTCGAGCCCTGCAAGAAGGCACTGGCCGACGCAGGCGTTTCGAAGGACGAGATCGACGAAGTGATCATGGTCGGCGGTATGACCCGCATGCCCAAGGTCCGCGAAACCGTGGAAGCTTTCTTCGGTTCGAAGCCGCACACCGGCGTTAACCCCGATGAAGTCGTGGCCATGGGTGCTGCCATCCAGGCCGGCGTCCTTCAGGGCGACGTCAAGGACGTGCTGCTGCTCGACGTGACCCCGCTTTCGCTGGGTATCGAAACGCTCGGCGGCATCATGACCAAGATGATCGATCGTAACACCACGATCCCGACCAAGAAGAGCCAGACCTACTCGACTGCCGAGGACAACCAGCAGGCGGTGACGATCCGCGTGTTCCAGGGCGAGCGCGAGATGGCTCAGGACAACAAGCTGCTCGGCCAGTTCGACCTGGTCGGTATCCCGCCAGCGCCGCGCGGCGTGCCGCAGATCGAAGTCACTTTCGACATCGACGCCAACGGCATCGTCAACGTGTCGGCAAAGGACAAGGGCACCGGTAAGGAGCAGCAGATCCGCATCCAGGCATCGGGTGGTTTGTCGGACGCCGACATCGACCAGATGGTGCAGGACGCGGAGAAGTTTGCCGACGAGGACAAGAAGCGCCGCGAAGGTGCCGAGGCCCGCAACCAGGCCGACAGCCTCGTCCACGCGACCGAAAAGCAGCTTGAA
The DNA here is from genome assembly GCF_019711315.1 of Qipengyuania gelatinilytica. NCBI lineage: Bacteria > Pseudomonadati > Pseudomonadota > Alphaproteobacteria > Sphingomonadales > Erythrobacteraceae > Qipengyuania > Qipengyuania gelatinilytica. The sequence continues at coordinate 322,183 of NZ_CP081294.1, read as the reverse complement.
GAGCATGGCGACAAGATCGACGCTTCGTTGAAGAGCGAAGTCGAAGAGAAGGTCGCAGCGCTCAAGACCGCGCTGGAAGGCGATGATGCAGCAGACATCAACGCCAAGGCCCAGGAATTGTCGCAGAGCGCGATGAAGATGGGCCAGTCGATTTACGAGCAGGAGCAGGCGAATGCCGCTTCGGATGCTCCGGAAGGCGGCGACGCCGGTTCGGACAGCTCGTCGGATGAAGAGGTGGTCGACGCCGAATTCTCCGAAGTCGACGAAGACGCGAAGAACTGAGACGCCTGATGAAAACCATGCCCCCACCGGTGCAAATCCGCGCCGGTGGGGGTTAGGTTTTGGGCGGGGGACAGCATGTCAGCTACCGAAGTCGATTTTTACGAACTGCTTGGCGTGAGCCGCGATGCCGATGGGACGACGATCAAGAGTGCCTATCGCAAGCTCGCGATGAAGCATCATCCGGACAAGAACCCGGGCTGCACCGAGAGCGAGGCCAGGTTCAAGGCGATCAGTGTCGCCTATGACTGTCTGAAGGACCCGCAGAAGCGGGCGGCCTACGACCAGTATGGCCATGCGGCATTCCAGAATGGCGCTGGCGGGTCGCACGGCAATGCGGATTTCGGCGATATCGGAGATATCTTCGAGACCATTTTCGGTTCGGCCTTTGGCGGCGGCGGGCGCGCGCGTCCACGTCGCGGGGCCGACCTTCGCTATGACTTGGAAATCGGGCTGGAAGAGGCCTTCCACGGCAAGGCGACTGATATCGAGATCGAGGTCAGCAAGGCCTGCGATACCTGCCATGGTTCGGGCGCCACGCCCGGCACGCATGCGCGCACCTGCAACCTGTGTGGCGGACAGGGCAATGTCCGCGCGAAGCAGGGTTTCTTTGTGGTCGAACGGCCATGCCCGAACTGTCACGGGGCCGGCGAGATCATCACCAGCCCGTGCCGCGACTGCCGCGGGGAAGGGCGTGTCGATGTCCCGCAGAAGCTCGAAGTCGATATCCCGCCCGGTGTCGACACCGGCACGCGAATTCGCTTGTCGGGCAAGGGCGAGGCGGGACCGCGCGGCGCGCCTGCGGGCGATCTCTACATCTTCGTCCATGTTAAGCCGCACGAGATCTTCCAGCGCGAGGGCACGACGCTCGCCACGCGCGTCCCGATCAGCTTTACCAAGGCAGCGCTTGGCGGATCGATCGAGATCCCGGGCATCGATGGCGAGGAACTGACGCTCGAAATTCCGGCCGGCATCCAGTCGGGCAAGCAGCTGCGCCAACGCGGAGCGGGCATGCCCGTGCTCCAAGGCCGCGGCCGCGGGGACATGGTGGTCGAGATTTCGGTCGAGACGCCGACCAAGCTCAGCAAGGAACAGCGTGCGCTGCTCGAGCAGTTCCGCGAGACCGAAACCGGTGACGAGTGCCCCGAAAGCCGAGGTTTTTTCGACAAGATCAAGGGTGCGCTGGGGGGCTGACCCTCACCGCATCCTATCGAGGACCTCTGCCCGGATACCTTCGATAAGACCCTTGTCGCAGCGACCGGCGTCGACTTCCTCGTCGAGTATGGCGAGGAAGGCCGAACGCTTGAAGTTGCGACAGGCCTCATCGCCCAGCGGCTCCTCGGTGGTCGAGCAGACAAGGTCGATCATGCGTTCTGCGCCGTGCAGGCGGCCCCAGAGGTAATCGTTCTCGCGATAGGAACGGCTGAAGAACGCCCCGAAATTGTAAAATTCAACCCCGCGCAAGGTAGCCTGTGAGCCGCCTTCGCGGATGCTGCGCGCGTCGTCCGGACTGATCCGGTCGACCTTGACCGGGTCGAACTCGGTCAGGCCTTCGTTGCGAAGCAGTGGCAGGGTGGCGACATCGTAGAACGGGAAACCGAGATAGGCGAACAACATCCGCCGCTTCAGATTGGCGGGCATGGCGGCCAGCAACTCGGCGAGCATTTCCTCCGTACGATCGTCGGCATCGGGCAGCAGGCGCTTGGCTTCGATATGGTCGAGTAGGCTTCCCGGATCGGCAAGGACACTTTCGGCCTTCCCTGCGAAGTCGTCACCAAGCGAGGCAAGGCTTTCCTTCTCGAAATACAGCGCGAGGATCTTGTAGACCGCGTCCCGACCCGTTTCGAGCGCAGCGTCCGAAATGTCCGGGTCTGCCTCCCAGTCGCGGGCTAACCGCCGCGCGAGCAGGCGCAGCCGGCGGATCCGGAAACCGATGTCGTGTTCCCTGAAGAACCGGATCGCATCGGGCGTCGCCCCGGCGTTCTCGTGGCTGATCGGATCGATCCCGCGCCGGCGGAGCTCTTCGCGCAGCACCTCTTCGATAGGGGCCGGAGAGGCGAGGTGAAGTGACGGCGCGGCATCCCAGGCGAGCTTCGCGATGCGCGCGACGATGCCGCTGAGCTTCGCCTGGGCGTAGGAGTGGAATGCGTATCCTGCCTGCTCGGCGGCTGCCTGCTGCGCTTTCTGGCGCCAGGCCTTGAGCCGTTTCGGTGTCGGGCTGTCGAGAAAGAGGGTGAAGCCGAAAAGCTTTTCGACCGCACGTTCCACCTCTGGTCGTAGCGCTGCAACGATACGCGAAAGCCGCTCTGCCTCGCGGCTCTGCTCTTCGAGCTGTTCGAGGTTGTCGCGAATGGGTTGTTCGCGGGGGATCGCCGAAAGCGAACCGAAGATAGCGGAAAAGAAGCCGACGTCGCGCCTCCCGCGCGCCTCCCATTCACCGAAGCGGTCGGGGCGGGGATCGACATAGACGAAGCGTCGGTCGACCTCGCGCTGGGCAGGCCTTCCGCGCAGCGCCGCCATCGCACCGGAAAAAGGCTTGTTGACCAGCACCGAACCGTCGATCAGCGAGACGCTGTCGACACTGTCGCGCATGACGTGGACCGGCATGATGCGGTCGAGGAATTCCTCCCGCGACGCCCAGCCTTGCCCGGTCTCTTGCGCGAGGCGGTCGATTTCCTCGACCTTCAGCGGGGGGAAAGCCCCGGGGAAGCTCGCAGTGGCTCGGGCGGCGAAGACGAGTTCCATCGGGTCTGAAAGGTTCTGTCCGCCAGTCTCGGGCGTCTTTCGCCGGATAGCGATGGGCATGCGATGTTCGCTGTCCTCGACGACCGGGGGACTGTGAAGATGCAGCAGCTCCAAATAGCCGTGGAAGTCGGTTGCGGTGACATACAGGTCGAGCGGATGGTGCGGCGGCAGCAGCGGTGCCTCGGGCGTGGTCTCGGACATCGCCGCAAAGGCTCGGTGCAAGAGCTTGGAAAAACCCAGACCGGAGAAGGGCGGTTCGAACCAGCGTCCGCGAATGAGGTGGGAAACTTTGCGGCGGACCTCATCGCGGGTTTCCGGTGCGACCTGTTCCGAAAGCTCGTTCCCCGGTCGGCTCAAGAGCCAGCTCGCCAGCGGTTGCGCCCAGATCTTCCCGCCTGACCAGCGAAGTTTGGCATCGGGATCGGTGAGTTCGTCGACATCGGCGACTTCGAGCCACAGCTCGGTCAGCGGTTCCAGGCTCTGTCCCGAATAGATGGCCTGTGCGAGGAATACCGCGTTGATGCCGCCTGCGCTTGCACCGCTGGCGATGTCCGGGAGGACGCGCAGTCGAAGGCCCTGTTCTGTTTCGATATGTTCCAGAAGCTCGCGGTAGACGTCGTGGACGCCGCCGCGCGGGCCGGCACCCGAATGGTAATCCCGGCTTGCACGGGCAAGTTGCCACAGTTCCCTCGTGACCCCGTGCATATAGACTGCCAGGCTGACCCCGCCGTAGCAGATGAGCGCGATCCTGAGTTCCTTTTGCCGCATCGCCGCGGTTCTGCACAGACGCGCAGACAAAGGCAATTGCGTTCTGCAAATGTTCTGTTAGTGAATCCGCATGGCCAAGCCCAAGAAACGTTATGTCTGCCAGGCCTGTGGGTCGGTTTCCCACCGGTGGCAGGGTCAGTGCTCCGACTGTGCGGAATGGAACACGCTCGCAGAAGATGCGCCCGCGACGGTGTTCTCGCTGAAGCACGATCTGTCCAGTGGGGGCAGGGCGGTGGAATTCGTCGACCTCAACAAGCCGGGCGAACTGCCGGTCCGCCAGAAAACGGGTCTTGCGGAATTCGACCGTGCTCTGGGCGGCGGCCTCGTGCCGGGCAGCGCGATCCTGATGGGCGGTGATCCGGGTATCGGCAAATCGACGCTGCTGCTGCAGGCAGCGGCCAAGGTTGCGCGCGAAGGGCACGCTGTCGTCTATGTCAGCGGCGAGGAAGCAGCGGGGCAGGTTCGCATGCGCGCAGCCCGTCTTGGCCTGTCCGATGCGCCGGTGAAGCTGGCGGCGGCAACCGGTGTACGCGATATCCTGACGACCCTCGGTTCGATGGAAACGCCCAAATTCCTCGTGATCGATTCCATCCAGACGATGCATTCCGACACCATCGAAGGGGCGCCTGGGACGGTCAGCCAGGTGCGCGGATGCGCCTTCGAGCTGATCCGTTATGCCAAGGAGAACGGTGTTGCGCTCGTGCTGGTCGGGCACGTGACGAAGGACGGGAATATCGCCGGCCCGCGCGTGCTCGAACACATGGTCGATGTGGTTATGAGCTTCGAAGGCGAACGGAGCCACCAGTATCGGATCCTGCGTGCTCTCAAGAACCGCTTCGGCGCAGTCGATGAAATCGGCGTCTTCGCCATGGCAGGAGACGGGCTCGAGGAAGTCGAAAACCCGTCCATGCTGTTCCTGTCCGGGCGCGACCAACCCATGGCGGGAAGCTCGGTATTTCCGGCGATGGAGGGTACACGGCCTGTGCTCGTGGAAATCCAGGCTCTGATCGTAAGGCTCCAGTCCGGCGCCACGCCGCGCAGGGCGGTCGTGGGATGGGACAATGGCCGCCTCGCCATGCTGCTCGCCGTGCTGGAATCGCGCTGCGGCCTCTCGTTCAGTTCGGCCGAGGTCTATCTCAATGTCGCAGGCGGTTACCGCCTCTCCGATCCCGCAGCCGATCTCGCGGTTGCCGCAGCCCTGGTCAGTGCGCTGGCGGACAAGCCTCTGCCCGATCGAAGTGTCTGGCTCGGCGAAGTCAGTCTTGCCGGTGAAGTTCGGCCCGTAGCGCATGGCGGCGTAAGAATGCGCGAGGCTGCAAAGCTAGGTTTCATGCGCGGCTTCGGTCCGTCCGACCCAAAGAACGCCTCGCCCGACCTTGATTATTCGGGCTTGGGACAACTGGCAAACCTCGTTGACCGTGTGATGAGCAGTTAATAAACCGCAAAGCCCTAGGGATTAATGGGGTTTTATGACGGGTTTCGATCTTATCGTGCTGCTCATCGTTGGCGTGGCCGCCATCGGTGGTTTCATGCGCGGTTTCCTGCAGGAAGTTCTGTCGCTCGGGTCGTGGATCCTTGCGGCTTTCGCGATTCGCTATCTCCACACGCCGCTGACGCTGGTGATGCAGGATTTCATCGGCCCCAGCGTCGCCACGTCGGTCATGGCTTTCGTGCTGCTGCTCCTCATTCCCTATGCCGCGATGAAGGTCATTGCGAACAATGTGGGCGAGGCTTCGCGCAGTTCGGTGCTTGGCCCGATCGACCGCGTCCTCGGTTTCGGTTTCGGGACCCTCAAGGGCATGATCATCGTCGTGATCGGATTCTCACTGCTCGTGCTCGGTTATGACCGCGTGTGGGACTATCGCGGGCGCCCCGTATGGATCACCACCGCCAACAGCTACGAGCTGATCGACGGCGGTTCGCGGACATTGGTTGAAATCCTCGCCCAGCGGCGTGCCGAACTCCGCGGTGAAGAGGCTGAAACCGAAGAACCCGAGGCGTGACGGCGCCGCCCGGCGGCGCGCTCTATTCGCCCGCCCTGCTCGGGCTGGCGATCGAACTTGCCGGATATCCTTTCGACGAGAACGCATCGCTGATTGGCGAAGCGCGATCGCGCAGCTGTGGCAGCACGCTCGCTCTTTCGACTGAACCGGGTATCGGCAAGATCGGATTGAGAGTGACTGCCTGTGCGGTTGGACAGGCTTCCGCGGCAATCTTCGCCCGGCACGCAACCGCACGAGAGCCTGCGGAAATTGCCGATTTAGCTGCGTCGATCGACGAATGGGTGACCGCAGACGGCCCTCAGCCCGACTGGCCCGACCTTGAGATGCTGGACGCCGCGAGGGCCTATCCGGCACGCCACGGTGCGATACTCTTGCCGTGGAAGGCTGCGCTCGATGCGCTTTCCAAGGGCGCAGCGGAACGCTAGACGGCCCTGACAAAAGCCAGAGGGGATCGGAAGGAATGGCAAGCGGCAGCACAGCGACACAGCGCGAGCCGAGCGAGAACGAGATCAAGCTCGTCATCGGGGCAAGCAGCGCCGGGACCATCTTCGAATGGTACGATTTCTTCATCTACGGCACACTCGCCTACATCCTGAAAGACGCCTTCTACGACGTCGATAACGAGACGCTCGGCCTGCTTCTGGTGTGGTCGACCTTTGCGGTCGGGTTTGCGTTTCGCCCGATCGGCGCGATCCTGTTCGGCTTTCTCGGCGACCGCTTGGGGAGGAAATACACCTTCCTGGTCACGGTCACGCTCATGGGTATCGCGACGGCGGGTGTCGGCCTGATACCGACGGTTGCCACCATCGGCATCGCGGCCCCCATCATCGTCATTCTCCTGCGCGTGCTTCAGGGCCTCGCGCTCGGCGGTGAGTATGGCGGCGCGGCCATTTACGTCGCCGAGCATGCCCCGCCTGAAAAGCGCGGCTTCTACACCAGCTTCATTCAGGCCAGCGTCGCAGGCGGTTTTGTGCTGTCGATCGCTGTCGTGCTTGCCTGCCGATTCCTGATCCCGGAGGATGATTTCCAGGCCTGGGGCTGGCGCGTGCCTTTCCTGCTCTCGATCATCCTCCTCGGCATTTCGCTCTGGATGCGGTTGAAACTGTCCGAAAGCCCGGTTTTCCAGGCGATGAAGGAAGCCGGCGAAACTGCCGATAACCCCTTTGTCGAGAGCTTCACCTATCCCGGCAACAAGAAGCGAATCTTTGTCGCGCTGTTCGGTGTCACGGGTGTGCTCACCACTATCTGGTACACCGCATTCTTCAGCGGCATGAGCTTCCTGCGGGGGCCGATGCATGTCGACGATCTGACTGTCGAGCTGATCCTGTTCGTCTCCGGCATCATTGCGATGACCTTCTACGTCCTGATCGGGAAATGGTCCGACAGGGTAGGGCGCAAGAAGCCGATCATCATCGGGGCACTCGCTACTCTCGTCCTGCTGTTCCCGGCGTTCTGGACTTTGGGCAGTCTTGCCAATCCGGGTATCGCACAAGCGGCGGAGCGCACACCGATCACGGTGGCCGGCCCTGAATGTTCGACCGATCCCTTCGCTGACTTGTTCGATCGCGAGCAAACCGATTGCGGCAAGGTACTCGAAGTATTGACTGCTGCGGGCGTTCCTTACGAGCTCTATGGCGGGACGGAACTGCAACTTGCCGCTGGCGGGGAGCAGATCGCAATTGATCCTGCCTGGTTCGAGGATGGCGCAGCCCGCCGTGACGGGATCCGCGCGGCGCTCGGCGAATACGGCTTCGACTTCAGCAAGCAGCAGCCAGGTTTTGCGAACATCCTGGGGATCGTTGCAGTACTGCTTGGTCTGGGCATGCTTTCGGCATTGACCTACGGTTCGGTCGCCGCCCTTTTGTCAGAAATGTTCCCGGCGAAGATCCGCTACAGTTCGATGTCGATCCCCTATCACATCGGTGCTGGCTACCTCGGGGGCTTCCTGCCGCTGATCGCTGGCGTGATCGTAGCGAGTACGGGCAATATCTATTCGGGCCTCTGGTACACCTGGGTGGTGGTTGCCTTCGGTGTCGTCGTCGCATGGTGGGGCCTGCCCAGCGGCCCGCCGGCCGATTTCGAGGATTCGGGCGAAGCGCCGCCCGCATCGCCCGTCACCCCGTGAGCGAGGTTCCGCCGCCAACCCTCCGCCTGAAGATCGACCGCGACGCCCTTGCGTCCAACTGGTCGGCCCTTGACCGCATGTCGGGCAAGGCGCGGGCAGGGGCCGCAGTGAAAGCGGATTGCTACGGGTTGGGGGTGGAGAATTGCCTGCCCACCCTTATCGAGGCGGGAGCCCGCGATTTCTTCGTGGCGCATTGGAGCGAAGTTGCGCCCGTCCTCGAACATGCGGCGCCCGAACAGGTGGCCGTCCTTCATGGACCGTTGGACAGTTCGGAAGCGGCCTATGCACGCGCAACAGGCGTCCGGCCGGTTATCGATTCAGTCCGTCAGGCAAAACTCTGGACCGAGAGCGGTGGCGGCCCGTGTCACCTCATGGTCGATAGCGGGATCAACCGGCTCGGGATCCGGCCTGAAGAAATTTCCGATCCGCTGGTTCAATCGCTCGAGGTCGAGGTGCTGATGAGCCACCTCGCCTGTGCGGACGAAGACAGCACGATGAATGCACGGCAGCTGGCAGATTTCCGCGCGATCCTGCCGATGATCGATCATCAGGCGGAAAGCCTCGCGAACAGCGCGGGCATCGCACTTGGTAGCGACTACCACTTCGACCTGACCCGGCCGGGCCTTTCGCTTTATGGCGGCGTGCCGCGGCAGGAATTGGAGTCCTCTATCAGTCAGGTCGCCTATCCCGAAGCCGCGATCATCCAGACCCGCAACCTGCGTGCCGGCGAGACCGTCGGTTACAACGCGACCTTCACCGCAAAGCACGACATGCGCGTAGGCGTACTCTCGCTCGGCTATGCTGACGGGATCCTTAGAAGCTGGGGCGGGGCGGCGTTCGGGCATGAGGGACGCAGCCTCCCCATCCTGGGCAAGGTCTCGATGGACATGATCGTCATCGACCTCGATGCAGCACCCGAACTGGTCGAGGGTGACTGGGTTTCTTTGCCCTATTCGCTGCCCGATGCTGCGCGGCAAACCGCTCTATCGCAATATGAATTGCTTACCGTTTTAGGACACCGGTTCGATCGCTGAACCTGCCTTGTTGCACTGCACATTGTGCAAGTGCTAAGCATCCCCCGCACTGCACAAACCGGGCATGAGTGGGGAGAAGAAGCGACATGGCAAAGCGGACCGCCGAGGGCGAACCGATCATCATCAAGAAATACGCCAACCGGCGTCTCTACAACACCGATACCTCGAGCTACATCACGCTCGACGATCTGGCGAAGATGGTCCGCGAAAATGTCGACTTCCAGGTCCTCGACGCGAAATCGGGCGACGATATCACCCATACCATCCTCACCCAGATCATCGTCGAGGAAGAAAGCCACGGCACGCAGATGCTGCCGGTCAGCTTCCTGCGCGACCTGATCAGCATGTATGGCAACTCGATGCAGTCGATGATGCCGAGCTATCTTGAAGCGAGCATGGCGAACTTCCGCAAGAACCGCGAACAGCTGCAGTCGGCCTTCGCGAAGGGCATCGAGGGCAACCCGCTCGCCAAGATGGCGGAAGCCAACATCAAGATGATGCAGAACGCCGCAGAAGCCTTCATTCCTGTGACCCGCAAGGGAGCGGATGCGGCCAAGAAAGAAGCGGACGACGAGCTCGCCCAGATGCGCGAACAGATGGCCGCGATGCAGAAGAAGCTGGACGAGCTGAGCAAATAGTCGACCAGTTGCGCACGAGGCGCTAGGGGCGGGCGCGAAACCAATCAAAACGTGAGAATCGATCTGTGGCCAACATCCGCCATGCCTTGAACGCCCGCCGTGCCGACGATTTCGCAGCGTGGTACCAGGAAGTCATCTCAGCTGCCGAAATGGCCGAGGAATCGGGCGTCCGCGGCTGCATGGTCATCCGGCCGTGGGGCTATGGCATCTGGGAGCGCATGCAGCGTCTCCTCGACGATCGGATCAAGGCGACCGGTCATTCGAACGCCTATTTTCCGATCTTCATCCCGCTTTCCAACTTCGAGCGTGAGGCCGAACATGTCGAAGGCTTTGCCAAGGAAATGGCGGTCGTCACGCACCACCGCCTGATCGCTGGCCCCGACGGCGGCCTGATCCCCGATCCCGAAGCCAAGCTGGAAGAACCGCTTATCGTTCGTCCAACCTCGGAAACGATCATCGGCGATGCCATGGCGCGCTGGGTGCAAAGCTGGCGCGACCTGCCGCTGAAGCTCAACCAGTGGGCGAATGTGGTGCGCTGGGAAATGCGCACCCGCATGTTCCTGCGCACGAGCGAATTCCTCTGGCAGGAAGGCCACACGGCCCATGCCGACGAAGCCGAGGCGCAGGACCACACGCTCACCATGCTCGAAGTCTACCGCGCCTTCGCGGACGAAGACCTCGCCCTGGGCGTTGTCGCTGGTGAGAAGCCCGAGAACGAACGCTTCCCCGGCGCGGTGGAGACCTGGTCGATCGAGGCGATGATGCAGGACGGCAAGGCCTTGCAGGCCGGTACCAGCCATTATCTCGGCACCAATTTCTCCAAGGCTTCGGGCATCAAGTACCAGAACAAGGATGGCGGCGAGAGCCTGTGCCACACGACCAGCTGGGGCGTTTCGACCCGCATGGTCGGTGGTGTGATCATGACCCACGGTGATGACGACGGACTGCGCCTTCCGCCCAAGATCGCGCCTCAGCAGGTGGTGATCCTGCCGATGCTGCGCGACAAGCCCGAAGACGAACCGCTGATCGAATATTGCGAGGCGCTGCGCGCGACGCTCGCCAGCCAGAATGTGCTCGGCGAACCGCTCCGCGTCCTGCTCGACACGCGTCCGGGCAAGGCTGCTGCCAAGCGTTGGGATTATGTCCGTAAAGGTGCCCCGATCATCATCGAAGTCGGCGGCCGGGACATGGATAACGGCGTCGTCAGCCTGCTGCGCCGCGACCGCTTGTGGGATGAGGAAACCGGCAAGCCCGCCTTCCAGACGCCGACGCGCGAAGTCGCTGGACAGACCGTGCCCGATATCCTCGCCGACATGCAGGCTTCGCTGCTGACCGAGGCCGCCGAGCGCCGCGAAGCCAATATCACGCGCGGCGTGACGAGTTTCGATGAAGTCGAGAAGTTCTTCGCAGCCTCACGTTATCCGGGCTGGGTGGAAGTCCAGTGGTCGAAGCCCACCGGCGAAGCACTCGAAAAGGTCGTCGAGCGTCTGAAGGAGCACAAGCTCACGATCCGCAACGTGCCGATGGATGCCGCGCCGGTCGATGGGACCTGCATCTTCACCGGCGACAAGGCGGTCGAACGGGTCCTGCTGGCGAAAGCCTACTGACTTGATCTGAGGGCGGTTCTGCAACAGACAGGCGGGTATGAAAAAGCTCGCCCTGTTCGCCGCCCTCCTTGCAACACCGCTCGTCGCGCAGGAGGCCGATCCGGCTGCGGATGTCTCCGAAGAGCGCTTGCGTGCCGATATCGGCACGCTGGTAGGCTTCGGCACGCGCCATACGCTGTCCGAGCAGGACAATCCCACCCGCGGGATCGGCGCTGCCGTCGACTGGGGGCTGGCCGAGTTTGGTCGCATTTCAGAAGCGTGCGACAATTGCCTCGAAATCGTTGCACCCGAGCGGATCGAGGAGGGCAGGCGACTTCCGCGTCCCACGCGCATTCGCAATGCCGTCGCCATCCAGCGCGGGACCGAGCGCCCCAATGAGGTCGTGATCGTGCAAGCCCATATCGACAGCCGTGTAACCGATGCGATGGACTGGGAAAGCGATGCTCCCGGTGCGAATGACGATGGATCGGGCACGGTGCTGGTGCTCGAAGCGGCCCGCGCGCTGACCAAGCGCGAATACCCTGTCACCATCGTTTACGCCTTGCTCTCAGGTGAGGAGCAAGGCCTCTACGGTGGCCGCCTGATGGCCGATTATGCGGCAGAGCAGGACTGGCAGGTGAAAGCCGTCCTCAACAACGATGTCGTGGGCAACAGCTGCGGCAGCGACGGCTATTGCGATCCCGATCACGTCCGCGTCTTTTCCGAAGGCCCGCGCGCCGACCTGACCGACGCCATCCGCGCATCGCAGCGGCGCGAGGGCGGCGAGAACGACAGTCCGAGCCGCAACCTCTCGCGTTGGCTCGACAACCTTGCCGACGAAACCGAAGGCGGCCTCGACGTACGCCAGATCTGGCGCGTCGACCGCATGGGCCGTGGCGGCGACCAGATCCCCTTTATGGAGAAAGGCTATCCCGCGATCCGTATCGCGGTTGCGGTCGAGGATTACGAGCACCAGCACCAAGACCTGCGGGTCGAGGATGGGGTTACCTATGGCGATACGGCTGACGAGATGGATTTCGCCTATCTCGCCAAGGTGACGCAGTTCAACATCCGCGCGCTCGACAGGCTGGCAAGCACTCCTGCACCGCCAGCATCGACGGCCCGTGCAGCCGTCCAGACGTTCACCGACATTGCGTGGGAGGAAGTGCCTGGCGCAATCGGCTACACCGTCTGGCAGCGCCGCACCGACGAGCCTTATTGGCGCGATGAGCCCGTCATCGAGAACGTGGTCGCCACAAATGCCCGCCTCGAAGGGGTTCGCGGTGACGATTGGATTTTCGGCGTCAGCGCGACCGCTCCAGACGGCTCGCGCAGCCCGGTGTCCAGCGCCGTGCCCGCCGGACAATTCGCGCCCATTCCTGTGGAATAGGATGACAGCGAGTAAGCGCGTCCCCATATGGCGCGCATGAAAAAACATAACAGGACGGGGCGGCCGCAGGGGCTGCCCAGCAAAGAACAGATACTTGAATTCATCCAGAGCTCCGACCGTCCCGCAGGCAAGCGCGAAATCGCCAAGGCCTTCGGGATCAAGGGGCAGGAAAAGATCGCGCTGAAGAAGCGCCTCAAGGACATGGCCGAAGAAGGCCTGATCGACGGCAGGAAGACCGCCTTCCACAAGATGGGCGGCCTGCCGAAAGTGACCGTGCTCAAGGTCGTAGAGATCGAGGAGGGCGAACCGATCGCCGTGCCCGAGGCATGGTCTCCGGATGCCCCCGACAAGCCGCCGCGTGTCGTCGTCAAGGAGAGCAAGAAGGTTGCCGCTCTCAAGCGTGGCGACCGTTTCCTTGGTCGTACCGAGGAGCGCGGGAAGGGCTGGATCGCCCATCCGATGAAGAAACTGCCCGCGCGGACGGAAGGTCTGATGGGCGTTGTCGAGTTCGACGGAGGCGGCAAGCCCTGGCTCGCCCCGGTGGACAAGCGCGTGCGCAATTCCTCGCCGATCGGCGATCTGGGCGAAGCGAAGGAAGGCGAGCTCGTCCTCGCCGAGCCGATGGGAAAATCTCCGCGTGCCAAGGTCAAGGTGGTCGAGGTGATCGGCGATCCGCTCGCCCCCAAGAGCTTCAGCCTCATCGCCATTGCCAAGCACGGGATCCCGCACATCTTCCCCGACGAGGCGCTGGAAGAAGCGCAGCGCGTGGCAGAACTCCCGCTCAGCGAGGAGAAGCGCGAGGATTTGCGCGATGTCCCCATCGTCGCGATCGATCCCGCCGATGCGCGCGACCATGACGATGCGATCTGGACCGAACCCGATGGCGAGGGCGGATACAAGGCGATCATCGCGATTGCCGACGTCTCCTTTTACGTCCGCCCGGGCGGTGCCCTCGACAAGGAAGCCCGCAAGCGCGGCAACTCGGTCTATTTCCCCGACCGCGTCGTGCCGATGCTGCCGGAGATCCTTTCGGCAGACGTGTGCTCGCTGGTCGAGAACGAAGACCGCGCGGCGATGGCCTGCCACATCCGCATTTCGCCGGAGGGGAAGGTCACCAAGTGGCGCTTCACCCGCGCTATCGTGCGGCTGGCAGCCAATATCGCCTATGAAGACGCGCAGAAGGCCATCGACGATGGCAGCGCCGACGAGGTTCTCAAGAACCTGTGGGGCGCCTGGAAGCTGCTGTTCAAGGCGCGCGAGGCCCGCGATCCGCTCGATCTCGAACTGCCCGAGCGGCAGGTTCGCCTGAACGATGAAGGCATGATCGAGGAGATCGCCGTGCGCGAACGCCTCGATGCGCACCGCGTGGTCGAAGATTTCATGATCGCGGCCAATGTGGCGGCGGCCAAGGCGCTGGAAGAGAAGTCTGCACCGGTAGTCTATCGAATCCATGAGACGCCGAGCCGCGAAAAGCTGATGGCGTTCAAGGAATACCTTGCCAGCCAAGGCCGCAGCTTTGCCATGGGTCAGGTCATCACGCCGGGCCTGTTCAACCGCATGCTGAAGGACATCTCCGATCCGGCCGAAAAGGCGCTGATCATGGAGGCCGTCTTGCGCAGCCAGACGCAGGCCTATTACGGCCCTGCGAACTCGGGTCATTTCGGCCTGGCGCTGGGCAGCTATGCGCACTTCACCTCTCCCATCCGCCGCTATGCCGACCTTCTGGTCCACCGCGCGCTGGTGGATTCCTACAAGCTCGAGCAGCCTGCACCGAAGGGCAAGATCCCCGACGGCTCGGGACTTTCGGACCGTGACCGCACTGCCCTGAGCCAGATCACCGATGCGATCAGCCAGACCGAACGCCGCGCGATGGAGGCGGAGCGCGATACGATCGACCGCTATGTCGCGGCATGGCTTTCAGGCCGTGTGGGCGAAGTCTTCGACACGCGCATCACCGGCGTGCAGGGCTTCGGCTTCTTTGCCACGATCGAGAAGCTTGGTGGTGACGGGCTGGTCCCGGTCACGACGCTGGGCCGCGAATATTTCCGCTACGATGAAGGTGCGCGCGAACTGGTGGGAGAAAACACCGGCACGACCTTTGCGGTGGGTGACAGGCTCAAGCTGAGGCTGGCCGAATCCAATGCTCTGACAGGCGCGCTCAAGTTCGAGCTGCCCGACAGCGAGGGCGCTCCTATAGAGAAGCGCGGAAATCGTCCGCCCCCGAAGAAGAAACACTTCAAAAAGGGGCAGGGCGCACCGCGGCAGAAGCACCAGCAGGGCCAGCGCGGAAGGCCGGGCAATATCCGCCACCAGGGCCGGAAGAAGAAGTAGGCGGAACGCGAGGCGGGGGCTTTCCATTGAATTGGCAAAGGAGAAATCAACCTATGCTCATCCCCGGACAGAAAGTCCCCGACCTCGACCTGCCGCTGACCATCGATGCGCGCTTCGAACTGTCGAAGCAGTCGCCCGATGCCTTCACCATGCTGGTTTTCTATCGCGGCAAGCATTGCCCGATCTGCAAGAAATACACCGAGGAACTGGGCAGCAGGCTGTCCGACTTTACCGACAAGGGCATCAATGTTTTCGCCGTGTCGATGGACAGTCCCGAGCGCGCCCAGGTGAGCCATGAGGAATGGGCTACCGGTGACCTCCCGCTCGCCCATTCGATGAGCGAGGATAAGGCCCGCGAATGGGGGCTCTATGTCTCCGAAAAACGCGAGGGCAGCGAAGAGCCCGATGTTTTCAGCGAGCCCGGCCTCTTCCTCGTGAAGCCGGATGGCACCTTGCATTTTGCGGTAGTGCAGAACGCACCCTTCACTCGTCCCGACCTCGATGAGCTGCTGAAGGGCCTGACTTACACGCTGGAAAACGATTATCCCACACGAGGGACCCTGACCTGACGCCTCAGGCCAGTTCGTCCAGCTGTTCGCGCGAGAGATTGCCGGGCACCAGATAAAGCGGGCAGGGCAGATTCGCAGCATGCGCGGCAAAATGCGCAGCCAGCGGGTTCTTGCCTTCCTTCGCAGTGCCCAGCACCAGCGCGGCAATCGAACCGTGCTCTTCCAGATATTTGCTGATGACGTCGGCCGGAGAGCCCGGGCGCACGGTAATCACCGGCATCTTGCCCATCTCGCCGAAGATATTGCCGGCCGCGCTGTTGGCCATGACCTCGGCACGCTCGCGCGCCTCCTGTTCGATCGTGGCCTGCACCCCGCCAAAGGCGTTGAAGGTTTGTTGCGGGACGAGCGCGAGAATATGCACCGATCCGCCCGTCTTGCTGGCGCGTAGCGAGGCGAAGCGCAGGGCCTGTTTCGCCTCTTCGGTTTCATCCATGACGACAAGGTATATTCGCAAAGGTCCCGCTCCCGTGTTTGTGGCTGCGGTACCCGTTTATTCGTATTCTGCGCAAGGACCTTGCGGGCCACGCGCAAATTGGCCAGAGGACACTCGAAACCAATTCCCAGCGAGGACGTAACGTCAACAATGCCCACGCCGATCAAGATGCCCGCCCTGTCACCCACCATGGAAGAGGGCACACTCGCCAAATGGCTGGTGAAGCCGGGTGACACGGTTTCCGCCGGTGACATCATGGCCGAGATCGAAACCGACAAGGCGACGATGGAATTCGAAGCCGTCGACGAGGGCACGATTGCATCGATCGCGGTGGAAGAAGGCACCGAGGGTGTGAAGGTCGGCACGGTTATCGCCATGCTCGCCGAAGAGGGCGAGGATCTGGAGGAGGCTGCTGCTGCCGCTCCGTCGGGCGATGCCGCTCCTGCAGAAAAACCTGCCGAGGAAGCGCGCGAAGAAAAGGTCGAACAGGAAGAGAAGCGCACCGAACCTCCCGCTCCGGCTTCCGCACCTGCTGCCCCGAAAAGTGACGACGGCAACCGTATCAAGGCCAGCCCGCTTGCCCGCCGCATTGCAGAGCAGAAGGGTCTCGATCTTTCGGCCATCACCGGTTCGGGTCCGAATGGCCGGATCGTGAAGGCCGATGTCGAGGATGCGAAGCCGGGTGCTGCTCCGGCCAAGGAAGCCGCGGCTCCCGCACCCGCTCCGGCCAAGCCCGCGACGCAGGGCGGCGATCTCGACGCGCCCTACGAAGCGCA
Source organism: Qipengyuania gelatinilytica (assembly GCF_019711315.1). Taxonomy (NCBI): domain Bacteria; kingdom Pseudomonadati; phylum Pseudomonadota; class Alphaproteobacteria; order Sphingomonadales; family Erythrobacteraceae; genus Qipengyuania; species Qipengyuania gelatinilytica. Next base: position 305,506 of record NZ_CP081294.1, on the reverse strand, counting down.
GAAGCTCAACAATGTCCGCAAGGTCATCGCGCGCCGCCTGACCGAAGCGAAGCAGACCATTCCGCACATCTACCTCACCGTGGACGTGCGCCTCGATGCGCTGCTCAAGCTGCGCAGCGAACTCAACAAGAGCCTCGAGGCGGACGGCATCAAGCTGTCGGTCAACGACCTCCTCATCAAGGCGCAGGCCCGCGCGCTGCAGCGTGTGCCGCTGTGCAATGTCAGCTTCCAGGGCGACGAGCTGTACCAGTACACGCGCGAGGATATCTCGGTTGCCGTGGCCGCGCCTTCTGGCCTGATCACGCCGATCATCCGCGATGCGGGCCGCAAGGGCCTCGCGCAGATATCCGCCGAGATGAAGGAGCTTGCGGGCAAGGCGCGCGACGGCAAGCTGCAGCCGCATGAATTCCAGGGCGGTACCGCCTCGCTCTCCAACCTCGGCATGTTCGGCACCAAGCAGTTCGACGCGGTGATCAACCCGCCGCAGGCGATGATCCTCGCGGTCGGCGCAGGCGAGCAGCGCCCTCACGTCATCGACGGCGCACTCGGCGTCGCCACCGTGATGAGCGCCACCGGCAGCTTCGACCACCGCGCCATCGACGGCGCAGACGGCGCACAGTTCATGCAGGCCTTCCAGCAGCTGGTCGAGAACCCGATGGGGCTGGTGGTTTGAGTGCGATAGCTTTGCTGATGCGGGGTGCCCTTGCGATCGCAATCACGGCAGTTCTGTCTTCAGGTTTCGTGGCACTTGCAGGGCTCGCTTTCCTGGCCCCTGTCGACAGGACGATGTCTGGAAACGTCGGGGTCGTGACTTTCACATGGTTCTTTGGCTCGTTCCTAGCTCTGCTCCCCGCGCTCATACTTGGCATTGTCGTAGAGTGGCCGAAGAGTATTTGGTTGGCCCGTCGGAGCGAGAAAAGCTTCGCCATTTCAATGGCCCTTAGTGTTTTGGCTGCTTTGATTGTTCTCGCTGCGATGTCCGTAATGTCCGGAGGATGGGACGGCAAAGAACGAGCTGACTTGTTGGGCGCGATCGCGATTTTCTCAGTGGGCGGTGCCGTCTCGGCACTGGTTTGGTGGATGTTCGTAATCACACCCCTTCGGACGCAGCGAATTTAACCGATGGCTGACCGCTCCCCACAAATCCGCGCGACGGCCATGCCGACCGACCTCAACCCCTATGGCGGAGTGTTCGGCGGGTGGCTGATGAGCCAGATGGCGCTGGGCGCAGGCTCGCTCGCCAGTCGGCATGGCAAGGGCAAGGCGGTGGTCGTCTCGGCCACGGATTTCGCCTTTCCCGGCGCGATGCAGGTGGGGGACGAGTTGTCCGTCTATTGCGACATCGCCGCCACCGGCAACACCTCCTTCACCATCACCGCCGAAGCCATCGCGCGCGAGCGCAATGGCGAGGCGGAGACCAGGGTGGCGCAAGGAACCTTCAAATTCGTCCTGCTGGATGAGGATAACAGGCCGCGCGCGGTGAACGCTGCCGCGCTTTCGGCAAACGATTAAAGGGACTTATGGCTGACACCAATTACGACGTCATCGTTCTCGGCTCCGGACCCGGCGGCTATGTCGCGGCGATCCGCTGCGCGCAGCTGGGCCTGAAGACCGCCATCGTCGAGCGCGAACTGCTCGGCGGAATCTGTTTAAACTGGGGCTGCATCCCGACCAAGGCTCTGCTGCGTTCGGCCGAGATCCTGCACTATGCCCAGCATGCGAGCGACTATGGCCTGAAGATCGCAGGCAAGATCGAGGCGGACCTCGAAGCAGTCGTGAAGCGCAGCCGCGGCGTCGCCAAGCAGCTCAACCAGGGCGTCACGCACCTGATGAAGAAGAACAAGATCACGGTGCATATGGGCACGGGCACGCTGACCGGCCCGACCAGCCTCACCGTGAAGGGCGAGAAGGGCGAAGAGAAGCTCACCGCCAAGCACGTGATCGTCGCGACTGGCGCGCGCGCCCGCGACCTTCCGTTCGCTCCGGCTGACGGCAAGCGCGTGTGGACCTATCGCCATGCGATGACGCCGCCCGAAATGCCGAAGAAGCTGCTGGTGATCGGATCGGGCGCGATCGGGATCGAGTTTGCCAGCTTCTACAACGACATGGGCTGCGACGTGACCGTGGTCGAAATGCTCGACCGCATCGTGCCGGTGGAGGACAAGGACGTCTCCGCCTTCCTCGAGAAGAGCCTGACCAAGCAGGGCATGACGATCATGACCGGCGCGGGCGTCGAGGCGCTCGACGTCTCGGACAAGGGCGTGAAGGCCAAGATCAAGGCCAAGGACGGCAAGGTCTCGGAAACCGAGTTCACCCACTGCATCACTGCTATCGGCATCGTCCCGAACACCGAGAATGTGGGTCTCGAAAAGCTGGCCGAAATGGATCGTGGCTTCATCCAGATCGACGATTATGGCCGCACCAAGTCGAAGGGCCTTTGGGCCATCGGCGACTGCACGCCCGGACCGTGGCTGGCCCACAAGGCGAGCCATGAAGGTGTCACCACCGCCGAGGCAATTGCCAAGGAACTGGGCAACAAGGACGTCCATCCGCACCCGCTCGACCGGGACAACATCCCGGGCTGCACCTATTGCCACCCGCAGATCGCCAGCGTCGGCATGACCGAAGCCAAGGCGAAGGAAGCGGGCTACGAAGTGAAGGCGGGCACCTTCCCCTTCATCGGCAACGGCAAAGCCATCGCGCTGGGCGAGGCCGAAGGCTTCGTGAAGACCGTGTTCGATGCGAAGACCGGCGAATTGCTGGGCGCGCACATGGTCGGGGCGGAAGTCACCGAGATGATCCAAGGCTTCGTCGTCGGCAAGACGCTGGAGACCACCGAGGCGGAGCTGATGAACACCGTCTTCCCGCACCCGACGATCAGCGAAAGCATGCACGAGAGCGTACTTGCGAGCTACGGCAGGGCACTGCATATCTGAAAAATTGCAGCGGAGGGAGAACGGCGATGAAGGAACTGGAAGTGTCGTTGCCGGGCCCCTGCGGCGAGAATTGGGATTTGATGAGCCCGAGGGGATGCAATCGTCATTGCGCCGCATGCGACACGGTGATCCACGACCTGTCGGAAATGACGTTGGAAGAGGCCGAGCGACTGATTTCGGCATCCGAAAACGCATGCGTGCGCGCCCGCATCGCGCCAGATGGCACGGTAGCCGTTAAGCACGGTCAATCCACCCGGCGCATAAAAGCTGTCGTGGGCGGTTCGCTGGCCCTTGCGGTCGCGGCTTGCCAGACGACGTCGGTCACTCCGCTCTATGAAATCACTGGTGCGGTCTCGTACGGCACAAGAGTAGATTTGCTCGATCATCGGGGCGTCGTGAAGTCGACGAAGGCAAGCTATGGTGGTGAATTCCGTTTCGACAACCTGCATGCGGGCACTTACACGCTGCGCACATACAATGGATGTTCGGATGATCCGGAGAATCGGGTCGAAGGCATCGCGTTAGGTCCCGATGACGGTCATCTGGGAGATCTGGACGAGCTTCGGGACAAGTGCCCCGTGATTTATGTCGGATTAATGGTTCCAATGAGGTCTTCCGGAAACAACGGCTAAGCGATGACCGGTTTCCTCATCCTCGCTTTCCTGATCCTTGTCGCTGGAGTAGTCGCGGTCCCGCTGGCAAGCCGGTTCGGGCTCGGTTCGGTGCTCGGTTACCTGCTCGCCGGCATGGCGATTAGCCCGGTACTCGCCGGGCTTAATGTCGATGTCGACGCGCTTCAGGTTTTCGCCGAATTCGGTGTGGTGATGATGCTCTTCATCATCGGCCTCGAGATGGAACCCAAGCGCCTCTGGGCCATGCGCGGCAAGCTGCTGGGCCTTGGGGGAGGGCAGGTCCTCCTCACCACGCTGGCGATCACCGGAATAGCGCTGCTCGATAGCAATCCGTGGCACACGGCGCTCGCCATCGGCATGGTGCTGGCGCTCTCCTCGACCGCCATCATCGTCCAGACCCTGACCGAAAAGAACCTGATGAAAAGCGAGGGCGGGGAGGCGAGCTTCTCGGTCCTCCTCGTGCAGGATGTCGCGGTCATCCCGATCCTCGCACTGCTGCCGCTACTCGCGATGCCCGAACTCTATGCCGGTGCAGGTGGCGAAGCGGCAAGCCACGGCCACGGCGGTATCGACCTCACGGCAAACATGCCGGTCTGGCTTGCCGCGCTATCGCGTGTCGCAGCAGTCGCTGGCGTTATCGCTATCGGCATTTATGCGATCCGGCCGCTGTTCCGCTATATCGCCGCTGCCAATCTGCGCGAACTGTTCACTGCGGCCGCGCTGGGCGTGGTGATCGGTATTGCCCTGCTCATGTCCCTGGTCGGTCTTTCGCCGGCGCTGGGCGCATTCGTCGCAGGCGTGGTGTTGGCAACCAGCGAATACCGACACGAACTCGAAAGCGACATCAATCCCTTCAAGGGACTGCTGCTCGGCCTGTTCTTCATCACCGTCGGGGCGGGTGTAGACTTCGTGCTGGCAAGCGAGATGTGGCAGGACGTCGTCTTCTGGGCCGCGGTAACCATCGCTGCGAAGTTCCTCGTGCTGCTGGTGGTCGGCTGGCTCTATGGTCTTCGCAAGCAAGCGCTCTGGCTGTTCTGCCTCAGCCTGCCGCAGGCAGGCGAATTCGCCTTTGTCCTGATTGCTTTCGCAGTTGCCAACTCAGTGTTGCCGGAGGCCTTGGCGGACCTTCTCCTCCTGATCGTTGCGCTAACCATGCTGGTCACCCCGCTGTTGTTCATCCTCTACGACAAGGTCATCGCGCACGCCTACTGCACCGATGGCGAAGCGCGCGAGGCGGATGCGATCGAGGAGGAGAACGAAATCATCATCGCCGGGCGAGGCCGGATGGGCGGGATTATCGACCGTATGCTGCAATCGGCAGGCTACTCGACCACGGTCATCGATTACGACAGCAAGCAACTCGAAATCGTTCGCAAGTTCGGATACCGCACCTATTTCGGAGACGCGACACGGCCCGACCTCCTCCATTCGGCGGGTATCGAAAAGGCGAAACTGCTGGTGGTCGCGCTGGACGAGCGCGAGCAAATCGACCGGATCGTGCAGCATGTCGTGAAGAACTATCCGCAGGTGCACGTCACCGCGCGCGCCATCGACCGGAACCATGTCTACGAACTGTGGGCCTATGGCTGCCGAGACGTCATCCGCGAGACCTATGACAGCAGCCTGCGCATGGGCCGTTCGGCTTACGAGGCGCTGGGCATGGATCGCCAGCAGGCGACGGCGGCCATGGACGCGTGGGAGGAAATGGACCGCAAGTCCATGCCGGAAGTCGCCAGCCTCTACCGGCTCGACATTCCCTATCACGAGAACGAACCCCTGATGAGGCGTGTGAAGGAGCTCCGCGCCGAGTGGGACCCGGTCCTCCGCGAACAGATGGACGAAATCCTGAAGAGAGGATCATGACGCAGGGAACCCACCACTACGTTGCCGACGAGCGTAACGAGAATGTCCTGATCGACATCAATGGCGAACACTTCGCGCGGCCCGATGCAAAAATCAGCGTCTTCGACAGCGGCTTCATGCTCGGTGATGGCGTATGGGAAGGGATCCGCCTGCACGCCGGCAAGCTCGCCTTCCTCGACCGTCACCTCGACAGGTTGTGGCGCGGGGCCAAGGCGATCCACATGGACCTCGGTATCTCGCGCGCGGAGACCGTGCGGCGCATGTATGCGGTCCTCGAAGCGAACGGGATGGATGGAGACGGGGTGCATATCCGGCTCATGGTGACCCGCGGCATTCGCTCTACACCCTATCAGGATCCGCGCGTCGTCGTGACGCCCGCAACCATCGTGATCATTCCGGAGTGGAAGGAACCTGCTCCTGAAACCGCCACCCGGATGCTGAAACTGGCGACGGTCCACGTGCGACGGGGCTACCCCGACGTGCAGGACCCGATGTTGAATTCGCACAGCAAGCTCAACTGCATCACCGCCTGTATCCAGGCTGCGCAAGCCAGCGCGGACGAGGGCCTGATGCTCGACCCGCACGGCTTTGTCGCAACCTGCAATTCCACCCACTTCTTCATCGCGAAGGACGGTGAAATCTGGACGTCGAGCGGGGACTACTGCCTCGATGGAATTACGCGGGCCATCGTGATCGAGATCGCGCGCGAGGCGGGTATCACCGTCCGCGAGCGCAATTTTTCCCTCACTCATGTCTACGGTGCGGATGAAGCCTTCACCACGGGGACGTTTGCGGGCGTGGCTCCGGTGGGTTCGGTCGACGGACGGATACTGGGCGAGAGCAGGGGACCAATGGTCGAACGCCTCCAGGGGCTCTATCTCGACCGCCTGGCCCGCGACACGGCTGGTGGAGACCACTCGTGACGATCAGGATCGCGATGTGGTCCGGGCCCCGAAACATCTCGACCGCCATGATGCGCAGCTTCGGTGCGCGTCCGGACTGCGCAGTATCCGACGAACCCTTTTACGGCGCATTCCTCAAGGCGAGCGGCGAACCGCACCCGATGGCCCGCGAAACGATCGAGAGCATGGATTGCAACTGGCATTCCGTGCTCGAAAGCCTGTCGGGCGAGGCACCGGGCGGAGAACCGATCTGGTATCAGAAGCACATGCCGCATCACATGACCGGCCCGGTCGCCCTGGCTGCATTCACGAGCCATCGGCACGCCTTCCTCATCCGTGATCCCGATCGGGTCGTCGCAAGCTATCGCAAGAAGAACGAGCTCCGCCGTCCTGAGATGCTCGGATTTGGGCAGATGAGGCGGTATTTCGAGTTCGAGGCAGAACGGACGGGGACCGTCCCGCCGGTCGTGGATTCAGATGACATTCTGACCGATCCCGCCGGGGTTCTCGGCAAGCTTTGCATAGCTCTCGGGATCGAGTGGGACACGGCCATGCTGCACTGGGAGAAAGGCCCGCACCCCGAAGACGGTATCTGGGGAGAGCATTGGTACGACAAGGTCAATAGCTCCACCGGCTTTGGCAAGGCGCCAGGTGAATTGCCGGTGCTCGATGGCGAGTATCGCGAGACCGCGGATGCCTGCCGGGACGATTACGAGGAACTCGCCCGCTATCGCATAAAGGCCTGACATTCCGGCGCAGTTTCAAGGCGTCTGGCCGCAACTAGCGACGCTTTTTCCTCATTCCGGCGTTTGACGGGTGAGGAGCGAAGACATGGAATATGAAATCGACGACGATCCGCAAGGTCTCGAGGAAACCGACGAAGCTGCCCGTGACGGCGGTATTGTCGAGGACCATATCGCGCTCAAGAACCAGTCGAGTGTGACGCCCGAGGATTATCCGGCGTCTTACCGGCGCGAGACATCGCTGGTGAACCCGACCCAGCTATCCTGAATTGGGGCGAAGGTGCTGGCGGACAGGGTGGGATTCGAACCCACGAAGGGCTTGCACCCTTGCCGGTTTTCAAGACCGGTGCATTCAACCGCTCTGCCACCTGTCCGCGAGCAATTGGCCCGCTAGCGCGCTCTCGCTGACTTGTCACGCCGCAAACTCTTATCGAGACGCAAGGAAACGCTTTCGAATCCGGCGCGTATGGCAAACATGCCATTTACCGTTCAGCTTTCCCGTGCGAGTGTCGTCGCATGAAGTTTACTCGCATTGCAGCCACCGCCGCAGCTCTTCTCCTTGCCATGCCGGTCGCACCGGCCTCAGCGCAGGACATGTCGTTCGATGCCTATCTGCAGCTGTTGATCGCCCGGGCTCGTGCAGAGGGCGTGAGTGAGGCAACGTTGCAGCGCATGACCGCCGATCTCTCCCCGAACATGCGCGTTATCGAACTGGACCGTGACCAGCCCGGAACGCCGACGACGTCCGGCTACCCGCCACTCGCTCCCTATATCGCGCGCCACGTAGACCGGGCCCGGATCAGCGGTGGGCAGCGGGAATTCGCAAACTACCGCGGCGCGCTGTCCCGTATCGAGCGTGAATATGGGGTGCCAGCGGAAATCGTCGTAGCGATCTGGGGACACGAAACGGCCTATGGCCGCGTGAAGGGCGGTTTCGATCTTTCGCAGTCGCTGGCAACCCTTGCCTGGGAAGGACGCAGGCGTGAGCTGTTCTCGTCCGAATTCGTTGCTCTGATGCAAGTGGCAGACAAGGGATACAGCCGCAGCGAGCTGAAGGGCAGCTGGGCCGGCGCTTTCGGCAATCCGCAGTTCCTGCCCAGCGTCTACCTGCGCCTGGCAGCTGACGGCAACGGCGATGGCCGTGCGGACATCATGAATTCGCCGGTGGACGCGCTCGCGTCGATTGCGAACTATTTCCGCGATGCCGGATGGCGTGAGGGACTGCCCTGGGGTGTGCGCGCCTATGTCCCGGGCGGCTTCGACGTCGATGCATACCGTACCAAGATCGTCGCACCGACCTGTTCGCGGGTTCACGAACGCCACAGTGTCTACAAGACGGTTGCCGAGTGGAGGGCGTTGGGTATCCAACCGCAGATCCCGCTTGCGCAGGAAACCCTCGTGACATTGTTCCAGCCTGACGGTCCGGGTACTCCGGCCTACCTCCTTACCAGCAATTACCGTGTTATCCTCGAATATAACTGCTCGAACTATTACGCGATGAGTGTCGGCTTGCTGGCTGACGAGATTGCCCGCTAATCCTTCGGTGGATAGGGCGGGGTGACGCTCGCAAATGCCGTGGCGGATGGTTATAGCTTGGACCAATCCATTCCACACAGGGAGACGCCGGAAAACTCCGGCGCATTGACCGGCTTGCGAAGATTTTTCCGAACTGCCCTTGCTTCCACCGCCGCCTTTGCCGTGATGGGCGCAACCCCGCTGAAGGAGCAGTCGGGCGATCCGGCTCCTCCAGGTGCGGATGCAGCGCCCATTGCCTACCTCTACGACGTGACCAGCGGGCAGGTTCTCTTCGAACGCGAAGCGGGGCGGCGCTTCATGCCTGCCTCGATCACCAAGGTGATGACCAGTTTCCTTGCCTTCGAATGGCTGGAAGAGGGCAGGATTGCTCCGCAACAAAGCTTCACGCCACCCGACGACCTCTGGCGTAAATGGAAAAATGTCGGATCGACGATGTTCCTTGCGGCAAACGAGCCGGTGACTGTCGACGAGCTCATCCATGGTGTGACCACGGTATCCGCAAACGACGGCGCGGCCCTCCTTGCCCATGGTTCAGCCGGTTCGGTGGAGGAATGGGTCGCTGCGATGAACGCCAAGGCAGCGGAAATCGGCATGCGCGACAGTCATTTCGGAACCCCCAATGGCTGGATGGACGAGGGCCGGACCTTCGTCACGGCGCGGGATCTCGGCACGCTCGCCACCGCGATGCTGCGGCGCCATCCTGCCAAATACCGGCATTTCGTCGGCAAACCGTCTTTCAGCTACAATGGTATCAGCCAGCCCAATCATGATCCGATCAGCGGGGTGGTTCGCGGGGCTGACGGTATCAAGACCGGTTTCACCAACCAGGCCGGTTACGGTTTTCTCGGATCGGCTTACCGCGATGGACGCCGTCTCGTCCTGGTGGTCGCAGGCAGCCCGCGTTCTCGCGTTCGCGACCAGGCCGCGCGTGACCTGCTCGAATGGGGTTTCGCGGAGTTCGATCAGACGGCCCTGTTCGGAGCAGGAGCCCAGGTAGCAAAAGCAAGGGTTCAGGGCGGTTCGCAAGGCTCAGTCGGCCTTGTCGCTCCAGACGGCGTTTTTATCGACTTGCCGAAAGGCGATCCGCGCAAGGTGGAAGTTCGCCTGCAATACGAGGGCCCCTTGAGAGCGCCGATCACGAAGGGCGAACTGGTCGCGCGGTTCCTCGTGTCGATCGAAGGCATGCCGGACTATGAAGTGCCCCTGGTTGCCGAAGAGGATGTCGACACCGCCAATGCCTTCGAGCGCGCCATAAATGGCCTGAGGAGCTGGGTGTCGTGACGAAGGGCAAATTCATCGCCCTTGAAGGCGGCGAGGGCATGGGCAAATCCACGCAGGGTCGGCTCCTCGCCGAAGCTCTCCGGGAGAAGGGCCTCGAAGTCGAGCTGACGCGCGAACCGGGCGGTACGTCCGGAGCCGAAGCGATACGGTCGCTCTTGCTCAATCCGCCGGGCGAGGGCTGGGGGCCGCAAGCCGAAGCCCTGTTGTTCGCGGCGGCACGATCGGACCATGTCGCCCGGCTGATCGTTCCTGCAATCGAGCGCGGGGCATGGGTCGTGTGCGATCGTTTCCTGGACTCGAGCAGGGCTTATCAGGGCGCAGCGGGGGAATTGGGCGATGATCAGATCCGCCAGCTCCACACGGTTGGTAGCGGCGGCCTCCTGCCCGACCTCACCCTTGTGATCGATGCGCATCCCGAAGAAGTAGGGCAGCGCCTTCGCCAGCGTGACGGGGAGACTTCCGACGCGATCGGCGGCAGGAGCGATGACTATCATGCGGCGGTCAACCGGGCCTTCCTCGACTTCGCCAGCGATGAACCCGGCCGCTTTGCCGTCGTCGACGGCAGCGGAACGGTCGAAGAGGTCCACTCGCGGGTCATGGCGGCTATCGAACCACTGCTTGGCAGGCAACCCGGATGAACCTCGTCGGACATGATGAGGCATGGGCTGAATGGCGCTCCGCTCTTACCGGAGAGCGGATGCATCACGGCTGGCTGCTTGCAGGCAAGAAGGGGGTGGGCAAGGCCAGCTTTGCTCAGGCTGCGGCACGAGAATTCCTCGGTGTGGGTCCACAAGATGGCGCCCATCCCGATATCATCACGCTTACCTACGGCCCGAAGAACAAGGACGAGGCAAAGAAGCGCGATGAGGGCAAGCCCTTCGAACTCGCGCGCGGCATCAAGGTGGAGCAGGTTCGCGAGATACAACGCCGCCTGAACACGCGCCCGACAATGGGTGCCCATCGCGTCGTCATCATCGATCCCGCCGATGATATGGAAGTGTCCGCCTCGAACGCCCTTCTCAAGAGCCTGGAGGAGCCGCCTGCCGGTACCTTCTTCATGCTCGTTGCACATAGCCCGGCCCGGTTGCTGCCGACGATCCGCTCGCGCTGCCGGACCGTTCGCTTTCCCACCGTGGGCAGGGAGCGGATGGACGAGCTGCTGCGCGATCTGGCTCCGGAAGCAGACATCGCCACGCGCGATGCAGCCATTGCGGCCGCTTCAGGATCGCCGGGTGCCGCCCTTTCCTTCGTTAACCTCGATCTCGGAAAGGTCGCTCAACTCATGCGCCGCATAGTCGAGGAGGGCGACCGGGATTTCTCGCTCCGAGGCCAGCTTGCAGGTGCAATCGGGTCCAAGCAGGACATTCCGCGCCTGCAGGCGGTTCTCGACCTTGCCCGCGCAATCCTGGCCGAAAGGATCGAGGACGCAGGCCCGGATCCTCGCAAACTTGTCAGCACACATGCCCAGCTTGTCCGGCTGACCGGCGAACAGCCGACCTATAATTTCGACCCGGGATTGCTCGGAATGGAAATCGGAACCTTGCTCGCGCAGGCAGGCGAGGCTAGCGAGCGCGGCAATGGCTGATCCTTTCTACATTACCACCGCGATCCACTATCCCAACGGCAAGCCGCATATCGGCCACGCCTATGAAACGATCGCTGCCGACGTCATTGCGCGCTTCCAGCGCCTGATGGGGCGTGACGTCCGGTTCCAGACCGGCACGGACGAGCATGGTCTCAAGATGGCGCAGAAAGCGCGCGATCTGGGCAAGACCCCGCGTGAGCTGGCTGACGAGATGTCGGGTGCCTTCAAGGACCTCTTCGACCGCCTCGACATCACATACGACCGGTTCATCCGCACGACCGACGAGGATCACCACAAGGCGAGCCGCGCGATCTGGGAAGCGATGGAAGCCAAGGGCGACCTCTATCTCGATCGTTATGAAGGTTGGTATTCGGTCCGCGACGAGGCCTATTACGACGAAAAGGAACTCAAAGAGGGACCGAATGGCGAGAAACTCTCGCCCCAGGATACCCCGGTGGAATGGACCGAGGAAGAGACCTGGTTCTTCCGCCTTTCGAACTATGCCGAGCCGCTGCTCGAGCTGCTGAACAAGCCGGGCTTCCTCGAGCCGGCGAGCCGCCGCAACGAGATGATCGCCTTCGTCGAGGGTGGCTTGAAGGACCTTTCGGTCAGCCGCACGAGTTTCGACTGGGGCGTGAAGGTTCCCGGCCACGACAACCACGTCATGTATGTCTGGGTCGATGCGCTGACCAACTACATCACCGGTGTCGGCTTTCCCGATGGCGGCGAGATGTGGGACAAGTACTGGCCCGCCAGCCTACACCTGATCGGCAAGGACATTGTCCGCTTCCACACGATCTACTGGCCGGCCTTCCTGATGAGCGCGGATATTCCGGTGCCGCAGCAGGTCTTCGGCCACGGTTTCCTGCTCAATCGCGGCGTCAAGGAATCGAAGTCGGCAGGCAATGTCACCGATCCGAACGAGCTGGTCGACCTCTTCGGTGTGGACTCGTTGCGCTACTTCCTGATGGCCGAAGTCGTGTTCGGGAAGGATGGCAGCTATTCCGCCGAAGCGCTTGTAAACAAGGTAAATGCCGAACTAGCGAACAGCTTCGGCAACCTTGCGCAGCGCACCCTGTCGATGATTCACAAGAACATGGACGGCAGGCTGGAAGACTTCACGCCGAACGGCGATGACAAGACCCTGCTCACGACCGTGCAGGACGCCTGCCGCGATGTCCTGCCGCGCGAGTTCGAGGCGCTCAATTTCAGCGTGGGCATCGAGGCCTGGCTCAAGGCGGTCTTCGCCTGCAACGCCTATGTCGACGAGCAGGCGCCGTGGGGACTCAAGAAGACCGATCCCGAGCGCATGAAGGCCGTGCTCCAGACGCTCTTCATCGCCATTCGCGACCTCGCGATCGCCATCCAGCCCGTCGTGCCGACCAAGTCGGCCGCGGTTCTCGACCAGCTTGGCGTCAAGGCTGATCGGCGAACCTATGCGGATCTGTCTGACGAAGGCTGGTTCAACGAGCTGGTTGCCGCGGGTCATATCGTCGACAAACCCACGCCGGCATTTCCGCGCCTCGAAATGCCGGAAGGAGAGGCTGCCTGATGCTGGTCGATAGTCACTGCCACCTTGAATACGAAGGGCTGGTCGAAAACCAGTCCGACGTGCTCGACCGCGCACGCGGGGCAGGGGTGGGGGCCTTCCTCAATATCTCGACCAAGCGAGCCGAGTGGGCCCGGGTCGTCGGCACGGCCAATGCCAGGCCCGATGTCTGGGCCAGCGTCGGCATCCATCCACACAACGCCGACGCGCATCCCGACCTCACGCGTGAAGAACTGCTCGAGGCGACCCGGGACCCGCGCGTCATCGGCATCGGCGAAACGGGCCTCGATTACTATTACGACAAGTCGGACCGCGCCGAGCAGCAGCGGCTGTTCCGCATCCACATCGATGTCGCGCGCGAGACCGGCCTTCCGGTCATCATCCACACGCGCGATGCCGAGGACGACACGATCGCTATCCTCGCCGACGAAATGGGGAAGGGGGCCTTCCCCGCGCTCATCCATTGCTTCACGGCCTCGGCACAGTTCGGCGACAAAGTGCTCGATCTGGGCCTCTCGATCTCCATTTCGGGCATCGTGACTTTCAAGAACGCCAAGGACTTGCAGGAGGTCGCCAAAAGCGTGCCTCAGGAGCGCCTGCTGGTCGAAACCGACAGCCCCTTTCTTGCGCCGGTCCCGCATCGGGGCAAACCGTGCGAGCCGGGGTTCGTGCGCGACACCGCCAGCTTCATCGCCGAATTGCGCGGCGAAACGCTCGCAGAGCTGGCCGAATACACCACACGCAATTTCTACACGCTCTTCAGCAAGGCGGCTTCGTGAAGCTGATCATGCTCGGCTCTGGCACGTCGACGGGCGTCCCGCGCGTGGGCAATGACTGGGGCAGCTGCGATCCGAACGAGCCGAAGAACCGTCGCACGCGCGTCTCGATCATCGTCGAAAACGACGCGGGTCAGCGCATCCTGGTGGATACGTCGACGGACTTGCGGGCCCAGCTCCTCGCCAATGGGATCGACAAGGTAGATGCCGTCTTCTGGACGCATGACCATGCGGATCATTGCCACGGCATCGATGACCTGCGGGTCATGCGCTACGACCGGAGCAATCCCTTGCCCGGTTATGCCGGACGCGTGACGTGCGAACGCTTGCGCCGCAGGTTCGACTATGTTTTCGAAGGCCAGTTCGGTTACCCGACGATCGTCGAGCTCAAGGAGCTGGAACAAGCGCACCTTGTTGCAGGATTTTCCTTCGACCATGTGAGAATGCCGCACGGACCCGCGAAGAGCACGGGATTCCGGTTCGAGGCCGACGGCAAGTGTCTGGTCTATGCGACTGATTTCAGTGAGATTACACCGGCGATGGTCAAATGTTTCAAGGGTTGCGATCTCCTGGTCGTGGATTGCCTTAGGGAACGTCCGCATCCCACGCATGCTCATCTCGAAATGTCGTTGGATCTGGCGCGCAAGATCAAGGCCAAACGCACCGTATTGACGCATCTGGACAAGTCGATGGACTACAAGACTCTCAGCGCGAAGGTGCCAGCAGGTGTTAGCGTCGGGTTCGACGGGATGGAGGTGAAGGTATGAACATGGACGGCGGAACGATTGCCTGGGCTGCGATGGCAAGCGCTCTGGTGGTCGCTTACCTTATGGGGATGCGACGAGATCCCAGTCTCTCCGGCAACCGGATGCTCAAGATCGCCTTGATCTGGGTGCTGATCATCGGCGGAGGTTTCCTGCTGGTGAGGGCTTTGACCGGCATGAATTGACGGATCGATTCCGGCCCCTATTTAACATAATATATATTATCATTCCCACATTAGGGTTTAGCGAAGCAGGTTCCCTACTCCCGACAGACGAAAACGGCAGACACGAATGTCCGAACAGCTAGACCGCTTGCTCCGCATCATGGCGCGCCTTCGTGATCCGGTCTCGGGATGTGAATGGGACACTGCCCAAAGTTTCGAAACCATCGCTCCCTATACGATCGAGGAAGCGTATGAAGTCGCTGACGCCATCGAACGATCGGACATGTCGGACCTGCGCGGAGAGCTCGGCGATCTCTTGTTTCAGGTCGTGTTTCACGCTCGGATGGCTGAAGAAGCGGGACAGTTTGCATTCAACGACGTCGCGAAGTCCATTGCGGACAAGATGGAAGCAAGGCATCCGCATATCTTCGGCGATGAAGGCGGCGTGATGGAAGACAAGCGCTGGGAGGACATCAAGGCAGCTGAACGCTCAGCGGCCGGTGCGACCAGCGCTCTTGAAGGTGTCGCGCTGGCATTGCCGGCCCTCATGCGGGCTCAGAAGCTGCAGAAGCGCGCTGCACGTCATGGTTTTGATTGGCCCGACACAGAAGGACCGCGCGAAAAGGTTTTCGAGGAAATCGAAGAAATTAAATCCGCTTCTGGATCTGAAATCGAGGAAGAAGCCGGGGACTTCCTATTCGCGGCTGTCAATCTCGTCCGCGCTTATGGGATCGATGCAGAAGGTGCATTACGAGCTGCGAACAAGAAGTTCGAAAGACGCTTTCGGGCGATGGAAGAAATCGCGGGCGGCGACTTCGCGGAGAGAAACCTGACAGAGCAAGAGGCTCTTTGGCAGGAGGTCAAGCGCCGCGAGAAGGCCGACATCCCCTCATAGCGTTTCGAACTGGCCGAGTTCCTTGGGATTCAACCTCACCAGGAACCTCCGCATCGGCCCGCCTTCGCCCTCGCCGGCATCTTCTTCCGACAGAATTTCGCCGTGGGCATGAAGCCATGCAATCCGTCGGCCGTCACTGACCGGCAGCTTGAATTCCTGAACCGAAGCCTTGGCAGTCAGCATATCACCCAGGCGTTCGAGCAAGTCCGGAACGCCTTCCCCGGTCAACGCCGAGGTAAGAACGATATCCTCGCTGGTCTCGACCTGTGGTTGCAGGTCCGCTGCTCGTTCTTCGTCCAGCAAGTCCCACTTGTTCCAGACTTCGAGGATCGGAATGCTTGATGCGCCATCTTCGCCGTCGATGACGTCCAGGTCTTTCAGCACCCGCAGGACCTGAAGCTTTTGTGCCTCTGCCGAGGGATTGGAAATATCCCTGACGTGGCAGATGACGTCGGCAGCCGTCACCTCTTCAAGCGTAGCGCGAAAAGCAGCGACGAGCTGGGTCGGCAAATCCGAGATAAAGCCGACTGTATCCGACAAGATGGCTTTCTCGACGCCGGGCAGCGAAATGGCCCGCATCGTCGGATCGAGCGTTGCGAACAGCAGGTCCTCGGCCATGACTTCGGCGCCGGTCAGCCGGTTGAACAGGGTCGACTTGCCGGCATTCGTATAACCGACCAAGGCGACAACCGGCCACGGTGCCCGCTCGCGCCGTTCACGATGCAGCCCGCGCGTCTTGCGTACTTGTTCGAGTTCCTTGCGCAGCCTGCCCATGCGCTGCCGGATCATCCGGCGGTCGGCCTCGATCTGCGTCTCACCCGGCCCGCCAAGGAAGCCGAAGCCGCCGCGCTGACGCTCGAGGTGGGTCCAGCTACGGACAAGCCGGCTCTGCTGATAATCCAGATGGGCGAGTTCGACCTGCAGGCGACCTTCTGCGGTCGCCGCACGTTCCCCGAAGATTTCCAGAATCAGGCCCGTCCGGTCGATGACCTTACGTGAAAGTTTCTCTTCCAGATTGCGTTGCTGGATCGGACTGAGCGCACCGTCGACAACTACGAGCTCAGCCTCGTGCTGTTCGCACGCAATCCGGATATTCTCGACCTGGCCGGCGCCGAACAAGAGGTTCGGTTTCACATCGCGAACCGGCAGCACGAAGCTGTCCTCGATCTCGATACCGATGGCGAGCGCAAGCCCCTCGGCCTCGCTCAGACGGCTGTCTGCATCGAGATCATAGGTTTGCCCGCGGATGTCGGGGCAAATGACGAGGGCCCGCGCACCGCGCGAGACTTCGCCCAGAAGGTCGTCGTCGAAACTCAGTTGTCGTCCTCGTCCCAGTCTTCGCTCAGGTCGACCGGCGTTGCAGGCTGGATCGTCGATACAGCGTGCTTGTAAGCGAGCTGCACGTAACCATCGCGTTCGAGCAGCATGCAGAAGAGATCATAGGCAGCAATCTTGCCTTGCAGCATGACGCCATTGACCAGGAACATCGTGACCTGCGCCTCTGCCTGACGGACCCGGCCAAGGAAAACATCCTGCAGCAGCCGTTGCTTCGCGTTCGAGCCCTGGCTTTCAAATTGGCCGGCATCGATCGGCTGACCGGGCATTATCGTACTGACGGCATGCTTGTAGACCAGCTGCGACTGTCCATCGCGGCGCAGCAGGATCGAGAAATTATCGAACCAGGTGACGATACCCTGGAGCTTTACGCCCTTCACAAGAAACACCGTTACCGGCGCCTTCTCCTTGCGCAGCAAGTTGAGGAATGCGTCCTGCAGGCTGGGCGCCTTGCCCTTGGGGGCTGCTTCTTTCGCTGGACGCGGGCGTGCCGAGAGAGTGCGTTCGCCAGACATCGTTGTGTCTCCTGTTGTTGGCCGCCCCGTTCGAGGACGACGATCTGGACGCCACCACCGCGTCCGGGCACCAGATTTCCATCCGGATTTGAAACGCAATGTGCCGTGTAAGACACTTGTTAGCAATAAAATAAATCTGACAGGCCTGTGGCCTATGCTTGTCGCGTTACTTGCGCTCGCTGCCTTTTCGTTCGGCCATTCCGAGTAGTTTGAGCTTCCGGTGCAGCGCCGAACGCTCCATTCCGATGAAGCTCGCCGTCTTGGAGATATTGCCGGAAAAGCGGCGGATCTGGATCGCGAGGTATTCGCGTTCGAAGCTCTCGCGCGCTTCCCGCAAGGGGGCCCCCATCAATGCCGCCATGCCCCCGGTACCGGACACCTTGCCGCCAGTAACCTCTTCGGAAAGCATCTCGGCTTCGACCGTGTCCAGCTGGTCGCGCGGGGTCAGGATGATCGTCCGCTCGACGACATTCCTGAGCTGGCGCACATTGCCGGGCCAGTCATAGGCCTGGAGTGCAGCCATGGCTTCTTCGCTGATCTTCGGCGGTCGCAAGCCCTGCTCCGTTGCATAGCGAGCAAAGAAATATTCGGCCAGGGCCGGTATGTCGTCGCGCCTCTCGGCAAGCGACGGGATCTCGACCGGCACGACGTTGAGGCGGTAGAACAAGTCCTCGCGGAAATTCTTCTCCTCCATCTCCTTGGCAAGGTCGCGGGCCGTTGAAGAGATCACGCGGACATCGACCCCAACCTGACGATTGCCCCCTACCCTCACGAAGCTTTGTTCGGTGAGGACACGCAGGATACGAGCCTGCGTCGACATCGGCATGTCGGCTACTTCGTCGAGATAGAGCGTGCCGCCGTCGGCGGTTTCCAGGAGGCCCGGCCGGACCAACTTGCCATCCGCCTCTTCACCGAAGAGCTCTTCTTCGAAGCGTTCCGGGGTGATCCGGGCCGAATTGACGGTGACGAAGGGCTTGTCGCCGCGTGTCGACCAGCTGTGCAGCAGGCGTGCGGCGACTTCCTTGCCGGACCCCGCAGGGCCGGAGATCAAGACGCGGCTACCGGTCGATGCCACGCGCTTCAACGTCGCGCGGACATTGTTGATGGCAGCCGAATTGCCGGTGAACTCGCCGCTCTCATTGGTTCTCTCGCGCAAGCGCGAGTTCTCGCGGCGCAGGCTTTCCGTTTCGGTCGCGCGTTCCACCAGGTGCAGCAAGCGCTCCGCCTCGAACGGCTTCTCGATGAAATCCATTGCACCGCGGCTGACGGCGGAGACGGCCGTGTCGATATTGCCGTGACCCGAGAAGATGATGACGGGCAGTTCCGGCTCGCGCAATTTGATCGCATCGAGGACTTCGAGCCCATCCATCGGGCTGCCGTGCAGCCAGACGTCGAGCAGTACGAGGCTCGGCCGCTTCTCGTCCACTGCATCGAGCGCGGACACACTGTCGGCTGCCGTCCGGCATTCGTAGCCCTCGTCGCTCAAGACCCCGGCTACCAGTTCGCGAATGTCGCGTTCGTCGTCGACGATGAGGATATCCAGAGCCATGTTCAGCTTCCCGTTCTTTCTGCGGCGTTCTGTTCGGTATTTTCAGGCGACTTGCCATGAGGGTCCCTGGCAAAGCGCAGGATCACCCGGGTTCCGCCACCCTCGACGGCGGAAAAGCTCATTTCCCCGCCGTGTTCTTCAACGATCTTGTTCACGATTGCGAGGCCAAGCCCGGTGCCTTTCTCGCGGGTCGTAACATAGGGTTCCATGATCCGCTCACGATCCTGCGGCAGGCCAATGCCGTTATCCGTGACGGCGACCATTATGGCATGTTCGTCTTCCGTTACCTCGACGGCGATCCCCCCGCGGTAATCGGCTTCCGCCTGTGCGGCGCGCGCTTCGATAGCTTCGGCGGCGTTCTTGAGAATGTTCGTGACTGCCTGACCGAGCTGGTGGCGGTCGGCCTGAATTTTGAGCGGACCTTCGATCTCGGTGGTCAGGCCGTAGTTGATCTCGGGATTGGCAACTTCCTGCAGGAAGAGCGACTGCCGGATCAGGTCTAGCGCGTCTTCCGGCCGGAACACGGGCTTGGGTAATCTTGCGAAGCTGGAGAATTCATCCACCATCTTTCTCAGGTCGCCGACCTGCCGCACGATGGTATTGGTCAATTCGTCGAACAACTCGCCATCCTGCTCGATCTGCTTGCGATAGCGCCGCTTGAGCCTTTCGGTCGCAAGCTGGATCGGGGTCAGCGGGTTCTTGATTTCATGCGCGATCCGCCGCGCCACGTCCGACCACGCGGCCTGTCGCTGGTCGAGCAGCTGCCGGGTGATGTCCTCGAAAGTGATCACGTACCCGTCGCCTTCGGGCACCAGCTTCACTGCGAGAGTCATCAATTCCCCGCGGCGCGAATGGCTGACCACCCCGCGCTCGAGTCCGGCCTCGACCATGACCGCGATCTGAGGCGCCATCTCGTCGAGTGTTTCGGGGTGCTTCGCCCCCTCCCCTCCTTCAAGAAGAGTCGATTGCGCAGGCGCATTCATCAACAGCACGCGGCGCTGCCCATCGATGGTGATGACACCGGCACTGACCGATTCCAGCACGGCTTCGATAAAGCTGCGGCGGTCTTCGAGTTCGCTGTTGGCAGAGACAAGAGCGTCGGTCTGCTTCTCGATCTGCGCCGTCATCCGGTTGAACGCGCGGTTGAGAAGGCCGATCTCATCGGCGCCGGTACGTCCCTCAACCCGGAGTGCGAAATTGCCCGCGCCTACCTTGCGCGCCGCCGCAACCAGATCGGTAAGCGGTTCCACCTGCCTGTCTGCAAAACGCAGGGCAAACCAGACCGCTATCCCCACGAGCGCGAGGCTGACAAAGAACAAGGCCAGATTGAAGCGCAGCTGCAGTGCGCGCGCACGCTTGGTCAGTTCATCATAAGCGGTCGAGATCGAACGCGCACTTTCCCAGCTTCGGAAACTCACCGCCTCCGCATTTCGGGCCGTATACAGATAGATCCCGGCCGTCCGGTCGATAGGAGCAATTGCCTCGATCCGTTCAGGGCTGCCACGCACGGCAACCTGCTCTCCGCGGCGAAGGCCATTGAGGCTCTCTTCGGTGAACCCGACCGGATCGCTTTCCTCCGTAATCCCGTAAACAACCGCGGTGCGGGCGCTACCATCTGGAAGCACCTGAATGATCGCACTCTCGAAAACGTCTCTTGGCTGCGCCTGGTACTCGTAAACCAAAGGGAAGTCCGGATCGGTGACCGACACCTGCTGCAGCAGAAGCCGCATGTCCATTGCCATCGAGATGGTCTCTTGGGCGAGGTCCAGCTGGTTCTCCTCGTAATACCTTTCCGCAAGCTGGTTTGCGTTCTCCATCAGTCCACGCGAATTGTCGGAGAACCAGAAATCTACACCAGACTGGAAGAGCACGGCAGCGAAAGCCGATACGAGCAGCGTCGGCACTGCGGCAATCATCGAAAAGAAGAAAACCAGTCGGACGTGCAAACGCGCCGTGCTGCCAGCTGCCCTCCTCAATGCCAGGCGACGACCAGCAAGGACGAGCAGCGCCATCGCCGGGATCAGCGTGCCGATCAGCAGGACCGCAACCTGCCTGCTCGGCAGCAATTGGCCGGTAGGCGGCGCCGTCGTGAATGCAGCCCAAGTGGCCCCGACCATCGTCAGGAAGGCGACCGCCGCCATGATCTCCACGACAGTGAAGAAGTTCGCCCGGCGCGAGGCGACAATGAACTTGCGCCACCAACGTGGTGTGCGTCTTGCCTGAGGAGCTGCCTGCGTCGCCATCGTGGCGGCCTTACATCGTTACTGTTGCATTTTTGCAAGCATAAAATCGACGAGCCGCCTGTCAGCGACGCCGGGCAAACCGTTCCGGCTCGATTTCGAGGTCGCTCAACCGCTTCCTGAGGGTATTTCGATTGATCCCGAGAAGCTGCGCTGCCCGCAGCTGGTTACCATCGGTTTCCCGCAAGGCGTGTTCGAAAAGGGGCTTCTCGAACGCAGCAAGCGCACCGTGATAGAGCGTGCCGGCGGAAGGGCGTTCGTGATCGAGCCAGTCGGACAGGGCGGCTTCGAAACCATCCCGACCATCATCGTTTGCGTTGCCAGCATTCGAAGGAAGCACGTCGGCCACCGTTTGCGCATCGATCTGGCTGTCGCGGGCAAGCAGGGCGAGCCGGAACACCACATTGCGCAATTCGCGCACGTTGCCGCGCCAGACATGGCTCTCGAGCGCGAGGGCTGCCTCATCGCTAAGGGTGTGTCGAGGAAGGCCCTCATCCACTGCCTGCGAGAGGAAATGCCTCGAAAGGTCGCCGATGTCCTGGCTGCGTTCGCGCAGCGGCGGCAGGTGGATGGGGACAACATTGAGACGATAATACAGGTCTTCGCGGAACCTTCCGTCCGCGATCATTGGCTCGAGATTGCGGTTGGTCGCAGCCACGATCCGGACGTCTACCGCAATCTCCTGCCTGCCACCCACCCGCCGGATCCGTCCGGACTGGAGGGCGCGAAGAAGCCTTGTCTGCGCCTCTGCCGGCATGTCGCCGATCTCGTCGAGGAACAAGGTGCCGCCATTGGCCTGTTCGAACTTACCGATCTGTTGGGCGTGAGCGCCCGTAAATGCGCCGCGTTCGTGACCGAAGAGCTCGCTTTCCAGGAGGTCGTGGGGGATTGCTGCCATATTGACCGCGACAAATGGTCCGGTGCGGCGTGAGCCCAGCTGGTGAATCGCTTCTGCGACCAGCTCCTTGCCCGTGCCGCTTTCACCGGTAACAAGTACGGTCAGGTCGTTGCGCAGCACGCGGGTTATCATGCGATAGACGTCTTGCATGGCCCTGCTGCGCCCGATCAGCGGCAGCTGGCCGCCCTCAACCTCATCTTGCGTTTCCGCCTTGCGAGGAGACCGTGCCGCGGCTTGCCGAACAGCTTGCGAAAGTTCGTCGAGGTCAAATGGCTTGGGGAAGTACTCGAAGGCTTCGCTGTCGCTGGCGCGGACGGCAGTGTCGAGCGTGTTCTGAGCCGAAAGCACGATAATCGGCATATCCGGGGCCGCCGCACGGACTGTCTCGATCGCATCGAGGCCGTCACCGTCTTCCAGCATGACATCGGTCAGCATGACATCAAAGCTGCGTTCCGAAAGGAGCCTGTCGCGCTCGCTCACCCTGCTGCAGGAGGTGACCTCATAGCCTTCCTCGCGCAGTGCCTCGGTAATCACGGTCGCGATACCGCGATCGTCTTCCACCAGCAGGACGGAATGGGTCGTCATGGCTCAGTTCGCCCCTTGTGCGACGGGAAGGTTGATGCGGAAATGGGTCAGTCGTGCCGCCTGATTGCGTTCGTGCGCGATACGGCCGCCCATGTCGCGCAGCAGTTTGCGGACCAGCGCAAGGCCGAGGCCCTGGCCGTGCGGCTTGCCGGATACGAAAGGTTCGAAGACGTGGTCGCTCAATTCGGGAGGCAGGCCAGGTCCGGGATCGATCACGGTGATCTCGATCGGGAGGCGCGTGGCCTTGCCGAGCCGGATCGCCGTAAAACTCAGGCCGCTGACGAAGCGTGTCCGAACGACGACCTTGGCGCCTTCCTGCCCGCTACAGGCATCGCAAGCATTGGCGAGCAAGTTGATGAGCACCTGCTCGAGCGCGCCCTGATCCGCTTCTACCGGTGGGAGCGAGGGATCGAATTCCTCCGCGAGTTCGCACCCATCCTCGCGGCCAGCGCGAACGGTTGCCATGGCATTACGGATCGCCTCGTGCAGGTTGCATGGACCGGTGACCACTTCCTTCCGGCTGCCGAGTTGCTGCATCCGGTCGATCAGCTGCGCGATGCGATCGACTTCGCCCTCGATCATCGTCGCTAGCGGACGATCCTTTTCCGAGGCTCGGCGGGCGAGAAGCTGGCTGGCCCCGCGGATGGCAGACAAAGGGTTCTTTATTTCGTGGGCGAGAACGGCGGGCGCGCGCAGTTCGACGCGCTCCTCGTCATCGGAGTGGTTGTCGTCCTGCCCGACTTCCGAAAGAGTGACCACGCGCCATCCCGGATGGCTGTGCATCGGAGAACTGGTGATGTTCACCCGCCTCACGCCATGTCCCGTATCGACGGCAATCCCACGAGCGATGACCTGCACTTCGCATTGCTGGATGCTGTCGCGCAGCCGATCATTTTCGAAATCGATAATCTCGCCCAGTGCCTTGCCGAGCAATCGGCGGGCACTGCGACCCAGCAATTCCTCCGCAGCGGCATTGGCTTCGACAATCCGGTCTTCCTGGTCGAGCAGGAGCACGGCAAAAATCAGCCCGGATATCTGGGCCGCCGCATCAGGCGCGGCAGACGGCTCATTCACGCCGCACGCCGATGGAGGAAGGGCTCGTAGAAACGCTCAAGTTCCTCAAGAACTTCAGGAGCATTGTCGACGAAGTTCACCCGGTTCCGAAACTCGGCCGAGCCGTGCATGCCCTTCGTATACCAGCCAAGGTGCTTGCGAGCGATCTTGACGCCGACCTGCTCGCCATAAAGTTCGAGCATGTCGCGGTAGTGTTCGACAACAACCTCGTACTGTTCATCGAAGCTCGGGCTCTCAAGCTTTTCGCCCGTGCGCCACCAGTGCATTACCTGCGCGAGCAGCCAGGGCTTGCCATAGGCACCGCGTCCGATCATCAGGCCGTCCGCACCCGATTGCTCCAGCGCCTTGCCGGCATCCTCGATCGTGCAGATATCGCCATTGACGATGACGGGTATGGAGACTGCGTCCTTCACCTTGCGGATGAATTCCCAATCCGCGCTGCCCTTGTACATCTGGTTGCGCGTGCGGCCGTGCACGGTGACCATCTTGACGCCAAGGTCCTCGGCAATCCGGGCGAGTTCGGGCGCGTTGAGATCGGCGTGATCCCAGCCCATGCGCATCTTGACCGTCACGGGCACGTCGACGGCCTTGACCGTCGCTTCCATCAGTTTGGTGGCGAGACCGACTTCCTTCATAAGCGCCGACCCGGCAAGCTGGCCGACGACCTTGCGCACCGGGCAGCCGAAGTTGATGTCGATGATGTCGGCACCATTACCCTGCTGGAGTTTGGCGGCTTCGGCCATGCTGTGCGGGTCGCAGCCGACCAACTGCATCGAGACCGGTTCTTCGATCGGGTCCCACGCGGCCTTCTGCACCGATTGGCGCGTCTCGCGAATGGCCGCTTCGCTGGCGATCATCTCGGTGACATTGAGGCCCGAGCCGTATTTGCGCACCAGCTTGCGGAAGGGCAGATCGGTCACGCCCGTCATCGGCGCCAGGATGACCGGCGTGTCGATGGCCACATTGCCGATG
Organism: Qipengyuania gelatinilytica; assembly: GCF_019711315.1. NCBI lineage: Bacteria > Pseudomonadati > Pseudomonadota > Alphaproteobacteria > Sphingomonadales > Erythrobacteraceae > Qipengyuania > Qipengyuania gelatinilytica. Next base: position 280,712 of record NZ_CP081294.1, on the reverse strand, counting down.
TGGATGGGCTGCGGCGGGGCCGGAGGGGATGCTTGCTCGATCATGACTTGAGGTGTGCCTAAATATTGGGCAGGCACATAGTGCGTTGCAGCGCAAACGGCAAGCGGCTAGCGGGCGGCATAGCTATGCAGGACTCCTCCCCCCTCCCCCCGTTTTCTGCGGTCGTAGTCGCTGCCGGCAAGGGTATGCGGGCAGGCCAGCCACTTCCCAAGCAATTCGCGACCTGGCGCGGCAAGCCAGTCCTGCGCCATTCGGTCGAGGCACTGCTGGATGCCGGTGCTGCTCCATTAGTCGTCGTTATTCCCAAAAACGGCGAGGAAGCCACTGCCGAGGCGCTGTCCGGCCTCCACGGGTGGACAAGCGTCGTCGGTGGCGAGGCACGGCAGCAATCGGTTGCCAACGGTCTTGAAGCGCTCGGCTCTTCCGATCGTGTCCTGATCCACGACGCGGCGCGCCCCATATTGCCGCGCGCCGTAGTTTCCCGGCTTTTGCATGCGCTGGACGATCACCCCGGCGCAATTCCGGTCCTGCCTGTCGTCGATAGCCTCGCGCTCGACGAGGGAGGAATAATGGCCGGCAGCGCGCAGCGGGACGCGCTCCGGCGCGTGCAGACCCCACAAGCGTTTCGCTTCGCGGATATCACGACCGCCCATCGCGCATGGCAAGGTGATGCGCTCGCCGGGGACGATGCACAGGTGCTGGCCGCCGCAGGCGGAAGCATCGCCCTTGTCGAAGGTGACGAGCGCCTCAAGAAACTCACTTATGCGGAGGACTTCGTGTCGGAACTGCCCCCTGTCCGGATCGGGTCCGGCTATGACGTTCACAAGCTGGTCGCTGGCGAGGAGCTTTGGCTGGGTGGTATCAGGATCGAGCATGACAAGGGGCTCTCGGGCCACAGCGATGCCGACGTCGCCCTGCACGCCATTGTCGATGCGCTGCTAGGTGCGATCGGCAATGGAGACATTGGCAGCCACTTCCCGCCGTCGGACCCGCAATGGAAGGGAGCGAGCAGCGACCGGTTCTTGGTGCATGCTGCGAAACTGGTCGGCGAGGCCGGGTATCGCACGGGCAATGTCGACCTCACGATCATCTGTGAAGCGCCCAAGATCGGCCCTCACCGCGAGGCCATGAGGCAGCGGGTTGCCGAACTGCTCGGCGTTGACTCGGGCGCGATATCGGTGAAGGCGACGACCACTGAAAGGCTTGGCTTTACCGGCCGAGGCGAAGGTATAGCCGCACAGGCCGCAGCGACTGTCATTCGCAACGATTGAAGGGGAATCGCAATGAAGAAATTCGCGGTATTTCTGGGTGCTTTGGCCTTGGGCAGCAGCGCAATGGCGATCGCGCAGGAAACGGCACCTTCGCCGAAGCCTGACCAGGAAGTCATCGTTGGCGGTGTTCGCTACTTTATGCCGATTTTCGTCGAAACAATTTCGAAAAAATGCGCCGGCTCGCTTGCTCCCGACGGCTATCTCGCGACCAACATGAACGCACTGACGGCCAAGTTCGCCGAAGGGGCAGAAGCAAATTGGCCGCATGCGCGGGCCTTGGTTGCCGCGATCGTGAACGATGGAAAGAACGGTCCGAGAGGCAGCAACGAGTTCGACGACCTGCCCGATGAGGTTATCAAGCCGATGATCGAGATCATGCTTCCCGAAAAGCTCGCTGAGGATATCGAGGAAAAGCACTGCGCCCCCATCGAAGAGGTCATGGAATCGCTCGACCCCTTGCCCGCAGATAACTTTGCGACCTTCGTCGGGACGGTTATCAAGCTGGCTTGGGACGACAAGGGCCGTAAACGCGAGAATACCGAGGGATGACCACTCCAGGCGAGCTTCTTCCGCATGAAATCGATGACCTCGCGGCCAAGGTCATCGAGGCCAACAGATCTGCGGGACGCAAGGTGGTGCTCGCCGAAAGCTGCACCGGCGGTCTCGTCTCGGCTGCCCTTACCGAAATTCCCGGTTCCTCTGCCGTGTTCGACCGTGGTTACGTGACCTATTCGAACGAGGCCAAGATGGAAGCACTCGATGTGCCGCTCGACATCATCGAAACCTTCGGCGCGGTGTCGATTGCCTGCGCCTGGGCCATGGCAAAAGGTGCCCTCGCCAAGAGTAAGGCGGATGTGGCCGTGGCGATCAGCGGTGTCGCAGGTCCGGATGGCGGCACCAAGCTCAAACCCGTAGGCACGGTGGTCTTCGCGCGCGTCGTACGCGGACAGGAGGGCGAACCGGAAGGCGAACTTAAGAAGTTCGAGCCGACGTCGCGCGCCGATATCCGGCGGCAGGCGACTGTCTGCGCACTCGAGCTGTTGCTGCCCTAGAGGTTGGCGGCGGCGTTCTCGCGGCCGTAGAGTTCGTCGGCGCGCTTTTCGAAAGCCTCGACCATTTTCCTGAAGGCCCGGTCGAAATACTGGCCGGCAAGCGCTTCGAAGACAGCGTTGCGGAAACTGAATTCGACGCAGAAGTCGATCTCGCACCCGCCGTCGGGAAGGCAGGTAAAGTTCCAGTTGTTGTCGAGGTCCTTCAATGGTCCGTCGATATAGGAGACCTCGATGCGCTCGGGCTTGCGTTTGATGACCTTGGAGGTGAATTTTTCGCGGATCGCTTTAAAACCGACCAGCATGTCTGCGGTCATTTCGGTCTCGCTGTCACTGCGGACCCGGGTTGCGACGACCCAGGGAAGGAACTTGGGATAGCTGTCCACGTCCGCAACGAGGTCAAACATCTGCTCGCAGCTATAGGGAAGCCGCCGTGTTTCGCGGATGCCGGGCATCAGGCGTTACGCCTCGCCTGCTCCTTCGCCAGCTTTTCTTCGCGGGCAGCTTTCATCACCGCGAAATCGTCACCTGCGTGATAGCTTGACCGCGTGAGCGGACTTGAGGCGACCTGCAGGAAGCCCTTGGCGCGCGCGATCGAACCATAGGCCGCGAAGGCCTTGGGCGTCACGAAATCCTCGACCTTGGCGTGCTTCGGCGTCGGCTGGAGATACTGACCCATGGTGATGAAATCGACATCGGCGCTGCGCATGTCGTCCATGACCTGGTGCACTTCGAGCCGCTGTTCACCGAGGCCGAGCATGATGCCCGACTTGGTGAAGATCAGCGGATCGTGTGCCTTCACTTCCTCGAGCAGGCGCAGCGAGGCGTAATAGCGCGCGCCCGGACGGATCGTGGGATAGAGACGCGGCACGGTCTCGAGGTTGTGGTTGTAGACGTCGGGACCCGCTTCGCAGATCTTCTCGACCGCGGCGCGCATCTTGCCGCGAAAATCGGGCGTGAGGATTTCGATGGTGGTCTCGGGCGTCTCGCGGCGGAGGGCCTTGATGACTTTCACGAACTGGTCGGCACCGCCATCGGGAAGATCGTCACGGTCGACGCTGGTGATGACGATGTGGTTGAGGCCCATCTGTCCTGCCGCAATGGCGACGTTTTCCGGCTCCATCGGATCGACCATGCGCGGCATGCCGGTCTTCACGTTGCAGAATGCACAAGCGCGGGTGCAGACATCGCCGAGGATCATCACCGTCGCGTGCTTCTTGTCCCAGCATTCGCCGATATTGGGGCAAGCCGCTTCCTCGCACACCGTGTTGAGCGAGAGATCGCGCATCAGCTTGCGTGTCTCGTGATAGCCCTTGCTGACCGGCGCCTTGACGCGAATCCAGTCGGGCTTGCGCTGCCGCTTGGGCTGTTCGCCTTCGGGCTTCGGAGGGGAGGAAAGGTCGTTCATCGCGCGGCCCATCTAGGCGCGAAGGACGCAAGTCGCAACCTCGCATCGCGATGACGCGCGTCGGCGATTCGAGGGCTTGCGTCCTTGTCCTTTTCGGGGCAGCAGCGGCGCCATGAAGACATTCGAACAGATGATCGACGGCTACCGCAACTTCCGTGCAGGCGACTGGCACGAGGAGCGCGAGCGCTGGGCAGAGCTTGCCGAGGGCCAATCGCCACAGGTCATGGTGATTTCCTGTTCGGACAGCCGAGTCGATCCGGCACAAATTCTCGATGTTGCCCCGGGCGAGATTTTCGTCGTGCGCAATGTCGCCGCTCTGGTTCCGCCCTTCGAGACCACGCCCGGTCGCCACGGTGTGTCGGCCGCGGTGGAGTTCGCCGTCCAATTCCTCAAGGTGAAGGAAATCCTGGTCATGGGTCACGGCCTGTGCGGCGGTTGCAAGGCTGCGCTAACGCAAGACCTCCATGGCAACGAGATCGGCGAAGGTGGCTTCGTTGCGCATTGGGTCGACATGCTCGACGAAGCGCGCGAGCCGATTGCTGCCCAGCTTGGTACCGATGGCCGCGAGGCGGAATTGGCGATGGAACTCGAGGCAGTGAAGGTCAGCCTCGCGAATCTGATGACCTTCCCCTACGTGGCGGATAAGGTCGAAAGCGGCGAGCTATCGCTGCACGGAGGGCATTTCGCCATCGCCGACGGAATTTTGCGGGTGCTTGACGAGACAAGCGGCGAGTTCAAACCGGCAGACTGACTTGCGCTCCTGACGCGCGCAGCCCATGTGAGCGCGCATGTCTGATAAAGAACTGAAAAACATCGCCCTGCTGATCGACGCGGACAACACCACGCCGCGCGGCATTGATCCCGTGCTGACCGTCATGGCCGAGCTGGGTCAGGTCAATATCAAGCGGGCCTACGGAAACTTCACCAAGAAGAACCTGTCCGGTTGGGACCAGTATAGCCACAAGTTCGGTATCCTGCCCTATCAGCAATTCGACATGACGACGGGCAAGAACGCCACCGACATGGCGATGACGATCGATGCGATCGACCTGCTCTATCAAGGTAAGGTGGACGGCTTCGGCATCATGAGCTCCGACAGCGATTTCACCCCCCTCGCTACGCGGCTGAGGCAGGATGGCCTGATCGTTTATGGCTTCGGAAGCAAAAGCAAGACACCGGAGGCCTTCAAGAGCGCCTGCACGCGGTTCATCGACATCGATGCCCTGATCGCAGGAGCATCCGATGATTCCACGCCTTCCAAGGATAAGAAATCCAAGGGCAACGGCCAGGTCGACGAAGAACTCGTCGAACTTCTGGGTACAGCCTGGAAGGCTGCCAACCGTGATGAAGATGGGTACGCCCAGCTGGGTGAAGTCGGCAGCCTGGCCGGCAACCGGTCAAGCTTCGATGTCCGAAATTACGGCTACAAGCGCCTTTCGGACCTCTTTCAGGCCATGGACCAATTCAAGGTCGAGCGCCGCGACAACACGCTTTACGTGAAGCGCCTGCGCTAAAGACAAGAACGGCGCGGTTCCCGAAGGAGCCGCGCCGTCTTGTTGTCCGAAATCCTCAGAGCTTACATCGCGCCCTTCTGAGCTGCGTGGATCGCCCAGAGGTTGGCGAGGTCACGACGCGCACCTTCGACCTTGCCGAAGGTTTCGACAGCTTCGGCGTACTTGCCCTGATCATACTGGGCGATGCCGAGACGGGTCAGAACCATCGGAGTTTCGACACCCGTCATGGTCAGCGCCTTGGTGTAGAACTCTTCCGCTTCGGCCGGCTGGTCGTAGCTGAGGAAGGTGTCACCGGCGACCACGAGGGTCTTGACGTCCGCGCTCGGCGAACGCGCTTCGCGTGCAAGGTTGGGCAGGTCGGCCTTGTCACCCGCGATACGGCCAGCAGCTTCGCTACGCGTCTCGATCAGGTAAGGATCGGTCTTGTCGGCAACGCCACTGGCGAAACCTTCGTCGATGACGGCAACGACTTCACCCGGATAACGGCGAGGGTCGAGGACCTCGACATATTCCGAAAGCACGCGCTGGTCGTTGTAGACACCGGTACGGCGCGAAAGGCGCAGCAGGTCGAGCACCTCGGGGTTCTGGTAGTTGTTGCCGTTGAGCGTGATGATAACGGCATCACCCCAGGCGACATCGGTCGGGTATGATTCAACGAGGAAAGCCGCGTACTTGATGGCGTCCCTGGTCAGGTTGTTTTCATACGCCTGTCCCAGTCCCTGGCGCACCCACATCTCGGGAACCACGCCGCCTTCAGCCTTGCGGGCCTCGATCAGGTCCGAAAGGTAGTTGAGGCCTTCGGCATAGTTGCCCTGATCGAAATACAGGTCCGAGATCAGCCAGCGCATGCGGTCGGGGCCGAACTGCTGGGTGCTGCCATCGGTCATAGTCGCGGTGAAGCTGTAGTTCGCAGCGATCGCGTTCTCGAGCGATGCGCGCGCGTTGGCGACATCGTTCATGTCCCGATAGGTCTGGTAAGCCGCGAAGGACAGCTGGCCCTGCGTTGCCGCATCCAGCTTGCCGCTCTCGATCATCATCGCGATGCCCTGCAGCTGCAGTTCGTCATCGCCCATGTCGTTGGCGAGGTTGAACATCAGGCCGCCGGCAGCATTCTTCTCATCATCAGACTTGACGGTCGCGAGCATAGCGGGAATGAGCGACTTCGCCTGGGCGTAGTCCGGCGCCTCTGCCTTCTGGATTTCGCTGATCGGCGTGTAGGCAGCGAGAAACTCCTTCGAGTACTCGGCCTTCTGTTCCTTTTCCTTCTTCTTTTTCTTGTCGCGCTGTGCATGGGCAGGCGCTTCGATTGCGGTCGCGGTCAGCATGCCACCTGCGGCAAGCGCGATGGCCATTGCGAGGGCGGACGTGGGGCGCGAAGCCCTGTTGAGACGGGTGAAAATCATTTATGAAGCTCCCAAGAGTGGATGGGGTAAAAAACGCATGAGACGTTCGAAAACGGCATAAACGGCGCCATTGCCGTGTCTGCGTTCTCATTGCAAATTCTTGTAGCCGAAAGCCGCTGAATGGCGATTGAATGCGGGTCTTTCCCGCGGTTCAGGCTTGGTAGCCGGAAAAGAGCCATCGACATGTGGAAAAAGCGCATGAAAGGGGCCTGTGGTTCCCGCTTCGAGTGGCGCGACACCTGCCTTTCGCCTAGGGTGCATCCCTTGAAAACCAGAAAACACCAACAGACGGGAATACCGCGTTTTGGCTGACGAAACCGACCTGATCGACACCCCTCCCCCCGGCGGCGAAGAACATACTCGCATCGACATCGTCGACGAGATGAAAACGAGCTATCTCGATTACGCGATGAGCGTGATCGTCAGCCGCGCGCTGCCCGATGTACGTGACGGCCTCAAGCCCGTTCACCGGCGTATTCTTTTCGCGAGTAACGAGGGCGGCTTCGTCGCCGGACGTCCGTTCCGCAAGAGCGCCAAGATCGTCGGTGACGTGATGGGTAACTACCATCCCCACGGCGACGCCGCGATTTACGATGCACTTGCCCGCATGACGCAGGACTGGTCGCTCCGTGTTCCGCTCATCGATGGTCAGGGTAACTTCGGTTCGATGGATCCCGATCCGCCGGCATCGATGCGTTACACCGAAGCGCGTCTTGCCCGCGTTGCGAACTCGCTGCTCGACGACCTCGACAAGGATACTGTCGATTTCGCCGACAACTATGACGGTTCGCGTCGTGAACCGACGGTCCTGCCTGCCCGCTTCCCTAACCTGCTGGTCAATGGTGCCGGCGGCATCGCGGTGGGTATGGCAACAAACATCCCGCCGCATAACCTGGGCGAAGTGATCGACGGTTGCTTCGCTTATATGGATAACCCGGCGATCACGAGCGAGGAATTGTTCGAGATCATCCCGGGGCCCGACTTCCCCACTGCGCCGCTGATCCTGGGCAAATCGGGTGCACGCGCCGCCTATACCACAGGTCGCGGCTCGATCCTGATGCGCGCCCGCCACGAGATCGAAGAGAGGCGCGGTGATCGCAAGTCGATCGTCCTGACCTCGATCCCGTTCCAGGTCGGCAAGAGCGGTCTCGTCGAAAAGATTGCCGAAGCGGCCAAGGACAAGCGGATCGAGGGAATTTCCGATATCCGCGACGAATCCAGTCGTCAGGGTGTCCGTGTCGTCGTCGATCTCAAGCGCGATGCCTCGCCAGAAGTCGTTCTCAACCAGATCTGGCGTTACACCCCCGCCCAGTCGAGCTTCCCGGCCAACATGCTGGCAATCAGCGGCGGGCGCCCCGAAGTCCTGACCCTGCGCGAATTCATCCAGGCCTTCATCACCTTCCGCGAGGAAGTGATCACCCGGCGCACCAAGTACGAGCTCAACAAGGCCCGCGACCGTGCGCATATCTTGCTCGGCCTCGTCGTAGCTGTTTCCAACCTCGACGAAGTGGTCGCCATGATCCGCAGCGCTCCGACGCCTTCAGAAGCACGCGCGCGCCTGCTCGCCAAGGAATGGCCGATCGGCGATATCGCGAAATATATCGCGCTCGTCGAAGCGATCGAGCCGAACGCGGAACAGGAAGGCGGCACCTACCGCCTGTCGGAACGGCAGGTGAAAGCCATTCTCGACCTGCGCCTGCACCGCCTCACGGCGCTCGGCCGCGACGAGATCGGTGACGAGCTGAAGGAGCTGTCGCTCTCGATCGAGGAATATCTCTCGATCCTCGCGGACCGGGTAAAGCTCTATGGCGTGATGCGCGGCGAGCTGGAAGAAATCCGCGCGGCCTATGCCACCCCTCGTGTCTCCGAAATTGCGCCCGCATGGGACGGTATCGAAGACGAGGACCTGATCGAGCGCGAGGAAATGGTCGTGACTGTCACCCATGGCGGTTACATCAAGCGCACTCCGCTCGACACTTTCCGCGCCCAGGCGCGCGGCGGCAAGGGCCGCAGCGGCATGGCGACGAAGGACGAAGATGCCGTCGTCGAAATGTTCGTAACTTCGACCCATAACCCGGTGTTGTTCTTCACCAATACGGGTCGCGTGTATCGCATGAAGGTATGGAAGCTGCCCGAAGGTGGCCCGCAGACCAAGGGCCGCCCGATGGTCAACCTCCTGCCGCTCGGCGACGATGAGCGGGTCACCAATGTCCTTGCCCTCCCCGAGGACGAGAACGAGTGGGCCAACCTCAACATCGTTTTCGCGACCGAACAGGGCATGGTGCGCCGCAACTCGATGGACGCATTCACGAATGTGCCCAGCAACGGCAAATACGCCATGGGTTTCGTGGAAGGCAGCGGCGACCGTCTGATCGGCGTCGAATTGCTGAACGAACAGCAGGAAATCTTCCTCGCGTCGGATTCCGGCAAGGCCATCCGCTTCTCGGCAACCGATGCGCGTGAGACCAAGAGCCGTACCGGCATCGGTGTTCGCGGCATGAAGCTGAAAGATGGCCAGAAGGTCGTTTCGATGGCGGTCCTCGATGCGGGCGAGCGCGATACCGAAGTCCGCGACGCATACCTGCGTGCCGCTGATTGGAAGAACAACGAAAACGAGCACACTCTCGATGCCGAGAAGGTCGCCGAAATGGAGGAAGGCGAGGAGTTCATCCTGACCCTCACCGCGAACGGCTACGGCAAGATTTCCTCGGCCTATGAATACCGGACCATCGGGCGTGGCGGCATGGGTCTCACCAACATCGGTGAGCCGTCGAGCAATCCCGACCGCAACGGTCCCGTCGTTGCCAGCTTCCCCGTGAAGCATGGTTCGCAGCTCATGCTCGTGACGGACCAGGCAAAGCTCATTCGCTTGCCGATCCACTTCCGCCATATGGTCGAAGGTGGGTTCGAAAACCACGAGGGCTATTCGATCTCCGGTCGCGGTTCTTCCGGTGTTCGTATCTTCAATGTGGCGAAGGGCGAACAGATCGTCGGCGCCGCATTGATCGACGAGACCGAAGAACCGGAGAACGAAGCCGAAGAGCTTGTTCAGGACGAAATCGCCGCGCGCGGTGGTCTCAATCAGACCACTCCGCACACCACGGCTCATTCGGACAAGAACATCGACGGCGAGCCCGGCGGATGACGCTGAGGGTCGAGCCTAGCGATCAGGCGTGCGGCGCACGCGTGACCGGGCTCGACCTTTCGCAAGCTATCTCGGCAGGACTGGCGGCAGAAATCCGCAAGGCCTGGCTGGAGAACAAGGTTCTGGCCTTTCCCGACCAGCACCTGGATGATGATGCGCTCGAGCGCTTCACCCTGTCCATGGGCGGGTTCGGTGAAGATCCGTTTTTCGCCCCCATCGCAGGTCGTCGGCACATTGCTGCAATCCTGCGGGAGGCGGAGGAGACCAGCCCGCTCTTTGCAGAGAACTGGCACAGCGACTGGAGTTTCCTCGAGCGCCCGCCTGCAGGCACCTGCCTGATAGCGATCGATATCCCTCCGCACGGCGGGGACACGCTGTTTGCAGATCAGCAAGCGGCCTTTGCGGCCCTTCCCGATCACCGCAAGGAAGAGCTTCGCCAACTCACGGCCATCCACAGCGCGCAACTCGCTTACGCCCCCGAAGGGACCTATGGCGAGAAGGACGAGGGACGCTCAATGGCGATCCGCCCGAGCGAAGCCGCCCGAGATTGCCGCACCCACCCCTTGATTAGCAAGCACCCCGAAACCGGGATCGAAGGCTTCTTTTCGACGCTCGGTTATATCATCGGGATCGAGGGCATGGAGCAGGCAGAGGCTATCGCCCTCCTATCGGAACTGGCTCAATGGCAGTCGCGTGACGAGTTCGTCTATCGCCACCAGTGGGCAGACGGCATGCTGGTCATGTGGGACAATCGTGCGGTCCTGCACAAGGCGACCGGCGGCTACGAAGGCCACAGGCGCGAGTTGCACAGGACCACGATTGCTGCCTGGAATGGCTAGCCGCGGCAGAATTCGCCGGGGTTGAACCACCTGGGTTGCAGACCGAACAGGCGGAAGACCGCAGCGAAGGTCTGCGTAAAGCCGAGACCATCGCTGTAATCCTCGTTCAATCCGGAATAGGAGCATTCGGACGCTCCGTTCGCGCCGCCCGGGACATAATTGCCATTACCGCCGACTTCGCCTGCCGAAAGCGGGGAAGCGGCCAGTACTGCTGCACCGGCGAGAGCGATTGCTACCTTTTTCATGATCATCTCCTTCGTGTGTTCAAAGAACGCGGCCCGAAGGATGGCTGGTGGCAGCGTAATTACACTAGTCAGCCGAGTTCGACAAATGTGCCCTGTGACGGATTGTCTGCACGACACCCGTCGCGATCAGGAATTGTCCGCCATAATACATCGGCCAGACCAGCCATTCGGCTATGTCGCGGGACAGGTGACCTGCCTCGCGCGCGAAGATGACAAGGTCGCTCACCACGAAAAGGATGGCGCCGATCCCGACGCGATACCTCGGGAAGCTGCTGGTCCAGGCCGATGCCCCCATCGCCCCCACGACCAGCGCGTAGATTGCCACAAGATGCCAGTTGTCCAGCGGATAGGTGAGCATCGCGGCAATCAATGGCGTTCCCACCAGGAGGGCGAAACCCGCCGCCTTCTGGCTTCCCGTTGTCCTTTCCCGGCGGTTACCCAGGTAGAGTGCTATGGCCACGAGATGGGCGACGGCAAACAGGGCGCCTCCCAACAGGAAGCTGAATTCCAGCACAACATCGGCTAGCGCGCAGAGAAGCAGGAAAACCGCGATCAGCAGGCCGTCACGCCCGACCCCGCGATGGGCTGCATAGATTGCGAGAAACCCGACCCCCGCCCCCTTCCAGATCGACAGGAAGGCACCGCCGACTTTTCCGTCCATCGCGAAGAAATAGGTCACCGCGAAAAGCAGGCTGAGCAGCAGATAAGGTCGGTGCTCGACAAGAGCGCGCTTGGGCATTTCGGATTTCCCTCCTGATCCGCTTCGCATTGCGCAATTGCGCCAGCGTTGCAAGCTGCCTGCCTCGGGACTAGATGGCGCCCCTAATGACACATGACATCCAGATCATCGGTGGCGGCCTTGCCGGAAGCGAGGCTGCTTGGCAGCTTGCGCGGCGCGGCTTCAAGGTCCGCCTGTCCGAAATGCGTGGCAGCGGCGAAACCACCCCTGCCCACCAGACCGACGGCTTGGCCGAACTCGTCTGCTCGAACAGTTTCCGTTCGGACGATAGCGACAAGAACGCCGTGGGCTTGCTGCACGATGAAATGCGGCGGCTGGACAGCATCGTTATGCGGGCGGGCGAAGTCGCGAGGGTTCCGGCCGGAAGCGCAATGGCCGTCGACCGCGATGTCTTCTCGGCCGAAGTTCAGCGAATGCTAGAAGAGCATCCGAACGTTACCGTGGTTCGCGAGAAGGTGGATGCCCTTCCCGCCTCCGGGCCCACCATCGTCGCCACCGGTCCGCTGACTGCCCAATCGCTTGCGGAAAGCATCGTGAGCGCGACCGGGCAGGACCGCCTTGCGTTTTTCGACGCCATTGCGCCCATCGTGCACCGCGACAGCATCGACATGTCGAAGTGCTGGATCCAGAGCCGCTGGAACAAGCGTACCGAGGCATCCAACGAAGACGGCGACTACATCAATTGCCCCATGACGAAGGAACAGTACCTCGCCTTCCACCAGGGATTGATGGACGGAGAGAAAACCGAGTTCCGCGAATGGGAAGCCGACACCCCCTATTTCGACGGCTGCATGCCGATCGAGGTGATGGCATCGCGTGGTGTCGAAACGCTTCGATACGGCCCGATGAAGGGGGTCGGTCTCGACAATCCCTACGACACGACCGAGGAACATCCACAGGGCCGCTGGCCCTATGCCGTCGTCCAGCTGCGGCAGGACAACAAGCTCGGCACGCTGTGGAACATGGTCGGCTTCCAGACGAAGCTGAAATACGCCGCGCAGATCGAGCTTTTCCGGACCATCCCGGGCTTGGAGAATGCCGAATTCGCGCGACTGGGCGGCCTGCACCGGAATACATTCATTAACTCGCCGCTCGTCCTCGATCGCCAGCTGCGTTTGCGCGGCGGCGAGCATATCCGCTTTGCCGGTCAGATCACCGGGTGCGAAGGCTATGTGGAGAGCTCGGCTGTCGGGCTGATGGCCGGCATGATGGCAGCCAGCGAACTGGCAGGTCGCGACTGGACAGCTCCGCCGCGCACCACCGCTTTCGGCGCCCTCCTCTCACACATCACTGGCGATGCCGAAGCCGACACGTTCCAGCCCATGAACGTCAATTTCGGCCTGTTCCCGCCGCTTCACGACGTGAAGAAGAAGCAGCGCAAGGAAGCCTATACCTCGCGCGCCAAGCAGGAATTCGGCGACTGGCTGGAGCAGCTCGAACCGGTGCCTGCCTGATCAGCAGGCGCAGCGCCGGGACTTGGATGGCTTGGGTTTCGTGGTGGCAAATTCGCCGGGCGAAAGCTCACGGTCGCCATTCGCATCCGCGCCTTCGAACTTTTCGACCGTAGTGACAGCCCACTCTTCGAAGGTGAGCAGGTTGTTACCGTCCTTGTCGAGCTTGCGGAAAGCGTCGCTACGTGTGGACAGCATCTCGCTGCGTGTAATGCGCCAGTCGCGATTGCGATCATAGCGGAAGAAACGACGCTGCTCCTTGGTTAGCTCGCTTGCTTCGGGTGGTGCCGGGCCTTCCATGTCGCCGGGATCCGTAATCGGCAGCGATGCCGGATCTGGTGCGTCCGCCGCAAGAGCAAGGACCGAGGGTGGCGGCGCTGCCGCTTCCACCTCGGCCGGCCCCTGCCACCAGAACATGCCGACCCCGGCAAAAAGCAGCGCGATAACGGCACCCAGAACGATACGGCTCATCGGCAAGTTCCCCTCTTGCTGGACGCAAGCAGTAGAACTAACTTCCTATTATTCCAAGCCTTAGCGCAGCGAAGGGACTGAAGCGATCGCCGAACAGCGGCTTTCCGCCTCTTAAAAGGGCCCGTCTGGACAGCCCCCCGATGACGGCGAGCGCACGCAAATCGCGCGGCAAGGACGGTAGCGAAGATGTTGTCTCAAGCCCTTGCTCAAGCGCTTGCGGTCCTTGCCCACCTGACAATTGTGCGAGCTCCGCATAGGCCCATGCAGCGCCGTGCGTTGCAGCCGGCGCTGCTGATTTCCCTTGGCCAGCCAGCGTCGCCAGTTTCGAGAACACCTCGCCGCGACCCTTGGCCAGAGCGCCGGGAGCGCCTGACGGATCCTCGTCCGACGGCAGCTGTGCTTCCCAGCCATCGATCAGGAGATTCAGCTGTTCGCCATCCTCGCCCCATGTCTGCGCAAGTGCGGCCAACAGCGGGTCGGGCGGATTGTTCTGATTACCGCTGGCAACCTTTGCGAGCTCTTCGCGCCACCAGGCCAATTTGAGCTGCCCCAGCGCGGGTTCGGTCGCGGTAAGGACAATTCTCGATAGCCGGCGGTCGAGCAACAGCGCATCGCGCAGCGGAGCACGCAACTTTTCGCCGGCATGGCTGAGTGCCAGGTCCTGCCAATCGGCCAGCCTCTCCTGATTGCCGTTATCCATGGTATCCCTGTTTTCTGCTGGCCTTGGCGTTCCTCAAGCGGTGGACGCTTTAAGGGTGGATGGAAACCCGAAGTTAACTCTTCACCGCCATGTTGTGGAAGGTTCTCCGTATTAATTGCGGAGGATACGACTGAGTTTACCTCGGGGGCAATATGGCACTGAAGCAGTTTTCCAAGATGATGCGTCGGCTCAAGGCCGATACCAGCGGCAATGCAATGCTGCTGGTAGCATTGGGCACGCCCGTCCTGTTCGGATCGGCAGGGCTTGGTGTCGATATGGCGCAGTACTACCTTTGGAAGCGTGAAGCGCAGTACGCGGTCGACCAGGGCGCCCTCGCCGGCGCATGGGCACGCGGAAACGGTGACACTGGTACCGCATACAAGACGCGCGCCCGGCAGGAATTCTACATCAACCTGTCGGCCACCAAGGACTACCTCCTGACCCACAACATCGAACTTGAGGATTGGGACGGCACGAACAACAACAGCGTCTACATGGAAGCGACCGTCTCGGCCCAGCTTCCTTTTACCAAGATCGTCATCGACGAGGGCATGACCATCGCCGTCGAAGCACAGGCGACCTGGGAAACGACCCAGCAGTTCACCGCCTGCCTCTACTCGCTCGATCCGAGCTCCTATCGCACGATGTGGTTCAACGGTGGTCCGACGGTTGACGCTGCATGCGGCGTCGGAGCACGGTCGACCCATTCCGAAGCGATTGTCACGAACGGCAGCAGTGGCCCCCAGAACATTAACTGGGTCGTAGCGGGTGGCGGCATCACCGACGGCATGGACGCCTTCGACAATGCCCTGATGGTCGAAAACTACGAGGATATGATCGATCCCTGGGAAGGACTGACCCCGCCTGATAACCCCACCCCGCGGACCGTAAGCTGCGGCGATGCGACGGCGAACTGGCAGGCCGACGAACGGCAGATCGACGCCATCACTTTCAAATACTATCGCGGGAAGAACAGGAACGAAGCAGAAGCTGCGGGCGAAATCGCGTATAACGGCGCGGGGTCGGAGTCGCCCTTCGACATCGAATTCGCCATCAACCAAGGTGCGCTGTTCACCGCCGAGCCGGTGGACTACACGCAGTCGCCAGTTAAGGACAATCTGACCCAGATTGCAGGTAGTGGCCCTGACAAGATCTATATCGAGCGCATCACGACGTCTCGTTTCAGTTACAGCAATAAGGTCCAGCTTTCCGGGAATAACGATCTGCAGCCGGGCACCTACACCAGCTTCGACATCGCTTGCGACGTCAACCTGGCTGGTGGTGTCTATGTGATCGATGGCGGCACCCTCAAGATCAACGGCGGCGTGAACATCACCGGCACCGGTGTTATGTTCGTCCTGAAGAACGGCGCATCCGTGGATATCAATGGCGGTGGCGGAGTTTACCTCACCCCGATGACCAAGACCGAACTGATCGCGGTTGGCGTGTCTGCCGATGATGCCGACAAAATGGAGAATATGCTGATCTTCGAAGATCCCAATTCTCCGGGTTCCACGGGAAGCAAGATCACCGGAAACGCTAACTTCGACCTCAACGGCGTCGTCTACATGCCGAACAGCGATTTGACGATGGCCGGCACCATGAGTGCATCGGCAGAATGCCTGATGGTCGCATCAAAGACGCTGCAGATCAGCGGTACCGCCGATCTCACGACCCTGTGCCCTGCCGGCAAGACCCATGACATCGTCGTCGGTGAAGGCCGGACCCGCGTGAGGCTCGTCCTGTGAGCGGTCTCCTTCGCAAACTCGGATCGTTCCGCGAGAACGAGGCTGGCTCGGTCGTCATCGAGACCGCGATCGTGGTGCCGGTGCTCGCGGTCATGGCTTTCGGCAGTTTCGAAGCGAGCCGTATCGTCTCGCGCCATAATGAATTGCAGGTCGCCGTGGCAGAAGCAGCTGCAATCGTGCTTGCAAGCACGCCCGACGAGCAGAGCGAAATCGATACCGTCGAACAGGTCATCGAAACCTCGACCGGCCTGCCTGCGGGTAAGGTGCGCCTCGAACTTCGCTACCGCTGCAATTCCGACGCTTCGCTCGTGACCGATATCACGCTGTGCCCGACCGGCGCCGTTATTTCCGAGTTTATTCATATCAATATCTGGGATACCTACGATCCGATCTGGAAGGATTTCGGGATCGGAGACACGGTTTCCTACGATATTCGTCGAAGGGTCCAGATCTCATGAGCGCCCTGCTGAAACAGCTCCGCCGTGACGACCAGGGTTCGACGATCATCGAATTCGCCCTGCTCGCACCTGTCATCATCGGCATGTTCATCGGCGTGATCCAGGTCGGGATCAGCATGCAGGCCTACAACTCCATGCGAGGCATCGCATCGGACACTGCGCGCTATGCGGTCGTTGAATATATGAACGAGCGAACCGTGACCGATGACGCGATCAAGACCAAGGCTCTCGATATCGCTAAATCGGCGCCATACAGCCTGCAGGATACCGTCCAGGTGACCGTCGTCCCCGTTGCTACGCCTCGCGTACACGGCACTTTCGAGAAGACGATCACGATCACCTACACGCCGCCCGACATCCTTCCGCTGGTGGATTTCGCCAGCAAGCAATTGACCTTCTCGCGGCCGATCTTCGTTATCGACGAATAGGATCGGGAAGCAGGAATAGAAAAAGGGCCGGGGCTGCGATTGCAACTCCGGCCCTTTTTTTAGCGTATGCCCGCGTCTCAGTCGCGGTAGCACACCTTCTTGACCGCCTTCACGATCTTCGGCGTATCGATCAGCGCGAGCTTCTCGAGGTTCGCTGCATAAGGCAGGGGCACGTCCTCGTCACACACGCGGGTGACCGGCGCATCGAGGTGGTCGAAACCTTCCTCCATGCAGATCGCGACGATTTCCGACGCGATCGAGCAAGTCGGCCAGCCTTCTTCGGCGATAACCATGCGGTTGGTCTTCTTGAGGCTTTCGAGCACCGCTTCTTTGTCGAGCGGACGCAAGGTGCGCAGGTCGATGACTTCTGCATCGATGCCTTCTTCGGCAAGCTGCTCCGCCGCTTCGAGCGCAAGGCCCACCGCGATCGAATAGGCAACGATGGTCACGTCCGAGCCTTCGCGCATGATCCGCGCCTTGCCGATCGGCAGGACATGGTCGTCGAGTTCGGGTAGTTCGAAGCTGCGACCGTAGACCAGTTCGTTCTCGAGGAAGACGACGGGGTCCTCGCACCGGATAGCGGCCTTCATAAGACCCTTGGCATCCGAAGCGTCGTACGGCGCGATCACGATCAGGCCGGGGACGCTGGCGTACCATGGACCGTAGTTCTGGCTGTGCTGCGCGCCGACGCGGCTTGCTGCAGCATTGGGGCCGCGGAACACGACCGGGCAGCGCATCTGGCCGCCCGACATGTAGTTCGTCTTGGCAGCCGAGTTGATGATGTGGTCGATCGCCTGCATGGCGAAGTTGAAGGTCATGAACTCGACGATCGGGCGAAGACCGCCCATCGCCGCGCCCGTACCGATGCCGGCAAAACCGTATTCGGTGATCGGCGTGTCGATCACGCGCTTGGGACCGAATTCGTCTAGCAGGCCCTGCGTGACCTTGTAGGCGCCCTGGTATTGGGCGACTTCCTCGCCCATCACGAAGACGCGTTCGTCGCGGCGCATTTCCTCGGCCATGCCGTCGCGAAGAGCTTCGCGGACGGTGACGGTGGCCATGTTGGTGCCGTGCGGGATTTCGGGGTCTTTCACGCCCGACTTCTTGGCCGGCTTGGCGATTTCCGCCTCGCTGCCCTCGCCCGAAGTGTCGGGACGGCCAACATCCTTGCCTTCTCCCGGAACGGGGTCTGCAGGAGCGGCGTCGGCCATGTTGGCAACGTCTTCACCCTCGCCCGCCAGCATGGCGATAACCGTGCCGACTGCAACGTTCTCGGTGCCTTCTGCGACAAGGATTTTTCCGAGCGTGCCTTCATCGACCGCCTCGAATTCCATCGTCGCCTTGTCGGTCTCGATCTCGGCGATGATGTCGCCGATCTCGATAGCGTCACCTTCCTGCTTCAGCCACTTGGCGAGCGTGCCCTCTTCCATGGTGGGGGACAGCGCGGGCATCTTGAGTTCGATAGCCATGGCTCAATACTCCTCCACCAGAACATCGGTGTAGAGTTCGCGCGGATCCGGCTCGGGCGAGTTTTCGGCGAAGTCCGCCGCTTCGCTCACCACCTTGCGGATGTCCTTGTCGATGGCTTTCAAGTCTTCCTCGCTGCTGCCCTGTTCGATGAGGGCCTTCTTCAGGCCCTCGATGGGATCCTTGTGTTCCTTGACGTCCTGCACTTCCTCGCGCGTGCGGTATTTGGCGGGGTCGGACATCGAGTGGCCGCGGTAGCGGTAGGTCTCGCATTCCATCAGCACCGGTCCCCTGCCCTCGCGCACATGCTTGAACGCGATTTCAGCGGCCTGGCGCACTTCGAGTACGTCCATGCCGTTGACCTTCATTCCCGGAATGCGGAAGGCGGTGCCGCGGCGGTAGAATTCGGTTTCCGCGCTGGAGCGGCCGACAGCGGTACCCATTGCGTACTGGTTGTTCTCGACCACGAAAACGATGGGCAGCTTCCAGAGCGACGCCATGTTGAAGGTCTCGTAGACCTGGCCCTGGTTGGCAGCACCGTCCCCAAAGTAAGCAAGGCAAAGCCCACCATCGTCATTGTACTGATGCGCGAGCGCCAGACCGCCGCCAAGCGCGACCTGCGCGCCGACGATGCCGTGACCGCCGTAGAACTTATGCTCGGTCGAGAACATGTGCATCGACCCGCCCTTGCCCTTGGAGATGCCAGCTTCGCGGCCCGTGAGCTCGGCCATGATGACCTTGGGATCGATACCATAGGCGAGCATGTGTCCGTGGTCGCGATAGCCGGTGATCACGCTGTCGAGACCTTCGCTCAAGGCAGACTGCAGACCGACGGCAACTGCTTCCTGGCCAATGTAGAGGTGGCAAAAGCCGCCGATGAGGCCGAGACCATACAATTGGCCGGCGCGTTCCTCGAAACGGCGGATGAGCAGCATCTGTTCGTAGAACGACTGCATCTGTTCGGTAGAGGCGTCGAACCGCTTGTTCTTCTCGAACTCCTCCTGGAGCGAGTGGAGCGCGAATTCGGGGTTTTCTGCGGGGCTGCGAGGAGCCTTCTTGTTCGGGGCCTTGGCCAAGATGTCTTGTCCCTTTTCCTTACGGGGAATTCTCTCTGACCGCGCCTATAGGCACAGCCTAGCAGGCAGCGCAACGGGGCGTGCCATCTGCATACGAAAACCTTACGGAAAAGCGGGGGTTCCGCCCGATTAGTCGTCGAGCCTGATGACGACTTCGTCGGGGTGGACGACATTGAGCTGGCTGCGAAGCAGTTCGCCTACCATGTCCGGATCGGCATGGTCGGGATGCAGCAGCTTAACCTTGTTTTTCAGCGCAGCCTCTTCCTTCTGCAGCGCCGCCAGCTGGGCCTCACGCTGGTCGAGCAACCTCAGGTTCTCGCTCCATGCGAGCAATCCCGAGGGGCCGGCAATGCCAAACCCGCCAAGAAAGAGCAGCACGACGAGCGCAGCATTCTGCGTCGTCTTCGCTTTCCGTCCGAGATCGAGTCTGCCCCTGCGCGCCATAAACCCTACAGAATCACAGTTAACTCCCGTGCGCAAGGGGAAAACTCCGGCCTGGCGTGCGTGCGGGACCGCTTGCCCTTCCCGCCCGTTGAAACCTTGACACAGCGCGACCCTTCCCATATTTGGTTTCTATTGAAACTATATTGAACCCAGAGGAACCCAATGCCTGATCTCTTCGAAAACCCCATCGGTCTCGACGGCTTTGAATTCGTCGAATTTTGTGCCCCCGAAAAAGGCAAGATCGAACCGGTATTCGAAGCCATGGGCTTCACGCATGTTGCCACGCATCGCTCGAAAGACGTCCACCTCTGGCGCCAGGGCGGCATCAACCTGATCCTCAACTACGAACCGCGCAGCGCCGCATGGTTCTTCGCCCGCGAGCATGGTCCCTCTGCCTGCGGAATGGGCTTCCGGGTGCGTGACGCGAAACAGGCTTACGAAGAGCTTCTCAGGCGCGGTGCAGAACCCGTGTCGGTGGAAACCGGCCCGATGGAACTGCGCATCCCGGCCATCCGCGGCATCGGCGGCGCAATCGTCTACCTCATCGATCGTTATGCCGAGAAGGGCGAGGACAACCTGTCGATCTACGACATTGACTTCGAATATCTCGATGGCGTCGAAAAATGGCCAAAGGGTGCCGGCTTCAACGTGATCGATCACCTGACCCACAACGTCTACAACGGCCGCATGAAGTATTGGGCGGATTACTACGAGACGCTTTTCAACTTCCGCGAAATCCGCTTCTTCGACATCAAGGGCGAATATACCGGCCTCACCTCGAAGGCGCTGACCGCGCCCGACGGCAAGATCCGCATCCCGCTCAACGAGGAAGGCGATGGCGGCAAGGGCCAGATCGAGGAGTTCCTGCGCGAATTCAACGGCGAAGGCATCCAGCATATCGCGCTGATCTGTGATGACCTCGTGCAGTGCTGGGACAACCTCAAGCAGCTGGGCGTCCCGTTCATGACCGCCCCGCCCGAAACCTATTACGAGATGCTCGACGAGCGCCTGCCCGACCACGGCGAACCTGTTGACGAGCTCAAGATGCGCGGCATCCTGCTCGACGGCACCACCGAAGGCGGCCACCCCCGCCTTCTCCTGCAGATCTTCGCAGAAGCGCAGGTCGGCCCGGTCTTCTTCGAATTCATCCAGCGCAAGGGTGACGAAGGCTTCGGCGAAGGCAACTTCAAGGCACTGTTCGAAAGCATGGAACGCGACCAGATCAAGCGCGGCGTGCTCGAAGTCGCAGAGAAGGAACCTGCCGAATGAGCAAAGTTGCCGAACACCCCGTGAAACTGGGCGGCGTCCACCACGCCGCCTACCGCTGCAAGGACGCCAAGGAGACCGTCGAATGGTACGGCAAGGTCCTTGGCATGGAATACACGACCGCCTTTGCAGAGGACCACGTGCCTTCGACCGGGGAGTACGATCCCTACATGCACGTCTTCCTCGACGCGGGTAACGGCAACATCCTCGCCTTCTTCGAGCTGCCCAACCAAAAGGACATGGGCCGCGACGAGAACACGCCCGCATGGGTCCAGCACCTCGCTTTCAAGGTCGGCAGCGAAGAGGAACTGGTCGCAGCCAAGGAGCATATCGAAAGCCTCGGCATCGATGTGCTCGGCCCGACGCACCACGGCATCTTCAAGTCGATCTATTTCTTCGACCCGAACGGCCACCGTGTCGAGCTCGCCGCCGACATCGGCACTGACGAACAGTATGCCGAACTCAAGCGCGTTGCACCGGTGATGCTCGAGGAATGGAGCGAGACCAAGACGGCCCCGCGCCACGCCGATTGGCTGCACGAACTCGCCCGTAAGGAACACGGTCTCGGTTAATCCCCGCTAGGGGTGTTTTTCAGCGCTTAAGGAACCTGCTGCGGTGCACAACGTTGCCCCGCAAAGGGAGTTTTGCGTGAATTACATCGATACACTGCGCGGCCAGCTGCAGGAAATGGGTGAAGGGTTTGTCGAGACCCTGCCCAGCCTCGCCATCGCACTGTTCATCGTCCTGATCACCTGGATTGCAGCGCGCTTTGCCGTGCGCATTTCGGATATGATCGTCGGGCGGACAGAAATCCGGACCAGCCTGAAGCATTTGGTCGACACACTCGTACGGCTGACGATATGGATCATCGGCCTGTTCGTTGCAGCCATCGTGGTCATGCCCGACCTCACGCTGGCAAGCCTCCTGGCCGGCCTCGGTATCGGTGCCGTCGCGATCGGGTTCGCCTTCCAGGATATCTTCGAGAATTTCTTCGCCGGCATCCTCATCATGCTGCGCGAGAAAATGCGCATTGGTGACATCATCGAATGCGAGGGGATCACCGGCAAGGTGGAGCATATCACCCTGCGCGAAACGCATGTCCGCAAGCTTTCCGGCGAATTGACCGTCGTGCCCAACTCGATCCTCTTCAAGAACCCGGTCGAAATCCTGACCGATGTGGACCAGCGCCGTCACGACGTGGTGATCGGCGTATCCTACGATACGAACCTCGATCATGCCGCCGACGTCATTCGCCGCGCGGTCGAAAATTGCGAAGGCGTCCTCGCCACCAAGGGCATCGATATCTTCGCGCAGGAGTTCAATTCCAGCTCGGTCGATTTCATGGTCCGCTGGTGGGCCGGTTCAACGCCTCGCGCCAAGTGGGAAACACGCGACAAGGTCGTGCGTGCAATCAAGGCCGCACTCGATGAAGCAGGGATCGAAATCCCGTTCCCCTATGTCACGCACACGTTCAAGGAAACGGTGCCTGTCAGCACCCTAGGTGACAGCAGCAAGCCTACGCCCTAAAGGTTGCAAACAGAAACGGAGGCACAGGGGCTTGCCCCTGCCCTTCCCGATCTGCGCAGAGGGAGAGAAGGCATGGAAATTCTGCAGACACCACCGGAACGCTTCAAGGACATTCCGGACTATCCCTTTGCTGAAAACTGGATCGAGATCGATCTTGGCAACGGGCAGACGGCGCGCCAGCACTACGTCGACGAGGGGGACAAATCCGCGCCGCCGGTCTTGCTCTTCCATGGCGAACCGAGCTGGTCGTTTCTCTACCGCAAGATGATCCCGATCCTTGCCGATGCCGGTTTCCGCGTCCTCGCCCCGGACCTCATCGGCTTTGGCAAGAGCGACAAGCCCGACGACATCGAGTTCTTTACCTATGCCCGCCATGTCGACTGGCTGAAACAATGGCGAACAGCGGTCGAACCGCGTCCGGCAGCACTGTTTTGCCAGGACTGGGGCGGTTTGCTGGGCTTGCGCATGGTCGCCCATGATCCAGACCTCTTCGCGTGCGTGGTGGCGAGCAATACCTTCCTCCCTGCTGGCGGAGCGCCCTCGCCCGCTTTTCTCGCTTGGCGCGAATTCGCCAAGACATCTCCCGACTTCAAGATCGGCCCCCTCCTCGACCGCGCAACCCAGACGCCTCTGACCGAGGCAGAGATTGCCGCCTATGACGCCCCCTTCCCGGATGAGCCTTCCAAAGCCGCCGCACGGGCCTTTCCGGCTCTTGTGCCGGCGGAAGACGGAATGCCCGGTGTCGAGGACAACAAGGCCGCCTGGCCCGCGCTGGCAGCCTATGACAAGCCGTTCCTGACACTGTTCGGCGACGAGGATCCTATCACCAGGGGCAGCGAGAAATTCCTGATCGATCGGATTGCCGGAGCAGCAGGCCTCGATCACAGGACGCTGAGCCCGTGCGGCCACTTCTGCCAGGAAGACCAGGCCCAAACGCTCTCGCAAGGCGTGATCGACCTGGCCCGCAAGGCCGGTCACCTGAAGTGATCGAGCACGGGCGGCTGAGCCGCACACAGGAATATCTCCTTGCTGTTGCGGCCGCGGTCGTCACCGCGAATGCCTATTACATCCATCCGATCATCGGAGATGTTGCCGAGCATTTCGGCGTGAGCGACACCCGGATCGGCCTCGTCCCTGCCCTCAACCAGCTGGCACTCGCGGTGGGCATCCTGCTGCTCCTGCCCTTGGGCGATCGCTATTCCAACAAGCGGCTGACCATAATTTTCGCGACCGGGCAGACAGCGTCGCTGGCCCTGATGACGGTGGCTCCGGGCTTTGCGGGATTTACCGCCGGCTCGACCCTGCTCGGCTTCTTCACCATCGCGCCATACCTGTTGCCTGCTTACGCGTCGAAACGCGTCGCGCCCGAGAGGCTTGGACAAGTCACGGCACTCCTCACCGCCGGGGTCATCCTCGGCATCCTTGTTGCCCGTGTCGGGGCAGGATGGATCGCAGAGCACTACGGCTGGCGAACCGTCTACTGGATTGCGACCAGCCTGATGATTGCCGTTACCCTGGCGCTGCCACGGCTGATGGAAGGCGGTGAACGCGAATCCGCCCGCGTACCCTATTGGCCACTGGTCTTTTCCGTGTTCGGCATCGCAAGGAAGCACCCGGAGGTGCTCCTTTCGGGAGCGATCCAGGCATTGAATTTCGCCCAATTCATCGCGCTGTGGCTCGCCCTCGCCCTCTACCTGACTGCGCCGCCGATGAATTATGGGACCGATGTAGTGGGCTATCTGGCCGCCCTTGCCGCGGTCAGTATCCTTTCGACCCCGAGGTTGGGCCGCTGGGCCGACAAGGTCGGGCCGCGAAGGGCTCGCTTCATTCTCGCCTTGGTGCAGCTCGCAGGAATTTCACTGTTCTATCCGCTCGGGGGTTCCCTCTGGGGACTCGTGGTCCCGCTGGTCCTCGTCAATCTCGTCGGGCCGGGCGTCGACGTTACCGGCAGGATGACGTTCCTGTTGCTGGCCCCCGATCTCAGGACCCGTCTGACGACCGCCTACGTCGTGATCATGTTTATCGGCGGGGGCATCGGGAGCTTCCTCGGCACAGCGGTGTACGACATGGCCGGATGGGCCGGCGTCTGTGCCCTGCTCGTGATGTCCACAACGGTCCTTTCCAGCCTCTGCTGGCTGGGGACAAGGCTCGGCAAATAGGGAAAATGGTGCGCCCGACAGGATTCGAACCTGTGGCCCCCAGATTAGGAATCTGGTGCTCTATCCGACTGAGCTACGGGCGCCCCGGTCGCACGCTATAACGGCTCGCGCCGCAGAAACAATCAGTTGAGTTTGTCAGGCTCTGCAATGGGGAAAAGGATCGGCGCCACCGAAATTCCCTCGGAGGCCAGTTCCTCGGCTTCCTTCTTGGTCGCCTTGCCGTGGATCGGAGCCTCTTCCTTCTCGCCATAGTGTTGCGAGCGGGCTTCGTCGGCGAACTTTTCGCCTACCCATGTGCTGCTCTCGAGCGCTTTTGCCTGCGCCTTGGCGAGCTGCTTCAATGCCTCTTCGACCTGCGGCGGCATCGGGGCGTTTGAAAGCTGCGCTTCCTTACCGGCTTTCGGCGTTTCCTGCGTATTGCCTTTCGCACCCACGGCAGGGGCCATAGGCGCCTTGCCTACCGTCTTGCTGCCGCATTCCGGGCAATCGACCAGCCCCCGTTCGCGCTGGCTTTCATAGTCAGCGGACGAGCCGAACCAGCCTTCGAATCGATGGCCATTGTCGCAGTGGAGGTCGAACACGATCATGACGGGCTATTTGGCGATTTTCCGGCGGTTCGCAAGGCTCGGCACCTGGCTGCGCACCTCCGAAATCCGGGAAAGATCTATATCCGCAAATGCCAATCCGGGCTCATCCCCGCCCATATCGAGGAAAACGTCTCCCCAAGGGTCGATGACGAGGCTGTGGCCGTAGGTTCGACGTCCATCTTCATGCTCGCCCACCTGAGCCGCCGCGACCACGAAAGCGCTCGCCTCAATTGCGCGGGCACGCAACAAGGTATGCCAATGCGCCTTACCTGTCGGCACGGTGAAAGCGGCAGGGATGGCGATCGTATCGCAGCGCCTCGCGCCCAATTCTTCGAACAGGGCCGGGAAACGCATGTCGTAACAGATGGCGAGGCCAAGTCTGCCGACAGGGGTGTCCTCTAGCGTCACGGCGCCATTGCCAGCCTCGTAAGCGTTCGATTCACGCCAGCTTTCGCCCGTATCCAGATCGACATCGAACATGTGGATCTTGTCATATGTCGTCGGCCTTGCACCCTCTTGAGGTGGAAAGACGAATGAGCGGTTGGCCCATTTCCCGTTCGACAGTGCGACGGCCATTGAACCGATGGCCAGATGCAACCGCGTGTCGATCGCAAGCCTGGCAAGACGGCCGGCAAAATCCGCTTCGGTATGCTCCACCTTTGGAGCAGCGCGCTTTCGATCGCGATCGAGGAGGAGGGACATTTCGGGGGTAAAGAGCATGTGCGCCCCGCCCTCGCTCGCCCGCCTTGCGGCATCTTCGATGGTCGCGAAATTCTGCTCGGGATCAATGCCCGATGTCATTTGCAGAACGGCAATGCGGGTCATTCAGCCCTCGAGGAGCGGGTCGAGCTTGCCCTCTCGCTCCAGTGCGGCAAGCTCATCCGAGCCACCCACATAGGTGTCCCCGATGAAGATCTGCGGAACGGTGCGGGCATTGGGCGCGCGCTCGAGCATTTCATCACGCTTGGGGCCGCCCATGGTGATGTCATGTTCTTCGTAAAGCGCGCCCTTCTGGTCGAGCAGCGCCTTGGCACGATAGCAAAATCCGCAGCCGAACTTGGTGTAGATGTCGATGTGCGGTTGGCTCATGGAATTCCCTTTGGTCTGGACCGTGTCTGGAGCGCTTGAATGCCTATGGCAAGCGCCTATCTTGGTTCTGTCGCCGCATGGTGCGGTGATGCGGGAGCGCCGCTTACGGGCTCCCATTACATACTCAAATTGCTCACAGGAGGATTTGTTTCGATGAACCGTTTTGACACTACCCCCTATCGTCGTTCGACCGTCGGCTTCGATCGCCTTTTCGACCTGATGGAACGCCAGGCGCGCAACGCCGGCGGCGACAATTACCCCCCTTTCAACATCGAGCGTCGTGACGAAGACCAGTACCGCATCACGCTTGCGGTTGCCGGTTTCCGTGCGGAAGACCTCGATATCACCGCGCAGCAGAACCTGCTGACGATCCAGGGCCGCAAGCGCGACGACCAGCCCGATGGCGAGATGCTGCATGTCGGCATCGCCAATCGCGGGTTCGAGCGCCGCTTCGACCTTGCGGATTATGTCCGCGTCGAGAACGCAGACTTGCGCGATGGCATGCTGGTGATCGACCTCGTCCGCGAAGTCCCCGATGCCATGAAGCCCAAGAAGATCATGATCGGCGACCAGAAGCCGCTCGAAGTGATCGAGGGCGACAAGAAGGATGGGGAAAGCGCCGTCGCCTAAGCAGGCCCGACGCCAACCACAGCTGACAACGTAAAGAGGGCGGACCTCCAAGGAGATCCGCCCTCGCGACGACTAGCGCCGCCAAGCCCCGAATTCGGTCGTCCGGGTCGCAGAAGACAACCGGGTTCGAGACAAGCCCCACCGCTGGCGTGCGCAGCGAAAAATATTACGCGACTCAAGGACTTCGGTGTCCCCGAGCCAGTTGCGTTCTGCAACAGATATAACAAAAGATAAAGGGACGGCGCGGGTGGGTGCGCGCCGGTCCTGTCGCACCATTACAAAGTGCGAAAAACCGATGTAACAATTACAATCGTTTACGGTCCGGCGCTTTGTCGAAATTTTTTTAGACGAGACGCGCCTGCTCGAGTGCAGCACCGATGAATCCGGCAAAAAGCGGGTGCGGATCAAAGGGTTTGGACTTCAGTTCCGGGTGGAACTGCACGCCGACGAACCAGGGGTGATCCGGACGCTCCACGATCTCGGGCAGCAGGCCGTCCGGCGACATGCCGGAGAAGATCAGGCCCTGCTTTTCGAGCGGTTCGATGTATTTGCCGTTCACCTCGTAGCGATGGCGATGGCGCTCCTCGATCTCGGTCACGCCGCCATAGATCTGCGAAACATGGCTGTTGGCAGCCAGCTTCGCATCATAGGCACCAAGACGCATCGTACCGCCAAGGTCACCGCCAGCTTCGCGCTTCTGCAGGCCTTCTTCGGTCATCCATTCGGTGATGATGCCGACGACCGGCTCGCTTGTAGCTCCGAACTCGGTCGAGCTTGCCTTGTCGAAACCGGCATTCCTGGCACCCTCGATGCAGGCCATCTGCATACCGAGACAGATACCCAGGAACGGGACCTTGCGTTCACGGGCAAAGCGGACGCTGGCGATCTTGCCTTCGCTGCCGCGCTCGCCGAAACCGCCGGGCACGAGGATACCATGCATCGGTTCGAGCTGGGCGGCGATATCGCTATCGTCCTGCTCGAATACCTCGGCGTCGATCCACTTGATGTTGACCTTCACACGATGCGCCATGCCGCCATGGACAAGCGCTTCGTTGAGCGACTTGTAGGCGTCCTGCAGGCCGACATACTTGCCCACCACGCCGATCGTGACTTCGCCTTCCGGATTGGAGTGGCGATCCACGACATCGTACCAGCGTGACAGGTCGGGCTCGGGTGCATCGGTGATGCCGAAACCGCGAAGCACCTCGGTATCGAGTCCTTCCGCGTGATACTGGAGCGGGACCGAATAGATCGAAGGCGCATCGAGTGCCGGAATGACGGCTTCCTTGCGCACGTTGCAGAAGTTGGCGATCTTCTGGCGCTCGCCATCGGGAATGGGATGCTCGGCGCGGCACAGCAGCACATCGGGCTTGATACCAAGGCTCGCGAGTTCGCGGACCGAGTGCTGGGTCGGCTTCGTCTTCAGCTCGCCCGCGGCAGCGATATAAGGCACCAGCGTCACGTGGACGCTGAGCGACTGCATCGGCTCGAGCTCGTTACGCAGCTGGCGGATTGCTTCCATGAACGGAAGGCTTTCGATGTCGCCGACAGTGCCGCCGATCTCGCACAGGATGAAATCGTGATCGTCCTGACCTGCGAGCGCGAATTCCTTGATCGCGTCGGTGACGTGCGGAACGACCTGCACAGTCGCACCGAGATAGTCGCCGCGGCGCTCCTTGGCGATGATCTGCTGGTAGACGCGGCCGCTGGTGATGTTGTCGCCCTGATGCGCCGAGACGCCGGTGAAGCGCTCGTAGTGGCCGAGATCGAGGTCGGTTTCCGCCCCGTCATCAGTCACATAGACCTCGCCATGCTGATACGGGGACATCGTACCCGGATCGACATTGAGGTAGGGATCGAACTTACGAATGCGGACCTTGTAGCCACGCGCCTGGAGGAGGGCAGCAAGCGATGCTGCCATGAGACCTTTGCCAAGCGAGGAGACCACGCCGCCGGTGATGAAAATATACCGCGCCATGGGAGTCGGGCCTTAAGCGTGGGGGTTGAGTCGGCGCAAGGGAAAAGGCGCGCAAAAAAGCACGCCATCCACAGGGCGCTTGCGAATGTGTCTGTCCGGGAGGCCTAGTTGGCCAGCGGATCGTCCGACGGAGTGGCCGGTTCTGCGCCGCCAGCAGGTGCAGCAGGCGCGCCGCCAAGCGGATCGTAATCCGCAGCCGGAGCAGCTTCCGTGTCACCCCCGAGCGTGGTCTCGACCGTACCGCCGGCACCTTCGACTGCCATCGCGGCGAGTACGATCGAAAGCACTACGAATGCCACGGCCAGCCACTTGGTCGAACGGGTCAGGAAATCGGCCGCACCACGTGCGCTCATCATGCCGTTGGGGCTGCCACCGATGCCAAGGCCACCGCCTTCGCTACGCTGCATCAGGATTACCGCCACGAGTGCGGCAGCGACGATCGCCTGGAGGACGGTGAAAAAGAGGAACATGGGTGCAAACTCAATCGTGTTACTGTGTGCACCGCGCATCTAGGCGCGATGTGTCAAAACGGCAAGGTTCAGGCCTCTTCGGTTTCCGAGGCTGCGACCACGATGCCGAGGAAGCTTTCCGCGCTGAGGCTGGCACCGCCCACGAGGGCTCCGCCAACTTCTTCGGTCGAGAGGATTTCGCGGGCGTTCTCGGGATTGACCGAACCGCCGTAAAGGATGCGAACCTGGGCTGATGCCTCTTCACCGTAGGTCTCGTCGAGCAGGCCGCGGATGGCTTTGTGCATCGCCGCGATATCCTTGGTCGTGGCGGTGCGGCCCGTACCGATCGCCCAGATCGGCTCGTACGCAACCGTGAGGCGCTCTGCGGCATCGTCGATCTTCGGCAGGCTTGCCTTGAGCTGCTTGAGAACGAAGGCCTCGGCCTCGCCTGCATCACGCGTCTCGAGGCTTTCACCGCAGCACAGGATGATGCGCAGGCCGGCTTCGAGGGCGCTTTCGATCTTCTCGTTGATCAGCTTGTTAGTTTCGCGGTGGTCTCCGCGACGCTCGCTATGCCCGAGGATCACGAACTTCGCGCCGGCGTCGGCCAGCATCGCTGCCGAAATGTCGCCGGTGTGCGGTCCGTCTGCACCCGGATGACAATCCTGCGCGCCGACCCCGATCTGCTCCGCCTCGCGGTGCACGGCGTGGATAAGCGTATAGGGCGGCGCCACGGCAACTTCTGCCTTCATGTAGCGCTGGGCGGCGCGATCGATCGCGCGCGCTTCGGACAGCATTGCCCGCGTTCCGTGCATTTTCCAATTGCCTACGATGTAGGGCCGGTCGGACATAAAGCTTCCTGTTCGTGAATCTCAATTCGGCGGAGGGCGCTATATAGGGGCTAAGAGCGCGACCGCCAGTCGTGTTTGTTTCTGCACCAAAACCGGACGGGACCTGTTGCGGGGAGGTCGCAGGGCGGATAAAGCGCGCTGCTCAATCGCAAACGTGCAGCCTTCCATCCGGAAAGTCGTGCGCCCCTAAGCACCGAAAAGGCCTCTCCGCAAGCCATGCTCACATTCTTCCGCAATTTCTTCAAATCGAAGATCGGCCTCGCCATCACTCTGGCTTTTCTCGGCCTGATCGGATTCGCTTTTGCCAGCATGGACGTTTCCAATACCGGGGCGTTCGGCGGTGTGGCAGGCGGTGACAGTGTGGCCGTGGTCGGTGACAAGAAAATCGGCACTGCCGAGTTCCAGCAGGCGGTGAACGACGCGCTTGCAGAAGCACGCCGCGAAAATCCCGAAATCACGATGGAGCAGCTCCTCGCGAACGGCGGCATCGACCGAATCCTCGACGACCTCATCGATCGCTACACCCTGATTGCTTGGGGCGAGGAAAACGGGTTCAGCGCAGGTGACAACCTGGTGAACTACCTCATCCGCGATCTCCCGGGCGTGCGCGGACCGGAGGGCGAATTCGACCAGGCAGCCTACGCTGCCCTCCTCCAGCAGGCTCAGCTGACAGACGCGGAAGTTCGCAGCCAGATCCGCACCAGCCTTTTCGAACAGCAGGCAATCGGCGCTTCGGTCTCGGGTGCGAAACTGCCCGAGAAACTCGCACTCGCCTATGCGCGCACATTCAAGGAGCGCCGCAGCGGGGCAATCGCGACCATTCCGGCCGGTCTCTTCATCCCGACCGAGACACCGAGCGACGAAGTCCTCGCAGAATTCTACAATGACCAGAAGTCGCGATTCGTGCGGCCCGAACGCCGCGTGCTGCGCTATGCCACTTTCGGCAGCGAGGCGCTCGGCGACAGCATTCTCCCCACGGACGAAGAGATCGCTGCCTATTATGAAAGCAATCAGGACCAGTACGCGGCGGGCGAAGATCGCACATTCACCCAGTTGATCGTTGCCACCCGTGAGGGTGCCGAAGCGATTGCAGCCCGCGTGAATGCTGGCGAGACCATTGCACAGGCCGCCGCAAGCGCCGGCTTCGCCACCACGCAAATCGAAGGCGTGACGCGCGAGGCACTTCTTGAACAGGTTGCCGGTTCGGGCAATGTGGTCGAAGCCTATTTCAGCGCGCCCCAGGGATCGCTGACCACGCCGGCGCGCAGCTCGCTCGGCTGGCATATTGCCCGCGTCGACAACGTTACCCAGATCCCGGCACGCAGCCTGGCGCAAGCCCGTGACGAAATCGCCGAAACCCTTGGCCAGGAGAAGCGCGAACGCGGCATCGCCGAGCTGGCCGTTTCGACCGAAGACCGCCTTGCCGATGGTGCCTCGCTGGTATCGATCGCGGAAGAGTTCGGGCTCGATCTCCAGACCACCGCTCCGATCACGGCTCGCGGTGTAGTCTACGGGACGCCGCAGCGCGTCGATCCGGTCCTCGCGCCAGCCCTGACCCTCGCCTTCCAGATTGGCGAAGGTCAGCCGGAAATCGGTGCCCTGCCCGACGGTGAGACATTCATCCTTTACGAGGTGGCCGATATCGCCCCGTCTGCGGCAGCCCCGCTTTCCGAAATCCGCGACGAAGTGACGGCGGAATGGCGCCGTGTCCGCGGCAACGAACTGGCAGAAGCAGCAGCAGCTCGCATCGTGAAGCGCGTCGAAGAAGGACGTACCCTCGCGCAAGCCGTGGCAGCCGAGGAGGCAGCAATCCCTGCTCCCGATCAGGTCGAGTACACGCGCGAGCAGCTGGCACGCCTGCAGGGACAGAACGTGCCCACGCCGGTGGCTTTGATGTTCGGCATGGCAGAAGGCTCAACCAAGAAGCTGGACGGCACCAACGACCAGGGTTGGTTTGTGGTCGATCTGGAATCGATCAGCTTCGATGAACTGGTGGAAGACGATCCGCTTATCGAAATCGCCAGGGCGCAGGTTGGCCAGAACTGGAGCGGTGAATATGCCGCCCAGCTTCGTACGGCGATGCGCGAATCGATCGGTGTCGAACGCAATCCGGATGCAATCGCAGCCGTTCGCCGCCAGCTCCTCGGCGAAAACAACTGAGGCCGCGCTTGGCTGGCCAACTCGAAGGCCGCGCAAGGGCGCTAGAGGCACTCGCTAGCGGGCGCCCCGCCCTCGTATGGCGGCGGCTGGTTGCAGATATGGTGACCCCGGTCGGCACCGCCGCGCAGCTGATAGAAGAGGGTCGTGGCGACTTCCTGCTCGAATCCGTCGAGGGCGGCGAAGTCCGCGGGCGGTACAGCCTGCTCGGTCTCGATCCCGACCTCGTCTTTCGCGCGCAGGGCGACACGGCTGAAGTCAATCGCCAGTGGCAATACGATCGGGATGCGTTCGAAACGCAGGAGTATCCAACCCTCCAGGCGTTACGCTCCTTGCTTGCGGACTGCCGGATCGATGTCCCAGAAGGTCTCCCGCCTGCACTTGCCTGCCTGGTGGGATATTTCGGCTACGAAACGATCGGGCTGGTCGAGAAACTGCCGCGTGCAGGGACACAGGCACTCGACGTGCCCGACATGCTCTTCACGCGCCCGACGGTTCTTCTCGTCTTCGATAGCCTGAGCGACGAACTATATTGCATCGCGCCTGTATGGGCAGGCCGTGAGGATGCCGAAGCGCAGCTGACCCGTGCCGAGGAAAGGATCGACAGCACCCTATCGCGCCTGACTTCCCATCAGGCGGCACTGTCTGCGCATGACGAAAACTACAGTGATCCCGACCCGCAGCCGGTCATGGCCTCTGAAGACTATGCCGCGATGGTTATGCGGGCCAAGGAATATATCGCTGCGGGCGACATCTTCCAGGTCGTTCTGTCGCAGCGTTTCACTGCCCCCTTCGCCCTGCCTCCGATCGAGCTGTATCGCGCCCTTCGCCGCGTGAACCCCTCGCCGTTTCTCTATTTCCTCGACCTACTTGGATTTGCCGTGGTGGGTTCAAGCCCGGAAATCCTCGTTCGCGTTCGCGATGGTGAAGTCACCGTCCGGCCGATTGCCGGCACCCGTCCCCGTGGTCAATCGCCCGAAGAGGACAGGGCTGCGGAAGCCTCGCTTCTCGCAGACCCGAAGGAACGGGCCGAGCACCTCATGCTGCTCGATCTGGGACGCAACGATGTGGGCCGTGTTGCGAAGAGCGGAACGGTCACCGTCACGGACAGCTTCACCGTGGAAAGATACAGCCATGTCATGCACATCGTGAGCAATGTGGTGGGCAAGCTCGATCCTTCCCACGACGCGCTTGATGCACTGTTCGCAGGATTTCCCGCCGGAACTGTCAGCGGTGCCCCCAAAGTGCGGGCGTGCGAAATCGTTGCCGAGCTGGAGCCTGCAACGCGCGGCCCCTATGCGGGCGGCGTCGGTTACTTCGCACCGGACGGTTCGCTCGATAGCTGCATCGTCCTGCGCACCGCTGTCGTGAAGGACGGGACCATGCATGTGCAGGCCGGCGCGGGGATCGTCGCCGACAGCGATCCTGCCTATGAACAAAGAGAATGCGAAGCCAAGGCCGGTGCGCTATTCGCCGCAGCACGCGAGGCCGTCCGCCTCGCAAGGGAACCCGGTTACGGACAATGAAATACGCTTTTCTGGCATTGCCACTTCTTGCACTTACGGCATGCGAACCCGCTCCCGAAGGCGAGCCGGTTACCCGGACCCGTATCGACGGCAAAGCAGATCCTGCGCCTATGGCGACACCCTCGCCCGAAGCGACACAGGGCGGGAACATGCAGGTCGAAAGTGCCTGCCGCTCGATCATCTTCGAGGACACGCCGCTTACCCACTGCCTCGCGGTTCCCTCTCGTCACACGATCGCGACCGATCTGTCCCCTCCCGACGGGTCGCCCTACCGCAGCCTGTCCGCCTTCTCGCGCAATGAAGATGGCAAGACCATCGCCTTCGCGATGAATGCAGGCATGTATGACGACGAAGGCAATCCGATCGGCTATTTCGTCGAGAATTCGCAGCGCCTGCAGACGCTCAACACGAACGAGGGCTCGGGCAATTTCCACATGGATCCGAACGGTGTCTTCTACGGGTCGGACGGCGAGTGGGAGGTGCGCACGACTGCGGACTTCCTCGCCAATGTGACGGAACGCCCGCAATTCGGAACCCAGTCGGGTCCGATGCTGGTCATCGACGGAAAGCTGCACCCTGAATTTTCGCAGGATGGCGAATCGCGCCTGATCCGCAATGGCGTCGGCGTCGATGATCGCGGCCGTGCTCACTTCGTGATTTCGAACGGGCCGATCAGCTTCGGCAAGCTTGCCCGGTTCTTCCGCGACGTGCTCGAGGTGCAGAACGCACTCTACCTCGACGGAAACGTATCGGCCTTGTGGAACCCCGCCACCGAACGCCTCGATACCGGCGCACCGATCGGCCCCATCCTGGTGGTCAGGAAAAAGGACACGCCCGATGATTGATTACGAGCGCAGTTTGTACCCCGAGATAGAGCCTTACGAAACAGGCATGCTCGACGTGGGCGAAGGACATTCGCTCTATTACGAGCGCGTTGGCACTCCCGGAGCCAAGCCCGCGGTCTTCATGCATGGCGGCCCCGGTGGCGGCATGTCGCCCGCCCATCGCCGCCAATGGGATCCCGAACTTTACGACGTCCTGCTGTTCGACCAGCGGGGCTGCGGCAAGTCGCTCCCCTTCGCGGAGATCGAACATAACGATACCTGGCGCATCGTCGAGGACGTGGAAAAGCTGCGCGAGATGTGTGGCCACGAGAAATGGCAGGCCTTCGGTGGCAGCTGGGGCGCGACACTCGCCCTCGCCTACGCGCAGGCGCATCCCGATCGCGTTTCCGAAATCGTATTGCGCGGTGTGTTCCTCGCTCGGCAAAAGGAAAAGGACTGGCTCTACACCTATGGTGCGAGCGAGATCATGGCCGAACAATGGGACGATTTCTCGGGCCTGATCCCCGAGGACGAACGGGGCAACCTCGTGAAAGCTTATTACGAAAGGCTCACGAGCGACGACGAGCAGATCAGGCTCGCGGCAGCCAGGGAATGGTCCCTGTGGGAAGGCAATGTGGCCACCTTGCTACCCGACGAAGATCTGCTGGACAGCTTTGCCGATCCATCCAAGGCTGTCCCTTTTGCCCGGATTTGCGCGAAATTTTTCCTGGAAGACTTCTTCCTCGAGGAAGCGCAGCTGCTCAAGAACGTCGATCGCATCAAGCACATCCCGGGCATCATCGTTCAGGGTCGTCACGACATCTGCACCCCGCCGACCTCGGCCTGGGAACTGAAGAAGGCATGGCCCGAAGCGGAGCTGTGGATCGTCCACGATGCAGGTCATTCCGCGGGAGAGCCCGGCATCATCGACGGCCTTGTCCGGGCGACCGACAAGCTAGCCGGCAAGCAGGCGTGACCAGACTGGCAGCAATCCTTGCTTGAACCCTGCCGATACTGACGCCACACAGCCGCTCGAATGACTGACAGCCGATCCATCCTCGTAATCGACAATTACGACAGCTTTACCTTCAACCTCGTCCACTACCTGATGGAACTGGGGGCAGAGGTCGAGGTCGTGCGCAATGACGCCATTACGGCGCAAGAGGCGATCGACCGCGATGTGGCTGGCTACCTCATTTCACCCGGCCCCTGCACACCCAACGAGGCCGGGGTCAGCCTCGATCTGGTCGCTGCCTGTGAAGCGGCGAACAAACCGCTCCTCGGTGTCTGCCTCGGACATCAGGCGATTGGCCAGCATTTCGGTGGCAGCGTGGTGCGTGGCGGCCTGATGCATGGCAAGACCAGCGCCCTCGTACATGATGGAACAGGTGTGTTCGCCGGGCTGCCATCGCCTTACGAAGCCACGCGGTATCATTCGCTCGTTGTAGAGAATATTCCGGACTGCCTCGTCGTCAACGCGACCAGCGAGACGCCGGGTCTGGACGGCGCCAGCGTCATGGGCTTTCGCCACGCGGAACTTCCTATCCACGGCGTGCAATTCCATCCCGAGAGCATCGCGACCGAACACGGTCACGCCCTGCTCGCCAACTTCCTGAAAATCTGCGGTATCGAAGCCAAGGAGCCTGCGTGAAGACATTACCCTCTGCCGACACCCATCTTTCCGAGAGTGACGCGCATGAAGTCTTCGGCTGGATTCTCGATGGTGAAACCAGCGACGAGGCAATCGGTCGCTTTCTCGTCGAGATGTCCGCGCGTAGCGAAACCTCCGAGGAAATCGCCGGCGCCGCACGCGCCCTTCGCGAACGCCTTATCCCGATCGAGGCCCCAGAGGGGACTGTCGATTGCTGCGGTACGGGCGGTGACGGGCATCATACGCTCAATGTCTCGACGGCAGTCAGTCTCGTGGTGGCTGCCTGCGGTGTGCCTGTAGCAAAGCACGGCAATCGCGCCGCGAGCAGCAAATCGGGTGCGGCCGACACGCTCGAGGCGCTCGGGCTGGACATGGAAGCTGTAGGAAGAACCGCCGAAAAGACCTTGGCAGAGCTGGGAATTTGCTTTCTCTTCGCGAAGAATCACCATCCTGCAATGGGGCGGATCCAGCCAATTCGCCAGAAGCTCGGCGTCCGCACCATTTTCAACCTTATGGGCCCACTCTCGAACCCTGCGGGCGTGCAGCGGCAACTGATCGGGATCGCCCGTCCGGCCTATGTGCCGATCTATGCCGCAGCCAAAGCCAAGCTCGGAACCGAACGGACCTTCATTGCATCGGGAGACGAAGGGCTGGACGAGTTGAGCCTTGCCGGCGGCAACGAGCTCGCCGATGTGGCCGGTAACGATTTCGAGATGCGCCGCGTCAATGCGGTGCAGGCCAACCTTCCGCATTCCCCCGTCGAAGCGATCCGGGGCGGTGACCCGGCGCATAACGCAAAGGCCCTCGAGGCCCTGCTTTCGGGAACCCCCGGTCCCTATCGTGAAGCAGTCCAGTTCAACGCAGCGGCGACCTTGATCGTTGCCGGCAAGACCGACGATTGGGCCATCGGCGCCGAAATGGCAGGAGAAGCCATAGATTCCGGCAAGGCAAGGCAGCTGCTTGCCGACTGGATTGCGCTGGCGAAATGAACAAGCTCGAACAGATCTGCGCAACCAAGCGCGATGAAATTAAGTCGCGAAAGGCCGAACGCTCCCTTGCCGATCTCGAGGCACTTGCCGCAGAGCAAAGTGCACCGCGCGGCTTCAAGGCTGCCTTGGCCAAGGCGCAGGCAGAGGGCTTCGGCCTGATCGCCGAGATCAAGAAGGCCTCGCCCTCGAAAGGCCTGATCCGCGAGGATTTTCAACCCGCCGATCACGCACGGGCCTATGAGGCCGGCGGCGCGTCGTGCCTTTCCGTCCTGACCGATGCGCCATATTTCCAGGGCCACGAAGATTACCTGGTGAAGGCACGGGCAGCTTGCGCCCTGCCGGTCCTTCGGAAGGACTTCATGGTCGATCCGTGGCAGGTCGCCGAAGCACGGGCCATCGGTGCAGATGCAATCCTCATCATCGTCGCTGCTCTTGAAGACGGGGCAATGCGGGACATCGAAGCGGCCGCGCTCGAGTTCGGCATGGACGTCCTGGTCGAAGTGCACGATCGGAGCGAACTTGACCGGGTTCAGGCACTGACGTCACGGCTGATCGGTGTAAACAACCGCAATCTCAAGACCTTCGAAACCGATCTTGCCACGACGGAGGAGCTTGCGCAGCACGCTCCGGACGATGCCTTGCTGGTCGGAGAAAGCGGGATTTTCACCCATGCCGACTGTGTCCGCTTGAGCCAATCGGGCGTGCGTACTTTCCTCGTCGGCGAAAGCCTGATGCGCCAGGATGACGTCGCAGCGGCAACCCGGAGATTGCTCCATGGCTAAGCTCACCCATCTCGACGACAAGGGGGCAGCCCGCATGGTGGATGTCGGGGCGAAAGCAGTCACTGCCCGCACCGCGCTGGCGGAGGGCTACATCCGCATGAACGCGAAGGCGCTCAAGGCTCTCACCGACGGAACCCACCCGAAGGGCGACGCCATCGCCGCCGCCCGCATTGCCGGAATCATGGCCGCGAAGAAGACCGGCGAGCTTATTCCGCTCTGTCACCCCCTCGCCCTGGAAAGCGTAACCGTCGATTTCACAACCGAATCGGACGGGATCAGGGTTCGCAGCGAAGCTTCCCTGACCGGCAAGACTGGTGTCGAAATGGAGGCTATGACGGCAACGAGCATGGCACTCCTCACGCTATACGATATGGGCAAGTCGCTGGATAAAGGGATGCGCATCGAGGCCATCCGCCTCCTTGAGAAGACCGGAGGCAAGTCCGGAACCTGGCGAGCAGCGGACTGAAACGGGAACACCTGTTCTCCCGAACTGCCTCGAAAAT
This sequence comes from Qipengyuania gelatinilytica, assembly GCF_019711315.1. Taxonomy (NCBI): domain Bacteria; kingdom Pseudomonadati; phylum Pseudomonadota; class Alphaproteobacteria; order Sphingomonadales; family Erythrobacteraceae; genus Qipengyuania; species Qipengyuania gelatinilytica. The sequence goes on along the minus strand of NZ_CP081294.1, from coordinate 241,888 downwards.
GGCGGGATTGCTTGACTTACGAAAATTGGTTGCCTAATTGTTCCACATTCGTTCACAACTTTGTGAACAGGAACATGGGAGTGACCAGATGCTGACTGCCAAGCAGCACGAACTGATCCGCTTTATCCAGGAAAAGCTCGAGGAAACCGGAATCTCACCCTCCTTCGAGGAGATGAAGGAAGCGCTCGACCTCAAGAGCAAGTCGGGCGTCCACCGCCTCATCTCGGCGCTCGAGGAGCGAGGCTTTATTCGCCGGCTTCCCAACAGGGCTCGTGCGCTGGAAATCATCAAGCTTCCCGAAGATTCGGTCACAAGTGCATCGAAGCCCGCACCTGCTGCCAACGATGCAGTTGTCGCCGCCCATTCCGCCAGGCCGACAGCACCGGCACCGGCCAACGATATCATCGATGTTCCGCTGCATGGCCGCATCGCCGCAGGTGCCCCGATCGAAGCAATCGAGGGTCAATCGAGCATGCCGGTTCCGGCTGCCTTGCTCGGCCCCGGCGATCACTACGCGCTCGAGGTTTCCGGCGACTCCATGATCGAGGCGGGTATCTTCGACGGTGACTTCGCCCTTGTGAAACGCGCGGAAACCGCCCGTGACGGCGAGATTGTCGTCGCTCTCGTCGATAACGAGGAAGCGACACTCAAATACCTTCGCAAGGATGGTCCGATGGTCAGGCTCGACCCTGCCAACGGCGCTTACGAGCCGCAGGTTTACGAGGCTGGGCGCGTGAAGGTTCAGGGCAAGTTGGCCGGCTTGCTCCGTCGCTATCACTGATTGTCCGCGACAAAGTTTCACGAGTAATCGGGGCGTCTTGCACAACGCAGGGCGCCCCTTTTTCATATCTAACGGTCGGTGGTCGGCCGCCACCAACCATGTCGCCCCTGACTGTCGACGACTGCATCGAAGCGTTCGTCGGATAGATGGATCGCGAGCCCCCCGCTTTTCTCAAGAAAGCGGCCGTCGGCCTTCATCCACTTCGGCCTGCAGCTACGGGGGAGCCATCTGTCGGCGATGACTATGTCAGCCCTTTCGCAAGCGGCGGCCAGTTGCCGCTCGTCGATGCGGTTGCGCGTCTTTGCCACCAGGACGTGCCAGGTCCGCTCATTGCGCGTGATAGGCAGGCTGCAGAAATCTGCGCTGCAACGCGCGCCTTCCCATTCCGACAGAAGAATCGGGCTGGCCTCGGTACCCGCAAGTTCGACGATATTGTCCCGTGCATAGGACCCTTTGCTTTCGCGCAGCACATGCACCAGGCCGTCTTCGTCGACCACGCCGATGTCGCGTCCGTCCCGCGTCACCAGGATATCTGGCGTGGGTGTGGATAGGAGCATGCCGACGCCAATCAGGGCCGGCACAAATCCCCACAACCGCGACCTTCCCCGCCATAAGGCTATCCAGAGGGCGCCCGCCAGGAACATGAGCAAAGTTGCCAAGCGGATATTCGCCACCAGTTTCACCGCCCCTGGCTGAGCGGCCGTGGTGCGAGCTATCTCGAGCAGGAGGTCGAGCGACACCCCCGCCAGCCACCAGAAGGGCGCACCCGCCCCGATCAGGTCGAAGACCAGAGCAACCGCTATCAATGGCATGGAAATGAAAGTGACGAGCGGGATCGCGATCACATTGGCGAAGGCCCCGTAAAGGCCAGCCCGGTGAAAATGAAACAAGACGATCGGCATGAGTGCGATCTCGATGACCATGCCGGTTGCGAAGAGCATCAGGATGCGGCGCCCAAACCAGCGCGCGCCGCTCTCCTCGCGCGGAGCCAGGAAATCCCGGACGGGTCGTGAATTATGGAGTGCCACAATCCCGATTACGGCGGCAAAGCTCATCTGGAAGCTCGGTCCGACCAGCGATTCCGGCCAGAGGAACAGGACGACCACCGCCGCTACGGCCACCATTCGCATCGAGAGCGGCTCGCGTCCCAATGCCAGCGCAATCAGGACCAGCATCGCACCGACGCAGCTTCTCACTGTCGGGACCTGCGCCCCGGTCAGCAGTGTGTAAGCGATCCCCGCAAGTGCAGCGATGGCTGCCGCCACCAGCGGGATGCGTATCCGCAGGGTCAACCAGGGGAATAACGCGATGAGTTTCGAAGCGAGGAAATAGGCCGCCGCGATCACCGCGCTCACATGCAGTCCACTGATCGACAAGAGGTGCGTCAGGCCTGCATCGCGCATGGCGACCTCGTCGGCTTCGGAAATCGACCCCCTGTCACCACTGGCAAAAGCCGCGGCGATTGTCCCCGACGGCCCATCGAGGTGTTCACGTACGTGTCCGGAAAGACTGCGCTGGATACTCGCGATCAATCCGCTGGCAGGTGGAGCAGGCTCAACCAGCTCGACGTCGCCAACCAGGGATCCGGTGGCGGCATATCCCTTGAACCAGGCAGAGCGCGCGAAATCATAGGCCCCCGGAAGCAGGGGTGGCGAAGGTGGCATCAATCGGGCCCGCAATCTCACGCGGGCACCTTCCCGGAAGCTCGCATCGTCCCTTGCAGCCGGCACATTCACGCGCAACTTGAGCGGTCTGGCATTTTCCGCGTCACGAACCGCCAGTACGAGACGAACGCGTCCCTCGGCCGGCTGCTCCTCGCGATCCAGGATGCGTGCGTCCAATTGCATCAGGGCCGGCCGGGCAATCGGTTCTGCGCCAACCATTTCGGAGCGAACCCAGATCAGCGCCATCCCGAGCGCAAACGCGATTCCAAGTGCCGAACCGGCGAGCCTGAGCCCTGCCCGTTCATCTCTTCGCGAAAATGATGCCTGCGATGCAATCGACACCAGAAGCGCGAGGCCAATCGCGCCCATCCATTGCCAAGGTTCGCCCAGGACAAACCAGCTGCCGATGCCGGCAGCCAGGGCAACCACCAGCCACGGGCCACGATCGAACCCGGAATTGCCGAGAAATGCCTCGATTCCGTCCCCAAATCTGGACAAGAGCGCACGCATGCGCCAAGGGCGCTGCACTGCAACATCGGCGGTATCATCCGCATCGCCGAACGGAACCCGCGATGCCCCCTGCGTCGCCATGCAAGTAGTTGAAAGGATTGAAGAGGGAATGGCAAGCGAAACCGGCAAACAGGTTGTCACACGGTTCGCCCCCTCGCCTACGGGCTTCCTCCATATCGGCGGGGCACGTACGGCGCTGTTCAACTGGCTCTACGCACGCCATCACGGCGGCCGCGCGCTGCTGCGGATCGAGGATACCGATCGCAAGCGCAGCACACAGGACGCGATCGACAAGATCATCGAAGGTCTCGACTGGCTGGGCCTCGACTTCGACGAACCGCCCGTGTTCCAGTCCGATCGCGCCGGTCGCCATGCCGAAGTCGCGATGAAGCTGCTCGAGGCAGGCCAGGCGTACAAGTGCTTCGCCACCCTCGAAGAGCTCGAGGAAATGCGTGCCCAGCAGCGCGCGAACAAGCAGCCCATGCGCTATGACCGCCGTTGGCGGGATCGCGACGAGAGCGAAGCACCCGAGGGTGCGCCCTACGTCATTCGCCTTAAGGTCCCGACCGAAGGCGAAACGGTCATCAACGACGAAGTCCAGGGCAAGGTTAAGGTCAAGAATGCCGAGATCGACGATTACGTCCTTCTCCGCGCAGACGGGACCCCGACCTACATGCTTGCGGTTGTCGTCGACGACCATGACATGGGCGTGACGCATATCATCCGCGGCGACGATCATCTCAACAACGCCTTCCGCCAGCTTCCCATTATCCGGGCAATGGATACGATCGAGGGCGGTTGGCCGGACCCGGTCTACGCCCATGTCCCGCTGATCCACGGCGCGGACGGCGCCAAGCTGTCGAAGCGGCACGGCGCGGTCGGTGTCGAAGCCTATCGCGACGAGGAAGGCGTGCTTCCCGAGGCCCTCTTCAACTACCTGCTGCGCCTGGGATGGGGCCATGGCGACCGCGAGGAAATCACGCGTGAAGAGGCCATCGAACTGTTCGATCTCGACGGTGTGGGCAAAAGCCCTTCGCGCTTCGACATCAAAAAGCTCCAAAACCTCAACGGTCACTATATCCGCGAGGCTGACGACGCGCGCCTGGCAGGCCTTGTCGCAGCCAAGATCGGAACGGATGCCGACGAAAAGCTGCTGACGGAAGCCATGCCGGTTCTCAAGACCCGTGCCCGCAGCATCGATGAACTCGCAGAGGGCGCTGCATTCCTGTTCAAGAGCCGCCCGCTCGAAATGACCGAAAAGGCGGCCGGTTTGCTCGACGACGAGGCAAAGTCGCGGCTTGGCGGCCTTTCGGAGCGCCTGCACGCGCAAAATGACTGGACAATCGAGGCTCTCGAAGCCACTACGAAATCGTATGCCGAACAGCTCGAACTGGGCCTCGGCAAGCTGGCGCAGCCCATGCGGGCCGCGCTGACGGGCACCACCACATCGCCCGGAATTTTCGACGTACTGGTCCTGCTGGGCAAGGAAGAGTCACTCGCGCGTATCGACGCGCAGGCTCTGCCCGCAGGCAAGGAATAAGACGGACCAAGGAGACACGCGTGGCCGACAAGCAGGCAACTCTCAACATCGGCGATCAGGCCCAGGACTTCCCCGTTCTCGAGGGAAGCGTCGGACCCGACGTCATCGACATTCGCAAGCTGTACGGCACGACCGGCAAGTTCACCTACGATCCGGGCTACAAGTCGACGGCCAGCTGCGAAAGCGCCCTGACCTACATCGACGGCGAAGAAGGCGTCCTGCTCCACCGCGGTTACCCGATCGGCCAGTTGGCCGAGCATTCCAGCTTCATGGAAGTCGCCTACCTGCTGCTCAACGGCGAACTGCCGAGCGCCGATGAACTCGCGACTTTCGATGACACGATTACGCGTCACACCATGGTCCACGACCAGCTGCGCCAGTTCTACCAGGGCTTCCGCCGCGACGCGCACCCCATGGCGATCATGTGCGGCGTCGTCGGCGCCCTTTCGGCCTTCTACCACGACAGCACCGACATTTCGGACCCCGAGCATCGCAAGATCTCGAGCCACCGCCTGATCGCGAAGATGCCGACCATCGCTGCGATGGCTTACAAGTACGCTGTGGGCCAGCCCTTCCTGCAGCCGAAGAACGACCTCAGCTACACCGGCAACTTCCTGCGCATGACCTTCGGTGTCCCTGCCGAGGAATATGAAGTGCACCCCGCCATCGAAAAGGCGATGGACCGCATCTTCATCCTCCACGCAGACCACGAACAGAACGCGTCGACCTCGACCGTCCGCCTTGCCGGTTCCTCGGGTGCGAACCCGTTCGCCTGTATCGCTGCGGGCATCGCCTGCCTGTGGGGCCCGGCACATGGCGGCGCCAACGAAGCGGCGCTCAACATGCTGCAGGAGATCGGTTCGCCCGATCGCATCCCGCACTACATCGAGCGTGCGAAGGACAAGAACGACCCGTTCCGCCTGATGGGCTTCGGTCACCGCGTTTACAAGAACTACGATCCGCGTGCGACCGTGATGCAGCAGACGCTGCGCGAAGTCTTCGAAGCGCTGAACGTGAACGATCCGGTTTTCGAAACCGCTCTCCAGCTGGAAGAACTCGCGCTCAACGACGATTACTTCAGGGAAAAGAAGCTTTTCCCGAACGTCGACTTCTACTCGGGCATCATCCTGAACTCGATCGGATTCCCGACCACGATGTTCACCGCACTCTTCGCCCTCGCCCGCACCGTAGGCTGGGTCGCACAGTGGAACGAGATGATCTCCGATCCCGGCCAGGTCATCGGCCGTCCGCGCCAGCTCTACACCGGTCCGACCCAGCGCGATTACGTGCCGATCGGCCAGCGCTAAGCGGCCAGAAATATCTGATGGATCAGGGGCGCTTCGGCGCCCCTTTTTCTATGCATCCGGTTCGCCAGCCCCGGTTTCGGCCACCGGAACGGACAGGGTGAAGCGAGCGCCCTGCCCCCTGGCACTTTCGACGGTGAGGTCACCGCCCATCGCGCGCGCAATCCGGCGCGAGATATAGAGGCCGAGGCCCGAGCCTCCATCGCCATGCTTGCCGAGCCGTTCGAATTTCTCGAACACCTTGGCCTGCTGCTCCTCGTCGAGACCGTGCCCCTGATCGGCCACGGTTACCATCGCCCTGTTGCCCACTCGATCGAGCCTGACCCAGACCCTGCTCTCTTCGGGCGCATAACGAATGGCGTTGCCGATCAGATTGAGGAGAACCTGGAGCACGCGCCGGAATTCGGCGGTCGCCATTTGCATTTCGCCCTCGGCTGGCGGATCGAGCTGGATTCGCCGCTCACTGGCCCTGACACCGAGAATTCCGCAAGCCCGCCGCGCCACGTCGGCAAGGTCGATAAGGTCGGGTGCGGTGGAAAAATCGTCAGCCTCGACCACTTCGAGATCCGACAAGTCGTCGATCAGCGCGAGGAGATGCTGGCCAGCACTGGCAATATCGCCGGCGTAATCGCTGTATTGCTCGTCAAGAGGGCCCGCCAGCTTTGTCCGGATCGTCTCCGCATTGGCAATGATGCGATTGATCGGTTGGCGAAGGACCGGTGTAAGTTCACGGCCAAGCGACGGCGTCCTGCTTGCGACAGACGCATTTGTTGCCGCAAGTGGCTGTGAAGCACTGAGATAGAGCACGAATCCCGCACTGCCCGGATCGACCTTGCCCAGAGGCTCGAGATGGGCCGACCAGCTCCGGCGCGAACCTTCGATCCGGCATGCCGCGCCATCGAGCATACGCCAATGCATCGGCTGGGGATGTGCATTGCCGGGAAACTCGACGAAATCGGTCCAGGGCTTGCCGATGGCATTCCGGATCCTCTCGGCGAACTGCTCGAGGTCTTCGGCATCGGTCTCGATGGAGAGTATTCTTTGCTGCGGATCGAGGCGCGCCGAGCACTCTGCCAGATGGCGGTTGATTTCGGTGCGACGGCGGATTTCGTCCTCCGCGCTTTCCTGCGGAGCATCATCGACATGCCAATTGGCAATCGAGATGTCGCAACCGGGGTTGTCAGCGAGCGATGGCGTGATCTCGGCCCAGGCAGTGACTTGCTCGTCGCCATCGACGGCCTTGAACTGGCGGGCCAGCTTCAAGCCATACTGACGAGCCTTCACGACCAACGAGAGAAGTTCAGGGATTGCGAGCGTTTTCCCAATCTCACCGCCGCATGCCCGGTTCAAATCGGCCAGCTGCTCTCCGGCCTCGATCAGGCGGTCCTCTCCATCAGTGCGGGCTTGGGTCAATGTCTGGATCGTTTCACTCATCTTGCGCCGAACCCTTCGCTAGAGCTGGCGAGCAGCGTCCGCGCTTCACGCTCACCGATGTCGGCAAGTCCGGCAACCGGTGCGCCGCTGGGATGCAACATCAGGAGAGTTTCGTCGATCTGGGCGGCCTGCATGCCGGCAGCGCGCAGGCCAAGCGCAAAACGGACCGCCTGTCGGGCATGGCTTGAAAGCACGGCCAGCCCCCGCGGCTGGGACGAAAGATTGGCAAGTGCGGTAAAGAACAGTCCCGATCCTGCTTCCTCGATCGCCAGTGCACCTTGCGCTCGCTCGCCCAGGGCGGACACGAGCCGTGAGAGCAATGCGAGCCTCCCCGCCCCTTCGTCGAAACCTGCCCGCAACTTGGTTTCTGCCCGGGTCACGGCTTCCGATTGCCCCTCGCCGCAGTATTCCCGCCAGTTGAGGAGAGTGCGGTGGAACAGGTCGCCGGGCAACTCCGCGATCGGCAGCTCCATCCGGCGCTGCGACTGGACGAAGCGCGCCTGCGCCGCGAGTGCCGCCATTGCGCCGGAAGATACCCACCCGTCGGCGTCGGCGATCATTCGCTGCATGAGAGGTGACAGGACTGGATCCAGCCCGAATTCCGCCTCCAGCCTTTCGGTCACCTGCCACTCGACAGCCAGGGCATGGCAATGGGAAAGGAGTTCGCAAGAGGCTTGCAGATGTTCGCCCAGGGCTTCGGCGTGACGGACCGCAAAGGCGTCGCGACCGTTCTCACCGGTGCTTTCGGCCTGGGCGCGAAGGATCTGGTTGGCGAGGTCAGCGATCATTCCCCTGACCCGGGCGACTATCTCGTCGCTGAAGAGCGAATGGTCAGGCGCGGATAGCAAGTGGGACAGGATTGGCTGGATTCCTGCAAGCGCAGCATCCCCTCGCGCCAATGCGTCGCGAAGGCTGCTGCCGCGCTTTTTCTCGGCATCATCCATGGGAGAAATCCCGTCCATCGGATGCCCTTAACACAGGCATGGTTAAGCCGCCGTTATCCCTCGCCAACCGGCTGGAAGAAACGGCTCACGAGGATCAGCAAGGCGAGAACCGCGGAGACTTCGCTTGAAAATCCGAAGAACGCGGCAACAGAAAGGATGCCGGCAAGCAGGATGCGATCTGCATAGGCGGATCGCCATGGTTCGCTGGCGAAACGCTCCGCCAGGCGCAGGAGGCCGACCAGCATGACCGGCACGAACCACCTCAGATATCCGAACTCCTCTGGCGATCCCAGGTAGAGCAGGAATACGATTATCGGGTCGAGGGCCCATTCGAGAACGCGGTGCAGCAGGCTTGGCTTTGTCTCGGGCTTGCCCATGCGAGCGACCCGTTCGACCACCCGGCCCATTCTTGCGAGCATTGCGGAGCAGGCGGCGAGGCCCAGCCCCAGCCACGCTCCGAAGTAACTCCCAAGGCCCAATGCGAGAATTGCAAAGACCGCCGATGCGACGGTAGCGCTCCGCTCTGCTCCTCGCCCGACCACGTCCCTGGCCAGTCGAGCACCGGCACGCTCTGCCACGGCCAGTCCCGGAGCGGTGAAGGCGATCGGTTCACGTTGGGCGTCGATCCACTTGCGCTCCCTTTCGGCCAAGGCCTTGGGATTGGGGTCTATATGCCACTCTTGCTCGTCGATCAGCTTGCGATCGAGCTGAACGATGCGTGTGCCGTTTTGCAGGGCTATCCGCATCAGTGCGGAAGGTGCATCGACATCCTCCGGGAGATTCCCAAGCGTTTTTATGAGCTTGCCCGGCACCAGCATCACGCCCGCCCAGGCCAGTTCAAGATCGATCCGTTCGAACCCAAGCGGCACCGCGAGGTCGGCCGGCAACGCCAGAACGCCATGGCCTTTCAGCGACCTTTCGACGGTATCGGGTTCCGGAAGCACGCCTGACGCAACCGCGAAAATCTCGTCGTTTTCACCCACGAGGGAGAAAAGTCGCGCCGTTTCCCGTACGGGGACGAACTTCAGGCCCGCTTCCTCTGCCCGGCGCTGCAATTCGATGACTTCGCGCTCGATCCGGTCGACGAAGCAAGCGACAATTTCGCAGCCCATCTGCAAAGCGAGATCCAGCTGTCGCTCGACCACCATCGCACCGGCATAACTCCGGAATGCCGGACGCAGCAGCCCGGGCTCGGGATTTCTCTCGAGCGTAGACAGCAATGCGATGCGCAATCGACGAACTCCCGTGGTTTTCCTGTCCGGTCATAGGGATGGAGACCACCTGCTGCCAAGCCGTCTCACCGCGCAAATTGCCCATAATCACGACATTCCCGGGGCCTGCCTCCATTCGAAGCGCATCTGTTTATGGTTAAACAGGGGTTTAAGCCCGTCCCGATTGTGGTAAATCCTCCAAATGGCTAAGCGCTCGCACATTACCGTCGTCGAAGGTGAGGAAACCTCGCCGGAAGCTCCCGAAACCGCGGAAACGTTGGAACAGGAACAGACCGAAGAAGTCGAATACGAAGACGCGGAATGGTTTGAGGAGGAAGCCGTCCTCCCGAAACGCCGATGGATCGTGCCCACTCTCGCGCTGCTGGCAATAGCCGGATGGACCGGATTTTTCCTCTGGGCCAATCGCGCCGAAATGCTTGCCGGAGCCACTGCCCAGCAGGGTATTGCCTGGACCACTTCCTGGGCAATACCGGTGCTCCTGATCGTGGGCCTCTGGATGCTGGCGACGCGCAATTCCGCTCGCGAAGCCAAGCGGTTCGGGGAGATTGCTTACAGTCTTTCCGAAGAATCGCGGAGGCTTGAAGAGCGCTTGGTGGTCGTCAACCGCGAGCTTAGCCTGGCCCGCGAATTTCTCGGCAGCCAGACCCGCGACCTCGAATATCTCGGTCGCAGCGCTACCGAACGGATTTCCGAAAATGCCGATCGTTTGCAGGGCCTGATCCGCGACAATGGCGAGCAGGTCGATGCAATTGCCACTGTCAGCCAGACGGCGCTCGAGAATATGGGCAAGTTGCGGGACGATCTGCCGGTCATCGCGAGCTCGGCAAAGGACGTTACCAATCGCATCGGCGCTGTGGGCCGCACCGCACAGGAACAGCTCGATGCGCTGGTCGAAGGTTTTGCGACCCTCGAGGAGCATGGCAGCCAAAGCGAGCGCCGCATCGCAGACGTGCGGACGAGCGTCGACGACGCGATGACGGCATTCGGCGAGCAGGCCAAGGAGCTCGAAGCCATTGCCGAACAACGATTTGCTGCCTTGCGGGCAGAAAGCGAAGAGTTCCGCAACGAACTGAACGGCCATGAAATCGAAGCGCTGGCCGCGCTCAATGCACGTTCGATATCCCTGCGCAGCGAAATTGCTGAAGTACACAAACAGGCGAGCGCGGACGAGGAACTCGCCCTATCGACCATGCGTGAACGCATCGGCTCCCTGCGCGATGAGGCGATGGCAATCGCCCGTTCGGTTCGCGAAGGTGAAGATGCGGCTATGGGAGCCTGGTCGAACCAGATCGAGAATATGCGCGCCCGCCTCGCCGAGGCGGTGAGCGAGATCAAGGAAATCGACGAAGCGGCCATCGAAGCGGCAAATGCTAAGCTCCGCGCGCTTTCCGAAGAGGCAGCGCGGGTCGATCAGCGGATCGCCGAACGCAACAAGGCTTTCGAGAACGAAACCCGCGAGCGCACGCGCTCCCTCGCCGCCGCTCAGGACGAAATCGCCGGTCAACTCGAAGAGAAGTTCACTCTCCTCGACGCCGCTATTGCGGAGCGCCGCGAGGCTCAGCTCGCGCAGATCGCGGCCCTCACCCAAGAAGGAGAGGCCCTGACCGAACGTGTTTCGGCCCTGGGTGAGACTTTCTCCAATATCGCCGCGCACGGGTATGAGGCGCGCGAAGCTGTTGCCGGCGGCATCGACGCGCTCGATGCGCAATTGCGCGACAGCCGCGAGGCCCTTGAAGGGACCGATCGCGATATCGCCCGCCTGACCGATGCCAGCGTTCGCCTGCTCGAACTCATCCAAGCAAGCGCCAAGCACAGCAGTGACGAACTGCCCGTAGCGATGGAAGCGTCCGAGAACCGGCTTGCCGAGATCGAACGCCGGGCCGGCGAAGTCCAGAACCTCCTCGGGCAGGCACGCGCCACCGGTGATACCCTCACCGAGAGCATGGCCGCCATCGAACGTCGAACACGAGAGGCGATGGACGGTTTCGACGCGTTCCAGGCGAACTTCGGCGAGACAGCAACAGCGCAAATCGACAGCGTCGAACGCCTGCGCGCCGGACTTGCTGCACTTTCGAACGAAAGCAACGAACTGGCAGCCCATGTCCAGGGCGAGCTGCGTGAAGCGATAGCTACACTGGAGAACCGCGCCCGCGCTGCGCTCTCCTCCATCGAGGAGGAACAGGCGCACCGCATCGGCCAGATTTCGACCAAGGTCGGCCAGCAGAGCGTGGAAGCCATCGACAAGGCCTTGGCCGACAAGACACAGTCCACGCTTGCCGATCTGGAAGCAGCCCGCGAACGTTCAGAAGAAGCGGCGCGCGCCATGACGCAGCAGCTGCGCGATCAACTGGGCAGGCTCAACGAACTGACCACCAATCTGGAATCGCGCATCGCCCAGGCGCGCGAGAAGGCAACCGACACGGTTGATGGCGATTTCGCCCGCCGCGTTGCGCTGATTACGGAAAGCCTCAACTCCAATGCGATCGACATCGCGAAGGCGCTTTCCAGCGAGGTCACCGACACCGCTTGGGCAAGCTACTTGCGCGGCGACCGCGGTATCTTCACGCGCCGCGCGGTGCGCCTGATCGACAACAGCGAAGCGAGGGAAATCGCAGAACTATACGATGCAGACAGCGATTTCCGCGAACACGTCAATCGCTACATCCATGATTTCGAAGCGATGCTGCGTACGCTGCTTTCGACCCGTGACGGTAATGCGGTCAGCGTCACCCTGCTGTCGAGCGATATGGGCAAGCTCTACGTGGTACTGGCACAGGCCCTGGAACGCCTGCGCCAGTGAGCGATCACTCGGCGCCCGGGCCCCACAGGATAAGGTCTTCGGCCTCGATCCAGCCATAGGCATAGTTCAGGACGTAAAGCGTACAGAGCACGGCAGCGAGGATCGTCGCCCGCTTTGCCAAAAGACCCGGCCGGAAGTTGACCGGAGCGCTGTCGGCCTGTCCCGGCACTTTTGCAACGCCTTCTTCGTCTGGCGTACGCACTCCGAATGGAAGCAACACAAACGCGCTGACGACCCAGAAAAGCGCGTAAATCGCGACGATCGAAGTCCATTCCATCGGTAATGACATGAAGCTTATCCAAGTCTCGTGGGAAGCATGACGCGAACCTGCGGACGCTTGCCCGACCAGCGCTGGGCAGCCCGGCGTGCAGCCAGTCGAGCAGCCTCGTGCACGGCCGCAGCCGATCTTCCGTCCTTACCCTTCAGCCGCTTGATCGCAGTGACGATATCCTGCCGCGCCTCCGCGACGAAATCCTCGTAATCCTCATCCAGGGGCAAACCAAGGCTGTCGATCAGGGGGTTGAGCTGGTCATCGAGGGCAACGATCACCACGCCTTCGTGCATGATCCGGCGGCGCATAACGATGCTGTCGCCATCTGCCGGCGCGATAATGTCACCGTCGAGAACGAGGCGCCCCGCCCTGATCTCGGCAATCTTTCCCGGTGCGCCGGGAGCAAGACGAACGATGTCTCCGTTCTGCTGGAAGACCGCGTCAGGGATGCCATTCGCAATCCCGAGCCTTGCCTGTTCCTGCATATGGCGGACTTCGCCATGGACAGGGACAAGGATTTCCGGTCGCAGCCAGCCATAGAGCGCTTCCAGTTCGGGGCGGCCGGGGTGGCCGCTGACGTGGATCATGCTCTGGCGGTCGGTCACCATGGTGACGCCTTTTGCGGCAAGGCGATTCTGGACGGCGCCGATTGCCAGTTCATTGCCGGGAATCTGGCGGCTGGAGAACAGGACGACGTCTCCTGCCACCAGTTCGATCGGGTGATTGTCTTCCGATACCCGGGACAGCGCCGCCCTAGGCTCGCCCTGCCCCCCGGTTGCAATGATCAGCACCTCACCGCGGGGCAAACCCATAGCCGTGTCGAAATCGATAGTTTCGGGGAAGTCCTCGAGATATCCATTATGCCGGGCGACATCGATGATGCGGTCGAGTGAACGCCCCGCAACGCACAATTGCCTGCCGGTCTCCCGAGCGACTTCACCCAGGGTGTGAAGCCGGGCAACATTGCTCGCGAAGGTCGTCACGAGGACGCGCTTGCCAACATGGCGTTGCACTTCTTCCAGCAGGCCCTTGAACACCGCGCCCTCGGATCCGCTCGGCGACGGGTTGAAGACGTTGGTGCTGTCGCAAACGAGCGCGAGAATACCCTCGTCACCAATCTCGGTAAGCTCTTCCTCGGTTGTCGGCTCGCCGATGATCGGGTCCTCGTCGAGCTTCCAGTCTCCGGTGTGAAAGATGCGACCATGCGGCGTATCGATCAGTAGCGCATTGCCCTCCGCAATCGAATGGGCGAGCGGGATGTAGGTGATCTCGAAGGGACCGATTTTTAAGCTGCCATGGTCTTCCTCGATGATGTTGAGTTCGACCTCGCCTTCGAGATCGGCCTCTTCCAGCTTCCGGCGCACCAGTTCTGCCGTGAACGGCGTCGCGTAGATCGGGACGCCGAGATCGGCGGCGAAATAGGGCACCGCGCCGATATGGTCCTCATGCGCATGGGTGAGGACGATTGCCTCGAGATCCTTCGAACGATCCTCGATGAATTCGAGATCGGCGAAAACGAGATCGACGCCGGGATACTGCCCGCCGGAAAAGGTCATTCCGAGGTCGACCATGAGCCATCGGCCCTGGCAACCGTAGAGGTTGACGTTCATGCCGATCTCGCCGGAGCCGCCCAGGGCCAGGAACAGGAGTTCGTCTTCGGGGGTGAAATTCTTCTTCAAGAGGATGCGCGCTCCGCAAGCATGGCGAGGCCGTCCAGCGTCAGGTCGCTGTCCACCTCGTCGAATAGGTCTGTAATTTCGTCAAACAGGAGGGCGAGGCCACCGGTGGCAACTACCTTTGCAGGTCGGCCGATTTCCGTTTTCATACGGTCTACCAAGCCCTCGATCAGGGCCACATAGCCCCAGAATACGCCGATCAGCATCTGGTCTTCGGTGTTTCGGCCAATGACGCTCGTGCTAGACGGTTTCTCGATCGCGATGCGGGGAAGCTTGGCCGTGTTGCCCACCAGCGCATCGAGCGAGAGATTGATACCGGGCGCGATAATGCCGCCCTTGTAGGCACCGTTGAAGTCGACCGCATCGATGGTGGTCGCCGTTCCGAAGTCGATCACGACGAGATCGCCCTCGTATTTCGCATGAGCTGCAATCGCGTTGAGCGCACGATCTGCCCCCAGCGAACGGGGCTCGTCGACGTCGACTTCGATGCCCCAGTCGGCCTCCCCTGCCCCTGCGATCATCGGTTCGACGTCAAAGTACTTCCGCGAAAGGACGCTGAGATTGTGGATCGAACGCGGTACCACCGACCCGATAATGATCTGGTCGATATCCTCACGCTTGTAGCCCTCGATTTCGAGCAGCTGGAGAAGCCAGACAGCGTATTCGTCGCCGGTGCGCCGAGCGTCGGTGGCGATCCGCCAGCGCGCCTTGATCTCACGCCCCTCGAACAGGGCGAAGACCACGTTTGTGTTTCCGACATCGGCAGCAAGCAACATGGCTCAACCCTCCTCGTTCGCGAGCATTACATCGCCCGCATGGATGACACGCTCTTCTCCGCCCGCCAAGCGGAGCCGCAAGGCTCCATCCTTCGTCAAGCCAGCGAATGCACCGTCGATCGGTTCCTCACCCGGCGGATGAACATGGAGCGGCGTTCCACCGCGATGCGCGACGCTTTCCCAGCGCCGGACCAATGGTTCAAGTCCGTAGCTGCGCCAGCGCTCGATCTCTCGGTCGAAAATCGAAGCGAGCGACTGGGCGAAGGTATCCCGATCCGGAGCAGGCCCGTAAGCCGACAGGGCCACCGTTCTTCGATCGGGCAAATCGGGGGCATCTGCCAGGTTCACACCGATACCGACGACAATAGCGTCCTTCTCCCGTTCGAGCAGGATGCCGGCGAGTTTGGCTCCGCCAAGCATGAGATCGTTGGGCCATTTCAGCGACAAATCGGTCGGAGCGGAAATGAGCGGCAAAACGGCCTCATAGACCGCCAAACCGGCGACCAGGGCAAGGCTGGAAGGCGCAGGATCGCGCTCGTGCGGGCGAACGATCGTCGACCCCATGAAATTGCCGAAGCCGTCGAACCATGTCCGCCCCTGTCGGCCGCGGCCGGAAGTCTGCCGGTCGGCAACCAGCCAATAGCCCTCCGCCAGCGCTTCTCCGTCGCGCAGGCGGGCGGTCAGGTCGGTATTGGTGCTCCCGGTTTCTGGGACCGTGTCGATCAAGCCGCGTAGAACAGCGCTTGCGCCGCTGCATCGGCGGCGCTGCCGAGCCACGGTCCGAGAAGGTAGCCAAGCGGCGAGACGACGAGGACACACAGGCCAAGCACGGCCCAGTGCGATACCGGTGCCTTGGCGGGTGCCGCGCCCTTCGGCTCATCGAAGAACATCACCTTGATGAACTTGATGTAGTAGAATGCACCGATCACGCTGGCGGCGATACCGATTGCCGCAAGGGCGATCATGTCGGCTTGCACCGCGGCCTGGAAGACCACGAACTTGCCCCAGAAACCGAACAGTGGCGGGATACCGGCAAGGCTGAACATCAGCGCGAGAAGGCACCAAGCCAGCACCGGGCTTGTGGTCGAGAGGCCCGAGATATCGTCGAACGTCGTCAGCGCCTTGCCATCGGCATCGCGCAGCATGAGCAGTGCGACGAAGCTGCCGATCGTCATGAAGACGTAGATGAACAGGTAGACCATCACACCCGAGACGCCCTCTGCCGTCGCAGCAGCGAGGCCGATGAGGATGAAGCCGACGTTGTTGATGGACGAGTATGCCAGCAGTCGCTTCAGGTTGTTCTGGCCGATCGCCCCCAGCGCGCCGACCACGATCGAGGCGAGAGCGGCGAAGATGACGATCTGCTGCCAGGCTTCGACCTGGCCGCCGAAGGGACCCGTAGCCATGCGGACCAGCATTGCCACGGCAGCCACCTTGGGTGCGCTGGCAAAGAATGCGGTGACCGGCGTAGGTGCGCCTTCGTAGACGTCAGGCGTCCACATATGGAACGGGACGGCGGCAATCTTGAAGGCAAGGCCGGCGAGGACGAACACCACGCCGAACATCGCACCGGTCGAGAAGTCGGCGGTGAACGCGGCGCGGATGCCGTCGTAGCTGGTGGTACCCGAAAAGCCGTATACGAGGCTCATGCCGTAGAGGATGATGCCGGAGGCAAGACCGCCCAGGATGAAGTACTTCAGGCCTGCTTCGCTCGACTTTTCGTCCTTGCGGGCGAAGCTGGCGAGCACGTAGCTCGAAAGGCTCGACAGCTCGAGGCCGACATACAGCGCCATCAGGTCAACAGCGGACACCATGATGCCCATGCCGACCGCGTTGAAGACCATCAGGACCGCATATTCACCACGGAAACCACCACGGGTTTCGAAGTAGCGCGGCGCAACGATCAGGCAGGCGATCGTCGCGAGATAGATCAGCGACTTCGCAAACATGGCAAAGCCGTCGGCGCGGATGAGGCCACCGAATGCATCTGCCGGAACGCCGCTATTGGGAAGAGATACCGTGAAGATCAGCGCGCCGAACAGAGCCGCGACTGCCGCGATGGTAATACCGCGAGCCGCCTTGGCGCCCGTCCATGCGGTTACCAGCAGAAGGATGAGCGCGATTGCCGAGAGGCCGACTTCGGTCGCCGTCAGGTGAAGGGAAGTTGCGTAGTCCATTAGTGGGCTCCCTCCCCATCGTGGCTTGCTTCGACATGGTTCGCCGCGTGTTCACGCGGCGTGCCTACGGCAAGTTCGCTGTCATAATGCGGAGCAACACTGGCGAGGCGGGCCTCGAGAGCGGCAATATCTTGGCGCATGGGTGCGAGGAAGCTTTCCGGATAGACGCCCATCCACAGCACGGCGGCTGCGATCGGAGCTAGCATGGCCCATTCGCGGGCATTGAGGTCGGGCATCGCAGCGGCATCGGCGTTCTTCTGCTCACCGAACGCCACCCGGCGATAGAGGTAAAGCATGTAGGCCGCACCGAGGATGATGCCCGTGGTGCAAACCAGCGTCACGAAGGTGGAAACTTCATAGATGCCGGCCAGCGCAAGGAATTCGCCGATAAAGTTGCTGGTTCCCGGAAGGCCGATCGAGGCCATGGTGAACAACAGGAAGAACAGCGCATACTTGGGCATGTTGATGCTGAGGCCGCCATAGCTTGCGATCTCGCGGGTATGCAGGCGGTCGTAAATCACGCCGACGCACAGGAACAGCGCGCCCGAGACGAGGCCGTGGCCGAGCATGACCATCATCGCACCTTCGAGACCCTGCACGTTGAAAGCGAACAGGCCTACGGTCACGATCGCCATATGGGCAACCGAGGAGTAGGCGATCAGTTTCTTCATGTCTTCCTGCACCAGCGCGACGAGCGAGGTGTAGATCACCGCCACCATCGAGAGGCCGAACACCAGCCACGCGAGATCGGCGCTGGCTTCGGGGAACATGGGCAGGCTGAAGCGGATGAAACCGTATCCGCCGAGCTTCAACAGGACGCCTGCAAGGATGACCGAACCGGCGGTAGGCGCCTGGACGTGGGCATCGGGCAGCCAGGTGTGAACCGGCCACATCGGCATCTTCACTGCAAAGCTGGCGAAGAAGGCAAGCCACAACCACAGCTGGGCATCGACCGGGAAGTCGTACTGCATCAGGGTCGGGATGTCGGTGGTACCGGCCTCGTTCACCATCCACAGCATCGCGATCAGCATCAGGACCGAACCGAGCAGCGTGTAGAGGAAGAACTTATACGAGGCGTAGATGCGGTTATCGCCGCCCCAGACACCGATGATCAGGTACATCGGGATGAGGCCTGCTTCGAAGAAGATGTAAAACAGGAACAGGTCCTGTGCTGCGAACACGCCGATCATCAGCACTTCCATAAGCAGGAAGGCGCTCATGTATTCGCCGACGCGCTTCGTGATCGCATCCCAGCTGGCAAGGATGCAGATCGGCATCAGGAAGACGCTGAGCATGATCAGCATCAGGGCGATGCCGTCGATCCCGAGCGCATAGCTGAAGCCTGCGAAGAGTTCGGCCCGTTCGGTGAACTGCCACTGCGCCCCGCCGATATCGTAGTTGATCCACAGTAGCACGCCGAGCGCAAGGTTGATGAGCGTTGCGAACAACGCCGTCATCCGGGCAGCCGAAGCGCTGAGGAACAGGCAGGCGATGGCCGCGATGAGCGGCACGGCGAGCATGAGCGAGAGGATGGGGAACTCCATCAGAACAGCACCCAGGTGATGGCGGCGACAAGTCCGAGGAGCATCACCAACGCATAGCTATAGAGATATCCGGTCTGGAAGCGCTTGGCACCGACGGCACCCTTGTCGACGAGCCAGGCCACGCCATTGGGGCCGAAGCGATCGATCGTGCCGATGTCGCCCAGTTTCCAGAACTGGCGGCCCAGCCAGAAGGCGGGGACCACGAAGAGATAGTGGTAGAGCTCGTCGAAATACCACTTGTTGTAGAAGAAGCGGTAGATCGGGCCGAGCTGTTCGGCGGCCTTGCCGGGAATCGTGGTGTCCTTGATGTAGGCGAGCCACGCCACAAATAGGCCGGTTAGCATCACGATGAACGCGGCGTACTTCACCG
This sequence comes from Qipengyuania gelatinilytica, assembly GCF_019711315.1. NCBI lineage: Bacteria > Pseudomonadati > Pseudomonadota > Alphaproteobacteria > Sphingomonadales > Erythrobacteraceae > Qipengyuania > Qipengyuania gelatinilytica. The sequence continues at coordinate 222,865 of NZ_CP081294.1, read as the reverse complement.
GCTTCGGCACCGCATGCATCGCGTGGATCAGATCCTGATTGTAATAGATCGAATTCGCCCAGAAGGCCGCGTCGTCGAGGAAAGTCGGTGCGAAGACCTGGCCGGCGAGAATCGCGCCCACGGACAGGATGCCCAACGGAATGAGCATGGTCAGCGGGCTTTCGTGCGGGTGATAGCCGCCGGTTGTGTCTTCACCTGCCTCTTCGGGCGTCTTGTGGACCGAATGCTGGATGTGTTCGCTCTCGATCCAGCGGGGCTTGCCCCAGAAGGTGAGGAACATCAGGCGCCAGCTGTAGAAGCTGGTCAGTAGTGCGGCGACGACACCCATCCAGAAGGCGAAATTACCGAGTTCCGTGCCGCGTGCGTATGCGACCTCGATAATCGCATCCTTCGACCAGAAACCGGCGAAACCGACATGCACGTCGTAGATGCCAAGGCCGGTGATCGCTAGCGTGCCAGCCATCATCGCCCAGAAGGTGAGCGGGATTTTCTTACGCAGACCGCCGTAATACCGCATGTCCTGTTCGTGGTGCATCGCGTGGATGACCGAGCCTGCACCGAGGAACAGCAGCGCCTTGAAGAAGGCGTGCGTGAACAGGTGGAACATGGCCGCGCCATAAGCGCCGACACCTGCTGCAAAGAACATGTATCCCAGCTGCGAACAGGTCGAATAGGCGATGACGCGCTTGATGTCCCACTGCGTCGTGCCGACGGTGGCGGCGAAGATACAGGTGGCGGCACCGATGAAAGTCACGAGGCCGAGCGCGACGGGCGCGGTCTCGAACATGGGGCTCAGGCGGCAGACCATGAATACGCCTGCGGTCACCATGGTAGCGGCGTGGATCAGGGCGGACACCGGGGTCGGGCCTTCCATCGCGTCGGGCAGCCAGGTGTGCAGGCCGAGCTGGGCCGACTTACCCATCGCGCCGATGAACAGCAGGATGCACAGGAGGTCCATCGTGTGCACGCGCATGCCGAGGAAGCCGATGGTCGCACCGCTCATGGCGGGGGCGGCTTCGAGGATCTCGGGGATCGAGACCGTGCCGAATACCAGGAAGGTGCCGAAGATACCCATCATGAAACCGAGGTCGCCCACGCGGTTGACCACGAAGGCCTTGATCGCGGCGGCGTTCGCGCTCGGCTTCTTGAACCAGAAACCGATCAGCAGGTAGCTGGCGAGGCCAACGCCTTCCCAACCGAAGAACATCTGCACGAGGTTATCTGCGGTCACCAGCATCAGCATGGCGAAGGTGAAGAGCGAGAGATATGCGAAGAAGCGCGGCTGATCCGGGTCTTCCTCCATATAGCCCCAGCTATAGAGGTGGACGAGCGCCGAGACGGTGTTGATGACCACCAGCATGACGGCGGTGAGCGTATCGACACGCAGCGCCCAGTCGAAGGCGAGATCGCCCGACTGCACCCAGGTGAGAACCGGAACGACGGTCGCTTGCGCGCTGCCGGTTACGAAGCCGAGGAAGATCGGCCAGCTGAGGATCGCGCTGACGAACAATGCGCCGGTCGTGATCGACTTTGCAAAGACGCTGGGCGCGCTCTTGTTGACGAGGCCTGCAATGATGCTGGCGAGCAGCGGCAGGAAAACGATGGCGAGGATGGAGGTCTGCACTGGTGCTTATCCCTTCATCTGGTTGGCATCGTCGACCGCAATGGTGCCGCGGCCACGGAAGTAGATCATGAGGATGGCGAGCCCGATGGCCGCCTCTGCCGCCGCAACGGTCAGGATGAACATCGCGAAGACCTGTCCGACGAGATCGCCGAGGAAGGCGCTGAAGGCGACCATGTTGATGTTCACCGCGAGCAGGATGAGTTCGATGGCCATCAAGATGATGATGATGTTCTTGCGGTTCAGGAAGATGCCGAGAACGCCGAGCACGAATAGCACCGTGCTCACGACGATATAGTGTTCGATGCCGATCACAGCTCGACCCCCTTGCCCACTTCGGGCTGTTTCATGACGGTTGCCTCGTCCGGATTGCGGCGGACCTGCTTGCCGATGTCCTGCTGCCCGCGCTTCGACTTGGAAGGACGGTGGGTGAGGACGATCGCGCCGATCATGGCGACCAGCAGGATGATGCCCGCGATTTCGAACAGGAAGACGTATTTCGAATAGAGCATCGCGCCGATTGCAGCGGTGTTGTTCTCGACCATGGCCGGAGCCTCGCTTGCCATGGGCGTGCCGAGCTCGATCGCACCGACGCGGTATGCACCGATGCCGAGCACCAGTTCGGCCAGCAGGATCAGGGCGATCGCAATGCCCAGCGGGAAGTTCTTCATGAAGCCGGCACGCATGGCGGCAACGTCGATGTCGAGCATCATTACCACGAACAGGAACAGCACGGCGACTGCCCCGACGTAGACGATGACGAGAAGCATCGCGATGAACTCGGCGCCAACAAGCACCATCAGTCCTGCCGCGTTGAAAAACGCGAGAATGAGCCACAGCACCGAGTGCACCGGATTGCGCGCCGTGATCACCATCACGGCCGATGCAATCATGAGCACCGCGAAGAGATAGAAGGCGAAGGTCTGGATCATAATGCCCCGGATTCGGTTGCGGCGCGGTTAGCGATAGGGTGCGTCGGCTTCAAGGTTCGCGGCGATTGCCCGCTCCCACTTGTCACCATTCGCGAGCAGCTTGGCCTTGTCATAAAGCAGCTCCTCGCGGGTTTCGGTTGCGTATTCGAAGTTCGGACCCTCGACGATGGCGTCCACCGGGCATGCTTCCTGGCAGAAGCCGCAGTAGATGCACTTCGTCATGTCGATGTCGTAACGCGTGGTCCGGCGGCTGCCGTCCTCGCGCGGTTCGCTCTCGATCGTGATCGCCTGTGCGGGGCAGACAGCCTCGCACAGCTTGCAGGCGATGCAGCGTTCTTCCCCATTGGGATAGCGGCGCAGCGCATGCTCACCGCGGAAGCGCGGGCTGAGCGGGTTCTTCTCGAACGGGTAGTTGATCGTCACCTTGGGCTTGAAGAAGTACTTCAGCGTGAGGGCGTGCGCCTTCACGAACTCCCACAGGGTGAACGATTTGATGTAGTGAGCGACGCTCATGCGGCGGCTCCGTAGTGGCCGGTTGCCATGAGGTAACCGGAAATGAGGACAACGAAGATGAGGCTGATCGGCAGGAAGACCTTCCAGCCCAGGCGCATCAGCTGGTCGTAGCGATAACGCGGAACGGTGGCCATGACCCAGCTGAACATGAAGAAGAAGAAGAATGTCTTCAGCAGCAGCCAGATGATACCCGGCACGTAATACAGCGGCGCCCAATCGATCGGGGGCAGCCAGCCACCGAAGAACAGGATCGCGTTGAGCATGCACATCAGCAGGATGTTTGCATACTCACCCAGCCAAAAGAGCGCGAAGCTCATCGAGCTGTATTCGGTCTGGTAACCGGCGACGAGCTCGCTCTCCGCCTCGGTAAGGTCGAAAGGAACGCGCTGCGTTTCGGCAAGGCAGGAGATGAAGAACATCACCCACATCGGGAAGAGCAGCAGGTTGAAGACATAGCCGTTGACGATGCCGAGGCCGTGGCCCTTCTGCGCCATCACGATGTCGCTGAGATTGAAGGTGCCGGCGTAAAGCACGACGCAGACGAGGATGAAGCCGATCGAGACTTCATAGCTGATCATCTGTGCCGATGCGCGCATGGCCGAGAAGAAGGGATACTTCGAATTCGAAGCCCAGCCCGCCATGATCACGCCATAGACCGACAGCGAACTGATCGCGAGGATGTAGAGCAGGCCGACATTGATGTCCGCCAGCACGACGCCTGCATCGAAGGGGATCACCGCCCAGGCGGCCAGTGCGACGGTGAACGTCACGATCGGCGCGAGGATGAAGATGCCCTTGTTGGCAGCGCTCGGGATGATGGTTTCCTGCAGGAAGACCTTCAGACCGTCGGCGAACGACTGCAGCAGGCCGAAAGGCCCGACCACGTTCGGACCACGGCGGAGGTTGATCGCCGCCCAGACCTTGCGGTCGACATAGATGATCATGGCCACTGCCAGCATCAGCGGCAGTGCGATGAGCAGGATGCCCGCCAGCGTGGCGACGGCCCAGGCCCATTCGTAGCTCATGCCGAGGGATTGGAAGAATTCGGTCATTCCGCGGCCTCCGCCAGTTCACCGCCGTGGAGCAGTTCGCTCGAGCAACGCTGCATCACCTCGCTCGCGCGGGCGATCGGATTGGTCAGGTAGAAATCCTTGATGGGATAGGCGTTCATCGTGCCCTCGGCCTTCGCTTTGGCATCGGGTTTGGGCAGCGCGCCGTAATCGGCCAGCCCTTCTTCGCCCAGCGCCGGTACTTCGGCAATCATGGCCGACTGGAGTTCGGCAAAGCTGTCGAAACCGACTTCGACCTTCAGCACATCGGCAAGAGCACGCAGGATGGTCCAGTCTTCGCGGGCGTCGCCCGGAGCGAAGACGGCCTTCTCGGCAAACTGCACGCGGCCTTCAGTGTTGACGTAGGTCCCATCCTTTTCCGCATAGCTTGCACCCGGCAGGATGATATCCGCCGCATGCGCACCGCGGTCGCCGTGGTGGCCGATGTAGACCTTCAGCGCATCGGCGAAGGGTTCGAAATCCATTTCGTCCGCGCCGAGGCTGAAGACGACCTTGGGCTTGGCAGCGACGATATCCGCCATGCCGCCCTTTTGCGCGAAGCCGAGCATCAGGCCGCCCATTCGCGCGGCGGAGAAGTGCAGCACGTTGAAGTCCGCGCCCCAATCGCTCGCAAGCGCCAGCGCCTTGGCATGAGCACCCTTGAGGGCACCGCCGCCGACGATCACGGCGCCGCGCTCGGCAGCCTTGAACGCCTCTGCGACATCACCCGGCAAGTCGTTGAGAACAGACAAGTCATTGCCGAGGAAGGTGGCGGGATAGGTCGTATCCCACTCGGGTCCGACGACAAAAACTTTGGCGCCGCGCTTGACCGCCTTGCGGATGCGCACGTTCACCAACGGGGCTTCCCAGCGGATGTGGCTGCCCACGATCAGGATCGCGCCAGCCTGCTCCAGGCCTTCGAAAGTCGAGTTGAAGTTGACTGCCGCAAGGTTCGAAACGTCGTAGTCCATGCCGGTCTGGCGGCCTTCGATCAGGTTCGAACCGCAGGCCTTGAGCAGCGCCTTGGCCGCGAACATCGTCTCGCAATCGACCATGTCACCGGCGATGGCAGCAATCGACTTGCCCGGCTTGGCCTTGGCGATCGCCTTGAACGCCTCGTCCCAGCTGGCAGCCTGAAGCTTGCCGCGCTTGCGCATAAAGACCTTGTCGAGACGGCGCTTGGACAGGCCGTCGACCATGTAGCGGCCCTTGTCGGACAACCATTCCTCGTTCACCGCATCATTGACGCGCGGAAGCGCACGCATGACTTCACGGCCACGGCTGTCGAGGCGAATGTTCGCGCCGACGGCGTCCGACACGTCGATGCTGAGCGTCTTCTTGAGCTCCCAAGGACGCGCCTCGAAAGCATAGGGGCGCGAGGTGAGCGCACCGACCGGGCAGAGGTCGATCACATTGGCCGACAGCTCGTGTTCGGCCGCCTGCTCGAGATAGGTCGTGATCTGCATGTCCTCGCCGCGGCCGACCGCGCCGATTTCGTCCACGCCCGCGATTTCCTCGCTGAAGCGCACGCAGCGGGTGCAGTGGATGCAGCGGGTCATGACCGTCTTGATCAGCGGGCCCATGTATTTTTCGGTGACGGCGCGCTTGTTTTCCTCGTAACGCGTCGCACCGCGGCCGTAGGCGACCGACTGGTCTTGCAGGTCGCATTCGCCGCCCTGGTCGCAGATCGGGCAATCGAGCGGGTGGTTGATCAGCAGGAATTCCATCACGCCTTCGCGCGCGGTCTTCACCATTTCGCTGTCGGTGCGGATTTCCTGGCCTTCGGTAGCCGGAAGCGCGCAGCTTGCCTGCGGCTTGGGCGGCCCGGGCTTCACCTCGACGAGGCACATGCGGCAGTTGCCGGCGATCGACAGCCGCTCATGATAACAGAAGCGCGGGATCTCCTTACCCGCGAGCTCGCAGGCCTGGAGGACGGTTGCGCCCTCAGGTACTTCGAGTTCCTGGCCGTCTACTGTGACCTTAGGCATCGTCGTCCTTCGTTTCTTCGTCAACGGCAGCGACCGGCGCGGTCGGGCCGTAATGCATGCGCGCCCACAAGCCGTCTGCAACGACTGTGCGCACCATGGAGGTAGAGATTTCTGCGTCGGCGATGCCTTCACCCGCACATTTCACAAGCGCGGGGGAAAGCGCATCGATCGCTTCATTTTCGTCGTCTGAACCGGGGCGGCTGCGGAGCAGCGCGTCCGCGCTCGCCGTGCCATGCCTGACAATGCAATCCGAAAGCTTCGCCGTGGATACTGCGCCCGGATGGCGACCGGTCGCATAGTACCGGTTCTCGAGATATTCGGGCGCATCAGCCGTCAGCGCCAACGGATCTTCCTGGTCCATCAGGTAGACTTCTTCCGCCATAAGGTTGCGCAGGGTGCGCAGCGGTATGGTCATCCTGATCGACAGGGTACGAAACTTTGCCGCTCGCCCAAGGCAATCGGCCACGTCGAGTTCGTCGAACATGCCGTCGGCATCAAGATCTTCCACCTTGTAGAAGTCGATTCCCATAGTGTCGCTGTTGGCGAGCAGATCGCGCGACAGGTCCTTATTACGGTAAACCACGCAGCGCGCGACCGACTTCTGCATGAGCCGCGTTTCGGTCACGCTGGGCGTTTCCGCCTTCCGCTTGAAGCGCGTGCCGATTTGCTGCTCGTCACCGCGCTCGGTGCGCTCCTGCGACTGTGCCGATGCCGGCGTCGCCATCGGCGCCGCCAGTGCCATCGAACCGAATATCAGGGCTGCGACCCTCATCATACTTCCTTCCCCTCCTCGTTCGCTGCCACCAGCAGCCTGTAACTGGCAGTGGCCAGCATCGAGCGCATACCGAACGGCGATGCTTCAAGAGCAGCGCCGCGCGTGCATGCGGCCGAAACCGGCTGCAATTCTGCCAGAGCTTCGATTTCCTCGCCCGAGTTGATCTCGGTGTCGAAGAGGATTGCGACCAGATGCGGTGCACCGCGTGCCATGCACTGGGCAATGGCGTCAGTACGGGAATAGGTGGGGACATCGCCTGCCAGTGCCGCCATCGAAAGGCGCTGCAGCAGCGGTTCGTCATCCATTTCGATGACCTGCTCTGCCAGACCGCCGGCAAACGGGAGCCCGCCGAGCTCGATCTTGCGGTAGGAACGCGGCATCGCATTGAAGCACTCCGAAGACACGCGGGCCTTCGCCAGCGCCTTCATCTTGTTGCGATACTCATCCGAACGGAAGTCGAGTGCGAGAACTTCGCGCACTTCGTCGGTACGTTCGTTCGCGATGCATGCAGTCCATGCCTCGACCGCCGCGCGCTGTTTCGAGACATCGGTCTCGTTTTCGCGCGAACGTGTCTGTGCCGTCGCAGACGTCGCTGCAACTGCCGCCAACGCAATCGAGGCTACGAGGCGCTTCATTCGGCGGCCTCCGCGAACTTGGCATTGTGCTCTTCGATCCGGCGCTCAAGCTCGGGGCGGAAGTGGCGGATGAGACCCTGGATCGGCCACGCTGCTGCATCGCCCAGCGCGCAGATGGTGTGGCCTTCGACCTGCTTGGTGACCTGCTGCAGCATGTCGATTTCCTCGATTGCAGCATCGCCGGTGCGCAGGCGTTCCATCATGCGCCACATCCAGCCCGTGCCTTCGCGGCAGGGGGTGCACTGGCCGCAGCTCTCGTGCTTGTAGAAATAGCTGAGGCGCGAAATCGCGCGGACGATGTCGGTCGACTTGTCCATCACGATGACACCTGCCGTGCCGAGGCCCGAGCCGAGGTCCTTGAGACCATCGAAATCCATCGGAGCGTCCCAGATCTGCTCTGCCGGAACGAGCGGGACCGACGAACCACCCGGGATGACGGCGAGGAGGTTGTCCTTTCCGCCGATAATGCCGCCGCAGTGTTTTTCGATGAGCTCGCTGAACGGGATACTGAGGGCTTCTTCGACCACGCAAGGCTTGTTCACATGGCCGCTGATCTGGAAGAGCTTGGTGCCCTTGTTGTTCTCGCGGCCGAAGCTTGCGAACCACGATGCGCCGCGCCGCAGGATGGTCGGGACGACGGCGATCGATTCCACGTTGTTAACTGTGGTCGGGCAGCCATAGAGGCCCGCGCCTGCCGGGAACGGCGGCTTGAGGCGGGGCTGGCCCTTCTTGCCTTCGAGGCTCTCGATCATCGCGGTTTCTTCGCCGCAGATGTATGCGCCCGCGCCGCGGTGCAGGAAGACGTCGAAATCATAGCCCGACTTCGAGGCGTTCTTGCCGATCAGGCCAGCGTCATAGGCCTCGTCGATGGCGGCCTGCAGCGTTTCGGCTTCGCGGATATATTCGCCGCGAATGTAGATGTAGGCCGCCCTTGCCCGCATGGCGTAACCGGCAACCAGCGCGCCTTCGATCAGCTTGTGCGGATCGTGGCGGATGATCTCGCGGTCCTTGCACGAACCGGGCTCGGATTCGTCGGCGTTGATGACGAGGAAGCTGGGACGACCGTCCTTCGATTCCTTCGGCATGAACGACCATTTCAGGCCCGTCGGGAAGCCCGCACCACCGCGCCCGCGAAGGCCCGAGGCCTTTACTTCCTCGATGATATTCTCGTGGCCGCGGGCGATCAGCGACTTGGTATCGTCCCAGTCGCCGCGCCCTTGCGCTGCCTTCAGGCCCCAGTCCTGGAAGCCATACAGGTTGGTGAAGATGCGATCCTTGTCAGCGAGCATCTTTATCTCCGGTGGGGGTAGCGGCGAGAACGCCTGCCCCGATGCAAAACATAACCAGCCCGACGATCATGAACCCGTCGCCGAGTTGCGCCGTACCCTGGTAAATCAGAATTCCGCCAGCGATGACCAAAACGCTTGCCACTGCAAGCGTCAGGCGCGCAGCCATGCGGACTTTCGGCGAGTGGATCATCCAAGCCCCCCGAACACGAAAAGTGCAGCCGCGACCAGAATCACCACCAAGGCGATCGTCTTGACGATGCCCTTGAATACCTTCCACGCGATCACGACAGCGATCAGCGCAAGGATGATGGTGAGCCAGTCGTAACCCATTACCATTCACCCCGATAATCGTGGTTTTCCTCGGTCATTTTCTCGAGCGAACTCAGCGCGTTCGCAGGCTCACTTGTGTGACGACCGGGCTCCTGCGTTCCAGCCTTGGGCTGCTCACCCTTGGCCAGAGCATCGAGGATGGTGTCGAGCCGCTCGGGCGTGAGGTCTTCGTAATTGTCGTCGTTGATCTGGACCATCGGCGCGGTGGCGCAATTGCCCATGCATTCGACTTCGGTGAGGGTCCACAGGCCGTCTTCCGACACGTGACCCTTCTTCATGCCGCGCTTCTTGCAAGTTTCGAACAGGCCGTCCGAGCCACGCAGCATGCAGGGCGTCGTGCCGCAGACCTGCACGTGGTACTTACCCACCGGCTTCATATTGTACATGAAGTAGAAGCTGGCGACTTCGAGCACGCGGATGACCGGCATGTCGAGATAGTCGGCGACATATTCGATCACCGGCAGCGGCAGCCAGCCCTGCGTATCGGTTTCCTCGCCGACCTGGCGCTGGGCAAGGTCGAGCAGAGGCATCACGGCAGAGCGCTGACGCCCCTCGGGATAGCGCGCAATCGCCTTGTCCGCGCGCTCGCGGTAGCTTTCGGTAAACTCGAAAGCCCCCCAGCGCTCGCGCAGCTCGGGAGTATCGGGTGCGGGATTACGGTCAGCCATTAGCGGTCACACTCCCCGAACACGACGTCGATAGCGCCGAGGATGGCGGTGGCATCGGGCAGCATGTGGCCTTTGCTCATGAAATCCATAGCTTGAAGGTGGCTGAAGGCCGTCGGGCGGATCTTGCAGCGATAGGGTTTGTTCGACCCATCACTGACGAGGTAGACGCCGAATTCGCCCTTGGGGCTTTCGGTGGCGACGTATACTTCGCCGGCGGGCACGTGGAAGCCCTCGGTGTAGAGCTTGAAGTGGTGGATCAGCGCTTCCATCGACTGCTTCATCTCGGCGCGCTTGGGCGGCGAGACCTTGCGATCGGTGCTTGCGACCGGGCCGGTCGGCATATCACGAAGGCACTGCTTGATGATCTTCGCGCTCTCATAAACTTCCTTCACGCGCACCACGAAGCGATCGTAGCAGTCCGAATTGGTACCGACGGGAATGTCGAACTCCATCCGGTCGTAGACGTCGTAGGGCTGCGACTTGCGCAGGTCCCACGGGATACCGGCAGCGCGGATCATCGGGCCGGAGAAGCCCCACGCCAGCGCGTCTTCCTTGGAAACGACCGCGATATCGACGTTGCGCTGCTTGAAAATGCGGTTGTCGAGCACGAGACTCATCGCATCGCCGAACAGTTCGGGCAGGCGCGTATCGATCCACTCGCCGATGTCGACCAGCAGTTTTTCGGGCACGTCCTGGTGAACGCCGCCCGGACGCAGCCATGCGTGGTGCATACGCGCCCCGCTCATGCGCTCGAAGAAGTTCATGCAGTCTTCGCGCAGCTCGAACACCCACAAGTTCGGCGTCATCGCGCCAACGTCCATGACGTGCGCGCCGATATTGAGCATGTGGTTGCAGATGCGGGTCAGCTCGGCAAACAGCACGCGCAGGTACTGGCCGCGCTCGGGCACTTCGACATTGAGCAGCTTCTCGATCGCGAGGATGTAGCTGTATTCCTGCGCCAGCGGCGAACAGTAGTCGAGGCGGTCGAAATACGGCAGCGCCTGCAAGTAGGTCTTGTGCTCGATCAGCTTCTCGGTGCCGCGGTGCAGCAGTCCGACATGCGGATCGATACGCTCGATGATCTCGCCGTCGAGCTCCATGACCATGCGCAGCACGCCGTGCGCAGCAGGGTGCTGGGGCCCGAAGTTGATCGTGTAATTGGTGATCGTTTCATCGCCGGTAGTCGGCGATTCTTCGATTTGAAGACCCGTACTCATGCGCAGATCCAATTGCCGGAATAGTTTTGCGAATTGCCGCCTGCCTGGCTGACGACGACATTGGCGGCGCGGCTCTGGGCCTCGCCAGCTGCAGGAGCGACCTGGACGGTGAATCCTTCACCGGTAAAGGTCGTGCCCGACTTGATCGATGCGAGGCCGCCAGGACCCGCATCGGCAACCACCAGGCTACCGCCCAGACGAACCACTGCCTTGCCGGGAACGGTAGGCTCTTTCATGCCTGCGGCCATGATCAGCTCGTTGCCATCGGCCATGAAGGTACAGCTTCCTTCGCGCGGGCCGAGGTTCACGCCGCCGATATCGCCAAGCTTCTGGAGCTGGGTCAGGTCGGCATTCTGGGGCGGAACCGCGACAGCGACGCTCGGCGCGTTGGGATCGGGCTGAGCCGGATCGAGCGCGCCCGGAGCTGCCTGACCGCCCTGCCCGCCGATACGGTTGGCAAAATCGTCAGCGCTTTCCTGCTGCGCAGGTTCGCCCGAACACGCAGCAAGCGCGATCAGCGAGAAAGAAAGGACGGCGGCGCGGATCATTCGTCACCCTTCTTCGGTTCGGTAGCCTTGGCCGTATCGGTGGTCTTGCCCTTGCGCTTGGCGCGCTTGGGCTGGTCTTCGGTCGGCTCGGGTGCGGGTGCATCGACATCCGCGTCCTTTTCCGCCGGAGCCGCCTTGCTCACCTTTTCGGCCGCATGCTTGTCGGTCTTGGCGCCGGCACCCGTGTCCGAGGTCTTCTCGGTGGTCTTGGGCTCGTCGATCGGCGGCATATCCGCCTTCTCGTCACCCGGAAGCACGTAATCGGCACCTTCCCACGGGCTCATGAAGTCGAACTGGCGCAGGTCCTGTGCAAGTTCGACCGGCTCGTAGACAACGCGCTTCTGGTCTTCCGAATAGCGCAGCTCGACATAGCCGGTGAGCGGGAAGTCCTTGCGGAAGGGATGCCCTTCAAAACCGTAGTCGGTAAGGATGCGGCGCAGGTCCGGATTGCCATCGAACAGCACGCCGTACATGTCGAACACTTCGCGCTCGAGCCAGCCTGCATTGGGCCACAGGGTCGTGACGGTCGGCACCGGCGTATCTTCCGACGCGGAGCATTTCACCATGATACGGCTGTTCTTGGTGACCGACAGCAGCATGTAGACGACTTCGAAACGCTCTGCGCGGCTCGGGTAGTCGACCCCTGCGATTTCCATCATCTGCTGGTAGTCGAAATCGTCACGCAGGATGCGCAGCGCATCCTCGATGCTGGCACGGTGCACGGTGAACAGCAGTTCGCCATGTTCCTCGTGCGCTTCGACAAGGTGATCACCGAGGGCAGACGAGACGCTGCCCTTGAGCCCTTCGATCAGCGTGAAGCGGGGTGCGGAATGAAGCGTTGCCATGTCTTCGCCCTTACCTCTCGATCGTGCCCGAACGGCGGATCTTACGCTGCAGCTGCATCACGCCGTAAAGCAGCGCTTCGGCTGTCGGCGGGCACCCCGGCACGTAGATGTCGACCGGTACGATGCGGTCGCAACCGCGAACGACGCTGTAGCTGTAATGGTAGTAGCCGCCGCCATTGGCGCAGCTGCCCATCGAGATGACGTATTTCGGCTCCGACATCTGGTCGTAGACCTTGCGCAGCGCCGGGGCCATCTTGTTGCACAGCGTACCGGCAACGATCATCACGTCCGACTGGCGCGGAGAAGCGCGCGGAGCGACACCGAAACGCTCCATATCGTAGCGCGGCATGTTGACGTGGATCATCTCCACCGCGCAGCATGCGAGGCCGAAGGTCATCCACCACAGCGAACCCGTGCGGGCCCACTGGAACAGGTCCTCGGTCGAAGTGACAAGGAAGCCCTTGTCGTTCACTTCCGTCTGGAGAGCGTTGAAATAGTCCTGGTCGGGCTGACGCACGTCGCCGGCCTGCGCGGTCGGCTGGATCAGCGCATCACGGCCATGGGGGGAGGAAGTCATCTGCTGGCTCATATCAATCCCACTCCAGCGCGCCCATCTTCCATTCGTAGGCAAGGCCGATGGCCAGGATGCCGAGGAAGATCACCATGGAGATCCATCCGGCCCATCCGGTCACATCGAGACTGACTGCCCACGGGAAGAGGAAGGAGGCTTCGAGGTCGAAAAGGAGAAACGAAATCGCGACAAGGTAAAAGCGCACGTCGAACTGGCTGCGGGAGTCGTCGAATGCAGGGAAGCCGCATTCGTACTCGCTGAGCTTCTCTGCATCGGGTGCATGCGCACCGGTCAGCCGCGATACGCCCATCGGCAGGAACACGAAGAGCGCCGAAAGACCTGCAGCAATGAACAGGAAGATCAGGATCGGAAGATATTGTTCGAGGTCGACCACGTATGATTCCGTCTGGGTAAGGTTCGCGGCCCGCCTCTAGGCCCGTAGCGTGACAGGTGCAAGGGCAAGGACGCGCCGATTTCCCGCGAATTTTTCAATACAGGTTGAACTTGCTTTAACACCTTGCCAGCAAGAACCTTCGGAAATCGTTCCAGGGGGATTATCAATACCATGCTGAAGAATGCCATCATGGGCTTTGTTGGCGCCGCCGCCTTTCTGTCCGCAGCTCCCGTAGCTGCACAGAACATCACCGCCGACCTCGACCAGATCGCCGATGTCCTGCAGGACGAAGGATACAAGGCGAAGATCGACGAAGGCGACGGCCAGCGCTGGATCGAAAGCGCGATGTCGGGATACACCTACATCATCCTGCCCTTCGGCTGCGATGATGCAGGCAACAACTGCAAGTCGATCCAGTTCTATGTGGCATTCGTTCCGACCAACAAGCCGACGCTGGAAGAAATGAATACCTACGCCGCCGAAAACCGCTTCGGCCGCGTCTATCTCGACGATGAAGGCGATCCGATCATCGAGATGGATCTTGACCTCGAAGCGGGCGGCATGTCGCGCGAACTGTTCCTCGACAATCTTGCCTATTGGGACACGATCATGGTCGCGTTCGGCGACTTCGCGTTCAGCAAGGACCCCGAGTAAGGCTCTCTAATCCGCGAGGGGGAGCCGCCTGATCTGCGTAGGAACAGGCTCCTTCCCCTCGCCGAGAACTCCGGCGACATATTTGTCCCACTGGCCATTGCCGACATAGTATAGCGCGCTTTCACCAAGATAGCCGCCGAGTGGCTCGGTCCATTCACCATGCGCCATCTCCAGGATGCGATGGCCGACTACCCTCGTCCCGTCATCGGACAGATCGAATTGCGAAATCCGCATCGGGCTGGTGCCGTTCTGGATGGCGATCAACGAGTTGCCACGCCGGAAAAGCGCGTCGGTGCCGTCGAGGATTACGGCAATATCGGCGCGCAGGCGTGAAACCTGGCGCTTTGCGAGTTCGATGATCGCGATCCCGTAGCGATAATCGCTGACGTAAAGCCGCTTGCCGTCTTCGCTGGTTACAAGGCCTTGCGGAGAGCGAAGGGTCCCCGGCTCAAGCAACGCCTCGATGGCATCGCGTTCGGGGCCGAGGAAATAGACCCCGCCGTTGAGCGGATCGCTGGCATACAGCGTCCCGTCCTCTGCGCGATGGAGATCGGACAGGACGACATTGTCCGGTGCCTCTACCCGTGGCCCTTGCGGACCCTTGAGCCCTGACATCAAGCCCGAGAAGTATTCTTCCTCGTCATCTGACTGATCGACATTTCCGGAAGCGACCCAGATATCGCCCGTTGCCCGATCATAGACGATGCCGGTCAGATTATCCGCGCCATCGAGTTCGACCTGGGTCCACGAACCATCAGGCATGATCCCCCAGAGCGAACGCGTGGCGATCGAGGTGACGGCGACCCGCCACTCCTCGACATCGACCAGCACGCTTTCGACAAGGCCGGCCTCGGCGGGCACGGTCCAGGCGACTTCGCTGTTCTCGACGGGCTCGGGCGGAGAAAGAAGCAACGCCGCCGCATCCTCGGCCAGTTCCTCGCCGATCAGCTTGGGAATTTGCACCCGCGCAACTTCGCTGAACACATAGCCGCGCTCGTTGAGCCACACGAGCGTTTCGATCATCGCACCGCCCTCGCCCGCCTGCAGCTGGGCGTTGAGCAGGCGCAGCTTCACACTGCTGCTATCCGGGAAAGCCTCGGACAAAGCTGTCAGGCCAGCAATGTCTCCAATCTTGCCGGTCTCGGCATCGACCGGTCGCCAATCTGCTCCCGTATGTGCCGGTTCTGAAACGGATGCGATTTCGCCATCGTCCACCGCGCACCCGCTCACGACGAGCGAGAACGCAAGCGCGGCGAGCGAAGCCCGCATCACTTCATCATCGTTTTGACGGCTTTCTCGGTCGCGGCGCCATAGGGAGGCTTGAAGCCACCCAGCTTGGCAACGTCGATCTTGGGCTGGGTATAGACGCTGCGCGCGTGGCTGAACTCGCGGAAGCCTTCGACACCGTGATAGCTGCCCATGCCGCTCGGACCCACGCCGCCGAACGGCAAGTCTTCCATCGATACGTGGAAGATTACGTCGTTCACCGTGACGCCGCCGCTGATGGTCTTGCTCAGAACCTGCTTACGCTCGTCGCTGTCCTCGCCGAAGTAATAGAGGCCGAGCGGGCGGTCGTTCTCGTTCACATAGTCGATCGCCTCTTCGATGCGGCTGTAAGTCTTAACCGGCAGGACAGGCCCGAAGATCTCTTCCTGCATTGCCTTCATGTCGTCGGTCACGCCCTTGAGGATCGTGAGCGGCATCTTGCGCGCGTTGCTGGACCCAAAGTCTTCGTTGCCGGGATTGACCTCGATCACCTCGGCGCCCTTGTCGCGCGCATCAGCCACCATGTCCTGGAGACGGTCGAAGTGGCGATCGCTGACGAGGCTGGCGTAATCCTCGTTCTCGAGCATCGTGGGATACATATTTGCAGTGCCCTGCCAGACACCGTGGATCGCCTCGTCCTGCTTGCTTTCAGGCACATAGAGATAATCGGGCGCAAGGCAGATCTGCCCCGCATTCATCATCTTGCCGAGCGCGACCCGTTCGCCTGCCTTGGCGAAGTCGGCGCTCTCGCCCATGAACACAGGGCTCTTGCCGCCGAGTTCGAGCGTGACGGGCACGAGGTTCTTCGATGCAGCTTCCATGACCTTGCGGCCAGTCGCCGTGGAGCCGGTGAAGACGAGGTGGTCGAAAGGCAGCTCGGAGAATGCCGCAGCAACTTCCGGACCGCCGGTGAAGACGGCGCATTCGTCGGGAGTGAAATATTCCTCCACCAGTTCCTCCATCAGGAGGCTGGTTTTCTCCGTGAATTCGCTCGGCTTGATCATCGCGCGATTACCGGCGGCGAAAATCTGCATGAGCGGGCCGAAGGTGAGGTTCACGGGGAAATTCCACGGGCTGAGAATGCCGACCACGCCCTTGGGCTCGTAACGCACCTCTGCCTTGGCCCCCAGCAGGCCGAGCGGGAACTGGACGCTCCGCTTGCTCGGCTTGGACCAGCCATCCATCTTCTTCAGGCAGTATTTCCCGAAATTCACCGTTCCCGCGATATCGGTGATCATCGACTGGTGCGGCGACCGGTTGCCGAAGTCGGCGCTCATGACCTTGCACAAGTCCTCGCTGTGTTCGGTCAGCAGGCGCATCGCCCGCTTGATGCGATCCTTGCGCAAGTCCATCGGCTCGGGACGCATCTGGGTGTGAGCGGAACGCTGCTTGCGGAGCACATCCTGCATTTCGATGGTCTTGTTATCTGCCATTGCCCACTCTCCAATTCGTCTTTGTTGCGCTGCAGCAGTGCAGGGCCTATCTGGGCGGGAGATATTCCAGACAACAAGGACCAGCACAAGCATGTCTCAGTTCAGCGCAACCGACCCCGTCGTAATCCTGTCCTACGCCCGTACTCCGATGGGCAGCATGCAGGGTGCCCTCGCCGATGTTTCCGCGACGGACCTTGGCGCGACGGCCGTCAAAGCAGCGGTCGAGCGTTCGGGCGTGCCGGTCGACAAGTTCGATCGCACCTACATGGGCTGCGTCCTGCCGGCCGGCCTCGGCCAGGCCCCTGCCCGCCAGGCCTCGATCAAGGCAGGCCTGCCCAAGTCGGTCCAGGCGACCACGGTCAACAAGGTCTGCGGCAGCGGCATGCAGACGGTCATCATGGGCGCCGAAGCGCTCGCCAGCGGCACCATCGACTATGTCGTTGCAGGCGGCATGGAGAGCATGACCAACGCGCCTTACCTGCTCAAGAAGCACCGCAGCGGCGCGCGCATCGGCCATGACACGGCCTATGACCACATGTTCCTCGACGGGCTGGAGGACGCCTATGAGGAAGGCCGCGCAATGGGCACTTTCGCGCAGGACACGGCGAACGAATACCAGCTCACGCGCGAGCAGATGGACGATTACTCCATCGAGTCGCTGCGCCGCGCCAATGCCGCGATCGAAAGCGGTGCATTCGCCGACGAAGTTGCCGCCGTCACCTTCTCCACCCGCAAGGGCGATGTTACCGTCGACACGGACGAGGCACCGGGCCGCGGAAATCCGGACAAGATCCCGCAGCTGCGCCCGGCATTCGCCAAGGACGGCACCATCACCGCAGCGACCTCCTCGTCGATCTCGGATGGCGCTGCTGCCGTTGTCCTGACGCGCGAGAGCGTCGCGAAGGAAAACGGCCAGGAGCCGGTCGCCAGAATCGTCGCCATGGCCGCGCACGCGCAGGAGCCGAGCGAGTTCACCGTCGCTCCGGTCGGCGCGATCAACAAGGTCCTCGAAAAGGCCGGTTGGTCGGCTGACGACGTCGACCTGTGGGAAGTGAACGAAGCCTTCGCTTGCGTCGCCATGTTCGCCATGCGCGACATCGGCATCCCGCACGAGAAGATCAATGTGAACGGCGGCGGCACCGCGCTGGGTCACCCCATCGGTGCGAGCGGAACGCGTATCATCGTGACGCTCCTTGGCGCGCTCAAGGCGCAGGGCAAGAAGCGCGGCGTGGCTTCGCTGTGCATCGGCGGTGGCGAAGCGACCGCGGTCGCAGTCGAACTCGTCTAATTTTCTCAGGACCCTTCGCCGCCCTCATTGCGTTGGTGCGGCGAAGGGAGACAAAAATGAAGAAATTCCTGATCCTTGCCGCTTGCGGCGCTCTCGCTGCTTGCGGGTCGAACGATGCCGACGAGGCAACCGAGACAATCGAAACCGATGTAGCCGTGACGGATACGGCTTCCGCCGATCAGATGGCGGGCACCTATGAAGTCACGAAGGAAGACGGCTCGGTCACGCGTCAGCGTGTCAATGCCGACGGCACCTATGTCGACACCGATCTCGAAGGCAATGAAACCGAACGTGGCACCTGGCGCCAGAACGGTGAACAGCTTTGCTACGATCCCGAAGGCGCCGAAGGCGAGACCTGCTGGACCGGCGGCGTACAGAGCGCCGATGGCACTTTCTCGGCCTCGACAACCGATGGCAGCGTGACCACCACGGTCCGCAAGATCGAAGACTGACCAGCTTTCAAATCGGAATCAGGAAAAGGGCGGCCGTGAGGTCGCCTTTTTTTTCGTCAGGGTTCGCCCGCGCCCCACAAGCGGTTTCGCAGGACCCAGCCACCGCGATTGCCCACGCTGAATTCGCACCAGGTCGAATCGCAATCTCCAAGCTCGCCGACGACACCTGGCTCGAGCCGCCATTTGATTGCGGCAGCCGCCTCAGGTTCCGCGCGCAAGGCAGTCTCGCCGTCACCGATGACGATCGCGCCCCGGGCCGGATTAAGCTGGCGCTGCGCCACCCAGCCCTGCGTACCGTCGGGCTCCTGGATTAGCCGCCAGCCTTCCATGACGCGGATGACCTTCACCGGAAGACCCTTGCGCCGGTAGACCCAGTCGATCTTGTATTCCTGGCTCGGTCCGACGCGCATGTTCGTCTCGTCATATCGGATCGTCGCCCAATAAGGCACCTCCCGGTCCTGCGCCTGGGCAGGAACGGCGGCAGCGAGAAACGCTGCGATTACAAGACCTAAACGAAGCAACATTATCCCCTCACCCTAATGCCGACGCGAATCCCCATCAAGCATCGCTTGACCCGTCCAATGCGAAAAGCGTAGCGCGAGTGATTGCATGGAAACGACAAACAACGCCTCAGCAGTGCCTAACAGGCGCCTCGATCGCAAACCACGCGTCGTGGTCACCCGCCGCCTTGGACCGGCCGTGGAAGATCGCATGGGCGAATTATACGATGTCACCCTGAACGCCAGCGATATGCCACTCACGCGTGACCAGCTGGTGGAAGCGATCCAGGATTGCGACGTGCTGGTGCCGACCGTGACCGACACCATCGATGCAGAGCTGATCGAGGCGGCTGGCAAGGATCTGGGCCTAATCGCCAACTTCGGCGCAGGCACAGAGCATATCGACCTCAAGGCCGCGGCAAGCCAAAAGATTATCGTCACCAATACGCCGGGCGTCTTCACCGACGATACGGCCGACATCACCATGGCCGGCATTATCGGTGTTCCCCGCCGAGTGCGCGAGGGCGTGGAACTTATCCGGAGCGGTGAATGGACCGGCTGGGCACCAACGGCCATGCTAGGCCGCAAGCTCGGCGGGAAGGTTCTCGGCATCGTCGGCATGGGCCGGATCGGCCAGGCAGTGGCGCACCGTGCGCGCGCTTTCGGGCTCGAAATCCTCTATCACAACCGCAAACCGCTGCCGGTGGCGATCGAGCGCATGTTCGGGGCGACCTATGTCGACAATCTCGACGATCTGGTGGCCCAGGCGGATATCCTGACGCTGCACTGCCCTTCGAGCCCGGACACGCGCAGGATTATCGACCAGCGGCGCATCGAACTGATGAAAGAGGGCTCGAGCATCATCAACACGGCGCGCGGCGATCTGATCGACCAGGAAGCCTTGATCGCCGCCCTCGAAAGCGGCCATCTGGCCGGCGCTGGCCTCGACGTCTATCCGGACGAGCCCAATGTCGACCGCCGCCTGATCGGCCACCCGAATGTCATGACCCTGCCGCATATCGGCAGTGCCACGCGTGAAGGACGCGAGGAATCGGGCATGAAGGTCATCGCCAATATCCGCATGTGGGCCGATGGTCATCGCCCGCCCGACCAGGTTTTGAGCGGGCTGGACTGACAGCCCTTGCCCGTGCCGGCGCATGCTGTAAGCGATGCCCACCATGGATGAATTCACTTCCCAGATCGAAGCGCTCGAGCATCTCTGGATGCGCAGCTGGGTCCAGCGTGACCGCAACCAGATGAAGGCGCTTGCCACCCGCGATTTCATCTTCCTGCTGGGCTCCAAGAGCCCCGCCATCCTCGACCGCGCAAGCTGGCTGGAAGCTTCGACCACGCGCTTCCGCTGCAATGGCTATCGCTTCGACGAGGTCTATGTGCGCCGCCACGGAAATGTCGCCGTCTTCGCCACGCGCATGACGCTCGATGCGACCATGGGTGACCATGAATGGTCGGGAGACACCTGGCTCATGGACCTCTGGCAGAAGGGCAAGGTCAGGCGGAAATGGCGCATGGTCGAACGCACGATTTCGCGTCCCGACGCCGACGACAAGATGCCCGAAGCAATCCGCTCGATGCAGCTCTGGCGCTAGGCGCTATCGATTGCGGACAGCCGGTCGCCCAAGGTCTCGACGATCTTCCTGACCGACCGCCTCGAACAGCCGAGTTCGAAATGGCGAAATGGCAGTTCGACCGCCTCATCACGTTCCGTTTCTACGCCTCGTGCGCTCGCGGGAGCGACAATGCCGTCGACCGGAGACCAGAACGCGATGGTATATGCCTCGGGCTTGACCGCAGGATCGTCGGGCAGCGGCGAAGAATCCACGCCGTGATCGGCGATCATCTCGTAGAGGCGCCACGCATTGTTTGCCCTTCGATCACCCGAGAACGGTGTGCCAAGCGTCGCCACCAGTTTCACTTTTGAAGGATGGCTCTGCGCAAGCACGCGTGCGTAGAAACCGCCAAGGCTCCATCCGACAAGGACGGCCCTCTTCCCGTCTGCCTGCACCATGCGATCGAGCACGGTCTCGAGCGACGCGAATTTGGCCGGCGAAATCGTCAGGTTCCGACCGAGCGAAGAGCGGTAGGTATGGAAGCCGGCTTCGGACAGGGAATTGCGCAGGAGCGCGGTCGAGCCGTCACCCGATGCCATTCCCGGCAGGACCAATGCTGGACGACCGTTTCCGATAGGCTCTGAAGGCTCAGGCTTTCGAAAGGGAGCGACGGCAATTTTCGGCAAGGCCAGCGGTTCCGCAAGCCAGCGGATGAGAGGGGGCGCCTTGCTGTCGTCGCTGCCGCCCCCACCCATCTGATCAGTCGCCCGTGAGAATGCGGTCCACGAGTTCCTTCACCGTCGGGGTGAAGTTGTTCGAATAGAACGGATCCTGCTTGAAGCGGTAAGCCGCGTGGCCCGCGAAGGCGAGGTTCTCATCCGGGTCGCCGCCATGGGCGATGTCTTGAAGCGTCTTCTGGATGCAGAAGCTGCGCGGATCGGCGAGCCGACCGGTGGTGTGGTTGTCGTGGTCCTTCCAGCTCGAGAACTGGCAGTGCGACAGGCAGCCCATGCACCCCTGCTGGTCGGCGCGGATCTGCTCGGCACTTTCAGGCGTCACGAAGACGACCGTGTCGTCCGGCGTCTTGAGCGCTTCGGTGAAACCTTCGTGCATCCAGGCCTGCGCCTTGCGCTGGTCGCCCGGGTGGACGAAGAAATACTTCGCCTTGCCGTGGTCCATCAGCGGGATGGTGCCCTCTTCCTCGTCACGCTTGAAGATCGGGATCTGGCGTTCGGACCGGTGCATGAGATCATACAGGAACGGCGTCTTCACGGCGCTGGAGTAGAAACCCGTCGGGCTGAACTTGTGAAGCAGCACGTCGCCCGGCTCGACCGTGCGCAGCATGTCCTTCCAGACCTGCGGGATCGGGCTTTCGTGCGTGAGCAGCGGGCGCGTCCCGAACTGGAAAGCGATCTTGCCGAGCTCGGGATTGTCGATCCAGTCGTTCCATTCGCGCAGGAACCAGACGCCGCCGGCCATGACGATGGCGGTTTCCTCGCTGACGCCTTCCTTGCGCATGGTTTCGCGCAGCGCCTTCACGCGCGGATAGGGATCTTCCGGCTTGGTCGGGTCTTCCGCGTTGGAAAGGCCGTTATGACCACCGGCCAGCCACGGGTCTTCATAGACAACTGCAGCCAGGAGGTCCGGCACCTTGGAATAGCTGCGCTTCCACAAGGCGCGGAAAGCACGGGCCGATGACACGATGGGCAGGTAATAGACGTTATAGCGCTGGGCGATTTCGGCCAGCTTGTACGGCATGCCTGCGCCGCAGGTAACGCCGGTGATCTTGTCGGCGCAATTGTCCAGAACGCCTTCCAGCACCTGCTGCGCGCCGCCCTGCTCCCACAGGACGTTGATGTTGATGGCGCCCTTGCCGTCTGCGATCTCATAGGCGCGGTTCACCTGCTCGGTGGCGCCATCGATGGCGTAGCGCACCAGCTGTTCGAAACGCTCCTTGCGGGTGGCCTGCGGATAGACCTGGGGGATCGGGTTACCGTCCTCGTCATAGCTGTCGGCATTCACCGCGCTGACCGTGCCGATACCGCCTGCAGCGGCCCACGCACCCGAACTCATATGATTCGTGGCGGACACGCCCTTACCGCCTTCGATAAGCGGCCAAACCTCGCGGCCGCCGTAACTTATTGGGCTCAGACCCTTGAAACTCATGAATTATCTCTCTTTTCCGTCGCCGGTCTTACGGCGCTCAGCCCTGCGTCACATTATCGCTGCGGCAGGGTTTGATCTCTCCAGGCTCTGGCCTGTTAGCCGCTGCCTTGAACGCTGCATAGTACCCCGACAATTCAGGCGCGTCCTTGAAGGCCACCAGTTCGTAGCCGACACGCTCCAACTCGCACGACAGCAGCAGCGGATCGATGCCGTGCTGGTCGGTGGGCCGGTCACGGTCGACGATCACGATCTGACCGTCCTGTTTCAGTGCCGGCCACATGCGCCACAGGAACTCGTAGGGCTGTTCGATCTCGTGATACATGTGGACCATGAATATCCGATCGAAGCTGTCCGCCGGTAGTCGGGGATCGGCAAACTCCCCTCGCTGGATCGAGACATTGTCGAGCCGGTAGCGCTCTACCCGGCGCGCGAGGCGGTCGAGCGCCTGCTGGTCGATATCCTGCGCGAGCACGCGGCCTTGCGCACCGACGCGCTCTGCAAGGCGGACCGTGTAATAGCCATTGCCCGCGCCGATATCGGCCACGGTCATGCCTGGCTCTATCTCGGCAAGGTCCATGACCTTCTGGGCTTCGCCGACGCTGTCGCGCTGGTCTTCCGTCGAGAATTGGCTCGAAGTAACCTCCGAGACAGGTCGATCGGGCTTGGGGAACCGCTGACCGCTCTCGCCCGCACCGCCGAACCCGTCGCAGCCGGCTAGCGCCAGCGGCAAGGTGAGAAGGAGGAACGGGCGGAGCCTCATTCGGCGTCTTCCACCTCGACCGTCTCACCGGTCACACGCTGCGCAAGCGCGGCCGAGATGAACGGGTCGAGCGCGCCGTCGAGAACGTCGTCCGGCGTCGGTGACTGCACGCCGGTCCGCAGGTCCTTGACCATCTGGTAGGGCTGCAGGACGTAGCTGCGGATCTGGTGTCCCCACCCGATATCGCTCTTTTCCTGATACTCGCCCGAAGCAGCAGCCTCACGTTCGGCCATCTCGCGTTCGAACAGGCGCGCCTTGAGCATGTTCATCGCGGTAGCCTTGTTCTTGTGCTGGCTGCGATCGTTCTGGCTGGCGACCACGATGCCGGTAGGCTGGTGGGTGATGCGCACGGCACTGTCGGTCGTGTTGACGTGCTGACCACCCGCGCCGCTCGCACGGTAGGTATCGATCTTGAGGTCGGACGGATTGATCTCGATGTCGATATCGTCGTCGATGACCGGATAGACCCAGACCGAGCTGAAGCTGGTGTGGCGCCGCGCCGAACTGTCGTAAGGGCTGATGCGGACGAGGCGGTGCACACCACTTTCGGTCTTGGCATAGCCATAGGCATTCTCGCCCTTCACCAGCAGCGTCGCGCCCTTGATCCCGGCCTGTTCGCCAGCCTGGTATTCCACGGTTTCGATCTTGTAGCCGCGGCGCTCTGCCCAGCGCGAATACATGCGGAAGAGCATCTCGGCCCAGTCCTGGCTTTCCGTGCCACCGGCACCCGCATGGATCTCGATGTAGGTGTCGTTACCGTCGGCCTCGCCCGAGAGGAGGGCCTGGACCTTGTCGCGATCGGCGCGTTCGGCAAGCTTTTCGAGGGAATCGAGACCCTCGCGTTCGATATCTGCGTCACCCTCGGCCTCTCCCATCTCGACGAACTCAATGGCATCGGCCATTTCGCTCTCGATCTCGCGAACCGTGTTGATCGCGGTTTCGAGGCGTTTCTGTTCCTGCGTTATCGCCTGGGCCTGCTTGGGATCGTCCCACAAGGTCGGATCCTGGACACGGGCGTCCAGCTCGTCGAGCTGGCGCAGCGCGCGTTCCCAATCCAGCGATTGGCGCACCAGCGCGAGCGCTGCTTCGATACGGTCGATATGGGCCTGCCCCTCGGCACGCATAACTCAAAGTCCTCAATTGGTTTGCAGGTCCACCTAGCGCGCAGGTGGCGATTGTAAAGGAAAGCGGATCAGTAGATCCCGCCCTGATCCTCGACGAAGTCCGTGGGCTGGTCGTCCCTGCCCTCTGTCCTGTCGCCGGTAATGCCCTGGCGGGCGCGGCGGATCAGTTCGAGGATTTCGCTGCGTTCCGCCGCAAGCTGGTCGGACCGGGTCGAACGTGATGGCTCGGTGTCCGGCTTGAAAGCTTCCCAGATTACCGCGGCCTTGGGATCATCCGAGGGCTCCCCGTCGAACACGCGCTTGCCGGTGCGGCGATCGATCTTGACCATGCGGATACCCGGAGGCGCGATGAAATCGTCTGTGGTCCACCGGTCTCGGGTCGCTTCGATGAAGCGTTTCATGATCGGCGCGGCGGTATTGCCGCCCTGCACCCATCCGCCAAGGTTACGCGGCTGGTCGAAACCGACATACATGCCTGCGATGATGTCTGGCGTCCCGCCGACGAACCATGCGTTGGTCGGGCCATTGGTCGTCCCGGTCTTGCCGAACAGCGGCAGGCCAAGGCTGCGCAGTCGGACGGCGGTTCCGCGCGTTACAACGCCCTGGAGCATGTGAACGGTCTGGAAGGCCGTACGCGGGTCGAGCACCTGCCGCCCGCCCGGCTCGAAGCGCGGCATCGGTTGTCCGTCCCACTCGTCCATATTGCAGCCGGTGCAATCGCGCTTGTCGCTGCGGTATATGACCTTGCCGCGGCGGTCCTGCACGTAATCGATCACGCTGCCTTCATACTGGCGTCCCCAGTTGGCCAGAGCCGCATAGGCATTGACCATCTTGGCGACGGTCGTGTCGCCGGCGCCCAGGGCGAAGGAGTAATAGGGCTCGTAATCACCAATGCCGACGCGGCTGATCGTTTCGGTGACGTTCTCCATGCCGGTGTCATCGGCAATGTGCACGGTCATGAGGTTGCGGCTCTGCTCGAGGCCCCAACGCATCGTGTGTTCGCCGCCGCCGCCGCCACCGAAGTTGCGGAAGCATTTTTCACCGAGCTGCGCACCCTGCCACACGCAGAACGTCTGGTCGGGCACCATCGATGCAGGCGTCATCCCGTGATCGAGAGCCGACGCATAGACGAAAGGCTTGATTGTTGATCCAGGTTGGCGGAGGGCCTGTGTCGCACGGTTGAAGCTGCCCAGGCGGCTGTCGAACCCACCCTGCATTGCCAGCACGCGGCCCGTGCGCGGCGATGCGGCGAGGAAAGCACCAGAAACTTCGGGCACGGCGCGCAAGCGGTAACCAGATCCCGACTTCTCGACCGCAACGACATCGCCGACCTTGATCGACGAGGGTGCCCCCGACAGCGCGTAGTCTTCGCCGTCGGTCAGTCCGACCTTCGGGTCGCTCCCGCCCGCGGTTATGACGCCGATGCGCCAGTCTTCGTAATTGATGGACAGGTTGGAAGACCGCAGCTGTGCATGCAGGTCTCCGTTCTCCGGGTTCAGCGTCGCGATCGCTCCGGTGTAGCCACGGTTGCCGTGATAGCTCAGCAGCTGCGCACGCAGGGCATCGCGTGCCGCGTCCTGGAGTTCGACATCAAGCGAAGTGCGCACCCAGAGGCCGCCGGCATAGACACTGTTGCCAGTTTCGCCGCTTTCGCCGGTATCTTCGGCCGTTTCGCCGAATTGTTCGATCAGCTGGCGTCGTACTTCCTCGAGGAAGTAGCCCGCATCGGCCGAGCGTTCGCTGCGCTGCTGGACGAGACCGAGAGGCTCCCGCTTTGCCGCCTCGGCCTCCGCTGCCGTCACGAAATCATTGGCGACCATCTGGTCGAGCACGAAATTGCGGCGGGTGATCGCCAGATCTTCGTAGCGCGCGCGGCCATAACGCTCGGGAGCCTTGGGGAGGATGGCGAGGAATGCTGTCTCGTGAAGGTCGAGGTCGCCCACATCCTTGTCGAAATAGGCGCGTGCCGCTGCCTGGACACCGAAACTGCGGCGACCGAGCGGGATCTCGTTGAGATAAAGCTCGAGAATTTCTTCCTTCGTCAGCACCTGCTCGATGCGCTGGGCGAGGATCATTTCCTTCAATTTGCGGGTGACCGAGTATTCATCACCAAGCAGCAGGTTCTTGGCCACCTGCTGCGTAATCGTCGAACCGCCGACGGCACGTTCGCCGGAACCGTACTTTGTCGCATAATCGACTACGGCATTCAGAGTACCGGTCAGGTCGACGCCGCTGTGGCTGAAGAAGGTCTTGTCCTCGGCCGAAAGGAAAGCCTCGATCATCTGCTGCGGGAAATCGACATATTGCAGCTGCACTCGGCGTTCGCGCGCGTAGCTATGGACGATTTCCCCGTCGACGCCGCGCACCACGGTCGGCAGCGGCGTTTCGTAATCGAGCAGCGAATCGGCTTCGGGCAGGTTGCGGGCGAGCGAGGCCCAGGCCAGCACCAGCAGGACGAGGCCGATCCCGACCAGATAGGTCAGGACCCGCAGTCGGCGGCTGTCGTGCCAATTATCGCGCATCCACGCGAAAAACCGCGCAGGATCGCCTGTCAGGCGCTGGCGAACATAGTCGAGGCTGGGAATTGCAACCATAATTGGCGACGGCCTCTAGCACGCTCATTCTTGCAAGCGCCAGAACAAGAATCGCAGTGTGAGATTACTCGCCTGTTTCCCGCGCGAAATAGAGGCGAATGGCATTTGCCATCACCTCGGCAAAAACCGCCCGCCCTTCCTCCGAGGCAAGCCTGCGTGCATCGTCTTCATTCGAAATGAACCCGCTCTCGAACAGGACCGATGGAGTGTCGGGCGCACGAAGGACGCGTAGTGCAGCCGAGCGCCTTGGCTGCGGGTGGAATTCGAGCCGCCCCTCCCCGACCCTTTCGATGAGCGCCGCGAATTCGGCCGATTGCTCCTGTGTGCGGCGCTGCGAAAGTTCGATCAGGATATCCCCGACACTTTCGCTCTCGCTCGCGAGATTGACGCCGTTGAGCGTGTCGGAAGCATTCTCGCGGGCGGCATAGATTGCCGCTGCCTGGCTCGAAGCTTTCTCGGACAAGGTGTAGATGCTGGCGCCCGCGACCTCCCCGATGTCACCGGCACTGTCCGCATGGATCGACAGGAAGAGGTCTGCACCCAGCCTGCGCGCAATTTCGTAGCGCTCTGCATGCAATAGGTATCGATCATCGTCACGCGTCAGCGCAACCCGCGCGATGCCCCGCTCGCGAAGCCGATCGCGTAGGGCCAATGCGAGATCCAATACGAGCCGCTTCTCGACATATCCTTGCGAAGACGCCCCCGGGTCGTGCCCCCCGTGGCCCGGATCGATCACCACCAATGGCAACCCTTCCTCACCCTCGATTTCCGGAAGGTCCAGAGGCGAATTTTCGGTGGGCAATTCAGCCCTCAGCACGAAACCCGGCCCCTTGCCGACCAGACCCGTCGCATTCGCCAAGAGCACCAGCCCGGCGACGATTGCGGCCGGCATCAGCACCAGGGCAAGGATTTGCGTTCTTCGTGACATTGCCCAGTTCGTTAGGGGCTTTTCTCTGCCGGGCGCAATATAGTTGCCGAGCGATACCCACGGTGCTAGCGAATATTCAGCCGGGCAAGCGGTGCCTCCGATCGGCGCGTTGAATTCGCGACGAAGAGGGTCACTCTCCCGGCCCGCCGAAACCATCCCGGTCTCGGCACCGAATGAACAGGTTGATGCAGGAAACTTCCCTTTCCCTCCGGATCGAATCGCAGCAGGCGCATTTCCGCCGTGCTGCATTTGCCGGTCGGTTCGCGCATGTGTTGCGCCGGGAAACCCTCGCAGACACGAACTCCCGGCCCTTCGCAGAGGAAGAGAGCCGGCCTACGAATGCCGCAAGCCCTTATTGGGCAAGCGGATTTCCCACAATGAAGCGCGGCAGGAACGGCGGGCATGCCCCGCCCCGCCGCGCATGGAGAATTATCAATGGCAACGCGCATGCTCATCGACGCGCGCCACCAGGAAGAGACCCGGGTGGCAGTCCTCAAGGGAAACCGGATTGAGGAATTCGATTTCGAATCTGCAGACAAGCGGCAGATCAAGGGCAATATCTACCTCGCCAAGGTAACCCGGGTAGAACCTTCGCTTCAGGCGGCCTTCGTCGATTTCGGCGGCAACCGCCACGGCTTCCTCGCCTTCAGCGAAATCCACCCCGATTATTACCAGATCCCCAAGGAAGATCGCGAAGCGCTGCTCGCGGCCGAAGCCGAAGTTGCCGAAGAAGAGCAACGCCTGCGCGCCGAAGAGGAAGAGCGCGGCGAAATGCCCGGCGACGAGTATGACGCCGAGGACGAAAGTGCCGAAGCTCTCGCCGAAGACCTCGCCGAAGACGGCCTCGAGGAAGTCGACACCTCCGACAAGGACGAGGTCGCCACGATCGAGGAAGGCCAGCTCGACGGTGACGAAGACGAGGAAGACGACGACAGCGACGATTCCGAGGAGGATGACGCTGACTCCAAGCCGCAAGGCCGCGGCCGCCGTGGTCGCGGACGTCGCCAGGGCAAGGGCCGCACCCGCGCCAAGGAAGTCGACGAAGCGCGCGCCAAGCGCATGGCGCTGCGTCGCAAGTACAAGATCCAGGACGTCATCCAGCGCCGCCAAGTGCTGCTGGTGCAGGTCGTCAAGGAAGAGCGCGGCAACAAGGGCGCTGCCCTCACGACCTATCTCAGCCTCGCCGGTCGCTATACGGTCCTCATGCCGAACAGCAGCCACGGCGGTGGCATCAGCCGCAAGATCAACTCGGCGAGCGACCGCAAGCGCCTCAAGCAAGTGGTGTCCGACCTCAGCCTGCCCAAAACCATGGGCCTGATCGTCCGCACCGCGGGCCTCAGCCGCACCAAGACCGAAATCAAGCGTGACTTCGACTATCTCGCTCGCCTGTGGGACGAGATCCGCGAGAAAACGCTGGGCTCTGCAGCGCCTGCGCTGATCCATTCCGACAGCGACCTGATCAAGCGAGCCATCCGCGACATCTACAATCGCGATATCGAGGAAGTCGTCGTCGAGGGCGAGGAAGGCTACAAGTCTGCCAAGGCCTTCATGAAGATGCTCATGCCCAGCCACGCGCGCCGGGTGAAGCAATATGCCGATCCGGTGCCGCTGTTCCAGCGTTACGGCGCCGAAGACCAGCTGAAGGCGATGTACGATCCGGTGGTGCAGCTCAAATCGGGCGGCTACCTCGTGATCAATCCGACCGAGGCACTTGTCTCGATCGACATCAACTCGGGCCGCTCCACCAAGGAGCACAATATCGAGCAGACCGCGCTCCACACCAATCTGGAGGCGGCAAAGGAAATCGCCCGCCAGCTGCGCCTGCGCGACATGGCCGGCCTGGTCGTGATCGACTTCATCGACCAGGAGCATCACTCGAACACCCGCAAGGTCGAGCGCGCCATGAAGGATGCTCTCAAGAGCGACCGCGCGCGCATCCAGGTGGGCCGTATCTCGAGCTTCGGCCTGATGGAAATGAGCCGCCAGCGCCTGCGCACCGGCGTGCTCGAAGCAACCACCCGCGAATGCCCGCACTGCGACGGTACGGGCCTCGTCCGCACCGCCAGCTCGGCGGGCCTGTCGGCGCTGCGCCTCATCGAAGAGGAAGCAGCCAAGGGCAAGGGGACGCGTATTCGCCTCGCGGCAAGCACCGAAGCTGCGGTCTATCTCCTGAACGAGAAGCGCCAGGAACTCATGGAAATCGAGAGCCTGTACGGTGTCTCGGTGGAAGTGGTGCCGGAAGGCGAGGACGAAGGCGCCAAGATGGCCGTCTCGAGCCATGGGCCCAAGCCCAAGGACGCACCCAAGTTCGAAACGCTCGTCGACGATAGCGACGACGAGGAAGAAGACGACGACATCGAAACCTCTGAAGAGGATGAGGACGACGATCGTCCGCGCAAGAAGCGTCGCCGTCGCCGTGGTGGCCGCGGTCGCAACAAGAACCGCGAAGGTGGCGACGACCAGGACGATGCATCGGACGATGCCGACGAGGAAACTTCCGACGAAGAGGACGATGGTGAGGACAAGCCGAAGAAGCGTCGTCGCCGGGGCGGACGCCGTCGCGGAGGTCGCGGTCGCGGTCGCGGCAATGGCGGCGAAGTAACGGCAGAAGACGCCGAGAAGCTCGAGGAAGTTTCACAACAGGTCGAGGAAGACATGGCCGTCGTGGCCGGTCCGGACGACTCGCCCGAAACTGCCGAAGCCGCAGCCGAGGAAAAGCCCAAGAAGCGCGCACCACGTCGCAAGAAGAAGGCTGACGAGGCTCCCGCCGACGACAAGGCGACCGATGAAGCTGAAGAGGGTCCCAAGCCCAAGCGGACGCGCAAAAAGAAGGCCGATACCGAGGCTACGCCTGAAGAGGCAACCGAGGAAGCTCCCAAGCCCAAGCGCACGCGCAAGAAGAAGGTAGAAGCCGAACCGGCTGAGGCTGAGACTGAGACTGAGACTACCGAAGAAGCGCCCAAGCCCAAGCGGACCCGCAAGAAGAAGGCTCCGGCAGCGGACAGTGCGGAAGTCGCAGAACAGGTGAAAGAGGACATGGCTGTCGTAGCCGGTCCCGACAAAGCGGCTCAGACCGCGGAAGCGGAGACGACCTCCGAAGATGGCGCCGCCGGCAAGGCCAAGCGCGGCTGGTGGCAGCGCACCTTCGGCGAATAATCAGGACTACCCCCTCCCCGCTCAGCCAATGGCGAGCGGGGAGCGGTTTTTTCAGGCGCCGGCTCTGCGGGCCACACCCCATTCCATCCAACCCATGATCTTCGGCGCTTTGTCGAGATAGGCCTGCCCCATCGGTTCGACCTCGAACCCGGCCGCACGTAGCGATGAGCCAATCGGACGTGTCAGGTGGCAGCCCCCAGCCATTGGCTTCCAGACAGGCTCGATCCGCTCCTGCCATCGGGCAACCGATGCTTCGGGAGATTTCCCGTGCTCGAGAAACAGCAACCTGCCGCGCGGCTTCAATACACGGCGAAGTTCTTCCAGTACCTTGGCGGGATCTTCTACCGAGCACAGCGTGTAGGTGCAGACGGCGGTGTCGAAGCTGCTGTCGGGGAAAGGGATATTCTCGCCATATCCCTGACGAATATCATGTTCCCATCCACGCGCCTCCGCGCGCTCACGGGCGCCGCTGAGCAATTTCTCGTGCGGATCGATACCGGCGAAGGAGGTTACTTTCTCGCCATCGTAAAGCGGCTGATTGAGCCCCCCGCCGCAACCAAGTTCAAAGACCTTGCCTTGTGCCAAAGGGACCACGGCGCGCCGCCGCTCCTCGATGCCCTTCTGGCCGCACGCGAGGGTGATGAGGCGCGGCATGACATGCGCATCGTAGAATCGCTTGATTCCCATCCTGCTCTCCGGCCGCGACCCGAAAGAGCAGCTTAGCGTCAAACCGGATTTGCGGAAGACCCTTCCTTCTCGCGTGCTATCAATGCCCTGACGGCATCGAGATCCGCCTGCTTGTCGACGTCGACCGCTGCAAGCCCGTTGCTAGCGGATACCAGCGCTGCCTGGACACCGATCTTGTCACCGAGGCGCGCAAGCCCTTCCGCAATGGTGAGGCGTCCCAGAAGCATCGAGAGGAGCGTCCCCACACCGAGCCGCGCAGCGATACGCCACGGCCGCTTGCGGTCGGCCTCGACCATCGACCAGGTATCGATCGCACGGCGCGCTTCAGGTGATTGCAGGTAGAACAGATTGCATCCCGACCAATGTCCGTCGGCAAAGCGCAGATATGTACGTTTGCTCTCCGGCATAGCCCTTTGAACGGTTGCCCGCTCGGCGAGCATGACAGACAGGTCGGCATCCTCCGGAGTCCCGTCGACCAGCTCGCCAATCCAGCCTGGCTGGAGCAGGGCGTGGTCGCTGGTGGTGACTATCAGCGGAGCCCCAAGGACTTCGAATCCCGATAGGACACTGGCGCTGGGCCCCCTTCCCGTCGGGATCACCTGTGCGCCCAGTCCGCGTGCGAGGTCCGCGACCGGCCCCTCGTCGCAGCTCACACCGATGCGCGAAACGCCGGCCTCCCGCAAAGCGAGCATGACCCGTTCCAGCAAGGTTTTACCGTCGATCTTGATTAGCGACTTGTGCGCCACGCCCTGGGCAGCGGCGAAGGGATCTCCGCCGGGACGCGTGCCCGCAAGAACTAATGCCGCCGCTTCCAGCGTCCCTCGCGAGCTCACTGAGCCGATTCCGTGCGGACGAAATTCTTCATCACCCGGCGAACCGTAATGCTCATCACAATCCACAGGACGGCAAGCCCGCAAGCCACTGCAATACCGACCCCGATCGGGCCGAGATGCACCAGCGCGAGGATACCGACAGTCAGGACCACGAGGGCCAGCGCCCGTATGATCAGCGGATAGATCGCATGTCCGGTCGAATAGAGCAGCGGCTCATAGGTCACCGATGCCAGCTCGAACGAGGCACCGATCGCCAGCGGGATGAGGATTGCGGCACCGCGCACATAGGCTTCACCGCCGATCAGCAACAACAGGGGTTCGCCGAGGAATACTGCAAGTAGCGTAACCACAGCACCGCCCCCTGCAGCGATTAGCGTGGTCTGGCGCACGAGCCTGCGGAACAGGTCCGCCGAGTGAGTCGTCCTCGCCACGGCAAATTCCGGGAAGATCGCCCGGGCCATGAGCCCGGAAAGCTTGCCGATACCCTGTGCCAGCTGGTCGGCCAAACGGTAGAGGCCGGCAGCGCTGGTGCCGAGGAAATAGCCGACCGCCAGCAATGGCCCTTGTTTGTACAAGGCATCCAGTGTCGACGAAAAATAGGTCACAGCGAAGAACTGCGGTAATCGTTCATTGACTACCAGAGTATCGCGGCCAAAGCCGAAGTGGCGGTGGTGGAGCGCTTCGGGCACAAGACGCCACGCTACGATCCAGTAAAGCAGCCCTACCAGCAGGTCGAAGAACGCCCATGCGAAAAGGAAACGCTCGACCGTAGGCCCCACGATCACGATGACGAGCGAAGCCAGCAGTCGCCCGGCAGGGACCACCGCCTCCACGTAAATACCCAGGTCGAAGCGGTCCAGAACGCGTACGATCCCATTCGGAGTCGTCATTCGCGACCACAGGAGCGCGCAGGCGAACCAGAAGGCGACATCGATATAGCGGGGATTGAGCTCCAGCATGCCACCAAAGCCGTAGAATACCGCTGCTGCCACGAGGCAGCCGACGATCGCGCCTGCAACGTCGATACCGCCGCACAGCCAGATCAATCGCCCGAAACGGGTCCAGTCCTTCTCGTGGACTGGCTCCGCGCCAAACTTCACGACCGTCTGCCATGTCTGGAAGCTGGCCAGCGCCACGAGCGCCAGCGCAGTCGCGAAGATCAGCGAAAAGTGGCCGAAATCCTTGAGGCCGAGCGAACGTGACAGGATCGCGAGATAGGCAATCGAACAGACAGCACCGAAGCCCTTGCCGCCCAGCAGCCATGCGACATTTTTTAGGATATTTGCCAAGCCGTTACGCCGGGGGCGGATCGTCTTGTCCGTCTCCATGGCAAAGGGTCCTCGCAAATGTTGCTTCGATTGGTCCGGGGACTTGCCGCCGGCGTACTGCTTGGCCGGACCCCTAGTCGATAGTAGGCAAATGGCAAATAGCTTCGCGCGCGAAAGCCCTTGCATGGCGCGTCGCAATGCCTATCCGGTGGCCGCGCGATGCAGCGCGCCCTGTTCCTCTTCAACCACGATGCCGCTCACCAGGTTGCCCATCTGGCGCCGGTCGCCGCCGCAATGGCGCGCGAGCACGAAGACATAGAAACAGTCGTGGCGTTTGCAGGAGATGCGATCAGGCAGAGGATACTGGTGCTGATCGATCCTGCCGATGCTGCCAAGCTTACGTGGACCGAGCTGGACCTCCCCCCCGTGCTGGGCGGCGCGGCCCGGGTATTCGACCGGATCCTTCCGGCATCGCGGCTCGCGCGGCTTCGCGTGCACGAGAAGCTCTTTGAAGAGAGCGATGCGGTCATTTCCACCGAACGGACCTGCCTCCGGGTAAAGGAGAGGCTCGGCCCCTCCCGCGCCCCTCTCTTCGTCCGGGTCCCGCACGGAACCGGCGATCGAAGCGTCACATTCCATCCCGATCATCGCAAGTTCGACCTGAGCCTCGTTGCCGGTCCGAAAATGGCCGCGCAGCTTGCCGCCAACGGTGTCGAACCCGCGCGTATCGAGGTTACCGGCTATTCCAAGTTCGAACGGATAGACCTGACCGCACGCCCGCGCTTCTTCGACAATGATCGCCCCACCTTCGTCTACAACCCGCATTTCGACCCCTACCTGTCGAGCTGGTATGAGGCGGGGCCGCAGCTGCTCGAGTGGTTTGCCAGCGAGGAGGGCCAGGCCTACAACCTGATCTTCGCTCCGCATGTCATGCTGTTCCGCAAGACCATGCATGTCTCGCCCGAGTACAAGCTGGCCAAGCGTCGTCCTGACGTGCCGGAGTCCGCTCTTGCGGCGCCAAACGTGCTGGTAGACGTCGATGGACCGCGCCTGTTCGACATGAGCTACATGCTTGGTGCAGATGCCTATATCGGCGACGCGTCGAGCCAATTGTACGAATTTCTTGTCCGGCCCCGCGCTGTATTCCTGCTCGACCCCAACGGAGCGCTGGCCGACCAAGGTCGCGAAACCCTTCCCTTCCTTGGCACTGGACCAAGCGTCGGATCGATCGAGGAGCTTGCAAAGGAACTGCCGGACTGGGCTCAAACCGCCGCCCGGTTCAAACCTGCGCAGGAAGACCTCATCTCCCAGACATTCGCGCTGTCGGACACTCCGGCCTCGACGCGCGCGGCACAGGCTATCGCGACGGCCATCCGGTCGAAAGGCGCCTGAGGCGATGCGGATCGCCTATTTCATCAATTCGGTGGAAGGCGGAGGCGCCCAGTCCCCCCTGCCCATTATCGTCCACGCCTTGCAGAAGGCAGGCGCCGAGGTGCGTGTATTCGCGCTCACCCGGCGCAACGGCAAGGCGATCCCGCGCCTGGCTGCACAGGGCGTCGAACCTGTCGTGCGCGACGGCGGGCAAACAGACCACTTTGCGGCACTGGGATGGATCAAGGAACAGGCGCACGAGTGGAAGGCTGACGCGATCTGGACCTCGCTGACGAGGGCCACATTGCTCGGCCAGATCGCCGGCGCCAAACTCAGGCTCCCCGTCGTAAGCTGGCAGCATAACGCCTTCCTCAAGCCGTGGAACGAGCGCCTGCTGAAGTGGCGTGCCGGCAAGTCGGTCTTCTGGGTGGCGGACAGCGCACAGGTGGCCGACCTCACGCGCGAACGTCTCGGCGTGGCTCCGGAAGACCTCGTGACCTGGCCGATCTTTGCCGCCGACCTGCAGGCACCGCAATCATCGGCGTGGAAGCAGGGCGAAGTCTTGCGTTTGGGCAGTCTCGGCCGGCTCCACCCGGCCAAGGGCTACGATATCCTGATCGATGCCCTCGCAACGCTCAAGGCGCGTGGCTTCGTGCCCCCTACCCCCTATCGGATCGAGATTGCAGGTAGCGGCCAAGACGAGACAGCCTTGCGGCAGAGGGCGCAGGAGTTCGGGATCGACAACCTGGAATTTACCGGCTTTGCAGATGATCCGGCGCAGTTCCTGGCCGGACTGCACCTCTATCTCCAGCCATCACGACGCGAAGGCTTTTGCATCGCCGCGCACGAGGCCATGCAGGCGGGCCTGCCGGTCATTGTCTCACGCACCGGCGAGATGCCCTACACGGTCGACAATCCCGCATATGGACGCACCTTCGCCGTAGGAAGTGCCACCAGTCTTGCGGACGCGCTACAGGACCTGCTGTCGCGCCCCGACCAGCTGCACGCGATGGGCATCGCCGTGCGAGACCGGGTGCGGGAGCGTTTTTCAAAGGAGCGCTTCGACGAGATCGGCGCACATTGTGTAGAACGGCTCCGCGCGCTCTAGCCTTCGCCGTCGATCACCTTCCAGCCCTTGGCTAGTGCCCGGTCACGCTTTGCGCCGCTCGTGGTCACGAAAACCGGGTCTTGCGCCAGATCGAGCAGCGGTTCGTCGGCGAAGCTGTCGCTGACGAAGCGCATCCGGGTGTCGCTTGCAGGCGCTCCCAGCCATTCCTCGACCCGGCGCCGCTTGGCATCGCCATAGCAATTGCCTCCGGGTATGCTCATCCCGTCCCAACGGGTTGCGATGAGCGTCTCCACTCCAAGCCTCTCCGCAAAGGCCTGCGCATAGAATTCGAAGGCTGCGGTAGCGATGGCGACCCTTGCTCCTGCCGACTGGTCTTCGCGCAGCATCGACGTTACGCATTCCAGCCAACCGGCGCGCTCGATATGTGCATCGGCGAATTGCCTGCCTGTCTCGCGCAAAAGGGCAAGGTCCTGCCTGCCCAGCATCAGACGCATACCCATGATCTTCAACCGTGTGCGGCTGTAAAGCCCCAGCTTGTAGCCGATCATCAACAGGACCCACACAGGGGTGAAGGTCAGCCGGACCGGCGCCAGCCTGCGCGCTGCAAAAACCAGGAACGGCGTGAAGGTCGCCCTTCTCACCAGGGTCTTGTCGAGATCGTAAATCGCCACTTTCATCACGCGACCAGTGGCAGGCGTGCGCCAACGGTTCAAGAACCGGCTGACGGTGCATCCGCCCCCTTGCTTCATGCGTACCTTTCTCTAGATAGGCCCGTGAAAGCAGACAGGATCGATAGAACCGATGGCAACCTTCACTCTTCCGAAGAATTCCAAGATCAACGGCAAGGGACGTACGCACAGCGCCAGCGGCGGTGCGCGCGTGAAGAAATTCAAGATCTATCGCTATGATCCTGACACGGGCGAGAACCCGCGCTACGACACTTTCGAGATCGACCTCGACGAATGCGGCCCGATGGTTCTCGACGCTCTGTTCAAGATCAAGAACGAGATCGACCCGACGCTGACCTTCCGCCGTTCGTGCCGCGAAGGCATCTGCGGTTCGTGCTCGATGAACCTCAACGGCAAGAACGGTCTCGCCTGCACCACCGCGATCGACGATCTCAAGGGCGAAATCCGCATCACGCCGCTGCCGCATATGGAAGTCATCAAGGACCTCGTCCCCGACTTCACCCATTTCTACGCGCAATACGCCAGCATCCGTCCCTGGCTGCAGACCGTCTCGCCCACGCCCAGCGGCAAGGAACGCCTCCAGTCGTCCGAACAGCGCGAAAAATTGGACGGCCTTTACGAGTGCATCCTGTGCGCCTGCTGCTCCACCTCCTGCCCGAGCTATTGGTGGAACGGCGACAAGTTCCTCGGCCCGGCAATCCTTCTGCAGGCCTATCGCTGGCTGGCTGACAGCCGCGACGAGATGACCGGCGAGCGTCTCGACGATCTGGAAGATCCGTTCCGCCTGTATCGCTGCCACACGATCATGAACTGCGCGAACGTCTGCCCCAAGGGTCTCAGCCCGGCAAAGGCGATCGCCGAAACCAAGAAAATGATGGCCGAACGCGCCATCTGATCCGTGGCTCTTCCAGACGACGTATTCGAACACGGCCCCGATCCGGACAATCCGGGCTGGCGCCACTGGAACCTGAAAGACGAGACGCTGTTCAACGGCGCCGTGATGGGCAAGCTCATCACGCGCGTCGATGACGACGGCCGCCACGCCCGCCTGCGCATGTTCCCCGAACGCAAGCACGAGAACCTGCAGGGCATCATCCACGGTGCCGTCACGCTGTCGCTGATCGACATCTCGCTGTTCACCACCATGCACACGATCGGCAGCGGAAACGCTGGCCCCTCGGTCACGCTCGAGCTTTCGACGCAATTCGTCGGCGGAGGCAAGCCCGATCAGCCGCTCGATGCGGTCACCGAAATCGTCCGCGAAACCGGCAGCATGGTTTTCGTACGCGGTAAGGTCGAACAGGCCGACCACATCGTCGCGTCCTTCTCCGGTATCGTGAAGAAGATGCGCCCGAAATGACGGGCATGCAGGCGAGGTATGAAAAGCTCGTCTCTGCGGGCGAACTGCGCAGCGATAGCGACCAGCGGCGTGCGGTAGAGCGGCTTGATCGCCTGCAGAAAGACCTGGAGGCCGAGACCTCGGGAGGCCTGCTGAGCCAGCTTTTCCGCCCGAAGAAAACCCGACCGCAGGGCGTCTACATGTGGGGCGGCGTCGGGCGCGGAAAGTCGATGTTGATGGACCTCTTCATCGAGACGCTGGGCATCGACGAGAAGCGACGCGTCCACTTCCACGAATTCATGCTCGAGGTCGATCGCCTGATCCGCGACGAACGCAAGAAGGAGGCCGGCGACCCGATTGCCCCGGTCGCGGCCCGGCTCGCAGCGGACATCCGCTGCCTCGCGTTCGACGAGATGGTGGTGAACAACACCGCCGATGCTGCAATCATGGCGCGGCTGTTCACGGCGCTGATCTGCGATGAAGGTGTGACCATCGTCACGACCAGTAACCGGCCGCCCAGCGATCTCTACAAGGACGGTCTCAACCGTTCGCTCTTCCTGCCTTTCATAGACCTCGTGCAGGCGGAACTGGACGTTATGCCGCTCAATGGGCCGACAGATTACCGTCTGTACCGGCTGGGCGATATCGAGACCTGGCACACACCGCTTGGCGATGAAGCGACCGCTCAGGTCCGCGAGGCCTTCTTCCGCCTGACCGACTACAAGCCCGAAGATGCCGACAACGTGCCCAGCGGCGAGCTGGACCTTGGCGGCGGCCGCACACTCCACGTGCCCAAGAGCCTCAAGGGCGTCGGCGTCTTCAGCTTCAAGCGGCTGTGCGGGGAAAATCGCGGTGCGGCGGACTATCTGGCCATTGCCCACGCCTATCATTCGGTGATCGTCGTCGGCATCCCGCAGCTTTCGCCGGAAAACCGCAACGAGGCGATCCGCTTCACCAAGCTGATCGATGCGCTCTACGAAAACAGCGTGAAGCTATTCGCAACCGCTGCTGCAGAACCCGAAGACCTTTACCGTGCAGGTGACGGGGCCTTCGAATTCGAACGGACGGTCAGCCGCCTCAAGGAAATGCAGAGCGCGGACTACATGGCCCGCGGACACGGCCTGTCGGCCTAGGCCGCGTCGCGCGTAGCGCTGCTTTCAAAATAATCGATCATCATGCTGAGGACGTGGCGGAGCGAACGCTCCTGCTCGTCGAGACGCGCCTCGATCTTTTCCAGGCGGGCATCGACATCGCCGTCAGGCACGCCCGAGTGCCGGCTTTCGCCTAGGTCGGCAATTTCGCGGCGCAGGGCCGAAATCGCCTTGTCGCGTTCCCCAAAGGCGCTTTCGATGGCTTCGATCTGTGCTTCGAGAAGGCCGCTACCGCCATTCTGGTCGTCGGTCATCGGTTCTGCCTCCTTCGGGACTTGCGGCGCCGGTTGGTCCCCTGCAAAGCTTGTCGGCTCTACCACGGGGGTCGGAGACTTGCGCTGCTGACCGGCGCTGCGCCCGTGCATCTCGGCCACGACCGCATCGAACAGATCGACATCGATACGACTACGCGACTGGGCAGCCGCCCGCATCAGCAGCCGTGACATCAGGCGATTGACGAGGCGCGGAATTCCGCGACTTTCCTCGTGGATGCGCGCCCATATCGCGGGATCGAATGCAGGATTATCCGTCCATCCCACATGGGCCAGGCGATGTGTGACATACTGCTCGACTTCCTCGGGCTGCATAGCGTCAAGGTGGTGAGCGGCGATAACGCGCTGGCGGATCTGTTCCAGCTCGTCCCATTCTTCCAGCAACTGGCGAAATTCGGGCTGTCCCAGCAGCAGCATCTGGAGAAGCGATTGCGACCCGAGGTGGAAATTGGAGAGCATGCGCAGTTCTTCGAGCGCGCCGACAGAAAGGTTCTGCGCCTCGTCGACGATCAGCATGACCTTGCGGCCTGCGCGCGCCTCTTCGTGAAGGAAACTTTCGATAGCGGTAAGCGCTGCCGCCTTGTCGCCCGACGGCACGGAGAAGCCGAAACTGTGCGCGGCCATGGTTATCATGGCGTCGCCGTCGAGACCGCTGGTCACGACCTCGCCGATCGTGACACGTTCGGGATCGAGCTTGTTGCGCAGGTGACCGACCAGCGTGGACTTGCCCGCCCCCACCTCACCGGTGATGACGATGAACCCTTCGCCCTGGTTCAGGCCGTAACCCAGATAGCTCAGCGCCTTCTTGTGCGTCACGCTCTCGAAAAAGAACGCCGGATCCGGCGTCAGCTGGAATGGCCGCTCTGAGAAATCGTAAAATTGCTCGTACATGGTCCGGTCCTGTCGGTCCTGTGTGTCGCCTGTCGTTTACGCCCGTTTACGCCCTAATTATGGTTAAAACGTTGATGAGTTTCTCATATTAGCATCTCGGCAGCCGGTCCCTGCCCGAGGAAGGCACTGGGTGACGCGCTGGCGCCATAGGCTCCAGCGCAGAAAACGGCGACGATATCATGGACTTCCGCATGCGGGAGGTGCGCCTTGTCGGCAAGCCGGTCGAGAGGCGTACACAGGCAGCCGACGACATTTGTCGTTTCGACAGGATCGGCTTCGAAACGCGTGGCAATCGCCAGCGGATAATTGCGCCGCACCACCGTGCCGAAATTTCCCGAGGCGGCAAGCTGGTGATGCAGGCCGCCATCGGTCACGAGATAGGTCTCGCCGTGGCTTTCCTTCCGATCGACGATCCGTGTGAGGTAGACCCCGGCCTCGCCGACAAGATAGCGGCCCAACTCTATGAAAAACTCTGTCTGGGCAATGTCTTGCTCATGTCTCTTGAAAAGCTTTCCAAGAGCATCACCGACCGAACCAATGTCCAGAGGCTCATCCCCGTTGAAATAGGGAATGCCGAAACCGCCGCCCATATTGAGCTTGGGCAGGCCTACGCCGGCTTCGTTCGCAAGTCGCAGGGCAAGCTCGAGGACATTCGCCTGCGTCTCGATCACCGCTTCGGCCGACAGGGCCTGGCTACCGGTGAAAATGTGCAATCCGCGCCATTCGCAGCCCGCTTCGATAATGGTTCGCGCCAGTTCGGGAACGCGCTCTGCATCAACGCCGAAAGGCTTCGCGCCGCCCCCCATCTTCATTCCCGAGCCCTTGAGCTCGAAATCCGGGTTTACGCGGATCGCAAGGCGAGGCTGCACGCCAGTTCGTTCGGCGATGTCCAGCGCGCGACGAGCCTCGTTCTCGCTTTCGAGATTAAGCGTAACGCCGGCCCTGATCGCCGCTTCGAGTTCTTCGTTCCGTTTGCCCGGTCCCGCAAAGCTGACACGCGAGCCATCGATGCCAGCATTGCGGATAAGCTCAAGCTCGCCGCCTGAGGCGATGTCCAGCCCGTCGACCAGGGGGGCGATGAAATCCAGCAGCGCGGGAAAGGGATTCGCCTTGATCGCGTAATTGATCTTGATGCGATCGGGCATGGCACTACGCAGCGAGACGATCCGGCTGGCGATCCTGTCTTTCGAATAGACGAAAAGCGGCGTGCGACCGGCCGTTTCAACGAGCTCGCTGGTC
This sequence comes from Qipengyuania gelatinilytica, assembly GCF_019711315.1. Lineage (NCBI taxonomy): Bacteria > Pseudomonadati > Pseudomonadota > Alphaproteobacteria > Sphingomonadales > Erythrobacteraceae > Qipengyuania > Qipengyuania gelatinilytica. Next base: position 180,792 of record NZ_CP081294.1, on the reverse strand, counting down.
TTCCTGCCTCCGATAGCGAGTTCGCCATCGATTGCTTTGTAACCTTCGGGAATGGGTCCGAGAGGCTTCACGCCGCGATCTCCTTGGCGAGCGCCGTGCGATCGATCTTTCCGTTGGGGTTGAGCGGCATGGCATCGCGCCAATGAATCACGTGGGGCTGCATGAAATTCGGCAAATCGCGCGCGAGGGCTTTTTGCAAGTCTTTCCCGACCTCCTCAGTGCCCGAGGCGGCCCGCACGACCAGGTGGATAGCGTGGCCCAGCCTTTCATCGGGAACACCCAAAGCCACGGCTTCCGCCACAAGGCCTGTCGCCAAGGCGGCGCTTTCGATCTCTTGCGGGCTGATGCGGTTACCCGACGACTTGATCATCGCATCCCGGCGCCCGACGAAATAGAGCAAGCCGTTCTCGGCACGCATTACGCGATCGCCCGACCAGACGGCCGTGCCTCCGTAATGCGAGGCAGCAGGCGCGGGTTTGAAACGCTCGGCCGTGCGCCTCGGGTCGTTCCAATAGCCTTGTGCGACCAGCGGTCCGCAGTGGACCAGTTCCCCTTCCTGTTCCGGACCACAGACTTCTCCATTGTCGTCGATCACTAGGATTTCGGCAAAGGGAATGGCGCGTCCCATCGAGGTCGGGAACTCGTCCACCAACGCGGGGTCGAGGTAAGTCGAGCGAAACGCCTCGGTAAGACCGTACATGGGAAAAATATCCGATTGCGGTAACTTATCCTGCAAACCCGATACGATTTCGATGGTTAGCGCACCGCCCGAATTGGTCAATCGGCGCATTGACGCCACCGCTTCTGCCGGCCAGTCGACTTCGAGCAATTGCACCCAGAGCGGCGGCACAGCGGCAAGCGTTGTCACCGAGTGCTTCGCGCAAGCCTTGGCGACATCCTTCGCGAAGAGGTAATCGAGCGGGACGACCGAACCTCCGGCATACCAAGTGCTCAACAGCTGGTTCTGACCGTAGTCGAAGCTGAGGGGCAGGACAGCAAGCGTCACATCGTCTGCCCCAAGTCCGAGGTAGTGGGCGACCGACGCGGCACCCAGCCAGAGATTGGCGTGGTTCAGCATCACTCCCTTGGGGCTGCCGGTTGAACCGCTTGTGTAGAGGATTGCGACCAGGTCCTCTGGATCGTGGGAGGACGGACCGAGGTTCTCCTTAACCTCCTCGACCGAAGACCACGCCTCTTCCTCGGTAAGCAGCACGCAATCTTCCGGAGTATCGCCGTCTTCCAGCGAAGCCATTCGCGCCATTGTCGCGATCAGCATCCGGGCGCCGCAGTCGGCTAGGATATGCGCGACCTGCGCCCGCTTCAGGAGAGGGTTGATCGGAACATGCACAACCCCTGCCCGCGCGGCGGCAAGCGGCATGAAGCAGGCGAGTTCGGTCTTGGCGACCCAGCTCGCAACACGGTCGCCCTTGGACAGGTTTTGACAAAGCCAGCCCGCCAAAGCGCCGACACGGTCCCTCGCCTCTTGGAAAGTCAGGATCTTGTCCCGCAGGATGAGCGCAGGAGCATCGGCCTCCCCCCCTTCGATCAACCAGTCCAATGGACGAGGATCTGGATCGGGTACACTGCGCGCGCTGGTCATGATCATCGCTATCGTGCCTTGGTGGCCCTAGCGCAAGGCCGCTAGCCGCCTTGCGCCCCGCCAGAGGCGCCGCTAAGGGCAAGCCGCTTTGTCAGCAGGGGAAACCATTCTCGCATGAACGGCCAGACTGAAACCACCGGCCAGGACGAACCGGAGAACGCACTCGGCCTTAGCCGTATGGCGATCGACGAGAAGCTGCGCGCGATCCTCAGCGACGTCCTGTCGCTGGAAGCTGATCGCGTGGAAGAATTCGACGCCGACACCGGACTTTTCGGTCATCTGCCCGAACTGGACTCCATGGCTGTTGCAACGCTGTTCACAGAGATGGAAGACCGGCTCGACATCATCATCGAGGACGAAGACGTCGATGGCGAAATGCTGGAGACCTATGGCGGACTGCTGGCATTTGCCGAAGCGAAGTGCATCGGCCCCTGATCGTCAGCGCGTGAAGTAGCTGGTCAGCTCGACATGCGTTGACCAGCGGAACTGGCCCACAGGCCGCAGTTTCTCCAGTTTGAAGCCTGCATCGACCAGCACCTTGGCATCGCGCGCCCAGCTCGATGGATTGCAGCTGATATAGACGACCCGTGTGGCAGTACTCTGCGCGATCTGGGCGATCTGTTCGCGAGCTCCGGCGCGCGGTGGATCGAGGACGATAGCGCCGAAGCGACCGCATTCGTCAGCCGTGAGAGGGTTGCGAAACAGGTCGCGATGGAGAGTGTGGACCGGGACTCCCCTGCTGTTCGCAGCGCTCTTGCAGGACAGGTGCGCATCGCGGGCTGCTTCCACCGCCAGCGTCTTGGCAGGTCCGGCAAGCGAGAATGCGAAGGTACCGAGACCTGCAAACAGGTCGGCAATTGTCGCCGCGCCGTCTGCAAACGCCTTGGCATCCTCGACGAGAACTGCCTCGCCGTCACGGGTGGGCTGGAGGAAGGAATTTTGCGGGAACCCGACCGGAACCTGCCCCAGCGTCACAGTCACCGGATCCGGCTCCCACACCGTTTCCGCTCCGAATCCCCGATCAAGCGATAGGCGCGCAAGGCCGTGACCGCGCGCAAAGTCGAGAAGCGCCTCGGTTGCCGCGAGCCCGTCTGCACTGAAGCCCTTCAGGGAGCAGTCCACACCCTGATCGGCCAGCGTGAGCGAGACATCGATCGGACCTTTGCCTGCGTGATCGCCCAACAGAGAGCGCAATGGCTCGACCAAGGCGAAGAGCGCGGGCTCCAGGATGAGGCATTCCCGCATATCGACCACGCGGTTGCTGCGTGCCTCGCGGAAACCCAGAACCGCTCCCTTCCCTGCCTTCAGGCCATGCAAAGTCGCCCGCCGCCTCGTTCTTGGAGGCGAAAGATGGGTGGGCAGCATCTCGCCCACAGGGATTTCCTGCGATTGGGCGGCGAACGCCACTCTCTCGGTCACGAACTGGCGCAGCGCGGCTTCGTCGGCCTGCTGCAACTGGCAACCACCGCATGTGCCGAAATGGCGGCAGGGAGGCTCAACATGGTGCTCGCCCGGGACGATGGAGCCGTCCGAAGTGATGGTATCGCCTGTGACCGCGCCCGCGACGTGGCGACCGCTCTCGGTAACGCCATCGCCCTTCGCTGCGATGCGAAGGATCGTTTCTTCGCTCATAGAAAGCATTCCAGTGCCTGGTTGACGGTCCGCGCGAGTTCGCCGGCAGTGAATGCCGGCCCCGCGATATGCGCAGCTTCGCTATGAAGCCAGACGGCTTCCTCCAGTGCGCGCTGCGGGTCGCCATGCACGGCAATGCGCGACGCCGCAATCCCGGCCAGAACATCGCCCGTTCCCGCTGCGGACAGCCAGCTTGGCCCGCGGTTGAAGAACCGGACGCCTTTGCTGCCGACAAGGATACTGTCTGGGCCCTTGGCGAGGACGGTGATACCGGTTTTCTCATGCAAAGCGCGCGCGCGCTCGATCTTGCTTTCGCCTTCGATCGAGAATGCCGCGCAGAGCTGCGCCAGTTCTCCCTCATGCGGTGTCACGGCAAGCTGCGAGGTATCACCGCCTTCGATCAAGGCAGGATCAAGCAGGTGAAGGGCATCGGCGTCGAAAAGGATTGGTTTTCCCGCATCGAGCGCAGCGGAAAGCTTGCCGCGTGCCTTTGCATCGCGGCCGAGCCCCGGACCGACAAGGACCGCTGCAATCCGCTCGTCAGAAAGCGTAGCCGCAAGATCACCACCCTCGACAACAAGTTCCGCCGGCGCATCGGGATGCGAATGCTCGCTCAACAGTTTGACGTAGCCAGCCCCGCTCCGCATCGCCGCCTCTGCTGCCAGGAGCGGGGCTCCGGGCATTTCGCCGGCGACCACGGCGAGCAAGCCGCGACGATATTTGTGCGAGTCGGGCGCGGGCGGCTCGATCTGTGGCGCGGCGCTCAGCACCGGCGCGTCCTCCGCAATGTCGAGGCCGATATCCACGAGCCGCTTTACGCCCATCCCGGCCATGGCGGGCATGATGAAATGTGCCCGCTTCCATGCGCCAAGCGCAATCGTGAGATCGTAATAGAGCGAGGGGCCCAGATTTTCACCCGTGTCGCTCGCTATGCTGCTCGGGACGTCGATCGCGATCTTGTAGCCAGTGGTATCGCGCAAGTGCTCCAGCAAGGTGGCAAAAGCGCCCTCGACCTGCCGCGACAGGCCATAGCCGAAGAGGCAATCGACGTAGACTTCTGCTGCCGGGAAACCGTCGCTCGAAATCGGGGCGACGCAAGTCTCGCGCGCTTTCTTGGCCGTATCGGTTGCAGGCGGCTTTGGTGCCACGACCGAAACCGGAATGCCCGATCTGTAAAGGAAATCGGCGATGACATATCCGTCGCCGCCGTTGTTTCCGGGGCCGCACAAGACGCTGACCGTCCGACCGCCAGACATGCGAGCGACCCAGCGGGCGGCACCCTCGCCTGCGCGTTGCATCAGCTCCCATTCGGAGACACCGGAGACCATGGCTGCGTGCTCTGCCGCGGCCATCTGTTCAACGGTCAGGACCGCACCGGCGCTGCGAGAGTTCGAACTAGGGGCCATGGGAAGCGGCTGCCATGCCGCGCGCTCCCTAGCAAGAGCTACCGACGCTTGATCTGGGAAGCATCGCGAATTGCGCCGCGTGCAGCAGAGGTAGTCATCGCGGCATAGGCTTCCAGCGCCTGGCTGACCTTGCGCGGGCGCGGAGCCGATGGGGACCATGCCTTTTCACCCCTCGCGTCCATCGCAGCGCGGCGGCGTGCAAGCTCTTCGTCGCTGACCGCGAGATTGATCGTGCGCTCGGGGATCGAAATTTCGATCATGTCGCCAGTCTCTACGAGGCCGATCTCGCCGCCTTCGGCCGCTTCGGGGGAAACATGGCCGATCGATAGGCCCGAGGTACCGCCTGAAAAACGGCCGTCGGTCAGCAGGGCGCAGGCAGCACCAAGCCCCTTCGACTTGAGGTAGCTGGTGGGATAGAGCATTTCCTGCATGCCCGGTCCGCCCCGCGGTCCCTCGTAGCGGATGACCACGACATCGCCTTCTTTCACCTGCTCGGTGAGGATGGCGGTCACGGCATCGTCCTGGCTCTCGTAGACCTTGGCCGGTCCTGAGAAGGTCAGGATGCTCTCGTCGACACCAGCGGTCTTCACGATGCACCCGTCGCGGGCGATATTGCCATAAAGGACCGCTAGGCCGCCGTCCTGGCTGAAGGCGTGCTCTGCGCTGCGGATCACCCCGCTTGACCGGTCAAGATCGAGCGATTCCCAACGCGCCGACTGGCTGAAGGCGGTTTGCGTCGGCACGCCGCCGGGCGCAGCCGAGTAGAATTCGCGCACCTTGTTGTTCTGCGTGCGCCCGATATCCCAATCGTCCAGCGCATCGCCCATTGTCGGACTGTGCACGGTGGGAAGCGCCGTATGGAGCAGGCCTGCCTTCTCCAGTTCGCCGAGGATCGACATGATCCCGCCTGCGCGGTGGACGTCCTCCATGTGGACGTCGCTCTTCGCCGGGGCGACTTTCGAAAGGCACGGCACCTTGCGGCTCAGCCGGTCGATATCGGCCATGGTGAAGTCGACACCCGCCTCATGCGCGGCGGCGAGCAAATGGAGCACGGTGTTGGTCGAGCCGCCCATGGCAATATCGAGGCTCATCGCGTTCTCGAAGGCCTCGAACGTGGCGATCGAGCGCGGCAGCACGCCCTCTTCGTCCTCTTCGTAATAGCGGCGCGCCAGTGTTACCGCGAGGCGGCCAGCCCGCTCGAACAAGCCGCGACGGTCGGCGTGGGTGGCGAGCGTCGAGCCATTGCCCGGCAGCGAAAGCCCCAAGGCCTCGGTCAGGCAGTTCATCGAATTGGCCGTGAACATTCCCGAGCAACTGCCGCAGGTCGGGCAGGCGGAACGCTCGATGGCGGTCACCTCCTCGTCACTGTAGCTTTCGTCCGCCGCGGCCACCATGGCATCGACAAGGTCGAGCGCGACTTCCTTCCCCTTCATCACGACCTTGCCCGCTTCCATCGGGCCGCCGGAGACGAAAACCACCGGGATATTCAGCCGCATCGCCGCCATCAGCATGCCGGGGGTAATCTTGTCGCAGTTGGAGATGCACACCATCGCATCGGCGCAGTGCGCGTTGACCATGTATTCGACGCTGTCGGCAATGAGGTCGCGGCTGGGCAGCGAATAGAGCATCCCGTCATGACCCATGGCGATGCCGTCATCGACTGCGATTGTGTTGAATTCCTTGGCAACTCCGCCTGCTGCTTCGATTTCACGGGCGACCAGCTGTCCGAGGTCCTTCAGATGGACATGCCCCGGCACAAACTGGGTGAAGCTGTTCACCACGGCGATAATCGGCTTGCCGAAATCCTCGTCCTTCATGCCTGTGGCGCGCCACAGGCCGCGCGCGCCCGCCATGTTGCGGCCGTGGGTTGTTGTGCGTGAACGGTATTGCGGCATCGACAGTCTCTCTTTGCAGGCCTCAGGCCTAGCAGAGAGAAACGCTGGTGCTAACGTAAGATTGCTGCAGGGCCTGCCAAGGCGGGCTTTAGACCTCGAGCGCTACACGCCCCAGCACATCGGCCAGCATCACAGCCCAGCGCGCCTGGCCTGCCTTGGTATCGATCTGGTCCTGCCGGATTTCGACCGTGCAATAGGGGATGCCATTGGCCTCCGCGTGCCGGTCCATCGTGGCGTTCAGTTCCTTGCCCGAATAGGGCTGGTTGTCGCCGACATTGAGCCCCTGCTCGCCGAAAAGGCGGATAGCGTGGCGGGCCGCGCGATCGTCCTTGTTGTAGAGCAGCGAGACTTCCCAAGGACGCTCCTCGTCGCTCGTATCGAGGCTGGGCGTGAAGCTGTGCAGCGCGATCAGCATGCGCGGCTTCAGGCGCTCGATCAGCTTGCCAAGTTCGTAGTGGTAGGGGCGGTGAAAGAGGTTCAGCCGCGCCTCGACATCGGCACCGATGTTACCGGGGATGAGCTTGCCGTCGCTTTCCGTCGGCACCACGGAGCGGTCGTCCTCATTGCGATGAAGATCGCACACAAGGCGGCTGACGCAGGCGATATGCGCCGGGATGCCGTGTCGGCGCGCGAGCCGATCGGCGATGCCCTCTACCCCGATATCGACCGCGATGTGTTCGTTCAGCAGCTTGGGATCGATGCCGAGATCGATCCCGTCGGGCACGTAATTGGATGCATGATCGGCCACGCATAGCAGCCCCCCGGGACGGACTTCATCTACGGCGACCTGTCGATAGGGCAGGTTGTCGATCATCATCTCAGATTACCCTTTAACTGCCACCATCCCGGTTGGTCTGAGGCGATGCGCGCGGCGGCTTCGTCACGCGCTGAATTGCTGTCATAGAGCGCAAAGCACGTCGCGCCCGAACCGGACATACGGGCGAGAAACGGCGAAGTTCCGCGCATCATCGCCAGCACGTCGGCAATTTCGGGGCACAGCGAAATGGCCGGAGCCTCGAGGTCGTTGCGGCCCTCGATGGCGATGGTCCGTGAATTGCCATGCGGGAGAGCGCCGCGATCCTCACCGTCCCAAGCCCCAAACACGGGACCCGTTGAAAGCGGCACCCGGGGATTGACCAACAGGACCGCCATGCCCCCAAGGCTGTCATCCGCCCGCTCAAGGTCGGTCCCGGTGCCACGTCCGACGCAGGTCCGGCTTTCCACGCAGGCCGGCACATCCGCGCCCAATTTGCTTGCCCGCTCGTGCCAGTCGTCCGGCAGCCCGTAGGCTTCGCGCACAATCCGGAACACCGCACCTGCATCTGCGGACCCGCCACCCAGCCCTGCCGCGACGGGCAGGTTCTTTTCAAGTGTGAGTGCCAGCCCGTCAGCACGGGGGAGCTTGCCGAGCGCCCTCATCACGAGGTTGTCGAACGGATCGTCGAGCGCCCCTGCAAACTCGCCAACGGCCTGCAGCGTGTCCTGCTCGGCGATCCGTGCCGTCAGGACATCGCCGGCATCGACGAATGCGAAGAGCGTCTCGAGTTCATGATACCCATCCTCGCGCCGCCTGCGGACATGCAGCGCGAGGTTTATCTTGGCGTAGGCTGTCTCGCTGATGACCAAGCGGGAGGATCACATATTCGGATAGTTAGGACCGCCGCCGCCTTCGGGCGTGGTCCATTCGATGTTCTGGTTCGGGTCCTTGATGTCGCAGGTCTTGCAGTGGACGCAATTCTGCGAGTTGATCTGGAACTTGGGCTCCGCGCCCTCCTCGATGATCCATTCGTAAACGCCAGCCGGGCAATAGCGCGTCGAGGGGCCGCCGTAGACCTCCAGCTCGCTTTCGCGCTGCAGTTCGCGGTCGCAGACCTTGAGGTGGACCGGCTGATCTTCGGCATGGTTGGTGTAGCTGTACGCCACGTTGGTCAGGCGGTCGAAGCTCAGCGTGCCATCGGGCTTGGGATATTTGATCGGCGCAAAAAGGTCCGCGCGTTCGAGCATTTCGTGGTCGCGGTGGTGCTTCATGGTAATGGGCAGGCCGATTTTCAGCGTGCGCATCCACATGTCGATGCCGGCGAGAACGGTGCCGAGATCCTCGCCATATTTGGCGACGGCGGGCTGCGCGTTCTTCACCTTCTTGAGCTCGGTCGCAATCCAGCTGTCGCGCACGGCAGCATCGTATTCCATCAGCTCGGTATGCTCATGGCCAGCGGCGATGGCAGCCGCGATGCTTTCGGCAGCCAGCATGCCGCTCTTCATCGCGGTGTGCGTGCCCTTGATGCGCGGGACGTTCACGAAGCCTGCCGAACAACCGATCAGCGCGCCGCCCGGGAAGGCCAGCTTGGGCACGGACTGCCAGCCGCCTTCGTTGATGACGCGCGCGCCATAGGCCACGCGCTTGCCGCCCTTGAGGATGGCCGCGACCTCGGGGTGGTGCTTCCAGCGCTGGAATTCCTGATAGGGCGAGACGTAGGGGTTCTTGTAATCGAGCGCGGTCACGAAACCGAGCGCGACCTGTCCGTTCGCCTGGTGGTAAATGAAGCCGCCGCCCCAGGTGCCGGTCTCGCTCAGCGGCCAGCCCTGCGTGTGGATGACCTTGCCCTGTTCGTAAACCGAAGGATCGACGTCCCACAATTCCTTGATGCCAAGGCCATAGACCTGCGGCTCGCAATCGGCCTCGAGGTCGAACTTGGCTTTCATCTTCTTGGTGAGGTTACCGCGCGCGCCCTCTGCAAAGAGCGTGTATTTCGCGTGGATTTCCATGCCGGGCTGGTAATCGCCCTTGTGGCTGCCATCCTCGGCAATGCCCATATCCTGCGTCACCACGCCGGTGATCGCTCCCGCATCATTGAACAGCACTTCGGCGGCGGGGAAGCCGGGGAAGACCATCACGCCCAGCGCTTCGGCCTGTTCGGCCAGCCAGCGACAGGTGTTGCCGAGCGAGGCGGTGTAATTGCCGTCATTGCTCATGAAAGGCGGCAGGAGGAATTCGGGCAGGTCCGACTTGCCAGCTTCAGACAATACCCAGTGGTGGTTCTCGGTCACCGGCGTTTCCGCGAGCGGGCAGTCCATGTCGCGCCAGTCGGGGAAGAGCTCGTTCATCGCCTTCGGGTCGACCACGGCGCCCGACAGGATATGCGCGCCGATTTCGCTGCCCTTTTCCAGCACGACGACTTCGAGGTCCTCGTTGATTTGCTTCAACCGGATGGCCGCCGAAAGGCCGGCCGGGCCGCCGCCGATGATGACGACGTCGCAGGGCATCGATTCGCGTTCGCTCATATCTCTCTCTTTTCGTCGCTTAAGCGTTGGGATTGCCTTGATTGCTGGGCGGTTTGAGGTCAAGACCCAGGGCGGACGGAATATGATCGCAGACAAGCCGGAAACCCGCGAATTATCGCCTGCAGACGCGCTGGAAGCAGCGCTCGACTGGTGGCGCGAGGCGGGGGTCGAGGACGATTATCGCGATGAAACGACAAGCTGGCTGGCCGAGCCTGAAGAAGAGCAGGCCGTAGCGTCGCCAAAGCCGCGAAAGCTTCCCGAAGAACCCAAGCAGACACCGCTCGAACGTGCTTTCGAAGGTACTGCACAAACCGCGCAAATCGGCGGTGCACCAGCAAATTACCCCGCCACCTTGGAAAAATTTCGCGAATGGTGGATGGCGGAAAGTTCACTCTCGCTGGCCGGTGTACCACATCGTCTGCCGCCACGGGGCGTCGCAGGCGCCAAGCTGATGGTCATCGTCCCAGAACCGATGGAGGGCGACACCGAAACGCTTCTCTCCGGCGCCCCGGGTCGCTTCCTCGAAGCCGTCACCGGATCCATGGGGTTGCAGCCCCACGAGCTCTATCTCGCAAGCGCCTTGCCCGCACCTGTGTCGCTCCCAGATTGGGCCGCCATTGCCGGACAGGGAATGTCGGAAGTGACCAAGCATCATATCACGGTGGCCGCACCCCACCGCGTGCTCGTTTTCGGGCGAGCTCTCGCGCCCCTTTTCGACATCTCGCCCGACATGGCGCGCGAACCGGCCGTCGTTAAGGCAGGGGAAAACACCCTTCCCCTTATGCTCGCACCGCAATTGGCGGAGCTCGCCCGCTCCGCGCCGAGACGCCGTAATTTCTGGAACCGCTGGCTGGAATGGACTGCATGACGAAACCCCTGTTCTGGATTGTCGCAGCCGGTACCGCTCTGTGCGCGACCCCGGCCCTCGCCCAGTCCGACAGCGTCGCCTATTTTACCGCATCGCATTCCTCTGCGCTGCCCACGCTGCTTTCGACCGAAGATCGCGGCTATTACGCCTCCTTGTTCGATGCGATCGATGCGCAGAACTGGGACCGCGTCGAGGTGCTCCTTTCGCAGCGCAGCGAAGGTCCGCTGCATGGCGCTGCTCTCGCAACCTATTATCTCGACCCGAACAGCCCGCGGATCGATCTGGGTCGGATCGAGGATTGGCTACGGCGCTATCCGGACGGGTCGAGGGTCGAAGACATCGTCCGGCTTGGCGAGACTCGCGGTCTTTCCTGGCGTCCGGACCTGCCGCGCGAAAACTCGCTGACACGCCAGCAAGGTATCACCCGGCGTGTACGGCCTGCGACGGTGCGCGACGGCACCATGCCCGACAGCGTTCGCGAGGCAATCCTCGAACGGATTACCAATGACGATCCCGACGGCGCACGCCTGCTGCTTGACGGGGTGGATGCCTCATTGTCCGGCCAGGCCCGCGCAGAATGGCGCCAGCGCGTCGCCTGGAGCTACTACATCGAAAACCGCGACGCGGAGGCGTACGGCATGGCGCAGCTCGTGGGTCAGGGGAGTGGCCCCTGGGTGGCTGAAGGCCATTGGGTCGCGGGCCTGTCGGCATGGCGCCTTGGCGATTGCTCACGTGCGGCTCAGTATTTCTCCGCAAGTGCATCGGAAGCCGACAATGTCGAGTTGCGGACTGCCGCGCACTATTGGGCCGCCCGCAGCCTGATCCGGTGTCGCCAGCCACAGACGGCCGATGCTCACCTGCGTAGCGCAGCACGCTATGACGAAACGCTCTACGGCATGCTGGCAAACGAACAGTTGGGCCGCGACCTGCCGCGCAACCATACCGCTCCCGACCTGACAGCCGAGGACTGGCGCAAGCTCTCCGGACAAACCGCGGTGCGAGAAGCGGTCATGCTGGCAGAAATCGGGCGCCGCGATATCGCTGACGAAATCCTGCGCTGGCAGGTGCGCTACGGAAGTTCGCGCGATTTCGCAGCGCTGACGCGCCTTGCCCGTGCACTCGGTCTTGCCGGTGCACAGACCTTCATGGCCTACAACGCGCCGCGCGGAGAGCGATCGCCCGCCAACCTGCGCTGGCCTGTCGCCTATCATACGCCGCATGGCGGATGGCGGGTCGACCCTGCGCTCGCCTTTGCCCATGCCCTGCAGGAATCGAATTTCCGGGAACGCGTGGTCAGTCCGGCCAACGCGATCGGCCTGATGCAGATCCGCCCGATCGCGGCGCGCGAATATGCCGCCTCGATCAATATGAGCGCCAGTGCCGACCTGAAGGATCCGCGCACGAACCTCGCATTCGGACAACGCACGCTCGAGGCGCTTGCGCAGGCTGGCTACACCCGCGGTCACCTGCCCAAGGTCATGGCTGCGTATAATGCAGGCCCCACCCCGGTCGCCCGCTGGAACGACGAGATCAACGACCAGGGCGATCCGCTGCTCTGGATGGAATCGATCCCCTATTGGGAAACCCGCGGTTATGTCGCCATCGTGATGCGCAATTACTGGATGTACTTGCGCCAGGCCGATGCCGAGGCGCCCAGCCGCACCGACCTGGCCGAGAACGACTGGCCGCAATTCCCCCGTACCCGCTGAGAGGAAACCGATGGCTATCGACCAAAGCCTGACCTTCAAACCGGTCAATATCGCGCTGCTCACGATCTCCGATACCCGCAAGGCGAGCGATGATACCTCGGGTGACATCCTGGCTGAAAGGATCGTGGATGCCGGCCACACGCTGGCTGCTCGAGAAATCAGCCGCGACGACAAGAACGAGATCGCAGCCCACCTCCACCGCTGGATCGACGACGAGCAGATCGATGCGATCATCACCACCGGGGGCACGGGCCTGACCGGCCGCGATGTGACGCCCGAAGCGCTCGACCGGGTGAAGGACAAGGACATCCCCGGCTTTGGCGAACTGTTCCGCTGGCTGAGTTTCGAGACGATCGGCACCAGCACCCTCCAGAGCCGCGCCTGCGCGGTGATTGCGCGCGGGACCTATATCTTCGCTTTGCCCGGCTCGAACGGCGCGGTGAAGGATGGCTGGGACAAGATCCTCGCCCTGCAACTCGACAGCCGCCACAAGCCCTGCAACTTCGTGGAATTGATGCCGCGTTTGCGCGAGCGATAAACCCTCTGTTCCCTCCTATATGTTCCGTGTATGTTCTCATGCATGGAAAAAAGCTGTGAGTCGCCTGTCGCCGGACGGGGAGCGCAATCGCGCGCGGCCCCGACGCGCTTCGGCCTTGCCACGCGCGAGGCCGATGGCGACTGGCGCGATCATATGGAAGCTTTGGATGGCCCACCGGTAAAGCTGCGCACCCATGTGACCGAGGAAAACCCCCGGACGATCCTCAGCTTCAACCAGTCGCCCGACATCTTCTTCGACCGCTCGATCAATGCCTATCGCGGGTGCGAGCATGGGTGTGTCTACTGCTTTGCGCGCCCTACCCACGCCTATCACGATCTTTCGCCCGGGCTCGATTTCGAAACGCAGCTGTTCGCCAAACCCAACGCCGCCGAATTGCTGCGGGCAACTCTATCGAAGCCCAAATACCGGCCAAAGCCGATTGCGATGGGGACGAACACCGATCCCTACCAGCCCATCGAACGCGATTACCGGATCACCCGCTCGGTGCTGGAAGTGTGCCTCGACGCGCGGCACCCGGTTACGATCACAACCAAGTCCGACCGCGTGCTCGACGATCTCGACTTGCTCAGCGACATGGCGGAACGGCGGCTGGTGGCTGTTGCGATTTCGGTGACGAGCCTTGATCCCAAGCTGTCTGGCAAGCTCGAACCGCGCGCAGCTTCGCCCGCCAAGCGACTCGCGGCATTGCAGAAATTGGCCGACGCGGGCGTGCCGACGCATTGCTCGGTCGCGCCTGTCATCCCGGCCATCACCGACGAATTCATGGAAGAAATCGTCCAGCGCGCCGCGGCTATAGGGGTGGACAGCGTCGGCTGGATTCCGCTGCGCCTGCCGCACGAAGTCGCCCCGCTGTTCCGCGAATGGCTATCGGTCCACTACCCCGAGCGCGGCGACAAGGTGATGAGCATCGTCCAGTCGATCCGGGGCGGGAAGGACAACGACCCGAGCTTTTTCTCCCGCCTGAGGCCAACCGGCGTGTGGGCCGACCTTTTCCGCGCAAGGTTCAGACTGGCCTGCAAGCGTGCGGGACTGGGCAAGGGGAAGTTCGAACTGGATTGCACACAGTTCAGACCGCCAGCGGTGGGCGGTCAGTTGCGCTTGCTTTGATAATTCGAAAATGGATGGAAAGCGGACGTTGTGCTGGTAACATCGTGCAATGGTCGATGCGTCGAAATTACCTTCTCCTGAAGAGATGATCGCAAGATTCAAAGAGATTCGAAGCTCAAAGCGAACTGATGGATATGGCCGGTGGCTACTGCTCATCAAAGAACTTCGAGTGCGCCACAATGTCAGTATTCTCTGCGCCGAACGTATGGCCCTTGAGAACCGGCATCGACGCCGGTGGGTCGAAAAGCAAATCAACACCAATCAGCGCTGTCGAAAGTATGCCCTCGCCCACATACGCCATAATGGTGACGCAGCATTGATCGAGCGAGAAGGTGAAACTTTCAACTTCAGAGTCCGCTAACAGGTCGGTAGAGGATCTAACCAAACCCCTCACCAGCGGCGCCCGGCTTGAACCGCACCAAACGGCTGTCCGCCAGCGCCGCCGTACGGTTCACCACCGCCAGCTGGTAATCCGGATCCTTGATCATCTCGAAGAAGGCGCCGGCATTCGGATATTGGGCGACGAAACCGTCGTGCCACATCATCGCTTCCGGGCCCGTCACCACCGTTTCGAATGCGCCGCGCCAGACTATGCTGCCGCCGACACGGCGAAAGATCGGGCCGCTCGTCTTGCCGTATTCTTCATAGGCGCGGCGGCCGCTCCAGCCCTTGCCGCTGTGTTCGTGACCTTCGGGATACTCTGCCTCATCCCGGTACTGGAGGAGGTTGAGCATGTGGATCGGCTCTTCACGCGGGAGGTTCTTGAACGCCTCGAAATTGGCGCGGCTCGGATCGATATAGGTGTCGGTCACGGGTCTCTCCTCAGACTTGGATTTCACGGTAGGTGCCGGGGGCAATGCCGTCCACGCTCCAATCGCCGATACGCCAGCGGATCAGGCGCAGCGTGGGCAGGCCCACGGCGGCGGTCATGCGGCGGACCTGGCGATTGCGGCCTTCCGTAATTTCGAGTGCGATCCAGCTATCAGGCACGCTCTTGCGATAGCGCACGGGCGGATCGCGATCCCATACAGGCGGCGGATCAATGCGTTTCGCGCGCGCCGGACGGGTCATGCCGTCTTTGAGCTCGACACCGCGTGCGAGCTTCTCCAGCGCATCGTCGCCCGCCTCGCCTTCAACCTGCACGAGGTAGGTCTTCGCCATCTTGTAGCGGGGCTCGGCAATGCGCGACTGCAGCCGCCCGTCATCGGTCAGCAGCAACAGCCCTTCGCTATCCTTGTCGAGACGGCCAGCCGGATAGACACCCGGCACATCTACCAGATGCGCCAGCGTGTCTTCCTCCCCTTCCTTGCCCCCGGTGAATTGCGAGAGCACGCCGAAGGGCTTATTGAGCAGGATCAGCCGGCTCACGCCCTATGACGCTTCGGGGAGCTTGTAGTCGGCGAACCGGTCGCGCAGGTCTTTCTTGCTGATCTTGCCGGTGGCGGTGTGCGGGATGTCGTCGACGAATTCCACCGCATCGGGCAGCCACCACTTGGCGACCTTGTCGGAGAGGAAATTGGTCACCTCCTCGGCGCTGACGTCCTGACCTTCCTTCTTCACGACGAAGAGCACCGGGCGCTCGTCCCACTTGGGGTGGAACATGCCGATACAGGCCGCCTCGGCGACCGCCGGGTGTCCCACTGCCGCGTTTTCGAGTTCGACCGAGGAAATCCACTCGCCGCCCGACTTGATCACGTCCTTGGTGCGGTCGGTAAGCTGCAGCGTGCCGTCGGGATGCAGCATGCCGACGTCGCCGGTGTCGAACCAGCCATCCTCGGTGACCGCATCCTCTTCGGCCTTGAAATAGCGCTTCACGACCCAAGGGCCGCGGATTTGCAGTGCGCCCGAGGTCTCGCCATCGCGCGGCAGGACCTTGGTCGGATCGTCGAGATCGACTGTGCGCAGTTCCACGCCGAAGATCGGGCGGCCCTGCTTCATGGTCTTGGTAACCTTTTCCTCGAAGCTGAGCTGGTCCCAGTCATGCGTCGGGCCGCCGACCGTGCCGATCGGCGAGGTTTCGGTCATGCCCCAGGCGTGCTGGACGCGGGTGCCGTTCTTCATCAGGCGCTCGATCATGAACCTGGGCGCAGCCGAACCGCCGATGGTGGCGGCTTTGAGCGGCGGCAGGTCGATGCCCTCGGCGTCGCAATACTGGAAATGCGCGAGCCATACGGTCGGCACGCCCGCACTATCGGTCACGCCTTCCTTGAGCATCATTTCGTGCAGCACAGCCGGATCGTTCACCGCGCTGAAGACGAATTTGATGCCCGCCATCGCGCCCGCATAGGGAAGCCCCCAGCTGGCCGCATGGAACATCGGCACGACCGGCAGCATCACCGAAGATGCGCTGAAATTGAAGGTCGATGGCTGCAGCCCGGAGATCGCATGCAGGACAGTGCTGCGATGCTCGTACTGGACGCCCTTCGGATTGCCTGTCGTGCCGCTGGTATAGCAGATCATGCAGGGATCGCGTTCTTCGCCCTCGACCCATTCGAAATCGCCGTCTTCCGCGCCGATCCAGTCTTCGAACGAGGTCGTGTTTTCGCCGCTGTCGAAGCAGATGTAATGTTCGACGTTCGGCCAGCGGTCGCGCATCTTGTCGACGATGGGCTGGAAGGCTGCGTCATAGATTACCACGCGATCGTCCGCGTGGTTGACGATGTACTCGAGCTGGTCCTCGAACAGGCGCGGGTTCACCGTGTGGAGCACGCCGCCCATACCCGCCACGCCGTACCAGCTGACGAGGTGACGCGAATGGTTCATCGCGATGCTGGCGACCTTGTCGCCCGGCTTGAGGCCGAGCCTTTGCAGCGCCTGCGCCATCTTCAGCGCGTCGCGGCGGATGCCTGCCCAGTTCGTACGGGTCTCTGTTCCATCCGCCCAGCGGGTGACGATTTCGCGGGTCGGTGCCTCACGTGCCGCGTGGTCGATCACATGCGTCACGCGCATGGTCCAGTCCTGCATCGCTCCGAGCATTCAGCCTCTCTCCTTGCCTCGTGCGCCTCTCCCGGCGCTTGTCGGTCAGGCGACGAGGCGAAGGTGCGAGCCGCCGCGCCGCTTGTCGAGCTGCACCTTGGCAAGGCCGGGCACGCTTGCCAAGCGTTCTGCAAGCTCGCCATCAAGGGCGAATTGGCGGCCGAGATGCATGATGGGCTCGTAATCCCCACCGATCCGTAGCGTCGCCATGACCTCATCCTTGCCCGGGCCGGCTTCGACCAATTCACGACAAAGTAGCTGAACGGCGGCTTCATCGAGGATGTCGAGCGTGAGGATCATCGGCGTCGAGCCCTTCACATCCGCGAGCGGAGTGCCGCCGCGCACGGTAATGCGGGGCGGTTCGTCGGGGCTCGGCGAATCGAGTTCGACCTGCAGCAGGACGCAGGTCTGCTCCTCGGCCCATTTCATGAAGCGCTCGACCATGCCTTCCTCGAAACAGGCGGCGCTGAACTGGCCGGTGGCATCGGAGAAATCGGCGCGGATGAAGGGCTTTCCGCGGCGAGTGGTTCCCTTGTTCACCTTCTCGACCATGGCGGCCATCACCGCATTGGAACGGCCACCCGCCGGCGCGCCGCCCGACATCAGCGAGGCATAGGTACGCGCGCCGTTCGCCGAGGCGATGTCCTTCCACGCGGCGACCGGATGGGCGGAGAAATAGAAACCGAAGTTCTCGCGTTCGCGCGCCATGCGCTCTGCGCGCGGCCAGTCCTCGACTTCGCGCAAGCGCAGCGTTTCGCCGGGCGCGTCCTCACCGCCGAACATGCTCGCCTGTCCGCTCGTGCGCTCGCGGTCCGCCGCATCGGCGACTGCGAGCAGCATGTCGGCGTTCTCGAAGACCTTGGCGCGATTGGGTTCAAGGTCGTCAAGCGCCCCTGCACAGGCCAGCGCCTCAAGCTGGCGCGAATTCATCGAACCCTTGGGGATGCGCTCGAACAAATCCTGCAAGCTGTCGAACTTGCCCGAAACCTCGCGCTCGGCAACGATGTTTTCCATCGCCTTTTCGCCGACGTTTCGGATGCCGGCGAGCGCATAGCGCACCGCATAGCCGGTGTCGGTCTGCTCGACGGTGAATTCGGCTTCTGATTTGTTGAGGCACGGCGGCTCGACGGCGATGCCCTGCCTGCGCGCGTCGTCGACGAAGATGGTGAGCTTTTCGGACTGGTGCATGTCGAAACACATGGACGCGGCGAAAAACTCCTCGGGGTAATGCGCTTTCAGCCACGCGGTCTGGTACGCGAGCAGAGCGTACGCGGCAGCGTGCGACTTGTTGAAGCCGTAGCCTGCGAACTTGTCGATCAAGTCGAATAGCTCGTTGGCCTTGGCCTTCTCGATGCCGCTGACTTCCTTGCACCCGACGACGAAGCGTTCGCGCTGGATGTCCATTTCCGCCTGGACCTTCTTACCCATCGCGCGGCGCAGCAAGTCTGCATCGCCGAGCGAGTATCCGGCGAGGATCTGCGCGGCCTGCATGACCTGTTCCTGGTAGACGAAGATGCCGTAGGTTTCGGACAATATGCCTTCGAGCTTCTCATGCGGATACTCGATGGGCACCTCGCCCGCCTTGCGCTTGCCGAACAGCGGGATGTTGTCCATCGGACCCGGACGATAGAGCGAGACGAGCGCGATGATGTCGCCGAAATTGGTCGGCTTCACCGCAGTCAGCGTGCGGCGCATGCCTTCCGATTCCAGCTGGAACACGCCGACCGTGTTACCCGCCTTCATCAATTCGTAGACCGCCGGGTCATCGAGTTCGAGCTGCGACAAATCGATGGTAATGTCGCGCTTTTTCAGGAGGTCGGTCGCCTTCTTGAGCACCGACAGCGTCTTGAGACCAAGAAAGTCGAATTTGACGAGGCCGCTGCTCTCGACATTCTTCATGTCGTACTGCGTCACCGGCATGTCCGAGCGCGGATCGCGGTAGAGAGGGACCAGCTGCGCCAGGGGACGGTCGCCGATCACAACGCCCGCCGCGTGGGTCGAGCTGTTGCGCGGGAAGCCTTCCAGCTGCATCGCGAGGTCGATCAGGCGTTTGACCTCATTGTCGTTGTCGTATTCCGCTTTGAAATCCGCCGCACCGTTGAGCGCGCGCGGCAGGGTCCACGGGTCGGTCGGATGGTTCGGCACCATCTTGCAGATCCGATCGACATGGCCGTAGCTCATCTGGAGGATGCGGCCCGTATCGCGCAGCACGGCGCGCGCTTTCAGCTTACCGAAGGTGATGATCTGCGCGACGTGGTCGTGGCCGTATTTCTGCTGGACGTAGCGGATGACCTCGCCGCGGCGCGTTTCGCAGAAGTCGATGTCGAAGTCGGGCATGGAAACGCGTTCCGGATTGAGGAAGCGCTCGAACAGCAGGCCCAGCTGGATCGGGTCGAGGTCGGTAATCGTCAGCGCCCACGCCACAAGGCTGCCAGCACCCGAACCACGACCCGGACCCACCGGAATATCGTGGTCCTTCGCCCATTTGATGAAGTCAGCCACGATGAGGAAGTAGCCGGGGAAGCCCATCTGGTTGATGATGCCGACTTCGTAATCGAGTCTATCGACATAGACCTTGAGCTGCTCGTCCGACATTTCGCCATAAGGCTCGAGGCGTTTGGCGAGACCCTTCCGCGCATCCTCTTCCAGCATGCGCGCCTCGCCCTCGAGGTCGCCGGCGAGGCTGGGCAGGATCGGATCTCGATACGGCGGCGCAAAGGCGCAGCGCTGCGCGATCACGAGCGTGTTGGCGATGGCTTCCGGAAGATCGTCGAAGGCCTCTTCCATCATATGGGCGGTCTTGACGTAGCCCTCCGGATTGGACTTGGGCCGCTCTTCCGCATCGATATGGGTCGAATTGGCAATGCACAGCATGGCGTCATGCGCCTTGTACATGTGCGGCTCTGCGAAGTTGGCAGGATTGGTCGCGACGAGCGGCAGGTCGCGTTCATAGGCGAGGTCGATCAATGCCGCTTCGGCAGCTTCCTCGACCGGATTACCGCGTCTTGCGAGTTCTACATAGAGCCGCCCGGGAAACAGCGCCTGAAGCTTGTCGAGCATGGGTAGCGCATGGCTCACCTGGCCCTCTGCAAGCAGGCGCGTCACCCCGCCCTCGCTCGCGCCGGTCAGCGCAATCAGCCCCTCGGTACGTCCTTCGAGGTCTTCCATCCGGATATGCGGCTCGAACTCGAGCGGGCGATCGAGATGCGCTTTCGACACGAGGTGGCAGAGATTGTCGTAGCCAGCCTCGTCCTGCGCATACAGCGGGAGGTAGTCGACCGTGCGGCCTTCCTCGTCACGCGCAACGCCCAGCAATGTCCCGGTAATCGGCTGCACGCCTTCCGCCTTGCAGGCATTGGCGAACATGACCGCGCCATAAAGCCCGTTGCGGTCTGCCATGGCGATTGCGGGAAAGCCGCGTTCCTTCGCCAGCTTGGCCATCGCCTTGGGATCAATGGCCCCTTCGAGCATCGAGTAGGCAGACAATACGCGCAGGGGGACGAAGGGCTTGTAAGGCATCCCCGCAAGGTAGGATTTCGCGCGCGAAACTCAAAGCGCCGACACGAGGTTATTCTCCACAGACAGTGGAGAAAATTCACTCCTCGGCAGGCGCCGCAATCTTCCGGCGGGTGTCGCGGATTGTCGACCAGGCTCCGTAGACGATCAGCGCGCCAAGGAAGACCCAGACCCAGACGGGAATATTCTCTCCCGCAATCGCGAGATAGATATAGGCCGACACGAAGAAGAAGCCCGCTAGCATGGTAGGCAGCACGGTCGACTGCCCGGCCCTCGCCCGCTTCACCAGCCATGCGATGGACGCAAGGAAAAACGGGATGGCACCGATGTAGATGCCCCCGAAGATATAAGGGTTCACGCCATATTCGGCGCCGAGCGAGAGGAACCAGTGGTTGAATTCGGAAAGCATGCCCGATCTTTCGTTTGCTGCACGCGGAAGGTTACAGCAGTTTCTCGATATCCTTGGCGATCGTCGCCGGCGCGTCAGCCGGGCCGTAGCGCTTCACGACATTGCCCTCACGGTCAATCAGGAATTTCGTAAAGTTCCACTTGATCGATTTCGACCCCATCAGGCCCGGCGCTTCGGCTTTCATCCAGTCGAACAGCGGGCTAGCCCCGTCGCCATTGACCTCGACCTTCTGCATCAGCGGGAAGGTCAGGCCGAAATTCACCTTGCAGAACTGTTCGATCTCGCTCGCATCACCCGGCTCCTGTCCGCCGAACTGGTTGCAGGGGAAGGCCAGCACTTCGAAGCCTTGATCCTTGTAGTCCTGAAACAGTTTCTCCAGCCCGTCATACTGCGGGGTGAACCCGCATTTGCTGGCGGTGTTGACCACCAGCAGCACCTTGCCGAGCTTCTCTTTCAGGTCGAGCTCGTCGCCCTTGTTCGTGGCGACGGTGAAATCGGCGATGCTGGTCATTCGGTGGCGTCCTTGGGGCGGTATATGAGATCGAAATAGTCGGCCCAGCTCAAGCCCTGGTCCTTGCTGGCCTGGCCGTGTTGGCGCACACTGCCATCCTCGCGCAAGCTATATGTCATTCGCACCAGCAAAGGCGTTCCATCCTGCGCTTTGCCCCAATAGCCTGTGAGGATCATGCTTCCTTCGACCGCACCGCCGTCGAAGAAGACGCGACCCGGCTGTCCGCCGACCCATAGCTGGTGCCAGCCCTCGGTTTTGGGATCATAAGCCGAAAGGCTTGTCCCGCCGCGCCCCTGTAGAGGCATCCATGTCTCGCGGATTGCGCAACCGGCGCTGACCTTCTCGATCCGGCTTTCGGCCACCTTGTCGGGCGCTCCCTCAGCATTGGGATAGACGTCCCATTCACCGACCCAGAAATCGAAGGCCTCGTAACTCGCTCCCTCGCACGAGGGTGGCGGCGCTGGCGGCGTGGCCGGTGCCTCTGCAGCCACGGTTTGCGCGATGAGCAGTGCGATTGATGCTAGCGACATGAAAAATCCTCCCGCAGCCTGCCTAAACCGGCCACGGGAGGATCGCCAATGTCATTCTGCGGGCAGCAGACACCAGACTACGAGCGGGGGAAATCGTCTCTCTTCGAAAGCGTTGTCACTTCATCGGCGCGATATTCGCGGTCGCCGAGTTTCTCGATGTAATAGTCCTTCCGCTCGTGCTCGGGCATCAGCATCATATGCTTTACCAGGTCCGCAAAAGTGCCCGAACGCAGGCCCTTGGCCCCGTCGAGAACCCCGTCTCCATCGCCCACGCGATGAAGCTCGGCACGGTCGTCCCACTGGATACCGGGGCGATGGCAATCTTCGCCTCTGTAGGTGCTGGGATGGTCGGTCATGCAAAATCCTCCTTTTGCCTGACCAACGGTCGAAACTGCATCCGGGTCCGCTATTCGAGCACACCTTCGTGCAACCTGACCACGCGGTCCATCCGCGCGGCAAGGCGCTCGTTATGCGTGGCGATCAATGCGGCACTGCCCTCGCCCCTGACGAGCGCTAGGAATTGCTCAAGGACCTTGTCCGAAGTCGCCTCGTCGAGATTGCCCGTAGGTTCGTCGGCAAGCACGAGGTCGGGACGATTGGCAAGGCCACGAGCCACAGCAACGCGCTGCTGCTCGCCACCGGATAGCTGGCTGGGCCGGTGATCGAGCCTGTGCCCCAGCCCCAGCGCGGTGAGCAGTTCCTCCGCCCGCTCTTCCGCTTCCTTGCGCGGAGTGCCGGCAACCAGCTGCGGCAACACGACATTTTCGCGGGCGTCGAAGTCGGGGAGGAGATGGTGGAACTGGTAGACGAAGCCGAGATGGTCGCGGCGCAGCGTAGTACGCGCATTGGCGTCGCTCTTCTCGGCAGAATGCCCCGCAATCACGATTTCACCTCCGAAACCGCCCTCAAGGAGGCCTACCGCCTGCAGAAGGGTCGATTTACCCGAACCGGAAGGGCCGAGCAGCGCGACGATTTCACCGGGCATGATGTCGAGATCGACACCGCGCAGGACGTCGATCCGCACGCCGCCCTGCTCGAAGCTGCGGGTCAGCCCGCGCAGTTCGACGACGGGGTTGAGATGGGCGTTACTCATAGCGCAGAACCTGTACCGGATCGGTGCTCGCCGCCTTGAGTGCCGGATAAAGCGTCGCAAGGAAGCTCATCACAAGTGCGAGGCCCACGATCATGGCGATCTCGACCGGATCGGCCTTGGCGGGAATGGTGCTCAGGAAACGCACCTGCGGATCCCAAAGCTCTGCGCCCGTCAGCCAACCGATGCCCTTCACGATCTGCTCGCGGAAGCCGAGGACCAGCGCGCCGAGTATAAGCCCAGCGATCGTCCCGAGCGCCCCGACGGTGAAACCGGTCGTCACGAAAATCTTCGTCAGGCTCCGCCTTGTTGCCCCCATCGTTCTCATGATCGCGATGTCCCGCGTCTTTGCGCGGACCAGCATGACAAGGCTCGACAGAATATTGAATGCAGCAACCAGAACCATGAAACTAAGGGCGAAGGCCATCGCTGCACGTTCTACCTCGAGCGCTTCGAAAAGGGTCGCGTTGATCGTCTTCCAGTCGCGAACGACTGCCCTGCCCGCCAGCCTTTGCTGTACCGGCGCGAGGATTTCTCCGACCTCGTCAGGATCGGTCACCTGCACTTCGATCATACCGATGGTGTCGCCAGTCAGCAGCAAGGTCTGCGCATCCTGCATCGGCATGACCACGAAAGCGTTGTCGTAGTCGTATACGCCAACCTCGAAAATCGCGGCCACTTCGTAGCCGACCTGTCGCGGGACCGTGCCGAAAGGGGTCGTCCGGCCTTGCGGATTGATGATCGTGATCGTGTCGCCCACCCTCGCCCCGATGTTTTCCGCGAGGCGTATCGCGATCGCGACCTTGTTGGCGCCCGGCTGCAGGGCATCCATGTTGCCGCTCTTCACCTTCTCGCCCAGCTCGCGAATGTCCTGCTGGGTGTTGCCGCGTAGAAGGATCCCCTCGACGCGGCCGTTGAAGGTGGTGAGCAGCGGCTGTTCGATCAGCGGTGAGGCCTCGGTGACGCCCGGCGTCTGCCTGACCTCCTCAAGGACGTTTTCCCAATCATCGAGACGACCGCCATAGGCCTGCACGATCGCATGGCCGTTGAGCCCCACGATCTTGTCGAGCAATTCGGCGCGGAAACCGTTCATCACGCTCATCACGATGACAAGCATCGCAACCGAGAGCATCACGACGGTGATGGATATACCGGCAACCAGCGCGATAAATGCCTCGCTCCTGCCCGGAAGCAGGTAGCGTTTCGCGATGGTCCGTTCGAAAGGTGAAAGCAGCAAGGCGACCCTTGGGTGAGAGTGTCCGTTCGGCCAAGCGTTTAGGCACGGAATTCTGGCGGCGCAATGAATGGCTGAGAAATCTCCCCCGCGGCGCACCGCACAAGCCTTGTAATCGGACCGTAATATCGCCATTGGGGCGCCATTCGGCTGGCAGCGCGGACACCACCACTGTGAATAGCGACCTCGGGAATTGCACCCACCCCTTCCTCGATGAAGATGGCGACAAGCTGCGCGAAGAGTGCGGCGTCTTCGGTGCGATCAACGCAGCCGATGCAACCGCCGTCACGGCATTGGGGCTCCACGCCCTCCAGCACCGCGGACAGGAAGCCGCGGGAATTATCGCTTGGGATGGCGCCGAATTTCGCGCCCGCCGCGGTCTCGGCCATGTCGCGGAGAACTTCTCGTCGTCCGAAGCGATTGCCGAACTGCCCGGGCACATGGCAGCAGGCCACGTGCGCTATTCGACCACCGGCGGCGCCGGCCTGCGCAACGTGCAGCCGCTCTATGCGGACCTTGCGAGTGGCGGTTTCGCAGTCGCGCACAATGGCAATATCTCGAACGCCGGCACACTGCGCGCGGAACTGGTCCAGCGCGGCGCGATCTTCCAGTCGACCTCGGATACCGAAGTCATCATCCATCTCGTCGCGACGAGCCGGTACCCGACTATCATGGACCGCCTGATCGACGCGCTGCGCCTCCTCGAAGGTGCCTATGCGCTGATCGTGATGACGCCCGAAGGCATGATTGCCTGCCGCGACCCGCTCGGCATCCGCCCGCTGGTCATGGGCAAGATCGGAGATGCGACCCTCTTCGCCAGTGAGAGCGTCGCCTTCGACGTCGTCGGTGCGGAAATGGTCCGCGAAGTGGAACCGGGCGAGCTGATCCGCGTCGATTTCGACGGTAATGTCGACTCGCTCCACCCCTTCGGCAACCATTCACCCCGCCCCTGCATCTTCGAGCATGTCTATTTCAGCCGTCCGGACAGCTTTTTCGCCGGACGCAGCGTTTACGAAGCACGCAAGGCAATCGGCGTCGAACTCGCCCGCGAAAATCCGATCAAGGCCGACCTCGTGGTGCCGGTTCCCGACAGCGGCGTGCCTGCCGCCATCGGCTACGCGCAGGAAGCGGGTATCCCCTTTGAACTCGGCATCATCCGCTCGCACTATGTCGGGCGCACCTTCATCCAGCCATCCGACGGTGCACGCCACGCCGGTGTGAAGCGCAAGCACAACGCCAACCGCAGCCTCGTCGAAGGCAAGCGTATCGTCCTGATCGACGATTCGATCGTGCGCGGCACCACCTCGATGCAAATCGTGGAGATGATGCGCGATGCAGGCGCGAAGGAAGTGCACTTCCGCGTCGCCAGCCCGCCGACCGCCCACAGCTGCTTCTACGGCGTCGACACGCCCGAACGCTCCAAGCTGCTTGCGGCGCGGATGGACGTCGAACCCATGCGCGAATTCATCAAGGCCGACAGCCTTGCTTTCGTGTCGATCGACGGCCTTTACCGAGCAGTCGGCGAGGGGCCCCGCAACGCATCTTGCCCCCAGTTCTGCGACGCCTGTTTCACGGGCGACTATCCCACGTCCCTGACCGATCTTTCGCGGCGCGAAGACAAGCAGAAGCAACTTGCGCTGCCGGTCGACAAGGTAGCCTGAAATGACCAAACCACTCGACGGTAAGCTCGCCCTAGTCACCGGCGCGAGCAAGGGCATCGGCGCCGCTACGGCCAAGGCTCTGGCCGAAGCCGGCGCGCATGTCGTGCTGACCGGCCGCGATGTGCGCTCGCTCGAAAAGGTCGAGGACGCGATCCACGAAGTCGGCGGCGCCTCCACCATCGCACCTGTCGATCTCGGCGAAAGCGACGGCATTGCCCGCCTCGCCTCCGCAATCGCGGGGCGTTGGGACAAGCTGGATTACCTGGTTATTTCCGCGGCATACCTGCCGACGCTGAGCCCCGTCACCCAGATCGACGGCAAGCAGTTCAGCCAGGCGGTTACCACGAACCTGCTCGCCACGCAGGCGCTGCTGGCGAATTTCGATCCGCTCCTGAAGCGTGCCGAGGCTGGCCGTGTCATCGGCCTTACCAGCAGCGTAGGTAATGAACCGAGGGCGTATTGGTCGGCCTACGGTGCTACCAAGGCTGCATTCGACAATTTGCTCGATTCATACGCGCAGGAAGTCGAGAAAATCGGCAACGTTCGCGTTGCCAATATCGACCCCGGCGCCACGCGCACCGCAATGCGTGCCAAGGCCTATCCCGGCGAAGACCCGCAGACGGTCAAACCGCCGGAAGATGTCGCAGCCCGCATCGTCGAGCTGTTCGTTAACGATTTCCCCACCCGCCACCGAGAGCGGGTCGAAGGGTAGGTTAACCCTACATCGTGACCAATTCTTAATCCCGAACCGCGACATTCACCCGATATCGCGCGCCCGTTTCCTTGGTGCGTGAACCGATGGATCGGATCAGGGCAGAGGTCTCGAAATATGAACTACCAGACGCAGGATCGCTATCTGACGGCAGCGCAGGAAGACCGTTGCGCGCCGCGGACCAAGCTCACTATTCCCGGACAGCTGCGTGCCAGTGGCGGACGCGCTTTCCAGACCGTGGTTCACGACCTTTCCATCTCGGGTTTCTCCGCAGCGGCCATCAACCGCATGCATGAAGGCCAGATGTGCTGGCTGACCCTGCCGGGCCTCGAATCGCTTCAGGCGCAGGTCGTGTGGTGGGAAAACTGCCTCGTCGGCTGTGCCTTCAGCGAACTTCTCTCGCCGATCGTGCACGACAACATTCTCGCCCGTTACAGCGGCGAAGGCGCTTACCGCCCCTACTGATCTCGCGAGTTAAGGCGGCGACACCGACAGTCTTGGCGGCGGCCTGATGGGCCTGGCCTGAACCTTGTCCGGATGGCTCGTCGTCGGTGGCGGTGCGCCCTCGCGGCCTCCGCCACCACTCGTATCCGGTCCTGACTACTCCGCGTTCATCGCGATCTGGCGCACCAGCGCCTGAAACGCTGCGCGGTTGTTCGAGCTGGTCGCGGTAGGCCAGTTGCTGACAGCGGCAACGACGAGGTTCTTGCGCGGAACGATGGTAATCGCCTGACCGAAGATTCCCTGCGCGCCGTAAGTACCGCCCGGATAGGTCCACCACTGGTATCCATATCCGTAGCCGGGTGCCTGTGGGCCGAAATCGACAAGCGGCGAACCTGCCTTTGCGAACCATCCCTCAGGCACGACGCCGTCGCCACCTTCGAGCACGAACTGCCCGAAACGGGCATAGTCAGACAAGCGCAACGAGAGGCAGCAACCGCCGATATTGCCGCCAGTGAGGTCCTGCATCCAGAACAGCCCGCCCTCGAAACCCGCAGGCTCGACGATCTTCTCTGCTGCATAGGCCGCCAGGGACTTGCCCGTCGCTTCTTCGACGATCAGGCCGAGCAGGTTCGTTTCGAGCGTTTTATAGACCCACTTCTCTCCGGCGGGTGCTTCGCGTTTCAGTGTCCGGGCGTAGGTGACGGCCTGCGATTCTCCTTCCACTGGCGTGATAGCCAGCATCTTGGCAACGTCGCTGTCGGGATCGGTATAATCCTCGTTCCACGCCACGCCCGATGTCATCGATGCGATCTGACCGACGCTGACACCGTCATAGGCAGTACCGGCAAGGGCGGGAATGATCTCGGTCACGGGCTGGTCGACGCCGGCGATGTAGCCATCGGCAATTGCCGCACCGAGAAGCGTCGAGGTGAAGCTCTTGGCGACAGAAAAGCTCGTCCAGCGCTGATCGGCATCGAAGCCGAGGCCGTATTCTTCGAAGACGACCTTCCCGTCTTTCAGGACCATCAGCCCGGCGACCGCCGTGTTCGCCATGAACTGGCGAGCCTGCTCTGCGCTGGCGGTATCGAGCGCAGCGCCGTCATCCATCGCGCGCGGCTCGTTCGCTGCGGCGACTTCGAGCCCGGGAAAGAGCGATTCCATGTCGCGGAATGCGGCCGATCGGCGATCATCGGACCAAAACAGGACAGAATCGGAAGGATCGAGGCTGGCCGGTGTTTCCGGCATGCTCTGGGTCACGGCGGGCGGAGGAAGTGCTGCCGTCTCTGCGTAGCTGCCTGCACAACCGGCGAGCGCCAATGCCAGCGTAGAAACCAGAATCGCACGCATCCTCATTATCCCTCTTTCACCAAAGTGACCTGGTGGACATCTATGCCGCCACCGCGGAAACCGCCTTCGCAATACATCAGGTAATAGCGCCACAGGTCGCAAAACCGCGCATCGAAGCCGGGCGGCAAACGCCCGCCCTTTTCCGCCGCATCGAAGCTCTCGCGCCAGATGCGCAGGGTTTCCGCGTAATCGAGACCGAAATCCTGCTGATCCTGCCATGCAAGGCCGCGTTCTTCCGCCAGTTTGCGGAATTCGCTGGTGCGGATCAGCAGTCCGCCGGGGAAGATGTAGGCCTGGATGAAATCGGCACTTTTCGCATATTCGTCGAACAGCTCGTCGCGCATCGAGATGTACTGGATGGCAGCGCGGCCACCCGGGCGCAGGTTGCGCGCGATGCAGTCCATGAAGGTGGGCCAGTATTCACGGCCCAGGGCCTCGACCATCTCGACACTGACAATCGCATCATAGCGCCCTGCCGTGTCGCGATAGTCCTGCTTGCGGAAATCGATCTCGCCCGACTGGTGCGACCTTGCCCATGCCAGTTGCTCGTCGGACAGGCTGATGGCGGTCACATGGCTGCCCCGACCTGCCAGATAGCCGGCTAGTGCGCCCCAACCGCAGCCGATCTCGAGGATGGTGTCAGGGTCACCGATCCGCTCGCCGAGCGCTTCCCACTTCCGCTTCTGCGCCGCTTCCAGGGGATCATCGCTGACCGCTAGTCCAGAGGAATAGCTCATCGTGGGATCGAGCCATGCCTGGTAGAAATCGTTGCCGAGGTCGTAATGCGCGGAAATGTTCTTCTGCGCGCCCTTGTGCGTATTGCGGTTGAACAGGTGGGCCAGCTTCAGCGTTCGGCGGAACGGCCCCTTGGCGCGCGCCGTGTCGCCCAGGCGCTCCGCGTGCTGCATGAACAGGGCAAAGAGCGGCACCGGATCGGGGCTCGACCATTCGCCCGCTTCCCAACCTTGGTAAAGACCCACGGATCCGTTTGTCGCGATACGGACGAGCGCCTTGTAGCTGTGCAACTCGAAAGTGCATTCGAAACCGGGAGCCCGCCCGCCGAGAATGCGCGGAGTACCGTCTGGAAGAACGCCGTGGATCGTGCCGCTGACCAGTCCATCGTCGATGCGGGCCAGCATCTTCTCAACGCTCGGCGCGAACAGCCGCGCAAGCACGCCTGGCTTGCGTGCAAAGGGTTTCGAACCTTCAACAAGATCGCGTCCGCGCTGGCTGGTCTGCATGTCCATGCGACTGCCTATGCCGCGCGCAAGTGGGCGCGACAAGTCCGCTACGGCTTGCTTGCCCGATAGGCTTCAAGCGCCCGTTCGCGTGCTTCCTTGTGGCCGATTATCTTCACCGGATAGTCACCGCGCCTGGCGTCGGGCGGATCGTGGATGCAGTCGTCGGACAGATCGGTGAGTTCGGGCACGTATTCGCGAATGTAGTCGGCAGCATCGAACTTCTCGCTCTGGGTGAGCGGCGCCATGATACGGCTGAACATGTTGCTGTCGACGCCCGTTCCGGAGATCCACTGCCAGTTCACCCCGTTATTGCCGTAATCGGCATCGACGAGGCAGTCCCAATACCACTGCTCTCCGAAGCGCCAGTCGATCAGCAGGTGCTTCACAAGGAAGCTTGCCGCGATCATCCGCACGCGGTTGTGCATCCAGCCCGTCTGCCACAGCTGGCGCATGCCGGCATCGACGATCGGGTAGCCGGTCATGCCCTTCTGCCAACACTCGAGATCCTGCTGGATCAGGTGCCCGGCATTCGGGTTCCGCCAGAGCGTGCGCTCGTCATAGTCGCGGTAGCTGTCGCGCGGGTAATCGGGAAACTGGTCGATGACGTTCTGGGCGTAGTCGCGCCAGATGATTTCCTTGGCATAGGTCTTCCAGCCGTCCGAGCGCTTGTCCTTGAGCTTGTGCCAGACCTGCGCCGGACTGATCTCGCCCCAGTGGAGATGCGGCGAGAGGCGCGAGGTTATGTCGTCGGAAGGAAGGTTCCTCCCCTCGTCATACTCGGCCACGCGGTCGGTCCACCAATCAAGCCGGTCATGCGCTGCCGCTTCGCCGAACTCCCAGAAGTCGCGGATGCCCCCTGCCCAGTCGGGCTTGGTCGGGAGAAGGTCCCAGTCGTCGAGGCTATCACTCTCCGGCCAGCTGTCGGGCGAGGAGATCGTCTCAGGCTCGCCCAGCACATCGCGCGGCGGCATCACCTCGAGCATCGATTTCGAGAAGGGCGTGTAGATCTTGTACGGATCGCCAGATCCGGTGGTCACCGAACCGGGCGGCAGCAGGTAGTTGCCGTCATACAGGCACAGCTTGCGATCTTCGCCCAGCGCGTCCTTCAGTTCGTCCTCGGCTTCCTTCCACCACGGCTCGTAATGACGCATTGCGTGGATGCAGGTCGCACCGACCTCATCGGCAATTGCGGCGAGGATTTGCGGTGCATCCCCCTTGCGCAGGACGATCTTCGAACGCCGGCTGCCAAGGCTCTTGCCCAAGCTTTCGAGCGAATAGTGCAACCAAACCAGCGAGGCGCCACCATAGGCGTGATCGCCTGCGCGATCCTGGTCGAGGACATAGACCGGGATGACGGGGCCGGCTTGGGCTGCGGCATGGAGGGCGGGCTGGTCGGCCATGCGCAAGTCGCGCCTCAGCCAGACTATCTGCGGGGAACTCATGCCAGCGGAACGGAAATGCGCGGGCAAATGTTCCTCCCCTCATGGAAAGAACGAAAGCCGCCACGGTTAAACAGGGCGAAGCCCCCATTCCCGCCGAGACCATGGTGGTTCCCGAGCGCGGCTTCACCATCAACCGCAAGAAGGCGCTGATCGCGGCGGCGATCTGCTGGACCGGCTTCGCGATGATGGTCTGGCTGGTCCTCAACGGGAGGACCGGCGCGTTCGACGAATGGGGGCTTTTGTCCTATCGCACGGGCGCGGATTTGCATCCCGCAGGCCCGGAAGTGATCTTCGAAAGCGTGCGCGATGTGACCGCGCTGGGCGGTGTGTTCCTGCGCAACCTCTTCGCGCTTGTGGCGGTGGTGGCGCTGCTGTTCCTCAAGCTGCGGCGCGAGGCATTCCTCTACGCTGCCACGGTCATCACCGGCTGGCTCGCCAACACCGGTGTCAAGCTGCTGGTCGGACGCGAGCGCCCGCAAATCGTGCCCCATTTGACCGAGGCTGGCGGCGAGAGTTTCCCCTCCGGCCACAGCTTTTCGGCCGCGGTAGTCTACATCGGCATGGCCATCGCCTTTGCCGCGCTGAGCAGGAACCACACGGTCCGCTACACCATCATCGGTTTCGCCATGGTGTTATCCGCCATGGTCGCCTGGAGCCGCGTGATGCTCGGCGTACACTTCCCCAGCGATGTCACGGCCGGCTGGCTGGGCGGCGCAGGCTGGGCGTTTCTGGCGGCGGCGGTGCTGTATCGCCCGGCGAAGGCGGCGGCGGATAGTCCGGCGGCGAGGCGCCTCGATCCTGCCGCCAGTTGAAATACTCGGAACAGCTATCGCTCGGCAGGGGTACGGAGAACCGGTCGCCCACCATCGGGTCGGCAAAGCGCGCATCACGCAGCCATAGACTTCCATCCCCGCGTCGCTCGACCATCGGCACGCGCGACCAGAACAGAAAAGCATCGACCTGGCTGTTGGTGCGCCGCAGCTCGGCAAGATCGCACGAGGGGATAAAGCCATCGCCCAAACGGATGGACCGTGTGCCTGCGCGCGAGAAATCGCTGTAACCCGGCAGGACGAGATACCGTCCGTTGCGATCGGAAAAGATCAGGTCGCGCCGCCAGAAGGCTAGAGGCACAGGCGCAGGTATCGGCTTCTCGAAGGACACGTCGAGAGAGCCGAATTGCGCCATATCTCGCGAAAAGGCGTAATTGCCACCGATATAGGCAAGAACGAAAAGGATCGCGATCCGCGCAGGGCGCGTCCAGTTCCCGCCCCGCCTCTCGCGCCGGAGCGAGAACCATACGGCAAACCCCATCAGCGCCCACAGCCATATGTCGATGATGAACAGCGTGTCGCCGTAGAACCACTGGCTCGAGAAAGGCTCGAGCAGGCGGATGCCGTAGACGTTGAGCCAGTCTAGCGCCGGGTGGGTCAGGCAGCCGATGAAGCTCAGGAGGAACAGCCATTTGAAGCTGACCGGTAGCCGGCCTTCAGGCCTCTTGCCGCGCTTCGCCTGCCAGCGGTCGAAGCCGTAGAGCAGCCCCGCCAGTATCAGCGGCAGGATAACCAGCGCCGGCGGGCCATGCGTGATGCCGCGGCGGAAGCCAAGGTGCTCGACGCCCTCCAGCCAGAAGAAGCAGGCCGCATCCACATCGGGCAGGTTCGCCCCGATGATGAGCGCGGGCATCGCGAGGCCCGTTTTCCTCTTCAGCCCCGCCTGCCCCAGCAATGCGCCCACAAGGCTGTGCGTCAGATTGTCCAAGCATTTCCTCCTGCCGATGCCCGATTGCCCGCCTTGTGGGTTAGGCTGTCATGACCACTCCGCAATTGCTTCGCATCGCGCAAGGCCTTTGGCAGAAAATCCAGGACGAATACCGGCTCCTGCTGGGCTTCGTCGCCGCAATCGGCCTCGCCGTCACCTTCGGCGCGCTGGCGGGAGAAATGATGGAGGGCGACTTCGGCGCCTTCGACAAGAATTTCCTCCTGGCCCTGCGCCATTCCGATGATCTCGCCACCCCCATCGGGCCGCACTTCATCCAGACCGCCATGGTGGACATCACCGCCATGGGAAGCGAGACGATCCTTACGCTCGTCACCCTGGTTGCCTTGAGCTTCCTGCTTCTGCGCAAGCGCTATCGGCAGGCCTTGCTGGTAGCGGCGGCGGTCGGCGGCGGGGCGATCCTCAGCGGTATCCTGAAATCGCTCTTCTCCCGCGCGCGCCCGGATGTCGTGCCGCATCTTGCGGAGGTCAGTTCGGGCAGCTTTCCCAGCGGACACGCGATGAACAGTGCGATCATCTACCTCACGCTCGCCGTGCTGATTGCGCGCAGTTACGAAGACCCGCGCACGCGCAGTTTCATCGTCGGGCTCGCCGCGCTTGCGACCCTGACCATCGGGTTCTCGCGCCTGTATCTAGGCGTCCACTGGCCGACCGACGTCGCGGCAGGCTGGCTGGTCGGACTCGCCTGGGCGCTGCTGATGGGGATGATTGCCATCACCATGCAGAGGCGCCACCAGATCGAACAGCCCGCGGGTGACACGACCGAAAGCGAGGAAAGCCTTTAAATCGGGTCCTGCGCCGTGCCGCTGACAGTCCAGGTCTGCCCCTTGCCGAGCAGTTTCGCGAGATTGGCTTCCTTGCCCTCGCTCGCCTTCTTCCGTTCCTCGATGACCGCATCCTCGAAGGTCGGGCGCGGGTCGTCGTAGAGGACGCCGAGCGCCATCGGGAATTCGCCGAAGGGCATCTCGATCAGCATATGGGCGACCGAGCGGTTGGTGACATCGTGGACGATCACGCCAGCCGCTTCCCAATCGCCATCGCTCACGTCGACGACTTCAAGGCTGAGCGTTTCGCGGTTCAGCGCGATACCCTTGGTATCATTGGCGAACAGCATGGGTTTGCCTTCTTCCAGCCACAGCTGGCGATCCTCGGCACCCTTGGGCGCGGCGAAGTCGTTGAAGACGTCCTTGTTGTAGACGATGCAGTTCTGGAAGATCTCGATAAAGGCCGCGCCCTTGTGGGCGTGCGCAGCCTTGAGAACATCGGGCAGGTTCTTCGACACGTCGAACCCGCGCCCGATGAAGCGCGCACCGCTGCCCAGAGCGAATGCTGCCGGGCGGGCGGGATGGTCGTAGCTGCCGATCGGGGTCGAAGGCGACTTGGTCCCTTCGCGGCTGGTCGGGGACGCCTGCCCCTTGGTGAGGCCGTAAATCTCGTTGTTGAACAGCATGATCTGCATGTTCACGTTGCGGCGCAGCACATGCATCAGATGGTTGCCGCCGATGGAAAGCCCGTCGCCATCGCCCGTCACCAGCCACACGTCGAGGTCCGGATTGGCAAGCTTCGCGCCAGTCGCAAATGCCGGCGCGCGGCCGTGGATCGTGTGGAAGCCGTAGCTCTCGATGTAATAGGGGAAACGGCTCGAACAGCCGATACCGCTGATAAAGACCGTGTTCGCAGGGTCCGCGCCCAGCTGCGGCAGCGTGCGCTGCACGGCCTTGAGGATCGCATAGTCCCCGCAGCCCGGGCACCAGCGAACCTCCTGGTCGGTTTCCCAGTCCTTGAGGGTGGTTTCGATCTTGGCGGGAGCGTTCATTTCGCGCCTCCTTCCGTGCTGGGAAGCTGCTGGTCGTTAGCGGGCACCTGCCCGCCCTCGTTGCCGGGAATACCGTCGAAGAACTTGCCGATCTCCGCTTCGAGTTCGGCGATCTGGAACGGTTGGCCGCTGGTTTTCGTCAGCGGCTGCGCATCGACGAGGAACTGGTCGCGCAGCACGGTCTTGAACTGGCCAGTATTCATTTCGGGCACGAGCACGTGGTCGAAGCTCCTGAGCAGGTCGCCCATGTTGGCGGGCATCGGCCAGATGTGGCGCACGTGGATGTGGCTCACATCCATGCCCTTGGCGCGGCAGTTGTCGACCGCGCGGTGGATCGGCCCGAAGGTCGAGCCCCAGCCAACCACGGCCAGCTTGCCCGAAGTCTCGCCAAGGCAGACTTCCTGATCCGGCACTTCGATATTGTCGACCTTCGACTTGCGCAGGTCGGTCATGCGCTGATGGTTGTCGGGCGAATAGTCGATATTGCCCGTCAGCTCGTGCTTCTCGATGCCCCCGATGCGGTGCATCATGCCGGGCGTGCCGGGCTTGATCCACGGACGCGCGCCCTTCTCGTTGCGCTTGTACGGGAGAAGCTGTTCGCCGCGCGGTTCGGTGAGGAACTGCGCAGGGAAAGGCTCGAAATCGGCCGGGTTCGGCACCTTCCACGGCTCGGCAGCATTGGCGATATAGCCGTCGGTCAGCAGCATCACCGGGGTCATGTATTCGACCGCGATGCGGCAGGCCTCGATGGCCACCTCGAACGCATCCGAAGGGCTGCGCGCCGCGATCACCGGCATGGGCGCATCGCCATTGCGGCCGTAGACCGCCTGGTAAAGATCGCTCTGTTCGGTCTTGGTCGGAAGGCCGGTCGACGGGCCTCCGCGCTGCGAGTTCACGATTACCAGCGGAAGTTCCGTCATGATGCCAAGGCCGATCGCCTCGGTCTTGAGCGCGATACCGGGACCCGACGAGCTGGTGACACCCAGCTGCCCGGCATAGCTCGCACCGATAGCGGCGCAGATCGCGGCGATCTCGTCCTCCGCCTGGAAGGTGGTGACGCCGAATTCCTTCAGCCTCGCGAGGTGGTGAAGGATCGCCGAGGCAGGCGTAATCGGATAGCCGCCGAAGAACATCGGCAGTTCGGCAAGCTGCGAACCTGCCACAAGGCCGAGGCTGACTGCCTCTGCCCCGGTGACTGTGCGGTAGAGACCCGGCGCGCTGGGAACGGGGTCGACATGGACCTGCTTGAGTGGCCCCGCGAGTTCCGCCGTCTCGCCATAGGCATGGCCGGCATCGAGAGCCGCAATATTCGCGTCCGCGATCTCGGGCTTGGACTTGAACTTCTGCTTCAGCCAGTCGTGGATCGGTTCGCGAGGACGGTCGAACATCCATAGCGCGAGGCCCAGCGTCCACATGTTCTTCGAACGCAGCGCATCCTTGTTGCCGAGACCGAAGGGCTTCACCGCCTCGATGGTCTTCTCGCTGATGTCGAAGGCCAGCACATCGAACTTGGCGAGGCTGCCGTCTTCCAGCGGATTGGCTTCGTAATGCGCCTTGTCGAGGTTGCGCTTGGTGAAGGCGCCGGTGTCGGCAATGATGAGGCCGCCCGGCTTCAGGGCGGCGAGGTTCACCTTGAGCGCCGCCGGGTTCATCGCCACGAGTACGTCGGGCGCGTCGCCTGCGGTGTTGATCTCGCGGCTGCCGAAATTGATCTGGAACGCCGAGACACCGAACAGCGTGCCCTGCGGCGCGCGGATTTCGGCAGGGAAATCTGGGAATGTCGCAAGATCGTTGCCCGCCAAGGCGGTGGAGAGTGTGAATTGCCCCCCGGTTAGCTGCATGCCGTCACCCGAGTCGCCGGCAAATCGCACAACGATCGCTTCGGGGGATGCGGGGAGGCCGTCTTGCGGCAGGCTGGCGGCTGTTGCCATCCGGTCAATTCCTTGTCGCGCGCCAATGCGGCGCTGTCTCTCGGGGAGCGCCACCTAGGACCCGCCCCTCTCTCTCGCAATGAAGTTTCTCTGCTAGCGGTAAAAAGCGCAGTGGAAAAGCGCGAGCGAGAAGGTTAGTCCCTTTTTGCAACGAAAGGGAGAGAGACCATGGCCGATACCGAACACTTCGTGCGGGACGATGTACGCGCCTTCCTCGATATGCTGGAGGCCATGGGAGGCCAGGGCGTCGAGGAAGTCGGCGCCGAGGAAGGCCGCACCCAGATGAAGACGCTTGGTGCGCTTGCGGAAGCACCTGCCCGTGATCTTGCTGTGGTGAAGGACCTCACCTGCCCCGGCCCTGCAGGCGAGATCCCGCTGCGCTTCTACGATGCGAAGGAAACCCGCGAGGCGGGGCCCTGCGTGGTCTTCATCCACGGCGGCGGCTTCGTGATCGGCGATGTCGAGGTCTACAACTCGCTCTGCACCGAAATCGCCTACCGGCTCGACCTTCCGGTGGTGTCGGTCGAATACCGGCTCGCACCCGAGCACCCCTTCCCCGCCGCGCCCGACGATTGCGAGGCTGCGGCGCGCTGGATTGCCTCCTCGCCCGAAGCGCTGGGCCGCGAGATCAGCGGGCTGGTCATCACAGGCGACAGCGCGGGCGGCAATCTCACGATCGTTACCACGAACCAGCTGGTCAACGAGCCTGCCGATGTTCCCGTCATCGTGCAGGCACCGATCTATCCGGTCGCCAGCGATGTCAGCCAGCATTCCAGCCTCAAGCACTTTGCAGAGGGCTTCCTGCTAACCGCGGCCAGCATGGCGTGGTTCACCGACCAATATGGCGGCGATGCCAGCGATCCGCGCCATACACCGATGGTCGGCGACTGCTCGAACACACCGCCCACGGTCGTGTGTACGGCAGGGCTCGATCCGCTGCGCGATTCAGGCCGGGAATATGCAGCCCACCTCATCCAGCAGGGCACCGAGGTGGTTTATCTGGAATTTCCCGGTATCATTCATGGCTTTACGACGCTTAGGAAGGCAATGCCCAGCGGGCAGAAGGATCTCGACGCCTTCCTCGATGCAGTTGAATTGATGGTGGAGCGCTATAAGTGAATGATCTCGGATACCGGCCCTGTGTCGGCGTAATGCTGGTCAACAACGAGGGCCGCGTCTTCGTCGGTCGCAGGATCGACAATCGCGAAGGCGACTGGTGGCAGATGCCCCAGGGCGGAGTGGACGAGGGCGAAGACCTGAAGGAAGCCGCGCTACGCGAACTCGCGGAGGAAACCGGTGCAAAGGCCGAGCATGTCTCGCTGGTCGGCCAGACCCGCGAACCGATCCGTTACGACCTGCCCGAA
This sequence comes from Qipengyuania gelatinilytica, assembly GCF_019711315.1. Taxonomy (NCBI): domain Bacteria; kingdom Pseudomonadati; phylum Pseudomonadota; class Alphaproteobacteria; order Sphingomonadales; family Erythrobacteraceae; genus Qipengyuania; species Qipengyuania gelatinilytica. The sequence goes on along the minus strand of NZ_CP081294.1, from coordinate 142,734 downwards.
GAACTCATGGGCAAGCTATGGGGCGGGAAATACCGGGGGCAGGAGCAGATCTGGTTCCTCGCGCGGTTTTCCGGCACGGATGCGGATATCGATCTCGAAGCGCACGATCCGCCCGAATTCTGCGACTGGAAATGGGTCGATGCCGAGCAGCTGCCCGAGCTGATCGTACCGTTCAAGAAGCGCGTCTACCGCGCGGTTCTGGAAGAGTTTCGGGAGCTGGTTTGAACGACCTTAGTTCGACTGCGGCGTCGCAGCGTCAGGTACATTCGCCTCGGCAGTGACGACCTGGGCGCGCGCACTTGTTGCAATCGCGTTGGCAAGACCGCGCGTTTCCGGGCAGCTGTCGCCACACAGCGACTGGACCTTGGCAAGGCTCAGGCGAGCCTTCTCCAAGGCGCCCTTTTCCGCCAGCGCTTCGCCCTCGCCCGCAATGGCGGCAAGGTTGTCGGGATCGCGTTCCAGCGCCTCGCGGTAAAAGCGGATCGCCTTGCCCTGAAGCTTCTCTTGGCGGGCAGCCTCGGCCAGGTTGAGGAAGATCGGGGTGTAGCCCGGATCGACCGTCAGCGCGGCTTCGAATGCGTCGATCGCGCCTTGCGTATCTCCGGAAGCAAGAGCCGTCTTGCCGTCGGCAATCAGCATCGCCGCGCGCGGTGCCGGATCGCGTTCCTGTCCGACACTCACGCTTGCGGTCATGGCAAGGGCCAGTGAAAGGGCAGCGGCGGCAGGTGCAAAACGCATTATCGTCTCCGGTAGCGATCTCTTCGCGGAAGGCTGATCTTTAGCCATAAGCAAAAAGCTATCACGATCTACCTGCACGGGCGATGAAAAATCCGTCCGTGCCGTCATGGTACGGTGTCAGCCGGATCCCGTTCCCGCGCGGTGAACCGACCGGAAGATCGAATTGCTGCGCGGTAAAATCCTGATGACGCTGGAGAAATGCGTCGAACTGGCCCGCGCCTTCTTCGTCCAGGAGCGAGCATGTGACGTAGATCAGGCGACCGCCGGGTTTCACCAGACGCGCCGCGAGATCGAAGATTTCGGCCTGGAGCGCGGTTAATCTTGAAAGTTCACCCTCATCCAGACGCCAGCGGGCCTCCGGATTGCGGCGCCACGTACCGGTGCCCGAACAGGGCGCGTCGACCATGACCGCATCGGCCTGCCCCTCGAGATCGGAAAGCGCCTCGAACTCGCGCTTCGGATTAAGCAGGCGCGTTTCGATATTCGTGGCTCCCGCACGCTCTGCACGCGGAGAAAGACGCGAGAGGCGGTTGCGGTCGGTATCGGAGGCGACGAGCTTGCCGAGATTGTCCATCGCAGCTGCCAGCGCGAGCGTCTTGCCCCCTCCCCCTGCGCACAGGTCGATCACGGTCTCGCCCGGCTGTGCATCGACGGCGAGGCAAGCGAGCTGTGAGCCGGTGTCCTGCACCTCGAACTTGCCTTCGCGCCACTCGGGCCATTGCTCGACCTGCGTTCCGGGTTCGAGACGAAGACCATTGGGGGCATCGGTGTTGGCGGTTTCAGCAGGCAGCGTCAGCGTTGCACGGTCGGCCTTGAGGGTGTTGACCCGCAGATCGAGCGGAGCGCGGCCCAGCAGGGCTTCCGCCTCCTGACCCTCGACAGCGGATTTCGCCAAGCGGGCACTCAGCCATTGGGGCGCAACGCCGCCGTTTGCCACAGCCTCGGTCTCGCCGACTTGGGCCGGACCATAGTTCGATCCGTCGAACAGCGGGGCAATGGCATCGTCCGTCTCGGCAAGGCGCAGCATGGCGGCCCGACCGCTCTCAGGAATGGGCCCGCAGGCACGAATTGCCGAGAACACCAGTTCGCGGATCGCTCGGCGATCCTTGGAGCCAGCGAAGCGGTTGTTGCGGAACCAGTCGGCCAGGATCCGGTCGGCAGGCGCGCCTTTCGACTTTGCTGCCTCGATGATCGCATCGAGCAGCTCGATCGAGGTCTGGACGCGTGCAGCGGGTGTCATCGGCCCCGGCTCCGATCAACGCGTCGGATAGTTCGGTGCCTCGCGGGTGATCGACACATCGTGGACGTGGCTCTCAGTGAGGCCCGCGTTGGTGATGCGAACGAACTGGGCGCGCTTGCGCAGGTCTTCGATCGTGGCGCTGCCGGTGTAGCCCATGGCCGCCTTGATGCCGCCGACGAGCTGGTGGACCACAGCTGCTGCCGGGCCCTTGTAGGGCACTTGGCCTTCGATGCCTTCGGGCACGAGCTTCTGCTGCGACACGTCGGCCTGGAAGTAGCGATCGGCACTGCCGCGCGCCATTGCGCCCACGCTGCCCATGCCGCGATAGCTCTTGTAGCTGCGGCCCTGGTAGATGAAGGTTTCGCCCGGAGCTTCCTCGGTACCTGCAAGCATCGAGCCGACCATGATCGAGGAGGCACCCGCAGCCAGCGCCTTGGCCGCATCGCCGCTGGTGCGAAGGCCGCCATCGCCGATGACCGGCACGCCCTGCTTTTCGGCTGCTTCGACGCTGTCCATGATCGCGGTGAGCTGCGGCACGCCGACACCGGCAACGACGCGCGTGGTGCAGATCGAGCCCGGGCCGATGCCGACCTTCACTGCGTCCGCACCTGCTCCGCACAGCGCCCTGGTGGCTTCGCCGGTCGCGACATTACCCGCAATGACCTGCACCGAGTTGGAGAGCTTCTTGACCCGCTCGACAGCCTTGGAGACTTCCTTGTTGTGGCCATGAGCCGTGTCGATCACGACCACGTCCACGCCCGCATCGATCAGCGCCTCGGTGCGCTCGAAGCCCTTGTCACCGACGGTGCTGGCGGCGGCAACGCGCAGGCGGCCCTGCTCGTCCTTGGTGGCATGCGGATAGGCGACGGCCTTCTCGATATCCTTGACGGTGATGAGGCCGACACAGCGGCCGCCATCGTCCACGACCAGCAGCTTCTCGATCCGGCGCTGGTGCAGCAGGCGGCGCGCCTCTTCCTGGCCGGTACCGAGCGGCACGGTGGCGAGGTTTTCGGTCGTCATCAGTTCGCTGACGGGCTGGTTCGGGTTTTCGGCAAAGCGCACGTCGCGATTGGTCAGGATGCCGACCAGCTTGCCGCTGCGATCGGTCACCGGAATGCCGCTGATACGGTTGGCGGTCATGATCTGCTGCGCATCGCCCAGCGTGGCAGTGGGCAGGATGGTGATGGGATTGACCACCATGCCGCTCTCGTAGCGCTTCACCGCACGCACCGCGGCGGCCTGCTCATCGACCTCGAAATTGCGGTGGAGCACGCCAATGCCGCCCAGCTGCGCCATGGCGATGGCCATATCGGCCTCGGTCACCGTGTCCATGGCAGACGAGATGACGGGAATGTTGAGCTCGATCTCGCGCGTCAGCCGCGTGGCGGTATTCGCCATCGAGGGAAGGATATCGCTCTCGGCCGGACGCAGGAGAACGTCGTCGAATGTAAGACCGAGGGGAATGTCGAGATGTGCCACGTGAAGAATCGCCTGCCGGGGGTCAATGTGGCGGCCCATGTAACGACGGTTTGTGAAACTAGCTAGTGCCTCTCGGAATTCCGCCGAAAGCTGTTTACTCCGCCGTCCAACCGCCATCGACGCTCCAGTTGGCGCCGTTCACATTCTGGGCCTCGTCGCGGCAGAGGAAGACCGCCAGCGCGCCGATTTCCTCGGGCTGGACGAACTTCTTGGTAGCCTGCTTCACCAGCAGCACGTCGTTGATGACCTGCTCGCGGGTGAGACCACGAGCCTTCATCGTGTCGGGGATCTGGTTTTCGACCAGCGGGGTCCAGACATAGCCGGGGCTGATGCAATTAGCGGTCACGCCATGTTCGGCCAGTTCCAGCGCGATGGTCTTGGTGAAACCGTCGAGGCCGTGCTTGGCGGAGTTGTAAGCGCTCTTGAAGGGCGAGGCGACCTTCGAGTGTGCGCTGGCAGTGTTGATGATGCGGCCCCAGCCCTTCTCTTTCATCCCCGGCACCGCAAGCCGTGTGGTGTGGAAGGCGGCGGTGAGGTTGAGCGCAATGATGGTGTCCCACTTGGCGACCGGAAAATCCTCAACCGGCGAGACGTGCTGCATGCCTGCATTGTTGACGAGGATGTCGATGGAGCCTGCCTCGGACATCATCTGCTCGATCTGGGCCACATCCGTAAGGTCTGCGCCGCTATGGGTTGCCCCAAGTTCCTCGCAAAGCTGAGCGATCTCCGCCTCGTCGCCAAAGCCGTTGAGCACGACCTTCGCCCCCTCGCCTGCAAGCGACCTTGCGATGGCCAGGCCGATGCCGCTGGTCGATCCGGTGACAAGTGCGCGCTTTCCTTCGAGAAACATTTGGCTCTCCGAGCGTTAGGGATACAATCGACAACGGCCATCGCGCACATGCGCGGCTCTGTAAAGCGGCCAATGATGGGGGATTACGATGCGTCTCAATCCGTTCAATAGCGATAACATCAAGGTCCGTTCGAGCGGCGGCGGAGGCGGCGTCGGCAAGGCCGGCGGGATCGGCTGCGGCACGATCGTCCTTGCTGCCATCGGATATTTCGCCTTCGGCCTCGACCCGATGCAGACGATCTCGACCGTCGAAAGCGTACAACAGACCGGCCAGCAATCCGGCCCGGCAAGTACCAACGAGCAGGAAATCTGCAATTCGAGCGAATATGCGCTCGAGGCCTGCAACGGCCTGCAGTCGCTCAACCAGACATGGGCGCGCGTTTTCCAGGAACAGGGCCTTGGCGACCGCTTCCAGCAACCCACGCTCGACCTTTTCCGCAATGGCCGCGTCACCACCGACGGCTGCGGCAGCGCGACCTCCGCCTCGGGTCCGTTCTACTGCCCTGCCGACCAGACGATCTACATAGACACCAGCTTCTATGACCAGCTGGCTCGCATGGCGGGCAATCGCGGTGACTTCGCGCGCTATTACGTCCTCGCGCATGAATACGGTCATCACATCCAGACGATCACCGGAATTTCCGGCCAGATCCGCAGCGCCCAGCAGCGCGCCAGCAGGGCCCAGGCCAACCAGCTCCAGGTCCGCATGGAATTGCAGGCCGATTGCTATGCCGGTGTCTGGGCGGGCCGGAATCGCAACCTGATCGAACCAGGCGATATCGAGGAAGGCATGCAGGCAGCCGCCGCCATCGGCGATGACCGGCTGACCGGCGGGCGCGTCTCGTCCGAGAACTTTACACACGGCACGAGTGCCCAGCGCAGCCAGGCCTTGCGCCTCGGACTTCAGGGCAATGACGCGGCCTGCGACGAGATTACCGTGGTCCGCTAGACCCACTACACAAACAAAAAAGGGGCGCGACCAGCGATGGCCGCGCCCCTTCTTTTTGCGCCCGAAAGATCAGGCTTCCGGCGCTTCCTCGTTCTGGCCGACCCGCGACCATTCGACGTTGCGCGTCGCGTACATGACGCCTGCGAGGGCGAAGAACATCGTCACCGATCCGACGATCAGCGATGCCGCCTCGAGGCTGAGCAGCACGTAGAGCCCTGCGTAAAGGATCGAGAGCAACACGCCGATAAAGCCAGCGCGCTTCCACCCGCCCAACACCGCCGCGCTGTAAGCCGTCAGCAATCCGATGATCGCAGCACTCGCGACGACATAGGCCAGAGCGAAGCCGACCACCTCCGCAAAGGCGAGCAGCAGCACGAAGAAAAGCACCAGCCCTGCGCCGGTCAGCAGATACTCTGCCGCCGCGACCCTCGCACCGCCGACCACATCGAACAGCAGGAAGGCAAGGAAGGTGAAGCCGATGAACAGGAAGCCGTACTTCACGCTGCGATCCACCTGCGAGTAAATGTCGGCAGGTTCGACCATGCTGATCGTGGCGGACTTGCTGGTGCCTACCTGCCGGTCCTCCATGCGGTCATAGGCCGGATCACCGCCTGTACCGAGGTCGCGCACCGGAGGCAGGTCTTCCTGCGTGACCATGGACTGGCCAAGTGCGAGATTGCCGATCGACCAGCTTGCGGCAAAACCTTCCGAAGAGATGTCGCTGCTATCGGGCAGGAAGCTCCCGCCAAATCCGGGATGCTGCCAGGTCGACGATACGTTCCAGTCGGTCTGCCCGCCGCGCGGTACGAGAGTAAGCGAGCGGCTGCCACGGATCGTATAGGCATATTCGACCGGGAGCGGCCCGCCGTCCGACCAGTCGATCGTACCGCTGAAACCGGCACCGCCGCTGGAGCGTACGCCTTCACCCGGCTCGAGCTCGATGCGCTTTCCGCCGACCCGCACATCCGCCACGGCGCGCAGCCCCCGCGGGTCGGAGGTGCCGAAGCGGATCTGCGTCTCGTCCAGCAGCAGCTGCTCGCGCGTCACGCCGAAGCGCGAGAGATCGGAAGGCAGCACGAAGCGTGCCTCACCGTCCATCTTCGCGAGGTAAATGACCGTCTCGTAGAGCGCCTTCTTCTTGCGCTCTGGCTGTAGCTCTGTCTCGATCGAGTGCCTGTCCGGCGACAGGAAAAGCTGCTTGCGGATCGTCTGCGTGCGGGTGGCAGCAATGCCGTTGACCGTCTCATTGGTCACGCGCTGCTCTTCATAGGGAATGACGAGAACCGGCCCGGAAACGACCTGCGCCCCGCCCGACCCTGCGGTGATTGCATCCTGCGCCACTCGGGCCTGGTGCTGCCTGTCGGACACCAGGCCGTAAACCATCAGCAGGGGTATCATCAGGACGAACCCGACCAGTCCGGTCAGGAGAAGTTTGAAACCGGGGGATCTTTCTTGCATCGCTCACCTCCATCGTTAGTGCGATGAAACGTGCTTTGTGAGCGATGAACTGAATGCGCATTGAATTGCGCGCATATGAACAGAAACGGCCGGCGCATCGCTGCACCGGCCGTCGGGGTACGCAGGACCCGCAGTCCCTGCGCCAGTTATTTCTTCTTGTTGAGCTCGGCGATTTCCGCATCGAGCGAGCGCAGGGCCTCTGCACGCTCTTCGGCGCTCAGGGACTTTTCAGCCGCAATCGCAGCACGGGCCGATTTCATTGCGCTCAGTGCGAGCTTGTCGGCAGCCGTTTCGCACACGAACAGCGTCGTCTTGCCGTTGGCGTCGGTTTCCGACGTGACCGGCGAGTTCTCTTCCTTGCAGCTCACAACGACTTCCGGAGCCATCTTGCCGGCTTCCTGGGTCTCGGCAACAGCGAGGCGGATTTCGCGGCGCAGCTCGCCCTTCTCGCCAAACTGTTCGCGGACCTTGTCCATCTCGACGCGGAATTCGCCGCCTTCGGCAAACTGCTCGCGCAGCTTGGCCATCTCTGCGCGGAGCTCTGCCTTGTCGGCATCGCTCAACTCGTTCCATTCCTTGCCGTTGACGACGATGCGGCGCTTCTCGATGCGGCGTTCCTTGCCGTCTTCCTCCATCTCGCGCTCGATCTCGATGATTTCCTGCCGAGCTTCTTCCATCTCGACTTCGGCTTCGGCGAGTTCGCGCTCGGCCTCATCGAGTTCGCGCTCGATCTCCACCATTTCCTCGGTGGTTTCCTCGCGGTCCTGCCACTCCTCGGCGACTTCGGCAGCGGACACGGAAGCGATCAGCGAAGGTGCGACGCTGTCGGCGTAGCAAACAGATGCGGTGAGCGGCACGGCCAGGAAAGCCCCCGCGATTGCGGCGCGCCCGGTAAGGCGACGACGCGGTGAAATATCGGACATTGATAAGCTCCTCAAACGATGGATTATCGACTTGTCCCCCAGAACCGGACAGGCCATCGGCGCGGCCAGCGCAGGGCGCGGCGCGATCGCCGGAAGGCGCGCGAAATCGGCGATGACACTTGCGTAGGTGGCACGTTCCTCGTGGGAACGGGCGGCGACGACGCGCGTGTCGCAGAAAGCTTCCTGGTCGCGACGCAGCGCGTTCCAGCCAAGATAGCCAAGCGGATTGAACCAGTGGATCGCGAACAGCGGCTGCACCGCCATGTTGACGATCAGATCGCCTCCGCGATGGTGTGCAAGCTCGTGCGCGATGGCAAGATCGCGGGCCTGGCGGGCGCGGCTCGTCATGAAACCTTCGGGCAGAGCGATGACCCGGTCGAGCACACCGAAGGCCATAGGGCCGGAAATGGCCGGGGTCTCGATGAGGCGGATCGAACCGACCTCTCCCACTGCACGCGCTTCGGCGAGCAATTCGCGGCGCAGCGCGAAATACAGCCAGAAGCGGCGGACCAGCATCACGAGGGCGCCACCCAGCCACAGCAGGAGCAGCGGGGTGAGGAAGTCGACCGGTTCGGCCGCGGCGGCAACGACCGCAGGAGCGCCAGCACCCGGCTCTGCAATCGGCATGACGATCGTTTCGGCGGTCATCGCGAAGCTCGCCTCGCCCTCGCTTGCGGTCTCGGCCAGCGGGCGAATCCACGCCGGTAGCGTAAATGGCGGCACAAACAGGCGGGCCAGCGGCAGGAACCACAGGGCATAGGCAGCGCCTGCACCGAAATGGCGCGCGACGGGGCGGCGCAGCAACATGACGAGTGCGATCAGCGCACCGGTCCACAGCAGCGTGTCGAACAGGAACCAGTCCCAGTATTCCCTCAGGAGGTCGGTCATTTCCGCATCTCCTTCAGCAGGGCCTCGATCTCTTCGAGATCGGCGTCCGTCAGCGCTTCGTTCTCTGCCAGATGGGCAAAGAGCGGTGCTGCGCGTCCGCCGAACAGGCGGTCGACCAGGCGGCGGCTTTCACCACCAACATAGTCGGAGCGTTCCACGAGCGGATGATAGAGGAACTTGCGGCCCTGCGGCTCGGTGCCAACGGCGTTCTTCGCGACGAGCCGGCTGAGGAGGGTCTTCACCGTGGGGATGGACCAGTCGTTGGCGGTGCACACGCGCTCGCACACTTCGGCAGCAGAAAGCGGGCTCGTGTCCCACAGCGCTTCCATGACCGCGTGCTCGGCTTCGCTGATGCGGTCTCCCGCTCCCTGCTTGCGCTTCGCCATCTCGAATCACTCCCCACCTGAAACACGTTCGACTACGTCTGTAGCCGTCACGATTACGAATGTAAACATGAAGCGTGGATGAACGCCTGTTCAGGAAGCGTGAGGGGCAGCGATCGTGCAAGCTGCGATCTGTGCGCAAGCGCCAGAATTCGATGGACGACAGGTAGCAGGCCGTTATCCTCGGCCTCATGTTTGCACGCCTCCTCGCTCCCCTCGCCCTGCTTGCGACCCCGTTATCGGCGCAGGAGGAGGCACCGCCACCGCCCGAAACAGCAGAAGAATTCCAAACGGTGCTCGTCGTGCTCGAGACAACGATGGGCGAAATTACCGTGGCGTTGGAGACCGAGCGCGCGCCGATTACGGCGGGCAATTTCCTGCGCTATGCCGAAGAAGACCGTTTCGACGGGACGGTCTTCTACCGCGCGATGCACCTCGACTGGGGTGAGCCGCCGAACGGGTTGCTGCAGGGCGGCACCCAGAACAACCCCGACCGAATTCTCGACGGCATTGCTCATGAACCCACTAACGAGACGGGTCTGAGCCACACAGACGGCGCGCTCTCCATGGCGCGGCTCGATCCTGGTACCGCGACAGGCGATTTCTCGATCATGATCAAGGACCAGAAGGGTCTCGACGCCCAGCCCGAAAGCGACGATCCCAATCTCAAGGCCGGTTACGCAGTGTTCGGCTACGTGGTCGACGGCATGGACGTGGTCCTCGCAATCCACGACAGCCCGCGCGATCCCGAAGCAGGCGAAGGCTGGATGAAGGGCCAGATGCTGGCCGAGCCGGTAACGATCGTCGACGTCAGGCGTGTGGAGCCGGCTGCGGAGGATTAACGCCCGGCTGCCGCCATCCGCTCATTGAGCAGGTCGAGGAACTCCTCGAATTCGCCAATCGCATTGAAGTTCTGCGATGGCGCGACGATCTTTTCCCCTCCGCGACCGACGATCTTGAGGCTGAACTTGCCCTCATACTCGTCCATGCTGATGTCCTTGATGAGGCCATACTGGATACGCACCGGGGTGCGCGACCAGACACCCGTGGTTCCCTCGATCGCATTCGCGTCGAGCGTCAGATAGCTTTTCCCGCTCAGGCTGGTGATGAAGCCAGCACCGCCGATGAATGCGCCCGCTGCTGCCGATAGCGCCAGGACGCCAAAGAAAATGTCGGCACCGAGCGGACCGAATTCGATCAAGCCGTTGAGTATCAATCCGCGTGGATCGGCCATTTCATATGCCATGAAGGCGGCGACTGCTCCGAAGAACAGCAGGCAGGCGAGCATGACGAGCGGATTGGGCGTTACGTCAAACCGTCGCACGTCGGCTCCCGATGGCGCGGAGGCGAGGCTTTGCACAGGCGATTGCCCGAAACCCTGCCGCATGCCCGCAGCGCCCATCGCTTCCTCACCCGATGTGATACCCTTGCGCCCGAAACTCATTTTGACCCCGTCTTTCAAACACTTGAACGCACAGGGTAGGCTGCGGACGTAAAGATACCGTTGCCGCGGTTCTTCAGCAGACCTCCGCGGTATTCTCGGGGATCGGTCCGGGCGGCACCCGTGCGGGGCTCATCCAGAACGGATCGGATTTGAGCCGGTGGCTCGAACCATAGGCCTTGGCGAGGGCCGCGAAGAGTTGAGGGTCGTAGGCTTCGAGATCGGTATGGTTGAGGATGCGCCGACCGTCGAAAGACTGGATCCGGTTAGAATTGAACCAGAATTGCGTGCCTTCCGCCCAGTATTCCTGGATCGTCGTGGTGTTGTATTCCTCGAACCACAGTCCGGTGGCCAGCGCATTGGCGTAGGCAGCCTCGACTTCGGAATAAAGCTCCGGATCGGTCGCCTGGATCGCATCGAGCACGAGATGCGCCAGCTCATGCACATAGATGGTTCCACCGTAATAGCGGCTCGACGGCAGCCCCAGCACATCTTCCGCCCCGTCGGCCATGCGCTTGCCGCCGATGGCGCGCGCACGCTCGTCCCAATACTGGCGGTCGGTCTTGGCCCCGATGCGCACGTCATAGTGCTTGATCTCGCACCGCGTCAGCCGCGGATCGTCGCGCGCAGGCTTGGTCCAATGCGCCTTGTCGGGGAGGTCGAGCAACGCCTCGTCCTCGGCGATGATGGCGATGCGGTAGTCATTGGCAGCAAGCCATTCGGCCAGCTCGGGACGGTAAGCGAACATGCCGCGTGTCATGTCGCGGGCGGCGAGAAGTGCTTCGTCGGGCACTTGCCGGGACGACAGAATAGGAATGCCGCTGGCGTCTATGTGCTTTGCATAGAACGCTTCGGCGCCCAGGCCTGTGGGAGGCGCGCCGGGAAGTGTCGTACAGGCCGAAAGCGAAATGGCGGCGAGAACGAGGCCTCGCCGCCATCGCATCAGTAAACGCGCTTCTTCGGCTCGATGTACTTCACATCGTCCGTCAGCGTGTATTCGTGAACCGGGCGATAGTCGATCTTCACGCCGCCGCCATTTCCGCCCCAGCCATCGAACCAGGCGATGGTGTGCTTCATCCAGTTCTTGTCGTCGCGATCGGGGAAGTCCTCGTGCGCGTGGGCGCCGCGGCTTTCCTTGCGGTTTTCGGCCGATGCCATGGTGACATTGGCCTGCGCCATGAGGTTGTCGAGCTCGAGGGTTTCGATGAGGTCGCTGTTCCAGATCAGCGAGCGGTCATGGACCTTCACGTCGGCCATACGCTTGTTGACGTCCTTGAGGACCTCGACACCTTCGGCCAGCAGCTTGCTGTCGCGGAACACGGCAGCGTGCTTCTGCATGCCCTTCTGCATGTCGGCACGCAGCGCCGCAGTCGGGGTGGAGCCGTCGGCGTAGCGGAAGTGGTCGAGACGCGTGAGCGCGAGGTCTGCGCTGTCCTTGGGCAGTTCGTCCTGGCTGATGCCGGGTTTCACGATTTCCTTGAGGCGATGACCGGTCGCACGGCCAAAGACCACGAGGTCGATCAGCGAGTTCGAGCCGAGCCGGTTTGCGCCGTGGACCGAAACGCAGGCCGCTTCGCCGACTGCGAACAGGCCGGGGACGATCTTTTCCGGATCCTTCGGATCGCCCGCCATCACTTCGCCGTGATAGTTACAGGGGATGCCGCCCATATTGTAATGCACTGTCGGAGTGACCGGCAGCGGCTGCTTGGTCAGGTCGACGCCTGCGAAGATCTTGCCGCTTTCGGTGATGCCCGGAAGGCGCTCGCCCAGCACCTTGGGATCGATATGATCGAGGTGCAGGTAGATGTGGTCGCCATCCGGGCCCACGCCGCGGCCTTCGCGCATTTCCAGCGCCATCGAACGGCTTACGACGTCGCGCGAGGCGAGGTCCTTGGCGCTAGGGGCATAGCGTTCCATGAAACGCTCGCCTTCGGAGTTGGTGAGGTATCCGCCCTCGCCGCGCGCGCCTTCGGTAATGAGCACGCCCGCGCCGTAGATGCCGGTCGGGTGGAACTGGACGAATTCCATGTCCTGCAGCGGCAGGCCAGCGCGCAGCACCATGCCGCCACCGTCACCCGTGCAGGTGTGGGCGCTGGTCGCGGTGAAGTAGCAGCGGCCATAACCGCCGGTCGCAAGGACGACTGCCTGGCTGCGGAAGCGGTGGATGGTGCCGTCGTCGAGGCACATGGCGATGACGCCGCGGCAGACCTTGCCGTCGGGACCGTCTTCCATGATCAGGTCGAGCGCGAAATATTCGATGAAGAAGTCCGCATCGTACTTCAGGCTCTGCTGGTACAGCGCGTGGAGCATGGCGTGACCGGTACGGTCGGCCGCGGCGCAGGTGCGCTGCACCGGCGGGCCTTCGCCCATGTTCTGCATGTGACCGCCGAAGGGCCGCTGGTAGATCGTGCCGTCATCATTGCGGCTGAAAGGCACGCCCGCATGCTCCAGCTCGTAAACCGCCTGCGGGGCTTCACGGACCATATATTCGATCGCGTCCTGGTCGCCGAGCCAGTCGGAGCCTTTCACCGTATCGTACATGTGCCACGACCAATGGTCGGGCGTGTTGTTGCCGAGCGAAGCGGCGATGCCGCCCTGCGCCGCAACGGTGTGCGAACGGGTCGGGAAGACCTTGGTGATGCAGGCCGTGCGCAGGCCGCCCTCGGCGCTGCCCATGGTGGCGCGCAGGCCGGAGCCACCGGCCCCGACGACGACGGTGTCATAGGTGTGGTCGACGATGGGATAGCTGCGACCGTTGATTTCGAAAGTGTCGTTGCGGGCCATCAGGCGGCTCCTCCAAGAGCGATACGGGCGATCGAAACAAGGCCGAAGGCGCCGCCGCCGATGGTTGCAAGGTTGAGAAGGGCAAGCGTGGCAAACTTGGTGCCGGCGTCATGGACATAGTCCTCCACCAGCACCTGCAGGCCAAGGCGTGCGTGCCAGAAAACGCTGACGATCAGCAGTGCCAGCGCAGTAGCGGGCAGCGTCTGCGAGGCCCAGCCGGACATCGTCGCATAGTCGTAGGCCGGCAGCAGGGCGAGGCTGGTCACGAGGAACAGCATCAGCACAAGATTGCCGATGGCAGTGAAGCGCTGGACCAGCCAGTGGTGTGCACCTTCATGCGCCGAGCCCAGCCCGCGCACGCGTTTGATGGGGGTGTCGTGTGCCATGATTGCGGCCCCTTAGCGAAGCAGGACGACGGCCCAGAAGCCCGCCGTCAGAAGGATTGCGATGATGGGCGACAGGATCGACCAGGTCTTGTTGAGATCGAGCTCGTAGCCCGCGCCGATATCCAGCACGAAGTGCCGCAGGCCGCTCATCATGTGGGTAAAGAACGCCCAGCTGAGACCGACCAGCACGATCATCCCGATGGGCGAGCCCATGAATTCGGCAAAGGTCGCATAAGAGCCGGCACCGCCAGCCATCGCACCCAGCCACCAGAGCAGGACGCCGAGGCCAACGATGGCCATTCCGTCCCCGGTTACGCGGTGGAGGATCGAGACCAGCATGTGCGGGCCCCATTTCCAGATTTGCAGATGCGGTGAAAGCGGGCGGTTTGCCATGCGTTTACGTCCGTTGCCGTGAATTTCTGGCGCCTACTTAGCGAAGCTGGCGTCCCACGCAAGGCGCGCGGCCTCGACATTTGTCGCAAAGTTTCGAATAGCGTCATGCATGACACGCATTCTACTCACCGGCTCGTCGCGCGGGATCGGCGCAGCGGCGAAGACTTCGCTCGAAGCCCGCGGCGCCACCGTGATCGGCCAGGCGACCTCCAGCGACACCACCGACACGGTTCCCGCCAACTTCTGCGAGCCTTTTGCACCGCAGGAATTGTGGCAGGCTGCCCTCGCCCGCGCCGGCGGCAAGATCGACGTTCTCGTCAACAATGCGGGCCTGTTCGACCCCAACCCGATCGATCGTTCGGACATCGAGTGGCTCGATGCGTGGGAAGACACCATGCGCATCAACCTGACCGCTTCGGCCCAATTGAGCCGCTTCGCGATCAAGCACTGGCGTGCGCGCGGTTGTGAAGGCCGGATCGTCCATGTCGCCAGCCGCGCCGGGCATCGCGGCGATTCGCCCGCACACTGGCACTATGCCGCCAGCAAGGGCGGGATGCTGGCGATGCACAAGAGCATTGCGCGAGCATACGCTCACGAAGGCATCTACAGCTTCGCAATCACGCCGGGTTTCACCGACACTGCGATGGCAGGCGACTATCTGGAAAGCCGCGGCGGGGACGGCTTACTTGCCGACATCCCGCTGGGCCGCGTTGCCGAGCCGGAAGAAATCGCGAAGATCATCGAATTCTGTGCATTGGACGCCCCGCCGAGCATGACGGGCGCGACGCTGGATGCGAACGGGGCGAGCTATGTACGCTAGATACCTGCTCCCCCTCGCCTTTACGCTGACCGCTTGCGCCGGTGCGCAGGTCGACGCGCCTGTTCTGGACAAGCTTGCTGGCGCGACAGCCCCGCTTCCGGAGGTCCCGTCGGAACGTTTTGTAGATGCCTGCGAGAAATGGGACGAATGGGCCAAGCCGGCGCAGCCGTTCCGGCTCATGGGCAATAGCTGGTATGTCGGCACCTGCGGGATTTCCGCCATTCTGGTGACCGGCGAAAAAGGGCACATCCTCATCGACAGCGGCGTGGACGCGGCTGCTCCGCATGTGCTTGCCAGCATCCGATCGCTCGGTTTCGATCCGGCCGACATCCGCTACATCCTGATGAGCCACGAACATTTCGATCACGTGGGCGGTCATGCCGAATTGCTGAAGGCAACCGGCGCACAGATCGTGGCATCCGAGCGAGCCGCACCGGTGCTGGAAAGCGGCAAGGTCGCAGCCGACGATCCGCAGGCAGCTTCGGGGCATCCGGACATGGTGCCGGTCGAGGTCGGCAAGATCGTATCCGATGGCGAGACTGTCGAGCTGGGGAACCTCACCATTACCGCACACGAGACTCCGGGTCACACGCCGGGTGCGCTAAGCTGGAGTTGGTGGTCCTGCACCCCGCCAGACCAACCGCCGGTCTGTAGCCGGATCGTCTATGCCGACAGTCTTTCCGCTGTTTCCGCGGACGAGTACCGCTTTACCGATCACCCCGAGATGGTGCGTGCCTTCCGCACGAGCATCGACAAGGTACGGTTCCTGCAGTGCGACATCCTGACCACCCCGCACCCATCATCGAGCAACATGATCGAGCGTTGGCGCGAAGGCACCTATGGCAAGCCGGGAGAATGCCAGCGCTACGCCGACGCCCTGACCAAGCGTCTCGACGAACGCCTTGCGAAGGAAGCGGCACAGTGAGCGCGTGGAAGCTTTCCGGCGAGGCGGACAAGAAGACCGTCCAGGCAGCGCTGCTGGCGCATGAAGACGCGTGGGACTTCCCCGATGAACTCGTCGTCTCCGGTCGCGAGATAGCGGAGGACAAGCCCGACGACTGGATCCTAGAGGTATGGCTGGACCACAAGCCGACCGCCGCGGACAAGCGTGCCGTATCGTCGCTCTTCGCCGGGAAAGCACCGGCCTTCTCAACCGAGAAGCTTCCCGAAGAAGACTGGGTGACGCTGAGCCAGCTGGGCGTCGATCCGATCCGCGCAGGCCGATTCCACGTGCGCACACCCGAACATCCGGCCGATGACACCCGCGTCGATTTCGTCATTCCCGCCAGCCAGGCCTTCGGCACCGGCCAGCACGAAACGACTGCGGCCTGCCTCTCCATGCTCGACCTGATGAAGCGCGAAGGGCTGGTGGTTCGCAATCATGCCGATATCGGGACAGGGACCGGCCTGCTGGCCTTTGCGGCCATGCATCTCTGGCCGGACGCGAAGGCTACAGCTTCGGACATCGACCATGTCTGCGCAGGCGTGGTCGAGGACAATTGCAAACTCAACGGCATTGCCATGGGGGCTGGCTCGGGTGAACTCACCATGGTCATCGCTCCGGGGACCGACGACGCGCTGATACAGGCGCGCGCTCCCTATGACCTGCTGATCGCCAATATCCTTGCCGGACCGCTGGTCGAACTCGCGCCCGATTTCGCCGACGTAACTTCGCCAGGCGGCAGCCTGCTGCTGGCGGGGCTTCTGCAGACGCAAGAGGCAGAGGTAAGGACCGCTTACCGCAAGCAGGGTTTCCGGCTTGCACGCCGCGTCACCAACGGTGACTGGTCGATCCTCTGGATGCGCAAGAGCCGTATCCGGTGACCCGAAGCCGGGCTATCAAATGGGCGGGCGGTATCTTGGCCGTTCCTGCCCTGATCGTCGCCCTGTTCTTCCTTGCGGCGTGGGTCGGCAGCTCGATACCGCGCAATTCGGACTGGACCGAACCGGATGACGGCATTCGCATCATGGTCGAAAGCAATGGCGTGCACACCGGTATCGTCATGCCCATCGTCAGCTCGGAAAAGGACTGGCGCGAAACCTTCCCGTCGGCGGGAATGCCGCGCGAACAGGATGGCTGGCTGCCGACGCATGTCGCTATCGGCTGGGGGGAGAAAGAGGTCTTCCTCAACACGCCGACATGGGGTGATCTGGAAGCCGCGACCGCGCTAAGGATAGTATTTTCCGGTGGCGACGGGCTGATGCGGGTGGCGCATTACGTCAATCCGCAGCCGTCGGAATATTATCGCGAGCTCAGGCTACGCCCGGAGGAATACCGCCAACTGGTGCAACAGATCGAGGCTTCTCTGCCGCCTGCGCCCGAACATGGCGAGCGGCAAATCTACCGCAGCTACGAGATCGGCGCGGTCCATTACGACGCGCGCGGCCGCTACACGCTTGGCAACACCTGCAACCAGTGGGTCGGCGATGTGCTCGCGCGGTCCGGTGTCCGCATGGGATACTGGACGCCCCTGGCAGGCGGCGTGATGAAGTGGGTGGACGATCCCGGCGCGGACTAGGCGACGGCCGCGTCCAGGCCCTCGTGATAGCCAACCACCGCACGGGTAACCGACTGCATCATCTCGAACCGCGCTGCATAGGATGTGGTTGTTCGTCCGATGAGGACGGCGATCGTGTAAACAGTGCCATCGGGCGCGGTCAGAATGCCTACGTCATTATATCCCGATTGCACGCCGTCGAAGTACTGGCCGGTCCCGGTCTTGTGACCAAAGCTCCAGCCATCGGGAACGCCACCCTTGAGGCGTTTCGGCCCGCTCCTGGTTTCTTCGAGAGTTGCCAGCAGGAGTTCAGTCGATGCGGGTGACAAAAGGTCACCACGCGCAAGCCTCGCCAGCGCCACGGCGATACCCTCTGCGGTCGCGCCGTCGATCGGGTCGGAGAGGTAGGAATTGAAGGCCTGCCTGCGCTCGTCCTCCGGCACCCGGTCGCGCGCCTCGTAGAATGCGTTACCGGTCGAATAGGCCTGCCGCCACTCGAGCCCCGCGATGGCGCTTTGCTTGTTGCGTTCGTCGGTGCCGAATTGCACCCCTTCGATGCGATTGCGCCTGAGGAACCCCTCGACCGCCTGCGGACCGCCAATACGGCGCAACAGCCGGTCGTTGGCGGTATTATCGCTCTGTGTGATGGCGCGATCGAGCAGGTCGCGATAGTCGCTGGTGAAGGCCCCGCGTCGCTTAACGATATCGCGGATCGGCTGGTAGAATACGGTCAGGTCCTGCTCGCGGATGGTGACCATCTCATCGAGCGAAAGAGCGTCTTCGTCGGCAAGGTCCAGCGCGGTCATCGCAACCCACAGCTTGCTCACGCTTTGCTGCGGAAATGGCGTCTCGCCCTGATAGGACATGGTGACGAGATCGCCTGCCTTGGTCACGGCGATACCGGCAGCGCCTTCGAACCCTTCGCCTATGGCCCTCAGATCATCCTGCAATGCGAGCTGGGCATCGGTCAGCTGCGGCGGTTCGGGCGCGTCTTCAACCACTTGCGGCATCACCCGCTTTTCGAAATCCTCCGGCGTTTCGGCAGGCGTACTGACGGCAGTTGCGAGAACGAGGAAAGCGCCGACAATCAGCACGGTCAGGATCAGGATCGGGGAACGGTTCACATCACCCTAACGGGAGATAAGACAATGGTTTCCCGAAGATTTCACACGTCCTTCGGTTCGTCGTCATCCTCGTCTTCGGACTCGGCGTAGGACGCGCTGAAGGCGGCTGCGAAAGCGACGCCGAGCGCCAGGCCGATACCGACATTCTTGAAGATGATCCCGAACAGGACGCCAAAAACAAGACCGAGGGAAATGCCTTGCGCATTCATACTCGCTTACTCCGCTGCCGCCACGATGGCAGCCCAGCCCGCCTCGTCGATCACCTCGATCCCGAGATCCGCAGCCTTCTTGAGCTTGCTGCCCGCACCCGGCCCGGCAACGAGCAGGTCGGTCTTGGCGCTGACCGAACCGCTGGCCTTGGCGCCAAGGCGTTCGGCCTGCGCTTTCGCCTCGTCGCGGCTCATGGTTTCGAGCTTGCCCGTGAACACCACCGTCTTGCCGCTTACGGGGCTTTCCTTTGTTTCCACGACATAAGGCGGAGGAGAAACCTCGGAGAGCAAGTCGTCCCACACGGCCTTATTGTGATCTTCGTGGAAGAAATCCCCCAGTGCTTCGACGACCGCGCCGCCGATGCCGTCGATCGAGGTCAGCGCCTGTGCGGCCTCCTCATCTCCGGCACGCGCTGCCTCGGCCACCTCGCGCAAGGCGGGCAACTCGTGGAAATGCTTCATCAAGTCGCGTGACGTCACCGCGCCCACGTGGCGAATGCCGAGGCCGAACAGCAGCCGCGCCGCATCGGGCGCGCGCCGGGCTTCGATGCTGTCCACAAGTTTATCCACAGAACGCTCCTGCCAGCCTTCGAGCGCCAGAATGGCGTCACGGCGCTCGTGCAGGCGGAAGATATCTGCAGGGCTTTCGAGCCATCCCAGCGCGAAGAACTGATCGATTGTCTTCTCGCCCAGCCCGTCGATATCTAGCGCGCCTCGGCTGACAAAATGTTTCAGCCTTTCAGTGCGTTGTGCGGGACATATAAGGCCGCCTGTGCAGCGCACATCGACCTCGCCTTCTTCCGCCACGGCCTCGCTGCCGCATTCGGGGCAGTGATCGGGAAAGATGAAGGGCTCGCGCTCGACCTCGCGGGTGAGGTTATCCACAAGCTGTGGAATAACGTCGCCCGCCCGCTGGACCACCACCCGGTCTCCCGGCCTGACGCCAAGCCGCGCGATCTCGTCGCGGTTGTGGAGCGTGACGTTGGTGACCGTGACGCCGCCCACCAGAACCGGCGCGAGGCGGCCGACAGGTGTCAGCTTGCCCGTGCGGCCGACCTGGATGTCGATCGCCTCGAGAGTAGTCTCGGCCTGCTCGGCCGGGAATTTATGCGCCAGAGCCCAGCGTGGCGCCTTGGCGACGAAGCCGAGGCGTTGCTGGTAGTCGAGGCGGTCGACCTTATAGACCACGCCGTCGATTTCGTAAGGCAGATCAGCTCGTTCCCGCCCGATCCTGTCATAATGTGCGAGCATTCCCTCGACGTCATCTACGCGGGTAAACAGCGGCGAGACGGGGACACCCCACGCTTCGATCTTGCGCACGACTTCTTCCTGCGTCGCACCGGGAACATCCGATGCCGCGCCCCAGCCATGCACCCAGAATTTGAGCGGACGCTTCGCCGTCACGCTGGCATCTTTCTGGCGCAGCGATCCCGCAGCGGCATTGCGCGGGTTGGCGAAAAGCTTGCCTCCAGCTTCTTCCTGCGCCGCATTGAGCGCGAGGAAGTCGGCCTTGGACATGTAGACCTCGCCGCGGATCTCGAAGACCTCGGGCACATCGCCGGAGAGCTGCTGCGGAATGTCGGAGATGTGCGCGACATTGGGCGTGACGTCCTCGCCCACCTGTCCGTCCCCACGAGTGGCAGCGCGGACCAGCTTGCCGTTCTCGTAACGCAGCGAGCAGGACAGGCCGTCGATCTTGTCCTCGGCGGTGATCGCCACCGGCTCACCCTCGTCCAGCGAAAGGAAGCGCCGCACGCGCGCCACCCATTCCTCGACCTCATCTGCAGAAAAGGCGTTGTCGAGGCTCATCATGCGAACCTCGTGCGTCACCTTGGACAGCGGCGAAGCGGCGATCTCGTGACCGACGACCTTCGAGGGCGAGTCTTCGCGCACCAGATGCGGGAAAGCTGCTTCCAACTCGGCATTGCGGCGTACCAACGCGTCGAATTCCGGATCGGTAATCTCCGGCGCATCCTTGGCATGATAGAGCTTGTTGTGCTTGGCGATCTCGCGCGCGAGACGCATCAGCTCGTTGGCTGCTTCTGCTTCCGAAATATTCAGCTTCACGGCCTTGACCAAAAATAAACAGAGATGACTGCCAAGAGGATTGCACCTGCCACCAGCGCCACTCGGCCCGCCTTCAGGGAATTGAGTTTTACGAACGCGACAAGACCGCCGGCAAGAACCAGTGGCGCGCAATAGAGCGCCGCAGTGCGAAGATAGGCAGCCTCGTCATAGCTATCACGGAAGTAGGTGTTGTTAATCGCCCAGCCGAGCCAAGATAAGAAGAGGAGTGGGGCCGGTATGGCGATACCCAAAACGACCCTGAAAACCTTGAGCTTAATGGGAGCCCTGTCTTCGCCCGCGGCGACTGGGTCAGTTGATGCGATCATCAAACCCCCTCCAACAGCCTGTCCGCTTGCGCCCGCGCCTCCGGCGTGACCTCTGCACCCGAAAGCATGCGCGCGATCTCTTCCTGGCGGCCGGCTTCGTCGAGCAGCGCCACGCTGGTGCGTGTCACCGTGCCGTCCGAACTCTTGGCGATCATGTAATGCGTGCGGCCACGAGCCGCGACTTGCGGGCTGTGCGTGACGGCGAGCAATTGTCCGTTCGCCGCCAGCCTTGCGAGGCGCTCGCCGATGGCGCTGGCCACAGCCCCGCCCACGCCGCGGTCGATTTCGTCGAAGATCACGGTCGCCGCCCCGCCCTGTTCGGCTAGCGCGACCTTCAGTGCGAGGATGAAGCGTGACAGCTCGCCGCCGCTGGCGATCTTGTTGAGCGGTGCAAAGTCGGCGCCCGGATTGGTCGCGATGAGGAATTCGACGGTATCCATGCCGTGCGGACCCCAGCGCTCTTCCGGCAGTTCGGCAACGGCAGTCTTGAAACGGGCTGCGTCCAGCTTGAGCGGCGCCAGTTCGCGCGCCACCGCCTCGTCCAGCCGCATCGCAGCTGCCACGCGATTGGCATGGAGCGCCTCTGCCTCGGCCCGGTAGCGATTGCCCGCTTCCTCCGCCGCCGCCTCCAGCGCATCGAGTTCAGCCTCTCCGCCTTCGATGGAATCAAGCTGGCTGCGCATTGTGCGCATGACCTCGGGCAGTTCATCGACCTCGCAGCGATGCTTGCGGGCGAGCGCGCGTAATTCGAACAGGCGCGTCTCAGCCTGCTCCAGCGCGGCGGGATCATGGACCAGCGCCTCTGCGGCCGCTTCGAGCTTTTCCTCCGCTTCGCCAGCCTCGATCACTGCGCGGTCCAGCGCAGCAAGAGCCTCTGCCAGAAGCGCGTGTTCGGGGGCGATCCTGTCGAGCTTGCGGGCCGCAGCACGAAGCGAGGCCAGCGGGGAATCCGATCCCTCCCACAGGTGGCGCAGTTCTTCCAGATCGCCCGAAAGCCGCTCGCCCTTCTGCATGTCGGCGCGCGCTTCGGCGAGCCGCGCCTCCTCGCCCGCCTGCGGTTCGAGGGTGGTCAGTTCGGCCAGATGCGCCAGCAGCAGGTCCTGGTCGAGCTTTGCCTGTTCGAGCGCATCGCGCGCTTCGCCCAGCCGCGCTTCGGCCTCGCGCCACTTGGAATGCGCCTGTTCGACACGCGCCGTGTCGGCACCTGCGAAGCGATCGAGCAGCGCGCGATGGCCACGCGGGTTCACGAGACCGCGATCGTCGTGCTGGCCGTGAAGTTCGACCAATGCCCCAGCGATTTCGCGCAGCAGCGCCACGCCCACGCCTTGGTCGTTGATGAAGGCCTTGCTGCCGCCGTCCCCCTTGAGCTGGCGGCGAATGATGAGCGGTTCACCCTTCTCGATCTCGATATCGGCATCGTCGAGCGCTTCGGCCACCGCCTTGGGAAGCTGGGCGAACTCGAAGCTGGCGGAGACGCTGGCCTTTTCCTCGCCGCCGCGAACCAGGCCGCTATCGGCGCGATTGCCCAGCACGAGGCCGAGCGAATCGAGCAGGATCGACTTGCCCGCCCCTGTCTCACCGGTCAGCACGCCCAGACCGCGCCCGAAATCGAGGTCGAGCGCCTCGATCAGCACGATATTGCGGATGGACAGGCGGGTCAGCATTGCAGGCTTTTCCTAGCCCAGCCGCGCCCGCCCGTCATCCTCTCGTGTGCAGTTTCAAACAGGCGGGCGCGCGTCGCCTTCCTTTGGCTGCGCGGGCCAGTCTTCCTCTTCCTGTCCCTTGGTCTTCCAGAGCGAATAAAGGATGCCGCCAAGGATCAGGCCGAAGGTCACGCCAAGGCTGATCCACGCGGGCATCTTTCCTCCGTCCAGCAGGAAGTCGGTCACGAAGATCTTGCTGCCGATGAAGACCAGTACCGCTGCGAGCGCATACTTCAGGTAATGGAAGCGGTGTACCATCGCGGCCAGCGCGAAATAGAGCGCGCGCAGGCCGAGGATCGCGAAGATGTTCGACGTGTAGACGATGAAGGTATCGGTGGTGATCGCGAAGATCGCCGGTACGCTGTCGAGCGCGAAGACGAGGTCGGCAAGGTTGATGACCACCAGCGCGAGGAACAGCGGGGTTGCCGCGCGGACCGGCCTGCCGGTCTTTTCGTCCGGCACCTTCACGAAAAAGTGCTGGCCATGCAGTTCCTTCTTCACCCGCATATGCGTGCTGATCCAGCGGATCACCGGGTTCTTGCCCACGTCCATGGGCTCGTCGCCGGCGAAGAACATCTTGATGCCGGTCACGATCAGGAAGGCCGCGAAGAAGTACAGCACCCAGTATGCTTGCGCGAGCAAGGCCGCCCCGCCCGCGATCATCAGGCCGCGCAGCACGATCACCGCCATGATGCCCCACAGGAGCGCGCGGTACTGGTATTTCGCCGGTATCGCGAAATAGGTGAAGATCAGGCTGATCACGAAGACATTGTCGATCGACAGCGCCTTCTCGATGAAGAAGCCGGTGAAATATTCCATCCCCGACTGTTCGCCGCGCGCGAACCAGACCCAGGCACCGAAGAGCATGGCGACACCGATGTAGAAAGCGCTCAGCTTGAGGCTTTCGGCGATGCCCATCTCGCGATCTTCCTTGTGCAATATGCCGAGGTCGAATGCGGTCAGCGCGATGACGATGACGAGGAAGGCGGCCCAGAACCACACAGGGGTTCCGAGCCAGTCCTGCGTAAGAAGCTCCATCATTCTTCGTAGCTTTCAATCGGCGCGGCCGTTTCGGGCAGCGTGATCTTGAGAAGGAAGTATCCGGCCAGCGCGGCGACCGTCGATCCCGACAGCACGCCCAGCTTGACGGCGTCGATCTGCCCGGGCGTCGCAAAGGCGAGATTGCCGATGAAGAGGCTCATGGTGAAACCGATTGCCGCGAGCAGCGACAGTGCGTGGATCTGACGCCAGTTCACCTCGTCCGGCAGCTTCGCCAGCCCCGTTTTCACGGCCACCCAGGCAAAGCCGAAGATGCCCAGCTGCTTGCCGACCAGAAGGCCGAGTGCGATGCCCAGCGGAAGCGGGTCCAGCAGAGCCGATGCGTCGATGCCAACCAGCGTAACGCCAGCATTGGCGAAGCCGAAAATGGGGATGACGAGGAAGGCGACCCACGGGTGGAGTGCGTGCTCCATCCGCTCGAGCGGGCCATGGTCGCTGTTCGGGTCGAGCGGGATGGTCATTGCCGCTGCAACACCGGCCAGTGTCGCATGGACACCCGATTTGAGGACGAAAGCCCACATCAGGATCGCCAGCAGGACATAGGGAATAGTCGACTGCACTTTTGCCCGGCCCACCGCGAGCATCAGCACGAAGACTACAGCGGCAGCGCCGAGCATGCCTGTGTCGAGCTCGCCCGAATAGAACAGCGCGATGATCGCGATGGCTCCGATGTCGTCGATCACCGCAATAGCGAGCAGCAATGCCTTGAGCGCCACCGGCACGCGCGGGCCCAGCAGCGACAGTATGCCGAGCGCAAATGCGATATCGGTCGCAGCCGGGATAGCCCAGCCCTGGATATTGTCCGGGCTGTCCAGGTTGAGACCGATGAACACGAGGGCCGGAATGGCCATGCCGCCGATCGCAGCGATCAGCGGCAGTGAGGCCTTGTTCCAGCTGGACAGCTGTCCTTCGAGCACCTCTCGTTTCACTTCGAGGCCGACGAGGAAGAAAAACACAGCCATCAGGCCATCGTTGATCCACAGCAGCAGCGGCTTGTCGATCACGAAGCTCCCGATCGCCGCGACGACCGGGATTTCGAGAAAGCCGGTATAGGCGGAGGCCAGCGGCGAATTCGCCACAGCCAGCGCCAGTGCCGCTGCGAAGATAAGGACGATGCCGCCGGCCGATTCCTTTTGCAGGAAGTCGCGCAGCAGGGGAGCGATGGCTCTAACCATTAAGTTTTTCCCTCATGTTTCCGGTAGGAGCGCGCAGCCGCGATTATGCAGCGGCAGGGCGCAAGAACAGCCGATACAGCGCGTCTTTCGCGCGCATTTTCATCAGCTTGAGACGCGACACTTCCCGCGGATCGGGTGCGCGTTTCTTCATCTCCAGGCGCAAACGCTCGTCGATGCGCTGGTGGATTTGGGTCAGTCTGAAAATTCGGGCCGTCATCTCGGTCTCCTTGTTCGAAAAGAAAAGGATCGAACAACCGATGGGCCGTCAGGCTGGGAGGGGGATGGGGAAGAGGGCCCGCCAGCGCGCATCGGTTGTCCGATGCGGTCCGACATCACGTGGGCTAGAAAGCGCACGCCAGAGGGGCCCGGTCCGCATTGACTAAATGCGACAGGATCGATCCGGTTTCAAGGATTCTAAGAGAATTTTTTCCGGGCCGGTTGGCCCACGCCGGCAAATCAGCTGGCGGAAACGCCCGCTGCGTGGTCTTCGATCAGCTCGTAAGCTTTTTCGTACCATTCGTTGCCCGGATAGTTTGCACCGAGAACGGCGGCGTATTTCACAGCTTCCTGCGGAATGCCGAGCGCAAGGCTGCTTTCCGTGAGGCGATAGAGTGCCTCGGGAGCGTGGCTGGTCGTCTGGTAATCGTCGACCACGTTCTGGAACCGGATCTGGGCAGCGATCCACTTGCCCGAGCGCTGGTAATAGCGACCGATTTCCATTTCCTTGCCGGCAAGGTGATCCTGGACGAGGTCAATCTTGAGGCGCGCATCGGCCGCATATTCGGTCTGCGGGAAACGGCGCACCACTTCGCGCAATGCAAGCAGCGCCTGTTCGGTGATCTTCTGGTCGCGCTGTACGTCGCTGATCTGCTCGTAATAGCTCAGGGCGATCAGGTAGTAGGCGTAAGGCGCGTCCTTATTACCCGGGTGGATCGACAGGAAGCGCTGGGCCGCCTGGATGGACTTGTTGTAATCGCGCGCGACGTAATAGCTGAAGGAGCTCATCAGCTGGGCGCGGCGGGCCCACGGCGAATAGGGATGCTGACGCTCCACTTCGTCGAACAGGGCCGCGGCGAGCGGGGCGTTGCCGCGATCGAGCCGCTCCTTTGCTTCAGCGTAAAGCGTCTCCACATCGCGCGCCACATAGGCGGTGTCCTTCGGCGCGTTGCCGGTACCGGCACAGGCCGCAGTCAGGACGGTTGCGGCGACAAGGGTGCCGAAGGCGGGCAGGCGGCGAAAGCGCGAAGTGGTCGTCATAGGGGGGAGCCTATAGCCAGCACCCTGCTGAACGCCAAGTGAAGTTCTGCGCGATTTCCCCGTGTGCGATCATGCCTCGGTAATGGCAGGGGGCGCATCCCATAGCAGGTGACGCGTCTCGAGCATGACGAGATTGTTCGAGCGAATAATTTCGCCGCGGGTCTTATAGCCCAGCAATTGCTCCGCATCGGTGTCGGGATTGTTGATCAGGACCCGCAGTTCCTCCGAGGTGAAGTCGCTAAGCCCCCTCGCCCGTTCGATGCCCTTGCTGTCATAGATATGCAGGACATCGCCGCGGGTGAAATCGCCATCCATCGATACGACGTCGGCGCGCCGGATCGGCCGGTCGTCATTGGCGATCGCCTTGGCGGTGTCTTCGCTGATGACGAGGCTTCCCGCCATCTGCAGGCGGTTGGCAATCCAGCTATCCCAGCCGGACAGCGGATTGGGGTTCGGGATGATCTTCGTTGCACGGCGGCTCCCGTCGAGCACGGTGGACAGCGGACGATCGACCTCGCCCTGCGCGATCCAGGTCGTGACGCCGGCTTCCTGCGCCATATTGGCGGCCTGAAGCTTGGTTTCCATGCCGCCGGTACCCAGCGTGCTCTTGCCCTTGGTCGCCTCCATATAGGGACCGACATCGGACACTTCCGGAATAAACACGGCATCCGGATCATCCGGGTTGCGATCGTAGAGCCCGTCCACGCCAGTCAGGATGATGAAATCGGTCGCGCCGACCATCTGGGCGACCTTCGCCGCGAGACGATCGTTGTCCCCGACACGGATTTCCTCCGTCGTGATCGTGTCGTTCTCGTTCACGATCGGCATGACCCCTGCTTCGAGCAAGCGGGCGACGGTGTTACGGGTATTGAGGAAGCGGCGATGGTCTTCGAAATCGCCGAGCGTCAGCAGCACCTGCGCGATATCGAAACCGAATTCGTGACCGACCTGCTTATAGGCATTGAGCAGCAGCGGCATGCCACATGCTGCGGCAGCCTGCTTATCGGATATTCCAGCACTTTCGGGCGTTTCACCGATGATGCGCAGTCCGAGCGCGACCGATCCGGACGAGCACAGGATCACATCGTTTCCCTCTGACCGCAGCTGGGCGATATCCTCAAGTAGGCGCTGGAGGAAACCGTAACGCGGAGTCAGCAGTTCCTGGTTGGCGAGGAGCGCCGAACCGATTTTGACAACAATATTGCGTTTCTTGGTCATAAAATGAAAATCTGTCTACCTTGAAATTTCTAGAACACAATGTAGATAGGGATGGTGCACTGCACAACCGCCTTTTTCAAAATATCGAATGCGAAAGTATTTCGAAGTATTAAGTCAAGTATACATGAGAACCACAAATTCGCTTATTTCGATTTAACCATATTTGAAGAATTACATACAGCGCGTGGAGCGCGGAAACGGAATTCTAAGATCGTAAATTCAATTCTTATTGTCGGATGCGGAAAAATGGGCTCCGCATTACTTTCCCAGTGGGTCAGCGGACACGAAACCATAACGGTCGTCGATCCCATGGCAAGCGACCTGCCGGAAGGCGTCACGCTCGTCAGCGAACGCAGCCAGGTCTCGGACCAGCGCTTCGATTGCATCGTAGCTGCCATAAAGCCGCAAATGATCGACGACATCATGCCCGAGTACGCGGCCAACCTCGCACCCGGCGGATATGTCCTCTCGATTGCGGCAGGCTATTCCGCGACGCGCCTGTCGAAACTGATGGGCGACGCTCCCGTGGTCCGCACCATGCCCAACCTGCCCGCGGCAATCGGTCGCGGCGTGAGCGGCATCTGCCCCGGCCCTCATGCTTCTGCCGATCACATGACCCATGCCGAAGCCTTCATGCGCCGCGCTGGATCGACGATCACTGTCGACAGCGAGGAAAAGCTCGATCGCGTCACAGCGGTCGCCGGGTCCGGCCCCGGCTATGTTTTCGAGATCGCACGCGCCTATGCCGAAGCTGCAATCGCGCAAGGCTTCGACGAGGACGAGGCACGCGAAATGGTCCTCGGCACCATTGGCGGCGCAATCGCCATGGCCAGCGAGCCCGGCGCACCGGACCTGGAGGAATTGCGCAACTCGGTGACCAGCAAGGGCGGCACGACCGCCGCCGGCCTCGATGCCCTCAATGGCGACGATGGCCTTTCCACCCGCCTGCATGCTACATTGCAGGCTGCCTATGACCGGGCGGTGGAGCTGCGCTGACGACAGTCGCGCCTCCCGCCCCCAAAGAAAGCACAAGAGAGATTTCATGAACGACCAGACACTTGACCCGCAGATCCACGTAGCAACGCTCGGCCGCAATGCCCGCGATGCAGCACGTGGGCTCCTGTCCGCCAGCACGGACGCCAAGAACACTGCCCTGCGCGAGGCCGCCAAGGCCCTGCGCAATGCAACGCCCGAGCTGCTCGAGGCCAATGCCGAAGACGTGAAGAGCGTCGAGGGCAAGAAGCCCGAGAGCTTCATCGACCGCCTGCGCCTTACCGAAGACCGCATCGAAGGCATGGCAGGCGCGCTTGAAGAAATCGCCGAGCTTCCCGACCCCGTCGGCCGCGAGCTCGCGACCTTCGAGCGCCCGAATGGCCTCACTATCCAGCGTGTCGCGGTTCCCATCGGCGTCATCGGCATGATCTATGAAAGCCGCCCCAATGTCGGCGCGGATGCGAGTGCACTGTGCCTCAAGAGCGGCAACGCCGTGATCCTGCGCGGCGGCAGCGAAAGCCGCCATTCCACCCGCGTGATCGTCGATTGTATGCGCGCGGGCCTCAAGGCAGCCGGTCTTCTGGAAAATGCCGTCCAGACCGTCGGCACGACCGACCGTGCCGCAGTCGCCGCCCTGCTCAAGGCGGATGAGTTTGTCGATCTGGTCATCCCGCGTGGTGGCCGTGGCCTCGTCGAGCTCGTGCGGGACCAGGCAAGTGTCCCCACCCTCCTCCACCTCGACGGCAACTGCCATAGCTACGTCCACGAGGCAGCCGATCTCGACAAGGCTACCGATGTGATCCGCAACGCCAAGCTGCGCCGCACCGGAGTCTGCGGCGCGACCGAAAGCATCGTGGTTGACCGGGCCGTGGCGAAGGATTTCATCCCGCGCCTCACCGCGATCATGGGCAGCGATTGCGAATTGCGCGGTGACGAGGAAGCCGTGGCGATCGACGGCAGCATCAAGCCTGCCACCGATGCCGACTGGAACACCGAATATCTCGATCCTATCGCCAGCGTGAAGGTCGTGGATGGCCTCGATGAAGCCATCCACTGGGTCGACACGCACTCTTCGCATCACACCGATGCGATCATGACCGAAGACGATGATGCCGCACGCCGGTTCATGACCTCGATCGACAGCGCGATCGTCATGCGCAACGCCAGCACGCAGTTTGCCGATGGCGGCGAGTTCGGCATGGGCGCAGAGATCGGTATTGCGACCGGCAAGATGCACGCCCGCGGCCCGGTCGGGCTCGAACAGCTGTGCAGCTTCAAATACCTCGTGCACGGGAATGGCCAGACGCGCCCGTAAGTGAGCGCAAATTCTCGTTAACCATAAGGTAAATCCCTCGCGCTAGAGCCCCCGCATGAACGAATTTGGGGGCTCTGGCCGCATGGCTGCGAATACTGGCAAGAACCGTATCGAAGTGAACGGTCGTCTCGACGCTTTCGGGATCGGTCAGGCCGAGCAGGAATTGCTCGCACGGATCGGCGAAGAGATCGTCGGCGAGGTCGACTGGATTCTCGAGCCGCTCAAGCCCGCCCTGCTGGACATGCGCGACAGCAACCAGCTTTCCGCCAGCTGCGACATCGAAGGCACCTGCGCGACTTTCCGCGAATGGACGGTGAACCGCCTCACGCAGCCGGTCGACGAAATGTGGATGAAAGCCGCTTCCACCGTGGGCAACTGGACGCATGAGAACGATGCCGTGCCCTATCGCGTGGTGGCCGTGCTCCACCACGTTTTCTCGCGAGCATCTGAACTTGCCAGCGCACATGCTGCCGACAAGGAAGACCGCGAGGCGCGCATGCTCGTCCTCGGCGCGACCGACCGGATGACGGTCGAACTCATGGTGGCCCGCCTCAACCGCATCACCCGGAATATCGAGGAAACGCGCCGCGCAGAGATCGCCGCGCAGTTCCAGTCCTCCATCGCCGAACTCGTCGCACAGACGACCCGCCGCTCCGCCGCTATCGGCAAGCTCGCCAGCCGCGCCAAGACCGCCACGCAGGGTCTCGTCGACAACGCCGTCGAGATCGCCGCCGCCGCCGAACAGTCGGCGCAGGTCATGGGCAATGCCGCACGCGAAAGCGGCGACCTCGTCCAGAGCATCGAGAACGTGCGCGGTTCGGTCGGCGAGATCAGCCGCGCAAGCCGCGATGCCGCCGGACAGGCCCAGCACGCCAGCGAAGTCATCGACGCGCTGGGCAAGGACACCCGCGAAGTCGCCCACGTGGTCGACGTTATCCGCGAAGTCGCCGACCTCACCCGCATGCTCGCCCTCAACGCCACCATCGAGGCCGCCCACGCAGGCGATGCCGGCCGGGGGTTCGCCGTGGTGGCAGATGAAGTCAAAGCCCTCGCCCGCCAGACCGAAAGCGCGACCGACGACATCGTTCGCCGCATCGCCGAGATCCGGGCCTCGGGCGACCGCACGATCAAGGCCAACCGCTCGATCACCGATCACATCGGCGCCGTCAGCTCCTCGAGTGACGCCTTCGAGCGCACGATGCAGGAACAGACCGGCCAGGTCACCACGATCGCCAGCATGATCGACGAAACCGCCATGACCGCCCGCGCGATGGCCGACACGGTCAACGTCATCAAGAGCAATGCCGAGGCCGTGGATGAACAGGCGAGCCTCGTCGACAAGGCCTTCGGCAACGTCAACGAACACCTCATCGACCTCGACAAGGCCGTAGCCAACTTCCTCCGCGACATCGCGGCCTGACTTTCCTACTCGCGCCCGTTCTGCTCCACCCTCGCGGATGGACGACGACGCACCCGACACCGCCCGCACCCCGAAACACCTTGGCACCCTGCCCGCCTTTACCCCCGTTCCGCGCCTCAGAGACCGCAGCAACGGGTGGAAGCCCCACGTCCAGCAAGCCTTTATCGAGGCGCTGGCCGATACCGGCAGCGTCGCTTCTGCCTGCCGCGCGGTGAACCGCTCCACCCACGGTGCCTACCAACTGCGCCGCCAACCGGGCGCGGAGGAATTCGCCGCCGCCTGGGAAGCCGCGCTCGATTTCGGGATGCGCCGGATCGAGGACGTGGCCATGGACCGCGCATTGAACGGGGTGGAGGTGCCCGTGTACTCCTACGGCCAGCTCGTCGGCACGCGCATATCCTATAACGACCGCCTGCTGATGTTCATGCTGAGGAACCGCGCGCCCGAGCGGTTCGCAGAAGGGCGCGCAAAGGGCCTGAACGCGGTCGGCACGATGGAGCTGGAGCGCAAGAAGAAGGAATGGCGTAAGGAATGGGAGGCAGAGCGCAATAGCGTCTCGGTCGCCGATATCCGCGCCAGCATCGACCGCAAGGTGGAGGCGCTGCGCCAGAAGATCCTCGAACGCGAACGCCGCCAAAGCCCCCGCGTGAAGCGCCTGCGCGAGGAACTGGAGCAAGCCGTGGAAGCCGACCGCGCAGCAGGCTATTGCCCCGAACGCGACCCGGAGCATGAACTTTATGATCCCCATCACGGCACACGAGGGCGCGTGGGGCCGAGCTTGCCCCTTCTCACGTCAAGTAAGGGCGAGAGCGAGGTTGAGGAGGACAGCGAGGAGGAGAACCCCCGCTGGCGGTCGATCAAGGATGAGGGGTGGGATTGAGCGCAGGCGCCTAGCGCCGGAGCTTGCGCATCAAGCGACTAGCTAGAAGCCGGTGCGCGCAGCGCATCGCGAAGTTCGGCCGGCGGGTCCGCGCCGCGGAACCAATTCGACGTCACTTAACGCATGAAGCGATTGCACAAGCAATCGCGGAACGGCGCGTGGCGGTGCGGCTGTGACCGAGCTTGCGGTGAATGCCCTGTTCGCTGCTTAGCGCTCACATGGGGAAGAGTAATCGCGAATATCGCTAGATATGTTGACCGTCAAAAACTTACCCGACCTAAGCACTAAATGGATGCACGCTGCGAATCTATCCAAATCGGATGAGCGTTGGGTTTTCCCATGGACCGACCGGCGAGAGATCGCTAAGGCGAACAGATCGTGTACAAGAAACTGGAAGATATTAATATGGCCGGATCGTCTGCCATTAGCCGGACTGGAAATAAAGCCCTAGCCAATGCAAAAACTGCAAAACAGGATGAGTTTTACACTCAGTTATCCGATATTGAAAACGAACTGCGCCATTACCGCGAAAAGTTCCGTGACAAAGTAGTCCTCTGCAATTGTGATGATCCTTACGAAAGCAATTTCTTCCGTTACTTCGCGCTTAATTTTAACGCACTCGGCCTCAACAAGTTAATCGCGACTTGCTATGACGGGTCGAGCGTTGCGGGAGGGAGGTTGCCGCTCCTCGATATTGAGGGGCTAAAGCCTGAGGGCAAGCAACCTTATGCCGTTGAGATCACCAATGTACCTGACATCAATGGGGACGGCGCAATTGACCTCTCTGATGTCGAGCAACTGCTCAAGAGCGATGGTAATGTCTGCCGCACATTGAAAGGCGATGCCGAATATGGTGCCGGAGATTTTCGAAGCACTGAATGCGTCGCTTATCTGGAACAAGCCGATATCGTTGTCACAAACCCGCCTTTTTCGCTCTTTCGCGAATATATTAAGTTATTAGTAGCGCATAATAAGAGATTTGTAATTTTGGGAAATCAAAACGCGGTCACAACTAAAGAGATTTTTGAACTTATTTATCGCGGCGAAATTTGGCTCGGCAGCAATAATGGCGACATGTCATTTCAGGTTCCTCCAGATTACCCTCCAAAAGAAACACGCTATTGGGTTGACGATAAAGGACAGAAATGGCGTAGTTTTGGAACAATGTGCTGGGTGACAAATCTTGATTTGCGAAAACGTCACGAGAAATTGCCCCTATTTAAGAAATACAACGAGGATGACTACCCAAAATACGATAATTTTGATGCAATTGAAGTTTCTGCCTTCAAAAACATACCCTGCGACTACAATGGCGTAATGGGGGTCCCACTCGGATTTTTGGCGAAACACAACCCTGACCAATTTGAGATTGTCGGAATCACGAAAACCTGGTTTGGCCTCGCATCGAAGAAATATCCAACACAAGTCCAAGTAAGCGCGAGCGGAAAAACGTCGAACGTAAAGAAACTTAACGATGGCGCTGCAATCAAAATAGGGAAAACACCAGTAAAAAAAACCTACTATAGAGTTGAAAATGAAGTCTTTATCCAGACATATCCTCGCATTTTGATTCGCAAACGGACAGAGACCAATGAAAATTGAGCCGAAAAGGGTAAAGGTATCTGACCTCGTTGAGGGCTTCGCCGACGACGGCGAGGAAGGCGCGACTGGGTTTGGTGGAAAGCTCAATATCCGTCCCGCTTATCAACGTGAGTTTGTTTATGGGCCGAAGGAACGCAACGCAGTCATCGATACGGTTCGCAAAAGCTTTCCACTTAATACCATGTACTGGGCCGTAGCGGGTGAGGGCTATGAATTGATGGACGGGCAGCAACGCACGATTAGCCTGTGCCAATACGTGAATGGCGAGTTTTCAATCGAGATTGACGGCAACCCATTTTCGTTTCTCAACCTACCGAAGGAACGCCAGCAGCAAATTCTCGATTACGAGTTGTCGATCTATGTGTGCGACGGAGGCGACGACGACAAGCTCGATTGGTTTAAGGTAATTAATATCGCGGGCAAGCCATTGAGTCCTCAGGAATTGCGCAATGCCATTTATACTGGCCCGTGGCTCGCCGACGCCAAACGCTGGTTCTCACGAAGAAATCCGCCCGCAGTCCAAGATGGGCGAGACAAGCTGATATCAGCAGATCCGAATCGGCAAGAAGTTTTAGAAACCGCGCTCGATTGGCTTTCTGGCGGAAAGATCGAGAATTACATGGACATCCATCGTTCGGATGCTGATGCGCAGGAACTGTGGGATTATTGGCAGGCGGTTTTTGATTGGGTGAAGCGTGTATTTCCTAATCAAGACAGCGCGCGGGCTCGACTTATGAAGGGCTTGCCTTGGGGGCGCTTCTACAATGAGCATAAGGACGACAAACTAAACGCCGCCGAGCTTGAAAAGCTTATTGCTGCACTTATCGATGACGACGAGGTCGAAAGCAAAAAAGGCATTTACGCCTACCTGCTGACCGGTAACCCAAAAACGTTGAACCTGCGCGCCTTTGACGAAAAGACGAAGCATGCGGTCTATGCGCGACAAAAGGGCATCTGCCCGGCTTGTAAGAAGCATTTTGAGTTTCATGAAATGGAGGCTGATCACCGCATCCCATGGCACAAGGGAGGAAAGACGACGCCGGAAAACTGCGACATGCTTTGCATGCCGGACAATCGCTCTAAGAGTGGAAAATAGCTGTTACGCGCCGCCACGCGGCATTCCGCGATTGTTGGCACAATCGCTCCATGCGGCGCGTGACGTCAGACGGGTTCCGCTGCGCGGCCCCGCTGGCCGGAGTTTCAGCCTCTCGCTTCTACCTTGCCGTCTGCTCCGCAAACAACTGCGCTCGGCGCGGGGCTTCACTCCTCACCCATCCGCAGCGCAGCAATAAACGCCTCTTGCGGAATGCTCACGTTCCCGTACTCGCGCATCCTTGCCTTGCCCTTCTTCTGCTTTTCCAGCAGCTTTTTCTTGCGGGTGATGTCGCCGCCGTAGCATTTGGCGGTGACATCCTTGCGCAAGGCGGCGATGGTTTCGCGGGCGATGATCTTGCCGCCGATCGCGGCCTGGATCGGGATCTTGAACAAATGGCGCGGGATGAGGTCTTTCAGGCGCTCGCACATGCCGCGGCCGCGCTCTTCCGCCACACTGCGGTGGACGATCAGCGATAGCGCATCGACCGGCTCGTTATTGACCATGATGTTCATCTTTACCAGATCGCCTTCGCGCAGGCCGATCTGCTCGTAATCGAAGCTGGCGTAGCCGCGGCTGATGCTCTTCAAGCGGTCATAGAAGTCGAACACCACTTCGTTCAGCGGCAGCTCGTAGCTCACCTGCGCGCGGCCGCCGACATAGGTCAGGTCGGTCTGGATGCCGCGGCGGTCCTGGCACAGCTTGAGGATGGAGCCGAGGTATTCGTCGGGCGTGTAGATCACCGCCTTGATCCACGGTTCCTCGATCATGTCGATGCGATTCACGTCCGGCCAGTCGGCGGGGTTGTGGATGTCGATGACCTTGGCGTCTTCCGTCTTCGTGTGGGCGAGGTGGACGCGGTAGACCACGGAGGGGGCCGTGGTGATGAGGTCGAGGTCGTATTCGCGGGAGAGGCGTTCCTGGATGATCTCCAGGTGCAGCAGGCCGAGGAAGCCGGCGCGGAAGCCGAAGCCCAGCGCGGCGCTGCTTTCCATCTCGTAGCTGAAGCTGGCGTCGTTGAGGCGCAGCTTGCCGATGCTTTCGCGCAGTTTCTCGAAATCCGCGGCGTCGACCGGGAAGAGGCCGCAGAAGACCACGGGCTGGACTTCCTTGTAGCCGGCCAGCGCCTTTTCCGCCCCGCCCTTCACCGTGGTGATGGTGTCGCCGACGCGGGCCTGTTCGACTTCCTTGATCTGCGCGGTGATGAAGCCGATCTCGCCGGGGCCGAGCTCGGGCAGGTCGGTGCGCTTGGGGGTGAAGCAGCCGACGCGGTCGATCAGGTGCTGCGTGCCGCCCTGCATGAACTTGACGTTGAGGCCCTTCTTGATGACCCCGTCCATCACGCGCACGAGGATGACGACGCCGAGGTAGGGGTCGTACCATGAATCGACGAGCATGGCCTTGAGCGGTGCCTCGCGGTCGCCGGTGGGGGCGGGAATGCGCTGCACGAGGGCTTCGAGGGTTTCCTCGATGCCGATGCCGGATTTGGCGGATGTGAGGACGGCGTCGGAGGCGTCGAGGCCGATGATGTCCTCGATCTCCGCCTTTACCTTGTCGGGTTCGGCGGCGGGAAGGTCGATCTTGTTGATCACGGGGACGATCTCGTGATCGTGCTCGATCGACTGGTAGACATTGGCCAGCGTCTGGGCTTCGACGCCCTGCGCCGCGTCGACGACCAGCAGCGCGCCTTCGCAAGCGGCTAGGCTGCGGGAGACTTCATAGGCGAAGTCGACATGGCCGGGCGTGTCCATGAGGTTCAGCTCATAGGTCTCGCCATCCTTGGCGGTGTAATTGAGGCGCACGGTCTGCGCCTTGATGGTGATGCCGCGCTCCTTCTCGATGTCCATGTTGTCAAGGACCTGCTCGGACATCTCGCGATCGGTCAGCCCGCCGCAGAACTGGATCAACCGGTCGGCCAGCGTGGACTTGCCGTGGTCGATATGCGCGATAATCGAAAAGTTACGGATCTTGGAAAGGTCGGTCATTGCGACCGCCCTTTAGCCGTGCGTTTGCGCCCTGTCAGCAGCAAAGCGCGTGTGTTCAGCCTTCTTGCGGACCGCCGCCCTGCTGGGGGGCATTCGACGACAGTTTGAACTGCGCATAGCTGCCCGGTGCTGCCTCGGGCGCCTGACTGTACTTGCCCGGCGGAAGCGCGGTGAGCGGCGCACCGGCAGCGGCCAGTTCGTAGGGGCTGACACGGTGGCGTGTGCATAGCCCCCCTGCCCCATCGTCCACCAGTTCCTGTTCGAATTCGACGCCCTGCGTATCGTCCATCGTGCGGCGCACGGTGCAGACGGCCAGCTGGCCCTGACCGAAGTCGAGCACGAATTGCGTTCCGACGGGCACGTCCTCGAGGCCCTGGATCATGGCACCCGAGCGAGAGAGGTTGCGCAGCGTCACGTCGTAATAGTGATCTTCGTGGATCAGGCCGATCTTGCGGAAAACCGTGCGGCGGCTTGCGCGCTGGCTGCCCTGGTCGGTCGGCTCCAACGTCCAGTCGCCGCTGGCGATGTCTTCGAGGACTGCCTCGTGGCTGATCGCTTCGGAGAAAACGTAGCCCTGGACATGGCTCACGCCGATCTTCTTCAGTTCGGCCATCAGGTCCATCGCATGGACGCCGTTGGCAACCGTCTCCATGCCCATGGCGCCGGCAAGTGCGACCACTGCGCGGACCAGTTCCATGTCACCGAGATCATTGCCCATGACGGGCTCGAAGAAGTTCGCCCCGATCTTGAGCGAGTTGAACGGTGCGCGGCGCAGATAGCTGAGTGACGAAAGCCCCGTGCCGTACTGGTCGAGCGTCAGGCGAACGCCGAGCTTGAACAGGGCGCCGAGGGCCGCATCGACCTTGCTGGCATCGCCGAGCAGGACGGATTCGTTCAGTTCCAGGTCGAGGCGCGCCGGGTCCATACCGGTTTCCTCGAGCACGCTCTCGACCATCTCGACGAAGCCGTTGGCCTCGAACTGGACCGGAGAGATGTTCATCGACAGGCGCAGGCTTTCGGGCCAGTCCCTGGCCTGCTCGCACGCCTTGCGCAGGGCCCATTCGCCGATGGGAATGATCAGGCGGCTGCCCTCTGCCACCGGAAGGAAGGTTTCCGGCTGCACGCGGCCCCGATCTTCGTCTTCCCAGCAGAACTGCGCTTCGAGCGCGACGACCCGGTTGGATTCGAGCGAAACGCATGGCTGGTATTCAAGCTTGAAGTCACCCGCCTCGATAGCCTGGGCGAGGTCTTCTTCCATGCGCTTGCGAAGGTTCGCCTCGTGTTCGAGGTCGGCAGCATAGAAGCGGAACTGGCCGCGGCCACCGTTCTTCGAGGCGTAAAGAGCCAGGTCGGCAGCACGCGTCAGGTCTTCGCGTTCAAGGCCGTCATAAGGCGCAATCGCAACACCGACCGAACATCCGATGGAACAGCGCCCCTCTTCGACCGAATAGGGTTGCGAGAGCATCTGGATGATCTTTTTCGCAATCTCGCCCAGCTCGCCGCGGTCATCCATGTCGGGAATGAGTATCTGGAATTCGTCACCGCCGAGGCGACCGATCTCGCCGCGACCCGCGACGACCGAATTCAGGCGTTCGGCGACCTGCTGCAGAAGCTGGTCGCCAGCCGCATGGCCGAGCGTGTCGTTGACCTGCTTGAACCGGTCGAGGTCGAGCATCATCAGCGCAGCTGCGCGCTTGGCGCTGCGGAAGGTCTGCAGCGTGGAATCGATCCGCTGCTCCATCCGGTGACGATTGGCGAGGCCGGTCAGGGAATCGAACTTGGCGAGGCGGCTTGCTTCTTCCTCGGCACGAAACTCTTCGGTGACGTCGCTGGCGGTGCCGCGGAAGCCGAGGAAGTCACCCGCCTTGTCATACATCGGGCGGCCCGAAAGACGCACCACGAGGTCCGAGGTGCTGTCACCGGTTTCAACCGTTAGGCCGGAAAAGCTCTTTCGCGTGCCGAGCTTGAGGCCCAGCGAACGCGCGTCTCCATCACCTGCCACGGGTGCAAAGACGTGCTGGAAAGGAATTTCGAAGGCATTGGCAGCCTGACGGCCCATCGCCTCGAAGATGGCGGGGCTGAGATAAGTAAGCACGCCCTTGGCATCGGTCGCCCAGAAACAGGCGACACCCGAGCTTTCGAGCTGTTCGACAATGGCCAGCTTCTCGTCACCCGAAAACTGGGGTGCAAGAGGCATGTCTCCATCCGGTCCATGCGAGGAATCGGACGTTTTTCGGCCTTTGAAGAATTCGGTGAAGGGCATGGCCCCCATGTTCGCTAGACCTCGTCAAAGCCAGTTTGGTTCACCTGACCTAGCGAGAAATGGTTATTTTTAGACTAACGCGGCGCCTTTTCGGGCACTTGGCGGAGGCACTATCAGGGCTTCACGACCTTCGCTTCGGCGAATGCCGGGATGGAGCGGCCGCCGCTGTCGCCGGTAAGCATGCCATAGGCGTCCTGCGGCAGCGCCGTAAGCGGCCTCCCGGCGGCCTCGATCGCATATGGCGAGACGCGGTGGCGCGTACAAAAGCCATCGGCACCGTCGCTGATAAGCGGGGTTTCGAACTCGACTCCCTGCGTCTGCTTTGACGAGCGGCGAACGATTGCGACCGCAAGCTGGCCGGAGCCGAAGTCGAGCACGAAATGCGTGCCGACCGGGACGTCGAGCAGACCTTCGATACGCGCGCCTGTCTTGGAAATATTGCGCAATACGACCTGGTACCGGTGATCGTCGTGGATCGCTCCGATTGTCCGGAAGACCGTCTTGCGTTCCGAACGCGAACGTTCCGGACCGCGCGGCTCGTATTTGAGATCGCCCTTGGAGAGGCTTTCGATGGCCTCCTCGTGTGGGATCGGGCGCGAGAAAAGGTAGCCCTGGATATGCGTCGCGCCGCGCGCGGTCACGAGCTTGAGCTCGTCCTTCGTCTCGACGCCTTCGCAGACGGTTTCCATGCCCAGCGCATCGGCAAGGCCCACGATCGCGCTCATGATCGCGGCATTGTTGTTGTCCGGATCGGTGGCGCCGCGCACAAAGCTCTGGTCGATCTTGATCTTGTCGAACGGCGCGTGCTGCAAATAGCTGAGCGACGAATAACCCGTCCCGAAATCGTCCAGCGCCAGCCGAACGCCAAGCTCTTTCAGTTCGAGGAAGGTCTTCTGGGTTTGCGCGGCATCGCCGATGAAGACGCTTTCGGTAATCTCGAGCTCCAGCCGTTCGGGCTTGAGCTTCGATGCCTGCAGCGCGCTCTTGACCTGGTCGACGAAACCGTCCTGCACAAACTGCGTGGCCGAAACATTGATGGCGACGCGAAGATCGACCGGCCATTCGACGGCCTGCATGCAAGCCTTGCGCAGCGCCCATTCACCGATCTGGTTGATGATGCCGAGATCTTCGGCAACTGCGATGAATTCCTCGGGCGAAACGAAACCGCGTTCCGGATGCTCCCAGCGGATCAGCGATTCAAAGGCAGCAACGTTGTAAGTGTCCGATTTGACGATCGGCTGGTAATACATCGACAACTCGTCGCGATCGAGCGCATCGCGCAGGTCTTCCTCGAGCAGGCGGCGCAATTTGGCGCCTTCCTCGAGGTCACTGGAATAGAAGCGATACTGGCCGCGCCCCCCGCCCTTCGCGGCATAGAGCGCAAGGTCGGCCGCCTTTACGAGATCGTCGGATTCGAGCCCGTCGTAAGGTGCGATCGCAATGCCCAGCGAAACGCCGATAATCGCGCGCGAACCATTGATCGAATAGGGCTGTGCCAGCATCTGGATCACACGGGCGGCGATATCGCCAAGCTCGCCGCGGTCGTCGATGTCGGGCAGGATCACCTGGAATTCGTCACCGCCGAGACGGCCGATTTCACCCCGGTGTTCGAGAATGGCGTTGAGACGGGCAGCAACCTGCTTGAGCAGTTCGTCCCCCGCCGGATGGCCGAGCGTATCGTTGACCTGCTTGAAGCGGTCGAGGTCGAGCATCAGGAGCGCGCAAACGCGTTTCGAGCTGCGATAGGCCTTGAGCTTGGCAGTCAGCTCTTTCTTCATGCGGTGGCGGTTCGAAAGGCCGGTCAGCGAGTCATATTGGGACAGCCTTTCGGCGTCCTTCTGCGATTCCCGGCTGATCGTGACGTCCTTTGCACTGCCGCGGTAGCCAGTGAACTGGTTGCGATCGTCGAACTGGGGCTTACCGGCAATCTCCCACCATACCTCTTGATCGGGAAGCGCAAGGCGGACTTGGAGCTGCGAGATCGAATTGCGCGCGGCAAGGTAGAAGGTGAGAGGCCTGTCCTGTTTTTCCGCCTTCTCGTCACGGGTCATGCGGCAAGGGACGAAGAGGTCGGTCAGCGGCTTGCCCAGCGTCTCGCCCACGTCGAGGCCAAGCTTGTCGATGGCGTTCTGCGAAAGATAGATAAGCCGACCTTGTGCGTCGGTAGCCCAGAACCAGCCGAGGCCCGCGTTCTCGAAACTGTCGAGCAATTCCACGCGGCGTTCGTGGTCGGTTGGCAAGATCGGGACGAGCGGCGCTTCGCGCTTGAGTTCGCCGTCGCGTGCGGAGCGTGCACCCCTGTTGAAGAAACCGCCCATCGCTCCCATTCGACCCGTCCTGCAAACCCCTACTATGATCGCACGCCTTTTGACGTCTGCGGACCGTCTAGGGGCAAACCCTTACCAAACGCATAACCATAGCTTTACAGCATCGAAGCGGGTCACGGAGCTTGCCTCGCACAGCGGGTCGCTGCATTGTGCACCCGAGAGTGGGGAGACGCCATCAATGCGCCATATCGCAATCGTGGGATCGGGACCGGCCGGCTACTACACGGCCGAGGCTGCGGCAAAGCACTGGGGCGATGATGTAAGGGTCGATGTGTTCGATACCCTGCCCGTGCCATATGGACTGATCCGTACCGGCGTTGCGCCCGATCACCAGTCAATCAAGAAGGTCTCGATGCGGTATGAGAAGACCGCGCTCACCGATAACGTGCGATTTGTCGGGAATGTCGAGATCGGTAGGGACATTTCGGTCGGTGACCTGCAGGAACTCTACGACGCCGTGATCTTCGCGACCGGCGCACCGCATGACCGGCAGCTCGGGCTCGACGGAGAAGAGCTTGGCAACGTCATCGGCAGTGCCGCCTTTGTCGGCTGGTATAACGGGCATCCGCAATTTGCCTCGCTCGCGCCAGACCTGAGCGGAAAGCATGCGGTGGTCGTGGGAATGGGTAATGTCGCGCTGGATGTCGCACGTATCCTCTCCAAGACCGAGGCCGAGTTCGCCGGGTCGGACATCGTGAGCCATGCACTCGACGCCCTCAAGAACTCCAATATCGAGACCATCACCATCCTCGGCCGGCGCGGCCCGCACCAGATCATGATGACGCCCAAGGAACTGGGCGAGCTCATGCATCTCGAGCGTGCAAGCCCGCAGGTCGAGAAGGACGACCTGCCGCCCGAAGGGGACGATGCGATCCTCGAACCGGGCCTGCGCAAATCGGTGACCCTGCTGCGCGATTTCGCGGCCATCCCCGAAAGCATCCACGGTGAGACGCCGATCACGATCGGGTTCGATTTCTTCGCCAATCCCAAGGCGTTCCTCGGCGATGACGGCAAGGTAAAGGCGGTCGAGGTCGAGCGCACGACCATCGAGAAAGGCCGCGCCATCGGCACCGGCGAGACTTACGAAATTCCCGCCGACATCGTTATCACCTGCATCGGCTATCGATCTTCGCCGATCGAAGGCGTGCCTTTCGACGAGCGCGCCGGACGCTTCGCCAATGACGAGGGCCGCATCCTGCCCGGCCTCTATTGCGTCGGATGGGCCAAGCGCGGTCCGACCGGCACGATCGGCACCAACCGCCCCGATGGCTATGGCGTGATCGATCTCGTCGCGCAGGACATCGGCAACGGCTCGCGAAAGCGGGGCCGTGACGGCTTCGATGAACTGGCAGAGCAGCGCGGCCTCGACATCGTCACCTTCCGCGACTGGCAGAAGATCGAGGAGGCGGAAGCCGCCGCCGCACGCGATGGCTCGCCAAGAGAGAAATTCGTCGATATCGAAAGCATGATTGCCGCAAGAAACTGACACGGAACGGCTGGGTCGCACCGCCCGTTGATTTGAAACAAAACAGATCAAACAAGGACAAGCCTGCCAAATGCCCAAGCTCGAAGATGAAGCCGCCCAGCACACCAGCGCTCTTGGCCCCCTGATCGGCCTGACCCGGGAGGATATCTTCGGCGCAGTTGCCGTCATGCTCCGCGAGACCGCATCCGATCCGCAGCGCCTGATGAAGCACAGCCAGGCGATGGGCGAGGACATGATCAAGATCATGACCGGCAAGAGCGACCTTGCGCCCGACCCCAAGGACCGCCGGTTCCAGGACCCGACCTGGCAGTACAATCCCTTCATGCGCGCCGGGATGCAGTATTACCTCGCCGTGCAGAAAGGCGCCTCGCGCTGGCTGGAAGACCTCGAGCTCGACGAGCTGGAAAAGGACCGCGCGCGGTTCATCTCGAACATCATCATCGACAGCCTCGCGCCGACCAATACGCTGGTGGGTAACCCCAGCGCGCAGAAGATGGCCATCACCAGCGGCGGCCTCTCGCTCGTGAAGGGCCTCAAGAACGCCTATGACGACATGGTCAACAACAAGGGCATGGTCAGCCAGGTCGACAAGAAGCCCTTCAAGCTGGGCGAGAATATCGCGACCTCGAAGGGCGACGTCGTCCTGCGCACCGAAATGATGGAGCTGGTGCATTACGCCCCCACGACCGACGAGGTCTACGAGGTCCCGCAGCTCACCATCCCGCCGCAGATCAACAAGATGTACATCAACGACCTCTCGCCGGAGAAGTCGGTGGTGAAATACCAGCTCGACAACGGTATCCAGACCTTCGTCATCAGCTGGAAGAACCCGACCAAGGAACAGGGCAGCTGGGACATGGCCGACTATGTCCGCTCCTGCCGCGAGGCGATGGAGGCTGTCAGCAAGATTACCGGCAGCAAGAAGGTCAATGTCTCGGCCGGCTGTTCGGGCGGCCAGACCGCCTCGATGCTGGCGAGCAAGATGGCCGCAGACGGCGACGACTTGCTCGGCACGCTCACGCTGATGGTCTGCGTGCTGCACCCCAAGCAGAACGACATCGAGGCAGGATCGCTGGTGAGCGAGAACGGTCTCGAACTGGCCCGCCGCCGCGCGTCCAAGAAGGGCGTCATCAAGGGGGACGATCTTGCCCGCGGCTTTGCATGGCTGCGCCCGAACGACCTCATCTGGAACTACGTCATCAACAATTACCTGCTCGGGCAAGACCCGCCGGCATTCGACGTATTGTTCTGGAATGCCGATGCGACCAATCTTTCTGGCGCGCTCATGGGCGACTTCCTGACCGTATTCGAGACGCTCGCCTTCACCAAGCAGGGCGAGGTCGAAATGGTCGACCACAAGATCGACCTGTCGAAGGTGACCAGCGACCTCTTCATCCTCGGCGGCGTGACCGACCATATCACCCCGTGGAAGGCGACCTATCGCTCCACCCGCCTCTTCGGATCGAAGGACATCACCTACGTCCTGTCGCATTCCGGGCACATGCAGGCGATTCTGAACCCTCCAGGTAACCCCAAGGCAAAATATTACATCCAGAAGGACCCGAAGAAGAAGCTGCCCGAGACCGCCGACCAATGGCTCGAGGGCACCGAAGAAGTCGCGGGCTCCTGGTGGCCTTACTGGATGAACTGGGTGCAGGAACGCTCGGGCGACAAGAAGAAGGCTCCGGCAAAAACGGGGAACAAGGCATACCAGCCTCTGGACCCCGCCCCGGGACTGTACGTTATGGAAGCCTGCTAAGGGCCATTCGGGACAAATCGCGTGAATGCAAAAACGAAGAACGACATGACCGCCACGGTCGAGATGATGGACGTCGGCGGCCGGACACTGCGGGTGGCCCACTGGC
This sequence comes from Qipengyuania gelatinilytica, assembly GCF_019711315.1. Lineage (NCBI taxonomy): Bacteria > Pseudomonadati > Pseudomonadota > Alphaproteobacteria > Sphingomonadales > Erythrobacteraceae > Qipengyuania > Qipengyuania gelatinilytica. The sequence continues at coordinate 98,137 of NZ_CP081294.1, read as the reverse complement.
GGCTCGACGAACCGAGCGACCATCCGCCGCTCCTGTTCTTCAACGGCATCGGCGCGAATATCGAAGCGGTGGCTCCGCTTGCGGAAATGCTCACCGAACGCGCTTTCGTCATGTTCGATATGCCGGGCACCGGTGAAAGCCCTGATCCGACGATCCCCTACAACCCCTTCACCATGACCTGGACGGCGACGCAGATCCTCGATCGCCTCGGGCTGGAAGAGGTCGATGTGATGGGCGTGAGCTGGGGCGGCGCGATGGCGCAGCATTATGCACTGCAGTATCCGGGCCGCACCCGCCGCCTGGTGCTTGTCGCCACTACGGCGGGCATGCTGATGGTGCCGGGCAATCCGGCCGCGCTCACCAAGATGGCGAACCCGCGCCGCTACATCGACCCCAAGTTCATGAACGAGCACTTCCAGACGCTTTATGGCGGCGTCGACAAGGATGGGGCGAGCCACCAGAAGGACAGCCACATCGGCCGCCTCAAGCCGCCCTCCCCGCGCGGATATTTCTACCAGCTGATCGCCATGCTCGGCTGGACCAGCCTTCCCGCCCTGCCTTTCATGAGCAAGGAAGTGCTGATCATGATGGGCGACGACGATCAGATCGTCCCGCTCATCAACGGCAAGATCCTCAACACCGCCATCCGCAATTCGCGCCTCGAGGTGATCGAGGGCGGCGGTCACCTGTTCCTGCTGACCCACGCAGACGAAAGTGTCGCTGCGCTGCGCGAATTCCTCGACGCACCGGATGGCGAGGACCGTGCAGCAGCCTGATCACGGGATAAGCGGCTGATGGAAAGCGCCGCACCCGACCCGCTCGTCCGTCCGCTGGCGGCGAGACCGGCTCACGGGGATGGCGGCGCGCTGGGAAAAACGGGATTTGCATGGGCGGTCTTCGAATGGGCCCGCAATCCCTATTACATCCTGATCGTCATCTACATTTTCGCCCCCTATTTCGCGCGCGACATCATCGGTGCGGACCTTCTTGCCAGCGGTGAGCTTGACGGGTTGGAACCCGATGCAGCGCTGGCCGCGGCCAATGCGCAGGGTCAGGCGACCATAGCCTCGGTAACGAAGTGGGCAGGTTTCATTGCCGCGCTTACTGCCCCATTCCTCGGGGCTGCACTGGACCGCGGCGGACGGCTGAAACCCATCCTTGCCGTGTTCCTCGCTGCGATCGTGATCTGCTCGGGCATGCTTTGGTTTGCCATGCCCGGCGGCGAGGGTCTTTCCGTACCGGCGATCATGGCGCTGCTCGTCATCGCTTACGTCGGCTATACCTATTCCGAGGTCACTCACAACGCGATGCTCAGCGTTGCAGGCAAACCCAGCCGGCTCGCGATGATCTCGGGGCTTGGACTGGGGTTGGGCAATCTGGCCGCCTCGCTGATATTCGTCGCAATCGCCATCCTCTTCGTCCTACCCGCCCTCATCGGCTGGCCCTTTGCGCAACCACAGTTCGGGGTGGACCTTGCCAGGTTCGAGCACGCCCGCCTGGCCGGCCCTGTTTGCGCGGTCTGGCTGGCGGGCTTCTCGATTCCCTTTTTCCTCAACGCGAAGGACCCCGGAACGCCCGGGGCCAGCTGGATCAGGGCCTTCCGGGAGGGCGCGCGGAGCGTGTTCCAGACCATCCGTGCGGCGAGCCAATACCGCGAGCTCATGAAATTCCTGGTCGCCCGCATGTTCTATGCCGACGGGATGGCGGCTCTTCTCGCGCTGGGCGCGGTCTATGTCGCGCTGTTCCTCGGCTGGAACTTCCTCGAGATGCTCTGCTACGCAATCTTTGCCAGTGTCTGCGCCTTTGCCGGCGGGATTTTCGGGGGCTGGCTCGAAGGCAAGGTGGGCGTCAAGCGTGCCCTCGCACTCGAGATCTTCGCGATGGTCGTCGTCGGCCTGCTCCAGCTATCCATCACCCGCGACAGCCTGCTCCTGGGCTTGATCCCGAACTACCAGGTCTGGGACGGGCTCGTGTTCAAGACCCTTTCCGACCTCACCTACCTTGCCCTCATCAGTGTGATCGCAGTCACCGCGACGGCCAGCATTTCGTCGAGCCGGACAATGCTCGTCACCCTTGCCCCGCCAGGCCGTAGCGGGGAGTTTTTTGGCCTTTACGCCATCGCCGGGACGATAACGGTGTGGATGGGGCCGCTACTCGTCGAGCAGTTCACTCTGTGGTCGGGGAACCAGCGTATCGGCATGCTTTCGATCAATCTCCTCTTTCTCATCGGCCTCGCCATCCTGCTGACCGTCCGGATGACGCAACGCTCCGACTAGTCCGCGCTGGACTCATAGGTTGCAATGTGGAACCTTCTCCTTCGAGAGAGGAGCCACATCATGCCAGCATTCGACCTTATCATCCGGGGCGGTACCATCGTCGACGGAACCGGGGAGCCGCGTTTCACCGGGGACATCGCGGTGAAAGACGGACTTGTCGCACAGGTCGGCAACGTCTCGGGCGATGCGGCTGAGGAGATCGACGCGAGCGGCCTGCTGGTAACGCCCGGCTTCGTCGATATCCACACGCATTACGACGGGCAGGCAACCTGGGACCAAGAGATGGCTCCGAGCAGCTGGCACGGCGTGACCACGGTCGTCATGGGCAATTGCGGCGTGGGCTTTGCCCCTGCCAGGCCCGACAAGCACGAATGGCTGATCGGCCTGATGGAAGGCGTCGAGGATATTCCCGGCACCGCGCTTGCCGAAGGCATGAGCTGGGACTGGGAGACCTTCCCCGAATATCTCGACGCGCTCGAAAAGCTGCCGCGCACAGTCGACGTCGGAACGCACGTCCCGCATGGTTCCGTCCGCGCGTATGTGCTCGGCGACCGTGAACGCCCCGGCGCCGTGCCGACCGACGAGGACATCAGGCAGATGTCGGCAATCGTCGAGGAAGGCGTACGCGCCGGCGCGCTTGGCTTCTCGACCTCGCGCACGGTCCTCCACCGCGATGTCGACGGCGAAGTGGTGCCGGGGACCACGGCAACCAAGGAAGAGCTCATCGAGATCGGCCGTGCCATGGGCCGCGCGGGCCACGGCGTGTTCGAGATGGCCAGCGACATGAAGCGCGAATGGGACGAGTTCGGCTGGATGGGCGCGCTGAGCCGCGAAACCGGCCTGCCCTGCACTTATGCCGCGTTGCAATCGATCGCCAAGGAAATGCCGCTCGACGAGCAGATCTCCTCCATGCGGGCGGAAAACGACAACGGCGCGAACATCGTCGCCCAGATCGCGCTGCGCGGAAATGGCATCGTCATGGCCTGGCAAGGCACTGTGCATCCCTTCCGCCTCAAGCCGAGCTGGAAGGAGATCGAGGACCTGCCGTGGGAACAGCAGAAAGCGAAGCTGTTCGATCCCGAATTCAAGGCGAAGATGCTCGCCGAGCAGCATGACTTCTCCGAGGTCAATCAGGACATTATCGGCCTGATCATGGTGGTCTGCGGCGGCTGGAACATGCAGTTCGAGATGGACCCGGATTTCAACTACGAACCGACAGCTGCGGAAAGCATCCTCGAACGCGCAAAGGCCGCAGGCGTATCGGGCGACGAATACGCCTACGACCTGCTCTGCAGCGACGATGGCAAGGGGTTCATCTACCTGCCGATCCTCAACTACGCCGACGGCAATCTCGATTTCCTCAAGGATCTCCAGCAGTCGGATGATACGGTAAACTCGCTGTCCGACGGCGGCGCGCATTGCGGTACGATCTGCGACGCGGCCTCGCCCACATTCATGCTCCAGCACTGGGTGCGCGACCGTTCGCGTGGCACGATCAGCCTCGAAAATGCCATCAAGCGCCAATGCGCCGATACCGCGCGCCTCTACGGTCTCGAGGATCGCGGCGTGCTTGCGCCGGGTTATCTGGCCGACATCAACATCATCGATATGGAACGCCTCAAGCTCGGCAAGCCCTGGCTCGCCTTCGACCTACCGGCGGGCGGCAAGCGCTTGCTGCAGAAGGCAGAGGGATATGTCGCAACCATCAAAAACGGCGCGGTCACCTTCCGCGAGGGAGAATGGACGGGTGAGACGCCCGGCGGGCTGATCCGCGGGCCGCAGCGTGCCGAGCTTGCGGAGGCGGCCGAATGAAGGCGATCCGCACCGGCGCGACGCCTTCCACCCTCGACGCCCTGGCCTATGTCGATGTCGACGATGCCGCCGCTCCCGCAGCGGGAGAGATCACGGTAGATATCAAGGCCAGTTCGCTGAATTATCACGACTATGCGGTCGTGAAAGGCATGATCCCTACCGCAGAGGGGCGCATTCCCATGTCCGATGGCGCGGGCGTCGTGACCGCCGTCGGCGACGGGGTGACTGAGTTTGCAGTCGGCGATCATGTCGTCAGCACCTTCTTTCCCGACTGGCTCGACGGCCAGCCTCCGCAGTCCGCCTTCACGCGTGTACCGGGCGACGGGATCGATGGTTACGCGCGTGAAGCGATCACCGCTCCGACGCACTGGTTCACCCGCGCACCTGCCGGTTTCAGCCATGCCGAGGCCGCCACGCTGACCTGCGCCGGCCTGACCGCGTGGCGGGCGCTCTTTGTCGACTACACGCTGAAGCCCGGCGACACGGTGCTCGTGCAGGGCACCGGAGGCGTTTCGATCTTCGCGCTGCAACTCGCCAAGGCAGCAGGTGCGACGGTAATCGCCACCAGCTCGTCCGACGAGAAGCTGGAGCGTGTGAAGGCGCTCGGTGCCGATCACCTGATCAATTACAAGAAAGTCGAAGCCTGGGGGCCGAAGGCTCTCGAAATTACCGGCGGCCGCGGGGTCGATTGTGTGGTTGAGATCGGCGGGGCCGGAACGCTCGACCAGTCCATGCTGGCAACCCGCGTCGGCGGCCATGTTGCCCTGATCGGCGTGCTTGCCGGGTTTGCAGGACCCGTGCAGACCGCGCTCCTGTTCTCGAAGAACCTTACGGTCCAGGGCCTCACGGTCGGAAGCCGGAAGATGCAGCAGGACATGATCGCAGCGATCGAGGCAAACGGTATTCGTCCAGAGATCAGCGATACCTTCGCGCTCGAGAACCTGGCCGATGCCTTCCGCCACCAGGAAAGCGGCGGTCATTTCGGCAAGATCGCTATCGAAATCTAGGGCTCGATCGAGGGTTCGATCACGATCCCCTTGGCGGGATCGATCTTGCCGCCGAGCATTTCCACGAAGACGGAACGTGCCGCTTCGAGGCCGCTGTGGCGCTCGATTTCGATCGAACCGCCTGCATCCTCGAGGAAGCCGTGCCAGCTCTCGGCGACCATTGCGCCCGCCTTCTCAGGCCCCTGCTCCTTGAACAGAGCCACCGCGTGATCGGGCGCGAAGAACAGCGTGGGCGTCGGTCCGGGAAGGTCGCGGCCCGCACCCAGCCCTGCGCCGCGCTCCTCGATATGCGTCGCGCCGACGAGGCAGGAATATTTCAGATTGTCGCCAAGGTGATGGTGCAGCTGGCCCAGCAGCTTGGCATTGCCCGCGAAATCCACCGTAACGCTGCGCTCGCCCGCGATGTCGCCCACAGCGTCATAGGCAAGCACCTCGTCATAGAGGCCGCTGTCTTTCACGAACTGGACATTGCCGGCCGAAGTCAGGCCGATGCGCTTCACTTGCGGCGAGCGGCGCTTGGCGACGCTGGCGAGACCCATGGCGGTCTTGGACGATGCGCTGGTGAGGATCACCTGCCCTGCCCCGAACCAGTCCTCGCTGCGCATGAAGTACTCGATCAGGAAGCCCGTCTTGAACAGCGGGCCGAAGATCATCCGCTCGCCCTCGCGTGCGGGATCATGTTCGGGATCGGCGGCCAGGCGCGAATACTGGTTGTAGATCGGGCTCATCGGCTGGCGATGTTCCGCCATGTCGACAAAGCCGCCCTTGCTGACCTTGCCCGGAAGCACATCGAGATGGCTCGCCATGGGGAGATAGCCGTAGACGCGCTCACCAAGCGCAAATTCAGGGTGGTTGCTTTCGACCACTTTCGCGTGCCCCCACATCGGGACGATGCCCTTGCCCTCGGGCGCGGGGAAGAAATTCCAGTAGCCAAAGCCGTCACCGACGACAGCATAGGTCACATTATTGGCGGTGACCGAAAAGCTTTCGATGGCGAGACGCACCGCACCGTCGGCGAGTACACCCTCGTCAACCTCGACCAGTTCGGCATTGGTCAGCTTCGCTTTTTCGACATGAACCTGCTGCATCGCGTCTCTCCTCTTGGAAGGGACACTAAGTGCGCAAGCCAGCGAAAGCGAGGGCCAAATTCAGGCTTACCGTCCGGTCTTGGCCCGGCGCTTCTCGATCTGGGTGATGGCGTCCCCAGCCTCAATGAGGCGCTGACCCATGCTTTCCATTCGCGCAGCGCAAGGCATCCGGAGACGCTCGATATCGCTCTCTACGAAGGTTTCGAAGCGTTCCACCATGGCCCCTTCGATATCCGAGCCACCAGCGCCCTCGTAGCGACCGATGAAGTAGATCATGCCGACCATCACGCCGGTCTTTTCCTGTTCGGAAGCCTGCGCATCTTCCATCGTGCCAAGGACATAGGAGAGGAAGATCGCGCAATCGAGATCGTCCTGCATCGTCGGCCCGGCAGGAGCCGGCGCAGTTTCCTGCGCCTGCATCGGAGTGCCCGCCAGCATGATGCCGGTAGCTGCTGCGAGTATCGCCTTCTTCATTGCAATCAGACGCGCATCGGCATCAGGACGTAGAGCGCCGGGCTGTCGTCATTCTTACGGATCAGCGTCGGTGCACCTGCGTCGGCGAGATGGATTTCGACCTCGTCGGCATCGATCTGGCTGAGGATGTCCTTGAGGTAGCCGGCGTTGAAGCCGATCTCGAAGCCGTCCGAGCCGTATTCGGCGGCCAGTTCTTCCGATGCAGTGCCGTTGTCGGGCGAGGTCACGGTCAGCGTGACCTTGTCCTTGTCGAGGCCCATCTTGACCGCACGGGTCTTTTCGGTGGCGATGGTCGCCACGCGGTCGACACCCGCGAAGAAGCTCTTCGGGTCGATCTTGAGCAGCTTGTCATTGCCAGTGGGAATGACGCGCGAGTAATCTGGGAAGGTACCGTCGATCAGCTTGCTGGTGAGCACCACGCCACCTTCGCCGCCAAGCGTGAAGCGGATCTTGCTGGCCGACAGGTCGATCTGGACGTCGCCGTCCATCTTCTCGTCGAGCAGCTTGCGCAGTTCGGCAACGGCTTTGCGCGGGACGATCACGTCGGGCATGCCCTCGGCGCCTTCGGGACGCGCAAGCGTGAAGCGTGCGAGGCGATGTCCGTCCGTAGCGGCAGCCTTCAGCACGGGCTGGTCTTCATCCGAAACGTGCAAGAAGATGCCGTTGAGGTAATAGCGGGTTTCCTCGGTCGAGATCGCGAACCGCGTACGGTCGATCATCTCGGCGAGTGTCTTTGCCGGAAGCGAGAAGCTGGTCGGAAGGTCGCCTTCCACGATTACCGGGAAATCGTCGCGCGGCAGCGTGGGCAGCTTGAAGCGGCTGCGGCCGGCTTTTACGTCCATGCGGTTTTCGGCGGTTTCGAGGCTGACCTGGCTGCCTTCCGGCAGCTTGCGGGCGATGTCGAACAGAAGGTGCGCGGAAACGGTAATCGATCCCTCGCTCTCGACGCTGGCGGCAGCCATGTGCTCGACCACCTGCAGGTCGAGATCGGTCGCCATCACACGCAGCCCGTCACCTTCGGCCTCGATCAAGACGTTCGAGAGGATGGGAATGGTGTTGCGGCGTTCGACCACCGACTGAACATGAGAGAGACAGCGCAGCAGCGTCGCGCGTTCGATTGTGGCCTTCATGGTCCTTCTTTCGTCCCTTTTGGGCGTTGTGAAGGCCGGAATCGCCCCACAAGCGCCGGAATACGGATAACGACCTTAGCTATGCTGTGATGACGGGCAAGGTTCACCCGCCAAAGCGCGGATTTCCCTTGGGGATAACCATCACTTTTGCAAAAGTTCAGGGCTCGGAGCGAAGCCTCTCGACGGCCATCACGGCGGAGGAATGGATTGCGAGCAGCTCGGCCGCGACTTCTTCGGCTTCTGCGCTGAGTTTACCCTGCCGGAATTCACTCAGGTAGAGATCCATGAGCGCTTCCGAGCGGGCTTCACCTTCGACCCCGCTCCGTTCCAGCTCGAGGACTCCTTCAACGAACTCATCGCTCACACCGCTGGTCTTCAGCCTGAGCCGGCTGGAGCGGGCTATGAGGGAGTGCAGCACCAGTTCGCGGTAATGCATATCCTGATCTTCGCTGAGTTCCAGACCAGCCGAGCACTGCGAATAGTGTTCCGAGAAGAGGTCGCTGGCATCACCTTCCTTCGTCCCCTTCCCCATCTCGGCGAGAAACGCATCCAGCATCTTCTCGCCAGCTTCTGCGCCCTCAGGGGTCTCGATGCAGATTTCCTCAATCGGCACGTCTTGCGCCTGTGCGGGCACTGCCAGCGCCATCAACGGCGCCATCGAGGCGAGGAGTTTGCGTCCCATGATCTGGGCTTACCCCTGCATCGCCATGCCGCCATTCACGTGGATCGTCTGCCCCGTGACGTAAGCGGCCTCGTCGCTGGCGAGATAGGCAACGGCAGCGCCGATCTCGTCGCCCTCGCCCATGCGGCCCATCGGGATGCGGCTGTTGATCGCGGCCTTCTGGTCGTCGTTCAGCGCATCGGTCATCGCGGTGCGGATGAAGCCCGGAGCGACGCAGTTTACGGTGATATTGCGGCTGGCGAGTTCCTGCGCGAGGCTCTTCGACATGCCGGTGAGGCCTGCCTTGGCCGCAACATAGTTCATCTGGCCCGGATTGCCGGTGTGGCCGACGACGCTGGTGATCGAGATGATGCGGCCACCCTTGGCCTTCATCATCGGGCGCGCGCTGGCGCGCATGAGGCGGAAGCTGGCCTCGAGGTTGATGCGGATCACCTCGTCCCATTCCTCGTCCTTCATGCGCATCGCGAGATTGTCACGCGTGATCCCTGCGTTGTTGACGAGGATGTTCATGCTGCCGAGCGTGTCGACGGTGGCCGGGATCAGTTCCTCGACCTGCGTCGTATCGGACAGGTTGCAGGTGATCTCGACATGGTCGCCGCCGGTGTCCGCATTCAGCTGTTCGCGGAAGGCACGCAGCTTGTCGCCATTGGAACCCGAAAGCGCCAGGCGCGCACCCTGGCGCGCCAGCGCATAGGCGATCGAACTGCCGATACCGCCGCTGGCGCCGGTTACGAGAGCGGTTTTACCTTCGAGGCTGAACATTATCCGTTTTCCTTCGCAAAAGTTTCAAGGTCTTCCATCGTGACGAGGCTGACCGTGGCAGCGTCCTTGTCGATCCGGCCGACCATGGGGCCGAGCACCTTGCCGCCGAGTTCGACGAAGCGTTCGACGCCGGCTTCGCGCATGGCGAGCACGCTTTCGCGCCAGCGTACGCGACCGGTGACCTGGTCGACGAGCAGGGCCTGCTCATCGGCCGGATCGATCACGCGGGCTGCAGTCACATTGGCGAAGAGCGGTACGGTGAACGCACCGGGCGACGTCTCGTCGAGCGCGATCTTCATGCGCTGGGCCGCAGGCTCCATGAGCGAGCAATGGAAGGGCGCGGAAACGGGCAGCTTGATGCCGCGCTTGATACCGTGTTCCTTGGCCAGCTCGATGGCGCGGTCGATCGCTTCTGCGTGACCCGAGATGACGACCTGTGTCGGGTCGTTGTCGTTCGCCACTTCGCACACCTGGCCCTCGGCGGCTGCTTCTGCGAGCGCCGTTGCCTTCTCGATATCGGCACCGAGCAGCGCGGCCATGGCGCCGACACCGATGGGAACGGCGTCCTGCATCGCGATACCGCGCAGGCGCAGCAGCTTGGCGGTTTCGGCAAGACCGAAAGCACCAGCGGCACACAGCGCGCTATATTCGCCGAGCGAGTGGCCCGCGACACAATCGGCCTTGTCGGCCAGTGCGATGCCGAATTCCTTCTCCAGCACGCGCAGGGTGGCGATCGAATTCGCCATGATTGCAGGCTGGGCGTTGGAGGTCAGCGTGAGTTCGCTTTCCGGGCCGTCCTTCATCACCGAGGACAGCTTCTGCTTCAGCGCCTCGTCGACTTCCTCGAAGACCTCGCGTGCGTGGACGCTGGCTTCGGCGAGCTCGACGCCCATGCCGACTTTCTGGCTGCCCTGGCCGGGGAAGATGAATGCAGTCATGTAACTCTCCTTGTCGGCAGCGCGCTTAGGCGCGAGCAGCTCAAGCCTCAAGACCGAAGGGCACGATCCTGTTGGCAGAGCTATGTCCGATGGCGGCGCGGCCGAGGTAGGTAATGCCGCTCTTCTCGCACCAATATTGCACGATCTGTTCGGCGTCGGCCCCGAAGGGTCGGTCGTTTTCCGGCACTGCGGTCACCTCGCCCAGCCGGATGCCGGCGACATCGTGCAAATGCTCCACGAGGTGGAACATTAGCCGGTCGATGGCATATTCGTATTCGCCGACTTCCTCGATCAGGAGCTCGTGACCGTCGAGCGCGGGCATTAGCCGCGTGCCGACCAGCATGGCGAGCGTATAGAGATTGAATGCGGCCGCCGGCCTGCCCGTCAGCCCCTGCTCCAGCCCTTCTGCATCGCCGCCCATCCAGCCAAGAACGCGGCGGACCGCCTCGTCTCCGCCATCGCGCTTGATATCGACCGGCATGGGCGCGTGGACGGGATGGCCGATACGGGCGCGGTAGAGACCGCCGAGAAGCGTGCCGCAATCGGAATATCCAAGATAGGTTTTCCGGCCCGCCTCGGCCGACGCCTTGCCAAGGAAATCGGTTGCGATCCGATTGGAGCCATAGCCACCCTTGGCAAACCACACGGCATCGAATTCCGGCGCATTGGCGCATTCGAGCAGGGCATCGAGCCGCACCTTGTCCGACCCGGCAAAGTGCCCCTCCTCCACGAAGCATTGGTCGTGGAAATACAGCTCGATTTCGGGAAAATCTTTCGCAGCGAGAGCTGTGACGGCCTCTGCATATTCGCGCTTGAGCGGCGTGGCAGGTGCGCAAACGGCTACTTTTCGGATGGGTCGGTGCACGCGTGGGATCATGCCCGCTTGTCATCGCGCTTACAACTGCATAGCGAGGCCGCAATGACCGACTTCCCCAGCCCCGATGAACTTTTCACCCGCCCGTTCTTCTTCGTCGGCATCGGCGGGTCCGGAATGCTGCCCCTCGCACAGATCCTGAAAGGACGCGGGGCGACCGTTGCAGGTTCGGATCGAAGCTTCGACCAGGGCCGCACGCCGGAGAAATTCGCAGCGCTCGAGAAGCAAGGCTTCGAGCTTCATCCGCAGGACGGCAGCGGCATCATTTCGGGCGACCAGATCGTGGTCGCCTCGGCCGCGATCGAGGACACCGTGCCGGAAATCGGCAAGGCGAACGATCTTGGATGCCTGCGCCTGACGCGTGCCGAACTGAACTCCATCCTGTTCAACACCAGCGGTGCCGGGATCGCGGTGGCCGGGACCAGCGGCAAGTCGACCGTGACCGGAATGCTCGGCTGGATCATGGAAGCCACCGGACGCGCCCCGACCATCATGAACGGCGCGGTGATGAAGAACTTCGTCTCGCCCGAGCGTCCCTTTGCCAGCGCGGTGGTCGGCGGGCAGAGCCTCTATGTCAGCGAGGTCGACGAAAGCGACGGTTCGATTGCGCTGTATCGCCCGGCGGTGGGCGTGCTGCTCAACGTCAGCCTCGACCACAAGAGCATGGAAGAGCTGCGCCAGCTGTTCGGCGACTATCTCTCGCGCAGCCGGATCTCGGTCATCAATGCCGACGACGCCGAAGCGCTTGCCCTCCTGCCCCAAGCGAAGGAAACGATCACCTTCGGTGTCGAGCAGGAAAAGGCGCAGATCGGCATCATGCCCGGCAGTATCGCGGAAGGGCCGGTGCGCCAGGCTGCGATGGTCGTCGACCGGCATGACGCAAGCCAGCACGCCCTGCGCCTCAATATGCCCGGGCGGCACAATCTCTCGAATGCGCTCGCCGCCATTGCGGGTGCGGCTGCGGCAGGCGTGCCCGTATCGGCGTCGGTGGAAGCGCTGGCCTCTTTCGAGGGGCTCGCACGCCGCTTCGATATCGTGGGCACAAACCACGCCGCCATAACCGTCATCGACGACTTCGGACACAATCCGGAGAAATGCGGTGCGACCCTGCGCACATTGCGCTCCCATCCCGGCCGCGTGCTCGCCTTCTTCCAGCCGCACGGTTACGGTCCCCTTCGCCAGATGGGTACCGAGCTGGCAGAGGTATTTGCCAGCGAACTCGCCGAAGAAGACATCGTGCTGATGTGCGATCCGGTCTATTTCGGAGGCACCGTCGATCGCAGCGAAGGCAGCGAACGGATCGTGCGCCTGATCGAAGATGCCGGGCAGGCCGCGGAATACATCCCGGAGCGCAAGTCGATCGAGGACCGGCTCGTCAACCTGGCCCGCCCCGGTGATAGGATCGTCATCATGGGCGCTCGCGACGATACGCTGTCCGAATTCGCGCGCAGGCTGTTCTCGCGACTAGCCTGAGATGACCACGCGGTTACGACCCGACTGCTTGGCGCGGTAGAGAGCCTTGTCGGCCTCCTCGTAGACGCGGGCCAGCGAACGGCCGCGCCCCAGCGTTCCACCGATGCTGATCGTCACGTTCGGCAAGTCGCCTTCGCGGCGCCTCTTGACGCCATCGACCTTGCGGCGGACCGCTTCGGCAGTATCGCGCAGCGTCTGCTGGTCCCAGCAATCGAACACGACCGCGAATTCCTCGCCGCCGAGGCGGTATATCCGCGCCGACTTGTCATCGCTGAAGGCCCTCCTGAATGTACCCGCGGTATCGGCGAGGACCGCGTCACCCACCGCATGGCCCATCGCATCGTTGATGGCCTTGAAGTGGTCGATATCGGCCATGATCAGTGCCTGGCCGTCTTCGATCCGTTCGAGCGCATCGAAGGCGCGGCGGTTGGCAACACCGGTCAGGGCGTCGCTATGCGCCATGCGCTGCATCTTGAGGGCATTGATCCTTGCACGGTCACGCTCGACACGCAGGACCATGAAGCGGTCGCCCACCGCCGCGGAGGTTCCGAGGACCAGCAGCACCATCGCCAAGAAGAGCAGGTCGTCGATGGGAAATTCCTTCGAAACGAAGGTGAACTCCATCAGCAGGCGGATTACCCCGCCGACCAGGATCGGGAAGAATGCCGCCAGCAGGTAGATCGCGACGCGGCTGCCCCGCTTGAAGGCGCAGAAGATCGCCGCGATGAGAGCAATCGAAACCGGCAGGATGCTGAACAGGTAGAGATTGTAATCGTTCATGCGCCAGATTTCGAGATCCAGCATCATGGCAAAGCGGATCACCAGCATGAACGTGACGAGCGCAATGAGCACCTTCCGTATGCCCGCGGCCACGAAGCCCTCTTCGGTAATATCGAGCGCGAACATCACCGCACAGGCGGTCGCGAAGGCAAGCGTCAGCGTGTTGAGCTGGTAACGCGCATCGAGCGGGAAATCGGGGAAGGAGGCAAACACCAGTCCGGAGTTGAAATAGACGAAGCCTAGCAGTCCGAAGGTAAGTCCCATGTGCCACAGGATGAAACGCGATCGCAGCATGCGCAGGAAAAGCAGGTCGAATATCAGCGGAGCGATCAGCAAGCCGCAAACCAGTGCGTAGACGAGCGATCTCGAGTAATGTTGCTTCATCGCCTCGACCACCGCGACGAGGCGGACATCACGAGCGGTTGCATAGGTCCGCGGTCGTTCGATGACCGCGTCGATGGCGACCAGTTCAGCGTCCACTTCGGGCACCGGCACGCTGAACCGCGTACGCACGAACCAGTTTCGGGCCGCCATCTGGGGATCGACATCGACCAGTCGCTGTTCGCCATTGTCGTAGGTGAAGAGCAACAGCATGCTGTCGAAACTCGAGGGGTCGGTCTGCCAGAACAGCGCGCCCTCGCCCGAAGGGACCAGTCCGACGACATCGGCATGGGTACGCAGGAACGGGCTTCGATTGGCAAATCTTGTTGTGCTGCAATCGAGAGCGTGGGCGGGCAGGTCGAACGCTTCGCTGGCGCTAACCGCGCCGCCGACACACAGCAGGTCTCCGAGATGGTAATCGCGCGCAGAGGCGGGAGTGGCGATGCCGCACAACACGACAGCCAGCATGCCCCACAGCCATGCGAACGCTCTTTGGCCCACGTCTCCCCCTGGTGACAGCCATTGCTATTGCTGCAACGGCTTATCCGCGCAAGCGACATGGCAAACCAGCACGCAAGAGCCAGTGGTCCCGTTTCGGGACGAGAAGCCGAAAGTGCGGAACCTAGTGGGCTTCGCGGTCCTCGGGCATGAACTTGTGGATCACCACCGCAAGGATCGCGCCCAGCACGAGGCCGATGATTGCCGAAATGGCCGCATAGGTGACCCAACCGAGCAAGCCCGAAAGCGCACCGGTTGCCGATTTCACCGCATATTCGGCGCCATGCGCGATATCATAGAGCAGGTCGAAGCCCAGCTCGTGCGTGCCGTGGACGATGATCCCGCCGCCGACCCATAGCATCGCGATCGTACCGATGAACGACAAGGCCACCAGCAAGAGCGGGACCGATTTAAGCAGGAAGCGCCCGATCGATTTCGCGAAGGCGGAGTTCTTCTCGACCATGTGGTAACCGATATCATCCAGCTTCACGATGACCGCGACCGCGCCGTAAACGAACAGCGTGACTGCAAGGCCGACGATGGCAAGCACGCCCGCCCGCACGATAAAGCTCTCGTCCGCGACTTCGCTGAGGGTGATCGCCATGATTTCGGCCGAAAGGATCAGGTCGGTACGGATTGCGCCGGACACGCGCTGCTCTTCGAACTTGACCGGATCGACGATCTCGTCCTCCAGCGTCTTGCCGTGCTTCTTGCCGCCGAGCTTCTCCATCACCTTTTCGGCGCCTTCATATGACAGGTAGGCACCGCCCATCATGAGGATGAAGATGATCGCCTGCGGCAGGAACCAGCTCAGCAGAAGGGCGCCGGGCAGCAGGATGAGGAACTTGTTCTTCAGGCTGCCGACGGTGATCTTGCCGATGATCGGCAGTTCGCGACTGGGATCGAGCCCAGTGACATAGCTCGGCGTCACGGCCGCATCGTCAATGACAACGCCGGCCGTCTTGCTTCCGGCCCTGCTGGCAGCAACGGTGATGTCATCGACCGATGAAGCGGCGGTCCGCGCAATCACCGATACGTCGTCGAGAAGGGCTACAAGTCCGCCGGGCATTCGCTACTCCCAAAAATGAGCGCGCTATCTGACCCTTACGCAGACCTATGGCAAGTCCCGGCTTCCTTTTGCGACCCGGCAAAGCCCGCCGCTTGAGGGGGCTTTGCCGGCCGGTCATCACGCAAAGCCGATGCCGTCCGCTTTCAAACCTGCAAGGCGGATGATCGATGCAAGGGTCCAATTGCTATCATCGCGGTTGTCGCCATTTGTCCCCGACTCCAGAAGCGGATCGTCATCCGGCTCCCAGCAAGGCGCGACATTGACGTAGCTCATGGGGTCGCCCTTCAGGAGCCCTGCGAACACCGAGCAAACGATATTGGAACCGACGCGGCCAAGACCGTTCCCTCCGGTACCCTGTGCCTCGCGCAGGATGTAATACCAGAGCGCATCCGGCTCGTCGTCACGAAGCTTGACCGGCTTGAGGCACATCTTGCGCGCGACGCTGGTGCCCGAAGGCAGGTCGAAATCGATGCCGCGCTGCAGATTGCGGAACGCGAGGACGTTCAGGGGATCGCCGCTCGGCCCTTCGTGGAGGAAAGCCAGGGCATTGGCGAGCTTGGTGTCGATCTTCCTCGCCATTTGCGGGAAGGGCCCGCGCGAAGTCTGCATCTGGAGGAACCAGTCCCACTGAATGCAATTCTCGGGCTTGATGTTGTTGAAGCCGCGCAAATCGTCCGGATCGCTGGGACCGCTGTTGTCGAAGATCGGAACGTGATTGCCGAAGCCTCGAACCGGATTATTCGTCTGGTAATCGTTGCGGACCATCGAGTGACCGAAACGATAGGCAGCGACCGAGAACTCTACCGGCATGAAGGGCTGGTTGCTCCAGTGGTAGAGGTCGCTCAGCCCGCAACTCCAGCCTTTTCGGCCACCACACAGCTTTTCCAGTTTGAGAGCGCAATTCATCACCTCGTCGATGGCGATACGCCGGACGAAGTCGTTCCAGACGATATACTGGTAGAGCCACCGCAGCGTCTGCCGAGCCATTTCGAATGCGGCGGGACCGGAAATATCGGGATTGGCGGCGCGGGCGCGGTCTACCAGCGTGTTGTGGGCAAGCAGGAAGGCCAACTGCAGCTGCGAAACTATCGAGTTCTCGTCATTGCGCATGTCGCCGATGAGTGCCGTTCCGTTGAAACGCGGCAGATCGGGGAGATCCGGTCGTCCGTCGACCGTGCCAATTGCCATCTTGGCCTTGTCTGACTTGTCGTAGAGATAGGGTTGGTCGTCTGGGCCAGCGCCGTAGACGTTGTCGAGGTCGAACCTCGGAGTGCGGAAATTGAGCAGGCCGTTGGGGTCGGCCCGGCGCATTAGCGTCGAGGCAGGATCAAACGTGATATCATGGTCTACAAATTGCCCGAAATATGTGTAGCCGGCCGGTATGTTCGAAGCGAAATCGCTCTCAAGACGCTCCCTCAGAGCGGGGTCCTGAACAATCTCGCCTGGGGTCTTGTCAGGTTCCTCGATCATGAGGCCATTCGCGATTCCCAGGAGATATTCCTCGAGGTCGCAAGCTTCGACAGGAGCAATCCAAGGCTCGAGGTCGGGACAGATTCTGCCGAAAGGTCCTTGATAGAACCTCGAGCGGGGGGCGAGCGCTTCGTATTGTTTCTTGCCGTGGGGCATGACCGTTCTCCGAATTCACAAAAGGTGATCGCGACACGGTGCGCCGGTTAATCGACTGCTTTCATTGGGACATGACGGGCAATCAGGGCCCGAACCTGGCAAAAATGCCAAGGGTCGACGTCCACGGACATGCTCTGCCTCGTCCGGGTCAGATACTTGGAAGGAATCGGCAAACCCTCTCGGCTCGTCGCGTGAAGGCCTCTAGTTGCCCTTGCATTCCTCCCGATTCCCGCTATGTGCGCGCATCCCTCGCTTCGGCGTGGGATATGAAGAAAGCCGGAGGGGCCCCGTAATCCCGCGGACAAGCCAGCGATCGGCCAGCAGTTGAAAGGACAAGAGCATGGCTCTCTACGAGCATGTTTTCTTGGCGCGACAGGACCTGAGCCAGGCTCAGGTTGACCAGCTCGCAGCCACGGCGACCGAAATCGTCGAAGCGAACGAAGGCAAGGTCGTCAAGACCGAGACCTGGGGTCTCAAGAACCTCGCCTACAAGATCGACCGTAACCGCAAGGCACACTTCGTGATGCTCAACATCGAGGGCCCCGGCTCCGTTGTTTCCGAGCTCGAGCGCCAGACGCGCATCAACGAAGATGTCATCCGTTACATGACCATCCGTGTCGAAGAGCACGAAGAAGGTCCCAGCGTAATGATGCGCAAGAACGAGCGCGACTCGAAGAAGCGCCGTGACCGTGAGGAGCGTGACTGATGGCCCGCCCGTTTTTCCGCCGCCGCAAGACCTGCCCGTTCTCCGCGAAGAACGCGCCGGCTATCGACTACAAGGACGTTCGTCTGCTGCAGGGCTTCATGTCCGAGCGTGGCAAGATCGTCCCCAGCCGCATCACCGCCGTAAGTGCGAAGAAGCAGCGTGAACTGGCCAAGGCCATCAAGCGCGCTCGCCACATCGGCCTGCTGCCGTACATCGTGAAGTAAGGGGAAGACATCATGGATATCATTCTCCTCCAGCGTATCGAAAAGCTCGGCACGATCGGTGATGTTGTCACCGTGAAGGACGGCTACGCACGCAACTTCCTGCTCCCGCAGAAGAAGGCCCTGCGCGCCAACGAAGCCAACAAGAAGGTCTTCGAAGCCAACCGCGAGCGTCTCGAGAAGGAAAACGCCGAACGTCGCGCCGAAGCCGAAAAGAACGGCGAAAAGGTCGATGGCGTCGAAGTCATCCTGATCCGCGCAGCATCGAACACCGGCCAGCTTTACGGTTCGGTGAACGTTCGCGACATCGTCAACGGCCTCGCCGACAAGGGTCACGAGATCGACAAGAAGCAGGTCATCATGGGTAACCCGATCAAGACGATCGGCATGCATGACGTGCGTATCGACCTCCACCCCGAGGTTTCGGTCACCGTGAAGGCAAACGTTGCCCGCTCGGACGACGAAGCAGAACTGCAGACGCAGGGCGTCGACGTTCTTGCCCAGATGTTCGAAGAAGAGCAGGCCGAGATCGAGGAAATGGCTGCTGCCAATGCCATCGATCCGACCCTCGAGCCGGGTGAAATCCCCGAGGACATGCTCGAAGACGGCGTCAGCACCGAAGAAGGCACCACCGAAACGGAAGCCCTCATCGAAGCGACCAAGCCGGAAGGCGACGAAGCCTAAGGCTTCTCGCACACCAGACATCAAGGGCGCGGCGACTTCGGTCCCCGCGCCCTTTTTGTAACAGGCGCCCTCCTGTGGCAGAGGGGGTCACGAAAACGAAAAGAGCCAGGAGAAAAAGGCCCATATGGATACAATCGAACAGATTCTCGACAAGCTTCAGTCCGTCTATGATGCCGCGACCGCGCGGCTGCGCGACGATGTCATCGCCTTCGGACGCGACCGCACCCTTCCCCCCGCCGAACGCCGCAAGGATGGTAGCTATGCCTATCCCGAATTGCGGATCCTGTTTCGCGGCGGGGAAATGCCCGAAGGCGCGAGCCGGGCATTCGGCCGACTGAATACGCCGGGTCTCTATTCGACGACCATTACCAAGCCGAGCCTGTTCAGCGACTATATCCGCGAGCAGATCGAGCTGATCGAAAGCAATTACGAGATCGAGGTCGAGGTCGGTTCCTCGCGCCAGGAAATCCCCTTCCCCTACGTGCTCGACGGACAGGCCGGTGCCGAACTGGCAGGGATCGATCCCAACGAGATTGCCCGTCATTTCCCCTCGACAGACCTCGCCGATATCGGTGACGAGCTCGCCGACGGTATCGAACTGGAAAACCCCGACGATCCCATCCCGCTGTCGCTATTCGATGGCCTGCGCACCGATTTCAGCCTTGCGCGCCTTGCCCACTACACCGGCACCGACGTCCAGCACTTCCAGCGCTTTATCCTGTTCACGAACTACCACCGCTATGTCGACGAGTTCGTGGACTGGGCAGGCGCCCAGCTCGGCAAGAACGGTTTCACCGCACTGGCAGGCGCCGGCGGCATGATGTTGACCGAATCCACCGAAAACGCACGCGGCCAGCTGTCGGACACGGCATGGCGCCGCCACCAGATGCCAGCCTATCATCTCGTCGGTGAAAACCGCGGCGGCATCACGCTCGTTAACATCGGTGTCGGCCCGTCCAACGCCAAGACGATCTGCGACCACCTCGCGGTGCTGCGACCCGAAGCGTGGCTGATGATCGGCCACTGCGGCGGCCTGCGCCCGAGCCAGAAGATCGGCGACTACGTGCTCGCCCATGCATATCTGCGCGACGACCACGTACTCGACCCGGTCCTTCCGCCCGAAATCCCCCTCCCCGCCATTGCCGAGGTCCAGCAAGCCCTCGCCGGTGCCGCCGAGGCAGTTTCGGGTGAACACGGCAGCGACCTCAAGAAGCGCATGCGCACCGGCACGGTCGTCACCACCGACGATCGCAACTGGGAGCTTCGCTACACCAGCTCGGCCCGCCGCCTTTCGCTCTCCCGCGCAGTCGGCATCGACATGGAGAGCGCGACCATCGCCGCGCAAGGCTATCGCTTCCGCGTCCCTTACGGCACGCTGCTATGCGTGTCGGACAAGCCGCTGCACGGCGAGATCAAGCTGCCCGGCCAGGCCAACAAGTTCTACGAGGAAGCCATTGCGGCCCACTTGCAGATCGGTGTCACCGCTTGCGACTTACTGAGGCAGGAAGGCCCGAAGCTCCACAGCCGGAAATTGCGGGCGTTTAACGAACCGCCGTTTAGGTAGTCGGTTCTGGGCGAAGCCAAGACCTTGCCGAGCTTCGATAGCTGAAGTCTGCTAGGGTAAGCTTATGGGCTGTATATTCTGTCGCGAACACCGCGAGCAATTTTGGGACGACGTTGATCGTTGGGATCGTCAACACTCTCGCTATTGGGAGTTCTTCGATCGAGAGCCTGACGGCGATGCACTGCTTGATGCGAACAAGAAGAGTTGGGCTGGCTGCGAAGAGGCAAACCGCATCTATTCCAAACTGATTGAGCAAGGCTCCATACTCGCCCTTCAGCACCTCGCTGAGTGTTACGCCTACGGACGAGGCGTTGGGAAAGATGAAAACCGCGCGCACGAACTTTTTGCCTCAGCGATCGAGCGTGGATCGGCTTCAGCGTCGCTGGAGTATTCGCGATACCTTTTTACAACTGGCTACAAGCAACAGGCAGTCCGAATTCTCGAAGACGCTGTGTCAGATGGACTTGTAGTTGCCAATTTCTGGCTAGCGTGGCGAATGCATGCGCTCGGCACCGACCGTGCTGGCTACGAGAGGATCGAGCTGCTGCTCCGCGAAGCTAGCAAGGAAGGGCATCCTGCCGCTGCCATGTATCTCTCCCGGTTTCTGGTCCGTGGCCGCATGGGGCTGGCGAGGATTCCGGAAGGACTAAAAGGCCTAATTCATTTCCTTCGAGATCGCCTCAACCAATCCACCGGGAACCGCTCGTCCGAGGTTGCGAAATAGCGCTCACCCTTTCCCCTTGGTTTTCGTCTTCCCGACCTTCGCATTGGCAGCCATGTAATCGATGATCATGCCTGCGATGTCCTTGCCTGTCGCTTTCTCGATGCCTTCAAGGCCGGGGGAGGAGTTCACCTCCATGATGACCGGTCCATGATTTGACCGCAGCATGTCGACGCCGCACACGTTCAGGCCCATGTGCTTTGCCGCGCGGACGGCGGTCGAGCGTTCTTCCGGGGTAATCTTGATGAGTTGGGCGCTGCCACCGCGGTGGAGGTTGCTGCGGAAATCGTCAGGAGCGCCGGTCCGCTTCATCGCCGCGACGACCTTGCCGCCGACCACGAGAGCACGGATGTCGGTGCCGCCCGCTTCCTTGATGAATTCCTGCACGAGGATGTTGACGTTGGCCCCGCGGAAGGCCTCGATCACCGACTTGGCCGAGGACATGGTCTCGGCAAGCACCACGCCGAT
The DNA here is from genome assembly GCF_019711315.1 of Qipengyuania gelatinilytica. Classification (NCBI taxonomy): domain Bacteria; kingdom Pseudomonadati; phylum Pseudomonadota; class Alphaproteobacteria; order Sphingomonadales; family Erythrobacteraceae; genus Qipengyuania; species Qipengyuania gelatinilytica. The sequence goes on along the minus strand of NZ_CP081294.1, from coordinate 76,903 downwards.
GCCCTGCGTGCCTTCGAGCAGCTTGATAACCACCGGCGGCCCCTTCACCGCCTTGATGATCTCCTCGGCCTGCTTGGGATCGTTGGCATAGGCCGTCAGCGGCAGGCCGAGGCCATGCTTGGCGAGGATCTGCATGCTGCGCAGCTTGTCGCGGCTGCGCCCGATGGCGACGCTTTCGTTCAGCGGCCAGCAGCCGCGCATCTCGAACTGGCGCAGGATGGCGAGGCCGTAATTGGTAATCGAAGCCCCGATACGCGGGATGACCGCATCATAACCGACGCAGGGTTCGCCGTTGTAATAGACTTCGGGGCGGTGGCTCGCGATGTGAACGGTGCAACGCGTGGTGTTGAGGATATCGAGCGTATGCCCGCGCTCTTCCGCAGCCTCTACCAGACGCTTGTGCGAATAGAGATTAGGGTTGCGGGCAAGCATGGCGATTTTCATGGTTTGTGGCCTTTCTTGACCTTCATTTCCGGCGTCTGCAGCCAGGAATATCCCGAGTCCACGACAAATCTGCGACGCAGCGAAGAACGGCCGATGAGCATGGGAAACTTCATGTCGCGACGATTGGCGAGGCTGATCTCGGCGCGAAATTCGACGTCGCCAATCTTGAGCGGCGTCTTGATGACATAACGGTATTGCGTTTCGCCGTTCGAGCTGGTGATGCCGCGCACGTCGACATGCACGGCCTCGCAGACCTGCCGCACATGCTGCTGTTCGAAATCGACCGCGAAACGGACGTATTTCTGCCCGTCACGCTCGAATTCCTCGATCACCTCGCCGTGGAGCGAAGAGGTACGCGCGCCGGTGTCGATCTTGGCAGGGATGGCGTGCAGACCGAGCTCCGGCAAGTGCACGAGCTCGCGCCAGCCTACGGCGGGCAGGACTTTGGGTTCCTTGCTCATTCGATGATCGCGATGCCGTCGCCCCCGCCTTCGCCCGGCAGGCGGCGCAGCACCTCGCCGGTCTCGAAATCGACTTCGGCGATGGTGTTGGCCATGGTTTCGGCAACATAGATACGCTCGCCATCGGGCGAGAACAGGATCGTGACCTGCGTCTTGGCCTCCGCTTCCTCAGGGCTCGACACTGCGATCGAACGGACCTTGGCGCCGGTGGCGGTGTCGATCACCGACAAGCCACCATCAGCAAGGTCGGAGGTGACCGCATAGTCGCCTTGCGGCCGCAGCACGATCCGCAGCGGGAAATCACCGACAGGCACGTCCTTGATGCGTTTGAGGCTCTGCGGATCGAGCGCATAGGCCATGTCCGAACCCCGCGCGGAGACCCACAGCGTTTCGCCGTCAGGCGTCAGCGCGATACCCTCGGGCTCCTCGCCGACAGTCGCCGAGAACGGTGCGCGGCGGGTCACGAGGTCGATCCGGGTGACAGTCTTGTCGCCGAGGTCCGTCGTCCAGGCATGCTGCGCGTCGGGTGATACGGCAAGCATGTGGCTGCCGCGCTTTCCGGTCGAATATTCGAAGGTTTCGGTCTCGCCTAGCGGATCGCGGATCACGAAGACCGACTGGCGGCCTTCCGCAGTCGAATAGAGATTGCCATTCGGATGCCAGACGACGCCATGCGGGCGCGCATTCTCGCCCAGCTCGATGCTCTTGATCTTCGCCAGCGTATCGGTGCGGAAAATATCGACGCTGGTCCCGCCGTAGCACGCCAGCGCGACGTGCTTGTCATCGGGCGAGGTCGCCAGTTCATGCGGATTGGCGCAGCTATCGACGCGCAGCACCTCCTCGCCCGTCGACAGGTCGACCTTGGCGAGCGTGTTGCCGAACTTGCCGGCGACGAAGAGCGCTCCCGACACCTTGTCCGGTGTCGGTTGCACCGATGCATCCTCGGACACAGGGGCGCAGGCCGCCAGCAGCGGTAGCGCCAGCCAGCCTGCGCGCAATGGCTTCACCATCCCTGCTCCATGCCTTCGTTCTGCTCGTCGAGCCATTCCTTGAGCGGTGCGAAGTATTCGGCCATCGCCTTGCCGCTCATCTGGCGTTCGCCGGTGAAGGCTTCGAGTGCGTCGGGCCACGGCTTGCTGGCGCCCATTTCGAGCATGGCGTTGAGGTTCTTGCCGACTTCCTTGTTGCCGTAGAACGAGCAGCGATGCAGCGGCCCTTCCCAGCCCGCCTGGTCGCAGGCGGCCTTGTAGAACTGGAACTGCAGGATGCGTGCGAGGAAGTAGCGCGTGTACGGCACGTTGCCGGGAATGTGGTACTTCGCGCCCGCATCGAACTGGCTCTCGTCACGCGCGACCGGCGGGGTGATGCCCTGGTATTCGAGGCGCAGGTCGTTCCAGCCCTGGTTTAGCCCGTCAGCCGGGATCGAGCCGTCGAACAGGCCCCAGCGATAGCGGTCGACCATCAGGCCGAAGGGCAGGAAGGCGATCTTGTCCATCGCCTGGCGCAGGAGCAGGCCGATGTCCTTGTCCGCGCTCGGCACTTCGCTTTCGTCGAGCATGTCGATCTGGACGAGATATTCGGGCGTGATCGACAGCGCGATCATGTCGCCAATGGCTTCGTGGAAACCGTCGTTCGCGCCGTTGAGGTACAGGTAGTCCTGCTTGTTGTAGGCGCGCTGGTAATAGTTGTGGCCCAGCTCGTGGTGGATGGTGATGAAATCATCCCCGTTGCGCTTGATGCACATCTTGATGCGCAAGTCGTCGACATTGTCCACATCCCATGCGCTCGCGTGGCAGATCACTTCGCGATCGGCGGGCTTGGTGAACAGGCTGCGCTCCCAGAATGTGTCGGGCAGCGGTGCGAAGCCGAGCGAGGAGAAGAAGTCTTCGCCCACGCGGACCATCTGCTTCTCGTCGTAACCCTTCTGCTCGATCAGCTCGGTAAGGTCATAGCCGATATCGCCGGCACCCTCGGGCGCGACGAGCGGGTAGATATTGCCCCATTCTTGCGCCCACATATTGCCCAGCAGGTCGGCACGGATCGGACCGGTCGCAGGCTGCACGTCGTCGCCATACTTCTCGTTGAGCTTGCCGCGGACATAGGTGTGTAGCGCCATGTAGAGCGGCTTCACTTCCTGCCACATGCGCTCGGTCTCGGCGGCGAACTGGTCGGGGTCCATGTCGTAGTTCGAACGCCACATCGCGCCGAGATCGTCGAAGCCCAGCTCCTGTGCGCCTTCGTTGGCAAGGGCGATCATGCGCTGGTAATCGCTACGCATCGGGGCGCCGACGTTGTTGTGCCAGCTCTCCCACATTTCCGCCTTCTGCGCGGGCGTGAGGTCAAGGTCACCCATCGCCGCCTCGATGTCCGAACCGTTGATTTCCTCGCCGTTCAGCGTGCCGCGGCCCTGCCCGTACTGCGAGCCAAGCTCGGTCGAAATGATCGCGAGTTCCGCCGCCGCCCCATCGCGGACCGGAGCGGGCATCACGATGCCGTTGCGCAGGATGTCGAGCTTGCGAGCGACGTCGGGATCGAGGCCGTCGACGCGGGCGTATTCCGCAGCCTTGTTCGCATAGGCGACCGATTTCTCGGTCGAGACCTCGCCGTATTTCGCGGCCAGCATGTTGCTGTCGTGGACGATATAGGTCGCATTCAGCCACTGCACCCTGGCGGATTCGACAGAGAAGCCGAACAGGTCCTTCTCGACCATCGCGACCCAGTCGGCAGCGCCCTGCGGCGTCATCGGATAGGAATCTTCCGCTGCGGCAGGCGCTACAGGCGTGCTGGCTACGGTCTGCGAATTGGCAGGCGAGCACGCGGCGAGCGAGATGGCGAGCGCAGACAGTGCGACTGGGGCAAATTTCATGATGTTTCCTCTTCCCGTACGGGGTTGTCCGACAATGGGGATGGATTGCACCTGCTGGGGCGCGGAATCAAGCGCTGCGACGCGCCTTCCACTCCCCCATCAGGCAGGCGATGATCGCCAGCGTCGCCAGAATCCAGCTGGCGATCTTCCATGGCCGCACCGTAGCGGCGAGGCCAGCAAGCCCATCGTCGCCTTCGAAACGCCACAGCTGCACGATCTGGCTGATCGTTTCGGCATAATCGGTGACCAAGAATACCGCCCCGCTGGCAAGAGCGACGGTACCCGCGAATGCAATCCACCGCTGCGCCGACCGCCTAAAATACAGACCGCCGAGAACGCAGCCGATGCCGTAGATACCGATGAACAGGAGATCGCCCATCATCGCCAGCGCGGCCTGGTTCCACAGCCCTGCGGAGCGCCATGCAGACTGGATACGGTCCACCTCGGCCCCAGTAGCAGCTGCCTGGTGATCGAGAATGCCTCCCGGGACCTGCGTTAGGACCAGCGGCATTCCGAGCGCGATGACGATGGCGAACAGCACCAGTCCGCCGACCCACGTCCAGATGAACGCCCTGCGCAAGCTCACTTATGCGCCGCCAGCCATTCGGCCATGGCGATACCGAGATCCGGCTTCGTCACGCTGCCCATATGCGTGCCGGGCACTTCGACGAAGTCGGAGTTTGCAATCAGTGCCGCGAGTTCGGATGCAGAACCATTGTCGCGATCCTCGTCGCCGCACACGACCAGCGTCGGCATAGTGATGTTCGAAAGCATGGCGAGATCGAGGTCGGGCATCGTGTCCAGCAGCAGGCGCGCCGCCACGCGGTCGACACCCTGCGACTTCAGGAACTGCATGGAGAAATAGGCGGGATCACCGCGTGGGATGTTCTCGAATTCGTCGATCACGCGCTTGAAATAGGCCGAGCGCTTGGCCCATTCGCCAAGGCCCGCCGTGCCCATCCCGCCGATCACAAGATTTTTCGGCTCCAGCACACCATGCGCCACGGCATGAAGCGAGGTCCGCGCGCCCAGCGAGAAACCGCCAAGGTCATAGTCGTCGAGCGCCAGATGCTCGACCAGCGCCGCGACATCGCGCACCAGAACATTCTGCGGATAGGCCTCCGGCTCGCGCGGTGACTCGCTCTGGCCGTGGACGCGGAAGTCGAGCATCAGGACCTCGAAGCCTTCCTCGGCGATCCGCTGGTCATGGCCCCACTTGACCCAGTTCATTTCGGCGCTGGAAAACAGGCCGTGCAGCAGGACGAGCGGACGCCCCTCGCCCACACGGTGCAAGGCCAGCTTCGTGCCGTCGAAGCTTTCGAAAGTTTCTGTATTCATTCGGGCATCCCGCCGTTCGACTCCCGCCATTTGGCAAGAAGGGTCTCATCCTCGTCGGCGCGCTTGCGGGGAAGATGGGTGGTGTCGAGCCAGGCCTCGTGCATGCGCTCGACCCCGAAGTGCCACTGCGGTTCGATCCCATACGGATCGTCGAGCGTGCCGATGGCGAGGTCCATGTTGCGGCCTTCGTCGAACTGGAAGCCCAGCGGCGTGCCGCATTCCTGGCAGAACGGGCGCTTGGCGAAGCTCGAGCTGGCGTACCACTCAGGCTCGGACTTCCATGTGAAGTTGTCTTTCGCAAGGCTCAGGAAGGCAATCGAAACCCCGCCGGTTGCACGCTGGCACATGCGGCAGTGGCACAGATAGGCATTCTCGGGATCGTAGGTCGCCTCATAGCGAACGCGGCCGCACTGGCAGCCCCCCTCTTGCGTGGTCCTGTCTTTCATCGCTTCGTGAGCCCCTGTTGCTCCATCCGCCACTTGGCCATGTCGATGCGATCCTGCCCGAAGAACGGCTCGCCGTCGAACACGAGCGTGGGCACGCCCCAGTGGCCCGCCTTTTCCAGCGCATCCTGGTTGGCCGCGATTTCCGCGTCGAGCGCCTCGGCCTCGCCCTGAACCTCGGCAATGATCTCCTCGACACCAAGCCCCGCCGCCTCGAGAGCGCGATCGAGATGGCCGCCTTCGTGCCATCCCTCCTGCCCGCCCCAGATCATGCGGCCCGCCTCGGCTGCGAAAACAAGGCCCGCACCGCGTCGGGCGGCTGCCTGTCCCATACGGGTGACGCGGCGGATATAGGGCTGGTCCTGGGCGATCTTGCGGGTCGTCATGTCCTGGATGATCGGATCGGGCCGCGGCGCGCCGAAAGGAATTTCATGGAACTGCGCCACGCGGATCATGTCGCGCATGGTGTAGCCGAGCCAGTTGGGATGATTGCGTTCGAAGAAATCGGGCTGGCGGATCGCCAGAGGGTAGACCGGCCTCAGCGCGATATTGAGATCGTACTCCTCCGTCATGGCGCGATAGCGGCCGACCGACAGATAGCTGTAGGGCGAGCGGAAGCTGAAATAGAGCTCTGCGGTCAGGGTCATGCCCGTTCTTATACAGCCGCCAAGCCCTAGCGAAAGAAGCAGTTCATTCCCGCGTGAAGCGAGCTGATTTTCCCGTCCTTGCTGAAGCCGCCAATCGTGCCGTAGTCGGCGCTGGTGTATTCGAACTCCCCGGTAAGGGTGGATTCGATGTCGCGCACCGGCCGCTTATCCTTGAGCATCGCAAGAGTCGTGGTGCCAGGCTGGACCCCGTCGCTGGTTGCCACATCGGTTCCCTCACCGAGATTCCAGCCCACGAACTTTCCGTCCTGAAAGGCCAGCTGGAGCGCGCCGTAGCTGCTGAATTGCGTGGGCCCTGCGCCGCACTCGCCATTCTCGCCCAGCTCCGGCTCGCTGCCGTAAGCTTGCGACAGAGAGCTATCGACCTCTTCGCGCGCGGTGCCGAAGCGCATGACCGGCTGCCCGACCGCGCCTGCACCATTGGCATCGACCACCAGCACGATATCGTCGAGCCGCTGGACGACGGGCGAAGTAGCTTCCGGCTCCGGCGCCGTTTCTTGCGAGGTTTCGTTGCCGCTCCCGCAGGCGGCGAGCGCAAACGGAAGGGCGAACAGGAGTGCCTTTTTCATCATCCCTTCTTAAGGCATTCGCGACCGAGGAGTTCCGCGATCTGCACGGCATTGAGCGCTGCGCCCTTGCGAAGATTGTCCGACACGCACCACAGCGCGATGCCGTTGTCGACCGTGGGATCGTCGCGCACGCGGCTGATGTAGGTGGCGCTGTCGCCGGCGCTTTCGACCGGGGTGACGTATCCCTCGTCCTCGCGCTTGTCGATCAGCATGATGCCGGGCGCCTCCCGCAGGATTTCCTGTGCAGCTTCCGCCGAAAGTTCGTTCTCGAATTCGATGTTCACGCTTTCGGAATGGCCGACGAAGACCGGCACGCGCACGCAGGTGGCATTGAGTTTGATCTTCGGGTCGAGGATCTTCTTGGTCTCCACGACCATCTTCCACTCTTCCTTGGTCGAGCCGTCATCCATGAAGACATCGATGTGCGGAATGACGTTGAAGGCAATCTGCTTGGTGAACTTCACCGGCTCGATCGGGTCACCGACGAAGATCGCGCGGCTCTGCTGGAACAGCTCATCCATCCCCGCCTTGCCCGCGCCGGAGACCGACTGATACGTCGAGACAACGACGCGCTTGATCGTCGCCGCATCGTGCAGCGGCTTCAGCGCGACAACCAGCTGCGCGGTCGAGCAGTTGGGGTTCGCGATGATGTTGCGCTTCTTGTAGTCGTGGATCGCCTCCGGGTTCACCTCGGGCACGATCAGCGGCACATCGGGGTCCATGCGATAGAGCGAGCTGTTGTCGATCACCACGCAGCCGGCAGCCGCTGCCTTGGGCGCATATTCCTTTGCCGGACCGCTCCCTGCGGCGAACAGGGCGATGTCCCAGCCGGACCAGTCGAAATGCTCGATATTCTTGCACTTGAGCATCTTGCCCGTGTCGCCGAACTCGACCTCGGTACCGTGCGAACGGCTGCTGGCTACGGCAGCGACTTCGTCACAGGGAAACTCGCGCTCGGCGAGGACCTGCATCATTTCGCGCCCGACATTCCCGGTCGCGCCGACTACGGCAACACGATAACCCAATGCACTTCTCCAATATGAATTGCCGCCGAGATAGCGATTGGTTTCGCGCCCGCAAGCGCACATTCGATTGCGGGTGCTAAAGCATCACTCCGGCGGGGTCACACCGTGGCTTTCGAGGAAGCGGAACACGGTGTTGTATCGGTGGGGCGAAATCTGCTCGCCCGAAACGCGGTGCGTGTAGCCGGGATAGAGCATCATCTCGAAGGGCACGTTGGCTTCCTGCATGACCGAAATAATCTCGGTCGCGTTCTCGAACACCACATTGTCGTCGGCCATGCCGTGGATCAGCAGCAGCGGATCGACGATCTTGGTCGCGTCGGGAATGGCGGAAGCCGTCTCATAGGCTGCCGCATCATCCTGCGGTGTACCCATGTAGCGTTCGGTATAATGCGTGTCGTAAAGCTCCCACTTCGTCACTGGCGCGCCCGAGATGCCGGCCGCATACAAACCGGGATCGGCCTGCAGCTGCTTCAGCGTCATGTATCCGCCATAAGACCAGCCATCGATAGCGATCTTGTCCGGATCGACGAAATCGAGCGTCTTGAGATATTCGGCGCCCGCCTTCTGGTCGCGTACCTCGACCCCGCCCATGGCGCGGTAGATCGGCTGTTCGAAAGCCACGCCACGATTGGCGCTGCCGCGATTGTCGAGCGCGAACCAGATGTAGCCCTTGTCGACGATCGCTTGCCTGAGGCCGCCATTCCAGCCCCTGTTGACGACCTGCGGACCGGGGCCGCCATAGTGGTAGAAATAGACCGGATACTTCTTGCCCGGTTCCATCTCGGGAGTGATCATTTCCCAGTACAGCGGCGTGCCATCCTCTGCGGGAATGGTGCCGTATTTCGTCGGGCGATGGCTGGCGAGGAACGGTGCATAGGGATGATCGCCGTCGAGTGCGTTTTCCTCGATCCAAGCGAGGCGCTTGCCGGTCGCATCGGCGATATAGCTCTGCGGCGGGTTATCGTCGTTGGAACGGCTGATGAGCAGGGTCTGGCCCTTTCCGTCCATGCTGGCAGAGTGGGTGTAGCCCGGTTCGGTCAGGCGGGTGATTGCGCCCGGATTGGCAAGGTCCACGGAGTAGACGTGCTGCTCGAGCACATCGTCCTTCGTGCCGGTGAAGAACACGCGACCCGCCTGCTGGTCGACACCGACGAGCTTGGTGACGACCCAGTCGCCGCTGGTCAGCTGCGTCCAGCCGGTCTTCCCTGCTTCGTCGAGGAGGTAAAGATGACCAAAGCCATCGCGCTCGGACCACCAGACAAGGTTGCCGTTATCGAGCCACTTGTAGTCGCTGCCAAGGTTGATCCAGTAATCCTCGACCGCCGCGTTCTCGGTGAAGAGGACCTGGCTCTCGCCAGTCGCCGGATCGACGCGCAGGATGTCCATGACGGTCTGCTCGCGGTTCTGGCGGGTGACGTAGAGATCGTTGCCCGCCCAGTCGACGCGGGCGAGATAGATATCGATATTATCGCCCAGATCGACCTTCACGCGGTTCTGGCCGTCGGGGTCCATCGCGTAGAGTTCGACCACGGCATTGTCGCTGCCGGCCACCGGATAGCGCTGGTCGAAAACCTTGGTCCCCGTCGCGCCGATCGCCGCGCGGGTTACGATGCCGACGCCGCTTTCGTCGAAACGCTCGACCGCGATGCGCTTTTCGTCCGGGCTCCACCAATAACCGTCGATGCGCGCCATCTCTTCCTGCGCGACGAATTCGGCCTCGCCCCAGCGAATGTCCGCACCTTCCTTGGGCGTGATCGGCGCGGCGTCGCCCGTGACCTCGCCGACCCACAGCTGGCGGTCGCGCACGAAGCTGATGAAATTGCCATGCGGGCTGAGCGCGGGATTGAGCTCGCTTTCCTCGGTATCGGTGACCTTCACCACCTCCCCGTCTAGGCTGGCGAGGTAAAGGTCGCCGTCAAGCGGGACGAGGATCGCCTCGCCGTTGGAGGTCCAGGAATAGCTGATGATGCCGGACAGCCCACCGACGCGCGCACGCTCGCGCTGCATCTTCTCGTCTTCGGACAGCTCGCGGCCCGAACCGACCTTTTCGCTGTCGACCAGCATCGACCATTCTTCGGTCTCGCGGTCGAACGCCCACAGGTCGTAGCGGGTCAAATCATCCTCGCGATTGCGCAGGACGGTGAGATAGCGGCCATCGGGCGAAAGCTTGGCCTGACGCGGGCTCGGCCCGTCGAGATCGGGCGATGCGAAGACGCGCTCGAAAGTGAGGTCCATGGCGGCAGTCTCCTGCGAATGGGCGTGATTGTCTGCCATGGCCGGCGAGACGAGGCTGGTGCCGAGCGCGAGGGCTGCGGCGAGGCGAAGCGACTTCATGTTCTCTCCCGAAAATCGTGTCGCCGTCTCCTCGCAATGCGGCCGCCTGAATGCAAGCACCGGCGTACCGCACGAAAATCTTATGCCTAATTTCGGGTTAAGTGCGCTTCCTTAAACCCCCTTAAGAACCTGCTGCCAGAACCTGTCTTGTCAACGGGAGGCCATTTTCCGGCTCACAGGTTTCCCGGAGGCATCAAGACCGGGCCAATTTCGGCTCATCATGATCCCCACGTGACAAGGGCAGTGCGTTCAGGCGCACTGCCCTTTTTACTTTTGCTGGGTCTGGCCCTCTTACGTACCGCGGATTCTACCGACGAAGCACAAAGAAAAAGGGCGGCCCGTGAGGACCGCCCTTCCCTTGTCTCTGCTAAGAAGCTTACGCCTTCGGCGCGTTGTCGCGGCGTTCCGCGATACGCGCGCGCTTGCCGGTGCGGCCGCGCAGGTAGTAAAGCTTCGCACGACGCACGATACCGCGGCGGACCACGGTGATGCTGTCGACGATCGGCGAGTAGAGCGGGAACACACGCTCCACGCCTTCACCGAACGAAAGCTTGCGGACGGTGAAGTTGCTGCCCATGCCGCGGTTCGAGCGGGCAATGACAACGCCTTCGAAATTCTGGACACGCTCGCGGGTGCCTTCGACAACCTTCACGCCGACGCGGACGGTGTCGCCTGCGCGGAATTCGGGAATGTCCTTGCCGAGGTTTTCAATGGCTTCGGCTTCGAGCTGCTGGATCAGGTTCATTTGCCTGGTCTTCCTACTTCTTTTGCCGCGCATCAGAGGCAGACTGGTCCCGATCGCCACTATAGCGATCCCAAAGGTCCGGCCTGCGTAACCGTGTGTCTTCCTCGCTCCTTGCCTTGCGCCAAGCAGCGATCTTCGCATGATCCCCCGATCGCAGCACTTCAGGGATCGTGCGCCCTTCCCATTCCTGAGGTCGGGTGTATTGCGGATATTCGATGAGCCCGTTCTCGTAGGACTCCTCGACTCCGCTATCGGGCGCGCCCATTACTCCGGGAAGCAACCGAATGCAAGCGTCGAGTATCGCGATTGCGGCCGTCTCTCCGCCCGACAGGACGATATCGGCAAGGCTGACCTGTTCGATCTCAGGGTAATGGTCGAAAATCCGCTCGTCGAAGCCTTCGAAACGACCGCAAAGGATGGAGACGCCAGGACCCTGCGCAATCTCGCGAATACGCGCCTGCGTGATGGGCTTCCCGCGCGGCGTCATGGCGAGGATCGGACGCCCCTCGCCCACGCTCTCGATTGCCGGTCCCAGCACATCCGCCTTGAGCACCATACCCGCCCCGCCGCCTGCCGGCGTGTCATCGACAGTGCGGTGCTTGTCGGTGGCGAAATCGCGCATCTGGACAGTCTCACACGACCAGTCCCCCCGCTCGAGCGCCCTGCCCGCAAGCGACACGCCCAGCGGCCCGGGAAACATCTCTGGGTAGAGAGTAAGGATGGTGGCGGCGAAGGTCATTCCAAACCGTCCTGACTACGCCTGCGATTTGCCTTTAGTTTCTCGCGCAATAGCTGGAACGCCCGGAAGGCAATGAATGCAGCAAAGAGCAAGACAGACCCAACCAGCATAAGATCGACTAGCGAGTCACGGACTGGCGTGCCGTCCAAAAGACCGCAATCGTAGCAGCCATGCTCCATCGAAGGTGCTTCAACCATTTTAGTAGCTACCGCCAACTTACGCCGTCCTTTGCACCGGTATCGATCCTCAATTCGAACACATCAGGTCGCGAGTAGTGACCGTCCGTATCGAGGCTCGCCAGCCCCTGCCCAATCTCGCCGAGATCGAGATCGGCCAATAGTGTTTCCTCGCCCTCACCCGCCTGCGCCACTATCCGCGCGTCGGGCGCGATAATCATCGATCCGCCGCGGTTGAGCGCATCGCCCTCGATTGCCTCGATGAGCTCCTTCGCCGCCGCGTCGATTTTTGGTGCGCTACCGCCTTCGGCTGCTTGAGCGCGGGCAGCCCGCTCCAGCCCGTCAAACAGGTCGTCCTTCTTCTGCACCAGCCCTGCCGCCAGCACGAAGCACCGCCCCTCCATCGCATAGTGGCGCGAGGCGAGCGCATATTCCTCGCGCACGGTGGGCCATGCCGCCACATGCACTCTCTCGCCGAGATTGTGCATCGCCGCGCGGGCGAGCGGCATCCAGTGCTCCCAGCAGATGAGAGAGCCAACCTTGCCCCATTCCGCCTGGTGCACGCCGAGCGTCGAGCCGTCGCCGCGCATCCAGATAAGCCGCTCGCCATGTGTCGGCACCAGCTTGCGATGGTCGAGCACCGGCATGCCGGGCCGGAAGGTCATCTGGTTGTTGTAGAGGCTTGAACGCACCCGCTCATGCGCGCCGATGCTGATTACCGCGCCACTCTCGTCGCATAGCTCCTGCAAAGGCAGCAGCCGCTCGTCATTCGCAACCACCGCCTGTTCGAGCAGGATGCGGTGCAGCGCCTTGGTGCCGGGATGATCCCACAGCGCCGCGCCGGGTGCCTCGTCCAGCCACAGCGGATAGCCACCGAGGAAGGTCTCGCCGAAAGCGACCAGCTGTGCCCCGCCCTCGATCGCCTCGCGGGCAAGGCGCACGGCCTTGTCGATCCCGTCGCCGATTGCGAGCGGAACGGGCGCGGCTTGCGCGATGGCTACCTTGAGCGTCGTCATGCCGACGCGGTTAGCGCGGGCGGCACCGGTTGGCTATCCCGCGCAGCAAATCATGCCTCAGCGCGAGGTGAGCTTTGTCCTGTCCGAAGTCGCGGTGGGAATGACCTTCCCGACCACGCTCGACGTCACGATGCCCAACGCCACGAGCCCGCCGGCCGAGAACAGGTCCATGCCGTCGAGCGTGGTGCTCGGCCCGCCTTCGAGGCGCACGGCGAGGAGCACTGCGAGCGGCGAGGCGCCCGCAAACAGGTGGCGCAGGCGCGGACCGATGGTCGGGGACACCTTGGCCACGAATGCGCTCATGCTGGCGCTCATGGCGGCATAGGACCCGATTACGAGTGCGGCGGTGCCGATCATCATGTGGCCCCTTTTAATCCAGCGAGTTCTTTCTCGAATGTCGCCCGGAACGTGGCCGACACGTCCGGTCCGGGCAAGAGGCGTTCTATATGTGCAACACAGCGCTCTGCAAGCGACTTTGGCACCCTTCCCACCCTTGCGCGTATCAATGCCATGAAACCGGATGACTGCATCATCGTGGGCGCAGGCCCCGCAGGCCTGACCGCCGCAATATATCTCGCGCGCTACCATCTCGACATCCGTCTGTTCGACTGCGGAACGAGCCGCGCCAGCTGGATCCCGATGAGCCACAATCACGCCGGCTTTCCCGACGGTATCAAGGGCGAGGAACTGCTCGAGAGGATGCGCGAGCAGGCCGCTAAGTATGGCGCCTTGCGAGAACCGAAGCGGGTCACGAACTTGGCAAAGCCGGACGAGTGCTTCACGGTTACGTGCGGCGACGAGGAATATCGCGCGCGAACGGTCCTGCTGGCAACGGGCGTGGTGAACAACCGCCCCGAAGGCATCGACGACCAGCTCCATGACGAGGCCTTGTCACGCGGGCTGATCCGCTATTGCCCGGTGTGCGACGGCTATGAGGTCACCGACAAGACAGTCGCGGTGATCGGCACAGGCGACCACGGCACCGCCGAAGCGCAGTTCATCCGCACATTCACCGACGACATTACGCTGGTTTCGCCGGGGGGAGACCATGATCTGTCCGATGCATGCAGCAAGGTTCTGGACGGCGCTGGCATCAAACGGGTTGCAGGACCCTGCGGGGATTTCGCGATCGAGGAAGGACGCATCGCGTTCGATACCGCCGAGGGGCGGATGCGGTTCGATTCCATGTACCCCGCGCTCGGCAGCGTCATCCGTTCCGGCCTCGCGCAGAAATGCGGCGCGAAGGTCAGCGAGGAAGGCTGTATCGAGGTCAGCGATCACCTGGAAACCAGTGTGAACGGGCTGTTTGCGGCGGGGGATGTCGTTGTGGGGCTAGACCAGATCAGCCATGCCATGGGCCAGGCCGGGGTCGCTTCGACAGCGATCCGCAACCGCTTGGCGGAAAAGATGCCGCTGCGTCGTTAGTCGACGAAGTCGGCGTTGACGGTCAGTTTCTCGCTGTCCCAGTCGGGAACGGCCTGCTCGGTCAGCGGGACCATGAATTTCTTGCCGTCGGGCTTTTCGATCTCGACGATCTCGGTCGCGCCGAAATTCTCCACCGCACAGACATGGCCGACCTCGTCTCCCTTGTCGGTCACGACAGGTAGGTCGAGCAGGTCGGAATAGTAGAATTCGCCCTCTTCCAGCGAGGGAAGTGCCTCGCGCGGGACAGTCAGCACGGTGCCGCGCAGGGCCTCGGCTTCGTTGCGGCCCGTGACTTCGGCGAAGCGTGCGATAGCGCCGCCCTTGTTGTCGCTGCGGACCTTGGAAAGGGTGAGTTTACCCTCGTTGAAGCTCTTGTGCGGCTTGAGGCCTTCCAGCCCCTCGCCAAACAGCTTCAGGCGGACTTCGCCCGCCACGCCATGTGCACCGGTGACGGCGGCCAGCGTGACGGGCTTGTCCTGCATGGGAGAGATTACTCGCCCTTGTCTTCGGTAGCTTCTTCGGCAGCGGCTTCTTCAGCCGGTGCTTCTTCAGCAGCTGCTTCTTCAGCCGGAGCTTCGGCAGCGGCCTTGGCTTCTTCTTCAGCAGCCTTGGCAGCTTCTTCAGCTTCAGCAGCCTTGGCAGCCTTTTCTTCAGCGCGTTCCTTGGCGGCTTCGCCCGGCTCACCCTTCTTGGGGTTGTTGCGCGGTGCACGCTCGAGGATGCCGGCGGCGTCGAGGAAGCGAAGGACGCGGTCCGACGGGGTCGCGCCAACCGACAGCCAGTGACGTGCACGGTCTTCGTCGAGCTTCACGCGCTCGCCCGAATCCTTCGGCAGCATCGGGTTGTAGGTGCCGATCTGCTCGAGGTACTTGCCGTCACGCGGGCTGCGCGAGTCCGACACGACGATGCGGTAGTAAGGACGCTTCTTCGCGCCACCGCGCGACAGACGAATTGCAACTGCCATTTTACTTCACCTTTCGAATGTAAATTTCTGTAATTTCGGTTATTTCTTGTTCAACATGTCACGCAGGTCGGCAGGCAGCGTGTCGGGATCGACCGAAGGCCCCTTACCTCCGCCGCCGAGACCCGGCAGGCCGCCCATGCCGCCGCCCGGTCCGCCAAGTCCGGGCATCGCGGCACCCATGCCGCCCTTGCCGAACAGCGCGCCGAGACCCTTGAGGCCGCCCATCTTCTTGATCTGCTTCATGGCCTTGGCCATTTCCTGGTGCATCTTGAGCACCTTGTTCACGTCCTGCACCTGGGTGCCCGAACCGGCCGCCACGCGCTTCTTGCGCTTGGCATTCAGCAGCTTGGGCAGCTTGCGCTCCTTGGGCGTCATCGATCCGATGATGGCGTCCATATGGAGCAGGACCTTGTCGTCCATGCCCGAAGCCTGCATCGCGGCCTTGGCCTTCTTCATGCCCGGCATCATGCCCGCGAGCGCGCCGAGGCCGCCCATGCTTTGCATCTGCCTAAGTTGCATGCGCAGGTCGTCGAGGTCGAACTCGCCCTTCGCCATCTTCTTGGCGAGCGCTTCGGCCTCTTCTTCCTTGATCGTGGCGGCCGCCTTCTCGACGAGGCTGACCACGTCGCCCATGCCGAGGATGCGGCCGGCAACACGGCTGGGATCGAATGCCTCGATCGCGTCGAGCTTCTCGCCCGTACCGGCAAACTTGACCGGCTTGCCGGTGACATAGCGCATCGAGAGCGCCGCACCGCCGCGTGCATCGCCGTCCATCCGCGTCAGGACCACGCCGGTCAGCGGCACTTCGCCGGTAAAGCTCTGCGCAACGTTGACCGCGTCCTGACCGGTCAGGCTGTCGACGACCAGCAGCACTTCGGTCGGCGCGGAAACGGCGTTGATCGCCTTCATCTCGGCCATCAGCGCTTCATCGACATGGAGGCGGCCCGCGGTATCGAGCAGCAGCACGTCGGCAGCCTGCAGCTTGGCAGCTTCCATCGCGCGGCGTGCGATATCGACCGGCTGCTGGCCCGGGACGATCGGCAGGGTCGCGACATCGACCTGCTCGCCCAGCACCTTGAGCTGTTCCTGCGCGGCCGGACGATTGACGTCGAGCGAGGCCATCATCGACTTCTTGCCGTGCTTCTCCTTGAGGAGCTTGCCCAGCTTGGCGGTCGTGGTCGTCTTACCCGAGCCCTGGAGGCCGACCATCATGATGACGACCGGGGGCTTGGCGTTGAGGTTCAGTTCGCGCGGTTCGGCATCGTCGCCCGTGCCGCCGAGCATTTCGACCAGCTCGTCATTGACGATCTTGACGACCTGCTGGCCGGGGGTGACCGACTTCAGGACTTCCGAACCGATCGCCTTTTCGGTGACCGCATCGATGAAACGGCGAACGACGGGCAGCGCGACATCGGCTTCGAGCAGCGCGATGCGCACTTCGCGCATGGCCTCGCGCACGTCGTTTTCGGATAGCGCGCCGCGGCCCTTGAGCTTGTCAAAGACATTACCGAGCCGGTCGGACAGATTGTCGAACATGTGTGTTCTACTCCTTGCCGAACCTCGAAAGGCCCGAAATTATTGTCTGGTCGCTTCCCGAACCGAAAAAGTGGGAGCCACTTTTTCTGGGAAACTCCCGAAAACGCGAAAAACGCCGGCGGACGAGAACTCGTCGGCCAGCGTGGGGCGTACCCCTATGGAAACCCAAGCTTTATCCCGGGTGTGGTGGAAGCAGACCGCAGCCGTCGCCACGGCCTGCTACCATCAAATCCGGGAAAATGGTGGAGCCTAGCGGGATCGAACCGCTGACCTCTACAATGCCATTGTAGCGCTCTCCCAGCTGAGCTAAGGCCCCGTGCCATTTTCGATACAGCGCATCCTGGGATGGTGCACTGCCCTTGCGGGAGGCGCCCAATATAAGGGGTCCTCCCGCAATGCAACAGCTATTTTAAGCTAAATCAGCTTTCGTCCGCGCCGTCGTCGTCGCCCTTGGACTTGGTCTCGACACCGAGGTCGTCGTCGCCGCCAAGGTCGACTTCATTGTCGGGGGAATCATCGTCTTCGTCGATGTCGATATCCAGATCGTCATCATCGTCGCCGCCCAGATCGCTATCGGCTTCGGCGTCCTTCTTCTTCTTGGCTTCGTCCTCTGCAAGGATCGGCTGCTTGGACTTGAGCACGGGTTCGGGCGTCCACTCTTCACCGCATTCGATGCAGGTGACGGGATTTTCCTTGTTCAGATCGTAGAAGCGGGTGCCGCAGTTAGGGCAGGTGCGCTTGGTGCCCCATTCAGGTTTGACCATGTGTAATCCTTGGATGCTGGCCCCGCCGGACGGGCGAGGCTGGAATTCTCGAATAAAGATGGACTCCATCGCCCTAAAGTAAAGGGGGAGGAATCGATAGCGCGCGCGCCTTGCCAGAGTGCATGGGCGCTGTCAAAGCGCAGGCCATATATGGATACGCTTTCGTGACATCGCACCGATTTTCTTCCCGTGGCCCGCTGACCGGACGCATCCGCGTGCCGGGAGACAAGTCGATCAGCCACCGATCGCTCATGTTCGGCGCCCTGGCAGTGGGCCGCAGCCGCATCTCGGGCCTGCTGGAAGGCGAGGACGTGCTCGCCACGGCCGCCGCGCTGCGGGCGATGGGCGCGAGGATCGAGAAGGATGGCGACGACTGGATCGTCGACGGCGTGGGTGTCGGCACGCTGCTCCAGCCGCAACAGGCGCTCGACATGGGCAATTCGGGCACTTCGACCCGGCTGCTCATGGGCCTGGTCGCGAGCCATGGCATCACCGCGACCTTCACGGGCGACGCCAGCCTGTCCAAGCGCCCGATGGGCCGCGTCATCGACCCGCTGTCGGCCATGGGCGCCAGCTTCACCTCCTCCCCCGGCGGTACGCTGCCGCTGGTCATGCAAGGCCTCCAGCCCGCCGTCCCGATCAGCTACCGGCTGCCTGTGGCATCGGCACAGGTGAAGAGCGCCGTGCTGCTCGCCGGTCTCAATACGCCCGGCACGACCAAGGTGATCGAACCGGTGCCCACGCGCGACCATACCGAGCGGATGCTGCGCGGCTTCGGCGTCGACGTGCAGGTCGAAGAGCGCGACGGCGAACGGATCATCAAACTGACCGGTCCCTGCGACCTCGAACCTTGCGACATCACCGTTCCGGGCGACCCCTCGTCAGCAGCATTCTTTGCCGTTGCGGCCAGCATCGTGCCGGGCAGCGATCTCGTGATCGAGAATGTCGGCCTAAACCCGACCCGCGACGGCATTTTCCGCGTGCTTGGCCAGATGGGCGCAAGCATCGACTATCTCGAAGAGCGCGAAGTCGGCGGGGAGCCGGTGGCTGACCTTCGCGTGCGCCATGCGCAGCTCAAGGGCATCGAGGTCGACCCTTCAATCGCGCCGAGCATGATCGACGAGTTTCCCGTGCTGTTCGTCGCCGCCGCGCTTGCGCAAGGAACGACGGTTACGACCGGCCTAGAGGAACTGCGCGTGAAGGAAAGCGACCGCCTCGCTGCGATGGCAGCAGCCCTCAAACTGGCAGGCGCCGATGTCGAAGAACGTGACGACGGCCTCGTCATTCGCGGTAGCGGCGGCAAGGCCCTGCCCGGTGGCGGCGTGATCACCACGCACCTCGATCACCGTATCGCGATGAGCATGGCCGTCGCCGGTCTTGCCAGCAAGGCCGGAGTAGAAGTCGACAGCACCGAACCGATCGCCACCAGCTTCCCGAACTTCACTGCTCTGCTCGACGAGGCTGCCTCGTGACCGGTCTCGACTGGGCGAGCATGGTCGGCTTCGTCGGCACGGCCTGCATCATCGGCGCCTACGCCTATCTGACCTACAAGGACGAGCCGAACCCCTTCATCCTGCATGGCACCAATTTGACGGGTGCCGCCTTGCTGACCGTCTCGCTGGTCGTTCATACCAATTGGCCGAGCCTCGTTCTCGAAGGCTTCTGGGCAGCGATTGCCATCTGGGGCTTGGCGAAGGGACTGAAAAGCCGCAGGAGTCGCACATGATCATCGCCGTCGACGGACCGACCGCCTCGGGAAAGGGCACCATTGCCAAGGCGCTGGCCGAGCACTTCGGCTTGCCGCATCTCGACACGGGGCTGCTCTATCGCGCAGTCGGTCGGCAGGTGTTCCTTGACGGTGGCGATCCAGATGACGGCGGCGACGCGCTGGCCGCCACGAGCTTCCCGGACAGCCTGCTCGACGATCCGCACTTGCGCGACGAGGATACCGGCGGTCTGGCAAGCCGCGTCTCGGTCCATCCCGCCGTGCGTCAGGCGCTCTACGAACGCCAGCGCGGTTTCGCCACGCAGGAAGGCGGTGCCGTGCTCGACGGAAGGGACATCGGGACGGTGATCGCGCCCGAAGCCGAAGCCAAGCTCTTCATCACGGCCAGCGTCGAGGCCCGCGCACAGCGCCGCTTTCTCGAAATGCGCGGACGGGGCGTGAAAGTGACGCTCCTGGAAATCCAGGACGACCTGCGCCGCCGCGACGAGCGCGACCGCAACCGCGATGTCGCCCCCCTCGTGCCCGCAGCGGACGCCATGGTCATCGACACCAGCGCGCTGGGCAAGGAGGAAGCGATTTCCGCTGCGATCGAGGCGGTCGCGGATGCTCTCGGCAAGGCCTAGGAAAACTTTCTGGAACATGAATTGTGGCAAAAGGTTGTCTCGGCAGGGGCAGCTGGAGCTGTGCCATAATTGGGAAAGGGAAACCTATGAGATTTCTGTCGATTATCGCCCTCGCGGGCGCACTTGCCGCGTGCGGCTCGAACCCTTCGGACGAAGCGGAAACGACCCCTGAGGAACAGGGTCAGATGACCGAAAACGCCACTCTTGATGACAAGGCCCTCGCCGCTCTGCAACAGTGCGAGCAGGTTGAGCCGACTTGCGGCAATGATGGCTACAGCTACCTCGTCTTCCCCGATGTAACCTCGGTTGCGCTGGGTGTTGGCGGTGAAGGCGGCGAAGGTGCATTGATCCGCAACGGCCAGGTCGTCGACTATTACAACATGGGTGAAGCCAGCATCGGCCTGCAGGCAGGTGTCTCGGCAGCGTCCTATGTCTTCAAGATGCCCAACCAGGAATCGTTGGCCCAATTCGAAGATGACGGTGAATGGAGCATCGGCGCCGAAAGCTCGGTGGTCATCGCCAATGCTGATGCCAATGCCGCAGCCGAAACCGCCGGCGGCAAGACGGTGCTTTACGTCTTCAACGCAGAAGGCCTCATGGCCGATGTCAGCGTCGATGCCATGCGCATCTGGAAGGACACGAATTCCGCATCGGACGAAAACATGGAAGCCGGTATGACGGAAACTACCGACAGCTGATCGCCAAATCACTGTTCTGAGATGAGACCGGGGGCCGGATGGCTTCCCGGTCTTTTCTTTTGGCCACCGCCCTGCCCTTCAAGCCTCGGATTGGCGCGCCTTTAGAGGCCATCACGCGGGATCGCTTTCTTCTCCCTGAACCGTGCTCCATGTGCTCAAACCTATCGGACTTGCCCGCCATTTACCTTGCTTTTGCGCGGCGTTTGGCCTAGGCGCGCGGCCGTTCACCCAATCTATCGGATTCGATGAACCTTCGCGGCGGCATCCGGCCTCGCGGAGAACTCGGCCCTCTTGCCCCGTACGGCCCGCGCAATGGTGTGCAGGCAGACGGAGAAAGACCCCGGTAAAACCGGTGGCCGGTAGCAAACGTTAGTTAGGACTACACAACTCATGGCAACCTCAGCCAATCCGACCCGCGACGATTTCGCGGCAATGCTCGACGAGCAGCTCGGCGGCGCAGATGACGGCGGTTTCGAAGGCCGCGTCGTCAAGGGCACCGTCACCTCCATCGAAAACGGCATGGCCCACATCGATGTCGGCCTGAAGAGCGAAGGCCGCGTCGATCTCAAGGAATTCATGCGCGGCGAAGACGAGCACGGCCTCGAAGTCGGCTCGGAAGTCGAAGTATTCGTCGACCGCATCGAAAACGCAGACGGCGAAGCAATGCTGTCGCGCGACCGTGCACGCCGCGAAGCTGCATGGGACAAGCTTGAAAGCGAATTCGGCGAAGGCAAGCGGGTCGACGGCCGCATCTTCGGCCGCGTCAAGGGTGGCTTCACCGTCGACCTCGACGGCGCAGTGGCCTTCCTCCCCGGCTCGCAGGTCGACATCCGCCCCGTGCGCGACGTCACCCCGCTGATGGACATGCCGCAGCCCTTCCAGATCCTGAAGATGGACCGTCGCCGCGGTAACATCGTCGTTTCGCGTCGCGCGGTCCTCGAAGAGACCCGTGCAGAACAGCGCAGCGAACTGATCGACAAGCTGGCTGAAGGCCAGGTGATCGACGGCGTCGTCAAGAACATCACCGACTACGGCGCATTCGTCGACCTCGGCGGTATCGACGGCCTGCTCCACGTCACCGACATGAGCTACAAGCGCGTCAACCACCCCAGCGAAATGATCGAGATCGGCCAGACCGTGACCGTCCAGATCATCCGCATCAACGAAGACACCCAGCGCATCAGCCTCGGCATGAAGCAGCTGGAATCGGATCCGTGGGATGGCGTTTCGGCCAAGTACCCGGTCGGCATGAAGCTGACGGGCACCGTCACCAACATCACCGAATACGGCGCATTCGTCGAAATCGAGCCGGGCATCGAAGGTCTGGTCCACGTTTCGGAAATGAGCTGGACCAAGAAGAACGTCCACCCGGGCAAGATCGTCTCGACCTCGCAGGAAGTCGAAGTCATGGTCCTGGAAGTGGACAGCGAGAAGCGCCGCATTTCGCTCGGCCTCAAGCAGGCCCAGCGCAATCCGTGGGAAGAGTTCGCCGAGAAGCATCCGGTGGGCACCAAGGTCGAAGGCGAAGTCAAGAACGCCACCGAATTCGGCCTCTTCATCGGCCTCGATGGCGACGTCGACGGCATGGTCCACATGTCGGACATCGCTTGGGGCATCTCGGGTGAAGACGCGCTCGCACTGCACCGCAAGGGCGAGCAGGTCGAAGCCGTCGTTCTCGACGTCGACACCGACAAGGAGCGCATCAGCCTCGGCATGAAGCAGCTCGAAAAGGGTGCACCGACCGAAGCCGGCGCACAGAGCGACCTGCGCAAGAACCAGGTTGTCACCGTCACCGTCCTCGAAGTCCGCGATGGCGGCCTCGAAGTCCAGGTCGGCGAAGATGGCGCAACCGGCTTCATCAAGCGTTCGGACCTCGGCCGTGACCGTGACGAGCAGCGCTCGGATCGTTTCCAGCCGGGTGCCAAGGTCGACGCCATGGTCACCGGTTTCGACCGTTCGAAGAAGCCCACCTTCTCGATCAAGGCGCGTCAGATCGCCGAAGAGAAGGAAGCAGTTGCACAGTTCGGTTCGTCGGACTCGGGTGCATCGCTCGGCGACATCCTCGGCGAAGCGCTGAAGAAGAAGGAAGACTAAGCTCTTCCACCCTTCTCAAGGGTAATCAGGAAGGCCCGCTTGCTCACAGGAGCAGGCGGGCCTTTCCCTTTGGCGCTGGCAGGACTAGCCTTGCCGTCCTCGAGTAGCGAAGCGGTAAGACAGACAAAACTCATGCTAGAAGTTCACCAGTTCCCCTGCCTGTCCGACAATTACGGGTTCCTCCTCCACGATCCCGACAGCGGCGAGACCGCTGCGATCGATACGCCTGATGGCGCGGAATACCTCCGCCAGGCTAAGGCCAGGGGCTGGACGATCACGCAGATCTGGAACACCCACTGGCATCCCGACCACACGGGTGGAAACAAGGCCATTGTCGAAGCGACGGGCGCGACGGTGATCGCACCGCAAGAGGTCGAGAAAATCAGCCCTATCGACCGCGTGGTCGGCAATGGCGACAGCGTATCGCTGGGCGACTGGACCGCGCGCGTGATCGACGTGTCGGGCCACACCAACGGCCACATCGCTTATCACATTGCCGAGGCCGATACGGCTTTCGTGGGCGACAGCGTCTTTGCGCTCGGGTGCGGGCGCATGTTCGAAGGCGAGCCGGAACAGTTCTGGCACAGCCTCGACCGCATCCGGCAGCTGCCGGAAAACACGCAGCTCTATTGCGCCCACGAGTATACGGAGGCCAATGCCAGGTTCGCGCTGCACGCCGATCCCGACAATGCAGCGCTCCAGCTGTATGCAGCGCGCGTCGAGGAAAAGCGCGCCAAGGGGCAACCGACGGTGCCCACCCTGCTCTCCCGCGAGCTCGAAACCAACCCGTTCCTGCGCGCCGATAATGCCGATTTGCGTGACCGCTGGGGCGGGACCAATCCGGCAGAAACCTTCGCCGCACTGAGAGCCGCCAAGGACAATTTCTGACCATGAAGGCGCTCCAGGTCGGTAGCCTTAGTCCCGATCTATCGGGGACCGGACTGGTCGACATCCCCTGCCCTTCACGCGGTGCAGGCGAGGTCCTGGTCCGCGTTCGCGCCGCATCGCTCAACTACCCCGACTTGCTGATGACGCGCGGGGACTACCAGTTCAAACCGGAGGTCCCGTTCATTTCCGGGCTGGAAATGGCAGGCGAAGTCATTGCCGCCGATCCCGACAGCGGATTTGCGGAAGGCGACCGTGTGATGGGCGGCGCCAAGACAGGCGCTTTTGCCGAACAGGTCGCGCTTCCCGCCACGTCGCTTCGTGCGATCCCCGAGGGCCTGGACTTTGCGCAGGCGGCCGCAATGGGCGCGGCCTATCACACGGCTTATGTTGCGCTGGTTGAACTGGGTGGCCTTGAGCCGGGTCAGACCGTCCTCGTCCATGGAGCGAGTGGCGGCGTGGGGCTTGCCGCCTGCGATCTCGCCAGGGCTCTCGGTGCCACAGTCATTGCCGCCACGCATCGCGAGGACAAACTCAAGCATCTGCGGGATATTGCCCGGCCCAGCGCCGCAATCCTCAACACCGGCCGTTTCCGTGAAGAGGTTTCCGAGCTGACCGATGGCCGGCTTTGCGATCTCGTCTTCGATCCGGTCGGCGGCGACGTCTTCGACGAGAGCACGCGCTGCGTGACCTTCGGCGCAAAGCTGCTCGTGGTGGGCTTTGTGGCTGGAAGGATTCCCGAAATCGCGGTCAACATTCCGCTCATCAAGGGGTTCTCAGTTGTCGGCGTGCGCGCAGGCGAATACGCGAGGCGCTTCCCCGAGCGCGGGAAGCGTATTGCCGCTGCATTGGACAAGCTCGCTAGCGAGGGAAAGATTACCCCTCACATCGATCGCACCCTGCCCCTTGCCGACTGGCGCGAGGCTTTCGAGGCGATGGAACGGGGCGAGATCATCGGAAAAATCGTGCTCACCCCCTGACACGGGCACGCAAACGAAAAAGGGCGACCCGAAGGCCGCCCTTTCAAATTCGCTTGTGTCCGGAAATCAGATCCCGGCGATCAGCTTGTCGGCCAGCGCCTTGTCGGCCTCGGCATCGTGCTTTTCAGCGATCAGCTTGCGGCTTGCGCCGGTGGCAGCGGCAACGGCGCGGTTGCGCACGTCTTCGACGGCTTCGCGCTCTGCAGCGGCGATCTTGTCTTCGGCCATGCGCTTGCGGCGCTCGACCATTGCCTTGCTGTCGGCTTCCGCCTTCTCGAGGATCGCGTCGGCTTCGACCTGCGCGTTCTCGAGCATCGCTTCTGCGTCCTTTTCGGCGCCAGCGATCTTGTCGGCATATTCCTTGCGCAGCACCTCGGCTTCGGCACGAAGCTGCTTGGCTTCCTCGAGCTGTTCCTTGATCGCAGCGATCTTGCTGTCGAGGCCGCCGGCGATGGTCTTGTGAACCTTGGCGCCGAAGATCGCGAGGACCAGCAGGACGAACATCGAGACCGAGACAACCTGGAAGGGCGCGAGGCCCCACAGCTCGGGTTCGACATGCTTGCCAGCACCGGCGTCGATTTCAGTCGAAGCTTCCGGGGCCTCCGTAGTGAAGACTTCCGGCATCTGGTCGGTATTTGCAGGATTAGCCATGAGCCATCTGCTCCTTCACCGCCTTGGTGGCGACAGGCTTGGTCACCTTCACGCCGGCGAGCGTCTTGACGATGTCCTGCGCAGCTTCGACAGCCACGGTCTCGACTTCGGCCAGCGCCGCGGTGCGTGCTTCGGCGATACGTGCTTCGGCATCGGCAAGTTTCTTGTCGATACGGGTCTGGGCGGCCTTGAGCTTGGTTTCGCTCTTCTTGGCGCCTTCTTCCTTGGCCTTGGCAACGATCGCCTGCGCCGCAGCGCGGTTTTCGTTTTCCTTGACCCGCCAGGCTTCTTCCTGCTCGTCGGCGGCATCGCGCGCGGCCTTGGCAGCGGCGAGGTCGGCGGCGATCTGGCCGTCACGCTGGGCAACGGTGTCCATCACCTTGGGCACCATGCCCTTGCCGATGACGAAGAAGGTAATACCGAAGAAGACCAGCAGCCAGAAGACCTGGCTGGACCATGTATCGGCAAGCTGTGCTATCTGGGGCATTGCAGCTCTCGAAAAGCGGGTGACAGAAAAATTGCGGGCCGGTCAGGCGAACCCGACCGGCTCCGGAACATGATTTCGTCGATTAGGCGACGAAGATCAGGATCATGGCAACGACGAACGCCAGCAGGCCGAGAAGTTCGGCAGCGGCGAAGCCGATGAACAGGCGGCCCTGCTGGCCGTCGGCAGCACCCGGGTTGCGCAGTGCGCTTTCGAGGAACGAACCGAAGACGTTACCAACGCCGATCGCAGCCATACCGGCACCGATTGCAGCGAGACCAGCGCCGACGAGCTTTGCAGCTTCTACTTCCATGACAAACTCCTTTGGAAAAACTTTTGAATTGAAGACTTAGTGAAGGTTCTCGGCGTCGTTGATGTACAGCGACGTCAGAAGAGCGAAAACATAGGCCTGGATGCCCGCCACCAGCAGCTCGAGAGCGCAGATGCCGATCATCAGGATGAAGCTGGGCAGGCCGACCAGGAGGCCGAAACCGGCGCCAGCATTGGTGCCGTCGATCACGAAGCTCGACAGGACTTCCAGCAGCACGTGCCCGGCCATCATGGCCACGAACAGTCGCAGGCCGAGGCTGAAGGGACGCACCATGAAAGAGATGAATTCGATCGGCGCAATCACGGGGATCATCGGCAGCGGCGTGCCGTGCGGCACGAAGAGGCTGAAGAAGTGCAGGCCGTGGCGCCAGAAGCCGACGATCAGGACGATCGAGAAGCTGATGATCGCGAGCACACCGGTCACGGTGAAGTGGCTGGTGAAGGTGAACGGGTGGATCCCGGCGAGACCCAGCGGCAGCAGGCCGAGGAGGTTCGCGAACAGGATGAACATGAACAGGCTGAAGACATAGGGCACGTACTTGCGCCCGGCCTTGCCGATATTCGCTTCGAGCATGTTGTCGATGAATCCGGTGAAGGTCTCCACCATCATCTGCCAGCGCCCGGGAACCAGTTCACGCTTCATGCCGCCAAGCACGAAGAGGAAGAGCACCACCGTGGTGATCAGCATCCACATTGCGGAATTGGTGAAGGCGATATTGTATCCGGCCAGTTCCCAATTTTCCGAACCGGCAAGCGGTTGGATGGTGAACTGATACATCGGATCGACTTTGGCCTGTTCGGCTGCCACGTCTGAAATTCCCTAAATCCTGTAACGAAAGCCCTGCAATGGCCCCCTAAAGGGTCACTCGCCGGGCTTCTGATTTGCCGCGCGGATAATGTTCCTGAAGGCGACGACTATTCCGAGGAACAGGCCGACCAGCAGACCCCAGGGGTTGGTATCGGTGAAATAGCCAATGGCCCACCCGATAACCGTACCACCTAGAAGCCCCCCGAGCAGGTCGGCCAGAACACGGTTGCCGCTGCGATAGTTCGCATCGGCCCCGGAACCGGTCTTGCGGTTGCGTTGATCTTCGCGCTGCTGGGCGGCACTGAGCCGCTTCTCCAGCGCGTCAATCCGCGCATCCTCCTCGATGGGTTTCCGTGCGGGTTCGTCGTCGCTCATGCCTTACTCCTTAAAGGGGGTTGCGCGGCACGCGCAGGGACTTGCCCGCCAAGGGCGCCGCCCCCTTAGAAGGGGGGCATTTTAGAGTCAACATGGAGAGCCGCCCAAATACCCCTCCCCCGTTGCAAAAAAGCCTCCCCCCGGCACGCAGCAGGGGAGAGGCTCTGAATTCATTACGTCCCGATCGCTTCAGGGACAGCGCGAATCGCGCATCGGCGGCGCGGTCGTGCGGGTCTGCCAGCTGCCATCGGGCGCCTGGTATTTTTCGCCCGGTACGGTCTTCGCAATCGCGATGCATCCGGCGGTCAGCGCGTATTCCTCGAGCGTGGCGTTCGATTCCTGCGCTTTTTCCGAATAAACGGCGCGGCGCTTGATATTGATGTCGTTGACGATCCGGCGCAGTTCGGCCGTTTCCGCCACCACGATGCCGAGATAGCCGTCCATCTTCTCGCCCACCTCGCCCGCTGCGCGTGCAGCGGCATAGGCAGGGTCTCGCTGGGCGTAAGCCGGTGCAGCGATACCGCCGAGCGCTGTCGCAATCGCGGCGCCGGTGAGGATAGCCTTGGTAAGTCGCTTGGTCATAAAATCACCCATCAGAAAATATCCGCATTTTCCTCGATCGTATTGCCCGCATCTTCCGCGAGCCGGTAGATCACTTCCTGGCGAATGTTCACATTGAGCTCGATCACGATCGGCTTATCCGGTGCTTCCACCGTGATGCAGCCTGCCAGCGTGAGCGAGGCCACTGCGGCCACCGCCATCTTCCTTATTCCGCGCATGCCCTGTTTTCCCTGCATTATGCCGGTTGTCGCAAGGCCTCCGCGGTCCGTCAATTCATCGCTTGTCATAGGCCTTGTTCGCTTTCCTCGTCCTGAATGGCGGGTTCATCCGGAATCACGTCTTCCGGATCGATATCGGGTTCCACTTCCTCGCCGGTGATCGATCGGCGCAGCAGCCGCTTGCCATCGTCGCTGAGCAGGCCCAGCTCGCGCGGGTCGCGCACCGAGGCCGGGTCGTACATCGACCTGATGGAGGTCAGCAGCTGGTAGAACTGTGCGCGGATATTGATGCGGAACTGGATCGGCAGGTCCGCGATCTGGCGGGTTATGAAATTGGTTTCGGCCTCTTCGCCCTGGCGCACGCCGTCGAAACGCACCTGCGTCACGATCTCGCCGGTGAGCGGCCCGTTCATGACTACGCGCATCTGCGAATAATCGAGGCTGCGCAGCGCATCGAAGGCGAAGTTGGCAATTGCGGAGAGGTCTTCGTAGGTCAGATCGCCGACATAGGAGATATTGCCCCCCGGCGGCCGCGAGATGAGGATGCTGTCCTCGATCCGGCCATTGCCATCGGTGTCGAAGATGATCGGGACGGTGCCGTCGAAGATGCCGGTCGCCGAGATATTCTCAAGCTCCATCTGGGCGATGAATTGCGCCGCATCCAGCCCGACGATCTCGAAGATATAGGCTCGTTCCTCGCTGACACCGAGATTGAGGTCGACCTCGCGCAGGATCAGCTCGCCGCCCATGAACGGCCAGCTGCCACCGCTTACGGCCAGCAATTCGCCATTCTCGAGGCGGAACTCCACCTCTCCGTCGAAGACCTCGATACCCGGATTGACCGACCCGACGCGGATTTTCTGGCCGGGCGCGGTGGTGAGATTGAGCAGGTCGGTAAACTCCACCGTGCCGCTGGCGCCCTTCACCGGCCCGAATGCCGCTGCGAAATCGAGATTGTCGGAGGAGAAAGACCCGGTGCTGGTCACTTCGCCATCCGAAGCCCAGTCAATACGGCCCTCGCCCGTAATCACGCCCTCCGCATTGGCGATGACGCCCAGCGCAAGCTGGCTCAGGTCTTCGGGTTGCAGCAGCTCGTCGAACCGCAGTCCTTCGATGTCGAGGTCTGCATATCCGCTGCTGGTTGCGAGGTTGTGACGGATATCGACATCGGTCACGACCCTGTCGGAACCGGGGTTTCGGAGGGTCGCTTCGGCGTCGATGATATTGTCGAACAGCACAAGCGACGCGTCCCTCGCGACCAATGGCTCGAAACGCTCTTCTTCATTACGGTCGATCAGGCGGAAACTGGCGTCCCCGATCGCCAGCTTGCCGTCGGTGTAGTCCCAATTGCCCGAGGTGTTGACGAGGGTCATCGGAACAGCGGCAAGCGCGATTTCAGCGTCCGCGTAACTGCCCGAGATGTTTTCACCGATCTCGGCGTCCAGATCCGAGATAACGAAGCGGCTCGCGGTGCCGACTGGTCCGAGCGAGATATCGAGATCACGCGCGCGAACCGTGCCGGGATAAGCGAAGCCGACCGGCCCGCTTGCGATGCGTATCGGGGTGTCACCGAGGCTGCCTGCAAGCTCGAGCGACGGCGCTCCGGCGGCGATTTCCAGCCCGCCCGCACCATTGGTGAGAATGGCTCCACCAGTCGGTGGGCACAGCGTGAGGCCCGGACCTTCTATCGCGAGATCGGCAAAGGCAAGACGGCTGAAGGAAACGCGGGTGCATTCGCGCCAGACAGCCAGCCTGCCACCCGGCTCCCACCGCCCCTTTACCGGAAGCGAAAGCCCTTCCACCGCGCCGCCGGGCAGCGGTCCGCTCGCCTCGACATTGCCTGCAAAGCCGAGCGCCCCGCCAGAGGATTGAGCGATGGTTATCCCGGGAATTGCGATGCGCGAAGGACCGGCCTCGTAAGGGGCCATCGACAGGCGGAACACGGCATCGTCCCCACTGGTGCGCTCCATGCGGCCATTGATGCGCGGGATGCCCGGACCGCCGGTGGCGAGATTTCCGGAGAATTGTGCGGCTTCGTCGCCTGCTGCATTCATTTCGAAGCGAGACAGGGACAGGATGCGGGCGCCGCTGCCACCGATCATCTCGACCCGCGGTATCAGCAAGAGCGTATTGTCCGCGTCCGAGCGGTAGGTGAGTTGACCCGACAGCGAACTCCCGCGGGCCTCCGCCTGCAGCGCGTTGCCGATACGCCTGGCTATCGGTTCGAGCAGCGTGCCTTCACCCGAAGACGCAAGGGTCTGGATCGCGGACACGGACTCGCTTCCGAGCCTCAGCCCATTGCCCTCGATATCGCTTTCGACCTCCATCCGCGCGAAGTTCTCTCGCGCACGCAAGACGCCTTCGGCAGTGACCACGGCGGCGAGCACCTGCGGGCTTTCCGCACCGCGTAGCGCAAGCGTGTAACGCGCATTGGCATCCTCGCCGCGCAGTTGGGCGCGGACAGTGCCCGTCAGCGACTGCGCGGAGAAATCGGCATAGCGCGTGTCGCCTGCCTCGATCCGCGCGGTCAGCGAGGGATCGCTCAGCTCAGAAGTCATCTCCAGCTCGATATCGGCAACCATGTCGGCCAAAGCGAGATCCATCGCTGGGCAGGTTACACCCGAAGAGCGCAGCGGCCCTTTAAAAGACGGCTGCCCCGCCGAGGTTTCGAGCTGTCCGTACAGCGTTGTCGCTTCGGCTTCGCATCCCGCGAAATCCAGTTCAGGTGCCGTGGCCGCAAAGATGCCTGCAAACCCGTCATACAGCCCGCCTTTGCCTTCCAGCTTCAGGCCCACCGGTCCGTAGTCGGTTTCGATCAACCCGCGCCCGTCGACGATCTTGAGGTCTATCCGAGGCAGGCCCGGCGGCCCTCCGCTTTCACCGAAGATGACCGGATCGAGCGAACCGAAGCTCAGTTCGCCGTCGACGTAACGTCCGTAGAGCCGCGGGTTGAAAAGCCTGACTTCGCCGATTTCGGGCAGGCCGATCTTGTGCTGGAGCCGGATAACGACACGGTCGGCCGTGAAATCCGGCTGGTCGGGATCGCCCAGCACGAGATTGGAAATGATCTGGGTTCGGCCCCCGACGCGCGCGATATCATATGCCGCGGGAATGTCGTTCGCTGCCAGCTGGTCGCGGATGAGGTCGTCGACGATGCTTTCGCGGCTCGCCCAGGCCACGAGAAAGACAGCCAATAAGACGAGAATCGACAAGCCGGGAATGGCCCAGCGCTTCTTGCGCCAGCGCGGCCTTCCTGTTTTCAAATCAAGATCTTCGGACCCGTCCATTCAACCCCACACTTGCGCCCATCGCGGCAGGAAGGCAATGTAAGGCATTGAAACGCTTGGGGGGAGAAAAAGGTTGCCGGAAGAGGCCAGCAATGCGGCGGCACATGCCGGCACCGGCCATCGGGAGCGCCTGCGGCAACGCCTTCTCAAGGGCGGCGCCGATGCCTTGGCCGATTACGAACTTCTGGAATTCCTCCTGTTCTCGGCCATTCGCCAGGGCGACACGAAGCCGCTGGCGAAACGACTCATCGAACGGTTCGGCAGCTTTGCCAGCGTGCTGGATGCCGACCCGGGCGCGCTCGCGCAGGTCAAGGGCATGGGCATGGCCAGCGCGGCGGCCCTGCACGCCGTTTCCCTTGCCGCACGGCGCAAGGCCCGCGGAACAGTCGAGCAGAAGCCGGTGCTGGGCAGCTGGCAGGCACTGCTCGACTACCTGGCGATCGACATGGGCGATCTGAAACACGAGCGCGTACGCGTCCTCTATCTCGATACCCGCAACCGCCTGATCGACGATCACCTTGCGGCGGAGGGATCGATCGACGAGGCGGCCATCCATCCGCGCGAAGTGATCCGCCGTGCTTTTGACAAGGGCGCGAGCGCGCTGATCCTCGTCCACAATCATCCCAGCGGCGATCCCGAACCGAGCCGGGCGGACATCCAGATCACCAGCCGGATTGCGGAAGCCGGACGCCTGCTGGGCATCACGGTCCACGACCATGTGATCGTGGGCCGCGGCACTCATGTATCGCTCAGGGCAAAGGGCCTGATCTGATAGCAGGCAGGCCTAGTCGACCTTCACCTCGTGCAGGTCGTAGCGTGCCTTGAGTTCGGGCGAGATGCGCAGGGCGATATCGATGTCTTTACGACCACCCTTGTCGCCCATCGCAAGGCGGACGGCGCCGCGAAGGTAGTGCGATGCGGACAGGCCCGGGCTCAGTTCCAGCGCGCTGTCGAGATCGGCCAGCGCAGCGTCGTAATTGCCCATACGATAGTAGACCATCGCTCGGCTATCGAGCATCGGCGCGCTGTTGTTCGCACGTTCGATTGCGCGGGTGCAGACATCGAGTGCGCCTTCGAGCCCGGTGTTGAAGAGCCCGCGGAACCAGCAGTCGGCATTGAGACCGTCGGCATCCTGCGGCTTGTCGGCGGTTTCCTCGGCAAGCGCGGCGAGCGCGGCTGCAGTATCGCCCTTGAGGCCCATTACGGTCGCATAGGTTCCGGCATAGCCCGAACTGTCGTCATCGGAGATCGGGAGGCTTTCCAGCAGCTCGAGCGCCTCGTCATAGCGGCCTTCGTATGCCATCAGCTCGGCGAGCTGCATTGCGGTCCAGTTTTCCGGCTCGATATCGTAGGCGCTCTGGAGATCGGCAATCGCGTCGTCGGCGCGGCCGAGCGAATAGAGGATGCCTGCGCGCCACTGCAGCACGTCTGCGGAAGTGTTCTTTTCCACCAGCACGTCGACATCGGCCAGCGCGTCCTCGAACCGGTAGATATCGTGGAAGAAGCCCGCGCGCGCGGTGAGCGGCGTGTAATCATCCTCTTCCGCGAATTCGATCGCCTTGCCGTATTCGGCAATGATCGGGGCGACCCGCTTGTCGAGTTCCTTGCGGTCGAGTTCCCAGCGCCACACGACGTCTTCGGGAGCCACGAGGCGGCTTTCCTCGCTGGCGTAGCGGCGCACCGCACGCTTCACTTCGGGCAGCTGATCCGGCGC
The DNA here is from genome assembly GCF_019711315.1 of Qipengyuania gelatinilytica. Lineage (NCBI taxonomy): Bacteria > Pseudomonadati > Pseudomonadota > Alphaproteobacteria > Sphingomonadales > Erythrobacteraceae > Qipengyuania > Qipengyuania gelatinilytica. The sequence goes on along the minus strand of NZ_CP081294.1, from coordinate 43,959 downwards.
AATCTCTCCAAGGTTCTGGATGATCTCCACCTCGCCCGAGAAACGGTTGCCCTCAAGGCCCGAGAGCCCGGAAATCCGCGTATTCGCGTAGTTCGCCTCGAGCTTTTCGGCCCCTTCGTAAACGAAGCCTGTCATATCGTCGGGCAGGATCAGTTCGCCGATGATGCGATTGCGCATCGGCCCGTTCGTCGCAACGGGGATATCCCGCCATTCCGGCTTGGCACGGTTCGCATTGAAGGCGGCGTTGGGTGCCACGTCGGAATCGACGACGAGACGTCCCTGCTTCCATTCGAAATCGGAATTGGCGATGCCGGTAACGATCAGCGTTCCGACCGCCTCCTCTTCATCGTATTCGAGCGATACTGCGCTGACCGCACCGCCACCATTGTTGGATGCAAAGCTCTTCGCGACCTGCCGCAGCGAATCCTCGTCGGCTTCGTCAGCCATCTTGCGGAAGCCCGCGCCTTGCGGGCCGTAGAACTGCATCTCGAGCGTGAAGAGCGCCGGCAGGTCGATGCCCGCTGAATAATCCGACACGACCGACATCACCATGGTCGGCGACGGCTGGTCGCGCTGGGTCATCTCAACCAGATCATTGCCTTCGGCGGTCAGCGGCAGCGCGTAATAGAAGGGCGGAACGGCGGCCATGTTCGAGACGCGGGTCGCTGCGCTGGTGCCATCCAGCCAGTAATCCTTCCCGTCGATGGTCGCGCGCACGATCATGTGGTCGAAATTGCCCGGCACCGGCAACAATTCGGGAATTGCGTCGCCGCCGCGGGACTTGACCAGCACGGTCTGCGACTGGATGCCCATCTCGCTGAGCAGAGCATGGAGCAGGACCGACTTGGCCTTGCAGTCTCCGTACCGCTTTTCCCAGGTCAGGTCGGCGTCCTGCGGGAGGTAATTGCCGCCATCGAGGCCGTTGAGGAGGTAGCTCACCTCGTCCTGCACCAGCTGGGTCGCCAGCGCGGCGCGGCGTAGCGGATCGTCGGTTTTCGCCATGATGGCGCGGGCCTGCGCCGCGATCTCGCTACCGGGTTCGACCTGCGCAGCCTTGGTGAAATGCGGCTCCATGGTGCGGGAAAGTTCCTGCCAGTCGGCATAGGTGCCGACACGCAGGACCGGAGCGCGCTTGAAACGCGAGGGCGCATCGTAAGGCATCTCCGGCATTTCGGCGAGCGGCAGCGTGACCTCGATCCGCTTTTCGCCGTCCTTGCTTACCGGATCGCCCAGCGCCGCGTGATCTTCCGCGCGCCAGTAGATCTGCTCGTCCTCGGGCCAGCTGACGATGGTACGCGCGAAACCGACCTGCCACGGCTCGGTCCACAGGTATTGGAGGACCTGCATCTCGTCACCCAGCGCCTGGTCATCGATCGTTACCGAGTGCGTTACGCGCAGGATATCGCCAACCTGAAGGCCCGGGACCGCGAGTGTCGCGGTGAGTTGCCCATCGAGCAGGCGCTGCTCGAGGCCCTGCTCACGCCGGATGACATCGAATTCCGCACCCTGCCCGATCACGTCGATGCTTTCACCGGCGCGCTGGATTTCCACGCGGTGGATGGTCAGGTCGCCCTTGTCCGGCAGCCAGCTGAGCGAGATGGTACCATGCTCCATCAACGCCTGCGGGTTGTCGATGCGGGTCGCGGTATCGCTGTAACTGGTAACGACGCCGTCTTCGAGGCGATGCTGCCAGTCCATGATGAGCGCAGCCGGACCTTCGGACGCGGCCTCTGCCTCTAGCGAGGCGGGTTCGACCCATTCCGACGCCTCTCCGTAGAGGACTTCCTCGCCAGCAAAGGCGGGCGCAGCAATGGCATAAAGGCAAACGCTGCTGGTTAAGGCGGCGAGACGTAGTTTCGAGAGGTTCAGTTGATCGATCATGGAGCACAGTCTACCGCAGGCTGCGGCTCAATCAATGGCATTCCGACTAAAAGCGACGAACCGTTTCAGTCGTAAACCACCGATCACTCGCTGATTACCGGCTTTCCTGAAAAAGTACGGTAAATAAGTCCCCTATACCGTGACCGCCTTTGCTGGTCTGAAAACCGAAGATGGCATCTTCTTAAGCCGGCATACCGCCAATTCTATTTATTCCTCACACAAAGCCGGCACAGGAAATTGGTCTCGTTTGCGCGAGTATCGCGGCCACTTCACTCACGATGGCGGTCGACCGGCGCCGCGTCTCGGAATGGCGCATGGATACGGCTGTGTACTGGCTATTCCAGACCGGTTTGCGGGCTTGAATTTCCGGCCTTCCCGCTCTAGCCGCGCAGGTAATTCCCCGCCTCTTCCCATCCCGGAGTCTCCCATGGTCCCCCGTTACGCCCGCCCCGCAATGACTGCCATCTGGGAGCCGGAGGCGCGCTACCGCATCTGGTTCGAAATCGAGGCACATGCGACCGAAAAGCTGGGCGAACTGGGCGTGGTCCCCAAGAGCGCCGCCAAGGCACTATGGGACTGGTGGGCCACCGACCCGGTCATCGACGTTCCCGCCATCGACGCAATCGAGGCAGTCACCAAGCACGACGTCATCGCCTTCCTCACCTGGGTGGCTGAAAACGTGGGCGAGGAGGCGCGCTTCATGCACCAGGGGATGACCAGCTCCGACGTGCTCGACACGACGCTTGCCGTACAACTTGCCCGCTCGACCGACCTGCTGCTTGAAGACCTCGACGACCTCCTCGCCGCGATCAAGCGCCGCGCGGAGGAGCACAAGTATACGCCGACCATCGGCCGCAGCCACGGCATCCACGCAGAGCCGGTCACCTTCGGCCTCAAGCTGGCGCAGGCCTATGCCGAGTTCGACCGCTGCAAGACCCGCCTGATCGCCGCGCGCGAGGAAATCGCCACCTGCGCGATCTCGGGCGCAGTCGGCACCTTCGCCAATATCGACCCGAGCGTTGAAGAGTACGTTGCGGAAAAGCTGGGCCTCAAGCCCGAACCCGTGTCCACGCAGGTCATCCCGCGCGATCGCCACGCCATGTATTTCGCGACGCTCGCCGTAATCGCCGGTTCGATCGAACGCCTTGCGGTGGAAGTCCGTCACCTCCAGCGTACCGAGGTTCTGGAAGCGGAGGAGTTCTTCTCCAAGGGCCAGAAGGGTTCGAGCGCGATGCCGCACAAACGCAACCCGATCCTGACCGAGAACCTCACCGGCCAGGCCCGCATGATCCGCGCCTACGCCCTGCCCGCGCTCGAAAATGTGGCGTTGTGGCACGAGCGCGATATCTCGCACTCTTCGGTCGAACGTTTCATCGGTCCCGATGCCACGATCACGCTCGACTTCGCCCTCGCACGCCTCACCGGCGTGATCGACAAGCTGCTCGTCTACCCTGAGCGCATGCAGGCGAACATGGATCGTATGGGCGGCCTCATCCACTCGCAGCGAGTGCTGCTCGCCCTCACCCAGAACGGCGTAAGCCGCGAGGATGCCTACCGCCTTGTCCAGCGCAACGCGATGAAAGTGTGGGAATCGGACGGCAAGCTGATGCTGCTCGACCTGCTCAAGGCAGACGAGGAAGTGACCGCAGCGCTGACCGAAGAGCAGCTCGAGGAACGCTTCGACCTCGATTACCACTTCAAGCAGGTGGACACGATTTTCGACCGGGTCTTCGGCTAGACGCGCGCAGCTTGTCGGCCTAGCATCGCGCTACAAGACAATCGGGGAGGCACCCATAATGCAAATCGTAAGGACGATCCTGTGGATCCTGCTGTTGGTGGGCGTGATCGCCTTTTCCTTCGGCAACTGGGATCGCCAGATCGATGTGCGCATCTGGCCCGGCATCGTCTGGGACACGCGCGTTCCGGCGCTGGTCATCGTGTCGTTCCTGCTCGGCCTGCTGCCGATGTGGATCTATCACCGCGGTGTGCGCTGGCGGCAGGGACGCCGGATTACCGCGCTCGAAACCGCGACCCAGAAAATGGCATCGCCCAAGCCTGACGCGAGTATCGAGCCTGCACGTCCCTATCCCCCGAAGAAGGACGTGCCGCCCGAAGCCGCCAATCCCGTCGATCCGGAACCCAGCGAGAATTCATGAGCAACCCCGTCTATCTTGCCCTCGACGTTCCGCGTTTGCGCGATGCGGTCGCGCTTGCCGAGCAGGTCAAGGCGCATGTGGGCGGGATCAAGCTGGGTCTGGAATTCTTCTGCGCACACGGCGCGCATGGCGTGCACATGATCGGGCAGCTGGGCCTGCCCATCTTCCTCGACCTGAAACTTTACGACATTCCCAATACGGTCGCGGGCGCGATGCATGCGATCCACAATCTCGAACCGGCCATCATCACCATCCATGCCAGTGGCGGGCGCGCGATGATGGAAGATGCCAAGGCAGCTGCGGGCGAGAATACGAAGGTCGTGGGCGTGACCATGCTGACCAGCATGGATGATCGCGACCTCGAGCGGACCGGCATCAAGGGCAATGCCCACGACCAGGTCATGCGCCTTGCCGATCTTGCGCAGGAAAGCGGCCTCGATGGGATCGTGTGTTCGGGCCACGAGGTGAATTCGGTCCACGACCGCTGGAAAGGCGGTTATTTCGTCGTCCCCGGCCTGCGTCCGGCAGGAAGCGCGGTCGGCGACCAGAAGCGCGTCGTCACTCCGCGCCAGGCGCGCGACGATGGTGCCAGCGTCCTCGTGATCGGACGACCGATCAGCCGCGCCGAAGACCCGGCCGAAGCCGCCCGCGCAATCGAGGCGACGCTTTGACGGCAATCGTGGTGGCGTCGAATGACGACGCCGGAGAGCTCAAGCAGCTGCTCGAGAGCGCCTATCGCGGGGACAGCGCGCGCAAGGGCTGGAACCACGAAGCCGACCTGCTCGACGACGAACGCGTGTCGCTGGAGGAGGTCGAGCGGTTACTTGCCAATCCCGATGTAGCCATGCTGGCCGCTCGCGATGATGCGGGCGCGATCATCGGCTGCGTCGCGGTGACCCGGCGCGACGAGCGGCTCGGTTATCTCGGCATGCTGTGCGTGTCGCCCACCCTGCAGTCGGGCGGACTGGGTGGCCGGTTGCTGCACGCAGCGGAGCGTCAGGCGCAGGATTTCGGCCTCGGTGCGATGGAGATGACCGTCATCTCGCAGCGCGAGACGCTGATCGCCTGGTACGAGCGCCGCGGATACGTGCGAACCGGCGAAAGGCGCCCCTTCCCCGTCCTGCGTGATCCGCCGCTTGAATTCGTCGTGCTGGAAAAGCCGCTCGGCGCTTCCTAGAAAGCATCTCGATGGCAAGCCGGATCAAGATCTGCGGGATATCGACACCCGAAACACTCGACGCGGTTCTGGCGGCGCGCGCCGAATACGTCGGCTTCAACTTCTTCCCGCCCAGTCCGCGCCATGTCTCGTTCGATCGGGTGGCAGCCCTGGCCTCGCGCGCGGGTGACCGGATATCGAAGGTCGGAGTTTTCGTCGATGCCGATGATGCGCTGATTGCCGCCGCCGTGGAAACAGGGAAGCTCGATGCGATCCAGCTTCACGGAGAGGAAGTGCCGAAAAGGGCCAGCGAACTCAAGGCGCGTTTCGGCAAGCCCGTGTGGAAGGTCATCCCGGTCTCTTCCGCCGCAGACATCGCACGGGGCGCAGACTATCGCGGCGCAGCTGATTTCATCCTCTACGATGCGAAGACGCCCAAGGACGCGGCCCTGCCCGGCGGCATGGGACTGCGCTTCGACTGGTCCCTTCTGCGAGAGGAGAAGAGCCGTCTGCCTTGGGGACTGGCCGGAGGCCTGTCAGCCGCGAACGTCGCGGATGCGATAGCGCAGACCGGCGCGCAGATGGTCGATACCTCCTCGGGCGTCGAAACGGCCCCCGGCGCCAAGGACGGCGATGCGATAGCAGCCTTCTGCTCGGCCGTGCGCAAAGCCTGACACGCAAAGAAAAAGGGGCGGAACCGCATCGGCGGCCCGCCCCTTGCAATCATCTTGCGGCAGACCTTAGAAGGTCAGGCCGACAACTGCGTTGACTGCGTCTACATCGACGAAATCGTCGAAGTAGTGACGGTATTCTGCGCCGAGGTAGAGGCTTTCACCCAGCTTGTGGTGATAGCCGGCACCCAGGTGCCATGCGTCGCCGCCATCGTCGTCGAGCGTGAAGTCGTAGCCGCCGGTTGCGAACAGCTTGCCTTCGTCACCGACCTTGAGGCCGAGGCGTGCGGTGGTGCCGATCAGCACGTCCGCGCCTTCGACGAGGATCTTGTCGCCCGACAGTTCGACGCCTGCGAAAGCGGTCTCGCCGAGGTCGAAATCGTAGCCGACAGCAGCGCCGAGGGTGGCTTCGCTGAAGTCTTCGACCCAGATCACGCCGCCACGGACTTCGGCGCGGAATTCGCCGCTTTCGTCTTCTGCTGCTGCCGGGGTGGCGACAGCGGCTGCGGCCACTGCGGCGAGGAGTGCGAACTTACGCATAGTGAGTATTCCTTTTTTGGTTTTATAGTCCCGCATCGGCGGGGGGCGCGGCCTATTGCCGCCCGCACCGATTGGTTCAAGCACTAGTAACGACAGGTGAACCGGTTGATCTAACATGTTGCCATAACGCCACTTATTGTGCGTGCGGCATGTCATTTGTTATAGGGAGCGGAAAGGAAACTTCGGCGCTCTCCTGCCACCTGCGCCGACTCCGCTTGACGCAGTGCAATATCCTGCTATTCGCGCGCTTCGCTAATTGGCCCCGCACCCCGGTGAAGCGGTGGCCGCGTAGAAATCCGAGGATTTCTACGGTGCGATGCCGGGTTGGATGGCTGCCGATGGGGTAGCTCAGCAAATTGAAGGAAAGACTTATGTCGAAGCGCAAGAGCGCCAAGTACAAACTCGACCGCCGGATGGGTGAAAACATCTGGGGTCGTCCGAATTCCCCGGTCAACAAGCGTTCGTATGGCCCCGGCCAGCACGGCCAGCGCCGCAAGGGCAAGATGTCCGACTTCGGCCTGCAGCTGCGCGCCAAGCAGAAGCTCAAGGGCTACTACGGCGACGTGACCGAGAAGCAGTTCAAGCGCACCTACAAAGAAGCGTCGGCCATGAAGGGCGACACCGGTCAGAACCTGATCGGCCTGCTCGAACAGCGTCTCGACATGGTCGTGTACCGCGCCAAGTTCGCACCGACCATCTTCGCAGCCCGCCAGATCGTGAGCCACGGCCACATCTACCTCAACGGCGTGAAGACCAACATCGCATCGGCCCGCGTCAAGGTCGGCGACGTCGTCAGCCTCGGCAGCAAGGCAAAGGAAATGGCTCTCGTCATCGAAGCGCAGAGCCTGCCCGAGCGTGAAATTCCCGATTATGTCGCGCCCGACGGCAACGACAAGATCACCTTCACCCGCGTGCCGAAGCTCGACGAAGTGCCCTACCCGGTCACCATGGAGCCGAACCTCGTGGTCGAGTTCTACTCGCGCTAATCGGTCCGGTAACGGAACAGCAAAGGGCGGTCCTTCGGGGCCGCCCTTTTCGTTTGTCACACCGGAAAACATCCCCAACGGTTCGTCGCATTTTCAGTGACTTGGCGGAAACCCGATGCCGGATGCCGAGTTTCGATGATACTATGACACAATATCGTTTCGTAACCTGCCAGCGCGCGGGGAAATGGTACGCCAGCCTTGCCGAGGCACAGCAGCAGGCGAACCGTATCGGCGCTGGCTTCACCGATGCTCTGGGCCACTTCATAGCCTATCGCGGGACAATCCTCGAAATGCGAGACGCCTCCGCCAGCTAGCGCCGGTGCGCGATCTTCAGCGAGTAGAAGACCATCGCCAGGATTATCGCGGTGATGAGGCCGCCCCAGAACCAATAGGGCAGCAACAGCGCCTGTTCGATATGGCCGGTATCGGAAATCTGCATCTGGCCTTCCAGGTACCCGCCCTGGCTGAACAGGTAGCCGAAGTCGCTATAGATCGAGATGCAGCCCTGTACGCCGAGGAACTGGACCGCAAACCGCCGGTGAGCCTCGCGTCCATAATAGGCAATGGCAAGGCAGGCCGCGCCAAGAGCGGGCAAGATTGCCCAACCGGTCGTCGACCTCACCCAGATCAGCGTGGAACCGATAAGCGCGATGCCGAGCAGGATGAGTGCCGCTTTGGTCGCCCTATGCGTTCGTGAGGCGAGGATAAGGGCGCAGCCGGCAACGGTTGGACCGAGCAGCCCTGCACCGGCGATGACCGCCCGCGACAGGCGTGATGGCTGCCCTTCCGAAACATGCAGCGCATAACCCGACCCGTTCGGAAAGATCACCAGCCGTTCGAAGTCGTTACCGAAGGCCATGGCAGCCAGCCCGTGTCCCATCTCGTGGAACCAGGTGGCGAGGATGCTGAAGGGATAGAGGACATATCCGCCATAGGGCGAATGCCACAGCAGGATCGAGATCACGCCGATCAGGACGAGCAGCGTGATCTCGCGATTGTCAGCTTGCCTGCTGTGGGAGGCGGGCCGGTTGCGCCATGCGCGGGTATTGTCCTTCCAGCCCACTGATCCTCCCTTGCGTGCTCCGGCAGTTAGTTCGCCAGCTGGGTATCGAGGAACTCACCGATACGCTTGAGCATGATCCGGCGAGCCTGACTGTGTTCGAGGTAGTGGTCGAGCCCGTCGAATTCCAGAAGGTCGACCGATTTACCCTCGCCCTGAAGCCGGTCGCGCATGAGCTTGGAGTGTGCTTCGCTGACATTCACGTCGCGCGAACCGTGCACCAGCAGGACAGGTGCCTTGAACTGGTCCGCGTGACGCGCGGGCGAGCCGGCAGCCACGTGAGGCCCCTCGCCGATCTGGCGCCGACGCGCTTCATAGCCCGTGTAGCCGCGCGAATCCTCGAGAAGCAGGTTGAGGTCCGTCACCGGTGCGATCGCCACGACTGCGCCGAAGAGTTCGGGATCGACGACCTGCGAAAGCAGGGCCGCGTAGCCACCGTAGGACCAGCCCACGATGCCCATCTTCGACGGGTCGGCAATGCCTTCGCTGACGAGCCAGCGACCGGCGTCGTTCACATCGCCCACGGCAACGTCCCATTGCTGGTAGCCATTGCGGCCGAACCATTGGTCACCATAGCCTGCCGAACCGCGGAAGTTCGGCTGGAGGACGGCATAGCCGCGGGCAGCGAAAAACTGTGCGAGCCAGTCGAAGCCCCATTCGTCGCGTGCGGCGGGGCCGCCGTGCGGCATGACGATGGCGGGCAGGTTCTTGCCGTCGCTGCCGACCGGAAGCGTGAGGTAACCCGGGATCTGCGTGCCGTCCGATGCCGAATAGGTCACCGGCTTCATCTCGGCGAGTTGGTAGCCATCGAGCTGGTCACGGATCGGGAGCAGCTCGGAAAGCTGGCCGCTCGCCTTCTCGTAGAGATAGAGCATGCCGGGATTGTCATCGCTCGACGCCTGGATCAGCAGCACGCTTTCATCGTCGCTGGCATCGACGATGCGGATTTGCGGCGATCCGGGCAGTGCCTTGTTCAGCCCCTTGGCGAGACGGTCGATCTCCGGATCGAAATATTCGGCATAGCGCGCGTCAGTCACATAGGTGACGCCGATCACCCGGTTGCTGCGCCCGATGCGAATGAGGCCGTTGACGTCCACACCGTCGACCTGCTTGACCAGCGTCTTGTTGCCCGAGCCATCGAGCGGCATCGAATAGAGGTTGTAGAAGCCGTTCTCGCGCTCGAAACCGTAGACCACGTTCTTCGCGCTATCGACAGCGGTCGGAACGAACCCGTCAAGACGGCTGCCTTCGACTTCGACTTCCGACAGAGGCTGCCACTCATCCGATCCCTGCGGACGATAGAGGTAGCGGATGTCCGAACCTTCGAACCCGCCGCTGCGATCGCTGACCGACATGACACGCACACGGCCGTGTTCGTCGGCAAGGTAGCGATCAGCCATCTTGTTCGGCTTTTCGACCGAACGGCTGCGACCACTTGCGACATCGACCAGGTCGACACCGAGGCCTTCCTTGTTGTTGGCAAGGCGAGTGTTTGCCTTGTCTTCCTTCACATAGTCGCGGGTCATGAGGATGCGGCCGTCTTCACCCTCGATGTCGAGCGCGAGCACGGTCCCGCCGTCCTGCATCAGGCCCCGTGCGTTGTGCGTATCTGCAGACAGGCGGGTCACATCGCTACCATCCGATTTCATGCCGATCACACGGCTGAAGGGCAGGATGTAGGTGCCGACTTTCTGCATTCCGAAGATGTCGCAAACGATGCGCTCTTCATTGGCCCATTGGCAATCGGTGATGCGCGCCATCGCCTCGTTCGAAGTGGTGATTGGCTCGGGCGCAGCCCCGCCCGACAGATCGACCACATAGATGGTCTGGTCGGCCCCGTCGCCCGGCGACACATAAAGCATTTTCGTGCCCGACGGCGAAAGCGCCGAAATCTCGACCGATTCCAGCGCGCCAAAGCGAGCGGCGGTTTCAGCCAGCTCCTCTGCAGAGAGCGCAACGGGAGAAAGCGCCGCGCACATGGCGGCGAGCGAAGTCAGAATACGCATTTGAGCAACCCCTCAAAATCCAAGAACCCAAGTTTAGAGTATTGATAAGGAGTATCAAGGAGAGTCTGTGCTTTCAGGGAAGGATCTCTTCACCATCCCACGCGAATTGCCGGCCGCTTTGTTCGGGGCCGAGATCGCCCAGAACTTCCAGCAGGCGCTCGGCGGAATATTCGGGAGTGAACAGTTTTCCTTCAGGTACATTTCGCTGGAAGGGCTTGCTCAGCGCCGTACCGACGGTGCCGGGGTGGAGCGCGGCACAGAAGGCGTCGGGCTTCTTGCGCGCCAGTTCGACCGAAAGCGTCCGGATGAGCATTACCAGCGCGGCCTTGCTCGCGCGGTAGGAATACCAGCCACCAAGGCGATTGTCCCCGATGCTTCCGACCCGCGCAGCGAGCGCGGCAAAGCCCGCCCTGCCCTCGTCGGGAAGAAGCGGAAGGAAGTGCTTGGCGACCAGTGCCGGTCCTGTGGCGTTGATCGCGAAATTGCGGGCAAGAGCCTCCGCATCCAGCTGTCGCCAGTCCTTCTCGGGCCCCGAGTTCTCACCATGCAGATAGCCGGTCGCCACGAATACGAGATCGACCGGGGCGCCACCACCGATGCGCTCGGCTGCTGCAGCTATGCTTGCCTCGTCCTCCAGGTCCAGATGCGCGTCGCCATCGGCACTGCGCGAGAGCGTGATCGTGTCTGTACCCGCCGCTTCAAGTTGGTTGGCAAGCGCTGCACCGATCCCGCCAGAGGCGCCGATGACAACAGCCCGCCGCCACCGCATCAGGCGCTGGCCCCGAGATAATCGCGCCGGAAGTCTTTCGCGAAACCGGCGAAACGCCCCTCGCCGATCGCATCGCGCATGGCCTGCATGAGTTGCTGGTAGAAGGCGATATTGTGCTCGGTCATCAGCATCGCACCGAGGATTTCCTGCGACTTCACGAGGTGGTGCAGATAGGCGCGGCTGTAAGTGCCGCAAGTGTCGCATTTGCAGCGGCTGTCGAGCGGTTCCTGATCCTCTGCGAACCGCGCATTGCGCAGGTTGATCGGGCCATTCCAGGTAAAGGCCTGCCCGTTCCGCCCCGACCGGCTCGGCAACACGCAGTCGAACATGTCGACCCCGCGCTCCACCGCACCGACGAGGTCGTCGGGCTTGCCCACACCCATCAGGTAGCGCGGGCGATCCTCGGGCAATTGTCCCGGCGCGAAATCCAGTGTGGCGAACATCGCCTCCTGTCCTTCGCCCACGGCAAGGCCGCCGATCGCATAGCCGTCGAATCCGATGTCAGTCAGCTTCTCCGCACTGATCTTGCGCAATTCCTCGTCGAGCGCGCCCTGCTGTATCCCGAACAGCGCAGAACGCTCGGCATGTTCGCCGCCGGCATCGAAGCCGTCACGGCTGCGCTTGGCCCAGCGCATCGACATTTCCATGCTCGCGGCAATCTCGTCACGCGGACGGTCTGCACGCGGGCATTCGTCGAAGGCCATCACGATATCGCTGCCGAGCAGGCGCTGGATTTCCATACTGCGTTCCGGCGTGAGCATGTGCTTCGAACCGTCGATGTGGCTGCGGAACTCGACGCCCTTCTCGGTCAGCTTCCTGAGGTCGGACAGGCTCATGACCTGGTAGCCGCCGCTATCGGTCAGGATCGGGCGATCCCAGTTCATGAACTTGTGCAGACCGCCAAGCTTGGCCACCCGCTCCGCACCCGGGCGCAGCATCAGGTGGTAGGTATTGCCGAGGATGATGTCCGCGCCTGTCTTGCGAACGGTTTCCGGCTTCATGGCCTTCACCGTGGCAGCCGTGCCGACGGGCATGAAGGCAGGCGTGCGGATATCGCCGCGCATCATCGAAATGGTGCCGGTGCGCGCAGCCCCGTCGCGGGCATGGATGTCGAAGGCGAAACGTGTCGTCATGGGTGTCAGAAGCCGTAAATCACGGTGAAGCGGGTGAGCGTATCCGTCGATACCGCTCCAGCAGGCGGGTTGCTGTCATATTCGACGGCATAGGAAAGGCGCGACTTCAGCTTTTCCGAAATCGCGAAATCGAGACCGCTCACAAGGTTGAGGCTGGTGTTGGAGCCATCGACGATGATCTGCACCTCGCCACCCGTTTCGGCGAGCGCATTGGCATCCTGAGTGAAGGTCAGCCCGTCGAAAATTTCCCAGTCGAAATCGGCACCGAACAGCCCGGCCACACGGCTGGCGCTGGTGCCATCGGCGAATTCGGTGATCCGGTAGGCCGGACCGGCCTTGACCGACAGCTTGAGGCCTTCGCGGTCGAAGACCTTGTAGCCAAGGCCGCCGGAGACCGAATACCGCGCATCGAAACCCTGCAATTCGTCGCGCTCGAACTGGGCGAGGCCGTAGATGAAGAGGTTCTCGTCGAACTGCCAGCGCGGCTCGTAGGCGGCGAGGAACTGCTCACGGCTCGTCTCGCCGTTCTGGCGCTGGTAGTCGACGCGCCCACGGATGAGGTGTGTCCAGTCGATGCCTTCGCGCTTCAGCTTGATGCCAGCCGCGACACCGACGGAATCGGTATTGCCCGAGGACTGGAACGCGCCGATCTCGCCCTCGCCGCTCCACAGTTCCAAGATACCGGCCTCGCGAATGGCCTGCTCTTTCGCAGCAGCAGCCTCGGCAGCGGCGGCGGTCTGGGCGGCAGTCCATTCAGCTTCGATGGCGTCGAGCGTTGCAGTCTCGTCCGGATTGGTCGCGCGGGCGAGTTCGAGCACGGTTGCAACCTTGGCCGGATCGCCTGTCGCGATGGCGGCATCGATCATGTCCTGAACGCCTTCGGGCAGTTCTGCAGCAGCAGGCACGGCGCAGGACAGCGCCAGCGCAGGGACGAGGAAACGGATCGGTCGAATAGTCATGACGCGCCGCCTAGCGTGTCAGGCGCGCAGTCGCCACCCTGTCTTGAAGATGTAGGCAATCACGCCGACGCAAGCGGTGAGGAATGCGAGCGTAATCCCGAAGCTGACCCAGATGTTCACATCGCTCGTACCGTAGAAGGTCCAGCGCAATCCGCTGACGAGGTAGACGATGGGATTCGCCAGCGCGATCGTGTCCCAGGGCGCGGGCAACATGTCGATCGAATAGAAGGTCCCGCCGAGGAATGTCAGCGGGGTAAGGAACAGCATCGGAATGATGCCCAGCTTTTCGAAATTGTCGGCCCAGATGCCGAGTATGAAGCCGAACAGGCTGAAGGCGGCGGCTACCAGCATGATGTAGAGCACCGCGAGCAGCGGATGCGCGATGCTGTAATCGACGAACAACCGAGCAGTCAGCAGGATGATCGCAGCAAGGATCAGGCTCTTGGTCATCGCCGCCCCGACGAAGCCGATCAGCGTCTCGGCCACGCCCACAGGTGCGCTCAGCAGCTCGTAAATCGTGCCGGTGAAGCGCGGCATGTAGATGCCGAAGCTGGAATTGCTGGTGGTCTCGCCCAAGAGGGTGAGCATCAGCAGGCCGGGGATGATGAAGGCACCGTAGTCGACGCCGCCAAGATCGGGCATCCGCCCGCCGATGGCCGCACCAAACACGATGAAATAGAGCGAGGTCGTCAGCACCGGCGCCAGCACAGACTGGAAGGCCGTGCGCAGGAAACGCATCAATTCGCGGGTGTAGATTGCCCAGGTGGAACGCCAGCCGATCATGCTGCAGCCTCCTCGCCAAGCAGCGACACGAAGATGTCCTCCAGACTGCTCTCGCGAACATCGATACCGGTGTAATCGACGCCCGCTACGATCAGGGCCTTGGTGATATTGGCAACGTCCGCCTTGCCTTGCCCGGTCCCGTCGCCGCCGCGGTAACAAAGCGACTTTCCGCCCTCCTCGATCTCGATCGGGTAGGCAGCCAGTGAGGCGGGCATTTCGGAAATCGGCTCGGCAAGCGCGATATGCGCTTCGGTCCGGCCCAGCCGCGCCATCATGGCCTCTTTCTCGTCGACCATCAGCAGCTTGCCGCCGTTGATGATGCCCACGCGGTCGGCCATCAGTTCGGCCTCTTCGATGTAATGGGTGGTGAGGATGATGGTGACGCCGCGCCCGCGCATCTCGTCCACGATCGCCCACATGCCCTTTCGCAGTTCGACGTCCACGCCCGCAGTCGGTTCGTCGAGAAACAGCAGGTCGGGTTCGTGCGCCAACGCCTTGGCGATCAGCACGCGCCGTTTCATTCCGCCCGACAGCGCCATGATGCGCTCGTCACGCTTGTCCCACAGGCTGAGCGAGCGCAGGATTTCTTCGATCCGCTTGGGGTCGGGAGCCAGTCCGAACAGGCCGCGCGAATAGGACACCGCACGGTGCACCGGCTCGAACATGTCGGTCGAGAGTTCCTGCGGCACCAGCCCGATCCGCGCCCGCGCCTTGCGCCAGTTCTTCGCAAGGTCATGGCCGAATGCAGTGATAGTGCCGCTGCTGGGGCGCACGAGGCCGCAAACCGCACCGATCAGCGTGGTCTTGCCCGCGCCGTTCGGCCCCAGAAGCGCGAAAATCTCGCCCTTGCGGATAGTCAGGTCGACATCGTCGAGCGCCTTCAGCCCGCCGGGATAGACCTTGGTCAGGCCGTCGAGCTCGAGGATCGTTTCACTCATTTCACCGGCCTAAGGCAGGAGCAGCGAGGAGTCACCATAGGAATAGAAGCGGTACTCGTTCGCGATGGCATGGGCATAAGCTTCCTGCATCCGCTCCCGTCCCATCAGCGCGCTGACGAGCATGAAAAGCGTCGACTTGGGCAGGTGGAAATTGGTCATCAATCCGTCGATTGCGCGGAAGGTGTAGCCGGGGGTGATGAAAATGTCCGTGTCGCCCGCGAAGGGCCGGATCACCTTGTCCTCGCCCGTCGCGCTTTCGAGCAGGCGCAGGCTTGTCGTGCCCACGGCAATGACACGATTGCCGCGAGCACGGGCCTCGTTGAGGCGGTCGGCGACATCCTGCTCGATGCGGCCCCATTCGGAGTGCATCTTGTGGTTCTCGGTGTCCTCGGCCTTCACGGGTAGGAAGGTACCGGCGCCGACATGCAGCGTGAGCGTTTCGGTCGCGATCCCGCGTTCCGCGATCTTCGCCATCAGGCGGTCGGTGAAGTGAAGCGCGGCCGTGGGAGCGGCGACAGCGCCGTCCTCTTTCGCGAACATCGTCTGGTAGTCTTTCTGGTCCCGTTCGTCGGTCGCGCGCTTGCCCGCGATATAGGGCGGTAGCGGCATCGTGCCGGCACGATCCAGGAGCACCTCGACCGGCTCGTCGCCTTCGAAGAATAGGACGAAGCTTCCGTCTTCGAGCCGCTCCTCGGCAATTGCGGTGACGCCGCCGCCGAAAGTAGCCACATCGCCGACACGAAGACGCTTCGCATTGCGGATGAAGGCTTGCCAGCGGCGCAGGTCCACGCGCTTGTGCAGGGTCGCGCCGATCTTGGCCTCGCCACGCCGTCCCTCCAGCTGTGCCGGGATCACCCGCGTGTCGTTGAAGACCAGAACATCGCCCGGCTCCAGCAGGTCGGGCAGGTCGAGCACGGTCTTGTCGGCAAGCCCTTCCTGTCCACGCACCAAAAGCATGCACGCAGCATCGCGCGGGCGCGCCGGACGCAGGGCGATACGCTCGTTGGGAAGCTCGAAATCGAAAAGGTCTACACGCATGGCCGCGCCTTTAGACGCAGCGACGCCGCGAGCAAATCCTAGTTTTCGATCGGTGCGCTCAGCTCGTCGAGGCCGATGACAGGCTCTGCCTCGATCCGCGGCGCTGCGGGAACCGGCTTGTTGTCCGCGGCGATCGATGCCTGCAGGATGCGGGTCGGGTTCGCGGGCGGTTCGCCGCGGTTGATCGCATCTACCCCACCCATGTTCGAGATCACGCGTCCGAAATTGGTGTAGCGCTTGTCGAGGCTGAAACGCGGGTAGAAGACGATGAAGAACTGGCTGTTTGCGCTGTCTTCGGTCTGCGCGCGGGCCATCGACACGGTGCCGCGAACGTGCGGCATCGGGTTGAACTCTTCCTCGAGGTCGGGAAGCGGCGAGCCGCCCTGCCCGGTGCCCGTCGGATCGCCGGTCTGCGCCATGAAGCCATCGATCACGCGGTGGAAAATGATCCCGTCGTAAAAGCCCTGGCGGGTCAGCGTCTTCACGCGCTCGACATGGTCGGGCGCCCATTCGGGCATCAGGCGGATCGAAACGCGCTCGCCATTGGAAAGGTCGAGGACGAGGATATTCTCGAGATCTTCGTTCGCGTCGTAATTGATCGGCACAAAGGTGCGGCGCGGCTCTGCAGGGATCTCTGCATCCTGCGCGCTGGCAGCAATCGGGGCAATCGCGGTGAGGGCCGCGGCAGCAAGGGCAAGCGAAGACTTGAGCATCATATTTCCGTCGAATTGTCCTGTATGTGCCACGCCCTAGCGAGGCGGCGCTGTCGGTTCAATGAATGGTTCGATTTAGTCGACGGTTAGTAATCGCCGAGGCGACCCTTTTCCTCGACCCGCGCGATCACGTCCTCGCACACGTCTTTGCTGACGAAAGGCGATATATCGCCGCCGAACAGCGCGATTTCCTTCACCAGACGCGACGCGATCGGCTGGAGCGAGACATCGGCCATCAGGAACACCGTTTCGATATCATCGTCGAGCTGCTGGTTCATGCCCGCCATCTGGTATTCATATTCGAAGTCCGCCACGGCGCGCAGGCCGCGGATCAGTACCGAAGCCCCCATCTTCTGCGCGAACTTCACCAGCAGGGCGTTGAAACCTTCGACCTCGACATTTTCGAGACCCAAGTTGGCAATCTCGCGCTCGACCATGGCGAAGCGCTCTTCGGTCGAGAACATCGGGTTCTTGGAGGGATTGGTGGTAACGCCAATAATCAGCTTGTCGACCAACTTGCTGCCTCGCCGGATGATGTCGGCATGGCCCAGCGTAATGGGGTCGAATGTCCCGGGGTAAATTCCGATGCGTTCAGTCATCAATGATCCCTCTTCACCACGAAATGCGCCAGTTCGACCAGAACCTGTGCGTCATTTCCGTAGCTGGCAAGGTGCTCTCCGGCCTGGTCGACCAGCATCTTCGCCTGTGCGCGAGCTTTGTCGCGGCCCATCAGCGTGACGAACGTCTGCTTGCCCTGCCCTTCGTCCTTGCGCAGCGCCTTCCCAGCCTTTGCCTCATCGCCTTCGACATCGAGCAGGTCATCGGCGATCTGGAACGCGAGGCCGATGTCGCGGGCGTAGGCGCGCAAATGCGTGCGGCCTTCGGGCGGAACCTTGCCGAGAACCGCGCCCATCTCGACACTGGCGGCCAGAAGCGCGCCGGTCTTGAGTTGCTGCAGGCGTGTCACCTGCCGCAGGTCGTATTCTTCCTCGTCCGAGACGATATCCATCATCTGGCCGCCAGCCATGCCTTCATGGCCGCTGGCCCTGGCGAGCGTCGCCACCAGTTCGGCGCGCACGAAAGGATCGCTGCTGGTGCCGGGCATGGTCAGGATATCGAAGGCGAGCGCATGGAGGCAGTCGCCCGCCAGCACGGCCGTCGCCTCGTCATAGACCTTGTGCAGCGTGGGCTTGCCGTGGCGCAAATCGTCGTCGTCCATGCAGGGAAGATCGTCATGGATCAGCGAATAGGCATGGATCGCCTCGACCGCGCATCCGGCGGCAACGGCCGCATCGCGGTCAACGCCGAACAGCTTGGCCGTCGCGCAAACCAGCAGCGGCCGCACGCGCTTGCCGCCACCGATCACCGCATAGCGCATCGCTTCGACCAACCGGGCGCGCGTGTCCTGCGGAACGGGGAGAAAAGCATCGAAGGCAGCATCGACATCGCGCTGCACCTGCTCGAAGGCATCGGAAAGCAGCTCTGGCATAGCGGTCATCGCGTTCACGCCTCAGCCCTGCGCATCGAAAGGCTCGGTGCCCTGCGGCCTGCCGTCGGCGCCCGACACGATCTTCTCGATCTTGGCCTGCGCCGCATCCAGCCGCGCCTGGCATGCCTTGCGCAATTCCTCGCCGCGTTCGTAAAGCGAAATGCTGTCGTCGAGCGGCACGTCGCCGCTTTCCAGACTGCGGACCACGCCTTCCAGCGCGCGCAGCGCCTCTTCGAAGCTCATGTCCGCGATCGGTTTGTCTTGACCCTCTGCCATGGGGCCGAGCATTGACGGGGCGCGGGCGCGCGGTCAAGAAGGTCAAACAGTGGGGAGCTGATATGACGTGGATTGTCGCCTTTATCGCGGCTGCTCTGGCCTTCGGCCTGCTCGATGCGATGTGGCTCGGCTGGGCCGGAGAGAATTTCTACCGCCCCCGCCTTGGTGACATGCTGGCCGACAGCTTCCGCATGGGCCCCGCCCTCGTTTTCTACGCTGCCTACATCGCCGCGATCGTCTGGTTCGCGGTTCGCCCCGGCCTTGCCGGCGGGCTTGGCGCGGCTGCACTCAATGGCGCGCTTCTCGGCGCCATCTGTTATGCGACGTACGACCTGACCAACCAGGCGACGCTCAAGCAATGGTCCACAACGGTGACCATCACGGACATCTGCTGGGGCGCTTTTGCAACGGCGGTTGCCGCCACCGTCGCGACCTTCGCTGCCAGCAAACTCGCCTGACGGGGAACTTCTGACATGTTTATCGGGCACTTCGCGCCAGCCTTTGCCGCGGGCGCTGTAACGCAGGAAGCACCCAAGCTCGGCCTGCTGTTCGTCGCGGCACAGCTGGTGGACTGGGTCTTTTTCGTCTTTGCACTGGTCGGTATCGAAAGCCTTCGGCTGGTCCCCGGCATTACCGCAATGAACCCGCTCGATTTCTACGACTACCCGATAACACACAGCCTTGTCGGAACCGCGGGTTTCGCGGTGGGCTTCGGAATCCTCGTCGCGATGATCACGCGCAATTCGGTCGCCGCTGTGTGGGCGGCGCTGGTCGTCTTGTCGCACTGGGTGCTCGACTGGATTTCGCATCGCCCCGACCTCACCATTGCAGGGGGCGAACACAGGATCGGCCTTGGCCTGTGGAATTATCCGCTGGCGGCGATGGCGGTAGAACTCGCGCTCCTCGGCCTTGCCATGTGGTGGTACCTGAAGCGGACCAAGGGACCTGTCGGCCCGATCGCCATCCTCATCACCGTTATGCTTGTGTTCCAGGCCATCAACTGGTTCGGCCCCGAACCCAAGGATGTGGGCGCGCCGTTCCTCCTGCTTGGACTGTTTGCCCTGGGTGTCCTCACCGCCATCGCATTCTGGGTCGGACGCACGCGCTGGCACCGCGACGAAATCGGTTTGGGAGTGGCCAGCCCGCCGCTCTAGATATTGCGCCCGCGCGCGCCTGCCGATAAGGGCGCGGGCCATGAGCGAAATCACCCCCGACATCGTCGCCCAGCACGGCCTCTCCGAAGAAGAATACGACCGCGTCCTGCACGCACTCGGTCGCGAGCCCAACCTTGTGGAACTGGGCATCTTCTCGGTCATGTGGAGCGAGCACTGCTCATACAAGTCCAGCCGCCTTCACCTGAAGAAGCTGCCGACCGAAGCGCCATGGGTGATTTGCGGACCGGGCGAAAACGCGGGCGTCATAGATATCGGCGACGGACAGGCTGCCATCTTCAAGATGGAGAGCCACAACCACCCGAGCTACATCGAACCTTACCAGGGCGCGGCGACGGGCGTCGGCGGCATCCTGCGCGATGTCTTCACCATGGGCGCGCGTCCGGTGGCCAATGCCAACGCTCTGCGCTTCGGCCGTCCCGAGCACCCCAAGATGAAGCACCTCGTGCAGGGCGTGGTCGCGGGCATCGGCGGCTATGGCAACTGCGTCGGCGTGCCGACCGTGTGCGGCGAAACCAATTTCAACCCGGCCTATGACGGCAACATACTCGTCAACGCGATGACCGTTGGCGTCGCCGATGCCGACAAGATATTCTATAGCGCGGCGACCGGCGTCGGAAACCCGATCGTCTATGTCGGCTCCAAGACCGGCCGCGACGGTATCCACGGTGCGACCATGGCGAGCGCGGATTTCGAGGAAGACGCCGAGGCCAAGCGCCCCACAGTGCAGGTGGGCGACCCCTTCACCGAAAAGCTGCTTATTGAGGCCTGCCTCGAACTGATGGCGACCGACGCCATCGTCGCGATCCAGGACATGGGAGCAGCGGGCCTCACTTCGTCGAGCGTCGAAATGGCGACCAACGGCAAGGCTGGCATCCGCCTCGACATGGACAAGGTGCCGTGCCGCGAAGAGGGCATGACGCCTTACGAAATGATGCTGAGCGAAAGCCAGGAGCGCATGCTCATGGTGCTGAAGCCCGGCAAGGAAGAGATGGCAGCCGCCATCTTCGAAAAGTGGGAGCTCGATTTCGCAGTGATCGGCGAAGTCACCGATACGCAGCACATGGTGCTCACCTTCGGCGGCGAAGTGGTCTGCGACATTCCGCTCGGCCCCCTCGCGGCCGATGCTCCCGAGTACGACCGCCCTTACCTCTCAAAGGAAGACTACACCGCCTGGGCCGGAATCGCCCCGATGACCAATCGCCCGGACACGGACGATGTCGGCGGCGACCTGATCAAGCTGCTCGCCTCGCCCAACCTGTCCTCGCGCAAGTGGATTAGCGAGCAGTACG
Source organism: Qipengyuania gelatinilytica (assembly GCF_019711315.1). NCBI lineage: Bacteria > Pseudomonadati > Pseudomonadota > Alphaproteobacteria > Sphingomonadales > Erythrobacteraceae > Qipengyuania > Qipengyuania gelatinilytica. Next base: position 22,941 of record NZ_CP081294.1, on the reverse strand, counting down.
ACAGCCAGGTCGGCGCGGACACGCTGCAGACCGGCGGCGATGCGGGCGTGGTGCGCGTCCACGGCACGAAGAAGGCGCTGGCGATCAGCACCGACTGCACGCCGCGCTATGTCCATGCCGACCCCTATGAAGGCGGCAAGCAGGCGATTGCCGAGGCCTATCGCAACCTCTGCGCAGTGGGCGCGCGCCCGCTGGCAGTTACCAACTGCCTCAACTTCGCCAACCCGCAGCGCCCCGAAATCATGAGCCAGTTCGTCCACGCGCTGGAAGGCATGGGCCGCGCGTGCCGCGTGCTCGACTTCCCGATCGTGAGCGGCAACGTCAGCCTCTATAACGAGAGCAAGGCAACCGGCGGCGGCAGCGCGATCCTGCCCACGCCTGCCATCGGCGGCGTCGGCCTGATCGACGATTACGACCACATGATGACCATGCAGTTCAAGGCCGAGGGTGAGGCGATCTATCTCATCCACGCCGAGGAATGGGCAACCGCAGATCCGGAACGCTCGCACCTCGGCAAGTCGCTGTGGCTGTCGGAAATCCACGGCCGCGACGAAGGCCGCACCCCGCCGACCGACCTCACGGTCGAAAAGAACGCGGGCAAGATCGTGCTCCAGCTGATCGCCGATTGCCTCGTCAGCGCGGTCCACGACGTGTCGGATGGCGGCCTCGCCATCGCGCTGGCCGAAATGGCCATGGCGGGAGGTATCGGCGCCGATGTCGAGTGGAACGAGGAATATTCGAAGGCCGCGTGGTGGTTCGGTGAAGACCAGGGCCGTTACGTCGTCACCGTCCCCGATACGCAGGCGCTCAACGAAGCGCTCGCCAAGGGCACCGAGAACGACGAGACCGCCTCGATCGGTTTCCGCCGCATCGGCAAGACCGGCGGCACCACGCTGTTCGGCAAGTCTATCGACGAAATGCGCGCCGCCCACCGCAGCTTCTTCGAAGAATGGATGGAAGCCTGAGGCATAGCTGATGGCGATGCTCCAGTTCGCGCTGCATTATGGCGCGCACTGGCTCGCCCCGTTCCTCATCGCGCGGCTGCTGTGGGCCGAGAACTGGCTGCGTGCCGGCCTTGTGATGCTGGCCGCGAACCTGATCGATCTCGACCATTTGCTGGCCGATCCGATTTTCGATCCGAACCGCTGCAGCATCGGGTTCCACCCGCTGCACGGCTGGATTGCGGCGCTTGTCTACCTCGCCATGCTGCTCGTTCCGCGCTGGTGGGTTCGCGCCTTCGGGCTTGGTGCGCTATGGCATCTCGCGGTGGATTGGGGCGATTGCATGATGCAGGGCTGGAATTGAGATTATGAGCACAGGCTATTCGGACACACCGCTCGCCAAGAAACTGAACCTGCGCGACGGGCAGCGGGTGTGGTTCGATGCCATGCCGGAAGACGTGATCGACGAGATCGACGAATATGCGCTGGAGCTGACCTTCGTCGGCGGTCCGGAAGACAATCCCGATGCGAGCCATATTTTCGTGACCGAACGTGCTCCGCTCGAAGAAAAGCTCGCCGTACTACGCGACACGATGGCGAAGGATGGTCACGTCTGGGTCAGCTGGCCCAAGAAGGCTTCGGGCGTGGAAAGCGAAATCACCGAGGATACGATCCGGGAAATCGCCCTGCCGATGGGGCTGGTCGACACCAAGGTATGCGCGGTGGACGAGACCTGGTCGGGCCTCAAGCTGGTGATCCGCAAGGAACTGCGCTGACGCGTCAGGCGGCCTGCGCTTCGGGCGGCATGAAGTCGTCCTCGGAGAGACCCTCGGCCTTCATGATTTCGAGGCACTGGAAGTAGGTCGTCGGCCTGCCGACGCCGAGACGTTCGCGTGCAGCTGCCAGGTCTTCGCGCATCACGCGCTCCACATCCATATGAGCGAGCTTCTGCGCTGCCTTGCCCAGCCTGCGCCCTTCGTTGATCGCGGCGAAGATCGGTGCCGAGGTGCCGGTTTCCTTCTTGATCTGCCGCGCGCCGGCATAGGCAATGAAGAGGATGCCGGGATTGTGGTTCTGCTCGTAGCTGAAGCCGAGCAGCGACGCCTCGCCCAGCGCGTCGCGGCCATAGCCGGTCAGGATGTGAAACAGGTCATGCGTGTCACGCAGCCGGTTGAAATACCACTCGGTCAAATCTTCGTGGCGCTTCTCGCGCGGAAGGAACTTGTAGCTTTCCGCGACCAGCCCCGCAGCAGACAGGCCTTCGCGCTTCATGAAGGATATGTAGGTCGCCGCGACCGTTTCGGGGCCACAATCCGCCCAGCGGTCATGGTCGTCGAGCATGGCGGGAATGTCCGTGCCATCGGCCAGGAATGACTGCCCCTGCTCCGACCGGATGAAGTCCCACGCCTGCTGGTGGCTACGCTTTCCCTTCATCGATTCGATGATGTGAAAGACCTGCGCTGTGTCTTCCTTGTCTTCGACGAGCTTGCGAAAATGCTGCCACGCCTTGATCGGACGCATGCGGCTGGTCTTGCGGGCGGGATGCACGAGCGGGAGATCGGTGTGGGACATGACGTAGCTCCGTATTTCATCGCAACTTACATAAGTGTAAATTGCCTGTCCATCTTGCGGTTCCGCTCCCGCAGTCTAGGAGATCGGGCCATGAGAGAGCACGACACGGTTCCCTATAGACTTGAACGCCTGACAGACGGCCAATCCATCCAGCGCGCGCAGGCGATGCGGGACCGCCTGAAAGAACGCCGCACCTGCCGCTATTTCTCGGATGAACCCGTCCCTCGCGAAGTCATCGAAGCCGCGATCGAGGCGGCCGGAACCGCGCCCAATGGTGCGAACCACCAGCCTTGGCATTTCGCCGTCGTCTCCTCGCCGGACAAGAAGAAGGCGATCCGCGAGGCAGCCGAAGCCGAAGAACGCAATTTCTACGCAGGCAAGGCGAGTGAGGAATGGCTCGAAGCCCTCGCCCCGCTGGGCACCGATGATGAAAAGCCCTTTCTCGAAACGGCGCCGTGGCTGATTGTCGTGTTCGCCCAGCGCAAGGGCGGTATCGAGGAAGACGGCAAGACGCAGAACTATTACGTCAACGAGAGCGTCGGCATCGCCTGCGGCATGCTGATCTCGACCCTGCACGAAGCCGGGCTCGCGACCTTGACGCACACGCCCTCGCCCATGGGTTTCCTGCGCGAGCTTTGCGGCAGGCCCGAATACGAAAAGCCGCTGATGGTGGTTGTGGTCGGTCATCCTGCCGAGGATGCGACCGTGCCGGTACATGCCCTGGAAAAGAAACCGCTGGAGAAAATTTCCAGCTGGCTGTGAGCTAGGCCTTCGGCGCCAGCAGATCGTAAGGGTCGATGCCCTCGGTCCGCCAGATGCTGTGGCAGCGTTCGTACAAACGGGGCCGCGCGATGCCGAGAGCTTCGCGCGCATCCTCCAGATTGAGTTGGAGCAGTTCGCGGATCGACAGCTGCACCAGCGGCGGGCAATTGCGGCCGAGGATTTGCGCTTCCCGCACCGCACGCATGACAGGGGCCTTGCTCCTGACCTGCTTCTTCATGTTAATGGCACCGGCATAGCCGAGCAGCAGGTGCGCGTGGCTCGGGCTCTGGCCGTGGGTGAACAGCAGCACGCACTGCTCGCCCAGCGCATCGCGGCCGTAGCCGGTCAGGACATGCATCAGATCATGCGTGTCGCGCTGGCGGAAACCGAACCATTCGATCAGGTCGCCATATTTCGGGCGGCCCATCTTGTCCGCTTCGGCAACGAGACCGGCGGCGCTCAGCCCTTCGCTCTCCATGAAGTCGCAATAGGCGTGAGCGACCGAACCTTTCGGCGTCTTGCGAAGCGTATCGTGATCGTCGAGCAGGTCGGGCAGGTAGCCTTCGTCCATGCGCAGGCGTTCACCGCGTTCGCTAAGCGTCAGGGAACGGGCGCGCGGAATGAAGCTTTTCGATGGAAGCGCGTCGTAGATATGGAAAACCTGTTCGGTATCTTCCTTGTCCTTGACCAGCTCGCGGAAGTGCCGGAGTGCACGGCGGACGCTGCGCCTGGGCTGCGGACGAGCAGGATCGCGGAACAGCGTTCCGTCACGGGCGCATTCCACGCCATCCTCGATCCTGATCGAATTGCCCTTCATCGTCGTCTGTGCCTTTTGTTAAACACAGACTACGCATTTCTATTCGAAACCGATTGTAAGCAGCCGTCAAAAACCGGCAATTAAGGGCTAACCCTCGACCCAGTCGCTGCGCGGGATTCCAAGAAGAGACAGGATCACGGTCAGGTCTTCGCTGGCGATGCGACCGTTGGCTGCGTCGCGGGCCTTGGGCTTTGCTCGATAGGCGATGCCATAATCCGCGGCCTCGATCATCGGGATGTCGTTCGCACCATCGCCGGTGGCGAGCACGCGGGCACCTTCGCCAAGGCTGGCCCGCTCCTCGACCAGTGTCGCAAGCTTGGTCGATGCATCGCTGACGGGGCCTGCGAGCTGGCCCGTCAACTGACCGTTGGCCACAGCAAGGCGATTGCCGACCACGCGCTCGAAGCCGAGCTGTTCGGCAACCCGGTCCGCGAAATGATGGAATCCGCCGGTGACGAGGACGGTTCGGCAGCCCTTTGCCTTCAGCGTCTGCACCAGCGTGCGCGCGCCCGGCACCGGAGCGATCCGTTCGGCTAGGCAATTGTCGATGGCCCGTTCGCCCAGACCCTCGAGCAGTCCGACGCGTTCGCGGAGCGCGCTCTCGAACTCCAGCTCGCCGCGCATCGCACGCTCGGTGATGTCGGCCACCTTTTCCTTGATGCCGGCGAAATCGGCGAGTTCGTCGATACACTCCTGGCCGATCATGGTGGAATCCATGTCGGACACGAAGAGGCGCGGGATTTCGATGTCGTGATCGGCAACCAGCATGTCGATATCGCCGAAGTGCCCGGCGAGGATCGCTGCGGCCTGTTTGCGATCACCATGCGGCACCGAAATCTGAAGGACGTCGCCGCAAAAATCGAGCATCGTTGCCGCTGCAACCGGCATGCCCGCCTCTTCCAGCGCCTTGCTGGCCGCATCGAGGCGGGTTTCCAGACCGGTCGCCTCTGCTATCAGCCGGGCGATGAGCATTGATAATTCCCCTGAATTGCCACCACTGGCGCTCATTGCAGGGCCGACCGCAAGCGGCAAGAGCGATCTCGCGGTGCGGCTGGCACAACGCCTTGAAGCCCAAGGCAGGCAGGCAGTCGTGATCAATGCCGACAGCGCGCAGGTCTATGCCGATTTGCAGGTCCTGTCCGCGCGGCCGAGCGAGGAAGAAATGGGCGGTATCGAGCACCGCCTTTTCGGAGCCTGGGACGGGGCAACCGCATGTTCGGCGGCAGACTGGGCCGCAGCGGCGAAGCGCGAGATTGCGCGGTTGCAAGAGGATGGCGCCGTTCCGATCCTGTGTGGCGGGACCGGCCTCTATATGCGCACCCTGCTCGAAGGGATTGCCCCGGTACCGCAAATCGATCCGGCAGTCCGCGAAGAGGTGCGCGCCTTGTCGCAAGGTGAAGCCCGCGCTGCGCTGGAAGCAGAGGATCCGGAAGCCGCCGGCCGTCTCGCTCCTGCGGATACGTCGCGAACCTCGCGCGCGCTGGAGGTGGTACGCTCGACCGGGCGGACGCTGAAGGAGTGGCAGGCGCACAAGACTGGCGGGATTGGCGACATGGTCTCGCTGTATCCGCTGGTGCTACTGCCCGAGCGCGAGTGTCTCTACGAGCGATGCGACCGGCGTTTCGAAATGATGCTGAACTGCGGCGCGATAGAGGAGGTCGAGGCACTTATCGCCCGCAATCTCGACCCCAGCCTGCCGGTCATGCGCGCCATCGGCGTTCCGGAGATATCCGCCCTCCTCCAAGGCGAACTATCGCGTGATCAAGCCATCGTCGCTGGCCAGACGGCCACGCGGCGCTACGCCAAGCGGCAATACACCTGGTTCAGGCACCAGCCACCGGGATCGTGGCCGCGCGACGATAACAAAACTATCGATGAATACGATATTTTTGTTTCTTTGTTGCGTGAGAACGGTTGACAGGACACATTTCGTTTCTCATACGGAAGGTCCAGTCGGCCCGGCGCTACGACCCCAGCGCCGGGCCGATTTGTGCCTAAGGATGGAGGAAACAGTGTCGGAAGAGCGCAGCGGAGCTGCCATATTGATCGAATGCCTCAAGCGGCAGGGTGTCGAATTCGTGTTCGGCTATCCCGGCGGCGCGGTCCTGCCGATCTATGACGAACTCTTTGCAGACAGCGATATCCGCCACATCCTCGTGCGCCATGAAGCAGGCGCTGCGCATGCGGCGGAAGGCTATGCCCGCTCGACCGGCAAACCCGGCGTCGTGCTCGTCACCAGCGGCCCCGGTGCCACCAATGCGGTGACCGGCATTGCCGATGCCTACATGGACTCGATCCCCATGGTGGTCATCACCGGACAGGTTGCCACGGGCCTCATCGGCACCGATGCCTTCCAGGAAGCCGATACAGTCGGCCTCACCCGCCACTGCTCGAAACACAATTACCTCGTGAAGGACCCCGAGCGGCTGCGCGCTACGATCGAGGAAGCCTTCCGTATCGCGACGACGGGTCGCCCCGGCCCCGTGGTCGTCGACATCCCCAAGGACGTGCAGATCGCGCTCGCCGAATGGAGCGAGCAGGACGAGGCGCCCCTTCCCTCGCACCGCTACCAGCCGCGCATGGTCGGCGCAGCAGACGAGATTGCCGAAGCGGTCGAAATGCTGGCTGCAGCGGAACGTCCGGTCTTCTATACCGGCGGCGGTGTGATCAACGCGGGACCGCGCGCCTCCGATCTGCTGCGCAAGTTGCAGCATGCCACAGGCGCGCCGGTGACCAGCACGCTCATGGGCCTCGGCGCCTTTCCGGCAAGCCATCCCGACTGGCTCGGCATGCTGGGCATGCACGGGACCTATGAAGCCAATATGGCGATGAACCGCGCCGATCTGATCGTCGCCATCGGCTCGCGCTTCGATGACCGTGTCACCGGCCGCCTCGATGCCTTCGCGCCGCAAGCGAAGAAAATCCACATCGACATCGACCGCGCACAGATCAACAAGATTGTGCCGGTCGACCTCGGCATCGTGGGCGACTGCGGCCACGTGCTCGAACAGCTTCTCGAGGGCTTGAGCAGCCGCAAGGGCCGCGACCTCTCGGAATGGAAAGCGCGCATCCTTGGCTGGAAGGCCCGCGATTGCCTCGCTTATCCCGACCGCAAGGATGCGATCATGCCGCAGAAGAGCATCGAGCGCCTCTTCGCGCTGACAAAAGACCGCGACCCGATCATCACCACCGAAGTCGGTCAGCACCAGATGTGGGCGGCGCAATATTTCGGCTTCATGGGCCCGAACAAGTGGCTCACGAGTGGCGGCCTCGGCACGATGGGTTACGGCCTGCCTGCCGCCATCGGGGCGCAGCTGGGCAATCCGGACAGCCTCGTCATCGACATTGCGGGCGAGGCGAGCATCCAGATGAACATCCAGGAACTCGGCACGGCGAGCCAGTTCCGCTTGCCGGTGAAGGTCTTCATCCTCAACAACGAATATATGGGCATGGTCCGCCAGTGGCAGGAACTGACCTATGAGAGCCGCTATTCGAACAGCTATTCGGACAGCCTGCCCGACTTCGTGAAACTGGCCGAAGCATATGGCTGGAAGGGCATCCGTATCGAGGATGAGAGCCAGCTCGACGCAGGCATCGAAGCCATGCTGGCCCATGACGGCCCGGTGATGGTGGATTGCCAGGTGGCGAAAGACGCAAACTGCTTCCCGATGATCCCCAGCGGCGCGGCGCATACCGAAATGCTGCTCTACGGCGACAAGGTCAGCGGCACGATGGACGACGAAGCAAAGGCACTGGTGTGATGGTTATCTCGAAAGAACTTCCCGCTGATCTCGCGGCCAAGGCAGAACGTCGCAGCTGGTACCAGCGCAGCGATGCCGACCGCGTGCTCGACTGGATCGAGGAAAGCGGCCAGCGATTTCTCGGCGTCGACGTTGCCCAGAAGCAGGCCGATGGCACGTGGATCCTGATCGACGAAGGTCTCGACCTCCATCGCCAGACCGAGAATTTCGAGGCCGTGCGCCGTGGTCGCCAATTCGTAGACGAATATGACGGCAAGGGACGTATGTTCGCGCCCGTCTGGCAGGATCGCGGCGAATGAAGATCGCCCAGCAATCCAGCGAGCGGCACGTCCTCAATGTGATCGTCGACAACGAGGCGGGTATCCTTGCGAAGATATCCGGCCTCTTCACCGCGCGCGGTTACAATATCGACAGCCTGACCGTGGCCGATATTTCCGAGGACCACGCCATCAGCCGCATCACCGTGGTAACGCGCGGGCCGGAGCCGGTCATCGACCAGATCCGCGCCCAGCTGGAACGGCTGGTGCCGGTCCACCGCGTCATCGACCTCACCGAAAGCGGCGCGCATGTCGAGCGCGAGCTGGCGCTGGTGAAGGTCGCGGGGAAAGGGGACGCGCGCGTCGAGGCGCTGCGCATCGCCGAACTGTTCCGCGCCAATGTCGTCGATACGACCACCGAAAGCTTCGTGTTCGAGCTCACCGGCTCGCCCGACAAGGTGGACAGCTTCATCGCCCTGATGCGTGAATTGGGTCTTGTGGAAGTCGGACGTTCAGGCATCGTAGGAATGATGCGTGGACCTCAAGGTGACTAAACATGGCGGTGATTGAATTACTTATTGCAACAGCAGCGGCGGCGGCTCCTGTTCCGCAACCGGCCTATGAGCTGGCATTCGAACAATGCGCTGAGACGGCTGTCACCGACCCACAGATCGCGGACTGCTATTGGGCAGCGGTCGAAGGGGCAGACCGGGTCCTCAACGCTCGCTGGCGTGAAGTGTACGCTATGCTCACGGAAGATGATTTTCCCGGCGCAAAGGCGAAGCTTCTCGCTGAGCAGCGCGCCTGGATTACCTTCAAGGAATCGGCCTGCGACTTCTACGACGGCAATGGCTTCGGATCGATGCACCGTGTCATGGCAAAACCGCAATGCCAGAAGGAAATCATCGAGCACCGCACCGCCCAGCTCGAAGCGATCATCACGTGGATATCTCCCTTCGAGGGGGGATGAAACTCCAACGCCCGAATAACGCAACTACTCCCCAGACCGCCGGGACGACGAACGAGGATACCAATGCAAGTCTATTACGATGCCGATTGCGACCAACAGCTGATCAAGGACAAGAAGGTCGCGATCGTCGGCTATGGCAGCCAGGGCCACGCCCACGCCCAGAACCTGCGCGACAGCGGGGTCGGCGAGGTCGTCATCGCGCTGCGCGAAGGCTCGGCCACGGCGAAGAAAGCGGAAGGCGCGGGCTTCACGGTGAAGACTGTGGCCGAAGCTGCCGAGTGGGCAGACGTCCTCATGATCCTCGCCCCCGACGAGCATCAGGCGGCGATTTACGCCGATGAGGTCGCGGGCAAGATGCGCCCCGGCACCGCCCTCGCCTTTGCGCACGGCCTCAACATCCATTTCGGCCTCATCGACCCGCCCGCAGATGTCGACGTCATCATGATCGCGCCCAAGGGGCCGGGCCACACCGTGCGCGGCGAATACATCAAGGGCGGCGGCGTGCCCTGCCTCATCGCGGTCCATCAGGAGAGCAACCAGTCAGGCGGCAACGGTTTCGCCAAGCAGCTCGCCCTGTCCTATGCCAGCGCTGTCGGTGGCGGCCGTTCGGGCATCATCGAAACCGATTTCAAGGAAGAGTGCGAAACCGACCTCTTCGGCGAACAGGCGGTGCTGTGCGGCGGCATCACCCACCTCATCCAGGCTGGCTTCGAAACGCTGGTCGAGGCCGGATACGCGCCCGAAATGGCTTACTTCGAATGCCTCCACGAAACCAAGCTGATCGTCGACCTGCTCTATGAAGGCGGCATCGCGAACATGCGCTATTCGATCTCGAACACCGCCGAATACGGCGACATCAAGACCGGCCCGCGCATCATCACCGAAGAGACCAAGGCCGAGATGGGTCGCGTCTTGAAGGACATCCAGTCGGGCCGCTTCGTGAAGGACTTCGTGCTCGACAACCAGGCGGGCCAGCCCGAACTCAAAGCCAGCCGCAAGGCCGCAGCCGCTCACCCGATCGAGAAGACCGGCGCGCAGCTTCGCGCGATGATGCCCTGGATCGGCGCCAACAAGCTGGTCGACAAGGACAAGAACTGAGCTAGGTTCGCGCCCATCCGACCAGTCTTTGGGAGAGGATGCGAAGATGGGCGCGACCGACAATCTGGAATTTGAATGCCGATGCGGCGCGGTCTCGGGCGAATTGCGCAACGTCGGCCCGTCGAAGGGTGACCGCTACACCTGCTACTGCAAGGATTGCCGGGGCCTGGCACGCTATCTGGAGCGCGAGGACACTCTCGACGAGGCGGGTGGAGCTTCGGTTTACCAGACCCGCGTCGGCAATCTCTCGATAGAGCGCGGTCTCGATCACCTCGCCTCTGTCAATCTGGCAGGAAAGCAGACCCTTCGTTGGTTCTGCAAGGATTGTCGAACGCCGCTGTTCAACACCATGGACAACGGCCGCTGGCCCTTCCTCAGCATGATCACCGCCTCGATCGATCCGAACGAGCGGAATCGCGTCTTGGGGCCACCGCGCGGAAGCGTTTTCGCGCAATTCGCAACGGGACCCAACGTCGTCACCCCGCCGGTTTCGGCCTTCACCATGATACGGCGGGTGGTGGTCCGGCTTTTTGCCGACAAGCTATCGGGGGCAAGAAAGCGCTACCCACTGTTCGATGCGGAAACTTCCGCACCGATTGCGGTCCCTCGAAAGCTCACGCCCGAAGAATACCGGGACATCACCCGGTAAACCAAAAAGGCAGTCGACAAGCGCACCTAGGCACTTCATGTCTTCGCGCATGACGGGGCAAATGGATCGCAACAAGCTGCTCTACGCTTTGTGCGGCGCCGCCTTCCTGGTGGTGATGTTCAACCTGTTGACGAAAGAGCGCGCCCCGCCCCGCGAACGGGTGGTAAGTCTCTCCGTCCTGACCGACTATGCGAAGAAGACGCTGTCGGACATCCAGGGCCGGTCACTGGCCAATAGCCAGGAATATTGCGGCGTCATTTTCGAAGACGAAGAAGGCAATCTCCAGACCTCCACCATCTATCCCGGAGAGCGCGCCGAGTGTGCTTTCGACTGGGGTGTGCCACTAGGCTACCATGTCGTCGCCAGCTTCCACTCGCATGGCGGGTTCGACACGCAATATGCGTCCGAAATCCCGTCCAGCGTCGATCTTGCGACCGACATCGATGCGCGTATCGACGGTTTCGTCGGCACACCGGGCGGCCGGATCTGGCATAACCAATGGGAGAAAGAGGCAACCGAGATGCTGTGCGGCGAAGGCTGTCTCGAAGTCGACCCTCGCTACACGCGGTTCAAGCAAGAGACGGGTGCACGAAGCAATATCGCGCAAAGATATTCGATGGATGAGCTCAACGCGATATTCGGTACAACGGGGCCATGAGGGTTTCCGACTGCCATAATATCGATGACTTCCGCCGGCTCGCAAAAGCGCGGCTGCCGTGGCCGGTATTCGACTATATCGACGGCGCTGCCGATGACGAGCTGACCAAGGCGCGCAACACTTCGGCCTTCGACGATGTGGACCTCGTGCCCGATGTGCTCGCGGGCGTGGAAACCATCGACACGAGCTGCACGATCATGGGCTGCCGGAGCGAGCTTCCCCTGATGCTCAGCCCGACTGCGCTGCAACGCGCCTTCCACCGCGATGGCGAGCGGGCGGTTGCGAGGGCGGCAGAGAAGTTCGGCGTATGGTTCGGCATTTCCAGCCTCGCCACCCATTCGATCGAGGAGATCGCAGCGCTCACCAGCGCGCCCAAGCTGTTCCAGCTCTACGTTCACAAGGACAAGGGGCTGAACGCCAGCATGATCGAGCGCTGCAAGGCGGCCGATTTCGACGCACTGGCGCTGACCGTCGACACGATCGTTTCGGGCAAGCGCGAGCGGTGCCTGCGTTCAGGCTTCACCACCCCGCCGCGTTTTTCCGCCAGCTCGCTATGGAGCTACGCGACGAGGCCGCGCTGGACGCTGGACTATGTCTTCGGGCCAAAATTCCGCCTGCCCAATCTCGACAGCTACGTGGCCGAAGGCTCCGGCAAGGCGGTGAGCATCCAGGAATATTTCAACACCATGCTCGACACCGGCATGGACTGGGATACCGCCGCTCGCATCCGTCAGGACTGGGGCGGGACATTCGCCTTGAAGGGCGTGATGAGCGTCGCCGATGCCCGGCGCGCGGTGGATATCGGAGCCGATGCGATCTGGATTTCGAACCATGGCGGCAGGCAGCTCGATGGCAGCCGCGCTCCCTTCGACCAGCTGAAGGAAATCGTCGATGCCGTCGGCGGAGAGATCGAGATCATCCTCGACGGCGGCGTGCGGCGCGGGACGCATGTGATGAAAAGCCTCGCCATGGGCGCCACGGCAGCTTCGGGCGGACGGCTCTATCTCTACGCACTTGCCGCTGCAGGCCAGGACGGCGTCGAGAGGGCGCTCACCATCCTCAAGGAAGAGATCGAGCGGGCCATGCGCCTGATGGGCGTCACCAACGTGCAACAATTGAACCGCGAGCGGCTGCGCTTTCGGTAATTATGCAAACTCACGCTTGAACTTGCCGCAAGATTGCGCAATGCAGCATGGCATGACCCGCATCGGACTAATTCTGCGACTTACCCGCCCTTGGGCGTGACCTTGGCGTGCCAATGAAGGTGCGCCGCGCACCCAAGGGCCGACCGACCTGAAAGCAGCCACCGATACGAGTACTCCCGAAATGCCCATGCTCACCGACCCGAGCGTCAAATATTCGCCCTTCCCGCAGGTCCCGCTGACCGACCGGCAATGGCCTTCGCGCACGATCACCGCCCCGCCCCGCTGGCTGTCTACCGACTTGCGCGATGGCAACCAGGCGATCGTCGACCCGATGGACGCACACAAGAAGAACCGCTTCTTCGACCTGCTTGTCGAAGTCGGCGTTAAAGAGATCGAGGTCGGCTTCCCCAGCGCAGGCGCGACCGAGTTCGATTTCATCTCCGGCCTCGTGAAGTCGGGCCGCATTCCCGACGATGTGATGGTGCAGGTTCTCACGCAAAGCCGCGAAGACCTGATCCGCACCAGCTTTGCCAGCCTCACCGGCGCGCGCGCAGCCATCGTCCATCTCTACAACGCCGTCAGCCCCGCATGGCGCGAGGTCGTCTTCGGCATGACCAAGGACCAGGTCCGCGACATCGCGGTCCACGGCGCCAAGGTGATGCGAGACGAGGCGGCGAAACAGCCCGATACCGACTGGCATTTCGAATATTCGCCAGAGACCTTCTCGACCGCCGAACTCGATTTCAGCCTCGAGGTTTGCGAAGCTGTGATGGAAGTGCTTGCGCCCACGCCCGAGCACCCGATCATCTTCAACCTGCCTGCGACCGTCGAGGCGGCAACGCCCAATATCTACGCCGACCAGGTCGAATATTTCATCCGCAACCTGCCCAACCGCGATAGCGCGGTGATTAGCCTGCACACCCATAACGACCGCGGTACAGGTGTAGCGGCAGCCGAGCTTGCGCTGATGGCCGGCGCCGACCGTGTGGAGGGCTGCCTGTTCGGCAATGGCGAGCGCACGGGCAATTGCTGCCTCGTGACCATGGCATTGAACATGTACACGCAGGGCGTCGACCCGAAGCTCGACTTCTCCGACATCGACCGCGTGATCGAGACGGTCGAATACTGCAACGAACTGCCCGTCCACCAGCGCCATCCCTATGGCGGCGAGCTGGTCTACACGGCCTTTTCCGGCAGCCACCAGGACGCGATCAAGAAAGGCTTCGCCGCGCACGAGGTCCAGAACGACCCGCACTGGCGCGTGCCTTACCTGCCGATCGACCCCGCCGATCTCGGCCGCAGCTACGAGGCCGTCATCCGTGTGAACTCGCAATCCGGCAAGGGCGGCTTTGCCTGGGTGCTGGAGCAGGACCAGGGCCTCAAGCTGCCCAAGAAGATGCAGGCCGATTTCTCACCCCACGTCCAGCGCATGGCAGACCGGCTTGGCCGCGAACTCGGCGCTGCAGACATCTGGGACGCGTTCAAGTCCGCCTATCACGTCCAGACCGAGGAAAAGCATTTCCAGCTGGTCGATTACGAGGAGCGCCGCGCCACGGACGGCACACGCCTCTTCAGCGGTACGATTGCCGTTAACGGACAGGAACAGAGCGTCTCGGGACGCGGCAACGGCCTGATCTCCAGCGTCCTGTCCACCATCGAGGAAAGCTTCGGCCTCGCTCTGGAAATCGTCGATTACACCGAGCACGCGCTGACCACAGGCCGCGATAGCCGCGCAGCCGCCTATCTCGAATGCCGGACACCGGAAGGCCGGACCATCTGGGGTGTGGGAATCGACGAGGACGTGGCGACCGCAAGCGTTCGCGCCGTGCTGAGCGCTGCGAACTCCGCTGTCGCCTGAGTACAAGCTTGGCGAGGCGATGTTCGGGCCTCAGTGCCGACCAACTTTCAAGAAACGCCAGAAAAAGGGCCTTTCCGTAGCGAAAAGAGAAGTGAACTAATCAGGTTTTGTCAATTAGTTGCTTTTGCGGTAACCGTACGGAATGGGCGAAGCAGGGGAAATTACGCACGGCTACGTCGTGAAGGCGGAAGAGCTCCCGGCTCTTTACTACCTCGACGATGCTCATCCTCGCCCGGTTTCGCTCGAATGGATCAATCGCGGGACCGACCAGGCGCTTCGCCGGACGACCGTCGAAATGCTGCTGAGGACGCTGTTCGGTCCGGTCAAGACGCCAAGCGTGAAGAAGCTGCACCGCTCTGCCGGCCTTCGCGCCACCTTCCGCAGCGAACGTGAGCGCGCCCGATTTGCGCAGACATTCCAGCAAGCCGTCGACGAGATGAACCGTTCACGCGAACATGTCGCAACGGCGGTGTTCGAGAAGCAGGAAACCGCCCGCAAGGCTGTCGGGAAGCTGACGATCGAGGGCGTGCCCGAAGAAGCGATCTCGATGGTCTGGCGCGCCAGCGAATACCTCGCCGAGAAATACGAACCGATCGAGGGCCACGGGCCAGGCGGTATTGCAGGCGCTGTGGCCGGTGCCGGTCTTGCAGGCGCGGTGCTGGGTGTTGCGATCCTCGCCATCCCCGGTGTCGGCCCGGTAGCGGTAGCGGGCGCCATGGCCGCGCAGGCAATTCCTTCGGTGGCGGCGGTCAGCAGCGTCATCGGCGCGACCGGCGGCGCCATCGCGAAAATGCTCACCGACGCCGACGTGGATGGCGTATCGGCCACGCTCTATGAACGCGAGATCGCGCGCGGGCGCATCTTCCTGTCGGTCAATACCGAGGGGCTGGGAATCCCGCTTGAAAAGATCGAGAAAATCCTCAGCGCAGGTGGCGGAAAGAGCTCGTCAGACGACTGACCTGGCGCCCTCCCGCTCGGCCAGCAAAGGCGGCCGGATCATCAGCCACACACCGCCCAGCAGGTAGAATGCGCTCGCGGCGAAATACGGGACCGTAAGGACCTCGATAGCGTGCTGGGAGACCGGCGGTCCCCAGTGGAGGGCAATCGCGAGCGCGAACCTTGCAAGGCCGATCAAGCAGATGAGGAGTCCCCAGACCCTCAACACCCTCGGCCACGCGTCTCCCTTCTTTAAGATGCCCCAACCTATCAACGCCAGGCCGACCGCCAGGAAAGCGGCTGGAGCGAAACTGTCGAGCAAGGCGACTTCAGCCGCGCGCCACACCCACAGCAGGAGGCTGAGGACAAGAATTCCCCACGCCACCTTCACTGTTCAAGCAGGCGCTTCATGACGGCCGCAACGAGGTCGATGCCGCTTTGCATATATTCGCGGTCGATCGTCTTGTCGCCGCGGCGATGGTAGGTGGGATTGATGTCCTTGTGAGAGAAATCTTCCGACAGGCAGACGGCACGGAATCCGAATTTGCGGAAGCTCGCGTGATCGGAGCTATTGAAGGTATCGCGGGCGATCGGAATGCCGAGCGCCTCCGCCTCCTCGAGATAGATTTCGGCAAGCTCTCCTTCGGGCACATCGAGGTCGAAACGCCCGTCACCGTTTCCGTCGAAACCGATCATGTCGATATTGTGCATGGAGTGCAGCGCAAGCCCGCTCGCCTTCCAGTTCGCAGCGAAGATCTTGCTGCCGACCAGCCCGATTTCTTCCTGGTCGAACCAGACGAAGACCACGTTCATGCGCCGCATGGGCATTTCCGACACGCGCTTCGCCAGCTCGATGACAGCATAGGTGCCGCTGGCGTTATCGTCTGCCCCGGGACTGCCCTTTACGGTGTCGTAGTGCGCGCCGATGACGATGGTCTGCTCGCTCGGCTCGGTCGAGGGGATCTCTACGGCGACATTGGCACCCAAAACCGGCGGCAGGACGAGGTCGAGAGCCCAGTTCGTATTGCCGGTGTCATAGGACTGCAGCCTCGCCTCGATCCCGGCCTCGGCCAGTTCCGACATGATCCGAACTGCCGCAGTCCGGCGCTGTTCGGTAGTGACGCGTTCGCCGATGAAAGCTTCGAGACCTGTCGCATATTCCGTCGCGCGCAACGCCTGCGTGTTGCCCGCAATGATCAGGAATCCCGCAAGACCTGCCGCGGCAATCCCGAGCTTACCCCTCAATCCCATTCCCTACCTCCCTTGCGGCACAGTAATGCCAAGCCCTGACCGCGCAAGCATTCCCGACCATCATTCATCGCAAGAGCGCAGCGCCGGGGAAGACGCGTTTTCCTTGCATGAACCGTGTTCCATGTGTTCCAAGCTGTAGGGAGATTGCAGGGGCGGACCCAACCGCGACCCGCACCGACAATGGGGAGACGAGAAGATGAGCGAAACGATACTCGAGCCCGACCTGCCGATCATCGATCCGCATCACCATCTTTGGGACCTGCGCCCATTGATCCCCGCCTTTCCCGAACCGCGTCACGACTTCATCGAAGCGATCGCCGGAGCCGCCTATTACACCTTCGACGAGCTGCAACAGGACACGCGCGGCGGGCTGGAGGGCGGCCACAACATCGTCGGCACCGTCTTCATGGAATGCGGCGCCTTCTACGATGCCAGCCGCGGCGACGACATGAAGAGCGTCGGTGAAGTCGAGTTCGTGAACGGCGTCGCCGCCCAGGGCGCTAGCGGGCTCTATGGCGATTATCGACCCTGTGCAGGGATCGTGGGCCACGCCGACCTCACGCTGGGCGACAAGGTCCATCCGGTGATCGAGGCGCTGGTTGCCGCGGGCAATGGCCGTTTTCGCGGTATCCGCCATGCGGCCGCGTGGGACGCCGATCCCGAAGTGCTCGGCCCTCCGTTCCATGCCCCCGAAGGCCTCTACCTGTCCGACGCATTCCGCGCAGGCTTCGCGGCCTATGCCAAGCATGGCCTGACCTTCGATGCCTGGCTGCTCGAACCGCAGCTTGGCGATGTGCTCGATCTCGCCAAGGCCTTTCCCGACCAGACCATCGTTCTCGACCATTGCGGAACGCCACTGAATATCGCCTGCTATCGTGGAAAACTGCACGAGAACTTCGATCGCTGGCGACGTTCGATCCATGCCCTGGCCGAATGCGACAACGTGCACTTGAAGCTGGGCGGCTTGGCGATGGCATTCTGCGGCCTGCCCGAAGACGGTCCGATGACGGGCCATACCTCGGAGCACCTGGCAGGCCTGTGGCGCCCCTATATCGAAACCTGCATCGAAAGCTTCGGTCCGGATCGCGCGATGTTCGAATCGAACTACCCGGTCGACCGCTGGGGCGCGAGCTACGAAGTTCTCTGGAACACCTTCAAGCGCCTGGCGCAGGGGCATTCGGCAGACGAGAAGCATGCGCTGTTCGCCGGCACCGCAGCGCGGGTTTACGGGATCGAACACGTGCTCCCCGCAGGCTGACGTTTACGTAACGTCACTCTCGACAAGTCCGCTTGCGCGCCATACGCACCCGCCAACATTCTGAGAGGAGCCGCCTGCCCATGACCCTGCCCGCCCCCTTCGACAAGCTGCGCATCCCCGTCATCGGATCGCCCCTTTTCATCGTTTCGGGACCGGAACTGGTCATCGCGCAGTGCAAGGCAGGTATCGTCGGCAGCTTCCCTGCCCTCAATGCCCGACCGCAGAGTGAACTCGACGAGTGGCTCCACCGGATCACCGAGGAACTGGCCACGCATAACCGCGACAATCCCGACAGTCCGGCAGCGCCCTTCGCAGTCAACCAGATCGTGCACCGGTCGAACGACCGGATCGAAGCCGACATGGCGACTTGCGCCAAGTGGCAGGTGCCGCTGGTCATCACCTCGCTCGGCGCGCGTGAGGAAATCTTCAACGCCGTGCGCGGCTGGGGTGGGATCACCATGCATGACGTGATCAACAACCGCTTCGCGCACAAGGCGATCGAAAAGGGTGCCGACGGCCTTATTCCCGTTGCTGCGGGCGCCGGAGGCCATGCCGGCACGCTCAGCCCCTTTGCGCTGATGCAGGAAATCCGTGAATGGTTCGACGGACTGGTCGCGCTGTCGGGCTCGATCGCGCATGGCCGTTCGATCCTCGCGGCACAGGCGCTTGGCGCGGATTTCGCCTATATCGGGTCGCCATGGATCGCGACCGAGGAAGCCAATGCTGTCGAAGGCTACAAGCAGGGCATCGTCGAGGGCAGCGCCGACGGGATCGTCTATTCGAACCTCTTCACCGGGGTGCACGGCAATTACCTGCGTTCCAGCATTGAGAACGCCGGCCTCGACCCGGAAAACCTGCCGCAAAGCGATCCGAGCAAGATGAATTTCGGGAGCGGCGGCAACACCAAGGCCAAGGCTTGGAAAGACATCTGGGGTTCGGGCCAGGGTATCGGCACCGTCAAGAGCGTCGGGCCGGTCGCGGACATGGTTGCGCGTCTCGAGAACGAATACATCGCCGCCAAGGAAGCGCTGGCGAAGGCTACCGCCTAGGTCGCATGCCATAGCTGTTCTGCAAGCGCATCGAGCTCGGTGAAATCGGGCTTGCTCGCGCTTGGATCGCGCCGGTTGAGCAAGAAGGGCCTCGCCCCGTCGAGCAACCGTTTGCGCAGCGCCGCCTGTAACAGGCCGAGCCGCATCAGCGCGTGTTCGCGTGCCATCTTCGGATCGCTTGCGCGCTTTCGCGACCAGCAGCTCTCGATATGCCCGACGCGTTCGATGACCATATCGTTATAGTCACGGTGCGGCCCGCGATGCATCGGCAGAGCCATGCGCAATGCAGCATCTTCCTGCGCCGGAAGCAGCATCCCGTTGGCGCGGAAGTCGTCGAAACCGATGTGAAGCCGCCCGATCGCATCGAACATCTTGCCGAAGCACCCCTGTGCGAGAAGCTGACAGGGTAACAGGTGATGGCGCTGGAGGCCCGGAACATGGCCCGGTGCGCCGCGGCGATTGACCGCGCGAAACGCCAGCCTCGTGCGGCCGGATAGCTTAATCGAGCGCCCCTCCAACCCAGTGTCCGCCTACATCAGCGAAACCTCGAGGGTGACGCCATCATCAAGCGGGGTCAGCATGAGCGAGATGCCGGTATCGGTGACGAAACTTCGTGCATCCTCGACCCGGCCTGTGCCCACGATTTCGTGAACCAGCCGTGCCCCCAGCTGCGTTGCTGCCACCGGATTGGCGGCAAGCTCGGGTGTGAGAGACAATTCCTGGCCGACGAAATAGGACAGCCCTTCGCTGACCAGCCGGCCACCTTGCTGTTGCGCAAAGCCGGCAAGTCCCAGCGCGGGAAATGGTCCGCCCGAAAGCCACGCGGCAACCGTGCGAGCAAAAAGCGGTGCCCCGATGGCGCTGCGGGCAGGCGACCAGCAAACTGCTTCTACCTGTGGCAATGTCTGGGCAAGGTGCGATGCGAGGTCGAGCATTGCTCGGACGATCGGGAGACTGTTGGCCCCGTCGATAAGATGAGGCCCAGGCACAAGCGCCATTGCGCCCGTATGACTATCCGGGACATTCACCGCGCAGCCGAAACGATACCCGATATCGGGCAAACCTACCCCCGGCCCGGGAGCGATGCCGAGCAGGTCGAACGTCATCCCCCACTGCAAGATTTCGACCCAGTCTCCTGCATGAGCGGTTGCGCCACGATCCCCCTTGGGTTCTCGATCGATAGGGATCATCAAGGGGTCGTGCGAGATCGACGCCGATTGAGAATCCTCAATGGCGTTCAATACATCGAGCCGTTTAGGCCGCATATCCGACGCAAAGAGCAGGAAGATGCCCGGAGGCAAATCCTGCGACGCGCGCCTTTCTGCAAAATCAGATGGTACGTCCCTACCCATCCAAGCAGTCCCCTTCCCGTCCCTGCTTGACGGGTTGCGGCCACTTCGTCGAGTCTGCTTGACGGCTATTGAACCGTTTCGGACGAGAAAACCTAGAAAATTCCGGCATCAAGCCCTTGGGCGAGCCCTTCCCCAATGTCTCTGGCAAGCTGCAGATCGGATTGCGAAACGGTCTTCGGAGCCAGAATCCGCTCCGGCGTTTGCGCGTCGGTATTCACGATCATGGGATCCGCCACACGCTTCAGCCGCCATCCGGTTGCGATCCGATCCAGCTGGCGCTGCGCCCCCTCCCCGTCCGAACCGGCCGCGATGATCGTCGCATAGGCACGGCCCTCGATCTTCCCGAGGACGGGGTAATAGAGCCGGTCGAACATCTCTTTCATCATCCCGCTCATGGTGGCGAGGTTTTCCGGACAAGCGAACAGGTATCCACGGGCCGCGAGCATGTGCTCCTCCCGTACTTCGCTTGCCTCGATCATCTCTGCAAGGTCGCCGGCGCCTTCCAGAGCGGCCCTGGCGAGTGCCTCGCTCGTTCCGGTGCGGCTGTGCCAGGCAATCAGGAGGGGGAGCTCGGTCATGACGCGGTACTCATCGCAAGCGGCTGTCGATTGTCAACGTCGCCGCGCTTGTCGCACCGCCCTTGCGCGCTGTAGAAAGAACGCATGGCCACAACCGCACTTCCTCACGTCTATGGCGTATCGCAGTCGCTTACCGGACGCGCATGGCGCTGGCGGGGCGGCAATATGGACCTTGGTCAGGGCCACGTGGGCGACGACGAGGCCATCGTCCGCCAGCTGCTGTTGGCGCGCGGTGTCGCTGCCGAGGATGTGCCGCGCCACCTCACGCCGACCTTGCGCGAATTCCTGCCCGACCCGTCCGAGTTCAACGATATGGAGACCGCGGCAGATCGTATCGCCCAGGCGATCCTGAGCCGGGAAAAGATCACGATCTACGGCGATTACGACGTCGATGGTGCCACCAGTTCCGCGTTGCTGATCCGCCTTCTGCGAGAGCTTGGCGTGGATGCCGACTACTACATTCCCGACCGCCTTCTCGAAGGCTACGGCCCGTCGGGAGAGGCGTTGGTCAAGCTTGGCGAGAGCGGGTCGAGCCTGATCGTGACCGTCGACTGCGGCGCGATGGCGCACGAGGCGCTCGCGATGGCGAGCGACGCCGGGATCGATGTGATCGTGGTCGATCACCACAAGTGCTCACCGGAGCTTCCAAGGGCAGCGGCACTGGTCAATCCCAACCGCCTCGACGAGAACGACCTCGCTGCGGCGCACGGGCATCTTGCGGCAGTCGGCGTGGCCTTCCTGTTGGCGATTGCGCTTGTTCGCACCTTGCGTGCGCGAGGGTTCTTCGAGGACCGCAAGGAGCCCGACCTGTTTGCGCTGCTGGACATTGTCGCCCTGGGCACCGTGGCCGATGTGGCGGCCCTGCACGGTCTCAACCGCGCATTCGTGGCGCAGGGTCTCAAGGTCATGGGCCGGCGGGACAATATCGGCATGTCTGCCCTTATCGACGCCAGCCGCCTGAAGCGGGCACCGATCTGTTCGGACCTCGGCTTTGCGCTTGGTCCGCGGATCAATGCCGGTGGCCGGGTCGGCGAATCGACGCTCGGCGTCCGCCTGCTGACCACCGAGGATGCAGAGGAAGCGCGCGAGATCGCTGCGCAATTGTCCGCTCTCAACGAGGAACGCCGGGCTATCGAGGCCGAGGTGCAGCAAGCGGCGGAAGAGCAGCTGGCCGGCCAGCACAACCGTGCAGTCCACGTGGTGGCGGCGCGCGGTTGGCATCCGGGCGTAATCGGTATCGTCGCCGGACGGATCAAGGAAAAGACCGGCAAACCGTCTCTCGTCATTGCGCTCGACGAGACCGGCGAAGGAAAGGGTTCGGGCCGCTCGATCGCCGGTGTCGACCTCGGTGCTGCGATCATCCGAGCTCGCGAGGAAGGCCTACTCGTCAAAGGCGGCGGCCACGCGATGGCTGCAGGCCTGACAGTCGAAGAATCGCGCCTCGAGGATTTTGCCGACTGGCTCGATACGCATCTCGAAGCAGCGGTTTCTCGCGCAGACGCCAATCGCGAGATGCTGCTCGACCTCGCAGTTGCGCCAGGCGGGCTTACCCCCGCGCTGGTCGATGCGCTCGAACGGGGCGGCCCCTATGGAATGGGTTGGCCGGGACCGCGCGTTGCAGTCGGTCCCGTCAGGCTGGTGAAGTGCGATATCGTCGGCACCGACCACGTCCGGCTGATTGCCAGCGGGGACGATGGCAAGAGCTTCAAGGGAATCGCCTTCCGCGCTGCGGACAGCGACATGGGGCAGGCTTTGCTGCATGGATCGCGCGGGCGCAGGCTGTGGCTGGCAGGCCGTGTGAAGATCGACGACTGGGGCAGCCGTCCGCAGGCCGAACTGCACCTTGAAGACGCTGCATTTGCAGATTGATCGCAAACTTGCCGAATTGAGGGTTGACGCTTCCGGCGACCACGCCTAATTGCGCCGCCACGCCACCGAGCCCCCAAGGGCCCGTGGCCCGTTCGTCTAGCGGTTAGGACGCGGCCCTTTCACGGCTGAAACACGGGTTCGATTCCCGTACGGGTCACCA